>NZ_JACHXW010000008.1 GCF_014192395.1 Paenibacillus endophyticus | reverse complement strand
GTTTGATTAACAACCGTCCTCGTAAATGTCTCGGTTGGAGGTCGGCTCACGAAGCATTCATGGAAGAGGTGTCGCACTTAGCTTGACAATTCGTCTTATAAAAAAACTATTCGGATGAAGGAGGAGATAGACGATGTGCAGAAATATCAAAACATTATTCAACTTCGAACCGCCGGCAACGGGAGATGAGGTAGAAGCAGCCTCGCTGCAATTCGTAAGGAAGCTATCCGGGTTCCAAGCGCCATCCAAAGCCAATGAAGCGGCCTTCCAGCTCGCGGTTCTAGAAGTAACGGCTGCGGCACAGAAGCTATTGGATTCATTGGTCACAAACGCTGAGCCGCGCGACCGTGACATAGAGCTAGAACGCGCCCGTATCCGAAATGCCAAAAGATTCGGCTCGGCGTAAGTTATTGCGGCAATGGCAAGGCGGGCCGCTGATTTGTCGCACAGTACCCGCCACTGTTCATATGAACTGCTTTTTTTGTTTTTTCCACGTTTCATGATCCTCGCGAACCCGTTTCCACAACTCATCCCTCTCTATGGCGTTATAGTGCGTAAGCGTCTCGCCCAGCTGCTCAGCCATGACGTCAAGCCAGTGCGATTTCTGATTTAATTCCGTCATTTGAAAACCATCTTTGTCGCGTTTTCTCCACATACAGCCGCGCAGCTCATGCCCTTCCTTCTCGTCCCGGTTCCTGAGCAGGAAAATGTTATGCCACGGAGAGTTCTTCGAGGTGCTATAAAAATGATGGTTATTTTTGAAAATTCCGATATCCTCTACGACATTTGGGTCGAAATCCACACCGACAAAGGACGCATCACGGTCATGAGCCAAACGCCAGCCGTCTGGAGCAACGAGGGACGATTCTACTCGGTACTCGTAAGGTGCTTGCCCATATGTTCCATAGACTAGTGGCAAGGGCTCGTGAGGCATATCGCCAAGCCCGACGTCAACAATCCATGCTTTATCCATCAGTCTGACCAATACGCCGAGATGAAAAGAATTGATGCGCGGCTCTGTTCCGATCGGCTGCACACCTGCCCGGTGGAGCGAAACGTCGTAGCCTAAGGCATGCAGCAGAGCGCTGAATGCTCCATTCAAGTGGAAACAATATCCACTGCGGCCTCCAAGGATAAGCGCAATCGATTGCTTGACATCGATGGAAGCAGGCTTCCCGCCGTAAATATCGACGGTTTGCCAAGATAAGGCTCTCACATGCGCTTTGTGAAGCTCGAATAAAAATGTTGGAGTGGGAGCCTCGATGTCGACAATGCCAATTCGATTTAAATAAGCTCGTATTTCTTGCGCAGTCAATGTAATCATAGGGGGCCACCTCGCCGGATTTACTAGTTATGCCACAGCAGATAGTTCGCTGAAGCTGCTAAGTCTAGCGTAAACGATAAGAAGGAAAGCGACAACGGGTAAAAGGATGATCTGTACCGGTACAAAATAGCTGGTCTTTTGTGTTGAAGGAGAAAACGCAACGAATGCGAAGCTGCCGACATGAAATAAACTGCAGCATAAAAAGCCGAACAGGAAATGTAAGCCTGTTCGGCTTTTTGATAGCTTTGAATCATTCAATCAAGCTGCACGGTTTGTCCGGCTGCGATCTCAACAGGCTGCCCCTCGGCCGTAATCCATACCGCTATACTGCTAGGATTATGGACGACGGAGTTGTCCAGCGTAAACTGAAGCCTTGCGACAGCATCCATATAATCGATGATTTCAATATTTGTCGCATACCAAATGTACGGCTTGCCGCCTATCAATTGGCAAAACCGCTCAATATCCTGCCAATTCTGATCATTTTCGAATTCATAGCTATGGCCCCAAACGTATAGTAGCTGAGGCATTATTTTCCATGATGGCGGAGATAAATTTAGAAAAGCTTCACCTTGCTCGAGCATTTCTTTATGATGGCAGGTTGGATGCCAAGCTAAGGGCTGGTTAGGCAGGTTATAATTATCAGCTTTCTGCGTCGTGCGTGCATACCGAAAGCCGATTGTTGCTAAAATCGAAATGATTTCTTCATTATATGTACCGTAAGGATAGGACATGCCGCGAACCGGGTAGCGGGCAAGGCGCTCCAGCGCTCTACGGTCGTCCATCATTTCCATGATGATCTGTTCCTTTGTGCATAGGTCTAAAAACGGATGCGTTACGCTATGTGCCGATATTTCGTGACCGCTAAATAGTTGACTAATTTCTTCAGGCGAGACAAAACTGTCGCGACCGAGATTGCCCGAATTCAAATGAAACGTACCTTTGATCCCATGCTTGTTGAATATTTCGACGAGCCTTCTATCATATTCTTTGCCATCATCATAGCTCATCGTTAGCGCTTTGAATCGCCCGCCAGGAAAACAATTTAATTGCACCTTCAAGTAGGTCACCTTCTTCATTAGATTAGCCAATCGTTCTCTACGCAAGGGTACTATTCCCTTGTCAGTTGGTCAATGAACAAATCCATGATTATAGGAATAGCACTAGGCTGCAGCCTACTTAGTGAACGTTCGGGTTTTCATTCATATACTGGTATTTCAAACCTACCATAACGGCTTTAGCGTTCATTTTATGTAAAACAGTCAGTTTTTGAGGGAGAATTCGTTTAGCCTCATGTGTAATTGATGTGAAGCACACCTACGATAGGAGAGGTTTGACTTGGGAATGGTTACCTTTCAACGTCAAATACAAGCAGCGATTCTCCCCAGCAAGGATAAAATGGTGCTCCCGCCAAAATACGATGCCGAAGCGAGATGGGTCAAAAATCGCAGAATTAAAGGTGCTTGCTGGCCTTATCGGAGTGCAAAGGAATTGGGATGGACCATTCATTCTCCTATAGACGTGGAGATCCACCCCCTCCAAGAAATTCAAATTATATTTGATAAACCGGAAGAGTTCGCCAGGCTCAAGCAATTGACCGATATGGATGAATGGGTTCAAAAAGACGATATTCTGCTTGGCGTCAAGCCCTCGGCTTGGTACAAGGTACATGAATATGCATACGAGGACCGTTTCCGTTCGATGTTCATACCTAATGGTGAAGGTACGTTGGAGTGGAGGCAAGCGCAGTCGTAGAGGAGTTAACCACAGCGATAAGAACGATCCAGAACGAACTAAATTTGGTGCTGCAACAGTCGCTCCAAGGCCCACCAGGCCCGCAAGGACCAGCCGGACTTCAAGGGCCAGCAGGACCTGCCGGACAGGGAGGCCCAGTCGGAGCAACAGGTTGATTGCGCGGCAATTGGAGCGGATGCATGAAATATGCGATGAATTAATTGTCGTAACCCATGATCCTAAGCCATTTTTGCATATCGTAAATCGGTCATTGCGCATTATTACCGACTTTTATGATGGTCATGGGCCTCTGAGAGGTCTGCATGGAGCATTGTCTCTTGCAACGTATGCATCTGTGTGGGTAGTTGGGTGCGATATGCCTTTCATATCCAGCAAAGCAGCTGAGCTATTACTGGAGAGGAAGCGGAATGGCTTTGAAGCAGCCGTTCCGCAGATTGCCGGTGTAATTAATCCTCTGCATGTCATTCATGATCGAGCATTTGCCGCTCATATCATTCCTCTCCTGCAGCAAGGAGAAACGCAGCTTTCTGCTTTGCTAGAGCAAGTTTTCTGGAGTGAGCTGGATGATCGGTATTTGAACGAGAAAGGAGTTTGTGAAGTACATTGTACTTTATGCAATAGAACCCTAACATTGCAGCCACCTGGAGAGGCTACGTTGTATAAAGTGCATCAGAATCACGTTTATATTCGAATAACCGCCGAGAAAGAGGCAATCTGTTGCAGAAACTGCAACGTAGCAAGAAAGAGGTTACTTAAACGACGAATAGAGTGTACAAAGTGCAGCGTAGCTTGGTCTCAGGTATAGAGAATAGTCTTAATTCACTCACCAATCGATAATGGTGTGAAGTACATTGTACTGTACAATGTACTTTATGCAATAGAAACCTAACCTTGCAGCCACCTGGAGAGGCTACGTTGTATAAAGTGCAGCAGAATCACGTTTATAAGCGAATAACAGCCGGGAAAGAGGCATTCTGTTGCAGAAACTGCAACGTAGCTAGAAGGTGGTTACTTAAACGACGAATAGAGTGTACAAAGTGCAGCGTAGCTTGGTCTCACGTATGGCGACTAGTCTTATTGCACTCACCAATCGATTATGGAGTGAAGTACATTGTACTGTACATTGTAATTAATGCAATAGAAACCTAACCTTGCAGCCACCTGGAGAGGCTACGTTGTATAAAGTGCAGCAGAATTGCGTTTATAAGCATATAACCGCCGGGAAAGAGGCATTCTGTTGCAGAAACTGCAACGTAGCTAGAAGGTGGTTACTTAAACGACGAATAGAGTGTACAAAGTGCAGCGTAGCTTGGTCTCATGTATGGCGACTAGTCTTATTGCACTCACCAATCGATTATGGAGTGAAGTACATTGTACTGTACATTGTACTTTATGCAATAGAAACCTAACATTGCAGCCGACTGGCGAGGCTACGTTGTACAAAGTGCATCAGAATCACGTTTATAAGCGAATAACCGCCGGGAAAGAGGCATTCTGTTGCACAAACTGCAATGTAGCAAGAAAGAGGCTGCTTAAACGACGAATAGAGTGTACAAAGTGCAGCGTAGCTTGGTCTCATGTATGGCGACTAGTCTTATTGCACTCACCAATCGATAATGGTGTGAAGTACATTGCAATTAATGCAATAGAAACCTAACATTGCGGCCACCTGGAGAGGCTACGTTGTATAAAGTGCAGCAGAATTGCGTTTATAAGCGAATAACCGCCGGGAAAGAGGCATTCTGTTGCACAAACTGCAACGTAGCAAGAAAGAGGTTACTTAATTAAACGACGAATAGAGTGTACAAAGTGCAGCAGAATTGCGTTTATAAGCGAATAACCGCCGGGAAAGAGGCATTCTGTTGCAGAAACTGCAATGTAGCTAGAAAGAGGTTACTTAAACGACGTATAGAGTGTAGAAAGTGCAATGTAGCTGCATTCTGTTGCAGAAACTGCAACGTAGCAAGAAAGAGGCTGCTTAAACGACGAATAGAGTGTACAAAGTGCAGCGTAGCTTGATCTCACGTATGGCGACTAGTCTTATTACACTCACCAATCGATTATGGTGTGAAGTACAATGTACTGTACATTGCAATTAATGCAATAGAAACCTAACCTTGCAGCCACCTGGTGACACTAAGTTTCTATTAATGCGATAGAAACCTATGCCGCTGTCTCTCTTGTTGCAGATTGCTTATCCAAATTGAATCGTTGCCTTTATATTCGGCTTTACTTCGACTTGATTCCTTCAAATGCATTCGTCACCAAATGCTGTACATAGGAATCGTCCAATGCCCCGCCTGTCACAAGTAATCGATAGAAAATGGGACCGTAAATGAGATCGATGCTTAATTCAAGATCAAGATCTTTTTTCAATTCTCCGCGCTGAACCCCTTTTTCTAGAAGGCTCTTAGCTTCAAGCCGACGTGGCTGGAAATACCTTGTCCGATAGGCGTCCGCCAATCCGGAATCAAACTGCCCCTCACCTAATAATTCTCTAATGATCGTGCCCTCGCGGCTTGTCAAAAACCGAACTAAATTTGTGGCATGTATAACGATATCGTCGAATGCCGAACCAGTTTCAGGCACGGGCAGTCTAGCCGCAGCGGCAGCAAGAAAACCGTCCATCACTACTGCACCCTTATTAGGCCACCATTTATAAATCGTGGCTTTGCTTACCTTTGCGCGGTCAGCGATTTTTTCAACGGTGACCGATCCAAAGCCATCCCCCAGCAATAATTCATACGAAGCGCTAAGGATCGCATGTTGCGTTTCAACGTTACGCGGACGTCCTCTTTTAGCCTCCAAGCCAATCACTCCTTTTAAACTGATTATATATAAACTGTACGTATAGTATATCAAAAGTAAAATCGAAATAAAATTGCATAATGCCTATTTACAAAACGATACGTTCAGTATACTATTTAAACATAATTAATAAACGATACGTTTAGTATTTAAAAGAAGCAACTGGGATGGATTTTTAAAGTTTCGTTTTCAAGTTCCCTATTGCAACTGCGGTATTGCTCTCGAACGTCTTCAATTCATCCGTTGATTTTAAAATTAAAGCCGAGGGGATGTTATAAACAATACCTGATGAACAGGCAACCGATTAAGCCCTAAGTTCTTACCAAAATGAAGGAGTGATTGCAATGAATGCATCAAACAAACAAAAAATCGAAAAGAATATTCCGACTTGGTTAACCGTTTTGCTAGCGACCGCTTGTGGAATTATCGTTGCTAATCTATATTATGCACAACCCTTGGTGGGCTTAATAAGCTCTTCAATCGGTCTGTCGGCTGGCAGTGCCGGCTTGATCGTGACCTTGACCCAAATAGGATATGTCATTGGCTTGCTTTTTATCGTTCCGTTAGGCGATCTTGTTGAAAACCGAAGGCTAGTCGTATTTTCGTTGCTTCTCACTTCAATTGCCTTGGTTGTGACGGCGATGACGAAAAGCCCAATGCTTTTTTTGGCAGCGGCTCTTTTTATCGGATTGGGGTCGGTCGCGGCGCAAGTTCTCGTGCCTTATGCATCATACCTTGCATCAGCTTCCTCACGCGGCCGTGTTGTTGGAAATGTCATGAGCGGGCTGCTGCTTGGCATCATGCTTTCGCGACCGTTGTCGAGTTTGGTGGCTGATTTCTTTAGCTGGCCCACCATATTCGCGATATCAGCTGCAGCGATCATTGTGCTGGCGGCCGTCCTTTCAAAAGTGCTGCCAGAAAGAAAGCCATCGTCAAATACAAGCTATGGAGCGCTGCTGAGCTCCATGTGGTATCTTCTGCGAACAACGCCGATTTTGCGTCGTCGCGCGATCTATCATGCGTGCGTATTTGGGACCTTTAGCTTATTCTGGACAACTGTTCCGTTATTATTATCTGGTCCCGTATTTCATTTTTCCCAAAAAGCCATTGCTTTGTATGCGCTTGTTGGAGTCGCAGGTGCGATAGCAGCGCCGTTGGCTGGCCGATTAGCTGACCGCGGCTGGACTAGATCCGCTACTGGAATAGCGCTTGGCATGGTTATCGTTTCTGTTCTGCTCCTGCTGGTCATACAATCTAATTCTCCCGTTGGCATAACCGTTTTAGTCGTATCAGCCATCCTGTTGGATGCGGGTGTATCAGCCAATCTTGTACTTGGTCAACGAGCGATTTTTGCGCTCGGTCCGGAGATTCGTAGCAGATTGAATGGCCTATTCATGGCTATTTTCTTTTTTGGTGGCGCATTGGGATCCGCAGTGGGCGGATGGGCTTTCGCTTGGGGAGGCTGGAGTGCAGCTTTGTGGATCGGCATCGTATTCCCGGTTATCGCGCTGCTTTATTTCTTTACAGAGAAGAAATGAAGCGTTAAGACACCGTTTTTTTTCAGCAGAAAATGAGCTATGCGGACCATCCGCAATCATGAACAGGTTTTGTATTGTATAATGGTTAATACGATATGGGATGGAAAACAAGGAGAGAGGGAGCGAATGGCTACTATAATGGTTACTGATGACGACGCGAACATTCGCGAACTTGTCTGTTTATTTTTACGCAACGACGGATTCGAAACGGTGGAAGCTGCGGATGGAAAGGAAGCACTTGCTATCTATGCCTCGTTGCATGTTGATCTTGTCGTTCTCGATATTATGATGCCTAATATGGACGGTTGGACGTTATGCAAGGAACTCAGAAGGAGCAATCCGGATCTTCCACTGCTCATGCTTACTGCGAGAGGCGAAACATGGGAGAAAGTGAAGGGGTTCCAGCTGGGGACAGATGATTATTTGACGAAACCATTCGATCCGTTGGAATTGACGGCACGTGTTAGAGCGTTGCTAAAACGATACCGGATTGGTTCCACGCAGACGATTCGTTTAGGCAGCGTCGTTCTTGATCGGCAGATTTATAAAGTGAAGAGAGGGACAGAGTCGTTCACGCTGCCGCTTAAGGAGTTTGAATTGCTTTACAAGCTGGCGGGAACGCCGGGGCAAATTTATACGCGCGAGCAGTTGATTGATCAAATATGGGGACTCGATTACGCAGGCGATGATCGAACGATAGACGTACATATTAAACGACTGCGCGAGCGGTTTGCGACTACAACTGATTTTCATATCGAAACGGTTCGTGGGCTAGGCTACCGTCTAGAGGTGCAAACGTGATCAAATCTTTATATACACGTGTAGTCTTAATTTTTCTGGTATCCGTGGTCGGGGGAACGGTCATCGCGTTTTTTGCGGCTACTTGGTTATTTGAAGAGAAATTGAGCGAAAACTCGCAAATTCTATTGCGTAATTTCGGGCAAGACATTGCACAGATCTATGAGACTATTCCGATGCGTGAAGCGGAAGCGTTCGTAAGCGAAATGAAGATGCTCAATTCCTATCACATTCGAATTTATGAAGCAGACGGTCAATTCAAGTCCTATGGGGAAGTTAACGGACAGAAAATTGCCAATGTAACGAAAGAACAAGTTGGGAAAGTCCTTCATGGAGAAATGGTTCAATACAATACGAGTGGTTTTGCTACCGTTCTTTTAGGGATGCCTTTGAAAACGGAGATCGGAACAAAAGCAATGTTTCTCGAGCCACTCGCTCCGCCTTCAGCCTCTTTTGTTATAAGGTGGGCATTGTATTTCGTAGGTTTTTCTTTAATGATAGGAAGTATATTTGTTCTGATTGCCTCCGTATTTCTCGTAAGGCCGATCAAAAAACTGACAATCGCGACAAGACGGATAGCTGCTGGAGATTTCGACGTTAAGTTGAATATTAAGCAATCAGGCGAGCTGGGCACTTTGGCTCGCAGCTTCGAAGAAATGATGCACGATCTTCAGCAGCTGGAGCAAATGCGCAGAGAATTCGTAACGAATGTTTCACATGAAGTACAGTCGCCGCTCACGTCGATATCTGGATATGCGATCGCACTTAAGCAAGATAATATCGCAGCTCAAGTGCGAACCCGTTATCTAGATATTATAATTACGGAAGCAGAGCGGATGTCCAAGATGAGCGATAGCCTGTTAAAGCTAAGTTTGTTAGAATCGCAGTCGCAGCAGATGCAGCTGGCATCGCTCAGACTTGACGAGCAGATAAGACGCGTAATTGTTGCAATCCAGCCGCAATGGTCGGCGCGCAGCATTCATTTCGAGCTCAAATTGAAGGCAGTATTGCTTACGGCTGACCATCATCAGCTCAACCAGGTATGGACTAACATACTCGGTAACAGCATCAAATTTTCCGAGGATGGCAGCACCATAACTGTCGAGATGAAATCGGATACGAAAAACGTGACTGTCCGAATATCCGACACGGGTATTGGTATTTCGTTAGAGGATCAGAAGCGGATATTCGAGCGGTTTTTCAAGGCGGATCGTTCTCACAGCCGCAAATATGATGGCAGCGGCATGGGACTTGCCATCGTGAAGCAGATCATATCGCTGCATCAAGGTGATATCCGGGTTGAAAGCGATCCAGGGATAGGAACAATCTTCATCGTGACGTTGCCGATCAAGGCTCCGACAGCGTCATTCATTCTCAATAAGGAATAATAATAAGCTGTTTCTCAATCTCTTTAGATTTCTTGGTTCACTTGTTTCCTTTTCTGCATGCTGCGGAAGCTTATGCAACTTTTTTGCATATGAATCGCAGCATTTTTTTTGTGCCCGTTCATATTCCGTTCATATTGGCGTCACGGAGAGTACATTTTCGTCATGTAAGCTTTTCCTAGCAGCCCATTTAGGGACCTGCATACAGAGAAGATGACAGGAGAAGATGTGAGTGAAATTACGAGAAGCAATGAAAATGGGGTCGGATGCAACAACGGGTATTAAACCAGCAAGCAAAATGAAAAAAATGGGTAAGATTATTTTGAAATCGTTAGCCGTTCTTGTTATAGCGGTCGTGGTTTTTATAGCTATCGTCTTTATAGTTAATAAGGTAAGCAGCAAATCGGAAAAAGGGAAAATTCAAGCCTATGGTCAGCTTGTACCCGTAGATGGGAAACAGATGAATGTTCTCATTCAAGGAGAAGGCGACGAAACAATCGTGCTCCTGCCAGGCTATGGAACGGCAGCACCTGCGCTTGATTTTAAGCCTCTGATTGATGAGCTGTCTCCGTTTTATAAAGTGGTTGCAATCGAGCCGTTTGGTTATGGATTAAGTGACGGAACGACGAAAGAACGAACGACTGAAAATATTGTAAGTGAAATTCATGAAGCATTGCAGAGTCTTCAAATTGACCGTTATATACTAATGGGCCACTCTATTGCGGGCATTTACGGGATCGATTATGTCAATAAGTATCCGAACGAAGTGAGTGCTTTTGCAGGAATCGACAGCAGCGTTCCTACGCAGGGCGGAATGGATGCTGAGCTTCCAATCGGGACGTTTAAACTGCTCAAACAATCCGGATTCGGCAGATTGATGCTGAAATTCGGAGAAGATCCCTATGCGGGCCTGCCTTTTGATGAGGAGACTAAAGAACAAATGAGACTGCTCTCTCTCAAAAACATGTATGAATCCACCACTTTAAATGAGATGGAACATATTTATTCTAATTTTGTAGCAGCAAGAGGTTTAACGTTTCCAAAAGAACTGCCGCTTGTTTTCTTTATACAAGCGAACAACACGGGCGTAGAAGGCTGGATACCGCTGCACGAAGAGCAAGTCAAAGAGTCTGTTCACGGCAAATTGATGACCTTTGAAGGAGGGCATTATTTGCATCATACGAGGTCCAAAGAAATCGTTGAAAATTTTAGAGCATTTATGGATGTAACAAAATAGACTTGATTGGCGTTGCTAGCCCAGGCGAAGGTGCGAGAGTCAGAAGCAAGAGGGGACAACAAGCGTGGAGTGGATTTGAAGGTACACGGTAAATCTCTCGCCTGTAAACCGCTCAAACCTTGCAGGCCATTGCCTTGCGGGTCAAGCGTACAGGTCGTTTCTCCTGTTCGTGAATACAATAAGGTGTATTCCAAATCAGGAAGGGGATAATTATTGTGAACCGTAATTATTACAATAATATGGGAAATGTAGGCGGCGCGAACGAAGCTGAATTTTGTCCCGATTGTCCGACGCAGACGATTTATGATCCTCCTATTACGCAATACGAAAACTATTACCATCCACAGCTTGTAAATGTCATTCAAAATATCGAAACGGTGAAACAGCATCATTGCTGCCCAGTCTATCAGCATCAATACACGCATACGGAGAAAAACGTTATGGTTTCAAGCGTGAAAAAAAAGAAACGCGCTAAAATTTCTTCCAAAAAACGCTCGAATAAATAGTCTTTCCAATCGAGTACGGACCCGTAAGAAAGGATGCTTCGGAATGAAGCGGACAACTTACGGGTCTTAAGCTTGCCAGCACGTATTTATTTATGAATTTACGGTGCAACGTCATGGATCGACGGCTAACAGCGCGCAGATTCATGGAAGTTTCATTAAATGGGGGCGTAAGATCATGTATAATTTTGAATGTCAACTTAGCGATACTTGTCCATCAGTGAAGGAAAACATTCCAAACGGATGAATGGAGACGAGCAAATGATAACTAAAGTTGGTCAGATTATGTTATATGTAAATAATCAAGATGAGTCATTGAAATTTTGGACAGAGAAATTAGGGTTCAGCTTCGTTTCAGAAGAAAATAACGAGTTCATCAGATGGATTGAAATTGCGCCAACAAATGACGCAGCAACAAGCATTATTCTCCACAATAAAGAATTGATAGCTAAAATGCAGCCAGAATTAAATCTCCTAACACCGTCTTTATTGTTTTTCTCGGACAACCTTGATGAATGGTAATGGTATAAAGATTTTCGGAAAAAGAGATTACGGTCGGCGAGCTCGTACATATGCCTATAGGAAGAGCAGTTAACTTTGCTGATAATGAAGGCAATTATTTTGCCGTCCTGGAAAAAAGAAAAAGCTAGAAATACATATCAAAAACAGGCTGCCGGATATATAATCGGCAGCCTGTTCTGTTTCACTGTAGGACAATAGACAATAAGCTATAAGTGCGTGCTCAATTGATTGACGAACAATTCTAAGTAGTGCTGGTCCACCTCGTCAAACCGGTCCAATATCGGACTGTCAATATCCAGAACGCCAAATAACTCGCCACCGACTATAATGGGTACGACAATCTCCGATTGCGATGCGGAGTCACAGGCAATGTGCCCGGGGAATAAATGAACATTCCCGACTCTGACAGTAGTTTTATCGCTTGCAGCTTTTCCGCAAACGCCTTTCGATAACGGAATGCGAATACAGGCAGGCAATCCTTGGAAGGGGCCAAGAACGAGTTCTCCATCGCGATAAAGATAGAAGCCTACCCAATTGATTTGATCCAAAAATTGATTTAGCAATGCTGATGTATTGGACAGGTTCGCGATGATATCGGATTCCCCCGTTAGCAGAGCGTCCATTTGCTGAATGACTGATTCGTAATTTTGCTCTCTTGTGCCGTTAATCGGTTTGGATTCAAACATATACATACTCCTTCGCTCAAGTTCTAAGATGAAAGACGTTACCCCGAGGTCAAATGACGAGAGGGAGGAGCGTCTTTTTTTGGATGTTTACATCGTACCGGAAAAAAGCTAGCTCCGTGGTTTGCTATTGAGTTGTTGGATTTGTTCTTCCAGAACCTCGCTTGCTCTGCCTAAAAACGTCGTAATGAGCTCCAGCTGTTCATCCGTGTATAAGGCTGCCAGCTTCACCATAGAAGCATGCAGCGGCATATAGGTGTTTGTTATTTCTTCTTTTTGCTCATAAATAGGGACGATAATGACTTTGCGACGATCACTCGGATCGTTTTGTCTGCGAACAAAGCCATTTTTCTCAAGTCGGTCAATTAAAGAGGTGACGCTGCCTGTTGTAAGACCGGTAAGCTTCGATAATTCACCAGCGGTAATGGGTCCTTTTTCACGGAGAATATCAATGGACAAAAAATCATTATTATACAAGCCGATAGAAGCGGCAACGCTTTGCTGGTAAAGCACGGTCCGGCTTCCCAGGCTGCGCATGCCGAGCGTGAAATTTTCTTGAAGCGCTGTTGGTTGATGCTGTTGCTTGCTTGACAAACGGCAACCCTCCTTTTAAGATAAAAGTATCTTGATTGTCGAGATACTTTTAATATCAAGATACTTGATAGATGCGTGCAATATTCATTTATTTTAACGAAAATAGAACTTTTTTGCAAAAGGAAACAGGCACAAAGCTTTGCAAAAACACCAATTGTTTGCATGATTTCTTTTACCGAATGGATGAATGGGCAATGAGAGGGGATTTTTTGTGAAAGAATCAATCCGTATTAAAGGCGCGAGGGAAAATAATTTGAAGAATGTGTCGCTATCCATTCCGAAGTATAAGCTCGTCGTCCTAACTGGACCGTCAGGCTCAGGCAAATCGACGTTGGCTATGGATACGCTCCAAAGGGAATGCCATAGACAGTTTATGGAATCGATGGGCATGTCTTCGGATTCCATTCGAAAGCCAAAAGTAGAGTCCATCGAAGGGTTGTCCCCGTCGATCAGCGTTGGACAGCATGTGACGAACCGCAATCCCCGATCTACGGTAGGGACGGTGACTGATATCTATACGTACGTTCGTTTTATTTTTTCCAGATTGGGCGTGCGCAAATGTCCGTCCTGCAGCGGCAGCATCTCGCCTGTTTTTGAGCAGACTGGCGTGCTGGCGGAGGATGATGAGGATATGCACCATCAGGCGGTGAACTGCCCGCATTGCAAGGAAGAGCTGGAGCTTCTCGGCATGTCGCATTTTTCTTTCAATAAACCGGAAGGAGCTTGCGAAGCGTGCAGCGGCCTTGGGCATGTGGCAAGCATCAATGAATCAGCGGTATTTAATCCAGACCTTAGCTTGCGCGATGGAGGAGTTGCTTCGCTAAACGGCGTGCACCGCGACATTCAAATCCGGATTCTAGTTGCGGCAGGAAAGCATTACGGATGCGGGTTTGACCCAGACCAGCCCCTGAAGGAATACAGCGAAGTTCAGCGAGATATGCTCTATTACGGCGTTGAAAGCGAGGCATTCAAAGCGCATTACCCAGATGTAAAGCCCGTCCAAGGAACAAAGTTCGAAGGCGTTATTCCCGGTTTATGGCGACGCTATAAGGAGAAGGAAGGGGAGGCTGGCTCATTCGAGAAAGATGGCGGCTTCTTTCATGAGCAGCTTTGCCCAGCATGCCTTGGTGCGCGATTAAAGAAAGAGAGCCGTCTCGTACAGGTGGCAGGTGCATCGATTACAGACGTATCGGAATGGTCGCTCGGTGCTGTGCATGAATGGGCAATGGGGCTGGAAGCAGCCATTCCTCCAGAGGGCTTGCATGTGCTTGAACCGATTCTTAATGATATGCCAATACGGCTCAAACGGCTCATAGACGTCGGACTTAGCTATCTGAGCTTGAATCGGCAAGCGGTAACGCTGTCTGGGGGAGAAGCGCAAAGGCTTCGGCTTGCTTCGCTGCTCGGCTCAGGCTTGACCGGCGTATTGTATATTTTGGATGAGCCCACTACCGGACTTCATCCGCGGGACACGGCAGGTCTTATTCAGGTACTGCAGCAGCTGCGCGATTTAGGCAATACCGTCCTCGTTATCGAGCATGATTTCGCAATGATGCGAGCTGCCGACCATATTATCGATATTGGGCCGGGAGCAGGTATTAACGGCGGAGCTGTCGTTGGCGAAGGCAGATTGGAGGATTTGCTGTTAAGCGAGTGTTCGGTTACGGGGGCGTTCTTAAGAAAAGAAAAAACGCCGGCACCGCTTCGCATTCGAAGGAAGGGGAATGGGCAGCACATTACCATCCGTGGAGCAAATGTGCGCAATGTAACGATTCCTGAAGTTTCATTTCCGCTTGGATCATTCGTTTCCGTAACGGGAGTATCAGGATCTGGCAAATCCACCTTCGTGTTCGATATTGTTGCAAAAGGAGACCCTAGCAGATCCGATCAGCCGGGCTGCGCAGCAATAAATGGTTTGGAGCACATCGGCAATATCGTGATTTTTGATCAGGCCCCAATGGGGAGAATGCAGCGCTCGAACGTTGCAACATACACGGATGTTTTTACGCATCTTCGCCAGTTGTTTGCCAGCTTGCCGGAGTCTAAGCAGAGAAAGCTGACCTCAAAGCATTTTTCATTCAATACGCCTGGCGGGCGATGCGAGACCTGTCAAGGATTAGGGGTCCTAACCGTTGATATGAATTTTTTGCCTGACTTAGAGGTGAAATGCCATGATTGCAAGGGTAAAAGATTTACAGAAGAGGTTCTGCAGATTAAATACGATGGCTTCTCTATTTCGGACCTATTGAATCTATCCGTGCAGGAAAGCTTACCAATTCTGACATCGGATAAGAAGCTGGCAAGCCTCATTGCGATGTTATGCGAAGTAGGGCTTGGATATCTGAAATGGGGGCAATCGGTCAAAACCTTATCTGGAGGCGAGGGACAGCGGATTAGACTCGCGAAAGAATTGAATAAAAATTCCAAGCTCCATACTCTTTATTTGCTGGACGAACCGTCAACTGGGCTCCACCCATCAGACATCAAACAGCTGCAATCGCTGCTTGATAAGCTAGTCGACTCGGGAAACACGGTGGTCGTTGTCGAGCATAGCTTGGAAATAATTCGGGAGTCTGACTGGGTCATAGATATCGGACCTGAAGGAGGAGCGGCTGGCGGGAGACTAATGGCTGCAGGAACACCTGAGCAAGTCGCAGAGGTGCCCGACTCGTATACAGGCGTGTTCTTAAAGCGAATATTGGCGGAAGGTCTTTAGTCGTCGCTGATGAAATGAAATGTTTGCAGCATAGGATCGGAGTAGGGCAGAGCAGGTATGAAGTGGCGTCCTAATCCGGGTAAAGCAAGGCAATGGAACGGCGAAGGAGAATCAGGATGATTGCAAAAAGAAATAATGTCAGCGTGATTATAGCAGCGCTGCTGTTAGCAACGCTTATGGCATCGATGGACAATACGATATTAGCAACAGCAATGGGTACAATCGTAGGGGATTTAGGCGAATTCGATAAACTGATGTGGGTGACCTCAGCATATATGATCGCAGAGATGGCAGGCATGCCGATATTCGGTAAACTATCGGATATGTACGGACGTAAGCGATTTTTTATTTTCGGTATCCTCGTATTTATGATCGGCTCTGCATTGTGCGGCACGGCGGATTCAATCGTACAGCTGAGCATTTATCGGGTGATACAGGGGATTGGCGGGGGAGCTCTCGTGCCGATCGCATTTACGATAATGTTCGATGTTGTGGCGCCGGAGAAACGAGGCAAGATTGGTGGATTATTCGGTGCCGCGTACGGGATCTCCAGCATTTTCGGACCGCTTATTGGCGCTTATATGGCGGATTATGTCCATTGGTCATGGATATTTTATATTAACTTGCCTGTAGGTATTATTGCATTCCTTTTGATTGCTGTTTTCTATAAGGAATCGGTGAAGCATGCCAAGCAACAGATTGATTATCTTGGCGCGTTTGCGCTTGTTGCTTCCATTCTTTGCTTGATGTTCGCGCTTGAGCTTGGCGGCAAGGAATATGCTTGGGACTCTGCGCAGATTATAGGTTTGTTCTTCGCTTTTGCGGTTCTAATTATTAGTTTTGTTTTTATCGAACGCCATGCGAAAGAACCGATCATCACCTTCAGCATGTTTAGAAACCGTCTGTATTCAACGAGCAATATGATGGCTATATTCAGCGGCGCTGCTTTTATAACGGCTTCTGTCTACATTCCAATCTATATTCAAGGGGTTCTTGGCGGTTCACCAACGAATTCTGGCCTTGTTCTGCTTCCAATGATGGTTGGTTCTGTTATAACGGCGGCGGGAGGTGGTATCCTGCTTTCCAAATTTACTTACCGCTCCATTATGATATCGACGTTAGTGCTGCTTGTTGCTGGAATTGCATGGCTTACCGCGCTGACCCCGAATTCTTCGCGGTTTATGGTTACTGTGTTTATGTTCTTGGTCGGGCTCGGGATAGGTTCTTCCTTCTCGGTGCTAAGCAATGCGGCAATTCACGGATTTGCGGCAAGGCAGCGCGGCTCGGCAAGCTCGACGCTTAGCTTTACTCGGGAGCTCGGCATGACACTTGGCATTACGGTGTTCGGTATTATCCAAAGCCATATTTTCATGAAACAGTTGGCTTCTAAATTCAGCAGCGAAGGAACGACAGGAGGAGTTATTGATTTAAGTGATCCGAGCAAAATCTTGACTCCAGAAACACGGGACAATATGCCAGCGCCTGTACTAGATCAAATAACAGGGGCATTGTCTTTATCGCTCACTCAAACGTTCGCTTGGGCCATTATACCTTCCCTTATCGCACTCATAGCAGCTTTCGCCATGAGCAAAGAAAAGTTTGATCCAGCAAGCGAGCTTGAAGAATATTCAGGATCGCATTAACTCATAATCTAGTTATGGCAGGCTCAGAAGGATTTGTCTATTCTCGGTGCAGGAAAAAAACCAACAGAGCAGGTAGCTCAGGCGAATGAATGAGATTCTAAGCAGACTACTTACTTGTCGGTGACAAATGTTCGATGCGATATTCGTAGTTATGCTTGCACAGCTGCAGCAGATCATGCTTTAATCCTCGTTTGGGCTCGGTGAGGAGGAGCGGGGCTCGGCGTTTGGTTTTGAAAAACTGTTGAACCTTCCTTCGGTCGGTTAGCCTGTTCACGATCAGCTCATCTGGCATTTCATTCGCGTATCTAGTCATTAGAAACTGGTCACAGGCATCTTCGGAGCATGATTCAAGCTTGTACAGCTGGAAATCGGTTAGCATGCCTGCCTGCACCTTCGCGACCATCGCGTGCAAGGACCCGAAGTAAACAACATCCTGATCAATGAACGCTTCTCGATCAACGATTTGCTTATCAGAAGCTTGCTCCAAATTTCTTATGCTGACGAGCATTTGCTGCGCTTTCTCAAATTCCATTTGAGAGGCATAGTCGTCCATTTTTTGATATAGCGTTTGAATTAACGCCTTGCCGCGATGAGCAAGCAGCGCCGAGGCTTGATCGACATTGCTCAGATACTCCTGTTTTGAAATTTTCTCCTCGCATACGCCGCTGCATTTTCCGATATGATAGAGCAAGCAGACTTTTTTGGGCATCGTTTTGCAGGTGCGGAGGCCGTAGTGCTCGGTTACAAATTCAAGCAGCGCATCCCGGAATCTCGCGTTTTTGAATGGTCCTAGTCGTTGCGGAGTTGTAAGCTCACAGGGATGTGCATTGCCGGTACGGTTCCGGTAATAGACGTCCAGCCTTGGAAGCGGTTCAGCCGTAAGCTGCAAGTAGGCGTATCCGCTGTTATCTTTTTTCAATGCTCTATTGAATGAAGGCTTATGCTTTTTAATTAAATTATTTTCAAGCAATAGGCTCTCCGCCTCATTATTGACAAGAACAACTTCGATTGATGCAATCTCCTGCACAAGCTGGATGATTTTTTTATGGGTTTGCTTTTTTGAAAAATAAGAGCGAAGCCGGCTTCTTAGGTTTTTGGATTTGCCGATATAGATAATCCGGCCATCGTTATTTTTCATGAGATAGCAGCCAGGGCTCGAAGGATAATCGGCAGCTTTGAAAGGGAATGACATACAGTATCCTCCTCCTTTTGGATTCTCTTCCGGCAGTATTCGACATCCATGCCGCGTGTTCCTTGTTTTTGAGAGAGTCGTCATTTGAAAGGAATAACCATGATTACTCATAATCATAAGAGTATGTTAGAAACATGATAGAGTCCGTAGACCTATGCCAATTGTCGTGATAGAATATATTGGAATAATAGAGATAATAAAGGGGATTTCAACATGAAGAAACCAATTATCGCGGTATTCATCAGCATCATTCTTCTCTTAACTTTATCAACACAGCCGTTGTTTGCAGCCGCCAAGACGATCAAGATAAAGGTCACATTTGTAAGCGCTGAGCTTATCGAGAAAAACAGTGTCGGAAATGAATGGTGGAGCGGCGCAACGATAAACGGGAAAGAAGTGAAGGAGGGCGCGACGATAGTCCTCAATCTTAAAGCGTCCGATCTCATTAAGCTGCGGGCAGAGGCACAGGAGCAGGATAAATATCCAGACGACGGTGCAACGGATGCAAGTGTTAAAGTATCGGCAATTGGTGCAAAAGCGGTGACTAAGACGCTGGAAGTTTCGGTTACAGAAAACCGCGGAAGATATTCCGGGAACGTTGCGAAGTGGGAGTTTCATTTTAAAATTCAAAAAGGGTAATGGAGAAAGCAGCCTCGATGGCTGCTTTTTTTTGTAGTGCTCTAAAAGGCAGCCGATTTGTCAATATGCAATCGTTCCATTAGCTCCGTAAAGTATAACTTACACCGCTTGAATGATGTATAGTGAAGATAACAAGAGCATAAACGTGATATGGAAAGGTTCATCACGATGTAAGCGGTTAAATGAATGCGCGATGTTCCAATTCAAAATAATTCAGCCATTTATGCTCGTTTACAATGGCTTTGCAGAGGAGTAAGATTCAGAGCGTGATCATTGCAAACGATTGATTGCTATAATCCTTAATCGCTGAATTCTGACAAAGAATCGGGGGAACCAAAGAGCGGGATCCAAGTGGTCCGTGCTCAGGGGTGAATCGGTTGGAGTTTTTCAACCGTAGGGCGACTTTTGCGCCCGAATCCGTCAGCTAACCTCGTAAGCGTCCAAGAGAGGAACTTAACGCCAGCCATCCAACTTTTTTTTGGAAAGCTGCGGGAGAGTCCTTACTTTCCTGCGGCTTTTTTTTGTTGCCGTTAAACAAGGAAGCAAGTTATCAACACCTATGGTTAAGGAATGGGGAGTCAACATGGTTAGCAGGTTTAAACGGATTCTGATCGGGCGTCCGATGAAAAGCTCGGAGATCGAAGGGGAAAAGCTTAGCAAGCTGAAAGCGCTCGCGGTCCTTTCTTCCGATGCGCTATCATCTGTTGCATATGGAACAGAGCAAATACTGCTCGTATTGATGGTTGCCGGACTCGCGGCGGTGTGGTATTCGATTCCCATATCAATAGCTGTATTAGGACTATTGCTGGTGCTTATTTTATCGTATCGGCAAACGATATTCTCCTACCCAGCCGGCGGAGGGGCATATATCGTAGCAAAGGATAATCTCGGCGTTTCTACAGGCTTGCTGGCAGGGGGCTCGCTCCTCGTAGATTATATCCTGACGGTTGCGGTTAGCACGTCTGCGGGAACGGACGCGATCACTTCTGCTTTTCCATCGCTGCATGATCACCGGGTTTCCATCGCATTAGTCATGATTGTTATACTGACGATCATTAATCTCAGGGGAATTACAGAGTCTGCATCCGTACTAGCCATGCCGGTGTACCTGTTTGTTATTGCCATCTTTATTCTTATCATTTCAGGTGTTGTTAAGTTTATGGCAGGCGGCGCGCATGCGGCAGTCCCGGAGCTTGGCACAACGGTATCGAACATAAGCTTGTTTTTGCTACTAAAGGCTTTCAGCTCAGGCTGTTCTGCATTAACAGGCGTGGAAGCTATGTCTAACGCGATACCGAATTTCAAACAGCCTGCCGAACGCAATGCAGCAAAGACGCTGATCATGATGGGAACGATTCTAGGTGCGATGTTTATCGGCATTAGCTTGCTGGCCTATTGGTACGGCATAATGCCAAATGAGAAAGAAACTGTTGTATCGCAAATCGCGAACGCAACATTCGGAAGAGGCGTTGTCTACTATATCATTCAGGGAGTAACCGCACTCATTCTATTTTTGGCTGCGAATACGGCCTATGCTGCTTTCCCGCTGCTTGCTTTCATGCTGGCGAAAGATAAATACATGCCAAATATGTTTATGGCACGCGGCGACCGGCTTGGGTTCTCGAACGGCATCATTATATTGGGCGTGTTATCAGCAATGCTTGTTATTGCCTTCCATGGCAACACAGAAAATTTAATCCCATTATACGCGGTTGGTGTATTTATTCCTTTCACGCTTTCTCAGCTTGGAATGATGGTGCGTTGGTTTAAGCTGAAACCTTCTGGCTGGAAGACGCGTCTTATCATAAACACGATCGGTATGCTCACCACGCTTGCGATTACGCTTATTTTCATATTTACGAAGTTCAGCCATGTATGGATGGTCTTTATTTTCCTTCCACTGGTCATCATGTTGTTTTATGGCATTCATCGTCATTATATGAATATGGCGAATGAACTGCGGATCAACTTGACCGAAGATAAGCCTGTTATCAAAGGGAGCACGATTGTTGTGCCAATCGCTGGTATCACTCGCGTCGTTAATCATTCACTTAGTTATGCGAAGTCATTGACGGACAACGTAGTCGCTGTCTATGTCGGGTTCGACGACGAGGATATTGAGCGGATGGATAAAAAGTGGGAGGAGTGGAATCCTGGAGTGCGGCTCATCGTACTCCGTTCGAGCTATCGGAGCATCATTCGACCGCTCATGAGGTTTATTGATACGATTGAGTGGAAAACTTCCGAAACGGATCATATTACGGTTCTTATCCCGCAGTTTATTACAAAGCATTGGTGGCACTACTTCTTGCACAATCAAACGAGCTTGATGCTGCGTGCCTATCTGTACGCGCAGAAGGATGTTGTTATCGCAACGGTACCTTACCATTTAAGGAAGTAGGCGCAGAAGAAAAGCCCTCCAGAGTTCGGAGGGCTTTTCGAAGGCTGCTTTAGAAGTTGCGTTGGCCAAGTTGCTGCTCCGCAATTTGAACAAGTTTTTTTGTAATATAACCACCGATTGAACCTGCATCGCGTGTGGACAGATTGCCATTGTAACCATCTTGTGAGAAGGCTACGCCAAGTTGTTGTGCGGCTTCTGTTTTCAATTGCTCAATCGCGCCTCTTGCTTGCGGTACAACCAATGTATTCGAATTTCTTCTGCTCATTTCAATCACTCCTTCATGGGATGTGAGGTTATTATGTGTGAGTTTTGTAAATCTATACAGAAAAGAGGACAGAATTTTCAAAATAATTTAGAACATGGAGGAGATCGAATGAATGAACAATAATCGCGTGTATATTCGGCTAATGGCTGACAAGGATTCGGAACAATTACATGCAATAAGACAGCGGAACTATTATTTTTTTAAGCCTTTCGAGCCGATCCGGCCGGATGAATATTTCACGCTGGAAGAGCAGCGGCGGATTATCCAAGCAGGCATCAAGGGAGCAGAAGAAGACCGTAATTATGTGTTTGGTGTATTTGAAAAACAATCAGAATCGTTAATGGGGAGAATCGAGCTTTCCGGCGTTGTCCGCGGACCCTTTCAGAATGCCAGTCTAGGTTTTTTCATGGATGAGGTACATAACGGAAAGGGATATATGACCGAAGCAATTGGATTAGTGCTTGAGTATGCATTCTCGGAAGTAGGCCTTCACCGTATTCAAGCAGGCGTAATGCCGCGAAATCTGGCGTCTGTTCGCGTTCTGGAGAAAGCTGGTTTCCGGTATGAAGGGCTGGCCAAACGCTACTTAAAGATCAACGGCGAATGGGAAGACCACGCATTGTATGCCATAACAACGGAGGATGTATGACTGATGACGCATAAACAAATGAAATAAAACCCTAAATATGTTTAAAACCTGTTTCGAAATCGCATACCGTGTTTATTATCCTAATAGAATGATACTATATAACTAGATAAGGGGAAGTGATGGTCAATGAAAAAAACGGTCATGATGTTGTTCAGCTTTGCATTGGTATTTGTGTTAACGGCAGGTGGAGGTGCTGCAAAAGTTGAAGCTGGCGCCAAAAAAGAGTTTTTGCAAATTTCCAAATACGAAAATTATTACGGTCAATTAAAAGATGGGAAACCGCACGGTAAAGGTACAATGTCATGGTATTCCACGAAATCGTATTCCGGTGATTGGGTTAACGGCAAACGTACCGGCACGGGTACGTACGTGAACAAGTACAAGGAAGACAGCAAAGATTTTGTCATTACATACAGCGGCGAATGGAAAAACGATATTAAGGTTGGAAATGGTTCGTTAAATACGAAAATTACTAATATTAATGGCGTGGTTGACTATCACAAAATCCAGTTCGGTACATTTGCCAATGATATTTTTGCTGCTGGCTACTCCGTTGCACATACGAAGGCGAATCCCGTTTACAGCTACAACTACAAAGATGCTAAGATGAACCTGCAAATTACAGGCACGAACGTTAATATGAAGGACGCTTGGAAAACGGGGAAATTCCCTCTGATTCAGTACAAAAAAGGCAATGTTATAAAGCATTACTCCGTTGCTTTTAACGAAAACCCTTCATTAATTAAGTCGAACAAAGCAACGCTTGTGTACCTGAAAAATCTTCAATCGCAGATCAATCCGCACTTAGTGAAGTTTGAAGCTTTGTCTAAGCGTGTTCCTTTAGCTTAACGGCTCGAAAAACGGCAAGCTTGGATATTCCAATGCTTGCCGTTTTTTCTTTCCCGACGCTGCCTGGTACCATAGAAATATGGTACTAGGTGAGCGCTACCGTCTTGTGTATAGTTGAGTTAATGAGACGACTATAGGCTGCAAGGAAGGGATTGGATACGATGACAAGAAGCGTGATCATGCAGAGGGCTGCGATATTGAAGCAGCATGAACACTATGCCTATCAAGCCGCATATTACTTGCTCGAAGACGAGGATCTCGCCTCTCAGGCCGCGTCCTGCGCGCTGGCAGAACTCCTTAATGATGAAGCGTTTTTCACACACGGGTGCGAGCATCGCAAGCAGCTAATGAAACGCAAGATAATCCAAACCTCACTTTCCACTAAAGCATCCATATTGCGGCAAGCGCTCTAAAGGCTAAGAAAGCATCTCCGCAGTATATCTGCTGAACTCCTCAATTGCCTCCCATCCGCATCTCTAGCATGTACAGGTAATGTCCGATTATCCTTGCGCCACTCCATGTTTTTCTATGATGTACAGATATGTTATAGTTTTCAAGTAAGATCGGAACGCAAAGAAAGCAATGATGAATGAGCAATGGAGAAAGGAGCTGCGGCAGTTTGGTTATTGATTTAACCCATACGGTGATGAGCGGTATGCCTGTATACCCTGGGGATGACGAAACGATCATTATCCATACACAGCAATTCGGCATAAACGGCTTCAACAATCATCAATTGTCCATCAACATGCATGCAGGCACCCATATCGATGGCCCTATGCACTTGCAGGATGTGCAGCAGTACATAAGTGACATTCCGATCACCACATTTGTTGGGGAAGGGATATTGATTGATACGAGTGGAACTAACCTTGTCGAGTACAAGGAAGAGTATGAAGCCCTCATTCAGGAGGGGCATATCGTGCTTGTGCATACAGGACATAGCAAGCTTTATGGCCAGACTGCCTATTTTGAGGACTATCCGACATTATCCTTAGCGTTTGTTGATCTGCTCATTCGCAAAAAAGTAAAAATGCTCGGATTGGATACGCCTTCACCAGACAAGTTTCCATACGAATGCCATCAAGCCTTGTTCAGCGGTCAAATACCAATCATCGAAAATCTAGCTCATGTAGACCGATTAATTGGCGTAACAGCCTTTGAGGTTATTGCGTTACCCCTGCGAATTCAAGCGGATTCTTCCGTAGCCCGCGTTATTGCAATCGTGCGGCTGTAAGTTTCAACTAAGACATATCAAATGATGCGTGTAAATATCGAATAGAAAATATAACTAGCGGAGGCTGAGTATACAATGGAATTGATTTATCATGGACATTCTTGTATTCAAATGGTTGATGGAGACAAATCACTTGTGATTGATCCCTTTCTGAGAGGCAATCCGCTTGCTGTGACCAAGCCAGAGGAGATCAAGACAGACGCTATACTTCTGACGCACGCACATATGGATCATATATTGGATGCAGATCTTATTGCCAAAAGCAATGATGTGCCAGTAGTTGCGATTGCCGAACTTGCAGCTTATATGTCCTGGAAAGGCGTAAAAACAATCGATATGAATATCGGCGGGACGGTAGATCTTGGATTTGCCAAGGCGAAAATGGTGCAAGCGTTTCATTCCTCCGGGATCGTGTTATCCGATGAGAAAACGATTATTTACGGAGGCATGCCTGCAGGCTATATCGTCAATATGGCAGGCTTAACTGTTCTGCACGCAGGTGATACCGCGCTATTCAGCGATATGAAAATGATCGGCGAAAGACATGCGATTGACATTGCATTTATACCTATTGGCGACCATTACACGATGGGAATCGAAGATGCGCTGCAGGCTGCTGAATGGTTTAATGCTAAGCTCGTCATCCCAATGCATTACAACACCTTCCCGGTTATCCGGCAAGAGGCAGAGCATTACGTACAGCTTCTAGAAAGTAAAGGAATAAAGGGATTGGTACTAAAGCCCGGTGAAACAGCAACGGTGTAAACTTGCACAGAGGATACTGGGCATAGGAGAGATCGTATGAATAAATATGTCGCGTATATCGTGACAAGTGTATTCTGTATCGTTATGCCGATTTTCTTTATCGCCTATATCTATTGGGACGTTAGTCAGCCTAAAACAGGTCCAGTCGGGAATGGCGTGCAAAAGCCAACCTTTTATCAGCTTGCACCTATATTTGGAACGATATTAATGGGACTTGGCAATCTTCCGGTAGCCATTATGCGTTATAACGAGAATAAAAAAAGAATAGAACAGGAACCGCATGATCTGGGCAGAGAGGAAGGTACTGGAATGGACAAGCAGGAAGCGGGGGTCAATTCATTGGAAAAGCAATCGATATACAGTGTATTGGAAATCGTCGATACGCAATCAGGCGAGCGTACAACGCTGGCAGAGTTCGATTATGTAATCGAAGCGCCGAATTGGACGGCGGATCATAAATATTTGATTTATAACAGCAAAGGCCAGCTGTATCGATTTGAGCTTGAGACGCTGGAGAGCACACGCATCGATTCGGGATATGCCATCCATTGCAATAATGATCATGTACTCTCTCCCGATGGAACGAAGCTGGCGATTAGCCATCATACGCAGGAGGACGGGCGTTCCCGCATTTATATCATTCCGATAGAAGGCGGTCATCCTGAATTGGTAACGGCACTTGCGCCTAGCTATCTGCATGGCTGGTCGCCAGATGGGATGACGCTGTCTTATTGTGCAGAACGCAGCGGTGATTATAATATCTATACGATTCCCGCTGCCGGAGGTACGGAGACACGGTTAACGGATACGCTTGGCCTTGATGACGGACCTGAATATTCGCCTGATGGACGCCATATATGGTTCAATTCTACAAGAACCGGCTTTATGCAGGTGTGGCGGATGAATACGGATGGCAGCGATCAGACGCAAATGACTTTCGATGAGAGCAACAATTGGTTCCCTCATGTTTCTCCTGACGGGCTTTCAGTCGCGTTTTTGACCTATCGGAAAGGGGATGTTGCACCGAATGACCATCCTGCAAACAAAGAGGTTGAAATCCGAATCATGTCGGTCAGCGGCGGTGAAGAGAGAACATTGGTGACGCTTTTTGGAGGCCAAGGGACCATTAATGTTAACTCATGGTCTCCGGACAGCCGATACATAGCCTTTGTCAGCTATCGGATTTAAATGCAGCAACCGTTTTGTCGAAAAAAATATGAAATACGGAATATCCGACAGATGTCCTCATCATCTACTGCCGAATTGAATCTATCGACTCAGAATAGTTTATTGAAGAAGCCTTTTCCATTACGCAATGTGCGTGAAGGAACGGGCTTTTTGTTGGTAAATAAGTGTGTTTCGACTTCGCGCTTCGACAACGTTTTGGCAGGGTCAGGGCTATACTAAACAGGTACTATTTCATTGACAGCGGAGGGTTGCTCATGATTAATTCAAATCTTAGAAAAAGAATTGTGTGGTTCATTAACAGCGAGATTGAGCGCGTATTAATGAATCTGAAAACGGGGGCAGTAAACAAAGAAAATGCTTTGGGCAGCTTTAACACCCTATATCAGATCGCCTCGTCGACGAGAGATGCGGACTCGATGGTTAGCTTGTGCGAAATAATCGAGAAGGTAAGAGATTCCAATCATCGAACGGGCTTATTTCATTTTACGGAATACCGCAAGGAATCGTATTATTGATTAATTTTCATAGGCAGTTTCAAAGAAAGAGACCGAATAGGTCTTTTTTTTTTGCTTTTTGCGTTATGTAAGAACAGATATGAATAGGCAAAAGCGGCAAATAAATGAGAGGCGCCTTCGAAAAGGCAACCTCTCTATTTGAACGTCCATGAATCCGTTATTTCATTTTTTTCTTTTTCGATTTGGAAATATAAGATTTACCGCTTCTATGACGTCTTTGGGAACGGTTAGAGTTGTTGCTGTTCTGTTCGGAAGCCACTTCATCCTGATAGCAGTACTGATAAAGATGCTTCTCGCAAGGTACGCAATGATGGCGATTTACGACGTTGATTTGGTGGACGACCTCTACGATTTGCGGGTGGAAAACGTCATTAACGACGGTGACAGGAGGATCGTACACCCGTACGGTTGGGCAAAAAGGTTGGCAAGACATTTTGTTCAGCTCCTCTTCTAATAGTCTTCTATACAATATGAAACTACCTTATATAATGCTTGTGCTAGAGCCTTGCGAGACATATGGCGAGTGAAGACCATTAGAGGGGATCAACAGTGTATATCAATAAAGTGCAATGCCGATCGCTAATAAAAGACAATGAAAGCAGGCGTTGATTTGGTACACTTATAGAGGTAAGACATGCGTACAGCTTGCAGCAAGGGGGAATAGAAAATGAAGCGAGCCAGCATACGTTATAGGCTTATGGTGTTGATGATATGCTTGACGACGCTGCCGGTGCTGACGGTCACGTGGATCGCGATGAACAATACCCGAAGCTCGGTGGAGAAAGAGATGCTTGAGGCTAACCGTTCACGAATGCTGTCTGCGGATCAATATTTGGATGAGGTCATTCGGCAGATTGGTGTATTATTTTATTCCCTGCAAGTCAATCAACCGCTGCTCGATGGCGTGAGTGATTTGGACGGACAAACCGGTTCCGAACAATTCCGCACGCAGAAATACATGCAGGACACATTAATCAAGGCTTATTACGCCAATTCCAAAAAAATCGACGAGCTGGCACTTTATTCGCACGAGAGTCAGAAGGTGTATTCCGTCAATAATGAGAGCAGCGGCCTTAGCTATTCACTTGATATTCGGACGGGTAGCTGGAGCAGGATGCTGAGCACGCCAATCAATATGTACTTCAAGGAATCTGGCAATGGCATATATGCATTCCACAGCATGAACCGATTCTCAGATCGCCAGTTGCTTGGAGGGCTGTCAGTCCGGATCAATGAGGAGGTATGGAAGAGTGTCGGAGCCATTCTTCAATCAGAAACGAATAGCTCGGTTTTCCTGGTCAATGACGAAGGGGAACAGCTCTCAGGAGCAGCTCCGCTGCACGGCATGCCATCCTTTACGGAGCTGATTGGCCTGGGAGGAAGGCAGAATAAGGAGTTGGAGATTCAAAAGACGGATAGCCATTATATCTTTATCAAACAAGTGGACGACGGAGAGCTTATCTTAATCAAAGCGCTGCCTATCACGGCCATTACTGAGAGCGCTAACAATACGGTTCGGGCGGGCATCGTTACAGGTTTGCTGTTCGCATTGGTTTCCATCATACTGTCGGTCATGGTTTCGCTTCGAATCACCAGGCCTATCGTTCGTTTGGCTAGAACGATGCGAATGGCGCACATCCAGCAGTTCGAGCTGACTTCTGTACAAAGCATCGATGAAATCGGGCTGCTTGAACGAGGCTACAATTCCATGATGCAGCGGATGAAGGAGCTTATTGATAATGAATACCGCAAAGAGATCGAAGTGAAGAATGCGCAGCTCATGGCGCTTCAAGCCCAGATTAATCCCCATTTCCTGAATAATACGTTGAATCTCATTGGCGGCATGGCGCTTGTAAAGGGAGCGCCCGAAATATACAAGCTGACGAATGTCATAGGCGACTTGCTCCGTTACGCCATAAGCTCCGGGAACGATGCTGCGGCACTGGATGATGAGCTGAAGCATATACGCAATTACTTGTTCATTCAAGAGCAGCGCTTCGCAGGGCGCTGCACCGTCAGCATGGAATATGAAGGTGCAGTGGCAGGCATACAGCTGCCGAGGTTTACTCTGCAGCCCATAGTGGAAAATGCGTTTGAGCATGGGCTTCAGCCTAAGGAGGGAAACTGGGAAATTCATATCCGCGTTAAAGTAAAGCCGGATGCTTGCATGATTATGATTAAGGATAATGGAGTAGGCATGGATAAGGTGCGACTAGGATTGCTTAGAGAAAGACTCCGCGAAAGTATTGCCATGAGGGAGGAGCCTCGAGAGGAATTCATAGGGAAACCTAGGAGCCGCAAGGGCATTGGTCTGATGAATGTCAACGCAAGGCTGAGGCTGCATTATGGTGAAGGCGCGAACCTGCGCATGTTCAGCCGCCTTCATGAAGGAACGATCATTGCGATCAAGCTGCCTGTGCAAAGGAGGGAGCATGCTCATGCATAAAGTGCTTATTATTGATGACGAGCCTTGGTCGCGGGAGGTAATAAAGGCTCTAGGTCAATGGGACGTTATGAATATGACGGTTGTAGGCGAGGCTGAGGATGGCAAATCGGGGCTGCGGTCTATTGAGGAGCTTGCTCCGCACATCGTTGTAACGGATATGAGAATGCCTGGTGTTGACGGAGTGGAGCTGCTGCAGCAAATGAACGAGCAATTCCCTCAGGTGAAAATTATCGTGATGAGCGGCTATGATGATTTTGCTTATATGAAGCAAGCTATTCGCTCACGGGCTGCCGAATATTTGCTCAAACCTGTCGATCCGGATGAGCTGATTGCCGCGCTGCGCAAATGCGCTGCTGAACTGGAAGCAGCATCTGGTACAGATGAACAGGCACGTACCATTCCTTTGCCGTTTCCAAGCAAGGCGCTGTCGGATCGCTATCTATCGCTGAAGCAGCGGACTCTAGCAGCGTTGTTTGAGCTGAACAAGCCGGCAGTACTGCAGAACCTCGGGAAATTGGAACAGTTGTTAGCAGAAACATTTCACGAGGGGCTTAGTCACAAGCAGCTTGAGCGACTCTATGAAGACTATGCAGCCTTGCTGGAGCAGTTTTTAGGGGAATACAACTTGGGTGAACAGATTGTAAGCCCTGATTCTATGCGGCTGCCTACGAACCTCAGCGATCGGATAGAAGTCATCGGATTCATATACAGCACGGCTATTGAACGAATCGAAGCGACTTTGAAAAAGAGAGGAAATCTCCTAATCGGAGAGGTGAAAGCCTATTTGGACAAACATTTTTTGGACCCGATCTCGCTTGAAAGCGTTGCCCAGCAATTTTATGTCAGCAAAGAACATCTAAGCAGATCCTTTAAAGCTGCACGAGATGAAACGATTACCGATTATATCATTGGCAAACGGATGGATCATGCAAGGAATCTCTTGCTGCTGCCGCATGTCTCGATTAAAGAAGCGGCGCTGCTTAGCGGATATACGGAGCTTCCGTATTTCCACCGGGTCTTCAAAAAGCATTTCGGCATGACACCGGGCGAGGTTAGGAACAGCAAACCGGAATAAAGCGCAATCAATATTATGCAATAAAAGCTGCTAATCGGCTGTAATGCTTCAATCCTCTCGCCTGCCTATACTGAAGAAGCAATTAACCGAATCAATTAGGGGGATTTGAGAATGAAGAAAAAGCTGGTTCTGGGATTGGCAACCGCTATTCTCGCGATGTCGCTTTCGGCATGCGGTTCGGAGGAAACGGACGACGGCAATAGCGGAGAAGCTGCACAGAAGGTTGAATTGAAGGTACAGATCGGTTCTCCGAGATTCAAGGATCAATTCGAGAAGTATTTCGAGCAGTTTAAGGCGAAGGAGCTGGCGGAGAAAAATATAGACGTCACCATTGATCTGGAGATGCCGAATCCTGATCAGGCGAAGCAAGTGCTGCAGGCAAGGTTAGCATCGAACGATGCGCCCGATATATTCGACGTTCATGCCAATGATCTGAACACGTATGACAAAGCGGGTTATTTAGAGGATTTAACCGGTCAGCCAGCTACCGAGACTTTGTATGAAACGGTGAAGAACACAGTCATGAATGAGGGGCGTATCATGGCGCTTCCGCTTGAGAGCTTGTCATGGGGCTATCTGTACAACAAAGAAATATTTAATGAGCTTGGTTTGACGCCTCCGCAAACGCTTGATGAGATGAAGGAAGTCGTAATGAAGCTGAACGAAGCCGATAAAAAGCCCTTCCTGCTCGCTTTTCAGGAGTCTTGGGTGCCGCAGCTGATGACGGCATTGACCTTGGGCGGACTCGTATCGTCAGAGCATCAGGATTGGATTGAGAAGATGAACAAAGGCGAAGCGTCTTATGCGGACGTATCGGATATTTTCAACATTATTGACCTTATTATGGAGAACGGTACGGCCAAGCCATTTGAAGTCGGCAACGAAGCAGGTTCAACCGAGTTCGCGAATGGAAAAGCAGCGATGTGGGTGCAGGGGCCATGGAACGCAGAAACGATTCTAAAGGTCAATCCTGATATGGAATTTGGCGTTGCCCCGCTGCCAGTCAGCAATAATGCTGCGGGAACAATGATCAATTTGTCCACCTCTACCACACTGGCCGTATCCAAAACGAGCAAAAACAAAGAAGTCGCGCTTGATCTGCTGAACTATTTCTATGATGCAAAAGATTCGTCCGCGTTGTTCCAAGAATTGAAATTCAATCCAGTATCCAGTGTGCACCAATATGAAGTTTTCCCTTGGGTTAACGAAGCGTCGGAATACGTAGCCAAAGGCAAAGCCTATCAAGATTTAAAGCTGCCTAACGGAGTAACGGATGAGCAAGCGAAGCTGCTGCAAAGCTATTTTGCCAAAGAAGTGAACAAGGAGCAGTTTATTAGCAGCATGGACAAAGCATGGGCTACCGCGATCAAAAGCGCGCAATAATGAAGGCCGCGGACCGATTGGAGTGACGAGGATGAGTACAATCAGGAAAAACAAACAAACGATCATTCTTCTAGCTTTCGTGCTTCCGGCTCTGCTGTTCTATGCGGTATTCACAATTGCTCCGGCTTTCGGCGGCGTGTGGTACAGCTTGACGAATTGGAACGGATTGAATCCCACCTACGAGATGGTGGGATTCGCCAATTATGCCGAAGCGCTGACGAATGATCCGAGCTTCATAAAGTCAGTAGGTTTCACGTTCAAGTACGTGATCTTTATGGTAATCCTGCAGAATGCGATCGCATTAACGCTAGCGGTATTCATCGAATCAAGAAAGCGGAGCAAGGTGCTGTTCCGGACTGTTTTTTTCATGCCTAACATGCTAAGTCTCATTATTGGCGGTTTTATGTGGGTGTTTATATTCACGAAGGTGCTTCCGATACTTGCTGAACAAACGGGTATACAGCAGCTGGATCAATCTTGGATTGGCGACCCCGCGTACTCCTTCTATGCGATTATTATTTTATCGCTATGGGGTGGTGTTGGTTATCAGATGGTTATTTATATAGCCGCGCTCCAAGGCGTTCCTGCTTCGCTGCGCGAGGCGGCTGCCATTGACGGGGCGAGCAGCCTGCAAGCCTTCCGCTACGTTACGCTGCCCATGATCTATCCGGCGATTACGATAGGCATTTTTCTGACACTGAGCTCCTCGTTTAAAGTGTTCGACGCCGTATTTGCGCTTACAGGCGGCGGCCCGGGCAGATCTACTCAGGTCATTGCCCTCAACATTGTCGATGAAGCATTCCGCTTCAACCAGAGATATGGCTATGCGAGCGCCAAAGCCATCATTTTATTCGTCATTGTATTGATTCTGACCATTATTCAGCTGTGGGTCATGAAGAAGCGGGAGGTGGAAGCATGAAGGCTCAGCGCAGGGTGATCCGTTCATCGATGGGAAGCGGCGCCGGCCATGCTTTTATCTTTCTCTTCCTTCTAGCAGCGGCCGTCATTACGTTATTCCCGATTTATATGGCCGTCTTGAATTCGTTGAAATCGGATGGTGAAATGCTGAATCAGGTGCTTGCATGGCCGTCATCCGTCACCTTCGCCAACTATGCGGATGCTTACGAGAAAATTGATTTCTTGCGCAGCTTCGTGAATACAGTGGTCGTGACGTTGATCGGCGTTACCGGCATTATCGTATTCGCCTCCATGGCAGGTTACAAAATGTCGCGAACGCCTGGCAAGCTCAGTCGTTTTCTATTCAGTCTGTTTGTATTATCCTCCCTGATTCCGTTTCATTCGATTCTCATTACGCTTGTGAAGATCGCCAAGGAGCTTAAGGTGCAAGGCACGACTTATGGACTCGGCTTCATCTACATCGGACTTGGCGTAGCGCTTGCGATTTTCCTGTACCATGGCTTCGTCAAATCGATTCCCAGGGATCTGGATGAAGCGGCTGTCATGGATGGCTGCGGAGAGCTGAGGCTGTACGCCACGATTATTTTCCCATTGCTGCTGCCTATCACGGCAACGGTTGCGATTCTAAATGCGCTGTGGATGTGGAATGACTTCCTGCTTCCGCTGCTGATGCTGACGAACTCGGACTATTATACCTTGCTGATTTCTACGAATATGCTGTTCGGCGAGTACAATAATGATTGGTCAGCGATCTTAGCTTCTTTGGTTCTAACCATGCTGCCGATTATGGCAGTCTATTTGGTGCTCCAGAAGTATATATTGAGCGGCATAGCGGAGGGTGCGATTAAAGGTTAACGCAGAAAGGGTGGGCTTGGTTGAAGAAGAATCAAGAAGTGAGCGGATTTCTGAGAGCGTCCGGTCAAAAAGTCGTCAACGGGGACGGCATGGAAATAGTGCTGCGCGGCGTTGGATTAGGGAGCTGGCTGCTGCCTGAGGGGTATATGTGGAGGTTTCCCGATGCAGGTGACCGGCCTAGACGCATCGAGGGAGTGATAGAAGAGTTGATAGGCAGCCGGAAAGCGGCTGAATTCTGGGAGCTTTATTACGATCGATACATCTCGGAAGCAGATATGGCACAGATAGGCGCCGAGGGGTTTAATTCTGTACGAATCCCAATCAATGCGAGATTTCTGATCGAGGAGGGCGAAGAACTCCAGCTGAAGCCAGGCCGCTTGGAGCTGCTTGACCGTGCTATCGGCTGGTGCCGGAAGCATTCGCTGTATGCCATACTGGATATGCATGGAGCGCCTGGCGGACAAACGGGAACGAATATTGATGATTCGGCGAATGACCTGCCTGAACTATTCTTAAATGAGCAGAATAGGCACTTGACGATTCAATTGTGGAGGCTGCTTGCCGAGCGGTATAAGGATGAATGGATTGTGGCGGGCTTCGATCTGTTAAACGAGCCGCTTCCGAATTGGTTCGCGGAATACAACGGTCGAATCATGCCGCTTTACCGGGATATCGTTCAGGCTATTCGAGAGGTCGATGAGCGTCATATGATCATTCTGGAAGGCGCGCACTGGGCGACAGATTGGTCCATTTTTGAAGAGCGGTTCGATTCTAATCTTATGTTGCAATTTCACAAGTATTGGAACAACCCCGATACGGAGAGCATACAGCCCTATTTGGACAAGCGAAGAGAGCTTGACGTGCCTATCTATATGGGTGAAGGCGGCGAGAACAACTGCGATTGGTTTACGGGTGCGTTTCGCTTATACGAGGATCATGAGATCTCATGGAATTTTTGGACGTGGAAGAAGCTGGATTGTACCAATTCACCATGCTCGGTGAATTTGCCGGATGATTGGCAGCTGATTATCGACTACATGCAGGGCGGTAAGCTGGAAGCACAGTGTGCTGAACGAATTTTATGGTCCTATTTGGATAATCTGGCTATCGAGCACTGTACGTATCATTCAGCGGTGGTTGATGCATTGTTCCGTAGAGCGCCAGTCAGCATCCCGGCTATATTCTATGGCTACAAAGGCGAGGGAGTAAGCTTCGGGATGAACGAACGAGTGGAGAGCAAGACGGGCTTCCGCCATATGGATGGGACTGATATCCGCTTCGTAGACAGCGAAAGATCCGAGCCGAATTTCCAGCATATGAAGGGTGAGTCGTGGCAGCCGGATGAGCTGCTCTATGTTAGGCTAGCTGCTTCCGATTGGGCCGAATATGAATGGTCGGTGCCAGAAGCGAGTCCGGTTCCACCTGCGTTGTTTCGATTGGAGTTTGAGGCTCGCGGCGATCATGGCGCAAGGCTGTCGATTGCACTAAACGGCAACTTCATAGGCTCTGCTCAGCTTGCTGCATGCGATTGGCAGATTATTCAGATGCAAGCAGCTGTCCAAACGGAAGGTGTACAACGGTTGTTGCTGCGTGCTGAAGGGCAATCAGTCGATCTTCTGAGGGTGAGTATTGTTAAGCTTTAGCAGTCATAGTGATCGCATGATTAGATGCGATAATAGTAATTATTGTAAGAAATGAAAAAGCAGAGAGAGCAGAAAAAGCAGAAAAAGAAAATAAACAAGAATAAGCCGAAAGAGCTGGAAGAACTGAAGAAGCTGAAAGAACAGAAAGAGCACAGTGAGCACAGAGAGCACAGAGAGCACAGAGAGCAGAAACCGTTAAGGACCTGACTCAAAAGGGATTCGCTCGTTGACGAAACAGCTTGTACGATTAAATATAAGAAGAAAACCCCATGAAAAAACGGTGCAGAGGGCAATCCCTGCGCCGTTTTTTTGACTTGGTATCTTGCTGCTTTCTTCAGCAAATGGTAAGCAAGCGAAAGCTACCCGACCTCAAGGCTAACTTTGTGTAAGCCTCGAAGCAGGAATCTGAGGAAAATGTCTATATTTAATCAGCTTATCCTTTGTTGATGGTTGGACACACTTCCATGCTAATAAGGCCAGGTTTCTTTGTTTGAGTAAGTAATGAACAGGTTAATGGTTAACGAAGCATTTAAATGATTCTGGAGAAGCGTTAGCGGTCGTTTTTGTGAGGGGATTCCAACCTTTCCTCGTTGATTCAAAGGAATCCCTGAGCAATGGCGATCGGAAGAATATTTAAAATTGCAGTTTGCTGTTTAACCTAAATAATAAAGGGAATATTCCATGGTCAAATGACGTTAGCGTTCGTTTTTGTGAGGGGATTCCAACCTTTACTCGTTGATTCAAAGGAATCCCTGAGCAATGGCGATCGCAAGAATATTTAAATGTACAGTTGGCTGTTTAACCTAAATAATAAAGGGGGATATTCCATTGTCAAAAGATTGACGTATGGAACATCCCTTTCCATTTGTAGTATTTGTAATATTTGTAGTATCCTAACGGGATGCATGCACCTGCAGCCGGATCACATTCCAAGATGCTTTGCCCAGCACAGCCGTAACATTGCCTTGCTCAGCTTTGGCATTGCCATTGTTATGGGGAACGACATTGGCAGGAGCCGCTTTCGTATTGCTCGCTTTCAAATCATCATGCTCGAGCACGATATGCTCGATGATGCTGACTTCACCGAAGCTGCGCAAGTCCACGTCCAGGGCAAGTCCTTCCGTCAAATGACGGTTGACCGCAAAAATCGTCACTTCGTTCTTTTCTTCATTATGGACGCTGATCGCCTCTAGATAAGGCACGTCAGTGAAATCCTTGGAATCGTACTTCGGTGAAGAGATGATGGGCTGCAGCACAGTGCCTCTGCCGTGAACGGAAGCATGCATGTAAGGATAATAAGTCGTCTGCAGCCATACAGGCCCGCCGTTTTCGGTCATGATTGGGGCAATTACATTAATTAGTTGCGCAAGGCATGCCATTTTCACGCGATCCGCGTGCTTCAATAATGTAATGGCGAAGCATCCCACGGCAAGCGCGTCTTCAAGTGTATAGACATCCTCGAATTCAGGAGGAGCAACCTGCCACAGTTCCTCAGCTCGGCTTGTTCCGATCGACTTCCATACATTCCACTCGTCAAGCGAGAGCATAAGCTTCTTTTTGCTCCGTTTTTTGGCCTTGATGTAATCGCAAATCGCCGTCACATCGTATATGAATTGATCCATATCCAGTGATTTCGCCAAAAAGTTAGCGCTATCGCCTTCATTGTTATTATAGTAAGTATGCAGCGACAGGAAATCGACTTGATCATAGGTAAGGTCGAGAACGGTTGCTTCCCAATCTGCGAAGGTGCTCATTCCGCTGGATGAGCTGCCGCAAGCTACAAGCTCAATGGATGGATCTACCCAGCGCATTGCTTTGGCTGTTTCATTCGCAAGCCTGCCATATTCGACAGCTGTCTTCGCTCCGATTTGCCAAGGCCCGTCCATTTCATTGCCCAGACACCAGGTTTTGAATTTGTGAGGATCTTTATAACCGTGCGAAATCCGCAGGTCGCTGTAGTAGGAGCCAGAGGGATGATTGCAATACTCTACCAGGTTACGAGCTGCATCAATACCGCGCGTACCCAGATTGACAGCCATCATGACCTCGGTTCCAGCAAGCCTCGCCCAATCGGCGAACTCGTTCGTGCCGACTTCATTCGTTTCGGTTGTCCACCAAGCGAGCTCGAGCAGACGTTTGCGCTCCGACTTTGGTCCAACGCCATCCTCCCAGTTATAGCCGGATACAAAGTTTCCGCCTGGATATCGAATGATGGGAACGTTCAACGCACGAATGGCTTCGAGCGCATCCAGTCGAAAGCCGTTGCTATCTGCAGTGGGGTGACCCGGCTCATAGATGCCGCCATATACGGCTCTGCCTAGATGTTCAATAAACGAGCCGTAAAGCCTTGGGTCCACCTCGGACACCGTAAAGTTTTTGTCGATAAGCATGGTTGATTTGATAGTCATATGAATAACCTCCCATATTGAATTAATTAATAAACGAATTCAATGTTGTTGATTTTATATATAATATTTATCATAATGAGTAAATACAATCAATATGCGCAGGTTCTATAATCGAAGGATTAATGAAATAACTAATTCTAAAGCAGGTGAAACATGTATTTATCCACGGATGCAGCCTCACTCGAGGTGTATGAAGCACTGGCAAGCGAGGTAAGATTGCAAATCATCGATCGCTTGAACACGAAAGAGATGCATATTAAGGAGCTTGCTTCCGAGCTCTATTTGAGCAGCGCGATCGTAAGCACGCATGTAAGCAAGCTGCAGAAGGCTGGCCTTGTCAGCTATCGCATGCGAAGAATCAATGGGGGAACCTACAAGTACTGTTCCCTTTCTACAGAGTTTCTACAAATCAAGTTGTCCCGCACGGTGCCAATCGAAAGGAAATTTTCTGAAGTATCTTTGCCGGTAGGGCATTATACGAATATTGAGGCAGCACCGACATGCGGGCTTGCCACAACCGAAAAAATGATTGGGCATTATGACAATCCTGCCTACTTTCTTGACCCAGAGCGTGTCCATGCAGGTATACTATGGTTCACCCGAGGTTTTGTTGAATATAAAGTGCCTAATTATTTATTTAAGGACCAAGCCGTACAGGAAATTGAAATCTCGCTCGAAATTGGCTCCGAAGCGCCTTATATAAATGACAATTGGCCATCGGATATCCAATTCATAATCAATGGGGTTTCGCTTGGCACTTGGACAAGTCCTGGTGATTTTGGCAAAATGAGAGGACGCTTCTCGCCAGCCTGGTGGCATAGCGATGTGAATCAATATGGTTTAATGAAGGTGCTTCGCATAAACAAACAAGGGAGCTTCATTGACGGCATGCAAATATCCGATATAACGATTATGGAGCTGCCTTGGGACGGGTCGCATTGGACCCTTCGAATAAGCGCCGACGATACTTCACAAGGCAGAGGCGGACTTACGCTATATGGAAAAGGCTTTGGAAATTATGACCAAGATATCGTCTTCAGAAGCTATTATGAATAAATCGTCTTCAGAAGCTATTATGAATAAATCGCCTTAGAGGCATGGGAATATATATTTTCAATTGCGGAGGTTTAACGATGGCGCTAGCATGTCGCGTGTTAATTGTAGACGACGAATTATTGGTCAGACAAGGCATTAAGCATCTATTGAATTGGGAGCAAGAGGGCTTTCAAATTATAGGCGAGGCTTCTAACGGAAAAGAGGCGCTTGAGCTGATTGAGCGTGAGGAGCCCCATATTGTCATTACGGATATTGTTATGCCCGTTATGGGCGGCGAGGAGTTGACCCGTGCGATCAAATCAAGATTTCCGCAAATCGAGGTTATCATATTGAGCAGCTTCGGGGAGTTTGATTACGTGAGATCAACGTTTCAAAGCGGTGTTGCCGATTATATTTTAAAGCCAAAGCTGGAAGCCTTTCAGCTCTTGGATATTGTGAAGCGAACGGCGCGCAAGATTCCGTCTTTGAAGCTTGAAGAAGGAGAAGTTGAAGGCGGTCAGACGATTCCGTGGATACTTGATAAGCTGATGTCAGGATATGAGATTGAGCTTGACGAAAATCGGATTAATCAATCTTTCCCGCATGACATCTTTCAATTAATCGGTACAGATTTGAAGCAAGCAGGTTCAAAGGGCAGCGAGAGGGGAGAGGAGCTGCAATGGATGGAGCGCATCTTATCAGCGCTCGATGAATATTTGCCTGACGCGGTGCATGCGAAGCTGCCGGCTGAACCGGATATGCTCGTGCTCCTCGTCAATATGAATCATACAGATAAGGATGGTTTAACTAGTGTGGGAAGGCGGCTGGCGGAGTATTCAAGAGCGCATTACCCCGCACGCGTATGGACGATTAGCGAACCATTCCTGCATGTAAAGGAGCTTGGTTCGAACTATAAAGAGCAATTTATTAGAATAAACCTTTATCAGTTTTTCCTGCCCCTCTCACAGCATTTGATCATTTACGATGAGCTGCCGTCTATCACGAATGAATTACAGCCTTTTAATATGAATCAATTCACCGAGCTGATGAACCGAAGGCAATTCGACACAGCTTTTGGCGAACTGCTTGAGCATGTGAATCGTTTGGCAGCAAACTACCAAACGGATGTATTTGAATTTAAATCCTTCGTTGGCAACGTTATTTTTAATATTACCATTCTGCTTAGCCGCTTGGATTCCGACATGAAGAAGCTGGAGGAATCGAAATATTCGTATTTCAAGCAGATCGGTGAAGCCGGACATGCGAGCAGCGCTATAGCGCTCCTTCATTCGTTTATCGCTGAAGCGAATGATGTGATTGAAAAAAGGAGCGTCACTGGCAGCAATTCGAATATGACACAGCTGCTTCTGTTTATTCGCGAGCATTATGCGGATCCGCTAAGCCTGACGGAGCTGGCCAAGCATTTTCATTTCAATCCGTCTTATTTATCAAGCTATTTCACCTCGCATAATAAGGAGGGCTTTAGCGAATATTTGAACAAGATTAGAGTTGAGAAGGCTGCAGAGCTTCTAGAGGACGTTACGGCTTCCATTTCGGAGATCAGCAGCTTGGTTGGGTACTCCGATCATAGTTATTTCACGAAAGTGTTCAAGAAGGTAACGGGACTGTCACCTAGCCATTACAGAAAACAATACGCAGCTAAGAAGAGGGATTAGGCGATGAGAGGTTTTTTGGATAGGTTCAAGTATCACGGTCTTTTTATCAAATTGTTCATGGTTACGCTTGTCAGCATCATTACTGTCGCATTGTTAACCTCGCTAGTAACGATTCAAATGTCAGAGAAGCTGTTCATGAACACCTTTAGCATCACGAATTCAAAGATTATCAGCCAAATAAAAGCCAATTTCGAATCCTTTAACTATTCCATTGTAACAGCGTCGAACAATGTGCAGCAGAATGGGACAATCAAGGGTTTTCTCACAAATCCGGATTTGAACTCGACTACCTCTTTGAAAAGCTATTACCAAGCCAGTCAGCAAATGGAGCGGATTCAGTCCAACGTTGCGGCTTATCCCGTCATGATGACCATTACCGGCGTCAATCGAAAAAGCCATTCGAATGATAGTACTTACTGGCCGAATTCGCTGGAAAAGCTGAGAAACAGCATGTTGACGGTCAATACGCTCGTTGAGCCAAAACGATTGCTGTATCAGCTGGATAAAGAAAACATTAGCGGATTGGACAAAGACCCGGTTATCGTTGCATCAAGGGCGCTTATGGAGCGAACGAGCGGCAATCAATACGGCATTTTATATTTTGCGATAAAAGAAAGCGACTTCAAGCGATTCTATGCAAGCTTCACCAGCGGCGGCAACGATGTAGCCATCCTAGATCAGTCGGGTATTATTGTATCAAGCAACCGTCAAGAGCTTATCGGCAAAGAAAATCTGGATTTGCTATCGCACGCGCAAGAAATGGAACAAAAAGGGCTAACATTCAAGGACGTTAACGTGCTTGGGGAAAACAGCTTGGTGCTGTCCGAATATTTGCCTGTCTATGATTTTTACCTGGTCAATTTAATCAATAAAAAAGAGGTGCTTAGCGAGATGGTCGATTTCAAGACCGTCGCGCTTATTTGTGTTGGCATCGTTCTCGTTGCACTCATCATTGTATTTCTAATTTCGAGACGTCTGACGAAATCCTTAACGCTGCTTGCTAGGCAAATGCCGAGAATCGCTGAAAATAACTTCGATAATTACATTACCGTATCGGGCAGCTATGAAATCAAGGAGTTAGGCAAAGCCTATAATTATATGCTTGATGAGCTGAACGAATATGTGCGCAAGCTCATTCAAACGCAGAAGGACCAACGCAACGCCGAATTATCAGCCTTGCAGATGCAGATTAATCCGCATTTCTTATACAACACGCTTGCGTCTGTCAAAATACTGGTGCAGCAGGGCAACAAGGAAAAAGCAGCAGCTACGATCAATTCGTTAATCTCGCTGCTGCAAAATACGGTGGGCAATATTAGCGAGACGATCAGCGTTGCTCAAGAGCTGGTCAATTTAAAAAACTATGTATTTATCAATCATGTGCGATACGGCGATCAGATTGCCGTCAATTATTTCATAGCGGATGATTGCTATGGATACCATATTCCCAAGCTCATCATACAGCCATTTATCGAGAATGCTTTTTTCCATGCTTTTCAGGAGCGAAAGGATGGCCATATTTACGTGCTTTTCTCACGCGAAGATGAAACGCTTGTATGCGAGGTTGTTGATAATGGCGTCGGCATGGAAGGTTATGATCACGAAAATCCCGATCACAGCGCAATCAGTACGAGTCATTTCTTCTCCGGAATCGGCATTCGCAATGTGCACGACAGAATCAGCCTTCTGTACGGCGAGGAGTATGGTGTAGAAATTGTCAGCAATATCGGTGAGGGCACGAGGGTGAAAATTAAGCTGCCGCTGCATAAAACCTAAAAATAATACCAAAATGCAAATTTATTTTTAATTACATAATAACGAATGGGAAGGTAACAATAGAATGACAAATCCACACAAATATTTTGCTAACGAGTCAATTTAATGAATTGTTATACTGATAACCGTTAGCCAGTAATTGCTTAAGAGAAATATCAGTTTAGTTAAAGGGGTTGAAAGGAATTGAAAAAACTACTCGCGGTAGTGCTTGCCAGCTTCGTATTGCTGACAGCATGCTCAAGTAAGGAAAACAATGCACCAAACAACGGCGGCAATGCTGCTGAAGGCACGAAAGAGATTACAGTATGGGCATGGGATAAAGCGTTCAACATTGGCGCAATGGAACGTGCAAGCGAAGCTTATAAAGCTAAAAACCCTGACCTTAAGGTCAACATCGTGGAAAACGCACAAGCCGATATCATTCAAAAGCTGAATGCGGGCTTGAACGCTGGTACGACAAAAAGCTTGCCGACAATCGTATTGATTGAGGATTACCGTGCGCAAAGCTTCTTGCAAGCTTACCCTGAGGCATTCTTTGATCTGTCGGAATTTATCAAAGCAGATGATTTCGCTGATTACAAAATCGGACCTACAAGCCTCGACGGCAAACAATACGGTGTTCCGTTCGACTCTGGCGTAGCCGGCTTATATGTAAGAACTGACTACTTGGAGCAAGCGGGCTACAAAGTCGCTGACCTGCAAGATATTGATTGGAAAAAATTCATCGAAATCGGCAAAGCAGTGAAAGAAAAAACAGGCAAATCTTTGCTTACACAAGATCCCAACGATCTTGGACTTATCCGCATGATGATACAATCTGCTGGATCATGGTACTTGAAAGAAGACGGTACTACACCTAATCTTGCAGACAACGCAGCCCTTAAAGAAGCATTCGAAACATACAAAGCAATGATGGATGCCGATATTGTCAAAGCGAATTCCGACTGGAGCCAATTTGTTGGTGCATTCAACAGCGGCGAGGTTGCTTCCATTCCGACAGGAAACTGGATCACAGCATCCGTTAAAGCAGAAGCTTCACAATCAGGCAAATGGGCAGTTGTTCCATTCCCTAAATTGACGACTACAGCGGGCTCTGTTCATGCTTCCAACCTTGGCGGCAGCTCGTGGTACGTTATGAACGTTGACGGCAAAGAAGCAGCAGCTGAATTCTTGAAGCAAACTTTCGGTTCCGATGTTGATCTATACCAGAAGCTTGTTACTGAAATCGGTGCAATTGGTACGCTTAAAGCTGCGGCAGCAGGCGATGCTTACAAGCAAGCTGATGAGTTCTTCGGCGGCCAAAAAGTAATCGAAGATTTCGCGAAATGGACAGAACAAATTCCTAACGTGAACTACGGCATGCACACATATGCGGTTGAAGACATTCTTGTCGTAGAAATGCAGAACTACCTAGGCGGCAAGGCAATCGACGATGTACTGAAAGATGCGCAAGCACAAGCAGAAACACAAGTGAAATAAACTAGACCATACGGCTGAGAAATAAAACCTGAGACTTTTCCTTTTCCGGTGCCAAGTGAATAATGCGGCTGCTTGATCAGGGGAAGTCTCCCCAGGTTTTATGACCGTCAAGAGAGGGGTTAGGCTAACGTGAAAGCAGCGAGGCCTGGCGTGAAAATTCGCAATAGAGCTAATTTGACCGGATGGATGTTCATCATTCTGGCAGTTGTCATGATTGTGGCATTCTATTTCTATCCAATGATTCAAGCGTTGTTGCTATCGTTCAAATCGGGTAAAGGGATGAATCTCGATTACGTCGGATTTGACAATTATGTCCGCTTGTTCACTGACAAAACGTTTTTGACGGCATTAAAGAACACCTTTATTTACTTGATTATTCAAGTTCCAGTAATGATCGTGCTTGCTATGTTTATTTCTGTATTGCTTAACGACAGTAAACTGAAGTTTAAAGGATTTTTCCGAACGGCTATTTTCTTGCCGGCCGTTACCTCGCTCGTAGCGTATTCCGTTATCTTTAAATATTTGTTCGCATCTGAAGGACTAGTCAATAAGCTGTTGACCAATCTTCATTTGATCGCTGCGCCGATTCAGTGGATTACGGATCCATTCTGGGCGAAAGTTACCGTTATTATCGCAATCACATGGCGCTGGACCGGCTATAACATGATCTTTTATTTGTCCGCGCTTCAAAATATCGACCATTCCATATATGAGGCTGCAAAAATCGACGGTGCTTCGTCAACAAGACAGTTTTTTGGGATTACCGTTCCTTTGCTCAAGCCAATCATATTGTTTACATCCATAACGTCAACCATCGGTACGCTGCAATTGTTTGATGAGGTTGTCAATATTACGAAGGGCGGACCGGGTAATGCATCCATGTCCATCTCGCAATATATTTATAACCTTTCCTTCAAATACTCAGCCGATTTCGGCTACGCAGCTACAGTATCTTACTCGATCGTGATCATGATCATCATCTTGGCATTTATTCAGTTCAAAGCGGCAGGTGATAAAAATGGATAAGCTAAAGCGTGTATTTATCTATATCTTTCTAAGCTTGCTTGCCTTCGTATCGATCTTCCCGTTTCTTTGGATGATCATCAGCGCTACCAACAAATCGGCTGACGTAACCCAAGGAAGATTGCTTCCCGGCGGACAGCTTATCGAGAATCTTAAACAGCTTTTCAATACCGTTGACATCGTGCCAGCATTGCTGAACTCAGCGAAAATTTCTGTCACGACTACGATTCTAGCCATGGTTATTGCATCTTTAGCCGGTTATGGCTTTGAAATCTATCGGAGTAAAGCAAAGGATATCGTATTTAGCATCCTGCTGCTTTCGATGATGATTCCATTCGCAGCAATTATGGTGCCATTGTTCCAAATGTTCGGCAAAATTTCGCAGGTTATTCCGTTTATCGGATTGGATACCTTGTCTGGCGTCGTTCTGCCGACGTTTACGACTGCTTTTCTTATTTTCTTCTTCCGTCAGAATACCAAAATGTTCCCGCGGGAGCTGCTTGAAGCAGGTCGAATCGACGGATTGAATGAGATCAGTCTCTTCTTCCGAATCTTTATGCCAACGATGAAGACGACATACGCGGCAGCTGGCATTATCACCTTTATGTCAAGCTGGAACAATTATTTGTGGCCGCTCATCGTCTTACAATCGCCGGAGAAGAAAACGGTGCCGATGCTGATCTCTAATTTAGGATCAAGCTATTCGCCTGATTATGGTATTATTATGACAGCTATCGTTATTTCAACGATACCAACAGCGCTTGTGTTCTTCTTAATGCAGAAGCACTTCGTAGCGGGAATGACTGGCTCAGTGAAATAAGTACACGAAAAGTCAGGCGGCCGCGTGCTCGATACGCGCCTCCTGACTTTTACATGACTATAAGGGGAAATCGCAATGACTACAATGAAACCGAATGTGAGCTGGCTCACGGATGTGAGCGTATTTGCGGTAAACCGTTTGCCGGCCCACTCTGATCACCGTTATTACGAGACGGTAGAGGAAGCCGAGAAGGAAGCGCCAATGGCACTTCGCCACTCATTGAACGGCAGCTGGAAATTCGCCTATTCCGTTAAACCTGCCGATCGTCCAGCGTTATTTCATGAAGCGGACTATGACTGCAATGGCTGGAGCAGTATAGAAGTTCCGGGCCATATTCAGCTGCAAGGCTTTGGCAAACCTCAGTATGTGAATACGATGTATCCATGGGATGGCCACAATGATATTCGTCCGCCTGCAATTCCCGAGGACCATAATCCGGTTGGCAGCTATGTGAAATATTTCTCTGTGCCGGGCAATATGCAGGGCAAGCCTGTGTATCTTTCGTTTCAAGGGGTAGAGTCCGCCTTCTATCTATGGCTGAACGGGCAATTTGTCGGTTATAGCGAAGACAGCTTCACGCCATCGGCATTCGATTTGACTCCGTTTCTGGTTGAAGGCGAAAATAAGCTTGCGGTAGAAGTATATCAACGTAGCACGGGCAGCTGGCTGGAAGATCAGGATTTTTGGCGTTTTTCAGGTATATTCCGCGATGTATATTTATATACAGTTCCTAGTGTTCACGTAAGTGACCTGTTCGTACATGCTGAGCTTGATCAAGCATACAAGAACGGTCAATTGCGCGTAGATTTGAAGCTGTCAGGCGAACAGCCATCCAGCGTGACCATGACTTTGAAGGATGCAGACGGTCAAATAGTCGCAACAGGCAAATCCGAGTCGTTCGGGGACGGCAAGGCAACCGTGTCGATGGATGCCGGACAAGTAACGCCGTGGAGCGCAGAGAAGCCCTATTTGTATATGCTTTATATATCGGTTTTTGATTCAGAAGGCAAGCTAGTTGAAGCCGTTCCGCAAAGGGTAGGTTTCCGCAACTTCGAAATGATTGACAAGGTTATGCATCTCAACGGGAAACGTATCGTATTCAAAGGCGTTAACCGCCATGAATTCAACAGCCGCAGAGGACGTTCCATCACGAAGGAAGACATGCTGTGGGATATAGCTACCCTTAAACGCAACAATCTGAATGCCGTTCGCACCTCCCATTACCCGAACCAATCGTTATGGTACGAGCTATGCGATATTTATGGTGTCTATGTAATTGACGAGATGAACCTGGAGACGCATGGGTCATGGCAAAAAATGGGCGCGGTTGAGCCGTCCTGGAACATCCCGGAGAACAAACCGGAATGGCAGCCGATCGTAATGGATCGCGCGATTTCGATGGTGGAACGGGATAAGAACCATCCTTCTATTCTCATTTGGTCCGTAGGCAACGAGGCTTATGCTGGTGAGGTACTTCTGAACGTATCCCATTATTTCCGTGAGACGGACCCGAGCAGGCTCGTTCAATACGAAGGCGTATTCCACAACCGAACTTATGATGCGACCAGCGACATGGAAAGCCGGATGTATGCGAAGCCCGCCGATATTGAGGAATACTTGAACGCTGATCCGCAGAAGCCATACATCAGCTGCGAATATATGCATGCAATGGGCAACTCGGTTGGCGGCATGCACAAATACACGGAGCTTGAGCAGAAATATCCGATGTATCAAGGCGGATTTATTTGGGATTATATCGATCAGGTCATTGTGAAAAAAGATCGTTATGGCAAAGAGTTTTTGGCTTTCGGCGGCGATTTCGACGACCGGGCGACGGACTATAACTTCTGTACGAACGGCATCGTATTCGCGGACCGCAAGGAATCGCCCAAGATGCAGGAGGTTAAGTTCCTTTACCAAAACATTAAGCTGATTCCTGACCGCAGCGGCTTGAAAATCATCAACGAAAATCTGTTCGAGGGTACGGATGCTTATGAACTGGTGCTCACGCTGCATCTTGAAGGGAAAGAAATATTCCGCAGCACGCAAAGCATCGCGGTTGACGCGCAATCCGAAGCGTATGTGGAGCTGTCGCTGCCAAACACGGACGAGCCTGGCGAATACGCCATTCACGCTTCGCTACTGCTGAAAGAGGGTACGCTTTGGGCGGATGCGGGTCATGAGACCTCGTTCGGTCAATATGTATTCGTAACAGAGGGCAATCAAGTTGAAATGCAGCAAGAAGGATCGCTTAGAGTCGTGCAGGGCGATGTTAATATCGGTGTGCATGGACGCGATTTCAGCATCATGTTCTCGAAGCAAGCAGGTACGTTGATTTCGGTTAATTATGCGGGCAGAGAAATGATTGCAATCCCGCCGGCACCGTTGTTCTGGCGTGCAACAACCGATAATGACAAAGGCTTTGCGCTTGGCTTCGATTCTGGAGCATGGTTCGCTGCCAGCTTGACTCGCAAATGCATTAGCGTGCGGCTTGTCGAGGAAGAAGGCAACGCAACCGTCACTTTCGACTATAAGCTAAGCATAAGCGCAGATGTTCAAGTATCCGTTGCTTACACGGTGAAGCCAGACGGAAGCTTGCATGTGAAATCACGTTATGTAGGCGTCGAGGGCTTGCCGAAACTTCCGATATTCGCGCTTTCTTTCAAGGTTCCAGCGGATTATTGCCATTTGGATTGGTATGCAATGGGTCCTGAAGAAAACTATATCGACCGCGCGTTCGGAGCCAGATTAAGCGAGTTCCAGAACGATGCGGCAGATAATGTATCGGGTTATGTTGTTCCTCAGGAATCAGGCAACCGTACAGGCGTTCGTCGCGTTAGTATCAGCAATGACTATGGCCAGGGCATTCGAATTACGGCACCAGCCAAGCAGCCAGTGGAATGCAATATTTCTCCATACACTGCATTTGAGCTTGAGAGCGCATATCATCACTATGAGCTGCCGAACGTGCATTATACCGTGATTACGGTAGCAGGCAGACAGATGGGTGTTGGCGGCGACGACAGCTGGGGTGCACCGGTACATGATGAGTATTTAATTCCAGCTAACCAAGAGCTGGCGTTTGAATTCAATATTCAGCGTTTGTAGGTTGGATATCATATAGAAATGGCTGTACAGGATGTATAACCTGTACAGCCTTTTTTCTATTCCCGTAAACAACCGATGGGGGAAGGTTATTAGTTAATGACCGTCATTCATTCTCTTCAAAATCTGGTCTTGAATATGGTTGTCATCACGGATGATGCCTGCTCCAGCCAGCAGGATGTAGATAATGCCGCCAAAAAACAAAGCGCTCAAAATGATAATGTAAGTCATCGCAATCAACTCCTCTCATTCATGTTAGCTGCGCTCCAAAGCTTCCGCGAAGGCAGATATGCCTATCGCTATTTCTTCAGGCCTCGGCTTTGCGTAGCTGAGGCGAACATGCCCCGGCTCAGAGCCGTACACGCTACCGGGAACAAATACGACGCCGCGTTTGATCGCTTCCTCAAGCAATTTGCCGTCATCGATAGCGTGGTTGATTTTGCACCATACATTCAGGCCGCCAACCGGCGGGACAAAGCTGATTCGATCTTGCAGTGTATGCGTGAGCGCCTCCAACATAAGAAGCTGCTTCTGCTGCAGCGATTGGCGCAGCTCCTTGATATGTTTATCGAATTCTTCAGAGGCAAGCAGGCGCTCCGCAGTCCACTGGGCTATTATGCTCAAGCCGAAATCCATCTGCTGCCTCGCGTCAGAGAGACGGTCTACGACTGATTGGGGAGCAACCAGCCAGCCAATGCGAAGGCCGGAGGCTGCTGTTTTGGAAAGCGAGCCGATATACAGGACAATGCCGTCTTTGTCCAGCGACTTAAGCGATGTCGGAATGCTGCCGCGGAAGTCGGTCAAGCTGAACGGGTCATCCTCTACGATTGGAATACGCAGGTCGGCGGCAATGGCAAGGACTCTTTTTTTTTTGACATCGCTTAGGGTAGTGCCGGTAGGATTCTGATAATTGGGATTTAAAAAGACCATTCGGATACGGTGGTTCTTGTACAGCGTGATGATATCCTCTGGATCAATGCCATCCGCATGGACAGGCAGCCGGAAGATTCGCAAGCCTGCTGATTGAAACATCGGCAGCGAATAGGTGTAGGAAGGATCCTCGATGGCTACCGCATCTCCCGGCGATAATAAACATTGCGTAATCAAATACAAGGATTGCTGCGATCCGGATGTGATTAACATAGACGTTTCGGATGTGATCAGGTTTTGATCCTGCAGCAGCTTATTCACAAGGGCTTGCCGGAGCGGCAAATAGCCCTGCGGGTCATCATAGCCCAGATGCTCATCGAACGACTCCTCGCGTAAAATCCGGCTCACGATACGATTTGGGAAAAGATCAGATGAAAGCTCTCCGCTTGCCATGTTAATGATGGATGCATCATAGCGCGTTACTTCCCGAATTCTTCTCATAAATGGCAGATTGGGCAGGAAGGTGCCTCCCTCCGTATATAAGCGCCAATTCGGCGTATGCAGGGGTGATACACCCCACTTGGTCAAGCTTACGCGCGTTCCGCTGCCAACGGTGCTTTCCACTAACCCCGAAGCTCTCAGCTCCTCGTAAGCTTGAACGACGGTGCTGCGGTTAACGCCAAGCTGCTCGGCGAGCTTGCGCTCGGAAGGCAGCACGCTGCCTGGGGGGAGCTGCGCATAGGTAATGCCGCGCTCGATATGCTCGACGATTTGCCGGTATAACGGCATGGGGGCTGAGCGATCAGGTTTCCACACGGCGGGTTCATCCTTTAACCATAATGGTAGGTATTTGATGTGCAATTATAACGGTAACGGACTGCGCATGAATTGTACAGAACCAATTGGAAGTATTATGCCCCATCCAATTCAAGGTTACCATATTGGCTGAGCTCCGTGGTATGATAGGTAGAAATCACGCGAAAAGCATGAGAGGAGAGTCCGATTGCATGTTCGAACATTTGGTATCCTTTAAGTTTAAAGAAGCGTTGTCTCCTAGCAAAGAAGCGGAGCTGCTGGAGGCGCTGCATGCGCTTAAGACACAAGTTCCAGGTATCGTCGAGTTGACAGCAGGCCGCAATGAAACGTTGGAGACAGGCAATATTCAAGGCTATATGCTTGGTCTAAGGGTAACCTTCACCGATCGGCAGGCCTTGCAAGACTATGGCCCGCATCCTGCCCACCAAAGCTTCGTAGCGATGCTGGATGGTTTGATCGAGAACGTCATTGTCATTGATTATCCGATTGTGTGAAGGCAAATTTGCACGCTCGAGCACATAAATAAATTAAAGCAGGCAGGGTGTGAAGCATATGGCGGAAAGGGATGAGCTAGTCCGGTTCGGAGTCTCCTTCCCGGCGCCTTTAATCGAGCAGTTTGACCAGTATATTGACGAACAAGGATATACAAACCGGTCGGAAGCCATACGGGATATGGCAAGGCGCTCCTTGCTCGAGCCTTCCCGCATGAATGGGGATGAGCATGTGGCAGGTACAATCGTGCTCGTCTATGATCATCATGTCAGTGATCTTCCGATCGTCTTGATGGAAGTACAGCATCGCTTTCACCATGACATTATCTCGAATATGCATGTTCACTTGAATCATGATCAATGCTTGGAGGTCATCGTCGTAAGAGGCGAGCTCGCACGGCTGCGCTCGCTCCATCGGCAGATTCAAGCGCAGAAAGGCGTTATTTACGCTGAGCTGTCTGTTACCTATGCCGACAAGCATGACGCGTCAAAGGAGCATAAGCATACATAGGGCTGCTTGCGGTTTTGAAGTGGTTAACATTCACAGCTCTAGAGTCATTCTTCCTTCATGGTTCTAGGTTGGTTCATATTGAAGGCTATTTCTATGGTCAGGTCCGACCATGTGAGGTAGTCTTTTTTTATGCGATAATCATGGATAATAGAGCATATTTAATGATATTTTGAATAAAACGTGTTACAATATCCCGTATTCGTGTTACTAAACTTAACATTGACGGGCGGGGTTTTTTTGAAAAAAATAGGGTTAACGATCATTTCTGTTTTGGCTATTCTATTAATCGTAAATGGCTGCAGTGCGGCCAAGCCGACTACCGGCACGACTAAAGCGGATTCGCTTATCGTGGCAATCGGGGCGGAGCCTGATACGGGCTTCGATCCGACAAAGGGCTGGGGACGCTATGGTTCTCCGCTATTCCAGAGCACGCTGCTCAAGCGGGATGATGATTTGAAAATCGAAGGCGACTTGGCAAAGAGCTATGAAGTGAGCGAAGATGGGCTAACCTGGACAGTCCAACTGCGCGGCGATGTCGTATTCTCTGATGGGAAGCCGCTGACGTCCGAAGACGTAAAGTTCACGTTCGATACGTCAGCGAGCAACGGCTCGGCTATCGATTTGACGAATTTGGCAAGTGTAACAGCAGGAGAAAATGAAGTCAGATTTCAGCTTAAGAAACCGCAGTCTACCTTTGTCTATTTTTTGATTACGACAGGAATCGTGCCAAAGCATGCATACAGCAGCTCATATGCGGAGCAGCCAATCGGTTCAGGTCCCTTCACATTTGTACAATGGGATCGCGGACAGCAGCTCATCGTAGAGGCAAATGAGCATTACTACGGCAAGAAGCCATCATTCCATAAGCTGACATTTTTGTTTTTGAATGAGGATGCTGCTTTCGCGGCTGCAAAAGCAGGCAGCGTGGACGTGGCTTATATCCCTTCCGCATTCAGCGGCCAAGAGGTTGCCGGCATGCGGCTGGAAGCGGTGAAAACGGTCGATAACCGCGGCATTGCATTTCCTTATGTGAAAGCAGGCGGAAAAACAGACAAGGGATATGCGATTGGCAATGACGTAACGGCTGATAAAGCGATTCGCCTTGCGATTAACACAGTGATCAATCGTGAACAATTGGTCGAGGGCGTATTGGAAGGCTACGGCTCGCCAGCTTATACCGCAAATGACGGCTTGCCCTGGTGGAACGAGGATACAAAGCTCGAAGATCATGACACGGATGCGGCGCTCCGCATTTTGAAGGACGGAGGCTGGTCAGACAACGATAACGACGGAGTCGTGGAGAAGGACGGATTAAAGGCGGAATTTACGCTGCTGTATCCGGCAGGCGATGTAACGAGGCAATCACTGGCGCTTGCAGCTGCAGAGATGGTCAAGGATGCCGGCATTCGAATCAATGTAGAAGGCAAGAGCTGGGACGAGCTGGAGAAGCTCATGCATGCCAATGCCATTCTGCTCGGATGGGGCAGCCATGATCCGCTCGAAATGTACAATCTTTACAGCAGTGATTTCGGCGGAGTCGATTATTACAATACGGGATATTACAACAATCCGGCAGTAGACAAATGGTTTGAACAGGCACTTGAGGCTCGCACCGAGGAGGAATCGATCGAATACTGGAAAAAAGCGCAGTGGGACGGAAAGACGGGCCTAAGCGTCAAAGGAGACGCGCCGTGGGCCTGGCTTGTCAACATTGATCATCTATATTTAGTGAAGGACGGCTTGGATATCGGGAAGCAGCGTATTCAACCGCATGGCCACGGCTGGCCAGTAACGGATAATATTGAAAGCTGGGGCTGGAAATAACAGCAACGGGAAGAGGATTGCACATGCTGCGAGGAATAGCTGTATTCACGGGTAAAAAAATAATTCGTCTTTTTCTACTGTTGGCCACCGTGAGCATGATTACGTTTGCTCTGGTTGCGATGTCGCCGATTGATCCGGTTCAATCCTATATTGGCGCCGATGTGATGCGCGTCGGTGCGGAGCAGCGGGAAGAAATTGCTGCGTATTGGGGACTCGATAAGCCGTTTGCCGAGCGATTCATGAAATGGGCAGGCGCGCTGATTCAAGGCGACATGGGAACTTCTATGATTTACCGTGAAGCCGTAACAAAAGTAATAGGAGAGCGGTTTATGCATTCGGTATGGCTGATGGCATTCGCATGGACCTTATCCGGTATTATTGGATTCACAGTTGGTGCAGCAGCTGCGCTAAGGAAAGGCTCCTGGCTCGACCGCGTCATTACCGGCTTTTGCTATACGCTTGCCTCAACGCCTGCTTTTTGGGTCGGACTTCTGCTTATGATGATAGTTGCCGTATGGCTAGGCTTGCTGCCTGTCGGGCTAGGCGTGCCAGCCGGGATGCTGGCAGGCAGCGTTACATTCTTCGATTACATCCGGCATATGATCTTGCCGGGCATAACGTTAAGCATCGTTGGGATTGCACCTATCGCGCTGCATACCCGGCAGAAGCTCATTGAGGTGATGGACAGCGATTTTATATTATTCGCCAGAGCAAGAGGCGAACGGGGGGCGCGCCTTTTTTTCAGACATGCGCTGCGCAATATTGCGCTTCCCGCGATCACGCTTCAATTCGCGTCGTTTGGCGAACTGTTCGGGGGGGCTGTCCTTGCGGAGCAGGTTTTTTCTTATCCAGGCTTAGGGCAAGCGACGGTAGAAGCCGGGCTTCGAGGAGATGTGCCCTTGTTGATGGGACTCGTCCTTTGCAGCACGCTGTTTGTATTTACGGGAAATACGTTGGCGGATTACTTTTACCATATCGTAGATCCAAGGCTTAGGCTGGAGAAGGGGGCTAGGAGATGAAGCAAGCATCTTCAGTTGTAACATTAAACGGAGCGAACCGCTGGAATGAACGGCGCAGAACCTTCGCTTCAACGATACTGGCAGCCATTTTTCTTGCTGGTATCGCTGCCTGCAGCTGGCTGCTCGGTTCTTCGGGTTTATCCGTCCAGCTTGAGAACCGCAACCTTGCGCCATCGATGACTCACTTGTTCGGAACCGATTGGCTTGGAAGGGACATGCTCTCCCGTACCGTGAAGGGCCTTGCCTTGAGCATAAAGGTCGGTTTGCTCGGCGCAGCCTGCAGCGTTGTCATCGCAGCGACGATGGGCCTGATGGCAGCTACGCTTGGGCGCACCGTTGACCGAATGATCAGCTGGCTGATCGATGTATGCATGAGCGTGCCGCATCTCGTAATGCTCATACTGATCGCATTTGTATGCGGCGGCGGACTCAAAGGCATTGCGATCGGCATCATGCTCACTCATTGGCCCAGCTTAGCCAGAATCATTCGAGCGGAAGCCATGCAGCTGATGGCAGCCGAATATGTGCTCGTGGCGAGAAAGCTGGGAAGCTCCCGCTTAAAGGTTGCGATACGCCATCTAGCGCCGCATTTGCTCCCGCAATTGCTGGTCGGATTTCTTGTCCTATTCCCGCATGCGGTACTGCATGAAGCCGCGATCACCTTTCTTGGTCTAGGTATGTCGCCGCATCAGCCGGCTATCGGCATCATACTATCGGAATCCATGCGTTATTTGTCTACCGGCATGTGGTGGCTGGCTGTATTCCCCGGTTTAGGACTGCTGCTGACTGTACGGGCATTCGATAAGCTTGGCAATCACCTGCGGCAGCTCGTTGACCCGAGGCATACGCATCTTTAGCATTTAGGTTTGGGATCAGTAGGGCCCATATGGAGAGGAGGAGGCTGGCTCGATGGCACTCTTAGAGGTAACGCAATTATCAATATCATTCCTGCAATATACAAAAGGCAGCCGGCAGCAGACGGTCACCGTCATGGAGAATCTGGACTTGGCTGTCAATGAAGGCGAGATCGTTGCTGTGGTAGGCGCAAGCGGTTCGGGGAAAAGCCTGCTCGCGCACGCGATCATGGGCATTCTTCCGGCTAATGCCGTTTATTCCGGAAGCATCCGATATGGCGGAGAGCTGCTGGATGAACACTTGCTCAGGCAATACCGAGGCAATGAGATTGCGCTTGTACCGCAATCGGTGACCTACTTGAATCCGCTTATGCGCGTAGGAAGCCAGCTTCAGACGAAGCTTGACGGCAAGGCACAGGCAAGTGAACGGAAAGGCCTATTCAAGCGATTGGGACTGGGAGAGCATGTCAATCGGTTGTTTCCTTTCCAGCTCTCTGGCGGTATGGCACGCAAAGTGCTCGTATCAACGGCTGCTCATAGCCGCTCACGGCTGATCATTGCGGATGAGCCGACGCCAGGCATGCATCCCGCGGACGTTGCGGAAGCATTGAGCCACTTCAAGCAGCTGGCAGAGGAGGGCTGTGCGGTACTGTTCATCACGCATGATATCGAAGCGGCCATCCAAATCGCGAATAGAGTAGCGGTTATTTACGCGGGGGCGGTTGTAGAGGTCGCGCCAGCAAGTGATTTCCAGGGTGAAGGCGAGCAGCTGCGTCATCCTTACAGTAAAGCATTATGGCAGGCACTGCCGGGCAACGGCTTTATTCCGATTGCCGGAAGCCAGCCCTCTAAGAGCATGGACCTGCAAGGCTGCCTTTTTGCTGACCGCTGCATGTCGGCTGTTGATTCCTGCATGTCGAAGCAACCCGAGCCGCGCCAGCTAAGAGGCGGAACGGTGAGGTGCCTCCATGCGACTTGAAGGAAAAGGCATCGGCTGGCGCTACGGGAATGGGCCGTGGCTGTTCAGCGACTATGACATTGCGATCCAGCCCGGCGAATCGGTCGGTTTGATCGGTCCAAGCGGCAGCGGCAAAACGTCGCTGGGAAGACTGCTGGCCGGATATGAGAAGCCATTGACAGGTGAAGTGAGCGTTCCGGGACGCAGCCCGAATCATACGGGCTATGACCCGGTCCAGATGATATTCCAGCATCCGGAGCGTGCTGTTAACCCGAGATGGAGCATGGCCCGGACATTAACGGAGGGCTGGTCACCCGATGCTCCGCTTCTGGATGCGCTAGGCATTAAAGACGATTGGCTTCGGCGTTATCCGAACGAATTATCAGGCGGCGAGCTGCAGCGCTGCTGTATAGCAAGGGCGCTTGGCCCGAACACCAAGTTTCTAATTGCCGATGAAATGACGACGATGCTGGATGCGGTCACGCAGGCTCAAATCTGGCATACCGTCCTGGAGATAGCAAGCAAACGTCAAATCGGCTTGCTTGTCATCAGTCATGACCATCTGCTTGTGAACCGAATCTGTTCACGAATTATTCCATTTGGATAACGGTTCAATCATATGAAACAGCGAATTCGAAGCATAGGTTACTCCTGCTTCTCCATCAGCCGGCGCAGCTTCGTTTCCGTTGAAGTCTCGGGCGCCGGCGTATACACGCTGCATCGCAAATCCGCATTTCCCTGCACCTGGAACGAGGTGAGGTGAAACAGCATTTTCCCCGCCTTCGCGTGACGAAATTCCAGCAGTACATCCGGTGCAGAGCTAACCTGACTTTGCTCCCATAAATATTGAAAGTCCGGATGGCTGTTCTTCATTTCCTCAATAAACCGCTCATACCAATCATCCTGAACATATTGACCATAGTAAGCGCGGAAGATAGCTAGAAAGCCTCCGACGAAATGCTCCCAGTTGCCTGCCAGCCTGCGCAGCTCTTTCCGCGTGAACAGCAGCCTTATCATATTGCGCTGCTCAGCCGGAATCGTTTCGAAATCCATGAATACATGCGAGGCAGCCGCGTTCCAGCCGACAATCTGGCAGCGCCGATCAGAGATAATGGTTGGACAGAATCGCAGCTCCTGCAAAATATGCCTTAAGGAAGGCGTTATCTCTGAATGATCCTCATGCAAGGGAGGGGCAACATGACTTGCCTCCATAGCTAATGCATATAAATATTTTCGCTCATCGTCGTTCAACTGCAGCGCGACTGCTACGCATTCAAGAACGGAGCCGGAAACCTTAATCGCCCGGCCTTGCTCGAGCCACGTATACCAGGTTGGGCTTACACCGGCCAACTGCGCAACCTCCTCGCGCCGAAGGCCAGGCGTCCTACGGCGAGTGCCAACAGGAAATCCGGCAGCCTCAGGCGATAGTTTGGCACGCTTTGATTTTAAGAACGAAGATAAAGCTTGCAACCTTGTTTCTTGGTTAATCATATCCGGCAACCCTTCCAGCCTGTTATAGTGGTACTCATTATACTATAATAAACGACAACTTGTAATAGGATAGAAGCTGTGACAAACTACTAACTATAAGGTAGTAACGAAGGAGGAAATAGCATGGAGCGTGTAGTCATAACAGGAATGGGTATTGTATCGCCCTTAGGAAACACTGTAGAGCAATTCTGGAACGGGCTGGTGAACGGCATGTCCGGAATATCCCGGATTGATGCCTTTGATACAAGTAAGCATAAATCAAAAATCGGCGGTGTCGTTCGCGATTTTGATGCGGAAGCGCTGTTCGGACGCAAGGATGCGCGCCGAATGGACCGCTTCAGCCAGTTCGCTGTCGCGGCGGCTGAGCAGGCATTAGCTGATGCGGCGCTCTCTATGGCGGATACGGACCGCGAGCGCGTAGGCGTTTACGTAGGCTCCGGAATCGGCGGTATCCAAACACTGCTGGATCAAGCGGCGGTATTGCAGGATAGAGGACCGGACCGGGTTAGTCCTACCCTCGTTCCTATGATGATCGCGAACATGGCTGCGGCAATGATCAGCATCAGGTTCGGCACGCAGGGTCCATCCATGGCGCCGGTAACCGCCTGTTCGATTGGCAATACGGCCATAGGCGAAGCTTGGAGGCTTATCCGCTCCGGCAGCGCGGACGTCGTTATTGCAGGCGGTTCGGAAGCCGCGATCACGGATATTTCGCTAGCCAGCTTCGGCAACGCGACCTCCGTCTCGACACGGAATGAACAGCCTAGCCAGGCTAGTCGGCCTTTCGACGCGGGTCGCGACGGATTCGTCATGGCGGAGGGCGCCGGCATTCTTATTCTGGAATCGTTCACTCATGCGCAGCGCAGAGGGGCTCGCATTCATGCCGAGGTCATTGGCTACGGAGCCAGCTCAGACGCCTACCATATGGTAGCCACGCACCCTGAAGGGATAGGGGCTTACCAAGCCATGAAAACAGCGCTGCGCGAAGCAGGCCTGGAGCCGCATCAGATTGATGTGATCAGCGCGCATGCAACGAGTACGGATATCGGTGACCGTTCCGAAACGGCAGCCATTAAGAAGCTGTTCGGCGAGCTAGCCAGCCGTATTCCGGTTACGGCGAATAAATCGATGACCGGTCATATGCTTGGCGCAGCAGGCGGAGCCGAGGCGATTGCATTGGTGAAGAGCATGCAGGAGGGCATCATTCCGCCGACGATCAATCAAGAAGAATCCGATCCAACCTGTGATCTCGATTATGTGCCGAATAAGGCGCGCAAGGCGAACATGGAGATCGGCATGTCCAATTCGTTTGGCTTCGGCGGCCATAATGCCGTTATCATATTGAAGAAATATACAGCTGAAATAGATTGATTTAAACGGGACAAATGTTTACAATTGATAATGATTTTCAATTATTGCTGCCAAAAGCAGCGATGCAGCAGCTGAGAGGAGCGGTGCTGAAATGAGCACGCTTGATCATCATTATTGGTTGAAAGACGTTATCTTCGAGATTGGACATGCCGGAAAAGGCATTCAAGCACCAAGCTGGGTTGACGGCTCTACGCCGTTAGCCCGGCATACTTTGCTTTATTTGGCACAGGGTGCAGGCAGGCTGACGGTCAACGGTCAATCATGCGGCTTTGAAAGGGACGCTCTCTTTATATATCCTCCAGGCAAAACCATGTCGGTTGAACTCGCAACGGAGCCGGACAGCGAGCTGTATGTCGTGTCCTTTGATTGGTTTCGATTGGCAGAGCAGACGGATGCCGGCAGGTCCTACATGCGAGAGCTCAGCTTTCCGCTTGAAGGCAGGCTGCAGCTGAGCGGAAGCCTGTTTAAGCGGTATTTGTACCTGCTAGCGGCTGGCGAGGATCAAGGCAGAAGTCCGCTGCTCGCCCAGCAGCATTTGTCCGATTTGCTTCAGATCCTGCTTCAACATGCGAGGCCGGCAGCGGCTAATGAGCTGTCCGACCGCCTGAGATCGACGCTTGACTATATGCAGAACCATTATCGAGAGGAGATCAGGGTCGATAAGCTGGCCGAGCTGGCAAGGCTTCACCCCTCGTATTACTCGCAAATTTTCAAAAAAGCCATGGATAAAACACCCGTTTCTTATTTGACCCATCTGCGTATGAACAAAGCGAAAGAGATGCTTCTCACGACGAATAAGCCAGTCAATGATATAGCAGCTGATGTTGGCTACGTGGATGAGTTTTATTTCAGCCGCCGCTTTAAGGATACGAACGGCTATTCCCCGACAATATATACGAAAAAACAAGATTTGAACATCATATCTCTTTCTTCGCCCTATACCGATCATTTGTTTACGCTCGGTATTGTTCCTTGCGCAGCGCAGGTGCACCGCTACATGCCGCTCGTTACGAAGGCGCTAACGCTGCCCAAGCATGAATCCGAACCCTGGGAAACGAGCCGTCAAGCATTCAGTGACATGCAGCCTGATTTAATCGTGTGCAAGGACAATGTATTGGCCAAAGCGAAAGCCCATATTAACGATATTGCGCCTATTGTTCCCATTCCGTGGGCAAGCAAAGACATTTATACTCATCACTGCGAGATTGCCGAGCTTGTCGATAGGCGTCAAGAATCGCTGCAATGGGTGGATGCCCACAATCAAAAAGCTGACCGGATACGGAAAAAGGTGAAGGCATCGGTCGGTGAGGCCTCCGCTGCGATTTGTGTTGTCCGCAAAAACGATCTCAGAATGTACGGGACAAGAAATATTGGCCATGTGTTCTATCGTTCTCTAGGGATGGCCATGCCGGATCGCATCGCGAACGTCCAAGCCATGCACCGGATCGGCACCGGTTTTAACTGGATTTCCATCAAACCGGATGAAATCACTGATTTCGAATCGGATTATATGTTCCTCGTATGCGAGACTATGCTTGATTACCAGCGGGTGCTGCATCTTCTGGAGACCAATTCGAATTGGAAGAACCATCCTGCTGTAAGGGCGCAGAAACTTCGTTTTTTGGAGTGGGAGAAGTGGATCGTGTATGCGCCTCACGGTATTGACCAACAATTAGAAGAAGCAGAGCGGCTGCTGATCGTCTGACAGCTGCTCGCGGAAGCAATCTTGAAATTATCCATGAGGGAATCTTGAATTATGTCATGTACGGACAAAGCGGGAAAGCTATAATAAAATAATGATAATGATTATCAGTATTATCGATCAAAGGAGGGGCACGAGAGGCTATCAAATGAAGATAAATCATGCACGTATAACAGGATTGTGGTTTGCAGCGGCTGCGGTCGTGCTTCTCCTATCGATAGGCGTAGCGGTTTCCTTCGGCGCGAAGGCGTTTAGCTTAGCTGTCGTATGGGGCTCCGTGTTCGCATATGACCCGGAATTGACCGCTCATCAAATCATGCATGAGTATAGGCTTCCTCGCGTGCTTGGAGCCGCCGTGACAGGAATGGCATTTGCAGCAGCAGGCGCTCTAATGCAAGGCGTCACGCGCAATCCCTTGGCAGATACAGGCATTCTTGGCGTAAACGCAGGCGCAGCTTTTGTAGTAGCGCTTTGCTTTGCCTTTTTGCCGGGTATCTCATATTGGGAGCTTATTCTCATGTCTTTCGCGGGTGCTGCGATCAGCACGCTGCTTATCGTTCTTCTCGGAACAGCCACGCAAGGAGGGCTTCATTCGATCCGATTAACAATAGCCGGCGCCGTCATTGCAGCTATTCTTCATTCCTTCAGCAGCGGCATTGCGATTTATTACGAGCTGAGCCAGGACCTTGCTTTCTGGTATGCAGGCGGCGTCGCCGGCGTGAAATGGGAGCACCTGAAGCTGCTCGCCCCAATTGTACTGATCGTCATTGCTGGCGCGTCGGCAATGGGCAGATCGATATCATTCCTGTCGCTTGGCGATGAGACGGCAGCAAGTCTCGGCGTACATACGAAAACAGTGAAGGTGCTGGGCATGACGGCTGCGGTTATGCTAGCCGGTTCCTCCGTGGCGGTAGCTGGCTCGATCGGTTTTGTAGGCCTTGTGGTGCCGCATATCGCTAGACGGATTGTAGGCGTGGACTACCGAATGCTCATTCCTTTCTCTGCTTTGTTAGGCGGGACATTGCTCATCTGGGCGGATTACGCCTCTCGCATGGTAAACCCTCCCCGTGAATTTGCGATCGGTGCGATGGTAGCGTTGGTAGGCGTGCCGTTTTTCCTTTATTTAGCCCGTCAAGAAAGGCGGGAGCTTTAGTATGGCAAGCGTAGAGCAGAAAAGAACAGCCAAAGCAATCGTAGTCGCGATTGTTCTATTGGCAGCAGCGGCTGCCGTCGTCATCGTAAGCCTAAATACAGGAACGATTCGACTGTCAACTGAAGCGATATGGCGAACGCTTCTTGGCGGGGGAACCGCGGACGAGAAACTTATTCTATTCGAATACAGGCTTCCCCGTATCGTTGTGACCGTGCTTGCAGGTATCGGGCTGGGCATTTCAGGCGCGGTATTGCAGGGAGTGTCACGCAATTCGCTAGCCGATCCGGGCATTCTCGGCATCCATGCGGGTGCTGCACTGGGATTGATAGTGTATGTCTCTTTTTTCAGAAATATGGAAGGTCCGGCTGCGCTGCTCATTCCGTTGTTTACGTTTGCTGGCGGGATTCTGATCGCAGTATTGATCTTCATGCTTGCCTTTGATCGATTTAAAGGGTTAATACCGATCCGGCTGCTGCTGGTCGGCATCGCAGTTGAGGCCGGCGTCAGCGCTTTTACGTTATTTCTATCGCTTCGGCTTGACGAGGACACTTACGCTTTTGCGGCGAGATGGCTTGCTGGCAGCGTATGGGGAAGAGAATGGGTGAATGTGCTGGCGCTGCTCCCTTGGATTGCCTTGTTTGTACCCCTTATTTATATGCGCTCCCGCTCGCTCGATTTATTCGCGCTGGGAGATGAGACAGCTATGGGCGTCGGCAGCCCTGTTGGGCGAAGCCGCTTGCTGCTGACGATCTTTGCTGTAGCTTTAGCCTGCGCAAGCGTATCGATGGCCGGTGGAATCGGCTTTATCGGATTAATCGCACCGCATATCGCAAGGCGGCTGGCGGGTCCGCAGCATCGTCATTTTTTGCCGATTGCAGGGCTTATCGGACTTGTCATTCTAGTCGTTGCAGATACGGTAGGCAGATCTCTCTTTCAGCCGAATGCCATACCTGCAGGCGTTGTCGTGGCAGCAATCGGAGGACCTTATTTCTTGTATTTGCTCTTGCAGTCCAAACCAAACTCTCGGAGGAATCGTTAACATGAATAGAAAATGGCTTGCTTTGTTCGTTTCGCTTATTGTTTTCGTTGTTTTATCCGCATGTGGCGACACGGCCCCATCCAATCAGCAGGCAGCTGAGCAGGAAGCTCCATCGCAGGCACCGACCGAGTCGACGGCTACAGACACGGGAACGGCAGCCCATGATGCAAATGCCAAAATCGCGTCGATGTCGATCCATATTACGAATAATTTGCTCGCGCTCGGCATTAAACCTGCAGGCTCGGTTGTCGGCGGGGATGCAAAGGACTTTCTTCCGCATGTTGTTGATCAGCTGCAGGGTGTTGCTAAGCTTGGCGTCGTAACGGATCCTGACATGGAATCCGTATTGGCGCTGAAGCCGGATGTTATTTATTTGGACGAGGTTTACTCCGGCGATGATCAAGCAAAGTTCGAGAAGATCGCACCATCAATCAGCATTGATATGGATCAAGGGACTTGGCGCGACCATCTGAACCGAATCGCTCAGCATGTCGGCAAAGAGAAGGAAGCGGAAGCGTTCATAAAGGAGTACGCCGATCAAGCAGAGCATGTCCAAACATTGATCCACACGGAGCTGGGGAAAGACGCGAAAGTGATGGCTATTCGCATGACGGCAAAGGAGCTGCGGGTGATGGGGATGAAACGTCCCTTAGGACCTATTCTATTCGAGGATCTTGCTCTTAATCCGGCAGCTGGCGTGGAGAAAATAACTGAAGAGCCCTACGCCGTAATTTCACAAGAGGTGCTGCCTGATTTTGACGCGGATGCCATCTTTGTCATTATTAGCAAAGGCAGCGAGGCGAAAGCCAGATTCGACGAGCTTGCAACTAATAGGGTATGGCAAAATCTGAAAGCCGTGAAAAATAACCATGTTTATGTGCTAGACGGACAGAAATGGCTGGATTACTCATCTATTGGGCATCGCATGGCTTTGGATGATGCTGAAAAACTATTCGCGAAGTAAAACCTGTTATGAAGTGGACTGCTGCTCGGGGAAGGAAGTACCCCGGGCTGCGGTCCATTTTTGTTAACAGCGTTTCATAGACGGCGGGCAGGGGTAAAAGGTACGTAACCTATTTTGATTATTGATGCTTAAGGCAGGGGGAAAAGAGGAAGCAGGGCGCTAGATCCGTCAATATAAAAAGAGAAGAGGGTGTGCGTATGGCTAGGCATAACCGGTTCATCCGTTGGTGTATTACAATTATTTTAATGTTAATTATTATTTATTTGGGATCGCGTGTTGATTTTATTTTCAGGCCAATCCTCTCGTTGTTCAGCATGATAATTATCCCGCTTATGCTCGCGGGTTTTTTCTATTATTTGCTTAGGCCGCTTGTGAACCTCATGGAGCGGCGAAAGGTGAACCGCACGTTGGCGGTTTTGTTTATTTATTTGGCTTTCGCCCTAATTATGGTCGGCTTCAGCATCGGTGTATGGCCTTCGCTCCGAACGCAGCTTGTCAATTTGGTTGAAAATGCCCCAAGCTTATTCACGACCTTGAGCGAGCAGGTCTCTGAGCTTGAGCATAACGGCTTCATTTCGTCGTTTTTGCCAGAGAATTCAAATCCGCTCTCCAAGCTAACCGAATATTTGAATCGGGGCTTTACGCTTTTGACTGATTATCTGTCAGGCATGCTGACGTTCTTTTCAAATTTTGCAATTGTGTTGATTACGTTCCCTATTCTCCTGTTCTATATGCTAAAGGAGGGAGGGAAATTCGGCGAGCAGATCGTTCGATTTATTCCCAAACGGTTTCGCCGTGATGGCTCAGAAGTCATGGAGGATATCGATCATATGCTCAGCAGCTTCATCGTAGGCCGTGTTATCGTAAACGTAGCACTCGGCATTCTGATGTATGTCGGCTTCCTGTTTATTGATCTGCCCTATGCCTTATTGCTAACGGTTGTTGCCGTCATACTGAACTTTATCCCGTTTATCGGGTCATTCCTTTCTTCTGTTCCCATCGTTATTATTGGTTTCATAGAGTCGCCGTCGATCGCGATCTGGTCTATTGTCATCATCACGGTTGCCCAGCAGATACAAGATAATTTGGTGGCTCCCTACGTTTTTGGCAAGCAGCTCGATATTCATCCGCTTACCACGATTATATTGGTGCTTGTCGGCGGGGATATTGCAGGCATTTTAGGTATTTTGCTTATTATTCCGATTTATATGATCTTGAAGATCGTGTACCGCAAAGTATATGCGCTGTTTTTTAAGGAGCAATGGGAAAATGCCTGACACAAAGATGACATAAAGGATGCTTAATGGCTCTTCATTTGATATAATGACCACGGCTGAGGCTAATTTACCGAAAGTACGGTGGCTTTTAGATTATGGGGATAACTGGGTTGCAAGGAAGACGAATCGTCATTGCCGGGTCGCGAAAAACAGATGAGATGAGCTTGATCATAGAGAAGCAGGGCGGGATTGCACTTACACGTTCCTTGCAGGGATTAACGATGTTCGAAGAGGAGCAGCTGGAGGAACCGCTGCGGAAATTTGCAACTGAAGGTGCCGACTGGGTCATTCTGACGACGGGTTTGGGATCGGACAGCATAATGGGCGCCGCAGATAAGCTTGGTATTGGCGAAGAGGTAAAGGAGCGGCTGTTGCAGGCAAGAATTGCGACTAGAGGGTACAAAACCTCTGCCTTCATGAAGCGGACAGGTCTTAAAGCGACTGTCAGCGATGATGACGGAACGATGCAGGGGCTCATGGAAAACTTATCGGCTTACGGCTTTGAAGGGCAGCGCGTATGGATTCAGCTGCATGGAGAAACAGCGCCTGAGCTGGTCCGCTACCTTCAGGAAAGAGGCGCGGCCCAGGTGGTCTCTGTTCTGCCCTATCGACATGTCCCGCCGGAACCTGCAACACTAGCTTTATTAATGGGAGAGCTCACTGAAGCGGCTGTGGATACCGTTTGTTTCACCACGGCTGTGCAGGTCCATTACTTGTTCAGGCACGCCATCCAGGCTGGCAATCAAGATCAGCTGCTGGAAATCTTCGATAAGCATGTTGTCGCCGCAGCCGTCGGCAAGGTAACCGCTGAAGCACTTACCGAATATGGCGTGAAACGAATGGTCGTCCCGGATATCGAAAGAATGGGCGCACTCATTATCGAAATCGTACGGTATTATGAGCTGCATGATGGTGCAACGACTTAGACTCTCCTCCTTTTGGACAGGAAAGATGATGACAGCTTTTCCTTTTTACTAAAGGAGAGGCTTTTTTTTGACGTATAGGAAAGTATATGGGTTTGCTCCTACTTTCTCTATACGTTTCGCTGAAACGATGGCGTCTATTGAAAGGACGACGTCAGGCGTTTCTTCTTACGCTTATTACTTTTCAATTAACGGTCGTAACCGGGTGCGATTTAATTGAAGCGTCTTAGGAAGGCAAACCGTCTAGAAACGAATGAAACAAATCCTTTCACACAGAATGCCGGTAACCGGCCTTTTGGTTGAAAGGATTTTTTGATGCTCACTCCGTGCCCTTCATCACGTCAAGGCTGAATTACTTTCGATAAGCGCGCGGCGAGCAGCCGAGCTTCTTTTTGAATGCTTTGGAGAAATGCGACGCATTCGCGAAGCCGCAATACTCTGCAATTAAATCGAGCTTATGGTCGGTTCCCGCTAGCAGCTCACTGGCTTTATCGAGTCTTAATCCCAGTAAATATTGATGAGGCGTCACACTGAACAGGCGATGGAAAACAACGTTGAAATGGGATTCGGAATAACCGGCATGCCGCGCCATGTCGACAACGGAAACGGTGCTGGATATGTGCGAGACCAAGAAGGACTTCATCTTGGCAGCAAATTGCTGATCCTCGAACCGGGCAGAGCTTGATTCCTCATAGTCTGTGATTAGAAGGACGAGAAGCTCTGTCGCCAGCTTCTGAGTGAGCAGCATGCTTTGGATGTCATTATGCTTGAAATGGCCAATCATGCGGTAGAGCAGCTCCTTAAGCTGCTGTGGCTGCCTGGGAGCTAGCTTAACGGGAAGCTGGAGCGAAGGGAAGTCGTTCAAACGCGGCTGAAGCAGCTCCATATAGGAAGCTAGGTTCGTTTGGCCAGGTGTAGTAACGAAGCTTTGTTCCCTTAATGGGCTATAGAAGAAATCCAAATGCGCATTCGGCACCAAGCATCTGCCGATTCCTTTTGTCGTAAACAGTTGGCCAGGCTGAATGAGCGCGAAATCGCCAGGCAAAAGCTCATATTCTGTGCCTTCCACGGTAAGCAGGTAACGCCCCTCTTCGAGAAATAAAAACAAATAGTCAAGCAGCCGGCGCTCCCCTTGGAAAAAAGCGCTCTGCTCGAAGCGGTAGCATAGCCGGACAAAAGGCAGGACCGGGTAATCGCTCCAGCTGTTCAATCGTTGCTCCAAAGCATATTTCCTCCTAAACCCACCAGTAGGTGAATACATTCATGGTTTTTGACATCATATTTCATCGTTTTAAACATGATTAGCTAATCATATAGGGCTATTATATGAAATAGCAAGAACGGCAGTCGAAGATTATGACATGTATATCATGGAGGTAGGACAATGACCGCGAACGTTCCAAGGATGATGAGAGTACCGCAATTTTTGGGCAATGGAATAATAGGCTTTAGAGAGGTGGCAGTTCCGACTCCCGGTGTTGGCGAACTGCTGATCGCAGTTAAAGCGAACGCATTGTGCGGGTCTGAGCGAGGTCAGTTCAACGAAGGCTCGGCCTTCACGCCAGGACATGAGTCGGCTGGCATCGTTGCCGCAGCAGGAGCAGGAACGAACTTGGCGGTAGGTACGCCAGGCGTTGTCTATTTGATGGACTACTGCGGACAATGCCGCAGCTGCAGACAGGGATACACGAATCAATGCTTGAGCAAGAAAGGGGATTACGGATTCAATCGGGATGGCGGATATGCGCCATACATGCTGGTCAGCGAAAGTGTATTCTTCCCGATCGATCCGGACATTCCGCTGACGGAGGCTACCATGCTGCTAGACATTATGGGAACAGGCGGACATGCCATTAGAAGGGCGCAGCTTGTGCGGGAGGATATCGAGTCGATTGTCGTCGCAGGCGCCGGGCCGATCGGTCTGGCGGTGCTGTCCATGGCGAAGCTGCTGCTTGGCAGTGATTTGCCTGTGTTTGTGACCGATTATACGCATTATCGTTTGGAGCTTGCCCGGCAAATGGGTGCGGTCCCGGTTCATTTGGGAGAGGCGACGCTGGAGCGCGTCTTGGCGGATGCAGGTTTATCGGGAGTGGATGCGGCATTTGATACGAGCGGCAAAACGGCTGCGCGCCAAACCGCATTGCATATGCTGAATGCCCGCGGTGTGCTCGTTTGCATTGGACACGGGCAAGAGCTTCATCTGCAGGTGTCTTCCGACCTTATCGCAAAGGAGAGAGCTATTCTCGGCAGCGAATATTTTTCTTTCGGTGAGTTGACGGACAACGCGCGGCTATTAGCTGAAAATTTGTTTTATTTGAAGCAGATCATTACGCATCGGTTCGGTCCGGAGTCGCTGCAATCGGCTTTCGAGCTTTTTTTCCAAGGTGAAACGGGCAAGGTGGTCATTGAGCAATGAGTACCCGGAAGCAAACAAAAATCGCGCTAATAGGCGCCGGAGGCTGGGGATACCACCACGCCCGAATCTTTCAAGGTCGTCAGGATGTTGATTTCTGTGCCATAGTCGGCCGTGACGAAAGCAAGACAACGGCGCGGGCAGCGGAGTTCGGAACGAGGGCTTATACAGACATAGCGAGCATGCTGGAGCGGGAAAAACCTGATTTGGTCAGCCTTTGCCTGCCTAACCAAGGACATTTTGACGCGACGCTGCAAATCATTCAAGCTGGAGTGCCTTTGTTAGTAGAGAAGCCGCTCGTGTTCGGAATCAAGGAAGCGGAGACACTGCTGGAAGCGGCAGAAAAAAAAGGATTGTTTTTCGCGATTAATTTCAATCATCGTTATGCGGTTCCCGTTCAGAAGGCAAAAGCAGCGATTGATGCGGGAAGGCTTGGCGATCTCGTGTTTGCATCTTGGCGGTTCGGCGGAGAAGGGGATGGCGGGCACCCGCATGCGAATCTGATTGAAACACAGTGCCATGGCTTTGATATGCTGGAGTATTTATGCGGACCGATTCAATCGGTAATGGCGCAAATGACAAATAAAACGGGGAATGGTTTCTCTACGCTAGCGTTAGCCCTTGCGTTCGAGTCCGGCGCCGTGGGAACGCTGCTTGGCTCCTATGATTCCTCCTACGCATATGCAGGCACGCATGCGCTTGAGCTGAACGGCTCATTAGGCAGAGCGACGATTGAGGACACCGTGAAGCGATACACGTTCCAGCAAGCCGGGAGTGAGACGGCGGAGGTTTGGCAGGCTGGGTATTTCAATGACGCGGATCGTCAATTCCATCTGACCTTCGACAAGCATTTCGACCATTTGCTCCAAGCCTTCCAAGCAGGAGCCGCGCCGCCTGTTCATGCTTCGGCAGGATTTAGGGCGCTTCGGCTTGCATATGCAGCCATTGAATCGTTCGAGTCGGGCAAGCGGATTAGCACGAGATAAGCTTGAATGCCATCATCGTATGAAGAACATCCATCAACATCGACATAACGATACATTCTAACCACGGTATAGGAGCATATGCCAAAAACGAAATTAAGCCTGCCGCGCAGAAGCTTAATCTCGTTTTGCTGAACTCGGCTATGTATGAAGCGTACCTCAAGAAAGCATGCTGTCCAAATGGGCGAGAGGCCGGATAAGGTTATGCTTCATTAGCCGCGAAGCTTCGGCTGCATCGCGGGCCGCAAGTGCGTTGATGATCGCTTCATGATCATCGGCTGCGGCCTGTGATTCCCAGTTCGGCCGCTTGAAGAAGATGTATTTGTACCTTCTAATATGCATTTGCAGCGAGGAGCAGAAAGTTAGAATATGCTGATTGTTCGCAACATGAAGAATCGTTTCGTGAAACTCCTCGTCGTATTCCATCGCCTCATAAAGCTGTTCCTTATTTACGCTATCGCTGAAGCTGGCATTAATGGAACGAAGCTGCTCGATATTTTCCTGTTGGATGAGTTCGCATGCCAGCTCGGCGGCCAATGCCTGTAGCACGGTTAACGGTGCGTAAAGCTTTATGATATCTTCTTTTTCAAGTGTTGTAACGCGAGTTTCTTTGCCTGGAAACGTCTGAATCAAGCCTTGTACCTCAAGCAGCTGGAAGGCTTCTCTAATCGGAGTGCGGCTGACGCCTAGCGCTTCGGAAAGCTCGGTGTCGATGAGCTTCTCGCCTGGCTGAAGCGTGCCGTCAATAATCCATTTTTGAAGCTGGCCGAGTGTACGTTCCTTGGCGGAGAGTCTAACCGGTGTTGAATAGTCTGTTGGAATAGGCAACGGAGGCCCTCCTTATATTGGAATGTTGCCGTAACACTTGTTGTTCGTCTCTTGCAACCCTATATAATATATCGCAGGGTGGACAGTGTAGGCAAACGAAAAGCAGCAGCGGCATAAATCTTGTATTGCTATTCTATGTAAATCGAAATATAATATGCGATATATCACATATCGCATATTATAGATGTCGGTAAAGGAGAAGTGACACCATGTCAAGCAATCAAGCCGCGTTAGCAGCGCCTCCGTCCGCGATGAAGACGGTTTACCCCTTATTGTTCGCGATTAGCTTCGTTCATCTCGTTAATGATTCGATCCAATCGGTCGTTCCTGCATTATTTCCGATTTTGAAGGATTCGCTGTCGCTCAGCTTTGCGCAAATCGGGTTAATTTCCTTAATGATCAACTTGACCGCAGCGCTGCTGCAGCCGGTTATTGGGATCTTATCGGATTCGCATCCGAAGCCGATGCTCCTGCCAATCGGCATGCTGTTCACGCTTGGAGGGGTAGCTGCACTCTCGTATGCAAACCAATTCTGGGTGGTCATGGCTGCTGTTATGCTCATTGGCATAGGCTCAGCGGTATTTCATCCAGCCTCTGCCCGAGTTTCTTATTTGGCCTCCGGCGCGAAAAAAGGGACAGGCCAGTCGATTTTTCAATTCGGCGGCAATATTGGCCAATCGTTAGCCCCCATCATGACGGCGGTATTATTTGTCCATACGGGGCAGAAGGGGGTAGTTTGGTTCGCGTTAGTCGTAACCATTGGCATCTTGATTCAGTTCAACGTGGCGAAATGGTATGGGAAACAGCTTGCGCTTGTGCCTGCAAGAGGTACGGCGCGAGCGGCGAAACCCGTCTCCCAGATGAATGTGACGACGGGGAAAGTCATATTTGCGATTACGATTTTAATGGTTTTGGTTTTTTCCAAAAACGTATATATTGCGGCTATCAGCAGCTATTATTCGTTTTATGCCATTAGTCATTTTGGATTATCGCTAACCGGGGCGCAAATCGTTTTGTTCGTTTTTTTGGCTGCCAACGTGATTGGTTTGCTATTAGGGGGAATGCTCGCGGATAAGTTCAGCCGCCGAAGCTTGATTTGGTTTTCGATATTGGGTACGGCACCGTTTGCGCTGCTCTTGCCGTATGCCAATTTGACCTTTTCGATCATTTTAATCTTTTTCGCCGGCCTTATATTGGCTTCTGCTTTTTCGGTTATCTTGGTCTACGCGAATGAGCTGCTGCCAGGCAGAGTCGGCCTAGTCTCCGGTGTGTTTTTCGGAATGGCATTCGGACTTGCCGGCATTGGATCGGCGATACTGGGCCATTTGGCGGATTCGATGGGAATCGAGTTTGTCATTCGCTGCACGTCATATTTACCGTTGCTCGGTATGCTTACCATTCTGCTTCCCTCCGACCGAAAGGGCTCGGCAAGAAGGTAAGCTCTTCATAATTTCTATAACCGGACAATTTCCACGTTGTCCCCGCCCACATACAATAATGGTGTAGAGCCTATTCGGTGCAGGGAGGGGAGTAGCGCTGTGAGTAAGCGGACTTTAATGGTCGTGTCGCTTGTCATTTACGTATTGCTAGCCGTCTTGTTCGTGGTCTTGTCCATAACTCATTAAACACATAACCAAGCAAGGGCTGCCTGTACAGTAGAGAGATCTACTGGAGGCAGCCCTTGCTTATGGGTACGGTTCTTCTTGACGTATAGGAAAGGATATGAAGTTGCTCATCCTTTCTCTATACATTTCGCCGAAACGATGGCGTCTATAGAAAGGACGCCGTCAGGCGTTTCTTCTTAAAATATAGGAAAGTATATCATTACGCCAACTTTCTCTATATTTCTACGCGAAACGTAAGCTTAGCCGCCAGAGGACGGCTTCAGCCGTTTACGCTTAGACAAGCAGATCTGGGGATAGCTTCATTTTCCGATAATCCTTCGGCACGACGCCTTTCGTTTCGCGGAAGATGCGCGAAAACGTTTTGTAGGAGCCATAACCGACCTCAAGCGCAATCTCGGCAACGCTCATGTCGGTGGAAACGAGCAGGCTGCATGCGTGCCTAAGCCGCAGATCATGCAGGAAGTGGACAAAGGTCTGCCCAGTTGTCTGTTTGATCACTTCGCTTATTCTTGAGACGCTGAGGGAAAATTGGCTTGCAAGGTCGGATAAGGCGAGCTCCTCCTGATAATGGCGATGAATGTAGTGGATGATCGGCCAGATTGAAGCGCTCGACCGAGACGCCATCTTGGTCACATCCGCTACAGCCGACGATTTTCTCCGGTACCGGTCGAAGCAGATTAGAATTTCTTTGAGCTTTGCTTGCAGCATGGTTCTGCGCCAAGGCTCCTTGCCTTTGTATTCGACGTACATTTCTTCAATCAGGCGCGTCATCCTATCATTATCCTCACCGCTCAGCTGGACGAAAGGCGGCCAGCCATTCTGGTCGTTAAGGCCGAGCAAGCCATCTTCTTGGCCGGGTTCCATTAGGAGATCCATGCTGAACATGCAGTTGTAGAGAACGAGCGTGCTGCCCGGCTCCGTAAACAACTCGTGCACCTGATAGGGCAATACGAAGGTGAACGTTCCAGGCAGCATTTGATGCCGCGCGTCGTTAATGGATTCAGAGCCTCTGCCGTCCACGACATATGAAAATTCCAAAAAGTCATGACGATGCGGCCGAAAGCCATGATAAAGGCGATTCAAGCTGATGTGGAGCGGCGAAGAGGTATTCATATTTGGATACGTTTTCAAATAATCGGGTATATAGGTCATGAATGAATGGATTCCTCCGAAAAACTGAGACTTTTACCGAAAAACAAGCACGATTTCTCATCTCGTTTATTCTAACATAAATACAGGGACCAAGCGCTCGCAATTCAACGGAAGGTTGCGAAAGGCTGCTTTGCTTTTCACTAAAATCGCAGGAGGAATTCCAATGACGACTGGAAATAAAATAAGAATCGGATTGATCGGCGCGGGAAATATCGGCAACGTGCATGCAAGCGAGTTTTCAAAGCTAGGTGAGGAGTGCGTTATTACGGCTGTGACGGACCTTGATTTGTCCCGGGCGGAGAAAGCTGCAAAGCAGTACGGGATCGAACATGTAATCGCTTCAAATGAAGAGCTAATCAATCGTTCGGATATTGATGCCATTATCATTGGCGTGCCGAATCAATTTCATGCTCCGCTTGCTGTACAGGCGTTGGAGGCTGGAAAGCATGTGCTGCTGGAAAAACCAATGGGTATTAATAGCGAGGCTGCACGCGAAATATTGAAAGCAAGCGAAGCATCCGACCGCGTATTGATGGTTGCTCATCAAATGCGCTGGGAATCCGTTGCCATGCAAATCAAGGAGCAAATCGACCGCGGCGAGCTTGGAAAAATATATTCGGCCAAAACAGGGTGGTTCCGACGTAAAGGCATTCCGGGCTGGGGGACTTGGTTCACGCAAATGGATCAGTCAGGCGGCGGCCCGCTTATCGATATAGGCGTACACATGCTTGATCTTGCGTTATACTTAATGGGCAATCCAAAGCCGGTATCGGTATTTGGTTCTACTTATGCCGAGTTCGGACCAAAACGCAAAGGGATCGGTACTTGGGGAACGCCTGATTGGGACGGCACTTATGATGTAGAGGATCTGGCAACGGCATTGATCAAAATGGAAGACGGCAGCACGTTATCGCTTGAAGTGAGCTGGGCTGTGCATATGGATACGGACAACTCGCCGTTTATCCATGTCATGGGCTCAGAGGGCGGAGCGAGCTACCGCGGCTCCGAAGGCAAGCTGCTCACAGAAAAATTCGATCGTCCGATTGAAAGCACGCTTAGCAGAGCGGAAAACGACGAAGGAGAACGCGCCCGCCTAAGCAGACACTTCCTGGCATGCATCCGTGATGGCAAGCAGCCGATTACATCGGTATTATCCGGATTTACGAACAACCTCGTGCTGGATGCAATCTATGAGTCCTCACGCACGGGCAATGAGGTTAAGTTGAATTGGAACTTAAACGAATAGTAGACGAAACGAGGAGGCATTCAAATGCTGAGAGGATTAACAGGAGCAGGGCTTGGCCGTATCGAAAGCGATGAGCGCTTGATTGAGCTTGCTGGCGCAAACGGCTTCCAGGCGGTAGACATTGACGCGTATTCGCTCATCGAGCGTCACGGCTTGGAGAAAGCGCGTGAGCTGCTGGCAAGCAATGGCGTAGTGATCGGTTCGTTCGGATTGCCAGTAGAGTGGAGAACGACGGAAGAAGCATTTCTGGAAGGCTTAGAGAAGCTCGCAAGATCAGCCGCAGCAGCGGCTGCGCTTGGCTGCACAAGCTGCTGCACGTATATTTTACCGTCAACGGACTTGAAGGCGGCGCGCTTCATGGCACTTGCGACTCGCAGGCTGCGTACATGCGCCCAAATTCTTGGCGCATACGGTATCCGTCTTGGTCTTGAATTCGTCGGGCCGCATCATCTGCGTACGCGTTGGGCCAATCCTTTCATATGGACGCTTGAGGAGACGCTGGAATGGATCGACACAATCGGCGAGAGCAACGTCGGATTGCTGTTCGATGCCTACCACTGGTATACAAATGAGCTTGCAATATCGGATATCGAAGCGCTGCGCCCTGATCAAATCGTACATGTGCATATCAATGACGCTCCCGACGTACCGGTTGGGGAAGCGCTTGATAATGGCCGCATTTACCCAGGCGAAGGTGTGATCGACTTGGAAGGTTTTCTTCGCGCGCTGGCGAAAATCGGATACAAAGGTGCCGTCTCACAAGAGATTTTGACGGCTGAAGCGCCAAATGAGACTCCGGAGGAGCTTGTGAAGCGCTCCAAGTCCGGATTCGACAAAGTGTTCGGCGCTGCAGGACTGTAACCAATAGCGACAACCGACAGCGAGTCGGAAAGGGGCCGTCCCATCAGTCATTAAAATGACGATGGGACGGCCCCTTTTTTGCGCATTTTCGCATGCAAGTGCTAATTTCCATATGAATTTTTATGAAATCTAATGGGTACTGTACGAGAGGTGATTTCCGTTATGATGAATAATAACCTTTTCTATATCAAGTGAGATCACAAGAGATCATAGGAGACCAACAATATGAGCGATAGATTAGAGCAGGAACAAGCATGGAAGCTTTGGTATAAGCAGCCTGCCCTCAGATGGGAAGAGGCGCTGCCGATCGGCAATGGCCGAATAGGCGGCATGGTATTCGGAGGCGTACAGCAGGAGAGAGTACAGCTTAATGAAGATACGCTGTGGTCGGGTTTTCCGCGCGATACAAACAATTACGAAGCGCTGCGCTATCTAAAGCGATCACGAGAATTGATCCTGGAGAAACGTTTCGTTGAAGCGGAACAGCTAATCGAAGCCCGTATGCTAGGAACGAATACGGAGTCTTACCAGCCGATGGGCGACTGGTTCATAGAGCAGCGCTTCGCACTGTCGGATGCACAGCCTGAAGCCTACATCCGCGAGCTGGACATCGATGCGGGAGTGGCCGGCGTTCGATTCCGAGTCGGACAAACACAGTATAAACGCGAGCTGTTTGCAAGCACGCCTGACCAGATTCTTTGCATGAAATATGAGGCAGAGGGCGAGCAAAGATTGGAACTGACAGCATCTATGCAAGCTGACGTTCCGTATTTTCTCTCCGCTACAGGCGGGAGCGCTATTACGATGCATGGCCGCTGTCCGAGTCATGTGGCGGACAATTATTGGGGAGACCATCCCATGGCGGTGCAGTACGAGGACAGCCGGGGCATTCAATTCCAGGCGAAGCTGCACGTTGTCATTGAAGGCGGCAAGGCATCCGTCACAGACGACCACAAGCTGGTCATAGCGGGTGCACGGTCAGCTGTTTTCCTTCTAAGCGCGGCGACTAGCTTTAAGGGGTTTGACCGTCAGCCGTCAAAAAGCGAAGGCGAATTAGCCGCGCAAAATGATCGCGTGCTCGCGGCTGCGTTGTCGCTTGGCTATGAACGGCTCCGCGAACGGCATGTAAATGACCATCGCAGGCTGTTTCAGCGCGTACAAATCGATTTAGGACTAACAACGAACGCGAAGCTGCCTACTGACCTGCGGCTTGAGGCGTATAAGCAAGGCGAACAGGATCCGCAGCTTGAAGCGTTATATTTTCAATACGGCCGTTATTTGCTTATGGCAAGCTCGCGCCCGGGCACGCAGCCTGCCAATCTGCAGGGCATATGGAATGATCGCGTGCAACCGCCTTGGAACAGCGACTATACGACCAATATCAATACGCAAATGAATTATTGGCCAGCCGAACTTGGCAATCTGAGTGAATGCCATGAGCCGCTGTTGCAAATGATCGAGGAACTAAGTAAGACGGGAGCGCGTACGGCTGCGATACACTATAACAGTGCGGGCTGGGTTGCCCATCATAATGTGGATCTATGGCGGACGGCGACGCCGACAGCCGGCCATCCAAGCTGGGCTTTCTGGCCAATGGGCGGCGTCTGGCTCACTCAGCATCTTTGGGAGCATTACTTGTACAACCCCGATTTGCCCTTTTTGCGCGATAAGGTTTTCCCGATTATGAAAGGTGCAGCCTTATTCTGCTTGAACTGGCTGCAGGAAAATGAGCAAGGCTTGTTAATGACCGTGCCGTCAACCTCGCCGGAGAACAAATTTTTGACTAAGGAGGGCGAGGCAAGCAGCGTTGCTGAATCGTCAGCCATGGATATTACGTTAATTGGCGAGCTGTTCGACCGTTGCATTAGCGCGGCCGGCTTGCTTCAGCAGGATGAGGCGTTTGCCCAGCGGATTGCTGGAGCTATGCTTAAGCTTCCTAAGCTGCAAGTGAATGCGAATGGGTTATTGCAGGAATGGCATGAGTGCTTCGAGGAGCATGAGCCGGGGCATCGCCATGTTTCCCATCTCTACGGCTTGTATCCAGGTACATCGATCAACCAAGAGACATCGCCTGAGCTTGTTGAGGCTAGCCGCCGTTCACTCGAAAGCCGAATTCAAAACGGAGGCGGACATACGGGCTGGAGCTGTGCATGGCTGATTAATCTGTACGCTAGGCTAAAAGACAGTGAAGCCTCCTATCGTTTTATTCATACGCTATTGGCACGTTCAACCCATCCGAATCTGTTCGATGATCATCCGCCGTTCCAGATCGATGGCAACTTTGGCGGTACGGCTGGCATTGCTGAGCTCCTGCTGCAAAGCCATATGGAGCGAATTGTCCTACTGCCGGCACTGCCGGCAGCTTGGCCGAGTGGTTCCGTACATGGGCTTAAAGCAAGAGGCGGTTTTGTCGTTGATATGGATTGGAAGGATGGCAAGCTGATTTCAGCCCGCGTTCATTCTACTCATGGCAGCGTTTGCTACGTGCAAGCTGGCTGCAGCATTGCGATACAAAATTCGGATGGCCATTTTATAGATGGATCGAAGTCTTTTCAGACGAGTAAAAATGAATGGTACAGCATCATGCCTGTACAAACAGAAGGAGTGTAAACATAATGACGACTCATACTGAGTATCCTTTTCAAAATACCGGCCTCCCGCTTGAAGAACGGGTAACCGACCTCGTTTCCCGGTTTACACTGGATGAGAAGATTGATTCAATGGTGCAATATCAACCGGAAATCACTCGTTTAGGCGTGAAGCCTTACAAGCATGGTACTGAAGCAGCCCATGGGATGGCATGGCTGGGAGAAGCAACCACCTTTCCGCAGCCGATCGGACTTGGCTGCACATGGAATCCTGTTCTGCTGAAGGAAGTAGGCTCGGCCATCGGTGATGAGGCTCGTGTCTATTATCAGAAAAACCCGGCGATTAACGGTTTGACGTTGTGGGCGCCAACCGTAGATATGGAGCGCGATCCGCGTTGGGGACGGACCGAGGAGGCTTACGGCGAGGACCCGAAGCTCACAGGCGAGCTAACCGCAGCGCTCGTACAAGGCATTCAGGGCGACCATCCGCTATATTTCAAAGCCGTCGCGACCTTGAAGCATTTTATCGGCAACAACAATGAAATCAACCGCGGCAGCTGTTCCGCGAGCATTGACCCGCGCAACATGAAGGAATATTACCAAGCAGCGTTTAAGCCGGCCTTTGTGAAGGGCGGGGCGCATTCCATGATGACGTCTTATAACTCCGTTAACGGAACGCCGACCATTCTGCATGAGGATGTAAACAAAGTAGTCAAGGAAGAATGGGGCATGAACGGGTTTATCGTCAGCGACGCCGGAGATCTGCTCGGCATCGTAAACGACCATCATTATTATGAATCTTATAAAGAAGCGGTAGCCCATTCCATCAAAGCGGGGATCGACAGCATTACGGATGATAAAGAAAAATCATGCGCTGCGATTCGCGAAGCTTTGGATGAAGGGCTTCTGACGGAGAAGCATCTTGACAAAGCGCTAATGAATACGTTTCGTGTCCGTTTCCGTCTAGGCGAGTTCGATCCGGCTGAGCAGAATCCTTACGCGGACATGCCGGAATCGAAGTTATGTGCGCCGGAGCATGGGGAGCTGTCGCTGCAAGCGGCACGAGAATCAATCGTATTGCTCAAAAACGAGAATAAGGCTTTGCCGCTTAGCAAGGAAAAGCTGGACCATATTGCCGTAATTGGGCCGCTTGCCGATGTGGTATACCGCGACTGGTATTCAGGAACTTTGCCTTACAAGGTTACGCCATTGGAAGGCATCAAAAGCAAGCTCAAAGGGAAAACGGTCACTTTCAGCAGCGGGAATGACCGCATCGAATTAAAATCGGCTGCGAACGGAAAAGCGTTGCGTGCAGTTGTTAACAATGAGAATCGCCTGCGAGCGTCTGAACCTGCGGCGGAAGGCGATCATTTCGAGCTTACGGATTGGGGCTGGGGAAGCTGCACGCTGGAGAATCAAACGACAGGCAAGCTGCTGACAAGCGCGGACGACGCGAATGTCGCAGCGGCGGCCGACGAAGCTTTCGGCTGGTACGTGAAAGAAGTATTCAAGCTCGATGAGCAGGGAAACGGCCAGTTCGCGATCCGTACATGGAATGGCAAATTGGTCACTGCTCCGAACGGAGGCAATGATTCGCTGCAAGTTGCGGAGACGGCTGAGATCGGCGGCAACGAGCTCTTCACCAAAAACGTCATCGTGGACGGACTTGCTGAGGCAGTTGCGGCAGCTAAGGTAGCTGAAACGGCAATCGTAGTTGTAGGCAATAATCCGCTCATAAACGGCAAGGAAGAGATTGACCGTCCAAGCTTGGAGCTTGCCGAATCACAGAATGCTTTGATCAGCGCCGTATACGAAGCGAATCCGAATACAGTCGTAGTCGTTATCGGCAGCTATCCGTTTACATTGAATGCCGTCAATGAGCAAATACCTGCAGTAATCTATTTGTCTCATGCGGGACAAGAGCTGGGAAATGCTATTGCGGATGTGCTCTTCGGCGATTATTCGCCTGCGGGACGCCTTAATATGACATGGTACAAATCTGCGGAGCAGCTTACGGATTTGATGGATTATGATATTCAAAAGGGGAAAAGAACCTATTTGTACTTCGATGGGGAGCCTTTGTACCAGTTCGGCCACGGACTTAGCTATGCATCCTTCGCATACAGCCCGCTTGAATTGACGAATGACGCTACGAGCTTGGATGGCCGTGTTACGGCAAGGCTGCAGGTGACGAATACTTCGAGAATTACGGCAGACGAGGTCGTTCAATTGTACGTAAGAACCGCTGGCTCAAGGGTGGATCGTCCGCTCAAAAAGCTGGTCGGCTTTACGCGGATTACGCTGCAGGCAGGAGAAACGCGGGATGTCGAGCTTATCGTTCCAGCGGAGGAGCTTGCGCTTTGGGATGTTACGCGCGACCGCTTTTGTCTGGAGACGGCAGCCTATACGTTCAGCGCAGGCGGCTCCTCCGATGACATCAAGGCATCAGCCACGATCAGCATCACTTGCGAAACGATTCCGGCGCGAAATCTATCCTTGCAAACGCGCGCGGAAAACTATGACGATTATGCCAATGTGTATCTCGATGAGAGCAAGGAGGGCGGTACGGCCGTGCGCCTGCTGCAAGCGGAAGGCTGGATTAAATTCTCTGATATTGATTGGTCCTACGGATCAGCCGAATTTGAGGCTCGCGTATCGGGAGGCGGGCAAGGCGGCGAACTGCGTATTCGCATTGGAGCTAAGGATTCTGAGGTTATCGGATCATGCACAGTAAGCGCTAGCGGTGAACAAGAATGGCAAACGGTGAGCATCCAGCTGCCGGGGGTCAAGCCAGAAGGCGATTTAGTCATTAGCCTGCATGGAAGCGTGAAGCTGAGCGGTTTCCGCGTCCGCTAATGCAAAGGAATGGTTCATAGGTAGGGGTTGACTCAAAAGGGGGGCGCTCCTTGAAAAAGTAGCTCGCACTATCGAAAACAAGAAAAAATGCGCATTAAACAAGCGTTGCAGAGGGCTATTCTGCAACGCTTGTTTTTGATTTTGGTCTCTTGCTGATTTCTTTAGCAATTGATGGTAAACGGAGCATGTAAATGATTCTGGAGAAGCGTCAGCGGTCGTTTTTGTGAAGGGATTCCAACCTTTCCTCGTTGATTCAATGGAATCCCTGAGCGATGGCGATCGGAAGAATATTTATATGTGCAGTTTGGCGTTAAGCCTAAATAACTACGGGTATATTGCATCGATGTACGGAGCATTTAAATGATTCTGGAGAAGCGTCAGCGGTCGTTTTTGTGAAGGGATTCCATCCTATCCTCGTTGATTCAAAGGAATCCCTGAGCAAGGAGGATCGGAAGAATATTTAAATGTGCAGTTTGCAATTTTGGATGGCATTCATTATCCTTGAACATAGCATTTCAACTTGGTGGGGGGAAACGTTGTGGTCAGTGGAATCGAATTGAATTTGTACAACGATTGGATTGAAACGGTGAAGGAGATTTTTCGAGGCTCCCCGCACGCGCTGCCGGAGAACATTAGAGGTCTGGATATCGCAGTGGCTTATTTTCTCCAAACCGCGCAATCGGATGAAGAGGCGGAAGTGCTGGCTGAGCAGAATAAAGAACGCTTCATCCTTATGGAAAAGGCGATTAGGGACAATTTTGAATCCGTCATTCTTCCGGATATACGCAGCCGTACGGGCTATGCCGGCGAAACTTTCGCATTCAAGTGGGTTTATAATCAAGGCGAGCATATTGTAGAGGTTCACTCTGAATACCGGATTCCGCTCTGATTCAGGGCGGTTTTTGCTATGGGCAAGCAAGGTTTCGCATATGTCTAATTGTTATATGATAAAATAACGAATAAATTATGTATGAATGCGTCTTCCCCCGCTTTATAATATAGGATGCTTCAAATGAACGCGAATAAAAGTAAACGCTTTCCTTGATGAAGGAGGAGCAGCCTGCATGATGAATAGCATCAGAGCGCTTGCACTTAGCATGGACAATATCCGTATCAAAAAAAAGCTGATTATTTCATTTATTCTCGTCGTATTCGTGCCGGTGCTGATCGTAGGCATTTTCTTGACCGTCGCTTTTCGCCAAAACGTGCTGGATCAAGCCACTCAGCAAATTACGAACAACGTGGAACGGATAAAGAAGCAGACGTTCGATATCATTCGGATGCCGATCGAAATTTCGGACAAGTTGCTCGTTGATAGCCGGTTAACGAACGTTGTCAATACCCAATACGATTCGACCTTTGAAGTCGTGAAGGCTTTTTGGGATTATCGTGATTTCCGGGATTACATTCAATTGTATAGTGAGATTTACAATATCCGATTCTATACGACGAATATGACGATCTTAGACAACTGGGAGTTTCTTAAGGTTACTGATGCGATAAAAGAGAAGCCGTGGTATCAATCCGCACAAGGAGAGGAAGGCATCCACTGGGGCTATATTGGTGACGAAACGAAAAATAACCGCAATTATTTGAGCTTGATCCGAAAAATCACATTTCCCACATATCGGACCAATGGCGTGCTCGTCATTGGCGTGAATCAAGTCGAATTAAACGCAATGGTCAGCCAAGAGCCGTTTGATACGATGATTATTGATGACCATGGCTTTATGGTTGCTGCAAAAAACCCGGATTGGATCGGAAAAAATATTGATGACTTGGACTTCGCCAGCCAATTAACGGATAAGGCAGAGGGGACCTATGCGTTTAAATATGATGGAAAGCCATCAAAGATCGTTATTGAGGATCTTATGCCCGATTCCAGCCGAAACGGTTTAAAAATCGTATCCGTATTTACCATCGACAGCATCGTAAGCGGAGCTAACCGCATCAGCCTTCTTGGTTTTGGCATTATTATGCTTAGCCTTGTTATCGCGTTTATTCTCATTTATATCTTCTCGTCGATCCTAGCGAAGCGCATGCTGGTGCTGAACAAGGATATGAACAAAGTGGCGATGGGCGATTTGAACGTTATATCGCATGTAACCGGCAATGATGAGATCGGTATTCTCTCGAAGCAATTCAATAACATGGTAGTCAGCATACGGGGCTTGATGGACGAGGTTTCTGAATCGCACAAGCAGCAGGCACAGCTTCAACTGCGGCAGAAGGAAATCAAGCTGAAGATGATGGCGAGCCAGATTAATCCGCATTTCTTATTCAACGCGCTCGAATCGATACGCATGAAAGCGCATATTAAAGGCGAGACGGAAATATCCTCGATCGTTCGCATGCTTGGCAAAATGATCCGTCGCAACCTAGAGATCGGCACGCGCAAGATTGCTTTGAAGGACGAGCTTGAGATTGTCCGCTGCTACTTGGAAATTCAGAAGTTCAGATATGGCAATGACCGGTTGACCTTCCGTCTGGAAGTGGATCCCACAGGTCAGGACATTGAAGTTCCGCCGCTTATTATTCAACCGCTTATCGAGAATGCGGTCGTACACGGACTAGAGAATATTGCCGAGGGAGGCTTTGTTTTGCTAACGACGCAGTTGATCGACCAGAAGCTGCGTGTCGAGGTTTCGGACAATGGCGTTGGGATTAGCGAAATGAAGATCAATGAAATCAAGGCGTCGCTACATGATATGGAAGAGGATGAGGAATACCGAATAGGGCTGCGCAACGTCCATCAACGGCTCGTCATGATTTATGGGGAGGGCGTAGGCTTAACCTTGACAAGTGAGCTAGGAGCCGGTACACGCATCACTTTTGAAATTCCGATAGGGGGTCATTCATTTGCATAAGGTACTAATTGTCGACGATGAGCCGATGATCCGAGAAGGGCTTCAAACCTTGGTAGACTGGAATAAATACGGATTCTCGGTCGTAGGAACAGCGTCAAACGGCCGTGAGGCGATAGAAAAGCATGCAGCGCTTGCTCCAGATTTGATCTTGATCGATATTCGGATGCCTGGCATGGATGGGCTCCAAGCCATCGAGGAAATAAGAAAAAAGGATATCATCTGCCATTTCTTAATATTGAGCGGCTACGCCGAGTTTAATTATGCCAAGCAGGCGATCGCTCATCAGGTGGACGGGTATATATTGAAGCCGATTGATGAGGATGAGCTGGAGAGCTATGTGGAACGAATCGCGAATCAACTTGTAAGCCGGACAGAGCAGAAGCACAATTCCGAGCAGACAACGGTCCTGCTTCGTGAAGAAATGCTGCAGCAGCTTGCCGCAGGCAAGCTTGACGCAGACGCTGCCCGGAATGCGGAATTCAAAGCTTTATTGGGAGAACCGGCCAAATATTATCAAATGCTGCTCATCGAGCTTTATAGCAGAGAGCATTCATTGACAATGAATGCAACCCTCAAAAAGAAGCTCGCAGACCGGATGTCGCAGAAGCAGCTCGGCTGGGCGTTCTCAGCTGAGCCATACGTAGGCTTGCTGCTGAAGGATTATTTGCTGCAGGACGGATCGCGCGAGCAGATGAAGCAATGGATTGAAGAATGCTGCGGTTCGAAAGTGAGATTCGTAGCGGTTGCATCGGAACCCGTGCGCGAGCCGAATGAGCTTCTTGCCTCCATTCCGGCAGTGAGAAACGTATTAAAACGGCGTTTCATGCTGCAGGGACAGCAAATCCATTTGGCTGGTCGGGCAGAGGATGCAATGGTGAGCGTCTCCGAAAATAGAGAGGAGCTATCCCTCGAGGCATTAGCTCAGAAGCTCTATTATATGATCGATATCGGGAATATAGAGGGCGCGGGCCAAGCGATTCAGAACGCAGCCGATCAAATATGCGCCTATGATGCTTCTGAGCAATTCATCAAATCGAGCTGGGCTCAGCTATTAACAATCGTCCTGAATAAAGCCGCATTATCCAATCCTCAAGTCTCCATGCAGGAGGATCTGTCCATGATCACGGCGCTCTATCTGGCGCATCATAATCAGGAAATGCTCGTCCAGCTTCAACAGCGTTTGGCTGATTTGACGGCGAAGATCGGGAAGTCTGACAGTCTGTCTGTGATGAAGCAGATGACGGACTTTATCGAAAGGCATTATAGCGAGAATATTAAACTGGAAACGTTGGCTGACCTATTTAATTACAATAGCGGCTATCTGGGCAAAATGTTCAAAAACTATACCGGCGAGCATTTTAATACGTATTTGGATCAGGTACGCATTCAGCATGCGATCGAGCTCCTGCAGGAGGGCTTGAAGGTTCATCAGGTATCTGAACGGGTTGGATACGCGAACGTTGATTATTTCCACAGCAAATTCAAAAAATATAAGGGTGTTTCTCCTTCTTCCTATAAAAGCATTTCAGGCAAATCGCAATCAGAATAGCTGAGTGGAAGTCCAAACATCCGATACTTCACTTTATTGCGTCTATATCGTTGCTCCAATGCGGGAGCAATAGATATAGACGTTTTTATATGGTCTATAGTAACCAATGGTTATGAAAGCGCTTGAAAGTGCTTATTTTGATATGATTTTAGAACGAATTTACTGGGTGCAAGAGAGTAGGACTCATCGTTTATGATAAGTACAGATAAGAGAGGGTAAGCTACACAGACATAGAGGTTGCTTACGAAAGATGTTTTTGCCCGAAGCAAAAACAATAGGAGGAACAGCGATGAAACCGCTAACAGATGGTAACCAGCAAACAGGTTTAGCAAACAAAAAGAATCGATTTTGGTCCAGGGCTTTTCAACAGCGTTACTTGTACATGATGTCATTGCCGTTCGTCCTTTGGATATTCATATTCAGCTACGTGCCGGTATGGGGATGGTTGACTGCCTTTCAAAACTATAAACCGAAGGATTCCATTTTTAATCAAAAATGGGTCGGGCTCGATAATTTCATAGAGCTGTTTCAAGACGAAAGGTTTTATATCGTTTTGCGTAATACGCTGGCAATGAGTACGATGGGATTGGTCGTCAGCTTTACGATTCCGGTCATTTTCGCACTCTTGCTGAACGAAATGAGAGGACAGTTCTTCAAGCGTTCCGTTCAAACGATTTCCTATTTGCCTCACTTTGTATCCTGGGTAGTCGTCGCGGGTCTAGTATCCAAGATGCTGTCCACGGATGGCGGCGCGGTCAATCAATTACTCATATATTTGAATATTATTGACTCGCCGATTCAATTCATGGCAAAGGGCGAATGGTTCTGGAGCATCGTTACGTTGTCCGATTTGTGGAAAGAGATGGGCTGGAATTCGATTATCTTCCTTGCCGCAATGTCAGGCATCGATCCAGAGCTTTATGAGGCTTCAACGGTTGACGGCGCAGGACGCTTTCGCAAAATGTGGCATATTACGCTTCCGGGCATTCGGACAACCTTCATGGTTTTATTCATCCTTTCGATAGGGCATTTGGTCAGCATAGGCTTCGAAAAGCAATTTTTGCTAGGCAATCCTCTCGTATCTGATTATTCAGAGGTGCTCGATCTGTATGCGCTCAAGTACGGTATTCAAATGAGCCGATATTCGTATGGTACGGCAATCGGCATATTTAACTCCGTCGTCAGCATCCTGCTCGTGTTTATCGCGAACGGCATATACAAACGAGTCACCAAAGAATCAATCATATAGGAGGAAACGCATATGCAAGGAACGATGAGAAGAAATACAGGCGATAAAGTATTCGATACCTTCATTTACATTTTTATGACGATTGTTGCCATTGTGACGTTATATCCGTTTCTTAACGTGCTCGCTATATCATTCAATGATTCTGTGGATACGGTAAGGGGCGGCATTACGATATACCCTCGTGAATTTACGCTCAAAAACTACGAAACGATATTCGGTTTCGACGGACTGCTAGTCGGCTTTAAAAACTCGGTGCTGCGCACGGTAATCGGTACGGCAATCGGCGTATTATCCGCTTCGATGATGGCTTATACGCTCAGCCGTCCTGATTTCCAGGCAAGAAGATGGATGTCAGTGGCGTTCGCTCTTACGATGTATTTCACAGGCGGACTAATCCCAGGCTTCCTTCTTATGAAAAACTTAGGTTTGATCGGCACGTTCTCTGTGTACATCATTCCTGCGCTTCTCAGTGTGTGGAACGTGTTCGTTGTCCGCTCCTACATTGACGGACTTCCCTATGCACTTCAGGAATCCGCCAAAATCGACGGTGCAAACGACTGGACGATATTCTGGAAGGTTATTCTTCCGCTATGCCAGCCGGTACTTGCAACGATCGCTTTGTTTATTGCGGTTGGCCATTGGAACTCATGGTTTGACACGTATCTGTTCAACAACCGGAGTCCTGAGAATACGACGCTCCAGTATGAGCTGATGAAGGTGCTGTTGTCGACGCAAACGGGCAACAACTACCGCGATCCGAACGCACAGCAAGCTATTTCTGCCGTTTCGCCGGAATCCATCAAGATGGCGATTACGATTGTGGTCACCATTCCGATTCTCATGGTGTATCCGTTCCTTCAAAAGTATTTCGTGAAGGGTATGACATTAGGAGCAGTAAAAAGCTAATCTTGGTAATAGCAGATTTCCTGTTATATACATGTACATCACGCTCAAGAAAAAAAGGGAGGCTTACAGCAATGAAAAGAAAGATGCAAATGGCGCTAAGCTTGATGTTGGCACTTGTATTCGTATTCGTCACCGCATGTGGCAATTCGAATAATGAAGGCGGCTCGAACACGGGTTCAACAAATGGAGCAACCAATGCTACAAACGAGGGCGAAGCGGCTGAACCGATTACAATCCGTGTAGCTTCCGGCGATATCAATGCCAACTGGGATGATATGCAGTCCGAAACAGGCAAATTCATTCAGGAAAAAACAGGCATCACGATGAAACAGGAATTTCCTGTAGGCGGTACGGATGCAGAGATGTTCGCACTTATGGTAGCAAGCGATGAGTATCCAGACCTAGTTATGCCGAAAGGCAGCGCAGGCAAATTGGTTGATGCAGGCGCATTGATCGACCTTCGTCCCCTAATTGAAGAGTTTGGTCCTAACATCAAAAAAGTGTATGGCGAATATTTCAACCGTCTTCGCTGGAGCGAGGATGACGATGCGATTTATACACTTCCTTCTGGCGGTGTAGGCCAAACGTATTTCGAAGCAGGCGGCGGCTTCCAACTGCAGCACCAAGTGCTCGAAGCAGCTGGATACCCAGAAATCAAAACGGTTCAAGATTACGAAGCAGCCATTAAAGCTTACATCGAGAAAAACCCGAAAACGGCAGACGGTCAACCGACAATCGGTATGTCCCTAAATGGCGGCGAATGGCAAATCCTGATTTCCGTAACGAACCCTGCTTTCTATGCAACGGGCGCTCCGGATGATGGCGAGTTCTACGTAAACCAAGATACACATGAAGCAATTATGCATTACCAGCGTCCAGAAGAAAGAGAATACTTCCGTTGGTTGAACCACATGAACGATATCGGCTTGCTTGACAAGGAAAGCTTCGTTCAAAAATATGATCAATACAAAGCAAAAGTCGCTTCTGGCCGCGTTCTTGGTCTAATTGACCAAGATTGGGATTATGGCGATGCGCAAAACGCATTGAAAGCTGCAGGCAACTTTAAAGCTACCTATGCTCGTTTCCCTGTAACATTGAATGACACGTTCCAAGATCACTCTTTCCAAGGCACGGGTTATATTGCCGGCTACGGCATTGGTATTACGAAGGATGCTAAAGATCCTGAACGTTTAATCAAGTTCCTTGATTATCTTGCTTCCGATGAAGGTCAAGTACTTGTTAACTGGGGTATCGAAGGCAAGCATTACAATGTAGTGGACGGTAAACGTGTCATTCCTGAAGATATTCAAGCGCAGAAATCGAATGACAACAACACGTTCAAGAAAACAACGGGTATTGGCAACTACTTGCTATCCGCTCGTTACGGCGATGGCGTGAAGGATCCTTCTGGCAATTACTATACAACAACATTCCCGGAACAAATCCAAACGGCTTATTCCGAAGAAGACAAAAAGACGCTTGCGAAATACAATGCAACAACATACAAAGATCTGTGGCCTGCTGACGATGCATTCCCAGAGCGTAAATACGGCGCAGCTTGGACGCTTCCATTCGAAACAGGCTCACAAGCCAACGTTATTTTCCAAAAAACGCAAGATATCATGAAAAAACGCATTCCAGAAGCTATTCTAGCTAAACCGGCGGACTTCGACAAAATCTACGATGCATTCTTGAAAGATCTAGATGATGCCGGCGTTGATAAACTAAATGCTGAGTTCACGAAAATGGTGAAGGACCGCGTAGCGCTTTGGTCCAAATAAGTTTAAAATAGCAAGGAAGGGGAGGGCTCATTACATGGGCTCTCTTCCCTCGTTCTTATTACGCAAAGGTTGAGAGGAGAAGGACAACAACATGATACATAATAAACTTCCAAAAATATGGTATGGCGGGGATTACAATCCCGAGCAATGGGATGACGAAACGATGACTGAGGATCTTCGGATGTTCAAGCTGGCGGATATCGACGTGGCTACCGTTAACGTTTTCTCGTGGGCAAAGATTCAACCGAATGAAGAAACCTATGATTTCGCTGAGCTTGATCGCATCATTGACCGCTTGCATGGAGACGGTATTGCAGTATGTCTGGCTACAAGCACAGGCGCTCATCCTGCATGGATGGCGAAGCGGTACCCAGATGTGACTCGGGTCGATTACGAAGGACGCAAGCGCAAATTCGGCGGTCGTCACAACTCCTGCCCGAGCAGTCCCGCATACCGCAAATATTCACAGCTTATTGCTGGCAAGCTGGCAGAACGCTACAAGGATCATCCTGCTCTTGTCGCTTGGCATATTTCCAATGAGTATGGCGGCTATTGTTATTGCGACAACTGCGCTGAGGCGTTCCAAGCATGGCTGCAAAAGCGTTACAGCACGATTGAACAGCTTAATAAAGCTTGGTATACGAGCTTCTGGGGGCATACGTTCTACGATTGGGACGAGATTGTTCCTCCGAATGCGCTGAGCGAGGAATGGGGCGGCAACCGTACGAATTTTCAAAGCATCTCGCTTGATTACCGCAGGTTTCAATCGGATGCGCTGCTCGACTGCTATTTGATTGAATATAAAGAAATTCGCAAATATTCACCGGATATTCAAATTACGACCAATATGATGGGCACGTACCCCGAGCTTGATTATTTCAAATGGGCGAAGCATATGGACGTGATCTCATGGGACAATTACCCTTCCATCGACACGCCTGTAAGCTACACAGCGATGACGCATGCCTTGATGCGCGGACTTAAAAGCGGACAGCCGTTTATGCTGATGGAGCAGACCCCAAGCCAGCAGAACTGGCAAGCCTATAATGCGTTGAAGCGGCCAGGCGTTATGCGTTTGTGGAGCTACCAAGCCGTAGCGCACGGTGCGGACACGGTCATGTTCTTCCAGCTGCGCAGATCGATCGGGGCATGCGAGAAATACCACGGTGCCGTTATCGAGCATGTGGGTCACGAGCATACTCGCGTGTTCCGGGAATGCGCGGAGCTTGGACGCGAGCTTACGCAGCTCCAAGACAAGCTGCTCGATTCGCGTATTGACGCCAAAGCAGCGATCGTATTCGATTGGGAGAACCGATGGGCGGTTGAGCTCTCGAGCGGCCCGAGCATTGCGCTTAAGTACGTGGACGAGGTTCATAAATATTATGACGCTTTGTTCGAGCTGAACGTTCAGACCGACATGATCAGCGTGGAAGAACAGCTGGACCAATATGATTTGGTTATTGCACCGGTTATGTATATGATCAAGCCTGGTTTTGCCGAGAAGGTTGAGGCTTTCGTGGCGCGCGGGGGGACCTTTATCACAACGTTCTTTAGCGGAATCGTGAATGAGAATGATCTCGTTACAACGGGCGGCTATCCTGGCAAGCTGCGTAAGGTGCTTGGTATTTGGGCCGAAGAAATCGATGCCTTGCTGCCAGGCCAACAGAACCAAATCGTAATGAAAAAGGTTGATGGCGCTCTTAGCGGCACATATACATGCAGCCTGTTATGCGACTTGATTCATTCCGAGGGTGCTGAGGTCGTTGCGGAATATGGATCTGATTTCTATAAAGGCATGCCTGCCGTGACCGTTAATAAATTCGGCGAAGGCGAGGCATGGTATATCGCCTCCAGTCCGGATCAGCATTTCCTTCAATCATTAATCGCTAATATTTGCAAGGACAAAGGCATTGAGCCGCTGCTTGTCACACCTAGCGGCGTTGAGGTTACACGCAGAAGCAAAGACGGCAAAGCGTATACATTTGTTCTAAACCACAATGCAGACGAAGCAGAGGTTGACCTGGGCGCACAGCCGCGTCCTGAGCTTCTATCCGGCGAGGTGGTCAGCGGAGTTTATCAACTTGCTGCCAAAGGCGTTATGATTATTGAGGGTTAAATTCCTGAAATTGTGAGGCTAGGACTTGCTCTGGTACTGGGTGTTTGGCATATGCTATAGATAAATGCCCGGTATGAAGGGAGAAACATTCGTGTCGAAGAGGCGGCATCGTCGATATCTGAGTATTCTCATGCTTGTTTTATACGTACTTCTCGTTCTTCTTTTGTTCGCAATTTGGATTTGAAAAAGGATTGTCCCCGGCGTTTGCTAGCGCCATGGACAATCCTTTTTTTTGCTGGAATATTGCTTCCTGCTATTACAAATAATGAATGAGAAGAAAGCAACGTGTTTACGGAACTCTGCGCTAGAGCGCCAAGGGAAGCCGTACCGAAAAGGAGGATGGCGCAGTGGCTACAAAAAGCAAAAGCCGCAATCAATATAAAAAAATGACGATGTCACCTAAGGAGTATCAATCATTTGCGAAAACGATGGAGCCTCCGAGATCTATTCTGGGAAATTGCTTGAAGGCTTTCGTGTTTGGAGGAGCAATATGCGTGATCGGACAAGCCATACAAGAGATGTTTGTTCATTTGATGGGGATGAGCCAGGAAGCGGCTAGCAATCCAACCGTTGCTACGTTGATTCTGATTTCGGTTATACTCACTAGCCTAGGCGTTTATGACAAAATCGCGCAGTGGGCGGGAGCCGGATCTGCTGTTCCCGTTACGGGCTTTGCCAACTCCATGTGCTCTGCAGCCTTGGAGCATCGAAGCGAGGGTCTCGTGCTTGGGGTTGGCGGCAATATGTTCAAGCTTGCCGGATCGGTTATTGTGTACGGAACGGTAGCTGCATTTTTCGTCGGAATCGCGCATCTCATACTAGGTACTGGGGGTCAGTAAAATGCTGCGTGGGAAACAATCCTGGTGGTTCGAGAAACGGCCCGTTATTATCGGCGAAGCAACGGTTGTGGGTCCTGATGAAGGGGAAGGGCCGCTTGCATCTGACTTCGACCTCATACATCCCGAGCTCGACATGCAGCAGAAAAGCTGGGAGAAGGCGGAGCGGCTTCTTCTCGAGCAAGCTTCTGAATTCGCCATTCAAAATGCAGGCATAGAGCGCGATCAGCTTCAATTCTATATCGGCGGAGATTTAATGAACCAAATTATTAGCAACAGCTTCGCGGCACGCTCTCTCGGCGTTCCGTATATCGGCGTATTCGGTGCCTGCTCCACTTCAATGGAGACGTTGGCGCTTGCTTCCTTGTTCGTTAATTCGGGATCAGCTACCCATGTGCTTGCAGGAACCTGCAGCCACAATTGTACCGCGGAGAAGCAATTCCGATATCCGACTGAATATGGCTCGCAGAAACCGCCCACGGCTCAGTATACGGTAACCGGAGCCGGTGCAGCTGTCGTTGCGGCAGAAGGCGACGGCCCGGTCGTTGAATGTGCGACGATCGGGAAAGTGATTGATTTGGGAATAACCGATCCGTTCAACATGGGCGCGGCGATGGCACCAGCAGCAGTGGATACGATCCAAGCTCACTTTAATGATACGGGACGAACGCCTAGTGACTACGATCTCATCGTTACGGGCGACTTGGCAGGCGTTGGCCATCCGATTGCGAATAAACTGCTGCTTCAAAACGGTGTTCCGATGAATGATACGGTGTTCAGCGATTGCGGCTTGATGGTGTATGACGTTCAGAACCAAAAGGTGCAGGCCGGAGGCAGCGGCTGCGGCTGTTCTGCGGTTGTCACTTACGGGCATCTCCTGAAACGGATTAAAAAGGGAGAATTAAAACGGATATTGGTCGTCGCGACTGGCGCTTTGCTGTCTCCGCTTTCGTTCCAGCAGGGCGAAAGCATTCCGTGCATTGCGCATGCGGTTGCGATCAGCGCAAAAGGGGGTTGAGATGATATGATTTTTTTCTGGGCTTTTGTAGTAGGTGGAGCCATTTGCGTCCTCGGCCAGCTGATGTTCGACGTATTGAAGCTTACGCCGGCGCATACGATGTCAACGTTAGTCGTTATTGGGGCGATCGTAGATGGGTTTGATCTGTACGAGCCGCTGGTGAAGTTCGCGGGTGCTGGAGCGACCGTCCCGATTACGAGCTTCGGCAACGCGCTTGTACACGGCGCATTGACGGAGCTGCATGATCAAGGCTGGATTGGCGTTATATCCGGCATTTTCAAAGTGACAAGCGCCGGCATATCAGCAGCGATCATTTTTTCGTTTTTGGCGGCGTTGGTGGTTAGGCCTAAGGGCTAACGGATAGCGTGAATCAGTTGGAGGATCCTGTGGGATCTTCCAATTTTTTTTGTAGCGAAAAAGTTTGTGCAGGAGAAAGGTAGTACTGTAAAATAGTAGTATTGAACATGAACACAAGCGTTATTTCGGGAGGTAATGGTATGGATATTCGTCCTGCAGACATGCAATTATGTGCTACAATTCTACGAAACTTAGAAACTTGTATCTTAGGCAAAGAGGAAGAAATCAAACGGCTGCTCATCGCTGTAATTGCAGGCGGACATGTTTTACTCGAAGATGTGCCCGGCACAGGAAAGACCCAGCTCGTCAAGGCGCTAGCCAAATCAATCGGCGGACAATTCCGCCGTATCCAATGCAATCCCGATCTATTGCCAACTGATATTACAGGTGTTTCTATCTATCATCCGAAGCAAGAGTCTTTTATTTTCCGGCCCGGCCCGGTCATGTCCAACATCTTATTAGCGGATGAGATCAACCGCGCAACCACGAAGACGCAATCCGCGCTTCTCGAGGCCATGGAGGAGGGGCATGTTACGGTAGACGGAGACACATACGAGCTTCCTCGCCCGTTCGTACTGCTGGCAACTCAGAACCCTATTGAATTCGAAGGAACCTACACGCTTCCGGAAGCTCAGCTGGACCGCTTCATGATGAAGCTGTCGCTTGGGTATCCAAGTGAATCCGATGAGCAGCGCATGGTGTTATCTAATGAAGGAATACATCCGTCAGACCGTATTCAACCGATGATTGATATAGCAGATATGATTCATATTCAAGATCAAGTGCTCAAAGTCCATATTGATGATGCTGTCGGCAAATATTTGGTTAGCGTTATCAGAGGCACGAGAGAGCACGCTAACGTGATGCTGGGAGCCAGCCCTCGTGCGGCACTCGCGCTTGCGCGTGCAGCCAAAGCGAGCGCTTATATCCAGCAGCGCCATTTCGTAACGCCAGATGATGTGAAGGAGCTGGCGCCATTTGTCCTGTCCCATCGACTCTTGCTTCGCACGGAAGCCCGAATGAACGGTCTTAAAGCGGAGGATATCATCGATCAGGTGATTCAGTCCACCAAGGTGCCGGTTCGGCTAGAGCGTTAAACGGATGGCAGCGGCTAAATCGAAGAAGCTGCGCTGGCAGCTTGTTGCCGTAATTTATGTGACCAGTCTGTTTTATTTTTTATTTCAAGGCGGGAAAACCGCTTTTATGCTTTATATGATTTTGAACCTGTTGCTCGTCTATTTGGTGCTTGGACGCTGGAGCGGCATTAATCGGGTTTCAGGCAGCAGAACCTATACGGTTCCCAGCGCGAATGCGCTTGAACAGAGCTTATCCGCGGGAAGTTCCCTGGATGTCACGCTCTCGATGAAAATTCCAGGCTATTACCCGCTTCCTTATGTGATTGTGAGAGATCAAATGCAGCGCCATAATGGGCAGAAGCTGGCTTTCGAGTCATCTTTCGTACCGAATTGGAAACGAAGCGGCCAAGTCGTCTACCAAACGCCGCCGCTGCAGCGCGGCGAATATCGTTTTATGCATACGCAATGCCTATCCTATGACGTATTTGGGTTATTCGAGCACTCCGGTCAATTCGGCACTGAAACGGTCTTTAACGTCCTGCCTCAGACCGTGCCGCTAAGGCAGTGGAATGGGATTCAGCGTGGCATCCGCGGTCCTTATTCCCATGCCATTGCGTCCCGATCAGCGAAAGAAACGACACAAATCAATGGCGTTCGGGAATATTTGTATGGGGATCGATTATCTCGCGTGCATTGGAATGCGACTGCGAAAACAGGGGAATGGAAATCCAAAGCCTTTGAGCGGGAGTCGCTGCCGCGTACAATCGTCATCCTTGACCGATATGCCGGCGGCTACGCATTGGAGCTGGCGACTCGTTTCGAACTCGCGGTTTCGGCTGCGGCTTCTCTGCTTGAGAATGGCTTGAAGGATGATACAGCCATGGGCTTGCTGTCCATTGGCGATAAGCTGACGATGATTAGTCCCAAATCAGGCATTGAACAGCGGAATATCATGATGAAGCATCTGACCTTCGTGGATGCGGATGCGGTTAGGCCGCTTTATTCCTCGCTGCAGCAGGCGGATACGATTCTTGAGCCTGGCAGCTTTGCCGTCGTGATTACACCTGATACGGGCGCTGATGTAATAAAGAGTATGGAGTGGCTGTCACGAAAAGGCATCACGCCATGTTTGCTTCATATATCATCTGCTGTCGATAAGCTTAGCGGCAATACGTCATGGAAGAATGTGATGCGCGAGCGTGGTTGGCCCGTGTTCGAAATCCGTCAGCTGCAAGAGCTCCCCACTGTACTAGAAGGGAGTGGCATCGCATGAAGTCATTCATGAAAGCGATCGGCATCTATTTTTCATCGAATTGGTTCAATAATCTAAGATTTATTTTTATTGCTATCATACTATCTAATACCATTACGCTTTTCGAAGGCTATTGGTGGGAAGAAACGTTCACGATCGCGTATGTTACCCTCTTCGCTGCCGCGGCGATAGATGTTCTGCTGCCGGCGAGCGTAAAGTATGCAAAGCTTTTGCTTCAAGCAGCTGCGGCGATCATCATAACAACTAGGCTGGTCAAGATGGATTGGCTCATCGCAAGACCGGAGAGTTGGCAGGATTGGGTGTGGTGGCTGCAGGCCCACGCCGTACAGTTGAATCCGTTTATTTGGATCAGCGCCGCCTTGCTTCTGCTTTACGTATTGTTCGGGATATGGACAACAACGCGGTTTAGGATGATCGGTTTCGTTGGCACCAACATCCTTCTGCTGACGATCGGAGATTCATTTACTCCCATTTGGCTATGGGATGAAGTGGGTATGGTTGTATTCATTGGATTACTATGGCTTGTTGCGAGCCATATGTCGAAACTCGAGCGCGAACATCCTGCGAGCTGGAAGGAGCTTGCGGAATACCCGCTGCAGCTTTTGCTGCCCATCGCGATCGTGCTGACGGTACTGATGACAGTGGGGCTCAACATGCCGTCATTGTCTCCGCTCCTTCAAGATCCTTATACGATCTGGAAGGAAGCGAAAGGCGAGCAGGTACAAGTATTTCTAGGCGATAAAGGCACGGAATCGATAACCCCAAGCAAAACCGGCAACGCGAGCTCAGGCTATAGCCGAAATGACGATCAGCTCGGAGGCGGCTTCGAATTTGACTACTCGCCAATGATGACGGTAACGACCTCCCATCGCAGCTATTGGCGGGGGGAATCAAAGGCCCTTTATACCGGAAGCGGCTGGAAGGATGTCGAAGCCGGAGAGACGCTAACCCCGATCACAAAGGGTGCGGCGTTTGCTGCGCTGGACCCTGCTCCAGTTGCGGGAGTTACGAAGATTGATCAAATCGTGACGATGGTTCGCAAGGATGTTTATCCGGTCCTGTTCGGCGCTGCTCCGTTAACCACCTTGAATTGGGTGGACAATGATGAAGCTACTCTGCCTTCAGGGCTGCGCTGGGAAGCGAACTCCGGCGAGCTTCGATTATTGAATTGGTCCATGAAGAACCGCAAATATCCGCAAACCTATTCCGTTACGTCTTCAGTGCCTGTCATGGACGAAGAATTGCTGCGGAAGGCGGAAGCAGGCTGGGCGAATGAAGCGGATGCTTCCCGCAATGCTTATTATTTGCAGCTTCCGGATACGCTGCCGGATCGAGTCAAGCAGCTCGCGAAGGATATTACGGCAGAGGCTGCGAATGATTATGACCGCGCAAAATTGCTGGAATCGTATTTAAGGCTGAATTACAATTACAACAACCTGCCGGATCAGTCGAAGCTTACCGGTGCTTCTCTTGATTTTGTAGACCAGTTTTTGTTTGAATTGAAAGAAGGCTACTGTGATTATTTCTCAACCGCGATGGCTGTAATGGCACGAAGCTTGGATTTGCCAACGAGATGGGTGAAGGGGTTCGCGCCAGGCGTGCTTCCTGTTAGCGATTACGGACCTCCAGGCGAATTTATGGGTGAGAATGTCAACCCGAGCGGTTCTGGCACTTATACGGTTCGCAACTCGGATGCCCATTCATGGGTTGAAATATATTTCGAAGGATTCGGCTGGATTCCATTCGAGGCTACTTCCGGGTTTAGCTTTCCGTATACGATGGCTGCCGAAGAGGACGCTGTTTTGCCAGATACGGATACAGAAGAAACGGATGCTGCCGCGGTTGCCGAATCAGAGACATCGTCCAGTTCGAAGGTATGGCTGTGGAGCGCCGTCTCTCTCATCGCTATTGCAGCGGTCGCGTGGCTCTATGTGCGTCGTCAAAAGCTTGTATTAGCATGGAGAAAACTTCGCCATGGCTCTTATACATCAAATGATCGGATTGTTATTGAGACGCATAGACTGCTTCGAATTTGCAAGAAGCGAGGCATGGAGCGCCAGGAGCATGAAACGTTAAGAGAAGCGGTCATCCGGTGGTCGCAAAGCAGGAAACGGCTTCGTGAGGATTTCAAAGCAGTTCTGGACGGGTTTGAGCAGGCGAAGTACAGTCCTGCCATGGCATCCACGGAAGATGCTGATCGATTCGTCATCAAAGTACGATCTCTAATCGATCAATTAAAATAATTTTGTTAGGCAGCAAAGACGGATTGGAAGCGTCCTCCCACTTGCTGGGAATATTCGGGAAAATCAACCGAGAGCGATCATTTTATTTGTACAGATACCGTCTGCCTGAGAAATTGGCAGCGGTATTTTTTTGCAACAAATTTGGTTTGTATGGTATAGTTTCGTAAGATAGCAGGCAGAAAGCAGAGGGAATCCATTATGTTTGAACGGCTGTTGCCGCATATGCGCGTTAATACAGTTTATGAAATTAATTTAGATGAGCTGCATGCAAGAGGCGTTCGCGGCATCATTACGGATTTGGATAATACGCTCGTCGGTGCCAAGGAGGCGTTAGCTACGCCTGAGCTTGTGCATTGGCTTGATTATGTTCGCTCACGTGGCTTCCAGGTTGTTATCGTGTCGAACAACAATGAAACCCGCGTTGGAAAGTTTGCGGCGCCGTTGAATATTCCATATATTCACGCAGCACGCAAGCCTGCCGGCAAAGCGTTCAAGAAAGCGCTAGGTGTGCTCGGCTTAGCCGTTGAGCATACTGTCGTTATTGGCGATCAAATGCTGACGGATGTGTTAGGCGGCAACAGAATGGGACTGTATACCATTCTCGTATTGCCGATTGCACCTGCCGATGAGGGCATAATGACGCGAGTGAACCGCCAAATTGAACGGTTTGCTTTAGTACGTTTAAGGAAAAAAGGGTTATGGTATGAGGGGGAAAAGAAGTGATGGAAGAACAGCTTAGTCAGGCATCCGGTTCATGTGCAGGCTGCGGTGTAGCGCTGCAAACGAAAAGTGTCGAATTGCCCGGTTATTTGCCGGAAGCGGCAATTGGCAGGGAGCCGGTTATATGCCAAAGATGTTTCCGTATTCGCAATTATAATGAAGCTTCATCCGTAGCGGTAGATCAGGATGACTTCTTAAGGCTGCTAGGCAGCATCGGAAGTACGGATAGCCTTGTAGTGCATATTGTCGATTTGTACGACTTCGAAGGCAGCTTAATCTCGGGATTGCAGCGATTCGTGGGCAACAACCCGGTACTGCTCGTCGTGAACAAAATTGACTTGCTTCCGAAAGCGATGAATGTCAATCGTTTGCGGAACTGGGTTCAGAAGCAAGCGAAGGAAGAGGGCTTGCGGACCGTTGACGTCGTCTTATGCAGCGCGAAACGCAATATGGGCTTCGAACGCGTTATTGAAGCGCTCGAGCAGTATCGGAACGGCCGCGATGTGTATGTGGTCGGCGCGACTAATGTAGGCAAATCAACGCTCATTAATCGGCTTATTAGAGACTACAGCGATATGGAGCGCGAGTTGACTACTTCCCGTTACCCGGGAACGACGCTTGATGCCGTTCATATCCCGCTCGAGGATGGGAAGGCGATTATCGATACACCAGGAATCGTATACACGACGCGTATGACCGAGGTTGTGCCGCGCAGCTTTCTTGGCTCGCTATTGCCGGACAAGCCGATTAAGCCGCTCGTGTATCAATTGAATTCAGGCCAGTCGCTGTTTATAGGCAGTCTTGTCCGTTTTGATTTCGTCGAGGGAGATCGCCAATCCTTCACGTTCTACGTGTCTAATGCACTCAATATGCACCGAACGAAGCTGGAGCGGGCTGATGAGCTTTATGCGGATCACCGCGGTCAACTGCTTGGCGGACCTACACTTGAAGAGCTTGAGACGATTCCGGCTTGGACGAGGCATTCGCTGCGCGTCAAACGAGGCGTAAACAAGGATGTATTCATTTCTGGTCTTGGCTGGATTCAAGTGAACGGAACTGGCGGGGCTGTTATTGATATTTATGCGCCAAAGGGCGTTAAGGTCATGCTCCGTGATTCAATGATTTAGTCCAACAATGCCTCTGGGAGGGAATTTACTGTGACGAACGCGGGCGCAGGAAATCGGATTGACAGCAATACCCTCTTGTTCGGCGTAATCGGCAATCCGATCCGGCATTCGAAATCACCGATCATGATGAACCGTGCCTTTCGGGAAACGGGAATTAATGGCGTATATACGGCATTTCATGTTACGTCTGATCGAATTGCGGATTTTGCTGCAGGCGTGCGCGCAATGGGAATTCGCGGCGTAAACGTGACTATCCCGCATAAGCTGGACATTATGTCCGTGCTTGATGAAATCGATGCCAGCGCGCAGGCGATTGGCGCGGTAAACACGATTGTAAACGAAGAAGGACGTCTTATCGGTTATAATACGGACGGAATCGGTTATGTCCGTTCATTAAAGGAAGAAGCGGAACGCGAATTGGCTGGCAAGCGCATCGTCGTCATTGGTGCGGGCGGAGCGTCCCGCGGAATCGTATATGCGTTAGCGAATGAGCGTCCCGCTCGCATTACTATTTCCAACCGCTCTCTTGATCGGGCGCAGGAACTAGCAGTTTCTTTGCAAGATGCAGCAGACATAATCGCCATCACGCATCATGAACTTCAAGCCGCTTGCGAGGAGGCAGATATTGTCATCAACACGACGTCCGTCGGTATGTTTCCGAATATCGAGGAGACACCGGTTAATGCAAGCTGGCTGAAGCAGGATGCTGTCGCAAGCGACTTGATTTATAATCCCTTAAAAACCAAGTTTCTGCTGGAAGCTGAGCAGCGCGGCTGCCGCATTCACGGCGGACTCGGCATGTTTATCTATCAAGGCGCTTATGCATTCGAGTATTGGACTGGCCAGCCTGCTCCGGCAGCGGCTATGCGGGAGACGGTACTCGCCTCCCTGCAGCAATAACCTGTCATTCATTTGTTATTACGGATTAAATAAATGAAACATCGAGATGAAAGAAGGAACTATTCACATGCTTACTGGCAAACAAAAACGTTATTTAAGATCACTCGCTCATCACCTGACTCCTATCTTCCAAGTAGGAAAAGGCGGCACAAACGATCATTTGGTTCGTCATATCGAAGAAGCAATCGAATCTCGGGAGCTAATTAAGGTTTCCGTACTGAACAACTGCTTGGACGATCCGAAAGAAATCGGAGCCGAAGTCGCTGCTGCAGCCGGAGCCGAGCTTGTACAGGTTATCGGCAAGACGATTGTTCTATACAAAGAATCTAAGGACAATAAACAAATTGAGCTGCCGAGCGCAGCCCGCAAATAAATCGGCTTGATCGTTCGGAGCATGGCTGAGCAAAGGGACTAGCTTCCTTACCAGGTTTGGCTAGCGAAAGCGGCAGCTCCGCATGTGCTTTAATTCAAGGAGGCGTTCGCAGAATGAGTAAGATTGGCATTATGGGGGGCACCTTTGATCCCATCCATATCGGGCACTTGATTGCGGCGGAAACGGCGCGTGAGCTATGCGGCCTGCAAGAGGTATGGTTTATTCCTTCTTACGGTCCTCCTCTCAAAGCAAATGAGCCAGGTGTAAGCGGATTGCATCGCTTCGAGATGGTGTGCGAAGCTACACGGAGCAACCCCGCTTTCCGCGTGCTCGATATAGAGCTGAAGCGCGGGGGAATCAGCTACTCCTATGATACGGTTCTGGAACTTCAGAAACATAATCCCAATGATTCTTTCGCATATATTATCGGATCGGATCGCATTAATGACCTGCCTGAATGGCATAAGATCGAGGATTTGGCAGCCCGGGTCTCCTTCATAGGCTTGGAGCGTCCCGGAACACCTATCCAGCTGGCGGCTTTGCCGAACTATTTGCAGGAGCGGATCATGCTGATTCCGATGCCTGCGATCGAGATATCTTCGACAATGATTCGCGGTAAGCTGGACGGCGGACATTCGGCACGATATCTTATACCTGATTTGGTGTATAGCTACATGAGGAGGCACAAGCTGTATGAATCGTGAGCAAATGATCGAAAAGGTAAAGGCAGAGATGCCGGAGCGAAGATGGCTCCATACACAGGGCGTGATGGATACGGCAATCGTTCTTGCGAAGCGTTTCGGCGAAGACCCGGTACGTTCTGAGCTAGCTGCTATTCTTCATGACGTAGCCAAGTACTGGCCAACGGAGCGGATGAAACAGGTTATTCAGGAGCAGTCGCTTCCTGCTGATCTGCTCTATTACGATAAGGAATTATGGCATGCCCCTGTAGGTGCTTGGATAGCTGAGCACGAATACGGTGTTACGGATTCAGAAGTGCTGAATGCTATTCGGTATCATACTTCAGGGCGACGGGGCATGACTAAGCTGGAGAAAATCGTTTGTCTGGCTGACTATATGGAGCCGGGCCGGGATTTCCCTGGTGTGAACGATATTCGCAGACTAAGCGAGCAGTTTCTGGATGAAGCCTTGCTAGCTGGTTTTAACTCAACGATTTCCTTCTTGATTCAGAAGGGGAAACGGATCTTTCCGCTAACGGTTGAAGCGAGAAATGGTTTATTAGAATAATAGGTTAGAGGAGGATAAAAGATGGCGGTACATTCAGATGAATTGCTTCAAATTGCGGTCGCAGCGGCAGAAGATAAAAAAGCGGTTAAGGTCGTTGCTTTAAATTTAAAAGAGGTTTCTTTGGTAGCGGATTATTTCATTATCTGCAGCGGTAATTCAGATACGCAGGTACAGGCTATTGCGACAGAGATCCGCAAGCAGGCAGAGAAAAACGGCACGCGTATACGCGGCATTGAAGGCATGGACTCGGCAAGATGGGTGCTGATTGATCTCGGAGACGTGATTGTACACGTATTCCACCGTGATGAGCGTGAATATTACAATATCGAGCGGCTTTGGTCCGATGCGAAGGTTGTGGAGTTCGCATGAGTTTTGTAGCCGGTACGACCGAAACGCTTAGGGTTGACCGAGAAGTATCGCCTTATGGTTATTTTCTGAGCAATGGAGAGTCGGATGTGCTTATGCACTATACCGAGCTTGTTGGCTCGAAGCCGAAAATTGGCGATCAAGTTGAAGTTTTTTTGTTTTTTGATTCAGAGGATCGCTTAGCGGCAACGATGAAGAAGCCGCTGCTTCAGCTGGGCGAGCTAGCGCGCCTTCAGGTTGCGGATGTCCATCCTAGACTTGGATGTTTTCTTGAAATGGGCCTTGGCAGGCAATTGCTGCTTCCACTCTCAGAACTGCCGGAGAGCATAGAATACCGTCCTCTTCCAGGGGACGAAGTATTTGTTGTGATGAAGCATGACAAGATCGGCAGGCTGGTGGCCAAAATCGCATTTGAGGAAGAGCTGTCGGAGCTTGTATTTCCTGCTCCTGACAGTTGGAATAATCAATGGGTTGAGGGTTGGGTCACGAAAACGCTGCAGCTTGGCTCCTTCGTTATGATTGATGGCGGCGTAGTTGGCTTTGGCGTCTATGGTTTAATTCCTAGTGCTGAACGCATTCGTCCGCTGCGGCTTGGCGAACGCGTTAGCGCCCGTATCACTTTCATTCGCGAGGATGGCAGAGCGAATCTATCCATGGCGCAGCGTAAAGAGGTTGGTCGGATAGAGGATGCCGATCGCATCTTGGCTTTCATGAAGGAGCGGCCAGGCGGCGGTATGCCGTATTCCGACCAAACCGATGCAGACATCATTAAACAAAAATTCGGGATCAGCAAAGGCGCATTCAAACGTGCCGTCGGCAAGCTCATGCGAGAAAGGCTCGTTACGCAAAAAGGCAGCTGGACTTATTTGGCTGATCAATCACCTGCGGTCCAGGTAGAGAACGCCGATGCGCACAGCAGCGAGGCTGAAGGAGCTGACGGGCAATGACCAGCTCATACGGTCAGTTTGCTACCGTATATGACCAGCTCATGGAGGATATGCCCTACGCAGATTGGCTAGGCTTCGCAAGAGCCGGCTGGTCGCGTTACGGTATGCCCGCAACGGTTGTTGACCTAGGCTGCGGTACCGGCAGCATATCTATCCCGCTGGCACGTTCGGGCTTTCATGTGTACGGCATTGATTTGTCATCCGACATGCTCGCGGTTGCTCGCAGCAAATGGGATGAGCCCCCTCAGCTCGTTGCTAGGCCGCGGTCAGGATCACTCAGGTGGCTGCAGCAGGACATGAGGGAGTGGGAGCTTCAGGAGCCGGTAGATGCGGTAATATCGTTTTGTGATTGTTTGAATTATTTAACCGAAGAAGCCGATATTGAAGCTGCTTTCCGTGCAACCTACCTTGGCTTGCGGGACGGGGGGAGCTTCCTCTTCGATATGCATCCCCCTAAGCAGCTCATTCGTTATTCGGAAGAGCAGCCTTTTGTCTTAGACGAACGGGATGTGGCCTACATATGGACCTGTGATTTCGAGGCGGAGCGCTGCGAGATCGAGCATCATTTGACTATTTTCTCGCGTGATCGGGACTCAGCATTCCAGCGTTTCGAGGAGTCGCATGTGCAGCGAGCTTACGATCCTGATTGGATTGAGGCTGCCTTGCGCCGTGCGGGCTTTCAGATGGTGGACCGATATGCCGATTTCGAGCTTAAACCGGCAGACAGTGATTCCGAGCGGCTTTTTTTCGCCGCTGTCAAATAACGACAGCATCAGCATCGAAAACAAGGGCAATTCTACAAGATAGCGTATCTTGTGGAGTTGCCCTTGTTTCGCGTTATTCGTCTTTCACTGCGGAGCCGAATATGATTTGACTCAGCTGTGCTGCGCGTTGTTTGGATTGAATTCCTTCATATAGATAGTCTTTACTCTTGCTAGAACCTTATGGGCTTGCTCGGTGAAATTCAGCGGGGATACCCGGCCATTTATTAAAAAGTCTCCGGATGCCGCATGCTCAGCTGCTAACGCTCCATTATAAAGCAGCTCTGCACCTTTGCTTGAATGTGGGAAGAACAGTTTGATAATCGGCATCAGGTAAAAGGGGATGCCGGAGCCTTTGCCTTTGCGAATCGTATTGTTCCCTCCTGGATCCACGCTCAAAAGCTTTATGCCCTCGTTAGCGAGCTTGGGAGCGAGTTCTCGTGTCTACAATGAGAGTGCTAGCTTGGAAGCCGCGTAGGGGCCAAACAACTTCGTAAACTCGGTTGGGCGCTGAAGCCTTTCTGAATCAAAATGTTTGATAAACTTAAATGCGTTTTGATGACGGTTTTTAATGAACCGTTCAACAAGAGCTGTTTCAGCTCCATCAATACCACATATGGGGCTACGGTGCGGAATAAATCCTTATTTGGCAGCGGGTTGCTGTGTAGGAAATTTTGTCGACAGTTGTTGACCTGAAGTTCACTCCAAGTTGTATAATGGATGGATTGTTATAGGAAGGAGGCTTATTGAATGACGGGATCGATAGGGATGACAATCAAGGAAACTTCAGAGCAGGCTGGTTTATCCGAGGATACCATTCGTTATTACGAGAAAATTGGTTTGCTGCCGCGAGCGGAACGCAAGGCCAACCGGCATCGGATTTACCAGATTGAAGACGTGGAAACGATGAAGCCCATCACTTGCTTGAAAAAAAGAGGCATGTCATTAGACGAAATGAAGCCTTACCTAGATCTAGCTCGGAACGATGCGCTTCAGGCATCACCGGAAGTATTCGACTTGATTCAAAGCCATAAACGTAAAATCGAGCAGCAGGTTGCTTCCTTGCAGCAGATTATCGATCTTATTGACAGCAGGCTGGTACGGGGCAACTTTGCCGCTGAGGGCTGTTCGCTCCCCGAAGAGGAGAAACGCATGCCGAATGCTCCGGGAGCAAACAGAAGCGTTAGCTAAATGGAGGCGGCGACCGGCCAGCATGCTGGACGAAGTTGGGCATGCGAGCGGGTTGCCTTTCAATCTTATCTACATATAGTATTTAGAAGTCGGATTCTATCAGATTTTGAAGCTGATTGTAATATTTTATCAGTGGGAGCCTAGTGAACGAGAAGTGCTATCGATTTATTCAAATCGCAGTCTTGTATATGTCTAGATCTTGTGTCTCGCGTTGCCAATTATTCACGAAGCGCATCTTTCAACCGGCTGTTCATGCCTGCAGCGGCTGATGCTTTGCGCACGGAATCAAGCTTCATTTTGTTCATTTGTAGGGCAAGCTGTTCATGGTTTTTTTCGAGTGTTTCGATATAAATAAGCAGCTCAGGCACGGTATAGCCCGCATCTTTGAACAGCTTGTCTATCGTTTTCCGTATGTGTTCTGCGTCGGATTTCATGTTCATGCGCGCCTCCTAAATAGCAATAAAATGTCACTATCCCATCATATCCTCATCTGTTAAAATAGTCGAGTGCGACAAAAAAGTAGATTAATATTTTCTCCATAATTTTCATTGACTACTCCTATATATTGATGTAGAATCAAAAACATCAACTACATATTGATGTGGATTGGTGCTTTCAATGATTACCAATGGTAAACCTTGAACTGGCGCGGCTGACGGATTTGCTAGTCGGAGGCGCTTTTTGATTGCTTGAATTCAGTAGGGGAGCGAACGTGTTATGCTAGTTGTCTATGATTCCAAAACAGGTAACGTCAAGCGTTTCATCAAAAAATTGAATATGCGGGCGGTTCCTATTGACGAGAAGGCAGCAGTGGACGAACCGTTCGTGCTGGTCACGTATACAACTGGGTTTGGCCAGGTGCCGGAGAAGGTCACTTCGTTTTTGGAGAACAACGCGGACATGCTTCGCGGCGTTTCTGCCAGCGGCAACCGGAACTGGGGAAGCGGATTCGCTAAAAGCGCGGACACGATCTCCCAAAAGTATGCTGTCCCCGTGATTTTGAAGTTTGAGTTGTCAGGCACGAATCAAGATACGCAACATTTTGTCGAAAGGGTGCGAACCATTGAAGCATATTGAATTGAATAACGAATTGATGCAGCGCGGAGCGGACGGATTCTATCAGCTTGAGAAGGATAAAGAGGCTGTCGCGGCATTTATGGAAGAAGTGGCTGAGAAGAGCGTGAAGTTCGACTCCCTCAAACATAAGCTAAACTACTTAATCGAGAACGATTATTACGATAATGTATATGAAAAATATACACATGAGCAGGTTGAGGCCGTATTTACGCTGACAGCGAGCAGCGGCTTTGAATTCCAGTCCTACATGGCGGCATCGAAGTTCTACAAGGATTACGCAATGAAGACTAACAATAAATTGCAATATTTGGAACAATACTCCGATCGCGTAGCGATTGTTGCCTTGCATCTTGGCGAAGGCGACGCAGCTAGAGCACTTCGAATTGCTGAAGCGATGATTGACCAGCGCTTGCAGCCAGCAACGCCAACCTTCCTGAATGCAGGCAAAAGCCGCCGCGGCGAAATGGTTTCCTGCTTCCTGCTCGAAATGGATGACTCCCTTAACTCCATCAACTACGTGCTAGGCACTTGCATGCAGCTCTCCAAAATCGGTGGAGGCGTTGCCGTTAACCTCTCGAAGCTTCGTGGGCGCGGTGAACCGATCAAAGGCGTAGAAGGTGCTGCAAAAGGCATTATGCCTGTCCTGAAGCTCATGGAGGATGCATTCTCTTATGCGGACCAAATGGGTCAACGCAAAGGCTCAGGCGCCGGCTACTACAATATTTTCGGATGGGACATTATTGAGTTCTTGGATTGCAAGAAGATCAACGCTGACGAAAAGGCGCGTATCAAAACGCTGTCTATCGGCCTGATCATTCCGAACAAATTTTATGAGCTTGCTGCACAAAACAAACCGTTATTCGTATTCGGCCCGCATTCTGTACAGAAAGCATACGGCAAGCATCTTGACGACATGGATATGGACGAGATGTACGAGGAATTGCTCGCCAATGAGCTTGTCACTCGTAAAAAGGTTATGAATGCACGTGATATGCTGACCAAAATCGCTTCGATTCAGCTAGAATCAGGCTACCCATACATTATGAACAAGTCCAACGCCAACAGCGTGCATGCGCTTAAGGATATCGGTTCGATCAAAATGTCCAACCTATGCACGGAGATCTTCCAATTGCAGGAAACTTCAGAAATAAAGGATTACGGCTTCGAAGACGTCATTCAACGCGATATCAGCTGTAACTTGGCTTCGCTTAACATCGTGAATGTAATGGAGCATAAAAAGATTAAAGAATCCGTACATGTCGGCATTGAAGCTTTGACGACAGTCAGCGATTTGTCCAATATTGACAACGCTCCGGGCGTTCGTAAGGCAAATGAAGAGCTTCATTCCGTCGGTCTTGGCGCGATGAATCTGAACGGCTACCTCGCCAAAAACAAAATTGCTTACGAAAGTGAAGAAGCGAAGGATTTTGCCGGCGTATTCTTTATGATGATGAACTTCTATTCACTGGAGCAAAGCATGGAGATCGCAAAAGAACGCGGTATTACGTTCAAGGATTTCGAGCGCTCCGAGTACGCGAAGGGTACTTATTTCACGCGTTATGTAGAGACGGATTACCGTCCCAAAACGGATCGCGTTAAACAATTGTTCGAAGGCATGGAAATTCCGTCGCCGGAGGATTGGGCTGCACTGAAGGCTAAAGTACAAGAGCACGGGTTATACCATGCTTACCGCCTTGCAATCGCACCAACGCAAAGCATCTCGTATATCCAGAACGCAACTTCTAGCGTTATGCCGATCGTTGAGCATATCGAAACGCGTACTTATGCGAACTCGACTACTTATTACCCGATGCCATATTTGGCACAAGAAAACTATTTCTATTACAAATCCGCCTATAATATCGATCAGTTCAAACTGATTGATCTCATAGCCGAAATTGGGCAGCATATTGACCAAGGCATCTCGTCCGTGCTTCATGTAAACAGCAATGTGACGACACGGGAACTGGCGCGTTTCTATGTTTATGCTGCGCAAAAAGGGCTTAAATCTCTCTATTACACAAGAACGAAGCGGCTTTCCGTTGAGGAATGCACAAGCTGTGCTGTTTAAGTTCTATTTTAATTGATGCTTACGTAGCAAAGAAGGAGCTTATCAAATGAAAGCAGTAAACTGGAACCGCCCGGATGATGATTTTACGTTAACATTCTGGCAACAAAACGTTATGCAATTTTGGACGGATGAAGAAATTCCGTTGTCGGACGATAAAATGGATTGGATGGAAATGACAGACGCTGAGCGCACGCTTTACAAAAACGTGCTTGGCGGCCTGACACTTCTGGATACGATTCAAGGCGGCATCGGCATGCCGAAGATTCTGGAGCATGTAGACGGTCTGCAGCGCAAAGCTGTACTCTCTTTCATGTCCATGATGGAGCAAATCCACGCCAAGTCATACAGCAGCATTTTCACGACCTTAGCATCAGGCGAGGAGATCGATGAGATCTTCTTATGGGTAGAAAGCAATGAGCAGCTGCAGAAGAAAGCGAACCTTATTTCTTCTTGGTATTCGAATATTACGGGACCTAAAGAGCTATACAAAGCAATGGCTGCGTCTGTGTTCCTAGAAAGCTACCTGTTCTACAGCGGCTTCTTCTATCCGCTTTACTTAGCTGGACAAGGCAAAATGACGAGCAGCGGCGAAATCATCGATTTGATTCTACGCGATGAGAGTATCCATGGCTTGTACGTCGGTGTTCTTGCGCAGGAACTGTTCGCTACGTTTAGCGAGGAGGAGCAAGAGCAGCTTCAAATCGAGTTGTACGCGCTCCTGAATGAGCTGTACGAGAACGAAGTCGTGTACACAGAGCATTTGTACGCGCCACTCGGCCTTGCTGAGGAAGTGAATGTATACGTCCGCTACAATGCGAACAAAGCGCTGATGAACCTCGGCATGGAGCCGCATTTCCCGGAAGAGCCGGTTAACCCAATCGTGTTCAACGGAATTAGCACGCATACCAAGCAGCATGATTTCTTCTCCAAAAAAGGAAATGGCTACGTACGCACGATTCATGTTGAGCCACTGAACGATGATGACTTCGTATTCAACTTTTAATTAGCATTGCACTTCTATATAACAAATAATACCTCTGCCGCTACAAGATCATTTGTAGCCGCAGAGGTTTTTCTTTTGTTCAGGGATAGAACTAAAGCATTAGAAGATTAAAATTTATGTTTTAAGCGCTTACATAATTGGAAAATCGTTATTTTGAAGGGGATTTAGAACTTATAGGCGAGAATAACTAACGCAAATGCTAAAATGTGCAACAAGAGAATCATATTGATGTCATAGCATAGGAGCTTTTGTCGAAGTAGTTGTAATAACATTATGAATATAATAAATATATATTAGTGAGGAAGCGAGACAACACTGCGCGGGAAGGGGCGAGAGTTTATGCGGATGTCGGAAAGCTATCCTCCCAAAAAACAACTAAACCGAGGTGTAGAACATGTTGCGTAAGCTAACCGTAATAGGAGTCGCTATTGTCTGTACGCTTTCCATGTCTTTAGGGGCGTCTGCCGCCGAATCCAAACCGCAGCCGCAAGCGAGCACGATTACTTGGCCAGAGAAGCAAGCTCTGCCCCAATTCTCGAAAATTAAGCATTTGGATGTGGCAGATATTTATGATGCGCCCGGTGATATAAAGATTATGATGGCGACCTTGCAAGGGCTTGTAAACCGTGCGGAGCCGCGCATTTATTTGTTGGAAAACAAAGAGGAAGGAAAATTCACCTGGCTGAATGATCTGGATGTCACTTACAAGGTTAGGGACGATTATTGGCAAATTGTCCGTACGTATAAGAAGGAAATCAACGGAATGGTTATCTATGACCCCAAAGTTCCAGACTCTGTCAATGTTGCGACCACGCTCGCGGGGTTGAAGGGCTCTGTAGTCGTAAGCCCTGAGCTCGCTGAGAAGCTGAAGGCTGCGCCTTACGACTTGAAGGTTGTGGAGGATCTGCAAGGAAAATTCAAGAATAGGCTGGATGCTTACACGTGGCAATATGACAATCTATGGAGCCAAACGACGCATAAAATGCTTGTAGGACTTAGCCCTGAAACCTCAATCAGGCTTCCTGAGAATCAAGGCGATCTATTCACGGTCATTGCCGAAGATAAAACGCAGGAGCGCGATGGCGCGAATAGACAGATATATGAGCTTGATCTAAGCGCTAGCCTTGGCAAATCTGACGTCTATCTCCGATTTGATGATGCATATACCCAGGATGGTTGGGGGAGCGCGGTACATCAGGTGACGGTTAAAGCGGATGGGCAAACCATCGCGACATTCATACCGGGAACACCGGAAGAAGAGGCATTCCTGTACGATCGTCAGAGCTCGCAGGTTTCCACTGGAGACGGCGGGCATCGATTCGCGGATAATGGCCGTTATTTTATTTACAAATTCACCCCGCCTGCAGGTACGAAGCAGTTGACGGCTTCCGTTGATATGTGGAACCAATATAAAGTGTCTGTGGGCAATGTTCAGCCTGTATCCTCTGAGCAGAAGGAACCGTATGGTTATCTGCGAGATTATGCGGTAGCAAACAAAGCGATGGTTTTTTGGCTGGATTCCAACGTACCGGAAGAGAAGGAGCTGTTCCAAAAAATTCTTGCAGGAGTAAAGCCGGGAACGCCTTATCTAGGCTGGTTCAGCAATGATACGGACGGCGAGTTCAGCGGGGTTGAAATTACATCGAATTATGGCGTTTATGTGCTTGCGGCTGATTGGTTCAGCAACCTTACCGTATTCTCGGGAACGAAAGCGCAAGCTTTTAAAGACAATTCGGTAAAGGCGCCAAAACTCGAAAACAAAATATACGTGACGTATACGTTCAGCGAAGGTGACAACTTCCAGTATAATCAGCATAGAATGCGGATCCTTTGGGATGATCCGAGCCGAGGCGACGTTCCGCTGAACTGGACATCTAGTCCATTGCTCTATGATGGTGCGCCTGCGATGCTGAATTATTACAGGCAGACCGCTACGAAAAATGATCTACTCATCGCCGGGCCATCAGGAGCAGGATACTTTTATCCGAATGCATGGCCAGCAAAATCATTTGCTGATTTCTTAAAGCAATCTAATTCATACATGGAGAAGACAGGCATGACGATTCCTTACGTGCTGAATCGTGTGAACAGCGAGAATGTACCGCTGAGTGAGGCACATGCGGCTGCTTATATGAAGGAATATAAGCCTGCGGGGCTGTTCCTAAGCTGGGAGGATCGTCATGGCGTAGAGATTATTGACGGTAAGCTTCCTGTCTCTACGATTCAAGGCATCAGCACAGTGGAGGATGGCGAGCGGATTCTTACAGAAGCCAAAGCGAAATGGGATGGCAAGTCCCCGATGTTCATCTCCTTGGGCTTGCTCGCTTGGAGCTTGACGCCTTCGGACATTGCAGAGCTGCAAGCGAAACTGGGGTCGGAGTATGAAGCTGTCCGCGCAGATCAATATTTCTCGTTAATCCGCAGTGCGAATGGCTTGCCTGCTAAACCGTAATCAAAGATAGAAAAGAAACAGAGAGGACACCGGACATTGCGGTTGTCCTCTCTAATTAGATTATTGAGTATTTTCATATAGGAAGGCTGGAAACTATTGAAAAAAACAATCAAAACATATATTATATATAACATAACAAATATACAGAATTTTTGGTGAAAACATGAAAAATGAGCGCATGCCATTGTATCAGCAAATTCAGGATTATATTAAAGAACTTATACTATCCTCGGGCCTGAAGCAGGGTGACCGTATCCCTACAGAGAAGGAGCTTATGGAGCTCTTTAACGTGAGTAAAATTACAGTTGTGAACGCATTGGCTGGCTTGTCGAATGAAGGTGCCATTATTCGGGTTCCGGGAAGAGGAAGCTTCGTCAACAAAACCAAGCCGGAGTTGCCGGAATCCAGCCGCCCATTGGTATCGGTTCAAGGTCAACAGCAGGAAGGTTTGAGGGATCGGTTAATTGGGATCATTATGCCTAGCATTGACGATTACTTCTCCATTCGATTAATCGATGGAATGCAAAAAGGCTTGCTGGAAAAGGGATACCGATCGGTCATTCAATTGACTGGCGGAGTATTGGAGAAAGAAAAGGAAGCCATAAAGCTATTTATGGATTTTGGCGTTGAAGGGCTGCTGATTTTCCCGGTTGACGAAGGACAGTATAACGAAGAAATATTAAGCATGAAATTCAGCGGCTTTCCGTTCGTTCTAATCGACCGTTTTCTGCCTGGCGTAGAGACTGATTATATTGCGTCAGACGGTAGAATCGGTACCCAGCTAGCCGTAGATCACCTTTGGGAATTAGGCCATCGCGAAATCGCCATTTGCTCGGATTCTCCCCTTCAAACCGTTACGGTTCAGGAGCGGATCGATGGTTATATGAACGCCCTTAAAAATAAAGGCGCGCTCATCAACCCTGCTCATATCATTACCGAATTCAGCATAAAGCAAGCCGGTGAGCCAGAAGCTCATCCGTTGTTCAGATATGTCAAAAACCGAATGGCTACCGCTTATATTACGCTCAATGGGAGACTTGGCGCTCATATTCTTCATATGGCAGAACTAGCGGGGCTGCATGTCCCTCGGGATCTGTCGATTATTACGTTTGACGATTCCGCAGCCATTATAGAAGGAGTGACCGACTTCACGCATGTTAAGCAGTTTGAGCATGAAATCGGATATAAAGCGGCAGGCTTGCTGCTTAATCGCATTCATTCAGGCGAAGACAATAAGGGGAAATATACTAAAATCATTATAAAACCAGAGTTAATTACTCGGCATACGACAAGTGCATGCAAGTGAATATGCTGCGATGGAAAAGGCTGTTCAGACTGTCATTCTCGATGACAACTGGGCAGCCTTTTCTTTGTGCTGGGATGATATGAAGGTTTTGATGGATGGTTTTAATCAATGGCTCAAAGGGATGAATGGATTGAATATCATTTTACGAATTAAATATATTAAATATAATAAAAGGAATTAAAACATATTATTCGACAAAGTTCTTCTTGTGTGACTCACGAAAATGCTGAGAAGTAGGCTGGAAGACGAACGGAAATGATGTTTTCGAGTTTTTTAGTGCTTATGAATCAGTTAAATTCCCTTAAACTGTAAATTTAAGATTAAAAGTTGGTTGTTTTCTCTTCAAAAAATGAGAAAACTTTATATTGAATATATACATATAAAAAGCTATACTGAGGAAGAATTAGTCAAACCAAATAAATGGCAATTCAGAACCTATACCGTCCGCGAGGAGGTCTTGCATTTGGCCAGAGATCGACGCGAAGAAAAAACGGGTTTTCAGGAGTCGGCGCCGTATGGCGCTTCCTATGACTTACAGACCGACTTTGTTATGGTCTACGGAATCGATGAGACGATGCCGGAACGAATTCGGCAGTGGAGCGAAAAAGGCTACATTATTCATTTGATGACCGGGGTAGCATGGGGAAATTATCAAGATTACTTAGATGGACATGTGGATGGGCGAAACCACTGGGATGAGGCACAGACCGACAGGAATGGCGAACGCATCATACACGGCGTTACGCCGGATATTCCTTATATGGTCCCTACCCTGAGCTATACGAATTTTTTGGCAGAATCCATTCGTTTAGCGGTCGACGCTGGCGTAGAGGCCATTCATTTGGAGGAGCCGGAGTTTTGGGTAAATGGAGGTTATTCGGAAGCGTTCAAGCGGGAATGGCGATTGTATTACAGAGAGCCTTGGTCACCGCCTCATTCGTCCGCAGATGCACAGTTCAGAGCTTCAAAGCTAAAGGCGCATCTATACACTCGCAGCTTGGATCGTTTATGTACGGAATTAAAGGAATATGCCTTGACGCGGTACGAACGTGATTTGCGCTTTTATGTGCCGACCCATAGTCTGATCAACTACACGCAGTGGAGAATCGTAAGTCCGGAATCGCAATTAATTGATCTTCCCTCAGTCGATGGCTACATTGCCCAAATTTGGACAGGGACGTCGCGAACACCGAATGTTTATAAAGGGATAAGGAAAGAAAGAACCTTCGAAACCGCCTATCTCGAGTATGGCATTATGCAAGAGCTGGTCAGGGGAACGGGGAAACGGATGTGGTTTCTTCACGATCCAATCGAAGATAATCCAACCTATACTTGGGCGGATTACAAGCAGAACTATTGCCGAATCGTAGTGGCTTCACTGCTTCATCCCGAAGTTTCCCGCTATGAGGTATCACCTTGGCCGAGACGGGTTTTTGAAGGGCAATATCCATCGGAAGACGGCAGCGGGAAAGAAGGTATACCGCCAGGCTACGCTACCATGCTGCTGAACATCATGCATACGCTTGGAAATATGGAACATGAATTGGAGCCAGCCGAGGAATTGATGTCGCGGGTTGGCGTGTTAATTGCAGATTCGGCAATGTTCCAACGCTTGAAGTTCGATGAAAATAGTTCTGATCCGTTAAACAAGTATGACGGGACGAGTACAGCTGCTCTCGCGTCGAATGGCGACACGGACTTGCTCGATTTCTCTTCTTTCTATGGACTGGCGCTGCCGCTGCTCAAACAAGGCATTCCGGTTCGACCCGTGCAGTTGGATAATGTACGCAGATTCGCGGATTATCTGAGTGATTACCGGGTCCTATTGCTAAGCTACGAGTTCATGAAGCCAGAATTTCCGGATCTGCATTTTGCGTTAGCCGGATGGGTCAGAAACGGAGGAGCACTCATCTATGTGGGAGACGACTCAGATCCCTACCACTCGATTCGCGCTTGGTGGAATGAAGGAAGTTTGAGCTATGCCTCTCCGAGAGAGCATCTATTCGCGCAATTGGATATAGACGGTGCACATAGCAGCGTGAATTCAGTGGGTAAAGGAGCGGTTGGATATCTAGCCGTCAATCCCGACTCTTGCGCGAATTCCGCCGAAGGTGCCGCTGCGCTTCTGGACATGGTAGCGAGTACGGTTAGCTCGGTTGCGAGCGCGCCAGTAGAGCTACAGACCAAGCACTACTTCCATCTGCGGAGAGGCCCGTATATCATAGCCGCTGTGCTGGAAGAATCCGTAGCAGAGACGCCACTCACGATTGCAGGCCCTGTCATTGATTTATTCGATCCGGAGCTCCCGATTTTGCCAGAGGTTAGCCTGGCTCCAGATGAGCAAGCCTTTTTGTATGATGTGGTAAAGGGAAGACCCGCTCATGGGGGAGTCGAATGCATCGCAGCTTCTTCACGAATTGAAGCGCTTGCACAAAGCGAAGCAGGGTTTGAGTTTCGAGTAAAGGGTCCGGAGCGCATACGGGCGGTGGCAAGGTTTTATTGTCCGAAGAAGCCGGTGTCAGCCATGCTGGCATGCAGCGGCAAAAAAGAAATCATCCTGTTCGAGTGGGATGCGGCATCTGAGACGGTTCTGCTGAAATACGAGCATCGCAGCGATGTGGATGTGGTTGTGAAAGTGAGATGGGAAAGCTGATCATAGTTGAAAAAGGAGACTAGATATGCCATATGAGACGATCAGGCCGGAACAGCTGAAATCGATGCTGGAGGGTTGGAAGGAACAAATCTACACGCCATTGTCTGAGCTGCGCGTTCAAGCGTGGGTAACGCCGGAGCCTGTTTCCTTTGCGGAGCGGAGGTCTGGACGAATGGTAGAGCTCGCTCCAGGTGACCGGTGGGGGAACTTATGGGATTGCGCATGGTTTCATTTCACCGGCCAGACAGATGAATCCGTCAAAGGGTCGAAAATCGTGCTGTTGATTGATATTAATGGAGAGCTGTGCCTCGTAGACGATGATGGTTCACCCGTGCAGGGGTTAACGAATATTAACTCGGAATTTGATTATTCGCTCGGCTTGCCAGGCAAGCGGGTCGTACACGTGAACGAAAGCGCAACAGGTCAGGAAGCTATTGATCTATGGGGTGACGCTGGCTGCAATGATTTGTTCGGCCGGTATCGCAGCGGTACGTTGAAGGAAGCGGTAATCGCCGTTTGCCGCGAGGAATTAAGACAGCTGTATTACGATGGAGAAGTGCTTCTTGAGACAGCGGAGCGGCTGCCTGAGGGTTCGGCGCGGAAAACGCAAATTTTTCAGGCCTTATATGATGTGTCGCTGCTGCTGACTGAACTCACGGATGAGCGCGTTGCTCGTGCGCGGGAGATTCTTGGCAGGCAGCTGGCGAAGCGCGGCGGCGATCCAGCCCTGACGGTCAGTGCGATCGGTCATGCGCATATCGATCTCGCTTGGTTGTGGCCGATTCGGGAAACCATTCGCAAGGGAGCGAGAACTTTCTCAACGGCGCTGCGCATGATGGAGCGCTATCCCGATTATGTCTTTGGGGCAAGCCAGCCTCAGCTCTACGAGTGGATGAAACAGTATTATCCGAAGCTGTTCGAAGAGATCAAGCAGCGCGTGCGCGAGGGACGATGGGAGCTTCAGGGCGCCATGTGGGTGGAAGCCGATACGAATGTGCCGAGCGGCGAGTCGCTTGTCCGGCAAATTTTGTACGGGAAGCGATATTTCCAGAAGGAATTCGGGCAGGAGATGAAATCGCTATGGATGCCGGATGTGTTCGGATATACGGCAAGCTTGCCGCAGATGCTGAAGAAATCCGGCGTTGACTATATGATGACACAGAAGCTGTCTTGGAGCGTGTACAATAAGCACCCCCACCACACCTTCATGTGGGAGGGGATCGACGGTTCGCAGGTGCTGATGCATATGCCTCCAGAGGATACTTACAATAGCCCGGCTGCACCGCGCTCGGTCATGAAAGCGGAAACAGAGTATTTGGACAAAAATGTGTCGGAGCAATGCCTCATGCTGTTTGGCATCGGCGATGGCGGAGGCGGTCCGGGTGAGGAGCATTTGGAGCGGCTCGCCCGCGAGAAGAACCTGCTTGGCCTCAGTCCGGTAGTGCAGCAGCATTCTTCCGCATTTTTCGAAAAGCTGAATCAAGGATCGGAACGGTATTCATCTTGGCGCGGGGAGCTGTACCTAGAGAAGCATCAAGGGACGCTGACGAGCCAAGCAAGAAACAAAAAGTATAACCGTAAGCTGGAGAAGGCGCTGCGAGAGCTGGAATTTGCTTCGGTGCTGGCTGGTTTGACTAACGAATACCGCTATCCAGCCGAAGAATTAGAGGAGATTTGGAAAGAAGTGCTGCTGTACCAGTTCCATGATATTTTACCAGGCTCCTCAATTAAACGGGTGTATGATGAGTCGCTGGCGAGATACGCGATCTTACTAGACCGTGTTGAACAAATGATATCAGATACCTACCGTTCTATAGCTGGCCAATTGCAATCAGAATCAGAAGTGGAGCAGCTTGTCGTCTTCAACTCCCTGCCTTGGGAGCGGAACGAATGGCTGAAAATAGACGGGCAGTGGCTGTATGCCATCGTACCGCCAATGGGCTATGCAGTGGCAGGATCGCGCATGCCACAGGCCGAAGCAGAAATTGCTGCCGCAGCGGATTCGATGACGGAATCGCCCGTTCGTGAGTCGCTGGCTTCGAAGGCGCCTATGCGGATAGAGAACGACTTGCTTGCGATTACTTTCGCGGAATGCGGCGCTATTGCATCCATTTATGATAAGGAGCATCAGCGCGAGGTTGTAGCTATGGATGAAAAGGCCAATGAGCTTCGCGTTTATCATGACTCAGGCGATGCGTGGGATTTCCGTCAGGATTATCGCCTAACAGAAAGTCTGTTCATGCGTCTAAGCGATGCGGTTGAATTCGTGGATGGTCCCTCGGCAGGCATTGTCCAAAGGTATGCATTCGGAGCATCAACGCTGACGCAAAAGATCGTGTTGATGGAAGGAAGCCGAAGGATCGACTTCGTCACGGATGTCGATTGGCGGGAAACGGGCAAGATGCTGCGCACTTCATTTCCAGTAAATGTCCGTTCTGACACTGTGAGCTGCGAGATTCAGTTCGGTTATTTGAAACGGCCAACGCATCGCAATACGATGTGGGATTATGCGAAGGACGAGATTTGCGCGCATCATTGGGTCGATTTGTCGGATCCGGGTTACGGTGTAGCGCTTCTGAACGATTGTAAGTACGGACACAGAGCGGAGGGCAGCTTGCTGGATCTGAACTTGCTGCGCAGCACCACGAGTCCTGATCCTGAAGCCGATCGCGCGGAGCACTCTTTCACCTATTCGCTTTACCCGCATCAGGGAAACCATGTACAGGCGGAGATTTATAAACGCGGCTACGAGCTCAATATCCCGCTTAAGGCAGAGGCTGCTTCACGCACCGAGAGTGCGAGCAAGCTCGCACCCTTGTTGACCATTCTAAGTGCGGATCATCCGAATGTGATGGTAGAAACGGTGAAGAAGGCAGAGGACGGAGACGATCTTATTGTACGGCTGTACGAGGCGGCCGGTACGAGCGTTAACGCTGCGCTAAGTCTAGGTTTTCATATCGATGAGGCGTGGCTGGTCGATTTGATGGAAGAGAACATTCAAACCGTGCCGGTTGTAAACGGGAAAATAGCATTATCCTTCACTCCGTTTGAGATCAAGACTTTGCGTTTGGCCAATCAAGCGATGACTCTATAGGGAAAGGAGAAAGAGCTTATGCGTTCATCTCTGCTTTGGAAGAAAATCTGGCAGCATAAAGTGTTTTACTTCTTTCTGCTGCCCGGTCTCGTCTGGTTTTTCATCTTTTCTTATGTGCCGTTATTCGGCGTTCAGGTCGCATTCCGCGACTATACCTTTTCGGGAGGCTTTACCGGCAGTCCGTGGGCGGGTCTGAAATATTTCCAGCAATTTTTCGATTACTACAAATTTGAGCAAATTCTCCGCAACACGATCATTATCAGCTTCATGAAGCTGTTCATCGGCTTCCCAATGCCGATCCTGCTCGCGATTCTATTGAACGAGATACGAAGCATTAAATTTCAGAAAACCGTGCAAACGCTTTCTTATTTACCGCACTTCGTGTCCTGGATTGTCGTAGTTACCCTCATGCAACGGCTCCTCTCTCTACACGGGGGGCCAGTCAATGAGCTGTTAATTGCCTTAGGGATGGAGCCTGTGCAGTTCCTATACAATACCTCCTGGTTCTATCAGGTTATTGTGGGCTCGGATATTTGGAAGAGCATCGGGTGGAACTCGATTATCTATATGGCCGCTATTGCCGGCATCGATCAACAGCTTTATGAGGCTGCAAAGATCGACGGAGCGAACCGGTTTCGGCAAATTTGGCATGTGACTTTACCAGGCGTGCGCAACATTGCGATTATACTGTTCATTCTATCGATTGGCAGCTTGATGAGCGCTGGCTACGAGCAGCTGCTTCTCCTTAGCGGTCCGGCTACTGCAGGCATCGGCAGCGTGCTGGACGTGCATGTCATTCAATCCGGCATAAGCGAGGGACGGCTCAGCTATGCCGCGGCGGTCGGCTTGTTCCAAAGCGTCATCGGCTTGGTCCTTATTCTCGCGGTCAACCGCATTGCCCGTAAGGTTAGCGATGTATCCCTCTTCTAAAGGAAGTGACGAGATGAAACGCCATTTGTCCATATTTACGATCCTCAACTATATCTTTCTGGCTTTGGTCGGATTTTCGATGATCTATCCATTTATTTATATTTTGGCGTACTCGCTTAATGACGGGAAGGACTCCATGCTTGGCGCTTTATACTTCCTTCCCCGCAAGCTTACGCTCGACAATTATGCGGAGGTATTCGAGAATGCGAGAATTTGGCAGGCTTACAAAATCACATTGGCCCGAACGCTGCTTGGTACTTTACTGCATGTAGGGCTAAGTACGCTTATGGCCTATGCGTTATCCAAAAAATCACTGCCGGGAAGATCGTTTTTTGCTTTCTACATTTTCCTGCCGACGATATTCAGCGCGGGCTTCATTCCGTTTTTCATTACGCTTCAAAAGCTTCATCTCATCAATACTTTTTGGGTGTATGTCATTCCGATGCTGTTCAATTTCATGCATATTGTCATCATACGAACCTTTCTGCAAGGCATTCCGGAAGAGCTCGAGGAATCTGCGCGTATTGACGGATACGGTGATTTTCAGATATTTATGCGCATCATTCTGCCTCTGTCGGGTCCCGTGCTTGCCACCATCTCCTTGTTTATCGGAGTCGCCCATTGGAATGACTGGTTTACGGGAGCCTATTACGTCTCGGATAAATCCTTAATTCCCGTACAAACCTTGCTTCAGGAAATGCTTACGCAAGCGGAAGCATTGTCTTCCTCGATGCAGCGCTCAGCACAGCAGGGCGGCCAGACGATAAGCGCAAGTGCAGGCGGATCAACGCCTGAATCGCTGCGGATGGCTCTGCTCGTTATTACCGTTTTTCCGATTCTGTGCATCTATCCGTTTTTGCAGCGGTATTTCGTTAAGGGTGTCATGATCGGATCTGTCAAAGGATAACGGTCTTCTCGAAGGACTTTATCATATTTTTCTAATTTGAGATGGAGGGGTATTATGAGGAATTTGGGGTTAAAAGGGGCAAAGCTGTTTCTTGCAGCCGTTCTATTTTCTGGCGTTCTGGCTGGCTGTGCGAACAAGGACGATGCTAATAATGAGGTAAGCGATGGGGGAGCTTCCGGCACAAAGGAAGTGACACTGAAAGTCCTTCATAACTGGAACGGCTCTAGCGGTGCCGAAATGGATATGACCCCGGTGGAGAAGGTGATAAAAGAGAAGACCGGCGTCACGGTAGAATGGGAATATACGACAGGCAGCGAAACGGAAAAGGTCAATGCAATCTTCGCGACTCAGGATTTGCCTGATATTTATACGGGACCTGCCTGGGGAGGAGAGCTTGACGGCATCATCAAAGCAGCTAAAGAAGATCAATTGGTCGACTTCTCGGATAAGCTGGACAAATACCCGAATTTAGCAAAATCGATTGCCAAAGAAAATGTTCCTCCTGCGTTGTACGAGAAAGGCATTGACGCATATGACGGCAAGAAATACTTGCTGCTGCAGAACCAGCCTGCCACCGACAAGGACGGTACGGATTGGTTATACGGTTTTTATGTGCGCAAGGATATTGCGGAAGCCGTTGGCGTCGATCCGCAATCGGTTAAAACGAAAGATGAGTTCTACCAATTCCTGAAAAAAATCAAGGATGCGAATCTTCAAGCCAACGGCCAACCGGTCATTCCGCTCGGCGGGTTCAGCAACGGATGGGCTGTCGGAATCGCCAATACAATGTTTTACGGTGGTGCCGGATATGTTGACAACGGAGATGGAACAATCGAGAACAGCTTCTTCTCGAAAGGCTATGACGATTACACCTTGTACTACCGCAAGCTGCTGTCCGAGGGTCTTCTTGACGCGGAAGCGTTCACCCAAACAGATCCAATCGCGAAGGAGAAAATCGTACAAGGACGCGTAGCCATCCTTGCCGCGCATTATCCTGCCATTCTCGACGCGACGAAGGAGTATGTGAAGGCGAATCCGGGCAGCGACTTTATACCGGTTGGTCCGCTTGAACGCGCGGGAGCGGAGCCGGACCGTCCAGTCGATCTAGGGATTCAAGGCAATAACGTGACAGCGATTACAAAAGCTTGCAAAGATGTGGATGCCGCGCTGCGCCTGCTCGATTATCTCGCTTCCGATGAAGGCTTCATGCTCGTTCGCTATGGGGTGCAAGGCGTCCACTGGGATATGGAGAATGGCAAGCCGACAGCGAAAAAAGAATGGTTCGATAAATTTGCCGCTGATACGTCAGGCAAGTTGACTGCCCGCAAAAACGAAGGCCTTGAGATCGGCTTCTCCTCCATGTCGGGAATGGATCGCATCAACTCGGTTGCCGGCGGCGATATTTGGCTCGATCAAGAGCGGATTGCTGCGATGGACAATGCCCGTAAAATTTTGCGCCCGAACGGCATTAAAGTGATTACCGCTTACAACCCAGGCGACGTCATCATTAAATCCGATAAATGGGAAATGTTGAAGCCTTCTATGGACAAAACAAATGACGCTTGGAAAGAAGCGGTATATGCGAAGTCGGACGAAGCTGCGCTGAAGATTTTGAATGAGCTGCGCGAGCAAATGAGGAAAACAGGTTATGACGAAGCGATGAAATTTACTAACGAAAACCTAAAGGGCAAAGAAGTAGTTACGATGCAACTGCCGAATTAATAAGTCTAAGGGGGAGCCTGGCTGCTCCCCCTTAGCAACACCAGCCATTTACAAGATGAAGAAAAAGGAGATGCATATGGTGTCGCAATCGTTTAGACCCCCTTCTGTCCCTCTGATGACAGTAGATCCTTATTTCAGCGTATGGTCGGCATCGGATCATTTGTACGACGATCATACGAGACATTGGACGAATAAACGCAACAGCATGACGGGCATCATTCGGATTGACGGCAATGCCCGCGTATTCATGGGGAAATTAGAGTTGAATGAGCATGCGAGCGGCGAACAACCGAGCGTAATGGTACAGAAAGACTTAAAGGTTGAGGCTGTGACTACCACGTATACGTTCGAAGCCGATGGCGTTGAGTTGGTCGTGTTATTCACCAGCCCACTGCTGCTGGATGATCTGGACTTGTTGTCAAGACCTGCGTCCTACTTGACCTTCTATGTTCGTTCTACAGACGGCAAGCCGCATGAAGTCAAAATTTATATGGATATATCTGCAGAATTATGTGTGAATACGACGGATCAAAAGGTAGGCTGGTCGCGCAAATCAATCGACGGCGGCATAGAAGCGATGTGCATAGGTACGGTAGAGCAGCCCGTTTTGGCTCGAACCGGCGATGATACGCGCATTGATTGGGGCTATGTGTATTTGGCAATCCCGCAGTCAGACAAGCAAGAAACAACGATTCATTCTTATGAAGTCAGAGAACAATTCATGAAAGAAGGGCACCTGCCGCGAGGCGATGATGAGGCTTACCCGCGGCCTGCGGAGGAGCAGACACCGGTGATGGCTGCTGTATTGGATTTCGGCCTGGTACAAGATCAGCAAGCCTCGCAATATGTGGTTGCCGCGTATGACGATATCCATTCCATCGAATATTTCGGCGAGAAGCTGGATGCGTATTGGCGGAGAAACGGGATGAGCTTTGAAGAAATGCTCGTTTTGGCTGTTGCGCAATATGACGAGATACAAGCCAAATGCGAAGCATTCAACCGAAAGCTTACGGAGGAGAGCAGTATAGAAGGAGGGAGTCATTACGGTGACATATTATCGCTCTCCTATCGGCAGGCCATCGCGGCACATAAGCTGGTAAACGATGAGAATGGAGAGATCTTATTTTTCTCCAAAGAAAATTTCAGCAATGGCTGCATCGCCACGGTGGATGTGAGCTATCCATCGATTCCGTTGTTCTTGCTCTACAATCCAGAGCTGGTCAAAGGGATGCTCAGGCCTATATTCAGATATGCAGGCAGCGCAGCTTGGCGATTTCAATTCGCGCCGCATGATGTAGGCTGTTACCCGGTTGCGAACGGTCAAGTCTATGGCGAGAATGAGCTGGAGAACCAAATGCCGATTGAGGAATGCGGCAATATGCTCATCATGGCGGCAGCCGTTTGCTCTTACGAGCAGAATGCAGACTTTGCTAGAGATCACTGGGAGCTTTTGACCGAATGGGCGGCTTACTTGAAAGAAAACGGCATGGATCCTGCCAATCAACTGTGTACGGATGATTTTGCCGGTCATTTGGCGCATAACACGAACCTATCTATTAAAGCGATTAACGGTATCGGCGCATATGCGATCCTATGCAGGATGTTAGGGGAACCTGAGGGAGCCGCTTACTACGATGCTGCAAAAGAAATGGCAGCTAATTGGGTGAGCATGGCGAACGCGGGCGATCATTACAAGCTAACGTTTGATAGCGCGGAGGAGAGCTGGAGTCTTAAATATAATCTCGTGTGGGACCGGCTGCTTGGACTTCACTTATTCCCGCAGCAAGTCATTGAACGAGAAAATCGGCATTACTTGGGCAAACAGAACAAATTCGGCACTCCGCTCGATAGCAGAAATACGTATACGAAGCTCGATTGGCTCGTATGGTGTGCGTCTATGTTAAGCTCCAAAGCAGAATTCGAGCAGGCGATAGCTCCGATCTGGCATTTTATGAATGAATCGCCAAGCCGTGTTCCTGTAACCGATTGGTACGATACGCTAACAGGCGAGCAACTCAATTTTCAGAACCGTTCCGTCGTCGGCGGCCTTTTTATCCGTTTACTAAAACCGATTGCGTAATACTAAAGCGAAGGGCTTCCTTCTCGTCATCCAACATGACGGGGGGAAGCCCTTTTCTTCTTATTCTTCCTTTTGAACAGTTGTCTGCTCGGGTGATGCATCAGCTGATGTTTTATCTTTTACATATTCGTCTTGGTCACTGCCCCAGACAAAATCGTAATTCGTCATATCTGGTTTGTAGGCTGCTTCGTCTGCTTTCTTCTGTTTTTCTTCCATAGGCTCAGCTCCTTTCATGCTAGTGTGTGCTATGAAATGGGAAGTTAGTCTAATGAAGCATATGCGATTCTCTCATGCTTGAAAAATACATTGACACCACTCGCGAAGGAGTGATAATATTCTTCTTCCAAAACATGTACGGAGGTACAAAAAGTGATTATTGTAAAGGGCTTATCAAAAGCCTATCAGGTTGCAAAGCGTTCGCCTGGCGTCAAAGAGGCAATGAAGGCATTATTCAAAAGAGAATACAAGGTTGTGGAAGCGCTTAACGATATTTCCTTTACGATTGAGCCAGGTGAGATAGTCGGCTATATCGGACCGAACGGAGCGGGGAAATCAACAACGATAAAAGTGATGAGCGGCATTCTTGTGCCGGACGTCGGTACATGTACGGTCATGGGTTTTACGCCTTGGAAGGATCGGGTACAATACGTGAAGCATATCGGAGTCGTGTTCGGTCAGCGTTCGCAGCTGTGGTGGGATGTGCCGGTAATCGATTCCTTCGAGCTTCTGCGCGATATCTATAAGGTGCCCGAGCAGGAGTATCAGAGTACGCTGGCGCTGCTAACCGAGACGCTAGAGCTGCAAGAAATTATTCATATGCCGGTGAGGCAGCTTAGTCTAGGCCAGCGAATGCGCTGCGAGATCGCCGCATCGCTGCTGCATAGCCCGAGCGTCCTGTTTCTGGATGAGCCCACGATTGGCCTGGATGCAGTATCCAAAATTGCGGTGCGCCGCTTTATCCGTACGATTAATGAGGAGAAAGGAGTTACCGTCATTCTAACCACGCATGATATGAATGACATCGAAGCCCTTGCCAATCGGATAATACTTATCGGCAAGGGCAAGCTGCTCTACGACGGCAGCTTAAGCGCCATTCGCAGTCAGTTCGGAACGTTAAAAACGATGACGGTCGTTTACAGCCATCATGCTGAGCCGCTCAAGGTAGAAGGGGCGGTTATTGAATCCTGGACGACAGAGCGAGCGGTACTAAGCGTGGACACTGCCCAGACGGTCATCAGCGAAGTGCTAATCAGCTTGTCCCAGCAGGTTGAGATTCTTGATGTTGCCATTGACACGCTGCCAATCGAAGATATGATCATTCAGCTCTATAAGGAGCATCAGCTATAATGAAAGCTTATATTTCGGTTTTTAAGCTGCGACTGACGTATGGCTTGCAATACCGCACGGCAGCACTTGCCGGCGTTGCCACGCAATTTTTCTGGGGTTTTATTATTATTATGGTGTTCGAAGCGTTCTACAGCGGAACGGTAACAGATCCGCCAATTACGCTGAAACAGCTCATCACCTACGTCTGGCTGCAGCAGGCATTCCTAGCTTTTATCATGCTTTGGTTTCGTGATAACGAGCTTTTCCAGCTCATCACATCAGGCAACATCGCGTATGAGCTTTGCAGACCAAGCGGTTTATATGGTTTATGGTATGCGAAGCTGCTGGCACAGCGACTGTCGAGTGCGCTGTTAAGAAGCTTGCCTATCCTGGCCGTCGCGCTGCTGCTGCCTGAGCCTTACCGGCTGCCGCTGCCAGCAGACCCAGCTGCCTTTATAATGTTTGTGCTTGCCTTGTTACTCGGTCTTTTCTTGATCGTTTCGCTTTCCATGCTCATGTACATATCGGTGTTTGTAACGTTGTCGCCAGCGGGCTCTTTGCTTATGTTCGGCGTAATCGGCGAATTTTTGGCGGGCATGGTCATTCCCGTACCACTTATGCCGGATTGGCTGCAAAGCATTGTATACGTGCTGCCGTTCCGCTGGACTGCCGATTTTCCGTTCCGTGTCTATTCCGGTCATATTGGAACAGGCGAAGCGCTGATAGGAATCGCGATCCAGATCGTTTGGCTTGCCCTGTTGATAACAATCGGGAAATTGGCAATGGCCAGAGTACTACGCAACGTTGTTGTAAATGGAGGGTAAGCAGATGAAGCTGTACGGGAAATATATCGAGATTTTATTTAAATCACAAATGCAGTACCGAACATCGTTCTGGCTGCTCGCTTTCGGGCAATTTCTCATTCCGTTCTCGGTATTTGCCGGGCTTTACTTCATGTTTGAACGCTTCGGCCAAATTAAGGGTTGGGAATTCTCTGAGGTCGCGCTTTGCTTCTCCATCATTCATATGTCATATGCGCTAAGCGAGTGTTTCGCAAGAGGGTTCGATTCTTTCTCCGCTCTCGTTGGCAACGGAGATTTCGATCGCTTCCTTGTCCGTCCCCGCAGCACCGTATTGCAAGTGCTCGGCTCCAAATTTGAATTTTCTCGAGTAGGCAAGCTCGTTCAAAGCATCATTGTGCTCGGATGGGCGGTAAGCCAGCAATTAGCGGATTGGACGATGCTGAAAGGACTTGTTCTGCTTTTTATGATTGTGAGCGGGGTGTTTATTTTTACGGGAATTTTCATTCTTGCGGCAACCATGTGCTTTTGGACGGTACAGGGGCTGGAGATTGCTAACATCTTCACCGACGGCGGACGGGAAATGGCACAGTATCCGCTGAATATTTACCAGAAATGGGTAACGCGCTTTTTCACGTTCATTATTCCGTTTGGCTGCGTGAATTATTTGCCTTTGCTTTATTTGCTGGACAAGACGACGGGCAATCCGCTGCCCTACATGCTGGCTCCAATCGCTGGCATCCTGTTTATCGTTCCATGCTTGTTGGTGTGGCATGTGGGAGTCCGGCATTACCGTTCAACCGGCTCATAGATGACGATTTGGTTACAGCGGCAGGGAAATGACGGGTCGCGTGGAATCCTTACCCTTAACAAAAACATAGCAGCGAAGGGGGATCAGCAGGATGAAAGCAATTGAGGTAAGCGAGCTAGCAGCGCAGTTTTCGCTGGAGGTGCTCGCAGGCGTAGACCAGCTTGACCGAAAAATCATGAAGGCGAGGGCCTATCGTCCAGGGCTTGAATTTGTCGGTTATTTTGAATTTTTCCCGCAAGAGCATATACAGATACTAGGCAAGAAAGAAATTACCTACTTGCACAGCTTGAGCGAGAACGAACGCAATCACCACATCGGAAATATTGTCAAATACCATCCGCCCTGTTTTGTCGTCACTGCAGGACAAGAAGGATTGAAATATTTGACCAAATATTGCGACCAGGAGGGAATACCCTTGCTGCGTACGAATGTGGCTACGGCACAGTTCCTCGGCATGCTGGACGCCTATCTTCTCAAAACGCTCGCACCTGAGATATCTATACACGGCATATGCTTAAATGTGTCCGGTATTGGCATATTGCTGCGCGGGAAGTCCGGCATAGGTAAAAGCGAAACCGCGCATACCCTCATAAGACGCGGCTCCAGACTCGTCGCGGATGATATAGTCGTACTCAAGAAGCTGAGTTCACGTACACTGCTTGGTACCCATAACGAGAAGACCAAGGAATTTCTTGCGCTGCGAAGCATTGGGCTTATCAATGTTGTGAGATTATATGGAAGACAGGCCTTCCAGGATGAGACGAGAATCGTTCTCGACATTGAGCTTACCAAATGGCGAGACAATGAGCTGAACAATGATTTGGAGCTTGAGCCAAAATTTACGGAATATATGGGCGTCCAAATCCCGCATATCGAGATTCAGCTGCAGCCGGGTCGGGACGTCGCAGGATTAATTGAAGCAGCTGCGAACAATTGGTATTTGAAGCAGCAGGGATACAGCGCGCTGGAAGAATTCATGAAAAGGCTGGAAGTCGAGTAAGCTGATGAAGACCAGGCAGCTATGTCTCTTTGCGCATGATGATCATGTAAACAACTACCCATTGAGAGTCAAAACATGATACACTATGAACAGAAAAAGCTCATCCTAGCGCAAAAGTCCTGACAGATTCGAAGGAGGAAATCGCGTGGAAAACTGCTCAATCGTATCAAAGCCAGCCCTTCACTTGGCAGGCATTAGCTATTGCGGACCTTATTCATCCTTTCCGGATGAGGCAATTAGGCTGCAAACCGAGTTTTTGACGCGCAAGCATGAGCTGAACGACGCTGTCAAATCAACGGTGCTGTATAGTCCGTATTTCGGCAATGAGGCTTTCGCTACCTACTGGGCTTGTTATGAGGTTCAGCATTTGGAGGAAGTTCCACCAGGCATGGTTCAATTCACGATCCCTGAGCATCGATACGCGATGGTTGCCTGTTCCAACAAAAGAATCGGTGAAGGATACGAGCAGCTTCATGCGTGGATAAGTGAGATGCGGTTAGAGAAACAGGATAACGCGGTTTCGCTGGAATTGTTTTATATTGACGAGCATCATTTGGAGGAAGAGCCGGTCGAGCTGCTCATTCCCCTCAAAGGATAACCCATATAGAGTGCTTGCGCGCAAGTGGAACGGAGAACGGCATACCTGCCGCTTGCTGCCGATCCGATTGCGAAGGCAGGCACTTTTTATTTGTAAGTTGACAGAGAGGAGCGGGGATCGTGTATTCGGTTAGAGACAAGCGCGCTGTACGACATAGAGGTCTACTCATGCTGCTCTTATTCGGCCTTCTGACTGGGGCTCTGAGCGGAGTCATTCTCGGCCTGGTAATGAAGCTGCTTGGACAATTAACCGGAACAGGCGTCTACGTTCTACTCCTTAACGTTGATTTTATTGGCTGGCTTCCGAGCATTCGTTCGGAGCTGTTCGAGTTTTTGCTTCATTTGTCGGCAGCGTTGCCTTTGGGCATTCTTTTTTTAGTTTTACTAAGCATTTGGAGCTCGCCGCTAAGACTTGGACTCGGGATGGGCGCAGCCATCGCCTGCTGTACGTGGATACCGTTGACACAGCTTTCAGAGCGAACGCCCTCGATGCTGGACTGGTCTGCCTTTATGATGTGGGTTTCAGGCCATCTTATATACGGTTCTGTTCTAGCTGCATTAGGGTACGTTTGGATGACGAGAGGTTGGGATAAAGAATGAGCTTTGCTTTATACATCGTAGACGCGTTCACGAACGAACGCTATAAGGGAAATCCGGCTGCTATATGCTTCGTGGATGAGCCGCAGTCTGAAAGCTGGATGCAGCGGGTAGCGATGGAAATGAATTTATCTGAAACGGCATTCGTGGCTCCGTCAGAGGATGGCTGGAGACTGCGCTGGTTTACTCCGCAGGAGGAGGTGGATCTATGCGGCCATGCTACGCTGGCGACTGCGCATGCGATGTGGCAATCTGGGAGATTGCTACAAGATGAAACGGCGCGCTTCCATACCAAAAGCGGCATTCTTACCGCTTCGCGAAACGGGGAATGGATAGATATGGATTTCCCTTCAGAGCATCCGATTGGAACAGTTGCTCCAGAGGAGCTTGTGCAGGGGCTTGGACTTATTCCAAGGTTTGTCGGGCGAAACCGCATGGATTATTTCGTTGAGGTGGACAGCGAAGAGACGGTGCGAACGCTGCGGCCGGATTTTGCCTTGCTTGCCAGGCTTGACGCGCGGGGCGTAATCGTAACGAGCAAGAGCGAAGACTCGCGCTATGACTTCATATCGAGAGCATTCTATCCGGGAACCGGAGTTGACGAGGACCCTGTAACGGGTTCGGCCCATTGCGCTCTGGCCCCTTATTGGGCCAAACGCCTGCGCAAGCACGAGCTAATGGGATATCAAGCATCAGCTCGCGGCGGGGTCGTCAAGGTTAAGCCGGATGGGGAGCGCGTCTATATGTCGGGACAAGCTATAACCGTTTTAAAAGGTCAATTGGAGGGTTGAGCATATGTTCATGATGAAGCTCCCGAAGGAGCAGAAAGAACAGTTAACCGGAAAGATACAACAATATTTCGAACTGGAGCGTTCAGAAACGATTGGTTCGATCGCAGCAGAACAGCTGCTCGATTTCGTTATACAAGAGATTGGCCCCCATCTATATAACCATGCCATTAGCGATGCGCGGAAAGCTGTCCTTGAACGCATGCAAACGCTTGAAGACGAGCTTTATGCCCTTGAGAAGCCGATTACGACTAAACGATAAAAGAAAAAAGAAAAAAGAAAACAGAAAAAGGTATAAAGCAAAAAGAAAAAAGAAAAAAGAAAATGAAAAAGGCAAAAAGCAAAAGGCAAAAGGCAAAAAGCAAAAAGCAAAAGGCAAAAAGCAAATTAACGTTAAAGCTGCACACCGATTTGTAGCAAATAGACTGTTTCCTTCTTTTGTGCGGTATGCTATTATATACACGAACATAAGTTCTTATTTGTAATGGAGTAGAAGCATAACGGGAGGAAGATGCAGCGATGGTTACGGATCGGTATGCAGAAATAGACGGAGTGATCGCTTATATTCACAATAATATTTATGAGCCGCTCCCGCTTTCGAAGTTAGCTGCTTATGCCGGATACAGCAACTTTCATTTCACACGCATCTTCAAAGAGAGAACAGGCCTCTCTCCCTTATATTATGCATCCTCGCTTCGTTTGCAGAGGGCTAAGGATTTGTTGCTGCAGACCCATTTAAGCATTCGTGATGTCGGTTTGGAAATCGGCCAGCAAAGCCTCGGCACATTCACATCTAGATTTACGGAGAGGGTCGGCGTTACGCCGTCAGAATTCCGAAACTCAAAACTGCAAGCCAGCCAACAACTGGATGCGCTGCAGCAGCTGAATGGCTGGAAGTCACTGTATCTGCCTTCGAAGCATCATGACCGAGTCGAGGGGAGCGTACAAGCCGTAGTGCCGTTCGAGGGAATCATACTTATTGGATTATTCGCGAGACCGATACCGGAAGGGCTGCCCTTGTACGGCACGCTGCTCTCTTCATTAGGCCATTTCTGTCTGGCCGATATTAAACCGGGCACTTATTATTTGATGGCAACGTCCATTTCGTGGGGCACGCAAGCCAAAGATATGCTGCTCCCGCATGCGACACTCCGGACAAGATCGAAGGAGCCCATAATCGTAACTGCGAACGACAATGTTCCATATCAACAGGTTATGTTGCATGAACCGCGTGCGGATGACCCTCCGATCCTGATTTCCCTACCCTTACTGATGAATAACTTTCTCAAGCGGATTATGCCGGTTACCAGCTGTTAATGCTGGGGTCAGGCAAGTGTTTTTTTAGAAGCAGACGTTGCTTTGAACGGCGTTACTTTGTTCTTGCCCGTTGTTTTCGAAAGGTACATAGCTTCGTCCGCCTGCTTGATCATCTCCTGTACGGCCTTGCTCTCCTTGGAGGTGCTGAAGCCGACGCTTATCGTAACCATCGTTTCCAGCTCCACTCTTCGACGGATTGATTCGGCCACGATCTCAGGCTTCACTCGCTCAGAGCTTACACAACTGAGCAGCTCTTCTCCACCGTAACGCCCAGCAGCCCCAATTCCGCTTGATTCCTCTTTGATGATTTCGGCAACCTGCTTAAGCACGCCGTCAGCCTTGTGATGACCGTGCGTATCGTTTAATTTCTTGAAATTATCAATGTCACAAAAAATAATTGCCATCGATTTGCTGCCTTGAAGCAGCTGCTCTGCCTTGGAATAGAAATGCCGGCGATTATAAAGCCCCGTCAAGCCGTCCATAATGGAGGATTGATAGGTAAACATAAGCCGTTCGATTACCCATTCAAAGAGCAAGAGAAAGAGCAAGGTATAATAAACGATTGGCAGTAGCTGGCTAAGCGAGATTAACCAAAGCATCGATTCGTGAAAAACGTAGACATTAGCGAGTCGTGCCAGCTCACTCGCGAAAAAAACGATCAAGCTTGCGTAATAATTGGAGCTAAGGTCAGCGCCCCTTGTGTCCAGCATGACCATAAGGATCACGATCAGTCCGTAAAAGTCGAGAGCAGGGAAGGTGACGGTCCCTGTGTGAACGGCCGACTCAGCCGAAAAAGGCGAAAGAGCAATTTGTATGCCTGCAACAACAAGTGTCATTATACTCATAATGATAAATGGGATCACTTTCAGCTCGGCTGAGCGATGAGTATATAATTTCATGAAAACAAAGTTTATAATAATAAATGAAATGATCTGCATGATCGTGAAGCTCAAATACAGATAAGGCGACAATGACCAGCCTGGGTAGGCGAGTACGACCAGCAAGCATTGCTTGGCAATGATTAAGGGAATGGCCGTAATGAGCAAGCGATAGATCCGTTTGTTGCGGTAGCTTACATAAAGCCTGATCGACATGAAGAGCATTAGGATTAGAATGACGATAACAGCTGACGACGAAAGCAGCTGCCCGTTCGGGCCTGAGAGCCATTGTGTAATTGACATGAGTTAACCACCGTTATCTAGTATGGGATGCAATAGCTTTACAGAAACATATGTTCTAATATATCATGTTTTACGGTAATCGAATAGCTGAGATATTTGCATGATGTTTGACCTCGAAAGGATGGGACGCATGAATATTTTACAAGCATTGTTTTTTCCACCGGAGCAGCCGGGCGGAGTTTCTTCCATGATCCCGTACATTCAAGATCGTTTTATCAAGCTTGGCTGGCAAATGGAGTTGTTCTCATTGCCGAAGCGTGTACGCAGCAAAGGGCAAGAGGAGGTTCAATTCGAGACCTTCGACCACACGGTCTACAGCGGGAATACAATGGTAGACAAATATATACAAACCTACAAAGATTACGTATGGTGGACCAAAATGAGAATTAAAAAGCCGTACGATATTATACATGCGCATCATCCGATTGCCGCGCTTGTTATGAAGCAGCTGTTCCCGGATACACCGCTAGTCGTTACCATCCATTCCAGCTACGAGCGAGAGCTAATCTTGAATGGGAAAATCAAAGAGGGCGGACCCGAGCATCTTTTTCTAATGAGCCTTTACGGAGAACTTGAAGCGAAAGCGGATCATTTGCTTACGGTATCTGAATCGTTCCGATCTTATATTGCACCGCATATCAACCATCCGGAGAAAATTAAGGTCATTCCGAATGGGTTTGATGAAAAACGGTTTAAGCCGATTTCCCATGAAAATGCCGTCACGCAGCTTATTACTGTATGCAGGCTCGTCCCAGCAAAAGGACTCGACGTGCTGCTCCATGCCTGTGCAGAGTTGAAGCGGAGAGGACATCCGTTCGTACTCCATATTATCGGAGACGGACCGATTCGCGAAGAGCTTGAAGCATTGGCGGTCGAGCTGGACTTGTACGATGATATTATTTTTTATGGCTACATGCTGCATCCAGAGGAATTCATGCCGTTTTTTGACGTATTCGTGCTGCCTTCGCGAGCTGAAGCATTCGGTTCCGTGTTCGCTGAAGCGGCGTTATGCTGGCTCGCTCTTGTTGGAACTAATGTGGGGGGCATAGCGGAGCAAATCGAAGACGGCATCAACGGATTGCTTGTCCCGCCTGAGAACCCGGAAGCACTTGCCGAAGCGCTTGAGAAGGTCGTTACCGACCCTGCCTATCGCTACCATCTCGCAAGAGCAGGCTCGGAGAAAGCCAAAAAGGTATATTCGTTGTCGAGGGTAATCTCGCAGCTGAAGAAAGTCTACGTTCATATGAAGCCGGAATAACGGTTTATTCTATGGGAATAGGTGGTGTCGCCGATGTCGGTGCCTTTTCGTTTCATTCATGCGGCAGACTTGCATCTGGATAGCCCTTTTCGCGGGCTTGCCAGTGCGCCTGCCCCTGTTAGGGAAGCTTTAATGGAATCAACCTTTGCAGCGCTTCGGGAGCTGACGCAAGCTGCCATTCGGAACCAAGTGGATTTCATTGTATTAGCCGGAGATTTGTTCGATGAGGCGGATCGCTCTTTGCGGGCTCAGCTTGCTCTTGTGAAGGAGTGGGCAAAGCTGGAGGAGCATGGCATTGCCGTTTATGTCATTCATGGGAACCATGATCCGCTGAGCGGGGCGCGCGCGGAGCTTAAGCTCCCGTCCAATGTTGTTGTTTTTGGATCGGATCAGATGGAATATCGGCCGGCTTACCGCAGAAGCGGTGAGCTGGCTGCCTTTATTTACGGCAGATCTTATGGCACCCGCATCGTGACCGAAAATATGGCTGCCGCCTATCAGACTCAGCCGGAGGCTCCATTTCATATCGCGATGCTGCATGGCAACGTCGATGGCGACGGTACTCATGATCCTTACGCGCCATGCGAGCTGCAGGAGCTTATCGGCAGCAAAGGGTTTGATTATTGGGCGTTAGGCCATATACATCATCGCCGTGTCTTGCATGAGTATCCCCATGTCGTATACGCAGGAAACTTGCAGGGTCGAAACCCTCGTGAAACGGGTGCCAAAGGCTGTTTGATGATTGATGTGACGGCTGCCAAAGTGTTGGATCTTTCTTTTGTCCCGCTTGACAGCGTGCGCTGGCTAGAGCGGAGCATGTCAATAACAGGCATTGGCAGCGAGCAGGAGCTGCTGCTGCAGCTTGAGGAGCAGCTGGATCTTGCACTGACGGAGTCGGATGGCCGGATGGTCATGCTGCGTATGGTCTTGAATGGCCGAGGACCGCTCCATCATAAGCTAATGGAGCCGGTTGTCACTCGTGTTCTGCTTGAGCAGCTGCAGGAAGGCAGAGCCTTAGACGCAGGTGAAAGGTGGATCCATGTCTATGCGCTCGAAGCGAATACAGGAGCCGAGATTCGTACAGAGGAGCTTGAAGCTGAAGACAGCTTTGCCGGTGAGCTCTATCGGATGAGCATGGAGCTGTCGAAAGATCAGCTGAAATGGCGCGCATTCGCTCAGGATGCGATAAAAGGCGCAGCCAGTCATGCCAAGCTTGGAAGGCTGCTGCGAAGCGAATGGGAGGAGCTTCCGGAACATTGGCTCGAGCAGGGGCGTGAGCTTGTGCTTGGACTGCTGCACGGAAATGAACGGGAAAGCTGAAAGCATCTGTATCGTTTTACGTTAATTGACTTGGAGGAGACAATCGCATGAAGCTCTTGAAGGCTGAAATTGACGGTTTCGGGCAGCTTTACAGCAAACAAATTTCGCTAGATGCGCCTGTTATTGTTGTATATGGCCCGAATGAAGCAGGCAAAAGCACAATGTTTGGTTTTATTCGATCCATATTGTTTGGATTTGCGAAACGAACGCTGCCCAATGAGCGCCAAGAGCCGATAAACGGCGGAAGGCATGGAGGGAGACTGATCGTTAGAGGTGCTGGCGAGGAGTCTTTTTTTGTTGAACGTTATGCTACGGATGGCTCTGGCAAGCTGACGCTGCGAAAGATTGCAGGCATGCCGGGTGCAGATGAGACGCACCCTGAGGCAGCAGCGCTTACGCAAGTGGAATGGGAGCGCGATTATTTGGGCGGTGTCAGCGAGAAGCTGTACCGACAGCTTTATGCGATTACGCTTACGGAGCTGCAGGAGGTTGGTGCGCTGTCCGGTGATGAGCTTGGTCGTTATTTGCATCAAGCAGGCTGGGATAACGGCAAGACGATCGCGATGGCAGAGAGGCGTATTGCCCTGGAGATGGAACAGCTGTTCAAACCGCGCGGTACGAATCAGCAAATGAATCAGCAGCTGAAATCGCTTGATCAGCTCGATGGGGAGCTGCGCAAGCGGGAAGATGCGATCCTCGCTTACAATGCATTAAAAATACAGTCGGCAAGCGTGGATGAGTCGCTGAGCCTGCTTGAGCAGGAGAAGCCTGGGAAGGAAGCGAGACAAGCGCTTTTAGGCAAGGCTGTATCCTCAAGGCAGATATGGCTGCGAAAGCAGCAGCTGCAGATCGAGCGGGAAACCATCGCGTATGCAGGCGCGATTGATGCCCTTGACGAAAAGAGCTGGATGGAGCTGCTTAGGCGAAGAACAGAGCTGGAGAGTGAAAGCGAGCGGCTGCGGCAGAAGTCGCTGCTTCTTGAGCTCCAACAGGAGGCAACGGTCTATGACGATGGAATCATCACGCTGACGGAGGAAGCGGAGGCTTTGCTGCTAACGTCAGAGCATATTCGGCAGTTGAAGGAGGATGCGCAGCTGATTGCGTCCGAGCTTAGCGAGCATGACGAGATGATTGCAAGACTGGTTACCAGCATTGCGCCGGAATGGACGGAGCGTCAGCTTCGCGAAATGCATGTCACCGTTGCCGATCGCGATTACGTGAGGACCGCGAGGCAGGAGGAGCTTGATTACACGCGAACCGCGGAACGGTTCGCGGCGGAGCTTGAGACGCTAAAGCAGCAGGAGCGGGAAGCGTCGGCAGCATTCGAGGAGGCGAGTTCCGCCGCCATGCGGGAGGCGCAGCGGCGAGCGCAGCTTGGGGACAGCACCGGATTCGAGGTGCTGCCGCTTGCGCGAGATGCGCTGAAGGGGGCGTGGAACGCCCTGGACAGCGCGCTGCGCGAGTGGGAGCTCGAGCGGGTGCGCTCTGCCGGAGCGGGCTCCGCGCGCGATAGCGCTGCGGGCGGCGGGACGGCGGCAGCAGGGCGGGGCGGAGCCGGCCTGCTGTGGGCTGCGGCGGCGGGAGCGGGCGGAGCCGCGCTGGCGCTTGGGGCTGCCGCGCTTGCCGGGGCAGGCGGCGGATCGGGGGTTGCCGCGCTCGCGCTGGCTGGAGCGGCGCTTGTGCTTGCCGCTGCAGCTATGCTGCGGAAGCGGGACACCAGAAGCAGAAGCTACCGCAGAAATGGAAGCAGCCAGCAGGCATTAAGCCAAATGGAGCAGCGAGTATATCAACGATTGGAAGCGCTCGTGAAGAAACCGCAGGAAGCAGCCGCTGCCTTGCTTGCTTCCAAACAAGACAGCTCGCCAGAGCATCTGCTCGCAGCAGAGCAAGCACGTACGCAGCTGCGAGCTGCCGTGGAGCAGTGCCTCGAGGCGCTGCAGCACAGCGAGCGCCTCGACAATAGCAGCAGCGAGCTCGCACGCCGCCTGGAGCGGCTGCACGCGCACGCTGCAAGCCGCAGCGAGGCAGCCGCCGCCGCTGCGCAGACAAGACAAGCCGCCGCCCGGCAATGGGCCGGCTGGCTTGCAGCTCGCTCGCTGCCGGCGGGAATGTCCCCGGCAGCTGCGCTGGAAGCCTTCGAGCTCGCCGAGCAAGCTTTGCAGCGGCTGCAGCAATATGACCGCTTGGCAGCAAAGCAAGCCGCCGCGGACAAGCAGCTGGCAGCATATGCCGAGCATGCCGCCAAGCTGTGCGGGCATCTCGAGGAAGCGAAGGCGCAGCTTGCGGCTGATCCCACGCTCGCGCTGCGGCTGCTGCATGCGGAGATTCGCCGGCATACAGCAGCCATGCAGGAATCGCTCGGCATACGATCGCGCCAGGATGAGCTGTTAATAGCGCAGCGGGCAGCAGATCTGCAGCAGCAAGAAATCGCTAATCAGATGGATTTGCGATTAAAGGAGGCCGGACTTGCAAGCCAAGCCGAATATGAGCTGGCGATCGAGCATCGTCGTTCGTTACGGGAGCTTGAGCTCGAATTGTCCAAGCTTACGCTTGAGCTTACTGCGGGGATGTCCAGTGAAAGAGCGCAGGCGCTGGAGAAGCTGTATGCCTCTTACGATGAAGACGAGCTGCAGTCCATGCAAATGGAGTCGCAAGCAGTAATTCAGACGATGGAGAATTCGAAAAGGGAGCTTCTGGAGCAAAGGGGAAGGCTCAGGCAATCGCTTGATCAGCTTCTGCGGGAAGAGGAGCATCAGAAGCTGCTTTCCGATAGAGCAATGACCATTGCGAGCTTGGAGAAGGATGCGGAGCGTTATGCGGTGCTGGCGGTTAGTTCTGCATTAATAAGCAAAACCAAGCGTATTTATGAAGAGGAACGACAGCCTGTCGTTCTAAGGAAAGCATCTGAATTTATCGGAAAGCTGACGGATGGCAAGTATATTCGGGTCTTGTCGACACCTGGTGAGCCTGGCATCAGGCTGGAATCGTCCGAAAGACGAATCATTGACAGCGGAATGCTCAGCAGAGGTACGGCGGAGCAGGTTTATCTAGCCATGCGGCTGGCTTTGGCAGAGGAAGCCTCGCGTGGTGCCAAGCTTCCTCTTATGTTAGATGATGTATTCGTTAATTTCGATCGGAGCCGGCTGCAAGCCGTTACCGGATTGTTGTCGGATCTATCCCATGAACGACAAGTGATAATCATGACCTGCCATGAGCATGTCCGCGACGAGATTCTTTCAAACGTGAAAGAGGCTTTGTTGGTTCAGCTGTAACCTGACCGGCAAAAGCGCTTGAACAGACTCAGCTTGCCGATACTCGTTTGCGGATGATGAGTATGAGCCAGCCGAAGCTTACCAGCCCAAATAAAGGATACAGCGTGGACAGCAGCATGCCGAAGCCGATTTGACTGGCTACATAACAGATGGCAAGGATAAGCAGAACGATTAAGCTGCGCGCCCATTTGAGGCGTTCGTGGAGCTGGAGGGTCAGGCCGTAAATGTCGGCAATCAGCGTGGTGAAGATCTCTGCGAAAATAATAAAAATATAAATGAATTGCACGCTCGGACCTAGCTGGCGCGCGATTCCGCCCATCGGAATGGCGAATTGCTGGATGCCCGGCATATGGACCGACAAGGCAATGTGGCCGGCGAGCAGCATGAAGCCGATGCCGATGCCGCCGACCCATGAACCGGCTATGATGACTTTCCTGTCATTGATTTCTGCGCCTAGAGGGACGAGCACGGCCTGTGACATAGAGAGATTGAATGCGGTGTACAGAAATGGCGAAGCCCATGCGGCCCATATGGAATGGTCGCTTGCAAGCGTAAGGAACTTGTCTGCGCCTGGCGTATGGAACGTATCGATCATAATGAGCACCGTAAAAAGAAGCATGACAGGAACGACGATCGCGTTAACCGTCAGAATAGCGTTCATGCCTTTTCGCAGCAGGAAGTAGCAGGCTGCAATTGTAATCAGCAAACCGGATTGATATGAAATATTCCAATGCTCGTAGAAGATGGTGCCTGCACCAGCGAGCATGACGGCTGTTACACCAAGCAGCACAACCAGCATGAAATGGCTGATCAGCCTTCCGTATTTATCGCCGAATAAAGCTTTGTTCAAGTCCTCGTATGATTTTGCTTTAATCTGGCTGGCGATGAGCATCATTTTGGTGCCTAGCCATATGAATAAAACGGTTGACAATGCAATGGTGATGGAGCCCCAATACCCGAATCGGGTGAAAAACTGCAATATTTCTTGACCAGTGGCAAAACCTGCGCCTACAATTGTTCCCATGTAGGTGGAGGCGATTTGCAACACCTTACCAGTACGTTTCCACATCGTCTACCGTCCTCCGTTCGATGACCTCTTCTATATAGAAGGTATGTCCAAACCGGGACAGGCATGACTTTTTTCAAAATTTTACATGTTGTTCGAAATATGCAGCCAGGAGCACAATCATGTCCTTATTTATTACGTTGACCGTATTTATTGCGGCCTTAACCTTCATATTAATAAAACCTAAAGGGATTAACGAAGCCTTTATCGCCCTGGCGGGTGCCGCTTTATTGTTTGCGGCGCAACTGCTGAAGCCGGAGGATGCGGCTTACATCTGGGGTTTTGTCTGGAATGCGACTTTCTCGCTTATTGGCATTATGCTTTTTACGTCGCTGCTCGATTATAACGGTTTCTTTCGATGGGCAGCCCTACATATCGTTCATCGTTTTCATCAGAGGCGGCTAGCTTTATTTATAGGCTTGTCTATCATGGCCGCTATGATTACGGTGTTTTTCAACAATGACGGGACCATACTTATAATGGTTCCCATTGTGCTTGAAGTAACATCATTGCTGAAGCTGTCGCGAAGCGAAAGATTAACGTTTTTAGTCGGAGTTGGATTTATGGCCGATACCGCAAGCGCACCGCTCATGATGAGTAATCTGACGAATATATTGACGGCAGATTTCTTCGATATTTCCTTTGGCGAGTATGCTTCGCGGATGCTGCTTCCTGGTATGATCGCGATTGTGGCTACGATTGTCGTATCGGTTGTTTATTTCTGGGAGCCGATAGGGAAGACATCAACAAAAAAAACAGCTCAGAACCTATTCCCTGAACCTGCTTCGGCAATCGCACATAAGCCTTTGTTTTATTTATCTTGGGTGAACATTGTACTAATGATGATAGGATATTTAGGCTCGGAGAGGATTGGCATTCCGGTTGCGGCAGTCGCGCTCGGCTGTGCGGCGATTCAATGGATAGCTTCGGCTTCAGCGAGGCGCGCGCCATTCAAGGAAACGATTCTGCGGGTGCCATGGCTTATTATTTTGTTTGCCTTGTCAATGAATTTAATCGTGTATAGCCTTCATGTGCATGGAGCTACAGCGTGGTTTCCAGAGGTAATCGAGCGAGCTGCGGAAAAAAGCGAGCTGGTAGGCATCTTTGGATCGGGCTTGCTGTTTGCGATGCTTGCGGCTGCTATTAATAATTTACCTGCCGTATTGATCTCGTCGCTTGCCATTGAACAAGTTGGCGGTCCAGATTATTTGCCTTTTGCGAGCCTGCTCGGCACTTCGATCGGTGCAAAGCTGACCCCAATCGGATCGCTTGCCACCTTGTTGTGGATTCAGCTGGTAGGGCAAGGAGGCATAAAAATAAGCTGGCGCGAGTATATGAAATACGGGCTTGTGTTAACCTTACCTATATTGCTGCTTGCATTACTCGGCTTATGGATGCTGGATTGGTCGTAGGGATTCAGTTAAGAGCGAGCAACTTAATTGAAACAATCTCATTATGGACGGGGTCAAGATCAAGTTTGAGCAGAGCATTAATAGTTTCGTAAGTAAGCAAATACGCGGTTTGCTTCTCGGGTTTTCCGAGTGTGCGCAGCGCCAGCTCGGGCTTGTCTCCAACTTGAAGGCCGCTTAGCCCCGCAGAGATGTTTTTGCCGAACACTTCGACAAATTGAACGGACTGAAAAGGATTGATGCCGATAGCGAAGCCGTCATATTCAAGCACGGTAATGGGCTCGCTTTCTTCGTCGAGCTTGTAACTGTCAAGCGGGACGCCGAAACGTTTTGTAATCGCGGAATGATCGTTTCCGATGGAAACGCCTTTGAGCATCGGCTGATCGGGATTCCATTCGGGATCTTCACTTTCTGTTTGCACGGAAGCCTTCGTATCCTTATCCTTGCGAACCGTGGAGGTTTCGGCGCTTGCATCGCTGCTTGTATCTGCCGCGTTCCAGTATGGCTCAACAGGGCTTAGCTCGCCGTCTTCCGTTTCAATATAATTTTTCTGGGGAGTGTCGGGCGAATCGTTTTGATCGTTCCTGGGAGAAACGACGTTGCTGGTTGTGCCAGCTGTTTCTTTGGGAATTGCGCTTTGGCAGCCGGTTAATAGAATGATAAGCGCGGAAGCAGCAAGCATTGCCGTTTTTGCAGGTTTTTTCTGGTAAAGGTTCAAGATGCACGCTCCTTTCTCGCCTATTTATATAATCGGTATGTAAGTTTATTAGTATAAGGAAAATTGAATTTTCAAGTATTAGCAGTGGCAAGAGTCTATTCTATTAGACGCTGTTTAAGTGGAAAAAGTTGCTCTTTTTTACCGGTGATTTGAAATTATTCCTAACAAATACTTTGAATTCATAAGCATTCCTATTGATGCCTTCCATAGGGTTGCACTTTTTGCCTGACCTATGGTACGTTATCAAAAAGGATTTTGGTGGAGGTAATGAAAGATGGAGAGCTTAAAAAAACGCATTTTAGCAGAATCATCCGTATTGTCGAGCAATGTACTGCGGATGGATGCTTTGATCAACCACCAGGTCGACCCGCAATTGACAATGGAAATGGGACAAGAGTTTGCTAGGCGCTTTGCGGAAGAGCATATTACGAAGGTTATAACGGTGGAATCCTCCGGCATTCCTGCAGCTTATGCGACTGCATTTACGCTTGGCGTGCCGCTTGTATTTGCTCGTCGGAAGAAGACGCTGATTGCGGATCCAGATGCATACGTAGAGCGCGTGCCTTCCTTTACAAAAGGTATGGTTACCGATATTATGGTATCCAAACAGTTTCTAAATGATGAAGATCGGGTATTGTTCATTGATGACATTATCGCAAATGGCGATGCCGCTCGCGGTTTAATCAAAATTATTCAGCGCTCAGGCGCGACACTGATCGGCCTTGGCGTCGTAGTCGAGAAGTCATTCCAAGCCGGAGGCAGAACGCTTCGGGAACAGGGAATTCGTGTAGAGCCGCTCGTGCGTATTTCATCACTTGATAACGGTGAAATTCAGTTTGAGTAGAATGTTCCAGCACAAATGCTCTTTTCCCATTCGGCATTATCGCTTATAATGATACAGAAGTGATCGAGGGGAGGCACATGTTATGGGGGAAATGTCTGCAGAGTTTATGTATACGAAGCTAAGCGGCGCGAAAGTCCACTTTGAGCGTGCATTGGATTGTAAACATACGGAATTTGATGATCTATATCCTTATATGATTGAGCATCCACAGTTTTTCTGGTACAAACGCTATGTAGCATGGTCAGAGCTGTTAACGATCGTGAAGCTGTGCGATGAGCTGTCTATTGAATGGCGGGAACAGTTTACTGACCGTCAGAGCGAATATATTGGCAAACGCGTCATGTCATCGCGAGTGCTCGATGAGTGGTATGAAACCAATGATGCCAAGGAGCATGCTGGCTAACGGAATGGTATTTCGGCAGTGTGCCGATGATTACCTTATAGGTGAAAGAAAACCTCAATGTATGCGTGAGCATCCATTGGGGTTTTTCAATACCTTAAAGAATGGATAGGCTTTAAAAGGAGGGAGGAACGCAAATGATAAGCGAAGAGCAGCTGGATGCATTTCGTGTCAGCGGAGCAACCATTAGGGTAGTAAGAGATGCAATGGAAGCGAACGACGTACATGGCATCGTCGTCGCTTGGGATGAGACTTCTGTCGTTATTCGGCGGCCCAGTCGACGCGTGGTGAAGCTAAGCCGTACATACAGCTTTGCGCCTGTGTCTGAGGAACGTGTGAATTTATTCGATAACAAGACTTCTATCAGTGAGTAATCTGTACTAAAGGAAGAACCTCCGACTTTTTCTGGCGGAGGCTCTTTGGCTTTTTTTATGAGAATAAGTCTTAAAGCTGAGCGATGTAAACATCACGTTAAAGTTAGCAACAATAGAACTGAAATCATGATCAGCTTCATGAATATCCTTCATGTCTTGTCTTAGTTACATAAAACGATGATATTATTCTAAATGTTGTCATTTTTCCTTTATTGCGTTTCCAGCATATGGTGCCAGAAACGTGTTTAAGCCAGCTTGTGAAGGAATCTTACAATAGGAAGCAGCAAGAGAAGGAACTCTTAAAGGTTAACCGTCAAGGTTCATTTATCACGGATAAAGTAGATGGATTGGACAGCTATCTAGGCAGCGCAGCTGTACTTAGATCGTTGATGAAGTAGAGCCTATTCTGACGATTAAGGCATGATCACTCCCCAAGACTCTCTGTAATTGAAGGAAGAAGGAATCCATTTGCTTCCAGACTTCTTCATTTTAACCTCAATTGTTCCTGTCGTATATGCTTCATAAACATGCCATTCAACAGAATAAACAACTTTGAATGTATCAAGTCCATCCCAAGTTAAGCTCCCAGAAAGTTCCTCATTGTCCGCTTTTTCAAGAAGATGTACCCACTCTTTTTTCTTGGAAATCGCATTTGAAGTTATTTTTAACGCTTCACTTGTCTGCAATGGAGCAACCGAAGACATAAGGTTGCTGTTTCCTGCGGTAAGCGTTGCGGAGTCCCAACCAAACGGGTCATTAGCAAAAAATATGCTGCTTACTTCACGAAGCTGAACATAAACTCTTCCATCAATGAGTTTAACGAATGGACCAACTTTTGCAATTAGCTTCTTTTCATCTTTCTCAAGAGAAGCAGTCTTTGTTTTAGAATCCCAATTGATTTTAGCTCCCAACGTTACCCCTGTTTCCCGTATAGGAACGAATACTCTCCCAGCAATCAACTTTCCTCCGTCTAACTTTGTGATAGCTGCGTGAGCAGAAATCGGGCTCAAGAGTAGTCCGGTTGCTAAAATTCCAGAAATAATTATGTTTCTCATGCTGTAACCTCCAGGATATGATAGGAATTGTAATAAATGCGGCTCAAGGATGTACTCCAAAAATGCGAATTGTTTCGATATTTTCATTATGGAATTAGCGCAACAACAGCTTATTTGGTACGTATAACGCCATAGAAAGGAAGGGGTGACTGTCTGTGAAGCTTAAATACCTTGCTTTATTAACTCTTGTTATGATCATTGGTTCTTTGGTATCAGGTTGTGGAGGTCCAACAAAAGAAGAAGTCATGAAAGAATTAAAGCCATCAGAGACAGAAAAATATGCGATTCATTTGTTTTATAAAAACGATCTTCCTGACAGTGAAACAACAGAATTGAACCTCTTTCATAACTCTAATCCTGAAATAACAAAAGAAATCATTAAAGTTCAGTTTTGGGATCAAGAACAAGAAAGTAATATGGATTGGGCAGCAGCAATAGGTGTTAAGGAGTTTCCGATGTACGTTATTGTTGACATCAATGGGATCGCATTAGAAACCCCGTTTTTGAGTCAGGTAAAGGAATATTTAGGGAAATCATTATTGAATAATTCCTAGCTGCTTCAATTTTTGAATGAGCTATTGAGCAGAGAGGCGCGCTTTGAGTCAAGTAGGGCTGGCTTCAGATCATATTGAGATCTATTCAAAATACTTTCGCGTTAATGATTTCCTTATTGACCATTCCCTCTGCGTAAATAAAACCAAGAAAAATGGTCGGCCTTCAATACACCACACAGTCAAAAATGAAACTAAGGCTGCCAGTAGCTGGCAGCCTTAGTTTCATTTTGATAGGTGACTTCAGTTCGTGCGACTTAGATGTCGCACACTTTGATTTACGTAGATTTTTAGGATTTAGGAAGTTTTATTGAAAAATAAAAAGCAAAAAAAGCCGCCTTACAGTAAGCTTTCCAGCTAGCAGAGAAGAACCATTCCTCTCTTAAGCGGTAAGAATAATTCGGAGCAAGTCTTCAATCAATTGGCGAAGCTCCAACGAGTTTCGGGCGACAATTTTAAACCCTCGCGATGCGCTTGTTAAAAGATGAGCCAATTTCTCTGGAGAAAGGCTGTTTGGGCTGCCGGAGGATGTTGATCGCGATTCCAAAATAGAGATCAGAACGACTTCGAGTTTATTGTAGCTTGCGTCGAGTGCCTCCTGGGCGAATTCGTAAGAGCTGTCGGTCATTTCTTTTACTTCCGGAGAGTTCAATGATTGATCAAAATTGTTAATTGACCACACTTCGAACGCATATAAAATTTTGTCTTCAGGCGTTTTCTTGGAAGAAAGTCCTTCCACAATTTCTTCAATGAGCGTGTCGCCATAATGTAGAATCGTAGCGTTAAAAACTTCCTCCTTGTTCTTGAAGTACAAATAGAGACCAGCACGTGAAATACCGGCGGCCTGTGCTATTTCATTCATCGACACTCGCTTATAGCCATACTTGAAATACACGTCCAATGCTACGGTTATAATATGCAGTTTCTTTTTGTCGTCCATGAATTTATTATTATACACTTTACAATCTTTGTCCAGTCGTATAATATAGACACATAGACATTTTACGTTTTTTGTCTAAATAAATAGCGAGGGAGATCTATCATCATGATTAAGGCATAAATCAACACTGTCGAGCAAAGGCTGCCATATTTATTTGGTGGACATCGCGGCGATTGTTCCTGCGGATAGCAAGCTTATGACTGGCGTACGTGAATAGGCTATCGAGCAAACTTGCCGAAACGCTTTGGACCGTTAGTGGTTATCACTTACGTAATACTTCAAAATTTACGGGATTATTCAAATAAAGATTTTATCAGCTATTCAAGTCATATTTTTCATAAAACATTTAAAGGAGAGCATATTATGACAACGAAACAAACTCCCATCGGCACCGGCTATGGAGCGTCTTCGACAGCCGAAGACGTTATCAGGGGTATTAACCTATCCGGCAAAATTGCTATCGTCACCGGCGGCTATTCCGGTCTTGGTCTTGAGACCGTGCGTGTGCTTCGTTCTGCTGGAGCCAAAGTCATCGTCCCGACACGTGATCGCAACAAAGCCGCGGCCGCGCTTGCGGACATCGATGGCATTGAAATTGAAGGAATGGACTTGCTGGACCCTGCCTCGATCGATGCCTTTGCTGAGAAGTTTCTTGCCTCAGGTCAGCCGCTGCACATTTTGGTAAACAGCGCAGGTATTATGGCATCCCCTCTTACACGCGATTCGCGAGGTTATGAATCCCAATTCGCGACGAACCATTTGGGCCATTTCCAGCTTGTCGCGCGGCTGTGGCCTGCGCTGTGCAAGGCGAACGGAGCGCGGGTGGTTTCAGTTTCTTCCTGGGGACATCACTTTTCCCCCGTCGTGTTCGATGATCCCAACTACGAGCGACGTAATTATGACCGATGGGGGGCCTATGGTCAGGCGAAGACGGCGAACATTCTCTTCGCGCTCGAGCTTGACAAGCGTGGCCATGCCGACGGTGTACGCGCCTTTTCCCTTCATCCGGGCAGCATCGTCGGCACAGGTCTCGAAAAACATCTCTCGAATGAGGAACTGCGTGCGGCGGGCGTCATCGACGAAAACGGACAGCCTGTTCTCGACCCAACGAAAAATCTCAAGACCGTAGGGCAAGGGGCTGCTACCAGCGTGTGGTGTGCGACGAGCCCACAGCTTAACAATAGGGGGGGCATTTATTGCGAGAACTGCGATATCGCCCCTCTCGGGCAGGACGCTGAGTCCGAATTTCATTTGGACAACAATTCGACATTAACGGACTCCGGCGTGATGCCATATGCGGTTGATCCCGATGCGGCAGAACGACTATGGCGCCTTAGTGAACAGCTGATAGGTTTAACGTTTGCAATATAGAAGAAAAGTGATAGGGCAGCAGAAAGCCTTTACTCGCTGAGGGCGTTCTGCCACCTAATATTCTCACCTACCAATGCTTCAGCAATCCCGTTAGCAATGGGAACGAACCTGACTACTGGACAGCATATCATTAACTAAACAGAGAAACGGGACAGCCCAGGACTAATTCTGCGCTGTCCCATTTTTTGGTATAATACGAGCAACTGGCGTATGTGTGAAATCGTTTAATGCTCCGATGAAAAAAGTAGTTTTGCTTCATATTATGCAGAGGGAGAACGATAGCTTAATAAGGATATGAGGTCGGACAGTGAGAAGGAACGGCTGCTTTACCAGGTTAACGAGCATCATAGCACATTGGTTCAAGCTGCAATAGTGAGATAAAGGAGTTAAGACATGGGGTACTTATCTCAGACCCCACTGATGAAGAATCATGTAATGTCTATGACCATAAACGAAAAATGAAGTTTATTGCCAACCCTGAAAACGTAACTCTAGAAAATGTTGCAGATTCGCTGCCAGTTAACATGTTATAATAAGAGACTAATTTCATTTATGTAAAATATAAACAACAAAAGGAGCTTAATCATGGATTCGATTTTATTTATTACAGCTTGGGCTATTATTGGCATTTTTATTGGTGGAGTCATTGTTTTGGTTAAGGCTAAATTCAAGAAGTAATAAATTATTTTAAGATTTGTTTCCTGAAAAAGTTGCAAACGCTTTTGACAGTTTAGTTTGCGCTAAATGATTTAAATCAATATATGAGATAGTGATTAAGGGGATTATATGAGAAAATATCAGCTTCTTGAAGAATCAACTAACCCAATAAAAAAAGTAATGTTATATGAAACGCATGAAGGAGCGTACGTTTTTTTATATCATACTTATGAAGATAAGCCATGTTTTGCGGACTATTGGTTTGAGCTGGTAGAGGATGCCGATGATTACTGTAAAGAGAATTTAAATATAGTAGATAACAATTGGCGTATGCTTGATGACCCCAAAATCGGATGCCAGCATGATTTAATTGAATGTACATAAACTTGGATTTAATTAAAGGTAACTTCGATTTTAGAAATTCCTATAAAATGGTATAATGAAGCTTCGTCAATCCTTAGAGAATAAGATTCATTAATGCTGCAAAAGGGAGAAAAATCGACATGAAAAAAGATGATTTCGGTAATCGAATGAAGGATTACGAAATTGCTTTTCGTCACATATTGCCTCGGAGGCTTCCAGTCATTTTAAGAATTGATGGCTGCCACTTCACACGTATACTCGTGGTTTGATTAAACCATTTGATGAGAACCTAACGAATGCTTTATGTGCAAAACAATCATTAGTCGATGATAATACGAATCCAACAAAATTGGATCGTCAGAAATATATGGATGCTGCCAGTGGTCATGGATATAAAATAATCGGCTACTTTTTTGAACCCAACATAGATGAATCTTTAATTCGAAATGAACTTCGTAATGAAAGAGAAATGGTTCCGATCGTTGGAATTAAAAGTACGCTTGGAAAATTGCAGAGACCCGAATTCGCAAATGCGGTGACTATAACAAAAAAAAGCACACTAGCATCTGTTTATTAAAAACAGAAAGCCATTGTGCTATACTTATATTATTTAGACCGAATAAATGCCATTTCTTCATAGAGGATGCGGCCGAGAGGACTCGAACCTCCACGGCTGTTACACCACTAGAACCTGAATCTAGCGCGTCTGCCAATTCCGCCACGGCCGCATAACTTGTTTCAACAGAAGATATCATAACATGATTTTGGTGGAAATGTCAATATTATTTTTGAACAATGGAGGAACGGTTGTGAAGCAATTAGAACAAAAGATTATTGAAGAAGGTATCGTATTAAATGAAAATGTGCTGAAGGTGGATTCATTCTTGAACCATCAAGTCGATCCGCAGCTTATGTATAGCATTGGCCAAACTTTCGCGGCACTCTTTGAAGCGCAAAAAATTACAAAGGTGCTCACGCTCGAATCCTCAGGCATTGCGCCTGCTGTCATGGCTGCGCTGCAAATGAACGTCCCGCTCGTGTTTGCACGAAAGCGCAAGTCGCTTACGCTCAAGGATGACCTGTACACGGAGAGCATTTTCTCGTTTACGAAGCAAGAGGAGAGCGAGGTTACCGTTTCGCGCAAGTTCATAACAGCAGAGGATCGTGTGCTGATTATTGATGATTTTCTCGCGAACGGCGATGCAGCACTTGGTTTAGCGAAAATCGTAGAGCAAGCACAGGCTTCGGTGGCCGGGATAGGGATTGTGATCGAGAAAGCATTTCAGCCAGGCAGAAACAAACTGGTTGAACTAGGGTATCTTGTTCATTCATTAGCAAGGATTGCCTCTCTGTCGGAGGGCAAAGCAACGTTTGTCGCTGACCCGAATCGTACAGACCGCAGCGTTTAATTGACAATTCAAGGATCATGTAACTATAATGCTTACATAAAGATGGTATCGGTTTTTGACCATACAGGAGGTGAACACGTTGACTAGCAATAGGTTTGCCGTTGCCGTTCATATTATGACGTTGCTTGAGACGAGTAAGACATCACGTCTGACATCAGACATTATCGCTAGCAGCGTGAATACAAACCCTGTCGTCATACGAAGAATTATGGGAATGTTGAACAAAGCGGGGCTTGTCTTGACAAGCGCAGGCGTTGCAGGTGCCGTCATCACTCGGCCGGCAAATGAAATTACGTTGAATGATATATACAACGCGGTCCATAACAATGGACAGGATGAGCTGTTTGCTATCCATGAGCAGCCTAATCCTGATTGTACGGTTGGCCGCCATATTCAGTCATCGCTGGAAGCCGCTTTTAACGAGGCGCAGAAGGCGATGGCAGATAAGCTGGCCGGCATTACGCTCGAACAGATTTCATTAGATGTTATGAGCAAGGCGGATGAATAAACAGTGATAGAAGAAGAGGCCTGCATAGGGTCTCTTTTTTGCTGTGTTTTTGTTGCTGCTGCATGCCAGTTGATTTTATTTGGGTGAAAATGGAAACGGCTCAATTGTGATAGGGTTAGCATATTTCCCAGCATTTTCACAAACAATGATAGTAAAAGGCGAGAGGTGCGTGCAGCAGTGGGCAGACAGCAGAAAGATCAGACATGGGAAGTTAAGGTTCGGCATTCGAAAAGCTGGGGGCATATGAGCGTTAAAATTGCGGCTGTAATGATATTATGCGGTTTATATTCGGCAGGAGCCGGCATGACCAGCTACGCGCTCTCGGAAGATTGGGCCGGCTCAGCCTTGCAAGAGACGTCGAATCAACAAGAGCAGCGTGCTGTCGCTGTTGTGATTGACGATTTCGGCAACGGAATGAATGGAACGGCGGAGATGATGAAGCTGCCCATTACAATAACGGCAGCGATTATGCCATTTATGCCAACAACGAAGCAGGATGCCGAGGAAGCGCATAGACTCGGCCACGATATCATCGTACATATGCCCATGGAGCCGAATAAAGGCTTGAAGAAATGGCTGGGGCCAGGCGCATTAACGACGGATTTGAGTGACGAAGAGGTTAAGAAACGGGTAGAAGCTGCAATTGATGATGTGCCGCATGCGATTGGAATGAATAATCATATGGGCTCCAAGGTGACGGCTGACGAGAGAATGATGCGGATCGTTCTTGGCGTATGCAAGGAGCGAGGGTTGTTTTTCCTGGACAGCCGAACCACCTATAAAACAGTTGTTCCCAAAATCGCCGAGGAGATTGGAGTACCGATCGTCTCGAATGACGTGTTCCTTGATGACGTATACTCCGTACAGCATATCTCCAAGCAAATCGGTGTGTTGCGCAAGCATTTGGAATCGCACGTCAGCTGCATTACGATCGGACATGTAGGGCCTCCCGGCAAATTTACAGCATCGGTCCTTCAGCAGTCGATCCCTGTTATGCAGCCAAACGTGCAATTTGTAAAATTGACGGCGCTTATACGCGGCAGCTCAATGAACGATCCACTTGTACTGCCTAATTCCTGAAGCGATGGCTTCGGCCACCTCTTGCTGCCGAACGGGATCTGTCAGCATGGTGCGGTCTGCCGCACTGCTTATGAAGCCCATCTCGACGATGACCGAAGGGTCCGCTACTCGCTTGAGCAAATAAAACGGCTTTCCTTCACGCGGGAGGAAGGCCGTATTTTGTTGGCGATTAAGCGCGTCTTGTATGCAGAAAGCCAGCAAGGAGCTCTCGCCGCTGCTTTGATGCAGGACCAGCGGTCCTCTCTCCGTCGGTTTTTTGGACCAATTCACATGCAGACTGATGAGCAGCTCGCTATCGATCTCTTCCGTTAGCTGACGTCGCTGGGACAAATCCTTGCGATGCCTAGAGCGGGTAAGATGCCAGCGATTGTCATCGCTTAAGGCATAGTCGCCATTGCGGTTAAGCACCGCGGGAATATGCTGGCTGCGAAGAACCAAGTAAAGCTTGCGCGCAATCGCGAGATTAATGTCTTTCTCCAAAATATCGGCTGCAGATGCACCTCCATCGATACCCCCGTGTCCGGCATCGATAATGACAACAGTAGTGGGAAGCGTCCACTCCTGTCTGGAGCCAACCGGCATCAATGGCCAAGCGTCCGCGCTTGTCGAGCTGCTGCATAATGCAAGACATAGTGCGATCGAGCCAATTATTAGTGTACGAAACATAATGGTTGTTCCTCCAGATCACTTAGACTTATGCTTAGCGTGGCTTTTTGGAGGGCAACTCATTCATGTTTACATTCGGCTGGTCCGGGGCAAACTTAATGTATCATCTTATTACTGAGCTGAAGGAGGCGGGACTTATGGCAAAAGGCGATGAGTACGTGAAATATATGGCAGAGCAATTCGTGGCTTATATCGAAACGCCGAGGGAAGAGCGGAAACAGACGCGAACATCAGCCAAAGCACGCAGGGAACCATGGCTGACGCGGTGGTTCGGATGGGGACCGATGAGCATTATTTTGTGGTGGAGAGGGCTCGTTTCGCGTCAGCGGTAGAAGCTGCCGAGTTCAATTAACAAAGATACTGGGATATAGCGCCTATCCGAACCGTCCTCGCTTGTTTCGAGTGCAAGGTATATCGGACCGTTGTCCCATTTATGATAACCGACTACAGACCACACATACCTCATTTGATCTTGGAACAGCTCTGCGGTGTATCGGAGCTGTTCTTTGTTGTTTATTCGAACAAATAACGGAGAGTAGGCATGCGCGTTTACCGCAAGCGGCTTGTCGGTCAGCCAAGGCAGCCGGTCGTACGTTTGGAATGAAGGCAGGCTCAGCTGTTTCATAATTTTAGCAGGCTTACGGATTTGCACCGGAAGGGGAGCAGCCGATTTTGCAGCGGCAGCCGCGATCCAATCTTTATCTTGAATAGGCAGGCTTTCGCCACTGGATGAATCGGTGTAATAAGATTGTTTGCCATCGGCTATTTTCCATACTGACAGCAAGGGGTTAATGTAAAGAGGTTCGATTTGTGACGCTGGCTGCAGCAATTCAAGCTGCTTGACCGATCGGGATAATGTTCCTTGGTCGAAAGGAGGCGTGCTGCTTGTCCCATATTCACCTAGTTGATAGCCGCCTGACTCAAACGCATGTACAATCAGGTATCCAACGGTTTGCTTTTGAAGCTTTACGAGAACCAGCCAGCTATGCGTACCTGGGCCAATTGGTGATATAACCAGGTCAGCTTTCTTCCACGCGGCAAATGAATGTTGGGACGACAGCTCTTGCACCCATTGCTCGGCTTGCTGCTGAACAGGCTCGTAGGTTGCTGCAGGAGTGGAGAGCGCAGAAGCGGGTTGCTGCTGCATCCCGCCAGCATATAGCACAATTGCGGTTAGGACGCATGCTGCTGTCAGCTTTATGAATTTTTTTCGCAAAATGATCACCTCTTTGCTATTGTATCGGACATGCCCCAAGAAGGCTGTTGCAACCTGTCAGGTAAAGGCGGCCGCATGACCGCCTTTTTTTGGCGTATTGCAGCAGATATCGTCAATTTCATGTCAGTCGATGCCCTCAAGATGGAAGATCCCGCAGTTTATAGCGGATGCGGTCACACGCGGCTCATATTGCCACCTGATCTCAGATTGACGCTGGGCGAATTGTTCTTGGATAGCTGGTTTGTTATCCGCCAAGGCATGCTCAACAAGAGGTTCATAGTACCCGCTTATTCGCTCAAGCTCCTCTTCCAAACGTGCAGAAGCGCTCTCTGCCCAGCTGTAGTCATATGCCCGCAGCTTGCGCTCTAGCGTTTGCTCCACGATGCTGAGCGCTTTATTGTAAGAGATCCCGTTTTTGGTAATGTGAATATTCGCAGGCAGGCGCGGTGTAAGCTTATGGGTGAGCAAACGATCATAAAATAGCTCCACGCATTGCCCAGTCGCTAATGAAACGCCGAAGCAATGGATCTCCTCGCGTTTGCGATCGCAAGCAAATTCTACGCGCATATTGACGCCAAGCCAAGCCGTATAGGGTGTCGAAGAGAAAGGATTGGTGCTTCGCTTGTCTGGTTCCTGGAATAAATAAACGTAGCTTCCCTTTGCCTTGGCGGCGTCGAACAGCATATCCAGCTTACGAGCCCCAAAGAACAAGTCCTCGCGCGGTACGCGGGCAGGTGCGGCAAGATTGCCGTGAACGAAGCCGAGCGATCTCCCTAGTGCTGCATTGGCAGCTGCCTCCTGCGCATTTTCTGCTGGAGCTTGCGCGGATTTGATCGCAGCGTCGTTTATTTTGGCTTCCTCTGCAGCATCATATTTGTTCTTGTCCGTAACGAATAGAAAGGTCATCGTCTCGGGCTCGGCATTTACGCGGTCTACGAAGCTCCAATAGTAGGGACGATTCGTAAGCTCACGGTCTGCATGCGGCGAGAGCTTCACTGTAAAATGATTGGGTGATTTTTCTAAAATAGAGCATTCTGTCGCTTCTAGGTAGCGGTTGACGAACTTGTGCACCTGCTTCTCGTTCAAGGCTGCACCTCCACGGTTTGTCCAAGCGAATCCAAATTGACGATCAGGTCGGGGCTGGCAGGCTGCGGTTGATCACCCGTTATTACTTCTTCGCGGATCCGGCTAAGCGACGAGCCCAGATGATTCATTTTTTGCTTCAAATCAATGTCATTGCCTGATTCAAGCAGCACTTTGGCAAGCCGCTGTTCCAAGGAGCCGTCTCCTTTCTCGAATCGTTCGAGTATATGGTCAAGCTCACCGATGACGAGCTCGAACAAGTTGATTTTCTCATGCAGCAGGTTCACGATATGCTCCTCGATCGTGCCAACGGTACATAGATTGTAGATTTTGACGTCTTCCGTCTGGCCAAGTCGATGGACGCGTCCGATCCGTTGTTCTACCCTCATCGGATTCCAAGGCAGATCAAAGTTAATCATATGGTGGCAAAACTGCAGGTTGATGCCTTCGCCGCCTGCTTCCGTTGCAATGAGAATTTGTGCGCGTCCCCGGAACAAATCCATCATCCAGTCCTTTTTGCCTCGATTCATCCCGCCGCGGTAAGGCACGGCAATCATGTTCTGTGCCCGGAAGAACTGCAGCAGATACTCCTGCGTAGCCCGATACTCGGTGAAAATGATGACTTTATCATTCATCTCCTTGACGAGCTCCATCGCTTTCTCGGCTTTCGTATTCGCTTTTATATTTTTGATTTTCTCGACAAGCTCCCATATACGCGGACGCATCGGAGAATCCTCGGCTGTTTTTTTGAATAGATTGACCAGCGTTAAAAAGACGGCATCGCGGCTGCTGCATACTTCGCGCTGCAATGTGACTAGGGAGAGCATGCTGGTTAAGTCGCCGCCGCTCTCCTCGTAACGCTCCTTCACAAATCCGGTTACCGAGTCATAAAGCGCCTTCTCGTCCTCGGATAAGGTGAGCGGGATGTTTTTGACAAATCGTTTCGTAAAGTGAATGCCCCCGTCGCCGCGGCGGTTGCGGATCATGACGCCGGACAGCGCTTCTTGGAGCTGATCCTCATTCTTAGGCACGCGTTTGTCTACGACAAAGTTGGCAGCAAAGTCGCTCAATCCGCCAAGCTGTCCTGGCTTTAAAAGGGTAATGAGATTGAACAATTCATCCATATCATTCTGAATCGGCGTGGCGGTAAGCAGCAGGCAATATTTCTTGCGCAAAAGGTTGGCAAATTGATAGTTCGTCGTTTTTTTGTTTTTAAGCTTATGAGCCTCATCAATAATGATGAGATCATAATCGGTGTTAAGCACGAGCTCGCGATGAGGCTCTCTCTTTGCCGTATCTATCGATGCTACAACTACGTCATAGCCCCAAGTATGCGCCTTTTTCTGGGCTACGGCCGAGATTCCGAATTTTTGATTAAGCTCGCGAACCCACTGCAGCACTAAGGAAGCGGGTACGAGAATTAAGACGCGTCTAGCCAACCCTCGCACGATGTATTCTTTGAGCACGAGACCCGCTTCTATCGTTTTTCCGAGTCCGACCTCGTCTGCAAGAATAGCCCGTCCGCCCATCTCGTGCACAACCTTGCGCGCCGTGCTGATTTGATGCGGCATCGGCTCGAAAGAAGGAAGCGACCGAAGGCAGAGCAGCTGCTCGAAGCTTTCTATTCGTTTTGCTTGCTCGGCTTCCATAGCAAGCTGGTATAGGGTCCAATCATCCCATGGTCCGCCGCGTGTCTGGCGATTTTGCAGCTCCTCGAACCAGGTGCGGTCGCACTGCAGGTCGACAAGCGGATGCAGCTTGCGCGAGGTAATAGCTTGGCCGACTTCGGCTGAAGCAGCCTGCGGCGTTGTTTGAAATGTCATCAAGTGCAGCTCCTTCCGCAGTATAAGGGATAAGTTGTAATCAGTATTGCCTTTTCATTCAATAATAATAAGATGCCGCATAAAAAAGAGTATGGACAAGCAAATTGGCGAGAGTGTGCATGTAAGCGGAGGAGATTGTTGGTTTCCGCCATTCAGAAGCAAGAAAATCAATATCTAGTATAGTATAATGTTTAAACGACACAATATATTGTGCTAAACGCATAGTATGGAGATACATATGGTTATAGCGCGATAACCTGAAGGAGGAATCGTTGTAGATGGGGAAAGCAGAAGGAAGTCGCCTTGAGGGATTAAGCGAGAAAATATTTTTGGACCGGTATGCTTGGAAAAACGCGGACACGAGTCTGACGAAGATTGGAGACACCGTCCTCGTATTGACGCAGGATGATCCGAAGTTTCCTGTAAAAGAAGTGGGGGAAGTGGTCGCGCGCGTCGGCAATCAGGTACAGGTGAAGCTCAGAAACGGCGAACAAACGGAGTCGAGCATCGAGAAGCTCACTTTGACGGTGGAGAAAACGCCAGAGGAGATGTGGGACCGGCTTGCGGGAGCTATGGCATCCGTTGAAGAGAGCCAAGAGAAACAGGATGAGTGGAGAGAGAAATTCAGATATATCCTAAATGATTGGAAGTTGGTTCCAGGCGGGAGAATCGCGGCAGGCGCCGGGGCAAGCGAAGAGCTGACTTTGTTTAATTGCTACGTCATTCCCTCGCCGAAAGACAGCCGTGGCGGCATTATGGCGAGTTTGTCCGATATGACTGAGATCATGGCGCGGGGCGGAGGAGTAGGCATGAACCTATCCTCGCTTCGTCCTCGCCGCGCTATCGTAGCCGGAGTTAATGGTTCTTCGAGCGGCGCTGTGTCTTGGGGGGGATTGTTCAGCTATACGACGGGATTAATCGAGCAGGGCGGAAGCCGGAGAGGCGCATTAATGCTTATGCTGAATGATTGGCATCCGGATGTGCTGGAGTTCATTACGGTCAAGCAAACGATGGGCCAAGTTACAAATGCGAATTTGTCGGTATGCGTAAGCAATGCATTCATGCAGGCAGTGAAGGAGGACACGGATTGGGAGCTTGTATTTCCTGATACGAAGGAGAAGGACTACGACGAGCTCTGGTCAGGTGATCTGGAGGAATGGAAGAGGCTGGGGAAAAGAGTCATCCATTATCAAACGGTGCGTGCGCGCGATATTTGGCAAACCATTATTGATGCAGCTTGGAAGTCCGCGGAGCCTGGCGTTGTTTTTATGGAATATTACAATCAAATGTCGAACAGCTGGTATTTCAACCCCATCGTCAGCACGAACCCCTGCGGAGAGCAAGGACTGCCTGGCTGGGGCGTATGCAACCTATCGGCCGTGAATTTATCGCAGTTCTACGACGAGAAAACACAGGATGTCGCTTGGGAGGAGCTTGCTCAGGTGACACGCTGGTCCGTGCGGTTTCTGGATAATGTCATTGATAAGACGCCTTACCATTTCGAAGAAAATGAGCGCAACCAGAAGCTTGAACGCCGAATTGGTCTCGGAACGATGGGACTGGCCGAGCTGATGATCAAGCTGGAAATTCGTTACGGAAGCAAGGAATCCTTGGCGTTTCTCGATAAGCTGTATGCGTTTATGGCCCGTGAGTCTTATTTGGCGTCTACAGAAATTGCAGCGGAGAAAGGCTCATTCCAAGCTTTCGAAGCGGATAAGTACGTACAGAGCGGCTTTATGAAAAATTTGATTCATGCGTTTCCAGAAATTGGCGAAGCCGTTTCCGAGAAGGGAATGCGGAATGTGACGGTCATTACGCAGGCTCCGACAGGTAGCACAGGGACAATGGTCGGAACCTCGACAGGGATTGAGCCTTATTTTGCATTCGAGTATTACAGACAAAGCCGATTAGGCTACGACAAGCAAGACGTGCCTATTGCAGCAGATTGGAAGGCTGCCAATCCTGGGTTGGAGCTCCCCGATTATTATGTCACGGCGATGAGCTTATCCGCGGAGGATCACATTCGCGTTCAGGCGGCTATCCAACGCTGGGTAGACAGTTCGATCTCGAAAACAGCGAATTGCCCGGCTGACTTTACGGTTGAAGAAACAGGGAAGCTGTATGAGCTTGCATTTGAGCTCGGCTGCAAAGGCGTGACGATCTATCGGGATGGAAGCCGTGATGTACAAGTCTTGTCAACGGAGAAGAACGGAGCATTGCTTGAGGATGAACATACAGCTGTTGAGACGGAGTCGGCAGCTGTTATGGCGTCTGACGCCGATCATGACGATCATTTCGATGCGGATCTTGTAGAAGCGGTTGTGCCCGACTTAGCGGCTGAACAAGTGCTCGATAAACAATACAAGCGGAGACCGCAGGTGTTAAGAGGGGCTACCTATAAAGTGAACACACCTTTCGGCATGGCTTATATTACGATTAATGACTTGAACGGCACACCGGGCGAGATCTTTCTGAATGTAGGCAAAGCGGGCTCCGACGTATTCGCAATGGCGGAGGCTCTGGGGCGCGTATGCTCATTATTTCTGCGTTACGGCGATCATGGGAACAAGGTGAAGCTGCTCGTAAAGCACTTAAAGGGGATTGGAGGTTCGGGAGCAATCGGTTTCGGCGCCAACCGGGTGGAGTCCATTGCGGACGCCGTCGCCAAAGCGCTGGAGCTGCATGCGGAGAGCGGAGAGGAGACAGCTGCTGCTACCCATATTCCATTAGATAAAGCTCTGAGTAAGGCCCATCATCCTGCAGCTGCGTCCTTAAGAGATTTATGCCCATCCTGCGGTTCGGCGGCCTTGATCAACATCGAGGGCTGCAAGCAATGTACGAATTGCGGGTATAGCAGGTGTTAGATTTGTAATGAATCATGTGTTTTATCTATCATATTGATAGAAACGATAATATTGATCAATGATTATTCCTCCATTACAATCAAGCTATCTTAATAAATGTTTTTAGGAGGCTGGTTGTAATATCAAATTTGGTTGCGGATATCAAGATTCCAGATAGCAAGCTGGCGCTTGGGGCTGCAGAGCTTCTTCGCGAGCATGGCAATGATTTATTGTGGAACCATTCCCATCGGGTATATGTGTTCGGAGCGCTGCAAGGCAGGAATGCCGGCATTGCATTCGATCCAGAGCTGCTTTACATTAGCGCATTGTTTCATGACTTGGGGCTAACGAAGCATTATAGCAGTCCGGACAAACGCTTTGAAGTAGACGGCGCCGACGCAGCAAAGAGCTATCTCCAGCAGCATGGCGTGCCTAACGATTCCATTCGGCTTGTTTGGGATGCGATTGCCTTGCATACAACGATTGGCATTGCTCAGTTCAAGGAGCCGGAGGTGGCTCTTATCTATTCGGGAGTCGGGTACGACGTGATGGGAGAGAACTTTGAAAGTATAGCGGAGGAGATCCGTGAAAAAGTAGTAAAAGCGTATCCGCGCGATCAATTCAAGAGCAAAATTTTGCCTTCTTTCCTTGATGGCTTCAAGCATAAGCCGGAGACGACCTTCGGGAATATTAAAGCCGATGTTTGTACGTTGCTGCTTCCTGGATTTAAGCCGGCTAACTTTTGTGATTGTGTTTTGCATTCGCCTTGGAATGAGTAATAATCAAAACAGGGAAGACATCGCTGCTTATGGGTGTTTTTTCTGTTTTTGTTGTTTATAATGGGGAATCAAAAGGGTACGCGGAGGTTCTATGGAAATTAGACAATTGGAGTATTTCAAGGCATTGTGCAAGGAGCTTCACTTCACTCGTGCTTCTGAACGGCTCGGTGTTACTCAGCCAACTTTAAGCCATCAAATAAAGGCCTTGGAGGATGAGCTGGGTGTTCAGCTGTTTGACAGGATCGGTAAAAAAACGATGGTTACGGAAGCAGGAGCTATTTTATTAAAGCACTGCGAACATATCTTTCAAAGCATGGCTAGTGCAAAGGGTGAAATGGAAGAGCTGCAAACGCTCAAGCGCGGCAGCCTTTCAATAGGCGCGCTGCCGGGTGAATTGAACGCGCTTGTGTCGGCAGCCACGGTGCAATTCCATGCGCAGTTCCCTGACATCCAGATGAAGGTATGGGGGACGGATGAAGTCGTAGAGCGTGTCGTGCACAATGAGCTCGATGTGGCGCTCACTATATTGCCTGTCATCGATGAGCGGATCGTTTCCGTACCGTTGTATGAGGAGGAATTGTTTTTAACGCTTTCCCATGAACATCCGCTCGCTGCGCTCGAATCCGTTCAATTGGAAGATATCTCACAAGAGCCATTTATTCTGTTCCCCAAAACCTATAAATGCAGGGAGCAGACGGACAATGCTTACAAAGCAGTCGGCATCGTATTGAATCCAATCGTTGAAACGGATGCGATGGAGACCATTTTCAGCCTTATTCAGGCAAAAGCAGGCGTTTCGATACTGTCGAGAACGTTAATATCGATTCATAAATCGGATGCCATTCAAACCGTTAAGATCATCAATCCCTCTATTAAACGAACGATTGGACTGATTTATCATAAGGAAAAATATATTGGTTTTGCGGCAAGGAAGTTTATAGAACTAATAAGAAGCCGAGTCTCTTCATTTTAGATTCAAGCTGCTTCCATTCGGTGAACAAGAGGCCTTCGATTCTATAACTCTATAAAACAATCATTTGCCTTGTTACAAAAGCTAGAGTTGCATCATATGTTGTAAGTAGCTTCTATTAGGAGGTATTACGCATATGGCAAAAGACAAGAAAAAAGCAGCAAGCAGCTCGAATGGCAATCGTACAGGCGGCAATCGCACGGGAGGGGAACGCACAGGCGGAAACCGCACTGGAGGCAACCGCACTGGTGGAAACCGCACAGGTGGAAACCGTACTGCAGGCAACCGCACCGGTGGCAACCGTACTGGAGGCAACCGCAGTGGTGGAAACCGCACTGGAGGCAACCGCACAGGTGGAAACCGTACTGCAGGCAATCGCACTGGTGGCAACCGCACTGAAGGCAATCGCACCGGTGGAAACCGCTCTGGCGGCAGAGGTCCCGGCGCTCGTCCGATGGAGCAGACTGACGGAGAATAACAACCAATCGTTTAAATCCCTAAAACAGCTCATTTCTCCTTGAGAAATGAGCTGTTTTTCTTTTTTGTATCCTTACTTGCCTTTGCGTGTTAATTCAGCAAGCGAATCCCATTCCTCATCTGCCACTGCGGATAGTCCGTTAAACTGACCGGCTCCTTGCAGCCACTCCCCGCCGTCAATCGTAACCACTTCGCCGTTCATATAAGCCGCATAATCAGAAACGAGATAAGCGGCTAGGTTTGCCAGCTCTTCTTTGTTTCCTACGCGACCGAGAGGAATTCGAGCTTTCATTTGCTCTTCCAGCGCAGCAGTGGGAGACAGGCGTGACCAAGCGCCTTCAGTAGGGAAGGGTCCAGGTGCTATTGCAACCTGACGAATGCCGTATTTCGCCCATTCCACCGCTAACGATCTTGTGAGAGCCAGGACGCCTGCTTTCGCGGCTGCGGAAGGGACGACATAGCCAGAGCCGGTAGAAGCATAAGTGGTTACGATATTCAGCATGGTGCCGTTTCTTCCTTGTTCGATCCATCGCTTGCCTACCTCTAGTGTCGTATAGAAGGTTCCATGCAACACGATGTTCAGAACCGAATCCACCGCTTTCGGAGAGAGGCGTTCTGTTGGACTGATGAAATTGCCGGCAGCATTGTTGACGAGCACATCGATTGGCCCGAGCTGATCTTCGACGGCATCGATAAGTGCTTGAATTTGGAGGGGGTCGCGCACATCGCAGCTTTTGTAGAACACGGGACAAGCTTCGGATCCCATCGCATCGGCTGCTTGCTGGAGCATAGACTCTTTGCGGCTGGCAATGGCAAGCTTCGCCCCATGTGCGATGAACGTCTCACCCATTGCCCGCCCAAGGCCGGTCGCGCCGCCTGTAATTAAAATGACTTTTCCCTGTAACAAATCAGGGGAGAAAGGACCCATTCCTCAGCCTCCTTTGCACTCGCATGCTTTTAGTTAAGCATATCGAAGCGGGCTTCCGGTTATGTATGGGCGATCCGAGAAAAGCCCGCTCATTATTCGGATCACACGATATAGAGGGTTGGTAAGCAAGAGCAAGCTTCATACTTACTCTTGCCCTAACCTTATTTATGAAAGAGCCGACCCAGTCCTTTAACTTTTTTTTTCATATAAGTATAAGGGCATTTGGAAGGAGCGCTCTCATCATCCCGCAAGAAATATTGCTTCCACTCTTGATTATCCTCCTGCCCATACCATTTGAGCGATGGATGTGCAGGTATGCCATCATACTCCACCAGTTTCTCGCGGATGAGCTTCCTCATATTGCGCCCAAAGGCTGTGGAATCATTGATTTTCTCGAATACGAAGCGCGGCTGAAAGGCGATGGTGAAATAAGGGGATTGACGGCTTCTGCGAACGGTATGAGCAGGCGTGCTGCAGAAGGCGAAATATGGCTGCCCGTTAAAGCAGAATTCCCAAGAATGATGGGCAGGATCGGTGGAGATACCTTCCGGCCAAGGTGCATCGTCCTTTGCGCTGATGCGGCTTAGAACGGACCAGAACAGAACCTCGTACTGATCCATAGTATAAGTATCTAGGCACTCAGCAGGCGTTTCGAAAAAAATGACGAGAGAGGCGTATTTTCCCGTCTCACGCGAAATATCGCCATATTGCTGAAGCAATTCCGATACGATGTTAATGGCATTCTCTTCCCTTGGATCAGATGCGAACCCGAATCTTAAATTGTTATTGAGAAAGCCATGGCGGCCTGGAATGCAGGGAAAGCTGCCAGCCGGATCGTCGATCATGTTGGCAAATTGGCGGAAAGCTTCCTGCTGCCAGTCTGGCAGTTCGTATAAGTGCTCATCAAGCCATGCTTTGCTTGTTAACTTGGGCATAAATAAATACCCCCTTCAGAAAGTACGACGAAGCATACTATGCGAAGGAGGTTTTATAGGTGAATGCCTGCGTCAGCGGCAAAGCTGCAAAAATGGCTGATAAACGAAGCGTTCGAGGTAGAAGAAGCTAAACGATTTCTGCTTCGATAGGCGTGCATATGAAACCATTGCAGGCGCTCTCGGAGCAGGGGCAAGCAGATATGGCAATAATCAAATCCAATTCAGCACGCAGCTCGATATAGTCACCAGCTTTGGAAAGCGGGCGCTCGACGCTGATTTGGCCGGAAGGATCAATAACCGTGTTCATAAAAAGGTTGAAGGAATAATGCTGATCAGGCGCAGGAATACCGTATGGTGCAAGCGCCTGGTTCAAGTTGTCGTAGCAGCTCGCATGCTTTGGTTTGTCGTATGAAAACTCATACATTTCGGGGCGGCAGGCGGAATTGATAAAGTCATGCTGTCCGACTTTATCGGCAATAATAGTTAGTATAGGCCTGTATTTATTAGAGTAAAGCATATCGCCGACTTTCACTTTCATCGCATGAAGGACGTCCATCGTTACCCCGGGATCTAGCCGTTCACTTCTATCGTCTGCTAGAAATGCGACTAGGTCAGCAACTTGTTCGCCTTCCACGTCTGTTACTCTTAAAATCTGTCCTCTTTCTAAACGCAAGCCGACGCCTTCATTAGCCGGTATCCGCCATTTTTGCTCATTCATTGTCATCCCCCTGCTTCATGTAGCCTGTATATCTACACAGTATGGCTCACGAAGCAGCGTGTCATGCAGGAGATTGGCCTACTCTCATATGGCGGCCAATAAAGTCGACAACTGCTTGTTCATATGCCGGCGTGTTCGTAGCATAAGCAAGTCCATGCCCCGCGCCTTCTGCTATGTAGCAAGCTTTATCTGCCTTACAGGCTTCATACAGCCGCCACACCATCTCGACAGGAACAAAGGTATCTTCTGAACCGTGAATAAAAAGCGTGGGAAGCTTGTTTTTCTCCAGCTGCGTAAGCGCGGACGCTTCTTTGAAGCGATAGCCTGCCAGTAGACGGGTCAGCAAGCTGGTGGCTGAAAGAATGGGAAAAGCCGGCAGCTTATAGATGCGTTTCAGTTGGTAGCGTAGCTGGTCATGGACCGAAGTATATCCGCAATCTTCCACAATGACCTTTACCTGTTTCGGAAGCTGTTCGCCGCTTACCATCATCACGGTAGCCCCTCCCATCGAAATGCCATGCAAAGCAATCTGCGCGCGTGCACCAACCACCTCGAGCATCTTACCAATCCATTGCAAATAATCTTTGCGGTCCGGCCATCCAAAGCCGATATAGTTTCCGTCGCTGCTGCCATGGCCGCGATCATCAGGCATCAGCACGTTGAACCCTAGCTTCTCATAGTAAAACTTGGCTATGATGCCCATATCCTTGCCTTGCGCGGAATATCCATGCGCGAGAATGACGATATGGTTTGTCGGGTTTTTAGCGGCTAGATAATAACCGACTAAGCGTAGTCCGTCATGTGAGGTGATGCGCAAGGTTTCATAGCTCTGCTTCTCGACCCATTCGGCGCCTGTTTCCACCATCGGCGCAGACTCAAAGGCACCCGCTAGCGATGAGGGACCTTCTGCTTCGTTGCCGTCGCTTTGGATTTGCGCCAAATCTGGATTGCCGCTAAGAAAATCCTTCGCATTTCGTTTTATGGCTATGTTATAGAAGTAGTAGCTGATCGCAGTTAATAAAACGACTAGCAGAACAGCCAAACCTGCGATTCCTATTCCAATCGTGTACCAAGGCATCTTTATTCATTCCTCCGTCTATTGTTCGGAAATCAAAAACTGATTTAAAAATAACAGGGATGCTGCTTTAAAGCAATTTGGAGGGCATGAGCGGATACAGTCCGTTTCGAATACAGTATTGTCATCTCGTTGTCACTGCATTACAGCAAAAACAGCAATGAGAATCATTCCCTCGTTTACAATAATTCCAGTTTAAGGTGACAGTGGCTTAACATTTCCTTATTATGCTTGTCTATGAGTGGATCACATTAATGAGGAGTGGAAAAGTTGAATAAAACGATGGACCGCAAAACCTTTCTTTCGTATTTAGGTACGGGCGCAGCTGCGCTCGCAACTGCTTCAGCAGGCTTGGGAGTGTTAAACGGAAAGGCGTCAGCGATGTCTTCTACGGCCGATCATCTGTTTGGGTTTAACACGAATCGTGTGAGTGGCTATTTCGAGCCAATTGCCCCCTCCAAGGAAGACCAGCTGCTGCTGCCTAAAAACTTCAAATACGACGTAGTAGCCGCTTTCGACGATGTGATTAATGAAGCGGGCGAAAAGTTTGGCTCAGGCTGCGACTATAACGCTTTTTTTCCGCTGAAAGGCTCAAATGTTAGAGGTCTGCTCGTTAACAATCATGAATACAGCACGATATTTTCAATAGGACCCGTGAAGGACGGGAAGATGACGGCAGATCAATTGCATAAAAATCTCTATTACCAAGGGATGTCTGTTATCGAGGTTTACCGCGATGAGAAGGGTACATGGAAAATGGATAAAACCTCATCGTATGCAAGAAGGATTAATGGCTTCACCAAATTCGATCTTACAGGTCCCGCAAAAGGCAGCACAGCTGTTGGCGGAGCAACTACGGCAGTAGGCACGTTTGCGAATTGCTCCGGCGGTGTGACGCTTTGGAATACCGTACTCTCGTGCGAGGAAAACTTCGCAGAGACGGCTGCTGCTTCCAAACTCCCGGAGACGCATTATGGCTGGGTTGTTGAGGTGGATCCCTTTGATAAGTCTTATTTGAAAAAACATACGGCGCTTGGCCGCTTCAATCATGAGAATACGGCAATGGGACTAGCTCCGGATGGACGAGTAGTCGTGTATATGGGGGATGACAAGAAGGATGCATGCATCTATAAATTCATAAGCAAGGGCAAATTCGATAAGCTGAAAGGTCGGGCTAACTCCGCTTTGCTTGAGGACGGAACTCTTTATGTCGCCAATCTGAAGAGCGGGAAGTGGATGCCGGTCACGCTTGCCGAGGTAACGAAAGCAGCCAAGGACAAGCCGGAGGTGCTGAGCAAGTTCAAAACCCAAGGCGATGTTGTCACTTTCTGCCAAGAGGCTGCGCTATTAGTTGGCGGAACGCCTACAGATCGACCGGAGGATATCGAAATCTCGCCTTTTGACAATACGGTATTTATCTGTCACACAAACAACGATAATCACGGCAATATTCACGGTCATATTACGCGTATTTTCGAATCGAACAGCGATTTGGGCGCTTTGGAATTCGACTTTGAGATTTTTGCAGCCGGCGGCAGGCAATCAGGATTCAGCTCGCCTGATAACTTAGCATTTGACTCTAACGGGCATCTGTGGGTCGTCACGGATATTTCAAGCAGCAGTCAAAATAAAGGCGTTCATAAATCATTTATGAACAACGGCCTATTCGTGATCCCGACAAGCGGTCCGGATCAGGCAATGGCGCTGCAATTTGCATCCGCTCCCATTGAGAGCGAGCTTACAGGACCATTTTTCACGCCAGATGAACAGACCCTGTTTTTATCGGTTCAGCATCCAGGGGAGAATACATCTGATTTAAGCAAGCCTTCGAGCTTGTGGCCGCATCGTGCTGGAGATAAAAAAGCGAGATGCGCGGTCGTCGCGATTAGCGGTTTTAAATTAGGCTAACAGAAATTTGTTTTGCGGGAAGCCGCAGACGATTTGTCTGCGGCTCCATTAACTGAGAATGGGGCTGAGCATATGCCGTTTGGCAATATTGGAATCGGAGGATTAGTACTAATCCTGATCATTGCGCTGATTATATTTGGGCCATCGAAGCTGCCAGAGCTGGGACGTGCTTTCGGGAGAACGCTCAGCGAGTTCAAAGGGGCAACGCGCGGTCTTGTGAATGGTGAAGATGAGGATAAGAGACCGGAAGAGAAGACGCCTGAGACGGCTGCGTCGAACGCCAAATAAGATGGTCAACCCGAACGATCAAAGCTTAATCGGCCACTTGGATGAAATGCGGTCACGGCTCATTCGCACGCTTGCGGCTTTCCTAGTGGCGATGGCTGCGGCATTCATTTATGTTAAGGATATATATCAATGGTTGGTAAGGAATATGGATCAGAAGCTTGTTCTGCTAGGACCTTCTGATGTCATTTGGGTATATATGATGATCGCAGGCGTGGTTGCCATTGCTGTTACGCTTCCGATTGCAGCTTATCAGGCTTGGAAGTTTGTTACGCCTGCCATTCCAAAGGAGGCGCAACGCGCCGCACTTTTGTTCATACCGGGAATTAGTTTATTGTTTATTATCGGTATTTGCTTTGGATATTTCATTTTGTTCCCCATGGTGCTGCATTTCATGAATCAAATGGCAGCTCAATCGTTTGTAACGATGTATACGGCTCAGAATTATTTTACATTCATGATTCATATGACAGTTCCTTTTGGTCTTCTCTTCGAAATGCCGGCCATTGTCATGTTCCTTACGAAGCTTGGCCTGTTGAATCCGAATAGGCTCGCGAAAGCGCGTAAGCTTGCCTATTTCATATTGGCGCTTGTCGCAATCACGATTACCCCTCCAGATATTCTATCGGATATCATCGTCATCGTACCTTTGTTTTTGCTCTATGAGATCAGCATCTCAATCTCTAAGATCGTTTATCGGAAGCAGTTGAAGCTTGCAGGCGAAGGCGGAATGACGGCATAGCACCATATGAGCAAGTAAGAGTGAGTCCACAGTGGACTTTCTCTTTTTTTTGTTTTAAAACCGATTGCTCCATGCGGGACTATAGAAGTAGAAGATGTTAGCTGCCAAAATATAGTATATACTAGGCTCGTACCGCACACATTCGGAATATATAAGGGGCAATAGGGATATGGAAATCGTTGAGGCAACCATCTCATCTGTTCAATCAGCTTTGCAATCAGGCGAGCTTACTTCACGCGAGCTCGTATTGCGTTATTTCGACCGAATCGCCTCCCATGACAAAGACGGCCTGACGATTAATTCCGTGCTGGAGCTGAACCCCGATGCCTTATTTATTGCTACAGCACTAGACAGCGAGCGTGCTGCGAAGGGACCAAGAGGACCTTTGCATGGCATTCCCATCATGCTGAAGGACAATATCAATACCGGCGACCACATGCATACGAGTGCAGGCTCACTCGCGCTGGCGGGCTCTTTTGCAGGAGAAGACGCGTTTATCGTGAAAAAGCTGAGGGAAGCCGGTGCCGTTCTGCTGGGCAAGGTGAACATGACGGAATTCGCCAACTTTATGACGGACGGGATGCCATCCGGCTATAGCTCCCGCGGCGGACAAGTCCTTAACCCTTACAATATATCTGCTCCAACGGGCGGCTCAAGTGCCGGCTCAGGCGTAGCGGTGGCGTGCAATTTCTGCATGGCTTCCATTGGAACGGAAACCTCGGGATCGATATTGAACCCTGGCAACTTAAGCTCGACCGTTGGCATCAAACCGACTGTTGGCTTAGTAAGCCGTTCGGGCATACTGCCACTGTCGAACTCGCAGGATACAGCAGGTCCGATGGCTAGGACGGTCATGGATGCCGTTCATGTATTGAATGCCATTACCGCATATGATGAATCAGACGCAGCGATGGGTACGAGCATCTGGCACAAGCAGACCGATTACAGCCAATTTCTTGACTCAAAGGGGCTTGCAGGTGCACGCATCGGCATTCCAAGAGATTATTTCTTTGAGGAATTGACGGAAGATCAGCTAGCGATATTTCAAGATGCTGTCGAGGTAATGAGAAAGCAAGGTGCGGTTATTGTGGATCCTGCCGATATTCGCACGGCTAGGGAGATCAAATATTCATCGGTCGTTTTGAATGAGTTCAAATCCTCGATAAATGCTTATCTGTCCAAATTGCCGCCAGGAAGTAAAATTCGTACGCTTAAGGACATTATCGCGTTCAACAACGAGCATCCAGTCGAGACGCTGAAGTACGGGCAATCGACACTCTTGTCTGCTGAAACGACGACATCGGGCACACAGACAGAAACGACTTATTTGCGGGATAGGGCAGCGGATCTCCGTTTATGCAAGGATGGGGGGCTCGATGCGACTATGAAGGAATATGAATTGGACGCACTGCTGTTCCCGGCGGATTTCGGCGCGCGAATCACATCGCGTGCAGGTTATCCATCCATCGTCGTACCGGCAGGCTATACGGAGAAAGGCGTGCCCTTTGGCGTTTCCTTTGCAGCGAGAGCATATGAGGAGCCGAAGCTGATCAAGCTGGCATACTCATACGAGCAGGCTAGTCTCGTCAGGCGGCCGCCTTCGCTAAGGAGCTTTATATAATTGGAATTGATGGTTTCAGCAGGATAGATTCCTTAACGAAAAACAACACAAAAACGCTCCCGGCAGCTTAGTGCCGGGAGCGTTTTGATGAAATAGGCATTATTTTTTGGCTTTAAAATGAACGACGGCGCTGTAGAGCATTTTTTCGGCTTTAGGATGAAATACGGCATGATGGCTAATATGGTGGATTTCTAGCAGCAAGCCTTTATTATTTTCGATTTGCTGATCAATCTTTTGCTCCAATGTTTTTAAATCATACGCCTCGAAAAATTCAACCTTGTTTTCAATGAGATCCAATCGGAAGTCCATTCGCGTTTCTCCTAACGATCATATAAGTTGATTCTCCTATTATACAGCGCAGAGCTTGCACACTACAAATAGGTTCTGAAGCAGCGAGATCAATAGATATCTATACAATTTAGCGGATAAACCTTATAATTTAGTAAAAAATTAGGAAATGAATGAGGGGTCCAGCATGGAACAGGCATCAACAAATATTCAGAAAAATGAAACGAAGCCGCAAAGCAACAAAGCAAGCATTCCGCAGCTGATATGGAAATACAAGCTGCATTATGTAATCGTATTGCCTGCGATGCTGTTAATTGCAATATTCAAGATTATTCCCTTTGTTTATGGGGTCATCCTTTCCATGGTCGATTACAAAGTATTTCAAGGCTTGTTTGAAAGTGATTGGGTGGGATTAAACCATTACTTTGATTTATTCGGAAATCCGGATTTCCGCAGTGTCGTTTTGAATACAATCGTAATCAAAACCAGCTATATATGGCTCAGTGGTGCTGCTTCGTTCATACTTGCACTGGCATTGAGCAGTTTGAAATCCAAGCAGCTGAGAGGAATATTCGCAACGATGTTTCTCATCCCGTATTTCATTCCATCCGTAGTGTTTGCCTATATCGTTATCTACATGCTTTCGCCGACTAGCTCGCCGTTTTTCACGCTGGAAGCTTTTGTGGCTGCTGACACTGAATGGATTAGGGTGATCATCATAGTGGCTGAGAGCGTCAAAACATGCGGAATCCCGATCGTTATTGCACTCGCAGCGATTGCATCCAAGCATGCCAGCTCAAGCCATTTGCCTAAAGTCCATTCAAACAGCTATGTACAATTGAACGTACTTCCGGCCCTTCGAGCTGTATCTGCGTTTATGCTGCTGCAGCTTTCCACTATTTTCACGTTAGATCATGAGTTTATTACCAATATCGTTAGTCCGTTGACGAGATCGACCGGGGCAACGTTGGATATTTATAATCAACAAATGGGGATCATGTCGATGGAAGCAAGTCACACGACGGCGGCATGGTTCATCCAGTTCATTATCCAGCTGGTTTTCACGCTTGCCGCGTATCGTGTGGTAAAAGGACGTTTTCTGAATGAGCTGTTTCAAACGACAATGAATAGAACCGAAATAGCGGCAAATTCTTCGCAAAGAAACGTAGTGGGCATCGTATTAGCGGGTTTCTATAGCGTTCTTGTTGTTCTTGTGCTCTATATGCTTGTTATTTATCCGTTTACAGGCTCTGGAAATCCCGATCAGTCCTTGAAGGGGATTGTCACTCTTTGGAATGTTATTGTCTATCTCGCTGTGGATATAGCAGCCGTTATTGTCTTTTTATTGATGACGGTAACGCTCGCCTTTCCGCTCACGGTGAAACGGCTGCCTGGCCGAAGCGTATATAAGCTGTTTTTGTTAATCGTGATGGTGATGGCTAGCGGAATGGTTAACGAATTGTTATACATACGAAATCTGGGAATGCTAGGTACGATATTCCCGCAGCTATTTTTAGGTTTTTTTAACCTTGCTGCAGTATTTGTGCTCAAAAGTATGTTTAATGCACGGCATAGCGAATTGAAAGATTTGGCCGAGTCAAACGGAAAAGGAGAGCTGCATGCGTTTTTCACGCTCTTTATCCCGAAGGTATGGAAGCCGCTTCTGGCGCTAGGTGTACTGCAATTTGTCGCGCTATGGAATGGCTATTATCCATCCTATCTTTATATCACAGAGCCTGAGAAGCAATCGCCAATCGCACAATTTCAACAGCTGACTTTTTCAGGAGGAGAGGTGTCGGCGATGCAGGTCATGCAGCTAGGCGCATGGTTAAGTTTACCTTCGATTCTTTTGTTTTTCCTATTTCGACGCTGGCTGACTTCAGAAGTGTTAACGAGCCAGATGAGAAAACTATAGCATTTTACGAGAGGGTTGTTTGATTACAGCTCTTTTTTTATTGTTGCATAAGGTCAGTTGTGCTTTAAGTTAACTTAAATATTAATAACTAGTTGACTATAGGCATGAAGGTAAACATTAAGTTGACAAATATGCAAATGAAGACGTATTCTTGTTACGAAATAGTTTATTTTTGCATTTATGATTAACTTAAAACTACATTTGATGGATATTGATCCTGTACTCAAATTGGAAAGGTTGTGTGATGTTAATGGTTACGAATATGGTTCAAACATCGCAAGTAAGCATACCGAGAGCAGAGTATCCGCGCCCAGATTGGCAGCGTGCGGATTGGATGAATCTGAACGGTACCTGGTCATTTTCGTTTGATCATGGCAATCAAGGCAAGGCGGAAGGTTGGCATCAAGCCAAAGGAAAGTCATTCGCTTCAGAAATTATCGTTCCTTTCTCATGGGCAAGCCCGCTTTCGGGCATAGGAAGCAATGAGAAGGGCATCGCTTGGTATAGCAAAGAAGTACAATGGGCTCCAGCAGCAAGCGAGTCAAGGCTGTTTCTGCGCTTCGGCGCGGTTGATTACAAATCGGATGTGTGGGTAAACGGGATAGCAGTGGGTTCCCATTCAGGCGGATATGGTACGTTTGAATTTGATGTAACGGATGCTTGGTCCTTGGAAGGAAGCAATCAGATTATCGTGCGTGCTGAGGATTACGATCATGATTACCAAGCTCGGGGCAAGCAAGGCTATGGGGAAATCCGCGGCATTTGGCAGCCTGTATGGCTGGAGGCTCGTCCACAAAACTATGTTCGAGATTCAAAATTTAATACAAGTATAGACGGCAAGGTTGAAATCGTTACAACCGTTATCGCTAATAAGAGTGGCTCAGCGGAACTTGCTTTCACATTCGCTGAAGGGTCCGTAACCCACCTAGTTGAGGCTGAGCTTGCTGAAGGCACGAATGTCATCAAGGCTGTGATTAAGGTTGAAGCACCGAAGCTATGGAGTCCGGAATCTCCATATTTGTATGAAGGGCAGGTTGTTCTAAGCAGCAACGGGCAGACCGATACCGTCAGCACTTACTTTGGGATTCGCGAAATCTCCACCGCGCTTGTAGGTGATCGTAGCTATCGCTGGATTACGTTAAACGGAAAACCAGTGTATTTGAATGGAACGCTGGATCAATCTTTCCATCCAACCGGCTTCTTCACCTACCCGTCCGATGAAGAAATGAAAAATGAAATCCACTTAATGAAGCGGCTTGGTTTAAACTTCGTGCGCATTCATATCAAGCCGGAAGAGCCACGCAAGCTCTATTGGGCCGATAAGCTCGGCATTCTTGTAATGGAGGATATGCCTTGTTTCTGGGGAGACCCGGATGATCAGGCTAAGCGATCGTATGAAAACGAAGCGCGCGAGATTATTGATCGAGACTACAATCACCCATCTATTTTTTCATGGGTCATGTTCAATGAAACCTGGGGCTTAAAGACGAACAGCGAATCGACATCGCTTACGACAGACGCCACGCATCCGAATAACTTCTTGCCGCAGACGCAGGAGTGGGTTCGCTCCATGTACCGGTTTGCAAAGCAGGTTGACCCAACGCGGATTATCGAAGACAATTCGCCATGCAATTACGATCATGTGGAATCGGATATCAATACCTGGCATTTCTACATTAATGGCTACAATGAGCTTCGAGCACATGTTACTGAAGTGGTAGAAAAAACATACCGTGGCTCTACCTTCAATTATATTGGAGGCAACACGCAATCCGATGCACCGCTTATGAACAGCGAATGCGGGAATGTGTGGGGGATCGATGGCGGCGCGGGGGAGAGCGATCTTGCTTGGCATTATCGCTACATGATGAATGAATTCCGTCGCCATGACAAAATGTGCGGCTTCGTATTTACCGAATTCCGTGACGTCGTCAATGAATATAACGGGTATTATCGTCTAGATGGGTCAGATAAATTGTTTGGCTATGAATGGTACGTGCCAGGGATGACGGTTGCGGATCTTCACACCCCTGATTTTGTCGTCATTGACGCACCTCCATGCCAGACGCTGCAAGCAGGTGCCCATCTCGCTATTGAACTGCTTGGCTCAAGCTTCGCGGAACGATATCACGGTCAGGAGCTTCAGCTGTCATGGGAGCTATGGCATGACAACCTTGGAACGCGGATTGTTCACGCATCCGGCAATGAAACCGTTAATTGGAAGGGGTACGGCGTGGAACGTTTAACGGCTCTTTCCTTGATCATGCCAGATCAGGATGCCGTATCCGTGCTTGCGGTTCGCCTAATGACTGCTAACGGCATCATTATTACACGCAATTTTGTGACCTTTGATGTACGCAGCCAAGCAGCTAATGGCAAATATACAGCAGAAGGCCGCATAATCAGCATTCCGGCTGCAGGCTACGCAGAGAGTACGTTTCCTATTAGCTGGAATGCACTTCAAGACAATAAGGCAAATGGCGGTGGAGCTGGCCGCTTTACTTATCAGGTGGAGCTGCCATCCGTGTCCGAGCAATCGGCCATCTATGATATCGAGCTCGCCTTTGAAGCAAGCTCCAAGCGGCTGCTGAAGCGCAATGTGGAAGGAAGCATCGAGAAGCAGCATGATATTTCTTATATGCATGGCGCGCTTGACGAGCCGGAATTCAATCCGAATACTTATTATATGACGGATTCTGAACGCCACGAGGCGAAGCTGAGCATTCTAATCGATGATGAGCTGGTTGAGACCTTCATCCTTCGCGACAATCCAGCAGATAGCCGAGGCGCGTTGTCATGGCACTATCAGGCCGTTAACAATAAGCTGGAGGAGGCAGGCTCATACGGTTACTTATGCAAGGTCACTCTCCCGAGCACGGTTACCGCGAAGCTGAATGCCTCAAGAAGCTTTAAGCTGGTGCTCGCAGCAGATGAAGGCGGGCTTGCATTATATGGACGAAATGCCGGGCGATACCCAATCGATATTCTCGTGCAAAGCAAAGGCTCGTTTTGATGAATGAATGCTTCAGCATAAAAGAATAATTGCGAAATTGTTAACGATTATAGCAGTCATGCCAACCTTTTATCATGTAAAATAGATTCATATGATAAAAGGGGGTACATACGGATGGACGTTCCTGCTGGCGTATGGATATTTGCGGCTATAATTGTAGTGTTGCTTACTTGGTTGACTTTGTGGATTACTAAAAAGGCCTATTCCAAAAAATGGGATGAATCGGATCAATAGATGTTTTAAGCATTTGGAGCCAGCGCGCAGCAGCGCTGGCTCCTTTTCTTATATAATAACAATGGGAAATCGTGTATAATGTGGATACTATTTTTGAAGGAGCTGCCTATTGTTGAATGCAAATGCTAACGAACCGATATTGATTTACCAGAAAGAGGAGCGTTATTATGTTCTTGCGCTTATTTTCAGTATTATTGTTTATTTAGCCTTATTTTTTTCTATTATTTTTATGTTATTAATTCCTATTCTTGTTGTCATACCTTTGATAGCCCAAGCGATTATGATGGCGAATATACGAATGAACGGCGTACGCATCACACCTAGGCAATTTCCTGAAGTGTTCGCGGTTGCCGAGGAGCAATGCGCCAAAATGGGGTTTACGGTTGTTCCGGATTTATACGTTATGGAGTCGAGCGGCATATTAAACGCGTTCGCTTCCCGTTTTTTTGGACGAAACATGGTAGTTCTTTACGCTGATTTGTTCGAACTGATTCAATCCGGCGGTGAGCGGGAGCTTGCTTTTGTACTGACCCATGAGCTTGCCCATATCAAGCGCAATCATATCATGAAGCAACTATTCATTATTCCGGCTATGTGGCTCCCTTTTCTTGGAGAGGCTTATTCAAGGGCATGTGAATATACTTGTGATCGCATGGCAGCTTATTACATTGACGATGCTGAGGCAGCAATGAATGGGTTGACGATATTAGCGATTGGCAAAACGCTATATCGACGTGTCGACCGGGAGGAGTATTTGCTGCAAAGCAGCTATGAAAATGGTTTTTTCGTATGGCTTGCCGAAAGGCTCTCCACTCATCCGCCGCTGCCGAAACGAATTCATGCACTTCAGCAATTCGCTGGCTACTCATCGAGTATCGTGTTCCATACTTCACGCATTGGAATTGTCATTGCAGTAGCCGCTGTTTTCGTATTGCTGGGCTCTGTTTCGACTGGCATCATTTTCTCAAAATCAATCGCTACCTTTATGAGCCAGTTTGAAGATGGTGCTAATGCAGAAGAAGAGCTGCTTGGCGCAGCATTGGAAGGGGATGCCGACCTTGTCCGGCAATTATTGTCTTCCGGTGTCAATCCGGATGCAGCGGATGCTGAGGGCTGGACAGCGCTTATGTGGGCGGCACAGTTAAATGATACGGCTAGCGGTTCTGCAATTATCGATGCGGGTGCGGATCTAAATCTATTCGAGCATACCTATGAAGAGACGGCATTGACGATTGCGATTTATAATGGCAGCGTGGATGTGGTCGAGCTGCTGCTGGAGGGAAACGCGAATCCTGATCTGCAGGACAGTACGGGCTGGACACCTTTGATGACAGCCGCGACAGAAGGCGATATGGAATCGACGAAGCTTCTGCTGCAAGCAGGCGCTGATCCACTTATAGTGGACGAGACGGGGTATACAGCTGCGGATTATGCGATGGATAGCGGGTTTGAGGAAATTGCGCGGCTGCTGCAGGAAACCGGCAAGCGGGTATAAAAAAAGAAGCTTGAGCAATCAAGCTTCTTCCTTCTATGTATGTCAGTTATGTATTTCGTAAGGGATGGTCGGGACGACACGATTTGAACATGCGACCCCCTGGTCCCAAACCAGGTGCTCTACCAAGCTGAGCTACGTCCCGAGAAAAGATGGTGCCGTCGAGAGGACTTGAACCCCCAACCTACTGATTACAAGTCAGTTGCTCTACCAGTTGAGCTACAACGGCATGTGTGATTCGTTAAACACAAGATGTATTATTACATATATACCAATATAATTGCAAGTCTTTTTTTGAAAAAAAGATGCGAAGGATGAAATAAATGAAAATCGTACTGGCACCGGATTCTTTTAAAGGCTCGGCAAATGCTTTTCAGATGGTTCAAGCGATGTCAGCAGGCATACGCTCGGTCATGCCCAGCGCCGAGCTGGTTGCTATGCCGATGGCAGATGGCGGAGAGGGGACTATGGAGATTTTGGTAGGCGCAACGGGAGGGCTTTTCTTGGAAACGGAAGTACGTGATCCTCTCCATCGGCGTGTAGAAGCCCAATATGGGATACTGGGGGATGGCATGACGGCAGTCATTGAGCTGGCGGAAGCATCGGGGCTCACCCGGCTGCATGACGATGAGCGGAATCCAGCGCTTGCTTCGACTTATGGAACCGGTGAGTTGATTCTTCACGCCTTGGATAAGGGCTTCCGTCAGTTTATTATTTGCTTGGGAGGCAGTGCGACTAACGATGGCGGAGCGGGGCTGCTGCAGGCACTGGGTATGAAGCTGCTTGACGGGGAGGGAGCAGAGCTTCCAAGAGGCGGTATGTATTTGTCACAGCTTCAAACTATAGACGAATCGGCATTTGATGCACGTGCACGTGAAAGTCAATTTGCCATCGCTTGCGATGTGCGCAATCTGTTATGCGGGCAGCATGGCGCATCCCGTATTTATGGACCGCAAAAGGGAGCGAGCGAGAATCAAGTAGAGCAGCTTGACCTCGCACTGCTGCATTACGCGGCAGTGATCGAATCCCATACAGGGCTGGATGTGGCGAATATGCCCGGCAGCGGTGCTGCTGGAGGAACTGCTGCTGCGTTATTTGCCTTTCTGGATGCTGTTATGGAGCCTGGAGCACGGTTGGTCATGGCAAGGATTAACTTCGATGAGCAAATTCGCGGTGCGGACTGGATCGTAACTGGTGAAGGAAGGTTAGATGGTCAAACCGGGTCTGGTAAAGTGATCGAAACGGTGTGCGACTCGGCATCAAAACAAGGCATCCCGGTTATTGCCGTCTGCGGCTCGGTTGCAGTTGATCAGGATTCGACCACAAAGCTTGGCTTGCGAGCATGCTTCTCGATCGTGCCGGGCCCCTGTACACTAGGGGAAGCGATGTCGCAATCAGAGCAATGGATGCAGGAACGAATGGCACAGATCATTCATCTTATTCATCCGCCGCGTTGAAAAGGCTGACAGATAGGGTAAACCAGTAACAGCCAATGGTATAAAATGGGCAAAAGACCCTTCAACGCCACTATAAAAGCGGAGCTGAAGGGTCTTATTTACGCAATATTATAGAACAAGCGGAAATCGAATGATTCAAAATCGGCATTTGAGAATGCAAGCTCGCTTATGCCGTTTCGCCTTCAATGCTTTGTTCTTGCTGCTCAATTAGCATTTCAACCTTGCGAATCCGGTTTTTGCTTGTTTCACGAATAATAAATTTATAATTTTCATAGAAGTGCTCTTTGCCAGGTTTAGGGTCCGCAACTTGACTGTACAGCCAGCCGCCAACCGTGTCTACGTCTTCTTCCTCAAAGTTCATTCCTGTAAGGTCGCTCAGCTCGCTGAGTGATACCTTGCCATCAAGCAAGTAGCAGTTATCTGCAAGCTGCTCGATTTCCTTGCGCTCGTCTGCATCGAATTCGTCACGGATTTCACCGACGATTTCTTCTAAAATATCTTCAATGGTAATTAGGCCGGAAGTACCGCCGTATTCATCGACTAGGATGGCAATATGAACGCGTTCAAGCTGCATTCGTTTCAGAAGCATTTTGACAGGTGTTACCTCTGATACGCTTAACACAGGATGAACCAGCTTTTTGAAATCAAGGTCGCGATCCGTTTCGTACTCCAAGAATAGCTGCTTCGTGTTGATCATTCCGACGATATTGTCCTTGCTCTCAAGCGCAACAGGGAAACGCGTATATTGCTCCTTGCGAATAATTTGCATATTCTCGGCAAGCGATTTATTCGTGTATAAACAAATCATATCGGTGCGGGGTACCATAATTTCCTTGGCGAGCAGCTCATCGAATGCGAAGATGCGGCTCACATAACCGTATTCTGTATTATTAATCTTTCCGCTTTGGTAGCTCTCATTTAGAATAATTTGAATTTCTTCCTCTGAATGCGCTTCTTCATGCTCAGTGGCGGGCTTGAGTCCGAATAGGCGGACTAGCGTGTTGGCCGAGCCATTAAGCAACCAAATGAAAGGATATAAAATTTTGTGGAACAAGATAATCGGTTTTGCGGTAAGGAAGCTGATAAATTCGGCTTTTTGAATCGCCCACGTTTTTGGAGCGAGCTCTCCGACTACAACATGCAGGAATGTGACCGAAATAAATGCAATGAAAAAGGATAGAATATGACTGATGTCATCATTTATGGACAGACGCTCAAACAAGGGTAAAAGCATTTTTTCAACTGTTGGTTCTCCCAGCCAGCCCAGCCCGAGTGCTGTGATGGTAATACCTAATTGGCAGGCTGACAAGTAGGCATCCAGATTACTCGTAACCCGTTGAACGGCAAGCGCGTTCTTCCGGCCCTCAAGCACTAACTGATCGATCCGACTGGAGCGAAGTCTAATGATGGCAAACTCCGTTGCGACGAAAAAAGCAGTTAATAAAATAAGAAGAGCAATCATGAATAAATTGAATCCTATACCCATTTTCGTTTCTCACTACCCTTTTATATTTATATTTTTTGTATTCTTATGATCTACTATAACGAATGATTACAGCAAATGACAAACGCCATTTCAAACGGTAACAGCCTTTTATGCGCTATTAGAGCGATTTTACGAGATGGAAAAGCGCATTCTCATTGATTTTCGAGCCTTTACAACTGTCATTCTCCGGCATATGATGAGTTCATATGAACTTGTAACAAAAGGTACATATGACGAAAGCGCGAGGAGGAAGGGAAATGGAGTCCTTTACGCTTACTCGAAAAGAGATGGCTTGCTTGCTGCTTGCGCTGGACGGGAAGCATAACCAGAAGCCGCTGCAGGTATTGCAAGCCGCATGGACCAAGACGCATCAATACGATTTGGAGAAGGGTGCAGGATTGCCGGCATTTCTGTCTACGCTGCTGCCTCCGATCATTGAGAAGCTTATTAAAGGCAATGAGCTCAAAGGTTTCTCGCTTCATGAAATTGCTGCGCTCGGCCAGCTGATCGAATATTCGAATCTGTCGATAACGTCCATGCAAAATTGGGTAAAGCGCGATTTTAAGCCTTATTTCGATTGCCCGAAGGCGGGTAAAAAATATTCGCTCAATCAGGCTGCGTTATTGTTCATTATTGATGATTTAAAGTCAAATCTTGATTTTGAATCCATTCGCAAGCTATTTGAGATTGTTTTTAAAAAACCTGAGGATGAAAAGGCCGATTTGGTCGGTCCTATTCAATTATATGCATCGTACACGAGTATGTTTGAAGAACTGGATGCAAACAATGATCAGCTGCTCGATATTTCCGGACATTTGAAGGAAAATCCGCATCAAGATATTTTGACTGAGGAAGCTATTCGCTCGTCAGCCAATCAGTTCGCGAACCAATTGCCTAATTTAACGGACAATCAATGGGAAGCCGTGCGCAATATTTTGCTGATTGCTGTCATTTCCATACAAACGTCCTATTTTCATTCTCTCTCCAGGCGTTATTGCAATGCGACTTTGTTTCTAAGTCCCGAATAAAATAGTTCTATAGGGATATACAGAAACTCTTTATTGTCCTATACTGGATTATGTTGTAAATACAAACATAGACAATCTGAAAATGGCAAACTTGCCGAAAGGCTAGGACGCAAAGTTATGGGCCTAAAGCATTTATGCTAAGGTCGCCAGACCGCCGGAAGGATATAGAGCTAAGAAGCTGTCCGCCTCCTGTGGCTGGATAGCTTTTTTGCTTTTTCAGAAGGACAGAGGAGAGAAAGTGGAATGGTGTTGAAAGACTGGTTGAGGAAAACGAGCATGCTGTCGAAGAAAATGAACATGAGGAAAATTACGACCAGGTTATTTCTAATTACGGCAATCATCACCCTCTTTAATCTAGGAGCAGGCGCATTTATTTATGTTCAGAACGTATCGGTTGCAGGCTCTGTCGAGGATTCGGATCACTTGTCGCGTGCCGAGAGGAATTATCAAGGAATATCTAATAAACTGCTGAAAGCCATGCTTCTAATGGTGGATGCAATCGAGAACGGGAATAGCGATGCTTCATCTATTATGAAAGACTTGGAAACCCTCCCTGCCAATATCGATGAGCTTGAAAAGCAGCTGATCGAAATGGACAAGAAATATCCTCCAGCCAAAGAAGGCGACCAGCTTTATGCCAATCAAATAGGCGTTCTTCGCCTTGCACTCGATAATCTCAATCAAACCAATACCGATGTATCAGGTTTAACAGCTGAAGAGAAGTCCTTGCGTATCAGCAATCTAATCAGCGTATATACAGTTATTCTCAGCTATTCGAACGACACCATGCATGAGAAGCTCACGCATGACGCAGAAGCTACCCAAAACGATCTGAACCGCGATGTTTCGAGCGCCAATATCATCGTGCTTATAAACGTCATTCTGCTTGCCATATTGCCTGCAATTATGATTTATGGCGTCACCCAATCGATTAAAACGGGGCTTACCGGCATTACAAGACGCATACGCGCATATGGCAGCAATGATTTCACAAGTCAGGAGAAGCTGGCCCGCTCCGATGAATTCGGAGAAATTGATCAAGCGTTAGCCGCAATGGGAGACAATTTAAGAGACACGATAAAGGCCACGCTTAATGTCAGCGAATCTGTCCTTCACGTATCGCGCAACATGGATACGATGATTGGAAGCAACCGCCAAGCTTCAGAGGATGTGAAGGGTCAGGTTGACCTGGGCCGTGAAGCACTGCTATCGCAATATGATGATGCTTCATCGATTTCGGCGGTAACGGAGCAAATATCCGCAAGCTCCGAGCAGATTGCTGCTTCAAGCGAATACATAAACAATGACATGCGTCAAATGAAGCAGTCGTCCCAGAGCGGCTCCCAGCAAATGGCAGGCGTTGTCGTCATGGTTAACGAAACCGTTGAGCAATTCGCAAAGCTGACGGAAGCTTTTGAAGCGATGAATGGCCGATACAACAATGTTTCCAAGTTTTTGAACGGCATTCAGGATTTGAATACGCAGACGAATCTGTTGTCGCTTAACGCATCCATAGAATCCGCAAGGGCAGGGGAGCACGGTCGGGGCTTTGCAGTTGTGGCGGAGGAAATTAGGAAGCTGTCAAGCCAGACGGATACCATATCCAAGCAAATTACAAAGGAATTGACGCTTATCCAAAGCGATGTTGCCTCTAGCAGCAGAACGATCGGAAGCTTTGCCAATGTGATTCAATCGACAAGACAAGCATCGGAGACGGCAAGCGGCACGTTCCAAGCTTTGGAATCTCAAAGCAGCGTATTGTCTGACCAGATGAGCGAGATTTCAACGGCAATAAGCGAGATAACAGCAGGAATGACGCATATCGTTTCCGCTGTTGACAAACTGCTGAACACATCCACGGACGTTAATGGGAAAATGGAGCATATGAGTGAGCTGTCTGTGAAGCAAAACGATATTTCTGATGAGCTTCGCAGTCTTGCAGAGAAGCTGACCGGCTCATCGCATGAGCTGAAAGAAAAGGCATCTGTATTCAAGCTTTAAAAGGAAGACACATAAACAACAGGCGCTTCAGCGACATGCTGAAGCGTTCTTTTTTTGCAAGCTTGTCGATAGAGGGCCTATTGGTTTGTCATAAAAAAGTCACAAGGGCGTTAGGTTAGTCATTGTACGAGCAGTATAATAAACCGTTGTACCGATAAGATAGATAGAAAACAGCTGGAGGTAGTGGAGAATGACGACTGTACAATTTCCAAAAGATTTTAAATGGGGAACGGCGACTGCTGCGTACCAAATCGAAGGCGCGTTTGATGAGGAAGGACGGAGTGCCAGCATATGGGACACGTTCGCGAAAACACCGGGCAAGGTGCTTAATGGAGACAACGGTGATGTGGCATGCGACAGTTATCACCGCGTAGATGATGACATTCGACTGCTGAAGGAGCTTGGCGTTTCCGTCTATCGGTTCTCGATAGCTTGGCCGCGCGTTATTCCTCAAGGTAGAGGAGATGTTAATCCGACTGGCCTTGATTACTATGAGGAGCTGATCGACAAGCTTATTGCGAATGGCATTGAACCATTTGTAACGCTATATCACTGGGATTTGCCTCAGACGCTTCAGGATGAGGGCGGATGGGAAAACCGTGCGACAATGGATGCTTTTGTCCAATATGCAGAAACGGTATTCCGTAAATTCAACGGCAAGGTGAAAAGATGGATTACGCTTAACGAGCCTTGGTGCATTTCCATACTATCCAACTACCTAGGCGCACATGCGCCAGGCAAGCAGGATATGCAGGCTGCTCTTGATGTCGCTCACCATATTCTAGTCGCACACGGCTTAACGGTTAAACGATTCCGTGAGCTTGGCATCGAAGGCGAGATTGGTTATGCGCCGAATACGGAATGGAGAACGGCCTACAGTTCTTCCCCAGAGGATGTGAAGGCTGCTCAGCTACGCAACGGTTCTTTTAACGAATGGTTTCTCTCGCCTGTATTGAAGGGGGAGTACCCGAGGCTCTTGACGGATTGGTATGAGAGCAAGGGCTTCAAGGTGAAGGTTGAACCTGGGGATATGGCTATTATTTCGCAGCCAATTGATTTCTTAGGCATCAATTATTATACAGGCAGCTTGATTCGTCATGCGGCAGGCAATGATATGTATGACAGCGAAGAAATCAGCTCAAGCTTTGCCAAAACGGATTTTGATTGGAACATATATGCTGACGGGTTCTACCATGTGCTGACTTGGATCACTGAAACCTATGGTCAAATTCCAATCTACATTACCGAGAATGGCGCTTGTTATGAGGCAGAGCTGCAAGATGGGAAAATCAATGACGAAGCGAGAATTAGCTTCCTTCGCGATCACATAATGGCTCTGCACCGCGCAATTGCGTCTGGCGTTCCCGTCAAAGGCTACATGGTGTGGTCATTGATGGATAACTTCGAATGGGCCTTTGGTTATTCGAAGCCGTTCGGACTTGTTCATGTCAACTTCAATACGCTGGAGAGAACGCCAAAGGCAAGCTATCATTGGTATAGCCAGCTCGTGGCTGCCAACCAATTAGAGATTTAATCGTCAGGCCGTATCAAGCAGGCAGAGCCCGAGAAGGGGATTCTGCCTGCTTCTTTGTGCTGGAAAAGTAGGATACGCATGCCATTCGCCGAAATGAAGGAGTGGCAGCGGGCAAATACAGAGCCGGAAGCTGAATGCATACAGCGACATGCATAAGCAAGCCAAAGCGGAGCCGATCCTAATCCAATTGTTGACTTACAGCAAATAGAAGTGGTTCAATTGAACCATCGACATCAAAGGGAGCAGTGACTACATCCATGTTTAAACAATTTCTAAAGGCATCCAGGGTCAGCGTGTTGCCCGTGATGCTTATTCCAGTAGCGCTAGGCGCACTCGGCGCATATGTTTGGAACGGCGTTTTCCATCCATTTTTGTTCGTGATTACGATTATTGGCGCAGGAGCGGCGCATTTGTTCTCTAATATGATCAATGATTTATGGGATTATTATAACGGCACGGATACGGCTGCTCAAACAACGGATGGCGTCATTCCGACAAATTCGGGGTATTTGACGAAAGGCACCTGGAGCATTCGCGCTTTTGCAGCAGTTACGTGGGGCTTGTTCGGCATTGCAGCGATATGCGGCGTTATCCTAAGCGTGTTAAGCGGCTGGCTTGCGCTAGTGTTCGGCATTCTTGGGGCGTTAATCGCTTATTTCTATGTGGCGCCGCCTATCCAGTTCGGTTACCGCGGCAAAGGCTACAGCGAGCTTGCGATTCTGATCTCATTCGGGGTACTGCCTGTCGTCGGCGCTTACTTCGTACAAACCTCGCAGCTCGATTACCGCGCATTACTGCTTTCATTGCCGATTGGTCTGTTGACGACTCTCATTTTGTTCAACCATCATTTTTTGCATTGGCAAGCGGACAAGCAAGCAGGTAAACGGACGTTAGTCGTTGTGTGGGGGGAACGCAGGGCTTTGCTATTCTCGCGTGTTTTGCTGGCGCTCGCTTATTTTACTCTCGTTGTTTGCGTGGCATTGGACTCGCTCCCAGTATATGCTTTGCTCGCTTTGCCGACAGCTGTCCCGCTTTACCGCGTATACGGCCGGTTATCGACGCGCAATGATTCGGCAGCGTACGTTCCATTAATGGGCGCCTCTGTGAAAGCGACGTTTCGCTGCGGAACGGTACTGATAGCTGCTTTATGGATTCAAGGACTTGTGTAGGCAATCAACTGAGAAGGTGGGTAATAAGATGGATAAACAATGGACGTTAGGTGATTTTCATACGATATTAAATGAAGGAGAGGTTTGGAAAATCGGCGGCTTCCCGCTTCAGGATGGAAGCTTCTGGCAATACCGCGAGCCGAATGCGGTCGTTATCGTACGAAATGGCATGCTTTACGTACGCGCGCCGCTTAGCCGCTCGAATGATCAAATTCAAATTCTGGACAATGCGAAGCATATGTATTATTCCGCAGAACCCGTGCTCGTTCCCGAATCAGGTGTCATCAGCTTCGAGCTTCAAATTCGCGCACGTTCGCAGCACACGGCGCCAAATGATTTATATGACGGGTTTGTCTCATTGAATTTGCTCGACTTCACAACAGGCGGGGCACTCGACTTTTTTGCCGGGAACGATAAGTACGCAAGCGTGTACGCGGTTCTTCCTTTTCCAGGCGTCAAGGTGCCTGAATCCGATAAAACTAGGTATTTCTGCGTGTTCAAGGAAGACACAGACTTTGAGGCGCAAGCATTCAATGTGTACAAAATCACTTACAATCGCGCAAAGGATGAAGTGGTCTTTCTCGTTAACGGAAACGAAGTCAGAAGAGAGAGGAACGTTCCGGTTAAGTTCAATCAATTCACCGTGGCTCTCGGCATCATGACGGAGAAGGATTTGACGCCTGAAGGAAGCGTTTCTGTGCATGGACAGACAGTTATTGGGGAATGGTCTCCGATCACCATTGAAATAACTGAGCAAGGATAGTGGAGGAGCTGCTTTATGTTATTCGTTCTCATCGCACTGTGGGCAATAGCAGCCATCATATGGCTCTCTGATCGGCGATCGGCCGTTAATCGTTGGTTGGGCGCTGTCGCGTTTACGGGAGGCGCAGGCGCCCTTGCTGCCGTTTTGGATTTGCAATGGCTGCCTGCTGCAGCAGAAGCCGGAATGAATGAGGTTGCGCAGCAGCTCCTTTACCGTCTGCAAGCAGTCTCCTCTCTAGTATCCTACTATGGGCTTCCCTATTCTTTCGTTTTGTTTGCCAACGCGTATCGCCCGGTTCGCATGACCAAACGCATACAGGCGTTAATGCCTTTTCTGCTGCTTATACCGATTGTGTTATGTGTTGTTTTTACGCCGTTTTATACGAGAATGTATCCTATTTCCTTTCAGATCGTGGTGTGGTGGGCGGTGCCATATATTGTGTATGGGGCGGTTCAAGTGCTGCTGAAGCGTCAGCTTCAAGCCTCCTTTTCACGAACGCACTGGATCATTTGTTCCGTTGTGCTGCCTCCAGTCATGTTCAGCATGGTCATGAATTATGTGTTTCCAAGCTTTGGTATGCTGAGAATGTGGGTATATAACACGTGGATCGTCGGATTAGGCGTGACTGTTTTTGTCATTGCATTATTTACATACGGATTCATGGGCGTTCGCGTCAACATCGATCGCAGGCGATATGACTCTACGCTGAGAGCGGTTACCTCGGGTACTGCCATACTAAATCATGCCATCAAAAACGATGCAGGCAAAATGAGGCTGTTCTCCGAGAAGATGAAGGCATATGCGATTGCTACGGATCAGAAGGAACTGCTGGCTGACATCGAGACGGTGCTTGGCGCATCGCGCCATATGCAGGAGATGCTGCAGCGCGTTCATCGGCGCACGGAGGATCTGATGCTCCGCGTGGAGGCTGTGGACTTGGCAGAGATTATTGAACAGACCATGAAGAGTTATGGACCCGTACTTGGGTCTGTTACGCTGCAGACATCGTTGATTAAAGGATGGGTATGCCGGATCGATCCTGCCCAGTTTAGCGAGGCGCTTGGCAATATTACAGCGAATGCCTTGGAAGCGATGAAGGGCGAAGGAGAGCTGCTTGTCCAATTAAGCGAGACGAAGCGCGAGCTTATAGTCGAGATTAAAGATACGGGGCCGGGCCTTAGCAAAAGTGAAGCAGCGAAAGTGTTGGAACCCTTTTATACGACAAAAAGCGGAAGCGACATCAATTTTGGATTAGGCTTGCCTTACGCTTACCATGTCATGCGCAAGCACAAAGGAATGTTAAACCTAAGAAGCAAGCCGGGGGTTGGAACGTCCGTCTTTCTCATATTCGTTAAACGAGCGATTCAAGCTGAACGTTCTGCCGCCTATGCGGAAAGGAGTAATACAAATGAATAAAATCCAGGTATGGATTGTTGAGGATGACCTTGACTGGCTTCGGGGGTTAGTCGCTTACATTAATAAAGAGCTTGATCTGGAGGTCGTCTGGACGTCCAGCAAGCCGGAAGACGTCAGGCTTGCACTGCAGAACGGCTTGCAGCAATCTACGCCAGCGGATGTGGTGCTGATGGACATCATGCTGGAAGGCCGCCCCGAAGGTGTGCTCCTTGCCGAAGAGGCCGCGCTTGCCACGGGAGCAAAGGTTATCATGCTCACCTCGATGGAGGAGAAAGAGCTGATCTTCCGATCTTTCCAAGCGGGAGCCATCGATTACCAAATCAAATCGGATTTCGAGAAGCTGCCTGAAGCGATACGGTCCGCTTATCGAAGCCAGTCGCCAATCAATGCGGCAGTAGCAGAGAACATGCGGGAGGAATTCCGGCGTCTGAAGCAGTTGGAGCGAGAGTTCGAGGTGAAGAAGCTTGGGGATCTGATCACGCCTTCCGAGCTGCAACTGCTTGATCTCATCGATCAGGGGTATACACAGCCGCAGATTGCCGACAAGCTTGTTGTATCGATACGAACGGTCAAAAATCACGTGAATCATATTTTGAAAAAGCTGAATCTGAGCGGCTCCCGCGAAGCAGCGAATAAAGCCAAAGAGATGGGCTTATTCCATAAGAAGAATGACAAGGATAGTACCAGATAAAGATGGTACTATTTTTTTTATGCCTTTTTCTACAAAATGGAAATATAAACATATCTTTCGCAAAAGTAAGGGGGATTGTGAATGCGATTTGAGATGTTCTCAGCTGCGCATGCAGCAGGGCTCGTATTGTTTGGCGTCATAACGTTATTGGTTGTTATTTTTCGGAACGAACTGCGTGAGCCAAGGCGGAATCAAGCGACAAGGTGGACGCTTGCTGCTCTGCTTCTTTGCAGTGAGATTTCGCTGCAGCTGTCGTACATCCTCGATAATCGCTGGGCAATTCACTCGCTTCCATTCCAATTGTGCAGCCTCATGCTGTTCGTGGGCACTGTCGTACTGTTAACGAAACGCAAGGGACTGTATGATGCGCTTTTTTTTCTTGGAAGCATGGGCGCCCTGCAAGCGCTGTTAACGCCTAATTTGGATGAGACCTTCCCGCATTTCCGCTATTTCCAGTTTTTTATCGCGCATATCAGCATCATGGGTGCAGCTTTGTTCATTGTGGCCGTTGAACGGTACCGTCCGACTTTTCGTTCCGTGCTCCGTGCGATGCTATGGCTGCATGTAATGGCTATTCCAGCAGCTGTTACGAATGAATGGACGGGCACGACGAATTTCATGTTTCTCGCCCGCAAACCAGTAACGGCGTCCATACTCGATTGGCTTGCTCCATGGCCATGGTATTTGCTGCAGCTCGAGTTAATCGCGTTTTGCTTATTTACTAGCTTATATGGCTTGGTTAAGGGAGTGGATCTTTGGGCGGAAAAAAGCAGATCAGGAACAAAGAAAAGGATGAATGGAGAGCTAAGACATGAAAGAGACGATGAGTAAACACTGGACATCTCTGCTGGGTGCCTTGTTCGTCATGACCGCATTTATTACCTTGTTCAAATATTCACTCGATCAAGGTTGGATCACAGAAGCGATGAAGATCGGATTCGGCTTGTTGAGCGGAGCAGGCATCGGTGTCATCGGTTTGAAACTGGCGGTGCGCAGGCCTAGCAGCTTGATAGGTGAAATCATGATTGGCCTTAGTGCCTGCATCCTATATGCGACCTTCGCTTTTGCAGGCATCTTTTATCGGCTCTGGGAGCCTATGACGGTGATGCTGGGCATGAGTGCCGTGACGGCACTCATATCCGCCTATGCGTATAAGTACAGTTCGAGATTGCTCATCAATATTGCGATGGCAGGGGCATTGCTTTCACCGCTCCTGATGCGGCCGGAGACGGATCAGGTGTTTGCATTGTTTTTGTATATGCTGGTGATTAATGTGGCTTTCTTTTTCCTCAGCATCGTGCGAGGGTGGCATGAGCTTCGCGTTGTCAGCTTCATAGGCACATGGCTGATGTATATCGTATATTTTATCCATTATACGCCTTCAACAGAAGGACTATGGAGCATGCCGATACGTTATGCGCTGGCAGCCTTTCTCTTTTATACAGTTGGCTTGATGATGTCATCCTGGTTGAACAAGCTAAGCTTCGACGGCATCGATCTCTATCTCAACGCTGCAAACGGCATTCTGTTTACCTTCTGGGCGCTGCTTATTCTGAATCACGAGGTGTCGTACGGATATATCCTAACGTTTATCGGGATCGTATACCTTCTCGGAAGTTACGTCATTTATATCGCCACGGAAAAGATAACGCCTGCTGCAGCCAGCTTCTTTCTGGTCGGTTTGTTGTTGGTCCTTATCTCAGTGAGCAGTATAGGAGGCGGATATGATTCAAAGCCTTTGGTCACCGTATTGCTTTGGGGGTTTATCGCCGCAGCGGCGGCGGTGATCGGCCGAATCAAAGGCTGGCTGATGCTTAGCCTAGCTTCGATTATGGCATGGTTTATCGTTGGCTGCTATTGGTATATCGTCACTTGGGACACGCCGCGCGGCGAGTGGTTCGGCATGTATGTGCCTTTTTTAAACTGGGGAGCTATCGCATGGATACTGCTTGCTGCGCTCGGATTCTACTTCTCCAGAACACTTGTTATTCCACATTTACCGGAGAAGGCAAACCGCATTTTAGGACATGTGTATGCGCTTCTGGCACACTTAATCGTAGGCGGATTGCTGACGAGGCAGATCGAAAATATTTTCACAGAATATATGCCGGGGTCGCATGCTGTCTATTTGGCCTTAGCGTTATCCGTATCTTGGGGCTGCTATTCGCTGCTGCTCATATTATGGGGAGCCTATTACAGAGAAGTGCTGTTCAAATGGTTTGGTTCGTTCATTCTGGTGCTCGTAGCGATAAAAGCTATTTTTATGGATTTGAGCGGACAAGAAGCGCTGTATAAGGTTGGCGTGCTGTTGACCTTAGGCGCCATATCGTTCGTTATTACGTGGATTAACGGGAAATGGCGGGTTCAGTCAGACGAAAAGCCGAGCGAAGATAAACAAGCAACGAGCGATTCATAATAATAAACCGGGCGGGAATAATGATTGTGTTCACCTTGACAAAAAGATGAATATATTTTATAGTAACTTACGTAAAGTTATTGACTGGTTTGCACGAGCATTTTTGATTACACAATTGAGAGGCAGGAGAAACAATGTCATCACAAGCATTTTTGGAAGCAGTAAAAGCAAGACGCTCTTATTATGGAATTAGCAAGGAGTCCGTTATCTCTGACGAGAAAATTGTAGAAATCGTGGAGCATGCGGTTTTGCATACACCTTCATCCTTCAATTCACAAAGCGCGCGGGTAGTCGTACTGCTAGGCGACAATCATGACAAGCTCTGGGATCTGACGACGAACACGCTTCGCGCTATCGTAGCGGCAGACCAATTCGAAGCGACTGAGCAAAAAATGGGCTCTTTCAAAAGCGGCTACGGTACGGTCTTGTTCTTTGAGGATAAAACGGTGGTTGACGGCTTGATGGCCAGCTTCCCTGCGTATGCCCATAACTTCCCGATCTGGTCCGGACACGCGTCAGGCATGCATCAATTGGTCGTATGGACAGCGCTTGAAAAAGAAGGCTTCGGTGCTTCGCTGCAGCATTACAACCCGCTTATTGATGAAGAGGTTAAGAAAACATGGTCACTGCCTGATTCTTGGCAGCTAGTTGCTCAAATGCCTTTCGGCAAGCCGACGGCAGAGCCAGGCGAGAAAACGTTCCAGCCGATCGAAGAGCGCGTAAAAGTATTCAAATAAGCAGCAGATTGAATGCCCACTGATGGGTTATGCGAACTGCTTAGAAAAACCGGCATGCGGACTGGAAACAGCTGCGCATGCCGGTTTTGTTTATGTATGATTGGAGGAATACGAGGAAAGAGGTGTTAGAGCTTAAGTGATCAAAGCGGTTTACTTCGATTTGGACGATACGCTGTACGACCAGTTGGCTCCTTTACGCTCGGCGTTACAGGCAGCCGGCTTCGGAGAGGTTGCAGGGGACGCAGCGCGGCTTGAGCAGTTGTTCAAGCAAATGAGAAGGCATAGCGACCGGTTATGGGTCAACCATGCACACGGTCAACTTTCTCTAACGGAGCTTCGGATCGAGCGTACGACAGCGTCATTTGCGGATATGGGCCTGCATGTATCCCCTAAATGGGCACAGCATCTGCAAGAGAGTTACGAACATGAACAGACAGCAATCTCTCTTCGCCAAGGCGTGGTACGGCTATTTGAACAGCTTCATGAAAAAAATATCCCGTTTGGCTTGATTACGAATGGCCCAGTCGAGCATCAATGGGGAAAAATAGAAACGCTTGGTTTACGCAGCTGGATTGACCCGCATGATATATACATATCGGATGGAATCGGACTTGCCAAGCCTGACCCGGAGGTTTTCCGGCATGTACATGCGCAGACGGCGTTCCTGCCTGCTCAGCTCGCGTATGTCGGTGATGCTTGGCATAACGATGTAGTTCCATCATATCTTGCCGGTTGGAGGCCTATCTGGTTTAACGGCAGAAGGCGGCAGCCGGATGATGGCGAATCTGAGTTTGCATATTGGGAATGCGGGGACATGAGTGAAGTTTTTTCTCTCATCCAATCCAAGTAATTGATGGATATTGGCTGTTTGCTCTAAAAACATGTACAATAAAAACCGATATACGTTTTAACAGACATTATTATGCCTATTACAAACAGCCAGGAGGATATCATGAGCATTGACCCTCGCATTATCAAAACATTATTGCAGCTCCAGCTGGCTCCAAGCTTGGATCTAAAGGCAGCATCGAACCCGCTGCAGGCGACGACAGGCGATGGCTCAGCTTCCTTGTTCGATACGCTGCTCTCACAATATATGTCAGACACAGCTTCCGAGGACGGATCTTCGGTCCCCGTGCTTCCGGCGGACGCGCTAGCACAGCTGGACGCGTTGAACGGCTTGCCGAATATTTCTTTTCTTGAAGGAAGCGAATCCAAAGCCGAACCTTCGGCATACGACGAGCTTATCCAGCAAGCTTCTGCGAGATATGGCATTGATCCGGCATTGATTCAAGCGGTAATCAAGACGGAATCCGGATTCCGTTCAGATGCGCAATCGGGCTCAGGCGCCAAGGGCCTCATGCAGCTTATGGATGGCACGGCTAGAGGTCTCGGCGTAACGGATTCATTCGATCCTGCGCAGAATATTAATGGCGGAACCAAGTACCTAGCCATGCTGCTTAAAAAGTACAACGGGAATGAGCAGGTAGCGCTGGCTGCATACAATGCAGGTCCAGGCAGGGTTGACCGTACGGGGATCAGGACGAACGAGCAATTAATCGAGAATCTTGAGGCGCTTCCCGAAGAAACGCAGCGCTATGTTGCAAAGGTGCTGCAAGCGAAGTAAAACGGAAGCTATAAGATCACGATTACGCTTACGGCCTCAATGGCTGGAGCAATCGCTGGTCTTTTTCTTTTTGGAGAGGAGTTTATACAAGTATGTTATATTTCGACCATTGCGCCTCGACCCCTCCGTATGAGGAGGTCGTCCAGACGATGATAGAGGTAATGAAATCCGTTTATGCGAATCCTTCCTCCCTGCACCGGGCTGGCATTCAGGCAGACCAATTAATTGAACGCTCGCGTTCGGTGCTGGCAGAGCGGCTGCAGACGGGCAGCGGCAATTGGATATTTACGTCGGGCGGCACGGAATCCAACAACATGGCCATCAAAGGCATTGCCCGGCAATACGCCGGCAGGGGCAAGCATCTGATCACCACTCAAATCGAGCATGCATCGGTCTATGAAGCATTCAAACAGCTGGAAGACGAGGGATACCGCGTCACTTATTTGCCCGTTGGCGAAACGGGTCACGTGAACGTGGAACAGCTGGAAGCAGCGCTAACCGCTGAGACGATATTAGTAAGCGTTATGCATGTTAATAATGAGATCGGAACGATACAGCCTATTGAACGAATTGGCCGGCTGCTGAAACGGTTTCCCACAATCATGTTTCATGTAGATGCGGTTCAAAGCATGGGCAAGCAGCCGATCAAGCTGTTGGAATCGGGCATTGATTTGCTGACAGGCTCTGCCCATAAGCTTGGTGGGCCAAGAGGCGTAGGTTTCTTATATATTCGTGAAGGCGTGACTCTTTATCCGCTGCTGAATGGAGGCACCCAGGAGAATGGATATCGCGCGGGCACCCAGAACGTACCTGCCATCGTAGCATCCGCGAAGGCGCTGCGCATGTCGATGGAGAGAATGGAGCAGCGTGAGAGGCGTATTTCAGAGCTGAAGCGGCAGTTGATTCAACATATAAATGGCATGCCGGAGCTTAAGCTTAATGGCGCTGAGCCATCCGCCTCGCATATCATCCATTTCTCTTACCCAGGAATGAAGCCGGAGGTGGTTATTCATATGCTGGAGCAGCATGGTATAATGGCATCGACAAAATCCGCGTGTTCATCCAAGGATGATAAGCCAAGCCGCGTGCTGCTTGCGTTAGGTGCAAGTCGCGAGCATGCAGCCGGCGGCATACGAATCAGCCTGGGCGAAGAGCACACGGTGCAGGATATTAATGCGTTGGCGGCAGCGCTTGCGGATATCGTGAGACAGCTGAAGCCGCTTGAGAGGAGATTGACCTAATTTTGCTTTATGATCAAATCGTACTCCGCTACGGAGATTTAATGGTAAAAGGAAGAAACCGCAATAGATTCGAGAAGAAGATGCTGGAGCAGGTAAAGCAGGCGTTAATTTCTTATGAGGATATTACGTATTTCAAATCATTCGGGCGCTTGTTCGTGAAGCTGAATGGGCATCCTTACGAGCCTATTGCTGACCGGTTAAAGGATTTATTCGGCATTGTGTCGTTAAGTCCAGTTATAAGCACGGAATTGGATTTGGAGAAAATCAGACTGGCAGCATTGACATTGATGCAGTCCTTGCCTGAGAAGCCCAGCACATTCAAGGTCAGCGCCAAGCGCGCATGGAAGAAGTTTCCGCATAATTCGCAGGAAATGAATCATTTGGTCGGCAGTCATGTACTGCGCGCGATGCCTGATCTGAAAGTAAATGTAAACAAGCCGGATGTTGAACTCCGTGTCGATATTCAAGAGGAAGCGACCTACGTGTTCTATGATGTAATAGCTGGCGCTGGAGGCTTTCCCTTCTCGTCCAATGGCAAAGCGATGCTCTTGCTCTCTGGGGGAATCGACAGTCCCGTAGCGGGCTGGCTTGCGCTTCGCAAAGGGCTAGAAGTGGAAGCCGTACATTTCCACAGCTATCCGTTCACGAGCGAGCAGGCAAAGGATAAAGTGATTGAGCTTGCGAAAAGATTATCGTACTTTAGCGGCGAGCCGATTAAGCTGCATTTGGTTCCATTCACGGAAATACAAACGACGCTTGTTCAGGCGAAGAGCGATAATCTGATCATTACGTTGATGCGCAGGGCCATGCTGCGTATCACAGAACAGCTTGCGGAGCGCAACAAAGCAAACGGCATCGTGACGGGCGAGAGCCTCGGGCAGGTTGCCAGCCAGACGCTGCCAAGCATGAACGTCATAGGCCGCGCGGCGGATTTGCCGCTGCTGAAGCCATTGATTATGATGGACAAGCACGAAATCATTCGATTAGCAGAGCGTATCGGAACCTTTGAGACCTCGATCCTTCCTTATGAGGATTGCTGTACGCTGTTTTTGCCCAAGTCGCCCAGCACAAATCCGAATCTGAGGATTGTAGAGAAGATTGAGTCTCTCATTCCCAATTACAAGCAGCTTCTCTTGGATGCAGTCGAAGGCACGGAGCAGCTCCTGCTCTCCCCTCATCATCAAACCGCTGTGCAAGCTGCGGGAGAGGACAGTTGGTTCTAGTCTCTTTTTCATTATGGATTTCATGGAGCTGCTCGGAGATGGCTTAACCGTCTATCGGAGCAGCTTTTTATTTCATTCGTTATGAATCTATCGGTTATGAAAGAAGTGCAAATGGATTGAATGCTGGGAAGGAACAGCTGATTGGCATGCAGGAGAGGAGAAGCGCTGATGTTTTATTCGCTGAAAAGCCGGTTGATCGCCATTTTTGTGCTGCTTTTTGTTTTATCCTTCGTTACGCTTTCATTTCTGTTGTTCAATCAGTCACGTTCGATTATCCGTTCTTACATCGAATCCTCGGCTCTCGAAAAGATGGATGAATACGGTTCCTATATCGATATGGTTCAAACACAGATTTACGATCTGGCTTCCATTGTGTTCAACAGCGATATAACGAATAGCTGGAACGCCATTGCCTCGGATCCGAGCGCTACGGATGGGGAACGCAACTTGGCGCATTTCCATATGAGCCAGTTTTTGACGCAAACGACGAACAGCTACTCCAGCGTCTCAAGCGTTGCCATCTATAGACAGGAAGGGCTGTGGGTCAGCAGCGGCAACTTCGTCGTAACGAATCCTTCTTTCTTGCAGGAAGATTGGTACAATAATTTCAAAAACAAGGAAGAGTATTGGATCTCGGCACATACAGACGCAGCGGAATTAAGAAATAATAATAAACACCCGGTTGTAAGCATGCTTATGCCCATCGGCTCGTATGAGCCTTCGCTGACGAAAAGCGTCATGAAGATCAATGTAAGCGCTGACTATTTTCTGGAGCCGCTCGGCCGCATTCATCTGGGGGAGAGCGGGACTATTTATTTGCTGGATCAAAACGGCAAACCGATGTTGTCGCAGGCCGATTACGAAACGCGCTCGGACATGCTGGCACAGGTGCAAGAAATTAGGCAGGGCTGGAGGAAGCAAGGCGTTCTGTACATGAATAATGCGCAAGGCGAGAAAGAGATTTTGGTATACAAGAAGCTGGCGCAGACGAATTGGATGCTCGTCGGCTTCGTATCCGAGGATGACCTGTACGCGCAGCTATTCCGCCTGAGAAGCTCAATATGGATTGTGGCGAGCATTCTACTCCTATTGTCATTGGTTCTGGCCTCTTGGCTGTCGCATGGCATTACGAAGCCTCTCTCGAGGCTGGTGCTCGCCATGCGACATATTCAGCGGGGAGATTTCGCTAACGCAGAGAGCAGGCTGCTGCCGCAGCGGAGCGTGCGCAACGAGGTAGGCTTTGCGACAGAGACCTTCCGCAGCATGGTGCATCAATTGCGGGAGCATATCAAGACCGAGTTCGAGCTGAAGCTGCTTAGGCAGCAAGCCGAATACAAAGCGCTGCTCATGCAGATTAACCCGCATTTTCTCTTTAATACGCTGGAGCTGATGAGCAGTCTTGCGATGCAGAAACGTACGGAGGATACGGTGCAGGTTATCGAGTCACTCGGTAAAATGATGAGATTCTCGCTTAAGATGGATGACGATCTTATTCGACTGGAGGAGGAGCTCCTTTACGTTGATTATTACATTTCCATTCTGAGGATTCGCTTTGGCGAGCGCTTGTGCATCTCCATGGAGAAGGAAGGCAATCTGGAGAGGCTTTCGGTAGTCAAGTTTATTTTTCAGCCTTTGATTGAAAATGCGGTCAAATACAGCGCCGCATACCGGCAGGAAGCAAAGGTTCATATTTCGGTAAGGCATGCCGAAGGAAAGGTCCATCTTGTCGTCTCTGACAACGGCCCGGGATTTACACCGGAGAAGAAGCGGCAGGTGCTGGAGAGCTCCACTACGGCTCAGCTTGATCAAATACTGACAAGCAGAAGCAGTCAAATCGGACTTGGCAACGTGCTCTCGCGCTGCCGTCTTTATTATGAATCGCTGTTTGAGGTTCGCATCGACTCCTCATCCGAAGAAGGAACGTCAATTGAATTAATCTTACCCGCACAGGAGGTGAATGGGCATGTACCGAGTATTGATCGTGGATGATGAGCCGGAAATTCGTCAAGGGCTGCAGTTAAAGGTGAGCTTTGAGGGGCTTGGCTTCTATGTTGCAGGCGAAGCATCGAACGGAAGGGAGGCGCTGGAGAAATTGGCGAATGAGCCGATAGATGTCGTGATTACCGATATGAATATGCCAATTATGGACGGCATGACTTTTATGGATGCCTGTCATGAGCTTATTCCTTCATTGCGGCTAATCGTCATAACGGGATACGAGGATTTTCAATATGCCAAAGCTGCCATTCGCAATCAAGCCCGTGATTATTTGCTTAAGCCGGTTACGAGGGATGAACTGACGAAATCCTTGGAAGGCGTTCGAAACGAGCTGGACAGGGATCGGAGTAACGAGGACCAGGCTGCACTGATCCAGTGGCGTTTATCCCAATATTACAAGGAGATGAAGGAGCACTTCATCGTTCATCTGGTGAAAGAGGAGCTTGTGCAAGCACCATTGGTTTTGGAGCGATCAAGGTTGTTTGAGCTGGAAGAGTGGAACATGGGCCAGGTGCGGTTTTTGACGGTGGGCTTGAAGGACCAGGCTGGGCCAGCAGGGAAGAATAACCGGGCAGAGGATGCATTCCGGCTTCCTTTCGAAATGGTAGTCAGGGAATGTGCGTCCATGCAGCATGCGTTGATGCAGGTATTCCGGGATTTGAGCTATCCGGGACTTATGCATGCCGTCCTCCGGGAGGATGCCGAGCTTATCCGGACATTTACGGAAGCGCTGGAGGACCATGTGAGAAGCCTGATGCGGTTCGACTTGAGGATCGGTGTCGGACAAGCCGTTACTGGCTTCAAGCAATGGAAAGAAGGTTATATGAGCTCGCTGCTTGCTTGGAGCCTGCCGTATGATGGAAGCAAGGATGAAGCACGAAGCAGCGCCGCGCAAGGCGAGCAAGCTGACCATGCCATAAAGGTTATTGAGCGGTATTTGGTGCGCGGCGAGCTCGCGGCGTTTCAAGCCGCCGTCAGGCAAGAGCTGGTTGCCGCTCATGGCTCGCAGCCGCGCTTCGTTAAAGCTATATTCCAGCTGTACCTGATGCTTGAGCCGATCGCCAAAGCGTCGCATACTGCGCTGGAAGGCGGAGAACAGCTATGGCTCAGGCCGGAAATGACCTTAAGCCTCGACAGTGTCGAGAAGGCAGAGCGTTTTCTGATGGGCATAGCGGACAGAATAGAGCGCAACCGGCAGATGGAGTCGAACGAGACGGATCCATTTTTATTCATCAAGGCCGCTCAGCAGTTTATCGACGAGAATTATATGTATGATCTGAACTTGTCGATGATTGCAGAGAAATTCAATTACAATGCATCGTATTTCTCGGAAATTTTCAAAGCCAAAACAGGCAAAACCTTCATTTTTTATTTGAATGAGACGCGCATGGCGGAAGCGATCCACCTCTTGCAGAACACGACGCTAACGCTTTGGGACATTGCAGAGCTGACAGGATTCTCGAACGCGAGCTATTTCAGCTCGAAATTCAAGCGCATGTACGGCGTGACGCCTTCCGAGTTCCGATTGCGCCCATCTGAAAAAAACGATAGCGAACACCCGAAAAATTAGCATTCAACCGAATCCACCCCTCCCTTATGATGGAACTACATCAGTAAGAGAGGGGTATTCGCGATGAAATCAAGCCGCAAGGCATTAGGCAGCCAGCATAATTTGACAGCCTATACTTTTTTGCTCCCATGGTTAATCGGTTTTTTCTGTCTCACGCTCGGACCGATGCTCGGTTCGCTGTATTTATCGCTAACGAAATACAATTTGCTAACCCCGCCAGAATGGATTGGATTTGCCAACTATATGGAAATATTCAAGGAGGACGATACTTTTAGAAACTCCTTGTGGCTGACGATCAAATACGTGTTTATTTCAGTACCGCTTCGCTTGGCTTTTGCGCTGCTTGTAGCGATGGTACTGAACAAAGGGATACGCGGACTCGGCATTTACCGGACGGTATATTACATTCCATCGCTTCTCGGCGGCAGCGTGGCGATCGCAATCGTATGGCGGCAGATTTTTGACGGCAACGGGCTGGTCAATCAGTTTCTGAGCTGGTTCGGCATTCAAGGGCCGTCATGGATCTCCCATCCCGACTATATCGTGCACACAATTATTACGCTCTCGGTATGGCAATTCGGATCAGCGATGGTCATCTTCCTTGCAGGCCTTAAGCAGGTGCCGGCCGATCTTTACGAAGCGGCGCAGGTGGACGGAGCGGGGAAGGCAAGGCAGTTTTTCCGCATAACGCTTCCTATGCTGTCGCCGGTTATCTTTTTTAATCTGGTCATGAGCATCATCAATTCCTTCCAAGCGTTCACGCCGGCATTCGTAATCGGGGACGGCAGAGGCGGTCCGCTTGACGCAACCATGTTCTATACTTTGTATCTGTACATGAAGGGCTTCTCCTTCTTCGATATGGGATATGCTTCCGCGCTGGCATGGATTATGCTGCTCATTATCGGAATCTTTACAGGCATTATCTTTTTGACCTCCAAGTATTGGGTGTTTTATGGCGACAGCAAAGAGGGGAGATAAACATTATGGTTCAAGCATCAGGATTAAGGGGATTTACGAAGCATGCGTTGATTATTCTCTTCGGCATTGCGATGCTGTATCCCGTACTTTGGTTGATCAGCAGCTCCTTCAAGCCGAACGAGCTTATCTTTACTGAACCGGGGTTATGGTCCTCGTCGTTCACGCTCGACAATTACATCAAAGGCTGGCAAGGGTTTCAGGGCATTGCGTTTGGCCGCTTTTTTGCAAACTCGTGGTTGATTTCGATATTGAGCGTGCTCGGAAATGTCATTACGTGCTCGTTCGCTGCTTTTGCCTTTGCGCGTCTGAATTTTAAGTTCCAGAAGCTATGGTTTGCGCTTATGCTCGTCACGATCATGCTGCCTTACCATGTGACGCTGGTTCCGCAGTATGTCATTTACAATGAGCTGCAATGGATTAACACGTATTTTCCGCTCATTTTGCCAAAATGGCTGGCTCATGATTCCTTCTTTATCTTGATGATGGTTCAATTTATCCGAGGCATACCGAGAGAGCTTGATGAGAGCGCAACGATCGACGGGTGCAGCCAGCGACAAATTTATTTCCGCATCATTATGCCGCTTCTGGTTCCCGCGTTAATTTCTGCAGCGATCTTCACGTTCATTTGGTCATGGGATGATTTCTTCAGCCAAATGATTTACTTGAGCGATATCAAGCTGTTCACTGTACAGCTAGGCATCCGCTCATTGTTCGACCCGACAGGACAATCCGATTGGGGAGCGCTGCTTGCAATGTCTGCTCTCTCGCTCGTTCCGATCACACTTATTTTTCTTATTTTCCAGCGCTATTTCTTGGATGGAATTGCAACGACCGGATTGAAGTAGCTCACAGGAGCGCTAAAGCGATTCCAAAAAAAATGATAGTCAACAACCGAAGGAATCAAATTCCGATTGGGCACAATCAAGGGTAGCATTGATTTTGAGAACGGATTCATACTAATTCATTAGGGGGAAGCATGATGAAAAAAAGAATGGCGGCACTGGCTTTGGGCTTGCTGATGGTCGTTACGGCAGCCTGCTCAGGAGGTACGGGCAGCGGAGGCGCTTCTGATGGCCAACCATCCAATGGCGGGAACAATGCGGCAGGAGGCGAGCAGGTCGAGCTTCGCATGATGTGGTGGGGAGACCAAAAAAGAGCGGATATTACGAATGAAGCGTTAAAATTATTCGAAAGCAAGTACCCGAACATTAAGGTAGTCGGAGAGTTTGCGCCATCTACGGGTTATTTCGACAAGCTTAACACGCAGCTGGCTTCGGGCACGGCCCCAGACGTTTTCTTCTTAGGTGGCAATGTCGTGGATTACGCCAACAAGGAAGTGCTTCTCGATCTGGCGCCATATGTCGGCAACGAGCTGAACTTAAGCGATATGGATAAATCGATGGTGGAGTACGGTACCATTAAGGGCAAGCTGCTTCACATCTCGGCAGGAGCCAACGCGCGCGGCATCGTTGTCAATAAAACGATGTTTGAGAAAGCGGGAATGCCGGTCCCTGAGGATGGCTGGGATTGGCAGGAATTTGCAGCTGTCAGCAAAGATATCTCCAGCAAGCTCGGCGGCGGTATTTATGGCACCTACAATATGTCGATCGACGGGATGGACATCGGCCTAAAGCAGCAAGGGAAGCAGCTCTACGATATGGAAAAAGGGACGCTTGGCTTTGAAGAAGCTGACGCGCTGAAATGGTTCCAGTATTGGGAGGATACCTCCAAAGCGGGCGGAGTCGTACCATCCGAGCTTCAAGTATCGAATCCGCCGGGTGATACGAGCAAATCCTTGGTGGTTACGGGCAAAGTAGCGATGAGTTTGATTCCGTCGAACCAGCTGGCTGCGCTGCAAGGGCTGACGCAGGATGAATTGATCATGGTCCAGCTGCCAAGAGGCGAGAAAGGGACTGGCGTTGTATTTGAATCCAGCCAGGGCTTATCCGGTTATGCAAAGTCGAAACACCCGAAGGAGGTTGCCACGCTGCTAAGCTTCTTTATCAATGACCCTGATGTTGCCAAAACATTGGGTAATGACCGCGGGGTTCCCGTAACTGCAGCCAATCGTACACTGCTTGAGGCAGAAGCGAACGAAGTGGAGAAAATTGTATACGACTACACAAGCCGGGTATCTTCCGCAACGAAGACGGAGCCGTTCGCAGTCAGCTACAATCCGCCAGGCTTCTCCGAATATTCCAAGCTTGCCGAAACGACGATGTATGAAATCGGCTTCGGGCGCAAGCAAGTAGATGCAGCAGTCAAAGATTTCTATAACGGTACGTTGAAAATTTTTAATAACAACCAATAAGCACGGCATGATAAATAGCTGTGTCCACGAGAACAGGCTGCCCTGCGGCAGCCTGTTTTCTTATAATGGCTATGCGTCCTGCATGAAAGAAATAGAAGGCGAGGCGAAAATAATGAACGATGGGATGCTGCACAAGCTTCGCGAGGTTTCGGTTGAAGCGCGGATCGGGGAGCTTAGGAAATCATCTGACAAAAAAGTAATCGAGGAATGGAGCCGCTCGGGAGTAAAGTTCTCAGCGCGTTCAGGCAAGCTGGAGCAGGTTTATTATGCTGCCGTAAAGAAGCTGCTGGATTGCATCGTGCCGACGGGAGGTGAGGAGCCGATTCTGCATGAAGGGGGAATTTACCTGGGCTGCTGGCTTGAGAGCACAGGAACCATTAATGCAGAGCTGCTGTCTCGGTTTATCCCGTCAGTGTCGGAGCGTACTTTCGAATCTTTTGCAAAGAACCAGCGGGAGGACGGGTTGATTCCCTACAAAGTAACGGAGCAGGGGCCGTCATACCGGCAAATTCAGCTCGTGACGCCGCTTGCGCGCAGCGTGTGGAATCATTACAAGCTGAATCAGCCGGACAAGTCATTTCTCCAGACGATGTACGACGCAATGTCCAGCTACGATGTGTGGATTGCCGCCAATCGCAACACGAGAGGCAGCGGCTGCGTGGAAGCTTTCAGTACGTTTGACACCGGGCATGATCTATCGCCGCGATTCTGGCATGTTCCCGATACCCCGCACTTAGGCGATGCTTCCCAATTCAATCCGGATTCACCAATCCTGCCTTTTCTTGCGCCGGATTTAACGGCCAATATGTATTGCCAGCGCTTGTACTTAGCGAGAATAGCCGAGGAGCTCGGTCATTCTGGAGACGAGTGGCTCGCGAAAGCAAAGGAGAGCCTATCCAGCTTGTTCCGCCACTGCTTTGACCAGGAGGATCACTTTTTCTATGACCTCGACCGAAATGATGAATGGGTGCGCGTGCAGTCGGATGTGTTGTTGCGCGTGATGGCTTGCGAGGTTGGAGAACGGGAGTTCTTTGACGTGATGCTGAAGCGTTATTTGTTGAATACGAGCAAGTTTTTTGCTAAATATCCGTTTACGTCCTTGGCAATGGATGATCCGAGATTTGATCCATTTTCGAGCTACAACAGCTGGGGCGGCCCATCGAATTTCCTCAGCTTAATCAGAACGCCACATGCCTTTGAGCATCATGGGCGCCATGTGGAGCTTACGTGGATCATCTATCCGATTCTTGCGTCCTTTGCCAAAGCTACGCGTTTCTCCCAGGCTATTAGCCCATGGACAGGGGATGAGGGCTTTACAGAGACCTATTCACCTTCCATCCTTTGTTTGATTGATTACGTGGAGCGATTATGCGGCATCCTGCCTACGCCGGCTGGCGAGCTTTGGTTTACGGGACTGCTTCCTTATGACATGGATCATGGGGAAGAGCTGGCGGGAGAGACCGGCTATAGCCGCATAGTCGATGGCGTTACCTTTGAACTCGTAAATACGAGACTCCGCTGCGAGATTTATAAGGATGGAGAACGCTGCATGTCCTTTCCTAGCGGCATCCGAATCCTAACAGCGCGTGATGGAAGCTTGAAGGGCATCGTCGGGATGAGCACTAGGCTTGTTTCAGGCGTGGTCAACTATGGCGATAAGGAATTGAATTTCCAAATAAAAGGGAATGAACAGCAGTATTATGAAAATCATTCTTTTGTCAAAGGGACAGATATCGGCATAATAAACCCCGCCTATCGATAAGAAAAGAAAGGAGTGCGCGCAATGCTCACCATTGATCAAATACAAATCAGAGACCCCTATGTATTGCCTGTCATAGAGGAAGGCAACTATTATTTGTACGGCAGCACAGATAAAAATATATGGGGAAAAGGAACAGGATTCGAAGCTTATGTGAGCACGGATTTGATAAGTTGGGAAGGTCCTTTTACCGTTTTTCGACCTTCCGTTGATTTTTTTGCGGATACGAACTTTTGGGCGCCCGAGGTTTATTCCTATCGAGGCAGCTACTATATGTTCGCTACTTTCAGGAGATTAGATAATGGCTTTCTTGGGACAGCGGTACTGATGGCCGATAGCACATTAGGGCCTTTCGAGCCATTAAGCGATGGTCCTGTAACGCCTGCCAGCTGGAGCTCATTAGACGGGAGTTTATATATAGATGCGGAGGGACAGCCTTGGATGGTATTCTGCCATGAATGGCAGCAGGTTGCCGATGGCGAAATTTGTGCAGTTAGACTTAGCGGCGATTTAAAAGAAGCCGTTTCGGAGCCGGTGCTGCTGTTTACCGCGTCTCAGGCGGCTTGGACGACCCCTTATGTTTCGCCTAGATTTCCGGAGAGAAGCAACTTTGTGACGGATGGTCCCTATCTGTTCACTTCGAAGTCAGGCAAACTCATGATGCTTTGGGCAAGCTTCATTGACAATCAATATGCGCTCGGGATCTCGGAATCGGAATCGGGTCTCGTGACAGGTCCATGGATTCATTCTGAGCAAGCGCTGTACCGGAACGATGGCGGTCATGGGATGGTTTTTCACACCTTTGAAGAGCGTTTGCTGCTCGCCATTCATACACCCAACCGAACCCCGGATGAGCGGGCGATATTCGTTGAATTGCTTGAAGTCGATGGAGAGTGGAGCATCGGGCATCCTTGAGCATGCCAAAAAAGCAGGAATCCCTTATAGGGATTCGCTGCTTTTTTGCTGTTCATGCTTCTTTTTTCTATAGTAGTTGGTGAACAAGCCGGCTAAGATCGTGATAATGACGACGAGTAGGATAAAAGCCCATAAATAAAAAGGATTCTCAAAAAAAGCTTTAAAAGATTTTTCGTGCGTAATCATCTTGGCGGCGGTGTAAGCAAGCACCGCGGAGCCGAGATAAACGATCCATGCGAAGCGGTTGATTAACTTAATAAAGATCGTGCTGCCCCAAACCACAACCGGCACGCTGATAATGAGCCCCAGCACGACGAGCAAGGTATCCCCATGCGCGGCACCGGCAACCGCGATGACATTATCGATGCCCATAGCAGCGTCGGCAATTATGATCGTCCGAATCGATTGCCAGAGCGTATTGCCGGATTTGATCCCGTCATGGGGATCCTCTTGCACGAGCAGCTTATAAGCAATCCATACAAGCAGCAGTCCGCCAACCAGATTGAGCCAAGGCACGTTCAGCAGCTGCACGACCAACAACGTGGCAATTACCCGTATGCCAACCGCTCCCGCAGTCCCCCATATCACGGCTTTTTTCTGCTGCTCCTTCGGCAGGTTGCGTGCCGCCAGTCCGATCACGATGGCATTGTCCCCGGCCAAGATCAGATCGATGAATACGATCGTCAACAGTGCCGAGAAAAACTCGACTGAAAATAGATCCATAAATCATGGCCCACCTTCCATTAACAATTACGACTTGGATTGTACAATGATACGACCAGCATTGGCGTTAGATTCCTTTTTTTTTCGGACATATTCAGTCGAGCTTGTACATACATCTGAATGAGAGGGGGTATGCGGTTTGGACAGCCTGATCATTTTTGTTGAAATCGTGCTTATTAACGTATTGCTTAGCGGAGACAACGCCATTGTTATCGCGATGGCCAGCGGCCAGCTGCCGCCGGAGCAGCGAAAAAAAGCGGTCTGGTGGGGAGCAGCCGCAGCTGTTGGCCTTAGGTGCGTGCTTACCTTGGTGGCGATCAAGCTGCTCCAGGTGCCTTTCTTGCAAGCGATTGGCGCGTTGCTGTTGTTCTATATCGCGGTGAAGCTGCTTGCTGAGGCAGGCGGACAACAGGATAACCATACAGTCAAAAAGGCGAAAACAATCGGCGCGGCAATCTGGACCATCGTAGTGGCGGACTTCGTTATGAGTCTAGACAACGTCTTGGCGATTGCGGCTGTCGCTGAAGGAGATCCGATCCTGATTATGCTCGGCATTGCGCTTAGCATTCCGATGATTATATGGGGGAGCCAGATGCTCGGCAAGCTGTTGCAGAAGTATCCTGCCCTGTCTTACATCGGCGCTGCGCTGCTCGCTTATGCCGCCGGCGAAATGCTAATGCATGACCCGGGATTGAACAAGCTGTTGTTCCACGGGTCCAAAACGCTTGCCGAAGCGATACCTTTGCTCTGCGTGCCACTCGTCATCGCACTTGCCATAGTCAAAAAAAGCCGGTATTTTGACGTTTATTGACCGTTCCGCTCGGGAAAAATAGGGCGGCTCGGTTTTTTTTTGTGCAGACCCCCGCTACGTACTGGTATTTTCGGAACAATTCCTATAAACTAATATAGATAAAAACTGTCGTCTTTCGTCAACATATGCGATTGGCGTTGTAAGGAGCGGAAGCGCGAATGCCTAATAACAAATATTCCACTGGAATTATTTTGCTGTTAGCCGGGCTCGTTATTTTGTTGGGCAAGTTAGGTGTATTCAGCTTTTTGGGCGCAGTTTTTTGGCCGCTGCTCGTTTTAATCCCCGGAGTGCTTCTGCATGTGTTATACTTCGGCAGATTAGTTCCTGCAGTTGTGCTTGTGCCAGGCGGAATGCTCGTCGTATATGCCCTGCTGTTTGTCGTTTGCAACCTTTTTGGATGGGATAGCTTGAAATATTTGTGGCCGTTGTTTATTTTTGGTGTAGCAGCAGGCCTTTACGAATATTATTTGTTCGGTTCATCCAGACCGCGTGTTGTGCTTTCGGCATCCATTGCGCTTGCTGCCGCGTCGGCTGTGTTTGTCGTTCTTGTGCTCCTATGGAGCTGGGGGATTTATGCGATTGCCGTTGCGCTGATTGCAGCAGGTGTTTGGATGATGCTAAGCAAACGCAAGCGTTGGTAAAAGTTTTAAATAAAAAACAATTGGAGTGGATTACTAGTTATGCAAGCAAGAGAGAACCTACGGAATATCGCCATTATTGCCCACGTTGACCACGGTAAAACAACATTGGTTGACAAACTGCTACAACAATCAGGAACGTTTCGCGACCATGAAGCAGTTCAGGAACGCGCGATGGATTCAAACGATCTTGAGCGTGAACGCGGTATTACGATTTTGGCTAAGAACACAGCGATCAACTACAAAGACTATTTGATTAACATCGTGGATACGCCTGGACATGCTGACTTCGGCGGCGAGGTTGAGCGTATCATGAAAATGGTTGACGGCGTGCTATTGGTTGTCGATGCATTCGAGGGCTGTATGCCGCAAACCAAGTTCGTATTGCGCAAAGCGCTTGAATCAAACCAAACGCCAATCGTTGTCGTAAACAAAATTGACCGTCCTAACGCTAGACCTCAAGAGGTAGTAGACGAGGTTCTTGACCTCTTCATCGAGCTTGGCGCTAACGACGAGCAGTTGGAATTCCCGGTCGTATACGCTTCTGCGCTAATGGGTACATCAAGCATGGATCCAGAGAAGCAAGACGAGAACATGGAAGCACTCTACGAGACGATCGTAAGCAACATTCCTTCTCCAACAGAAGACGTAACGCAGCCGTTGCAATTCCTCGTTACTTTGCTTGATTACAACGAGTACCTTGGCCGTATTGCTGTTGGACGCGTAAACCGCGGAATTATTAAACAAGGCCAAACGGTAGCCGTTATGACTCGCGAAGGCGGCAATAAGCAAGCCCGTATCGAGAAGCTATTCGGTTTCGTTGGATTGAAGCGCGTTGAGATCGAAGAAGCTGGCGCAGGCGATATCATCGCAATCGCGGGTATCCGTGAGATCAATATCGGTGAAACGATTGCTGATCCGCAGAAGCCTGAAGCATTGCCAGTTCTCAAAATCGACGAGCCTACTCTTCAAATGACGTTTCTAGTCAACAACAGCCCGTTTGCAGGCCGTGAAGGAAAATGGGTTACTTCCCGTAAACTTCGCGAGCGTCTCTACAAAGAGCTTGAGACGGACGTTGCCCTTCGCGTAGAAGAAACAGATAGCCCTGATGCATTCGTCGTTTCAGGCCGCGGTGAGCTTCACCTTGGTATTCTAATCGAGAACATGCGTCGTGAAGGCTTCGAGCTTCAAGTTTCCAAGCCTGAAGTTATCATCAAAGAAATTGACGGCTCGAAGAAAGAGCCTTACGAGCGTCTACTAATCGACACGCCTGAAGAAAGCATGGGCGCTGTAATGGAAAGTCTTGGAACACGCAAGGCTGAGATGCTTAATATGATTAACCATGGCAATGGCCAAGTTCGTCTTGAGTTCAAAATCCCAGCTCGCGGCTTGATCGGCTACCGTACACAGTTCCTAACGCTGACACGCGGCTACGGCATCATGAACAATGCTTTCGACAGCTACGGACCTCTTGCAGGTTCAGGGGTTGGCGGACGTCACCAAGGCGTTCTGGTTGCAAGCGAGAACGGTACATCAACATTCTACGGCATGATGGGCGTTGAGGATCGCGGCATTCAGTTCTTGGAGCCGGGTACTGAAATTTACGAGGGCATGATCGTGGGCGAGCATACGCGCGAGAACGACATCATCGTTAACATCTGTAAAGTAAAACAATTGAACAACATCCGTTCGGCTGGTAAGGATGATACCGTAACGCTGAAGAGCCCTCGGTTATTCTCCCTAGAGCAAGCGCTAGAGTACTTGAATGATGATGAGTATTGCGAAATTACGCCGAAGTCGATTCGTCTTCGCAAAAAAATCTTGAATAAGAGCGAGCGCGAGCGTGCGGACAAAAACCGCAAAAATGCTCAAGCAAGCGTCTAAGAGCAAACCATTAAACAAACGTAAGGTTTTGCACCTATGCAAAGCCTTACGTTTTCTTTAAGAATATAAGTGGGATTATAAGTGATGAAGCTTATAATCCCACTTATATTTCACCCAATTCCTCGTTGCGTTGCAACTAAATGACGGCGAAAGCCGTTAACATTCACTGAAGGGGGTTTGCGGCATGCAGGCATGGCTAAGCGACCATAAGCTCATTTCGTATTTGATCATTCTCGGCTTTACAATATACATATTCAACAAAGTGTTTCGCGCTCAGCAGAAATTGCCGTTATTCAAAGAAATATTGGTGTACGCGCTGATTGCATTCGGTTCCTTCGTCCTGATGATTCTCCAGGTGGATAAGCTTCCCATTATTCAATGCATGGGCGTGGCGGTTCTTATGATGCTGATGCTGAGAGGGCGGCAGCTCTATGACAAGTGGAAAGACAATAAAGCTGCACGCCGTTCGCCTCAGGAAGCGGAATCCGGCAAATGAAGCTCGAGGACGCATTGTTCAACTGGCTTCAAATCAAACTCGTTGCCATTGCCAGGCCTGATGATCAAGCCGCGCTGGATACGCTGACGTTTTTCGAGCAGATTTTGACTGAGGACCATGGTTTGTCGAATTACGCGATAACGAAGACCGATGATACGATGATTCATGTCAAATACGAGAAGGATGGAAGGACGAAACTGCAATTCTATCCACTTGAGCGTGGCGAGCAGCTGCTTTCGGACATTGAATCCAATCCTAAATACAACTGAACTTGAAGGTGGAGCATATGAGTAAAGGAACAACGACATTACCTCCAAGAACGGGTTCGCGCCAACCGGCAAAACCAAAAAAACAAAAGCCGCGCAAAAAGCGCTCCGTGCTTAAAGTATTTTTTGTTCTTCTGTTCGCGATACTCCTTATCGTGGCTGCTGGACTTGCTTATTTAGTGTTTAAAGCAGATGAAGCGGTTGACCATATATCGTCACCTGTCGATAATGAGGTCGACATACCTGCCGGTGAAACGGTAGATAAGAAGTCTGTTGCCATGCTGCTGATGGGCATAGACGCAAGATCTCACGGTGGAGGTTTGAACACGGATGTCATGATGGTTGCCGTATTCAACCCGAATTCGAAATCGGCGACAATTGTAACGATCCCCCGTGATTCCAACATAGATGTTGATGGTTACAGGGCGCGCAAAGCAAATAGCTTTTATGCAGATTTTTATATGAATGCGCTAAACGAGAAAAAGCTGAAAAAAGAAGCAGCGTATGCGGATGCCAAGCAAGAGGTTCGTAATGTAATGAGCAAGCTGTTCGGCATTGATATTAAATATTCTGCTGTTATCAACTTTCAAGGTTTTGCCGATGTAGTCGATGCGATGGGCGGCGTTGAAGTGGACGTTGACATGCGCATGAAATACAAGGACAGTGCAGATGGCACGAATATTGACTTGGAAAAAGGCTTACAGGTGCTAACCGGCGAGAAAGCGCTCGATTTCGTACGCTATCGGAAGTCCAATAACGGCAAAAACATGTCAAGCGACTTTGAACGCAACGAACGTCAAAGTAAAGTCATCGGGGCGCTTACCGACAAATTGAAATCATTCGGTGGCGTAACTAAAATCCCATCTTTGATTGAAGCAGTCGGCAATAACTTAACGATGGATATGCCTTCCAAGGAAATTAAAAATATGATGTCAACTTATATAGGCATTAGCCGGGCTGATATTACATTTATTCCGCTTGAAGGCACCTGGAGAAGCCCTTATGTCTATTTGGATGATGCGAAGCTTGATGAAGCACGGGCTGCGCTTCAATCAAAATTGGCTGAATAACCGTAGACGTCCGTTAATATGTTAGATATAATACAACTACAGAGGCCAATATAGAATCTGTCCAGAAGGAGGTCATGCGAATGACCCATACCGTATCTGAACTATCCAAGCTAACGACCGCAGTTTTGTCTGAACAAGCTATCGTTCCTATGCTCAACATGGATATGGATTCTGACGATTGGACCTCGAGCATTCCAAGAGCAGAGGACGCAATGATTGACGCCGCGTGCTTGTCCACTACTCTTGCGTGCGATAAACCGAATAAGAACCTCGCTGTGGACAACTTGGTTGTACAAGTTTCTGCGGCTATGAAAAAAGCCTAGTGGTATGTTCACTAGGCTTTTTGTGTCTTTAGGGTTGTATTTACAATTTCTTATTCATTTTTAGGGTTGCTTGCTGTTTTGGCTCTACTGCATAATGTCACGTGGCAGCTGTGGAATCAATCTTCCCATTATATCGGCCATTTCTTCAGCGAAGCCGGCAATGGGCCTTCCGCGCTTGATGTCGGCACCGATTTCATTGATTCGCTGGGAAAGATCCATATCTGCCGTAACGAGTGCATCTATGCCGTAAGGGTCTTTGCGAAAGGCTTCGGCAACCGAGTATTTAATGGTTCCAACTCTTGAACGCTCCATCTTGGCATCGACATCGATGCCGACAATGGCTGTATTCCCGAACACGACACAGTGCGCGTTCGTTACTCCGTCAATTCCTTTGGCCAACTGTTCCAGATGTGCCGCAACCTGCTCCGAGTTTTTGATTTCTTTTTTTCTCGGTTCGGTTTGCTGAGCCTGGACACGGCCATTATTTCGTGGAGAGGGTGATGTCTCATTACGTGCGACAGTGCTGCAACCTGTCGCTACAATCGCAACAATAATCGCTGAAGTAAGCCATTTGAACATGTTTGCCACCTCTTTTTCTCGTTGAAAACGAAAGTTACTTGTCCGCCATAGTGTACCCGCAGCAGCGATTTGCTATGTATGGCCTCTAATGATATCCAACGCCGGGAGGGTTCTCATGAAAAAAATATTCGTGCTCGATACAAATGTGCTGCTTCATGATCCGCAAGCGATTTTTGCTTTCGAAGATAATGAAGTCATAATTCCCGCGGTCGTGTTGGAGGAAATTGACTCAAAGAAGAGGTTGGCTGATGAGCTTGGCCGCAATGCGCGCCAAATTTCTCGTTTGCTGGATAAGATGAGAGAGAAAGGACATCTTCACGAAGGGATAGAGCTTCCTAGCGGCGGCTTGCTTAAAGTAGAGCTGAACCATCGGAGCTTTATTCGAGTCCAAGAGATGTTTGGTGAAATGTCCAATGATAATCGGATTTTGGCGGTAGCGCTAAATTATCATATAGAGCAAGAAAATGAAGAGGAGAAGCAAAGCATCGTCCTCGTCAGCAAGGATGTTCTGGTTCGCATAAAAGCGGATGTTCTAGGGCTGCAGGCGCAGGATTATTTGTCTGACAGAGTGGTCGTGTCATCCGAGTTTTACGCGGGTTATATGACTCTTTACGTGCATCCGGCAGTCATCGATGAGTTTTATACGTATCGGTTTCTGACCGTTAACAACATGCATTTGAACATTCGTCTCAATCCCAATGAGTTCGTTATATTGCGCGATGAAATGGGAACGTCCAAGTCGGCGCTGCTCAAGGTCAGCCAGGATGGCGCAAGGCTTGAGCCTTTATATTTAAGCAACGATCCGGTATGGGGCATCACGGCTCGCAATGCGCAGCAGCGGATGGCGCTGGAGCTGCTTCTGAATGACGATATCCCGCTCGTAACGCTCTCAGGCAAGGCGGGCACAGGTAAAACGCTGCTGGCGCTTGCAGCGGGCCTCTTGAAGACGGAAGATGAGCATAAATACAAAAAACTGCTGATCGCGCGTCCGGTCGTTCCGATGGGCAAAGATATCGGGTACCTGCCGGGGGAGAAGGAAGAAAAGTTGCGGCCTTGGATGCAGCCGATCTATGATAATCTGGAGTATTTGTTCGATACGAAGAAGTCGGGTGATATCGATAAAATATTGATGGGCATGGGCAGTATTCAAGTTGAAGCGCTGACCTATATCCGAGGCCGCTCTATCCCGGGCCAATTCATTATTATTGACGAGGCGCAGAACTTAACGAAGCACGAGGTGAAAACGATCGTGTCACGGGTCGGTGAAGGGAGCAAGATCGTCTTAATGGGTGATCCAGAGCAAATTGATCATCCTTATCTGGATTCGATAAGCAATGGCTTGACTCACATTGTAGAACGCTTCAAGAACGAAGGAACCAGCGGTCATATGACGCTGGAGAAGGGTGAGCGCTCGAAATTGGCACAGCTCGCCGCAGACCTCCTATAATTCATGAGTCCCCTCGCTAAGAGGGGACTTTTTGCATCATAAAACAAGGAGTGATGAGGTTCATTTGGACAAACCTTCATTTTATTGTTATCCTGTTTTTAGTAGATTTAAGGAAGAAAGGAAGAAAGCTGTGACTCCCAGAAAATACGTGCCTTTTTTACTTGGCGCTCTACTGCTGGCCGCATTGCTGTTAATCCCCTTCTCACGAAATGCTAACCCTGCGAGCGTCGGCAAACCCGATGGCAAATCGAACGTTCAGCCCGTACCTGGTGAATTGGTGGTCGATCAGCTTTCAAACATACATGTAAACGTTTCCTTAACAAATGCCGAGTTCGAGCAGCTGGAAAGACAGAATAGCAATTTCATGATGAAGTATCCGCATATACAGGTTAAGCTGGCTAACGAGGCCTCCAAGGAGAACGCCTATCGCATGTGGTCGCTTCAAAGCCAGCAAGGAGAGGCTGCAGATATTATGCTGCTTAGCAACGGCTGGATTAGGCCGTATGCCGTCCGTGGCTTTCTTAAGCCTGCTGACAGCATCATGACTGGTGATGCGCTATCCGATCAGATGACTGGCTTACTCGAGCCGCTTAAATGGAACGGCTATTTATGGGCTGTTCCGAAGGATGTGAATCCTTATTTGATTGTATGGAACAAGGAGCTGCTCGAAGAAGCAGATCTTGAAGCGCCGCCTACCGATTGGCCATCCTACCAGGCAGCTGCGCTAAAGGTGATCGAGCTGCATGCCGGAGCAAGCATTGTCAATTGGAGCCCAGGCGATTTGTATCAACAAATGGCATGGCTATCTGCGTTTCAAAACGGGCAAAACAACAGCCTCCAAGTGCTGCCTTTAAATGAGAGTCAGATGTCTCAGCTAAGCTGGTACCAGGAGCTTCAGTCAAAAGTCAGCGGCCTTGACGGCGGGGATACATCATCATTGGAGGAAGCATTCGATCAGGATCAACTTCTCGCAGCGATTCTTACTTGGAATGACTACGAGAAATTAGATGAGGCCATCCAAAGCAAACTAAGGGTTAACCGCGAGCAGATTCAAGATCCGTGGTTGAATGGGCGCAGCTTTGCCATCTCTTCGAGCAGCCGGCACGAAGATGAAGCAATCCTTTGGATTCAGGAAATGACGGATGTGAATAACCAGCAGCTCAGCTATGACCAGTCCGGGCAATTACCAGTGAGAGCTTCCCTATATGCGTTCAACAGCTCCCTGCAAAGCGAGCAAGTGCGCATCCCGCCGAGCTGGTGGACCTCGGTTCTTGAAGCAAAAAAATCAAATAAGCCGCTGCCGCTGCCAGATCCGTATTGGCCTGACAAATGGCAGCAGCGTGAGCAGCTGTGGACAACATATTCTAAAGATGGATTGGATTTACTTGCCTATCTTGATGCTTTGCAGCAGCTTGCCCAATAAAAAGAGCCGTTCTCCATTGAAATAGAGAACAGGCTCTTTTTAACGCGGACAATGATAAACGCAGCCTATAGCTTCAAGCTAAGCTTGATGGTGAGCTCTCCGTCTTTCATATCAACAGAATTCGCTTTGAGGAAGGAAACAATCAGATCCGGGTAGAAGCCAAGATCAAATTCCTTCTCCAGCGCGCTCCTTGTCGTATCGGGCAAAGAGAACCCATTAAACAGCAGCTCATCGACGTGGAACAGGATCGCATTCTTCGGATCATTCTCAACGGTGTAATGACCAGTGATTTTGATAGCCATGTTCTCTCGTTTGCCTTGAGCAATTACTTTTCCGTCAATAAACTCAAATGAAAAGTTGTCAAAGATGGGATTCTGCTCGCGCAAAAATGAGTTCAGTTCATCTTCAGGCACCCGGATGGTATACTGGAAGCCTTTAATCTCCAACAAATCCTTATTGTCCTGAACCCAGCCTGGCAGCTTCTGCATCGCTTTGGATAGCGCACGGAAATACTGCTTGACCTCATCGATGCCTGCCGACTCCCAGTAGGAGGTAAGTTCATTCATTAGTATTCGAATTCTTTCAGCATCGGAACGTCCGGCCAGTTCCTGATCCAGCTGCTTCTCAAGCGCAAGCACGCGTTCTTTTTGCTCGCGTAGCTGGTTCTCTACAGCGACTAATTCTTCTTTTCTTGTTTCAAGAGCCCGGTAGCCAACCTTAACCTTCTTGTATTGATCCACATATGTATTCAAGGTATCCTTATCATGAGTAAGAATAATTTCGGCATAATCGAGCATTTGGAACAGCTCGGATAACGAATTGAACGAAAGCAGAGCGCTAAGCAGAAAGTCTCTTTCACCCATATAATAAGCGCGCAGCACACTGCCTGCTTCATCTTGCTTGTCCGATATTTGCTGCTCCTGCAGCATAAGCTGCTTCTCCGTTTCCGTCATGGTCAGCAAGAGCTGCTGCTTCTGTTCCCCAATTCGGGTTATCTCTTTATCGATCTCAACGACGGATAAGCTTTTTTCAAGCAGGGCATGCAAATCCGCCTCATCAACCGATAAGGGCTCTGCCCATGCGGTAAATGGAAACAGGAGCCAAGTGACAAGCAACATCGCCGTAGTTGCTATGGAAATACGATTACGCTTGGCTGGCAAAGTCAACGGCATCGTCCCTCCTCAGCATTCATTTTATGCGGCAATCCATACTATTATATCTTACAATTGGAAAAGGATGAACCATATCATGCGCGAAAAAGAGCTTTCGGCTGTAATCGAGGCAAGCATTGCGGCATCCAGCCAATTCGGAACCTATGTCGATTCGCAGGGCTGCCTGCTCCGAGTACCGTGTATTTCTTTCCTTGATTATATGCGTGCTTGCTTGTACGATCCCGAATTCGGTTATTATCGCTCAGGACAAGCAAGAGTGGGAAAGCAAGGCGATTTCTATACGAGCTCAGGCATTGGGACAATCCTGGCTGAAGTATTAGTGAGTTATGCGCATGCTTATTCAAAAACATTGAACGAGCCAATCAACCTCATTGAATGGGGAGCGGGTACAGGCAGGTTGTCGGTACAAATGGCTGCAGCTTACCGGAAAGACAGCATGGAAACAGGAAACTTTCGTCCGATCCTTATTGAGAATCATCCTACACATAGGGAAGCGGCAAGATTGGCATTCGCCGAGATGAACTTGACGGACTTGGACCCGATCATTGGAGCTTCCGATGACGCATGGGAAGCAAGCTGGCTTAGAGAGCCGGCATTGGTGGTCGCTAATGAGCTTCTAGATGCTTTCCCTGTTCGTCGCGTGGCCAGAATGAATGGACGACTAATTGAATTAGGAGTGGCTGGTGACGCGGAATCCGGCTTCTTTGAGGTGCAGATGCCCATCCAGGACCATAGGATCATCAACTGGCTGGTGAGGGACGGCATTGTCCTTAAGGAAGGGCAGCGCACGGAGATCCATGCGGATGCTGCCGAGTTTTTAACGAAGCTAAGTCATGTGCTTGCGCGGTCAAGGCTGATTATTATTGATTACGGCCATGAAGCTGCAGAATATACAGCTGAGCATCGGATGGATGGAACATTGCTTTGTTATTGGAGGCACACGGTGGGCGATAATCCCTATATAAGAGCGGGGGAGCAGGATATTACTTCGCATGTTCCCTTTTCGTTTATTCGCAACGAAGCTGAAGAAAATGGCTGGAAAACGAAAGGCTACATGACGCAAAAGCAGTTCCTGCTGGAGAATGGGGTGCTGGAGCTGCTGCAAAATCACCATAATCCAGATCCGTTCAGCGAGGAAGCGCGTAAGAATCGCGCGATAAGGCAACTCCTGCTTAGCGATCAGATGAGCGAATCGTTTAAGGTAATGATTCTGGATAAACCATAGCTGCTGCTCATCCAATGAAAAAGGTGCCAGTCCGAAGGACTGGCACCTTTTCTCAAAATATAGGAATGTATATCCTTAGGCTATGCATTCCCTATATTTCTCGGAATGAAACACGCCGTGTCGCCAAGGACGGCGGCAGCCGTTTCACCTTGTCCATACAAGTATGTACAGCGACTGCTGCTACTTTACTTATACTCCGTACATCTTGAAAGTTTGGGAACGACCTGCCTGAAGCCAATGCGCTTGTGCTTTGGTTAGAACGGCAAGTCCATCTTGAAGACCGACCAATACGTGAAACCCACGAATGAAATGATCATATATCCCCAGAACATAACGATGTAAGTTCTTTCGGAGAAATTCAAGTAGCCTAGAAATACGAAAGCAACGGCTTGCGCGAAAAACAATAGCGCAAATTCCGTCATATGGCCTGCGAAAGCCATTAGTCCGATTACCAGGGTCCAAAAGCCAAGTACCCGATACATGCGTGCCATGATAATATCCCCCTCTCGCTGCGACCCGATTTTCTAATGATCATTATAACGTTTGGCGAAAAAAGTGTAAACCAAAATCAGTGACGAAATCGCAAACTTTTTGTTTGCACAAGGGTAACTCCCACTTAGTCACCCTTAGTTTGCTCAAATATAAGGACAAACATGTATGAGTACGATAAAAAATGGTTATACAAATTAGTATCCAATAGATTCTATGAACTCTACCAAGGGCATAGAGATAAAGTAAGCGCCTTTACGTTAGGAGGTTTTTGTTGCATGACAGCAATTAGACAAGATGCGTGGAGTCCGGACGACGATTTAATACTCGCCGAGGTCACACTACGCCATATTCGCGAAGGAAGTACCCAGCTTGCGGCATTTGAAGAGGTAGGCGAACGAATCGGACGCACTTCGGCTGCCTGCGGGTTCCGTTGGAACAGCTGTGTCCGCAAACGGTATGAGGATGCTATTCAAATCGCCAAGCAGCAACGCCAGAAACGCAATTATCTGAAAAAACAAACGGTTGTCGCAACGCCGCATGTTTCTTCGATAGCCGTATTCGAAACAGACGAGCGCGGCTTGAGGCAAGAAGGCGGTTCGATTGAAGAAGGTTTGTCTGTAGACGCTGTTATTCGTTTTCTTCGTGGATGGAAGACGACCTATCAAGACTTAACGCGTCAGACGAAATGGTATGAGAAAGAGCTTAAGGAAAAAGAAGAAGAGCTATACCGATTGCGCGATCAGAATGAGAGATTGTCCAAAGAGGTCAATAGCGCGCAAACCGATTACCGTACAGTCAACGATGATTACAAGACATTGATTCAAATTATGGATCGAGCCAGAAGACTTACCGTTCTGACGAATGACGATGAAGCTAAGCCGAGATTCAAGATGGATGCAAACGGAAACTTGGAACGTATTGAATAAGTTATATTGAAACGAAGAGAGGCTGGCCCAGCAAAAGGGCTAGTCTCTTTTTGCGCAGCGGGGTTGCAATATTTTCCACGGTTTTGATACGATAGGGGCTAAAAGCGGCAGACAGTCAGGTTCGGAGGGAGCAAAAGGTGCAAATTGATGTAGTGGGCGGAGGTTCGATTGGTCTGCTCTTTGGAGCGAGGCTGGCTGAAGCCGGCGCGGATGTAGTCATCTGGACGCGCAGCAAGGAGCAGGCGGCTCTGGTGTCAGAACGCGGCGTGCTGGTTCGTGAACTTGGCGGGAGCAGTGAACAATACATAGCCGTACAAGGAGCATGGGTGCAAGACCGCAACTTTTTCAGTACGCTGACAGCTAGAAAAAATGGGGGCGGCAAGCGCTGGATACTGCTGGCGGTCAAGCAAACAAGCGTGAATGACCAGCTTCTGGCGTTTCTGGATCGTCTTGTTTCCGATTCAGGCGAATCCGATGTAGCGCTTGTTTGCTTGCAAAACGGATTGGGACACATGGAAAAAATAAAGGCTAAGCTGCCGAGCATTCCGCTTTTTGCTGCAGTTGTGACAGAAGGTGCCAGACGGATAGATGGACATTCGGTGGAGCATACAGGCAAAGGCGAGCTGTGGATGGGCGAATGGACAGCAAACGGACGAAAACGAGACATTTCAGAAGATAACTCGCTAGAAATGTTCGTTTCTATGCTTCAATCGGCAGGATTTGCCTCGTTTCTGTCGAATGAGTTGGAGAATCGGATTTACAATAAGCTGCTCATTAATGCGGTCATTAATCCATTAACGGCTATATTTGACGTGCAGAATGGCCAACTGCCGATGCATGCGTCACGCTTGCAGTTAATGCGTGCTTTGTACACCGAAACGGAGCGTGTCTTGGTACAAGCTGGCATGCAAGCACCGAGGGACGGCTGGCAAACGGTTATGGATGTGTGCAGGAATACGAGCCGTAACGTATCCTCTATGCTAAGCGATATTCGAGAAGGAAGAGCGACTGAAATTGATACCATCAATGGAGGCGTACTCATGCTTGCCAGGCAGTATGGGCAGCAGGCGCCGCTAAACGAAGCAGTGATCGAACTTGTAAAAGCGCTGCATCCGAAGCCGGATACGGAGGAGTGAAGCACGATGGAGATGATCTGGGACAGCGTTAAGCACCTTTATGCTTATTTGGCAGTCATTCCAATCATACCTTTCGCAATCATATTATTTGGTTATGGGGCTTACGTCCAAGATCGCAAAAAAGGATTCCGCATGGCTATGGACATTACTACGGCCTTATTGATCGGCTGCGTTGCCGTGTTGTTTGACAGACTGTTCGGCAGCCAGTTCGGCTTATACGGCATTTTATTGTTTATGCTTCTTGGCGGAGGCTTGCTCGGCAATGCGCAATATCGCAAACGAGGGAAAATCGACGGAAAGAAAATTTTTCGAACGATTTGGCGATTGAGTTTTTTTACGATGAGCTTGCTGTACATACTGTTTATGTGTTTCGGAATCGGCAAATTAATGTTTACCGCTTAAATGAAATAGGATGTCGCGAGCGCCTCTTCCACGAAGTGGCGTTTTTGTTTTGACGGACGGGTTCTCCTTTGTGTACAATTATAGCGTTGCATGATTCATATATCGTCGATTTGACAACAAGTATGCGGGAGGTTACGGGCTGCGCTATGAGAAAAGAATCGTATTCATTGCCAAGCGCTCAGCCTTTGACAGAGGCTTATATACATCGGGAAGATGAACGCGTTGCAGCCTTATACGGCTACCATGCGGGAGCGGAAGAGGATTGGGAAAGACGTCTGAAACATTTGGATCAGAGCGGCTCAAAGAGAGCGGATGCTCATGAATTGGCTCGCGTGCTTCGTGCTTATAACGAAGCAGCGCATGCTGCGCCTGAAGTGTTTGCATCTATTTCAGCGATTGCAAACGGGGCACCGGTCGTTATAGGTGGGCAGCAAGCCGGCCTGTGGACGGGGCCTTTGCTCGTGATACATAAAGCCGTATCTATTATTGGAGCAGCTAAATCTGCAACCGAGCAGCTTGGGCAAGAGGTCGTGCCTGTTTTCTGGATTGCGGGAGAAGATCACGACTGGGATGAAGCTAACCACGCTTATGTCGTTACTGCCGAGCAAGAGCTGCGCAAGCTTTCTGTTGCCCGGCCTGAAGGCGGACGCACTTCGGTCAGCCGCACGGCTATAAATGAAGAAAAGTGGTCGCAGCTTCTGGAAGAGCTGGAGCAGGCGCTGCCTTCCTCGGAATTCAAGCCTGTCATGCTGGATGAGCTGCGTCAAATGTCGCAAAGAGCAAAATCATTATCTGATCTTTTTGCGATGATTTTGAGCCATTTGTTTGGGAAATACGGCTTGGTTCTGCTCGATGCGGATGATGCGGATATGAGGCGGCTGGAAGCGCCGATGTTCAAGGAAATCATTGAACGAAATGACGAGCTGGAAAAGGCATATCTGTCTTCAGCGGGACAGGTGAAGGAGCTTGGTTATGCACTGCAGGCCGATGTTGCGCCTGGCAGTGCGAACCTGTTCATCTTCAACGAGGCAAATGGCCAGGAAAGAACACTTCTTCACAAAAAAGAAGGCGTCTTTCAAGATCGGAAAGGTCAACTTTCCTTAACGCTGGCCGAACTGCTGACGATTGCAGAAGAGCAACCGGAGCAATTAAGCAATAATGTATTAACAAGGCCGCTTATGCAGGATTATTTATTCCCGGTTCTGGCAACCGTATTAGGTCACGGCGAGATCGCCTATTGGGCGCTTACAGCAGGTGCATTCCGAACGCTTGGGATGGAAATGCCGATCATTGTTCCGCGGATGTCCTATTCATTGATCGAAGGAACGGTCGCCAAGCATATGGATAAATACGAGCTTTCATTCGATGATGTCATGTCCCGTTTTGAGGAACGAAAAGGACAATGGCTGAAGGAGCAGGATGGTCTGTCCATCGAGGAGCAGTTCACGGACGCAAGGCAGACGTTTGAGGAGCTGTATAAGCCGCTGCTTGCGCTTGCGACGGGAGTCCAGCCTTCACTTGCCAAGCTTGGCGATACGAACCTGCAGAAAATAGTCGAGCAAATCAATTATATGTCTTCCAAGACGGTCGATGCGTTCAATAAGCAGTTTGAAGCTTCAACCAGGCAGCTTGATCGTATCCATCTATCCGTCAAGCCTTTAGGTAAACCGCAGGAACGTGTCCTGAATATGACAGCCTATTGGAACCGTTACAGTCTTGGTTGGCTGGATAAGCTTCTTGATGCGCCATACAGCCGGACAGGCGGGCATGAAATCGTATATTTATAGAAATAACAAGGAGGACTAATGATGACAACAGCTACAAACAGCATTGTTGCAGACCTGTCATTGGCGCCCGAAGGGCGTTTGAAAATCGACTGGGTGGCGGCACATATGCCGGTATTAAATACGATTCGCGCACAATTCGAGAAGGAGCAGCCTTTTAAAGGGCTAAAAGTGACCATCGCTCTTCACTTGGAAGCGAAGACTGCTTATTTGGCTAAGGTTGTCAAAGCAGGCGGCGCAGACGTTACGATTACGGGCAGCAATCCGCTCTCCACACAGGACGATGTATGCGCAGCGCTTGTCGAGGACGGCATTACGGTATACGCGAAATACAATCCGAGCGCCGAGGAATTTAAAGCTTTGAATGTGAAAGCGTTGGAGTGGAAGCCCGATTTGATTATTGACGATGGCGGCGATCTTGCAACGATTCTGAATTCCGAGCATCCGGAGTACGGCGAGAACCTACGCGGCGGAGCGGAAGAAACGACGACAGGTATTATTAGGCTGAAAGCGATGGAAAAGGACGGCTCCTTGAAATTCCCGATGGTCGCTGTCAACGACGCTTATTGCAAGCATCTGTTTGATAACCGCTACGGTACGGGGCAATCGGTATGGGATGGCATAAACCGTACAACAAACCTGATGGTAGCAGGCAAAACGGTCGTTGTTGTCGGTTATGGCTGGTGCGGAAAGGGCGTTGCCATGCGTGCCAAAGGTCTAGGCGCTAATGTCGTTGTGACGGAAATTGATGCGATTAAAGCAGTGGAAGCCTACATGGACGGCTTTGCTGTCATGCCAATGCTTGAAGCGGCTAAGGTTGGCGAGTTTTTCGTGACGGTTACCGGAAATCGCGACGTTATTCGCGGAGAGCATTACGAAGTCATGAGGGATGGCGCGATTATTTCCAATGCCGGCCATTTCGATGTTGAGGCGAATAAGCCTGAGCTGACGGCTTTGTCCTCAAGCGTACGAACCGTTCGCCGCAATATTGAAGAATATAAGCTAAAGGACGGCAGAAGCATTTACCTGCTGGCCGAAGGGCGTCTCGTTAATCTGGCAGCGGGAGATGGTCATCCGGCGGAAATTATGGATATGACATTCGCGCTGCAAGCTGTTGCACTGAAATATGTGAATGAGCAATATAAGGAAATTGGAAGCCGGGTCGTCAATGTTCCTTACGAACTGGATGAGCAGGTAGCGAGATTGAAGCTGCAATCGCTTGGGTTCGGCATTGATAAGCTGACGGAAGAACAGCGGTCTTACTTGGACAGCTGGAAGGAAACCGAATAAATCGATGAGAGAAGCCGCGAGCAATCGCGGCTTTTTTTTTGCGTTCATCAAACTAGAAATGAAACCTTTTATTACCAATATTCGTTAGGAGGTTAATAAAGAAAAGGGGGTTCAATATGAATAGAAAAAATAACAGACTTTTTACAATCTTGCTCGTGCTTATGCTCGCATTAGGTTTGCTTGCGGGGTGCTCAAGCGCAAACGGGAATATGGCTAAAAGCGATGGCAATGGCATGACGAGTAGTCAAAGCTTAGCGGACAGCGAAGCAGCAAGCGAAGCAGAAAGCCTAACGAATGATGCTAAGGCGGATTCTGCACCTTCGGCTAACGGGACAGATGAGGCAATAGCGGTGGGCGGGGGATTGTCTTCGGATACTTCTTCTGCGGAATTGAACGGCTTAAACCAAAAGATCATTTATACAGCCACATTAAATATGCAAGTGGAAGCTTTGGATGCAGCTGCAACCTCGCTTCGAAATGCTATTCATCAAAGCGGCGGTTATATTCTGCAATTCCAGGACACGAAGCATGAGGGGGAAATAGGCTCAAGCTATACCATCAAAGTGCCAGCGTCCGGATTTATGTCGTTTATTGATCGGATTGAGCAAATTAAGCATAGCAGCTTTGAGCGGAATATCGGCGGCAAGGACGTTTCGGAGGAATACGTAGACCTCGAATCCAGGCTTAAAGCAAGGCAATTAGTGGAGACCAGGCTTCTTGCCATGATGGATAAAGCAGTTAAAGCGGACGATCTGCTTAAATTCTCAGATCAGCTTTCGGTCGTTCAGCAGGAGATCGAGCGTATAAAGGGCCGGATCCGTTATCTCGATACGAATGTAGCCTTCTCAACCATTGAGCTGAGAATGTACCAAACGAATCAAAATTTAAACGTGGAGCGCGAGGAAGCTAAGGGTCTGGGCGGAAGGATGTCAGATGCGCTGGCAAGCAGCACGAAGGTCGTATGGGATGCCATTAATCTACTGCTGGTCGTGGCAGCAGGCGCTGTTCCCGTACTGATCGTAATAGCGTTGATTGGCATTCCTTTATATTGGATACACCGCAAGAGAAAACGCGATTCATCCAATAAAACGGTTGATTAAGGTTAGGATGACCGTAAAAGGATCCTTTAAATATTAATAATCATTAATACTATGAAAGATTTCTGAAAAATCCTGCTCATTGAGCAGGATTTTTATTTTAGGTGGCGAACTATTGTATCTTAGTGGGGAAAAGTGGGGCAAAGTGGTGAACTTGGGGGAAGGGGTGGTTCAAAGTCATGTTTATGGGTGAATATCAACATAGCATTGATGAGAAAGGCCGAATCATCATCCCTTCGAAGTTTCGGGAATCGCTTGGCGCCTCGTTTATCGCAACCCGCGGTTTGGATAATTGCTTATTCGTATATCCCATGAGTGAGTGGAGTGTATTAGAACAAAAGCTTAAAACACTGCCCCTAATGAAATCGGATGCGCGCGCGTTCACCCGGTTTTTCTTCTCCGGCGCGACCGAATGCGAGCTGGACAAACAGGGAAGGGTAAATATACCTGGGCATCTGCGTGAATATGCAAAGCTGGACAAAGATTGCATGGTTCTTGGCGTCTCCAGTCGTGTGGAGATTTGGAGCAAGCAGACTTGGGATGGCTATTACGAACAATCAGAGCAAACCTTTAACGAAATTGCCGAGAAGCTCGTCGATTTCGATTTCAACTTCTAGAATGGACAACAAGAACAGGAGGGCTGAGGCGTGTTTCAGCATATTACGGTGCTATTGGAGGAAGCGGTTGACGGTTTGGCTATTAAGCCAGATGGCATCTACGTCGATTGTACGCTTGGAGGTGCGGGACATAGCGAGCTCATCGCATCGCGTTTAGGCGAAGGAGGACGGTTGATCGCATTCGATCAGGACGATTCAGCGCTGGATAATGCTCGAATTAGACTAGCGGCTTATATGGATAAAGTGACATTAGTTAGAAGCAATTTCCGCGATTTGGAGCAGGAGCTAAGGGGCTGCGACGTTCCGATGGCAGACGGCATACCGCAGGTTGACGGCATTTTATTCGACTTAGGCGTCTCAAGTCCTCAGCTCGATGAAGCCGATCGAGGCTTCAGCTACAATCATGACGCACCGCTTGACATGCGAATGGACCGCGAGGGCGACTTAACTGCTCATGAAATTGTAAATACGTGGGATGAACGTGATATTTCACGCATTCTGGATCGGTACGGCGAAGAGAAGTTCGCTCGCTCCATTGCCAGAAATATTATTAAGGCTCGTGAAAAATCGCCGATCGAGAATACCGGCGAGCTCGCCGAGCTTATCAAAATATCCATTCCGGCCGCTACACGGCGGACCGGCGGACATCCAGCCAAACGGTCTTTCCAAGCTCTTCGCATTGCAGTCAATGATGAGCTTGGAGCAGAGGAAGAAGCGCTGGAACAAACGATTCGCTGCTTGAAGCCTGGCGGACGCGCATCCGTCATCACGTTTCATTCATTGGAGGATCGCATTTGCAAGCAGATGTTTGCCAAATTTGTAGAGAAGTGCACTTGCCCGACTGATTTCCCTCTATGCGTATGCGGAAACAAAGGCTCAGTGAAATTGATCAATCGTAAGCCAATACTTCCTTCGGAGAGAGAGCTTGAATTAAATCCGCGAGCAAGATCGGCAAAGCTTAGAGTAGCAGAAAAATTGTAAGAGGGGGATTTAAATTGGCGTACGTGAATGGCAATCTAGCGCTGCAACCCAAGCGAAAGCAGAATCAACAACCTGCGATAAAAGAAACAAAACGACTTGTTAAGACTCGCAAGTCCTTACCCGTTCAAGAGAAGCTGCTGTACTTGTTTACCGTTCTCATGTGTGTTGTAGTTGCTGGTGTCATTATCTTTAGATACGCTCAAATCTATGACATGAACCTGGATATCAAAAAGCTGAACAGCGAATACCAGACGATGAATGTAGAAATGGAAGATTTGAAGAAGCAGGTAGAGATGCTAAGCGACCCTGAACGTATCCGCGAGCTTGCGGAGTCGCAAGGAATGGTCAGCGCTACTGAAGGCGGCATAACGGTAAACACAGGCGACGATGAAATAAAATCGGCATTGAGCGAGTAGGGTGATCGATAATGAAAAAGAGAATTAGAGTACGTACGCTGCTGTTTGGAGGGGTCATGACCCTCCTTTTTCTTGTTTTAATAAGCAGAATCTATGTGGTTCAGGTTGTAGAAGGAGCCGAATGGTATAATCTTGCCAAAAAGAGATGGTCAACCGCCGAGGTGCTGACAGCCAAACGAGGTACAATTGCCGACCGCGATGGCAATGTACTGGCCATGGATACGATAGCATACAACGTTTCCGTAGACCCAAAAACAATTAACGATGAAGAGCTTGCAGACGATGTCATTAATGGCTTGCATGATATTTTGGGCATTTCGAAGGAAGAGCTCGAGAAAAACGTAAACGCCAAAAAAGAGGATGGAAGCTATGTTGTTAATCGGGAGCTCCGCAACGGCGGCTGGCAAATCGATAAAGCGACAGCTGATAAAATCAGGGAGTTCCGCGAAGAGCTTGCTAAAGAAAAAAAGGTTTATTCTGTAGGGATTGACCTTGCTGAAAACTTGAAGCGTTATTACCCGAGAAAGTCGCTGGCTGCGCAGGTTGTCGGCTACTTGGATCGGGAAGGCGCGGCAATGACAGGAATCGAAGCAACCTTCAATGAACAATTAAGCGGTGAGGACGGCTATATTAAGTATGAGAAGGACGGCAAACGTGTTCAGCTTTCGGAAGGCGAGGTCGAGCTGAAGCAAGCGAAGGACGGCCAAAATATTCAATTGACGATCGATGGCGAGATTCAGCATTACGTGGAGGAAGCGCTGCAGGAAATCGTAAGAAATTACGCTCCGAAAAGCGCGACGGCAATTGCGGCAGATCCGAATACGATGGAAATTCTCGCGATGGCGAATATGCCGCAATATGATCCGAACATATACTGGAAAAACAATGCGAACTCCTATAATCATGCAATTAAATCTCTGTATGAGCCAGGCTCTACTTTCAAGATTGCTACACTGGCCGCTGCCGTAGAAGAAGGTGTGTTCAATCCAGATGAAATGTATAAATCCGGTCAGATCACGCTGAAAGGCGTTCCTACGCCTATTCGGGATATTAAACGCGGTGGCTGGGGGACGATCTCTTTCCTCGACGGCTTGAAGTATTCCAGTAACGTTGCTTTTGTTAAGCTTGGCTATGAGAGAGTGGGAGAAGAGAAGCTGCGAGAATACTATAAGAACTTCGGCTTCGGACAAAAAACAGGCATACAGCTTGGCAGTGAGCAAACAGGTACGATCAACTTTCGCTGGCAGAGTGATATTGCGAGAGCCACTTTTGGCCAAGGTGTCGTAACGGTAACTCCTATCCAGCAGGTAGCGGCTGTAGCAGCCGTAGCGAATGGCGGCAAGCTGCTTCAACCGCAAATCGTGAAAAGTATAACAGACCCTTCCACGAAGACGACTACGAAGATTGAGCCGAAGGTCGTGCGTCAGGTTATCTCGGAAGAAACCTCCCGCAAGGTCGGTGAGTATTTGGAGCAGGTCGTGTCGGATCAGGAAAAGGGTACAGGTAAAAACGCTTATATCGAAGGCTATCGCGTGGCCGGCAAGACAGGAACGGCCCAAAAGGTTGAGAATGGCATTTATTCAACGAACAAATTCGTTGTTTCCTTTATCGGCTATGCTCCCGTTGATAATCCGAAAATCGTTGTATATATCGTAGTTGATGAGCCGAATGACCCGCTTGTTGGCGGAGGTAGAGTTGCTGCTCCAGCATTCAAGCAAATTGTTCTGAAAAGCTTGCGTAAAATGGGCGTTGCACCGAATTATGCTCCTGATTCCGATAATGCGGTGAAAGAAGTAACGATGACGGTTCCGGCTGTAACGGATCTATCGGTGGCACAAGCCAAAGCGGAGCTGAAGGCTAAAGCGATAACGTTCGAGCTTGTCGGAAACGGGAAGACGGTGCTGCAGCAAATTCCAGCTGCCGGATCTTCTGTCCATCCGACGCAGCGCATTTATTTGATTACGGAGCAAAAGGAAAAGCTCGCTGTGCCAGACCTGACCGGCGTGTCCCTGCGGGACGCATTGGAGATTACATCTTTAATTGGCATCCGACTCATTCCTGAAGGCCAGGGCTTTGTCGTCTCACAGAAGCAAGAGACGCTTAACAATGTTAGGGTGTTGAATGTGAAGCTCGCTCCGCCAACGGGCGATGAGACCCAAGCAGAGCAGAACGCAGACGATTCAACGGCTGATGAAGATAAAACAGGCGAGACCGAGAGTGACGGTAACGCAGCATCGAATCAAGGCGATGATACGGGGAGTTCCGACAGTACCGAAGCTTCTAATACGAATGCTCCAGAATAATGGAGAAGCTATGAAATGCCTTACGCTTTAAAATGCACATGTTAAAATCCCATTTCGCATAGCTTGTTCTATCCTCCGCTTGTCCCGAATAGTTTGGAATGAGCGCAGATTTCGCGCTCCTTTGCACACAGTCAAGCGGAGGGGGAACGAGTTGTGAAGGTATCCAACGTAACGGTTAGACGACGTTTGTTTATCGTGCTTATATTGGCAGGGGTGTCTTTCCTTGCTTTATGTTTGAGATTGAGCTATGTGCAGCTTTGGCAAGGCGAGGAGCTGGCTGACAAAGCGGAAAATTCCTGGAGGCGCGATATTCCATACGTCGCCAAACGTGGAGAAATCGTTGATCGCAACGGCATTCAGCTCGCTTATAACGTGAGCTCGCCTACGGTGTATGCGATTCCGGTTCAAATCAAAGACAAGCAGGCAGCTGCTGCTGCGCTGGCACCGCTCCTGGACATGTCGCAGGAATCTTTATTTGAAAAAATAAAAACGAAAAAAATGATTGTAAAGCTTGGACCCGGCGGCCGTAAAATTACGATAGACAAGGCTGATCAAATTCGCGAGCTTGCGCTCCCAGGCGTTGTTGTGGCAGAAGATAACAAGCGATTCTATCCATTCGGCAGTCTTGCCGCACATGTGCTTGGCTTTACCGGCATTGACAATCAAGGCTTGACCGGCATAGAAGCCAAGTATAATACGGAGCTAAGCGGCATCGGAGGCAGTGTTTCTTTTCTGTCGGATGCTGCGGGCAGGCAAATGCCGAATTCGTCGGACACGTACGTGGAGCCGAAGGACGGGCTAACCATGCAGCTTACGATTGATAAGCAAATTCAAACCGTAATGGAGCGCGAGCTTGACCAGGCTATGACAAAGCTTCAGCCGAACGGCATCATCGCGATTGCGATGGATCCGAACAACGGAGAGATATTAGGCATGGCTAGCCGTCCTACATACGAGCCTGACAAATATCGCGAAGTTCCTACCGAGGTCTACAACCGCAATCTTCCGATATGGATGACTTACGAGCCGGGCTCAACCTTTAAAATCATTACGCTTGCCGCAGCTTTGGAAGAGAAAAAGGTCGATTTGAACAATGAGCGTTTTTTTGATCCTGGTGCAATTGAGGTAGGCGGCGCGAGGCTGCGCTGCTGGAAAAAAGGCGGTCATGGCAGTCAAACGTTTCTGGAGGTCGTGGAAAACTCATGCAATCCAGGCTTCGTTACATTAGGCCAGCGGCTCGGGAAAGAGAAACTATTCGAGTATATTAAAAATTTCGGATTTGGAACGAAGACTGGCATCGATATTGGCGGCGAAGAAAACGGCATCCTATTCAAGCTGAGTCAGGTCGGGCCTGTAGAGCTTGCGACAACGGCATTCGGGCAAGGGGTATCGGTAACCCCGATCCAGCAAATCACGGCAGTTTCCGCAGCGATTAACGGCGGAACGCTATATAAGCCCCATGTAGCTAAAGCATGGATAAATCCAGAAACGGGCGAAACGGTTGAGACTGTAAAATCAGAGGCCGTACGAAAGGTTATTTCTGAGGAGACCTCAAAGCAGGTCCGCGAAGCGCTGGAGAGCGTCGTAGCGAAAGGAACAGGTCGAAATGCGTTCATCGACGGTTACCGAGTCGGCGGCAAAACAGGGACTGCTCAGAAGGTAATAAACGGACGTTATTCGCCGAATGAGCATATTGTATCTTTTATTGGATTTGCACCTGCGGATGACCCGCAAATCGTGATTTACGTAGCCGTGGACAATCCGCAGGGAATACAGTTCGGGGGTGTTGTTGCGGCCCCTATCGTACGCAATATGATGGAGGATGCACTTGCCATCCTTGAAGTGCCGGCACGCGAGAAGCAAATCGACCGCGTCTACAAATACGGTGAAACGCCAATCGTTACGGTACCGAACTTGATCGGCAAAACCGTCTCGGATTTGTACGAGGATTTGAATATGGATTTCATGCTGACGACGGCTGGTTCAGGCAAAACGGTCATACGCCAAGCTCCCGCAGCTGGTACCCGGGTAGACCGGGGATCGACGATTCGCATCTATTTGGGCGAAGACGATAATATATCCCACTCCCATTGACTATAATGGTAGTTAACGAGGGCGCTGCAGGTCGAAGCTGGGGAGTTGGCGGCGCTTCGGGGAGGAGTGGGGCAGATGCGTTTAAAGGATGTTGCGGAGCTGCTAATTACCTCGCGGCTCATTGGTGACGGGGAGACGGAGTTGTCGGGAGTCGAAACGGATTCGCGAAGCATCGCCGCCGGTCAGTTGTTTATATGCTTGAGGGGACACACCGTTGATGGTCATGCCTTTGCCCCTCAAGCGGCAGAAGCGGGAGCGGCGGCGCTAATCGTCGAGCGCGAGCTCAATCTGGCCATTCCTCAGCTTGTTGTCAAGGATTGCCGTCTGGCTATGGCTATTATTGCTAATCATTTTTACGGCTATCCGAGCAATGAGCTGAAGCTTATTGGGGTGACTGGAACGAACGGCAAAACCACTACGACCTATTTGATTGAGCAAATCCTGAACGATCAGAAGCGCGCGACAGGCGTAATCGGCACCATTGAACGCCGTTTTGCAGGGCAATCCTATGCGATGACGAGCACGACGCCGCAAACGCTCCAGCTGCAGCGATACTTAGCCGAAATGCGCGATGCAGGCATCGGCTACTGCGCAATCGAGGTGTCTTCTCATGCGCTCGAGCAAGGTCGGGTAAAGGGCTGCCGTTTCCGTGCAGCCGTATTTACGAATCTATCGCAGGATCATTTGGATTACCATGAAACGATGGATCGTTATGCTGCGGTCAAAGGATTGTTTTTCGCCAGACTCGGCAATATGTATGCTTCAGAAGAATCGGAACGAACGTATGCGGTGTTGAATGCGGACGACGCTTTGGCTAACGAGTACGCGGAATTAACGGCTGCCGAAGTCGTTACGTATGGCATCGACAAAGCTGCGGATGTACGTGCGACGAACATCAAAATTACAGCCCAAGGAACGACTTTTCATGTTCAAACCTTCCGAGGGGAAGCGGACGTCACCCTGCAAATGGCGGGCAAATTTAATGTATACAATTCGCTTGCAGCCATTAGTGCCGTACTGATTGAAGGGATAGAGCTCTCGGCTATTACGTCAAGCTTGAGCGCCATTCCCGGCGTACCGGGACGCGTGGAGGCTGTCAACGCCGGGCAGGATTTTGCTGTTATCGTAGATTACGCCCATACGCCGGACGGACTCGAGAATGTACTGCGAGCCATCGAACAGTTCGCAGAGAAGCGAATCATTTGCGTATTTGGATGCGGCGGGGATCGTGACAAAACAAAACGTCCGCTGATGGGGGAAATCGCCGTAAAGTATGCGGATTATGTATTAATTACGTCGGATAACCCGCGTACGGAGCAGCCTGAACTCATTTTAAAGGACATTGAAACCGGGTTAATTCGCACAGGAGTCGACCCTTCGACTTATGTGTTAATTAAGGATCGCAAGGCTGCGATACAAAAAGCGGTTGAAATGGCAAGCCAAGGCGATGTAGTATTGATTGCGGGGAAAGGTCATGAGACCTACCAGGACATTAACGGCGTCAAGCATCCGTTTGATGATCGGATAGTGGCGAAAGAAGCGATAAGGGGAATCATACATTGATTAAACGTACGATCAAGCAAATAGCCGAAATGAGCGGCGCTAGATGGAATGGCATTCAAACAGACCTTAAAATAGAGGGAGTAACGACTGACTCGCGGCAAGCTGCCGCGGGCCAGTTGTTCGTTCCGCTTGTCGGCGAGCAGTTCGACGGGCATGCTTATTTGAAGCAGGCTGTAGACAACGGAGCGGTTGCCGCGCTCTGGCAGAAGGGGCGCGAGGTGCCCGAGGGTCTCGAAGCGGTACCGCTGCTCATCGTGGGAGATACGCTGTTAGCCCTGCAAAGGTTAGCTACTGCATATAGGAGCGAGCTTTTCGTTCGAGTGGTAGGCATCACGGGCAGCAACGGGAAAACAACGACGAAGGATATGACGGCTTCCATTCTTGGAACCTCTTATAAGGTCCGCAAAACAGAAGGCAATTTAAACAATCACATCGGCCTTCCGCTAACCGTCCTGCAGCTCGAAGAGGACACTGAGGTAGCGGTGCTGGAGATGGGGATGAGCGGCTTTGGAGAAATTGAGCTGCTTACCAAAATCGCTCAGCCTGACGCGGCAATCATTACGAACATTGGGGATGCGCATTTGCTGCATCTGGGCTCGCGGGCTGGCATTGCAAAAGCTAAGCTGGAAATCGCACTTGGCTTGAGCGAAGACGGGCTGCTGTTGTATAACGGCGACGAGCCGCTGCTCGAGGAGGAGCTTGAGCGTGCTGTGCTGCCTGCGGGCATCGTGCGCCGGACGTTCGGATTATCCGAAAAGAACGAATGGTCAGCAGCCGATATCGCAGTCGAATCGGAGGCTGCGACTTTTACGGCGATTTATCAGGGCTCTCCCAGCGGCCTTGGCTTGGTCCGCATTCCGGTACCCGGGCAGCACAATGTCAGCAATGCGCTTGCCGCTATCGCGATCGGCCGCTTTTTTGGCGTTCCGGCAGCTAAGATCGCTGATGGCTTGCGAGATCTGAAGCTGACGGGCATGCGCATACAGCCAGTGCGAGCCTTCAATGGCGCAATGATCCTCAATGATGCTTATAATGCGAACCCAACAGCTGTACGCGCCGCGATCGATCTTGTGGAACAGTTGGATGGCTATACACGCAAATGGATTGTGCTTGGCGATATGCTTGAGCTTGGCCCGGACGAACAGGTGCTGCACTTCGAAGCGGGTGCCTATATTACGCCGAGCAAGGCGGATGCGGTCTTGACGTTTGGCCCGCTGGCCGTTCATATTGCGGAGGGTGCCAGGTCTCAATTTACTGAGGCTGATGCACAAGAAGCGATCAAACATTTTGCTTCGAAAGAAGAGCTTTCTGATTGGCTTCGCGACCAGCTTCAGTCATCTGACCTCGTGTTGATCAAAGGGTCGCGCGGCATGCGGATGGAACAAATTGTTCAAGCTTTGGAAGTGGGGTGAGGATATGGACATGATGGTCATTTTATTTTCGATTGGCGCCTCCTTTTTGCTAGCGATATTGCTCGGACCATTGTTCATACCGCTGCTTCGACGTTTAAAGTTTGGACAGCAGATCCGCACCGAAGGACCGCAGAGCCATCTCAAAAAAAGCGGTACTCCAACCATGGGCGGCATCATAATCATGATTGCGCTTATGATTGCATTTCTGAAGTTCTCAGACAAGACACCTGAGTTTTGGGTGCTGCTGACGGCATCGCTTGGTTTTGGACTTGTGGGCTTCTTGGATGACTATATTAAAATCGTATTCAAAAGGTCGCTCGGACTAACGGCGAGGCAGAAGCTGCTCGGTCAGCTCCTCTTCTCCGTTATCGTATGCGCGATGCTATACAATATGGGCCACAGCACGGAAATTACGGTGCCTGGTACAGGCTGGGGCTTTGATCTCGGCTGGTTTTATTATCCGCTTGTCGTTATTATCATGTTCGCATCAAGCAATTCCGTGAATTTTACAGATGGATTAGACGGTCTGCTCGCAGGAACGAGCGCGATTGCATTCGGAGCCTTTACGGTTGTGGCGCTGCAAACGTCAGCGCATGAGTCGGCTGTTTTCTCGGCTGCCATGATTGGTGCGGTGCTCGGCTTTCTTATATTCAATGCTCACCCGGCGAAGGTGTTCATGGGAGACATGGGCTCGCTTGGTATAGGCGGCGGGATTGCAGCGGTTGCTATTCTGACCAAAACGGAACTATTGCTTATTATCATAGGCGGCGTATTCGTGCTTGAGATGCTGTCTGTTATTTTGCAAGTAGGGTCCTTTAAGCTCAGAGGCAAGCGGATATTCAAGATGAGTCCAATCCATCATCATTTCGAACTGGTGGGCTGGTCGGAATGGAAAGTTGTCACCGTATTCTGGCTAGTCGGATTAGTGTTTGCTGCAATCGGTCTGCTCTTTGTAATATAATGAATAGAAACGTAACGGAAAGCGGCTTCCAAGTTTATTTGGAGCCGCTTCATGTATCCATAGGAGGGAATGTCACATATGAACCATCCGGCATCGTATAAGGGCCGCCGTGTTGTCGTAATTGGCTTGGCTAGAAGCGGAGTTAGCGTTGCAAAGGTATTCCATGAGCTCGGCGCTGAAGTCATAGTGAATGATATGAAATCTCGTGATCTATGTCCCGAAGCGGATGAATTAACTGCTTTGGGCATTTCTGTGATATGCGGTTATCATCCAGAGGATCTCGTTACGGAGGAAACCGCACTGCTTGTCAAAAATCCCGGGATTCCTTATACGTCGCCTCCGGTGAAGCGTGCTGAGGAGCTGGGCGTAGAGATTATTACGGAGGTAGAAGCCGCATACTGGCTCTCTCCTGCACCGATCATCGGGATCACAGGATCAAATGGCAAGACGACGACAACTACTTGGATTGGCGAAATATTGGATTATGCAGGACTGAAACCGATTGTGGCAGGTAATATCGGACGTCCGCTATGCGAGGCGGCGTTGGAAGCGGAACAGGATCAGTGGATCGTGGCTGAGCTCAGCAGCTTCCAGCTCAAAGGAACAAGCGCGTTCCGTCCGCACATCGCGCTGTTGTTGAACATTGCAGAAACGCATCTGGATTACCACGGCGACATGGATGACTATGTGAATTCCAAAGCGAAGCTGTTTGATAATCAAACAGAAGATGATATTGCGATTGTGAACTGGGATGACCCTGAATGCCGGGCGCTTTCCGAATTTTTAGCTGCAGAAGTCATTCCGTTCTCTGTCTATGAGAAGCTCGGGTCAGGGATTTATATTGATCCGCCATTTGAACGCGACGGTGGCATTACTGAAGAGGAAGTCGAAGCGCTCAGCAGGAAAATTATATTTAAGCAAGCGGATGGATTAGAGACGATCATTCTGCCTGTGGCTGAGCTTGGCATTCCTGGCGTTCACAACGCCGCTAACGCTCTTGCAGCGATAGGGGCAAGCATTGCAGCGGGAGTCGCACTCGAGCAGCTTAGACCGCCGCTGAGGGGGTTTAATGCAGTTGAGCATCGCCTTGAGTTCGTAAGGGAAGTGAACGGCGTCAAATATTACAACGACTCCAAAGCAACGAATGCTGTCGCTACGACGATAGCCGTGCAATCCTTTAGCTCCAAGGTTATATTGCTGGCTGGCGGTCTTGACCGAGGCTCGGATTACATGGAGCTTGAGCCGTTGTTCCGCGAGAAGCTGAAGGCGCTCGTCACTTTCGGACAAACGCGAGAGAAGCTGTCCCGCGTCGCGGAACTTGCAGGTTTAGCGAGGGTGGAAATCGTCGAACCTAGTGATGACGTTGAATCCGTCCTCAGACAAGCAGTGATGCAAGCAGCGGCTATAGCAGAGCCAGGCGATATCGTACTCTTGTCGCCGGCATGCGCGAGCTGGGATATGTTTAAGTCATATGAGCAAAGAGGGCGCATTTTTAAAGATTCAGCGCATACCTTGTAAGTAGGGGGCATGTCCCTACTTTCCCATGCTAAGAGGTGTGTTCGCTATGGCCAAGGCACGTTCTGCCCCGGATATTTGGATGCTGACTGCAATCGGGCTTATTCTAGCAATTGGATTAATTATGGTTTACAGCGCAAGCGCAGTGCTTGCCTTTCATGAGTTTGGCGACCGTTTTTATTTCGTGAAACGGCAGCTCTTGTTTGCCGGACTCGGTGTCGGTGCGTTGCTATTCACGATGAATACGCATTATACCGTCTGGAAAAAGTGGGCGCCTATGGCATTGATTGTTTGCTTCGGCTTGCTGTTGCTTGTTCTAATACCGGGTGTTGGAGTCGTTCGCGGCGGAGCGCGGAGCTGGCTGGGCATTAGCTCATTCGGCATTCAGCCTTCTGAATTCATGAAGCTGGCCATGATTTTATTCTTGTCCAAATGGTTGTCGGAGAAGCAGCAGACAATCACGCTTTTCACCAAAGGGCTTATGCCGCCGCTCGGCTTGGTTGGACTAGCCTTCGGCCTCATCATGCTTCAGCCTGATTTGGGTACCGGAGCAGTAATGGTGGGCGCCTCTCTTATTCTTATCTTTACTGCCGGCGCGAGAATGGCGCACTTGGGCGGGCTGGCGCTGATCGGTGTCGCGGGATTCATCGGCCTGATATTGGCTGCCCCTTACCGGCTCAAGAGGATTACCTCTTTTCTTGATCCATGGGCAGATCCTCTGGGCGGCGGGTATCAAATTATCCAATCCTTGTATGCAATTGGACCTGGAGGTCTAGTGGGCCTAGGGCTTGGCATGAGCCGGCAGAAGTTTAGTTACTTGCCGGAGCCGCAGACGGATTTCATATTTTCCATATTGGCCGAAGAGCTTGGCTTTATTGGCGGCGCTACATTAATTCTATTGTTTTTAATCGTAATCTGGCGAGGTATACGTGCGGCGATTGCAGCACCGGATACGTTCGGAAGCTTGCTTGCCGTCGGGATCACCGGCATTATCGGCGTCCAAGTGCTTATCAATATTGGTGTCGTTATTGGCATGATGCCCGTTACTGGCATCACCTTGCCGCTTGTGAGCTATGGAGGCTCTTCCCTGACTCTGCTGTTGACCGCGCTGGGCATCTTGTTGAACGTATCCCGTTATTCGAGGTGAGGCTCCATGACTGGAACGGAGAATGGCTGCAGCGGCGATTGCGTCTCAGCATGCTTTCCCGAAAGTCGAACCTTACTTGCAAAGCCATTATTGGATAGCTGCAAGGAAGTCGTTATCGTCCGGCTAAGAATGAGTCGCATCCTGCCATGCGCAGAAGCGCATTCTTGCCGGATTATGCTGTTTTAAGGCCAGAATGTACATTTATTCCAAAAGTGGAAGAAGACATTTTAAGAAGCGGGCTAGCGATTTATTTGTAGCATCTGACTCATTTATTTATAGTGACTGTGATTAAAACCTGCAGCGAAGCCGTGAATGATTCAATTTAGAAATAAATAAGCAGCAGTAGAAGATTTATATTGAAGTGAAGCAAAGCGTTGTTATCAAGCAAAAGAGCGCCGTATGGGCTGCTGTCACACAAGAGCCTATAAGGGCATAAGATACACTATATTCGTGACCGTCGCCCAATTGGAGCGGTTGTTGCAGCAAATCGCCTGTTACGTGCCGCAAGGGCATGCTGACAGGGCAGCGAATCATTTTATTTTCATTTCTTGCTTGCATCACAGGGCCAAAGCGAATGCTTACGATGCTGGTTTTGCTTCACAAAACCTAAGCAGATGCTTACGATGCTGGTTTTGCTTCACAAAACCAAAGCGAATGCTTACGATGCTGGTTTTGCTTCACAAAACCTTAGGAGGTACAACTAATGGAAGCATTTAAAGCGGAATTGGAACAAGCCAATCTTGGCGAAGTTTTGTATGATGAACCGCTCTCGAACTATACAACGTGGAAAATCGGCGGACCTGCCGATATATTAATCCTCCCTCGAAGCAAAGAAGAATTAGTGGCAGCCGTGCAGCTGGTGCAAAAGCACCAAATGCCGTGGACTAATTTGGGCAGAGGCTCCAACATGCTGGTGAGCGATAAAGGGATTCGCGGTGTTGTAATAAAACCGCACAGAGGGTTAGATTACGTGCGTTTTGAAGGACCGCTAGTAACGGCTGGCGCTTCATATTCGTTAATAAAGCTATCAGTCATGACGGGTAAAGCAGGGCTTACCGGGCTTGAGTTCGCAGGGGGAATTCCAGGCACGGTAGGCGGAGCCGTTTATATGAATGCTGGCGCGCATGGTTCGGATGTGTCACGTATTTTTAAATCAGCTGACATTGTACTGGATACAGGAGAATTGGTTCGTTTCAATCGCGAGGATATGCACTTCTCATACCGACATTCTATTCTTCACGAGCAAAAAGGGGTCGTCGTAGAGGCGGTCTTCGAGCTTGCAGAGGGAGACAAGAAGGAAGTCCTTTCCATGATGGCCTCTTACAAAGAGAGAAGATTGAGAACACAGCCGCTGCAGCTCGCATGCGCAGGAAGCGTATTCCGCAACCCGCCGGGCGACTTTGCAGCTAGACTCATTCAAGAGGCTGGTTTAAAGGGTGAAAGGCTCGGAGGAGCGCAAGTATCGGAGCAGCATGCCAATTTCATTGTAAATACCGGGCAAGCAACAGCTGAAGACGTTCTCGCCCTCATGACTCGTATTCAAAGCATCGTCCAGGAACGCTATGATATCCTGCTGGTGCCGGAGGTATTGGTGGTGGGTGAGCGGTAATTCGGAGGTGATACATTGGACAAATTGGTGATTGAAGGCGGGAAACCACTCTCAGGAACCATCGTTATCCAAGGAGCGAAAAATGCCGCTTTGCCGATTCTGGCTGCCAGTTTATTGGCCGATGGCACAACAACGCTAGATCATGTGCCAGATTTGCTAGACATCGATGTAATGCTGAATATTTTACGCGAACTAGGATGCCGGGCCGAGCACACGGGAGGAACTGTTGTGCTGGATACTGAAACGGCACATATTTCCCATGTGCCGGAATCGTTAATGAGGCAGATGCGTTCTTCCATTTTTTTAATGGGCCCCTTGCTTGCCCGGTTTGGTGAAACGCAGGTCTACCAGCCAGGCGGTTGTGCGATAGGTGAACGAAAGATTGATCTACATTTAGAAGGATTGCAGGCTCTTGGTGCAGAAATAGAAGAACTGGGTAATCGAATCATATGCCGTGCCGATAAGCTTCGCGGAGCGGACATCCATTTGAGCTTTCCGAGCGTAGGTGCGACGGAGAACATCATGATGGCTGCTGCTTTGGCTGAAGGCCGCACGACGATTAGCAACGCTGCTAGAGAGCCAGAGATTCAAGATTTACAAGGCTTCTTAAATGCAATGGGTGCAAAAATTATGGGAGCCGGAACGGACACGATAACGATTGATGGGGTACAGTCGCTAACACCATGTCGTTATAAGGTTATTCCAGATCGCATTGTTGCGGGTACGGTTATGGTGGCTGCTGCGGCAACGCGCGGGCAAGTAACGCTTCAGAACACACAGCCTGCCCATTTATCTTCCTTAATCCATGTTCTTCGACGCGCAGGTGTTCAAATCGTTGTCGACGGTGATATAATTAAAGTTGGCAGTGCAACTAGACCTAGGGCAGTTGAAAGAATCGTAACCTCACCGTACCCGGCTTTTCCTACCGATTTGCAGTCTCAGGTCATGGTGCTGCTTGCGCTTGCTGATGGTGTGAGCGTGTTGAAAGAAACGATTTTTGAAGGCAGATTGAAACATGTGGATGAGCTTTCACGCATGGGCGCAGACATTCGGGTAGATCTGAATGCAGCCTTCATACGCGGGGTGCCTAGGCTATATGGCGCGACTGTTGAGGCAACCGATCTTCGGGCGGGAGCTGCTCTTGTCATTGCCGGTTTAGCGGCGCAAGGTAAGACGGTAGTTGAGCAGATTCACCACATCGATCGGGGCTATGAGAAAATCGAAACGATGCTTGCGAGGCTCGGTGCCCGGATATCACGGTACTCGCCAGTTCCTAATAATTAATACTATGCGCGTGAGATGCAAGATAGAAACAGCCGGTACCCCTTTTCAAGCAAAGCGTAGGCTGAAGCTAAGAGGATAACCGGATGTTTTTTGGGGAAAGAAGGGACAAGTTATGAGCGCGCAGATGCCTGTGCTGAAGGAGCCTTTAAAAAAGAGGATGGGCAGCAAAAAGCTTCTTTACATTCTTATTCTGTTATTCCTGGCTCTTCTAGCGGTTCTGTTTTTTAATTCTTCAATAAGCAAGATATCAGAGATTCAAATTGAAGGTACGAGATTCGTATCCAAAGAGGATATAAACAAAAAAGCGGCCATTCTGGTCGGGGATGCTTTCTTCCGCACCTCGTCTAATACAATAGAACAAAGAGTACTTGCTCTGCCTCAAATTAGCAAAGCAACAGTAACCAAAGTGTTTCCTGGACTAATAAAAATCGAAATTGTAGAGTACCCGGTTGTAGCATTTGAGCTCTCGAAGCAAGGCGAGCTGACCGCTCTTTTATCGAATGGCACCACAGTAGAAGCTCAAAATGACGAAATGCAGCTGGTGGACAAGCCCGTGCTTTCAGGCTGGACGGAGAAAGATCCCATAAAAGCGGAGCTGACAAAGCAGCTCGGCAAGATTTCATCGAAGCAGCTGTCTGATCTGTCGGAGATTATTCCATATCCTTCAGCGGCTTATCCTGACAGGGTAATCATGTATACGCGAACGAAATTCGAAGTCGTAACTGCCGTTTCAGTGCTCCCCGAGAAAATCGAAGCTTTGAATGCAGTCATCGAGACGCAGGAGCCGGGAAAAATTACAATGCTGCTCGCAGATACATATGTCCCTTTTAAAGAGGAAAGTCCAGAAAATATAGATGCTGACCAAAAAGAGACTACTCAATAGCTTGAAAGAATGGTAGAATTTTATTTATGGCATTTATACTCGATGGGGCTGGATAACATTAGGAAATATAGGGTTCCGCAAGGGGCGGAGCTCGACATAAAGCGAAAAACAACGAAAAATTTGTTGAAAAAAGAGGGAAAATATTAAAGGCGTTGAATATGTAGAAAGACCTTAACATGTGTGATTATAAATATTTATTTGAAACGGAGGTGCCGCAAGATGAGCAGCAACGACATCATCGTCAGTTTGGACATCGGTACATCCAAAGTTCGTGCTATTATTGGTGAAGTGAATAATGGAGCCATTAATATTATTGGAGTTGGATCAGCCGACTCAGAGGGTATTCGCAAAGGAGCAATAGTAGATATTGACCAAACTGTGCAATCGATCCGCAACGCAGTAGAGCATGCGGAACGCATGGTAGGCATTCAAATATCAGACGTATACGTTGGCATACAGGGCAATCATATTGCGCTTCAAACCAATCGTGGCGTCGTTGCAGTATCCAACGAGGATCGTGAGATTGGCGAGGAAGATATTGAACGTGTTTTGCAAGCAGCAAAAGTAGTTGCGCTTCCACCGGAGCGTGAAATCATCAATTTGGTTCCAAAGCAATATTTGGTAGACGGTTTGGAAGGCATTTCTGATCCGCGCGGTATGATTGGCGTAAGGCTGGAGGTTGAAGCGACGATCGTAACGGGAACGAAGACTGCCATACACAACCTGATGCGTTGTGTAGAGAAAGCGGGACTTCGTATTTCTGGCGTAATTTTATTATCGCTAGCCTCTGGCGTTGTATCGTTAACAAAGGATGAGAAATCGATGGGAACCGTGCTTACGGACATCGGAGCTGGCTCCTGTACGATCGCCATATACGATCAAGGCGGGCTGGCTGCAACATCCACGCTTCCTATTGGCGGCGAATACGTTACGAATGATGTAGCGTATGGTTTGCGCACGCAAAGCGATCAAGCTGAGAAAATTAAATTGAAATACGGCTGTGCAAATGTGTTGGATGCAGCTGAAGACGTGAAATTCAAAGTGGTGCGAATGGGCAGCAATGTGGAGAAGGAATTTTCACAGGTTGACCTTGCCAGCATTATTGAGCCACGCATGCAAGAAATCTTTCATCTGATTAGACAAGAGGTTCGAAGACTTGGCTATGGGGATAAGGTTAACGGTTATGTGCTGACCGGCGGCTCTGTGTCGATGCCAGGAACGCTTGCTTTGGCCCAGACAGAGCTAGAGTCTTCCGTAAGAATCGCACTCCCGGACTATATTGGAGTAAGAGACCCGGCATTCAGCAGCGGCGTTGGCATGATTCAATATGTATCGAAATATATGGGAGCTCGTGGAACTGGAGCTGTGAAGAAAACGGCAAGCCGCAAAGCAAGTCCAGCACCTTCTACTAAACCCGGTATGTTCGAGCGGATTAAGAGTATGTTTAATGAATTTATTTGAAAATATAAGATAATATAAGTTTGACTTTTAAAATATAGGAAAGCATATGGTTTCGCCATCCTTTCTCTATATTTCTAGGATTGAAACGCGCCGCCAGAGGATTGCGACAGCCGTTTCGCCTTGTACGATGCTTATATTTTACCGCGAAACGTTGCTGTACCGTATCACTTGGATGCTATCAGCAGTTTACGCTTGACTGGGGGAAAATGAAAGATGTTGGAATTCGACTTTGAGCTTGAGTCGCTGGCTCAAATAAAAGTAATTGGTGTAGGCGGGGGCGGCAGTAATGCTGTAAACCGTATGATAGAAAATGGTGTTAAAGGTGTAGAGTTCATAACGGTGAACACGGATGCTCAAGCACTTCATTTGGCGAAATCGGAGCATAAGCTGCAAATCGGCGATAAGCTGACACGCGGTTTGGGTGCCGGTGCTAATCCAGATGTTGGCAGCAAGGCTGCTGAGGAATCCCGTGAAATTATTATGAATCAGCTGAAAGGCTCGGACATGGTGTTTGTTACCGCAGGAATGGGCGGAGGTACGGGTACTGGCGCTGCGCCGGTAATCGCTGAGATCGCGCGTGAATGCGGTGCTTTGACAGTAGGAGTTGTTACAAGACCGTTCACATTCGAAGGACGCAAGCGTTCCGGACAAGCTGAGCTTGGTATTGAGGCACTGAAGGAAAAAGTAGACACGCTTATTGTCATTCCTAATGACCGACTGCTTGAGATTGTTGACAAGAAGACGCCAATGCTTGAGGCATTCCGCGAAGCGGATAATGTGCTTCGTCAAGCGGTTCAAGGTATATCAGATCTAATTGCGGTACCTGGTCTTATCAACCTCGACTTTGCAGACGTCAAAACAATCATGACAGAGCGCGGATCAGCACTAATGGGTATCGGTATCGCTACTGGTGAGAACCGTGCGGCGGAAGCGGCAAGAAAAGCGATTATGAGCCCATTGCTGGAAACATCGATTGATGGCGCACGCGGTGTCATTATGAACATAACAGGTGGCAGCAATTTATCCCTGTATGAAGTGAATGAAGCAGCAGAGATCGTAATTTCAGCGTCAGATCCTGACGTGAATATGATCTTCGGTGCAATTATTGATGAAGATCTGAAGGACGAAATTAAAGTAACCGTAATTGCAACGGGCTTTGAGCACAAGTCAGCTGCAGCTCGCCGAGTGCCTCAGCAACAACCGGAAGCGGTTGATACAAGACAAACGGGAAGCACAAGCGGAGTTAAGCCTTTCGGTGCTAACAACACATCAAGCGATCAGCTGGAAATTCCAGCGTTCCTGCGCAATCGCCCTCGCAACGATCGCTAATGCTATCTTTTTAACCGCTTCGCCAGCAATTGGCGAGGCGGTTTTTTTGTGATTAGCTGAGGATGCGCGTGATTAGATTAGCTATGGCTGAGCGGAGGTATGAGTCTAGAGGTAGAAGCAGATGAGGTTGAACGATGTAAATGCAGGTAACTGCTTACAGAGCAGCCAAGGTAACCAGCCTGAACTCCTGTAAGCACTGACATGTTTATAAAGTCGCCTCGCTTGCTCACTCCTCACAATAAGCAGCTGTAAGCGCAAATAGGTGCTTACAGCCGCTAAAGTAACCATCTTAAACGCTTGTAAGAAGCTATAGGCATTACAGAGCCGCCGCACGCACTTATATCGTCTGTTGAAGAAGCTGCTGGGCATATGCGCGGCTTCTCTTTGATGTCATCATAGGAGAAGCCCAGCAGCCTCCAGCCATCAAGCAAGAAATGTTCTGGCGCATTAGATAGTCAGAGAATTGCCAGCGCGAAGTTTCAGCGGCATGAGAAGGATAACCATCGATTTCGATAGCCAACCGCAGTCCGTCTTTTATATAAGCAAAGTCTAGAAAACGAATGCCGTCACGAAAGTTTGCGATTTCGTACTCAGGAGCTCAACCGTCTAGCACAAAAAAAGCCGGAAACCATAAGGCATCAAGAAAAAACTTCTCGGCATGTCCTTGTCCCTGTAATAATCTTCGTTTGCTTTAACCCTCGCGTTCAGTTAGATGCACATCAAGCCAACGTTCATGAATGGCATGAAACGACATTCTTTTGACCCCCTCAGAATAAAATAACACCGCATACTGCGGGAGCAATCCATCCCCGAGCAAGCGGTGTTCTTCACGGCTTCATATATGGAGAAACATTATATATCTTTCATCAAGGAGCAAGTGGTAGATGCGAATCCCTTCACCAACATTTTAATCAGCAGCTGATAAGTGGATGCATACAATCTCTCCGTCACGATCTCTGACTAGGCGGTTTTTATACTCCTACTCGACAAAAAAAGATATGTCATGCTGTCATGAATAGACAGACTTTGAAATAGGATTTTAATATACTAGTGTCAATCGTTCTCCCGGGTGCCGGCTGCAGGCCCGTTTATCGCCAGTTGCAGGAAGGTGACCGAAGTGGCTGTATATGTGGATGTTATGTTTTTGCGAGAGCTGCTCGTGGATGGTGCAATTCTATTAACTTCCGCATGGGCCCGTCATCTAAAACCATCAACTTGGCGGGTGTTATTAGCTTCTGCTGTCGGAGCTTGTTATGTCGTTTTAATGCTTTTCCCGCAATTGTCTTTTTTGTTTACTCTCGCAGTTAAGGTCGGGATTTCACTGCTTATGGTGTGGATTGCATTCGGTTTTGCGTCCATTCAGCATTATTTGAGAAATGTCGCGGCTTTCTATGCAGTCAATTTTGTCGCTGCTGGAGCTGTCCTTGGTCTGTATTATTTGTTTATGCAAGGATCCGGCGAAGTATGGAGAACGATTACGTTCGTAAATGGCAGCATGCGTGTCGAGCTCAAGATGGGACTGTTTTATTTGGTTGCTGCGTTCTGTATCGGACTGTATATATACCGTACCGTCTTGACGCAAAAAAGAGAACGGGAGTTGGTGCACACTCATTTAGCTGAGGTCAAAGTTACAATCGGTGAACGGATACATGTGTGTATTGGTCTAATTGATACTGGCAACCAGCTTTATGATCCTCTTACGAGGACGCCAGTCATGGTAATGGAAGCATCCCTATGGCAAGATGATTTACCCGAATCGTGGTTGAATAGCATACGAGATGCACAAGTAGATCGTCTTGTAGCGGGAATGGATGAACAAGCCTTTGTATGGCAAGATCGGCTCCGCCTAGTCCCGTTCAGAGGTGTCAACCGAGGTTCGCAGTTCATGCTAGCGATAAAGCCGGATGCGGTCGAAATCACTAGGGAAGGACAAGTTTTTGAAACGCGGAAGGTGCTGATCGGGCTGGACGGCGGAAAGCTGACGGCTGATGGGGCATACCGAGCCATAATCCATCCGTCTATGGTACAACAGTAAAGAACGTATGCTCATACAAACGAGGAGGGATGGGCCAGATGCTCGTCAAGTATAAATTGATCCTTCAGTTATATTATTATCGTGTGATGTTTTTATTCGGATTAAAAAGCGAAGAAATTTATTATATCGGTGGAAGCGAAGCGCTCCCGCCACCCCTTACACGCGAAGAGGAAGAATATTTGCTGGAAAAGCTGCCTACTGGCGATACGGCTATTCGTGCTATGCTGATCGAACGGAATTTAAGATTAGTCGTGTATATTGCCCGTAAGTTTGAAAATACCGGCATTCATATTGAAGATCTCGTATCAATCGGCGCAATTGGACTTATCAAGGCGGTAAACACGTTTGATCCTGAGAAAAAGATTAAGCTTGCTACCTACGCCTCGCGCTGTATTGAAAATGAAATATTGATGTATTTGCGCCGCAATAGCAAAACACGGACAGAGGTTTCTTTTGATGAACCGCTCAACATTGATTGGGATGGGAATGAGCTGCTGCTGTCCGATGTGCTGGGCACGGAGAATGATACGATTTACCGGAATATCGAAGAACAGGTTGATCGCAAGCTGCTCCACAAAGCGCTCGATAAGCTGTCTGAGCGTGAACGGATTATTATGGAGCTTCGCTTCGGACTGGCAGATGGAGAAGAAAAAACGCAGAAGGACGTTGCCGATCTTCTCGGCATCTCGCAATCGTACATTTCCCGCTTGGAGAAGCGGATCATAAAAAGACTGCGCAAGGAATTTAACAAAATGGTGTAAAGCCGCACCCCGCTTGCAGATGTCGAATGATGTCGCAAGAGGAATAAAAAGACCACCTGAGGAGATAATGTACAGTAATGTTTCTCCTTGGGAGGTAATCACGTTGACCCGAAATAAAGTCGAGATCTGTGGAGTGGATACTTCGAAACTGCCCGTCCTAAATAATGTCGAAATGAGAGAATTGTTTACGGCATTGCAAACCCGCAATGAGTGGGCAGCAAGAGAGAAATTAGTAAACGGCAACCTGCGGCTAGTTCTTAGCGTTATACAGAGGTTTAACAATAGGGGAGAATTTGTAGACGACTTGTTCCAGGTCGGCTGCATTGGACTTATGAAGGCGATAGATAATTTCGATCTTGGCCAAAATGTCAAATTTTCCACCTATGCCGTGCCGATGATCATCGGTGAAATACGCCGTTACTTGCGAGACAATAATCCGATACGCGTATCGCGGAGTCTGAGGGATATTGCCTACAAAGCGCTTCAGGTCCGGGACAGCTTGACGAACAAGAACTCGCGCGAGCCTACGATTTTTGAAATTTCGGAGGCATTGAATGTGCCGAAGGAAGATGTCGTGTTTGCACTGGATGCGATCCAGGATCCGGTCTCACTCTTTGAGCCGATTTATCATGATGGGGGAGACCCGATCTATGTGATGGATCAAATTAGCGATGAACGCAATAAGGATGTTTCTTGGATCGAGGAAATTGCGCTTCGCGAAGCGATGCACAAGCTGAACGACCGGGAAAAAATGATTTTATCGATGCGCTTTTTTGAAGGAAAGACGCAAATGGAGGTTGCTGATGAGATCGGCATCTCGCAGGCGCAGGTGTCACGGCTCGAGAAGTCTGCTATTCAGCAAATGCAAAAGCATGTCAAAACATAAAAAAACGGTGCCTCGCGGCACCGTTTTTTTGCGTAACACAGGACATTATGAAATGGCCATCATCCAGAAGGTTACTCCGGAAAAAGCGGGCAGCCAGGCAGGACCGATCGGCGGGATGATCACTACGTGCATGAGCAGCAGGATCGCTGCAGCCCAAAAGAGGAGGATAACCGCAGCTATTTCCATGGGGCCTGGCTTAAACAAGGGCTGTTTGTTTTCGCTCTTCGTAGGAACTGCGATAGCGAAACCGCTGCGCCCGCCGAAAAGCCAATTGAAATGAATGCCTCCCACAATAAACAGCACGCCGCTCATAATTCCCGCTAATATTACCTGCATCCGAATCCCTCCATTTAAATTAAATTGACGACTCCAGAAAGGGCTTCAAAAGAGCGATTTGTTTTTCTGCTTCTCCATCGCTAGGCGGCTTGTGCTTATGACGCTCATGCCAGCCTAAGTAATAGCTGTACACTAGCTCCGACTTGCTTGCCGCATTTTCATAGCTTTGTCCGTAGTTCATAAGCAAGCTAGTCAAATAATCCAATCTTTGTTTCTCGATTGTCTGAAGAATGTCGGCGTATTCGGGTTCTGAAACGCCAAGATTGCGAAGATGGTAAATAAAATCATGGCCCTCGACGGTGCTGAACATAACCCTCAGAAGATAGTAGATCTTCTCGCGGGGGGATACTGATTCCTGTTCTTGCAAATGCGCAATAATTGAAGCGGTTGCGAGCTCTTGCCAAGACGCGATGATGCGTTTAATAAATGCTGCACGGGTTTTGAAGTACCAGTAAAAGCTTGTTTTGCTGCTGCCAAGCTGCTTGGCGAGCTTTTCAACTACTAAAGCTTCAGGTCCACCTTCAGCAAAGAGCTTTAAGCCGAGCTTGATCCAGTCTTCTGTAGCAATGATTTTGGGCATATATCCTCCTTTCTGAAAAGTTCATTTGTACGGCATCGTACATTAAGGGTAACATGAAAAACTGGAAATAAAAGTATTGTGCGAAATCGTACATAAAATCAAGCGAGGCTAACTGTTTTTTTGAGTAGAAGGACATTTTAGCCGAATTGCTCATATAGTTATAGGAGAGGTAAACGGATGATCATCCTACATGAAAAGCGGTGAACGAAAATGAAAATATCTGATTTTCAGACTAAGGATGTTATTAATATCGTAGATGGGAAAAAACTTGGGCAAATTAGTGATTTGGAGCTCGATTTGCGTCAAGGTCGCATTGATTCAATCGTTGTTCCACAGTTTACTAAGTTTTTGGGGATGTTTGGCGGCGGAGGTACAGAGGTCGTTATCCCATGGCGCAATATTGTGAAAATCGGTGCAGATGTCGTGCTCGTTCGGATGGATGATACGAAACAGCTGCGCGCGGAGGAAGAGGATTTGCACGCTCGCTCGTAACACGATAAACTGGCTTTAGCTAGTTAGCGAAACAAGCCTATAATAGAGGTGAAAACATTATGGAAGCATTTGAACATTTCCAATCAGCGAAGGGTCCTTCGCTTTTTTTATTGTCCGAATGGAATGACCTTTATACGGGAATGACAGCCGGGTTTACTGGTCGGGATGGAGGCGCAAGCGGCGCACCCTGGTCTTCTTTAAATCTAGGTTTGCACGTGGGCGATTCACAACATGATGTTATTGCGAACCGCAAACGGTTGACGGATGCGATTGGATGGAGCTTTGAATCTTGGACCTGCGCCGAGCAAGTTCACGGCAATCGCGTGTCACAGGTTACGCTCGCTGAGCGAGGACGCGGAAGAGATTCGATGGATGATGTAATTAAAGATTGCGATGCAATCATAACGGACGTGCCTGGCGTGCTGCTTGCGTCTTTCTATGCCGATTGCGTGCCGCTTTATTTCTATGATCCCCAGCATCATGCGGTTGCGCTAGCGCATGCAGGCTGGAAGGGGACCGTACAGCAAATTGCTGCGGAAACCGTACAAGTGATGACGGATGCTTACGGCACAAAACCTGAGCATTTAAAAGCCGCGATTGGACCCTCCATTGGCAGCTGCTGCTATGAGGTTGATGGTCCCGTTATACAGCAAGTACAGCAGCTATTGGAGCAGTTAGGGGTTGAGGGAGAATCGAGTCAGAAGATGCTTCAACGCTCTATAGATGGCAAGGCGAACTTGGACTTGAAAGAAATAAACCGACAGATTATGATAAAAGCAGGAATTTTGCCGATCCATATCGAATTAACAGAGTGGTGCACCGGATGCAGGCGGGATTTGTTTTTCTCCCACCGCAAAGAGGGTGGCTTGACCGGCCGAATGGCCAGTTGGATCGGCATTCAGGAGAGGTGAAGCATGTCGTTAACGTTTGAAGATAGAGTGCAGCTGGTTGAAGAACGAATCAGCAAGGCTTGCGAGCGTTCGGGTCGCAGCAGAGAAGACGTGCAGGTTATTGCCGTCACCAAATATGTGTCTTTGGACACAGCAAAAACCGCGTTATCGCATGGGTTTCGTCATTTAGGCGAAAACAGATGGCAGGACGCACAGGAGAAATGGGAAGCGATAAGCGGGGAAACAGCCAATGGAATAGACGAACAGCCGATCTGGCATTTTATCGGTTCGCTGCAATCGAATAAGGTGAAGGACGTCATTGGGAAATTTACATACATGCATTCATTGGACAGGCTGTCGCTTGCAGAAGCGATGGATAAACGAGCTTCGCAGCTTGGTATTGTCGTTCCCTGCTTCATTCAAGTCAATGTTTCAGGCGAAGGCACGAAGCAGGGGCTTGCCCCTAACGAGTTAAAAGGATTTGTGGAGCAGCTTGCTTCATTCAAGTCTATCTCGCCAATTGGCCTTATGACAATGGCTCCATATGAAGCTGAGCCAGAGCAGACCAGGCCTGTATTCAAAGCATTGCGAGAGCTTCGCGATGTCATCCAGAGCAGTTCTGCGCACGGGAAAACGATCACGCACTTATCAATGGGCATGTCGAATGATTTCGACGTTGCGATTGAAGAAGGAGCGACATGGATTCGTCTGGGCACGATACTGGTAGGGAAAGAGGAGGAATAAGATATGAGCGTAATGAACCGTTTTATGAGCTTTCTCGGCTTGCAGGATGAGGAAGAGGTCGTAGAGAGAGAACGCATTGTTCAGCCGGAGGAACAAGAAGCTGAAACTTCTCCCTTCGAGGCACGTAAAAACACAAAGAGCAATAATGTCGTCAGCATTCACTCGCAGAAAAATGTCCGCGTGGTGCTTAGCGAGCCCCGTTCGTATGACGAAGCGCAAGAAATTGCCGATCATCTTCGTTCGCGCCGTGCTGTCATTGTGAATCTGCAAAGAGTCCGCAGCGATCTTGCTGTTCGGATTGTTGATTTCCTAAGCGGTACAGTGTACGCTTTAAGCGGAAGCATCTCTAAGCTTGGCCCCAACATTTTTCTTTGCACGCCGGATTCGGTGGAAATTCAAGGTGCTATAACGGAAATGCTGGCGGAGGAGAACGACTACAACAAAATGAGGTGACCTTGAGTTGTTTAATAGTGTGGGAGATGTAATAGGTACTCTTCAAAGTATCTACAGCTTTATGATTATCGGTTATGTGCTGCTTTCATGGCTGCCGAATGCGAGAGAAAGCTTTATTGGCGTTTTTCTAGCTAAATTAGTTGAGCCCTATCTGGGAATCTTCAGAAGATTCATCCCGCCAATTGGCGGCATGCTTGATTTATCGCCGATTATTGCGCTTTTCGCATTGCGTTTCGTTGCGATGGGCTTGGTTGCGGTCATTGAATTTTTGATTCCGTAATCGGATTTTTAAAAGATAGGAAAGTATGTCCTTAGGCTATACATTCTCTATATTTCTCAGAATGAAACGCGTCGCGTCGCCAAAGGACGGCGATAGCCGTTTCACCTTACTTAAAGGAATGATTTTGCATGAAACAAGGAATATACGATCATTTCCATCCCGATGAGAAACCTTTCGTAGATCGGGCGGAGGAATGGATAGAGCGGTCCGCACAGCAGCATGAGCTGAAGCGGACCGATTTTTTAGACCCTAGACAAGCACAAATCCTTACAATACTGGCTAATCGCAACCCGGATGTCAGTGTACGGATGGACGGCGGATACGAGCAAGCAGAACGCAAGCGCGCCATTATTGGGCCGGATTATCGCAATTTGGACGATGAGAGCGTAGGCATTTCTGTTCTCGAAGTCAACGGGCCTGGCCAGGCACAACTCGATTTGGATCACGGTGATTTTTTGGGTGCCTTACTCGGACTCGGCATTAAACGCGATCGAATCGGCGATATCCATGTGCATGAGCAATTTTGCCATATTGTCGTTATGGATGAAATAGCCGATTATTTAAACATACATTTGAGACAGGTTCATCGCATTAGCGTTCTAACCGACTTACTCCCTTTATCCGGTCTGCAGGCAGTCGTTCCGAAGCTGGAGGAAATGAGCCTATCGGTTGCTTCTATGAGACTGGACGGCATTGCAAGCGATGTCTATCGCATCAGCCGTTCCAAAATCGTCGATCCAATCCGAGCAGGAAGATGCCGCGTGAACTGGAAGTCGGAGGAAGATCCTTCTGGGCAGCTGCGGGCTGGAGATGTCGTGTCATTCAAAGGACTCGGTCGATTTAAGGTGTTAGAGGTCGACGGCGTGACAAAAAAAGGCAGGATTCGAGTCAGGATTGGCAAATTTATTTAATCCAATGCAGGATTCTAACTTTGGTTGTCGAATTTGTTCTCATTCGAATTGTATTACTCGGTTGCAAGAGTCATAAATATCTTGAGGAGGTGCGCCAATGCCGTTATCGCCATTGGACATACATAACAAAGAGTTTGGCCGGAGACTGCGGGGCTATGATGAGGATGAAGTTAACGAATTTCTTGATCAGGTCATCAAAGACTACGAATCGTTGATTCGTGAAAATAAAGAGATGCAAAACCAAGTGCTCGGTTTGCAAGAGAGATTGAATCATTTCACAAACATTGAAGAAACGCTTAGCAAAACCATTATTGTTGCGCAGGAAGCGGCTGATGAGGTAAGAAGCAACGCGAAGAAGGAAGCGCAGCTGATTATTAAGGAATCAGAGAAGAACGCAGATCGCATTATCAATGATTCCCTGGCGAAGTCCCGCAAGGTCTCGCTAGAGGTGGAAGAGCTTAAGAAGCAAGCCTCCGTATATCGCGCGCGTTTCCGCACGCTGGTTGAGGCACAGCTCGAGCTACTCACCGTAGATGGCTGGGATACGCTTGAGCCGCAATCCAGACAATCGGAGCATGAGCTTACTCGAGGCTAATGAAATGTACAATTGGGCGAATCCCATTTGACATTTGACCGGCTGTTACGCTATAACTAATAGTAATAAATCGATGATCTAAACTTCGTTGATAAGAACAAGTACGTTTTAGCATCACTCCCCAGAGAGCCGGCAGCAGCTGAAAGACCGGCGTGTGAGCTATCGCGGAATATCCTCTTTGAGAAGCAGCGCCGAACCTGCGAATGCGGCAGTAAGTGCTGACGGCTGTCCCCCGTTACAGGGAACGCGAACAATTCTTGTTCGTGACTAAGGTGCCGCATGAAGGCAGCAGCTGTCTGCTGATTTCTTCATATGCTTGCTTATCGTACGATAATGCTTGCGCGGAACAAGGGTGGTAACGCGACTAAGCCTCGTCCCTTCTCATAGGGATGAGGCTTTATTTTTGTTTATAACAGGAGGCTGGAGAGATGCAACGCGTTGATGTCAAAGAACGTGCCCGCACTCGTGAGATGCGAGTGCTGGAGCAATGGAAAACGAATGAAACCTTTAAAAAATCGATCTCAAACCGGGAAGGCAAGCCTAATTTTGTGTTTTATGAGGGACCGCCTACCGCTAACGGAGCACCACATATCGGTCATGTGCTTGGCCGGGTAATCAAAGACTTTATTTGCCGTTACAAAACGATGGCCGGGTACCGTGTCATCCGTAAAGCTGGTTGGGATACGCACGGCTTGCCGGTTGAGCTTGGTGTTGAGAAGCAGCTTGGCATTTCGGGCAAGCAAGAGATCGAAGAATACGGCGTGGAGAAATTTGTGAAGAAATGCAAAGCCAGCGTATTCGAGTATGAAAAGCAGTGGCGTGAGCTGACAGAGGCAATCGCTTATTGGACGGATTTAGATAACCCGTACATTACGCTGAAAAACGAGTACATCGAAAGCGTATGGCATATTTTGTCAACGATTCACGGAAAAGGCTTGCTGTACCGCGGACATCGGGTTAGCCCTTATTGTCCGGACTGTCAGACGACACTCAGCTCGCATGAAGTCGCGCAGGGTTACGAGGATGTGAAGGACCTAAGCGCAACGGCTAAGTTCAAGCTTATCGGAACAGGCGAATATATTCTTGCTTGGACGACAACGCCGTGGACGCTTCCTGCAAACGTTGCTCTTGCGGTAAACCCCGAGCTTGATTACGTACGTGCATCCAAAAACGGCGAGGTGTACATCGTAGCTCAGAATTTGGCAGAGAGCGTGCTGAAGGATGGATACGAACTTTTATCAGTTGTCAAAGGCGCGGAGCTCATTGGTCTTAGCTACGAGCCGCCATTTCAATACGTGGCAGTCGAAAAGGGACATATCGTGATTGCAGGCGATTTCGTCAGCGACACCAGCGGTACAGGGATCGTCCATATTGCGCCGGCACACGGTGAGGACGATTACCGAGTATCTCGCGACAATGGAATCAGCATGCTGAGCGTAGTAGATTTGGCAGGCCGTTATGTTGCTGAAGTAACCGACTTTGCCGGACGTTTTGTGAAGGATGCAGAACTGGATATTGATATTGTCAAAAACTTGAGCGAACGCGGTCTGCTCTACTCGAAAGAACGTTACGAGCATAGCTATCCGTTCTGCTGGCGCTGCAAGTCTCCGTTGATTTATTACGCGATGGAGAGCTGGTTCATCAAGACGACTGCGGTTAAAGATCAACTGATCGCAAACAACAACAGCGTGGATTGGTATCCGGGGCATATTCGCGAGGGCCGCTTTGGCAAGTTTCTAGAGGATTTGGTCGATTGGAATATCAGCCGCAATCGTTACTGGGGTACGCCTTTGAATGTATGGGTATGTGAAGTGACGGGCAAGGAGTATTCGCCGAGCAGTATAGCTGATCTTAGGGCGATGGCAATCGGCGATGTGCCTGAGGACATCGAGCTTCATAAACCATACGTTGACGGAATTAAATTGAAATCGCCATTCGCGGAAGGCGCGGAGATGGTCCGAACGCCTGAAGTGATCGATGTATGGTTCGACAGCGGTTCAATGCCTTTCGCTCAGCATCATCATCCGTTCGAGAATGAAGAGTCGTTCGGCGAGCAGTATCCGGCAGACATCATTTGTGAAGGTATCGATCAAACGCGCGGCTGGTTCTACAGCTTATTGGCGGTATCAACGCTATACAATGGCAAGGCGCCATATAAGGCCGTCATTTCTACGGGTCATATTTTGGACGAGAATGGTCAAAAAATGTCCAAGTCGAAAGGCAATGTTATCGATCCTTGGGAGATCATCAACGAATATGGAACAGACGCGTTCCGCTGGGCTTTGCTAGCTGACAGCGCGCCATGGAACAGCAAGCGTTTCTCCAGAGGCATCGTTGGCGAGGCGAAATCTAAGGTTATTGATACGATTGTGAATACACACGCCTTTTACGCTTTGTATGCGTCGATTGACGGCTTCGATTACACGAAGCATGAGGAGAAGAAGTCGGACAATAAGCTTGACCGTTGGATTATCTCACGCTTGAACAGCTTGATCAGCACGGTGAATAAAGGACTCGAAGTGAATGATTTCCTTAATCCAGCCAAATCGATTGAAGTATTCGTTGATGAGCTGAGCAACTGGTATATTAGGCGTTCACGTGACCGTTTCTGGGGAAGCGGGCTATCGGCTGATAAATTGGCAGCTTACCAAACGCTTCGCAGCGTGCTGATTACTCTATCCCGTGTGATCGCTCCTTATGCTCCACTGCTGGCTGAGGATGTGTACGGAAATCTTGGCGGAGAAGGCAGCGTGCATTTGGCCGATTATCCGAAAGCGGATGAAGCCGCTATTGACGAGACGCTCGAGCGTGACATGGAAAGCGCGAAGCAGGTTGTAGAGCTGGCCCGCAACGTGCGCAACGAAACGGGAATTAAGACGCGTCAACCACTGTCTGAGCTTATCGTGTCGCTAGACCGCGATTTCAACGTGACTGATTATGAGGATATTATAAAGGATGAAATTAACGTTAAAGCGATAACGGTACAGCATTCGGACAGCGGCTTCGTCGATTTCACATTGAAGCTGAATCTGAAGATTGCCGGCAAAAAATACGGCAAGAACGTTGGTCCAATTCAAGCGCAGCTTAAAGGCTTGCAGGCAGATCAAACGCGTGGAATTGTTAATGGCGGAGCGTTTGAATTTTCGACTACGGAAGGCGAGCAGCTCTCCATCTCAATCGAGGAGCTTCTCGTAGAGAAACAAGCCAAATCCGGCTTTGCATCGGCTTCAGCTGGCGGTGTAACCGTTGCTCTGAACACGGATATTACACCTGAGCTGGAGCAAGAGGGCTGGGTGCGTGAAGTGATTCGTGCCGTACAGGATACGCGTAAGAAGCTCGATTTGCCGATTGAGAAACGGATTGACCTCGTACTTGATGTAGACGCCGTGCTTAAAGAAGCGCTGGATGCATTCGGACAGGTGCTTCAAGAAAATGTGCTCGTTCAATCGGTAGTCTTTGAATCGCTTCCTGAAATGGAAAGAGTTGTGCTTGGCGAGAAAGAAATAGGGATTTTCATCCGAGGTTAAGGATATAGTATAGAGGATAATTACTCGCAAAAAAACGAGGCCGTCGCCTACCGGCTGCTGCAGCAAGCGACTCTAAAGTCACTTGCATGCAATGGCTGGAAGGCCCGACCTCGTTTTATTGTTGGTCAAAGGGGATGCCTCTTATGAAAATAATCAACCCGGAACAACCGAAACAAGGCAACAAAGAGGATATTTCGTTAAGCAGCCTAGACAAAAGGCTGCAGAAAATTGCCGCTGACTTAGAACATACGCAAATAGCCGAATACGTTAATTTGTTGAACAGACCGAGAACCATAATTTGGAAAAATTTGCTTGCTGGTACTGCCAGAGGAGTCGGCATCGCGATCGGCTTTACCTTTTTTGCTGCGACGATCCTTTATGTGCTGCGTATTCTTGGCGCGTTAAACCTGCCGATCATCGGCGATTATATCGCGGATATCGTACGCATCGTTCAAATCCAGCTGGAAGGTAAAACGTATTAACCGTCACCTGTCCTCGGCTTCATCTGTTTCGAGACCGTGATCACCTTCGCCTGTATCCAAATAATGCAAATATTCTCGATTTCGAATGACAGAGACATGGCGGCCTGTTATGTCCGTCGCGAGAAAGCTCTCGAGCGGCTCGACATAGCCATCATTCTCATATGCATCGATGCCTACATGACCATAATCGGCAACATCTCGATTCTCAGACGTGGCGGGTGAATCCGCATTGCCCCATCGCTCGACAATTTGCCAAGCATCTTCGCCGTCGAAACCGTTGTAAGAATCCTGCTCATCCATACTGGTTCGTCCAAATGGCGGATCAAGCACGATTTCTTCAACGGGTCTCCGAAGAGATAGATGCTGCCTAGGAGCATGTTCAATGCAGTGCAGCGTATCGGGTACAGCATCAAGCCGCTCTAGCGGTATCGGTTCATTACAGGTTGCGCAAATCCCATAGGTACCGCTGGAAATGGCTTGCAGTGCTGCGTCAATACGCTGGAGATGAAGCTCCTCTTGCTCAAGCAGAGCTACATCCTTCTCCCGTTCATACAACTCAGTAGCTGTATCGCCGGGATGGTTGTCAATGGAAGTGAGCTCGCCGGTATCATCTCGAAGCGATTCAGAAAGACCGTAGTGATCATTGTTTTCCAGGCGCTGTTCGATTTCACTCTGTTCGTCCAGCAATCTGCTTTGCAGCAGTTTAATGTTTGCATTTGTTGGCCTTGTCATATGGCACCCTCCTTAGCAGGGAACATGATTGCTGTATTAGCTTTAGCCGAAACAAGGATTTTCAGTATGGGCTTCAATGGAAGATCCAGTTGCGGTACTGGCTCTCATTTGGTCCGGTATGCTACAATTGGCTGGTAATAAATAATAACGCACACGATTTGCTTAGCCGCACAAGAATCGTCATACGTTAAAAACGTGCTTTACAAAAAAATAGGAGTGATATGATGCGTTTTTATTATTACTGGATAGCGGTTTTAGTGTTTATCCTTGATTTTGCAACAAAAAGACTAATTGAAACAAAGCTTGAGATCATGGAGCAAATTAGCGTTATCGGTAATTTTTTTCTCATTACATCTCACCGAAACCGAGGCGCTGCATTCGGCATTTTGCAAGAACAGCGAGTCTTCTTCATTATCATCACAATCGTGATTGTAAGCGGCCTTATTTGGTATATTCAGGCGATGAGGAAGACTGCAAAGCCTTGGCTGCTAATCGGACTAGGGCTCGTACTCGGCGGAGCGATTGGCAATTTTCTTGACCGTCTGCGGTTTGGTGAAGTTACCGATTTCCTGCAGTTTAATTTCGGCAGCTATTCATTTCCGATTTTCAACGTGGCGGATTCGGGCATCGTCTGCGGTGTAGCACTAATACTAATTGACACCTTGTTATCTGCAAAAGATGAGAAGGAACGTTCGCAAAATGGAGAGGACAAGGATCAAAACAATCATGAGCAGCAACCTGTATAACGAGGAACCATTGGAATGGATCGCAGAGGCGGAGCAATCCGGCGAACGCGTAGATAAGTTCGTAACAGACAGCATAGATGACCAAGCCGTATCACGGACGCAAGTGCAGGAATGGATTAAAGCAGGCGCCGTTCAAATCGACGGGAAAGTGGCCAAAGCGAATTTTAAAATTATTGAAGGCAATCATGTGGTGCTTCATATACCAGCGCCTGAAGAGGCCGCAATTGTCCCGGAAAATATCCCTCTTGAGGTTATTTACGAAGACTCCGATTTGATTGTCATCAACAAGAAACGCGGTATGGTCGTACATCCAGCGCCAGGGCATTCATCAGGGACGCTTGTTAATGCGCTCATGTACCACTGCAAGGATTTATCCGGCATTAACGGCATGATTCGGCCGGGAATCGTACATCGTATTGATAAGGACACAACGGGCCTGCTTATGGCCGCCAAAAATGATCTAGCCCATATTTCACTTGCTGAGCAATTGAAGGATCATACCGTTACAAGAAAATATATCGCGCTGGTCCACGGTAATTTGCCGCATGATCAAGGTACGATCGATGCGCCAATCGGACGCGATCTCAATGACAGGAAGCTGTTTACGGTAACAGAGCGGAATAGCCGAAACGCCGTCACTCATTTCCATGTTTTGGAGAGACTTGGCGATTATACGGTTGTAGAGCTTCAGCTTGAGACGGGACGTACGCATCAAATTCGTGTACACATGAAATATATCGGTCACCCGTTGGCAGGGGATCCGGTATATGGCCGGAATAAAACGGTAGCGCTAAAAGGACAAGCTTTGCATGCGACGCTGCTTGGCTTTACGCATCCGCGAAGCGGGGAACGTTTGGAATTTGAAATGCCGCTGCCTGCTGACTTTGAATTTGTGCTTAGCAACCTGCGTTCGAGATAATTCGAAACGTGCAAAAGTGCAAACTTTTCACCACTTTATTCATTATTTAGAGCGGAGAAGTACGTTATTCTAATGGATATGTACAGATGCAAATGAAAAATAAGGATAGGTGACAAGAAATGACATCCATTAATCAAAATTACTTGGAGCTGCAAGGCAGCTATTTATTTTCCGAAATTGCCAAAAGACGTACGAAATTTATTCAGGACAACCCGAATGCTGAAATTATCAGCTTAGGAATCGGCGACGTAACTCGCGGCTTGCCCGATGCCGTTCTTCATGCCATGCACAGTGCGGTAGACGAGCTTGCCGCTCCAGGCTCATTCCGCGGTTACGGTCCAGAACAAGGCTACGACTTCCTAATTAACGCAATTATCGAAAATGACTACAAGGCTCGCGGCATCGATATTGCTACAAACGAAGTTTTCGTCAGCGATGGTTCGAAATGCGATGTCGGCAACATCCAAGAGATTTTCAGTGAAAACAGCATCGTAGCCGTTCAAGATCCCGTTTATCCGGTATACGTGGATACGAATGTTATGGCTGGCCGTTCAGGCAAATATAATCAAGAAACGAAACGTTACGAGAACATCGCTTACTTGGAATGCACGGCTGAGAATGACTTCAAGCCTAGCCTTCCTGACCGTAAGGTTGACATCATTTACCTATGCTATCCGAACAATCCGACGGGCATGACGCTTACGAAGGAAGAGCTTAAAGTTTGGGTTGATTACGCAAAAGCGAACAACTGCATCATTCTTTATGATTCTGCTTATGAAGCGTTCATCCAAGAAGAAGATGTTCCTCACAGCATTTATGAAATCGAAGGCGCACGCGAGGTTGCCATCGAATTCCGCAGCTTCTCCAAAACAGCTGGCTTCACAGGCGTTCGCTGTGCTTACACAGTCGTTCCGCGCGAGCTTAAAGGTTTGGATGCTACAGGCAATGAAGTGTTGATCAACGATTTGTGGAATCGCCGTCACACGACGAAATTCAATGGCGTTTCCTACGTGACTCAGCGCGGTGCCGCTGCAATCTACTCGCCAGAAGGAAAAGCACAAATCAAGTCCTTGGTTGACTACTACATGACGAATGCAGCAATCATTCGTGATGGTCTTGCTTCGCTGGGCTTGGAAGTATTCGGCGGCGTCAATGCTCCTTACATCTGGCTCAAAACGCCAAATGGCATGGATTCCTGGTCATTCTTCGACAAGCTGCTAACAGAAGCGAACATCGTAGGCACGCCAGGCGTAGGTTTTGGCCAAAGCGGTCAAGGCTACTTCCGTCTAACTGCGTTCGGCAGCCGCGAGAACACAGAAAAAGCAGTTGAAAGAATCCGTAAGCTTAGTCTTTAGTATCCAGCGCTATCTCTGCATAGCCCATCGGGATTCATCCACACTATGTACAAGCGGAAATCTTCGTTTTCACTTGACATTTTTCGACTGACGTGGGATAATTCTTATGATAAACAGCAGTACCTTTAACTCAGTCCCGAGAGGCTGGCAAGGTAGCGTGAATAACAAGTCAATCGAAGAGAAGAATTGGACAGCCTAGGCTGCTGCTTTCTGTGACGAAAGCAGCGAAGGCTCATACCCTAACTCTTCATGACTTCTCACAAGCTCCTTGCGATTTCTGCAAGGAGCTTTTTGTCGCAACCTGGCATTTGGACTAGAATGGAAGGAGTCAGCGGAAATGACGGAAGAAGAGCATTTGGTGATTATGGACGAAACAGCGATTCGACGTGCGTTAACGCGAATCGCTCACGAAATTGTGGAGAAGAACAAAGGTATCGACAATTGTGTGATCGTAGGTATTCGAACGAGGGGCATCTACCTGGCTCGCCGGATCGCCGAGCGTATCGGTGAAATAGAAGGAAAACCGGTGCTTGTAAGCGAGCTTGATATTACGCAATATCGCGATGACCGGAAAACGGTGATCGGCGCAGATGTTGAAGTCGCAGCAGCAATCGGTGACACAGACGGCGTACCCTTCAACGTGCAGGACAAACGAATCATATTGTTCGATGATGTCTTGTATACGGGCAGGACGATTAGGGCCGCAATGGATGCGCTTATGGACTGCGGTCGACCGCAGAGCATTCAACTTGCGGTGCTCGTTGATCGGGGCCACAGGGAGCTGCCGATCCGGCCAGATTTCGTCGGGAAGAATGTTCCGACCTCCAAGCAAGAGCAAATTGAAGTAGCTCTTTCCGAAATCGATCACATGGATCAAGTAACCATTATCAACCAGAGGGGGCAAGCCGGATGACTTTGACGCAGCTTAAACAACGGAGTTTGCTCGGACTAAAAGAGCTTAGCCAAGAAGAAATCGAATCGATTCTTGATCGTGCCGCATATTGGGAAAATCATGAAACGAAAGTTCATCATACGCTGCAAGGCAAGTTCGCAGCAAATATGTTTTTTGAGAACAGCACACGAACGCGCTTTTCTTTCGAGGTTGCGGAGAAGCGGCTAGGCGCAGAGGTTCTGAATTTCTCTGCGGCAGTATCCAGCGTTCAGAAGGGCGAATCGGTTTATGATACGGTTCGTACGCTTGAATCGATGGGAATCGACGTCGGCATCATTCGCTTGAAGCCAATCGGCGTGCTGGCCGAACTGGCAACCAAAATTAAAGTCCCGCTAATTAATGCCGGCGACGGCAATAACGAGCATCCCACACAGGCGCTGCTCGATATGTATACGATGCGCAAGCATTTTGGACAACTAAAGGGTTTGACGGTTTCGATTGTCGGTGACGTGCTGCACAGCCGCGTTGCGCGGTCGAACTTGTGGGCGCTGCAAAAATTCGGAGTCAAAGTAAACTTTTGCTCACCGCCTAATATGCAAGCTTCTGAGCTCGACGTATCCTACGTCAGCATGGATGAAGCTTTGAAATCGGATGTCGTCATGATGCTTCGCGTCCAACTAGAGCGCCATGAAAGCGGCATGCTAAGCTCGGCCGAAAGCTACCGCGAGCATTATGGCTTGACGGTGGAAAGGGCAAGCAAACTTGCCAAGCATGCGATTATTATGCACCCTGCTCCCATTAACCGAAACGTTGAAATAGACGATGAGCTGGTTGAGCATCCGCAATCAAGAATTTTTCCTCAAATGGAAAATGGAGTACCTATTCGCATGGCTGTCGTGGAGCGGGCTCTAAGCTAAATACGGCAACACAAACTGACTATTTCCGGAGGGTGAAGCAACTATGTCATTATGGATTATTAACGGTAACGTATGGAACGAAACTTCCGGCAACCTAGAGAGCAAACATATCCGCATTGAAAATGGCGTAATCGAGGCTGTCCTGGACGGTTCGCAAACGGCTGACACGGGCAGTGCAGAAGTTATTGATGCGCAGGGCAAGCTAGTATCACCTGGCTTTATTGATATGCACGTCCATCTGCGTGATCCGGGTTTTGAATATAAAGAAGATATCGCGACGGGCACACGTTCAGCAGCTAAAGGCGGTTTTACGACGATTGCCTGCATGCCTAACACACGCCCTGTTACGGATACGGCCGAGACCGTCCGCTACATTAAAAGCAAGGCGGAGCAGGTCGGGGTCGTAAAGGTATTGCCTTATGCATCCATTACCAAAAATGAGCTAGGCCGCGAATTGACGGATTTCGCATCCTTGAAAGAAGCCGGCGCAATTGGCTTTACGGATGATGGGGTTGGCGTGCAAAATGCCCAAATGATGAAAAACGCAATGGCACTTGCACAATCAATGGACATGCCAATCATCGCGCATTGCGAGGATGACACACTCGTAGAAGGCGCTTGGGCGTCGGAGGGTGCATTCTCCCGCAAGCATGGCTTGAAAGGCATTCCGAATGAGTCGGAAGCGATTCATGTAGGTAGAGATGTCCTGCTCGCAGAAGCAACAGGCGTACACTACCATGTCTGCCATGTAAGCACAGAGCAATCGGTAAGATTGATTCGCCTTGCCAAGCAAATCGGAGTACGCGTAACTGCTGAGGTATGTCCTCATCACCTGCTTCTCTCTGACGAGGATATTCCTGGGCTGGACGATGCAAATTGGAAAATGAACCCGCCGCTGCGTACGCCGCGCGACGTTCAAGCTGTTATAGAGGCGCTTGAAGATGGCACGATTGACATGGTCGTTACTGATCATGCGCCACATAGCGCTGAAGAGAAAGCACGCGGCGTACAGCTGGCTCCGTTCGGCATCGTTGGCTTTGAAACAGCATTCCCGCTTTTGTACACCAAATTTGTACGAACCGGCAAGTGGACGCTTGGCTTCCTCTTGCAGCGTATGACAGCGGACCCAGCTCGCGTTTTCCGGCTTCCGACCGGTCGCCTCGAGCAAGGAGCGCCGGCTGACATCACAATCGTCGACCTTGCAAACGAGCGAGCAGTGGACCCAAGCACATTTGCTTCCAAAAGCAACAATACGCCTTTCGGCGGCTGGAAGCTTAGCGGCTGGCCAGTAACAACCATCGTAGACGGCGCAATCGTCTGGTCAGAATAGACACGTTTATTAGCCTAGTTAATACAATATATGGGGTAAATCAACACCTGAGGAGTGATACGGATGCAAGCAAGATTATTGTTGGAAGACGGAACGTTGTTCACGGGTCTTTCATTCGGCGCAGAAGCGCAAATGATGGGCGAGGTTGTTTTTAACACTGGAATTACAGGATATCAAGAGGTACTGTCCGATCCGTCCTACTGCGGACAAATCGTGACGATGACATACCCGCTAATAGGGAACTACGGCATTACGCGCGACGATTTCGAATCCATGCGACCATTCATTCACGGGTTCGTTGTTCGACGTCACGAAGAGGTTCCGAGCAACTGGCGTGCACAATATTCGCTTGGTCAGCTTTTGAAAGAATACGGTATCCCAGGCATTAGCGACATCGACACCAGAATGCTTACGCGCAAGCTGCGCAATTACGGTACGATGAAAGGCCTTATCACGACCGGCAACGAGCGTGTCGAAGAGCTTGCAGAGCGTCTGGACATTTCCAAGTTGATGACGGATCAAGTTGCACGCACATCTACATCTCATGTTTTCTCTAGCCCAGGCCAAGGCGAACGTATCGTGCTCGTAGATTTCGGTGCCAAAAGCGGCATTCTGCGTGAGCTTACAAAACGCGGCTGCGATGTCGTCGTCGTTCCGCATAACACAACGGCAGATGAGATTCGCCGACTAGCGCCAGACGGTATCCAGTTGTCCAATGGCCCTGGGGACCCGCAGGACGTGCCTTACGCGGTCAAAATGATATCCGATCTGCTGGGTGAATTTCCGATCTTCGGCATTTGCTTAGGCCACCAGCTGTTTGCCTTAGCATGCGGCGCTGAAACAACCAAATTGAAATTCGGCCACCGCGGCGGCAATCATCCGGTGAAAGAACTCGCAACTAACCGTTGTTACATTACATCACAGAACCATGGTTATACCGTGCTTGAGGATTCGGTTAAGAACACGCCGCTATCCGTAACGCACATCAATAACAATGACCGTACCATCGAAGGTCTGAAGCATAATACATTCCCGGCTTTCTCGGTTCAATATCACCCGGAAGCAGCTCCAGGGCCTTACGATTCCAGCTACCTATTTGATGAGTTCCTAGAAATGATCCGTACGCATAAGAAAAATAACCCACAAAAACCTCGTCAAGCTGTGTTATCGGAGACGTTGAAAGGAGAGCTTCAGTATGCCCAAAAATAATGAACTCAAAAAAATTCTCGTGATCGGTTCTGGTCCTATTGTCATCGGACAAGCGGCAGAATTCGACTATGCCGGTACTCAAGCTTGCCAAGCACTGAAGGAAGAAGGGTACGAGGTTGTTCTTATAAACAGTAACCCTGCAACCATAATGACCGATACGAATATGGCTGATAAAGTATACATCGAGCCTATTACGCTGGATTTCGTTTCTCAGATTATTCGCCAAGAGCGCCCTGATGGACTTCTTCCTACACTAGGCGGTCAGACAGGCCTTAATATGGCAGTTGAGCTCGCTCGAGCAGGCGTCTTGGAGCGCGAGAACGTGAAGCTGCTCGGAACTCAGCTTACTGCGATTGAAAAAGCAGAGGATCGCGACTTGTTCCGCGACCTTATGCGTGAGCTTGAACAGCCTGTACCAGATAGTGATATCGTTACAACGGTAGAGGATGCCGTGAATTTCGCGAATACGATTGGATTTCCAATCATCGTTCGTCCTGCTTACACTCTAGGCGGAACAGGCGGCGGTATTTGCGCGAACGAAGAAGAACTTCGGGAAACGGTAGCTTCCGGTATTCGGTACAGCCCGATCAGCCAATGCTTGATTGAGAAATCAATCGCAGGCATGAAGGAAGTTGAGTACGAGGTTATGCGTGATGCGAACGACAACTGTATCGTTGTCTGCAACATGGAGAACTTTGACCCGGTTGGCGTACATACTGGCGATAGCATCGTTGTAGCGCCTAGCCAAACGTTGTCCGACCGCGAGTATCAAATGCTTCGTTCGGCATCTCTAAAAATCATTCGCGCTTTGAATATCGAAGGCGGCTGCAACGTACAGTTCGCGCTTGATCCGCAAAGCTATCAATATTATGTAATTGAAGTGAATCCGCGGGTTAGCCGATCGTCAGCGCTTGCTTCCAAAGCAACGGGCTATCCGATTGCCAAGATGGCAGCGAAAATCGCTATCGGCTACACGCTTGATGAGCTGGTCAATCCGGTTACGGGCCAAACGTACGCATGCTTCGAGCCTACGCTTGACTACATCGTTTCGAAAATTCCACGCTGGCCTTTCGACAAATTCGTCAATGCAAACCGCAAGCTGGGTACGCAGATGAAAGCGACAGGCGAGGTTATGGCAATCGGCCGCACCTTCGAGGAATCTATTCACAAAGCAGTCCGCTCATTGGAGATCGGCGCGCACCGCATTCATTTGAAGGAAGCATCATCGCTTGAAGATGCCGTACTTCGCTCGCGCTTGGAAAAGCCCGATGACGAGCGCATGTTCCTCGTAGCGGAAGCGTTCCGCCGCGGCTACAAGCTGCAAGACATTCAAGATATTACCAATATCGACTGGTGGTTCCTCGATAAAATCCAGCAAATCGTTGCTTTCGAGGATCGTATGCGCAGCGAAGCGACTTTGACGGAGCAAACGCTTTATGAAGCGAAGCGCAAAGGCTTCTCTGACCGCTCCATTGCCGAGATTCGCAAAGAAGGCTTCCCGAACGGCAGCCACACGCATGAGGATGACATCCGTGCATTGCGCGTACAGCTTAACCTTAAGCCAGTATACAAAATGGTTGACACTTGCGCAGCTGAATTTGAAGCTTCGACGCCTTACTACTACTCGACTTATGAAGTAGAGAACGAAGTTACGATTACGGATAAGCAGAAAGTGCTTGTACTCGGTTCAGGTCCGATTAGGATCGGTCAAGGCATCGAGTTCGACTACTCGACCGTACATGCGGTTTGGGCGATTCAAAATGCCGGCTATGAAGCTGTAATCATTAACAACAACCCGGAAACAGTATCGACAGATTTCAGCACGTCAGACAGACTTTATTTCGAGCCATTGTTCTTCGAGGATGTCATGAATGTTATCGAGCAAGAAAATCCGATCGGCGTAATCGTACAATTCGGCGGTCAAACCGCGATTAACCTTGCAGCACCTCTATCCAAAGCTGGCGTGCGCATTCTAGGCTCAAGTCTGGAAAGCATCGATGCCGCTGAGGACCGCAAGAAGTTCGAAGCTTTGCTTCGCAGCCTTAACATCGCACAGCCAGACGGCAAAACGGTTATTTCGGTCGATGACGCAGTCGTTACGGCGCAATCGCTTGGTTACCCCGTACTCGTTCGTCCATCGTATGTACTTGGCGGCCGCGCTATGGAGATCGTATACTCCGATGAAGAACTGCTTAGCTACATGGAAGTTGCAGTTAAAATCAATCCGGAGCATCCGGTACTGATTGACCGCTACATGCTTGGCAAAGAGGCAGAGGTAGACGCGATCTGCGACGGTGAAACGGTTGTTATTCCAGGGATCATGGAGCATGTTGAACGCGCAGGGGTTCACTCCGGCGATTCCATTGCGGTTTACCCTCCGCAATCGCTATCGGAAGATATTAAACAGCAGATCGTCGATATCACGATCAGCATCACGAAAGCATTGAATGTAATCGGACTTGTCAATATCCAGTTCGTCATCCATCAAGATAAAGTGTATGTAATCGAAGTTAATCCGCGTTCATCGCGTACGGTTCCATTCTTAAGCAAAGTGACGAACATTCCGATGGCTAACTTGGCTACCAAGGCCATTCTAGGAACGAAGCTTGCCGATCTCGGTTACGTAGAAGGCTTGTGGCCAGAGGACGAGTATGTATCTGTTAAAGTTCCGGTATTCTCCTTCGCTAAGCTTCGTCGCGTTGATCCAACGCTTACGCCGGAGATGAAGTCGACAGGCGAAGTAATGGGGCGCGACGTACAATATGCGAAAGCCCTGTATAAAGGTCTTATCGGTGCTGGCATGAAGATTCCGACTTCCGGCGCCATTATTGCTACGGTTGCGGACAAAGACAAAGAAGAAGCGACAGAATTGCTGCGCGGATTTTTCAATCTTGGCTACAAAATCATCGCTACGGGCGGTACCGCCAAAACGTTGGAAGACGCGGGACTTATCGTAACGACCGTCAATAAATTGAGTGAAGGCTCACCGAACATCCTGGATCTCGTACGCGAAGGTCAAGCGCAGTTTGTCGTCAACACATTGACAAAAGGCAAAGCTCCTGAACGCGACGGCTTCCGGATTCGCCGTGAGGCAGTTGAGAATGGCGTAGTGTGTATGACATCGCTTGATACGGTTCGCGCCTTGCTTATCATGCTCGAGACGTTGAATTTCTCTTCGCGCTCCATGCCGGTGCTGCTTCAAAAGAAATAAGCTCTCACCAGCTTAAAAGTACGGCCAGCGTTTATTGCTTGGCTAAGCATCCAAGGGCCGCAAGCCCGACAGGTGCTTAGCTGAAAGCAAACGTATGGCCGTTTATTATGCAAATGAGCATAGAAATGGGGAGAACATCAATGAAGATAACGAAAGAACAAGCAGCAGGACGGATTATGGTAGCGTTGGATTATCCAGCTGCTGAAGCTGCTGAACGGCTCATAACAGAGCTTCAAGGTATTCCTTGTTATTTGAAAGTAGGCATGCAGTTGTTTTATGCGGCAGGCCCTTCGTTTGTAAGCAGCTTGAAGGACCGTGGCTACTACGTGTTTCTCGATGTGAAAATGCATGATATTCCGAATACGGTAAAAGGCGGCGCAAACAGCATTACGAAGCTCGGCGTAGATATGTTCAATGTCCATGCTGCAGGCGGCAGCGCTATGATGGAAGCGGCGCTGGAGGGCGTTGATATGGCGTTGTCAGGCAGCAGCTTGAATAGGCCAGCCGTAATCGCGGTCACCCAGCTGACTAGCACAAGCCAAGCTACGCTGAATGAACAGATCGGCATAAGTGGTTCTGTCGAGGCAGCAGTCATTCGGTATGCAGAACTTGCCAAGAAAGCAGGACTAGCTGGCGTAGTTGCATCACCGTCGGAGGTTGAGGCCATTAAAGCGGCATGCGGCTCAGCTTTCAAAACCGTTACGCCCGGCATACGCCCGGCTGGCTCAGCTGTTCATGACCAATCACGAATTATGACGCCTGGCGAGGCTTTGCGACAAGGGACAGACTATATGGTAATTGGGCGTCCGATCACCGCTGCTGCGAATCCAAAAATCGCATTAGAATCAATCATTGAGGAGCTGATTTCCTATGAGTAAATTAACGTTAACGGAATTGCCTGATCAAATTGCCAAAAGCCTGCTTGAAATCGAGGCTGTGGCGCTGCAGCCAAATGATCCATTCACGTGGACCTCGGGTATTAAATCTCCAATCTATTGCGATAATCGTCTTACGATGACTTATCCTGCCATTCGCGATCTCATTGCAGAAGGTTTCGCAACCATTATCCGCGAGCAATATCCCGATGCTGATGTTATTGCGGGTACATCGACAGCAGGCATACCGCATGCTGCTTGGGTTGCACAAAAGCTTAACCTGCCAATGGCCTACATTCGTGATAAAGCAAAGGGTCATGGCAAGCAGAATCAGATTGAAGGCAAGGTGCTGCCCGGTCAAAAAGTGGTTGTAATCGAGGATTTGATTTCTACTGGAGGCAGTTCTATTAAAGCAGCTTTAGCTGTTAGAGAAGCAGGTGCAGAAGTGCTAGCTGTGCTTGCCATATTCACCTATGAATTCGAAAGCGCGAAACAAGCTTTCGAAGCGGAGCAAGTGCCGCTCGCTACGCTGTCTAATTACAGTGCGCTCATTGATTCCGCTGTTCAACTTGGAAAGGTTGCTGCCGGGGATGTAGCAACGCTTCAAGCTTGGAGACAAGACCCGCAATCCTTCGGTAAATAGCAGCTTTGCTGCAGCTATCAAAAGGCATGTTCTCTTGTTTAGGAGAACATGCCTTTTTTGCTGCTCATTCGACAAACAAATGTAAACATTTTAATAAATGACTATAAGCGTGGGCGCTTACCTCCGATAAATACTATAGAGATAATGAGAAGGGGCGGAGTGAAACATGAAATTGTCTTTACGATTTAGATTGGCTATGCTTTCAATTATTCCACTTGCGTTTTATGCGTATACGGGACTTTATTTGCTTGGTGAGGAGCGTTCCTTATTGGATCAAATGACAGAGGGTATATATGAGACCTCAAGCAGAGTTGATTCTCTGATTCTGAATGCGGATCGGGATATGTACCAAGCCTACCAAGCTTATTTGCAAATAGAGTCAGGCACGCTTGATCAGGCAAGTGCTGATGCGGCACGCGAAGAGCTCGCACAGAACATTAAACAAGTGGATGATCGAGTAACTGAAGCACAGGCCATATTATTCGAAAAAGGTATGCAAACGCTGGCTGAAGGGGAGTCGAAGCGCAGCATCGATCAGATACTGATTGAATTCCGTGCAAATTATAATTTCTGGACGGAGGCCGCTGTAAAGGCTGCAGCAGATGGCGTAAGCAAATTCCAAAACAGTCAAATTGATAGCAGTTTTCAAAAAAGCCGCTCCGGCATTGACGAAATCGGTCAAAGCATAGCTGCGCATACAGATCTAACCATTTCCAGCATTACAAAGGATCTGGACGAATCGCAGCTTACGTTGTTTATTTCGATTTTATTAGTGACAGTCGTCCTTGGAATTTTTGTGTTTTTTACGATTCGCCATATTATGAAAACGATCAAAAGCGTTGTTTTCAAAACCCAGCGTGTAGCTGAAGGTGACTTAACTGTCATTCCTGATGTTAAGTATAGCAAGGATGAGCTTGGCAGTATTTCAAGGTCCGTGGACCATATGATTGAGGCCATGAGCCAGCTGATTAAAGGCATCGCTGATAATGCAGCTGAAGTGACCAAATCAACAAACGAGCTGACGACTACTTCGAAAGAGTCGGCTGCTGCTGCTGAGCATGTAGCCCATAATATTAATGAAGTTGCAAATGGCTCTGAAGTACAGGCAAGAGGGGCAGAGGAAACCTCCCGTGCCATAGAGGAGATGACAATCGGTATCCAGCGCATTGCCGAGAATACCGCTTCGATTGCCGACAAATCAACCTCAACCTCAGAGCAAGCCAGCCAAGGTCACGATGCGCTATTGCGATTAATTACGCAGATGGATGAAGTGTCAACGGTCATCAATAAGCTTTCCGCAACCATTGGTACGCTGGAGCATCGGTCCAAAGAAATAGGCGCGATAGCTGACAACATTACAACCTTTGCTAATCAAACGAACATCCTGTCGCTCAATGCTTCTATTGAAGCAGCACGAGCAGGCGAGCATGGGCGGGGCTTTGCAGTTGTTGCGGGTGAAATTCGGAAGCTGGCAGCGGGTTCGCTTGCTTCAGCAGAAGGGATCCATCAGCTGGTGGATGAGACGAGGACTGAAATCACAGGCGCGTCCGCTTATATGGCCCAAACGGTTGAGGAAGTAGATAGGGGAAGCGAACGAGTGCGCGACGTTCGCCAGAATCTTGATATCATTATTGCTTCTATTACACAGATGAGCGAGCAGATCCATGAGAACTCCGCCATTACGCAGCAGATGTCAGCGAGCTCGGAGCAAGTAAGCGCGTCGATGGAGCAAACAGCGTCAACTGCGGCAGCGAACCTGGAGAAGACGGAAAGTGTAGCAGCCGCAACGGAAGAACAGCTCGCCTTGATGGATAATATTTCGTCATCCGCCAGCCATTTGAACGAAATTGTAATTGAGCTGGATCAGGCGATCTCTCATTTTAAAGTGAAGTAGACATGTCATGGAAAGCTGTCGATGGAGGTTGCGAAAGCATCTTCCGAAGACAGCTTTTTTCAAATGACGAATTGTCAAGCTAAGTGCGACACCTCGTCCATGAAAGCTTCGTGAGCCGACCTCCACCCTAGACATTTACGGGGCCGGTTGTTAATCAAACGAATGGCATCAGCGAGTTGGTCATCGGTAACGGAAGCG
>NZ_JACHXW010000007.1:145827-340846 GCF_014192395.1 Paenibacillus endophyticus | reverse complement strand
AAGATCCGCTCGACTTGCATGTATTAGGCACGCCGCCAGCGTTCGTCCTGAGCCAGGATCAAACTCTCCAAATTGGTGTTTGAAATGCTCATTACATTTGTTATCGCTTTTCCGCTTATCCCGAAGGATTTGCGAGGCAGTTATTACTCGTTGTTCAGTTTTCAAAGAGCAATCTTTTTCTTTCGTGTCGACCGTGTGTCTCGTTGGCGACCTAGATAATATATCACGTTCGCCTATGGCATTGCAAGTGTTTTTTTCTTTTTTTTAACGTTTTTTTATTTGGGATACATTTAGTGCTTATTTTTCTGTGTTTAAACGTCTGTTTAACGAGCTGATTCTTACTGAACAACCTATTAATAAGATTCCTGCTTGATGCAAATCTATCCTCCTCCAATCTCAATATGAGAGATGAATTTCTCAGGCTGGATAAAGTAACTTCCCCCAAATAAGCTTTTGAATCATACATTTAATTGTATACAAAAAAACAAGCACATTAATGTGCCTTCTGAAAACATTCTTCAGGCAGCATCTTTGTGCTTGCTTCAAACATCGTCAATATGATTACCTAAATACTTCTTTAATATGAAGCTGCCGCTCACTGATTAGATTAACAATGACACCTTCAATGGAAACCCATGGCCTTGTTGGGTAGTTATGATCTGAGAATACAATTTCTCCAATTCTCTCATCATTGAGCCTTACAATAGTTCCATTATGGAACTGTGTTGCCTTCTCAACGAAGATGCGCACATAAGTGGGATCGAGCTTACCGAAAGCATCGCTTTGGATCTGCTCCAGCACCAAATATGGAGACACCGCTTTTCTATACGCTTTGTTTAAGGTCATGGCATGGAAAATATCTGCGATAGCCACAATCTTGGCATAGGGGTTTATTTTCGTTGCATCAATTCCAAGCGGGTATCCCGTGCCATCAACCTTTTCATGATGCTGCAGTGCGGCCATTTTAACACCTTCATTTAAAGCGGGAACATTTTTGAGCAGTTGATAGCCAAGTACGGTATGACGCATCATTTCTTCTTTTTCTTCTACAGACAATGAATTGGGCTTTGTAAGGATGGACTTGTCTATCTTTACGTTGCCGATATCATGAAGTAAACCGGCAAAAGCAATTTGCATCCAATCTTTCTGCGGGAAACCCGTCCATTGTGCAATTTGGTAAGAGGTTAAAGCGCAGGTAATGCTGTTATGAAGCAAATAATCTTTCTCCATAAATTGGCGCGGCGCAAAAGTGAGTAAATTATAACTTTTTATGTGCTCGAGCAATTTTTCCAACTGCTTGCGAATATCCATAACCGGCAGTGCTTGGCCAGCAACAAAAGAATTAAAAACTTGGCGCAGCACAATAACCATTTTGTCATACTCTTCATGAAGGGGAGATGCAACGATAGTCGGACTCGACTCTTGGCCGCCATCCTCAACAGTATCCTCACGTGTTTTGCTTACAGCTTGGTTTGATTCGATCTCCACACTTGTAATGAGGAATGCTTGCAGGAGTTCCATTTCTTTAGGCGTCACTACCTTACCCTTCTGAAACAGAACACCGCCAAGTGGAGTGAGGACATCTTCAATGATTTTATCGCCTAATTTAAGATGTAATAACGTTACCGCTGCCACGAGAGTCCTCTCCCCTGTATACGAATATACTTGCAATTTATTTTATTAACTAAAACACAAGCTGACCCGCAGGTTGGCGGTATCAGCTATGTTTATTCCTATTCGATTGGTGTCTCGCCGTTTTCTTCCTCTTCGCCCTCATCGAGCGCTTCACTCTCTTCGCTGCGCGCTACGCGCGTAACCGTTGCTACGGTATCGTCTTCGCGCGTGTTGATGAGCTTAACGCCTTGCGTGTTACGGCCCATCGTCGAGATTCCTTCCATGCTGGTGCGGATCATCGTTCCGGAAGCTGTCATGATCATAAGATCCTCATCATTTTCAACAACCTTAAGCGAAACGATCGGACCATTCTTATCCGTTACGTTGAGAGTTTTAATTCCCTTTCCGCCGCGGTTCTGAATGCGGTAATCCGCTACCGGTGTACGTTTGCCGTAGCCTTTGGAGGTAACGATCAAGATGTCCTTATCCGGTACGATAACATCCATATCAATAACTGTGTCGCTATCGTCAAGCTGGATGCCTTTCACGCCTGTGGCAGAGCGTCCCATAGACCGAACATCCTGTTCGGAGTATCGAATGGACATCCCCTCGGCAGTACCCATTATGATCTCCTGGTTGCCGTCAGTCAGCTTCACGCCAATTAGATCATCATCCTCGCGGAGCGAGATAGCAATGAGTCCAACTTTACGGATGTTGACATAATCATCAAGCGGAGTTTTCTTCACAACCCCTTGTCTTGTAGCAAAGAACAAGAAGTGCTCAGAATCAAATTCCTGAACCGGAATAACCGCATTAATGGTCTCACCTTGTTCAATCTGAATAAGGTTGATGATCGGCGTTCCGCGCGCAGTACGATTAAGATCAGGTATCTCGTAAGCTTTTAGCTTATATACCTTTCCTTTATTCGTGAAGAACAGAAGGTAGTGATGTGTATTGGAGACGAATAGATGCTCGACGAAATCATCATCCTTGGTTCCCATTCCAACAACGCCTTTACCGCCCCGTTTCTGGCTGCGATAAGTACCGACCGGCAAACGCTTGATATAGCCGGTATGCGTAATCGAGATAATAACATCCTCGCGTGGAATGAGATCCTCATCCATAATTTCCTCATCACTTGCCATTAATTCTGTGCGACGATCATCGCCGAAACGCTCTTTCAATTCGGCGAGCTCTGTGCTGATAATATCCAGTACAAGCTGCTCATCGGCAAGAATAGCTTTATATTCAGCAATTTTCCGCATAAGCTCCGCGTATTCCGCTTCAATTTTATCTCTTTCCAGTCCAGTCAGACGCTGCAAACGCATATCGAGAATCGCTTGAGCCTGCTCATGACTGAGTGAGAATCTTGTTATCAATCCTTCACGAGCTTGATCTGCCGTTTGAGATGCACGAATTAACGCGATTACCTCATCCAAGTGGTCAAGAGCAATGCGCAAGCCTTCCAAAATATGAGCACGTGCTTCTGCCTTCTTCAGTTCAAATTCGGTGCGGCGACGAATAACCTCGATTTGATGCTGCAAATAGTGATATAGCATATCGCGAATATTCAAAGTCTTAGGCTCGCCATTAACTAGCGCCAGCATGTTGATCCCGAAGTTGGATTGCAGCTGCGTATGCTTGTATAAGTTATTAAGCACAATGCTTGGATTCACATCGCGGCGAAGTTCAATGACAACTCGCATTCCGTTACGGTCAGATTCATCCCGCAAATCGGTAATGCCCTCGATTTTCTTCTCTCGCACAAGCTCTGCTATCTTCTCGACTAAACGTGCTTTGATGACTTGATACGGCAGCTCATGCACAATAATGCGCGCTTTGCCGTTATTCTCCTCAATGGTTGCACGCGCCCGCATCGTTACGGAGCCTCTGCCTGTCAAATAAGCTTGACGGATACCTTGGCGACCCATAACAAAAGCAGCCGTCGGGAAATCTGGCCCTTTTATATATTCCATTAATTCGACTGGCGTAATATCAGGGTTCACAATAAGCGCCTGCACCCCATCGATAACCTCGTTTAGGTTATGCGGAGGAATGTTCGTTGCCATACCGACTGCAATTCCCGTAACTCCATTGACTAGAAGGTTAGGATACCTTGCAGGCAATACAACCGGCTCCGATTCTTCACCGTCATAGTTGGGCGCGAAATCGATTGTTTCCTTGTTGATATCACGCAGCAGCTCCATTGCTATTTTAGAAAGACGAGCCTCCGTATAACGCATGGCTGCTGCAAAGTCGCCATCTATCGATCCAAAGTTTCCATGTCCATCAACGAGCATGTAGCGCATGGAGAAATCCTGTGCCATCCGAACCATCGATTCATACACGGCCGAATCACCGTGAGGATGGTACTTACCGATTACTTCTCCAACTATTCTCGCAGATTTCTTATGGGGCTTGTCCGGTGACATGCCTAGCTCAGACATCGCATACAAAATACGACGATGCACGGGCTTAAGCCCATCCCGAACATCGGGAAGAGCACGGCTTACAATGATACTCATTGCGTAATCCATAAAGGAATCACGCATCTCCGTACCAATATCCCGGTCTTTTATAGATATACGTTGTTCTTCCGCCATGATTTACCTCCCTGACGCCATCTATAGCTAATCTTAAATCAACATAACCTTATATTTCTTTCTCAAAAAGCGAGCATATAAACCTTTTTCGCTCGTGCTTTCGGAATTCCCGCAAATCTCTTGTCATTTTTCGTTAAAAATAGGTGAATTGCCGCTCTCCATACATAAAAAGCCGCCATAAAATAAACAGACCCAACTTTCATTATACCACTCAATTCCAAGTCTGTCTCCTTCATCATTTGATTTCCCATTGAAGATCAGAAACAGCGAGAGAGGAGAAAATTCGTTGAGCATTCAACGTGTGAAGAGTAAATGGGCTAAAACCAAAATCATGCTTAGATCCGATTATTTACGTCAGTTCATGCCCGTAACCAAACTGTTTGACCGTACTAATCTGCGAACGATGTTGAATGAGTACGGAATGGTTTACTTCAAGCCCATCAATGGCACCTTTGGCAAAGGTGTTACGCGAATAGAAAGGACAACGACACCATCTCTCGGCTACCGATATCAGTTGGATACCAAGATCATGTTCTTTTCCAGCTTCGATCAGCTGTATCATCGACTATTGAAGCAAAAGAGAGGCAGAAGCCACATTGTGCAAAAAGGAATCCATCTGCTGCGTCATCAAAAGCGCCGATTCGACATTCGGGTCATGGTGCAGAAGAACCCTCGCAATGAATGGGAAGCGACCGGCATTATCGGGCGGCTTGCCCATCCTGCAAAAATAGTAACAAACTATCATAGCGGCGGAACCCCCATGGCGATTGAACGGCTAATGAGCGATCACGCCAGCTCCTCAGAGCTTGCCGCCTTTAAAAACCGGTTAAGGAAGCTGAGTATTACAATAGCCAACAATCTCGAAGCTTCCTATCCTCATTTGAAGGAGATAGGCGTCGACATCGCCATTGATGCGAAGCTTCATCCTTGGATTCTGGAAGTAAATACGCTGCCGGATCCGTTTATTTTCCGGAAATTGCCCGATCAAAGCGTTTTCCACAAGATTTACCGTTATGCGGTAGCTTACGGTCGATTCAAAAAAAGAAGCAGACGTCCATAACGGGCGGCTGCTTCTTTTCCCTATGCTTGCCTAGACATCCAAGTTCGTTACGTATCTAGCGTATTTCTGAATGAAATCACGGCGCGGTTCAACATTGTCGCCCATAAGCGTGTCGAAAACGACATCCGCTTCGATCGCGTCCTCAATGGTTACCTGCAGCATCGTACGGCTCTCTGGGTCCATCGTTGTCTCCCATAGCTGCGTGGCGTTCATCTCGCCTAGTCCTTTATAACGCTGGACATTCACTTTAACGCCCTCACCAAACTCGGCAATAATCCGGTCACGTTCCTTCTCGGTCTGTGCATAGCGGATAACCTTGTTCCGTTCAACCTTGAATAGCGGCGGTTGAGCGATGTAAATATAACCGGCATCTATAATTTGACGCATGTACCGATAGAAGAACGTCAGCATTAGCGTACGAATGTGAGCGCCATCGACGTCGGCATCGGTCATGATAATGATTTTATGGTATCTAGCTTTGGCGAGATCAAAGTCATCGCTAATGCCGGTTCCAAGCGCAGTAATGATTGCTCGAATCTCTGCATTACCGAGAATTCGGTCAAGGCGCGCTTTCTCAACGTTCAGGATTTTACCCCGCAGCGGCAAAATAGCTTGGAAGTGACGGTCACGTCCTTGCTTTGCGGATCCGCCTGCAGAGTCACCTTCTACGATGTACAGTTCGCTAATCGAAGCATCCTTGGAGGAACAGTCGGCTAGCTTGCCGGGAAGCGATCCAACCTCAAGGGCGCTTTTGCGACGAGTCAGTTCGCGAGCTTTGCGCGCTGCTTCACGGGCACGTGCGGCTTGCAGCCCTTTTTCGATGATTTTGCGTGATACGGACGGATTCTCTTCGAGAAACTCCTGAAGCTTCTCAGCAAAAAACGACTCTACTATACCGCGAACCTCACTGTTGCCCAGCTTGGTTTTCGTCTGGCCCTCGAATTGCGGCTCAGGAATCTTAACGGAAATGATAGCCGTCAAGCCTTCGCGCACATCGTCTCCGGAGAAGTTCGAATCATTATCCTTAATCAGGTTGGTTTTGCGCGCATAGTCATTGATGATACGTGTCAGAGCGCTCTTAAACCCGGACTCATGCGTACCGCCTTCATGCGTATTGATGTTGTTGGCGAAGGAATGAATATTCTCCGTATAGCTGTCATTGTATTGCAAAGCGACCTCTACATGGATATGGTCCTTCGACCCTTCTACATAAATCGGCTGCTCATGAAGCGGCTCACGGGTACGGTTCAAATACTTTACGAACTCGATAAGACCGCCCTCGAACATAAACGTATTCGATACGCCCGTACGCTCATCGGACAATACAATTTCAATGCCTTTATTCAAAAACGCCAGCTCGCGGATCCGCGATTGCAGCGTTTCATAATCAAAAACGGTTGTTTCCGTAAAAATTTCGCTGTCCGGCGTAAACGTAGTCTGTGTGCCCGTTTCCGTCGTATCTCCGATAATTTTGATATCATATTGCGGAGCGCCTTTACGGTATTCTTGCTGATAGATATGTCCTTCACGTTTAACTTGAACAATGACGAGCTCGGACAGCGCGTTTACGACAGATATACCGACGCCATGCAAGCCGCCGGATACTTTATAGCCTTCACCGCCGAATTTACCTCCGGCATGCAAAACCGTCATTACGACCTCAAGAGTCGATTTCTTCAGTTTCGTATTTTCCCCCACAGGAATGCCGCGTCCATTATCGATAACAGTTATGCTGTTGTTCTCGTGAATGATTACTTCGATTCTTGAGCAATAACCAGCCAAAGCCTCGTCAATACTGTTATCGACAACCTCCCATACGAGATGATGAAGACCTTTGCCACTGGTGGAGCCAATATACATCCCCGGACGTTTGCGTACTGCCTCTAATCCTTCCAAGACCTGTATCTGACTCTCGTCATACGTATGCTGCTCCAAAGACATGCAACTTCACTGCTCCTCTCAACTGCTGTTCCTGATCGCCCTCGCTCTAGCCGTTCGCTGCAAAATGATGTGCCCTTTTCTTAAGCGTAGAGGATGAAATAGGCGAATAATATATTTTCTGCTTCGTTACAACGATCGATTTCGGCTCTTCCTCGCCTATCGTTTCAACGTCCTTGCGTTTTCGTGCTCCCGCAACAAATTGCTTGGAGAGTTTGGAGGATTGCTCGATAGAAATATCAAAGATGGCCACGAGCTCCGCAGCCCGAATTATTTTCTCGCCGCCCAAATGGATGTACATGTCCTCTTCCTCACCTCTCCTATTCGCACCTAACGCGTAACTTGGCCGTTTTTCACATGGTAGATGCCGGCATCCTGAAGCTTGCTCACATTCACGCTTTCAAGTCCGGTCGTTGTAATAAAGGTTTGTACTTTGCTTTGAAACGTCTCAATAAGCTGGGTCTGACGATTCTGATCGAGCTCAGACAACACATCGTCAAGCAGGAGAATCGGATACTCGCCGATTTCCTCGTTAATGAGCTCTATTTCTGCCAATTTTAAAGATAAGGCCGTCGTTCGCTGCTGCCCTTGAGAGCCGAATGTCTGCGCTTCTTTGCCGTTTATAAAAAACGCCAGATCATCGCGATGCGGTCCCACTAGCGTAACCCCTCTGCGAATCTCCTGATCTTTCACCTGTGTTAACTTTATCATAAATTGATCAAATAAAACAGTTTCATCTTGCTGGGCATCCGCATCAAAAGAAGGACGATACTCAATCGTGAGTTGTTCAGCCCCGTTCGTTATGCCTGCATGGATCTGTTCTGCAAACGTTTGTAATTTATGTATGAAGTGTTTCCTTTTTTTCATGATTTTAACACCATGCTCTGCCAGCTGCATGTTCCACACATCCAGCATCGTTTGGTTAGCCCCTCCAGGGTAGGCCGCTTTCAAAAAATTATTGCGCTGCTGAAGCACCTTCCCATACTGCTGGAGAGTATACAAATAGCCGGGCTGCACCTGACCGATTTCCATATCGAGAAACCGTCTTCGCACACCCGGCGTACCTTTTACAATTTCAAGATCCTCCGGCGCGAACATCACGACATTCACGGATCCGATGAAATCGCTAAGCTTACGTTGTTCTAGTCCGTTGATTTTGGCTTTCTTTCCTTGCGACGAATAGAGGAGATCCAGCTTAATCGATCCATATTTTTTATCAACCTCGCCGGAAATGCGCGCGGAATCCGCTTGCCAGCCGATAAGCTCTTTGTCCTTTGACGTGCGATGGGATTTCGTTAACGCGAGCACGAATATCGCTTCAAGCAGATTCGTTTTACCTTGCGCATTCGGGCCCAAAAACACATTAACCTTATTCGGCGTTTGCAGATCGATCTCGGTATAGTTGCGGTAGTTTTGCAGCTGTATGCTTGTTAAAAACACGTTTCGACCTCCAGGTCCCTTGGTGCGTTACGCTTTTCCAACCGTGAATGCGCCGCAGCCTTCAACCTCTACTTTATCCCCTACATATAGCTTCCTGCCTCGGCGATTGTCCGCTTCTCCGTTAATGATGACTTTATTCTCCTGCAGAAAAAACTTTGCGTGGCCGCCTGTCGAGATGCAATCGGACAGCTTCAGGAACTGTCCGAGCGTTATATATTCGGTCTTGATTTCAATTTCTTTCATCGGGTTTAATCATTCCTCTCTCTGCTTATGCCAGAATTTAGCCTGTTGTCCGGTAAGGCAGAATGACGTACATGCTGTATGCGTGATCCATTGGCCTGATAATAATAGGGCTCATAGCTCCCGTAAAGCCAAAAAACAGCTGCTCACTATCGATTACTTTTAGAACATCAAGCATATATTTCGAGTTAAATGCAATTCTAAGCGGTTCGCCGTTGAATTCCTTTGCTTCAAGCTGCTCGGTTACTCGTCCTAGCTCCGTAGAGCTTGATGAAATTTCAATCGTTCCGTCTTCCAGTGTCATAAGGCGAACGATATTCGTTTTTTCCTCACGCGACATCAGATACGCACGGTCAATGGCATCCATAACATTTTTTGTATCGAGAACAAGTTCTGTTTTGAAAGTCTGCGGAATAATCTTAGAAGTATCGGGATAGATGCCATCCAGGATACGGGTATAGAACAATACGTTGCCAAGCTTAAATAAAACTTGATTGTCTGCTACGACAATATCAACGAGTGCATTCTGCTCAGGCACGAGCTTGGAGAGCTCAATCAAGGTTTTGGCAGAAATAACGACATTGCTGAATTTGAACTGTGCTTCCGTATCAACCTGAGCGGTGCGGCTGGCAAGTCTATGACGGTCAGTGGCAATGAATTTAAGCTCGCCTTCTAAAAGGTTCCAAAGCACTCCTGTCAAAATAGGCGTTTGTTCGCTCGCCGAAGCTGCTAGCACGGTTTGACGAATCATCGCTTTCAATAGATCGCCTGGCATTTGCAAAACTTCGTTCTGCTCAATGGATGGAAGCACCGGGAATTCTTCGGGGTCCAGTCCAACCATTTGAATTTCAGTGGAGCCGGAACGAATCATCGTCTGATAAGTCGGGCTGACTTCGATCATTACCTGCTCGGAAGGAAGCTTTTTGACAATCTCCACAAAAAACTTTGCTGGAAGCACAACGCTGCCAGGCTTATCCACATGTGCAATAACGAATTGATCTCTTTCCACAGGGATGAAGCTTTGAATGGAAATATCGGTATCGCTTGCGGTAAGTGTTACGCCTAAATGAGTGACTTCGATTTTGATACCGCCAAGAATCGGTATAGCAGGGCGTGAAGAGGCAGCTTTGGCTACTTGCTGAATCGCATCGTTTAGTTCATTTTTTGAAATAGTTAATTTCATGGTTTCACTCCTAGCGTTCTTATAAATGGTTTCTCGTATGATTGCGCACGAAAACGGATTTTGGTTTCAGGAAAAGGCGATAGCCGTTTACGTTTTAAATATAAGGGGGGCTATGTCATTTTTTTACGTAGCACGCTGCTTATATTTTCACGCGAAAACGAGCATTTGCTGCCAAAGGATTGCAATTGCCGTTTACGCTTATTTGATGATGTTTTTTTAAAGATTTTTAGTAGTCGTAGTAGTAGGGGCACTGAATATGTGGATAACCCCGTGGAAGACCGATAAAGCAAGCCTATCCACATGTGCATAGCGTGTGCATAGGCTTGCTTAGTTGTTCACATATGATTTTTGATTTTTTCGGTCAGGTTTTGAACGATTTTGTATAGATCCTGGTCGATCTTCAATTGCTGCGTAATTTTCTCATGTGCATGGATAACCGTGGTATGATCTCGGCCCCCAAATGCCTCTCCGATCTTAGGAAGCGAGAAGTCGGTGAGCTCCCTGGACAGATACATGGCAATTTGCCTCGGATAGGCAACGGCCTTTGTCCGTTTCCGCGCTTTAAATTCCTCCAGCCGCAGACCGTAGAATTCGCCTACTTTTGTTTGGATATCATGCATCGTTATCATTCTTGGCCTGCTGGATGGAATGATGTCCTTGAGCGCTTCCGCCGCCAAATGCGACGTAATATCTGCATTTATAAGGGATGAATAAGCGACTACCCGTATGAGGGCACCCTCCAATTCACGAATATTCGTGTCGATTTGGTTAGCGATATAAATCATTGCTTCGTTTGGAATATCCAGGTTTTCCGCTCTAGCTTTTTTGCGAAGAATCGCGATCCGTGTCTCTAGGTCCGGAGGTTGAATGTCGGTAATAAGCCCCCACTCGAAGCGTGAGCGCAAGCGCTCCTCCAACGTCGGAATTTCCTTTGGCGGCCTATCGCTAGAGATAACAATTTGCTTCCGTTCTTCATGGAGCGCGTTAAACGTATGGAAAAACTCTTCCTGCGTCTGCTCTTTCCCTGCCAGAAACTGAATATCATCGATTAGCAGCACATCGATATTGCGGTATTTGGTGCGAAAGCTTTCGCCTCGGTTATCACGGATGGCGTTAATAAACTCGTTCGTAAATTTCTCGGACGAAATATATAGAACCTTCGTATTCGGGTTGTGATCCATAATATAATGGCCAATTGCATGCATTAAGTGGGTTTTCCCAAGCCCAACGCCCCCATATAGAAACAAGGGATTGTACGCTTTGGCGGGCGCTTCGGCCACGGCAAGCGAGGCTGCGTGCGCGAAACGGTTGTTGGCCCCAATAACAAATGTATCAAATGTATATTTGGGGTTAAGCATATGGGTAGGCGTTGCTTCTTCACTCATAACAGGCGAATGCACCGCTTTCGGCGGGAACATATATGCCGGCTCGGCGCCTTTCGGCTCCTCGATAGAGAAACGAACGTCCACTTGTCTGCCCAAAAACTCAAAAAGCGTTGTTCTGATTAGCTTCGTATAACGGCCTTCCAGCCATTCGGCCGCAAATGTTGTCGGCGCTGTTACTTCAAGCATGGAATCATCGACAAAAGAAGCCTTCGTCGCTTTGAACCAGGTGTCAAAGCTCGGTTTGCTTAATTTAGTCTGAATGATCGACAACACTTGCTGCCATAAATCATAGGTATGGCTGTCCACAGACTGTCACTCCTTATCCAAATCGCCACGAGTGGCGCAGTTGCAAGAAAAAATGTCGAAATTCAGGGTATTATAACGAAACCATCCACATTGTACCGTTTATTAAGTGGATGAGTTATAAATAGGGGATGAGTTTGTTCACAATGTTATCCACAGGCTGTTGATAAAACTGAGGCTGTATTGATCTAATCCACAATGAAAACATAATTATCATAGCAAAAGATCCCTTATATTTCAACGAAATCACATATTTTATCCACATTCTCAACTGCTTGTGCATAAAAGTTATCTACACCACTACATATTGTTTATATCTTGTTAAGATTTCGACAAAGTTCGTTGTGGGCAGCTGTGGATTGTGCACATGTTATTAGTTTTTGATGAACAGGGTCTTTTCATGCGTTATCCACAGCGACGTATGCCTTTATTTTTATCCACCATTTCATGCGGGTGCCGATCATTGACTTTTGACCGCTAACATGGTTTAATAAAAAAAGCGTTTTTTTAAATATAAGGCGATATAAGTAGTACACTTATTGTCATGCTTATATTTCACCGCGAAACGATGCTGCTCCGTCGACTTAGACGGCAAGAGCCGTTTACGCTTGATTGGAAACACGCAGTATAGGAGGTGCAGAACGATGAGACCTACATTTAGACCTAATGTAAGCAAACGCGCGAAAGTGCATGGATTCCGCAAACGGATGAGCACGAAGAACGGACGTAAAGTTTTGGCAGCGCGTCGTCAAAGAGGAAGAAAAGTACTGAGCGCATAAGCAGAAGACCACGTCCGGTGGTCTTTTTTTTTTGCTTATGAGGATGAGGAGCGGGGAGCAGGCTGCTTATGCTGCTCACTTGCTGGCGATACTTAGAAGATCAATGAGGGAACGGTGACCAACAGTCGTGCATAGAAAATTGCGTCTTCGCAACCGTGAAGACTTCAGCCGGATTTATCGAGGCGGCAAATCGTTTGCGAATGGGCAGTTTGTCGTCTATTGGTCCAAGCAGCCTTCGGCGGATCCTTTTCGCCTTGGCGTGTCCGCGAGTAAAAAGATAGGCAATGCGGTCGTTCGCAATCGGATGCGCCGAATGATCAAAGAGATCGTTCGCCATCAAGCGAATCGGATATTACCCAGGACCGACTTCATTCTAATAGTAAGAAAGCCGGCTACGGAAATGAAGATGAAGGAAATGGAGAAAAGCGTGCTGCATGTATTAAAGAAAGCGGGCTTGCTTAAGGGCACTGCAAATACGAAGGAAAAGCGGGCAGATTAGCGTTTTTTTGCCGGCTTGCTTCGCGTGCTCGAAATTCGATTTTTTACGCGGATCAAGAAAGCGGATGCATGGCAGGTCTCGTTGTTTCTTTGTCCCATAAATTATGGTATAGTCTAGATTGAAAATGTAGTATTGTATGAGTTATACAATGCCTGTATTTTGTCTTGAATCACATGCTGCGCCGCAAGGGTACGGACATAGCCGTTAAAGCTTGAAATGTAAGATAGGGTATGAGTGTTTCTTCTATACATAGCTTATGTTTCACTTCGCGACGAGTTCTGCCGAATGAACGGCTTTTGCCGTTTTACGCTTGATGTAAATGCTCTTAGAGAGGAGTTTTAATGTTGTTGTTTTGGACTAAAAACAAGAAATGGATTTTAGTGCTTGGCCTTGTCATGCTTATGGGTGTGCTTGCAGGCTGCGGCGCGCCAACAACCCAGACGACGGAAACCGCCGATTTATTGAAGGGGAACTTCTGGGAGAAAAACGTAGTTTATTATTTTGCAATTACGCTTGATACGTTCGCAGGCTGGTTTAATGAGTCTTACGGACTTGCTATATTGCTCCTGACGATTATTGTAAGAACGTTGATATTACCATTAACGCTGAAACAATACCGCAGCTCGAAAGCGATGCAAGCTCTGCAGCCACAGATGGCTGAAATCAAGAAAAAGCATAAGGATAACCCGCAGAAGCAGCAGGAAGAAACGATGAAGCTGTTTCAAACGCATAAGGTTAATCCAATGGCAGGCTGCTTGCCGCTAATCGTTCAAATGCCGATTTTTATCGCGCTTTATAATTCGATCTACAAAAACCCTGATATTCGTGAGCATACGTTCTTATGGCTGGAGCTCGGAGAGAAGGATCCCTATTACATTCTTCCGATACTAGCCGCTGCTACGACTTTCATTCAATCCAAAATGATGCAGAAGCAGCAAACGCAAACGATGCCTGGCATGGGGATGATGCTGGCGATATTCCCAGTGCTTATCTTTGTAATGGCACTTTCGTTCCCGGCAGCTTTGCCTCTATATTGGGTTTACAGCAACATCTACACCATTGTTCAAAACTACTTCCTGTATGTTCGTTCATCTGACAAGGGCAAGGAGGTCCCTGCGAAATGAAGAAAATCATTGCATCAGGGAAAACGGTAGAAGATGCTGTACGTAACGGATTGACACAATTGCAAGTCACTGAAGACCGCGTTAAGCAAGTTGTGCTAGAACAGCCGACCAAAGGATTTTTTGGACTGTTTGGTGCAAAAGAAGCGAAAGTTGAGCTTGAGCTAATTCCCGATCCGATGCTGGAAGCGGAGCAGTTCCTCCGTGAAGTAGCTGGTACGATGGGGTTGCAAGTGAACATCGATCGAAAGCAAACGAGAGAAGGAACCCATCTGTCTGTAACGGGCAGTGGCGACCTTGGTATGCTGATTGGACGTCGCGGACAAACGTTGGATGCATTACAGTACTTGGTTAACATTGTGGCAAACCGTTACTCTGACAGTCATTTGCGTATCGTTCTTGATGCAGAGGATTTTCGTGAGCGCCGCCGCAAAACGTTAGCGGATTTATCCGATCGTTTAGCAGGACGAGTCATTCGGACCAGGAAAGAGGTTGTCCTGGAGCCGATGTCGCCGCATGAGCGCAAAGTTATTCATTCGCAGCTGCAGAACCACCCTAAGGTGAAAACATTTAGTAAAGGCGATGAGCCTAACCGGCGCGTCGTCATCGCACTCAGACAATAACGTTAACCTTATAAATGTATACGAATCAATACGCTATCCACAGCAATGGCTCATAATGGTCATTGCTGTTTTTCCATTTGAGAGGTGCTGACAGCAATGGTACATGATACGATAGCAGCCATTTCGACAGCGGTCGGAGAAGGCGGTATCGCTATAATTCGAGTTAGCGGCCCGGAGGCAATTACCGGAATCGCAACGGTTTTTCGTTCGAAAATTGATCTTCAGGATGCTGATACGCATACGCTGCATTATGGGCATATTGTTGATCCGCTATCTGGTGAAAAGGTGGAAGAGGTACTCGTTACGCTTATGCGGGGACCGCGTTCCTTCACTGCGGAGGACGTTGTTGAAATTAATGCACATGGCGGCGTTATAGCCGTCAAAAAGGTGCTTGATGTTGTTTTGCAGCTGCAGGGCTACCGTACGGCTGAGCCGGGAGAATTCACGAAGCGGGCATTCCTGAATGGACGCATTGATCTCATGCAAGCGGAGGCTGTTATCGATTTGATCAGGTCCAAGTCAGATCGTGCATTCTCAGTTGCTCGCAAGCAAGCAGAAGGCGTATTATCTAAAAGAATTAAAGCATTGCGGCAGACGGTTATTGAGCTGCTTGCCCATATTGAAGTGAATATTGATTATCCGGAGCATGACGTGGAGGAAATGACGAATGCTTTTATTCGCGACCAATGCGATTCTGCTATTGATGAAATAGATCGTTTGTTAAAAACGGCGAATGAAGGCAAGATATTACGGGAAGGGATCGTTACCGCTATTGTAGGACGGCCCAATGTCGGCAAGTCTTCGCTGATGAATGTGCTGACGCAGGAGAATAAGGCGATTGTTACCGATATTCCGGGAACGACGCGCGACGTCATTGAGCAATTTGTGGCGCTTAATGGCATACCGCTTCGCTTGCTGGATACTGCCGGTATTCGTGAGACGACAGATGTAGTTGAACGTATCGGTGTCGAGCGATCACGCAATGCGCTGGAAGAGGCTGATCTTATTCTGCTTGTGCTTAACTATAATGAGCCGTTGCAAACGGATGATCGAGAGCTTTTGCTACAAATGAAGGGCCGTCCGGTTATTGCGATCATTAATAAGACTGACTTGCCGCGTCAATTAGAAATTGAGGTGGTGGAGGAGTCGATTGCTGCTGATTCCATCGTGAAAATGTCGGTTCTTGAGGAAGATGGTCTCGACCGGTTGGAAAAAACGATAAGTGAAATGTTTTTCGAAGGGCAGCTCGAATCAGGAGATTTGACCTATGTGAGCAATGTTCGACATATCGCATTATTGAAACGGGCAAAGCAATCACTAGTTGATGCTATCGATGCTTCAGATTCAGGCATTCCGATTGACCTCATTCAGATCGATGCTCGATCGGCTTGGGAATCGTTAGGTGAGATTCTTGGCGATGAAGCCGGCGATTCGTTGATTGATCAAATATTCTCACAGTTCTGTTTAGGAAAGTAGATGCGGTCAGTCGTTTTTATATACGCAAAATGATAGGTTGAGCCGCGAATTTTCTTTGGAAACAAGGCGCTCATGCTTAGGAAGCAGGTTTTCCATAGAAACCTGGAGGAGGGTAAAAGGACAATGAAATATCTAGCTGGTGAATATGATGTTATCGTTATTGGCGCGGGTCATGCAGGGTGTGAGGCTGCACTTGCCGCTGCGCGTATGGGCTGTGAAACACTGCTGCTCACAATAAACTTAGACATGGTCGCGTTCATGCCATGCAACCCGTCAATTGGCGGCCCGGCAAAAGGGCATGTTGTTCGGGAAATCGATGCATTAGGCGGTGAAATGGGCCGCAATATCGACAAAACCTTTATACAAATGAGAATGCTTAATACGGGCAAGGGGCCTGCGGTACACGCCTTGCGCGCGCAAGCCGATAAATTCGATTATCAGCATGTAATGAAGAAGACTATTGAAGAAACTCCTCATTTGACGCTGCGTCAAGGCATGGCAGAAGAGCTTATCGTTGAGGATGGCAAGTGCTTAGGCATTGTCACGAAAACAGGTGCAGAGTATCGTGCTCGCACAACGGTAGTGACTACGGGTACGTATTTGCGCGGTAAAATTATTATGGGTGAGCTGATGTATGAAAGTGGTCCTAACAATCAACAGCCATCGGTTCGACTGTCTGCTAGCTTGAAGGAGCATGGACTTGAGCTTGTTCGTTTTAAGACGGGCACGCCTCCGCGTGTTCATAAAGATACCATTGATTTCTCGAAAACCGAAATTCAACCTGGTGATGATAAACCAAAGTTTTTCTCGCATGAAACAGAATCTTCAACAAACGAGCAACTGCCTTGTTGGTTAACGTATACATCTGAAGCGACACATAAAATCATTAACGACAATTTGCATCGCGCTCCGATGTTTTCTGGTGCCATTGAAGGTACGGGGCCGCGCTATTGTCCTTCTATTGAGGATAAGATTGTTCGCTTTGCGGATAAACCGAAGCATCAAATCTTTTTGGAGCCAGAAGGTAAGAATACTTCTGAATATTACGTGCAAGGATTATCGACCAGTATGCCAGAGGATGTACAACTCGGTATTTTACGATCAATCCCAGGTTTGGAAAAGGTTGAGATGATGCGTAATGGCTATGCCATTGAGTATGATGCCGTTGTTCCAACTCAGCTTTGGCCGTCCTTGGAAACAAAAGTGATCGATGGTTTGTTTACAGCTGGTCAGATTAATGGAACGTCGGGCTATGAGGAAGCAGCCGGCCAAGGCGTTATGGCAGGCATTAATGCAGCTCGAAAGGTGCAGGGGAAAGATCCGATTATTATTGGCCGCTCTGAAGGCTACATTGGTGTTATGATCGATGATTTGGTTACGAAAGGAACGAACGATCCTTATCGTTTGCTCACTTCACGAGCAGAATACCGGTTGCTGCTTCGCCATGACAATGCAGATTTGCGTTTGACGCCAACAGGGCATGAAATTGGCCTTATTTCGGACGAGCGATATAACAAATTTTTAAGAAAAAAAGAATTGGTCGAAATAGATATTGAGCGTTTGCGTGGAACAAAGGTTAAGCCTGATCAAGTGAATGCTATGCTTATAGCTGCAGGAACCGCTCCAATGGAGCATGGTACGGATGCCCTTTCTTTGCTTAGACGTCCTGAGATTACTTACGCCATGCTGGAGACTGTAGTGCCTTCCGTTCCAGAAATGAATGAAGAAATGAAAGAGCAAGTTGAAATCCAAATCAAGTACGCCGGATATATCGAGAAGCAGCTTGTTCAAGTGGCACGTTTGAACAAAATGGAGAAAAAGCGAATTCCCGATGATATTGATTACAACGAAGTTCGCAGCTTATCTTCTGAAGCTAAACAAAAGCTGTCCCTGATTAGGCCATTGTCAATTGGGCAGGCTTCCCGTATTGCCGGGGTAACACCGGCCGACATTTCCATACTGCTTGTACATTTAGAGCACTATAACCGTGTAACGGCAGCGAGAGGTTCATAATATGGATGAAACGATACAGTGGTTTACGAAAAGGATGGGTGAGAGCGGGATACCGCTTTCTTCCATTCAACTTGATCAATTCGAGCTATACTACCGTTTGTTAGTAGAATGGAACGAAAAAATGAACTTAACAGGCATTACGGAAAGAGATGCGGTTTATGAAAAGCATTTCTATGACTCGGTAACTCTTTCCTTCTACACGAAGATGGATAGCGTGCGCAGGCTTGCAGATATTGGATCGGGAGCGGGGTTCCCAAGCATTCCTCTAAAAATCTGTTTTCCGCATCTTCAAGTTATGATTGTGGATTCTTTAAATAAACGGATTCAGTTCCTTACGCATTTGACGGAGCAGCTTGGTTTGAATGATGTGTTGTGTTTGCATGGACGAGCAGAGGATGTAGCTCAACTGGAAGCACATCGCGATAGTTATGATTTGGTAACAGCAAGAGCAGTTGCACGTTTGAATGTTTTAAACGAGTTTTGCTTGCCTTTTGTCAAAAAAGGCGGCATATTTGCGGCTATGAAAGGTTCGCAATCGGATGAGGAAGTTGGAGAAGCAGCGTTTAGCCTAAAAGAGCTGAAAGGGAAAATCAAATCACAACATCAGCTCTCACTCCCTAATGAGCAATCAGAACGCCATATTATATTAATTCAAAAGTTTGATAGCACACCGCGCAAATATCCAAGAAAAGCGGGAACTCCAATCAAGCAGCCGCTTATGTAGAAGACAAAAATTGTTCCACGTGAAACATGTTGTGTTTTTATCGCCATATTTATACAACATTTATTCATTCGTCGCTGTGTCAAGCAGGAGAACGCTCAGCCGTAGTCGAATTTATAAAATAGATGAAGAGACTGAACGATGCCGTAAGACCGCGAATAATGAGCCGCATTCTTAGAATGGGCAGCAGTTCGGGAAGCGGGTAAATATAAACATAGTATATCACCATTAAGACATACATGATTATATTGGGAAGACGCCTCTCCTATCATTTCCGAATGAATTTTGTTATGGATGTTCGCCGTGCAGTTGACGATTATTACCTGAGATAGGTTCAAGCAACCTTAATAATCCAATTGGCAATGAACCAATCTTACTGCTGAAGCGTATTTATTGCAAAAACCTTGTGATGGCACTTTAATTGAATAACAGTATACATGTAGAAGTATCTGTACATTGACACTGTATTTGTTGTGAAACGCATGATTTCCATGAGTGTTATGGGGAAAATGGTTTCATTTGAAGTGGTTAAAACTAGGTTTATCTCATGATCGGGTGGTAATTATCGATATGAAAGAACAATTTTCTCGATTGTTCGGCCTGTCCGAGCAGCGCATACCGCAAGAAGAAGTTCGGCAAATACCGATTCAAGAAATTGATCCGAGTCCTTTTCAGCCTCGTACGATATTTGATGACGAACGAATTGAAGAGTTATGTCAAACGATTAAAACCCATGGCGTAATTCAGCCTATCGTCGTAAGAATGCGTAATGGCAGATATGAGATTATTGCAGGGGAGCGTCGTTGGCGTGCAGTTACCAAACTCGGATATGATACAATACCGGGTATTGTGCGTGAATTCAATGATTCACAGACCGCTTCTATTGCTCTAATTGAAAATCTTCAAAGAGAAGGATTGTCAGCTATTGAGGAAGCGATTGCGTATCAAAAGCTTATCGAGCTTCATCAGCTGACACAAGAAAGCCTTGCACAGCGGTTAGGTAAGAGCCAATCGACAATTGCAAATAAATTGCGATTATTAATGCTCAATGATACGATAAAGATGGCATTGATGGAGCGCAAGATTACAGAAAGACATGCTCGTGCGTTGTTATCTTTGGATACGGAAGAATTGCAGTTAAAAGTATTAGAAGAAATCATTACCAAGGATCTTAATGTTAAGCAGACCGAGGTTAGAATAGCTTTCTTGAAGGAATCCACGAAATTAAAAAAGGCGAAACGCATTTCATTTACGAAGGATGTTCGTTTGGCTTTAAATACAATTCGTCAATCCATTGAGATGGTTTCTGGCTCTGGCTTGCAGATCAAAACGAATGAAAAGGATCACGACGATCATTATGAGATCGTCATACAGATTCCTAAACGATAAAATACATGTGGCTGCTGCCATTATTCTCTTTTCTTTGTGCCGCCCTCTGCGAGGGCGGCGAAGCCATTTGTAGCTAAAGAAACAAAAATAATACCATCTATAAAGACGTCTTCCTAGAGGACATTTTTATTAGAAGCAACAAATAGTTGTGATGCATGAATACTATTTCTAAATACTTTTTAACTTCAAGATGATGCACATAAAAGCTGTACACATAGAGGTGAGCCGGTTTTGTCGAAAATTATAGCAATAGCCAATCAAAAGGGCGGTGTCGGAAAAACGACAACGTCTGTCAATTTAGCTGCTTGTCTTGCATCACTTGGAAGAAAAGTGCTGTTAGTCGACATCGATCCACAGGGGAATACGACGAGTGGGTTAGGTATCAACAAGGGCGATGTAACGAATTGCATTTATGATGTGCTTATTAATGATGTCCATCCTAAAGATGCGATGTTTGAAACGACTGTTCCTGGACTGAAGATCATTCCAGCAACGATTCAACTTGCAGGAGCCGAGATAGAGCTTGTTCCGACCATTTCACGTGAGCTTCGTTTGAAAAAATCACTTCATTTGGTCAAGGATGATTTTGACTACGTTCTCATTGATTGTCCTCCTTCGCTTGGTATTCTTACAATTAATTCACTTACAGCTGCGGATTCTGTCCTTATTCCGATTCAATGCGAATACTATGCTCTAGAAGGATTAAGTCAGTTATTAAACACAGTAAGACTTGTGCAAAAACACTTGAATACTTCGTTGCAAATTGAGGGAGTTCTTTTGACGATGCTTGATGCTAGGACGAATTTGGGCATACAAGTTATTGAAGAGGTTAAGAAGTATTTTCAACAGAAGGTATATCAAACGATTATTCCTCGTAACGTTCGTTTAAGTGAGGCACCGTCGCATGGACAAGCAATAATCACATATGATCCACGTTCTAAAGGTGCGGAAGTTTATACTGAACTCGCAAAGGAAGTGATTATGTATGAGCAAGCGGCTAGGTAGAGGGCTGGATGCGCTTATCCCATCGCTTTCTGTGAATGATGACGATAAAGTTATTGAAATTTCCTTGACGCAGCTTAGACCGAATCCGTATCAGCCAAGAAAAACGTTCGATGAGGATTCTATTAAAGAGTTGGCGGAATCAATTAAGCAGCATGGAATTATCCAGCCCATTATTGTTCGGACCGTTCTGAAAGGTTACGAAATTATAGCTGGTGAAAGACGATTCAGAGCATCGCAATATTGCGGTAACAAGACGATACCAGCAGTGGTTAGATCCTTTAGTGATCAACAGGTTATGGAAATTGCATTGATTGAGAATCTTCAACGTGAGGATTTAAATGCAATCGAAGTCGCCGTAGCTTATCAAGCACTTATTGATAAGTTCAAGCTTACACAAGAGGAGCTTTCCATGAAAGTTGGAAAGTCGCGCTCGCATATTGCAAACTTTGTTAGATTGCTGTCGCTTCCTACGGAGATCAAAGATAATGTTTCACGTGGAACAATTTCGATGGGGCATGCCAGGGCATTGGTTGGAATAAAAGATAACAAGATTCAAAAAGAGCTTGCCGACTTGACCGTATCGCAGGAGTGGAGCGTTCGGGAGTTAGAGGAGGCCATTCAAAAGCTTGATTCGAAGCAGGCTGAGGATACGGCAGCGAAGCCAAATCAACGTAAACGTGACCCTTACATCGACCATCTTGAAGAGTCATTGCGCGAACGTTTTAAGACAACGGTGAAAATTAAGCAACAAAAAGATAAGGGTAAAATAGAGCTGCAATATTATAGCAAACAAGATTTGGAAAGACTGCTTGAACTGCTTCAATATATGGCGTAAAGCCTATTATTAAATGGCATACCTATGTTGTAATCTTGCTTTTGAAAGATTAAACTAAGGTATGCCATTGTTGTGGAGAGATAGCTTGAAAGGATGCGGAATTGTGGTTAATACAGAGAAACCAATCATATATTTGGATCATGCAGCAACTTCATGGCCAAAACCACCTGAGGTAACAGACGCAGTGATTCAAGCAATGTTGAACGATGCAGCTAATCCTGGCAGAGGAAGCCATGCGATGGCCGTAAGGGCGAGTCGGATATTGTTCGATACACGCAAACATCTAGCAAAGCTTTTTAACATAAAAAATCCAAATGATATAGCATTCACTTCAAATACGACGATGTCGCTTAATATGGCCATAAAAGGATATCTTAAACCAGGCGACCACATCATAACAACTTCCGTTGAGCATAACTCTGTGAGAAGACCTTTATATTATTTGGAACAGACAATTGGTATCGAGGTCACTTATTTAGAGTCAGATGAGCAAGGGAGTTTAGATATCGATGAGGTTTCTAAAGCCATACGCCCGCAAACCACACTTATCGTAGTCAACCATAGCTCCAATCTTCTTGGGACGATAATGCCGGTTGCAGCTATAGCAGAGTTAACCAAAAAACACGGCATAAAGCTTCTTGTCGACGCAGCGCAAAGCGCGGGTATTCTCCCGATAGATGTCAAAGCAATGGGTATTGATATGCTGGCATTCCCAGGGCATAAAGGTCTATTGGGACCACAGGGCACAGGAGGGCTGTACATCGATCCTGAGCTTCAATTAGCTCCATTGCTCCATGGCGGAACCGGGAGTCAATCTGAGGCGCGTGAGCAGCCTTTAGTGAGGCCGGATCGTTATGAGGCAGGCACGCAAAACACTCCAGGTATAGCAGGCTTAAAGGCCGGTGTACAGTATGTGCTGAATGAGACGGTTCAGAAAATCCATACTAAGGAATGGGCGTTGTCGCAAAGGCTTATGGAAGGACTTAAGCTGATTAACGAGGTTAAGCTGCTGGGGCCGGAACTTGGGGAACAGCGTACAGGCATAGTGGCTTTTAATGTGGATGGGGTAGATCCATCAGAGCTTTCCTTTATATTGGATCAGCATTATCATATTGCCGTGCGAGCTGGCTTTCACTGTACACCGCTCGCACATGCATGCGCAGGTACGACTGAGACGGGAGCAATTCGGGCAAGCGTAGGCGTGTATACAACGGATAAGGAAGTTGATGCTTTATCAGCTGCAATTAAGGAAATCGCAAAACAGTACAAGGCATAGCAATGATTGTGGGGGGCGGATTAACAACAATGGAAGACTGGACGACAAATCCGATGAATGCTGTAACAGTAGGAATCGCATTATTGGTAATCTTATTATTTGTATGGATAGCAGTTGTTGGCGGGCGGCTGAAAAAGCTGCGAAAGCAATATACAGCGGTCATGGGGAATACAGGCGTAACAAATATGGAGGAAGTCATCATTCAGCTTAAAGAAGGGCTTGCTGAGCAGCAACAGGCCAATATTGTGTTAAAAGCACAATTGGCAGACGTCCAAGCGGCACTTCCGCTTCAGAAGAGCAAAGTAGGTATTGTGCGATACAATGCTTTTGCCGAGCAAGGAAGTGACCTTAGCTTTTCCATTGCCATTATTAATCAGGAAAAAGACGGAGCTATTTTTTCGGGCATTCATAGCAGGGAAAACACATACGTCTATGCGAAACCAGTGGAAAAGGGCGAGTCAACCTATCCATTAACCCCGGAAGAACGTAAGGCTATTCATGAGGCCAAATAAATCATATTAGGACGCAAGCTAGATCGTATCGGATGCAGCTGTTTGCTCAATTGCACTGCTGGTGGAAAGATGGGCATGATTCGCAATGGCAGTAAACAGGCTAAGAGATATGATGTCCGACATTTTCATCACGAGATGCAGTCTGGTGTTTTGCAATACGAAATATTCCATAAAGCCGCCAACGTTTACGATACCGGTAATGTGAACATCGCCAACCGGCGGGAGATCCTTGTTGACACCAGCACCAGGACGAACAGGGCCGACTCCGACTTGAATGCTTCCAACACTGGCAACCTGACCTAGGCAAGCATCAATGCCGATGACAAATGGCTTGTGAAAGCGTCGATTAATTTCGATAAGCGTATCATCCAAATTCATAGCATGAACGGGGTTCTCCAACGTTCCAAATAAAGAAAAATGAGGGCTCCGGTATTTTGATAAGTTAGTTCCAATTAGCGGTCCTAATGAATCTCCGGTGGAACGGTCGGTACCTATGCATACAACAACAATAGGACGGTTATCGGCGAGCTCATCCAGCATGGCGGTCAAGCGGTTGACCAGCATGCCAATAACGTTCGCAGTTGTGTAGGGCACCTTCAAAGGCGTTTCTTTGATAAATGAAAGTTTCATAGAATCCCTCCGATAATACCGATATGTTACTAGTATATGGATAGGACAACCATTTTATACGTCAGATAGTTTTGATATTTATTATGTATAGCTGATCGATATTCTAACAAAACGGAGGTCTTGCACGTGTTAATTGCGTTCGATTCGACGCAGCAGGCGTTGCGTGCTGAGATGCTGCTTGAGTATGCGGAGATTGAAATTGATATTTGTCCTACTCCCAAGGAAATCACAGCCGGCTGCGCGTTGTCCATTCACTTTCCGGAAGAGGATTTAACGATGGTGAAGGATGTCATTATCCAAGAAAACGTAGAAGTTAGAGGCATATTCAAACCGGTTGCATCAGGTTATGAGCAAATTGAAATGTGAACGGAAATAGGCAACGAAGGAGGTATGGGGATGTCAATCAACGAACGATATGATAAGGTTGTCGCATGGTTGACAGATAACGAATTGTGGGAGGCCTTTGGTAGCTCGGCACTGAGAGTTATTATGTTCCTCGCTATAGGCCGGCTTATCGTGTGGATCATACATAAAACCATTGATCGTGTTATCTTAGAGCGTGAGAGCAAGAGACCTGCAAACCATACTAGACGAATGACTACAGTAGGCAAGCTAATGAAAAATGTAGCCTCATATGTCGTTTATTTTATTACTGTTATGCTTGTGTTGTCAGAGTTCGGCATCAATCTGGGGCCTTTGCTCGCAGGTGCAGGTGTTCTCGGACTTGCAATCGGGTTTGGCGCACAAAGCTTGGTGAAGGATATCATTACTGGTTTTTTTATCGTGCTGGAGGATCAATTCGCTGTTGGCGATGTCATACAGACAGGGCAGTTCAAAGGAACGGTAGAGGTTATTGGTCTGCGCACGACACGCATACAAAGCTGGACGGGAGAAGTACATATTGTTCCCAATGGAATGATTAATGAAGTGACTAACTACTCTATAAATAATAGTGTAGCGGTTATTGATATTTCGATTGCCTTTGAGGAAGAGGTCGATCGAGCACTCGAGGTTATCCGCCATACGATGATTACCATGCAGGATGAGAATCTGATTAATTCCCCGGAGGTTCTCGGTATTCAGACGATTGCACCGACAGGAGTAACAATACGTGTTGTGGCCGAATGCAGACCGAATACGCATCCCATTGTTTCGCGCAAGCTCAATATGGTCATCAAGAAGTCGCTGGATGCAAACGGAATAGAAATTCCTTACCCAAGAATGGTAACCTATCAGCGCAATGAAAAAGGGGGCGTCAAAGATGGAGCGTAAGCAGTTTGAGCTGGGAGATGTTGTTCAAATGAAAAAACAGCATCCTTGCGGCTCTAATGAAATGGAAATTATACGCATGGGAATGGATATTCGCATCAAATGCGTAGGCTGCAAGCACAGCGTGCTGATCCCTAGGGCAAAGTTTGAGAAAAACATGAAGAAGGTTCTCCGTTCTAATGCGTCTGCGGAAGGAATGTCGGATTCGCAATAAACTAAGCTTATTTTGAAGAAAGCACTTGCAGGAAGACATGCTGTGTGATACAATAATTTTTACATGCGGAGAGGTACCCAAGAGGCCCAAGGGGGCTGACTCGAAATCAGCTAGGCGGGTCAAACCGTGCGTGGGTTCGAATCCCACCTTCTCCGCCATAAACACAAACAGTCAAACGATTCGATTGCCGAATCGTTTTTTTTTATATTTTATGCTGGGAGGTCCCTTCGATGAGTACACCTAAGCTGCCTTTAACCGATGACGAACGCAAGCATTTAAGACATGCAAAAGTAAAACTAATAGACCTGAAGAACTGCTCTGTACATGAACTTTGTCTGATCATGCATGTACCGCAAGAGAGGGCGGCGCTTTTACGGGCTCTAGCACTTTTTCAAAATGTGCCTTCAATTGGGCCTAGCCTGGCTCAAAATTTATATGAGCTTGGTTTTCATTCATTGGAACAGATTAAAAGCAGCGGAGAGAGCGGTGCCCAGCTCGTTGAGCGGCTAGAGCGGCTGCACGGTGTTTGGATGGATCCTTGCGTAGAAGACGTGATGAGGCTTGCTGTTCATCATGCCAACCATTCTGGCAGCGATAAGCAGTGGTGGGACTTTACGACGGAACGAAAGCAATACAGGGCGGAGCATGGTTACCCAGTTGATCGACCGGGCAAAGCTTGGCATGAATAAATGAAAAGAGGGCTCTCGCGAGCCCTCTTTTTTGACGGTGTTGAATGGTTGAGTCAATTCATAAACACGACAAGCAATTGAGGAAGCTTCATTCGTCAATTGGAGAAAATTAGCCAAAGCCTCATTTATTCCTTTTGAGCACAATGCTGCATCTCCGTTTGAACGGTGGATCGCAGCGATGCTCGAATGCATGTGCATATGAGACAAGTGTCTTTGGCACAATCCTCCGCTTCAATTCTGTGTGAAAGAAAATCTCTTAAGGCTTCATGAACAGCTTTTAGGCTTTAACCTAAAGGCTGTTCATGAGCGAAACAGAGCTGATCCGCTTGATGGCAGGTACAGTCGTTTGCGCTTATTGCCAGAATGGTCCAACGGAACCACACCTCTCTTACACCGTCAAATGTAGAATAACCAATGCGTTTAAGTCCTATACAGTGAGATGAATGGAAATTAATGGCCCATGCGCTTCCATTTACGCTCATGGTTGCTTGTATCAGGGAAGCGCTGCCCTTTGTTCAAGGTTACTTTTTTGGGATTTTGAATGCCCATGTGAAAGGAATTCACTCCATCCTCGATGTAAGTGCCGTCGTTCGGTGCTTTGTCTCCCGGAGAGAACATGGTACCTTCACCCATTAGGATCATCCTCCATATACAAATTGATTGTACGGCAAAATAAATGCTTCTTATCTGTCCGCTGGGATAGTATCTGCAGTTAAGCGCGATTGCATAATTAGCAGATTACGGCTATAACAACACAAATCAAGCTCAACTGTTAAAATCACTTGTCATAGGCAGTTGGATTTGATATAATATAGAGATGCGAGCAGAAGCTCGTTCCTTGCTCCATTTATGGGGCCGCTAGTCCAAGAGGAGGTGAAACAATATGCGCAAATATGAAGTAATGTACATCGTTCGTCCAGACGTTGAGCAAGAAGCCTTGCAGGCAATCGTTGACAAATTCCATGGCATTATCTCCAACGGCGGAGAGGTCACAAAGCAAGATGTGAGCGGAAAACGTCGTCTTGCGTATGAAATCAACAAGCTTCGTGATGGTTATTTTATACTGGTACATTTCAACGCAACGACTGAAGTTGTGAATGAACTTGACCGCATCATGAAGATTACGGATGAAGTTATCCGTTCGTTGATCGTCAGAGACGTCGCTTAATCCACGCTGGATTGTTCGATTGGGAGGTCAGAAACGATGTTGAATCGTGTTATACTAATTGGTAGATTGACGAGAGACCCAGAGCTTCGCTATACGCCTGCAGGTGTTGCGGTTACACAATTTACGTTAGCGGTAGATCGTCCGTTTACGAGCGGTGGTCAAGGCGAGCGTGAAGCGGATTTCATTCCGGTTGTAACTTGGCGTCAACTGGCCGAGACTTGCGCCAACTACTTGCGTAAAGGCCGCTTAACAGCGGTTGAAGGACGCATTCAAGTGCGGAATTACGAGAACAACGAAGGCAAACGCGTCTACGTAACGGAAGTTATCGCTGATAACGTACGGTTCTTGGAATCCAACAAAGAAGGCGGCGGCTCGCGCGAAGAAGGCGGAAGCAGCTACAGCGGCGGTACAAGCAGCGGCGGCGGATCTTACGGCGGCAACGCTACCCAAAGCGGCGGTAACCGGCCATCTGGCAATAACTCACGTAACGACAGCCGTGATCCTTTCCAGGATGACGGACGCCCGATTGATATATCAGAGGATGATTTGCCATTTTGATATCGGAGTACTAGCTACTTCGCATATCGATGGAACGGTTATACAGCCTTTATCGCAATATAGAGCAGCTGTATAATTGTACAATTTTCAACGATAAGGAGGATACCTATCATGGCTTTCAAGCAAAGAGATAACGGTGGCGACGAGCGTCCAGAACGTAAGTTCAGCGGACGTAAAGGCGGACGCAACAAACGCCGTAAAGTGTGTTTCTTCACTGTAAACAAAATCTCTAAAATTGACTATAAAGATGTTGATTTGTTGAAAAAGTTTATCAGCGAGCGCGGCAAAATCTTGCCACGTCGTGTGACTGGAACAAGCGCGAAATACCAACGCTTGCTTACAATCGCAATTAAACGTTCACGTCAAATCGCATTGCTTCCTTACACGACTGAATAGGTTGTGAAGTGAATATGCACCAAAACGGAGGAGCCTGTCACCAAGGGCTCTTTTTGTTTATTTAGAGGCCCTTATGCATAAGGGCCTCTTTTTGTTGTATGCTAAGCCAAACAAGTAAGGAGTGTAAGTGAATGCAGTTTATTTTTTATTTAGCGCTCATTATTGTGGCGACCAAAGCAGCCGGCCACTTGTCCGTAAAGCTGGGGCAGCCAGCCGTACTGGGCAAGCTAATCGTAGGCATCATTATCGGGCCGGCCTTTCTAGGCTGGATACAGCCTGATGATTTTATAGACCATTTTGCGGAAATTGGCGTGCTGCTGCTTATGTTTATTGCGGGGCTTGAAACGGATTTGGATCAGCTGCGCCAAAACTGGAAATCCGCATTCGCGGTAGCAATCGGAGGAATTATTTTACCGTTTATTGGCGGGTATGCCGTTGCTTCGGGACTTGGATTATCGCAATCTGAATCCTTGTTCTTGGCCCTGCTGCTCTGTGCAACTTCCGTTAGCATCTCTGTTCAGGCATTGAAGGAGCTAAATCAGCTTAATTCGAAGGAAGGCAGCACGATTCTAGGAGCAGCGGTTGTAGATGACGTCGTCGTTGTTGTTCTGCTGGCAGTGATGCTCAGCTTGCTGGGTACGACGGAAAGTATATCGATTCCCGCTTTAATCGGTAAAAAGGCATTATTTTTTGTCGTTGTCATTGCGGTTTCCATCTGGATTATTCCGCTATTTATGAAGCTGATAGCAAAGCTTAAAGTAACGGAGGCGCTGATGAGCGGTGCGTTGGTCGCTTGTTTTTCTTTTGCTTATTTTGCAGAGAAGATGGGTGTAGCGGGTATTATAGGAGCATTTGCAGCTGGGATAGCCATTTCGCAAACAACGTTCAGACATGAAGTGGAGAAGAAGGTTGAGCCTATTGCATATACGCTTTTTGTTCCCGTATTTTTCGTTAGCATCGGGTTAAGCATTACATTCGATGGCTTAGGCAACCAACTCGTATTTATCATTGTGCTATCCCTAGTTGCTATTCTCTCAAAGCTGTTCGGCGGTGGATTAGGTGCAAGGTTGACTGGCTTTAATAACCGGTCGTCGCTTGCGATTGGTGCCGGGATGGTATCGAGAGGGGAAGTAGCGCTTATTATTTCGGCAAGCGGTTTAGAATCCGGATTGCTGCCGCAGAATTATTTTACAGCTGTAGTTATGGTCATTATGATTACAACACTGGTGACTCCGCCTATGTTGAAGCTTATCTTTCCGGCGGCAGCAGAGGAGAAGGCATTAAAAAGATAATTCCGCGACAACGCGTAACGGTAACGGTTGACGATGGAGCCACCATGTTTGTTGTAATGAAGGGAATGATCGAGCCTCCCATTCGCGTTTTGGTTTAAAGTAATGCTACAATAAACCAAAATGATTGCCTTTATGGGAAGGAAAGGGACTACAAGATGGAAAATGCAAAAACGGGAACCGATCGGTTCAAACGGTTTATTCTGAATAACAAATTCGTTTTGTTTCTGCTTGTGCTGCTGCTAGTTGGGCTAAATATTATGGTGCTTACCAAAATATCATATATCTTTACGCCGGTTACGGTACTGCTCAAAACACTGCTTTTGCCTGTCATATTAGCGGGAATCGCTTACTATTTGCTCAATCCGATCGTGGATCATTTGGAGCGCAATCGGATTAAAAGAGTTTACTCCATTATTCTGTTATTCCTGGTCGGGGCAGGTCTTATCACGATATTGCTCGTTGCAGTAATTCCTTTTCTCAATGAACAGGCGGTTAGCTTCGTCAACAATTTCCCGAAGTACGGAGACCAGCTACGCAAAAATTTCGAGGACTTTATGGACAGTCCAGGCTTTATGCAGATTCAGGAATGGTTTAACTTAAATCCATCGGAGCTATCCGGCAATATCACAGAGCAGGCAACCTCGCTCCTGAATGGCACACTGTCAAGCGTCGGATCATTCGTAGGCGCGATCAAGGAAGTTTTTCTAGCCATAGTGACGCTGCCGTTCATTCTGTTCTATCTCCTCAAGGATGGCAAGCATTTGCCGCAGGCGATTGTCCGTTTTCTGCCTAACCAGCTGCAGCCGCAGTCGAAACGTATCATGGCAGAGATGAATGGCCAGATCAGCAGTTATATTAGAGGCCAGATTATCGTCAGCTTCTGCATTGGCATGCTGCTGTATATCGGATATTTGATTATTGGATTGGAATATTCGCTTGTCCTAGCGTTAGTTGCAGCCTGTACGAGCGTCATTCCTTACCTCGGGCCTGCTATTGCGATTACGCCTGCTTTGGTCGTAGCGCTCGTCACTTCTCCTGTTATGCTGCTGAAGATGATCGTCATCTGGACGATCGTTCAGCTTATTGAAGGTAAATTCATCTCACCGCAGATTATGGGCAAAAGCCTGCAGATCCATCCGATCACGATCATATTCGTCATCTTAACGGCTGGAAACCTGTTCGGGCTGGCAGGAATCGTGTTAGCCGTTCCTGGCTATGCGGTGCTTAAGGTCATTGTCATTCACTTGTACGATTGGTTCACGAGCCGTTCTTCTCTGTACAAGGAAGATCGGCGCGAGGATCAGCTGTCATAGCATACGGAAGCGGCTTAACAGCTTGTAGTACAAATAAACAAGTCCAAAGGCCAGCACATAGGACAAGAAAGTATAGCCGATATTCCAGCCGTTTCCGTAGGATACCTTACCGAATAGCAAGGCTATGAATTCAAGCAGTGTAGTAAAAAAAATAAACAAAAACAAGATGAACGCCGTCTTGCTTTTGTGAAACTTGATGGTCATGATCAAATAGCTGCCAAGGATGGGGTAGATGCCAAGGTCAAGCGGCATGGCGGAGACGGATTCGTCGTTCGGGATAAACGGCGTAAAATCCCAGAATCCCATCTGGAAGCCAAGCGAGTTGATGACTAAGGAAGAGACTGCGCTAATCGGACAAATGAGCACTAAGATTCTCGGATTGTTCCGTATGAGTGGAATAGCAGCGAGCCAAGGAATAACCAAACCACAAATGATATTAAGGACCATATCAATATGCATGCTCATTCCTCTCCTTTTTCTTTTTTTATTAAGATGCCCTTGATCTCAGTCCGTATATTCATGCAGCATAAAACAAGGCAGATGTCATCGGACATCTGCCTTGTTTTAAGTATAAGACTTTATATGTTTCACGCGATAAAGTATTCTTCTATTTCTACGATAAACGGATACCCTCCCTTGCAGAGGAGGGTGAAGCCGTTTATTCTTGTTATTAACCGATTTCGGGTTTAAGCAAAGTCTGTCGCGGAGTGATCGTAAGCTCTACCTTGTTGATGCGGTGCTTGCTTACCTCGCGAATCGTGAAGGTTAAATGATGAAAGTCGAACTTCTTGCCGGGTTTTGCTTCTTCCATCTCACTGTATAGCCAACCGCCGACTGTATCAACTTCCTCATGAGTCAGCTCCGTGCCAATCAGGTCACCAAGCTCGGTAAGCGACACTTTCCCATCCAGGAGATAGGACGTCTCGGAGATCATCTCAATATCCTTGCGTTCGTCGGCATCGAATTCGTCCCGGATATCCCCGACAATTTCCTCTAGAATATCCTCAATGGTAACTAGGCCGGAAGTGCCGCCATATTCATCGACAACTATAGCGAAATGTACGCGTTCCTGCTGCATTCTTGTCAACAATGTTTTGACTGGAAGTACCTCAGCTACGGACATAACCGGCTGAATGAGGGTTTGCAAATCAATTTGCTTGTTCTCTTGATACTCAAGAAACAGCTGTTTGGTATTGATCATGCCAACGATATTATCCTTGCTGTCGCCAGCAACAGGAAAGCGCGTATATTGCTCCTTGCGGATAATGTCCATATTTTGCTGCAACGTATTGTTTTTATATAGAACGGTCATATCGGTACGCGGAACCATAATTTCTTTTGCCAAGATTTCATCAAAAGCAAATATGCGATTTACATATCCGTATTCCGTCGTATTGATTTTGCCGCTTTCAAGGCTGTCGCTTAATATAATTTGAATTTCTTCTTCACTATGGGCATTCTCATGCTCCTTGGCTGGCTTTAAGCCGAACAAACGAACTAAAGCGTTCGCAGAACCGTTTAAGAGCCAAATAAATGGGTACATGACTTTGTAGAACAGAATAATCGGTTTAACAACGGCGAAGCTGACAAGCTCTGCTTTCTGAATCGCAATGCTCTTCGGAGCAAGCTCGCCGATGACCACATGCAGAAACGTTACGCCGATAAAGGCAATAACAAATGAAAGAATGTGACTAATATCGCTGTTGATCTGCCAAGCTTCGAATAGCGGGAGCAATAATTTTTCTACGGTTGGCTCTCCGAGCCACCCGAGTCCGAGCGCTGTAATGGTTATGCCGAGCTGACAGGCCGATAGGTATCCATCTAAATTACTGACTACACGTTGAACGGCAAGCGCGTTTTTTTTGCCTTCAACGACTAATTGATCAACTCGGCTGGTCCGAAGCTTAATAATGGCAAATTCGGTAGCAACGAAAAAAGCAGTGAGTACAATTAGTAAAGCAAATAATAATAGATTAAGTCCTATACCCATATGAAATATTCACGATCCTTCTTGTTTCGATTTTTTGGTTTCATTTAATAGTACGAACTTTCTGCCAATTCTTCAAACCTCTGAATCGGTGATAAATTGCGGTAAGCGTTCAATTAAGCGCATTTGGAGCGTTGGGCTAATCGATATTAGACATTTTCTTTGAATTACGAGAGTATGATAATGGTTTTAAGAGTAGTTCTTTTGAACTTATTAAAAGAACAAAAAAGAACGGCGAAAGGCCGTCCCATTTTGAAGCGATAGAATTAAAATTTGCTGGCTTGCTGCTCTGACCAGTCGCCAATAACAGGAAGCTTATTAAGCTTGCCTTGCAACGTAAGCAGCATAAGGCCAATCCACAGAACAAACCCGACGGGCACAAGCAGCAGCCCGAGCAACCAGCCGATAACAGGAATAAAGCCAAATAGCAGGTTAAGGACAATGAGAGCGACCGACACTACGATCGATTGCACCGCATGAAGTCTGACGAAGCGGCTATTCTTTTCTAGAACTAGGAATATAATGCCGGTAATAAATCCGCCGAGATAGCAAAGCAAGCCCGCTACTTTAGGGTCCAGGCCGGTTGAGGAGCTGTCCGGTTTCAAGGATGGGGGATGATCCACAATTTTCACCCTTTCTATAATTTACATATTCTTTCCTGATTGTATTCGCCGCGAGTTAGGACTAGACCTTTTTATATTATTAAAAAATATCCATTTCTGGTATGATTCCATTGTAAAAGTTTTGTAACCTGTTTCGACAATATATCGTCTAAACTGAGAATGCGTAATTATAAAAGAATAGACCAGATAGGAGTAGTCATCATATTATGAATAAACGTAAATGGATGTATGCAGCGTCAGCCGCAGTGGTTATCCTTGCCGTTACTGTTTTTTTCAATCGCGGGGCATTGGCTATGCTGGGATTCGATTGGTTTCTGGAAGGACATGTGGAGAAGCAGCTGGAGCAAACCTATAAACCGATAGATGGACGGGAACCCATTCCGGTTAGTACAATAGATAAGAAGCAGGATCCGTTCTCCGTCCTTCTGCTCGGCGTCGATCAGCGCGGCAAGGAAATCGGGCGCTCTGATACGATGATCTACACGGTTGTTCGTCCCAATGATGGCGATATGCTGATGGTTTCGATTCCACGGGATATGTATGTGGAGATCGTGGGCAAGGACAAAGAGGATAAAATTACACATGCTTATGCGTATGGCGGAGCAGGAATGGCGATGGACACCGTACAAAAGTTTCTAGATGCGCCGATTCATTATTATGCTTCCATTAACTTCGAAGGCTTCCGTAATGTGATAGACACGCTTGGCGGCATGTCGCTCCCTATTGAAGAGGACATGATTAATGATGACGCCGACCATGAGAAGTTCGTCATCAAAGCAGGGCAAGAAAGCTATAATGGTCAAGATACGCTAAATTACGTGAGATATCGTGAGGATGCAGGTGGAGATATGAACCGTACGGAACGGCATCAAATCTTTTTGGGCCTTCTCATGGACAAAGCAAAGCAAATGAATCAATGGTCCAAAATTCCAGAACTTATGAATATTATGGGCGAAAATTTCAGCACGGATATGCGTCCACAGCAGCTCGTCGATCTAGGCCAAAACATGCTGCAGGCGAAGGATCGGAATATTTACAGTCACTCTCTGCTTGGAAGCGGGCATCGTTTGAAGAATGGCGGGCCTTGGTATTATTTTGCAGATGAAGAGGATTTGTCGAAGGTACAGACGATGATTAAGAGCTGGTTGAATGCGGATGCGCCTGCATCCAGCTTGATATTGCCGGATAAGTACACAGTGAACAAGGTGAAAGAGGTAGGCTCGCTTTCGAGCAGCGAAGACGCCTCCAAGCAGTAGATCTGCTTGCTCCGATCCGTCTGCTGCCTTCGGCCAACAGGAATAGGGGAAACAGCAAACGGAACGGAGTGGTTGGGGAATATGAATATCGCTTTCTTTTTATTGCCGAAACAGGAGGTCGTATGCCTTACGCAGGATGCGACGCTCAGACAGACGCTTGAACGCATGGAATATCACCGTTATACGGCAGTACCTATTATTAATGATGACGGCGGTTATGCCGGTACGGTGACGGAAGGCGATCTTCTATGGTACATCAAGGATCATGCCGATCTGACGCTGGATCATACCAATAAGATCAGGCTTGCGGATGTGCCGCTTCGTATGAACAACAAGACCGTTCGGATCGATGCCAATATGGATGATCTGATCTCGCTTGCGAAGCTGCAAAACTTCGTGCCCGTCGTCGATGATATGAACCGGTTTATCGGCATCGTTCGGAGAAGCGAAATTATCGATTACTGCCAGAAGATTATTATGGAGCAGCATAACGTGCTGCAGGACAAATAGCCGATACGTGTTCCTGTAATGGCGCGCAGGTACTAAGTTTAAGCTCAGCAGGGCAATCTAATAAAAATGGAGACGGAATGGCGTGACTGTTCCGTCTTTTTTGTTTTTTCGGGTGAAGCGAGGCGTTGGCGTGAATGTGCGTGATATGTTTTGCTTTTATGCTATAATGAGTTGTAAAAGTTTCGTAAGAAACCAGATTATAAAAGCAAGAGGTGAACGGTTTGAGAACCGGCTTGAAACCAGTGCTGTGGAGCTGTGCGGCACTCCTTTTATTATTGACCCTGTTAGTACCGCTCTTAAATGTTTTTGCCATGCTGCTGCTTATGGTGCCGTATGTCGTGCTTTATACGACCTTGTCGCCCAAAGCGTTCGCGCTGCATCTGCTGCCCGTTTGGGTGCTGGCATTTTTTATCGGTGGTCCAGCTACGCTTATTATCGGATTGTTTTTTCTAATCCCGTCCATTGTGATGGGCCACTTGTATATTAAGCAAGCGCCTGCTTCGAGGGTGGTTCGGACGGTTGGCGTTGTCGTTCTGGCGCAATTGATGCTGGAGCTGCTCATACTTGAGATGATCTTGGATTTATCGCTCATCAAAGAGCTGAGCTCATTCATTCGCGTGTCGGTTGAAGACCTTATGTCTCAAAGCTTATTGCCAACCGAGTGGGATTCCAGCCTAACGGAGCTGGTTATTCAAACGATGATCAATTCTATTCCGGTAACCTTTATCATGATCTCCTTTACGATCACCGCAATTGCGCAGTTTTTAGGTCGCAGAGCCGTGAAATGGAGCGGCGGTCCAGAGGTGCCAAGATTCACGCGCGCAAGGGAATGGCGCCTGCCGCGCCTGCTTGTCGTGTTGTACTTAATTACGTATGTAATGGAGTTGTTCTCATCCACAACGAACGAGTCTTTCTTTTCGGTCGCTTTACTGAACCTGGTACCTTTGCTTAGTTTTGTTTTTGCGTTTCAGGCTGTCGGATTTTTCTTCTTCCTTGCTCACCAGCGAGGTTGGAATAAAGCGGTGCCGGTGCTTATTGCAATTCCGGTGCTATTGTTCCCGCCGCTTAGCTTAATTGGTGTGCTGGATACTGCTTTCCCAATCCGCAAGTCGTTTACGAAACCATAGCACAGGAGCGGATAGGAAATGCCGAAGTTTTTGGTTACGCGTTGGCACGGCATGCATCAGGTATGGGCTTTTGTCCTGATGGTGTTGATGTCGGTGGCGCTTGCTTGGTTTGAATGGCTGCTTGGTCTGCTCGGGCTGCTGCTTACCGGCGGGGTTTTGGTTTATACCGTAATGGCGGAGCGGGCTTTCCGCAAAGATCTTAAAACGTATTTGGGCACATTGTCATATCGGGTGAAGAAAGCGGGCAACGACGTTGTCAGCGAGCTTCCCTTTGGAATTATTCTATATAACGAAGATCGAATCGTAGAGTGGCATAATCCTTATATAGCAGATATGACAGGATTGGAAACGGTCATTGGCGTGCCGCTTGCCGAGATATTTCCTTCCTTGCAGCAGGTAAAGGAGCGGGAAGGCACCGTGGAAGCAACGGTGGGCTCGCAGGTATACCAGCTGATCTTCAAGCCAAAGGAACGAATCTTGTACGTAAAGAACATTACGGAGCTTTGGCAGCTTGGCCGTAAATATGATGACGAGAAGCTTGTGCTTGGCGTTGTCATGATCGACAACCTCGAGGAAGTAACGCAGGGCCTTGATGATCATCAGCGAAGCTCGATGCTGGCAAAGGTTACAACAGAGATTACCGAGTGGGCACAGAAATACCAGATCTATTTGAAAAGGCTCACCTCGGACCGATTCCTGCTTGTAACCGATCAGCGCACGCTGAAGCAGCTGGAGCAATCCCGTTTTGTCGTGCTTGACGAGGTAAGGGAAATTACAGGCGATCACAAAATTCCAGTCACGCTGAGCATTGGGTTCGCTGCGGGTGCCGAGCATATTATCGAGCTTGGCCAATGGGCGCACACAAGCCTTGATATTGCGCTCGGTCGCGGCGGAGACCAGGCTGCCGTTAAGGTGGGGAGTCGACAGTCGTTCTACGGCGGCAAGTCGAATGCCGTAGAGAAGCGGACGCGGGTTCGCGCCCGTGTCGTTGCACATGCGCTACGTGATTTGATTCGTGAGAGTCATAACGTTGTCATCATGGGCCACAAAATGCCGGATATGGATGCGATCGGCGCGGCAATTGGCGTGATGAAAGCGGCGCAGTTGTTTGGCAAGGAAGCTTATATCGTATTAGAGGGTGTCAACCCCGCTATCCAAAAGATGATGGAGCTTATTAGGGAAGACGAGAAGCTATCCAAGCGATTCGTGTCGCCTGAACAAGCGACGGCGCTCATTACGCCGCAGACGCTCGCGGTCGTCGTTGATACGCATAAGGTGTCGATGGTGAAAGAGCCGAAACTGCTCACGCAAACGGACCGTATCGTCGTGATTGACCATCATCGCCGCAGCGAGGAATTTATCGCTAATGCGATCTTGGTCTATATGGAGCCATACGCTTCGTCGACTTGCGAGCTCGTTACGGAGCTGCTTCAATATATACATGACCGTGTCGTACTCGATGTTAGGGAGTCCACGGCGCTCCTTGCGGGCATCACCGTGGATACGAAGAGCTTCTCGCTCCGAACGGGAGCGAGAACGTTCGAGGCTGCCTCATTCCTGCGCCGCAATGGCGCTGACTCCATGATGATTCAGCGGATGCTGAAGGAGGATCTCGAGGAGTACGTACGAAAAGCGGAAATCATTAAGCATGCCGAAGTGCTATACGAGCATGTAGCGATTGCTGTTACGGAGTCTGGCCGCAAATATTCGCAGCTGCTCATTGCTCAATCGGCAGATACACTGCTGAATATGACCGACATACTGGCTTCCTTTGTTATCGGGGAGCGGGCTGACGGACTCATCGGCATTAGCGCTCGTTCACTCGGTCATATGAACGTGCAGGTCGTAATGGAAAGAATGGGCGGAGGCGGACACTTGACGAATGCGGCCGCTCAGCTTGAAGGTTCGGTAGTGGAAGTTGCCGAACGACTGAAACAGGTATTGGACGAAATCGAAACGGAAGAGGGGTTATTTGAATGAAAGTAATATTTTTGCAGGATGTTAAAGGACAAGGGAAGAAGGGCCAAGTAAAGGAGCTTTCCGAAGGATATGTACGTAATTTTCTATTGCCGCAAGGGCTGGCGAAGCTGGCTTCTGACGGCAACCTGAAGACGCTTGAGGTTCAGACTGCTTCTGAGCAAAAGCGCAAGGAGAAAGAAAAGGAAGACGCGCAGGCGCTTGGCAAGAAAATGGAGGAAATGACGGTTGTCATTAAAACCAAGGCAGGCGAAGGCGGAAGATTGTTCGGTGCCATCACGAGCAAGCAAATCGGTGAAGCGCTGGCAGCGCAAGGCATTAAAATCGACAAACGCAAAATCGAGCTGGATGACCCGATCCGTACGCTAGGCGTAACTCAGGTCATTGTTAAGCTTCACCCTGAAGTGAAGGCGAAGCTAAGCGTTCAGGCTAGCGAAGAATAGAAAGCGACTGGGGCTTGTGCAGCAAATTTGCTACGCAAGCCTTCGCTTATGTATAGGATGCGGATTTGCTACGCAAACCAAAGTTAATGCTTACGAAGTAGGTTTGCTACGCAAACCTAAGTTAATGCTTATGAAGTAGGTTGGTTTGCTACGCAAACCAAAGTTAATGCTTACGAAGTAGGTTTGCTACGCAAGCCTAAGTTAATGCTTATGAAGTAGGTTGGTTTGCTACGCAAACCAAAGTTAATGCTTACGAAGTAGGTTTGCTGCGCAAACCTAAGTTAATGCTTATGAAGTAGGTTGGTTTGCTACGCAAACCTTAAGTTAATGCTTACGAAGTAGGTTTGCTACGCAAACCTTTCAGGAGGTTCCCAATGAGTAACGAGCTGATGTTTGACCGAGTTCCACCGCAAAATCTAGAGGCTGAACAAGCTGTTATCGGAGCCATATTGCTGCAGTCGGAAGCGCTTATTACGGCGATGGAGCGGGTGCGCAGCGAAGATTTCTACAGCGGTCCCCATAGACAAATCTACGAAGCAATGGTTGAGATTGCAGAGAACAACCAACCGGTCGATCTTGTGACCTTGACCGCGCATTTGCAGGACCAGCATCTGCTTGAAGAAATCGGCGGCGTCAGCTATTTGGCGAAGCTGGCCAATTCTGTGCCGACAGCTGCGAACGTTGATTATTACGCGCAGATTGTCGAAGAGAAATCGATGCTTAGGCGTTTGATTCGTACCGCAACCAATATCGTCTCCGACGGTTATGCCAATTCCGATGATGTTGGCGTCCTGCTTGGTGACGCAGAGAAACAAATTCTAGAGATCTCGAATCGCCGTTCCGGCAGTGGATTCATCTCTATCAGGGATGTACTGATGGAAGTATTCGAGAAGGTTGAGCAGCTTTATCAGGACAAGGGAGGCACAACGGGTATTCCGTCGGGCTTTACCGATCTGGATCGGATGACCGCCGGCTTCCAGCGAAGCGACTTGATTATCGTTGCAGCGCGTCCTTCCGTAGGTAAAACAGCATTCGCGCTGAACGTTGCGCAAAATGTCGGCGTGCGCGCGAGAGAGACAGTGGCCATATTCAGTCTGGAGATGTCAGCGGCTCAACTGGTTCAACGTATGATCTGCGCCGAAGCGAATGTGGATGCGCAACGCATGCGTACAGGCCATCTGGAAGGCGATGATTGGGAGAAGCTGACGATGGCGATCGGCTCCTTGTCGGAAGCACAAATCTTTATCGATGACACGCCGGGGATTACGGTAGCTGAGATTCGTGCCAAATGCCGTCGTCTGAAGAAGGAAAAAGGGCTCGGCATGATTATGATCGATTACTTGCAGCTAATTTCCGGCCGTGGTAAAGCGGGCGAGAACAGGCAGCAGGAGGTATCCGAGATTTCGCGGACGCTGAAGCAAATCGCGCGTGAGCTTGAGGTTCCGGTTATTGCGCTTTCGCAGCTCAGCCGGGGTGTTGAGCAGCGTCAGGATAAACGCCCGATGATGTCCGATCTTCGGGAATCGGGCTCGATTGAGCAAGATGCTGATATCGTATCGTTCCTTTACCGGGATGACTATTATGATAAAGAGTCCGAGAAAAAGGATATTATCGAAATTATTATCGCTAAGCAGCGTAACGGACCAGTTGGCACGGTCGAGCTGGTGTTTCTCAAAAAGTACAATAAATTCGTCAGCATAGACCGCGCGCATCAGGATCCGATGCAAGCCTCTTAATATCCGAACAATTGCATGGGCAGCTATGCAATTGTTCGTTTTTAGTTTGACTTCTCGCAGATGGACTGCTACACTATTAATGCTGTCTTTTGACTGATATCACGTAGCAATTATGTTCTTTTCTATGAAGGACATCGCGTGCTGCAGCATTTGGACGGTAATTTTCGGTGCTTATAAACACCGGACGGGGGTATAATTATGTCTACGGTTGTTGTTGTTGGTACACAGTGGGGAGACGAAGGTAAAGGCAAAATCACTGATTACTTGGCAGAGGGAGCCGACGTCGTCGCTCGTTACCAAGGGGGAAACAATGCCGGACACACGATCCTTATTGATAACAAAAAGTATAAATTGACGATGATTCCATCGGGTATTTTCAACCATAATAAAACTTGCGTCATCGGCAACGGGATGGTTATCAACCCCGAAGCGCTGATCGACGAAATTAACTATATTCATGATAACGGCTTCTCTACGGACAATTTGAAAATCAGTGACCGCGCGCATGTTATTATGCCTTACCATCTTGTGCTTGACGGCCTTGAAGAAGACCGCAAAGGCGACAACAAGATTGGTACAACTCGCAAAGGCATCGGCCCTTGCTATATGGACAAAGCAGCTCGCAACGGTATTCGCATTGCTGATTTGATGGACGCAGAGGAATTCGAAACAAGAGTTCGCAGCATCATCATCGAGAAAAACCAATTGATCGAGCAAGTCTACGGAGGATCGCATTTGGATGCGGATTCCATCGTTCGCGACTATCTCGGTTTCGCTGAAGTTCTGCGCAAATATGTGACAGACACATCCGTTATTCTTAACGATGCAATCGATGCAGGCCAGAAGGTGCTGTTCGAGGGCGCACAAGGCGTTATGCTTGATATTGACCAAGGCACTTATCCGTATGTTACCTCTTCGAACCCATCGGCTGGCGGCGTATGTATTGGTTCGGGCGTAGGCCCATCGAAGATTCAGCAAGTAATCGGCGTTGCCAAAGCTTACACAACACGTGTAGGCGATGGTCCTTTCCCGACGGAGCAGGATAATGAAATCGGTCAATTGATTCGCGATAAAGGCCATGAATACGGAACCGTAACAGGCCGTCCGCGCCGCGTCGGCTGGTTCGATACGGTTGTCGTTCGCCATGCGCGCCGTGTAAGCGGCATTACCGGTCTATCTCTGAATTCACTGGATGTGCTTACAGGTCTTGAAACGGTTAAGATCTGCACAGGCTACAAGCTGCGCGGCGAAGTGATCGAAACGTATCCAGCAAGCCTCAAAATGGTTTCGGAGTGCGAAGCGGTCTACGAGGAGCACCCAGGCTGGTCAGAAGATATCTCCAATGCTAAGACGCTTGAGGATCTGCCAGTGAATACGCGCAACTACTTGAACCGCGTATCAGAGCTTACAGGTATTCCGATTGCGATCTTCTCCGTAGGACGCAACCGTGAGCAAACGAACCCGGTTCGCCCAATTTACGAATAGAAAGCTAACATAGAAGGATGGCCTTGAGGCCATCCTTTTTTGCATGTTTTGGCATTAGAGAGAATGTCTGTCCCTTTTGTTGACCATAATGGTATATAACAGATAATGGTAACGCCAGCTTTAATGAAAGAAAGATAGGCTGCGTAACGAAGGGAATGTGGCAAATGTTGAAACGAATCGGATGGTTGGGTAAGCTGGTTGCTTCAGGACTGATTCTAAGCTTCCTATGCATATGGACCACCGGATATATTGTTACTAGTTATGTAGAGTCTATATTAAAACAATTCAATCTTCCGCTTGAGGTGCCGCCTATGGCAATGTCAGGCGTATGGGGCAAGCTCTGGGGAGCTGACCCGTTAGTGACGACGGATATTGCAGAACAAACGGAAGCGCAAGAGCAAGAGAATACGAAAGACACTTCGGAAGCGAAAACCGAGGATACTCTAGAAGCGGGTAATGAAGATAGTCCGAAAGCGAGTACTGAGAATAATACAAACGCGAATACGGAGGATAAAACAGAAGCCAATGCGCAGCAAGAGACGGAGAAAGATCCTCCGGCATCGGTAGATGCTTTCATCCAAGCATCGGATCCTCCGCTGACGGATATTGGAATCGGTGGAGGCACCCATGCGGGAGCCGGTTCGGCGCCAGATAGCGGCACCGTCGTAGAGGAAGGCGTGGCAGGAATTGATGACAGTGAAACGGCAATGACAACCGATGAGTTGACGGAAGTGAAGGAACAGATGTCCGATAAGGACAAGGATGAGCTGTTTGGCCTATTAATGAGCAAATTGCCCCAGGAATCATGGCAAACCATCTCACAATATATCGAAAATGGGCTGACGGAACAGGAGCTGACAGATATCCAACAGATCATGGCACAGCATCTCGACAAGACGGAATACACCCAAATGATGGACATTCTGAAGAAATATTAATATTACGAACGTCTTGTAAAGGTTGCTCCAATTGTTGGGCATATGTTAAAGTATTAGGCGAGTGATCCGACAGGATAATTCGCCTTTTTTTATTGTCGGAAGCCAGAAAAATAGTTGCATAAGCGCGAAAAGGAGACAATCATGACCGTTTTCAGGGACAAAGGTCGGATTCAGAAGGTATGGAATCAGTCGATTCAGTACTTTCGGCGTGACCGATCGCAACACTTGAGTGGCAAGAAACAGCAACAACCTGCAAGCGATAAGGCCAAATTGCCTATATGGCGGAGGAAACCGGTTCAATTGGCAGGGGGAGCTCTCGTTCTCCTCACAGTAGCAGGATTTAGCGGAATCCAATATGTCCAAGCAAACACAGTCGAATTTTATAACGTATATATGAATGGCACAGCGGTTGGAACCGTAAGCGACCCACAGGAAGTCGAACAGCTTGTTCTTCTGGAGACGGAAGAGGTTCAGCAAGCAAATCCAGGACTTAACATGGTGCTTGATACGGGAACGATTACATACGAAGCTACTCAAGCCTTCAAAGGAACGCCTGAAACGGATGTCACATTGGACAAGCTCGAGGGCTTGTTTGCATCTCATGCGGTTGGCGTAGAAGTAAAGGTAGACGGAAAAGTAATCGGCATCGTGAAGGATCAGCAGACGGCCGATGATGTATTGCTGCGCGTACAAAGCAAGTTCGCACCTGAGCTTGCGGCAGCGAAGAAGAATCAGAAGGAAGTTAAATCGCTCTCCTTTGATTCTAACGAGAAAACAGCACCTGCTGCGGAAGCCAAGCCTGTGTCCAAGACGCCTGGGCGCGAAGTAATGGAGGTCGAATTCATTGAGGCTGTTATGACAGAATCAATCGATATCGATCCCGAGCAGATTATGGAAGCGGAAGCGATCTATAAGATGCTTGTGCAGGGCAGCATTCAACCTACCAAATACACGGTACAAGCCGGAGATTGCGTCGGCTGCATCGCGCAGAAGTTTGATATATCTCCTGAAGTCATCTACAAGAATAATGCATGGATCAAGGATGACAAAATTACGATTGGCGATGTACTCGATCTAACGGTCCTTCAGCCGGAGCTTACGGTTAAAACCATCGAAAATCTGGTGGAGGTCGAGACGATTGAGCCGCCGGTTGAGATTAAGAAAAATGCGGACATGCGTGTCGGCGAATCCAAAACCATTTCAGAAGGCTCGGCTGGCTCGAAGCGATTAACGTACCGCATTACCAAGCAGAACGGTTATGTCGTCTCGGAAGAGCTTCTTACAAAGGAAGTTATCAAAGAAGCCATGCCGAAAATCGTCGAGAGAGGAACGAAGGTTATACTCGGCGAAGGAACAGGACGTTTCGCGATGCCGGTATCCGGATCACGGTTGACGAGCAAGTTCGGCAAGCGCTGGGGCCGTATGCATAACGGGATTGATTTGACCGGCAACAAGAATATCCATGCTTCCGATAACGGCATTGTTGAATTTGTCGGAACGAAGCCAGGCTTAGGCAAGACGATTATTATCAACCACAAAAACGGATATACTACGGTCTATGGGCATCTAAGCTCATACAAAACAAAGGTGGGCGCTGTTGTTGAGCAAGGCGATACTATCGGTATCATGGGCAGCACAGGAAACTCAACGGGCGTACATTTGCATTTCGAAGTGCATAAGGACGGCGTTCTTCAAAATCCATTAAAGTACTTATAATTTATACCCAAATATAAACAGAAATAATCACTTTCGCTTCATGCGGAGGTGATTTTTTTTGTAAGTAAACGCGTAAAAAGAAAGAAAGGAAGAACCTTGCTAACATGAGGGAAGTTTCATTGTGAAGGAATGGATAACGTGTGTTAAAATAGAAGTTACAAGTATTTATTAAAGGACAAGCGACGGGCGGGTGTAGCGATGCACGGAAAAATATTAGTGGTCGATGACGAACAGCCGATAGCCGATATTATAAAGTTTAATTTGGAGAAGGAAGGCCATCAGGTCATTTGCGCCTTTGACGGCGGAGAAGCAGTAAGGCTCGCATTTGAGGAGCTTCCTGATTTGATTCTGCTCGATCTGATGCTTCCTGTGAAGGATGGCATGGACGTATGCCGCGAGGTTCGTGCCAAGCTGCAAATGCCGATTATTATGCTGACTGCCAAAGATACAGAAATTGACAAGGTGCTTGGACTTGAGCTGGGCGCCGACGATTACGTAACAAAACCATTCAGCACGCGTGAGCTGCTCGCGCGCGTGAAAGCGCATTTGCGCAGACAGCAGAAGCCGGCTGGAGCAAATGGCGAGCGTGCAAGCTCCTCCGAGGAGCCTGCCGAGCAGGAACAGCAGGGGTTCAAGCTGTTTAATTTGTTTATTGATACCGATATGTACGTCGTCTATAAGGACGGTGAGCCGCTTGACCTTACTCATCGCGAATATGAGCTGGTGTATTATATGGCTCGCAACAGCGGCAAGGTGATGACGCGCGAGCATTTGCTTCAGGCGGTGTGGGGCTTTGAGTATTTCGGAGATGTGCGGACAGTAGATGTAACGATTAGGAGACTCCGCGAGAAAATCGAGGATGACCCAAGTCGTCCGGAGTATATTATGACCCGGCGCGGCCTAGGCTACATGATGCGCAATTCCAAGTCCGGAGGCTTCGCGTAGGATGAAGGGCAAAAGCTTCTTCCGAACGATTCAAGTCAAGCTGGTCATCATCTACTTGCTGCTTATTCTCGTAGCGATGCAGCTGATCGGCGTTTATTTCATCAGCACAGTTAAAAACTCATTGATAGACAGCTTCACGAAGAACCTCAAGGAGCAAGCTAACATTCTCTCGGAATTCGCAGCTCAAAGCCTTTCTGCCAAGCCGGATACGGAAGGCGATTCGTCAGAGAGTACGACCGAGGATCTCAGCTTGGTCGTTCGCAACCTGTTCAGCATAAGCGGCGCGGAGGTTCAGGTGCTGGACTCGAATGGCAAGATGGTCGCGACCTCGGTTCAGAGCAACCAATCATATATCGGCCAGAAGAATAAGTCACTTGCCGTGAGCAGGGCGCTCCAGAACATAACAGACAATGAGCAGGAAATCATAGATGAGGACAACACGCGCAAAAAGATGATCGCGCAGCCGGTTACGATCAATGACAACAAGGTAGTCGGAGTTGTCTATGTCGTAGCTTCGATGAATGAGCTCTATGAGACGGTAAACAGGGTCAATCAAATCTTCTTCTCGGGAACGCTCATTGCGCTCGGCTTAACGGGAGTGCTCGGGATTTTGCTGGCGCATACGATTACAAGTCCCATCCAAGGGCTGACGCGGCAGGCAGAAGCGATCGCACAAGGGAAGTTCGATCTTCAGGTGCCCGTGCTGGGGGATGATGAGATCGGCAGCTTGAGCGTCGCGTTCAATGATATGACAATCAGGCTGAAGGAAGCCTTGTCCGTGAATGAAGAAGAGAATGAGAAGCTTGCTTCTATTCTATCGAATATGAGTGATGGCGTAGTTGCAGCAGATGAGAACGGCAATGTAATTGTATGGAATAGACGTGCGCTGGAGCTGCTCGACGTACGCACCTTCGAGGGGCTTGTATTGCCGGAGGTTTTTGAACTATCCGAGCAGCGTCTGAGTGAGCTTCAGCAAGGGCGCGGTCAGACGATGCTCATTGCACGCAGTGTGGATGAGCAGGACATGGGTGATAGCGAGGAAGGGCATCTGCGGGCTACCTTTACACCGATTCATCGCCGCGATAAAGGAATTACGGGTACGATAGCCGTGCTTCAAGACGTAACAGAGCAGGAGAAGCTTGAGCAGTCACGCCGCCAGTTTGTTGCCAACGTATCGCATGAGCTGCGGACGCCGCTCACCACGATTAAAAGCTATGCAGAAGCACTTAACGACGGTGCGCTGGAGGAACGTGAGCTGTCGGAGCGTTTTGTAGGCGTCATCCGCAATGAGACGGAGCGTATGATCAGGCTGGTAACGGATCTGCTGCATCTGTCCCGACTGGACTCTAATCAGGCGCCACTTCGTCGCAGACAGACCAATGTGCACGATATGCTGGACGAGGTGGCTGACCGTTTTTCGTTCCAGCTTAGGCAGAAGTCGATCAAGGCAGCTGTGCGCGTCGATAACGGACTGGAGTCGGCTTGGCTTGACCGCGATCAGATTGACCAGGTGCTCGATAATTTGTTCTCGAATGCGATTAAATACACGCTGGACGGTGGGACCATTGAATTAACGGCGAAGAAGCCGACCGATTCGGCATTGCTGGCCATCAGCGTCAAAGATACGGGGATCGGGATTCCCAAAAAGGATTTGGATCGAATTTTTGACCGATTCTACCGCGTTGATAAGGCTCGCTCGCGCAACATGGGCGGAACCGGCCTCGGGCTTTCGATTGCCCGGGAAATTGTGAAGGCTCATAGCGGAACTATTTCGCTGCATTCCGAGCTTAACGAGGGTACAACAGTGACCTTCACGCTCCCGCTGCTGCAAGAAGGGGGTGAGCCTGCATGAAGGAGAAAATAAAGACGACAACACTAATCGTGCTGGTCGCGCTCAGCCTTCTTCAAAGCTACTTGCTGGCTTACAGCATGCCAGGCCTTGGGGCGACGGTCAGAAGCGACCAGGATTACGTGAATACCGAGCCGATGGGAACGGCGACAAGCGTGGAGAGCGTCATATTTCCAGAGACACTTGTTATCCATCTGGGCGGAAACAAGCATACCATCATTTATCCAGGCACGCAGTTCTACGACATGATTCTTAACCAGCGTATTCAGGGCAGGGAGTTCAAGGGCTTTCAACGAAGCCCGTCGGATGTGCTGAATTGGGAAGAGATTCGGAAGAACGATATTGGAATTGAACTGAGGTTCGAGAACGGAATTCCGGTAGAGCTGCTGCAGAAGCTGCTTAAGCTAGAAGGAGACCTGCTGTTTCTAAACGAGACGATTGACCGGATTTGGATCTTCAAAACGACGGGTACGGAGGAGATCAGAACATTCTTCTTCAGCTCGGATGGCGAGATGGTGTACGAGTCCGTCCGTGCCGACCTAACCGTTCGCGACGTGCAGGATTATGTAGGCTTCGGGCAATACCAGCCGAAATATACGATGACCGCAGACGGACTATATGTTCCGGCTGTTCCGATCCAATCAACGGAAATGCTGTTTCCTTACGAGACTTATTCGCCGGATTTAATGCAGCGCAGCATGTTTGATCCGAGCACGACACGGGCGCTAGAGGATCGGGGCGGCTCGCAGATTTATACAGATGGCAAACGGGGCCTTCAGGTAGAGCAGAACGGCAAATGGATTAACTATACCGATCCGAGTGCGCCGCAAATTACGGAAAATCTATTAAGTGACAATGTGTATGCCTCGGTAGACTTTGTGAATCAGCACGGCGGTTGGGATGGCGTTCATCGGTTCGTGAATGCGTTGCCTGGGGGCGAAGGCAAGGCTATCCGCTTCAAGCAATACGTAGAGCAATATCCGGTTCTTGCGGCATCCCCGTTCCATTACGGCTACATGAAGCTTACGCTTCAGCAGGGAGTCGTTACGGAGTATGCGAGATCGCTAATTACGCTTGCTGCGGATTCCGAATCCCGTACGGTAAGATGGCTGCCCGGCGGCGAGGAGCTCCAATCCATCCTTAATCGGTATGACCGCCGCAGCGAGGTGAAGACATTGTTCCCGGCACTGCAGGCACTGCCGCTAGATGAGGAGAGACTTCGTTTCAACCCGATCTGGGCGGTACGCCTAGCGGACGGAACGGAAGAAATGCTGACCGATGCTTATCCGAGTGGCTATGAGCCCCCTAAGCAGGTTGTGGAGTCGTCCATGAACGACGCCGCAGATGGCAGCGGAGATGATGCAGACACCGCAACGGCTGCGAATGGTGTAGGAGCTGCGGTATCGGTCGGCGGAGCAAACCCACTGTTTTTCGGAAAAGGGAAATAAGGATATTAAGATGGCGGGGGTGAAGGCGGGTGGATTGGGGACGAGCGAAAAATGTGCTTATTATTTCGTTTTTGCTGCTCAATGTGTTGCTGGGCTATCAGCTCTGGCTAGATATTAGAGAGCAGTTGAATCTGAATGTGAACACAGCGGAGCTGCCGCAGGATAAAGTGCTGCTCATGCAGCAGAAACGAATTTCGTTAGAAGCCAATCTGCCGCTGGAAACGCCGGAGCTGGGTGATTTAACATACAATCTGCACTCGGACAGCCGAAAGAACGCGGAGCCTGTTATTCTAGATAAACCGGTGGACAGTACCATTATTTATTCTAAAAAAGAGCTGTTGAAAACGCTGGGGAATCGTATTCCCGAGCTTGATCAGTACGCATTCGATTTGCTGAACAGCAGCGTGGATCAATTCGTCCTCTATCGTGTCGTAGAAGGACGGCCTATGTTCGACGTGAAGCTGACGCTGTATATCAGCGATCAAAAAATTATATCATTCCTGCAGGACCGGGTAGAGCTGCTCGGCACAGGCGAAGCCAAGCAGGTGCTTCCGGCAGCGAAAATCGTAGCGAGCCTCATTGAAACGTACTTGCCGGATGGCGCGGTGATTTCGGATATTCAGCTCGGCTACAAAGGGCAAATTTTCGATTCGGAGAAGCAAGTGTCCGCACCATCTTGGCGCGTGATGCTGGAGGACGGCCATTTGTTCTATGTGCATGCGATAAGCGGCGAGGTTGCAACGGATGAAGCGCAAGGGGAAGCGGCAGCGAACGGTTTACGTTAACGGGAGCGGGAGAAGGGACAGGAAAGAGCAATATGGGACTTCGATTTACGGTACTGGGAAGCGGTTCGACCGGCAATGCGACAATCGTGCAAGGTAATGAAAAAACGGTTATTGTCGATGCAGGAATGAGCGCGAAGAAACTAGATGAGCTCATGCGCGAGCGAGGAGTAACGGGGCATCAGCTCGACGCGCTGTTCGTGACGCATGAGCATTCCGATCATATTAAGGGTCTCGGCGCGTTTGCGCGCAAGTATGATTTGCCGATTTATGCAAATGAGGCAACATGGGCCGCGATGGAGAGGCATGTAGGCACCATTGCCGCCGAGAAACGTGTGTTTATGGAAACAGGTGAAGAAGTTACCTTCGGATCAATGGCCATTCAATCTTATCCCATCTCGCATGACGCAGCGGAGCCAGTCGGCTACTGCTTTGTGGAGAATGGCGAGAAGCTCAGCCTGGCAACGGATCTAGGTTATGTGAGCGAGAAGGTTAAGCGTCATATTATCGATTCGGATGTGCTGGTGCTTGAGGCCAATCATGATACCGAGATGCTCCGGATGGGGCGGTACCCATGGAATACGAAACGCCGCATATTGAGCGATGTCGGTCACTTGTCCAACGTCGCGGCAGGCGAAGCGCTGCTGGAGCTTATGACGGATCGAACGAAACGTGTCTATTTGGCTCACTTGAGCCTTGATCATAACGTGATGGATTTAGCGATGCTGACCGTGAATTCTATCTTGGAGGATCACGGAATATTTTATAAGAAGGAAGAGCATCCCCTGCGGGCGACGTATCACGATAAGCCTACGCCATGGGATGAAGTGAAGCGGAAATAAGCGACTCGAGCTGCGCATCCAGCGCATCGGCCTTAGCGCTTAACTCTTCTCTCGTAAGTATGCCCTTATCTATGAACAACTCTAGCATTGCGCTTAATGTGAGAACGGTACGGTAGTGGTCATCCTTCAAATCCGCCAGCTTGGCGGCTAGCTGTACATGTTCCCATGCGGCGGGGGTTTTGGCTTTCATTGCGGCATCTCTCCTTGGATTTATAATGGTTTGTGAGCGGAATGAAAAAGATCTGCTGTCCATCGTTCGAATCTATTATTATTGTAGTCAAATCTTCCGAAAACATTCCTATATTGAAAAAATAGTCTTGATGTCTAAGACATCGAGAGGGGCGATAGCAATGAGCTTATTCGACGATGATTTTTATTCGACCAAGGTATCCAAGCGTGCTGCTCGCGAGAGCAAGAAGGGAGACTTTGCTTTTCCATATAAAAGCAAGGAACGAAAGTGGTCCAACGTCCGCATTGCATTCGTATCCTCGATCACTAGCGCTGTGGCCGCAACCTTGCTGTTCGGCGCCGTTTTTGGCGGTGGAGGCGGGATAGGCAGCGGCGGAGGAGCAGTAGCGACAGCCGGCGGCGTGCTGGCGATTGATCCGCTGGAGCGCCCGATACAGGCTTCGGCCAAAGTAAGGCCGGCCGTCGTAAGCGTCATTAACCAGCAGATGTTCGCGCTTGGCATAGGCAAAGGCGAGCCGCTTCCCGAGGACACTGAAGAAAAAGGAACGTTGCGCGAGGTGGGCGTAGGTTCTGGCGTTATCATAAGCAAGCAGGATGGCAAAGCAGTCATTATTACGAATTATCATGTAATCGACCAGGCGCAGGCGGTAAAGGTTGTTCTCATGAACGGCGAGACACGCGAGGCGCATGTCGTCGGGAAGGATCAAATTACCGATCTGGCCGTGCTTGAGATTGATGCGAAGGGCATTGATGTCGTTGCTGAGATTGGCGATTCCTCGGCGCTGCGCCCGGCTGAATATATTATCGCAATCGGCAACCCGCTCGGGCTAGGGGAGTCCGTGACGACAGGAAGCGTAAGCAAGACGAAGCAGATCGTACCGGTATCGCTTAATCAGGATGGCGTGTACGACTGGGAGCAAGAGGTTATCCAGATCGACGCGTCCATTAACCAAGGCAATAGCGGCGGGCCGCTTATTGATCTTAATGGGCGAGTCGTCGGCATCAACAGCATGAAGATTGCTGATCTCGGCGTGGAGGGCATCGGCTTTGCGATTCCAATTAACCTAGCTATGCCGATCGTGGAGAGTCTGATCAAGCTAGGTCATGTCCCGCGTCCTTACCTAGGCGTCTACACGATGGATCTGGAGCAGTATTGGGAGCAGCAGGGTTTCGAGGATGCTTACGGCGATACAGGTGAGGATGAGCTGCTGCCGGATGCCGAAGCGCCCGAAGAGGAACCGGATAGCGTTATTGAAGGCACACTGCCGAAGCTGAACCTGCCTGATGATATTTATGACGGCGTGATCGTGCTTGAGGCGGTTGGTCCTGCTCAGGAAGCGGGCTTGCTGTTCAATGACGTTATCGTGAAGCTCGACGGCCAATCGATCAGCAGCACGATGGATCTGCGTAAATATTTGTACGGCAAGAAAAAGATCGGTGATGAGATAAAGATTACTTACTATCGTGACGGCAAGCTGAATGAGACACACTTCAAGCTTGGCGAGAAGGAAGACGAGGAATAGATGGTTGAATAACCGCAGTGCACGTACGGGAGACCGTAGGGAGCGCTGCGGTTTTTTTGTTGGATTGGAGGAGGATGATAGTGGTGGTTGGTAATGGAAATGGAGATGGAGATGGGAAAGCTGGGAATAGGACTGGTAAGCGGGAGAAAGAGGCTTGCGGTTTGCGGAAATTGTCGACTACAAAGGGAGGGCGTTTTCTGATATGCTGAGTATAGTTATTTTTGGACAGACTAGTAAGACGGTAACATGGATGCTTGAAGCAGGATATAGGAAGAGAAGAGATTGCAAGACGCGACAAGGCAAAGAAAGACAAATGTAGACAAAGCAAGACCTGACAAGACCTAGCAAGGCATATGAAGACAACGCAAAAAGTGAAAAGACCTAGCAAGGCATATAAAGACATAGCAAGATAATTAGGCAAGACAAGCCGCTAGGTAGAAATTCAATCAATCAGGATAGGAAGCGTGCAAACGATGTATTGTGTGTGTAAAGAGCATATGGAGACGGCTTTAGACCGATTTGTAGATGAATATGAGGATGCACCGGATGTAGTAGATTTGAAGGAAACGCAATTCGCAGATTGGGACCCTCCGCGGAAATGCGATTTTTGCGTAGAGCCTGCTACTTTTTTGGTGGTTTAGGTGTGAATAGAGGTTTTTAGCTTATTTAGAATAAAGGGAAGTGTCGGGTTTGCATATACAGATAGCTGCCGTCGGCAAGCTGAAGGAAAAGTACTTAGTGCTTGGCATAGCGGAATATGCCAAGCGGCTCGGGCCGTACGTGAAGCTTACGCTCACGGAAGTGCCCGATGAGAAGGCGCCGGAGACGATGAGTGCGGCGGAGGAAGCGATTGTGCGCGAGCGAGAGGGCGAGAGGCTTCTAGCGCAGCTGAAGCCTGAGGCGCACGTAGTCGCGCTCGCGCTTGAAGGCGAGCTCTGGTCAAGCGAGGATCTCGCGGGCCAGCTCGATAAATTAGCCACGTATGGGCGAAGCCACGTGGCTTTTGTTATTGGCGGGAGCAATGGTCTTGCTCCCAATGTTTTGCAGCGCGCCCAGCAGAAGCTGAGCTTTGGGCGCATGACCTTGCCGCACCAGCTAATGCGGCTGGTGCTGGTGGAACAGATTTATCGAGCTGTGAAGATAAATCGGGGGGAACCGTATCACAAATAGGGCGAATCGTAATGCTGATAAATCCCTGTGCGGTTAGCTTATTTTTTCATTATTCTTTCATAACAATCTGTTATAATTCCAAAAGTGATAAAATCGGTAAGTCGGTGAAGGCGGCTTATATGCTAAAGCCACAAAGAGGAATGGATGATAAGAAAAGATATGAATAATGAGATAGAAAAGGAGTTGCAGAAACGGCTACTTGTTCCGTGCGAGCAAAGATTGCTGTCACTCCTGTTTAAGGAACATGTGAGTATAGAAGAAATAGAGTGTCAGCTTCAAGAACTAGATATGGATTTGGGTAATCATAATTATCTGCTGATGTTAGCTCATTTTGGATATAACGTCGATTGGATGGGATTTCCGGAGCATGTTATCCCGCAATTAAAAGGCATCTACCGCTATTATCAGGTGGAGAACGCGCTGATGTTGCAGAAACTTTTTATGAGTATGCAAAAATTGAATGAAAAGAATTTATACCCGTTGCTTTTAAAGGGAGCCGCAATGCGTTTGCATTTTGCCCCAGGAGTATCTAGAATGATGGCTGATTTAGACTTTGCGCTTGAGCGCGATCAATATGAGAAAGCGGTTTCAATTTTTCAAGATATGGGTGCGGAGTATATGGTAGAGGCTCCGTATTCAATTACATATAAATTGGGAAAGACGGAGTTTGATATTCATCATGTTATTTTTAAGAACAATCTTGAAAAGGGTAGTGATATTTGGGAGAGAGTTGAACAAATTGAGGTTAATAGCTGTCAATTCAGAGTATTGTCTCCGATAGACATGTTTGTACATATATTGGATTCGCAATCCCGATGCATATTTGTAGATGAGATGCCAGAACGTCGGATGAAATGGTTATTTGATGCAAAAATGGTGTTGAAAATGATGCCTGACACGGATTGGGCAGCAATAGCAAAGCGCGCGAAAGAACTGCATTGTAGTTATCGCGTTCACTTGATGATGAAGTTATTCGCAACCTGTTTTCCAGAGGACATTTCGTTAGAGGATGTAGAGATTTTATTTGCAGTGAATAGCGGATATACCAAATGGCTAACAGACGCAATGGATTTTTATGAGATGATTGTACCTTATATGAAAGAACGCCGTGCGGATGAAAATGGTTCAATCACGCTGCGGGTAATAAGCTTAAGAATAAAATATAAACCCATTAGAAAGGAGTATAAGTATTATTCTCATGAATTAAAGGAATTTAGATCTGGTATGTGTTTTGCAAGGTATGTTGCGGAACTTTATCATTTTAATAGACCCATGAAATTGTATCGAAAATATCTTTCACGGTTACGAATTCGTTAATTGGAACAACTACTATGCGAGAAAAGAGAGAATAATAGATGGGGAATGAAAAAGCTACAACAATTTCCACCTTTTTTGAACATGTTAACAAACGAATTTTAAAGAAAAACGGGATGCTCTATAAGAACTTGCAAATCGGGTTAGCAGGTAGGATTCTTGAAATTCGATATTGGGATGAAATGGAGGTGTCATTAATAAGATCATCTCTTCTCGGAAGAGTGCTTTCAAAAGAGATGTACGGAGTACCGGATGCAGTAATATGGTGCTATACGGATGATGTTAACATCTATATTCCCGATTCGTTTCGGGATAAGCCGCTGCCCGAAGGAGCAATAACCGATGTGTATCAGGGAAAGGATGCTACGGGATGCATCAAGGTTACTAGAAGTACGGAGATGGAGGGTGCCGACTACATCGGAAAGACCTATTATTTCTGCAGACAAGCAGGCACTGATTATGATGATTGCATGTTGGGACATCCGCTTATCAGATGTTTTTATTTTTGGGCAGAGCAGGAGGGCTTATTGATTCTGCATTCCGCTGCAGTAGGAGTTAATCATAAGGGGGTATTGATAAGCGCGCGGGGCGGTGCTGGAAAGTCAACTTTGTCGGTGAGTTGCTTGCTTGAGGGGTTGGATTTTGTGGCAGATGATTATGTGATGATGCGTGAAGCGGGAGAACGAAATGCATTGCCGCTATATACAATGGTTGGATTGAATTCGGATATGAATCAGATTTTGAAACCGAATATGCCTGTTATCAAGACAGAGGAAAAGCGAAACGGGAAGAAATTCTTTGATGCGTCCGCCTATCCTTTTCAAGAAGAATTACCGATTAAAGCTATTTTGTGTCCAATTGTTACGGATGGAAGCGAGCCAATGATTGTGCCGACAGACCGAGGGCCGGTTTTGGTAAAATTGGTTCATTCCAGTGTAAGTCAGATTGGCGGGCGGAGAGATACAGAAATGGTTAAGAGAATGATGGATAGACTGAAGGATTTGCCAACTTATGAGTTCTGTTTAAGTAAAGACCTTAAGAAGAATGTAACCGTATTGCGAAAATTTATGGAGGGACTTTAACGTGTATAAATTAAACGAAGAGAAGATGTTTTATGATATTGCTGATGGACAGGCCATAGTAATCAATTTTGTTACCGGAATGTATTATGGAGCAAGTGCTCTTGGATCGATGGTTTTAGATGCGTTGATGCAGGGAAAGGCACCGAAGCAGATTGTTGATTTAATCAAAAATAATGAAGGCTGTGTGGTAGATATTGATCAGCGTGTAGAGCGGTTTATTGCTGCGCTTACGGAAAAGGAAATTTTCATTTCGGATGATCAACCTTACAGCCAGGAATCAATGGGCGATTTTGTCGTAGTTGATGGAGATTACAGCCTTGAACTGAATGAATTCGCGGAGGTTCAAGACCTTCTGTTGGCAGATCCCGTACATGATGTGGAAGCAGATATGGGATGGCCAAGACTAAAAGAAGAGGATTAATACAGTGAAGCTATCTATTATTATGCCTGTATACAATGCTGGAAATTATTTGGAAGAAGCAGTGGAATCGATATCGAGCCAGATCTGGAATGGCGAGAAGGAGATTATTATTGTGGATGATCATTCAGAAGATAACTCCTTTGCCAAAGCCCAGAGCTTGGGTGATCGTGTGATCTCGGTGGAACATGGCGGTGCAGCAAAGGCAAGGAATATCGGACTCAAGATGGCTTATGGGGAGTATATACTGTTTCTGGATGCAGATGATGTGTTGTCGCAGGATGCATTGGTCAATCTTTTTATTGCCATGGAAGAGAAATCGGACTGTGATGTTGTATATGGAAAGGCAAAGGATTTTGTTTCGCCGGAGTTATCGAGTGAACAAAGGGCGAAACTGAAGGTAAGAGAAAACGGTTATGGCGGTGTATTGCCGGGCTGTGGGCTTATCAAAAAATCGGTCTTTGATCGGAGCGGATACTTCGATGAAAATCTTTCAAGCGGAGAAACGGTAGATTGGATGATGAATGTGAAGGAAGCAGGAGCTGTGGTTCGGGAAATCAACCAAGTAACGTTAAGGCGACGCCTTCATATGACCAATACAGGACGTTTAAAACGTGAAGAAGAAATGAAAAATTATGCAGCTATTTTAAGGAAAAGGATGTAAAAGGAATGAAACCGTTAGTATCCATCATGTCGCCAGTCTATAATGCCATGCCTCATTTACACACCTTTTTGGATTCCGTAGAAAACCAGACCTATGCGCCGTTGGAGCTTATTTTGGTGGATGATGGGTCTAGCGATGATTCACTCTCGGTCCTTACAGAGAGAGCAGTAATAATGGAGAAAAAAGGGATATCAGTGAAGATTATTTCCCAGAACCATGCAGGACAAGTGGCTGCTGTAAACCTGGCACTACCGAATGTTCATGGCGAACTATTAACCTGGTGCGATGCGGACGACTACTGGACAGAAGACAGTATTGAAAAGATGGTGGAGTGTCTTCTTGCTCATCCTGATGTCAATATGGTGCGAAGCAATGGCTTGATCAAAGATGAGACAGAGAATCCGATCAGGTATAGAGAAAAAGAAAATCAGCCGTTTTTGTCCAATATATTTGATGACTTGTTCCATGAGCGTATCTTGGAGCTTGCGGGGCGCTTTATGGTGCGAACGGAAGCCTTGTTTTCCTGTTATCCTAATCGTCAGATTCCGGCATCCACTGTGGATCAGAATCCGCAGCTGCTACTTCCAATCGCGAGCCGAAGCAAGTGTGCTTATCTAAACGAGGAGCTACATGTATACTGCAGGAGAAGTAGTGGCCATTCGAGTACGAAGCGTAGTTTCACGGAAACTATGAAACGGATAGAAGATATCAAGCAGCTTTATTTAAGTATTTTGCCCTACTGTGAATGTGATCAAGAGTATTATCGCAAAGAAGTGGAAAATATGATTGCTGCATTTAAGAAGACCTTAATGCAAACTACGGCGATGATGGCAAGAAAGAGAACGAGCATAGAGTGAAGACAGGAATATTGACAATTCATAATAAGGTTAATTCCATGGACTATTTTAAGAAAGCGGCGACCTGCCTTGAATAAACCACTCGGAGTGAATGTACTTACACTATGGAATCTGTTCGGTCGAAAGAGACAGATTCGATTTTGCGTGCTTGTTTTTTTCTATGTAATAGGTGCAGCGTTAGAGACAGCAAGCATTTCACTTATTTTCCCCTTTGTTTCTGCGATTCTAGAGGGGGGGCATGAGAGTATAAGAAAAGTTGCTTTTCTTGCGGGAATTGTTTTTATATGTTTTCTATTAAAAAACGTGTTTGTATATGGGTTAGGAATTATAAAGCGCAAATATATCGTTAACAATTATAAGGATACAAGCAAGTCACTGTTACGCATGTACCTGGATCAAGATTATCAGTCATTCACTGATGAAGATTCGTCGGCTCTTATTAATAATATTAACAAATATACGGGTTCCATCTTCTTGAGTATACAGAGTATGCTGGAATTTTTTGCAGAAGCTCTAGTCATTCTCATGCTTTTGGCTTACATGTGCATCCTAAATGTCAATATATCGGCGGCTTTGATTCTGGTGTATGTTCTTATCATGATCCTATTCCATCGGTTTATTTATACTAAAGTACGAGATACCGGAAAACGTTCCAATCACAGCTTTGACCGAATGAGTGCAGTTACAAGAGAGGCCATAAATGGTATCAAGGAAGTAAAATTGTATAATGCAAAAGATGCAGTGGAGCATCTCTACGAAGGGTATATTCGGGAGAATGCAACATTAGAAGTAAAGCAGACTGTCTATTCCACGTTGCCTAGACATCTAATTGAATTGATTACGGTGGCTTGTATGTTGATGGCGTTTCTTGCTGTTTATGTAACAAATGGTTCATCCGAGGACGTCATGTCGAAAATGGCCATTCTAGCCTTAATTTTAATTAGAGTTATGCCAGGAGTGACAAGAATAAACGGTTATTTATCTTCTTTGTATGCCAATTCCTCGGTTTTGGATCGAATGGACGGAGGTTTCTACGAGAAGATTAAAGGGATACTCAAGGAAGACAAACAAAGCAAGTCGCATGCCGCAAATGATCAAGACAAAGATACACGTACTACAGGCAGGTTTAATCAGGGAAGCAAAATTGTATGTCGTGATCTGTCTTTTTCCTATGGGAATGGACAAGAAGTTTTAAAGAAAATAAATGTTGAGATTCCTTGCGGGGCTATCGTTGGTTTAAGGGGTCCTTCCGGAATAGGCAAAAGTACGCTGTTAAATCTGTTGACGGGTCTTCTTGTGCCGAAAGAAGGAAGACTAGATGTGGAGCATGAAGATGGAACGATGGAACAACTTGGCGAGATAAAGTTTCGTTTCGGATATCTTCCGCAAAAAGTTTTTTTGTTGAATGCAACCTTGAAGGAAAATATTGTTTTCTATCGAGACTATGATAAAGAAAAAATGAAGCATGCGATATCGGTAGCTCAAATAGCAGATATGATCGCAGGGTTAAGTCATGGCGAAGACACCAATCTTGGCGAAAACGGAATCTTTCTTTCCGGGGGACAGTGCCAGCGCGTAGGCCTAGCGAGGGCGGTGTACGATTCTCCGGATATCTTGGTGTTGGACGAGGGAACCTCTGCACTCGACGAATGCCTTGAAGAGGAAGTTATGAGGGCAGTGTCTAAATTAAATAATCAGACTGTTATCATTGCATCCCATCGAGAATCGACTCTAAAGTATTGTGATTTCGTCTATGAATTTAAGTGATTAGTACAGTACCGAAGAGCTCGAGGGCGCCGAACTGTGCAGATCCTAGGCAAAGTTATTTAATAAATAGCGGCGAAGAGATAAACTCTCTTCTGCCGCTTTTATTTTTAGAAAAACATCATTTTGATAATACTGTATCTCTTAAATTCCTCAAGTTTGCGCTTTTCCATCCTCGTCACATGATGTGACAATCGACTCGTATTCCAATTCTTGCATACAGATAGATTCTGTAGAATTGATAGTTTGGATCCATTTCTACTTCCCATTTTCAAGTTGAAGTTAAAGTTTTCTTTAGGTTTCAGATAAGGGTTAAGTTGCTGTGCTAACATGGTTGAAGATAACAATTGGATGCACAAGAGGCTGGACACTGTATATGGTGTCAGTCGTTTTTTCTTGTAATCGTCTCTTGCAAGCCTTGTTCCACAAAACTTTTCAGTACGAGGTAAAATGCCATTTCATGTAATTCATTTTTGGGGGAGTGATAGTCTTTGTACAAACGGATTATAAGTTTAATGCTTTCTGTGTTATTATCGGTGTCCCTAGTAGCGCCAGGTTTGATATCGGCGCAAACGAGCAGTTTTAGTGATCGGAGTGGCTTCAGCGGGTCAAGTAGTTTTAGTGATTCCAGCAATTCTAGTGAATCTAGAACAGAATTGTTGGCGTTACCTCCATCCAATGAGTTATCAAGTAGCTGGAATGGTATAGTGCAAAATATTAATCCAGTTGTCGACGCAACGAATTTGACGAATGGGAATACAACAAGTTCTTTCAATGATGTGAAGCCGGGCGATTGGTTTTTCGATGCAGCAAATTATGTGTATCAAAATGGCCTATTTCAAGGTACAGGCGAGCACACCTTTTCACCACAAGGCACGATGACACGTGCAATGTTCGTTACCGTTTTTGGACGTGTAGCAGGAATTGATTCTTCAAAATACACCTCAGCCTCTTCATTCACGGATGTGTCCTCGGGTTCTTATTATGCACCGTACGTAGAATGGGCAAATGAAAACGGTATTGTAACAGGGGTAGGCAATAATAAGTTTGCACCGAGCAATACGGTGACAAAAGAGCAAATGGCTACAATTATGGTGAGATATTTTGAGGAATTTAATATCAACTATAAAACAGGAAATACCGTTATTACAGAGCCAAGCGATATTGGTCATGTTTCAAGCTGGGCAAGGGATGCTATATTGGCATTATGGAGAGCTGGCCTAATCAATGGAGATCGCAACGGAAATTTCAATCCAACCTCCAATGCAACTCGTGCTGAAGCGGCTTCGTTTGTCATGCGCAGTAATGAGGTGATTAAGGAAAGTTCTTCACCAACACCGACAACACCGACAATACCAACACCAAGAACCTACACCATTACATTCCAAACAGACGGTGGAACACCGATCGCGAATAAGTCTGTTGTTGCAGGTCATTCACTAGGTGAACTGCCAATTGCAAGAAAAGCAAACCACAGTTTCCTGGATTGGTATACGGATAGGGAGTTAACTAAGGTAGTTTCTTTAGATAGAATCGTAACTAGCGATATAACACTGTATGCCAGGTTCGAAGAATTATCAGAACAAGCACTAGAAGTCCAAAGCATACCTGTAATTAGTAAGCTGGATCAACCAAGCGCATTTTCAATTAAAGTCGTTGATCGCTCTGGAGAATTAACAGAATCTACGATTAAGAATGCGATTGAGTTTAGCTCATCTTCGCATCTTGATTTTATGGAGGATTCAGGTATTTCCATAACTAAGGTTAACAATGAATACATAATTACTGCCAATAACGAGAATAAGCAATTTCCTGAGGGAGGTACCTTTAAGCTCGTATTGACTGAAGATGCTTTAGTCTTCAAAGAAGGGGATACGGAATACGACTCATCAACAAGGGAAGTTGCATTTACGACGGCTAAGACTGAAGTCAACAATCTTAAATTCAATTCAAACCTAAAATATTTAAGTGCATCTGATGTGTCTTTAATGAGTCAAGGCGGTCAGCAGGCTAAGTTTATTGCGAACTCATTATTTACGTATGAGATCAAGGAGGGAAGCACGGAAACAATCGTAAGCGACTATGAGAATGGCTACTTCATTTATGATGGCGGTGAGATTGAAGTAGGAGATACCGTTGCCATTTATGATGGAGCACATCCAAATGAGCGTAATGGCAGCGCGCCGTTAGAGGATGAAGGAAACATTTCTTACGTCGAAATTTTTTCTATCAAAAATGGCAATGAGTATCATTACGGTGCACCAGATGTAACGGATATTATTTTTGTACCAGATGTTTTACCCGTCACTGTTACTGAGGATACGGATGGTAATCCGAACAATAATTCAATCACGGTATCTGAATCAACGATGGATTTTTCGGACGCAAAGTATGAGGGATTTCATTTCAAAGAAGATCTTAGCGTCGAGCCAGGAGATTTTATCGCATTCTATACCGGCGAATGGAGCGAGGCATCTCAGCTTGCCAACTATGCACAGATCAAAACAGTTAATCTTGCTAATCACACGTATACGATTACTTACGAGGTTATTAGCGAAGAAGCCATGCGCAACTCATTCGATTATTATAAAAAAAATCAGGAATTAGAGAATGAAGAGCTGCTTAGCAGCGAAAGTATTGCCCAACTGGAAGCAGAGATGACTAAGGAAGCCATCAATAGTGGATTTGCACAACAGGCTTCGGGCTATCTTGCGTCAATGGCTCTGCAAACAGACAGCTTTAAGGAACTTAATGTAGATGCTGCCCAGTTTAGTGATAGCGACATTCAGCATCTTAGAGAAAATGCGGCTCAAGGTACTAGCCTGATGAATATAGCGGGTTCAAAGGTAGAAGTATCTGTTGAACAAGTAAAGGTAAATATTTCAAAGGACCTCGAACATTTTGAAGGAAAAACAGGGATTCGTGCCTCTTTAGAAATTGAAGCAGAAGTAGCGATTGAAGTTAGTGCAGATCACGAAATCAAAATTAAATTAACAGGAACATTTGAACAAGAGTTTTCAGTTAACCTTAGCGCCGGTGGCGAGATTTACTGGGAAGATTTCTGGTTCATATCCATACCTGTCGATTATTCAGTACATGTAGATCTTGATGTATATACGTATACGGCAGTAAGATTCGATGCCAATCTCGGCCTATTTGAAAAAGAGGAAGATATTGATTGGAAAAGTGATGATGTTATTAACGTCGCCAGACAAATTAAAGAGGTTATGGAAGAGACTGAAAAGTACACCGATAATGAAATTGATGAGATTTCAAATGACTTGCCCGAGCTATATCAAGAATTCTTAGAGAACGAAGATATTGATTGGGTTGACATCGTTACGAAAGAAATATTTAGAACTAGCACGCGAGTCGTTTACGGTATTTTTGAGGTTGTATTTAAGGCAGAGTTTGTAGTGAGTGCAAAGGTTAATATCTCGGTTGGAATTATATATACGTATGAAAACGGGCAACGTTATAGCTTCAATATGCGTATCATGGCAGCTCAGGTTAGAAACTCTCAAACTACGCTTGTACCTGAAAAGTATAACTTTACCTTCTATGCGATGGGTGAATTAGGGTTAAGGGCGGGGATTCGCCTTACGGTAGAGGTCGGTGCCCTATCCACGACGCTTAATAGCATTGGGGTGCAAGCAGAGTTAGGCGGATATATTAAACTATGGGGCTTCTTCTATTATCATTATGAGAGGGTAGCAGGCAGCCCGGCGATTTCTAACATGAAAGGCGCTTATCATTTAGAGATCGGGCTATATTTAGAGATAAAAATTATTGCGCAGGCGTTTAAAGGAACCTTCTCGGTTGTACCTTTCTCAACGACCTATGAGAAGCCTTTATTCGAAATGGGTACACGTAACGCGATTCTGGATTTTTCTTACGAACAGGATGATATAGAGCCGATTACGATACATGGTGAGCTTGGAAAGACCTCTTATCAATTACCGCTTGAATACTTTATGATGGATAAGATGGATTTACACGATGGTGAAGTCACTTCTTCTATACATGATCCTTCTTTCTTTAGAATCAGTTTCGCGGAGAGGGACTTGTTCAGATATGATCCTCGCAATCGTACAATTACACCTGATCGTGATGAAGACACTGGCTATGAAACCAAATTATATATCACTTATGACGGATCAAGCGCATCATTAGGTTCTGGTGGTCTGACTCGTACCTATAAACTCTCATACGATAATCTTAATGATAGCTATACCATTACCTTGAAGGAACTTGATGACCAATCGCCAATTTCCGAAATGAGAGTCATGCGGCAGATTATTGGTCCATATTTATCAGCGATTCCTCAGATTCCGGATCCTACAAAGCAAGGTTATACATTTGCAGGTTGGTATAATGAAAGTATGGGAACGATAGGTTGGAAGGTTCCGCTTCCAACTGTAATGGATGTTAAAAATCGTAACTTTTATGCTGCATTTGTACCTGCTACGGATACGCCGTATCTAGTTGAAACCTATTCTGAGAATTTACATGATAAGGGCTACACATTAGTCGATACAGAAAAATTAAGAGGAAAAACGAATGCTTTACCTTCAGTAGATCCGAAGTATATCCCAGGATTTATTACACCTCAAAAGACTCATGAGGTGATTAAAGCAGACGGATCAACTGTAATCAAGTACTATTATAAGCGCGATACGATTGAGCTGATCTTCCAACACGACTATTCGAAGGCAACAGATGATGTACCGATTTCCGCAGGCAGGTATATTGAATACATGAAGTATGGGGACAGATTGAATGTTCCGAGCTATGTGACGAATGTTGAAGGTCTTGCCTTCCTGGGTTGGGAATCAATGGATGAGGTTGTTCCAGCTACATCGAAAACCTATACGGCATATTTCGATTTAAAGAAGGACATGAGGGTACTCGTAGAATATTATTCAAGAGATAGCTACGATGGACAATTTTTGAAAGTCGGTAGTGAAATTTATTTGGCTACTGCATTCAAAGAGTTCAATGCTCGTTCCCAAGCGACAGGCTATTATAACAGTCCAAATGAGTACGAGTTAGCAGATGATTGGGGTCTTCCAACAGATTATAAAATTGTAGTAGATCCGGATAATCCTAAAAATCTTGTAGTGAAACAATACCTACAGCGTAAGTATGAGCTAACTTTTGATTTGAATGGAGGAGCTTTTGCAGATGGTGTTTCTGGGAAAAGCTATTTGATTGCAGGAATGCCTTATCAAATACCATCTGATCCAACGCGTGATGGTTATAAATTTGCAGGCTGGTCACCTGCAATTCCGTCGGAGAATCGTGAAATGCCAGCGGGAAATCTGACCTACACTGCACAGTGGACGGAGGCTTCAGAGAGGCAAAAGTATACGGTGGAGCATTATCAAAGAGGTACGGGTATTGATGGTCCATTTGAATTAGTGGATACAGAAGTGCTACAAGGAGCAATAGGGGACACGGTAACTGCAACCCATAAAACCTACTCCGGATTCTATGCGCTACAAGGAACGGGTACCGATTACGAACCCATAAGCAGTGGAGTTGTTCATGCAGATGGTAGCACGACGTTGAAGCTGTATTATGATAGAAATGTGTATAAAGTGAAATTTATAGTTATTGATCCGTTTACACAAGAAGTAAAGGTAATCAATGAGGAAACCTACCGTTTTGGCGTACAATTTATGATTCCAAGTAAATTTGTCTGGGAATTAGGATTGACTGGAATTGGATGGAAGGCATTAGATGGAGCACCGGAAATTAAGGAATTTGATTTGAACTTAGTACCTGCACAAAATGTGACATATGAGCTTATTTTGGCTGATGAAGAAGGCGGAGGAGGCGAAAATCCAGGATTTCCGGGATTCCCAGGATTTCCAGGAGTTCTGGGAAGTCAATTCCCTGGCCTTCCAGGTTTTAGAAAGCTTTAATGAAGTTATTATAACGTAGTTTCTTTTTATGAAAGGGTTCATCGTGGCTGACTGCTGCGATGAACCTTTTTTACTGACTATAAGCCCTTATTTTTTCTGTCCAACGAAGTGTAGCCTATGCAGTTGAAAAACGGAGTGGTAAAGTAGAAACAAGCCACTATTCCACAGACTTACATCTAACAATAATCACCATTTTAGCTGTCAAGAAAGGTAACACTATGATAAAAGTTGATAACTTATCCTTCTCGTTTCCGCAAAAAAAACTCTATACCAACATTTCGTTTACGCTTGAAGAGGGTCAACATTGCGCTTTTATCGGAACAAGCGGCAGTGGGAAAAGTACGCTGATCGATATCCTGACGGATCCGGAAAGATATTTGTATGATGGCAAGTTAGAGATCGACCCGGATTGCAGAATTGGGCATGTGAGTCAGTTCTCGCAAGTGGACAAAACCGAAGAAATGACCGTTTTTGAATATATCGGAGAACAATTTATCAAAATACAAGATGAAATCACATCGATTTATGCTGAAATGGCAACCACGTCGGATATGGATTCGCTGCTGGAAAAATATCAATCGGCTTTGGACGCCTTCGAGTCGATGGACGGGGACAATTTTGAAAACACCATTAATAAGCAGTTGAACCTGGCAAACCTCATGAAGCTGAAAGATCTTAACGTATCCAACCTGAGCGGCGGGGAATTCAAACTTATTCAAGTAATGAAGGAAATGCTTAGCCGTCCGGACTTGCTTATTATGGACGAACCCGATGTATTTTTGGACTTTGAAAACCTAAATGCGCTTAAAAAATTGATCAATTCCCACAAAGGCATGCTGCTGGTGGTTACGCACAACCGATATCTGTTGAATCATTGCTTCAACAAAATCATACATCTCGAAAATACGGAGATCCAAGAGTTTGATGGGCGATATATCGATTATAACTTCTCTTTGCTTCAGACCAAAATTGAGCTGCAAGAATTAACCGTTGCCGAAGAGGAGGAAATCGAGAGAAACGAGCACATCATCGATAATCTTCGAGCGATCGCCACCTATAATTCGGGAGCATCCAGAGGCAGAGCGTTAAAAGCCAGAGTCAAGTTTCAAGAAAGGCTGGAGGCGCGTAAAATCAAAGCGCCGTTTGTCGATATTAAGCAGCCGGATATTCGTTTTGGTATGGCTCATAAAATGGAAGACACCACTGTGGTTAATGTCAATGATTATAGCGTTTCCTTTGATGAGCTGCTTTTGGAAAATGTGAACTTTGAGATCAAATCTACGGATAAAGTAGCCATTATCGGTGCTAACGGTACCGGGAAAACGACCTTACTCCGAGAAATCTTTCAAAACAATCATGATTCAATCGAAATAAATGCTGATGTTAAAGTGGCTTATTTATCACAGCTTCAAGGCGAAACGCTAAAGGATTCCAATACCATACTACATGAATTCATCGATGCCGGATTTAAAACGTATGATGAGATTAGATCGTATCTTTCAAACTATGGCTTTGAAGGAGAAATGCTGAATCAAAAAATCGAGTCTTTATCCGGCGGAGAAAAAAACATGCTTCAATTGGCTAAAGTTTCTGCCAGTCAAGCCAACCTACTGCTTCTTGATGAACCGACAAGCCATTTAGACATCTATACGCAGATCGCACTGGATAAAGCCATTGAAGACTATAAAGGTGCGATTCTTATGATTTCTCATGATTTTTATTCCGTTGTAAATGGAATGGATTATGTGTTAATCATTGACGATAAGACGATCAGAAAAATGAGTATGCGCAAATTTAGACAGATGATTTATGCGAGTCATTTTAATAAAGATTATTTAGAAACGGAACAAAAGAAAAAGTCACTTGAAATGAAAATAGAATTGGCTTTAAAAGATACTGATTTTGAACTTGCAAAAGTATGGGTTGATGAGCTGGAAGAGCTGATTAAGCTGCTTTAAAACAGCGGATAGGGCTAAAGTGAACGAGTTTGAGTTTAACGATGATGGTAAAAAAGTATTAATTAAAAGACACTGATGAGTAGAATCTCAGTGTCTCTTTGCTACATTGATGGATTTCCCGAGGACTGGTAGGAGCTATTAAAGTCTTACCACAAGTATCTTAAGCCAACCAGATATGAAGAAGAGGATCTTAGATGGACCGCATTGCTGGAAGAAATTCTTTTGAATCAGATCTGCACTTTTTCGCGTTTTTTCATATGACTCTGAACAAGAAAGGCCGGACGTCACACCTTCCATATAGGTACGCTGTCTCCAAGTAGTTAAAAAGATACGGGACCACGGATTTGCGGATGGTCCGTGGGATAAACGTGAGAATCGGCTTGATAAGCAGATTGCATAGGTCTGGGTGGAAAGAGGTGTCTTGGAATCAACTCATCAATTTCTATTTAATAAGCATCCCTTTAAATGATATACTATTTAGTAATATGTTTCTTTGAACTTTAATGAATGATAATGTAAAGATTTTATCGATAATTGTCGATATTAAAGTGTATAGAAAAAAACTTTGATAATAGGTGGTTTTAGGTAATCTGAGGGGGATTTGGAATGAACATAGGGATAAAAGCAATTGAATATTTTCTTCCTCAAAAGATTCTCTCAAACGCAGATCTGGCAAAAACTTTCCCGGGTTGGACGGAGGAAAAAATTTACAATAAAACAGGAATAGTAAATAGACACATTGCAAATGATGATGAATATGTATCTGACCTTGCTTACTGTGCTGCCAAAAAATTATTTGAGAACCATTCAATTGAACCCAAAGATATAGATTTTGTAATCCTTTTTACACAAAGCCCAGATTATAATGTTCCAACAACAGCTTGTATACTGCAAGACCGATTAGAGATTCCCAAATCTGCTGGCGCTTTTGATATTAATTTGGGTTGTTCAGCTTTTATATATGGACTAGCTGTGGCAAAATCATTAATAAATACGAATATAGCAAAGAATATACTCTTAATTACTGCAGAAACCTATTCAAAATATATTAATCCAAGAGAAAAAAGTGTTGTAACCATTTTTGGCGATGGAGCAGCCGCGGCTCTAATTTCTTATAGTGAGGCCTCGCAAATTAAAGAATTCGACTTGGGCACTGATGGAAGCGGCGCGGAACATTTGATCGTTTCATCAAGTGGAGTCAGGTCAAGAAGGACAGAAAACAATAATCAAGATGGTTTAAGTAATAGCCTATACATGAATGGACCAGAAATATTCAATTTTACTATAGATGTTGTTCCGAAATCTATAGAAAACGTTTTGATAAAAAATAACCTAACCTTTAATGATATCGATTTTTTTGTGTTTCATCAAGCAAACAGTTATATGTTAGATCACTTAAGGAAAAAGTGTTACATTCCAGAGGATAAATTTTTTATAAACATGAGTGATACAGGTAATACGGTATCATCAACAATACCAATTGCACTTTGTCAGGCTGAGAATGAGGGTCGCATCAAAAGAGGTGACACTATCCTTCTTGTAGGTTTTGGAGTAGGATTATCCTGGGGTTCAACCATCATCGTATGGTAAATATAGATATTTTAATTTAAATTGGAGGAAATGAGTATGAACGTACAAACAAAATTAGACTTGCTGGAAGATATGTTAGAGCTTGAACAGGGGTCGTTAGAGATGACTTGCAAGCTTGAATCCTTAGAAAGCTGGGATTCGCTTGCGGCAATTTCGTTAATTGCTCTTGTTGATGAACATTTCGAAAAGAGATTAACCGGAGCCATGATTAAAGAGTTCAAAACAGTGCAAGACATCATCGACTTTATGGAATGAGGCGTCGTATATGCCAAAAGGAATCTTAAGAAATATAGCAATACGAGGTATTGCATGTGCAGTGCCTAAAACTGTAGTAAAAACTTCGGAAAGTAATGGGCTATTCGGAGAAGAGAGTGTTTCAAAATTTGTCAAAATGACCGGCGTCGAACAACGTCACGTAGCATCAGAAAAACAAACAGCCTCTGATTTAGCTTTTGTAGCAGCGCAGGATCTTATTAAGCACTTGGAATGGGACATTAACAGCATTGATGGTTTGATTTTTGTAACACAAAGTCCTGATTATATAGCTCCAGCCACTGCATGTGTTTTGCACGGACGGTTAGGCTTGAAAAAAGATTGTATTGCATTTGACGTAAATTTAGGCTGTTCCGGTTTCGTATATGGTATATATATTGCAGGCTCATTGATGCAGACCGGAGATACAAAGCGTATTTTATTCTTGGGTGGAGATACATCAACGAAAGGTATATCGCCCTTGGACAAGTCCGCTGCTATGTTATTTGGTGATTCTGGATTTGCCACAGCCCTTGAGCATGATGAAGCGTCGCAAATTCCTTACTGTTATTATACTGATGGTACTGGATATAAATCTATAATTACACCAGCCGGTGCTTGCCGCACTCCAAAAGGCAGTCATGAACGTAGAGAGTTTGGTGAAGGTGTGCTTCGCTCTGATTATGATTTATACATGAATGGGGCAGAGGTATTCGATTTTACCATCACCGAGGTTCCCAATATGTTAAAAAGTTTTATGGCAGAACATAATATATCTCATAATGACTATGACCTGTTTGCACCTCATCAGGCAAATGTATTTATGCTCAAGCATATTGCTAAAAAAGCAAAGATCTCGCTTGATAAGCTCGGAGTTTCCATGGACAGATACGGAAATACAAGTGTAACATCAATACCCATAACCATTTGTGATGCGTATGGGGGCAAAGAACAGGGAATAAAAAAAGTGCTGGCGCCCGGATTTGGAATAGGTTTATCTTGGGGAACTAATTATTTTGACGTGTTAGCAGAAAACTGCTTGCCGATTATTGAAACGGATGATTATTTCGAAGACGGAGGAATTGTGGTTGATTAATCCTATGGACTTAAGTGGCAAGAAGGTATTAGTTACAGGTGGGTCTTCCGGTATTGGAAGAGCTACCTGTATCCAACTAAGCCGACTAGGGGCTCAAGTTATTATGATGGCTAGAAATGAGCAAAAGCTAATTGAAACTTTGTATCAAATGGAAGGTGGCAACCACCTTTCGTATATATATGATCTTAAAGATATTAGTGGTATTGAGGGCTTGATGAAGAAATTGATTTCAGAAACAGGGGCACTTGACGGTTTGGTGCATTGTGCAGGAATTGCTCCAATGCGCCCATTAAATATGACAACGCATAAGTTCATAAATGATGTGTTTGTAATTAATGTTTTTGCATTCATCGAATTATCTAGAATATTTGCGAAAAAAGGGAACTTTAATCCAAACTCAAGCATAGTCGTTATGTCATCTACTGCTTCTTTTCAAGGTGATAAAACAAAAATAGCATATAGTGCATCAAAAGGGGCATTAAATAGTGCTGTAAAATCAATGGCAGTGGAGCTAGCCGATAAAAAAATACGCGTAAATACAGTGTGTCCTTCTTTTGTTGAAACGGAGCTGCTTGAGGAGTATACAACCCTAGCCGGTGAAGGAGCAAGAATTAAATTACTAGAAAAACAATACGCAGGCTATATTTCTCCCGAAAGTGTTGCAAATGCAATTGCATATTTACTTTCAAAACCTTCTGAATATATCACTGGGACGGACTTTATTATTGATTCAGGAGCAACTTCTCACTAAAACATTTTTAGATAGTGTAAAGCGAAAAGTGCCTACAACTGAGCATCTTGAACTTTGACCCGGATAGTAGACGATTAAAACAAATAGCCCTAAACTTAACTAGCTAGCAGATGACCTCTGAATTCGTCAAGTCCACTAAAAAGTCCAACATCTATAAACAGGATGTCCCTCCTCATTTTTTTGAGAAGGGGCATCCTGTTTTCCTGTATAATTAAATGATTAATGTTAGTTGGTCTCGGAAAACACAAATGACCTATAAGAGGGTCACTTTTTTCAAAGTGTCCTTCTTATGGGTCGCAGTTCATTCTGGCAGTCAGAGGGACCTTTTATTTCATATAAACAGATTTCTGATACATATTGTTATTAGCCTAATTAGGTCTGTCCTGGTCTGAATCACCTTTAGTAAAATAGATATTATTATTTAAAAGATTCAACTTTTTTACCTTCTTTCCGTAAAAAGATAGGCATGCATTCAAATTAACAACTGATAAATCCACAGGTTGGAATCTGGACGGCAAGACGATTTTATCATCATCTGAAGTAAATTCTTTCTTAAAGCCAACTGATTCCAGTCCAAAATTAAACATATCTGTCGTGCAATAGAAATCGGCGAAAAGGACATCCTCTTTAGTTCCGATCTCTACAATTTTGTTCGCAAGTGCTATGGAAGCATCTTGGTTCTTGGAAATAAACTCAACAATACGCAAAATTTTAGCGGTGTTATTGACGATGCTTTCAACCCTTGCGACAAATAATCCTTCATAATTCCCAGCCTGATCTTGAGCAGTATACACCAAATAATTAAAAGTCGGATGGTTTAAATATCTCCAGCTTAGGAATTCAAAGTTGCGTGAAACACTAATAGTTTTAGGGGCAATATGTGTGTAGTAAAAGCTATCCCATCTATCGTTTACCAGTTCCTGCCGAACTGTTTTGTCACCATATTGCGTTACCTTGCTAACCATGCCATAATTTCTTAAATAATTCTCATTACCATCTAGTAAAACTTCGCTTGTTTTTTTCTTATCAAGAATGCCAACCATCCGGTCTAGTTTATAAATAGGTTGTGTTACAATATCTCTTGAAATAGCAGCCGGTGAAACACGCATTGAAAATGTACTGAGACCTATCCCAAAATTGCAGAAGAAAGGGTACAGATCAAAAGGTTTAGCATATAATAATAGGCCCGCCATGGAGCTTCGATATTCTTCTAATACGATAGAATTGGTTACGTTACATGCTGCCTCTGTTTCACCATTTAGGTTAAACTCAAATAGCATTAAGCCACCTAGACCAACGATTTTACCATCTTCCCAAACACCGATAGCACCATAGTTTTCTTTCCCCACATATTTTTCATGCCGCGGGGTATTATAAAACATAAAATCAGCTAGAGCCTTATCTCTGCTTAAGATATGGCTTTTCTTCCATATTTCATCTACTGCTTCCATGTATAAGTTAGTCTCATCTCTTCTAAAGAGCCGTATCTCCATAGTTCAATTACATCCCCTTGCGAAATTTTTGGAAATTAGCAACTCAGCTATTTTTTATAAGTTCTACTTGAATTCTTTCTTTATAAATGATTATCGACAAATCATATTAATAACTTAATACACTATTAAGAAGATTTACTTCATGACGGCGTAATCAAGACCTTTATTATCGGTTCAAAATAACCGATATAAGATACAGAAATCAATTGCAAAAATTATTACAAGGTGTGTAAAGATGGTTGGGAAGAGTAAAGTTATATTATTTGGAGCAGGAGACGGCGCGCTGCATGCCCAATATATGTTGAGTCAGTAGTTTGAAGTGATTGCTTTTGTTGACAATGATGCATCATAACAAGGGAGCACCAATCTCTATTGATGATACTTACTTTGTAAAATCGGATTGTGATATGGTCCGATCGAATATTTTAGCTGCTGACTAAAGGATGGAATGCATATGAATAATGTTGCCGTAATGTACCATTATATCCGGGAGCGAAATGGCTGGAGGGGTATTTTCCCTTTGTCGCCTCAGGATTTCTCACATCAAATTGATACGCTAAGCAAGACATATGATATTATTTCACTGGATCAGATGGACATACCCAGATCAAGACCATGGTGTATCTTGACTTTCGATGATGGCACTAAGGATCAATATGTCAATGCGTTTGATATTTTGAAGCGCAAAGGGATCCCTGCTTATTTTACAGTGATGTCAGGCCCTTTGGTTTCGGGTGTTGTTCCTATGATGCATCTTGTGCATACTGTTCTCTCGTTTGTGTCTGATGAGGAAATCTGGGAACTGATTCGTTTGAAGCACGATACAACTGGCATAGAAGAAGCAAGCACAATCTATTCTTATGAGCTTGATAGGTTGCGTAGGTATAACAAGTACATGTTGAATGTAAAGTTGACAACAGAAGAAGCAACTGAAATTCTGGGATCAGTATTTGACACCCTGTTTTCGGATAGAGCTAAATTTATTGATGATTTTTACTTGACCGAACAGGAAATCAAGCATATGCATCGTGAAGGAATGACCATAGGTGTGCACTGCCACAAGCATCAGCCTTACTGTGGAAATCCTCAACAGTTCTACGACAGGGAAATTAAGCCTTGCCGGGACTATCTTAAGAATGTATTAGGGTCTTCTCCTGAGTGGTACACACCTGCTTTTGGTGGAGGTGTTCACCATAAAGCGATGAGAGAGCAATTAACACCAATTCTAGTCGCTAATGGTTTCAAGGGTGCATTTTCCACCGTATCAAAGGAAGTGCCGCAAGCACGGGAGTTCTGGATTGATCGGATTGACTGTTCGAAGTTATTACATGCAAAGATAAACTACTAAAGATGATGTTAAGTCCGCAATATTGGAAAAGTGCAATAGAAATAGATAATAAGGTCTGAAATGAGGGCACCCTAACAAATTCGCCGTTGGTGCCCTCTAAACTTTACCCTATTAATGTTACATCGAGCCTGAGATACGGTTTATGAGTTGCGTGTAATCGAGGTTAATCGTGATGACGAGATCGAGGCGTTCGGAGACTAACCGGTAACAACCTATCCAATTAACTTTGACGCAGTGATTCGGACGGGCTCCAATAATTATGGAGAAGTCGTTGAGCACTTGACCGCTGACACTCGCGAGACAGCTTTGTTTGAACGTAACCGAAGCAATGCTGTTGAGATGCTCGTACGCTTTAAAGATCATGCCACAGGGGTTTACTACAAGGATTTTCGCATGCTAACCATGGGCTGGACGGACGGTCACTCCTTCTTTCCGGTTGACTTCGCGTTTCTCAGCTCGAACAACACTAGCATAAATGGGATCGCCGCGGGAATCGATAAACGCTCATCCGGTTACAAGCGTCGAAAAGAAGCGCTTCAAAGTGCTGCTGAAAATATTGCCGCAATGCTGGATCGCGCAATTGTTGCAAGTCTGTCTGCATCTTTTGTGCTCATGGATAGCTGGTTTACTTATGCACCTTCGATTCAAGAAATTTGTAATCGCGGACTACATGTTATTGATGTGGTCAAAAATGATAAAAGCGATATCTGGTGGACGGCAGCGTATTTGTCTGAATCCGCTTTATGCAAACTGCGGCTCGATTAGAAGCATTTTACTGAAGGTTCGTTGTTAGAGATGGGGTAATTAAATGAGATTTAAAGAACTTGATATTCCGTATATAGAAAAAGTAAATCAGGAGTTGTTGAATCATAGTAGGACCTTACCGAGCGCAAGAGTCTCAAAAATCATATGTGGCGGCAACCCAAACTACATATCCATTGGGGGTACATTCATCCGAGAAGAAAGTCTATTTGGAGTTTCTCCTAAATTGAGTGTTGAAAAAATAAAACAGGATTTAATATACAATGCAATTAGCCCATTATTGAATGAGCAGTCGTTTGCTGAATATATTATTCAAAATAAAGAATATTGGAGCTGGGGAGAAAATATACGACTAAAAGAGCAGGTTCCTGAAACTGCTCTGTTATCTAAATGTGTTCTTGCGATTACCCACGAGTTTAGCGTTACGTTACAATGTGATGATTTACAAGATGTAGAGGGGCTCTTGGACTGCTTGGATGAACAAACTATATACTATAGATATACAGAAACGACTGGCAAAAAGCTAATAAGTCTTCATGGAAGGTTGGGAACAAGTCAGTGTCGTTACTTAAGTTTAAAATATTTTCTGTATGAAAATGGGGAAGAAAGGTCAGTTGTCGTTAAAAATCAGGTCGATACATTATTATCCGGAATGTGTTGGGAGGATTTGTATGGAAAATTAAAATGCAGTCATTCTTTATATTCAGGGGTATTAACAGATTTAAAAAAAGTGAATCTTTTGGGATCATATAATGCTAATAAACGTTTAACTAGAATAAATGTAGAAACGGATCGAACTACCTATGCCACTGTTCTAGGTATGGGACATCCGAAATTAACTTATGATGAAGGCAATTTGTATTCAAAATATTCTCTAAATCATCATCCTCTTTTAATGGACTATTATGCAGAGCTTACTCAATTGAATGAACAAGAGAGAGCCGTTCAAAAGAAATTATTTGATTCACTTTACGGCATACGGGATGAACAATTAATTGAAAATCTAATTAATATTTATCTAACGGATTCATATTTTCCTCATATAATAAGTATTGCTGGTAACACATTAACGATAGATGAATATCTCATATATACGAAAAGGGGAAAGAATGTAGAGCATGAGGGGAAATATAGCTGCTCCCTTACTGGGTATAGTGAAATATACGATGATAACGTTGAATTTTATAGATATTCTGTAAACGATGATAAGCCGGCCATTCAAAGCCGAGGAGAATATGATTTTGGAGGGGAATTTTCTAGGGAAGCAAGAGCGGAACTGGGAATCTCTACATCAGCTGGTGATTGGAGATATTTAGGACTAATGATTAGTGGAAAGGCTAATACACATAGAAACGAAGTGAATAACCAGCCAGGCACAGTAGATTTTGAAGTATTGGGGCAAGTGATTATTAATCAGTCATTGGAAAATGTGATTAAGCTACAAGAAAAATCTATTGAGAAAGATGAAAACGAAGCGATCTACGGAATTAAGGTTAATATGTTTAAGAATAAAAAAGAGAGGACGAGACATCTTTTAAGCAGGTTTGTCGAGATCGTAATTCAAAATAAAGATTTAGTTATACTAATTACACTGCTTTATCCTTTTGGGCTGTCTATTTATAATTTTATAAGGTTATTAAGTGAAAATACCTTGAATATTAGCGGTTATGTTGACAAGATAGCAGTAAAGTCGGTATTAGAATTTATAATAAATATCTTTCTCATTATTATCTTTTGCCTTAACTTTAAAAAAATACTAAATCAAAAAGGGCATCGTAAAACATTAAATGTTTATGAGGATAGAATAGAGAATGAACTATTAGGTTTGGCAGTTTCCATTAAAAGATTGTCCGAAAAAGGAATATCATCGTATTTGTTTTTAGGCATGATCTATATGTATATTTATACATTAACTTCGGATAATAAAGAAAATAGTAACACGTAGGTAATGATTGTTAATGAGCAAATTGACTCCTCTGTTGAATATGAATCAACAAGTTCAAAGCGAATGCAAGACCAATGCCCGAAGTGCCGCCTGTAACGACGATTGTAGAACTTATATTGGAAACCGCACATCGAATAGTTATCGAACAACGAATGGAGAAAGTTAATCTGTCGAAGGTCAGTTCGGGGTTGGGGATAATGACCCTTTATTGGGTGGGTTATTTTACTTATTCCCTAAAACAACTATTCTCTCCTGCAAGCCCTCCAAAACCTCATTCGGCACCTCCCTAACCTTGATGTCACCACCTAGGAAAAGCAGCCAATTTGTTATTTCCGCCAATTCCTCCGAATGATGAACATTGATGAAAGCTTTTAGAACAGCAGTAGTCTGATAAGGATTCGTGTAAGAAATTGAAATTTTTAACGGATGGTATTTTTTAAACTGGGCAATCGCCTTTGGACCGAGTTCGAGGACTAGGTTGATGGCTTCTTCCTGCTTGCTTAGTTGTTCGACAATCTTCTTCTTGCTTATTCTCTTTTTCTCAGGGTATGGTTTGACATCGGTGAGATTATCGACAGGAATAATCCGCCTCTTTTCTTCCTTTAGGTCAAAGCCTTCAATTTGCCAATAGCTTTTTTCACGATATAAGTGCAACAGATAAATGGGATAAGACTTTATTTCCCTTCCTTCTTCGACGGAAACCAGTAAGTAGCTGTCCATAATAATGATTTGGATGAGTTGTTCTAACATAGGATGGGGCAGGTCTGACAGATCAAGCAGGTCGGGATTGTGGGGGTTGGTTCCTTCAAACAGCAAGATTTGATTTAGCAGAACAAGATCATCCTGCTGGTTTTTTGAGATGAGTCCGAGTAATTTTTCCGCTAAAGATTGGCGACTCTTGAGATAGGGGAGTTGTTGATTTCTTGTGGCCATGAAGGCAATAAAAAGGGCTTTAATCTCATTATCGGTAAAGCGGACAGTCGGTAGGACGGAATTGTTCATGACAAAATAACCCCCGTCCCTCCCGACTTCAGCGACAAGAGGCATTCCCATCGCCTCAATTTCTCGGATATCTCTGATCGCCGTCGAACGAGAGATGTTGAATTCTCGCATGATTTCAGAAATGGTAAAGTGGGCGCGGTTGTTGATGTACCGCATGATGATGTTAATCCGTTCTACTTTTTTCATGGGGCCCTCTAAACAGTATCATTTTTTGACATGATTTAAGGTTATTATAAACGTATCAAGTGGAAAAAGAAATCATTTAATCCATTCAAAAAAAGGAGTGTTGATCATGGCAATGTATACCCTTGAGGAAAAAAACAGCTTTATCGTACTAGGTATTGGAACGGAGCTAAAGAGCGATTACACGGATTATGTCGGCATGAACAAGGAGAAGGAAAGCTTTTGGCGGGCAGTGGAGCAGGATGGAAGGCTTGAAGCTTTAAAGGCCATTGCCACGAATGACTATATTTTTGCCGTGAACGAAGCGGTAAACCACAAGAGGATGTATTACGCTGGCGTCATGACAGAAGCATCGGTACTGGAAGAACAGAGGGTAATCCAATTCCCCAAGGGACAATACCTCGTCGTTAAAGGCGAAGGTGAGACGGCTGATGAGTTGAGTAGTATGCTTACTGGCATTGCCTTTGGTCAAGTCTTGCCGGGAGCCGAAAATTTCGCCTATGTTGGCGGACCCAATGCAACGGTGGAGATGGGGCAACGAGACGGCTTTGTATATGGGGAAATGTGGATTGCTGTTGTTAAGAAGTAAACGAGTAGGTGAATGCTACCGATGCTCGAAGTAGGTTCTAAGATGTAACACAAGCAAAACTTTTAGGAGGAATGAAAATGAGTACGATCATCGGTAATGAAAAAGTCATGAAAGTAGAAACCCGTACTATTGGAAGGATGGTCGCTTATTGGACTGTCACAATAATACTCGTATTCTCAATTACATTAAGCGGTATCGGGCAACTGATGCGATTGGGGGGGAATGTCGAACTAGTGACCGATATTGGTTTCCCGTTATATGTCACGAACATTCTCGGAGTTTGGAAATTGCTTGGAGTCATTGCGATCATATCGCCAGGTTTCCCCCGGCTTAAGGAATGGGCTTATAGCGGGATCTTTTTTCTAATGACGGGTGCGGCCCTATCTCATGTGTTCGCCAACGATTACGGTGATTACGGATTCCACATTATTCTTCCGCTTTTCTATGCCGCACTTGGCATCGCCTCCTGGGTGCTGCGTCCGAAAAGCCGCAAACTTTAATGGGTAGTGATCTGACGCAATAGCAGACATGTCCTGTATCGTTGAGGTTAATCCGTTCTACTTTTTTATCGGATCCTCTAAACAGTATCATATTTTGACATGATTTATAGTTATGATAGACGTATCAAGTGAAAAACAAATCATTTGATCTATTCAAAAAAAGGAGTGTTGATGATGACAGCATATAACCTTGAGGAAAAAGACAGCTTTATCGTACTAGGTATTGGAACGGAGCTAAAGAGCGATTACACGGATTATGCCGGCATGAACAAGGAGAAGGAAAGCTTTTGGCGGGCAATGGAGCAAGATGGAAGGCTAAACGCTTTAAAGGCCATTGCCACGAATGACTACATTTTTGCCGTGAACGAAGCGGTAAATCACAAGATGATGTATTATGCTGGTGTCATGACAGAAACATCGGTACCGGAAGAACACAGAGTTATTCAATTCCCGAAGGGGCAATACCTCGTCGTTAAAGGCGAAGGGAATACGGCCGAAGAGATGAGCAATAAGCTCACTGGCATTGCCTTTGGCCAAGTATTGCCGGAAGCACAAAATTTCTCCTATGTTGGCGGGCCAAATGCAACGGTAGAGATGGGGCAGCGAGACGGCCTCGTCTATGGTGAAGTATGGATTCCTGTTGTTACAAAATAAGCGAGATCATAGGAGGGATGAGAGTGTCTCAGATCGTTGATTTTAAAAATGTGTCTACGGTTGGTTTAGAGTCTTCACCTGTAGTAGAAGCGCTTGCTGGTTTGCGTGCTAATGAGGCTCGTTACTTTATGAACAAATACAAGCATGAATTTACGGTTGAACAAGCCAGCGAAAGTCAGGATACCCTTGATTACGTCAACCGCATTTTGAAAGAAGAACGTGATATTGAGTTTGCGGCCAAGCCTTTAGAAACATCGCGGTTTCAAGTTGAAAATATTAAATTTGCCTATGTGTTTTATGAGGATGGTCTTTCAATCAACGTCATGTATACGGTTGATGACCCTAAGAAGCGAGCCGTTGGTTTTAAGCTTTCTGAAGGTATGGAGATACCAAAGGAGTTAGCAGAGAAATTTAAGTTTGCTAGGCAGAAGTCTAAGCTAGCTGGAACAATCCGGGGTTCGTTTTTTGTAATCAAAAAAGAATATTAAAGTAAGCAAAAGTGCAGATGGGGGAATCCCTCATTTCTATTTGTAAACAAATGCAAGACTAAGGGCTATCCTTTTGAGGGATGGCCCTTAGTCTTGTCACGACAGACAGAACGGAGAACCGTACTACAAATGAGCCAATCAAAGGTAAACTTTCACCATAAAAGTCGTATTCATAGCGCGCTTTAATGCAGAACATCAATATAAATAGTATAAAAATTAACAATTGTCACCATGATAACAACAAGGAATATGTCTAAACACGTCGAATATATCGAAGATATTATTTGTTTAATTCAGCGTGCGGAGGACTCGATTATGATTAGCAGTACAAGCCTTCTTATTCCCCCTGTGCGAAAAGTGTTGGTATCAAGGCCACGACTGACGCGCAAGCTTGAGGACGGAATGGAGACCAAGCTGACGTTGTTATCCGCCCAAGCTGGCTATGGCAAAACGACAGCGTTAAGCGAATGGGCGAGGCAATGCCAACATCCAGTTGCCTGGATCTCACTAGACAAGTACGATAACGATTGGAGTGCATTCTGGAGCTGCGTCTTCGCATCCATACGAGAGAAAGTGCCACGGTTCGGGGAGTCGATTGAATATATGCTTGAGCAAGCGTCGGCGGCATCCATTGATTCCGCCGTTTTGGCGTTTTTAAATGAGCTACATTCAATTAAAGGTGATTTCGTTCTTATTTTAGACGACTACCATGTCATTGAGAATGCGACGGTAAACGAATCAATCCGATATATGCTTGCACATCTTCCTACCCATGTTCATCTCTATATAGCAAGTCGCACCGAATTACTGTTTCCTACTGCCAGGCTGCTGGCCAAGGGGGAAATAAATATTATACGGGTTGAAGATATGCGATTCGAACTGGAGGAAGGGTATGTTTTCTTCAAGGAGACGACAGATTTATTATTGACCGAAAAGCAAGTGGCTGAGTTGTTCCATCAAACGGAAGGATGGGTAAGCGGACTGCAGCTCGCAGCCATCTCACTGAAACGAAGCGGCAACATAGCCGATTCAATTAGTCAATTTAATGGTCGACAGCGTCACATTTCCGATTATTTGTTGGAAGAGGTTTTTGAGCATTTACCGGTATCCTTGCGGGAGTTCCTGCTGGCCACGTCTGTTCTAAATCGCATGAACTGGGAGATGTGCTTAGCGGTAACGGGAAAGAACGACAGTCAAGAACAATTAGAACAGCTGGAACAGCTGAATTTGTTTATTGTTCCACTGGATGATCAACGCAATTGGTTCCGATATCACCACCTATTGTCCGAGTTTTTGCAGCAACTAAGCGCTAGAGAGCATACGGAGCTGTGGAGACAATCTCATCAGCGAGCCGCTGTTTGGCATGAGAATGAAGGACTCTACGAAGAGGCCATGGAGCATTACATCAAAGCGCAGCAGTCAAATGATGCCGTTCGGCTTATCGACCGCCTCTTGCCGGATCTGATGTTAGCGAAAGGCAGCGTACTCGTGAGATGGATTACATCTCTACCGGAGAGCAGCTACGAGCACATGCCGACCTTCGAATTATTCTATATCTCCAACTTATTAATGGAAGGAGAATGGCGTCAGGGGCTACACAGGGCTGAGCAAGCGGAAAAACGGTTTGAAGCTATGAGAGCATTTATCCCGGAACCCGCATTTAATCAGTTAATGGGCAATCTTTATTACCTATGCGGTATCTTTTCTTATTTACAGCAGGACTTGCCGCTAACTTCAAAATATTTTGAGCTGTCGGAGCTACATTTGCCGGAAGCTAGCAGCTTTCAGAAAATTTCAAGCAAACGGTATCAAGGACACGAAGGATTCATGGATCTTCTATCACTAAGCAACAATCTTCACGAAGTGGAGTTGTTTCTGCTGAAGTGGATTAAGACGTGGGAGAAGAAAAAAAACTACCCATTTGTCGGGTACCATTATTTATCGTATTGCTTGCTTCTATATGAATGGAATCGGCTGGAAGAGGCGGAGCTGTATCTTGAACAAGCCATGAACCGGGAGGATTTGCGAACCAACGTATGGATCTGGATCCATATTGGTCTTGCTTCATTTTGGGTTCAACGCGCCCTGGGGAAAGAAAGCCAAGCAATGGAATGGCTTAATGATCTCGGCTCTAACGTGGATTCGCCTGATCAGCAAGCCATTTGGAAGAGGATCAAGGCGGAGCAAGCTCAATTGCTGCTGAGCCAAGGGCAGCCGCAACAGGCATGCGAATGGTTGGAGCAAAGCGGAATGTCGTATGCGGACGAGGTTACGCCTCGCTATTTTGAGGAGTATCTGATTATGGTGAGAATTCTCGCGGCGAACAAACGGATTGAGGAAGCTAAGCAATTGCTCGAGCAGTTGGAGCGTCTGGCGGACAAGGAAAATCGTCTGCGAGGCCGAATAAAGCTGAAAATTTTGCAAAGCATAGTGCTTTGGCAATCTGATTATCCCAAAGAGGCATTCGTTCCCTTGGAGATGGCCTTGAGGCTCTCGGAACCGGCGGGCTATATTCGAAGCTTTCTCGATGAAGGTCCGCTGATGGTCGAGATGCTAAGTCAGCTTGTGAAAGAGCAGCAAGAGGCTGCAAAGCCGAGGATGCCCTTGAAATATACCCATCAGATTCTTGAAGCTGCAAACAGCGGACAGCCATATAAGACGTTGTCGAATGAGGCTCTGACTGAACAGGAAGAGAAGGTGCTTGTTCTTCTTACAGAAGGATTCATATATAAGGAAATAGCCGTACGACTGAACATTACACTGGACACAGTGAAGTTCCATATGAAGAATGTTTATCGGAAGCTAGGGGTAAGCAATCGGACACAAGCCATTCAACGCGTTAAGCAGCATCGGCTTCTGAATTGAGCGTGAGGCTGACGTGGACGATGATTATAATAAACGGCATCGTAAAGGAGTTTCAGCTTTAAGTGAAACCTATGTTTATTCAAAAGACAGCATCCACGGGAATGCTGTCTTTTTTTGTGGCGCATGAAGCGGGAAAGAAGCTGAAATGAACCACCATGGTTTTTAACATAGGTGCTAAAAGTGTATGTAACAATGACAATAGCTGTCACTATTAGCGGTTATTATAGATTTGTGGCAGATTAGAGTTGAACAAAGAGGAGTGACGACTAGATGTATGGTACAGTCGAAGATTTGATAATGGAGTGGAAGCGCGAGGCGGTATTGACTCAGAAGGTATTAGACAGCTTGACCGATGAAGCGCTCTTGCAGCAGGTTTATCCGGAAGGACGCACGTTGGGAAGAATCGCATGGCATTTTGTTACAAACATTCCGGATTATTTAACGGACTTTGGAGTCTCCGTAGCAAAAGTGCCAAATCCGAGCGAAGTGCCAGCCGCAAAGGAAATAACGGAAGCTTTTCAAACAATAAGCTCCCAGGTAACGAATGCTCTTCAGGAGCAATGGACGGATGACACGTTAAAACAAAATCAAAAGGCATTCGGAAGAATAGAGTCCAACGCGACGATCTTTATGGGATTGATTAAGCACATCGTTCATCATCGGGGACAGGTTACAGTGCTAATGCGCCAAGCGGGATTACTTATACCCGCAGTATATGGTCCTTCCAAGGAGGGGTGGGCGCAACTTGGAGTAACACCACCACTTTGAGTGGGCGCCCATCACAAGCATTCACTATAATGAAAAGATTATGTATTCGAAAGATGAAGGCGCTCGAGTGGGTGCCTTCATCTTTCGCCCTGCTTGTGATAGGGTCAGCCGTTTCATAAGTTACGGCAATTTTTTAGTCAAAGTAGTTGAGCTTGCGTGCGTTATCACCGTGGTTAGACTTTCCAGCGAACCCGTAATCTAAGCAGTGCTAACTGTTACCGGGATGGTATGTATATGGACCCACGTTTTTCATTTTTCCTTCAGCTTCCAATGCCTATGCAACTCCTCCTTCTGCAATAAATTTTGCAATTACAGCGCTGAGCGCCTCGTCTGTGAAACGGAAAGCTCCGTTCTCGTGAATGATAAGGCCTTCCCGAATTCGCCCATCCAGCCAATCGCTGATGAAGCCGGGAGCATATCCGCCTTGTCCGAATTCGCCGCCAAAAGCAATGATTTGACTATAGGTATCTAAATACAGCTGACGACTTGTAGCCGGGTACGAGTGAGTGTATAGCCAAAACTGCACATCGTACATGAGATGAGACAGCTCATCCGCATGAAATGAGAAATGGCCTTTCTCCTGAACAATCCGGGTACAGATACTGCGAATAGTGGGCTCCAGATCGTCCACCTCAGAGGCATTATCGCAGAGCTCTGCCAGAAGTGGCGAGAATGTACCTTCTGCTACTTTACGCAGATCCTCCTCTTTATCCTCTTCAGAAGTGTCGTATTCCTCGTCGCTCACCAGCCCGCGAATGAACGTCTCGAAGTCCGATGCCAAAAACGTAATCTCGTAATCATCCTCCTGATCGACATGGATGACTTCTGGTTCGCCGTCCTTTCCGCAGTGCCTGTAATCCAACATTACGACATCATGACCTGCCGAAGGGCAGTCGCAAATCACCACACCGATATGCGGATAGCCCCACTCTTCAATCATAAACGGGCTGCCGAGGTCACCGCAGATCGCATAGCTTTTGTCGCGTCCAATTCCCATAATTCCAGTTATGGCAATATGATCCTCAGCCCAAGAGGTGGCTTCATCTGTCGGAAAGGATGTGCGATGGGGAATTCCTCCGTTCTGATGCTTCATAAGAGCAATATAGGCTGCTGGCAGCTTATAGCCGAGTTCTTCTTCCACGGAAGCAATTAGCTCATCCGTAGGCGGCTCAGAAACATATTGATCTCTGGCATAGGCACTGTCTTCCCAGAAGCTGTCGAGATCCATTCCTTCAAATGGAGGCGATTCCAAATCCTTCTGATGCCTACTGATTGTTCGCCGGGCTTCGGCTTTTTGTTGCTTCTGTAATTTATGACGGCCTAAGTCTAGCAACCGGGCTGAATGTTGATCGTCAGGATCCAGCTCCAGAGCGGTGTGCAGCACATCTACCGCTTCTTCATAACGCTTCATATAGTAATAGGAGTACCCTACGCGAAAATACCATAAAGGATCAGTTTTTCCCTGTTCAGCAATGAAAGCAAACTGTTCGAGCGCTTCTTCATACAAACTTAGATTGTTATACGCCCGGCCCATGCTGCTGACCATATCGTAATCCCTGTCCGCAGGAGGAATTTTCATCAGCATGTCAATAATTTGCTGGTGTTCGCTATCGTTGTGCCACTGCATAATTTGTACGCTTGGCTCCTCTTTCATCGTTTTCTTCTGCCTCCCAAGTGAAAATATAATTTTCTCTATATTACCAGATATAAGGTTGTATACGGAAATTGGCGATGGAGCCAATCCATTCGGCAAAAATCAAGGTCTATTGTTAGACCGCCCAAAAGTCATGTTAACCTTCAATTACGACCGCTTGGGGCAAAAGCGTTCCTCATACATACACCATCGCTTAGATTAATGGATATAAACGACATTGCGCGAAGGGTGGTCAACATGAAAATAGGAATTAGAATATTGGTTGGTTTAATCGTCTTGGTTGCAGTTGGAATTGGTTTATTGGCGTTTTTGAATCGGTCGATATCGAAAGAGGCCGTTCATGAAAAGATTGATAAACATATCACAAAGGTACTCGAAAAAAATGATTCGTTATCGAGCGTGTTATTGACCATACAATCTGACCAGACAGACTACATGGAGCAATTTGCAGTAGGCACTAAAAATCATATTTCAGATCAGCCTGCTCAAACCAATAGTCAATATCATGCAGCAAGTGTCGGCAAAACGATGTGTGCTGTTGTTTATGGATTGCTAGTAGATAACGGTGAAATGAGTTATGACGATAAAATCAGTTCTTGGCTAGCTCCCGACATTCTAAAGGGGTTATTTGTAATCGACGGCATAGATTATAGTGATCAAGTGACAGTCAAACATTTACTGAGCCATACATCGGGGGTCGCCGATTATTTCGAAGGTCCAGTCAAAAGCGGGAAACCAATATTGGAAATAATCACAACCAATCCGGACCTTTCATTCACTCCCAATGAGTTGATTGCATTTACTAGGGAAAATCAGGAGCCTGTCGGACAGCCTGGTCAACAATTTAATTATTCGGATACGGGATATATATTGCTTGGACTTATTCTGGAAGCAATCGAGGAAAAACCTTACTCCGATATCTTAGAGGAGCGAATATTCGGGCCATTAGGCATGAAGGATAGCTATTTAATGTTTTATCATGATGAACCGGCCGATATTCTAGGGGTTTACTTGAACGGCATCGATTATAGCGCCAAAAACGCATTATCGATTGACTGGTCAGGAGGTGGTGTAGTAACGACTATGAATGACTTGTTAACGTTCATGAGAGCTTTGGAAAAGGGGAATTTACTGTCTGACGAAGTGTATAAACAGATGACTGAGTTTAACCAACGCTACGAAAAGGGAATTTATTACGGCATGGGGATGATGTATTTTGACTTTAGCGAGCTGTCATTCCTGCTTGGCTCCATGACGAATGTATATGGCGGTGTCGGAGCAACAGGGACTTATATATTATATGACAAGAAAAAGGATACCTTTTTCATTGCTAATTTTGGATCGCTTGATTTTGCGGAAAAAGGGATAGAAGAATTAGTAAAAATAAGAATGATTTATGATAGGATGATAGTTGAATAAACAATCCAAATGGCGTCATTAGGAGATAAGATGGTTCAATTATTGTGTTCAAATAAGGTTTATGAGAAGTTGAAGCAAGAATTATCCAAATACCAAATAGAAATCGAGCAAGACGGCGGGTTGGTACTCGTTGAGAATGGATATGGCATACCTAGCGGAAAGCTTAGTGTTGTATTCGATGCGATTGATTACATGGATGTAGTCAAGCTGTTGGTCTCCGGCGTTCGAGAAGACATACATTATATGAATACGCTCACAGGCTTAAGCGATAATAAGTTTGCCGTTATTGAACCAAGGGATATTTTATATCTAGAAGCAGGTCCAGAAGGCATGATGGCTTATACAAAGTCTAATCACTACAGCATCAAAGAAACGTTGCAATATTATGAGGGCATTTGGGCGGCAAAAGGATTTATACGTATCAATAAATCACAACTCGTTAATTTGCTGCACGTAAAAGAAATTATTCCTTGGTTTAATTCAAGGTATGTCCTTAGAATGGATAATTTAGCTGAACTGGAAGTATCCAAAATGTATTCAAAAAAGCTTAGAAACACACTCAAGATGTAGGAGAAGCATAATGGAAAAAATAAATCTAGAAAATATTATAAAATCTTTTTTTCTCGGAATTTTTATGGGCATTGTGCTGCAGTTCTACGATCGTACAGAGGTGTTGGTCAGCTATAAAATTCTAACCATATTAGCGAGCGGAAGCATTGGATTTATTATTGGTTTTATTACAGAATGGCTAACGGCCATACTCCCGATTAGTATCGCAAATGCTCGAGTGTACTTCTTTATCAATAACCTCATTGCATTAGTAGTAACAATATTCATTCTGGCAGCCTTAATGTTGATAACAAGCAGTGACATGGAGATTAAGCAGCAATTTATGAAGGTATTACTGATTGTGCTGGGTATTATATGCCTAGCAAATTTATTTGATTATTTGATGTATCGGCGAGCTCAGAATAAATTGAAAACCTTCAAGGCATGGATAAAAGATAAATAAGCTATGTCACATACGCAAAGGACCCTTCTACATCACTATAAAAGTGGAGCTGAAAGGTCCTTTTCAACCTCGTCTTGTTACTCCGTTGTTCCATGAGTCACTCTGTGGACATAAGTGAGCCAAGAGGAATCTAATGGCTTATTCCCTTAGCAGATTCTTTCTTGCCATTTGAATACAGTCCAGAACCGCACGGATAACAATATCAGGCTCTGTTAGCTGCGGGAAGTGCCCGCTTCGGTGAGCTATTATATGTTGGCCCTGTTTGCTTAACCGGACGAAATCTAATTGGTTGTTTGCTCGTATCTCCATGACATGTTCAGGCATCATGGGCGGTTTTTTGCCTCCGGATACAACAACAAGAGGAATATCGGGGAAGGAGCCTGCTTTTTCAATTTGCGCCACGGTTTCTTCCACAAAGTTAACCTCGCTCCACTTGCGCCCTAAAGAGAATGAATCAAACATTCCTAATATCCGGTTAATCCTCTTGATGAATGGATTTTGTGTTTCATTTATGCCTAAATCTTGCGGGTGGCTGGAGTCCAGCAGCACAACGCCCGCTATTTCGTCTCGGAATTGTCTTGCGAACAGGTTGGCATATAATCCTCCTAAGGAGTGTCCAACGAGAATGTAGGGAGGACGGATGCTCATTTCCGCGAGTAACTGACGAAGTGCGGTTACAATAGTCTCCCCATGCTGGGGAGTTGACGGCTTATCACTGCCGCCAACACCTAATCGATTATATGCCACGACGGTAGCTGTCTCTGCTAGTTCATGAAAAATTTTGTACCAGCCTTCTATAGGGCCGCTTCCCCCGTTAATGAGAATGACAGCGGGACCTTCCTTAATCGATTGTGCGTATTCCATCATCCCGCTTGGCGTATGAGTCTTAGCTTTAGGAATGAATTTCATCATAGTGCCACCTTTTTATTATGAATGGATAGATCCCGTCACCTTATCACCGCGAATCGGCTGTATATGGTCCTTGAATAAGATCGGAATGGTAGCATGATTTGCTTCATCCGCTGGGGCAGATGCTTGAAAATGGATATGGGGCTCTGTAGAGTTTCCCGAATTGCCGCATTTCCCGATGAGCTGTCCCGCAGCAACGGTATCCCCCGTTTTCACTGTTACGGAGCCTTTTTTCAGATGGGCAATCGTACTATATTCCCCATTGCTATGCCGTATCGTGACCATATTTCCTGCAGGCTGATCTTCATTAACTGTGCCTACGGGATCGTTATCCAATATACCATCAACTGCTGCTGCCACCACACCCTCAGCTGGTGCCAGAACATCTTCATCGAAGGCATAGTAGCTTTCGTTAACGGTTGGATCACCCTCATAGGAATAACTGTTTTTTTCTACCACAAAGTCGTATGCATAGCGAACGGGTTCGTACTCGTAGTGGTAGTTGATAAATGTATTTTTTCCTCCCCAGAAAACAAGCCATTCTCCTTGAAAAGGGAAATGGAATTCCGTCTTGGAATAGGCTTCATCGGTCTGCGGATATGAGGAATGCTGAATAATCTGGATACCGTTGATTGTCCCTTTCTCATCTATGGCTGCCGTCAATCCTTTATTCCCCGTTTGGCCGTCCCAAACGATGGATTCCTGGCCATTAAGCTGCAATTTCGATGTGAGCTTGAATGAATGAATGTCGGATACGAAGTCTTGGCCCATGGAACGGAAGTCTTTAAGCGTGACGACGTCTTTCAACGGATTGCTAAACTGAGTATATAAACGTTCATATTCACCCGCAAGTAATGCAGTTGCAATGTCCTCTCCGCCAATTCGCTTCAGGCTATCCTTTATCTCTTCTTTTTGAGCGGTCACGCTATTCGCCTCCTTATTCCTTTCGCCATCGCTGATGCAGCTTGCCAGAATCAGCATGCATGTGAACGCAGTTATGATGATAGCTCCCGGGTGGGATATATGTCCTGCTTTGCTCTTCTTCATCTCAAGAATGTCCCCCTTTCTAATGTCTTAGGTCAGTATAATGCATGAAACTTACGCCGCCTCTAACCGAAAATAAATTCCAGTTAAACATGATTTGCAATTATGGTTGAAAATTAAGGCTGCGTTAAGATTCCATTTCCCGTATGGCAATCTACACATGATAGAATAAACATATCTTTTGTTGGGGTGATGGTAATGAAGAACGTTAATATACTCATTGTTGATGATGAACGTGCAATTGTAGATATCATGGAGACCGTTTTGCGCAAAGAAGGTTTTTCTCATATCGACACTTTTTTTGACGGTGAATCGGCGCTTGCCTCATGTGAACGTAAACGGTATGATATTGTGCTTCTTGATGTTACGATGCCCGGTCGAAGCGGTCTGGACATTTGTCCGTTTATACGTCGCACTACGGATGCGCCAATCTTGTTCCTAACGGCCAGAACTTCAGATTTCGATAAGCTTACGGGGTTTGCCGTCGGCGGGGATGATTACATAACCAAGCCTTTTAATCCACTCGAGGTTGTTGCAAGAATGCAAGCCCAGCTGCGCAGGTACTTGCAGAGTCGTCTGCAAAATCACCAGCCCTCCCGGATTTTTAAGATTGGCCGCTTTCAATTAGACGCATCTGAAGCAACACTGACGGTAGAAGGTCGTGTATCGCCTTGTCCGGCACTCGTTTTCCAGCTTCTCTTGTTTTTCTGTGAGCATCCTAACCGGATATTCAGCAAGAGCGAGCTTTATGAACGAGTATGGGGAGAGGAAATGTACAGTGATGACAATACCGTCATGGTCCATATTCATCGCATACGGGAGAGAATTGAGCGAGACCCGTCAAAGCCGCAGTACCTTGTTAATGTTAGAGGAATGGGCTATAAGCTAATCCTGCCGCAAGGAGAAGATTCAGGTGATTCGTAAAAGACTGGCGATAAGATTTGCGCTGCAAATGGCAGCCGCTGGGGCAATGCTGGTACTTTTAGCTGCAGTCATTGTGGTATGGATGCTGGGGGAGTTCGAAGCTATTGAGGTTAGCCGAAATTTTGCCCCAATAGGATTATCGCGTCTGATCTCGGGAGCGGGCATTGACTCGCAAGGGCTAATCGTAGATCCGAAGCTGCTGCAGCAGCTTCGGGATGACGGAGGTTGGCTGCAAAGTCTGGATGGGAAGGGTAATGTCCTTCAGTCCTTTAATACTCCGAATGACTTGCCAGCTCGTTATTTACCTGGGCAACTCATCGATTACTGGATTGGCAACGAGCCGTTTCCCTATAAGCTAGGGCTGTGGATTCAAGAAAAGGATGGGCATTTATATACGTTGCTTTATGGCTCACGGTCCAAAACAGAGGATTTGCTCCAACGGATTATTGATGATGGACATATCGTGGACCGTACGATTGTATTTACAGACAGCTCGGTGGATTTGCTAAATAAAATAGGTGGCTTTGTTCAAGTGCTTGACCGTGAAGGAACGGAGATCGCAGCTTGGAAGAAGCCTGCAGATGCTATGACATCTTATACGCTGCAGGAATTAGCAATGAGAGCCCATAATCAGGTTTATTACGGCACAGCTATGGATACGCAATATCAGAGTAAGACTGGTCTGACTTGGGTTATTCAATATCCAATGAGCAAAACCGAAAATCAAGCAGGTCTTGCCCCGTTTGTACAATCGGAAGTCCAGGTTATAATCATCGGAATTGCCGCTTTTCTTTTCTCATCATTTATCGTGTTTATCCTGCTTTCCCTCTGGTACGCAAACCGGTTTGGAACGCCAATTCTTTATATGCTTGGGTGGATACAAAGGCTGGGGCAAGGCGATTATACCGAGGATAGCAACGGGAAAAGCAGAAACAGCAAGGGGAATTGGAAGCGCAAGTACCGCATCTTTGAAGAAGTCATAGAATCCATTCATGCACTTGCTGTAAGGCTTCATGCAGGGAGCAATGCCGCGGAGCAAACCCAGCGGAACAGAGAAGAGTGGATCGCAGGCGTTACGCATGATATGAAGACGCCGCTTGCTTCTATACAAGGGTACGCGCATATGCTGGAGGCTGAGAAATATAGCTGGTCCGAGGAGGAGGTACGGCGGTTTGCGTCAACGATATTGGAGAAGACGGCGTATATGGACAAACTCATCAATGATCTAGCGCTAACGTACCGGCTTAGAAGCGGTGAAATGCATGTTTCGTTCGAGTCAATGGACATTGGCATGCTATTAACCGAATCTGTCTCGCGGGCTGCTGCGTATCCGGCATATGAAGATAGAACGGTTCATTGTTCTACGCCGTCCGTACCTATTTTTGCTGCCGTTTACAGGCCATGGTTTGATCGGATCATTGAAAATATTGTTGCCAATGGGCTTATACATAATCCGCCAGGCACCAGGATAGACATTGAATTGGTTAAGTTCTCGGAAAAGGGATGGCGAATGTACTTTCGGGACAACGGCCAGGGGATTGACGAGCAGACAATGGATCGACTATTCGACCGTTATTACCGCGGAACGAACACGGATAGCGAAGTGGAGGGCAGCGGTCTTGGAATGGCTGTTACCAAAGAGCTGGTACATGCAATGGGTGGGCGGATCCAAGTCAACTCGAGAATGGGCCAAGGCACAGTGATCAGTATAATTTGGGATTCTTGAACGCAGCTTGAATGCAGACCAAGATCCAAGTAGCGGGGCTATGCTTCGTTTTCTAGTCGCAGGCGAATGGGCAAGCTTACTGCTATGGCCGCAAGCGTATTGTTTGTACCCACACTCGCTGCTGCTTTGGTCTCGGTGAAAAGGTTTAATTGAAAGTAAATGGAGCGCCGAAGGACACTTGTGTATCTTTTGCGCTTTTTTTGCGTCTATAGATAAAAAATGGTTGTGCAGCCGTATGGAGCGGATAATCTGGTTGTTTTCCTTCCAGCCAAACGTTTATTTTAATGGAAATAGCCGTATGCTAAAAAAATATTTTCCGCAACGAAAAATATGAGGGTTCTCAGTTGTATTCATAGTGAAAGGGGGTGCTGAGGTGTACAATTCATTAGAGCTCAATGAATCTGTGCGGCAGGCCTTGGATCTACATTCACAAAGCTTAATTAAAATTGCCTTTGCATACTTGAAAAATATAGCTGACGCGGAAGAAGTGGCACAGGAAGTATTTCTCGCCTACTTGCAGAAGCGCCCTGTATTTGAAAATAGCGAACACGAAAAAGCATGGCTGATTCGTACGACCATTAACAAAAGCAAAAATATGCTTAAAACCGGATGGTTCAAAAGCAGGAACCCTGTTCCCGAAGATTTGAGCTACCTCCCGAGGGAAGAAAATGATGTTTTGCAGGCCGTACTGGCCTTGGACAAGAAATATCGCATTCCGATACATTTGCACTATTACGAAGGATATTCCATTCAGGAAATTGCAGCTATTTTGCAATCTAAGCCTGCAACGGTGGGAACATGGCTGGCAAGAGGACGGTTAATCTTAAAAGAGAAGATTGGAGGCCTTGAGGATGAAGAAATCTGTTTATAAATCCGCAATGTCCCGTGTGAAAACAAGTGAGGATTTCAAAGAAGAGACCTATCAGAAGCTAATGCAGGAATTGGACAAGACAACTCAAACAACTGAAACCAATCATAGCAATCAAAAGGAGCGGTTTAAAATGGAAAGAGCAAAGAAAAAAACATTAGCGGGTTGGACAGTCGGAATTGCAGCTTGTGCGGTATTGTCGGTTAGTATTTTCACCATGAACCAGAATGCCCCGACTGTAACACCTCAGCCTACGACTGGCATAACACAGCCTCCGATTTCGGGTAAGGCGTCGGTCAATATTGAAGGTGTCATCTCTGAAGTAAGCGCAGATGGTAAAAGCTTCAAAGTAGGCGATTTGTGGGTAACAGTAGCTCCAGAAACCGAATTGGGAATTAAAGGACCAACAGCTGCTGAGCCCTCCGAAGAGCTGCTGCAGAAAGAGTTCAAAGTCGGCAATATCGTGACTGGATACACTTCTCAGGATGTCAGCACCGGCAAAGTCACTGCAGATGTGATCTACAACAACATGGCTCCGCAGAAGGACGCTGGCGTGAACCCGCCAACTACAGGCAAAGCGGCAGTCAATATTGAAGGCGTGATTACGGAAGTAAGCGTAGACGGAAATAGCTTCAAGGTTGGCGATTTGTGGGTAACGGTAACGCCAGATACCGAACTTGGAATCGGAGGCCCGACGGCTGCTGAGCCATCTGAAGAGCTGCTGCAAAAAGAATTCAAAGTCGGCAATATTGTGTCCGGATTTACGACTGAGGATGTCGGTACAGGAAAAGTGAATGCAACGAACATTTACAACAATATGGTTCCCCAAAAATAAGCGAATCAGCATAGCGCACATTAGCATGAAGTCGGCAAAACAATCGTTTACTACGCATAAAGGCTTCTGAACATTGCATGTTCTAAGAACATTTCCATAGGGGGAATGTTCTTTTTTGTGTTCGCTGCTCTTAACTTGGAGATCCGATCTCTTCCCTTATAATCGATATGAGAAGCTCCTTGGAGGATGCAGACGGATACGCTCTGCCACGAGGCTGCAATAAGCCTACGAGAATAAAAGGATCCTGTAATTCGACATCAATTCTCTTTACCTCGGGGATTAGGAGAGTTGAAGCCAGCACGACACCGACGTCGAGCGTTTGCTTAATGAAATGCGGGATTGCAGAAATCTGGCTAACTGTGTTTAGACGAGGCGGCGCTGCTTCATATCTGGAAAGCTGCTTAGCCAAATACAAATAATAGAGGCAAGTAGGCCCTCCGGTTATAACGGAGTAACCTAGAATATCCAGGAAGGAAATATCAACTTTTTCACAAAGCGGATGTTTACGGTCTACGACAAAACTAATTTTCTCTTGAAACAAAGGTTCAAAATAAAAAGAAGCCCCATCGGCAGGCTCACCGCAAATAGCGAAATCAAGCTCGTCTTGAAGGATCAATCGCGATAAATAGTCGGTATTCCCCATAGCAATTTGACAGGTCATTTTAGGCTTATGCGCATGAAAGGCTCGCAAGGCATTCGGAAGAACGCCATCCATTATGGACTCGATTCCTCCGATCCGCAGGCTGCCTATCTCGTCTTGCTGCAGACCCTTGGCTAGTTCGGATACATCGTTCCAATGTTGAATGAGCTTGCCGATTTCTGCCGCAAGCACTCGACCGGCGCTCGTTAATTCCGCGTCCCAGCCCCGTTTGAATAGCTGCACGCCAATGTGCTTCTCCAAACGTTGAATTTGATTCGTTATAGTCGATTGCGCATAATTTAATTTTTGGGCTGCCCGGGAGAAGGTTCCCTCTTCAAGTATCGTTTGGAAAGCAACCATCTCTCTTAAATCCAATTCAATCACCTCGATCGAAATAATGGATGAAGATTATCATCTTATTCAATTATATAAATAATAAAAAGCCAAGTAAAATAAAGCTATCTTAATGAAGGAGTGGTGACTATGCCATTTGTTAGGGTTAGCTACTTGGAGCATTTGTATGATAACAAGCAATTGGAGCGAATCAGCTGCTCGATTATGGGCGCGCTGGTTCAACATTTCAATGTGCCGGAAGACGATCTGTTCCAGGTGTTCCATGCCCATCAAGCAGGGCAATTCTATTACAGCAAACAGTATTTAAACATTGAACGAAGCGATGCACTGCTCTACATTCAAATTACGCTCAAGTCCGGCAGAACGACGAGGCAGAAAGAAAGTTTTTACGGTTGCTTGGCTGAACAATTATCAAAGAGGCTTCCCATGCGGAAAGAAGATATCTTCATCGTTCTTGTCGATACGGAGTTCGAGGATTGGTCGTTCGGCAACGGAATCGCCCAAATGCTGCAACGAACAGCCGGGGAGGCATGACATGGCGCATCGGAAATTTAAGTCCAGCGCACGGGAGTCGTTCGGAGACATAGCTCCGGCATTCGTCGCGTATTCGGAAAACGTGTTGTTCGGGGATCTCTGGCGAAGGGAGCAATTATCGCTCAGGGATCGCAGCATAGTTACGGTTGCCGCGATTGTGGCGGGAGGCATGAGCGAGCAGCTTACCTATCATTTGCGATTAGCTGTAGAGAACGGGGTGGCACAAGATGAGCTGGTGGAGGTCATGACGCACCTAGCCTTTTATACGGGATGGCCGCGCACGGCTTCAGCACTTCAGGTTGCGAAAGCTGTTTTTGGAGAATAGATAAAGTATAGGGTAGGAATAGAAGTTTGCCGTTTTTTTATACACATGCATGCTAATCAGCCCAGAACTATTATTATTTTTGACAATTTTGGACAAATACTTTGCCGTTTTTCCCTTAAATATGATATGTTCCACCCTATGGTATCGTATACTGGAATGAAAGCCGATATTCATAGGAGTAAACATCATATTTCAGAAATAGGGGATTTCCTGCATGAGCTCCACTGTTGAACTCGTATTTATGATTGCATCATTGATTATGATGGGCATTATTTTAATTTATGTATATGGATTTAGAAGAGAGCGCGGGGTCTACTACCTCGTTGGCTTGATCGTATGCAGAATGGTATACTCCAGCAGCATCATCTTGGAGAAGAACAGTGATTTATTGATGGAAAAGCTGATTTTCCGTAATGCTCAGCATACGGCACTTAATATAATGGTACCTTTCGCTGTGCTATTCGTTTATCAGCTAGTTGGCCGTAACAAGCTGTTAAAGCCGCTATGGAAAATAATCGTGTTCGCTATATTTTCACTTTGGTCGTTGCTTGTTTGGTTCGATCCAAAGCTACATGTAATCTTTCGTACAATTGAGCTCAATAACGGCAACTTAGTAACAACAAAGACGATTTATTCGATGACGTTTACTATGATTTGCTACAGCCTTGTGATCGTTTGCATCTATTTTCTATTTCAGTATATAAGGAGCATTCGCAACGATTTCCGGAAGCCGGGGATGTGGGTGCTTCTTCTGTCCATGTTGCCGTTCATGATTGAAATTATGAGGTTTGTAAATCCGGAATGGTCTTCTTGGTTGCTTTCATTGACCGTTTACTGCGGGTTTACAGGTACGTTGATGCTGGTTATTATGCTGCAGATCAAGTTCTTCTCTACCGTTCCGATTGCGAGAAGCATTGTGCTCGATACGCTTCAGGAGAGCATTGTTACAGCGAATGCAGCGGGGAGAATCATTGACAGCAACAAAAGAGCCATAGATTGGTTTACGGAAATGGGTTACGAGGCTGTTTTTGGCAAAAATATATCCGAATTATTGGACGCTTGGCCGGAATGGCTTAAGCTGTGCAAGTCTATGCAGCAGGGAAATGTTGAGATTGAGGTCTTGCTGGGTGGGGAGAGAAAAATATACAGCGTGAACGTATACCCGTTACATATGCTGCGCCGTCAAGGGCAAGGAAGCATCTCGCTTATTGTCGATATTACGGAGAAGCAGCGGCATCTCGAGCAGATTGCACAATTGAATCAATTGAAGGATCAACTATTTACAATCGTATCTCACGACATTCGCAGTCCGCTTGCCTTGCAGTTCCAACTTATTGAGCTGTTGGAAGAGGATAGGGAGCGCTTCGATAAGGAACACCGGGATATCATAGAGACGTTGGGAGATCAGATTCGTCATACACTGGGAATGACAAATAATTTGTTAGAGTGGTTTCGAAGCCAAAGGGAGGATATGGCGCTTCGCCCTCAAATGCTGCAATTGCATGAGGTTATCGAAGATTGCTGCCAAATGCTGCACATCAGTTATGAAGCCAAGCATATTCGCATGAATAATGCCGTTGCCCTAGAAACGCTCGTGTATGCCGACCGGGAAGCACTCGGATTAATTATCCGCAACTTGTTGTCCAATGCGATTAAATTTACTGAAACGGGAGGATTCATTCAAATCCTCGCAGAGGTATCGGAAGACATGGTAGTTGTTTCTGTAAGAGATGACGGAGTCGGTATGGATGAAGAGCAGGTTCGTCAATTATTTGCCGATAAGCAGCTTAACTCATTGACGGGCACCTTGGGAGAAAAGGGCACAGGGCTTGGACTTCTCGTCAGCCGGCAATTCGTTGAACGAAGCGGCGGGCGCATTTGGGTAGAAAGCCAAGCCGGAGAAGGAAGCATATTTCATTTCACGATGAAAGGCGGGGGCAAATCATGAGGGTTCTCATTGTTGACGATGAGCCTGCTATGCTGCTGGCTATGGAAAGACTGCTCTCAAAGGTTGAACATGTGGAGCTTGTTGGAGGATTCCAAACGGCTTCGGAGGCGCTTGAATTTGTACGGGTAACGGATGTAGACCTCGCGTTCCTGGATATAAAAATCGCAGCAGATAATGGTTTAGAGCTCGCCCGCAGCTTGCGTTCCATTTGTACGGATCTCGACATCGTGTTTGTAACCTCTCATTCCGATTATGCATTTGAAGCCTTTGACGTGTATCCATTGGATTATATGGTTAAGCCCATTTCCAGAAACCGTTTGGCTCAAACGATTTCACGGGCGGCTAGCAAACGCAATGCTTCTTTGCATGCGGAGAACGTTGCCCTTCCTGCCAATCGCTTAATAATTCGGGGCCTTGGCTGTTTCGAAGTAAGCAGTGAGCAAGCTGATACGCTGAAATGGATTTCGAAAAAAAGTATGGAGCTATTCGCCTATTTGCTTGTTCATCAAGGCAAAAGCGTAACGAAGGCACGGATTTTGGAGGACATTTTTCCGGAGATGCCTCTTAAAAATGCGGAAATTTACTTGAATACGGCAGTCTATCAGCTTAGGAAGGTGCTGTCGCTGCACGGTTTTAAAGAAATCGTAATATCTGCGCAGGAGCAGTATCGTGTTCAACTGGATCATATAGATGTTGATTTTATTCAATTCGAACAGGCCGTAACGGAATTACCCGAAATCAATATAGCGAATGAAGCGATGGCCATAGAGCTGGAGAAACATTATGCGGGCGAGCTGCTTGAGGATAAGTCCTTTGAATGGGTGAATTTAGAGCGTGAGCGTTTATCGATCGTTTACGATTCCTTTGCTAAGCGCCTTGCAAGCTGGCTCTTGGATCAGAAGCGTTATAGAGAGGCAGCGCACATCGCAAGACGAATTGTGTCACGCAATGAGTTCGAAGAAGAGTCTACGATGTTGCTGCTGAACATATATGGGGCTATGGGAGATCGACAGTCTCTGCATCATTATTATGAAGACTATGCGCAATCGCTGTTCCAAGAGCTTGGCCTGCAGCCCTCACCGGCCATTCAGCAGCTATATGAACAATATGAGTAATTATCGAATATACAAGTTTTTGGCAGTAAGCTGATGTTGTCTATCATGCAAAAGAAGGTGTCCGGATAGCCGTAGGCTTAGGGGCACCTTCTTTTATCATTCAATTATGGCGTATTCTTAGGGATCAGGCCGTTGCCATATTGCATGAGCGGTGCAAGCCAGACCATGCCCGTCCCCCGATACACATTGACGAGTCCTTCTCCGGAAGCCGCAGAGCCCATCCGAGTCTTGCCCGATTTCTCGACGGTGAATTCCAAGGAATTCGACCACATAAGTGCAAAGTTCCCGTCGACCTTCAGTACGTCGTTCTGCAATTCGATCACGACAGCCTCTTCTGATGGAATCGGCGCTTCGAGCGCTAGAATGCCTTTTCCTTTGGCGCTAAGATTAAACAGTCCTTCTCCGCCTAACGCGGCTGAAGAGAGACTCTTGCGCGCAGTTACACCGATCTCCAGAGTCGTCTCGCAAGCGAGGAACATGCCGTCATCAATGACAATGTGGTCGTTGTCGACATCAATTAACCACAGGTACTTGTAGGTCGTTTCCAGCAAAATGGTGCCTGTGCCTTTATAAAGGGGTTTGACGGCGCTCGTACCCGTTACTGCACTGGACACAAGATTTCTCATGAGGCCGCCGACGCCTTTAACGCCAGAAGTCATTTCAATATTGCCAATCATATATTGCATGGCGCCAGCGCTCAGCATGACCTCGCTATTTTTGATCTCAACCATGAGCTGCTTGTTGCGCATATTGCTTTTGCTCATAAAAAAGTTCGCTTGTGCATCTAGCATGGTCGTGTTGCTCAAATCCTCTTTATACTCGATTACCGTAAAACCACCGAGCTGTTCCTTAATGACAACATTGTTGTTGTCCTTTAAATTATTTATTGTGAAAGCCATTCTAATACTCGCCTCCTGTAGAGTTATGTTGATCAAATTAAACCCTTCCAGATCTAGGTATTCGACAAAAAGAGGCAGTATCCTTGCCATTTTCTATTCAATTCTTCATTTTAGCTATGGACTTATGAAGTTTGCAATAGTTGCAAAGTTAAACTATTGTATGATAAACTATGTTCAGGTGATGACAATGAATAAGATTTCTCCCTACGTAAATGTACGGGAAACTTTTCAACTGCTGGTTAGGGTTTTCGGCATGCTGCAGAAGGATGGCGCGCAAGGCTGCGGCGTCTCGGTTATCCAGAGCCATATTTTGTACGAGCTGGGCAAGCGGCCAAATATCTCGCTTAATGATCTTGCGCAGCTGCTTATGACGGATACAAGCTCCCTTAGCAGGCAAGTACAGCAGCTTGTAGAGCATAATTTGATTAATAGGCTGCCTGATCCGAATGACCGGCGTTATGTTGTGCTGTCGCTGACTGCTGATGGTGAGAAGAAGCAGCTGCATATTACAGAATCCATGGAGCTATATTTGCAGGATGTATTTGCAAGTATTCCGGCTGAGAAGCATGAACAAGTTTTCGAAACGTTAAGTATGATGAACCAGGCATTGAACAGTACCCCATTCAAGAAACAGCCTTCTTCCTAGTAAGAAGGCTTGCATTTCATTGATAGTTGCAAAAATCAATTATGTGTAAATTCATTAGTTGTATTGAGTTGAGATTTGACTGAGAGTGAATGGGAAATATAGATTTGACTAAATGACCGATGAAGGAGCTGCTTATAATGAATCAAGTATATGATACCGTGACAAACCACCGATCAATTAGAAGTTATTCGAATGAACCGGTGAGCGAAGAGCATTTGACGATGATTATTGAAGCCGTACAGGCTGCGCCATCGTCCATTAATGGACAACAGGTAACAGTCATCAGCGTACAGGATCCAGAGACGAAAGCGCGGATCGCAGAGCTTTCAGGGGGGAACCCTTGGATTGCACAGGCACCTGTTTTCTTGCTGTTTTGCGCAGACTTCTACCGCGCCAAAATTGCGGCCGAGCTGAATGGCGAAGAACTGGTTGTGACGGATGGAGTCGAATCCATTATTGTCGGCGCTACCGATGCAGGTTTAGCTATGGGTAACGCCATTGCCGTCGCAGAATCTTTAGGGCTCGGTATTGTGCCTATTGGCGGTGCGAGAAGACAGCCTCTTGAATTGATTAAGCTGCTGGGGCTGCCTGATTATGTGTTCCCCGTTAGCGGCCTAGTGGTCGGTCACCCGGCTGGAGCTTCCGAGAAAAAGCACCGGCTGCCGCAAGCTGCCGTGTGGCATAAGGAGAAGTACAACACGGAGCTGGAAGGCTTAATTAAACGATATGACGAAGAGGTTTCTGCCTATATGTTAAAACGTACGGACGGAAAAGAGTCCAGAGGCTGGTCGCAAGCCGTGTCTTCCTTGTACAACCGGATCTATTATCCGGAAGTGAGAACGATGCTGGAGCAGCAAAAATTCGATACCAAATAAAAGGAGGATGCACATGGTTATTTTACAAGTGCAAATGACTGTGGCAGCAGAAGAGCGTGAGATGTTTCTTGCTAAATCGACGACACTGCTGTCCGCGACACGAGCCGAGGAAGGCAATATCAGCTACCAGTTGTTCGAGAATGTGTCTAAGCCGGGCAAGTTCGTTATGCTGGAGGAGTGGCAGGACGAGCAAGCGATTGACCTTCATAACCAAACGGAGCATTTTACCGAATTTTTTGCTTACGCACGCCAAGTTCTCGTTGAACCCGTGAAAATAAATCGCTTGAACGACTAGGAATAGAGGAGAAGCCACCGCGCTTCTCCTCTTTTTTGTTGATTTATATACCTTAGTGATTTTGTCGAAGTTTGTCATTTTCCCGTCATTGGGATGTTATATGCTTAGATAGATGGTTCATACGTCGGAATAAACTATTATTTAGGAGTGAATATGTAATGAAACGTTTTTCGTTAGGTCGTTCTTTGCTTATCCCTGCAGTGATTTTGCTACTATTAAGCGGGTGCATAATTAAAACAAGCTCATTCACCATTTATTTCGGCCCTGAAGAAGCTTTAGTAGGCTCAGAGCAGATGTATGTTAGATACTCAGACGGTTCAGTACAAGCCGCACCGATTAAACCGTCAAGTCCATCACCAACAGTAGTCGTGACAGATGATCAAAAAAGTATTGTAGGCGGCTATGTCAGCGATGGCAATGTAAGCTGGGTTCCATCCTTGTCTTATACTGTGGATATTAGTAATAATTTTGTTACGGTTACAAACATCACCTATTCCAAACCGTCATCACCGGTTGGTTATGTCGTTCAACAACCCGAACCTGTGGCTGATAACGAACATCCGGGGTTTGTAAAAGTGACTTATTCCGTATATGGGACGGAGGGATCACCAGTGACTGGCCGCACGGAAGTCTTTGCTCAATCCACTGCTTCGGATGTAAGTTTTTATGATAAGGATGGTGGATTTACTGCTACTGAAGTCGCGGGAGGTTTCTCTTCTTACACGGAAGGAGGGAAGGTTACATTTACGATCAAGACAACTGTTGATAAAGTCTCAGAACTGCCCATTTCCTTGTACTCGGGCTCGAAATTAATATATAACTCCATGATTAATAATGCTGCTTCTGCATTGTCAATTGGATTGGCTGAAGGTGATACCGAACAGAATGTAACCCGAAATATTAGTTTGCCGCCATCTAAAGACCAGGATATTAACATCTCATGGGCAAGCAGCAATCCAGATGTCATTACTGAGGCTGGGGTTATTCATAAGCCAAAAACGAGCACCGGATTCTCAGACGTCACGATGACAGCAACGATATCCGGTTATGATTTTGTTATCACTAAATCGTTTGACCTTCGCGTGATAGGCGATACCTTCAGTAATGTTGCTACCCTAAGCGAGCTTACTTTAAGCGGAGTCGCATTTGATCAAGCTTTTAGCGGTCAAGTACTATCGTACACGGGGCAGGCACCTTACGAGGTATCTGTAACAACGGCGACTTACACGCCAGATGATAGCTTCGCTGCTGTTGCTTATAAACGGGATGAAACCCCGATAAGCAATCCGATTGACTTGCAAGTAGGTTTAAATGAAATTAGTGTCGTCGTTACAGCAGAGGACGGCAGCACAGAGGTTTATAAAGTGGCTGTCACAAGGGCTTCCGCGCCAGAGACACCAACACCAGCAACTCCAACACCGGCAACACCATCGCCGGCAACACCAAATCCGACGGCTGCACCTACGCCAACGCCAGCGGCATCCAATCCGTTCTTGTCGGCTGCTGCCATTGATGTCGACAAGCTGACAGATGAGCTGAAACAAAAATGGACAGCCTCTGAACCGGTTGCCTTCACGGATACGGCTTCGCATTGGGCATCCAAGGATATCGGTATTGCATCACGCCTTCAGATTATTGAAGGTTTCCAAGACGGCGGCTTCAAGCCGAATGCATCGGTAACTCGAGCAGAGTTCAGTGCGATGATCGTAAGGGCATTTGGTTTAGGCAAGGCTTCCACAGGCACGTCATTCAGCGACCTGGATTCACAGAATTGGTCAAGCGCCTACATCGAAAGCTTGGCTTCGAGCGGCATCATCAACGGCTATCAAGATGGCACCTTCAAACCAAACAATGACATTACGCGTGCGGAAATGCTGACTGTTATTTCTCGGATTGTGAACTTGAAAGCATTGAGCCAGAATGATGCCCCTGCAGTATTCTCGGATATCTCGGACGAATACTGGGCGAAAGCAGCTATCGAGGAAGCAGCAGGCGCAGGCATGATTAATGGAGTGAGCACGAATCAGTTTGCCCCAGAGAATAAGTCAACGCGCGCTGAAGCATTAACGCTTATTATTCGTTCATTGCGTACTTCAGCGGCGATTAACGAGCTTTTACAATAAATCATAGCTTTCTCAATCGGAGACTGCAGCTAACCGCTGCAGTTTTTCGTTAAATCGGAGCCGTTGGAAACCTGCGGCGCAGTGCCTATAGGTAGTCTTATAACGAAATTTGTGATAACATGTAGACTGACAAGTAGAACGTGAACGTGGGAAAGCCGATTCCGTTCGTGCCAGTATCACCGCAGTTTGCGGACGCATTTTTAAACTGCGGATGAATTGGGTATGATTGAAAGGTCGAGTTACTAAATTGCAATTATTTTGAAGGAGGATTTATCATGGCTTTGGAATCAATGAAAGAAATGCTGAACAAAGGTTTGAAAGAAGGTTATGCAGTTGGTCAATTCAACATCAATAACCTGGAGTGGACACAAGCGATTCTAGGTGCTGCTCAAGCTGAGCAATCCCCTGTTATTCTTGGCGTTTCCGAAGGTGCAGCTCGTTACATGGGCGGCTTCACAGTTGTAACTGCAATCGTGAAATCCCTAATCGAAGAAATGAAGATCACTGTTCCTGTTGCGATCCACTTGGACCACGGTTCAAGCTTCGAGAAATGTAAAGAAGCGATCGATGCTGGATTCACTTCCGTTATGATAGATGCTTCGCACTCGCCATTCGACGAGAACGTAAAAACGACAAAACAAGTGGTTGCTTACGCTCATGAGCGCGGCGTTTCGGTTGAAGCTGAGCTTGGTACTGTTGGCGGACAAGAAGACGATGTTATCGCTGATGGCGTTATCTACGCTGATCCACAAGAGTGTAAACAATTGGTTGAGCTTACAGGCATCGATTGCCTAGCTCCTGCTCTAGGTTCTGTACACGGTCCTTACAAAGGCGAACCAAACCTAGGCTTCAAAGAAATGGAAGAGATCTGCCAAACGATCAAGCTTCCATTGGTATTGCACGGCGGTACAGGAATCCCAACTGCAGACATTAAGAAATCGATCTCACTGGGAACTGCAAAAATCAACGTAAACACAGAAAACCAAATCGCGTTCACAAAAGTTGCTCGTAAAATCTTGACTTCTGACTCCGAAGTTTACGATCCGCGCAAATTTTTGTCCCCAGGCCGCGATGCAATCAAAGCAACCGTTCAAGGCAAAATTCGTGAGTTTGGTTCTTCAAACAAAGCGTAATCCACATACAGGAAAAAAGGTTGGGAAGAATGCGATAAGCATTCTTCCCAACCTTTTTTTATTTATAAGATTTTATATGTTTTCACCTATAAATGTGCTTATCTATCTCCGCGAAACGACTGCTTTTGCCATAGAGGGCGGCGACAGCCGTTTACGCTTGGCGTAATCCTTTAAAGAATGATGTCCACTACCGTTCACTGTTAAGGGTATGATCCACATTAGGCAACCCATGTAAGCCAAACGCCAGCATCGGGCCCAATTTAATGATTCGCGCCATATAGGAGCTGATTTCGCTCGGAGTTCGATTTAGGCCAGTTTCAAGCCAGTGCATGATCAGGCCAAAGTTGGCAGATGTCACATATGCTACGATATAATCCGGTGGAATAGCAGCAGGACTTGTGCCGCCTAGCTGCTGCGTTTTGGCATAAATATGGCTGGCGAACAGCTCCCGGAATCGAATCGCATAAGCAAGATCGCCCTTGGGACCAAACATGGTCTTAAGAAAATCGGCATGCTCCGCTATCTCCTCGAACAGTTGAACACTCACAGGATAGACTTCGTTTCTGTCCATATAGTGTATGGCATCTTGAAAGTTCAGCTGCGTAATCCGGTTTCTGACCTTCTCAAAAACATGCTCCTTCAGTTGTTCCAGCATATCGGGCACATCCCGGTAATGGAGGTAGAAAGTGCCGCGGTTTATCTCGGCGCGGTTTGCGATATCCGTAACCGTTACGTGATCAGCGCCTTTCTCCGCAATCAAGCTCATTAGTGCTTCATAAAGCAGACGTTTTGTGCGCACCTGGCGCCGGTCCAACTGATTGCTCATCTAATCCTGTCACCTCCTCGTCACTATTTTATGAGAAAATCAACACTCTATCCTTGAACTGCTGAGTAATAAACAGTACGGGAAGAACTGATTATTGTACTTTCACTGCTACTTATTATAATAAGCATTGTGACCTTTAATCAACAGAATGTCCATTAAAATAGAGGAGTGAATGTATAGGATGACATTGTTTAAGCAAAAGATAACTTGGATTGGGTTTGTTGGTGTTTTTGTCGTTCTGATCGTATTCGGCGCGGCAATGATGGGATCTGTGCTGGGCATGAAGCCTCAGCATCTGCCTGTAGCGCTAGTCGTTGCTGATCAGCCTGCTCAGACAGCGAAAGGTAAAGCAGTCGCAGTGGGAGAAATGATAAAGCAGATGCTGCTTGCTAATGAGCAGATGCCGTTCACGTTTACTGTAATTGAAACAGAAGCAGCTGCACGCGAAGCTTTAGACGAAGGCAAATATTATGGTGCGTTAGTGTTGCCTGCCGATCTAAGCGCGAATGTCTCATCGTTAATGAGCGCACAGCCGGTTCAAGCTTCCGTAAGCATGATAAGCAATGACGGGCTCAATACTCAGGCAGCTACTGTCGTGAAGCAAGGGCTGGGCCAAGCTATGCGGATGGTCAATGCAGAGCTTGCCAGGTCGATGCTATCACAAATAGGCAGCCAGACAGAACAATTGTCGATTGCTGTCGCTCAAGCTTTGTTATCGCCTATTCAGGTACAGGAAGAGGCTGTTCATGCCGTCGGAGCGAACAATGCCTCAGGAAATGCGCCAGGCTTATTGACGCAGATCATGTGGATGGGAAGCCTGATTGCAGCCGTAATCCTGTTCCTCGCTAGAGGGAATGCAAGGAAGGCTGGGGCGAATAGCTGGGCGAGCATTCTGGCGCAGCTCGGTACGGGGGTCATTATGATAGGAGCGGCTTCCGGCTTCCTTATATGGATGGCATCTTCGTGGTACGGGATGGAGCTGGCTCACGCGTCGGAAACCTGGTTGTTTCTATGGCTGGCTGGATCGATGTATTTCTTGATTCAGTCTGCATTGCTCAATTGGATTGGATTCCCGGCGATGGCGATCATGGTGCTGCTGATGTTCTTCTCGATGCCGATCCTGAACGCTGCGCCTGAATTCCTAACCCAAACGACGCGGGATTGGATCTATTCATGGACACCGCTTCGATTTGTTGCGGATGGCCTGAGAGAGGTCATGTACTTCAGCGGGCTGAAGGCGGCTGCATCGAATGCAGCGATTGTATGGAGCATCGGCGGAGCGTTTCTCTTACTGCTGCTTGCTTCAGGGTTCAAAAAAGGGAAGGCATCGGTCGAGGCATCCCGTGCTTCGGCAGTGCCAGCACCGATAAATTAAACAAAACAGCCTCCTGTCCAAGAAGACAGGAGGCTGTTTTGACTTTATGGGCATTATGGCAGCACGTTGCCGGCTGCGCGATAAATACCATACCATTCCTCGCGGGTTAGGTAGATCTCGCTAGCTTTGCAGCAGTCCTTCAACCGCTCTATGTTCATTGTGCCAATGACCGGCTGCATGCGAGCAGGATGGCGCAGAAGCCAAGCAACGGCAATCGTCGTATTGCTTACCTCGTATTTGGCTGCAACCTCATCGATTTTTGCATTTAACTCAGGGAACTTCTCATTGCCAAGGAAAACACCTTCGAAGAAGCCGTATTGGAACGGTGACCAAGGCTGAATAGTCATATCGTTTAATCGACAGAAGTCCAATATGCTGCCATCGCGGTTTACAGCAGGATCATTCTCCATATTCACGTTAAACCCGGCAGAAATCATCGTCGTATTGGTAATGCTCAGTTGAAGCTGGTTGGCGACTAGCGGCTGTTTGACCGATTTTTTGAGAAGCTGGATCTGCATCGGGTTTTGGTTGGATACACCGAAGTGACGTACTTTGCCTGAGCTCTCCAATTGATCGAAGGCTTCCGCTACCTCTTCTGGCTCAACTAATGTATCCGGACGGTGGAGCAGAAGGACATCCAAATATTCCGTATTCAATCGTTTCAGAATGCCATCAACAGAATTCAAAATATGCTCTTTGGAGAAGTCGAACATTCCTGGGCGGATTCCGCACTTGGATTGCAAAATCAGGTTTTCACGTACGCTTGCGCTCATATGGACCGCTTCCGCAAAAATTTCCTCGCACGCGCCGCCGCCGTAAATATCGGCATGCTCGAAGAAATTAGCGCCTTCCTCAAGTGCCGTTTGGACAAAGCGCTCGGCCTCGGTTTTATCGAGTGAGTTGATCCGCATGCAGCCTACCGCAACAACGGGTACGTCTAGCGTGCTTGTTCCAAGCTTTATCGTTCTCATTATGAAACTCCTCCTCTGTACTGTGAGCGTGGTCTTTACTGAACGAAATGATTGTCTCACACAATTGGCTCACTTTTCAAACCTTGCTTGCAAATCTTGTCGAAGTTTGTCATTTTTACGTCATTTAAAAGTGATATACTTAAATGAACAATATACCGTTTTAATAGAAGACCATATCCAGCGTGGGGGATAGCCCTTTATGAGCTACAATATATATTTATCGGTCTTTCTGATGGCAGCGGCCTGCTGCGCTATAATCATTTGCTACCTTTGCTGGAAAAGAAGAGATCTTCCCATTTCCGTGAGCTACGGCTTGGGAATGCTTACGGGCGTCTTTTACACGTTCGGATATGCTTTTGAGATTGTCAGTACCTCGCTCGATCACATTCGATTCTGGCTTAGGCTGGAATACATGGGCATACCCTTCGGCACGCTCTTTTGGTTCATCATGGTTCTCCAGTACACGGGGCGCCAAGCGCTCGTTAACAAACGGGTCGTGGCCGCGCTTATGTCCGTCCCAATGATTACGTTTATTGCCCACCACACGAATGAATTACATCATCTATTCTATAAAAGTATGACACTCGATTATTCAGAAGGATTCCCTGTGCTCGTGTTGGAGAAGGGACCTCTATACTATACGCATGTTTATTATTCTTACGTTTTCTTTGTTATTGGCACGGTCATGCTGGTCCGAATGTTCCTGAAAGAAACGCCGCGCATAAAAAAACAAGTCGCCTTGATGATTATTGGCTCTTGGGGGCCTTTTGGATTTGCTCTGATTTATGTAAGCGATATAGTGTACATGCCCATTGACATTTCCCCATTTGGCTTTGTATTCTCGGGTATTTTCTATATGTGGGGAATCTATCAATTCAATATGCTCAGGCTGGCGCCGCTCGCGCATCAGAAAATGTTCGAATCCATGCAGGATGCCGTTATCGTCCTCGATATGGATAACAGCCTAATGAGCTTTAACCAATCCGCAGCTGAAACAATCCAAAGCTTGAGCAAAAAAAAGATTGGACAGCCGGCCGCAGCCATTTTCTCGGAATATCCTTTATTGCTTGAGAGGGTAGTCCATCTGCCTTTTCATGCAAGCCACACGCAGATTTCCGGACACTTGGATGAGCTGTTCTTTAATATTCATATGTCATATGTCAACAATAGCCGCAGGAAGCCTGTTGGCAAAATGATTCTGCTAATCGATGTGACGGAATCCGTGCGGTCGGAGCAGAAGCTGCTTGAGAATGCAAGACAGCTTAGCGAGCTGAATACGTTCAAAGATAAGATGTTTAACGTTGTCGCCCATGATATACGTGATCCGCTAGCCGTTCTCATTAACCTCATGGAGTTAATAGAAGAGGAAATGCAGGATCAAGGAGAAAGCCACGATGAGCTGCTGAATGAAATGGGTCAGCAAATCAAGAACACCTTTGACCTCGTGGAAAGCCTGCTTGATTGGTTTCGGAGCCAAAGAGGAGGCATGGTATTCCGTCCTGTGGAGCGAGACCTGCTGCATGCGATTCAGAGCAATATGCGCTTGCTTAGCGTTAGGAGCGAGGCGAAGCGGATTCACATCTATACAGACATACCGAAAGGCGTATTTGTCTATGCGGACAAGGAAATGCTCGATCTTATTATTCGTAATTTGCTATCCAATGCGATTAAGTTCACAGACTTCGATGGGAGCATTCGGATAAAAGCGGAAATCAGCAGCAATAAAGTAACGGTATCTGTCAATGACACAGGCTTAGGCATACCCAATGACCAAGCGGATAAGCTTCTGCAAGAAGCCTACCCGAGCTCATTGGCAGGAACGGCTGGAGAACGCGGCGTAGGGCTCGGGCTCACCTTATGCAAGGAATTCGTTCAGTTAAATGGCGGGGAAATCTGGTTTGAAAGCAAGCCGTCGCAGGGAAGCACCTTTTATTTCACGATTCCTATTCCTCCATCTGAATCATCAAGCCGCTACCTAGCATAAAGGGGGAGTACCATGAAAGTCTTGCTCATTGATGACGAGAAGGCGATGCACTTAATTATGAAACGGATGCTCGGCAAAATTGCGGAGGTGGAGATCGTCGGTGTATTCCAAGAAACGGAATCTGCTTTCTCCTACCTCAATCATTATGAGGTAGACCTGGTATTTTTGGATATCAGTATGCCGAGGGAGAACGGAGTGGAGTTCGCGGAGCGAATACGGGAGAGCGGACGACAAACGAAGATCGTATTCATTACATCACATAAGGAATATGCTGTGTTTGCCTTCGATGTGGACGCATTTGACTATATCGTAAAGCCCGTTGTGCAGGAGAGGCTTCAAAAAACGGTCCAAAAAGCGCTCGCAGAGAAACGTTCGGAGCGTTTATTACAGTCGATTCGGAAACCGGATGAAGAGGCGGCCACTCTGCTCTGTTTAGGCGGTATTGATATTCAGAGCGTTAATGGCGTCAGGGTCAAATGGAAATCGAGCAAAAGCGCGGAGCTTATGGGTTATTTGCTATTACATAAAGGCAGGCTGGTGTCCCGGTCCAAAATCATTGAAGATTTGTTCGGCGGCATGGCCCAAAAAAATGCTGAAACGTATTTGAATACGACAGTTTATCAGCTTCGAAAAGTTTTGGAGGCTTACGGCTTGAAGGAAAACCTGCACTCGGAGAGCAACCATTATGCTTTCAGCCTTAGTCAGGTTCATGTTGATTTTTTAAGCTTTGAAGAAGGCTGCAGGCTACTGGCAACCATTAATGAATCCAATATTCAGCAGGCTATTGAGCTGGAGCAGCAATACACCGGTCATTTGTTCGGAGAGCGTGCCTTTCCATGGGCATGGAATGAGGTGGAGCGGTTAACGTTAATGTACAACGCTTTTACGCAGCGGTTATCCATTGCGCTGATGCAAGTCGGAGAAATCAACACGTCGATTCGATTATTGTTAAAACTAATGACGCAAAACGAAATTGATGAAGAATCCTTCATGCTGCTCATGAAGGCGTGGGCGCTGCAAGAAAATAAAGAAGCAATTGTGAAAAATTATGCTCAGTTTGTGGAAGTCCTACATAGAGAAATCGGCATAAAGCCTTCTTCTGAGGCCTCGGACTTATACAGTCAGTTGTTATTGGGACTAAAATCATAATAATTTGTCAGAAAAAAGAGTTTCGCGATAGCGGAATTCTTTTTTCTTGTCGAGGTTTGTCATTTCCCCGTCATTGGTCTCATATACACTAGACTTTAGTAGGTTAAATTATTGAAGTGGGAGTGAAAAATTCAAATGATTAAAAGAAACAAAAAAGGCAAGACGCAATTGAAAAGAAAGGTTTCGCAATGGATGGCGGTTACGCTGACAGCGGCGGCGGTTCTAAGCGCAGCACCTGTAGCAGGTTATGCAGCACCAGTTGGAGGAGAGGTTAGCTTTGTGCCGCTTGAAGCGTCGGATACGACACCTCCTGCTTTTGTTGGGGCGGGATCCTCGTCAGGAAGTCAAGTATATTTAAATTTTAATGAATATTTTGATATTAATGCACCAGAAAATTCAAGTTATGAAGAAGTTGCAGCATTTCTGAAGAATAATATCAGCATATCGAACGATGGCGTGAATTTCACACCTTTCCAAATGCAAGAGAGTGAAGCCTATATATATAATGGGAATCAGATCTATTTGCATTACTATCAAAATATGAAAATTATAGTTGGGTCTAATACGGTAATTAAGATTGCAGCGGGTACGCTAAAGGACGAGTCTGGAAACCTGAACGAAGAGATGAATCTTCAAGTAAGCCCGCCAGTCATACAGAGCGCAGAAGTTAGTGCTGATAATCATGATATCGTGATTACTTTCAATGAAGAAGTTTTCGATAATGCTGAAAATGGAATTTATCTTAAAGGTCTTAGTGAAGTGGTTGCCAATGATGCCGAAAATGAAAGCTATCTTAAACAATATATTAGTATTTCAAGGGATCCCCAAAGAAATCCAATCCAGTTAACGGAGCAGGATACGGCTACGGTTGTTTCAGGTAAGCTGCATATTCATTTGGCGGAAGCGATTAAAGGAGAATCCAACCAAGTTTTCATTAACGGTTATGCTGTTCGAGATGCTGATGGCAATGTGCAGACGGATACAAGAGTGACAGCTTATATTAAGGCAAACGCGGGCGTAGAGGATCCTAATCCGGGAGATACAACACCTCCTCAATTTGTGAACTATTATTTCTCAAATGGTCTTAAAGACTTGAACTTGCATTTTGATGAGGATATCCAAATGGATTCGGAGGCTATTGCAACATTTAAACAGAACACAGAAATGTATAACAGTGAAACTGGACAGTCTTACTCGGGCCTTGCTGATGATGTTGAAGTAACCGTATCGGGTAGCACCATTAACCTTCATTTCGTGACACAGCCACCAGGAAATTATAGATATTTTCATTTCTATGGTATGAATGGAATTACCGATATGAGTGGAAATAAGGCTAATTATTTTACGGTGAGGACTGAATGGTTTGAAACGAGTGAATTAATGGACTTGAATCATGGCTATTTATCTTATGATGGCCGGATGATAAGCTTAGGGCTGAATAGCTACGGTAACTTAGTAGATCTAACAAGTGATGAAATGGGTTCGCATTTAAAAGAATCGATTCAAGTTTCGTTGGATCAAGGTGCTACTTTTGCTGATCTTGGTCCGAATGACATTGTTTTGCTTCAAAACAATGAAATGAAAATTATTCTTGAGAACCCTATAACAGCGGGGACCATTCAGGTAAAGATAGAGGCAAACATTGTAGGCGACGAATATAAATACCAAACAAACATTGAAATTAATCATATGATTGCAAATAACACACCTGATTTTAGGGGTTCTTTCCTGAGCAACACAGCAACTGAATTTTTATTCGAAGATAATGCAAGCTGGCGAGATCAAGTAACCAGCATCGAAGTGTATGATGATTACAACGAAGTTACTAGAGAACTTACGAGCTCTGAATACTCCCTGTCGAAAGGGAAGCTTACAATTCAGAAAGGCGTTTTTCTAGAAGGGCACCAATACTCCATCACTATCAACGCGAACGGATACAGCAGTAAATATATTGAGGGTTATGCCATGAAATCCACCGAACTATTTTACATGACTGCACCAGTTGTTACTCCCGTAAATGGAATTACTGCGAAGATTAATGTGCTCGCACGCGATCATGCTAATCAAAGCAACCATTCAAATCCACTCACACGCGAGAGTAATAACAATACGAATCAAAGAGGCAATCAATCGGTTGTTTTCCAGTTGTTTGATGGAACAACGCCAGTAAGCATCGTTGCTGCTGATCTGAAAGTAGGAACAGGCACCTATTCGGCGAACTTCAATGTTAGCGATGCAGCGACAAATGCTAACTACACCGTCAAAGCGTATATTGTTAGCAAATACAGCAATGACCCGGCCGATGTAGGATTGAATCTAGCTACCGTAAAGACGCAAAGCGAATTCGATCAAGCTCTGCTTTTAAGTGAAAACCATAACAATAATAGTCCGGAATAGTAGTAAATTAAGGAATTATATGAAGGTGAGGAATATAAAAGTGAAATTACGACAGCTTAATATGATGCTGGTCATGATGCTTTGTTTCATGCTTGTACCCGTCACGGCTTTCGCAAGCACTGCAGCGGTTGCAATAAACGCAATAGAGCCTGTAGAACAAGGCGGTAATGTTGTTATTAACGGAACATCCACTCTGGATGAGGTAATCATTAAAGTATTGCGTCCGGGAAACAGCGTCGTGTACTACACGATTGCTCCGGTAAGCGAGGGGAAGTTTACCAGCTCCTTTACTTTGGCAAGCAGAGAAGCATCGGGTACCTATAGGGTTGTCGCAGGACAAGCTGAACAAGTAGCAACAATGGATTTCAAAGTTAATCCCTCAAGTACGGGCGGTGGAAACAACCCAGGTGGCGGTACGCCTATCGGAACGATAGAGACGCCTGGAGCGATCGGCAAACCCGTAACCCCGCCCAAATCGAATGCAGATCCCGTAACGGTAGATACAAGCAAGAATGAAGTTGCGCCTTCTAAGGATGCCGCTGGAAATGCCGTAACAGTTGTAAAGCAAAATGAAGCGGCATTGGCGGACGCTCTTGCTAAAGCGGCAAAACAAGATAACCGCGGAGATGCGCCAATTGTTTTTATCGCATACAATAATCCTTCCGGTGAGACGGTCCAGTTTAATCTATCATCAGCCGTATTAGCTGCAGCCGCAGCAGGCGCTCCGAACACCATTATCTCGCTGCAAACGAATGATGGAGAGTATTCATTACCGCTAAGCATTATTGATTTTGCTGCAATCGCGCAAAGCCTGGGAGCCGATAGTAAAGATGTAAGCATACAAGTAACCATCGCGGCAGCAGCTGCAGATCTGGATGCCCAAATCAAGAAAAGCGCGCTCAATATCTCCACAACCCAGCTTAGCAAAGCTATTACGTTTACGGTGACTGCAACAGGAAACGGAAAGACGATTGAGCTTAATCAATTCGGTTCCATCTATGTGGAGCGAAGCATGGTGTTAACAAATGCAGTAGATGGTACGCGCACGACTGTTGTACTTTATGATCCGCAAACAGGAAAGTTCTCATTCGTTCCAGCTCTGTTTGAAAAGCAAGCCGATGGCTCTACGAAAGTAACCTTTAAACGCAACGGCAACAGTGTATACGCTGTTCTTTCCTCAACAAAATCTTTTAATGATGTAAGTACGCATTGGGCCAAAACAGATATCGAGCTGCTTGCCTCAAAGCTGGTCGTTAATGGCGTAACGGACAGCAGCTTTGCTCCTAATAATCAGATTACAAGAGCAGAGTTCGCGGCGTTGCTCGTTCGCTCCTTAGGGCTATCGTTAGATGCAGCCGCAGCGAATTTCACCGACGTTAAATCAAGCGACTGGTTTGCAGGCGCGATTGGCTCGGCTGTGAAAGCGAAGCTTGTGGATGGTTTCAGTGACAATAGCTTTAAGCCTAATGACACCATTACTCGTGAGCAAATGGCTGTTATGATCGCAAGAGCGATTACAGCATCGGGTGTAAGTTTGAATGCTGCGGGTGAGCCGGATGGTTCATTAGATGTATTCACGGATCAGGCATCCATCAGCAGCTGGGCGAAATCCGCAGTTGCACAAGCGGTTAAGGCCGACATCATTACGGGCATGACGGAGGAGACGTTTGTTCCTTCCGCAAATGCTACACGTGCGCAAGCCGTTGTTATGCTCAAGCGTTTGATGCAATATACGCACTTTATTAATTAGTTTGTGCTAACCGCCAAGGCCATTTTAGCTTGGCGGTTATTTTATGTTGTATAATGGACTCAATTTGTCTATAATGGACATTGGAAGTCGGTAATTAAGATAAAACCCAGGTAGAAGGGAGCTTATCATGCAGTTCTCAAAAAGTACGGGTTATGCCTTGCATGCATTAATCCATCTGGCGCATGGTGAGCGGGGGCAAAACGTAGGCATTAAGGAATTAGCCAGAACGCTCAGCGTTTCGGAGAGCTATCTGTCCAAGATCATGTCCAAGCTTCGCCAAGATGGCATCGTTCGCGCCGTGACGGGCGTAAGCGGAGGTTACGAGCTTGCAAGGGATGCCAGTCAGATTACGTTCCTTGAGGTCATTCAAGTTGTGGAAGGGCGTCAGCACCTGTACGATTGCTTTAGCATCGACGAGCAGCATCATCCGATGTTCTTTGAGGCAGAGAAGGTGGAGCCAGAAGATGCGGATAGCTCAGAGCCTGTGTTTGCGTTTGGCAAGGATTGCCTTGTGAAGAAAGTCATGGATGGAGCCGAACGGCAAATGTATGATTACCTACGCAAGCATACGATTCAGTGGATACTGGATTCCGCAGCCTGTCATAACAAATAAGTATAAACGAGAAGCCGCGAGCTTCTTGCGTTTTAATTATGGACATTAAAGATCTAGGAGAGTGATTATGGTGGAGAAGTATAGTGATGTCGTTATTGTTGGCGGTGGTCCGGCGGGCTTAAATGCAGCGTTGGTATTGGGTAGAGCAAGAAAAAACGTAGTTGTCATCGACGAGGGTCGGCCTCGTAACCGAGTAACCCGCGAGACGCATGGCTTCTTAACCCGTGACGGCATCAGTCCGAGTGAGTTCCGTCGTATTGCGAAGGAACAAATTAGTGTTTATCCTGGCGTTCAGTTCGCAGAGGACTCGGCTGTAAAAGTAGCAGGAACCGATGGTGACTTCGTAGTGACCACCGCGAAGGGGGCGATATACCGGACCCGGAAGCTGCTTTTTGCTGTCGGCATGAGGGATCTGCCCGTGAACGTGAACGGATTGACCGAAGTGTATGGCAAAAGCGCCTTTGTATGCCCCTATTGCGATGGATGGGAACTTAGGGACCAACCGTTGGTTCTAATCGTTAAGGGCGCCAGAGCAATGCACCTCGCTAAGATGATATCAGGCTGGACCAGTCAATTTACGATATGTACGGATGGGCCGGACGAATGGACGAATGAAGAGAGAGAGGAACTCGATCGACACAACGTCCCGACCTATACCTCCCCAATCGAACGTATCGCATCCCAGGAGGGTATGGTGGAGCAGGTAGTATTGCAGGACGGAACCGTTATTCCGTGCACAGGCATTTTCTTTGCGCCCAAGCTGGCAGCTGGGTCAGATTTGCCACAATCGCTTGGCTGCGAGGTAACAGAGGAAGGAACCGTGGTCGTAGATACCTTTGGCAAGACGAATATAGCTGGTGTATTTAGCGCCGGAGACGCGGCAACGCAAATGTACCAGGCCATTGCGGCTGCCGCCATGGGATCGCTCGCAGGAGCCGTTATAAATGGCGAACTGCTTACAGAGGCGTGGAACAGCTAGCAATGCCCGGTTTCCGTTCATACAAATAAGATAAGAAACTCGGGATGATCAGATCCCGAGTTTTTTAGTAGGGAGTATTCATTTTTCAAAGATATTTATGCAGCCTGCAGCTTCTCTGCTTGGCTTTTCCTTATTCTCACGGCCATTAACGCTGCGAAGAAACAGACGAAGCCGGCGATAACAAAAGCTTGCGAGTAGCTGCCGAACCAATCACGCATGACGCCAGCTCCATAAGCGGCAGTTGATGCGCCGATTTGGTGGGCAACCACGATCCAACCGAAGATCATGCCAGATTTCTCTTTGCCGAATGTTTCACCAGCAAGCTTGGCGGTTGGCGGCACGGTGGCAATCCAGTCGAGACCGTAGAATACGGAGAAAACGACAAGCATGGCAGGTGTTGCGTCAAGCGCATAGGGCAGGAACAACAGGGATAGTCCACGTAAGCCGTAATACCAGAAGAGCAGCCAGCGGCTGTCGAACCGGTCGGACAGCCAGCCAGAAATCGTAGTGCCGAACAAATCGAATAGTCCCATCATGGCTAGCAGGCCAGCTGCTGTAACTTCCAGCATGCCATGGTCGCCGCACGCCGCAATCAGATGCGTGCCGATTAAGCCGTTTGTTGAGAACCCGCAGAAAAAGAAGGTGCCAGCAAGCAGCCAAAAGGTGGCATTCTTCATGGCGAACCGCAAATTTTGCAAGGGGGTTAGGAATAGATTGCCTTTGAAAGCAGCAGGCTTGACGATTTCATCCGAGCCGTAAGGTGCTGCTCCTACATCATAGGGGTGATTGCGCATCCAGATCGTTACAGCCACCAGTACAATCAGAACGCCGGCGACAGCGGCATAAACGGCGTATCTCCAGCCCCAATCGGCGGTGACCTTGGCGAACAGCGGGAGAAATAGCAGCTGGCCGGTCGCGGCGCTTGCCGTTAACAAGCCGATGATCAAGCCTTTTCGCTTGACGAACCACATATTGCTGACAGTTACGCCGAGCACATTAGCCATCATACCCGTCGCAAGCCCGGATACAACCCCCCATAGCAGCTCGAACTGCCACAAGGAGCTGATGAACGGAGTAGCTGCAAGGCTGGCAGCCAGCACGACAAGCGCGCTAATAACGACCTTGCGGATTCCGAAGCGCAGCAGCAGGGCAGCAGAGAAAGGGCCTACAAGTCCGTATAGAAAGATACCAATAGAAATGACGCTGGAAATTCCACCTCTGCTCCACCCGAATTCATCCTGAAAGGGAACGAGCAGAATGCTTGGCAGCGAGCGAATCCCCGCGGATACGAGCAATGTAGCAAAGGTCAGCAATACGATAATCCAGCCATAGTAGAAGCGGGACTTGGCTTTAGGTTCGCTTGTCAATTTGGTATTATTCATGCCTATCCACCCTTTATATATTGTTTGTACATACAAATGTAATGGCAATCAAGCACTTTACTTATTCCAGTAAAGCACTGCTTGTTTCCACGTCACGTGTCAATTGTTCAGCCAACTCTTTGCCCAGCAAGGCTTCATAATTGGCTTTGAGCTGTTTGGAGGCTTGGCGCAGCGATTGCTCCATCCCGGCTCCTTTAGGCGTTGGATACACGAGGACAGTCTTTCCTTGCACCTTACGCTCGACAAGCTGCTTTCCCTCGAGCTTATCAATGAAGCGCGTGAGGGTAGACGGCGTAATATGGAGTTTCTCGGAAAGCTCCTTCTGCGTAATACCGGGTTTGCCGATAACAAGTCGAATCAAATAACCGTAGGCTGGCGTAAGTTCAGTCGTAGCAAAAGCATCATCTGCCATTCGTGTGATCGCGCGGCTTAATCGGTTGGCAGTGAAGTATAAACAGGTGTGCAGAAACGATTCGTCAGGGCTAGGATCCCGCAAGGCGGATTCATTCTGTTCTTTTGTCATAGGAGAGACCCTCCTTAAGGATATATGCTTAACTTGCAACCTTTATTTTGTATGTACAACAAAGATAAATCATTTTAGGAGGGCTGTCAATTGTTTTTACGAGCGGCGAATTTAATTATCTGATGCAAGTTCAAACCTCCACCTCCATTGAGGAATTAACTGTACTTCAAGACTCACTAGTCCGGATGGGTCCTTCCAATACGCGGATCGGCATGAAAAAATATAATGGAAAATCGCATTTTGCTTTAGCCAGCATAGTGCCTTAGTGGCATCCCTTTTGGAAATCCCCTATACTTGTAAAAGAAATTCAAGTGCCCGATTGCGGCACTGCATCACGCTTCACAATAGAGAATGAATGGGGAACTTAAACGATGACGGAATTGCCGAAATGTCCGAAATGCCAATCAGAATACACCTACGAGGACGGAAATATGCTCATTTGTCCAGAATGCGGCCATGAGTGGACGCTTTCGTCCGATTCTGCAGCCAGCGATGACCAAAAAATCGTAAAAGACGCGAATGGCAATGTTTTGACTGACGGCGATACGGTGACGGTCATTAAGGATTTGAAAGTGAAGGGAAGCTCATCCGTACTGAAGATTGGCACCAAGGTAAGGAATATACGCTTGGTTGACGGAGACCATGATATCGATTGTAAAATCGACGGTTTTGGAGCAATGAAGTTGAAATCGGAATTTGTTAAAAAGGCGTAACGATGAAGGCTCGGCTGTTTATCACCATCAGATTATCTGCATATGTATATGAAAAGAGGTTATCCCGGTCGTTACGGGGATAACCTCTTTTTATGGATAACACTCTGCGCTCGGAAATATAGCAGGCTAATCCCAGCAAAAGTGCGGCTCCGACAAGCAGTGAACGACGTTATGCCTTTTGCTCATAAAGCTTAATAATTTCAATGATGGTATGCACGGCCTTCACCATGTTGTCTGCCGACACGTATTCATACCTGCCATGATAGTTTTCCCCGCCTGTGAAGATGTTGGGTGTAGGCAGTCCCATATAGGAAAGCTGGGAGCCGTCTGTGCCGCCGCGAATGGGTTCAATTATAGGTTTGATGCCGAGATTTTCCATCGCCTGTTTTGCGATCTCCACAATCTCAATGACCGGTTCGATTCTCTCTCGCATATTGAAGTATTGGTCTTTAATCTCCAGTACAATACGATCCGAGCCATAGCGTGCTTGCAGTCCCTCCACGATCTGGGTCATTTGTATTTTGCGCTCGTCAAATCGCTTGCGATCATGGTCGCGTATTAAATAGCGGAGCTGCGTTTCCTCAACGTCGCCCTCGATGGAGGCAAGATGGAAAAAACCTTCATAACCCGCCGTGTGTTCGGGAGCTTCTTCAGCTGGGAGCTTGCCTTGCAGCTCCATGGCGATCTTCGCGGAGTTAATCATCTTGTCTTTGGCTGTGCCGGGGTGGACGTTTTTACCTTTAATCGTAATATGGGCGCCTGCCGCATTGAAGCTCTCGTATTGCAGTTCACCTAATGGACCCCCATCCATCGTATAGGCATAAACAGCGTCAAAGGCTGCCACGTCAAAGCGATGCGGACCTCTGCCGATTTCCTCATCCGGTGTAAAAGCGACCCGGATTCTGCCGTGTTTGATCTCAGGATGCTCAAGGAGGTAAGCCATAGCTGTCATAATCTCGGCAATGCCGGCCTTATCGTCAGCGCCTAGCAGCGTCGTTCCGTCGGTCGTAATCAAGGTGTGGCCCTTGTAGCCGGAGAGCTCAGGAAAGTCCTTTGGAGAGAGCACGATGCTCAGTTCTTGATTAAGCATAATATCATTCCCGTCATATGACTCTACAAGTTGCGGCTTTACGTTCGTTCCTGTAAAATCGGTGGCCGTATCAACATGAGCAAGGAAACCGATGGTGGGAATCTGCTTGTCCGTGTTGGCAGGCAGCGTGGCCATTACATAACCGTTCTCATCCAGCGTGATGTCCTCCATGCCTATGCTTGCCAGCTCTTCTACAAGCTTGCGGGCTAGCACGAGCTGGCCAGGCGTTGAGGGGCATGTCTCACTGTTCTCATCGGACTGTGTTTCGGTTTGTGCATAAGCAATAAAGCGGTTTATGATTTCCGTTTTCATGGTCTATTCCACAACTCCCATACATTTGATTATGTAGAAAAGTATAATACAAAAGAGACGGCATCCCAAATGATGCCGTCTCGCGCTCGATTAATGCTTGATATATAGGCCTTATTGGAGTCTGATCTACCTTGTCAACCGCGCTTTTTTAAGCACGTTTTTTGATTGTGGATACTTTCTCGGACACCTGAGATATGGCGATATGCTGTTGCATATGCTTTTGGGCTTTAGGTCTATGAATAATTAGCGAAAGCAGCGCCAAGTTTAGGGGCAAGGTGCCTGGGGGATAGACAAAATAAACATCCTTCCACATGGGAGCAAACTTGTTTTTATACTCATAAAGCCCCTTGAAGTTGTACATTTTGTTCCCGTATCGATACAGCAGTCCAGCTGCCGGGAATAGATTCGAATTAGCGAGCGGAGCCATGCCGAGGCTGCACATCGGATAACCTTGCTCCTGCGCCCATAGAAATAAGGATGCGAACAGCACATCCATCGTCCCATGCGGGCATGCTTTCGTATATCGCATCAGGTCGATGGTTATACGTCCGAGGAGCGAATCTTCCTTTTTTCTTGGGCTTTGGGAATGTCCGCCGGCAATAGAAACAAAGGCTTCATACTGTCCGCTCGGACCAATCAGCACGGCTATCGGAAACTGGTTGACATAGGCTCGCGAGAACGAGCCGACGGAGAACCCTTTTTCCTTCCGGTTGGCGAGCCATTCATCCGAGATCGCTTCAAGCCGGTTCAGCAGCGAGGCCGAATAAGGGGGCTGCATCACCTCAAAGGCAAAGCCGCTGCGCTGTGACTTATTCATGCGGTTGCGCAGCTTGAGCCATTGCTTTCCCTTTAGGCTGAAACCGGCCAAATCCACCTGAGCCTCTTCTCCAATTTTGGAGCTGAGCATCCCTAGCCGTTTATACAAAGAGAGATATGTCGCGTTGGTTTGATAAAAGACAGGGACACGCTTGTTCTGAGAGCATTCCTCGATAAACTGCATAATAAGCCGCTCGACGGCGGCTGGCTTGCCAATCGGGTCTCCGAGTACAATTCTACGGTTTCCGATAGATCGGTAAACGAGAAGTGCCTCATACTGGGAATCCCAAAGCCATTCTTTGTCGCAATGGTAATATAAATGTGAATGCGATTGGTGACCGCAGGTTTTTAGTAAGTCCTTCAGGCGTTTTTCAGAAAGGTTATCGATCATTTGAAAATCCTCCAAGTAAGCAATGAATATGTCGAATTATGTCGCATATTATGTTTATCGGCGTGAACTTCCATTGTTTAAAGAGGGAAGAGTATATCCGTATTTGCATCGATAAAGAAATTTCGCTTTCGGGCGGGGCTAGAAGGTATAATAGGATCCATTACTAGCCTATAAAGAGTACAAAACAATTTTAAGGGGATATCGCTATGAGATTTGCAAGACCTCCCTGTTAATCTAATGCTGCCTATCGACCACGAGCCCCTCCGCTTTATTTGATTGCGCTATTTGCACTCAAAAAGGAGAGGAGCCGTCATCATGGGCCATATACCGAATATTTGGAAGCTTTTCGTCATTCGTTTTTGCAACCATTTAATTCCCGCTTATGTGATTGAAAGGCTGTTTTGGGAAGAGCGGGGCATGACCATACAAATGGTTGTGTACACTGAAATTATTTATGCATTCACAATTGTGCTATTCGAGGTGCCTTCTGGGATCCTGGCAGACAAATGGGGTAGGAAGAAGCTGCTTGTATGCGCTGCGCTGCTTGGTTGTCTTGAATTTTTTCTGCTCGTGTTCGCGACGGCGTTCTGGCACTTTGCATGGGTTGTGTTTCTAGCTGCAATCGGCCATTCCGCAAGCAGCGGGGCAGAGGATGCCCTGCTGTATGATTCCTTGGCTGCAGAAGCAAAAGAGTCGCAGTTCGAGAAAGTAGTAGGCCGATTAAACGCATGGGGCCTGGTATCGGTCATCCTTGCCGCACTGAGCGGCAGTTTCTTAGCCAGCCACTTCGGATTGGAACTGAATTATTGGATTTCCCTATTTGCCATGGTCGTATCGCTAGCGGTCACACTGTTGTTGGCCGAACCCGCTCGGATCGGCGGAGGAGCAGATGATGGCTCCCTGCCTTTCAAGCAGTATATCCTCGTTTCCATCCGGTTTTTCAGAAGGAACAAGGGACTCAGCTTGGTTATGCTATCGGGAATGGTTATGGGAGCGGCTATTAATTTCATCGATGAGTTCTGGCAGATCTATCTGGACCGATTACATATTCCGGTTCTGTATTTCGGAGTCTTTTCTGCCGCCATATTCCTGCTCAGGCTGCCCGGCAATATGCTCGCCTATAAACTAAAGCATTGGATCAGCTATCGAGCTTTGCTCTTGGGCATAACTGCCGTTCTTGCTGTGGGATTCATTTATATATCGATGATTCAGAATTACAGCAGCTTGATCGCAATCGTAATCATTTGTACAGTTGCTGGTGTCATTGAGCCGCTTGCAGCTGGTTATCTGCATCACCAAATCGACTCATCGATGCGAGCGACAATGGGCTCGTTTCAATCCTTTGGGGAGAACGTGCTGCTTACGCTAACTGGCTTAGGGTTCGGTTATTTTTCTTCAAAGCTCGATATTTTTGGCGGATTTTGGTTCCTTGCGGTTATTTGCAGCCTGTTTTTTATTTATTTTTTATTTGCGTCCAAAAAGGTTATAGAGTAGAAAAGTGGAGGCAAGCTGTCTATCCTCAGGTAAATCCGGAATAGGCAAACCTCATAGAATGCGTGAAAGCCTTCAATTCCACCGTAAAAATGGAACTGAAGGTTTTTTTAAAAATATAGGAAAGTATATCATTTCACCATACTTTCTCTATATTTCTACGCGAAACGTAAGCTTAGCCGCAAGAGGACGGCTTCAGCCGCTTACGCTTGCAATAACACGTACAACCTTTAAGCATTCAGCTCTCCGTGAGTTATCCGCAGGCGCCTTTGAGCGGCGCGAATATATTCGTTAATAGACGGATAGCCCCCTTGTTTTCGCGAGCCAATTTTGGGACAATAATAAGCAGAATACGCGCTTTGGTTATATAGGCGGGAATAGACTGGATCTTGCAGTTTTGAAAAGAGGATTATACATGAACAAACCATCCATATATGGATTAACTTTTGAGCAGCTGACGGACTTTTTTAAGGAGCATGGCTATACGAAGTTCCGGGCAGCGCAAGTATGGGAATGGCTGTACAGGAAACGGGTTACGGCTTTCAGTGATATGATTGACGTCAAGGAGGAATGCATCAAGCTGCTCTCTGAGCACTTTGTTCTTCTGACCCTTACGGAGCATACGCGGCAGGAATCGGCGGACGGAACGAACAAGTTTCTATTTAAGCTGCATGACGGGAACCTGATCGAGACGGTATTAATGCGCCATAAATTCGGTTTGTCTGTATGCGTAACGACTCAGGTAGGCTGTAACATTGGCTGCAGCTTTTGCGCAAGCGGCCTGCTCGCCAAGAGCCGCGACCTGTCCAGCGCTGAGATTGTTGAGCAAATCGTCCAGGCGCAGCTGCACCTGGATCGGATGCAGCAGAATGAGCATGTGAGCCATGTTGTCGTTATGGGTATCGGCGAGCCATTCGACAATTTCACAAACATGACTGACTTTATCGGCGTCATCAAGAGTCAGAAGGGGCTTGCCATCGCAGCCAGGCACATTACTGTATCTACAAGCGGTCTTGCAGGCAAAATTGTGGAGTTCGCTGATTCCGATCTGCAGGTTAATCTTGCCGTATCCCTTCATGCGCCAAACAATGAGCTGCGGACTCGGATAATGAAGATTAACAAAGCGATTCCGATCGAGAAACTGATGGAGTCCATCGATTATTATTTGGAGAAGACGAATCGCAGAATTACGCTGGAGTATATATTGCTCAAGGATGTGAATGATCAGAAGGAGCATGCGCTCGAGCTTGCGGAGCTGATTGGCAATCGCCGAAGCTTGGCGAATGTGAATCTCATTCCCTATAACCCGGTCGATGAGCATAGCCAGTATCAGCGGACGGATAGAGAGACCATACGCGCCTTCTATGACACCTTGAAGAAACAAGGGGTTAGCGTCAGCGTTCGTCTGGAGCACGGTACCGATATCGATGCAGCCTGCGGACAGCTTAGAAGCAAGCAAATCAAGAAAACCAAGGAGCTTCAGCTTGGCTAAATAATTGCCGTTTGCATAGGGCATTTCCATTCTGGGAATGTTCTTTTTTGCGTTAACGTGACAGTCTTCTGCTTCCATCCTTTATCTGTTAAGATGAATTTGCTAAGCAGCATGATATTGGCTAAGAAGGGTGTAAAAACATGAAGAAAAAAGCAATGGATTTGCTTATCATTATGGCGGGAGCGTTTATATTTGCCTTAGCCATCAATTTATTCGTTATTCCGAATGAGCTCGGAGAGGGTGGAGTTACGGGAATAACGATTATTTTATATTATTTGTTCGAATGGTCGCCAAGCTTAATCAGTTTACTATTCAACTCCTTTCTGTTGGTTGTCGGATACCGTTTTCTTGACCGGAGAACGGTCATCTATACGATCGCCGCGGTGTTGTTCCACTCGCTTTTCCTGCATCTGACGGAGAATTGGAGCATTGCTTCGGATGAGATTACCGTTAATGCGGTATTCGGCGGTTTGTTCGGCGGGATCGGAATTGGCCTCATCATTCGAGTTGGCGGCACGACTGCCGGGACGACGATACTCGCCCGTATCGCCAATAAGTATTTGGACTGGAATATCAGCTACGCGCTGTTGTTTTTCGATCTAATCGTTGCCTTCTCGTCTTATTTCATTATCGGGGCAGAGGCGCTTATGCTGACGATAGTCATGCTTTATATTGGGACGAAGGTGATGGACTTCATCATTGAGGGCGTAAATCCGAAGAAAGCCGTTACGATTATTTCGAAGGAGCAGGACAAGATCGCCGAACAAGTCAATGTGGTGATGGACCGAGGGGTTACGGTGATGTACGGGCGCGGTTATTACACGAAAACGCCGCAGGAGATCCTTTATATCGTCATCAGCAAGCAAGAGCTGAGCATACTCAAAAAAATCGTGAAGGCAGCCGACAAAAACGCGTTTATTACGATCCATGACGTACGCGACGTTTTCGGGGAAGGCTTTATTGATATTTCGAAGTAGATCATAAAGGTAGCCCATGACTTGTAGATTGTCATAGGCTGCCTTTTCTTGCAGATGCAGTCTATTGCGTTAGCAGACAGTGCTGACTGACTTAGGGATTAATCGGGATGCGCTGCTCTGGAATCTCGCCTGGATTGTCGGCATGAGGGTTAACTGAGCTTTCGAACGGAACCAAATAATAGTGCTCTGACTTCAGATCAATAGGCGGAAAGCGGTTATAGGAGCCATCAGAAGCGATGGTCGCTTCGCTTGGAAGGATCTCCGTACCCGACTCGGCTACAAGCTTAAAGGCGATATGATTCGCTTGCTCGGACCAGTCATAATAAAGGATCGTCGAAATAGGAGACAGCTCCATTTGCTTTAGCCTTATGAAATGGCCATTCCCAAGTGAAAGCTCTTGATTGAGCGGTATCGTTTGTCTCGTCGCGGCCAGCTGTTCCGTTGGTACCTGAATGTCAAACACCCAAGGCTGATCAACCGGTACGCCTTCCGAAATGATGTTATTGTCCAGATTATCGAAGGTAATATGGAATTGAATCGTTTCCCCTACCGGAATCTCTTGCAGCTCCATTTTATTATAAATGGTAAACATCGCGTCGTTTACTTTAATGGATTGCTGCAGGCTGCCGCGCGTCAATGCATACCCATTCATGAGAATGGTGGGCTGTGGATGCATTTTATAATGAAACTTAACCCCTTTAGCAGGCTCGAACGTGGAGCTGATTATTAATTGGCCGTTGTCCACCAGCACCTCGTTTAACGTCCATTTGCCAAAAGCATTCTCGGCAGCCTGGCCGACCTGTGTTTTGAACGGCGTATAATCTGTATGTGCATTCCTTGCTAGGAATCCTTCAATCTTAGCGCCGACAAAGGGGATATCAGCAAAGGTTACCCTGTCCATACTCAAAGAGATGCCCGCTGCGAGGATAAAGAGGGCTGCAATTCCTGTGTATTTCCTAAATTGCTGTTTGCGGTTTCTTATCTTCTTAACTACGCGATTTCTCCATTTCTTCTTCTGGTGATCGGTTAGAGGCATTTCCTCATACTCGCTTACATCTATTGTTGAATCATTGAGTTCCGTATAGATTGACATTCTCTCACCCCTTATATTTCAGTGCTTTTGATCAAAAAACGCTTCAGCTTCTTTCGTCCTCTGGAGAGCTTGTTATGCACCCACGATTCCTTTGCTTGAAACGCTTGGGCGATCTCGCTTGACGGCGTGCCTTCCAAATAATATTTTTCGAAAATATGCCTTTCGCTCGGAGTCAACTGCTCAAGCGCTTCGTCGATTATGTTCTCGGGCAACGTGACCGAATGAATCATGTTCTCCTTTATGTCGGGAACTGAGAATTGCCGGCTTCGCATCGTGATTTGCTTCCTTTGATAATCGATCGCTTTGTATTTGGCTATCGCTGCGGCCCATTGCTTAAAAGAGTTTTTTGCCGGATCAAAGGAATGGACATGCTGCCACACCGACAGCAACACATCATCGAGACATTCCTCATAATCCTGTTGCTGGTCATTTAAATGGCGTTTAATAATAGCGGCTAGCAAGCCGCCATATTGATTGATCATAAAGGCTATCGCTTTTTCGTTTTTATTCAGCAGCTGTTCGACGACATTGTGTTCAGTAATCTTCAAGTGTTCAGCCCTCCTTGCCGTTAATTAGTGTTCCTATTAGGTAATACGAAGCTGGAACGGCAGATCTATCACAGGAGAAAAGGATTTGTTTATGCTGTATTCTTTTCATTTCACTCATTATAGCGCTATCCCATCAGCTGGAAGTCATCGCTTTTCGCTTATTTTTGCAATATAGGGTAAGATTAGAGGAAGAAAGCAAATGGGAGCTGTTCAAATGTCGAACGAAGAAGTAATATTAACCCAAGAGGGCTTAGAGCAATTGCAAGCCGAGTTGGACGATTTGAAGTACGTTAAGCGCAAGGAATTGGCCGCTCGGATTAAGCTGGCAATCAGCTACGGCGATTTGAAGGAAAACAGCGAATACCATTCCGCGAAGAACGATCAGTCATTTATGGAAACGAGAATCATAATATTAACCAAGATGCTCAAAAAAGCTCGCGTTATCGAAGCCGATTCCCTCGATCTGTCCAAGGTGAATATCGGGTTGACCGTTATTCTTAACGATATCGAATTTTCCGAGAAAATCACTTATAAGATCGTAGGCACGGAGGAAGCGGACGTAGCGGAAAATAAAATTTCTTACGAAAGCCCGCTGGGCAAGGAGCTGCTTGGGAAAACCGTAGGCAGCATCATCAGCGTCAACGCACCAATGGGCGTTATTCAATATGAGCTTCTTGAAATAAAATCAGTGTAATCATACATTCCTAAAGCAAAGGATGAGGGGAAAATGGGTAAGCTATTTGATGCCATGTTACCTCAGCATGAGGCGTTTATTCGCCAGCAGCATATCTTTTTTGTCGGATCGGCTCCGTTGTCGGAAGAAGGGCATGTCAGTATATCACCTAAAGGACATGATTCCTTGAGGATTCTGTCTGCGAGCCGCGTCGCCTACTTGGATTTGACAGGCAGCGGCAATGAAACGAGCGCGCATCTTGAAGAGAACGGAAGAATTACGGTGATGTTCTGCGCATTTGACGGAGCACCCAATATCCTTAGACTCTACGGTACGGGAAAGGTCGTACTTCCTGATTCACCGGAATGGGATACGCTTTATCCGTTGTTTACGCCGCTGCCGGGCGCTAGACAGATTATGGATATCGAGGTGCATATGGTGCAAACCTCTTGCGGGTATTCGATTCCGTTTATGTCTTACGAAGGCGAGCGGGATACGCTCCAGCGGTGGGCGGTTCAACAGGGTGATGACGGGTTGATCGAATACCGGAAAGAGAAAAACATGAAGAGCATCGATGGTATGCCAACCACTTTAAGTGTTCTTTATAAGTAATAGCACAGCGCGGCCGGCTAATTCGACATTGTCGAATTAGCCTTTTTAATTAGCGAATACTAGCGGAAACGACAGCAATATGCATCTATGGAGCGTAAAAAACAAGGATCGACAAAATGAGATGAGAAAAGATTAATGAGCTATGGGACTCAAGCATGATGTAAACTAACACTTAGTGTGGCAAAGTAATACTTAGGAATGCGATACACGAACCATTAACTTTTGGAAGCTAGATAGGTTTCACCAAAACTTTTCAAGGAGGCAAGCAATTATGAATTATCATTTCTTTGTAGGCAACGATAACGGAAACAGTGAGCATGATTTGATTATCGACGGAAAATTGGTCCAGCAGCCCAATGTGAATTGTACGGTGGACGAGCTCCCGTGGAGCGAGGAGCAAACGCCGGAAAGCTTTATCAAAAACTTGCAGGATCAGCTCGTCGTTACGATCGATTCGCCAGCCGCTCGGCCGGGAATGTATTACGTCGGCAAATTCGCGCTGGAAAGCGGAGAAATTCTAGACAACCTGCAGATCGGAATCGATTTGAAAAGCGATATGGACCTTCCGGTCATTAATACGCTTGCCCAAATCGCAGCCATGGCCGTGCAGAAGGCTTATGAGGAAGAAAAGAAGATCCCTGCGCAAATCGACGTGGAAGCTGATATGGCAACGGCGCTGCCGGTAACCCAGCACACGGATGAAACCTCGACAAAGTTCGAGAAGCGTTTCACTTCAGGCACGCATCACGTAACGGTGCATCTGGGTATGCAGCGTGTAGCTGTGAAGATCGTATTCCCGTTTGCCAAGGTCGTTCCGGAAGCAACACCAGTTATATTCACGTTGCAGAAGGACGCTGCGGGCAGCTGGAGAGAAGGAGAAATATTCGGCGATTTCCTTGAATCCTACGGTATCGAGAAGAAATTCAACGGCAGCTATTTCAAGGACAAGCGTATCCTCCACGTAGATATTGGCGATGGCTCGACGGAATATCCGATTACGGAGGGCAATAAGTTTCTGCGCCAGTTCGTTCATGGCAGCCATCATGGCGCTGGTTACGCAATCGAAGAAGCGCTGCAGGAATTTAATCGCCTCATCCATTTGCCGGACAGCCCACGCCAATTTTTCAGCGATGTCATTAAAAACCCTGGTCATAAATATCATGCGCGTGCGCTTAAGACATTGAAGCGTCCGCTTGAGAGCCAAGTTAGGCAAATCGTTCAGCATGTGAAGAAGCAGCTGACCAAAGCGCGCAATGAAATTGACTTGATCTGCGTTTACGGCGGAGGCAGCATACTTATGCGCTCCGTACTGTACGCACAGCTCAAGGAGCTGTGTGAGGAACGGGAAATGCAGCTGCTTTATATTCCGGCTGAATATGCCGTACAGCTTAATGCAATGGGACTTGATGCCTTCGTACGCGGAAAAATTTATGAAGCGCTCAAAAGCAAAGCGGTTCAGCCCGTATAAGGAGCATCACGCAAACATCGGCATATTCTAACGGATTCTGGTAGGTGATTGATATGAAAAAAACAAAACTGCCCGGTGACAATATTAGCTTGAAAACCAAAAAAACGGAGGACCCGCTGATTATGCAGTGGTTGAATACGCAATCGAATCTCATGGATTCGCTGCGTTATTTGGTCGAGAAAGAAATCGCGAGCAACGGTGTGCGCAATTTGCAAGCATTCGTACCGATGGAGCGAAGCACCTTGCAAGCGGGTGAGCCTGCGCCGCAAGAAATGGATCTTCGCGCGCATTTGGCTGCTGGGCTTGGACAGTTCGCAGCGGCGGTAGAAGAGGTAATCGCGCCTCCGAAACCGCCGGAGCCTACTGTTGAAGAAGAGTTCGATGACGATGATATTGAAGCATGGAGCTAGCGGAATAACGTTTTTACTGGTGTTATTAGTTAAAAGAAATGCCTAGTAATACTAAGTATTACTAGGCATTTCTTGATTTTTGTGAAAATAACATGACTTAGCATTGTTAAATAATATTGTGTATTACTACATAATACTTAGAAATGCCGAGCCGATTTAACTCATTTTTCCGCATGCCTCGTACAGGATATTGTTCATTGAATCAGCTAAGACGGGCTCCATTTTAACGCTTGTTCCAGCTTAATAAAAGAGCCGAATGCAGAGGATGTTCTACTCCCAGCATTCGGCCTCTTTTCGTTCACTGGCTATGTTGTTCACGGAACTGGGCAGGCGAGATTCCGTAGGTTTTTTTGAATAAGGTAAAAAAATAGGTTGTGGTCTATACTAATTGGTACTCCGATCCGAAGCCATGGACAGGCAATCTCGTCGGGCTCAGTGTATGGAAGGAAAGGCAACAGTCGCCATATTCTAATGACAACGCAAGCTTGTATCCGCTCCAGAATTTATTGTACAAGCTGCAGTCGGATATCAACATGGTAAATTAGATGCAAGGGGTCGTGGCTTCGAACATAACGTTGCCAACAGAATCATTCAAAATAGCGGTAGCAATCATTTGATGGCATACGGAAATTTCGCTAACAATGAGGAAACTAACGGAAACGCAGGCAGTGGGTACAATGCGTCCTATTATTTTGACTCATGGATGATTGGCAATAACCGATACACGCTGTTTGACGTAAATACGCCCGAGGATTATTTGAAGGAACTGACGACAGAGCCGACGAACCCGGTCGAGTTCTCGCCAGTGCTGGGCTTCCGTCTTAACACGGAGCCGATTGCCGTCGAATACGCGAACGTGCTGTCGGAGCTTAAGTCCACAATCTTCCCGATCAAAATGGGAGTAGTGGATTATGATAAGTACTTCCCGGCCGCGCTGGAAAGCTTGAAGGCAGCAAGGCTGGACAAAGTGGTTGCCGAATACGAGAAGCAGTTCAAAGCATGGCAGGCCGAGCAGCAGAAATAGGCCAAGCAATGCCGAATAAGGACAAAAAAAGAAGGAGAGCGCGATGCTCTCCTTCTTTCTTTATGTGTATTAGTGTGCGAGTGCGAATAGGCCGTGGATGTGCGAAAGATAACGAATGTTGCTCGCTTCCTTCATCAGGGATGCAGGCAAGCCTTTCAGCTGCGTTGCGTTTCCGCCGATTGTGCCCACGCCGTCTTTGCGGCCAAGGCTGCCGAGCGTACCGGAGAATACCGGAACGAACTTATCCATTACGCCGCCTTTGATTTGAACCGCTAGGTTGTAGCCTACCGTTTCGCCCATTTGCCAAGCAAGCTGAGCTGTAGGAGGGTAAGGACGGTCGCCGCCCTCAGGGAATACTACCGCGCAGTCGCCTGCTAGGAATACGTCAGCGTGCGAAGTGGATTGAAGAGTAGGCGTAACCGTCGAACGGCCGCGATCCTCTGCAAGGCCGCTACTGCCGACAACAGGGTTGCCTTTAACGCCGCCGGTCCAGATGATTGTGCTGGATTCGATTGTGCGTCCGTCTTTCAAAGAAACGGAGCTTTTGGTTGCTTCGGTAATCGCTACGCTCGTAATGAAGTTCACGCCGCGCTTCTCTAGGCTTGTCACTGCACGATCGATCAATACTTTAGGGAAGATTGGCAGAACGGCAGGGCCGGCTTCTACGCAATATAGCGAAATATCATTGAAGTCAATGCCTTTGCTGCGGCATACTTCAGGAAGTCTGTCTGCGAATTCGCCAACAAGCTCAACGCCTGTCAAGCCGCCGCCGCCAACAACGATTGTTGCGTCAGCTTTGTTGCCTGATTTTTTGTAAGCGTCAAGACGGTCTTCCACATGCTTGCGAATTTTGTTAGCATCGGAAACGGATTTAAGTACAAGGCTGTTCTCTTCGAGTCCAGGAATTCCGAAGTAGTTCGTTTCACTGCCTAGGGCAACGACTAGCGTATCGTACTTTTGTACTTGGCCGCTGGAGAGAACCACTTGCTTCTCGTTCGGTTTGATTTCTTTTACGGTGTCAACAACGACATTGACTTGTTTGTCGCCAAGAAGCTTGCTTAGCGGCAGAGCAACGGCTTGCTCAGCAATCGTGTCGCCGGCAAGTCTGTGCAGCTCAGTGATGATTTGGTGAGTAGGGAAACGGTTTACGATTGTGATGCTTGCTTCTGCTGCGCTTAGGTGCTTGCGAGCTGTAAGAGCAGTTAGAAGACCGCCGTAACCGCCACCAAGAATTAGAATTTGCTTCGACATGTTCATCCTCCGTTCGTTCTATACGTAATCAGTGTATTATGCTTTTTCGTTTTTCCGTTCCGACAATACGCTAAGGAATGCTTGTGCAAAGCGAAGCGTTTTTTGAACTTCTGGATCCTTCAGCATTTTCAGCATAGCGAATAGGCCAACGGATGATCCAGCAGCCTCTTGCGAGCGCTCGCCAGCTTCCATAGCTGCAGTAGCGATACCTTTTGCTTTTTCTTGAACCGGTTTGACGAATTCACCGATACCTTGAGCGAAATCGTTGATCAACACTTTGTCTGTTGCAATGCCTTGCGCGAAGTCATAAGCTTTAGTCATCAGCGTAACCATTTCAGCTAATTTGGGAAGGTTGTCTACAAGTACAGTCAATGACTGTTGAACCTCCGGCTTCAATAACTGATCAAGTACATCCAAAGTTTGCTTTTCTTCCACGAGGCTAGCTGCGACCTCTTGTCCAGCAGTTGGTTGTGACATAATAGAATGTCCTCCTTTGCGTAAATTTGAAAGTAAGTTGTGGTCTCAATTGTGCCAGTCGCTAAGTGAAGTTTAACATCCTTGAAGTTTGTTACACTTTTCACATAGTTTCGCAAAAAAATGTGTGTGCGTCAGCAACAGCCTTATCCCGGCTATCGGACAAGGAAGCATTAGCGAGTATGACGTAATCGGATTGAACCCTTTGTTTCTATTCTACATCGTTTTTGCCAAAAGTTAAAAAGAAATTTATTACTTTTTGTAAAAAAAAATTGCGATTTGTCGCTTTTGGCTAAGAAACGGGTAATCAGCGCCCTTAACAGGCCTAATGAAGAGAAGGAGAACGATTGACATGAAGCCATTTACCCAAAAGGTAATCTTGATTATCCAGTCGATACCGAAAGGAGCTGTCATGACTTATGGCCAAGTAGCCGAGCAGGCCGGCAGCCGAAGAGGCGCAAGGCAGGTCGTTCGCATTCTGCATTCGCTTAGCGGTATTCATAAGCTTCCCTGGCACAGAGTCATTAATGCAAAAGGAGAAATTGCCATAACCGACGAGGAGGCGCGGTATTCGCAGATTCGTTTTCTTGAAGAGGAAGGCATAGAAGTAAGCGCAGAGGGACGAATCGATTTAGAGAAATACCGGTTTGGCTACAATTAACATTTTCTAATAAAGGCTGATTTGAAACCCCGTATCCGAACCTTTATTATGGTATAGACCAATCGGAAGGGAGAGAAAGAATATGACTACTGAAATAACACCTGGAAATGTACGAAACTTCACCGTTTCGACCGAAATCTTTTACAATCCGAGCTTGGATATTTATTCGCAAATGATTTATATCGTACTGAGCTCTAGCACGGCGGATACCGCGTCGCTCACCTTGGATGAGGTTGCCAAAAAGGGACGCATGACGACAAAACTAGCCATAAAAGCGATGCAGTCCTTAGTAGATGAGCAGTTAATACCACATAAATTGTTCCGTAAAATGATCGGAGAATTCCAGGATGACCGATTGTCCTGGGCAGCCAAAGGCCTGCTTACGTATTGTAAAGAGCATAAGGAAATTACGTTGGCGGAGCTGCTGACGCTCTCGGATCAGTCCGGTGAAGACGAGCAAAGCATTCGGAAGGCGCTGATGGAGCTCGAACGCAATGGCTACCTGGAGGAGTTTCCGGAGCTGAGCAGGCTGACCTCATAAGAAAAAGCAGGACGTAACCGGCTGAATGAGCCGCGCATGTCCTGCTTTTTTCAATTGCAGAGGCAAATGCTTATTCTTTGCTTAATCGTTTCAGAAGAGAGTCTCCGTTTTTTCCAACCACGACATGCGCAAACTTCGCTTGCCGCTCGGTCTCCATTCCGGTGCCTTCCGGAACAAAGTAGGTTTCAATGCCGTAGTAGATGCCATCCCAGCCATTATAGACACCATTAATGACGATTTCTTTGGCGCTTATCGGCTCTCCCTGCACATATAACCGGCTAAATTGATAGATGCCATTCGCATCTTCCTGGAGTACAGCCTTGATGCGGCGCGAGCCTCCGCGGGCCTCAAGCTCCTTATTTACGATGGACGGCGGAGTGGAAATACTGTAATTGAGCGTAACGTAATCTCCTTGCAGCAGCGATCTGGGATCAAGCGGCTCAATGGCAAGCTTTACGGGAGTTCCGCCTGAGAGCAGGGCCTCGCTCGTCGCAGCATGGTACCCGACATAGCCAAGCTGAAGCACGATGACGATGGCGATTAGAATAGGACTCTTATGCAGAATTCGGCTGTACACATCAGTTTCCTCCGGAACGGCTGCGCGTGACCGATAGGCAAACAAATAAGTAACGGCAATGGCGATCACACCTAGCAGAGCAAGGGTTATCGATTTATGAAGCAGCGTCCAGAATAAGTCATAATATTTGAAACCAACGTAAATGAACCAAAACACTAAGCTCGCCGCTGCTTCCAGAGCTTGCTTCCGGCGAACGAATAGAAAGGAAAGAACGGTTACGGCAAGGAAGTTGATTACATTAAAAAGCTCATAGGAATACGGGAAAATATCAGGCATAAACGTGAGCCAAAACATCAGCAGCAGCGTAAATAGCAGTCCGCATTCCCTCACATGCTGTCGCATCGCCCCTTCGCCTAGAAGATGGTGGCTCGCAAAGACGACGGCGTTCAGCGCAGCCATAATGAGCACAATAAAGGATGAAGCATGTTGAACGTATTCAAACAGCTGGAACAGCAGAATGGCGATAGTCAAGTTAATGAGCGAATAGCTGAATAGATGCTGCGCCCTTCCGCGGAGCCTAAACAAGCCTGCCGCCGTTAAGGCAAGAAACAGAAGCGTTAAGGCTGCGGCGTCGATCCATACGATGGCGACGATTCCTGCCGCGTATCCGATCGTTAGAACCGTATACCGGATGACCGGATTGAGACGGCGAAGCAGCAGCATCGGAAGCACGAACAGGAAGGAGAGAACGAGCAATACCTGCTCCGGATCGACATTGTTCGATGCAAGCAAAACTAATCCGACCAGTGAGATGCTCCCGATCAACACGCCGATTACTGTGACGATTGTGGATACGATTTTGCCGACGAGCACGCTTTGATGCTCTTCCTTCAGCTTAGGCTCCGCATGCGGCTCATCCGTTGCTTCATCAGCTCCGAGCTTGTTGAGGAAGCGGAAGAAAAAGAAGTTTGCGGTCAGCAGCAAGGCGACGAATAGCAAGCCGAAAACAAAAAATGTTGTAGAAGCATGCTCGGAGAGCAGCTCTAGAAATTTAAAGACAGCAAATGCGGATGCGGCCAACGCATTAAGCGTAAGCATCACCTTGTCTAGTCGGACTCGGATGAAGTAGTAGAATCCGGTCGCAATTGCAGTGATGCAAGCGATGTTCATCCAAAAGCCCAAATGCTCAAACTGTGTCGAATTGCTTAGAAAAAGCAAGGCAATATGGAAGACGATAAAACTAACAAATTTCAGCGGAGCTGAAGGCAGAAGCTTGGACTGTGTGAGCAGGAGCAGAATAAGATTGATGAGCGTAAACATGCAGCCGATCAGCCAAAGCTCGTTATCTGTGCGTTCAATGTACATGGAGCTTGGGAAAAAATATTGCCACAGCGTTAAATGGATAAGGACATAGGACAACAGATAAAACGGGTTGAAGCGCGTAATAAAAGAGAACAGCAGTGCGGGAGCCGACCATACGAGAAACAGCTCGTACGTGTCCGCATGGGAATTGTAAATTTGGTTGAGCAGCGCAACGGCCGCGCCGAATGAAATGCAGCCGCCCACTAGGAATAGAGCAGACAGGAAAGAGTGATGTCCGAGCATGATTTTCATTTTGGCAAAAAAGGCAGATGCTCCGTAGAACAGCACCATGATGCCGGCGGAGGCTAGAATTTTATCGGCACGGCCTAAGCCGCCCCAGTTGGCAGCGAAAAAGTAGATGATGGCAGCAAGCAGCAGGGACACGCCCATCAGGAAGCCGACGCGGGTAGCATTCAATCGAAGCATTGTACTCACATGCCTTTCTTGGTGGTATGTCTTGTATTATAATGACCCAATCCTTGGTGAGATAGTACTCACTTTTTGTAGTACTATCCCTCGGAGCCATTCGTCTCGTTGCAATATGATTACCCTCGTTATCCGCATGTTAATCGCTCAAATCCTTATGGGCATGGCGAAATGGATGGCTGCGTCAGGTTTATGAATGTTGCCAGCTGCCAGCTTGAATCCTATGGCAAATAAAAAACTCCCGACAGCTTCCGTCAGGAGTTTTCTGCTTGTTCCAGCTGCCAATTACATGGTTTTCGTCAACGTTGCGGATTGATTCGACTGTTTCCAATTGACGTTCCAGCCAAGCCATTCTGCAATGAAACGAAGAGGAACTTGCGTACGCCCGTCTTTGATATGAACGACGGCATCAAGGGTCACGTTAGCGCCATTGACTTGAATCACATTTTTGCCTAGCCAGAATACGACCTTATCCTCGCCAAGTCTAAGCTCTACCGTTTTGTTTGCCGGTACATATTGCACGTTTGCGCCGAGCGTATTCGTCAATGTGCGGAGAGAGACGAAGGTCGTACCGTTCTTGACATACGGAGCGACATCCATCATCGCGTTTTTTCCATTGATTTGGGCATTTTTGTTGCCAAGCTGAAACCAAATCGTCGTAACGTTATTCGGATTCTCAGGCTGCGTAACCGGCGGTTTTACTTGGAAGAGGTCCGGTTTTTGGGTAACGATGGCCCCGCCAAGCGCTTTGCCTACGCCGAACATAAAGCTGTAGCCTTTGCGGAAGCTGTCGTACAGACCAGTTTTATTGCTCGATTGATAAATATCAAAGGCTTCAAGCACAAGCTTCTCATGCTCGGCAATTGCAGCAGTAGCGCCTGCGGTTGGCAGGTTCTCGCCTGTAGCTGTGCCAAGGAATTTGCCGAAAGCTACAGAGAACGCATCCAGCTTGGCTCTTGCTTTGCTGATGGCGGCCGTATCGCCTGCAAGCACGGCCTTGATGATTTCATCCTGTGCGAAGATATGGTCGCCTGTCCATACTTTTTTGAATGCCGCACCGCCCTCAGCCCCATAGATCGATGTAATGGCAGCCGTGAAATCATTGGTGTTGCCGTCTTGAGCTTCCAAGAGAGCGGCATAGGCTGGCGATGTGTCGAAGCCCTTCTGCATGCTGAGTACGGCTAATGCGTAATGCTCGGCAGCCAAGTGGTTCAGTGCGGAACGCAAGTCTCCGGCAGGCGTATCGGAGCGGGTTTGATTGAATTTGGCCGGCAGCTGCGTCGAGATTGCGCCTGCCAATGCATCGCTGACGCCGAACATGAAGCCCAAGCCCTCGCGAAATTCGGTATATGCCGCTTTGTAATTGCCTGCAGCATAGGAATCGAATACTTCGAGAACCTGCTTCTCATGCGTGCGGACGACATCCTGAGCGGCAGCGGCAGGCAGGTTGCCTTCCGTCGCGGAGCCAAGGAAGCTTCCGAATTCCTTCGCAAAGGCCTCCAGCTCGTTCCGAGCTGCCGTTTGGCCCGTCATGTCCTTGCTTTTCACAGCGGTCACATACTTGTCGGTGTAGCCATTATGAGCTGCGAAAATGCGGTCGAACTCCTTGGCGCCTGCATCGCCATAGATGGAAGCGATCGCGGGCACCATGTCTTTCGCATTTTGATCCAGCGCAGCTTGGGCCGAGGCTGCGTCCGATGCGCCGTCATACGCTTTGGTCATGGAGACGACCGCCAGCGTGAAGTGCTCGGATAGCAAGTAATCGAGCCCTGCACGAAGCTCGACTGCAGGCGTTTCTACGCCCGGCTTCATCGACTCTGCGCGAACGCTTTGCGTACCTGCCAGTGCGGGAAGCAGCAGAGACAAGCTAAGTACGGGGGCAAGCCATTTTTTCATCTTCATGGTACATTCACTCTCCTCTTTGTGGTTGTTTTGCTTTCTTACTAAGGCTCACGCTGAGGAGGAAGAATCGGATCACCATTTTCGAAAAAAGTTTTTTTGAAGCACAATTCGCGTATGGAGAGAGGCCGTTAGCAGAAGGGGAAATGCGGGGGCGGCCAAGGCTTTGGCGCCTTATCTAGCTGTTTTACATGCCTATTCAAAAAGGCTTCTCCCCGCGGTCCATGACAGACCATAGGGAGAAGCCGCTATGCTTACGGGCGAAGTGCTTCCTCCGCCCATTCCATATAATACGAATTGCCGTTGCGGGTGTCGTATTGCTGCGCAGACGACAAAGCGAGCTGGGCAAAGTGGTCGGCCAGGCGTTCCAGGCTTGTGTCCTCTTCCGTTCCAATGAAGGAGACAGGCAGCCGCGGCCGATATTTCGAGCCGCTTGCCGCAAGCTTCTGAAGCAGCTGCGCGCTGTAAAGATGAAAGACCATTTTGTGAAACGGATCCTCATGATCATAGGCCATCGCCAAGTGATGTTCGAATAAGTCGATGCCCTTCTTAAGATCCGTTGACGATAGAAAAGCGATATGCCTGCCGATCGTCTCGATGAAGTCCCGTTTGCCCTTGATCAGCCGATAGCCCCTGACGTGCGCCTTGCGCGCTTCCTGCTCGGATTGTTGATGAAGCATCGGAAGGAGCAGATAGGCGAGCGTAATATGCGGTACCTCCGCACAGCTCATGTCGCCGGACAGGATCGGCTTCGCGGCTTCAAGCGCCTTCTCATGCTCGCCGAGCAGGGAATAGAGTTGCACGATCTGGTTTTGCTCGCAAGCCTCGCAGTCGCTCATGTGATCGCGGTCGGCCTTCTGGAATTGCTCCATATAGTCTTGTGCCTTCTCCATATGGCCTAAGTCCATGGCGGTGCGGAAACGATAATATAAATAAGTGCGGTCGTCGTAGCCATGCTCCTTATACCGCTTGCCCAGATCCTCGACAAGCTCTTCGATTTTATGGAGCGGAATTTCCGGGAAATGCGAAATTTGCCCGACTATCCATTTGTAGGACCACATGAGGTTAAAGCTTGCGAACGATTCAGGATTGCGGTCGTATTGGCCAAGCTGCCAGGAGAACGCGATAAGCGCTTTGAGCGGGTAGCCATGGAAAATAGCCGTTTGAACGATCTCGCTTCTAGCCTCATAGCCCTGCTCGATATTCCCTTCGGCATCGGCATAACGCGCCGCTGCTTCCAGAACCTCCAGCTTTGCAAGGCCATCCGGCAAATCGTAAGCCTCGTCCATCAACGTTTCGAAATCGTAGTTCATATGGATGTCCCTCCATTCCCCGCATTCGCGGACAAGCCCCAGTCAATGAATCGTACAATGCCCTGATTCAGCACAGCCAGCTCTTGCCGGCTCATCGGGTAATGCCCCATCATCAGCGCGTTTGTATACAGCATCTCAACCGCGGCCGGCAGCATTTCTTTGCTGCTTGCCGCGAATAATCGGCTGATCAGCGGGTTGTTTAGGTTGAAATATAAGGTTGAATAGGCAGATTCGCCGAAGCTTGCTCCTAGATTGCCGAGCACGGACGAAAGCAGATCGGTACTCGATTCCTTCGCCTTCTCCAAAGATCGAAGCGCAGATGACTCCTTCGATAGCGTGTAAAGCGCCGGAAGCTCCGATGGCTTGAAGCGTTTCAGCTGAATATGGCAGCGGAACCGCTGCAGCGTGACATCGGCAAGCCTGGTCATATCGTAATAGCTGTTCTTTTCCTCCATCGTCAGATCGGTGAAGGAGAGCGAAACATCCTCGGGCATCAGCCGCTCCAGCTCCAGCTCCGGGTTCAAATATGCGATGCCGTCAAGCAGCTGATTGTTGTATATATAACCGCCGTTCAGTACGAGCAGCGACTGTGCGGCCGCCACATGCGTGATCTGGCGGTATTCATCAACGGTAGCGGTATAGTAAATCTTTTGCTTCTCATTCATCAGCTCGCCAAGCGTGCGTTCGCCGTAAGTGCTCTCGAACGTAAGCCACTTGTATATGGTATTCAGGAATGCGGCATCCTCCGCGGCCAGCGCCTTCATAGGCAGAGCATGCAGGGCAATGATGCGTTGAAGACGTTCAGGCTCAAGGCTCCCCATGCGAACCAGCTCGTCCCGAATGGCTTCTCCCAGCTCATCGCGCACGGATTGCAGCCGGTCATCCTCATAGAAATGCTCTCGCGAGGCGGTTGGCTGCAGCTCATCTGTCCAGATCAGGCATTTGACGAAAAAGGCCCATTCCGGCAAAATATTTTCCGCTTTGTCCGATACCAGCATCTGTTTCAAATAAACCTTATGCGAGCGCCTAGCATTTAGATTGACGCTATGCGGCAAAATATAGGCAATGCCGCCGGTACGCCCGTTCGCCGTGCGCAGCGGAATGAAATCCTCGAAGGGCTCCGCGAGAAGTCGGCTTCCAAATTCGAGCACCTCCCGGCGTTTGCCGCGGGCAAGCTCAGGCTCCGCGAACCAGACTGGCTGAGAAGCATTGATGGACTTCTGCTGTCCGCCTGCGACCAGCGTGACCGGATACGGCAGCAAAGCGCCGTAATAGAAGAGAAGCTCTTCAACGGCAGCAGGCTCGAAATAGTCAACGCTATCGGCTTTGCAGCGCAGGTACACTTTCGTTCCGATTGCGAGCTGCGTATCGAGCTTGCGGATCGTGTAGGTGCCGTCCGGCTTGCCGCGCCATTCCATGGAAGGGCCGCCTTTGGCGGACTGGGTCAGTACGACAATCTCGTCGCTTACCATGAAGCAGGATAAGAGGCCGATGCCAAAGCGGCCGATAAAGGAGGTTTCATTGGCGAGAAAATCTTTGCCGACCTTCGAGGAATGGCCGATCATCGCCAGAAATTGATGGATATCCTCCTCGGTAAGGCCGATGCCCGTATCCTCCACGGTCATCGTGACATGCTCGCCGATTCCGGCGATTTCAACGGACACCTTTCCTTTGTAGACAGGGTCCATGCTGCTTCGCGCCGTAATGGCATCGGTGGCATTCTGCAGCAGCTCCCGCAAAAACACCTTTGGACTGCTATATAAGTGATTGGATAATATATTAATCATTCCGCTTAAATTAACCTGAAACCGATATTCCTGTTGTTCGCTCATCAGACACTCTCCCTTAAGTAAGTAGTAACCAAATTACACGAATGCTGGTAGGTATCATCCTTAGTTTACTATTCTTTTGTGTTTTATTTCCAATATTGGTTCAATAATAAGACGAAGGGCTTAATCGCAGATGAGTCATAAGTCCTGTGAAATAAGCCATATTCAGCATGCCGAATGAGATGATGAAGGTTTATGGATCAAAAGAACAGCTAGTATGCTATGCTTGAAGTTACGAAAAAACTAAAAATGTGCGGAAGAGGTATATAGATGAGTGAAATGAAGTTTGCGGATTACGCGTTAAGCGAAGAAATTGTACGGGCGCTCGAGAGCCTTGGCTATGAGACGCCGACAGAGGTGCAGCGCGAGGTTATACCGGTAGCACTCGGCAAGCAGGACTTGGTCGTCAAGTCCCAAACGGGCAGCGGCAAAACCGCGGCATACGGCATTCCGTTGTGCGAGCTGGTGGATTGGAACGAAAATAAACCGCAGGTGCTTGTGCTCACGCCAACCAGGGAGCTGGCTCTTCAAGTCAATGAAGACATAACGAACATTGGCCGCTTCAAGCGGATTAAATCCATGGCCGTTTACGGAAAGGCTCCTTTTCATATACAGAGAGCGGAGCTGAAGCAGCGGACACATATGGTTGTAGGGACGCCTGGCCGCGTGCACGACCATATTGAACGGGGTACGCTCCCGATTGAGCGCATTCAGTATCTGGTCATTGATGAAGCAGATGAGATGCTGAATATGGGCTTTATCGAGCAGGTGCAAGCGATCATTGAGCAGCTGCCGAATGATCGGGTGACGATGCTGTTCTCGGCGACGTTCCCGGCAGACATTGCCAAGCTGTCGCACAAATACATGCATGAGCCTGCACAGGTTGAGATCAAAGCGGCAGGTCTAACAACCGCTACGATTGAGCATTCGGTCATCGAGGTGAAGGAATCGGATAAGTTTGCCCTGTTGAAGGATGTCATGATCGTCGAAAATCCGGACAGCTGCATTATTTTTTGCCGCACGCAGGAGAACGTTGATCACGTATTCCGGCAGATGGCTGAGCTTGATTACCCGTGTGACCGCATTCACGGCGGCATGGAGCAGGATGAGCGTTTCGAGGTTATGAACGCGTTCCGCAGAGGACAATTCCGCTATTTGATCGCAACCGATGTAGCCGCGAGGGGCATCGATATTACGAATATTACGCATGTCATCAACTTTGATATTCCGCTTGAGAAGGAGAGCTACGTTCACCGGACGGGCAGGACGGGACGGGCTGGCAAAACGGGCAAAGCCATCACCTTCGCTGCTTCCAAGGATGCAAGGCGCCTTGCCGAAATCGAGAGCTATATCGGGTTTGCTATTCATAAAGCAAAGGCGCCGTCTGAGGAAGCCGTCGATCTTCGCAGGGAAGCCTTTGAGGAGAAGCTCAATATCGGACCTGAGCTGAAGAAGGACAAGCGGGAGCAGCTGAACAAGCAGATTATGAAGCTGAATTTCAACGGCGGCAAGAAAAAAAAGCTGCGTGCGGTGGATTTCGTCGGAACGATCGCGAAGATAGAAGGCGTTTCCGCCGACGATATCGGGATTATTACGATTCTGGACAATGTAACGGACGTGGAAATTTTGAACGGCAAGGGCTCGCTCGTACTGGAGGTAATGAGAAACACGACGGTCAAAGGCAAGCAGCTGAAGGTTCGCAGAGGCAACAAGTCTTAGCAAGGAGTATACGTTAAGGTTGCCAGCTTGGGCATCGCAATACGGTTAAAAGGCAGATTAAAGTTCAGGAGAATCGAATGGAAAGCTTCGTATACCAGGTTGTTATGCTGACGGCGGCGGCAGCGATGCTGCTTGCCTTGCTGTCCATTGTATTCGTCAGCTGGCGCAATGGCATATCGCCGATGCCTTCCTCGGCCGTGGTGCGGCGAGAGGTGTTGCAATTGCTGAGAAGCCTGCCCGGGCAGGGGGTTATGGTTGATTCCGGTTCTGGCTGGGGAACGCTGGCGCTTCAGCTCGGAAGAAGCTTCAGAGGCTGGCGGATTATCGGTATCGAGAATTCAGTTATCCCCATGTGGATATCTTTTTTTACAGCAAAGCTTGAGAATCGGACGAATGTATCATTTATGAAGCAGGATTTATACACATATTCGTACAGAGATGTGGATAGGGTTGTGTGCTACTTGTATCCGGGGGCGATGCGGCGGCTGGACACGATTTTTGGCGAGCAGCTAAAACCAGGTGCGTATGTCATCAGCATTTGCTTTGCTCTGCCGTATCGGAAGCCGGAGCGTATCATCCAGTGCAGAGACTTGTACCGCACAAAGATCTATCTTTATGAGATGTAATCACACATAAGGAAGAGGGCCGATTGCATGGAAACGGACCTGAAGTCGCTTTTTGGCGATATCGATATATATTTGTTCGACCAACTGCTGAAGGGGCGAATAACAAAGGATATGCGCATACTGGACGCGGGCTGCGGCTCGGGGCGCAATCTTGTGTATTTGCTTCGAAACGGCTATTCGGTCGTGGCAATTGATCGTTCAGAGGCGGCAATCGCCGATGTTCAAAGGCTGGGAGCGGCATGCTCGCCTGATTGGTCAGGGCAGCAAGCAAGCGTGGAGGCTGTCGAACGGCTGAGCTTCAAGGATCATAGCTTTGACTTCATTATTAGCAGCGCGGTGCTGCATTTCGCAAGCAATGACGCCCATTTCGATCAAATGTGGGATGAGCTATGGCGTGTGCTTGCGCCCGGAGGCAGGCTGTTCGCACGATTGGCTTCTTCGATTGGGATGGAGTCCAGCATGCAGCCCCTCGGAGACGGACAATACCTGCTTCCTGATGGAAGCAGGCGTTATCTTGTGAATGAAGCGCGAATTCAGGGGCTTACGGAGAGAGCAGGCGGACTGCTGTATGAGCCGCTCAAAACCGTTATCGTAGCGGGCAAGCGCTGCATGACGACCTTATGTGTTCAAAAGCCGTCGCAGCAGCTAGCGCAGCTCTAAAGCTGCAGCCACCAGATACCCGCGCATTCCGGCAGACGAATAAGCTGTTGCTCGACTATTCGGTCGGCAAGCTCGTCGCTGAAGAAGAAGCGGGCCAGCTGTTCGGCTTGATCCACGCTGTCGAAATCGTAATCCATTCGCACCCATCGGTACGAGAAGCCGTAATGGCGTTCCAGCGCATGGAAATAAGGTTTTAGGAAGCGAGGGGGATTCGGCGTTTCGAACCCGGTTCCCATCGTTTCGAATAGGATTGCCGTTCCGCCAGGGCGAAGCACCCGTTTGATCTCGCTCATGACCTGCCTGATATTGTCTTCCCAGTTCGCGAGTGTGTCGCTGCCTAGATACCCAATGCTCCAGCCGGATACGACTAAGTCTGCGCTGTCATTCTCCAAGGGGAGGCTTCGGTGGTCGGCCACGCTCGTACTCCAATTCGTATATCCCGCTTGCGCCAGCCTCTTCGCTGCTACTTCCAGCATCGCTGCCTGTGCGTCAAGCGCGACAATCGACCTCGCTTGACCTGCCAATACGGCAGCAAGCCTGCCAGAGCCAGCGCCAAGATCGACTACGTCTAGCCCTGCCACGGGCCGTATTTCCTCTATGATTGATTTTAAGCTCGGTTGCTTCGCGATTAACTCGTGGTAGCGCTCCGCTTGCTGCGTGTAGATTGCCCCATGATCAGGCATCGGCAACTCCTCCTTCTATGGTATGTATCACTCACTTCCCAAGAATAAAGGTATACGTAACGTTAAAGTCAACCTCGGAATGCAGGAATGGAGCTGGTAGCAGCTCCATCTATTTGCTTTTGCAGGCTGGCATACGATTCGCATGCTTACTCAAACCGCTCCAGAACGATTTTTCCAATCATGCTGCCAGTTTCTACGATTTGATGGGCTTCCCGCAGGTTGGCGGCATTAATTGGCGACAGCCGCTTGGCAATGGTTGTACGGAGAACACCGTTATCGATCCGCTCGGCAATCACATTCAGCAGCCGGTGCTGTTCTTCCATATCTGCCGTTTCATACATCGCTCTCGTGAACATGAGTTCCCAGACGAAGGTAACGCTTTTGTTTTTGAGCAGAGTCAGGTCGATAGGCGAGCTCATCTCTACAATGGAGCAAATTTTCCCTTGAGGCGCGATCGCTTCAGCCATATTGGACCAATGCTGCTCCGTCTGGTTAAGGCAGAAAATATAGTCGACCGATGCAAAGCCGAGCGTCTGCAGCTGCGGCAGGAACGCGGAATGGTGGTTAATCGTATGATGGGCGCCAAATGAGCGTGCCCATTGCGCTGAATCAGGCCTTGAAGCGGTTCCGATTACGGTCAACCCAGCTTCGCTAGCGAGCTGAGTGGCAATAGATCCGACTCCGCCAGCAGCGCCTATTATCAAAATAGACTTGCCATCATTAAGGTCACGGTTATGTGAGATGCCGAGACGATCGAATAATCCTTCCCAAGCGGTGATGGCAGTAAGCGGCAAAGCTGCTGCTTGAGCAAAATCAAGCGTTTTTGGTTTATGGCCGGCAATGCGTTCATCGACGAGGTGGAACTCGCTGTTGCCGCCGGCACGCGTTATGCTGCCTGCGTAGTAAACCTCGTCACCCGGCTTAAAAAGGGAGACATGGGGGCCTACCGTTTCGACGATACCTGCGACATCCCAGCCAAGCACGCGAGGAGCGGCTTCCGTTTTTCCCTTCGGTGAACGGACTTTCACATCCACGGGATTGACGGAAATGGCTTGTACCTTAACGAGCAGGTCTCGTCCCGTAGGATTAGGTTTTTCGATGTGCAGATCGATGAGGCTTTCCACGTCCTCGATGGGCAAGTAACGGTGTAATCCAATTGCTTTCATAGTGGTCATAGGAATCATTCCTCTCTTTTAGCTAGCCATAGCCCTAGCCATAGCCTTAGTATAGGTGTTAACCTACAGATACGTAAGTACGCACATTCATGTAATGTAGTATCAAATTGTATACTATAGAAGAGGGAACGATGCGAGATGAGAGACCGGATAAGCGGGTTTGGCGATTGTCCCACAGGCGAAGGCTGCCCCGTTGAATTTACGCTGGACGTGATCGGCGGCAAGTGGAAAGGCGTCATTTTGTACCACCTGATCGATGGAACGAAAAGATTCAACGCGTTTCGCAAAATTTGCCCTAATATTACGCAGCGTATGCTGACCCTGCAGCTTAGAGAGCTGGAAAATGACGGAATTGTTCATCGCGAGGTCTATCATCAGGTGCCGCCCAAGGTCGAGTATTCGCTGACGGCATTTGGGGAAACGTTAAAGCCGATTATTTTGCAAATGAAGCAGTGGGGAGATACCTATAAGGACAGCCTGCTGGTGCTCTCGAAAAATAGGCAGACGAAATAATCGGCCAGCAGGATGCCCTGCACGTTGGCAGGATAGGGACTCATTCACTGCTTCGTTGAGCAGCTATGTTGCATCGTTGCGGCATGGCTGTTTTTTGGTTTGGAGTCGCATGCGGGCGCCGATTCCAAGCCGATTCAATAGCGGAATTTACCTATTGCTACTCTCAAACCTTTGAAGCTGATGAATGACGTTATCATCAATGCTAATGCCTGCCTGCTTGAGCGCCAGCAAAACGGAACCGATGGCGGGCGAGAACTGCGGAAGTGTGATGAGATAGCGTTTATGATTGCCTTGAGCAAGCTTGCCTCTCAGTGCATGCAAGTAATAACTACTGTTCGCGACGCTCCCAATGAAGGCGACTGCGACTTCTTCGCTTGCGAAGGAGAAGGCAATGAGTTCGATGCCGATTTTGATTTGATCAATTGCCCGCTCGCATACACGGATTGCGACGGGGCTTCCTTGCTCAGCTGCCTTTGTAACCGCAGGGGCAAATTCGCCAAACAGCTTGTCGCGTTCACGGCGGTCCGCCGCGAAGCCTTGTTTGGCTATTTGGGCAAGGCCGCCTAAGCTAGCGACACCCCAGTGGGCGAGTATAGCCTTCAGAAACGGCTGGTCCGATTCGTCGTATTCGCCGGCAAGCACTTCATATACGGTATCGTAAGCGATGGAGCGGGCAGCCGTTGCGGCGTAATGATGAAAATCGTAATTGCGGATGAATTGCCCGTCCTCCGTCACGCCTACAATAATGGAGCCGGTTCCGGCAATTACGACGATGCCGGGTCTGCCCATTAGCGCTCCCGAATGGGCGGATACGGCGTCATTCACATGCATTTTCGGGCAGGCAAGGCCAGCTAATTCCGTTAATGGCGTTACCCATTCGAGATCGGAGGGTGCATCGTAACCTGCGATACCGGCAACCAGAGCTTGTACGTCAGCGGCTGTTCGGCCTGCTTGCTGCAGCGCTTCGGCAATGGCTCCTCGCACATTTGACGCAGCTTCCTTATCCTTATATATAGAGGCTGAGCCTCGCTCCAAATAAGCCAATACATGCCCATGCTTGTCGCTTACTATTACACGGGTATTCGTCCCGCCGCCGTCAATGCCGATAACTACATGATTGTTGTCCATTGGAAGCCCCCATCTTTTTCGTTAACCGGCCCGGATCAGGATGGGCCGCATTTTTATTTTACCTCCGATTTCCATAAAAAAGAAGTTGTTCCTTTATAGAGGAGACAGCTTCTTTCATGCTCGTTGACGTTCTGTTGAAGCGAAAATACATGATGAATATTGCGGTTCAGAAGCTCGCTCATGCCGTATTTGCCGTTAACCTCGCTATAACTTTCACGAAGCGTCAGGTGCAACTCTTTTTTCAGAAAAAGGTATTAAGAGGTATTCAACGAACCTGGGGCAGCATGCCGCTCGTTTAAATTCCGTTTAAACAAGCAAGGTAAAGTAAACAGCATAGCGGAGAGAAGAGAAATAGAGGAGTGGTAGTTATGAAAGACAAAAAAAGCAACGTTAGGCGGTTTATTGGACTAATCATGGAGACAAACCCTCCGAAAATGATGTTGTCCATAGCGGTTATATTAAGCGTGATTACGACGCTTGTAAGTTTGACGATTCCCTTGTTTACGAAAAACATGGTCAACGGCTTCTCGCTTGGCTCCTTGAGCACGACACAAATCGTCTTGATGGCGGCAGCATTTATTGCGCAGGTCGTATCGGGCGGCTTGTCGGTATATTTGCTGCATTACAGCGGCAACAAGATCGTATCGTCCATCCGCGAGCGGCTGTGGAGCAAGATGCTTCGCCTGCCTGTCCCGTATTATGATAACAAAGCCTCGGGCGAAACCATTAGCCGCCTAACCAACGATACGGCGCTGCTAAAGGGACTAATAACCGATCATGTGACCGGCTTTTTCACTGGTATTCTATCCATTATCGGCGCCTTGTCGATCCTCTTCTACATGAACTGGCAAATGACGCTCATCATGCTTACCGTTTTCCCGGTGGCGGCACTCATTATGGTGCCGATCGGTCGCAAAATGTACACGATCTCGAAGGCGACGCAAGCCGAGAACGCAAAGTTCACTTCGGTTGTAAACCGCGTTGTATCGGAGATTCGTCTGGTAAAGGCATCGGGGTCCGAACCTGCAGAGTATGAGCAGGGGCGCAGCGGCATTCAGAACCTATTCGGCTTCGGCTTGAAGGAAGCTCGCATGCAGGCGCTAATCTCGCCAATGGTCTCGTTTATCATCTTGCTGCTGCTCGTATGCTTGATCGGCTTTGGCGGTGTGCAGGTTTCCTCCGGAGCTATGACAGCCGGGGAGCTGGTCGCATTCATTATGTATTTGTTCCAAATTATGCTGCCGATTACGCAGATTTCACAGTTTTTCACGCAGTTCCAGAAGGCAATGGGCGCAACGGAGAGTATTATTGGGATTATCGAATCAGAAGAGGAAGATCAGGAGAGCGGCAAAGCGGTTTCGGAAATGAATCAAACGATTCAGGTCGATCATGTTTCATTTGCCTATAAGGCAGAGGAGCCAATCCTGCGGGATGTGAGCCTGACGATTGAGGCGGGCAAGGTAACGGCGCTCGTCGGACCAAGCGGCAGCGGCAAGACAACGCTATTCTCGCTGCTGGAGCGGTTCTATGATCCGACCTCGGGATCAATTCGGCTTGGCGGGAAGGACATTCGGGATGCGTCCCTGCGCTCATGGCGCAGCCAGATCGGCTACGTATCTCAGGAAAGTCCGATTATAGCAGGCACCATTAAGGATAACCTATGCTATGGACTCACACGGGATGTTACGCAGGAGGAGATCGAGCAGGCCGCGCGTATGGCCTATGCAGACGGCTTTATCGAAGCACTGCCCAGCGGATACAATACAGAGGTTGGAGAACGGGGCATCAAGCTGTCAGGCGGCCAGCGACAGCGGATAGCAATAGCTAGAGCACTGCTTCGCGATCCGCGCATCCTTATGCTCGATGAGGCGACCTCGAATCTGGATAGCAAGTCAGAGGAAGTCGTGCAGGATGCGCTCAAAAACCTGATGATCGGCAGGACAACGGTTGTTATCGCGCATCGATTGTCGACGGTTGTCGATGCGGATTCGATCGTGTTCCTGGAGAAAGGCGCCATTACCGGCGTCGGAACGCATGAGCAGCTCTATGCGAGCCACGCGATGTACCGTGAATTCGCGAATGGCCAGCTGCGCATGAACAAAACGGCTTCCTAAGTGAGAGATGAGGGATTAAGATGGGGCATATTCTTGTAGTAGACGATGATCCGCACATAAGGGAGCTTATTCGTGTCATTCTCCAGAAGGAGGGACTGATCGTGCAGGAAGCTTCGGACGGGCAAGCAGCGCTTGCACAGATGGAGCAAGCGCCGGCAGACATGGTCATTCTGGATGTCATGATGCCGAATATGGACGGTTGGGAGCTGTGCAGAGAGCTGCGCAAGCATTATGATATTCCGCTGCTTATGCTTACGGCCAAAGGGGAGATGGGCGATAAGGTAAAAGGCTTCAATCTGGGGACCGACGACTATTTGGTAAAGCCGTTTGATCCGGCGGAGCTGACGGTCCGGGTTAAGGCGCTTCTAAAGCGCTACCGGATTGCCGTTTCGCAGCAGGTGTCTGTAGCGGAGCTGATGCTGGACCGGCAGACCTATGAGGTTCGGGTTGGCGCTGGCTACATCACGCTCCCGCCGAAGGAATTTGAGCTGCTGTTTATGCTGGTCAGTCATCTGGGCAGAACGCTGACGCGCAATCAGCTTATTGAGGGCATTTGGGGTTATGACTTTGACGGCAATGAGCGTACGCTTGACGTTCATATCAACCGTCTGCGGGAACGGTTTGTTACATGGAACATATCCATTAAAATCAGTACGATCCGCGGATTAGGCTACCGGCTGGAGGCTCTGAAATGAAGCGGCGCCATTCCAAAGTAGGCATTGTGTTTCGCTTCGCGGGAGCCATCACCATGCTATTTTTGTTCAGCGGCTTAGCTTTCTCGCTTGCATATTGGCTGACGAGATGGTTTTACTCACATCATGAGGTCGCCCTGCCCGAATATCTTCTTCAGCTCGTCAACTGGGCGCTCGGTATCCTTATTCTTATACTGCTGGCAGGCACCGTTAACTTAGTGACGGTGCCGAAGCAAAGGAAAGTCTGGATTGAAATGATGGATGCGCTCAAGCTTATGGCCAAAGGCAATTTCAACATTATGCTCGACCGCGACAAGAAATACCATGGCCAGATCGGTGAATTCGTGCAATCCATTAATGACATGGCGCATGAGCTGAAGCAGGTCGAGCTGCTGCGTCAGGAATTTATATCGAATGTATCCCATGAGATACAGTCTCCCTTGACTTCGATTCGGGGCTTTGCCAGCACGCTGCAGCGGGAAGGGCTAAGCCCGGAGGAGCAGCGGCATTATTTGTCCATCATTGAGAAGGAAACGACGCGGCTCTCCAAAATTAGCGATAACCTGCTCAAGCTGACTACGCTAGAATCGGAGCATCAGCAGCTCGATCTGAAGCGTTACCGCCTTGACACACAGCTTGAGAGCATTGTCCTCGCTTGCGAGCCGCAGTGGCTGGAGAAGGAGCTGGAGCTGGAGCTGGAGCTGGAAGAAACGACAGTCGAAGCGAACGAAGAAATGATAAGCCAGGTTTTTGTGAACCTGCTCCATAATGCCATTAAATTCACGCAAGTCGGCGGGAGCATTAAGATCGCAATCCACCATTCTCCGAATGAAGTTACAGTTATGATTGCTGATAGCGGTATCGGCATATCCAAGGAAGACCAGCTTCGGATATTCGAACGCTTCTATAAAGGGGATAAGCAGCGGACAAGAACGGCAGACGGAAGCGGGCTCGGCTTATCGATTGTCCAAAAAATCGTTGAGCTGCATCATGGGGCAATAAAGGTGGATAGCCAGCTGAATAAGGGCTCCTCCTTTGAGGTGACGCTACCTCTCCCATAGCGGGAGAGCAGGCTGAGCGTTTAGGCGCACGGGAAAAATGATTTTCAATATCCAAATTTTAGCTTCCTCTCATTTGTTTCAAAGTACGCGAATAAGGTTAATCTTAGCTATATCGCAAGCAAAGAGAGGGGAAGATAAATATGGGTTTATTATGGACATTGATTGTTGGCGGCGTTATAGGTTGGTTAGGCGGCTTGATCGTAGGGCGTGACGTTCCAGGCGGTATCATCGGGAATATCGTAGCTGGACTTGTCGGAGCTTGGCTAGGTACGCTCCTGCTGGGCGGTTGGGGTCCTTCGGTTGGCGGATTCGCATTGATTCCAGCCATCATCGGAGCGATTGTAGTCGTGCTGATTCTAAGTGCAATTATGCGCGGCGCAAGAAGAGCGTAAGTATGATTTTACCAAAACTTGATAAAACCGTTGTTGAAGTAGTAACGTATACTTCAATAGCGGTTTTTCTGCGTCTATAAGCTAGGATGGAAGAGGTCGAACAGAATGCTAATAACAATCGGTATTATCGCTTTATGTGTGGTCGTTGTATATTTGGTGTTGCAGTATTATCCAGCATTCGGAGCTGGACCGTCCAAGAAGCAGCGGCAGCGGCTCAGCAGGTCGGAGCAATATGCCAGCAAAAGGTTCGTTAACGCCATTCCGACTTCAATGAAGACCTCGACAAGAGAAAAACTGGAAATGGTTTCCGCGTTAGTTAAGGGCAATCCGCACGCGAGGCCGGATAAGCCGATCGCTACACTGCAGATGGAAAACGTTCATTCGCTTGAGGCGGGCTCCCCCCCTAAGCTTACCTGGTTCGGACACTCGGCGGCCATGCTGCAGCTTGACGGTAAAAACCTGCTGCTAGACCCGATGTTCGGCAAAGCGCCTTCCCCATTTCCGTTCATTGGATCAAAAAGATTCAGCAGCAAGCTGCCGGTTGAGATTGAGCAGCTGCCGATTATCGATGCCGTCTTTATTTCCCATGATCACTACGATCATTTGGATTACGGTTCAATCGTTAAGCTAAAGGACAAGGTGAAACGGTTCATTGTTCCGCTTGGCGTAGCGCAGCATCTCATTAAGTGGGGCGTGAGTCCGTCTATTATTGAAGAGCATGATTGGTGGGACGAGTTTCAATATGAAGGGCTGCGGCTAGCCTGCACGCCTGCACGGCATTTCTCCGGGAGAAGTCTCTCGGATCGGGACGCAACCTTGTGGTGCTCTTGGGTCATTCATGGCGAAGCGGCCAAAATTTTTTTTAGCGGCGACAGCGGTTATGGTCCGCATTTCAAGGAAATCGGAAATAAATACGGGCCGTTCGATCTTACCTTAATGGAGTGTGGACAATATGACGTGCGATGGGCAGACATTCATATGATGCCCGAGGAAACGGTACAAGCCCATCTGGATGTGCGTGGAGAGGTGCTGATCCCCATTCACTGGGGTGCGTTCACTCTTGCGCTTCACAGCTGGTCGGATCCTATTGAACGAGCAGTGAAGGCGGCGAAGGCGCACAGCGCAAGGATAGCGACTCCGCGTATAGGCGAGCCGGTCTTGATTCATGGTGCAGCGTATCCCTCTTCGGTATGGTGGAATTAACAAGAGAAAGAGCCCTTCCAAGCATCATGGAACTTTGTGAGACAGGTGTCAGTTCCCAAGATGGGAGGCTCTTTCATTTATTTCTGCAGGATAACTGCATTTACATCGTCCCACCGCCACTGCGATCTATTATCCCCTAGAAAGAACCCGCCAAGCCAGCTGCCGCAGCCGCTTGGCCTTGCCCATTCGTTTCTGCAGGCCAATACCTCTTCGCCTCGTTCGTTAAGATGGATCTTGGCTTGCAGGAATTGGTCCGGTGAATCATGCAGGCCGGGAGTAGGCACATCGTTTTCTATGCATATTAAGGGATCGCGGCCTTCCGACAACTGCTTAAGCATGAACCAGTACTGCAGGTCGCCCAACCCGAGCCGGTGATGCTTATTGCTTATTTGTTGAAAGAGCTGCACGGGAGTATGGCATTTTGCCGCAAGCAGCTCCAGCGTCGTTTGTTCAACAAGGCCAAGACCGTTCCGAACTGACGGATAACGACCTAAGTGAAGCTGGAACGCGTCATGCAGGAACGGCAGCGCTGACGTATCTTCCTTCAGCAGCTCCACGATGGCCATCGGATGATCAGCGACGTATGCTTCCCATGCTTTTTTGCCTAATGCCAGCTGTTTATCGCTAATTTCACTCCAAGTATGGTTGAGCGTGGAAAGCTCAGCCGGCGTCAATTGGCCTAAGCCGTGGAATAGATCGATGCCTGGAAACTGATCGATGCTTAGCAAATACAGCTTAGTGCTGCCCACATGCTGCAGCGCGAACCAACGGAGCAAGCAGCTCAGCATCGTCTGGTCATACAGATCATGCTCGAACCAGAGCACGATCTCGCGATGCTCGCGAAAAGCTGCGAGCGGGCGTTCCTGTGCCTCGGCAGAAGATATCCACTCGAGCGGCGATATGCCAAAGGCTTGCTCCATATAAGCAGCTCGGCGCAGCCGGTTCTCAGCCAGTTCGGGTTGCAGAGAGACGGGACCGAAAGTGTACATTTCCCTCCATACAAGTACCTCTCCCTGCACGCCAGCCGCATGAAGCTTGCTGCCAATTGAATCACCGTTAACAATATGAATCATCGAACCGCCTCCTTATACGTTGATATTCGCCGATCCAGAATGGTTTGGCAAGCAGCAAAACCAATCATTTGAAATAAGGTGTTGACAACGTCCTGAAAATATATTATCTTTAATTCAAGATATTTAACTTAAAGACATGCGAAACGCAGAAGGGAGTGAGCATCATGGCAAACGACAATCCGAAACCGAATGTATCATTGGAGCTTTTCATTGCATTGTCGAGAGCGACCCAATGGGTCAACGCACATGCGGATCGCGACATACGAAGCAACGGCTTGAATCGAACGGAATTCGGCGTGCTGGAGCTGTTATACCATCGAGGACCTCAGCCCTTGCAGCAAATCGGTGAAAAGGTATTAATGAGCAGCGGCAACATTACGTACGTTGTTGATAAGCTGGAGAAAAAGGATTTGGTTCGCCGCAGAGCATCAACCGAAGACCGTCGCCTCATTTTTGCGGATTTAACGGATCAGGGCAAGCAATTTGTAGAGAATGTATTTCCCGGACACCAAGCGGTTATCGAACAGGCAGTAGACGGATTGTCATCGGAAGAGAAACAGCTTGCAAGCAAGCTGCTTAAGAAGCTGGGGAAATTTGCGCAGGAGCATTACAAGTAGCGAGGTTTGAGAGCAGCATAACAACCTCTTTCTTGATAGAAGCCAAACGGGCTCTCGTGGCGGGAAGCTGCAGGCAACCGTTTACGCTTGTCAAATATCTTAAATTAAAGATTCTTTAATTAGTAATAAAAACAAAAAACAAATATAATGGAGGAATTAAAATGAGTATTGCATTGGGATTGTTGATCGTTCGTCTGGTTGTCGGGTTGTTGTTCGTAGGTCATGGCGCGCAGAAGCTGTTTGGATGGTTCGGAGGCTACGGACCGAAAGGAACTGGCGGCTGGTTGGAGTCGATTGGCGTGAAACCGGGTGTAGCGATGGCAGTGGTTGCGGGGCTCATGGAGCTTGTCGGCGGGCTGCTGTTCGTAGCAGGACTCCTTACACCGCTTGCCGCAGTACTGATTGTCATGACGATGCTGGTTGCAATCGTGAAGGTGCATGGGCAGAACGGCTTGTGGGCTACTGCTAACGGCTATGAATATAATCTTGTGCTTTTAGCCATTGCTATAGGTGTTGCATTAACTGGAGCGGGTGAATATTCGATCGACGCACTCATTCGCTAATCTGAGATTTTGTTAGTTACAATACTTTTGAAATTCATATAAAATAAGGAGAGTGTTTAAAATGACAAACAAAACTACAGGTATCCATCACGTCACCGCTTTTGTAAGAAATCCGCAGGTAACGGCTGACTTTTACGCAGGGGTGCTAGGTCTTCGCTTGATTAAAAAAACCATTAACTTTGACGCACCTGAGGTTTACCATCTGTACTTCGGTAATGAAGCGGGAAGCCCAGGCACGATCATTACGTTCTTTCCTTGGGAGAACTCACGCAAAGGCAAAGTCGGCGCTGGACAGGTGGGTTACACGACGTATGTGGTGCCGAATGATGCGTTCGATTTCTGGAAAGAGCGCTTTACGAAGCTGAACGTAGCCTTCGCCCAAACATCGAGATTCGGCGAGCAGTACCTGCAGCTTGAGGATCCGGATGGTTTGAAGCTGGAGATTGTGGCCCGTGAATCGGGAGCGCCAAGCAAATGGACATTCGGCGGAGTACCGGCGGAGAAAGCGATTAAAGGCTTTGGCGGAGCGATTCTGTACAGTGCGGCGCCTGCAGCAACGGCCGAAACGCTTGTGAACGTAATGGGTCTTGAGAGAATAGGCGAAGAAGGCGGATATGCGCGCTTTCAATCGTCAGGTGATCTCGGCAACGTGATTGACGTAAATGTGGAAAGCATGGAGCTTGGCCATGGCGGAGCAGGAACCGTCCACCATATCGCTTGGCGGGCAAAAGACGATACGGAGCATGCGCTTTGGAGAAGCCAAGTGGAGGGCAGCGGTTTCCTTCCTACTCCGATAGTTGACCGGCAATACTTCAACGCCATCTACTTCCGGGAAACCGGCGGCATATTGTTTGAAATTGCGACAGATCCTCCGGGTTTTGCCCGTGACGAGGATGTGGAGCACCTTGGCGAGAAACTGATGCTGCCTGAATGGTACGAGGGTCGCCGCAAAGATATCGAACAATTGTTAACGCCTTTTGACATCAGAGTATTGGAGGAGGACAAATGATGAAGCATATATTCAAGCAAGGAACGGATCCAGCGGCACCAGTGCTTCTGCTGCTGCACGGTACAGGCGGAACGGAGCGGGATTTACTCCCGCTAGCCGACCGGTTATCTCCAGCCTCATCGGTGCTCAGCGTGAGGGGCAACGTACTGGAGAACGGCATGCCGCGTTATTTCCGCAGGCTTGCAGAAGGCGTCTTTGATCTTGAGGATCTTGTGTTCCGGACCAAAGAGCTGAATGATTTCCTAGACAGTGCCGCAGAGCAGTACGGGTTTGACCGCAGCAACCTTGTGGCGATCGGTTATTCCAACGGCGCTAACATTGCAGGCAGCCTCTTGTTCCACTATCAGGGAACGCTGCGCGGAGCGATTCTGCATCATCCGATGGTACCGATTCGCGATGTAGCGCTGCCGGATCTGACAGATGTCCCTTGTTTTATCGGGGCAGGCTCGAATGATCCGCTGTGCACGCCGCAGGAAACCGAGGAGCTGAATCAAATGCTGCAAGGAGCAGGCGCTTCCGTCACGCTCCACTGGGAACAGTTCGGGCACCAGTTGACTAGCTCAGAGGTCGCAGCAGCTGCGGCTTGGTATACAAGTACATTCAAAAACGAGTAAACTGAATTGAAATGCTGGTATAGGAGGATGGTCCGTGAAATCGATTGATCCAACAAGTCAAAGCGTGCAGGATAATTACAAGCTGCTCATCGGCAGCATCATACCGCGGCCCATTGCTTTCGTTACGACGCTATCAAGCGAGGGCGTACTGAATGCGGCGCCCTTCAGCTTTTTTAATATCGTTACGGCAAATCCGCCGATGATAGCGGTATCCGTACAACGCAAACCGGGCGGTGTCCAGAAGGACACCGCCCGCAATGCCGTTCATGCCGGCGAGTTCGTCGTACATATTGCGCAGGAAAGCTACATTGAGGCGATTAATGTGACTGCGGCGAATGTCCCGCCGGATGAAAGCGAGGTAGCGCTTGCGGGGTTAACTACGGTAGCAAGTGAGCGCATCGCCGTGCCCGGCGTAGCTGAGGCTGGCATACGGATGGAATGCGTGCTGGAGCAGGCACTCCCGCTTGGCGGAGACGGGCAATCGCCTGCCTGCGACCTATTGATCGGCAGAGTCGTCCAATTCCATATCGACGAATCCTTATACGAGAAAGGCCGCATTGATGCCAAGGCTTTGATGCCGGTAAGCCGCCTTGCCGGGAGCGACTATGCAAAGCTTGGCGAACAGTTTATGATTGAGCGGCCTAGTTAAGGCAAGCGAGAGGAGGACATAATGGTTATCTTAAGCATCATATTCGTCGCCATTGTGGCAGTAGAGCATATTTATATTCTATTGCTAGAGATGTTTTTGTGGAATACGCCGCGCGCGCGCAAATCCTTCGGCACGACGAGGGAGTTCGCGGAGAGCACGAAGTCGCTAGCAGCCAACCAGGGATTGTATAACGGCTTTCTGGCAGCGGGACTGGCATGGGGCCTCTTCCATCCGAATGCCGAATTCGGCCAGCAAATCCAGCTTTTTTTCTTAATTTGCGTGCTCGTTGCTGCCGTATACGGCGGCTTGACGGCGAAGAAGTCGATTCTCGTCGTACAAGGCTTGCCCGCGCTTATCGCTCTCCTATTCGTCATTCTTGCTTCATAAAATGTTCAAACGCAAACAGCCCGTACCTTGGTGATGATCACCGGTGCGGGCTGTTTGTTTATGGATCAGACCAAACGTCTGCGTATCGCCCCTGAGAGGAGATCGATGATGGTGATCAGAATAACAATGCCGAGCAGAATGATGCCGACGCGATCCCAGTTGCGGGTGCTTAGCGCAAAGATTAGCGGCGTACCGATCCCACCTGCTCCAATGACGCCAAGAATGGTTGCGGAGCGCATATTAATCTCGAATCGATACAGCATGTAGGATAGAAAGCCGGGCAGCACCTGCGGAATGACCGCAAACCATAATATTTGGAGCCGATTGGCACCGGAAGAGAGAAGCGCTTCTACAGGCCCCTTATCCATATTTTCCACCTCGTCGGCGAACAGCTTGCCAAGCATACCGACGGAGTGCAGACCGAGCGCGAGCACGCCTGCGAACGAGCCGGGACCAACCGCTTTGATAAACATAAGAGCCAGTACGATTTCGGGTATGGCACGAATGAAGCTGAGCACCATTTTGCCTGAGCCGGATATGAATCTGGACCCGCTCATATTAACGGCTGCCCAGAAGGCTAGCGGCAGGCAAAGCACGGAGGAAATAACAGTTCCAAGAATTGAGATCGCGACGGTTTCCAGCAAGCCGCGCAGCAAATCCTCGCCCTCCGGTAAATAGACGAAGCCCCAGTCGGGCGATAGGATGCCGGTCACGATGGATTTCGTAATCATTACGGCGGTTTCTTTTATACCCGAAAAAGGGATGCCTGCGAATGCCCAAATGTATACGGCTGCAAGCGCGGTATAAATCAACCAGCGATAATGGCTCTTGCGCGGCTTTTGGGCGATCGTATTCCAAGGTTTGATCATAGCAGCTTCTCCCGCAGCTTCGTGCTTGCATAATCAATGAGCAAGACGATGGCTAATGTGAATACGATGATGACACTCGTTTTGTCATATTCTAAAAAACCTAGCGTGATTTCATAATAGTGGCCAATTCCGCCAGCGCCTACGAGCCCAAGCACGGCTGCTGCGCGGACGTTGATTTCAAAGGTATACAGCGCAAATGACATGAAGTGCGCTTGTATTTGCGGAACAACGGCGAACAGAATGCGCTGGACACCATTCGCTCCAACGGAAGTCATCGCTTCAAGCGGACCGCGGTCAATCGCTTCCAATGCCTCATAGGTCAGCTTGGCGATCAATCCGAACGAAAAAACGCTTAGCGCCAGCGTTCCCGGAAGCGGACCAATGCCGACGATAGCAACGAAGATGGCGGCTAGCAATAGGTCGGGGACGGTACGAATCAGATTTAGAATCAAGCGCACCGAGTGGCGAAGCCAAGGACTTTTGTTCAGGTTGCTTGCGCAAAGCAAGGCAATCGGTATCGCCATTAGGGCACCGACTGTGGTCCCCACGATAGCCATGCGAATTGTTTCCAGCATGGCACCGACGATATTGTCGAAGTAGGTCCATTTGGGCGGGAACATTTCTTTAAGCAGATCGAACATGTTTGGAAAACCTTCGACGAGTTCACCTATTGTAGCTTCAGTCTGCACGGAGCTTCCCCATAACAGCAGGACGACAATGGCTCCCGTCAAATAATGCTTTAGCCTGCGCGGCGGCTTCGGTTGGATGGTTGCTGCTGCCTTCCTATTCATTCGCGCTTTGCTCCCATCAGCTCCGCCTCCTCGATAGGGCGGCCGTAAATCTCGGCAAAGCGCTCATCAGTCGCTTCTGCGACAGGCCCGTCGAATACGACTTCCCCGGCTCTCAAGCCGATGATGCGCGTTGCATATTGGCGTGCTAGGTCGACATCATGCAGATTGACGATCGTTGTGATGCCTAGCTCCTGATTGATCTTCTTGAGGTCGTCCATGACCTGCTTTGTGGTAAGCGGATCAAGAGAAGCAACGGGTTCGTCAGCGAGAATAATGGTTGCTTCCTGCGCGAGTACGCGCGCAATCGCAACTCGCTGCTGCTGGCCGCCGGACAGCTCATCCGCCCGAGAGTAAGCTTTCTCGGCGATATTAACGCGGTTCAACGCTTCGAAGGCGAGATGCATGTCGCGCTCGGGAAAGCGTCCAATCCATGTTCTTAGCGTAGAATGGTAGCCGACTCTGCCTGCTAGGACGTTGCGGAGCACAGAGGAGCGCTTGACGAGGTTAAAGCTTTGAAAGATCATGCCTATGCTGCGGCGAATCAATCGCAGCTGCTTGCCATGCGCTTTTGTAATGGATTGGCCGTTGATAAGGATATCGCCCTCGGAAATGTCATGCAGGCGATTAATGGAGCGAAGCAGCGTCGACTTCCCCGCACCTGACAGCCCAACGATAACGACGAATTCGCCTTCGTAAATAGATAGATCGATATGGTTCAAGCCTTTTGTCCCGTTGGGGTACAATTTCGTTACATTGTGCAGCTCAATCACGGGAACACCAGTCCTTTGCTCATTGTCTTTGTAATAAAGGAGAGCCAGCCCGCGCGCTCACGCACGTGGACTGGCTTCCCGTAGGCAGCTATGAATGCTTAGTTGCAGCAATAAGACTTATTCCGTCTTAACCTTTTCTCCATACTCACGAACGATGTCGAAGATGCTGTCCTCAGACTTCACGTAGCCTTGGTGCGAATAGATATCGAAAATAATTTGCCGGCTGGCGTCGTCGTTCCCAAGCGCGATAAAAGCATCCTGAATTTTCGCAACCCATTCCGCGTTCATATCCGAGCGGACGGAAATGGTGTCATTCGGAATGTTCTCGGTGAATGCGAGTACGCGGGTATCCTCGAATACGGTCGGGAAGTCTTTGGAGACGATCGTACGAGCATCTTGGAAGATGGCTGCTGCATCCACATCGCCATTCAAGACGGCAATGACGCCTTGGTCATGGCCTTTAACTGTAACTGGGGTAACATCCTTCAGCGGATCCAGTCCGGCTTCAAGCAGTTTGCCTGCCGGCCAAACAAAACCAGCGGAGGAAGTCACATTCTGATACGCAATCTTCTTGCCTTTCAAATCTTCAACCTTTTGAATGTCGGAATCCTTTTTCACGATAATCATGGATTTGTAGAAATCAACGAGCTGATCGGTTGGAGCGCCGCTGTCATCTTGCACGCCGAAGCGCTGCGCTTGAAGAATGACCTCCGCCGCTCCTTTATCCTTTGCAAGCACGTACGCTGTTGGAGGAAGGAAACCTACGTCAACCTTTTTGGAAGCCATTGCTTCAATAATCGTGTTGTAGTCGGTAGAGATGCTGACTTCAACGGGAATGCCAAGCTTATCGGTGAGAAGCTGCTCAAGCGGTTTTGCTTTCGCTTCCAGCGTATCTGCATTCTGGGAAGGGACGAATTGTACGGTCAGCTTCTCTGGCACATAACCGGCGGCCTGCTCGGTAGCAGCAGGAGCAGTGTCGGTTGCTTCGCTATTCGCATTGTTGGCGCCGCATGCGCTGAGCAGGGAAACGGACAATAATAACGGTAGAACAAACTTAGTCATCTTTTTCAAACGGTTACCCTCCAGAAATTCTAGTTTATGGTACCTGCCTAATGATAAGGACGATTTATTAGCTGGCCGTAAACAAGAGGATAAGCTTTTGTAAAGGAGCGCCATCATACTCTATCTGCCCCGGCAACCTGTTACTATGAAGGAATGAGGATTGGGAAATCAGTACGAGAGGAAAATGAAGCATGAAGCAGCTAGATAGCTTTACCTTTGAAATGATGGTGACGAGTGATATACACAGCCATATCCGGCCGATTGATTACCGAACCCGCGAGGCGGAAAATAGCGGATTAGCGCGAATCGCAACGATTGTGAAGGAAGCGAGGCAGGCATCTCCGGAGCTGCTATTAATCGACAATGGCGACCTGCTGCAAGGCACGCCAATGTCCTATTATGCAGCTGCTTATGGCAAGGAGCGGGTTAACCCAGCAATCGCTGTTCTGAATGAGATGAAATATGACGCTGCCGTACTTGGCAATCATGAGTTCAATTATGGATTGGAGTTGCTGCGAAAGGCGGTTGCAGACTCCCGTTTCCCATGGTTGTCAGCGAATATAGCGAGCAGTGAAACTCAGGAGCCGCTGTTTGGTCAACCTTATATCGTAAGAACCGTCAATCAGAATATCAAAATAGTCATACTAGGTGTTACTACGCATTACATTCCGAACTGGGAGAATCCTTCGCATATTCAAGGTCTCGCGTTCCGCGATGCGCTTGAATCCACAAAGGAGTGGGTATCGTTCATTCGCGAGACGGAGCAGCCCGACCTCCTCGTTGTCGCTTATCACGGGGGCTTCGAGCGCGAGCTATCAAGCGGCAAGCCGGCAGAAGCGTTAACAGGGGAGAATCTGGCATATGCCATGTGTATGGAGGTACCCGGCATAGATGTGCTTATTACCGGTCATCAGCACCGCCAGCTTGCAGGCGAGGTGAACGGCGTTGCGATTGTTCAGCCAGGCTGCAACGGACAAGCTGTGGGTAGAATTAGCGTTTCGTTCCATGCAATAGGAGAAGGCTGGGATATCGCGTCCAAAACAACCAAGCTGGTGAGAATTGACGATACTGTCACTCCTAATCCTGCCATCATGAGGCTCACGGAGAATGTGGAATCGGAGGTTCAGACATGGCTCGATCAGACAATCGGCCAGATCGAGGGCGATATGACAATATCGGATCCTTTCCTTTGCCGCAGCGCCGACCATCCGTTTGTGGAATTTATGAACCGGGTTCAGATGGATGCCGCAGGGGTGGATATTTCTATCGCTTCGCTGCTGAACAATGAGTCTGAAGGCTTCCGCAAAGACGTGACCATGCGGGATATACTCGCGAATTTTATGTATCCGAATACGCTCACGGTTCTGAGGCTTAGCGGCGAGGACATTAGAGCTGCACTGGAACAAACAGCGGCCTATTTCCAGGTGCAGGAGGACGGAGCGCTCAGCGTAAATCCTGCTTATTTGGAGCCAAAACTACAGCATTATAATTATGATATGTGGGAGGGAATCGAATACGAGCTGAATGCGGCGATGCCGATCGGCGAGCGGGTAACGAGGCTTACCCGCGCGGGACAGCCACTGGACCCTTGTATGCAGCTGGACGTGGTGATGAACAATTACCGTGCGGCGGGAGGAGGCGGGTATACGATGTATCAGGGCAAGCAGATTATTCGAGAGGTTCAGATCGACATGGCTGAGCTGGTTGCTAGTTACTTGATGAAGAAAGGCATCGTGCATGCAGCATGCGACCACAATTGGCGGGTCATTGCGGAAAGCTAACAATATCCTAAAGCATTCCTCTCATTTCTCTAATAATATTTTGATAAGATTGGGGTACTATGCAGCACGAATGCCATATCAGCTGTCAAAAAGGAGAATATGAAATGCCCGCCGCTAAAAAAAGGGACTCGATATCGAACCTGTCCTTCCGCTTTAAGCTTCCTGCCATGATATGCCTGCTGGTGTGTGTCGTATTGTTGGCTACCAGCATGATTTCGTACAAAATTGCTTCGAGCATTACGCTAGACAAGAGCAAGGATGAGATCAAAGCGATCTCCGACAGAATTGGGGAAGGATTGTTTTCTTCCGTACAGCTCGAGCAGCAGTCGGTTTTTCTATTATCCATCAATTCGGCGCTTACCGACTTAGTGAATCAGCGGAATACCGGCAAGTTGGCGGACGAAGCCTTCTTCTCAGCTGCGAATGGACTGCATGTGAAGGCGAACCAGACGCTCATATCCAGCATCAAGGGCATGCCAGGCATTGAATCGCTTATGCTGATTGACAAGACCGGGGTGATCATCGCATCCAACAATCCTGAAATTATAACGAAAACGAGATCGGATCGACAGTACTTCCAAGACAGCCTGCAAGGCAAATCGGTAGTCAGCGAGGCGCTGGTATCCAAAACAAGCGGCAATCAGGTAAACGTATTCTCGTTGCCTGTACTTGATTCCAGCGGCAAGGTGCAAGGCGTGTTTATCGCAACGGCTGTTACCTCCTTTTTTGTAGACAAGCTGGCAAACATACAAATCAACACAGAAGGAAAAGTAATGATTCTGGACCGATTAGGAACCATCGTCTACCACTCGGGTGACGATGCTTTAATCGGAAAGCCAATGGAAACGGCAGAATATGCAGACATTACGAAGCCAAACGCCTCTGGCGAGCTAGCCCAAGGCGAGGTAAAGCTGAAGGACAAGGCTGCCTACTATTCCAAAATCCCTTTATCGGACTGGACCGTCATTGTCGAGGATCCCTATTCGGATGTGAATAAGCCTCTGCAAGCGATGCTGAGGCAGATGATGACCGTCATGTTGATTGCTTTGGCAGTATCGATAGCGGTTGGCGTGCTTATATCCCGGCTCGTAACGAAGCCAATCGTTCAGTTGACAGGACTCTTTAAAAAGCTGTCCTCAGGTGATCTTACCACTTCGGCAACCGGCAAATACAATGGAGAGTTCAAGGAGCTGGCGAACAGCTTCAACACGATGGCGGAGCGCAACCGAGAATTGATTACGAGCATGAACGGCTCGATCACAGTGCTTCACGGCAGCACAAGAGAGCTTGACCAAACTTCCGCCAGAACGTCCATTTCCATTATGGAAACATCGACGACGACGTCCGAGATTGCGAAGGCAATGGAATCGCAGGCGAATGATACGGAGTCCATCGTCAATAAGTTTATGGACGTAGGTGACAAAATCGCCAGCGCCACAGCCAAATCGTATACGATTAAAGAAAAGGCCGACGCGATAACAGAGATTTTCGAGGCAAACCACGAGGTCATTGAATCTTTGGTTGCAATCAATGTACGCAATGAAGAAGAGGTTCGCAAAATTTCGGACATTACGCGCCAGCTGGCGGAGAGCTCGTCCGGCATCGGCCGCATGACCGACGCGATCGCCGAGATTGCGAACCAGACGAAGCTGCTTGCCTTGAATGCTTCGATTGAAGCGGCGCGGGCGGGAGAGCATGGCAGAGGCTTCGCCGTCGTGGCGAGTGAGATTAGGAAGCTTGCGGAGCAGACTTCGATTCAATCGCAGGACATCAATGCCATCGTAGGACTGACGATCAACCATGTAGAGCAAAACAACCAAAGCGTACATGTCATTGAGGGCATTACGGAGCAGCATAATGATAGCGTAGGCCAGACGAAACAATCATTCGAGCTCGTATCCGGGCATGTAAAAGATATTATTGAACAAGTACGGGCGATGGCTGAAGAGCTGTCTGAGGTCGAGATTGCGAAGAACGATGTGCTTGATGCTGCCCAAAGCTTGTCGGCCTCGGGTGAGGAAGTATCCGCATCGGTCGAGGAGGTAACGGCAACAGTGCAGGAGCAGGCGGCAATGGTGCAGCAGCTTGCGGCAATGGTTACGACGATCGATAAGCTGACGCAGGATTTGGCGGATGCTTCCGCGCAGTTTAAAACAGAATAGTGCGAGAAGGCTGCTCCACCCAAGGCATGCGACGCGGTGCGCTTGATGAGGCTGGACTGAGGCTGTCCCATATCGAGCAGAGGGCATTTCGCATTCTTGAAAATAATTCCCAAGCGCAACGCAGCGATGAAGTTCGATCCGCTTAGAGAGTCCGCAGGAGCGCCTTGGCAAACCTCTCTCCATTGAAAAGTGAATAGGCGTACGAAAAAGGAGCTTAGCGGCTTGAATGCGCTAGCTCCTTTTTTTGGTGCCCATTGGCAAGTGAAGTTTACAAGTGTATTAGCAAACCCAGGCTCTGCTCAGACTTTCAGTTAACCTTTCACCGCTCCGGCAACAACGCCTTTGACGATATATTTCTGCAAGAAAATAAATACGATAATCGATGGAAGCACGGCCATCACCATGGCTGTCATCGCGTATTGCCAATCAGAAGTATATTGGCCGACGAAGGTGTAAGCGGCAAGCGTCAATGTTTTGGTGTCAGGCGAGCCGTTAACCATAAGCAGCGGCAGCAGGAAGTCATTCCAAATCCACATGACATCGATGATTATGATAGTTGTCGTAACGGATTTCAGCAGCGGGAAGATGACAAGAAAGAACAGCTTAAAGCCGGATGCGCCGTCTATTGTCGCACTCTCGTCAATCTCCTTCGGAATGCCTTTCACGAAGCCGTGGTAAATAAAGACGGCAAGCGGTGCGCCAAAGCCCCAATAAAGAATGCCGAGTCCCCAAGTGCTTTCGGATAAATGAAGGTCTTTGGCAAGCTGAAGCACGGTAAGCATGATGGATTGGAACGGTATCAGCATCGGCATGATGCACACGATGTAGAGCAGTCCGCTCCAGCGCGTCTTCGTTCTGGCCAGCTTGTAGGCTGCAATAGAAGAAACGAGAATAATCCCCGCAAGCCCGACGGTCGTAATGACAAAGTTGTTCAGAAAGAGCTTCGGATAATTGATGAACGACCATACATACGAATAGTTCTCGAATACGAGCTGCTTCGGAAGGGCGACAACATCGGTCATGACCTCGCCGAAGCTTTTGAATGAGTTGTTAATGGCTAAGAACAACGGGTATAGAAATACGAGCGAGAGAAGCACCATGATGATCTCAAGGACAATGCGGCCTGCTCTTCCTTTATTTTGCGTTTTCATCAGGCTTCAACCTCCCTGCGTTTGAAGATCGTCAATTGAATGATCGTTACGAATAGAACAGCGACGAACAAAATGAGCGCTTTTGCCGTGCCGTAGCCGTAAAGATTGTTCTGGAACGTATCGCGATAGATGTCATAGGCGATGCTGTAAGTCGTACCGCCAGGTCCGCCGCCCGTGAGCGAGAGGATGACGTCGAATACTTTAATGGAATTCGTCAGCGCCATAAAGACGGAAATCGTGATGGAAGGCGCAAGCAGCGGCAGCGTAATGCTGAAGAAGCGCCTGACCGGTCCAGCTCCGTCAACGGTTGCAGCTTCCTTCAGATCGTCAGGCACCGACTGCAAGCCTGCGATGTAGATGACAAGATAGAAGCCGATAGACTGCCAGATGGAGACGAGCAGTATGGAGACGAAGGCTAGCTTAGGCTCGCCGAGCCAGCTGAGATCGAAGATGCCCCAGCCTGTGCTTTGCCCCAGTGATTCGAAACCTTGCATGAAAATGAATTTCCAGATAAAACCGACAATCACAAGGCTTAGAATATACGGGATAAAGAAAGCAGCCCGCAGCCAAGAGGTCGTCTTAAGCTTCATATCCAGAACAACTGCAAGAAGAATGGCCAGTATGTTCACGATAACGATATAAAGCACTGCGTATTTAATCGTAAACCATGCGGAGTTCGCAAAGTTCGTGTCGCCCATGAAAATTTGCTTGAAATTGTCGAGCCCGACGAATTTCGGATGCTTGGAGATCCCGTTCCACTTGGTCATGGAATAACGGATCGTCATCGCGAACGGAATGTAAAAAGCGACCGCGATACAAATTAATACAGGCAAGGTGAAGATGCCGAATTCGAGCTTCTCGCTCCATTTTCTACCTAATGATTTGAACATCGCCATACCTCATCTCTTTATGGTTCATCTAAATTTATATTTCAAAAAATCGGGATTAGCTATATTGTGTATTATAAAACAGCCATCCGCCCTGCAAAAATGGATTTAAGAAATCAGTTAGGGGTAAAAAGGTGAACTTCATGCTGTGTCAAAAGGTGGTGGATAATCTTGACTAACAGAGCGTTGCGGGCAATAAGGGAAACAGCCGAACGGGTGACCCGAAGGCTGGTGAACAAGCTTATTTTGCTTTTCACGACCATTATTATACTCGTAGTGGCGTCTTTGACTTTTATTTCATATCAAATGTTCCAGAAGGAGTCGGTCACAAACAGCATTGCCAGCACTTCCAATAACCTGCTGCTCGTTAATCAGAATATGGAGGATTATTTGAAAGGAATGGAGCAGCTCTCGCTGCCCCAAATCCGGTTCGATGAAATTACGTACGCGATCATGCACGAGTCGGAGGATTACGCTTCGAAAATGTATTTGGAGAACTATTTGCGCCAGCTGTATTATTCGAGAAATGATCTTCAAGCGATCTACCTTTATGTCGTAAACGAAAATAAATATTACTCCATTACGAAGGAAAATTATAATATCGCGGTTCGTACGGGAACCGATCCGAAGATTACCGAGACAACATGGTACGGGAAAGCCATGACAAGTCCTTTCAATCGCTCATACCAATCGTTTGTTACATCAGAGAGCGAAGCAGTGGGCTATCCGATTAAATTCGGCAATACCTTTATGGCCTATCACAGGGTGCTTCGTTCGATTGTATCGAGACAGCCGCAGGCGGTTCTTTCGTTCTACTTCGACAATTCGGTTAGCGAACAAATCCTGAAGGATATCCCGTTTGACGAGGGGCAGCATTTGCTGTTTCTAAGTCCGGACAATGAGCCGTTTTATACGGATGATGAAGCATTTTACAAGAGGGCGAAGGAAGCTTCCCTTACAGAAAAGCTGACTGAAGGAGTCAAAGGGCGGTTGACCTGGTCGGAGGGAAGTCAGAAGTATTTGGTCGTCTATAACATTGGAGAGCAGGAGGGCTGGAGGCTTGTTAAGCCGATTCCGTACTCGCAGATTTATGAGGCCGCTCGCACGACGCGGAATTTAGGCTTTATTATCGGCTTGCTTTTCCTGCTGCTGTCAATCATCATCGTCATTTATTTCTCCAATGCCATTACGCGGCCGCTTCAGAAGCTCTCCTATCATATGAGCCGATTCGGCACAGGCGATTTCGATGCAGAGGCGGAAGTGAAAGGGAGGGACGAGATTGCATATTTGTCCCGTCATTTCAATCTCATGGTGCGGCGGACAAACGATTTGATCAATGAACGCTACAAAATGAAGCTCGTAGAGAAAAACGCCATATTGAAAGCGTTAGAGGCGGAAATAAATCCGCATTTCCTCTATAACGCGCTGCAGGCCATCTCTACGAAAGCGTTAAAGAATGAGCGTTATGATATTGCGGATATGGTGGATGCATTGGCGTTGACGCTGCGCTATTGCATCAGCGGGAAAGATATCGTGCAGGCGAGGGACGAGCTGAAGCATATCGAGAATTACCTTTCCCTGCAGAAAGCACGGTTCGGCAGCAGGCTCCAGGTGGCATATGAATGGCAGGAAGCGCTGCTGGGGCTGGAGCTGCCGAAGCTCTCGATCCAGACGCTTGTCGAGAATGCCATCAAGCATGCGCTGGAGAAGGTCTCGAGTACGATTACGATTGAAATTCGCGCTGCGGTTACGGAAACGCATGCCGTCATTTCCGTAAGGGACAATGGGCCGGGATTCACACCGGAGCGGCTCGAGCAGGTTCGGCAATCCTTCCTGCAGGCATGGGAGGATCGTGAGGATGAGAACGAGAGCATTGGGCTCGTGAATTTGAATACAAGGTTGAAGCTGCTCTACGGAGACGGGGCAGAGCTGATTATCCATACGGATAAATCCAGCACGGAGCTGGCAATGTTATTACCGCGGGGAGGCGTGAGCCATGTATAGGGTGTTGATTATTGATGATGAAGAGCCGCTTCGCGAAGCCATTCGCATACTGGGCGATTGGAAGGGCTTAGGCGTTGTGGAGGTACTGGAAGCAACCGACGGAAAGGTCGGGCTTGCCATGCTGGCTGAGCATAAGGTCGATATCGCTATGATCGACATGAAGATGCCGGAGATGAACGGGATGGAGCTGCTTCAAATCATTGAACGGGACTTTCCAGATCTGCTGACGATCGTCATTAGCGGATATAATGACTTCGAATATACGCGCCAAGCGATCCGCTCCAAGGTTGTTGATTATTTGCTGAAGCCAGTCAACCGGCAGGATCTCAATGCGTCGCTGCGCAAGGCGATCGACGTGCTGGACGCGAAGCGCAAGAAGGACAGCGACTTCATTAACCGCAACATAACGCTGAATATGTCGCTGCCGCGACTAAAGGAACGAGTCTATTTATCAATCATCGAGCGCAGCTTCAAAAGCCAAACGAACGAAGCTTTCCTGCCGCTGATCGGTGCGGATGATCCCGGCAACCGCTTTACGGCGGTCGTTTTGCGCGTGCTCAATCTGGAGCAGATTCGTAAAAAACGATTCCATCACGATACCGACTTGCTGCACTTCGCTGTAGCGAATGTCATAAATGAAATAGCAGGCGATCATTTCGGAGCGTTTAGCTTCGCAAGCCCGAAGCAGGAGCGCGAGTTTATCGCGATTCTGACGATGAATGGCGGTTATCCGGAGGACATCGCCTATCGATCGGTTCATCAATTTAATAAAGTCGTCTCTACGCTGAAGGAGCTGTTCGGCATCGTGGTTGCCGTTGGAATCGGGCATTCCACGCCCGATGCGCTGCAGCTGGCATCCTCTTACGAAGCGGCCAAAGCTGCAATTAATGGCATTGACTTGCTGAAGCTGAATGGCGCAACCGTCATTGCAGCTACGGATAAAGCATCGGCCCCTAAGGAAACGCAGTCTTTGACAAGCCGGATATTGGTCATCCGAGGCGCATTGGAAAGCGGCAACATACATAATGCCAAATCCATTCTGAATGATTACATGAAGAAATGGCGCGCATCGGATTGGTTCAACATCGGGGAAGCGGACCGTGCGCTGCATGAGTTCGTTATTTTGCTGAATGATATGGCGCTTGAGCTAGGCGCACCGCAAGTTGAGCTGCCGCTAGGCGGCGATCACGCGTTGCGGGATGTTGGCATTAACAGTGATTTTGAGAATTTGGAGCAATTCGAGCAGCTGCTGGCCGATATTTTGGATTATTTCAGCGGTCAAATTAGGAAATCGCTCATGACGAATCAGCCCTTCGAAGTAGGGGATATTAAAACATATATCGACAACCATTACTTTGAAGAAATCAAAATTTCGATGTTTTCGGACAAATATTTTCTGAGCAGGGAATACTTGATGAAGCTGTTTAAGCAGCAGTTCGGCTTCGGTATTCACGAGTATGTGCAGAAGGTGCGAATGGACAAGGCGAAGGAGCTGCTTGATGACCCGAATTTGAAAATTCAAGATATTTCCGAGATGCTGGGGTATAAGGATAAAAACTATTTCAGCAAAGCGTTCCGCAATTATTACTCGCTGTCGCCAAGTGAGTATCGGGCATCAAGCGGGAGTAGTTAAAAAGTGAACAACAATCAGCATGACACTTTTTTACCCTTAACTATTCACTTATGTGCATTCTTATCCGATTTCTTTTTCTTTAGAATAGGCATCGTAGACAACAACCAACGAAGGAAATGGGGGCATTTCAATGTTCAAAAGATTTCTGGCACTATCCGTCAGCCTCGTGCTGATTATCGGAATACTGGCTGCTTGCGGCAGCGACAAGAACAATACGGCAGGCAACAACGAGGGCACGAATACCGGAGGGAATACGGAAGCCTCGGACAAGCCGGTGACCATCAATATGTTTACGGCCTCTCCCGAATACACGGACGCTTTTAACGCATACATTGCAGAATACAAAAAAGTAAAACCGAACGTTACGATTAATCTTGAAATTATGCAAGCCGACTATAACACCGTTTTGAAATCGAAGATTGCTGCAGGAAGCACGCCGGACGTGTTCCAAACGACGGCTGGCGGCGATATCGATACGTTCGCTGAATACAGCGCAGACCTTACAAACGAGCCGCTTGCGGCTGCAATGACGGATTCCGTCAAAATCAACATGAGCTCCAAAGACGGCAAAGTGCTTGGTTTTCCTGTCAAAGGAAACCTGATGAACATGGTTTACAACAAAAAGCTGCTGGCTGATGCAGGCATCACAGAAGTGCCGAAAACAACCTCCCAAATGGAGGATGCAATCGCAAAGCTTGAAGCAAAAGGCATTACTCCTTTCGCCAACGCTTATAAAGAGTGGTGGGTATGGAAGCATATCTTCCAAAACTTCGTGAATGCGGCTGCAGAGGATGCAGGCATTACGCCGAAGGAATTGGTAGCTAAATTTATTGCAGGCGAAACGACTTTCAACGACTACCCTGTACTAAAAGACAACTTCTTCAGCTTCATCGACACGACGGTTAAACATGGTACGAGCAAGCCGCTTGAGCGTGACAGCAACGCAGAAGTGAGCGACTTTGCTTCCGGCAAAGCAGCATTCATGACTGGTAAAGGCGCTTGGGACGAAGAAGCGATCAAAAAAATTACGCCAGACTTTGAGCTTGGTATCGTAGGCTATCCAGTAAGCGAAAAAGCAGAGCAAAACCTGCTTGTGACAGGCGCTGACCAAGCGCTTCGCATCAACAAAGACTCCAAAGTAGTTAATGAAACGATCGCTTTCTTCAATTGGCTGTACACTTCCGACTACGGTAAGAACTGGTTCTCCACTGTAGCGAAGGTTATTCCTCCAATCAAGGATGCTCCGCTTCCTGAATTGGATATGCCGAAGCAAATGGAAGAAATTCTAAAAACGGAAAAATCCGGCGACTTGTCGGTTAACTACTCTCTTGATACGTTCCACCAAAAGTTTGGTGAGTTGATGCAAGCCTACATCGGCGGCAGCAAAACGAAGGACCAAGCCATTGACGAAATTCAAAAGGCTTGGGTACAATTCGGCTCCGCAGAATAAGTCTCGCGAATAAGCATGACCTTAACTCAGCACTTTTACAGTGCTGGGTTAAGTTGTTTTATGGGAACAAAATCAAAATCAAACGGCTAAGGACGTGAACATGGGATGGGCAAGCAAATTAAAATCTTAGAAAATGGATTATACCTGGAGTTTGAAATCACGGACAGCGGAGATGTGCTTTTCCTTCATTTCGGCCCGAGACAGCTGGTCAGCGAGACGATTCAAACGAATCAAAAGACGGGATTCCGCTTGATGGAGCTGCAGCTTACAGGGGAGGACCGTGACGAGTACCACGGACGCACGCATCGCGCTTCTTACCCAGGCCTCCGGATGGTATATGATGCCCATAAGGATACGCGCAATGAAGCGGGGCGCAAGCTGGAGCTCGGCTTGCGGGATGAAATCACGGGTCTTAAGGCCGTACAGCACTTTCAATTCTACGATGGCGTACAGACTGTTCGCTGCTGGACTGTGCTTAAAAATGAAGGTACGGCCGATGCTGAAGTGGAATACGTATCGTCTTTCGCGTTGACGGGATTGGACAAAGAAGGGCAACTGGACCGGGATGATAAAATGAGGCTGCACGTCGCCCATAATGGCTGGCAAAGCGAGCTGCAATGGCGCTCGTACAAGCTGCCTGAGCTAGGAATGTCCCATATGAAGGACCGCGGTTCGAAGCGTGTTTCCTGCAGCAATACCGGTTCATGGTCAGCTGCTGAGCATATCCCGATGGCTGTGCTGCAGAATGAAGAAGCAGGAACAAGCTTGTTCTGGCAGATCGAGCATAACGGCTCGTGGCATTGGGAAATCATTGAACAGTCCGATTTGCTGACCGTGCTCATTAGCGGTCCGACCGAGCATGACAACCATTGGTGGCTTAAGCTTGCGCCAGGCGCGGAGTTTGTTTCCGTCCCCCTGGCGATCGGGTCGGTTGTTGGAGGATTTGAAGAGTCGATTGATCAGCTAACGGCTTATCGCCGCCTTATTCGGAGGCCTAATGAGGATAATAAGCTGCTTCGCGTTATCTTTAACGATTATATGAATTGCTTATGGGGAGATCCTACGACAGCTAAGCTGCTGCCGCTAATTGACGCCGCAGCGGAAGTAGGCTGTGAGTACTTCTGTATCGATGCGGGCTGGTATGCGCCGGGCGAATGGTGGGACGGCGTAGGAGAGTGGCTTCCGTCGGAAGAACGTTTCCCGGAAGGCATAAAGTATGTGCTCGATTATATTCGGGAGAAAGGTCTGATCCCTGGACTTTGGCTGGAGCTTGAGGTTATGGGCATCAATAGTCCGAAGCTTGCGGAAACCGACGACAGCTGGTTTTTCATGCGGCATGGCAAACGCGTGAAGGACCGCAGCCGCTATCAGCTGGATTACCGCAATCCGAAGGTTATCGCCCATGCGGATGAGGTGATTCGCCGTTTGGTCGAGGATTATGGCGTTGGCTATATTAAGATGGATTACAATATTAACGCAGGGATCGGAACGGAAACCGATGCAGATAGCTATGGAGACGGGCTTCTTCAGCATAACCGAGCTTATCTGGCCTGGCTGGATAAGACATTTGCAAAGTATCCGAGCCTAGTCATCGAGAACTGTTCGAGCGGCGGCATGCGGATGGACTATGCGATGCTCAGCCGTCACAGCATTCAATCGACGAGCGACCAAGAGGATTATGTAAAGTATGCGGCAATCGCGGCAAGCTCGCCTGCGGTGCTCACACCGGAGCAATCGGCTATTTGGTCCTATCCGCTGAGAGAGGGCGACGACGAAGAAGTTATTTTCAACATGGTCAACGCGCTGCTGCTGCGGGTTCATCAGAGCGGCCATCTGGCGGAGCTTAGTCCCCGCCGCAGAGAGCTGGTCAAGGAAGCGCTCGATTATTACAAAGCTATCCGCAGCGACATTCCAGCTGCACGCCCATTCTGGCCGCTTGGCCTGCCGACGCAGCAAGATGATTGGGTGAGCTACGGGCTGCGTCATGAGGACCGCATATACTTGGCCGTGTGGCGAATTAAAGGAAGCACAGGCACAGTGAAGCTTCCGCTACCGAGGTGGAAGGGACAGCAGCTTCAAGTGAAATGCGCGTATCCTGCTCACGCACACGGTTCTGATTGGATTTGGCATGAAGCGGAAGGTTTGCTGGAAGTCAGTCTGCAGGAAGAGAGAACGGCTAGGCTGTTCGAGCTGCGTGTCATGTAGCCGGCTTGCTGCTTCAGTTGAAGCGGGAGTAATAGAAAGCTTGCAGTCCTTTAACTAGAATAGCGTGCAGCGGGAAATGCGGTTCTCCCGTTGCACGCTATTTCTAGTATCTCCTCATACTTCCTCACGTTTGAGTGCTTTTGCCACCATATCCGCATAAAAAGAAGCACCATGCTTCTTCAGGTGGACGCCGTCCGTGGAGAAGAAATCCTTCTTCCCCTTGCTTGCCGAATACCAATCCACGATCGTCACATTCTCGTTTGCTTTTGCGGTTTCCGCGAGCATTTTATTTACGGTGTCCTGCCATTTGCGCGGTACGCGCGTATTGATCATGAAGATCTTTCGCTTCGGTCCGATCGTATCCAGCAGCGCTGCCATCTGCTTTGTCGTGAAGGAGCCGTTGGTACCGAGCTCAATGATGACCGTGTCCGCGAGCTCGTCGCCGCGTTTCAGCTTCTCTAGAATGGCAACAGCCTGCGAAAATTGCCTGCCTACTTTGCCGTCTATGGCGATGCCGGGCAGCAGCTTCTCTAGATAAGGACCGGCATCCAGCAGAACGGAGTCTCCGATTGCCGTAATCTCAGCTATCGGATGGGAAGCATCCGGCTTTGCTCCAGGTGCGGGCGCTGCCGTAGCGGTGGGGGTCGTTGGTTTGGCAACAACTGCAACGGGCTTTCCGCCTGTCTCATCCGGCTTCGTCTGCAGAGTGTCTTCGATTTTGTCTGGCTTGCCTGCTGCGTCAGGTTCAGCGGGATTATGAGGAGTCGGCGTTGTTTCAATGGTTACGGCTGGGTGGTTTGTTGCTGAACCGCTATCCGCTTGGACGGCTGCCGATTGGAGATTGACGCTGCTTGCGCAGGATACGCAGGAAACGATCAAGACGATGCCGACGAAGTAGCTTGTTGATTTCCGTAGATGAGGGATCTGGAAGCACTCCTTAAGCGAACGAAACAGCCTCCCGATTGCGCCGTGCCTGATCGGCTCCTCCACAAAGCGCCAGGACAGCTCTGCAAGAACGAAGGTGAGCACGGCCTGCATGAACGCTCTTGCTAGATGAAGCTCTCCTGCCTCGGCAGTCGGCGTAGTTAGCACGATGATCGGATAATGATACAAGTAAATGCCGTAGGAGCGAACGCCAATCCACGCGAGTGACTTGCTGCCGATGACGCTGGCCAGCTTGCTCGCCGGATGCGCCATAGCGGCAACGACTGCAGCTGTTGCAATGGCAAGCAGCACCATGCCGCCGCGATAGAGGAAAGCATCGTATTCGCCGGTTGTAGCGATCATAACCGCGATTACGGTCATGCCGGCCGTGCCCACGCTGTCAAGCAGGATGCGACTGCGCTGCGATATGGTCGTGGATAGCTTCCAGCTCGGCCAAACGACAGCTAATGCAGCCCCGATAAGGAGAGCGAAAGCTCTTGTATCCGTACCGTAATATACTCGGCTTGGGTCAATCCCGGGCTGATAAAGCATTGCCATAGCGCCGGCAGATAATGCGGCTGCGGCGAGTGTCCATAATGCGAACTGACCGCGTTTGGGTACGAAGCGGATAGCAGCGATTAGCAAAAGCGGCCAAACGAGATAAAATTGCTCCTCGACCGCAAGCGACCATAAATGCCCGAAAGGTGAGGCGGGACCAAAGCTTTCGAAATAAGAGATCTCGTGAAAAATGAGCCACCAATTGCTTATATAGAGCAAAGCGGAGCCGATATCTCCTCTTAATGCAAAGAGTCTGCTGGAATCGCTGACGACCAGCCATAAGGAAACGAGTGCGATCATGAGAAACATCGCGGGAAGAAGCCGTCTTGCTCGGCGAATAAAAAAGGCTTTGAGGTCGATGGCTTTATTTTGACCAAGCTGTTTAAGCAAAATATCCGTAATCAGGTAGCCAGAGAGGACAAAAAACATGCTCACGCCAAGCAGGCCGCCAGGCACAGCTTTGAGATTTAAATGATAAGCAATAACAGCTAGGACGGCGACAGCGCGCAGGCCATCAAGTCCAGGCATATACCGGCTGCTGTTGCCAACGGGCTTAGGCATGGCGAATGCCTCCTTCACAAATCAGGATGGGGAGACTTGCAGCAGAGCGACATAGGCGAAGCATGTGAGACAGATGCGATAGGAAGGAATTGCGGAAGGTAAAAATGATGTTCAGCCCCTCTAAAAGTTAAATCGTTGTATAAGCAATTATAAAAGGTAAGCTCGGAAAATTCGTAACAGAACAGTTACAAAGCGGTATCAAGCCGGTATCAAACCGTATCAAACCGTATCAGACCCGAAATGGCAGCTCTCAAAATAATGAATGGAAACCTATATAAGTTGAACTAAGCATTTGCGTTTTGGGTGCTGCCTGAGAAGATCGTTCTGAAGAGTCGGGGTTGCAGCCAGATTTTTTAATTTTCTAAGACATTTAAAGGTAAGAATACGGCTGTAAAAGCGAGAAGATCGTTTCTGGAGAAACGATCTTCTCGCTTCGCTAGATTAAGGAAAGGCGCCTAGACTGTACTTTGTACAGTAGAAACCTCACATGAGAGCCGTTTCAGATGGCTACATTGTAATTTTGCAGGAGAATAAGCTCTAAACCAACGAATATCGCCCTAGAATAGTCATTCTATTGCACAAACTACAGTGTAGGTAGCGAGTCAGGCAAGTAACGTCGATTACGTTGTACAAACTGCAGCGTAGCCTCGTCCTATAGTGCTATTCCCTAAACTACCTAACCCAACTAGATAAGTTGAACCAAAGGAACCAAAGAAATCAGCGGTGTCCTTGACTGGATTTCCTTTAAGATATAAAGATAAAGCTTGATAATGTCCATCCCTGCCTGTTCGAGTTATTTGCGTTCTTATTCGACATGCAGGTCGTTATTTCCTCACCATAGGTTTCTAAAACTTAAGTTCAACTAATATAGTATGTTTCTTCTGGTGCAGGGAACGGTAACCATAACATGACGAACATGAGGAGGAATGCAACGAATGCATTTTTTGAGAATGGGAATTGCCGTGTTGATGGCCTTTACTTTGATGGCAGGGGGAGCTGACTATAGCGGGGCAGCACGAGGGACTGGCCAACCGGTGGCTGCATTCGTCAGGGATGGCGGATTATGGGTGAAAGCAGGCGAGAAAGAGAAGCTACTGGATAAAGGACCGGCCATTCGGAATCCGAGCTGGTCATTTAATGGGAAGTGGCTCGCCTATACAAAAGGGGCAGATGAAAAGGAGTTGTGGGTGCTGGAGCTACGTACCGCTAGAGCAGCTCTTGTGCATGCGGAGGGAGGCGAGCGGTTCCAATGGTCGCCTTATGACGAGAAGCTGGCTTATCTTATCAACGGGCAGCTGCAATATGTCGATGCCAAGCAGCCAGGCACCCTGCTTGGGAAGGCAGAGGGCATCGGCAATTTTTCTTGGCTGCCAAGCGGAAAGGGCTTTTTCGCCTCCTCCCGCTCGGAGCTGCTGCCGGATGGATGGACGCCGATAACACTTTACGAAATTCCGCTTATGGCATTAGGGCAGCCAGCCGAATATGTAACTGTGCATGTGCTGCCGAAACCCTCGGATGATTTTTTTGCCGTCGGGACAAGTGCCTTCAAGTGGTCGGCCGACGGCCGATGGATTGCGTTCCTAGCGACGCCGACCGCTTCGCTGTCCGCTGACAGCAACACGCTTTGCGCCGTATCGGCGGACGGTGTCTTATTTCGCACGCTGGATGAGATGGTCCGTCATGAGGAATGGTTCGAGTGGTCGCCTACTGGTGATCAGCTTGCTTACATTGCGGGAATCGGACGCGAGGCGACCAGCAACAAGCAGCTGAAGGTCATTGCCGTTTCATCCGAGAGAAGCGCTGCCTACACGCCTAAAGGATTTGTAGATGGGGATTTCACGTGGCAGGGCCCAGCTCATATCGTCGTATCAAGAGCTAAGGAAAAGAAAGCAGGTGTTATGGAGCCTGCAAGTCCAGTCTATCCGCATTTAGTCAGCATAGAGCTCGCAAGCGGCAAGCAAAAGCAGCTGACGAGACCGTCGAAAAAACAAGGACAGTACGATCCTGCACGTCTAAAAGACGCTCTTTCATGGGTGAACGCCGATCAGACGGAGGCAAACGTCATGCTGGCGGATGACCGCGGCCGCCGTGCCGTTGTATGGATTAAACAAATAGACATCGCTTCATCTTATTATGGACAGTGGGGCTGGCCTGAGGTAGTTTCCTATTATGGCCGACATTGAACGTATCGCAAGCAAGCGGCTGTAACGCGAACAAAAAAGAACCGAGACGCCGAGTCTCGGTTCTTGCTTTATATTTGGACGAGCAGCAGAATGATGGATGACAAGCACAGGCATGTGCTGATTAAGCACAGGAACATGACGACCTGCTTGTGGTTCAAGCCTGCGCGAAGCAGCCGGTAATGGGCTTGGCTGGCATCCGCTTGATAGATCGCTTTTCCTTGCATCATTCGTTTCACGACGACGAACAAATTGTCGAATATCGGTACGCCCAGCGCGAGAATCGGGATGAACAGCGATATGACCGTAGCTTGCTTGAATGCGCCGTCGAGCGCGATAACGGCTAGGATGAATCCTAGAAAGGTCGCGCCGGCATCGCCCATGAAGATTTTGGCGGGCGGCTTGTTGTACCTTAAGTAAGCAATGGTTACGCCGACCAAAATGATAGCCATAATGGCAGAGTTGGATTGGCCCTTTGCGAGCGCAACGACGAATAGGGTCACGGCCGAGATTGCGGATAGACCGCCTGCCAGTCCGTCCATGCCATCGGAGAAATTAATGACGGTCGTAACGCCGAAAATCCACAAAATCGTAAGCAAAAATTGCAAGACGACCGGAAGCATGACGTAATCGCCTGAGAGCGGGTTATAAAAACCGGTAAAGGATATGCCGGAAGCGTACACGAGCACGGCCGCCGATATTTGCACGATGAATTTAGGCAGGGAGGGAAAATCTTTCCCTTTCGTTTTATACCAATCATCTACGGTGCCGATTACCAGGAGCAGCACGCCACCGGCAAATATAGCGCCTGTCTGTAGCGAAAAGTCTCTAGCGACAAGCAGATACGTAACGAAAAATCCTATAAATATAACATAGCTTGCGGTCAGCGGAATCGGTTCGCGATGGAGCTTCCGCTCCACGTCCTTCCGGGGCTTGTCCACGAAATCAAAGCGGAAAGCCATCCTGCCAAACGGCGGTATTAAGAAATAAACGATCGCGAAGGAAACGACGAGAGAGATTACGTATAAAATGTTGGTCACCACCGTTAATTAATGAAGGAACAACAGAATTATACAATTCGAGCAGAAGATTGTCGATTGGCGGCGGCGTATGTGAGAAGATATTAATATATGTGTGGCCCCGGCGCACTGCGCTGGGGCCACACATTTCTTGCGGGATATAAGCTGTTGATTCTTCGGCTGCTGCAGGCTATAGCAAGAGATTCTCCAGCGCTTGCGCAGCGGTTTCGTCTCCTGCCGATACGCGAAGCAAGGCTTCCATGTACAGCTGATGGAGATGAAGAATGAGGCCGTTCTGCGTATCGATCGCTTTGACATTGGATACATCCGCGTTGCCAAGCAGAAGGAGCGAATTATGCTTGAAGTAGACGACGCCTGTGTCGGCGAATAATCCGAATGCACCCAAAGGCAATACGGTGTTCAGCTTGGCTGCGAGAAGCAGCAGCTGCTCATAATAGTCGGAGGACACGTCCTCGGCTATTGTAACGAAGGCTTGCAGAATACAGATGCCTGCTGCCTCGGCGTCTTCCATATTAGGAAGGAAACAAAGCTCCAGCTGAATCTCCCGCGCTTCCTCGCCAATGTCGTCAAATAAGACGATGAGCGAGCGGAAAGGATCTTCAGGCGTAGGCTCGGCCCAGCCAGTCCGGAACCCTTCCGAGCGGTAATCGGTTTCCAGCAGGTGAAGCAATCGGTTTGGTCCTGTCGTATCCATGGTCATACACACCTCCAGCATTTACTAAGTATGGAGTTTCTTCGCGATAAGATCGGCCTTTGGCGTTTTCTTCTTCGGATCTGGCTTGAGGCCGATATTGGTAATCAAGGTTACATACTGCGGATCGGATTCTAGCACGCCTTTTTTGTATATCGTGTGTGCAAGATCGGTAATAATCTGGGCGTAGCATTGCGCAACGGAGTTGAATCCGTTCTGCTGAAGCAGTCCGTTGCGAAGAACCGATTTGTCCGGCTTGGCTTTCGGATCAGCGGCTTGAAGCTCAGCCACTTTCTTATCCACGCCAAGGAAGCGGTCCACGATTTCTTCTTTGCGCGTACGTTTTTTATAAAATTTATAGATAGCCGCAATACCGCCAATTGCTCCCGCAACACCGAGCAGCAGCCATCCGACAGGTGTTGCCGCGCTCGCAAGCAATAATCCGCCTCCGACGATCATTGCCGCGCCTTTTAACGCCGTGGCACCGCTTTTTTTGCGATTAATTTCCTGAGTACTTGCCCCAATATTCGCTGCGAGATTCAGGTTGGCATCCTTGCCAGCCGTTTCCTTCTCCAGCTTTTCGAGATTTTTTTTGCGTTTGCCGTGCGTATACACGCCGGCTGCCCCGCTTGCCAGGTAGGCCGCTCCGCCAACTACGCCGGCTGCCCCGGCTGCTGCCGTAGCTGCGGTGCTGACAGCAGCACCCATATATGTCTGTGTATTGACCACGCTTTGTGCGCCGAAGCGAGTAAGGTCGGCAACACCTGCAAAGCCTTCTCCTCCAATATTTTGCGCTTTGTCATGCGTGCTTAGAGCCTCGTCATGATTCTGTGTCGCATTGTAGATCTGCATGCCTGAAGTAACCCCGCTGAGCATAGCGGCTGCAGGACCGATATCTGTTACGGCTCCGAGAGCGCCTTCGTGCGCTGCGCCTGCAACAAGGCCCTGAGTCGTGCTTACGCTGGTCGCGGTTGCGCTTGCAGCACCGACCGAGGCTGCTGCCGCTGTCGTCGCGTACGTCACATAGTCGCGGTCAGTGTCATCGTTGTAGTTTTTCGTATTCTGGCCTTTAACGGTTCGCACGATCTTAGAAAATTTATCCCAGTCGACGCTGCGCCCGGTAAAGCCTGTAATATGCTTCTTCGCCTTGCTGAGCGAGGACGAGCCGGTCCCGCCTGAGCATAGATGCGTAACGATTTTCTGTTCGGTGGTGCTTAACGCTTCAAAGAACGCGAACAAGTCCGATTTCTTATCTTTGGCGGCTTCTGCTTTCAGCCAGCTGGCGATTGCCTGCGAGCCTCCGGCAGCGGCGGCTCCGTCGCCCTGGAGCTGCTTGACGTTCGCTTGCGCAGCGCGATTGCCGGCCGTGCGCTGCAATTGCAGGACATTGGAAGGGGCTGCGGCGCTTGGCGCCCGGTCCGAAGTAACGGAGGGCTGGCCTGGCGTCGATTTAATAGATTCGCGGGAAGAAGTCGCCTTCTTCAGTAATGGACTGTTAGCCAAGTATAACCCCTCCTAAGATGGAAAGCCTGCCTGTACGAAATGGTGTAACCATGCGTGATCCGAGCTTATAATGTAGTTCTTTTATCTTAGCACGACTTGCCAAATTGTACTATTAAAATGGTGCAAATTACCTTATTTTCGACAAAATTTTAATTTGAATTTCAATAAGCTGCCACGCATAGGCATTCTCTTCCTTCCGTATGAATAAGGATAAGCGATCCTTTAATAGATAGAACGCATTGCATGAAGAAGGGGGAGCCGTGTACATGAAGCTGGATTGTGCCATTATCGGCGGCGGGCCGGCGGGCTTGAACGCCGCGCTTATGCTTGGCAGATCGCGGAGATTGGTGATCGTATTCGACACGAACAAGCCGAGAAATGCTGTAGCCCGCGAGTCCCATGGGTTTATTACACGGGACGGCATTGAGCCGAGGGAGCTGCGCAGACTCGCGCATCAGGATATCGCGAACTATCCTACCGTCACGATCAAGCCGGATAAGGTTACCGAAATTAAACCGATGGCTGGCGTTTTTGAGGTGACGACGAGCAACGGAGTCATGTATCAAGCCCGAACGGTTATTCTGGCCGCGGGACTGAAGGAGTCGTTGCCCGCTATACCAGGCTTGCCGCAATTTTATGGAAAAAGCGTGTTTAGCTGTCCGTACTGCGACGGCTGGGAGCTTCGAGACCAGCCGCTGATGGTTCTATCTGAAGGCTCCAATCTCTTTCACTTGGCCAAAATCGTGTATAACTGGAGCAAGGACGTGCTTGTGTGCACGAATGGAGCTAATACATTGAATACGCAGCAGATCGCCATGCTTGGGCAGAGGGGCATTCAGGTGGCTCCTTACAAAATCAAAGCGCTTCAAGGCGAGAACGGAAAGCTGAAGCGAATCCTGTTTGAGAATGATGCAGAGGTAAAGCGCTCAGGCGGCTTTATCACGCCATCATGGGATCAAGCCGCCGCATTCGGGGAAGCGCTCGGATGCGCGATGACGCCGTCTGGCGGCTTCGTGACGGACGACTACGGCCGTACGAGCGTCAAAGGCGTATATGCTGCGGGCGATTCCTCTATTATTGTGCCTGCGCAGCTGATCGTGGCGGCGGGAGAGGGCAGCAAGGCGGCGATTGGGGCGAACACCGATTTGACGAATGCTGACTTTGGCGGATAGAAAGTTACTCGGCTGAATCTGATTCAAATGGAGGTGAGCAAGCATTTGCCCGTCCGAGTCGTTGGAACCGGCGGGATGAGAATGAGAATATGTTGTTATTTGTTACACCCGGTCGCTTTATGGGTATTGGATGTGGACCAATCGAAATCAACTGCTCCATGTTTCATTTATTGTGCTAACCGTGGGTAGGGGGAGGGATCTTATGCTGGAGAAGTTGCAAGCCGATGATTGCGTATTAAACCAATTTCCGTTTATGCGGGATGAGCTGCAATACAATTTGATTCATTTGATTACGGCAATCGAGGGGGCGACCGCGCTCAAAACGCCTGACGGACGAATGCTGTTCGCAGGATCGCCAGGCCATAATGCTTGGCTTTGGTTATCGGAGGACGTTACGGACGAACACAGGATTATGCTCATGAAGGAGCTTGTCGGCTATCATCAAGGGATGGATCTGCCTGGCATATGCGGTGCCCCGCCTACGGCAGAGCTCTTCGCTAAGCTATACTCCGAAATTAACTCGTTGCAATACCATTCCTATATGAAGATGCAAACTTATTCTTGCCCAAAGGTGATTAAACCCGTTAAGGTAAAAGGAAAGCTGGTTCAGGCAACAAGGCAGCATGTGGAGCTCGTCGCTGAATTTATGGCAGGTTTCTCGGAGGATGCGTACGGGGCATCCGTAATCCCTGCGAGCCAGCTCCCGGCGGCTGAGGGCATGGTCATGAGAGGCAATTTATATTTCTGGACGGTTGACGAGCTTCCGGTGTCGATGGCCAATATCGCTCATCGTTCTCCTCGGCATGGTCGGATCAATACGGTGTATACGCCGCCGGTATTGCGTAAGAACGGGTATGCAAGCGCAGTTGTAGCTGGGCTTTGCAAGATACTGGAGGAAGAGGACCGCGAGCCGATGCTCTATGCGGATACTAAAAACCCGAATGCCAATAAGGTATACAAGAATATAGGATTTGTAGAGAGCGGCCCTATTGCCGAGATTAGGTTCATGTAGAAAAAGCAGCAGCAGAAAGAAGGAAGCAGCCTGAAGATCGATCGTTTGTTAGCTATGACCGTACTGCTGCTAAACCGCCGCCGCATTAGCGCAAAGGAGCTGGCGGACCGCTTTGAAGTGTCTACGAAGACGATTTACCGTGATATGGATACGTTAAGCCAAGCGGGAATACCTGTGTTCGCTCATCAAGGCACGACGGGCGGCTTCGAGATTATGGAGCAGTACACCATTTCGCGCCAGTATCTCTCATTGGGAGAAATTTCATCAATTATCGCAGCGGTCAAGGGCATCGGAACGGCGTTGCAGGATGCAACCTACGCCAGCTTACATGAAAAGGTCACAACGCTTCTGCATCAATCGGACAAGCATCAGGAGGGGCATAGGCCAGAAAGCTTAGTCTTTGATCTTAACCCGTGGGGACTGGGACAGGCAGCGCGGGATAAGGTAAACACCTTTAGACGGGCGATAGAGGATACGAAGCTGGCGCGGTTCAGCTATATGAATTCCAATAGCTCAGAATCGGAGCGCACAGTTGAGCCTTACGCATTGATCTTGAAAGGAAACGTGTGGTACTTGCACGCCTATTGCACGCTGCGCCGGCAATTCCGCGTGTTTCGCCTCTCCCGCGTGCAGCAGCTTGTTATGCTTGAGGAGCGGTTCGAGCGGCGCGCTGTACCTGCAATGGAGAGCTATACATGGGATTCGGAATGGATTGGCCGTTTGCTCGCCCGGGTAACGCTACTTTTTCAGCCGCAGGTTCGTTACCGCGTGGGAGATTCTTTCCACCCGGATATGATTGCCACACTTGAGGATGGCTCTCTGCGAGTCGAGGGAGAGATGACGATAGACGAGTGGTTCTTCGGCATGGTGCTCAGCTATGGCAGCCAGGTGAGAGTGGAGCATCCATTCCATATCGCGGAGGAGGTCGTTCGCCGGGCTCGCCAAATTGTTGCAAGCTACGAGAACTAAGACAGACAGCTGTCCAGTTTCCCCGACTATACTAGTGAAAGAAATAACGAAATGGGGAAAAACGGATGAATGAACAGCTTGTAGCAAAGCCAGCGATATCGCTAATTGGGGTAGCTGCCCGCACGACCAATGCAGCCGAGGCGGGGCCGGATGGCCAGTTAGCCAAACTCTGGCAAGCTTATTTCGCAAGCGGCATTGCGAAGAGTGAGCGGGTTAGCAACGGACATATGATTTATGCGCTATATACGGATTACGAGAGTGATGCAAGCGGTGCGTACACGACTCTTATTGGACATGAGCGCGCAGTTGGACAAGCGGATACTCCTGCCGGTCTAGAGCTGGCCGAGGTTCCTGAAGCGAAATATAAGGTATTCAGGACGCAAAAGGGACCTGTCTACGAGGTTGTGGCACAGGCATGGGGCGAGATTTGGGCTTATTTCGATCAGGCTTCGCTTGAGCGTGCCTACACCGGTGATTTCGAGCTTTATGACGGACGTACCTTCGATCCGGAGCACGCAGAGATCGATATTTATATCGCGGTCAAATAGAAGAAACTGAAAAAAACGTACAAGCACCCGCTTTGGGCGGGGCTTGTACGTTTTTTTCGAAATATAGGAAAGTATATCATTCTGCCAACTTTCTCTGTATTTCTACGCGAAACTTTAGCTTGGCCGCCAGAGGACGGCTTCAGCCGTTACGCTTGTTAAGAGAGTATAAATGCGGTTAATTCTCGTCGCGATAATCTTCAACGAGCACTTCAAGAGCGCCTGTCTCGGGATGCATGATAAAACCGTGAACGGGAATGTCCTTCGGGAATAGCGGATGCTTGCGAATAAGCTCGACGCTGTGCATCACGCCTTCCTCGGCGCTTGCGAAGCCCCGCAAAAACTTCTCCATGCGAATTCCTGAGTTTTCCAATGTTTCTATGGCAAGCGGGTCAATGCCGTGTTTAATAAATTTGTTGACCATGCCCTGCGTATCCAAATTCGTCATGCCGCAGCCGTGATGTCCGATAACGAGCACCTCGCGAGCGCCAAGCTCGTAGACGGCGACGAGAATGCTGCGCATGGCGCTGCCGAAGGGCTGTGTCAGAATGGCGCCGGCGTTTTTGATAAATTTGGCATCGCCGTTTTTGATGTTCAATGCTTTGGGCAGCAGCTCGACAAGCCGCGTATCCATACAAGTGAGAACAGCAACCTTCTTGTCTGGAAACTTATCAGTCAAATAAGACTCGTACTGCTTCTCTTCAACAAACTTTTTGTTAAACTCCAAAATGCGCGGAACAATGGACATATTATTTCCTCCCAGCCAACATAATTGCTATCTATTTAATAATATTATTCATGGAAAGCAGGAGAGAGTCAAATGTAGATCTAATGAATGATCCCGCTTTGCTTCGCTTTTTCCAGCATTTTGACCGTATAGCGATTGATCCACTTTTTCAATGCGAGACCGAGGAGCAGGGCGGCTCCGGCAAAAACGGCCAGTGCTAGCAGGTCCCGAACGACGATATCCCAAAGAATGCCGCCGACCGCCTCGCGCATCATGCTGATCGCATACGTAAAGGGCAGGAAGGGATGGATGGCTTGGAAGAAAGGCGGAGTAACCTGAATGGGAAACGTGCCGCCGGAGCCCGCAAGCTGGAGCACGAGCAGCACGATAGCCATCGCTTTGCCCACGTTGCCGAATATGGAAACGAGCGTGTAGACAATCAGCATAAATACGGCACTAAGCAGGAGCCCGAACAACACGAACCATAACGGATCGGCGACGTAAGCCTTCAGCAGCCATATATCCCCGAGCGTCACAAGAAGCGATTGTACAAGCGCGATAGTCAGAAAAGTGAGGTAGCGGCCCAGATAGATCTGGTAGCTCCGATAAGCCGTCTCTGCGTGGTGAACGTCGACCGTCAGCAGCGATACGAGCAGCAGGGCGCCAACCCAAAGCGACAGCGTGGTGAAAAACGGCGACATTGCGGACCCGTAATTCGGAATCGGGAACAAGCGGTTTTCCTTTAAGAGGACAGGCTCAGCGAAAAAAGCGCCCTCGCGCTCTGCGTCATTTTTGAGCAGGTCAACAAGCTCGTTCAGATTTCCTTCCTTCTCCAGCTCGCGGATGCGCTGGGCAAAGTCCTTGATCCGCTGCTCTGCTTCAGGCAAACGAGCTTGAAGCTTAGCCAGCTCGCGACCGCCAGCCTCCAGCCCCTTGGCGGCATCACTTGCAATGCTGATGGCGTCCGGAATAGCTTTACCTGCTTCCGTAAGCACCGATTGCGCGCTCGCCGCTGCCTGCTTTGCTTTATCCGCTGCTTGTTTGACGCGCGGCAGGATCTCGCTGTCATAACGGCCTAGCACATCCGTTAGCATCGCGGAGGCTTCCTTCGATAGCGCGTTTAAATGATCGATTAAAGTTTGAGCGGGCTGCTCCCCCTTCTGTATGGCGGAGCGGATCTGCGAGACCAGCTCCAGCTGCTGCTGGAACCTGCTGTTCGCCTGCTGCAGCCGGCCAATGATGGCGGTTAGCTGCTTGCCATCGGTTAGCGCGTTCAACCGCTCCAGCAGCTTGACCATCCCGCTTGACACGGCAACCGCGCTGGATAGCCGTTTTTCCGCGAGTGCGAGCGTCGTTTGGACAACGGCGGGATCAATGGATGTGTCCTGCAAAATAGCGGTTAGCTGCTCCATGCTCTCCGCTGTCTCGAGCAGCAGTTGCAAATCCTGTTTAATGAGCGGACCTGCGCTGTCGAGCGCGAGCGTGCTTTGCTCGAAGAAAAGGCCAAGCTGCTTCGTGAATGCTTCGCCATCTTGGGCAAGCTGGGCAGCTTTCGGGAGCTCGGCTTGCACCGTTCCGACTATTTTTTTTGATTTCTCGATATCGGTTGCGGCTAGCGCGACCGCGTCATTGATTTGAGGAATTAGCGATTCCAGCTTGAACACGGTTTGGCGGACCTGCTCGATAGCGGGCTGGTTTTCCTCAAGCTCCACGCCTATTTGATTAAAGATGCGGAATATCGTCTCATTCGCGGTTTTTACGAAGCTGGCGCGAACCTCCTCGATAATGCCGCTTGCTCCCTTTTGGGCAATTTTGGGCGCGACTGCGTTAATCTTTTCGTTGACGGCATAATCGAGCTCCGCTTGCTGCAGATTGTCGGTCAGCACGGTGGCCATCTTCGCGGAGAAGTCTGCAGGAATCGTAATGCTGGCATAATAATCGCCATGTTTGACGCCATCCATCGCTTGTTTTCCCTCGACAAACACCCAGCCGATTTTTTTATTTTCCTTCAGGGAAGCGATGATTTCATCTCCGGCTTGGATCGGCGTGCCGCGCAGCTCGGCGCCTTCGTCATTGTTAACGACAGCAATGGCAAGCGAGCTGGTCTGGCCGTAAGGATCCCAAGACGCTTTAATATTGAACCATGCATAAAGGGATGGCAGGAATGCGAGGCCGACGATGATGATGGCAGCAGCGCTGTTGCGGGCAATGCTGCTGAGATCCTTGGTGTAGATAGCGAATATTTGCTTCATATGTACTCACTCCTAATAATGGCTGATCTTAGTATTGCTGATTAATCCGCGATCTACCCAAGGAATAAAGTGATTTATGGCACGTTCAGCTCAAAAAGGCAGAAGCCGCAGCTGTTATGCTGTAGCTTCTGCCTTTGAAATTGTGTTTTTCTTTAGGTGCGGTCTTCGCTCATAAGCTCTGCGAGCAGCTCGAAGGAGCGGAGGCGCGCATTATGGTCGTAGATTTGGCTGACAACGATCAGCTCGTCCACGCCTGTCTCCTCGATAATCGCGTTCAGCTTCTCTTTGACGGTTGCTTTGGTGCCGGAGATGGTGAAGCTGAGCTGCTTGCGCACCATCATCTTCTCCTGCTCGGTCCAAAGCCCGTCCATCGTGTCGACTGGAGGGTTGAGCTGCCCCATGCGCCCGCGGATCAGGTTCAAGAAAGCTTGCTCCTGCGACGTTGCAAGGTAAGCGGCAGCCTCATCCGTATCCGCTGCGATGACGTTGATGCCCGCCATGGCATAAGGCTTATCGAGCACGCTAGAAGGACGGAAGCTGTCGCGGTACAGCTTTAAGGCCGGAACCAGGAAGTCTGGCGCAAAGTGGCTTGCGAAAGCAAACGGAAGGCCGTGATGCCCGGCAAGCTGGGCGCTGAAGCCGCTGGAGCCAAGCAGCCAGATCGGGACGTCGAGTCCTTCGCCCGGAACGGCTCGCGGCATGATGCCTCGGCCTTCCTCGGTTGGGTTGAAATAATGCCGCAGCTCTTTCAGCTGTTCAGGGAAATCCTCGCCGTTCGAGCCAAGGCCGCGCCGCAGCGCACGGGCGGCCACCTGATCGGACCCCGGAGCTCTTCCAAGCCCGAGGTCGATCCTGCCTGGATACATCGATTCGAGCGTGCCGAACTGCTCGGCGATGACGAGCGGCGCATGGTTTGGCAGCATGATACCGCCTGAGCCGACGCGGATCTTTTCCGTGCCCGCTGCAATGTAACCGATAACGACGGAGGTCGCGGAGCTTGCAATGCCGGGCATATTATGATGCTCGGCCACCCAGTAGCGGTGATAGCCCCATTTCTCGGCGTGCTGCGCCAAATCCAGTGTGTTGCGGAAGGAATGTGCGGGCGAACCGCCGGTTACGATTGGTGCCAGATCGAGTATGGATAAAGGAATGTTCGAAATCGTCATTGGTACAAATACCTCCTCGTTATATGCGAAGGCAGCAGATGTGCCTCGCTTTGAATGGCTAGCGCGCGCCTCGACTGAAATCCTCGATACCGTGATTGACTAGCGCGCGTCTTGACGGAGATCCTCGATATCGTGATTGACTAGCGGGCGCCTCGACTGAAAACCGCGCCGCCCTGACTGACTTAGGCGCGCCTGAACGGAAAGCCCCGACGCCGTGTACGGCTGCGGGGCTTTCTCGGCTTGTCGATTATTGCGGATTCGTGGTCCAGATGCCCGCTGATTTAATAAATACGCGGTCAGGCAGCTTCAAAGCGGCAAGAACAAGCTCGGCCAAATCCTCGGCCTGCATCATGCGATCCTCATCGCCGATTTTGAGCCCGGCATTCGAAGCAAGCTCCGTATTGACGGTGCTTGGCGTAAGGACGGTTACGCGGATGTTCGACTTGCGCACCTCCTGCATAAGCGCCTCTGTCATGCCGATTACCGCGAACTTGGATGCGCAGTAGGCTGAGCCTGTCGCAAAGCCGCGCTCGCCTGCCGAGGATGCGATGTTAATGATGCTGCCGCTGCTTTGCTCCAGCATCGTCGGCAGCGCGGCACGCGTGACGTAATAGGTGCCTAGCACGTTGGTTTGGATAATGCTTTCCCACTGCTCGTGATCCATATCCAGCAGCGTGCCGAACGTTCCGATTCCCGCGTTATTGATCAGAATATCGATAGAGCCTAGGTTTTCTTTCAGCGTGGAAACAGCTTGGTCCACTTCAGATTTTACGGCAATATCTGCGGAAGCAATGAAAACCTTCACGCCGTAAGTGCTTGCAAGCGAGGCTTGCAGCGATTCCAGATCGGAGCGGGTGCGGGCAACCAGCCCCAAGTTAACGCCCTCTTCCGCCAGTGCGGTTGCAATGGCTTTGCCAATGCCTTTTCCCGCGCCGGTAATAATAGCGGATCTATTTTTTAATTCCATGGGTATCTCTCCTCTTCAATGGTTGATAGGGGTGATTCGTACATAGCGACAACGATATGATATCCTTTTAAGAAGGCTTCACATACGCTAGGTTTAATTATTATGCTACATCATACGTAAAGCAAGTAGCAACTTTATAGTAAGCAGGTATCATTTTTATATTGAAAAGGAGTCGTTTATGTTGGGAGATCAGCATTTTAAAGAGACGGTAGAGTTAACGCTTAAGGTCATCGGCGGCAAATGGAAGCCGGTCATTCTGTGCCATCTGACGGAGGGCACGCACCGGTTCGGCGAGCTGAAGCGTGAGATGCCGGCCATCACCCAAAAGATGCTTACTCAGCAGCTGCGCGAGCTCGAAGAGGACGCGATCATCGACCGCAAGGTATATGTGCAGGTGCCGCCTAAGGTAGAGTACTCGCTAACCGAGTATGGCTTATCTGTAAAAGCATTGCTAAACGTCATGTCTCAGTGGGGAGAGCAGCATCAGGAAAGGCTCTCCGAGCAGCGCATGTGAGGCAATAGAGGTCCCTCATAGTACCCAAATGGGAACTACGTTCCATAAAAGTGCGTACTGTTTTTTCTGACTGAGAGGGTCTAGAATAAGGGCTGTCGGAACGAAAAAATGGATGAGGAGCGATAAAAAATGAAATTACAACTAGCGCTGGATTTGGTTAACATAGAGGGAGCAATCGAGGTCGTTAAGCAAGTGGAGCCTTACGTGGATATCGTGGAGATCGGCACGCCGATTGTCATTAACGAAGGGCTGCACGCAGTAAAGGCATTAAAGAATGCTTTCCCGAACATGACCGTGCTTGCCGATCTGAAAATTATGGATGCAGGCGGCTATGAAGTGATGAAAGCCTCAGAGGCTGGCGCGGATATCGTGACCATTCTTGGCGTAGCCGAGGACGCTAGCATCACGGGCGCAGTGGAAGAAGCCAAAAAGCAAGGAAAACAAATTTTAGTCGATATGATTGCGGTGAAAAACTTAGCAGAGCGTGCCGCGCAGGTAGATGCGCTTGGCGTTGATTATATTTGCGTGCATACCGGCTATGATCTTCAGGCCGTTGGACAAAATTCATTCGAGGATCTTCTCACGCTGAAGTCCGTAGTCAAAAACGCGAAGATAGCCGTTGCTGGTGGAATCAAGCTGGGTACGCTGCCTGAAGTTATCGCTGCCGGTCCTGACCTTGTAATTGTTGGCGGCGGCATTACTGGACAAGATGACATGAGTGCCGTTGCATCCGAGATGCAGCAATTGATCAAGCAGGGGTAACCGCTATGAAAACAAGCGATGCTGGTTATGCGGTAATACTGAAGGAGCTGCAGCAAGCTGCAGCTCAGCTTGATCAGGGACAGCTGACGTATTTGGCTGAGGCAGTCAGCTCTGCTGGCCGCGTGTTTGTTGCCGGAGCTGGACGCTCAGGCTTGATGATGCGGGCGTTCGCGATGCGCTTGATGCATATGGGAATCGATGTGTATGTCGTTGGCGAGACGGTCACGCGCAGCTTGGGCAAAGGCGACCTATTGCTGATCGGCAGCGGCTCGGGCGAGACCAAATCGCTTGTGCCGATGGCGGAGAAGGCACAAGCGATTGGAGCGGTTGTAGGCGCATTGACGCTTGCACCAGAGTCGACCATTGGTAGAAATGCTGACTTTGTAGTCAAGCTGCCTGGTACACCGAAGGATCAGGCGGAGCATGAAGCATCGACAGTGCAGCCTATGGGCTCCTTGTTCGAGCAGATACTGCTGATCGTAGGCGATGCGGTTATTCTAAGCCTGATGGAAAAGCAGGAGCTGAGCGGCAAGGCGATGTACGGCAATCATGCGAACTTGGAGTAAGAGAGTAGTCATTGTGGGAAGAGCTTTATCTAGGTAGAGCTGAATCATAGGAATAAAGCTGAATCTAAGAGTAAGACTGAATCATAGGGGTAAAGCTGAATCTAAGAGTAAGACTGAATCATAGGGGTAAAGCTGAATCTAAGAGTAAGACTGAATCATTGGAGTAAAGCTGAATCTAAAAGTAGTACTCAATCATAGGAGTAAAGCTGAATCTAAGAGTAAGACTGAATCATAGGGGTAAAGCTGAATCTAAGAGTAAGACTGAATCATTGGAGTAAAGCTGAATCTAAAAGTAGT
>NZ_JACHXW010000007.1:143308-145731 GCF_014192395.1 Paenibacillus endophyticus | reverse complement strand
TAGTACTCAATCATAGGAGTAAAGCTGAATCTAAGAGTAAGACTGAATCATAGGAATAAAGCTGAATCTAAGAGTAAGACTGAATCATAGGAGTAAAGCTGAATCATAATCAATAAGGGGCAATCTCGGTAGGTAATAAATACCTCGGGAGGGCCTCTTTTTTGTGTAAGGAGCCGCAGTAGCAAGCACGCGAATGGAGCTTCGATTTAGAGATTTATTTTGTTTTTTGTAAGTGAAATTATCTAACCGTTGCCGTTAGGCAGATCGGTGTGCTTCTAAGTTTGTTGAAGGGCGAGTAGTGAATGTGGTGGATGAGGAGTAGCTGGCTGCTTGTTGTGATGGCTAGTATGGATGGTATGGCTGCAAGTGCTCATTCAGCAATTATGTAGGAGTAGTTTGTTGAAGGGCGAGTAGTGAATGTGGTGGATTGGGAGCAACTGGCTGCTTGTTGACATGACTCGTATGGACGGTACGGCTGCAAGTGCTCATTTAGCAATTGTGGAGGAGTAGTTTGTTGAAGGGCGAGTAGTGAGTGTGGTGGATGAGGAGTAGCTGGCTTGCTGGTATGGGTGGTATGGCTCGTTCAACAATTTCGCAAGTGGGTAATTTGTTAAGCGGAGTTTGCTGGAATCGAATCGCATGCTCTTGGTCTACGTTGCAGTTTGTGCAATGGAACGGACAAAATCCGGTTAGTTTTGAGCGTACGTTGTAGTTTGTGCAGCAGAATGAACCGGATACGGGGCGAAGAGAGAGCCAGAGGCTCATTCTGTTGCACTTTATGCAGTGTAGCTGGAACAGAGGCGAGAAATGCGGGTTTCTATTGCAGAAAGTACACTGTAGCCTTAGCATTTTGGCATCTGGCTACTAGATGACGCACATCAACGCAAAAGCCAGAGTGGTTGCTCATTAATGCAAAGTCTTCGACAGCAGCAGACCTGCTTTCGTCATATCTCTCCGTACTCCCCTTCAAGGCATTTCCTTGAAGGAACCGAACTTCACTAGCATTGGATGAGTTCGTCCATTGCTAACTCAGAAGGGAATAGGTTTGATGGAAATTTAGCTAGGTTTGTTACAATCGCATTCTCTTAATCTACGTTGCAGTTTTTGCAATGTAACAGACAAAATCCGGTTAGTTTTGAGCGTACGTTGTAGTTTGTGCAGCAGAATGAACCGGATACGGGGCGAAGAGAGAGCCAGAGGCTCATTCTGTTGCACTTTATGCAGTGTAGCTGGAACAGAGGCGAGAAATGCGGGTTTCTATTGCAGAAAGTACACTGTAGCCTTAGCATTTTGGCATCTGGCTACTAGATGACGCACATCAACGCAAAAGCCAGAGTGGTTGCTCATTAATGCAAAGTCTTCGACAGCAGCAGACCTGCTTTCGTCATATCTCTCCGTACTCCCCTTCAAGGCATTTCCTTGAAGGAACCGAACTTCACTAGCATTGGATGAGTTCGCCCATTGCTAACTCAGAAGGGGATAGGTTTGATGGAAATTTAGCTAGGTTTGTTACAATCACATTCTCTTAATCTACGTTGCAGTTTTTGCAATGTAACAGACAAAATCCGGTTAGTTTTGAGCGTACGTTGTAGTTTGTGCAGCAGAATGAACCGGATACGGGGCGAAGAGAGAGCCAGAGGCTCATTCTGTTGCACTTTATGCAGTGTAGCTGGAACAGAGGCGAGAAATGCGGGTTTCTATTGCAGAAAGTACACTGTAGCCTTAGCATTTTGGCATCTGGCTACTAGATGACGCACATCAACGCAAAAGCCAGAGTGGTTGCTCATTAATGCAAAGTCTTCGACAGCAGCAGACCTGCTTTCGTCATATCTCTCCTTGCTCCCCTTCAAGGCATTTCCTTGAAGGAACCGAACTTCACTAGCGTTGGGTGAGTTCGTCCATTGCTAACTCAGAAGGGAAGAGGCTCGATGGCAATTTAGCTAGGTTTGTTACAATCACATTCTCTTAATCTACGTTGCAGTTTTTGCAATGGAACGGACAAAATCCGGTTAGTTTTGAGCGTACGTTGTAGTTTGTGCAGCAGAATGAACCGGATACGGGGCGAAGAGAGAGCCAGAGGCTCATTCTGTTGCACTTTATGCAGTGTAGCTGGAACAGAGGCGAGAAATGCGGGTTTCTATTGCAGAAAGTACACTGTAGCCTTAGCATTTTGGCATCTGGCTTCTAGATGACGCACATCAACGCAAAAGCCAGAGTGGCTGCTGATTAATGCAAGGTAGAGGAGACGCGCCTCAACGCAAAAGCCAGAGTGGCTGCTGATTAATGCAAGGTAGAGGAGACGCCCCTCAACGCAAAAACTAGAGAGGCTGCTGATTAATGCAAGGTAGAGGAGACGCGCCTCAACGCAAAAGCCAGAGTGGCTGCTGATTAATGCAAGGTAGAGGAGACGCCCCTCAACGCAA
>NZ_JACHXW010000007.1:0-143212 GCF_014192395.1 Paenibacillus endophyticus | reverse complement strand
GCAAAAACTAGAGAGGCTGCTGATTAATACAAGGTAGAGGAGATGCACCTCAACGCAAAAGCCGAGTGGATGTGCATTAATGCAAGGTAGAGGAAATGCACCTCAACGCAAAAGCCGAGTGGCTGCCCATAAGTGCAAGGTAGAGGAGACGCACCTCAGCGTAAAGGCCGAGTGGATGTGCATTAATGCAAGGTAGAGGAGACGCACATCAACGCAAAAGTTAGAGGAGCTGCCCAAATGTCTTCCACAGCAGACCACCTCCCGTCCTATCTCCTCGTGCTCCCTTAAGCGGCATCTCCTCTTGGCCATCGCACTTCACTATCGCTGTGCGGATTCGCCCTTTCCTGCCCTCAGAAGGGGCTCGATGGCGAACGCGATGCGGAACCGCAGGCTTTCAACCGGGTCTTTGAGCTTTATGCCCATCAGCTTCTCGCATTTATCTAGCCGATAGATTACGGTGTTGCGGTGTACGAAAAGCTGCTTGGACGTCTCGACGAGCTGGCACTGCGTGTCATAAAACACATTCAACGTGCGCATTAGCTCTTTTTGCTCGCTTTCCTCGTTTCCGGAGAAGCAGTGAAAGGTTTCCTCGTGAAATTGCTTCAGCTCATCGTAGGGAATCATTCGAAATAAATAACTGATATCCTTGGATTGATACGACTGGATAAACCTCGTTTTTTTCATCTGATAGCCGATCTGCAGCGCTTTAACCGCTTCGTTATAAGAGAGTCCGATATCGAGCACATTCGTAACCGGCTTGCCAATGCCGAGCGAGATGCTGAGCCCGGATTGCTCGTACAGCTGAGCGGTCATGAGAGTGAGCTGCTTCAGGAAAAAACCCTCTTCCCATCCCTTGTCTTGGATAAAAACAAGCATGCCGAACAGGTCGTTTTTTGTAAACATAACAAATACTTCGCCTAAGGTGGCAAAATGGCGCTTGATCAGCTCATATTGCAAATCCCGCTCGGAAATTAGACGCTCGTCGGAGGACGCTGTGTTTTTTGGCATGTCTGATGAAAGCACGGTCGATTCGTCTTTGCGTGCGGCAAGCAGCAGCCACGTCCCCTGCGGCTTCAGTCCGTATTTTTTGCCGCGATGCAGTGCCTCCTGCTCGGAGCCGATGAATCCGTCGATCAAATCGGAGAAAAACTCGTTTTTATAGCGGCGCGAGCGCTCTTTCACCGCTTGCCGCTTCGTAATTTCCATGCCGATGACATTAGAGGCCTGCTCCAGCGTCAAGCCGTATTGGTTGGAGGCTGCCTGCTTAGGCTGGAAGGCGATGAGATAGCCCTCATGCCGGTAGGTGAAAATCGGATACAGCTCCACATAGCGGTATTTATAAAGCGCTGGATCGATCAGGCAAAGCTGCGCCGAGGATGGCAGGCTCGGCAATCCGCTGAGCATAGCTTCGGCAGCGACGATTAGCGGCTGCAGTCCGGGCTGCTTGAAATGCTTTGATTGCGCGGTACTTTGCAGCTTGCTGCTTAGCACCATGATAGGCGAGTCCAGCAGCTGCGTTAGCGCATTTATAATTTCGGGAATGCCGTCGCCTTTCATAATCATGGTCGAAAACTGCTTGTGAATCGTGAGCGAATATTGCAGTTCATCATTTTTGTTATCCAAAATAACGCTAGTCGTGCGCTGCAAAATTTCTCCGAGCGAGTGCTCGACTGCGGATATCTCAATAATCGGGAAGTCGATACGATTGGCCTCATCGATGACCGTCTGCGGAATTTCGAGCGCAAAGCGTTTGGTTTTGACCGCAAGCCCTGAGCACTTCAGTTGATTCATCTTGGCCAAAAGCTCGAGCAGCAGCTCGGGCTTTTCTTTCATGAAATAGCCGTTGGTAAGCAGTAGCTCACCGGGCCTTAAGAAATGGATGATGTCGGGGGCATCCATGATATTGACGGTATGAACGGCACGCGTAAGTCCGCTTCGCCCTGCAATGATCTGTGATTTGGAAAAAATGGCGTTGGAAAGCAATTGCTCGAGCAGCATTCTCGTCCATCTCCTCGTTTGAATAGATGATATAAAAACTAACATCAATTAAAACCTTTGTAAATAGTTCGCTGGACGAATGATCCAAACGTCATGGTTACCTTTGGACTTATCGAACAATGACAGCAGAAGTGTAAGAAGGTATGCTTTCTCCAAGGGAATTAATGTTAGATAACATGACATAAACGAAAGAGGAATCCATATAACAGGCTGCGACTATATGTACACATCGAAATAGGAACAGAGGTGAAGCTGTTGCTTGATTTGCTTATTACAAATGTGCGGCTGCCGAATACAGCGTTCCTGATGGACGTTGGAGTGCGCGAGGGAAAAGTCGCTTACTTAGCCTTAAGCGGAGCGGAGGGAAAGCCGGCGGCACTGCAAACGGAACAGGGTGCCGGAGGAATGCTCCTGCCAGGGTTCGTTGAACCGCATATCCATCTCGAGAAAGCGTATCTGCTCTCCAGAATGGAAGAAGAAGCAAATTCCTTGCAGGCTGCAATTCAAATGACTGCGGATATGAAGCATGGGTTTACGAAGGATGACATGCAGGCGAGATCGCTTGCGGTCATCCGCGAGGCTATCCGCAGCGGCGTTACCCATATGCGCTGTCACGCAGAGGTTGATCCGATTTTGGGCCTTGCTGCTTTTGAAGCCGCGCTTGAACTGAAGGAGCGGGTGAAGGCGGCGCTTGATTTGCAGATCGTCGTGTTCCCGCAGGAGGGCATTTCGAAAAGCCCAGGTACGGCAGAATTAATGGATGAGGCGATGCGGCTTGGAGGCGATGTAGTCGGAGGCATCACTTACCAAGACGCTGACCTGCAAGAGCATTTGCGGTTCGTATTCGATATGGCCGAGAAATATGGGAAGCCGATCGACTTCCATGCCGATTTCGCGGATAACCCCGAGCAGCTTGCCATAGCTGACATCGCGAGCATGACGATTGAAGCCGGCATGCAAGGCATGGTTTCAGCAGGACATGTTACAACGCTTGGTTCGCTTCCGCAAGAGCGGGCAGTATCCATCGCAGAGCTGATCAAGCAAGCAGAGCTTCATATCATGACGCTCCCGGCGACTGATTTATTCATTAATGGGAGAGGCGACCGCGAGAAGCCGCGCCGCGGGCTGACGCCTGTCGGGCTTCTGCTCGAGATGGACGTCAACGTTGTCATCGGGGCCAACAATGTGCGCAATCCGTTTACTCCGTTCGGCAAGGCCGATCCACTCGAGACGGCATGGCTGCTGGCGGTAACTTCCTACATGGGCAGTGAGGCTGATGCATGCAGGCTCATTCACATGCTGACTGAGGGGGCGGCCAAGGCGCTTGGTTTGAAAGACTACGGTATCCGCATCGGGGCAGAAGCGGATATGGTGCTTTTCTCCGCCATGACCGAGCGTGATATTTTGCTCGATAAGCCGGAGCGGCGCACGGTGTGGAAACGCGGCGTGAAGACGGCGGATACGCAGGTTGAAAGCAGAATACTTGGGCTTTTATAAAAGAACATATAGAGGAGTGGGTTTGGGATGAAAAAGGGATCAAGCAACAAATGGACGCTAGGTTTATTGGTCGTTGTTATGGCGTGGGTACTGGCTGCATGCGGCGGAGGGAACGGCAACGTGAAGGAAGCTGAGCCGGTTAACGCAGCGGGAGCAGGCGGGGAAGCGGCAAGCAAAGAGCCGATTCTGATTGGCATGTCCACGGAAGCAACCGGCGATAATGCGATGAACTCCGTGAACCTGTATCAAGGCGTTCAGGTGGCTGTAGACCAAATAAACGCGAAAGGCGGCATTGGGGGTCGCCTTGTGGAGCTGGTCGTACGTGACACGGAGCAGAACCCGACGCGCGGCATAAGCATCATCCGCGATTTCAGCCAGAAGGAAAAGGTGCTGGCTGCAATTGGCGGGTTCCACAGCACGGTCATGCTGGCGCAGTCGCCGATCATCATGGAGGAGAAATTTCCGTTCATGGTCGCTACCTCCAACGTGCCGGCATCGGTAGAATCCGGCATGCCATGGACGTTCGGCGTTCGGATGAATGCGAATATTACGGCGCAATACGCGCTCAAGTTCATTAAGGAGCATTTCAATACGACCAATATTGCGGTGCTGCACGAAAATGGCGGTTACGGCAAAGGCGCCGCAGCAGCTATGACGAAGGTGCTGGAGGCGGAGGGCTTGAAGCCGGTAGCCGTGGAATCCTTTGATAACGCGAAGGACAAAGACATGACGGCGCAGGTCAACCGTGCGAAGGAAGCAGGAGCCGAGGTTGTTTATTTATTCGGCCAAGGCGCCGCTAACGGCTATGTGCTGCAGGCGATGGATAAGCTCGGCTGGAAGGTGCCGATCGTAGGGGAAAACGGTATGGCGAACAAAGGAGCGCAGGAGGTAGGCAAGGAGCTTGCAGAGGGCACGTATGCCATTCAAACAGCTAATTTTAACGTAGATCAAACGCGTGAGACGGCAAAGGTGTTCTTGGCGGACTTCACGGCGAAATTCGGACATATTCCGACGACGTTTGCTTCTGCGGCGCAAGGGTATGACGGCGCGATGATGATTTTCCAAGCGATTGAGAAGGCAGGTTTGACCGGCGATCTGGCAAAGGACCGCGAGGCGATTAAAAATACGCTCGAAACGGGTCTCGGCTCTTATAGCGGCGTAATCAAGGATTGGGACCAAGCCTTCACGCCGGATAACCATGATGCTGTCGATGTGAACTCGTATCTGATGTGCGTATGGAAGGACGGCAAGCTGGTTATTTCCGACAAGCAATAAGTCACTTAACAAAGAAAGAGGGATGGACATGTCGCTTATACTTCAGCTCGTCATTAGCGGGCTCTCAGTCGGATGTCTATATGCCTTGATTGCGCTTGGCTACAGTTTGACGTTCGTTGTGAACGGCACGCTGAATATGTCGCAAGGACAGCTGGTCATGCTTGGCGGGGTGCTCATGTTCGGATTTTCCGAGCTGGGGCACCTGCCCTTTCTTGTCTCATTCGCGCTTGCGGCGTTAATTGTGGGTCTTCTCAACCTAGGCATAGAGAGGCTTGCCATCCGCAAATTCGACAAGGGCGCGAATTCGATTGAGTGGGTGCTCAGCACGATAGCGGTAGGCATTATTATTCAAGACGTCGCACTATACGTTAACGGTCCGGACGAAGGGGTAACGCCTTCACCGGTCGGCGATGAAATGCTTCGGATTTTTGGCGCAGGCATCTACTGGAAGGAATTTATTTTTCTTCCGGTCGTCGGTGTTTTGCTGGTGCTGTTAATTTTATTTTACAAAAAATCGCATTGGGGATTATGGCTTCGGGCAACCGCCGACAATCGGACGGCCGTAGAAATCATGGGCGTCAGCAGCAACAAAATTGTAGCAGTCGCTTACGTGCTGAGCGGTCTGCTTGCTGGCATCGGCGGCGCATTGATGTCTACCAACTATGCCGTGTCCGTCGATATCGGCCTGCCTCTCGGGCTTAAGGCGATTTCGGTTGCTATTCTCGCAGGCGTCAACAATCCGAAAGGAATCGTTGCTGCAGGACTCATTCTCGGCATTTCGGAGGCGTTCATCGGGCAGTACATTTCGACCGCATTCAGAGAGATGTTTGTTTACGGTTTAGTCATTCTCGTGCTTTATTGGAAGCCGATGGGCTTGTTCAACGCACGTAAAACGATTGTAAAAGTGTAAGTTCGCAAACGTCAGGGGGTGCACAGATGAATCAGCTTATCGAAAAAAGCTTCGGCTACCGCACGGCTGCCGGTTGGATTGCAGGTCTCGCAGCCGTGGGGCTGCTTGCTGCCGGGCCATGGATGGTCGACACGTATTATTTGAATCTATTGTTCATGATCGGAATCTTCGTCATTACATGCACAGGCATGAATATTTTAATCGGCTATTGCGGCATTGTTTCTATCGGCCACGCAGGGCTTATGGCAGTTGGCGCTTATATGTCATCTTTTCTCAGCACCACATACGGACTATCGTTCTGGACGGTAGCCCTGATCGGCATGCTGGTATCCTTGATTATCGGAAGCTTGATTGCCATACCGACCATTCGGGCGGGCGGCGTCTACCTATCTATGATTACCATTGCCTTCGGCGTTGTTATCCATGAGGTGCTGATCCGTTGGGACGGCTTCTCGGGCGGGCCGCTTGGCATTTCCGGCATTGCGAAGCCGCAGGTTGCCGGTTATACATTCGATCTGAAGAGCATGTATATATTCGTGCTGGCGATTGCTGTTATTGCGCTGCTGATCGCCCGCAATCTGCGCCGCTCGTCTTGGGGCAGGGCGATGATCGCAACGAAGGAGAATGAAATCGCGGCGGCGTCGCTCGGCATTCGCAAGTTTACGGTGCAGTATGCCGGGTTTGCGATCAGTTCGGTGCTGGCAGGCTTGTCCGGTGCGATCTACGCGCATACGAACAGCTTCATTAGTCCGGACACGTATAATTTCCAAACCTCCGTCCAGCTGGTGTTAATTGTTATTCTAGGCGGGTCGGGAAGAGTGCTTGGTCCGGTTATCGGAGCGGCCATTATCGTGTTCCTGCCTGAAGTGCTCGATATGGAAAAGCTCCGGATGGCACTATACGGCGGCATTATGTTCGCGGTGCTGTTTTTCCTGCCGAAGGGAATTGCGGGCACAGTGGCAGGCTGGGTTGCTCCGCAGCTGAGCCGATTTGCCCCTAAAAGCCAGAAAGCCTCTTCCAGCACGGCAAGCGGTGAGGAGATTATGTTTAGCGCTCCCGCGCAAGCTAAGGATAAGGAGCTTCTCGTGCTTGAGGGCATCAATAAATATTTTGGCGGCTTGCATGCCTTGAAGGATGTCAGCTTCTCGGTTGCCGCCGGTACCATTCATTCATTGGTCGGACCGAACGGAGCAGGCAAAACGACGCTGCTTAATGTGATTTCCGGCTTGTACAGCTCGGAGCAAGGCTCATTCAAGCTGCATGGCGAGAAGCTTGTACCGCGCTCGTTGTCGGCAGTGGCTCAGCTCGGCATCGCAAGGACGTTCCAGCATTCGCGGTTATTTAAAGAGCTGTCGGTGCTTGAGAATATCATGACCGGCATGACGAAGCGGGAGCGCAGCGGCCTAGGAGCATCTCTGCTTCGGACGCCTAAGCAGCTTCGCTCGGAACGGCAAATGGAGGCACGTTCCCATGCGCTGCTGGATCTCATCGGCTACGAGGGTGACCGGCATATGCCTGCAAGCCAGCTGCCCTACGGGCATCAGCGCATGGTAGAGATTGCACGCGCTTTGGCAACCTCGCCAAGCTTGCTGCTGCTTGATGAGCCTGCGGCGGGCATGACGGCGACTGAGATCGAGCAGCTGGAGAATCTACTGCGGAAGCTCGTTTCGCATGGCGTGACGGTTATATTAATCGAGCACCATATGGATTTCGTGCAACGGGTTTCCGATACGGTAACGGTGCTTGATTTCGGCAGGGTGATCGGTACGGGAAGCCCGGAGCAAATGCTGAGCGACCCTCGCGTCATACAGGCCTACCTAGGCGGAGAGGAGGTTGCTGCCAGTGCTGAGCATTAAGGGACTAGAAGTGCGCTATGGCGCCATCCAAGCTTTGAAGGGTGTTGACGTGGAGCTTGGCAAAGGTGAGATCGTGGCGGTAATCGGTTCGAATGGGGCAGGCAAAACGACGATGCTCCAATCGGTACTTGGACTCGTACGCCCAAGCGCTGGTGTCATCGAGCTGGACGGCAAGTCAATTACCCACCTATCCGCGAACAAAACCTCGAATCTCGGTGTGTCGCTTGTCCCGGAAGGGCGAGAGGTGTTTGGCACGCTGTCGGTTGTAGAAAATTTACGGATGGGTCTCAAAAGAAAAATCGGTTACTATTCGAAGCAGCAATTCGAAAAAGAGCTGGATCTTGTATTCGAGCGGTTTCCAAGGCTGCATGAACGTCGCCATCAACTTGCGTTCACGCTCAGCGGAGGCGAACAGCAGATGCTCGTGCTCTCGCGGGCGATGATCAGCAAACCGAAGCTGCTATTGTTAGATGAGCCCTCACTCGGTCTTGCGCCGATTATCGTAAACGAAATATTCGCTACGATTGGCGAGCTGGCGAAGGACGGGACTGCCATACTGCTCGTCGAGCAAATGGCCCACAAGGCTTTGTCGATTGCGAAGCGGGGGTATGTCGTGGATAATGGCAGCATTGCGCTGCACGGCTCTTCCTCCGCTCTGTTGAATGACGACCGGATGATCAAGGCCTATTTAGGCGCGCATTAACTAAATGATGAAATTGAGGGTGACGAACATGTCCATAACACAAATAAATCGCGTACGCATAAACGAAGGCTTGTTTGATCTGACATTGGATTTGGAAAAAGGCTTAATTTCGCGAATAGCGCCAAGCACGAATGCTTCCGCAGGCGTGAATACGAGCAGTGTACGGGATGCGGAGGGCTTGCACTATTTGCCATCTACAACCGATATGCACATTCATCTCGATAAGCATTTCCTTGGCGAGCCGTGGAGGCCGCTGCAACCGTTTATTACATTGCCCGGGCAATTATCGTTCGAAAAAACGATGCTCGCCTCGCTTCCGACGACGGTTGCCGAGCGTGCTCGCAGGCTTATCCAACTGCTTCTTAGCCACGGCACGACCAAAATCAGAACCCATGTCGATGTGGACCCGCAAATCGGGATTTCACATTTGGAGCATGTTCTTCAGGTGCGAGAGGAGTATCGCGGCGTGATGGAGATCGAAATCGTGGCATTCCCGCAGCAAGGGCTTCTCCGTTCCGATTCGATTAAAGTGATGAAGGATGCGCTGCGCGCAGGTGCCGAATACGTAGGCGGCGTCGATCCGGCAGGTCTTGATCGGCAGGTTGACCGAAGCCTAGAAGCGACGTTCGAGCTGAGTGCCGAGTTTAATGCAGGCGTGGACCTTCATTTGCACGACCCGGGGCATTTGGGCTTATATACGATAAGTCGGTTCGCCGATCTGACATTGCAAGCGGACAAGGGCGGAAGAACAGCGGTTAGCCATGCTTATTGCCTTGGCCAGGTATCCGAGTCCGAATCAAGAGAGCTTGCACAGCAGCTGAAATCGGCCGATGTCGCGATTATTACAAGCGTACCGCTCGATAGGGCAATGCCGCGCGTAGACCAGCTGATAGCCGAAGGCGTCACGGTTCACGTAGGCTCGGACAATATTTTGGATGCGTGGAGTCCATTTGGAAACGGTGATTTGCTGGCAAGAGGCGCGAAGCTGGCTGAGAAGTTCGGATGGATTCTGGATGATGCGCTGCTGCAAACGTATCCGCTTATTTCGGAGAACCCGTTAACGCCGAAGGAGGGTGATGCAGCTAGCTTCATTCTTGCTGCGGCAACGAATGCGAAACACGCGATTGCATCGGCGCCTATTCGTGAAGCTGCTTTCTCGGGCGGCAAGCTGGTGGGCGGCAAATGGTCGGAGCAGTTTTCGCTCATATCCATATAGAAGCGAGTCATTTACGTGCAATAGCATCTCTCTATATAAATATCGTAAAATATATACGATAAGGCTCCAATAAAAACAGCGGTAGCATGGACGAGAATAATCCATGCTGCCGCTGTTTTTTTGTACGAACGATATCGGGCAACTATTCCTTTTTATTGTAAATATCGGTGATAAGAAGAGTACCGTCATTCTTTATGTAAATTGCCTTTCGGCTTTCTGAACTAGAAACATTGCCAGGTATGATCTTATTCGTTTCTCCATTTTTAGAGTCCGTATTATATTTACCCGTTGTTGTATAATAATATTGATTTTGATCATCGTCATACCAAAAACAAAAAGCAGGTATTTCTTCGGAATTATTATTCGGATTAATGAATGCCATATGATGAGCATCGAAATATTCGCTTGCACTACAATCAGGTATGTCGCAGCCTGCCTCATATTGCCCCGGCGTTAGGTTGATGCTTGCCAAAGAGCTGGATGCGTTGGGTTGGATCTGCCTTTCGTCGTTATCGCATTCCTTGTTTACGAATTTGAAATTTTGATTTGTTTCATTAACAACAATCAATAGTTTTTTCTCCATAATCTACCTCCAAGGGTTTATCGTGCCTTTTAATCTATGGGTTGGATAATGGATTTATTCCTATTGAAATTAAGGGTCAAAACGGGACAGTGGGCAAGATGCGATACTATGAAACGAACCTGACAGTTTTAATCATTTATTACCTCGGTCTATATCTCTATTCTCCTACTCTATTCCTTTTTTCTACAATCGAGCCCACAAATAGAAAAGCTAGCTATAGAAGGCTGCCCATTTGACATGAAACCATAGGGTGTCATATAATCATAATGCGAAACCAAATGGTTTCATATTAACGATGGACTTTAATTCACTAACAACAACTTATGGAGGCTACCAAATGGATAACAATCAAACGCAAAATACGCTGCCTGACATTAGGCAAACGCTGATCCTCGATGCGCCGATTCAGAAGGTATGGAATGCTGTAGCTACATCGGATGGCATCGCGGCTTGGTTCATGCCGAACAATTTTGTGGCGGAGCTGGGTTACGAATTCCACCTAGAGGCAGGCCCCTTTGGCAATTCTCCTTGCAAGGTAACCGTGCTTGATCCCCCAAACCGGCTAGCCTTCGAATGGGGAAAGGACTGGTCTTTGACGTTTGAACTAGTCGAGCAAGCCGGAAAAACAGAATTTACTCTTATTCATGCCGGCTGGGATGTGAATAAAGTGACGGAGTTCGGTCAATCGCACGAGGAAGTCCGCGAGAGAATGTCGGGCGGTTGGGTTGGTATCGTAAAGAAACTAAGTCAATACGTTGGAGTCTAGAATGGCGGAGCCGGCGACAAAGCATGACGTTTTCCAAGCAATCGCCGACCCGACTCGGCGCAGGCTGCTGCATTTGCTTGGCGATGATGAGCTTCCTGTTACCGTGATCAGCGGCCATTTCACGATGAGCCGTACGGCTGTGTCGAAGCATTTGCGGGTGCTGGCGGATGCGGGCCTGGTAAAGGATAGGAAGGTAGGAAGAGAAACGCGCTATCGCTTAGACCCTGAGCCGCTTCTGGAGCTGAAGCGATGGCTCGCTTATTATGAGCGTTATTGGGACAATAAGCTCTCTGCTCTTAAGCGGTTTGTTGAATCGGATAGTAATAATAGCGAGGCTAGCGATCCCTTTGGATCGCTTAAGCTTATGGATAAGGAATAAAGGAAATATCAAGCGAGACTGTCTTTATGGCCGATGGCCAGCGGAGACGGTCTTTTTTATGTTTATAAGGTCGCATTTATTTGGTGGAGACACCTCTTTAGACTTATTTTTCGAAACTTGCCGTGGCTTTAGGAGCAAATATCATCCTTTATTGAAGCGGTATTAACTCGAAGGCACAAGGAACGGTAAGCTTGAAACGGTTCGCAATGGCTACTTTCAAGCTGGCAAGGGCAGCCTGTCGTTTAAGCCGAAGCACGTTGGCATGTATGCAGCAGACGCACCATTCAAGGACCTTCATACAGCCAAGTGGGCAGAGGAAGCCATAGAGGCGCTTGCATCAAGGGGAGCAATCAATGACGTTGCCAGCGAGAGGTTCGCGCCGTCCGGAGTGGTGACACGAGCTGCCTTCATTACGATGTTAATGAATGCGCTTGAACTATCGGATAATGATGCAGTCAGTCAGCTCCACGATGTTAAGCAAGGGACCTGGCATTACGGAGCGATAGCTGCAGCCGAGCAGCTTGGTATCGTAACGGGGCGATCAAACGGCACTTTTGGTGTGAATGAAGGCATCACGAGGCAAGAAATGGCGGTGCTGATTGCAAGAGCTGCCGATATATTCGGCATTGTGCCGGGCGGGGGATTTGCAGAAGCCGGCGTGTTCACAGATGAATCGAGTATTGCAGCTTACGCCGTAAACGCAGTATTGGATATACAGAAAGCAGGACTTATAAATGGTCTGGGAGATGGACGTTTCGCTCCAATGGATACTGCATCCCGGGCGCAAGCCGCGGTTATTATTTATCGATTATACCGTATAGGCAGATAGAAGAAATGGCTGAACAGGCATAAGTCTGTTCAGCCATTTTGTATGAGTCGAAGGCGAATGAAGCGATAAGCGTCAGCCGTTGTTTAGGCTGACACTCATCAAGATTTCAGCAGCGACAAGTCAAAGCTCGGTACAAGCCCTTCTTCAGCAGCCCGGCCGAGCAGAGCTGTAACGGCCGCATAGCCATCCTCGCCCAAATCAGCCGTAAACGCATTGACGTACAAATCAATATGCGCTTGAGCGACTTCCTGGGAAAGCTCCTGCGCATGCATCATTACGTAACGCTTGGACTCATCGGGATGAGCCCAGGCGTATTGGACGGATGAACGGATCCACTCCGTGATCGCTTCGGTATCAAGCGTACGCTTGGCAATAATGGCACCGAGCGGGATAGGCAGACCGGTGTCCGATTCCCACCAGCTGCCGAGATCGATCAACATCTGGAGCCCATAGTTCGGGTACGTGAAGCGGGCTTCATGAATGACTAAGCCTGCATCGATGCGGCCGTCGCGAACGGCTGGCATGATTTCGTGAAACGGCATGACCACAATCTCTCCCACGCCGCCTGGAACATGTTTGGCAGCCCACAGACGGAATAGAAGATAGGCCGTGGAGCGCTCGCTCGGTACCGCAACGCGTTTGCCAGCCAAAGAAGCGGGAGCAGCATGGTCCTCATTGGTTAAGACAAGCGGGCCGCAGCCTCTCCCAAGCGCGCCGCCGCAGGGAAGAAGCTTGTATTCCGAAAGGACCCAAGGCAAAGCCGCATAGGAGATTTTCATAACCTCTGGGCCTTTGGACTTGGCTGCCCAGTTGTTCGTAATGTCAATATCTGCATAGGTGACATCCAGCTCTGGCGCGCCTGGAATGAGTTGATGTGCCCAAGCGTGGAAGACGAATGTATCGTTCGGGCAGGGTGAGAATGCAATGTTCATGATAGTACCTCCCGTATAGCTTTGGTTGCTGCTTCTAGTGCAGCGAGTGCGTCGCCAATTCGCCAAGCAGACCGGTCCCGTGGTCCGACTGCATTGGATATGGCGCGAATTTCCGTGACAGGAATGCCGAAACGCTCAGCCGCTACTGCGACGCCATGCCCCTCCATTGCTTCAGCGGCGGCGCCTTTAATCCGCTGTGCAAGCAGGCTTGCGGTCTCGGCGGTGCCGGTGGCTGTCGTGACGGTAAGAATGGGTGCGCTGCATACGGATAAGCCACTGCCCTGAATGGCTGCAAGCAGCCGGTTGTTCCAAGCGCCGCTTGCAGCAACGCGTGCGGAGCCGAAGCCGAGCTCATCTAAGCTGAGGAAGCCCTCCGGCGACTCCGCGCCCAAATCGGCAGCAACGATAAGATCGGCTACAACAAGAGAGGCGACTGCCGCCTGGTCTATGAATCCGCCGCCAATGCCCATGCTAATCACAAGGCGATAGGCAGTTTCCGGTGAGGCGAGAGCAGCCGCAGTTCCGGCTGCGGCTGCGGCTGAGCCAACCCCTGCTGCGATGACATCGATGTTCGGCAAGCCGGCTAATCCGCGAAGGACCGCTTCCCGCTCGGCATCGACGGCGGTCACGATCAGCACGCGCCCCATGCTGTCTAAGGCCGCATCATCAACGGCATTGCCCGAGTGGATATGTGAATGTAATGACATAAGAACGAAAGCTCCTTTAATAATGCAAATGACTTGTCCTCATTAATCGTATCATTGGTCGGATTGCAGATGCAAACCGCAGCTTAGCCGATTGTGATTTTCCCTTCAGGGAAGCGGTACAGCTCCTTCTTCGAGCGCGTATTGAGCGCGAAAGCGAGCGTAACAGGACCTAAGCGGCCGACGAACATGAGCAAAATGATGATAACCTTGCCGATTTCGCTGAGGTGACTGGTTAATCCTGCTGACATGCCGACCGTACAATATGCGGAAGTGGCTTCGAACAAGATAGCTAGAAACGAGCCGGTTTCCGTTATGGACAACAGCATCGTCGCTCCGCAAATGATGGAGAAGGCGATCATTGTGAACATGATTGCTTGATGGATCTGCTGCTTGGCAATGCGATAACGGAACAGTACGACGTCGTCCTTGCCGCGCATCATCGCGATAATTGCACCTATGAGAATAGCGAAGGTCGTCACGCGGATACCGCCTCCCGTTGAGCCTGGGCCTGCGCCGATGAACATAAGCAGTATAAGGAAAAATTGCGTCACTTCCCTAAGCATAGATGGGTCTACAGTACTCAGGCCTGCTGAACGTGCGGTGACGGACTGGAACAAAGCGCCGAGAAATTTGCCGATTGCCGACAAAGGCTGCAGCGTATGCGGATTGGATAGCTCGAGTGCGAAAATGACAATGGCACCGAAAGCAGTAAGTACGCCGGTAACCGATAAAACCACCTTGCTGTGCAGGCTGAACTTTCTGTTTTTGGGGTAAGTCACCAGCTCTGAAATAACGATGAAGCCAATTCCTCCGAAAAAAATAAGCAGCATGGATACGATATTGACGAACGGATCCTCTACGTAATGAATAAGGCTGCCGGCACGCTCTGGAAACTGTGAGAACAAATCAAAGCCTGCATTGTTGAAAAAGGAGATACTGTGGAATATGCCAAAATAAATGGATTGTCCAACCGGCATCTCCAGCATGAAATAACCGCTCAGCAGGATAGCGCCGGACAGCTCGATAACTAAAGCGTATAGCAGAACTTTACGAATCATGCGCACGATGCCTTCCGTTGATCCGTAGTTCATCGATTCCTGCAGCACGAGTCTTTCCCGGAACGAAATTCGTTTGCGGAACAGCAGGGCAAATAAGGTTGCCATTGTCATAAAGCCGAGACCGCCGATCTGGGCTAATAGAATAATGACAACCTGTCCGAAAGTGGAGAAATGAGTGCCTGTATTCAGTACGGTAAGGCCAGTCACGCAGGTAGCGCTTGCCGACATGAACAAAGCGTCTAAGTAGGAGATAGAAGTAGCGTTCGTGAAGGAGATAGGCCGAGACAGGAGCTGCGCTCCAACTAATATGAGCAAAATAAAGCCAAAGGTCATAACCTGCGGAGGGCTAGGACGAAAACGCAATTTGTCGCGCAGGTTAACTGCTTTAAGCATAAGCCATTCCCACCTATCTCTTTCCCGCTAGTATCGTTATTTTTGTTGAAAAGCATGTATGCTGCCGTTATTAGAAAGATGCACAGCGTTTCTACCCGTATGTTTTGACCGGTATAAGGCGATGTCTGCTTCGCTCAGCAGCATTTCAAGCGGTATATCCGCGGTTCGAGCTTGCGTAACGCCGAAGCTTGCGGTAATCGTTATCGCTTTAGCTGAGCTATAAAGCGGGTTGGCGGCAATCTCGGCACGCAGCAGTTCAGCGGTTTGTCCGGCTTGCTCAAGCGTTGTACTCGGCAGGCTGATGGCGAATTCCTCGCCGCCGTACCGGCCAAGCAAGGCGTGCTCGGGCAAAAATTGCTGGCAAATCATTACGATATGCTTAAGGGCGAAATCGCCTACGCTATGCCCATAACGGTCGTTTATCTGCTTGAAATGGTCAATATCAAACAAAATAAAGCAGAGCGGGGCTTGGCTTTGGTGAGCAGCTGCCAGCAGTTCTCTGCTTTTTTCCATAAAAAAGGTACGGTTATATATAGAAGTAAGGCCATCGATCTCCGCCAGATAGCGAAGCTTATGCTGCAGCAGCGTATGCTCGGTGACGTCGATCATGACGATGGTTCTGCCCGCCAGCTGGCCATTGGACTTAAGGAGCCTGGAGGACCTTATCCGATAATAGAACGTTTCTCCGCCGCGTACCCATTTGAGCTCCTCCTCATGGTCGAGGGCTTCGTCCGAGCCCACGGAGAAGGCTCCCGTCTCCGCTCCGCGCTTCCAAATATGATCCAGCTTTTGCCCGATTGTTTCGGGAGTCAAGGCGGGTATGATTTTGGCGGCAGCCCCGTTGAAATCCATGATTTGGTTTTCCAAGTTAAGGACAAGCACTCCATCGCGCATGCTCTCGAATATATGCTCGCGCGCAATTGGCGCGACGGTGAGAAGCGAGGTCGAGAAGATCGAAGTCACATACAAGGTGGATGTGATGCACATCAATATGGGCACGGGGTCCATACCGAGAGGCGTAATGCCGAGCACGTAAGCGAGCGCTCCCAGCATGGGGAGCATAATGCCAATAGCTAGCGTTATCATTTGCTTGCGGTAGATGGATTTGGTCTTCCGCCAATATCGGTACAATAGGAACAAGCTGGCAAACATAGAGCCGGAAGTGTAGCTTCCATGGACGTAATACCATAGACCGGGTATGACATCAACCATAGGTTTTTCGATATGAGGGTTCAGAAATAGATCTTTATAAAATAAATGGTGGTATTCATTAGTCGTTACCATTAACAACGTGATGAACGGAATAATAAAAAAGACCCAAGATTTCTTAAACGTATTGAACTTCTCAATACCGACATAAATCATAATCAGCAGCAAGCTTAAGGGAGAGATGAAGGGCATGCCGAGATATTCGATATTCAGCCAGAATCGAATCTCGCTAAGCGAATCACTGGCGAGTTCAAAGGCAAATGCAAAGGTATATACGGCGGATAGGATGGTTGACCACATAAATACTTTCATGCCTGTGAACTTATTCTTGTTGTTGTATGCATATATGGCAAGCAGCACGCTTAGAACACCGGAAATAACGACAAAAATTATATACTGAGAAATAGGGGTATCCATAGTCATCAACATATGCGGCTCCAATATAGCGGAATGATCGTACGTTATTAATTAAGTCTTCCCATCTTATGCAAAAAGGCTTCGGACACATTTTACCATATGAGCTCGCTTTACTTCAAAAAAATATAAAATTCGCGGTTATATGACGAATTCCGAATATTGAACAGGAGTGTATAGCGGTAAATAGGATACCTAGGCTTTTTTGAATTGCCTATCATCTATTTGGTTCTATATCTCCTGTATCACATAGAAGCTCCAACAATAAAGCAGGCCTAGGAACTCCATAACGGGTTCTTGGCCTGCTTTGACTGCGAATATAGAAAACAAAAAGCAAAACCGCTCATTTGAAGTCGGACTGGCAGCATGCTAAGGTCCGTTAAGTGCGCATTGGCAGCGTGATTTCAACGCATGTGCCCTCACCAAGCTGACTTCGGAAGACAATCGTGCCTTTGTGCGCAGCAATAATCTGCTGGCTCACCATCAGGCCTAGCCCATTGCCGCTTGCTTTCTTCGTGAAGAAAGGCTCGCCTAAGCGCATAAGATCCTCTTCTTTGATGCCGCAGCCTTGATCGATGAATTGTATAATAATCGATTCTTGCCGACAGCATTCAAGCTTAATGGACAGCATGCCGCCTTTAGACATGGATTCAATGCCGTTTTTCATGATATTAACGAATACCTGCTTCAGCTGGTTAGCCTCGCCAATGACTTCAGGCAGCATGGGATCTGCGAGCAAGTCAAGCTGAACATTGCTCATTTTGGCTTCTGAATCAAGCAGCATCATTATATCGCTCACGAGATGAAGAATGTTAACCGGCTGATAATGAGTCGCCTGCGGTTTGGCGAATACAAGAAATTCGCTTACGATCATGTTGATCTGATCGAGCTCTCCTAGCATAACCTCCAGATTAGCTTGCGATAGGCTGCCTGTCTTCTGCTGCAGCTGCACGAAGCCTCGAAGCGTCGTCAGCGGATTGCGTACCTCGTGTGCAACGCCTGCCGCAATTTGGCCGACAACCGACAGTTTTTCGGAACGTCTGATGATTTCCTCCGACTGCTTGCGCGAGGTAATATTGCGAGAAATAGTCGCTATTGCAATGATCGCTTCAAGCTCATTGCGAATGGGCGAGATGGTTAGGCTTAAATCGATAAGCTCGCCGGACTTGCTATATCGCACCGTTTCAAAATCAGTGACGGAGCCGCCGCGCAGTACGGTAGCCTCAAGCTCATAATGTGAGCTTAGATAGTCGGGCGGCACATTTTCCAGCGGCTTGCCAAGAGCCTCTTCCTCGCACCAGCCGTACATTTTTTCGAATGCCTTATTTACCTGAATGACGCTGCCGGACAAATCCGATACGTGAATGGCATCAGATGTATGGTTAACGAAGGACTCCAAGTACTGCTTTGTACTGCGGAGCTCCTCGGCCGTATCCTGAAGCTGAGTGGTGTAGCTGTGCAAGTTGCTGCCCATCGTATCAATTCTAGAAGCAAGCAAGCCCAGCTCGTCATTGCTGCGAATTGTAATGAGCTGACCGAAATCGCCGGCTGCAATCGCATTTACTTTGCTTAGAATCTGATTCAAGCCGCGAAGCATAAAGCCGGCAATGAAATAGCTGGCAAGCATAGACACGAGAACAAGGCATAATGAAATGATCGATTGCATGAAAAGCTGTTTATTAAGCGGCTTTAGAATTGCCTGTTGGTCAAAGCTGATACAGATGACATAGGTTTTATCGATTGTGATCGGAATAAACGTTTTCATGACCTGCTTGCCCATGATGTTGCTCTTTGCAGTGATCGCTTGCCCGCTCTCCAAGGCATTCTGGATATGTATGGAGTCGTTTTCTTGATCTTTATAGGTATATTGGCCAAACGGGATATCGCGCACGTCCAAATTGAATACGGGAATGCCCTTTTTCATTTTGATAATCGGCCTTTTGCCGAAAAACTGCGGGTCAAATCCGGTTATTTCAAGAATATCCTGCTGATTAGCAATAATCTTATTCACAATGGAGTTCGTGCCAATCGAATAATCGAAATCTAGCAGCACCTGCGCATTAACGTAGGGATTGATCATATAATTGGTCGTTCCGTCGTAATAGTCTCCCCATTTTCTAATCTTCTTAGGGTCCGAGGTGGAGAAGTTAAATGGACCTGACCAGTAGTTTTCGAGTTTTTGCCCCTGTGGAATCGTAACATTATGGTTTTTAAAAAGCTGAAGAAACGCGATATGCCAGTAATCCCATGTTTTGGAGCTCATATTGATTTCATACGGGTCGGATGATTTCAAAGCGATCACATCATTGTCGAAACGCTTCCAAAGTGTAATGTGGTCGACGCCAATTTTGCGGCTAAGCTCCACGAGCTGCTCGTTTTTCACGTTGTCGATATCGGGATCGAGCTGCGCTTTTGCCGCAATGGCAGCGAGTCTCAGCTTCTCGCCGATCGCATCCTCCATGGACTGCTTTGCGCTCTCCGATGCTGTAATCGTGAGACTGATTTGCTTTGCAATATTGTTTACTTGCTGTTCGAGACTTGATTGTACCTCAGCCTTGGAAGAGAAGTAATAAATGGATAAACTCAGCGCCAAAATGACTGCAACAATGATAGAAATCGATAATGATAGCTTGGCTTTAATGGACAACAGGATATCCCCCCAAAGTCTAAGGTGCACTTACTACAATTAGACACAGGTCTATGCAATTCCTGTCGTTTCTTGGGGCATTTCTTAAAATATTTGTTGGAATAAGTAATGTTCCACATAAAAAAACAGAGAAACAGGGGTTCTGTTTCTCCGTTCAATAAAAATCGTATAGAAGCTAAGCGCGAGTGAACTGCTCTTCTTCCAAGTATTGCTCTGCTTCCTCATAGGTTTCAAAAGCTGATTCCAGATTGAGATCCGCATACAAATACCACAGGTCTTCTTCAAAAAGCAAAGTGAGCACCGCATCGTCCGGGCCAATCCATTTCTGCTCCAGCGGTGGTTTTTTCTTTTTCTTCTTTTTGGATTCCGGCTTCTCCGGGGGTGCGATAGCAAGCGAGCTGATCGATTTCTCGATAATCGCGCGAAGCTCCTCCTCCGTGAAGTCGCGAATATTGACAAGTCCCTTGTCATCCGTCGCTACGCCAGGCACTAGTCCGGCGAAGACATAGCCGTTTCCGTTCGGATGCAGATGGTGCACGACCGATTTTTTCTCATGGGCGCTCTCCTCGTAGTGGAAGTTGGTACGTCCGAGAGAGACGTCCTTCCGTTCCAATTCAGGAAATGCTTCAATAATAGCGAGCTTTTGTTCAAAAGAAAGCATTTAATTCCTCCTAAAGGTTTGCGAAGCAAACCACTTCGTAAGCATGGGCTTAGGTTTGCGAAGCAAACCACTTCGTAAGCATGGGCTTAGGTTTGCGAAGCAGCTGTTGCGATGCTTGTGATTATACCACATAGCCGTAGGAAGTGGTTAAGCGTCTTTCCGCTTCATAAGAAGGATCATGGCGCCGGCAAGAATAAATACGATGGCGATAATCGGCTGGCTGAGTACAAACTTATTATAGAAGGAGCCAATCGAGAATACCGCGAAGAAGAGAAGCGACAGCACGCTCAGAATGTTGATGGGGATGAGCAGCCATTTGTTGCGGTTGCCGAACCAGTAAAATTCGAATAGGCCGACTGCAACGGCAAGGATAAAGCCCGGCCACATGTAAACCCAGTTATTGAATAACATGGCAATTTGGCAAATAACGCCTGCGACAAATAGTATGCCGCCGGGGATCAGAAGGCCGACGCCTTTTCTTCCAACCATGGAAAAGTACATCCAGTGAAAGAAGAGACCGAGCGGGATAACGAATAGCGATGGCCAGAAGTAGGCAAATATTTTGCCAGGTCCGAAGGTTTCGCCTTGGTTGAGAAACAGGCAAGCGCCGAGCAGAAGCAGGACAAACCCGCTGATTGTTCTTACATTAACATTCATTGTTCAATAGCACCCCAATCCACGTTTTATTAGCTGTCCTCAGCATAGCATAGATCAAAAACGGCTGTCCTCCTGCTGAAGGTAAAATTACGAACTAGACTAAAGTCCAGTATCGATTACTCCGGGTGATTAGGCGTCGCCGTTCCCACCTCATAGGGTGATACGACGCCTTCGTACATGAGATGCATGGTCATGCCGGCAGCGGCGTGCACTAAGTTATGGCAATGGTCCATCCAGATGCCGGGATTGTCTGCGCGGAACGCGACCTCATAGGAGTCTCCAGGTGCGACATCCAGCGTATCGGACCACCAAAGGCTGCCCGTAACGGGCTCGTTGTTGCGCGAGAGCACGAGCATATGATGGCCGTGCAGATGCATGGGATGCTCGACGGAGCTGCGATTCACGATGGTTGTTTTTACGAGATCGCCTTCCTTGACGATAAACATCGGCGTATTCGGGAAAACCTCTCCATTAATCGTATCGTAAGCGGCGAAGCCGCCGTTGAAGAAGGCAAACCGGTTATCCAGCACCATCTTAAACTCGCGATCGAATTTGCTGTTCAGGTCAAAAGGGGCCGTTGTTGCCGCAGTACCGTAATGCGTCGGGTCAAAGGTTGTAGTCTTGCGGCGAATCGGTGCTTCTCCGTTGCCATCTTTACTCATCAGTATGCCCAAGGAATTGCCGTTTCCAACCCGCAGAAAGACAGGAGAATCCGGCATGATAAAGGTGATATCGTACCTGCCGCCGGTAAGGAGCTCAAGGCTCTGGTCATGCAGCTCGCTTGGTCCGGTCAGGTCGGTTCCGTCTATGGCGGTAACCTTAAAGGAAGCACCCGTCAAAACATAGGATTGGCGAACCCAGTCATCGGTATGGATAAGCCGAAGCTTGACGGTCGTGCCTGGTGCAATCTTTTTTGGCTGGATGCCCCTTTTGTCTCCAATGGACATGCCAGCACCTTCCCATATGTGCGTGATCACGGTGATGTCCTCGAATTGATCGGCAGAAGCATCGGGCGGCTCTACGATGAGTGCGCCGAATAAGCCTTTTTGAACAGCGGTTTTGGAGTTTTGATGTGAATGATACCAGAAGGTGCCTGCCTGCTCGGCTATGAAACGGTAAGTATAAGTTTCGCCGGCCATGACGGCATCCTGCGTTGCGCCGGCAACCCCGTCCTCTGCGTTCGGCACGTCAAGGCCGTGCCAGTGCAGGGTAACGCCATCTTCAATGTCCTTGTTGTGAAGGATAACCTCCACAAGCTCGCCTTTCCTCATCCGAAGCTCGGGGCCGGGCATTTGGCCGTTATAGGTCCATGCTTCGATTTGCTCGCCAGAATCCAGCGTAACGCTCTTGTGCTCGGCGGTAAGCGCGAAACGGCGGTCCGGCTCTCCTGTGAGCGGCCCGGTCAGTTCCTTTACCGAGACGGGCGCTGTTTCCGTGCTTGGCTGGTTGCTGACAGCTGCATGGTGATGTCCAGCCAATGCAATACCGTTCGAAGGAGCATGAGCGATGCCGTAGTCGGCTTTGCCTGTCATCATGCTGAGCCTCTCGGGCAGCTTGCTGCTCTCCAAAGCGGTTAGGAATGGAATGCTGCCTACTGCCAATAGGGCTAGCAGCACGCCGCTATGCGTCAGTCTGCGCCTCCATGGGCGATAGACGAGCGGTGCTTCTGCGGCCAGTTGATTACGCCGGGTTTGCAGCATCCACAGCAAGCAGGCAAAAAAGAGGAGCGTAGTGATTGGAATCGTTATGGCCGTCCATTGGAACGGAATAGGCGGTACGAATGCGAAATAAAACAAAGCGGTCGAGCATAAGGCCGATAGCTGAAACGGGACGATGAAAGCAGGATCGGAAGCCTGACGCCTGCGTGCGACGTCTGGCGCAAGCTCTGTCCGTCCGTTCGTTCGATGCAGGAGCTTGCGAAGCCTGGGGATAGAGTAAAACCAGATCAGGAGAACAGGCATGACGGCAAGCGGTGTTCGTACAAACAGCCGATCCAGCCAAAACAGCGGGTGTGCCGTAGCCGCAAGCACGGCATCTGCTCCGGTGATGACGGAAGCAAGCAAGCTTAAGCATACGGACCAGAATACGAGCTTGCGGGTCTTTATGTTAAGCTGCTTTTCTGTTTTGCTGTAAATAAGCTTGGCTGCTTTGCCAGCTGTAATGAGTGAAAAAACAACGAATAGCATTAAAGCGCCTAGCTCTAAATGAATGAGCGATGAGTACATCGGTATAGCCCCCTGAAGAATATGTTGGTATGCGGTTTCATGCGTCTCGAAGACGCGTTTACTAGTCGTCATTTATCTTATCTAGTACGGAAGCAATGAAAAACCGCCGCAGGTCCGAACGCAGTCCTAGACCTGTGGCGGGGGAGATTCGTCGGAAATACGCGAAAGAAATCGAACGTTACAAAAAGCGGAAATACTTCTTATGAAACGACATTTTACACCCCTTGTATAGTTCTATGAAAGCGCTATTATTAAGGTAATAAGAGGCAGGAGGTGATAACATGAGCCAAGAGGAGGAAGTAGTTCAAGAAGGCGTGGAAGAAACCGCGGAACTGATTTCGGAAGAGGCTCCAGCGGAAGAGGCAGTAGAAGCTGTTGAAGCTGAATTGGAAGAAGAGGAAGCGGAAGAAGCTGCCGCTGCGGTAGAGGAAGACGCTGCAGAGGAAGAAGAGGAAGAAGCGGCTGAGGAAGAAGCAGCCGAAGAAGAGTCTGAAGAGCAATAATGATATCTATCATTTTAAATTATAAAGAGGAAGACTGTTTCGAGGCTGCTTAGGCGGCTTTGGGGTAGTCTTTTTTTATAGATAGGAAAGTATAAGTTTGACTCTTATCCCTATGTTGATCTTTCATCCACGAAACGATAGGTTACGCCGCCAACGGACGGAGATAGCCGTTTACGCTTGATAGAATTTGGCGAAAAATCCACGTATGCGTTTACATTGAAACTACCAACATTTTATTCGCGTAAAATCACAATTCTTGCGTGCAATAGCCCTTCTGATATGCTACGATACCTGTGCTTTACTTTTCCTATTAGAAGAAGGTGACATCATGGCAGCGGCAGAAGCCGGTAACGGTCAAGGGCAGCAGGATCCGAAAAATATTAATTTATTTTTTCTGACATGGCCCATATTTTTAGAAATCTTTTTATTTATGCTCATGGGCATCGCGGATACGCTTATGCTGAGCGCGATCTCGGATAATGCGGTATCCGGAGTGGGAGCGGCCAATCAATATTTGCATATCGCTATCTTACTGCTGGAAGTCATCGGCAACGGGGCATCCATCGTAGTTGCGCAATATATCGGTTCACGCAAGTTTATCGAAGCGGCCAAAATATCAGCGCTTGCCGTCACGCTTAATTTAGCGGTAGGGCTGCTGATCAGTTTAACTTTTGTGCTGTTTGGCGGGCATTTGCTCCAAACGTTGAATTTGCAGGGCGAAATTCTCGTTCATGCGAAGAGTTATCTATCCATCGTTGGCGGCATGATTTTCCTGCAGGCGATTATCAACTCGGTTGCGGCGATTATTCGCGTTCACGGCTTTACGAAGGAAGCGATGTACGTATCGCTGGGGATGAATATCATCCATATTATCGGCAACTATTTGCTCATATTCGGGAACTTCGGCTTTCCAGAGATGGGCGTGCAAGGCGCGGCGCTATCGTCCGTCATCAGTCGCGGTTTGGCGCTTGCGGTATTTTTCTGGATGCTGTATCGGATTATGTCGGTCCGGGTGGAGCTGCATTACTACTTCAATATGTCCAAGGAATATATATCCAAAATATTAAAAATCGGCATTCCGTCTGCGCTGGAGCAGGTGATGTACCAAACATGCCAAATCGTGTTTTTGTTTTATGCAACATACCTTGGAGCAGCCTCCTTGGCAGCCAAAAACTATGCGAATAACATCTCGATGTTTACGTATTTGTTCGCATTCGCGATTGGCATGGGAACCTCCATTATTGTCGGCAGGCTGGTCGGGGCGGGCGAACCGTCGACTGCGTATCACCGGGTGTGGAAAAGCGTGCGCTGGGCAAGCGGCGTCACCTTATTCGCGGTGCTGCTCGTAATCGCGTTCCGCGAGCCGCTCATGCGAATGTTTACGGACGATGAGGAAATTATCCGCCTTGGCGTAAGCGTTCTGCTTCTGAGCATCGTGCTTGAGACGGGACGTACGATCAACATTGTGCTTGTCAATTCGCTGCGCGCGGCGGGAGACGCGAAATACCCGCTATGGGTAGGCATGTTCTCGATGGTCGCCATGAGCTTGCCGCTCGGGTATTTCTTTATTTTCCAGCTTGATTTGGGCTTGGCTGGCATTTGGCTGGCTATTGCTGCAGATGAGTGGCTGCGTGCGTTCATCATGTTTTTCCGCTGGCGCAGCAGGGCGTGGGAGAAGCATGCGCTGGTCAAGCGGGAGCAGAAGGACATAGCGCCAGTTGTGCACGGATAGACCTTATATGCAAGGGATGCTCAGGAGGCTATCATGCTTCTAGGGCATCCCTTTTCTATTAGGCATGTCATGCAACGACAGCAGCTGCTTGCTGTAATGCGCTTTCAACGTTACGATAAGGAAAGAATGAGCGTTTCGAGGGAGATATGCGAGATGGAGTCTATTGCACAACAATATATAAGAAACATTGGGATCTTCGCTCATGTTGACGCGGGGAAAACGACAACGACGGAGCAGATCTTATTCCGCAGCGGACGTATTCGGTCGCTTGGCAGCGTGGATGCAGGCACGGCGCAAACCGATTTTCTGGAGGTGGAGCGCACGAGAGGCATATCGGTACGCGCTGCGGCGACGCGCTTTAACTGGGAAGGGATGACCGTGAACCTAGTGGATACGCCAGGGCATGTCGATTTCCTGTCTGAAGTTGAACGGTCTTTGCGAGTGATGGACGGAGCGGTTCTTATTCTTTCAGCAGTAGAGGGCGTGCAGGCGCAAACGGAGGTTATTTGGCATGCGCTAAGGGAACGCAATATTCCAACGCTCATCTATGTGAACAAAATGGACAGGATCGGTGCAGATGCCGAGCGAACATTGAAGCAAGTGAGAAGGCTGCTATCGTCTCAGGCGGCGCCTATTCAAGCTCCGCTCGGCACGGAGGACAGTTTTACTGGCTCAATGAGCGTGCTGGATATAGCAGGTGAAGATACGGAAGAGGCACAGGGCTATTTGCAGCTGCTCGAGGAATCGGTGGCCGAAAGCGAGGAAGCGCTGCTGCTTCACTATTTGGATCATGGAAATCTGCCGCGAGAGGAGCTGGCGCGAAGGCTGCCAGAGCTTACACACAGCGGTGAGCTATTTCCCGTTTTATTCGGCGCATCGAATAAAGGCATTGGCATTGAGCCGTTGATGCAGGCGATGGCAGCGCTGCTGCCAGGGCCGTTGGCTGTACCGGATGGCCCGGTATCCGGCGTGGTATTCCGGATTGAGCGTGATCAAGCGATGGGAAGGATTGCCTACGTACGCTTATATAGCGGTATCATTCGCAATCGTGATTCTGTGAGGAATGTGACACAGCAGATAGAGGAGAAGATTACTCAAATCCGCAAAATCGATGGCCAGAAGGCAGAGGATGTCGGTCTGCTGGCCGCAGGCGATATCGCTGCTGTCTGCGGATGGAACCAAGCGCGGATCGGCGATATTGTCGGCTGCGCGGACTATGTTCCCGGTGAGACGCGGCTTGCAGTGCCGCTGCTCACCGTTCAAGTGCGATTCGGCAGCGAGGCCGAATACCCGTCAGTCGTTGCCGCCCTGCAGGAGCTAGCCGATGAGGATCCTTTGCTCGATCTGCAGTGGCTTCAGGAGCAGCGGGAGCTGCACCTGAAGGTGATGGGGCCGATTCAGATTGAAGTGCTGACGCATGTGCTTCACGACAGATATGGCTTAAAGGTCGAATTCAGCCAACCATCCGTTATCTATAAAGAGACGCCAGCCGAGTCGGGAGAAGGCTTCATTGCCTATACGATGCCGAAGCCGTGCTGGGCGATAATGCGGTTCCGAATCGAACCGGGCGAGCGCGGCAGCGGGCTTGTCTATAGCTCGGTCGTGCGGCCGGAACGGCTGCTGGAGCGGTACCAGAACGAGGTGGCGCGGAGCGTGCCTGAAGCGCTGCAGCAAGGCCTCTTTGGCTGGGAAGTTACGGATGTGAAAGTGACGCTAATAGAAGGCGAGCATCATGTCTGGCATACGCATCCGCTTGATTTTGCTTTGGCGACGCCCATGGGCATTATGGATGGATTAGCCCATACAGGGGTGAAATTGCTGGAGCCCATGCTTTCATTCCGAATCTCCGTGCCGGAGGAGACGGGAGGCAAGCTGATGAATGAGTTGATTCAAATGCGGGGAGAGTTCGGCACACCTGTTGTGAGGCAGGAGCGAATGGAGCTCGAAGGCATAATGCCGGTAGCTACCTCACTGGAGTTCCCTGCAAGGTTCGGTTCGCTTACGAAAGGAAGAGGTGCCTTGTCGACCTTTTTTGCCGGCTACAGAGAGTGCCCGCCGGATGTCAAGGCGGAGCGGGTTCGCCGAGGCGTCAACCCGCTCGACCAAGCGAAATATATTTTAGCCTTTCGCAATGCGCTTGCCAGCTCGTAGCGCGGTTATCCGTTCAGTACTAGTTTTATGTTTTGGCTGGAGTTCTAGAGAAATATTGAAGTCCACATCCAAAAACCTCCGATCTGCCGCCTAGCGGTGACCGGAGGTTTTTAGTGTTTCTGAATGCAAGTCCAGACTAGCCACCTAGGCCCGGATGCTCCTTTTTACCACGTAAAGCTCACTTCTATGTCTTGCGGTCTATCGGTATCGGATTAACTGCAATCATGCCGTAGGCTTGGGGCACCTCGGCGGATGCTCCGAACCACAGCTCGCCGATACCGACCATAACGCCCTGATCGCGAACGAAAAGTTCATCGACCTTCTGCGCCGCGAGCGCGTCTTTCACGGGTTTTGTCATAATCTCATCGTATTTCGCTATGAAATCGTCCCTGGACGTCACGGTGTAAGGCGTTTCCCCGTTCACCTGAAGAGGAAGCAGAATAAGTGCTGCTACCGCAACCTTCTCATCGGCGGCAACGGCCGCTTGCGCGCTTTCGAACATTCGAATAAAAGCGGCGGGATCATCGATTCCGGCAGCCGCGAACGGATTATCCCCTTGGCTTGCTCCCTCTATTGGCGCAGTCTTGGCTTCTGCCTGATTCACTGGCGCAATCGCTGCGGCACCCGGATCGGTGTCCGCTCCGCTCTTTCTCGTACTCGTTTGCCCGCAGCCAACGAGCAAAGTTACGGCTATGCCAAAGGCAGCAAAAGATGCTAAGCCTTTTCTTCTGCGTTTCGTAAATGGTATCGTCAATAGCCTATTCGGCATAATAGCCTCCTTAAGATTAGCGGACCCGTATGGTCCACCTTTATGTTTATATCCTATTTTTAACCGGCCGTAGTATTTTCAACCATAAATCGTAAATTTGCCACCTCAACATTGCCTCTTGCTTCCATTAAAGTAAGGGTGTAAGCGAGGAACATATTTGAGAGGGGTAAACACAGACGATGAAAAACGCAAAAGGTTGGGTCATGCTGCTGCTTAGCGCTATGCTCGTTCTTGCTTTGTCAGCTTGTGCTGGCAACGATAAAACCGAGGAAAACACAGAAGGAGCCGCAGAAGGCAGTGCAGGCCAAAAGGTCGAGCTTTCGTTCTGGACACTCGGTAATACCGGGTATGAGGATCTGGTCAAAGAGTGGAACGCAGCAAACCCTAACATTCAAGTAAAAGTACAGAACACGGGAGACCAAACCGCACACCATAATAATCTTACAACGGCTTTGTCGGCGAATTCCGGCGCACCGGATATTTTCCAGCTGGAGATAGGCTTCATGGAGCGTTTCCTGACGGCCGAGGATAAATTCCACAACCTGAATGACCTGGGAGCGGAAGCGTTGAAAGGCGACTACCTGGATTGGAAGTGGCAGCAGGGCTCCTCGAAGGACGGCAGCTTCCAGATCGGGCTTCCCACGGATATTGGCCCGACAGTCGCTTATTACCGTACCGACCTGGCCGAAGCGGCAGGCCTTCCTACAGAGCCGGCAGCATTCGCGGCAGCAATCGATACTTGGGACAAATTCGCGCAGGTTGCCGCTGATTTCAAAGCAAAAACAGGCAAGCCGTTCGTAGACTTGAAAGACTTGATGTACAACTCGGTTCGCGACCAATCGGACGGTGAGATTTACTTCAAGAAGGAGGACGGCTCCTTCATCGGCGACACGAACCCGCAGGTGAGAAAGGCATTCGACTTCACGGTAAAAGGCATTAATGAAGGCTGGATCGGCAACTGGGCGCTTTGGTCCCCAGAATGGGGCCAAGCAACGAATAACGGCGATTTCGGTATCATGCTTGCTCCGGCTTGGATGATCGGCAACATCAAAGGAAACGGCAAGGATTCCTCCGGCAAATGGAAAGTGACACAGCTCCCTGAGGGCTCAGGCAACTGGGGCGGCTCCTTCCTGTCGCTGCCAAAGGAAGGCAAGCATCCAAAGGAAGCCTTTCAGTTCATCAGCTGGCTCGACAGCAAGGCCAATCAGCTCGTATCGTTCAAAACAAAAGGTCTAATGCCATCGATTCCCGCTCTCTATGAAGATGCAGAATTCACGGGCTTTACGGATGAATTCTTCGGCGGACAAGCGATCGCAGTTGAATACGGCAAAGCGGCTGGCTCCGTTAAACCGGTCTACTACGGACCTCTTCATGACCAAACAGATACGTTCTTCAAGGACGCGCTGCAAAACATTATGGAGAAAAAAGCAGATCCGCAAGAGGAATGGGATGCGGCTGTCGAAAAAGCGAAAAAACTGGTAGAACGCAGCTAATCCGGCTCGTAGCCTGTTTGCTCGCAGCATAGAAATGTCAAATTCGCAGGGTAATCCCTGCGAATTTGGTTAATTCTCATAAATTTCGGAGGTGCAACATGCAGCAGCCAGTAACTGCCAGTCCGGCGGTGAAGACGGGTAAGCCATTTTTGACGGAGCGTAGGCTTAGCAGCCTGATGGCTTATTTATTTATCTCGCCTTTTTTCTTGTTATTCGCCGTTTTCGGCCTCTATCCGATTTTGTTCACTATTTATTTGTCGTTCTACAAATGGGATGCGCTCGGACCGATGAAATATGTCGGCTTCAAAAACTACGATTTGATTACGAGCGACCCTACCTTTTGGATTTCATTCTTGAATACGCTGCTCATCGGTTTAATGGGCACGGTGCCGCAGCTTCTCGTCGCGCTCGTGCTGGCCGTCTTGTTGAATTCAGCGATGACGCGCTTTAAGAAAGGCTTTCGGATTCTTTTCTTTATGCCGAATATTACGTCAATCGTAGCGGTAACACTTGTGTTCAGCACGTTCTTCGGCAATAACGGAATGGGGAATTGGTTGCTGGATCTGATCGGCTTTGATCCGGTCGCATGGGGCTCGGGCTTCTGGGGCGTGAAGATTGCCATAGCTACAATGATTATGTGGCGGTGGACGGGTTATAATGCCATCATTTATTTGTCAGGACTGCAAAGCATACCGACCGACTTGTACGAAGCAGCCAAGATCGACGGCGCGAACAAGCGCCAGCAGCTCGTCTTCATTACGCTGCCGCTGCTTAAGCCGTTTATTATTTTCACGGTGCTTATGTCTACGATCGGCGGCCTTCAGCTCTTCACGGAGCCTTACGTCTACCTTGGGCAATCGGGAACGGGCTCGACCCGCGAAGAAGGCATTACGATGGTCGTTTATCTCTACAGCGAAGCGTTCCGCAACGGCTTTTTCGGCACGGCGGCGGCAACAGCGGTCATGCTGTTTATCATTACGATTATTTTCTCGGTCATTAATATGTGGGTTTCGAATCGATTAGGCGGAGATACCGGAGGGAGCAAAGCATGAGAGCAACAGGGACAGTGGAAGAGAAGCAGGGCATTGTGAGCAAAACGTTGTTTTACGTGTTGCTTATTGCAGGCGCTCTCGTATCGGTTTTTCCTTTTTATTGGATGTTTGTTATTGCCACGAACGATCGCAGCGGCGTATTTCACGTCCCGCCTCTGCTGACGGTCGGGGACCAGTTTTTCGTGAATTTCCAGCGGGTATTGGAATTGTCCTCTTTCTTCACAGCGCTGGGCAACTCCTTATTCGTTTCTACGGTCGTTACGCTGTCTGTCATCTTCTTCTGCACATTGGCAGGCTATGCATTCGCGAAGTACGAATTTCGTTACAAAAATATACTGTTTTTCTTTGTAATCGGCACGCTGTTCGTGCCTCAGCAGCTCGGGGTATTGCCGACGTATGTGATCATGGCGAAGCTGGAATGGATCGATTCGTTCAAGGCGCTAATCGTTCCGGCCATGGTTAATGCATTCGGCATCTTCTGGATGCGCCAATACATTTCGACAGCCGTCCATTCCGAGATGATTGAAGCTGGCCGCATCGACGGCGCGGGCCATTTCCGGATTTTCTGGAGTGTGGTTGTCCCTGTGATTACCCCCGCCATGGCTACTTTAGGCATTTTCACCTTCTTGAACGTTTGGAATGACTTCTTCTGGCCGCTTGTCGTGCTGAAGGACAGCTCGAGGTTTACGATTCAAATGGCGCTGCAGCAGCTATTCACGACACGCGACGGTTTGGATTACGGCATGATCATGTCGGCGACCTTCTCGGCTACGCTGCCGCTGCTTATTGTGTTTCTGATGTTCAGCCGCTGGTTCATAGCGGGTCTTACTTCCGGCGCTGTGAAAAGCTAACGAAATGTTCCGCAAGCAAAAGGTAAATGTCGAATGGGCGGGGAATATGTAAGAGGAAGCGATTACAAAGGAGTGAATACGTTGAAGCTGCGGCGCAAAATATTACTGGCTAACATTCTTCTCGTGTTTATCCCGGTCATCGCGATGGGTACTATCTTCTACTACCATTTCTCGAGCGTAATCGAGAAGAAGTCGAGCGACTTCTACGGTATTTCCTTGCTTGAGACGGACCGCAAACTAAAATATGCGTTAAACGAGATTACATCCGTTACGAACGCGGCAATCACCCAGCAGGTGCTTCAGCAATCGTTGAAGCGCCCTAATGCTGTTTTTACGTATGACCGTAGGCAGGAAATCAATAATTTATTTATTAACCACCCAATGATCACTTCCTTCATCGTCTATGCCAACGATAAGCTCGTGTACCAATACAATGCTTCGATGTCGCTCAAGGATATGAAGCGGCAGCCTTGGCATCTGCCTATGATGCAGGCGGGGGGCGTGCCGGTATGGTCGGGCCCGGGCGAGAACGGCTCCGCAGCAGCAGGGAAGCCCGTCCTGATCCAAGCGAGGGAAATAAGAGATTATTACTCACTTGAACGTATAGGCTCGGTCGTTGTTTACGTTAAGCCAGAGGTGCTCGACCAGGTGTTCTGGGATGCGGCCACGCTAAAGGAAGGCGATATTCTGCTGGTGAACAGAGTGGGCAATGTCGTATTCAACAAGTCTGGCGAATCGATTGGTGAACATGTTGATTTTCCTTTCCTTTCGGAGGGAAGCGTGCCGAATAAAGGGTATTACACGGACAACTACCGGGGCGAGAAGGCTTTGATTACATATCTGCCATCGCATAATCCGGAATGGTATTTAGTTGCCATTACACCCAAGCGGCTGCTGCAATCGGAATCGCTTTCGATTCGCAACATCGCACTCGTGCTGGGGTTGTTTTCTCTGCTGTCCGCGTTATTGTTCGACCGATTCTTCGTTACTCGGCTGGTTGGAACCATCATTAGCGCGGTGAACGGCATGAAAAGAGTGGAGCAGCGCATATTCACCCCTATTCCCGATGACGACAAGTCGGATGATGAGACTGACTTGCTTGTTCAAGGCTTCAACCGCATGAGCAGGCAAATCAATGAACTGCTCCAGCAGGTGGAAACCGAGCAGGCCCATAAAAAAGAAGCAGAGATGCAGGCGCTTGTAGCGCAGATCAATCCGCATTTTATATATAATTCACTTGAATCGATTAATTCGATGGCTATCTTGCAAGGCAATAAGGATATTAGCAGAATGGTCATCTCGCTAGGCAAGCTGCTCCGCATCAGCATCAGCGAGAATCAAGAGCTGATTCCGATCCACACGGAGCTGGAGCATGTCCGGCATTACTTGAATATTCAAAAATACCGGTTTGAGGATCAATTCGAATACGACATCCAGATTGCGGATTCGCTTCGCGGTTATTTGACCCAGAAGCTGATTGTCCAGCCGATTGTGGAGAATGCGCTGTACCACGCGATCGAGCAGATGGAGCACCCGGGCTCTATAACGATCCAGGCCGTAGAGAACGGGCAAGATATCTGGATCGACGTGGTCGACAATGGGCCGGGCTTTGACGAGAAGACACTGCTCAATCTATGGAAAAAAAACGAAATGCATGACCGGAAATACAAGGATAGCAGCGTTGGGCTGAGAAATGTGCACGAGAGGCTGCGAATCCGGTTCGGCAGCCGTTACGGGCTATTGATCTGCTCTTCGCCCGGAATGGGCTCATCCATTCGGATCAGGTTGCCCAAAATTAAGCCGTAGCAGGACCATGCAGCCAGAGGAGGACGCTTAGGTGAAACGATTTATGAGCTGGGGATGGCTGCTGCTCTACGCGCTTGTGCTGTCAGGCGCTGTTTACGCGGCCGCCATTGGAAGCGATAATCGAGCTGAGGACGTGCCGACCGAGAAGATAACGCTGACGTTTCGGCATTTCTGGAACAAAGAGCATGACCGGCCAATGCTTCATATTTTTGAGGACGCCGTCCGCAGTTATGAGCAGGCCTACCCCAACGTCAAGGTTAACATGGAGAGTATGGACCAGACGATTCACCGCGAGCAGAAGCTGAAAAACGAGATGGTCACCGGAACTCCGCCGGATCTGTTCGTACTGTTTGGCGGCGCGGAAATTGAACCCTACATACGTGCAGACCGTCTGATGGATATGACGGCTTTTATGGAACAAAACGATTTGACGAATCAATTTCAGGATTTGCATCTATGGTCGAAGGATAACCGCGTCTATGGACTGCCGATTGAAGGAAACGCAGAGCCGCTATTCTATAATAAAACCATCTTCAACCGCCTCGCGTTAAAGGTACCAGAAACGATTGCTGAGCTCACGCATGCGATTGGCGTGCTGAAGAAGAACGGCTATACACCTTTTGCGCTCGGCAACGAGGACCGCTGGCCTGCGGCCATCTATTTGCAATATTTGATGGATCGGCACACGGGACCGGCTTTAATTGAAGACCTTGCAGCCAGCGATCGGGGTGGAACCTTTGTCAACAGCGGATACCAAACGGCATATGGGCAATTTGACGCGTGGGTGAAAGCGGGGGCATTTCCGACAGTAGCGAATGGCCGCTCTGCCGAGGAAGCCATCGACATGTTCACGAGCGGGAAAGCAGCCATGTATTTGAACGGAAATTGGGATATTACGCTCTTTCATAATGAACAGCAAGGAAAAGACTTTCAGAATGAGATTGGCGTTATTCCGTTCCCGAGCTTGCATGCGGAAGGGCTACGCTCCATAGCCGGAGGTTATACTTTCGGCATAGGCATGTCCTCCAATTTGTCTGATGCGAAGCAGGCGGCCGCGTTTGAGCTGCTGAGATTCATCTATACCAAGGAAATTCAGTCGAGAATTGTATATGAGGCGCTGCGTATTCCGTCCATGAAGATTGCATTTGATCCTGCGCGCACGGGTCCGGTATTCGCAAAGGTCATCGCGCTTATGGAGCAAAGCCGCGGCAGCTTCGTTCCCTATGATAATCTACTGTCACCGGAAGTGAAAAAAGCATTCTTAAAGGGAATTGAGGAGCTTATCAACCAATCGTCGGCCCCAGGCGACGCGTTAGCCCGATTAGAGCAGGCCTCCAAGGATTATTGGAGACTGCGCCAGAGTTCAGCCGCTCAGTAGCGGCAGGAGGTATAGAAGATGGACGTTTCCGAAACGATATATAAGGTGATTCTAGCAGACGATGAGCCTCTTATTCTGAGAAGCCTCAAGGCGGCCATTCCATGGAAGGAACTCCGGCTGGATATTGCGGGCGAGGCGAGAAACGGTGAGGAAGCACTGCGTCTTGTGCTGCAGCATGATCCACATCTAGTAATCAGCGACATCCGCATGCCTGCATTGGACGGGATTTCGCTCATGAAGGAAGCGATGGCCTATAACCCGAATCTAATCTTCATCGTAATAAGCGGCTATGGCGAGTTTCAATATGCGCGCGAGGGCTTGCGCCTTGGCGCTTTTGATTATTTGCTTAAGCCCATCGACCATGACGAGCTGACGCAAATGATCGAGAAAGCCGTTGCCAAGCTGGACATTGATAAAATGCGAAAGCTGGAAACCGACAAGCTGCTGCACTCGGTGCAGGCGTTGTCCCTGCTTGCGCGCGAGCGTATGTTTGCCGAGCTGATCGAGGGAAACCAAAGGCCGCTGCAGCATTTGCAATGGCTGGAGCAAAGCGAGCTGGAGCAGCCTTATATAATGGTGGTCGTGCAGCTTGACCATTATTCGGCGATGGATAAACACTGGACGGCAGAGGAGAAGCGGCTGTGGTTTTTTGCGATCCGTAATATTCTCGAGGAATGGTCAAAGAAAAACGACGGCTTGGCCGTGTTTCCTTTTCATAGTGGCGAATGGATTCTATTGTTCTCTGATACGACGGTACAGCAGAAGAAGCTGCTTGGCGAAGATATTATTTATCATATCAAGCGGTACTCCAAGCTTACTTGTTCGGTTGGAATTAGTAAGCAGGCACAAGGCGTGGACCAGCTGAGCGCTGCTTACCAAAGCGCAAACCAGGCGTTGTTCGGAAGGTTCTACGCCGGGGCTGAGGGCATATTTATGGATGAAGAAGAGAGCAAGCCGGCGCCTGGAGCCTTTGAGTACCCGAAGCGTCTGGAGCAGCAAATGCTGGCATGCGTTCGAACGCTCAATTTACCGCGAATGGCTGAGCTGTTCGATGAGTTGAAAGTGACGTTCGTTAAGGGCGCTTTCTCGAAAGAGATAACAGAACGCATCTTGGCGGCAATGACGGTTGCGCTGCACCGGCAGTTTGAGCATCTGAACCTAACGCGGACAGGCTCGATTGAGGATCTGCTGCAAAATCTGCAGGAAGCGGCTACGCTGGAGGAGCTGATGAGTTCCTCGAAAGCGGCGGTTCTGCACTGGATCAAACAAAATCAGGCCAGCCAAGCCCGTGAAGACGGGATGACATTGATTGAGAAGGCCAAAAAATACATTGAAAACCACTACCATAATGACCTCGGTATGGATGAGGTGTCCGAATATGTCGACCTTAGCACCAGCCACTTCTGTACGTTGTTCAAGCAGGTTTCGGGCTATACCTTCCTCGAGTATTTAACGCAGCAGCGCATGGAGAAAGCCAAATATATTCTGAGGCATACGGATGTGAAGGTGTACCAAGTCGCGCCGCTTGTCGGCTACCACGACCCGCGCTATTTCACGCAGGTGTTCAAGAAAATTACCGGCCAAACGCCTTCGGAATATCGGGATGGGCAAGAGACCGCGTAGCATGCGGACGTGAAACGAATATAGGAATGAACTTGTTATTATTAGAAGTTTTATGCTATAGTACTATAAATTAATAATCGGATCACGCCAGTGAAGAGATTCCAACTCGGAGGCGTTCTCGTCAAGGAGAGGCAGAAGCCTCCCCCTAAGTTTACCGGGACCGCCCGTTACAGCGGATCAAAGAGGATTGAACAGCTCGACTGTTTGGTCAATTTGGGTGGCACCGCGAGTACAAAGCGCTCCTCGTCCCATAGGGATGAGGGCGTTTTTTGTATTTCTACTCAAAAGGAGCGCGGTAGCATGTTGGATTTGAAATGGATCAGGCAAAATGCGGAGCAAGTGCAGACGGCGGCAGATCAAAAGGGAATTAGGCTGTCGCTTGAAGAGCTGCTGCTGAGGGATGAGAAGAAGCGCACGCTGCTTCACGAGACAGAGGCGCTTCGGGAAGCACGGAATAAGCTCTCGCTTCAGATTGGCCGTCTGATCAAGCAGGGGGCTGACGGAGCAGCGGCGCAGGCGAAGCTGCAAGTAACGGAGACGAATAAGAAGCTGGAAGCGGCGGAAGCAGAGCTTGCGATCGTTGACCATCAATTGGCAGAGCTGCTCTTGCTCGTTCCTAACATCGTATCGCCGGATACGCCGGTTGGCAGGTCGGATGAGGACAATGTAGAGGTAAGGAAGATTGGCGCGCCCCGAAGCTTTGGATTTGAGGCAAAGGATCATATGGCGCTCGGTGAGCTGCATGATCTCATTGACATCAAACGAGGAGTCAAAGCGGCGGGCAGCCGCAATTATTACCTCAAGGGAGCAGGGGTTATGCTGCATCGGGCGGTCCAGCAGCTCGCGCTGGATATGCTGGTGGGGAAAGGGTTTACGCCGCTGGACGTACCTTTGATGGTTCGCACAGAGGCAATGAACAGCACCGGCTTTTTCCCGCTTGGGGAAGACCAGACCTATCGGATATCGAATGATGACAAATGGCTGGTAGGCACCTCGGAGGTGCCGATGGTTATGTATTACGCGAATGAGATCGTAGATGCCGAGGCTCCCATTAAATTGGCTGCGGCGTCGACGTGCTTCCGCAGCGAGGTTGGCTCGGCGGGCAGGGACGTGCATGGTTTATACCGTGTACACCAATTCGCCAAAGTAGAGCAGGTTGTCCTCTGCCAGGCGGATCCGACGCTATCAGAGGCGATCCTTCAGGAAATAACGGCGAATGCCGAGGAACTGCTGCAACTCCTTGAGTTGCCTTACCGGGTAATGGCAGTCTGTACGGGAGATATGTCGCAAAAAACGTATAAGCAATACGATATCGAGACCTGGATGCCTAGCCGGGAGAGCTATGGGGAGACGCATTCGTCGTCTAACCTTCATGACTTCCAGGCGCGCCGCTCGAATATCCGTTACCGGACTAAGGAGGGAACGCTGAAATTCTGCCATACGTTAAATAATACGGCAGTGGCAAGCCCGCGTATTTTAATTCCGCTGCTTGAGAATCATCAGTGCGAGGATGGAGCAATTCGGATACCTGAGGCTCTCCGGCCGTATTTGAACGGGATGGAGCGGCTAGAAGCGAATTAGGTGCTTATACGAAAGCGGAAAGCGGCAAGGCTGGCATTGTGCCGCGCCTTGCCGCTTTTTGCTAATAGGGATATATCATGATTGCGTTCCAGCTCATGTATGAACTGGCGTAGGGATGCCGTATTCGGGCCGAAGGGCGTTACCAGTAGTTAAGAAATTCATATTCTCGAAGAATCGCCGGAATGTACGGGAATGCGAAAGGAGACGCTAGTACCCTCGTCGGGCTTGCTATGGATGATCAAGCCTCGGCCGTATCTCTTCATCAATCTCCGGTTCGTATTGTAAAGGCCGATACCGCTCTTGGCTGCGCTTGGCTCGCTAAGCAGCTTAGCGACCATTTCTTTGTCCATTCCGATTCCGTTGTCCTTCACCTCAATGTGCGCGTAATCGCCTTGGCAAGTGACGCGTATGGAAACCTTAACGCCCTGCATGCGGGTAAGGCCATGCTTGACCGCGTTTTCTACAATCGGCTGGATCGTAAGCGGAGGAAGGCTAAGCTGGCAATCGGCATCTATCTCCCAGTCCACGGTTAAGCGATGTTCGAAACGCGATTTTTCAATAAAGAGGTAGGCTTTAGCCAAATCTATTTCGTGAGAAATATCGACAACAGGCTGCGTATTCAAAAAATTAAAGCTGATGCGGAGATAGTCCGCAAAGGCCTCGACAAGCTCTTGCATTTTATCGGTGTCGATCGCGCTTAAGGCCATTATGGAATTTAAAGTATTAAACAAAAAATGAGGCTGAATCTGCGCCTGTAAATAGGCTGCTTCCATGCGCATGCTCTCATGTATCGATTGTTTGAGATTCGTCAGCGTCCTCATGCGGTATTTCAATTCCAACGCATCGACGGGTTTCGTTACGTAGTCATTAGCACCGGCTAACAGCCCGGTATAGATATCCTCGGGCATGGTTCGGGCAGTCAATAATAGAATGGGGAGATCCGACAAGGAATAGCGCTCCCTAATTTTCCTCGTCAGCTCATAGCCAGACATATGCGGCATCATGACGTCAATAACGAGTACATCCCATTGCTGGATATCTAGCACCCTTAGCGCTTCTTCGCCAGAGCTCACCGTCGTTATCGCATAGGATTCAGTCGAGAGAATGGATACAAGCACCTTCAAGTTAACGGCATCATCATCAACGGCAAGAATATGAATTCGATCGTCATTTGATAATGGCGAGGCAGATGCCGCGAAAATCTCTGTCTCTACGTTCGGACCTTCGTGACTTACCTGCGAGGCCGCCGCAAGCTCCACTGCTGCTTCACGCTCAGTAAGCTGCTGCTGCAAGGAAGAAGAGAAGGAGGGCTCGGCCAAGGGCAGGCTAAAGCTAAACACCGTTCCTTTGCCTAGCTCCGATTGAACCGTGATCGAACCGTTATGAAGCTCTATCAATTGCTTGCAGATGCTCAATCCGATTCCGATTCCGCTTCCTTCGTTTATCCCGTGAGCTCCTTGCTCGTACGGCTGAAAAGCACGGGCTGCCGTCTCTTCGTCCATACCGACGCCGGTATCGGAGAACCGGATAACCGCATTCCCGCCAATTACCTCCGCTGAAATGGAGATGGACCCTCTTTCTGTAAACTTGATTGCGTTGTGCATTAAGTTGTAGAGCACCTGAACTAATCTTTTCTCGTCGGCCCAAACGGCAGGAAAAGCCCGATCTACATTCTGCTTCAAAATAATAGGCTTGTTTTCGTACATGAAACGAAGCATGCTTGCTACGCCAGGAAGCAGCGCCTGCACGTGCAAAGGCTCCTTTTGCAGGACGATTCTATGTTCCCGAAGCCGTGTAATATCGAGAAGGTCGGAGAGCAGATGAGACATGCGCCTGCTTATTTTTACGAGCAGATCCATATCCCTCCTGCTCTTCCAATGGAGTCTGTCCTTTTCATGCAGAAGTACCGTTTCCGCAATATTCATAATGCCATGCAGAGGCGTTCGAAGCTCATGCGACGTATGGGTCAGAAATTGGTCTTTCAGCAAATCCGCTTCACGCAGTTGACGGTTTAACTGCATAATTTCTTGCGTTTTGCGAAAATACTTTTTAAGCGAATACGTAGAAAAGCCGATTATCGCAGCAATAATGTCAACCGGGTAATAAAGATCCGTTTTGGTAATGCCCACGTTTATGGCTGCCCATATCGCGCTCGACAGCACGGCTGCGCCAGAGAACTGCAGAAATACGGCATCCTCATCGGTTGCTTTTATGAAAAAGAGTTTGGTTATCAAATAAATGAGCCATGCGAAAGGAAAAAAGTACAGGGCGCTAAAAACTCTAAAATGATAGGTAGCGTGGACGAGAGCTGTCGGCGCCACACACAAAAACAAAGAATACATGATCAGCAAGGCCGAATACACGGAAAAACCTTTGCGGCCTTGCAGCATCGAAGTAAACCTTCTGAAAAAGAAGATAATCAAATAGGCAAGCCACAAGTAGGAAAGCAGCCTGATTTTGAAGGACCACGCGTAATTGATAGGCAGCCACAACATGAGCAGGTTATCATTGTCGGAGACAATGGCAAGGGACGCTGCTAACGACATCATGCCGAAGAGGAGCGGCGCTCGCTCGCTGCGGTTCAGAAAAAACAATATAAAGGCATATAAGCCGTGCAGCAGCAAAATGATAAAAGAAACGAGCTGAAAGCCGATTGAATACCATCGTTCGTAATCAATGGCCGCCTGGGAGCCAAAACGGATAGCGTGCAATATTCCTCCATTATAGGGGTCCTCGTAGTTGGCTACTTGAATGTACACGTCAAGCTCCTGTACCCCCAGCTTCGTGTAAGTGCTCGTAAAGGAGACCTTTTCCGGAATATAATCATCAGGATTCGCAGCGGGCTTTCCAATATCAGGATCACGGAGATCGTTGATTTGGACCTGGGCCGATGATTGAATCTTTTTGAACCAGAGCGTGGCGGGTTCCTTCAGCGGATCAATGTACATGCGCAGTCGGTAGGTGCCGTATCCGAAAGAATTTTCATGAGATGCGGGAAAAGAGTTTTTCCAGTCTCCTGGGACCTGGACATATGTAGACGAACGATCGTTTATTGAAGGTAGATCACGATGATTTAGCAGCTGGCCAGGGAAAAACTCCCACTCTCCGTCCAATCGCATGGGCGGTGAATGCTGCAAATCCCATCCGCGTAAATCAAGCACGCCATTGACCGGACTTGGAGCATCGGCCGTGGGGAAAACAGTTGCCCAAGCCCATCGCAAGCCAAGCAGAATGCCTAGAAACAACAACATGACGGAGATACGTTTGAAAGCTAGTGTGGTTTTCATTATTCGCATACGATATCATTCGACATGAATGGACTTTTCCCTGCCCCAAATGGCAGTGGTTAGAGGAAAAGCTGCATGGATAACCGTCTCAAATCTGCTCAAACGTCATGTCCCTACCTTGGGCAATGGCTGTCCGCTCGCCAGCAGGCCTACACCTTCGGCGCATACGCCATACTTTTCCCAAGGGCAGGAGGTGCATAGGCGGCTAATATCCTCAGGCACCATCGAAGCCGCCACGCGGCTGCACAAAGATTCCCAGCTTTCCTTCAATCCTGCCGTAAGTCCGAGCTTCGCTAGCACGGCTTCGTCAAGGCCGTATACCGTTCCCTCGCAATGATTGGCTTTGTCAGGCGGGTAAGCTTGGCAGACGTCGTCCGGTCCCGTTATTAATTCAACTAGGGTATGAGGCTGCGTGCGCAGCCTTTCATAAATAGCGGTCATGTTGGTGCAGAAATCATCGGAATAGCCCATGCCGCGATATCCAAGCAGGCACAGCAGATGATGTCCGCGCAATCGAATCGTCATTCCTTTATCGCTCCTTACAACAAAAACTCCTATATGTTAACCATTTTATCATAATAAAAGGTTTACATATAGGAGTTTGTTAGGGTTAATCCTTATCTTGCAAGGTATTTCTCGTGCACGATTCTCAGGTGATGCAGCTCGTGTCCGGCAATGATATAAGCGAGTGCCCTTGCGGATACATCGCCGCCGTTCGCTATACCTAGGCGGAGCCATGCTTCCTCCGACAAGCCTCTCAGTAAGGAAAGGGTAGACTTGCGAACGGCTATGTAGTCTTCGATAATTTGGGATAAGCTCCAATTCTGGAATGAGGCGGCAGTCATGAACTCATCCTGATCGAAGCCTGCTAGAGGGGTTTTATCGCCGCGTGCAGCACGCAGCAGCCGATAGGACATGACGCGCTCCGTATCCGAAATATGGCCGATCACTTCCTTCAGCGTCCATTTGCCTTCCGCATAACGGCAATCGGCCTGGGCTTCGGGAATATCAGACAGAAGCTCAGTCGTGCTTGCTAGCTGGCTTGCGAGCAATTCGGTAACGGAGCCTTCGCCTACAAGTCCGATATATTGCTCATAATAGGGGATATATTCTTCGGTTGACGGTCGTGATGACATCATGCAAGCCTCCTTCTCATTTTCAAGAGTATAACATAGTATCTTCCAAATGAATCTAGCAGGTTTATCGCTCCGCCTCTCGGTGCTTATCCCGGTATTGCCCAGGGGTCATTCCCTCGAGCTTGCGGAAAGACCGAATAAAGTTCTGTGAGTTGTTGTAGCGCAGCTTGGCTGCAATATCTTTGATGGGCGTCTCGCTGTCCGCCAGCCATTTCTTTGCCATTTTGAACCGATACATCGACAAATACTCGCTGAACGAATATCCGGTTTCCTTGCGGAATACGCTGCTTAAATAATTGGCGTTGTAATGCAGGCGCGAGGCGCACGCCTCCAGCGTAAGGTCCGTATCATATTGATGCTGGACAAGGTCGATGATTTTTTCGGAAATATTTTGATACTGCGCTTCCTGTCGATCCTTAAAGATTCTGACCATAGGGTAGGCGACCATCGTCCAGAACCAATCATCTATTTCCGCTGCCGTATGCAGTTTTAGAAGCTCCTCAAGCAGAGAGCTCTTCATAGGATGGAGCTGGTTCAAATTCACGCCCGACTCCTGCATCACAATCAATAGCTGGTTGAGCAGCCTTGCAAGCGGAATCTGATATTCATGAGGGGACATCTCCACGGCAAATACGGCTTGGAAGAAAGAACGCAGCAGCTCCTTTGACCGTTCCTTATCGGCGAGCTTAATTGCATCCAATAGCTCGTTTTCTATGTGTACGGGATAGTTGAGGTTCAAATAATGCTTGCCTGCGTTCACGTTCTCGTACGGGATGATGATGCCTTCGCCCAGCTTTATGCGATGCTTCAGCGCTTCCAGCCCCTCGCGGTATGCAGTTGCCAATGCGGAGAAATTGCTGAGCGGCAGGCTGATGCCTATGCTGACCTGTATGTTTAGACAGCTGGCGATTTCTTGCTGCAAATGCTCGGTTAGCGCATAATTGCTCGTGTGGAAAGCTTTGATGTCATGCTCCGTACTTCCGATAATCATGACAATGGTTTGATCCATGATGACCGGCGCAAGGCGCTGCTCGTAAGGAACAAGCTCCTCAATCATATTGTGAACGGCAAAAAGGAGCAGCTCCAAGTCGGTTTTGGCATAACGGCTATTTTCAAGGAAGTCGATTTGCAGTGTAACGGCGGCCATGGTTTTCCATTCGGCTAACTGCTTGCCATAGCCGAATTGCTCAAGCTTGCCGCTAATTTCGCCAGGCTTGATTTGACCTTGAAAGGCCTTCATGAAGAAAAAAGTGCGCACTTGGTGCATATGCTGCCGTACTTCCTTCTCCAGCTCGGTCTTGGATTCAAACAGATGCGCCACGCGCTCCCCAATAACCTGAAACTCATTGGTTTTGCGCTGTTGAATATCGGTCAGGCGCGCACCAATTTGGTTAAGCAGAAGCTGGATCGGCGAGTACATGCGCTTTGATCCAAGCCAAGCGAGCAGCATGGACAAAGTAAGCATAAACAAGCATACATACAGCGTATAGGTGCCGATTTTCGTAGATTCCTTCGTCATGCTGGCAATGGATGCAGTAGACAAATAAATCCAGCCGTTAAGCTCGGAGCGGTAGTAGGCAACGGAATAATCCTTATGAGCGATGGTTTCCTTGAATTGGCCGCTAGGTTCGTCGTCAAGCAGGCCGGTTTGCAATCCGCTTTCGGCAACGGGCTTGCCGATCAACGACTGTTCATGATGGAATAGAATACGATATTGCTCATCCAAAATCATAATGGACGATAATTGCTCGTCGTCGCTCTCCAGCAGCTCTTGCAGACTGCATGCGGGAATATTGGCGAGCGCCAGTCCATATTTCTCGAGTCCATTCGTCGGCAGCTTCTTCACGAGGCTGATGCTGTAGCCGCAGGCAGCGCTTTCAGCTGATTCCTCGCTATAGAACCAGCTGGAAGGATTGAGCATCCATGAGGTACCCTCAGGCACTTGCAGCAAGCCGGATAGCTGCTCATAATAAGCGTATTGCCCGAAGGCGTACAACCCTGAGTTTTTAATCATCCAGTCATGGCGATCGTTGATGAGCAGCACGTCCTCGAGCTTCGTATCGAAGGATTGCATATGCCGAATTTCGCTCCGCAAATCGTCGTACATGACAAAATCGTTCGCGGTCAGCGGCTGATTCATCGCTTTTTTGAGTACCGTGGAGTTGATGACTTGATTGAGCGTATGGTTGACAGTCATCAATTTCTGCTCTACATTTGATTTAATTTGCATAATAAGCTGCATTTTTCCTGCATTTACATTTTTCTGTATTTCATTCGATGAAGTCATATAAGAGAAGGCGCCAATGAATATAACGGGAAGCGTGCTGAGCAGGAAACCGAAGATCGTCATCTTGCTTAAGAAGGTTAAGGATCGCACAGCCACCAACACCTTGTCTAAGATTGGAAGAGCATTAGTTTTATTTTAGTAAACGCATACATTTTGAGCAATAATCATCTGCCTCGCCGATAATCATTTCCTTAGATTATGGGGATATAAAGGCGATTACACAAGGGGGCCGCCATGAGCATTCGTATACGAAGAACAAAGCTGTCTGCTAGCCTGCGATCTGCCGCAGTGCTGCTCCTTCTTCTTTTATGTGCAGCATGCACGTCGTCAAACGCCTTGAATGACCCGGACAATGACCCTTCGATACCGACCATTTCCATTATGGCGCCGCTGCATTTCCCCCATCCGCCGAGCGAGGAAATGTTGGAGAGAGTCGAAGGCCTTACCCATGTGAAGCTCGATATCAACTGGGTACCGGATGGCATTTATACCGATAAAATGAACACGGCGCTCTCCACCAATTCGCTCAAGAAGGCGACCTTCGTGAAGCATACGGATTATATTTTTGTGAAAAACGCGATTCGCTCCGGTTCATTCTGGGAGATTGGACCGTACTTGGAGCGGTTCCCGAACCTCATGCATTTGGATGCCGATATTCTGAACCAAGCTGCGATCGATGGCAAAGTCTATGGCCTGTATACGGAGCGGCCCTCTTCCAGGCAGGGGATCATTATTAGGCAGGATTGGCTGGACCGCCTGAAGCTTAGCGAGCCGGGAACGATTGATGAGCTCTATGAGGTCATGAAGCAATTTACGAAAAATGATCCAGACGGCAATGGCAGACCGGATACGGTTGGTTTGGCTGATCGCAATGATTTGATATTCGGGGCGTTCAAGACGCTGAGCTCTTATTTCGGAACGCCGAATAACTGGGGAGTGACGGAGAAGGGGATCATACCGGAATTCGAGACGGCTGCTTATATGGATACGATGGATTTCATGAAACGGCTTTATGATGAAAAGCTGCTGAATGCCGACTTTGCGGTGACAAGCAAGGATATGCAGCGCGATCAAATCATTCGCGGCAGCGCAGGCGTGTATATTGGCAGCATGACGGATGTTCAGCGACTATCCGACGAGGCGATGCAGATTAATCCTGAAGCACGATTCACGCTCGTAAACCGGATACTTGGGCCAGAGGGGTACCGGATATGGTCGATACCGAACTATAACGGCCTTTACTTATTCTCCAAAAAAGCCATTCGTGAGGAGAAGGAGCTGCTAGCCATGCTTGGCTTCTTCGATCGTACGATGGAAAAGGATGCTGCGAACCTGATGCGTTACGGCATTGAGGGCAAACATTATCAAATGGAGGGCGGGCAGGTGGCGCTGCCGGAAGCAACCTCTCAGCTGCGCGTTAGCGAGGTGAATGCGCTCTATTCGCTGATGATTGCGGATCTAAGCAACCCGAATCTGCTGAAGGTGGCGGAGAAGGAGTCGATGTGGGAGCTTGCGGAGCGGCTTAGCGCAGACAATGACAAGTTTATCGTCAAGGACCCGACCATCGGTCTGGAATCCAAAACCAATGACGAAAAAAGCATGGAGCTATATAAGATCATCTCCGACGCGACGTATAAGTATATGCTTGGACAAATCAGCGCAGAGGGCTTCTATCAGGAGGTTGAGCGTTGGAAGCGCAGCGGCGGAAGCCAAATTATGAGTGAGTATACGGCAGCTTATTTCAATAAGTAGAAGGGATTGGCTTAGCGGGTAATCAAGCGTCGATAAACCATATAAAAGTCCGAGAGGAATCTTCAACCCCACTATAAAGCGGGGATGAAGGTTCCTTTTTTTTGGCTATATGAAGGCATACGGGAGCTGAAGCTTCTAGCAATGATTTTGAGATAGTCATATTGGCGCGGTTTCGGGCTTGGGCTTAGGAGGTGTCATTTAAGAGGGGGATAATCATTAGCTCAGTTGGGGCCTTTGAGGGCGTGCATCGGTTCAAATGATTATTTCGGCACTCTGAATAGACATGGTAGCTTGAATGGGAAGCAATCAAAACGATATATGGAGGTCAACGCGGTATGAAGAAAAAATCGTATTCGATTCTGATGGGCATGGTTTTGACGTTCAGCCTGCTGCTTGCAGCATGCTCGGGCGGCAGCAACGGAGGCAACAATAATACATCGCCTTCACCGAGCAATGACACCGAAGCTAAGACAGAAGAAACAGCCAAACCGGAGGAACCGGCTAAGCCAACCGAAATTACGATCATGCTTCCGCTTAACACAGCAGAGACGCCGCCGGATACGATCAAGAACGAGCTTGAGAAGCTGACGAACACCAAGCTGACCTATCAATTTTTCCCGGCAGATACGTACGAGGAGAAGCTGAATGCTTCCTTTGCTACGGGCTCGCTGCCGCAGGTTACGTATTTGAAAAACCAAGCGACCTTCGTGCAGATGAAGGAAGCGATCCGCGAAGGGCAGTTCTGGGAGATTGGTCCCTACCTTGCCGAGTTCCCGAACCTAAGCAAGCTGAAGGAAGAAATTTTAAATAATACGAAGGTAGACGGGAAGCTGTATTCGGTTTATATCGGAAGGCCGCTTGCACGCCAAGGCATGATTTACCGCAAGGATTGGGCGGATAAGCTTGGCCTGTCTGCTCCCACAAATGTAGATGAGCTGTATGCGATGATGGACAAATTCACGAACGGCGACCCGGACGGAAACGGCAAGCCGGATACGATCGGCTTAGCTGATCGCAATGATCTGATTTATGGCGCATTCAAAACGGTTGCCGCTTGGTTTGGGGCTCCGAATAACTGGGGTGAGCGGGACGGCCAGCTTGTGCCTGACTTTACGACGCCGGAATATGCGGCAACGATGGATTTTATCAAAAAGATCCGTGATGCCAAAGCGATGAACGTGGATTTTGCAGCCACAAGCAAAACCGATCAAGTGAATATGTTTACAAGCGGCAAAGCGGGCGTCTACATCGGCTCGATGCAGGACGTGGATTCGCTTGTGAAGGATTTGGTCAAAAACGTGCCAACAGCCGTTGTTGATACGCACAGCATGGTAGCGGGCCCTGATGGGAAAATGGCTTCATGGTCGATCCCTGGCTACAATAACGTCGCATTGTTCCCTAAATCAGCGATCAAAGACGAAGCGGAGCTCAAGCAAATATTGGCCTTCTTCGACAAGCTGATGACGCCGGAAGTGGCGAATATGATGTATTGGGGCATTGAAGGCACGCATTACACGGTCGTGGACGGCAAAGCAAAAGCATCCGCGGACAAGGAGCTGACCGAGCGGGAAGTGAAAGGCTTCAAGGACAGCGTTATCGGCGAGCCGGAAACAAACGGCATGTACGAGGGCTTGCATGAGCTGGAAGCACGGATCCATGCCGAGCAGCTGATTGTGGAGAACGAGAAGATCGCCATCGCCGATCCAACGGCGCCGCTTGATTCGGCTGCATATACGGAGAAAGGCACGGAGCTGCAAGAAATCATTAAGGACGCCACATACAAATATATGTATGGCACCATTGATAAAGCAGGCTTCGATAAGGCGGTAGAAGACTGGAAGAAGCGCGGCGGTGCCCAAATTATCGAAGAATACAACGCAGCTTACAAGAATTAGAAGCGCCGATCGAGAAAATTGAACCCATCGTACAAAACCGTGAAAATCGTATGAATCGAACAATTCGTGCAATTCGTGTAATTCGTGCAAAACGTGCAAATCGTGCAATCGTGATGACTTGGAGGCTGCGTGCATCATTAGCAGCCTCCAAACCTCCCGCAGAAAGGAAGAAGCCATATGCAAGAATCGGTTATTCGGCAGGCAAGAGTACCGCAGCCTAGAACGAGCGAGCTCAAAAAGCGGCTTTGGAAAAACAAATGGCTCTATGTCATGCTTCTGCCGGGCATATTCTTTTTTATCGTATTCAAGTATATCCCAATGGCCGGTCTTTCGATCGCTTTTCAGGACTATAAGCCGTTCAAGGGCATCGGCGGAAGTGACTGGGTGGGCTTCAAGCACTTTGAAAGGCTCTTTACGGAGCCGGATTTCCTTAATATTCTGACCAATACGCTGCTGCTGTTCGGCATGAACCTGCTGTTCTATTTCCCTGTGCCGATTCTGCTTGCGCTTATGCTGAACGAGGTTCGATCCTCTTTTTTCAAAAGAACGTTCCAGACGCTCGTCTATTTGCCTCACTTTATGTCTTGGGTCATCATTGTGTCGATCAGCTTCGTCATGCTGACATCGGACGGCGGCATCGTCAATGAGCTGCTTGCGTATTTTGGATTCGAAAAAATCAATTTCCTGCTCAGCCCCGAGTGGTTCAGGCCGACCTATATCATCCAGGTGATCTGGCGGGAAGCGGGTTGGGGAACGATCATATATTTGGCGGCTATTGCCTCTGTCGATCCCGGATTATATGAAGCCGCGAGAATGGATGGCGCCGGTCGGGTACGACAGGTATGGCATATTACGCTGCCTGCGATCAGAAGCGTTATTATTATTTTGCTCATATTAAAAATCGGAGATGTGCTGGAGCTTGGATTCGAGCATGTATACTTGCTGCTGAACTCTATGAATCGCGACGTAGCCGAAATTATTGATACCTACGTGTATACGGCCGGTTTAAGGCAGGGGCAGTTCAGCTACAGTACCGCAATTGGCTTCTTTAAATCCTTTATCGGACTCGTATTAGTCATGGCAGCGAACAGGCTGGCGAAGAAGATGGGCGAGGAGGGCGTTTATTAAGTGAGAATAACTCAGCTTACCCGTTATGGTGATCGAGGAAGGGGATTTTCGCATGGTAGAGGATAAGACGTTTGGCGGGCGGTTATTTTCGATCGTGAATTTCACGCTGCTCGCTGTAATCGCGCTCGTTACCGTGCTGCCGTTCCTGCATGTTGTAGCAGGATCATTCACAACGAGCGCCGAAATGGCGATGAAGAAATTCATTCTCGTTCCGACCATATGGAGCTTTGATGCTTATACATTTATTTTCTCGACCGATACGATCTTCAGAGCGATGGCGGTATCTACGGGCATTACGTTGTTCGGTACCTTGTTCAGCATGTTTACAACCGCACTGATGGCTTACGGATTATCGCGAAGGGATCTTGACGGGCGCAAGGCGATCATGTTTCTGGTCGTGTTTACGATGCTCTTCAGCGGCGGACTGATACCAACGTTTCTTGTTGTGCGGGAGATGGGGCTAATTGATACGTATGCCGCACTTATTATTCCTTCCGCTATCAGCGCGTTCAATTTAATTATTCTAAAGAACTTTTTTCAGAATATTCCGGAGGGGCTTGAGGAATCGGCCAAAATAGACGGCTGCAATGACTTCGGCATTCTATTCCGAATCGTTCTGCCATTGTCGATGCCGGCGATTGCGACCATATCCTTATTCTATGCGGTGACGTACTGGAACACCTATTTGAGCGCAATTCTCTATTTGGACGACAGCGCCAAATGGCCGATTCAAGTGCTGCTGCGTCAAATCGTCGTGCTTGCAAGCGGTCTCGATTACAGCTCTGATCTGGATGCGGCCGTGCCGCCGCCTGACCAGACAGTGAAAATGGCCGTCATCGTTGTAGCAACGCTGCCGATTCTGCTGGTATATCCATTCTTGCAGAAGCATTTCGCCAAAGGCGCGATGCTGGGATCGATCAAAGGCTAGTCTGATAGAGAGAACGATTAAGGATATAGCATAGAAACAGCTGAGGGGAGTTTTGGACATGCCGAATCATGAGGCACGGACGCCGATCTTATGGGCAAGGGCAGCCTGCGATCAATTAATGAGCAGCTATTCGCCGGAGGAGCTACCGCCAGCGGGACGCTGGCACTATCATCAAGGCGTATTCCTATGCGGGATGGAGCTGCTGTGGCAGGAGGAGCGGGATGATCGGTATGATGCGTATATCAAAAGGTATGTGGATCAGCTGGTAGACGACTGCGGCAATTTCGAATTCGCGCGGGATGAGCTGGATGCAATCCAAGCGGGATTATTGCTGTTCCGTTTAGATGAGCGCTCGGAGGTGCGCAAATACCGAATAGCGGCAGATAAGCTCCGCAGTTTGTTCGGTACGCTGCACCGAACCTCAGAGGGAGGCTTCTGGCATAAGGATAAGTACGCTTATAACATGTGGCTGGATGGCTTATACATGGGAGGCGTATTCGCGCTGAAATATGCGAATGCTTACGGTGATGAATCGCTGCGTGCATTGGCGCTGCAGCAGGAGCGGTTGATGCGGCTTCATATGCGCGATGAGAAAACGGGATTGCTGTATCATGCTTGGGATGAAAGCAGGCAGATGCCTTGGGCCGATCCAGAGACGGGCTGCTCGCCGGAGTTTTGGGGAAGGTCGCTTGGCTGGTACGGACTGGCGCTTGCTCAATTTCTGGATGAGCTGCAAGAAGGGGAAGCGGGCCGTGCCGAGCTCGAAACCGAGCTGTCCAAATTTGCAGCCGCGCTCGTGCGGTATCAAGATACGGAGAGCGGCTTGTGGCATCAGATCGTGGACAAGGGGCATATGCCGGATAATTGGCTGGAAACCTCCTGTACGTGCTTGTTTGTCTATACGCTAGCCAAAGCATATAAGCTCGGCTTAGCGGATGATACTGTCCTTGCTGCGGCTAGGCGGGGATATGAAGGACTCGTGCGCGTCGTACAGAGCGATAATCAGGAAGGGTTTGTCCTGCCGGATATTTGCATCGGCACCTCGGCAGGAGATTACGAGAGTTACGTGACGCGGCCAACCTGCGAGAATGATTTGCATGGCGTAGGTGCGTTCGTTATGGCTTGCGTTGAGATGGAGACGCTGGTTGAGTTGCCGGAGTAAGAGGCCAATAAAGAGAGCTCTGCGGCATGAATATCCGCAGAGCTCTTTACGATACGCAGCTTTGCAGCAGCGCCTTTGTTCATTCACGTCATGCTAGGCTGACGTGGATGAATGGAATGCTTAGTGATAGCGACAGACATCCTGCCCAAGCCGAAGGAGCGTCTTAGATTAAAGCACCTGCTCCAGAAACCTCGCAGCTCGCTCGCTTTGCGGCTTCGTGAAAAACTGCTCAGGTTTGGTGCGCTCAACAAGCTTGCCGTCGTCTAGGAAATAGATCGTATCCGCGGCTTCCCGTGCGAATTTCATCTCATGCGTGACAATCAGCATCGTCATGCCGCTGTCGGCAAGGCTGCGAATTACCGTGAGTACTTCCTTCACCATCTCGGGATCAAGTGCGGAGGTTGGCTCATCAAAAAGCATAATGTCAGGCTCCATCGCGAGGCTCCTTGCGATAGCGACGCGCTGCTTCTGCCCGCCGGATAAGCGGGAAGGATAGCTGTCTGCTTTGTCCGAGAGACCGACGCGGGCAAGCAGCTCCTTCGCTTTGCTGCGCGCTTCTTGGGCTGTCAGTCCTTTCACTTCCATAGGAGCGAACGTAATATTATCGATGACAGTCATATGTGGGAACAGATGAAAGTGCTGAAAGACCATGCCGATGCGCTGGCGAACGCGAGCGATGTCGGTTTTGGGATCGGTAATCGCCGTACCCTCAATATCTATTTGGCCGGAGGTTGGTGTTTCCAGCATGTTGATACAGCGCAGAAACGTGGATTTGCCTGATCCGGACGGACCGATCAGCGCCACGACCTCCCCTTTATCTACCGTTGTTGTAATGCCTTTCAGTACTTGGTTCTTGCCGAAGGCTTTCGTTAAATCGGTTATGTTAATCACTGCGGCGCAGCCTCCTTTCAAGCTTACGGGCAAACGAGGTTAGGATAAGGACAAGGACGTAATAGATGGCAGCGACAAACAGCAGCACTTCAATGGAGCGGAAGGTGTCAGAGCGAACCACGTCTGCACGGCGCATTAGATCGGATACTCCGATGACCGAGACGAGTGACGATTCTTTCAGCAGCGCTACGCATTCGTTCACGAGAGCAGGAAGAATCGTGCGAAGCGCCTGCGGGAAAATAATGCGGATCATCATTTTCCGATAAGGAATGCCGAGCGCAATGGCGGCTTCCCGCTGGCCCTTGTCGACAGCCATAATGCCGCCCCTGATGGTTTCTGACAAATAAGCAGCAGAGTTAAGTCCGAAAGCAAGTCCGGCTGCCATCAATGCAGGAATGTCGTAGTTGAACAGCTGCGGAGTGGCATAATAAATAATCGTAAGCTGGACAAGCAGCGGCGTGCCGCGGAATACGGATGTATAGGCGGTTGCGAACCACTCGAGCGGCTTGATGCCGGAAATTTTGAAGAGCGATAGAATCGTTCCCCATACAAGTCCGAACAAGGCGGACACAAGCGTGAAGAGCAGGGTGACGTAAACCCCTTTTAGAATATAAGGAATGTAGTCCTTGAGAATGCTGAAATCAATGTTCAGGCCAAGCAATGCGCCTGAGCTTGTTTCTTCCTCGGCAAACCATTTTTTTGTAATGTCATCAAGCTTGCCGTTCTCCTTCATCTCAGAGAGTACGCCATTAAACTCAGCGACAATTGGCGATTGTTTCGGGAAAGCAATCGCATACCCGTTGTCGGCAGACTCGGCAGGCAGGAAATTCATGGCGAGCTCGGGATTGGAATTGGTCATCTCTACGGCGACGGCATCCTCAACGATTGCGGCATCGATCCGGCCGGAATTCAATTCCTGAATAAGATCAGGAATTTTATTGAGCTTCTTCAATACAGCGCCCTCGATCGTTGCCGCATAGAGATCCTGCGTGGAGCCGAGCTGCGTGCCGACTTGCTTGCCTGCGAGCGAGGCTTCGGTTGCAAGCGGCGCTGATTTTTTGGAAACAATTGTATTGCGCGCAGCGTAGTACATCTCAGAGAAATCAACGCTTTGTCTCCGTTCGTCCGTAGCGGACATGGCGGACATGACGAAGTCGACGCGTCCGGTTTGCAGCGCAGCGATTAACCCATTGAAATCAATGTTGGCGATTTCCAGTTCATATCCGAGCTGGCTGGTGATATACTTGGCTACATCGATATCCATACCGACGATTTCGCCGCTGCCCTTGGCATCTACGCTTTCGTAAGGCGGATAGTCGGCTGATGTGCCCATAATAAGCTTTTTCTTCTGACCGGAGGCAGGTGCTGCGGCACTTTCTGCGCTTACGGAATAAGAGCCGGTTTTTCCGGTTGGGAAAAACGGACCGAGCGCGACCAGCAGAACCGTGAAAGCAATGAGCGATAAATAAATGATTCTAAGTCTTTTTCGATTCATGTTGTCCTCTTTCTTCTAAGTTGATTGGGAATCTATGGTGATATGAAGCACCGTGGTGCGGACATTGGCAACTTAGAAATTATATGGTGCATGCTATTCATTTGTAAATAACCAAGAAGCACCGCTTTGTAACATAATTGTGCTTGGGATAGTCGTAATCGGATGAGAATTACTGTTATAATAACCAGACAGCAGCCATTCTATTTTTGAAACGATGATGAAAGGAGGTGAATACATTGTTCGAGTTTGAATTGCATGACATAATGCCCTATCTCATTTCACTCAGCCTATTATGCTCCTTGGCTTTCGCTTACGCATCGCATTTGCAAACCGATGCCCATGAGCATTGGGAGCGGGACGAAGTTGTAAGCGTCATGTATCTTTCCATGCCGCAGGTGCTGATTCGCACCGTTCCGCTGCACCATTGGCTAGCCAGAAAGGTGAAGCGGAAGGAGTCGCCTGATGACGATATAGCAGATTGCATGTCCTCGTTTGTTCCAGTACTTTCAAACAAACGAGGAGGATTTTTATGCAAACGAACAATGTATTCCCTTCATTAAAATATGGACGACTCTTTATAATTGGCATGATGCTGGCAGGCTTGCTTTTGGTAAGCGGCTGCAGCACGGCTAGCGGCACGATCGACGGCGATACGCCAGGCTTGTTTAACCACTATGTCATCTATCCGCTTTCGGCGGTGCTGCAATACCTGGCTGACATGTTCCACGGCAACTACGGCTTTGCGATTATCGGTATCACGCTTATTATCCGCTTGGTGCTGCTGCCGCTTATGATGCGCCAATATCGCGCTCAGAATCAAATGAAAACAAAGATGGCGGTGCTCCAGCCGGAGCTTAAGCAGCTGCAGGATAAGTACAAAAACAAATCGGATTCGGAATCCAAGCAAAAGCTGCAGCAGGAAACGATGCAGCTGTACCAGAAGCATCAGGTTAACCCGCTTGCGATCGGTTGTCTGCCTATGTTGATTCAGATGCCTATTTTGATGGGGCTTTACTCAGCGATCAAGCTAACGCCTGAACTGGCGGACCACTCCTTCTTATGGTTTAAGCTTGGATCGCCGGATATCGTATTGCCGATTATCGCGGCACTCGTTTATTTCGTTCAGTTCAAGGTGTCGCAAACGACGCAGCAGAACGCGAATGCCGCTCAGCAGAAGCAGCTGGCATTTATGGGCTACTTGTCTCCGATCTTAATGGGCGTGTTCGCCCTGTCGGCTCCTGCAGCGATTTCGCTGTATTGGGTAACGGGCGGTATCTTTATGATTGCGCAGTCGTATTTGGCCAAAAAAGTGTACGCGCCTAAGGCAGAGCTGGAGGTTGCCCTTAAAGGCAGCGTCTAAATATAAAGGAGACGATCAAATGTCAGTCGGTGTTCTTGCCCATTTATTCGGAAGCCTGCCTTACAAGGAGTTAGCTCCTAAGGTAGCAGCGAGCGGCTTTACCCATGTACAGCTCGCGCTTTGGAAAGCCATTAGCGATGTCGATTTCAGCAAGCCCGGCAATATAAGTCCGGGCCTTGCGAATGCGATCGGCGAGCAGTTCGATAAGAACGGCGTTTCGATTTCGGTGCTGGGCTGTTACGTTCATTTATTCGAACGCGATGTGGAGCTGCGCCGCGCGAACGTGAATCGTTTCAAGGAGCTGCTGCGCTACGCTCGTTTTTTTGGAGCGCCGATGGTCGCTGCGGAGACGGGACGGAATGAAGGCGGGGATTACACCGACCGCGATTGGTCCGTTATGAAAGAAACGCTTGAGGAGCTGGCTGAGGAAGCGGAGAAATGGGGCGTATTTGTGGGCCTTGAGGCTGCAAATGACCATCTGGTCGGAACGGCTCCCGAGCTGGCGCGCATGCTGGAGGAAGTGCCTTCCTCCAATATCGGCGTCGTGATCGATCCGGGCAATCTGTTGACAGCAGCCAATTTCCACAATCAGAATCAGGTTATAGAGGAAGCATTCAAGCTGCTGGGCAGCCGCATTATCGCAGCTCACGCGAAGGATCGTATCATGCTGGAGAACGGAGAGCTTGGCACAGCAACAGCGGGGCTCGGCGGGATGAACTATGAGCTTTATATGAAGCTTCTGAATCACTATAAGCCGCATGTCCATATTATTATGGAGGAAGCGAAGGAGCATCAGATGGCGCAATCGAAGGCGTTTATAGATGAGATTCGCGGCCGGGTATAACTAAGCAATGGCAATTGATCCGGCAGTCCAAGTTTATTCTCCTTGGGCTGCTGTTTTTTTTATCTCCACCCCGATTCGTTTATAAGAAGCGAAAACCACAAAAAGAACGGATACCCAAGGCAGGCATGCCAGGGGTACCCGTTCTTTTTTCAATAACCGCAATTACAGCACATGCAAATGAGGAATAACGAGGCCGCCATATGCAAATGCAATAACGATGACGATAGCAGGGTGGATTTTACGGAACTGCATCGCCCAGAAGGCGACGGCCGCTATAATGAGCGATTGAATGATGCCGATCGATTCAACGGAGCTTTGCGCCATTTGCCAAGTAAGCAGCAGCATCATGATTGCGATTACGGGCTGCACGAGCAGCGTCATTCCTTTGACAATAGGCGATTGGCGGTGCTTCTGGAGTACTTTAAGCAGCACAATCAGCGCCACAGCCGACGGAACAATGGTTGCCGCCAACGCAACAATAAGCCCTAGCCAGCCGCCGACATCATAGCCGATGAAAGCGGCTATTTTGGTCGCGATCGGTCCAGGCAGCGCGTTGCCTAACGCGAGGATGTTAGAAAACTCCATAGGCGTTGTCCATGCATGGTTGGTCACAATCTCTCGATACATAAGCGGAATGGACGCAGGTCCCCCGCCGTAGCCAAGAACGTTGGCAATAAAGAAACCAATAATTAAATTAATCCATTCCACGGGTTACGCCCTCCTTCTTCTGTACGCTGCGCTGCTGCTTCTGCTGTTTTCTGCGCTGCAGAGCCGCCACCGTACGCAAATGGAATGCACCGTAGCATAGGAATAATAGAATAACGATAGCGGGATGGATGTGAACGCCTTGAAGAAGCGCGAACGCGATTGCAAAAAAACCGAAGCCCACATATTTGCCTAGCCCTTTGACAGCTCGCTCGCCGAATTCATAGGCCATCATCCCGAGCATAACCGCTATAACGGGTGTCACGGCTCCGATCATGCCTTGAATAAATGCCGCGCTGCTCAGAAATTGAACGGTCGTCAGCAGCAGGATCATTGCGATGCCGGAAGGGATGATATGAGCGAGTACAGATACGATAGCGCCAAAGGTGCCCTTCTCGCGATAACCGAGATAAGCGGCGATTTTGGTTGCGATCGGTCCCGGGAGCGCGTTAGCCAGCGCAAGAATCTCGCCGAATTCCTCGTCTTCCATCCACTTATAATGGGTAACGGCCTCGTACCGAATGAGCGGAATAACGGATGGACCGCCGCCATAGCCGATAATGCCCGTCTTCATCATGGCCCACGAGAGCTGCATGTAGCGGTTGTTCATCATTTTGCCAGCCATGCTTACAGCCTCATTCCCATACGGCTCTTATACCGGTTAATTAAAACTTGGCAGTCTACGCTCATGATGCCAGGCAGGGTATAGAGTTTTTCCTTTAGAAAATGCTCCATCTCCTGATTGTTGCGAAACAATCCGTGCATATGCAGCTTGCTTGGTCCCGTCATATGGTAGAGGCTCGTAACGAATGGCTCCGTAGACAACTGATCGGCAACGGCGTGCAAATGCTTGGGCTCTACCTCCACATTGAAAAATGCAGATACGTGAATGCCGATCCGCTCTGGATTAATAACGGCAGTAAAGCGTTCGATTACGCCTCCTTCCATTAGCGCATTGATGCGGGATTGAACGGCAACCCGGGATAAACCGATTTCTTTGGCTAGATCCGTGTAAGAAATCCTTCCATTTATATTCAATTCAGCTATAATCCTTCGATCAATATCATCAATTTCTATCGCTTTCGTCTCATCAAACGCTTTTTCTTGCATGCTTTATCAGCTCCATTCAAAAAATACCTCTTATCAAGGTGTCTTGTAATATTGCATTTTAATTACCATATGTATAAATATATACACTAATTCATACGTAATCAATATAATATTAAAAAAATACTTACATTTTAGTTGCCTATCAATCGGCGAGGTGGTATTTTAGATTTATGCATCATGTTATATTATCTATCATTCAAAAAAGCGAGCTATATCCTAATCAAATTCATATTCAGGAGTGATAGACGTGAATCAGTCCGTAATTGGAACCAAGGCAATGGTAGTAAGCCCTCATTATTTAGCTACAGCGGCTGGCGCACGCATGCTCGAACAGGGCGGCAATGCTTATGATGCGGCTGTCGCGGTTAGCGCATGCCTGGCCGTCGTGTACCCCCATATGACAAGTCTCGGCGGGGACTCCTTTTGGCTGGGCTATCATCACAGCGAGGGCAAAGTAAGAGGTTATAATGCAAGCGGCCGTTCTGGCTATAAAGCAAATATAGAGGCCTACGCGGGGCTTGCGGCAATTCCGAATCGCGGCGTGCGCAGTATTGTAACGGTGCCGGGCATGGTGGATGGCTGGGACGCGGTTCATAGCGAGTACGGCAGATTGACATGGGCAGAGGTGCTGGCGCCCGCGATTGATTATGCCGAGAATGGTTTTCCGATGTCCAAGGATCAATATCACAACACGGTTCAAAATGAAGCGGTGCTGGCAAGGACGCTCGAAACTGCCGATATTTATTTGCCGGGCGGGCAGGCCGCTAAGATTGGCGAACGCTTCAAGCAGCCCGCGCTGGCCAAGACGCTGCGCCGCCTCGCCCAATTTGGACGCGATGAGTTCTATAAAGGCGAGACCGCGAAGGAAATGACGGACTTTCTTGCGAAGCATGATGGACTGCTGGCAGGCGATGACTTTGCGGATCATAAAGGCAGCTGGGTGGCGCCGATAGAAGGCTCCTACCGAGGGTATACGGTTCATCAAATGCCGCCTAATTCGCAAGGCTTCTCGGCCATTATGGCGCTTCATATATTGGAGAAGTTCAAGCTTGGCGAGATGGAGCACGGCTCACATGCCTATTACCAGCTATGTGTAGAGGCCCTTAAGCTCAGCTTCCGTGATCGGAATGCTTATTTATCCGATCCTGCGTTCACGAACGTGCCGCTGGAGCGGCTATTGGACAAAAACTATGCAGCTGCGCTTGCTGCCTCAATCGAGATGAACCGAGCATCAACGGAGGAGTCGCAGGTGCTTGGCAGCGATACGGCTTATGCGGCCGTTGCCGATGAGGAAGGCAACTCCGTTTCGTTTATCCAAAGCCTCTACTTTGAGTTTGGGTCCGGCGTGGTTGCTGGCAATACGGGCGTATTGCTACAAAATCGCGGCTCGTTTTTCTCGCTTGACCCGAATCATGTAAACAGCCTTCAGCCGGCCAAAAGGACCTTTCATACGCTTATGCCAGCGATGGCTTGCCTAGGCGGCAAACCGGCAGTGCTGTACGGCACGCAAGGCGGAGAAGGGCAGCCGCAGACACAGACGGCTATTATTACGCGCATGATCGATTATGGAATGGACCCGCAGCAGGCGATTAATGAGCCGAGATGGGTATGGGGACGCACATGGGGAGAGCCGACGCAGGAGCTGAAGATTGAGGGCCGGGTATCGCAGCAGGTACTGGATTCGCTGGCAAACGCGGGCCACACGGTTCGGAAAGTGAAGGATTTCGACGGCATTATGGGGCATGCGCATGCCATTAGACGAGATGAGCAGGGCTTTCTGCAAGGCGGCTCTGATCCGCGCTGCGACGGTGCTGCGATTGGCTGGTAGCCGCATCATGAACGATAGAAAGGGGACGAATTCGATGCAAAGCTGGAATGTGTATGCTGATGAGCGAGTGGTGGTAGAACCTGTCGCTGAAGGCTTGCTAAGCGGTAAAACGTTTGCGGTTAAGGACGTATTCGATATTGCCGGATATACGGCTGGCGCAGGCAATCCGGACTGGCTGCGTACGCATGAGCCTGCCAAGGAGCACGCTGCCGTAGTGGACCGGCTGCTGCGCAGCGGCGCACGTCTTGCGGGTACGACGATCACGGACGAGATTATGTACAGCATAAACGGGGAGAATGCCCATTACGGCACACCGGTTAATAGGAAAGCGCCTGGACGCATCCCTGGCGGCTCCTCCAGCGGGTCTGCAGCGGCAGTAGCGGCTGAATTAGCCGATTTCGCGATTGGCACGGACACGGGCGGTTCGATCCGGGTCCCATCTGCTTACTGCGGAATATATGGCATTCGGCCTACGCATGGAGCGGTTCATACGCGAGGATTGATCCCGCTTGCGCCAAGCTTCGATACGGTAGGCTGGATGGCTCGCGATCCGCAGCTGCTGTTTGAGGTGGGCCTTATGCTTTTGGACAATCAGGCTGGGAGCAGAGCAAAGGAGTTTAGACGTATGCTATTTGCCGATGATGTATGGTCGTTAACGGATCAGCACACGTTGGCCGCGGCGTCTGCGTATTTTCCGGCGCTCCGCAATTTGGTTGAAGAGGCGAGCCATGTTAAGGTTGCCCCAGGCGGGATATCGGGGTGGATGAATGCATTCCGCATGATTCAAGGAATCGAGATATGGCGCGAGCATCGAGAATGGGTAGAGCGGGTGAATCCCGCCTTCGGTCCGGGCATTGCCGAGCGTTTCGCATGGGCCAGCACCCTGAAGGATCAGGATAGCTCAGCAGCCTATACGCTTAGGGAAGAAGCGCGTAGCCGAATGGATGAGCTGCTCGGCAATGATGGGGTGCTAGTGCTTCCAACTGTGCCGGCCATTGCGCCGCTTCTTCATTTGGGAGGAACTGAGGTGGAGCAGCGCCGCTTGCGGACGTTCGAAATGAGCTGTATCGCTGGCTTAGCCGGCCTGCCGCAGATTACGGTGCCGATTAGAGGCGAGCTTGGCTGCCCGGTCGGCCTTTCTTTCGTTGCTGGTCGCGGCCAGGACTTGAGGCTGCTGGAATGGGTAGCGAACCGCTTGGATGCAAGCGTGAACCAATAAGCTGCGGAGGAGTGCTGTGATATGAAAGTAGCAACGGTGAAAATAAACGGAAAAGAGCTTGGCGCGATCGTAGGCACGCATGGCCTTGTACTGATTGAAACGATTAATGCGGCAGAGGCTGCCAATTGGAGCACGGAGCTGTTCGAGCTTATCCGGCTTGGCGAGCTGGAGCTGCTCACGGAATGGTATGGCACGGGCGGAAAAGAGAAGCTGGCGCAGCTTGAAGCCATACCCTTCGAGGAAGCCGAGTATGGCCCGCTCTATCGCTATCCGCGCAAAATCTGGGGAATTGGCCTCAACTATGTGAAGGATGCCGAGGAGCTTGCGGCTGTCGATCCGAGTGAAGAGCCCGTCAGCTTCATGAAGCCGGATACGGCCTTGATCGGTCCGCTTGACGCCATACGAGTTCCTCCGAATGCGGGTAAAATTACGGCAGAGGCCGAGCTCGGCATCATTATCGGCAAAACATGCAAAAACATTACGGAGGCTGAGGTATATGACGTCATTGCCGGCTACACAACCTCGATTGACGTAACCGCATCCGATATCCATGCCCGGAATCAGCGCTATTTAACGAGAGCCAAAAGCTTTGATACCTTCTTTAGCTTTGGGCCGGAGCTGCTGACAAAGGATGAATTTCCAGATCCGCTTTCCATACGAGTGGAAACCGTGCTTAACGGTGAAACGGTTCATTCGAACAAGACGTTTAACATGAAGTTTCGGCCATGGTTTTGCGTGGCTTATCATTCGCGCGTAATGACGCTGCTACCTGGAGATATCATTATCACGGGGACGCCGGGCGCCGTCGTTATTCGTGATGGCGATATCGTGGAATGCCATATCGACCGTTTTGAGCCGCTGTTGAATCCTGTAAGGGATTAGCAGTTGCTAGGTCGTTTGAAAACTGCTATAAATAAGTAAGTAAATAAATTGTGGTTGGAGGAGAGACGATGATCGACGTATTTCCTGCTGCTGAGCGGCATTCGGCAGACCTAGGCTGGCTGCGCAGCCAGCCTAGCTTTTCGTTCGGAGGCTACCATGATCCGAATCGAACCGGCTTTAGCGTGATGCGTGTGTGCAATGACGATTATTTGGCTCCGGGAAGAGGCTTTGGCGCCCATCCCCATAGCGATATGGAGATCGTATCCATCGTGTTGGACGGTTTTATACGACATGAGGATAACCTCGGTAATTCCGTCGTATCCTCTTTTGGCGAAGTGCAGCGCATGTCGGCTGGAACCGGCGTCATTCATACGGAATTTAATGCCTCGGAGGAAACGGAGCTGCGGTTGCTGCAGCTTTGGTTTATGCCGAGAGAACGGGGACTTGCGCCGTCTTACGAGGCGAGCAGCTTTGATCCGAACAAGCTGCACAATGCCCTGCTGCCTGTTGTCTCTGCGCAAGGAGCGGAGCAAATGGCATCGATCGGACAAGACATGACGATTTATCTGAGTAAGCTAGAGCAGGGAAAGCAGCTTGCTTACACCGTTGAGCCGGGACGCAAACAATTCATTTATATGATCGAGGGCGTACTTCAAGTGAATGACAAACAGCTAGAGACAGGCGATACGGCGCAAGTCGAAACGTTAAATGAGCTGGCTTTTCAGGCGGATTCACCGTCATTTTTCATGTTGATTGATTTGCCATAGGCTTTCGAGATTAGTTTGCATGCGCAAGCTTTGGGGGAGGTGTTACGTGATGAAGCAAACGTTTCAAGTGAAGCACGCGATAGGCGGACGGATGTTTATCGACTCGGATAAACACGGCGTGCCTTACACGCAGGAAGCACAGGGGCAGGGCTGGCGATTCACGGTTCACGTACCGAATGGTCCGATGCTCGAAGAGGTGCTCGCTCATAAGCATGAGCTGAATGTGTTTATTTTTCAGGAGTATGAGGATCAGCCGACGTTGAAAACGTGGTATTACATCAAGGATGGGCAGGTCGAATACGATGCGGATAAGGGCATTCTTACGATTTTCGCCGAATCGCGCATTGAGTATTACCCCCATGAATATTCGGTTTAAATGAATTGCAAACGCAGGATGAAAAGACCTTTTGGCGGCTGTTCCGTCAAAAGGTCTTTTTGTATATGGTTTATTTATTGGTGCCGTGCTGCTTGTTGGAGAGTCTTTCTGCTGGGTTTCCGTTGCCGCTGCGCCGTTTATTGAGCTCGGCTTTGTGCTGATTGGCTTTTATTTTATCGACAAAACTTTTGGTGCTTTCCAATGCTGTTCCCTCCTCGGATGCAATTGTGATATTTACTACTCCCATTAGAATAACCAACATTTGAAAAATCAGGCATGACGGTGAATTTTTTATTCGGCAGCCATTGAGGCAGGACAAGGCATCCTTTATGATGGCTACAAAGATATAATCGTTAGATGAGATAGCTATGGAGTGAAGTCGAAGCGCCGCGATTAGCACATATATGCTTTAACAGCGCCAAAGTAACCCAAGTTCACCGCGATAAGCACATATGTGCTCTAACAGTGCTAAAGTAACCCGAGTTCGCTGCATGTAGGCACCTATAGGTGCTTACAGCAATCTACCCAAATAAGAGAAGCGAGGTACATATGATTAGACTTGTAGCAAGAGCTTACATGCAGGAAGGCAAGGAAGAGCAGGCGATTGTTGCCGCGAAACGGGAGGAAGCGGTACTGGCGCTAATGGAGCAAGGGGAGATCATGACCGTCGGCTGCTTTCGGTGGGAGCGCAACCTATTCTTGTATTGCGAGTGCAGGAATCGACAGCTCGAGCCGTCTGTGCTGATGTCGTCGGTGGCGCCATTTTTATTGAATTGGCCAGGGCAGGCTGAGACGCGGAAGTGGATTCCAATGATCGATGTGTTTCATTTCAACGAGCCTGCCAGCGAGGAGCACTGGCTGCGCAAGGAGACTGTTGAGCGCAGGGTAGCGCATTTGAAGCCGGAGATGGCGGCAAGCTATATTTATTATCATTACCAGCTGCAGGAGGAACAAGCTTTCCATGGACCCAAATATGAGATCATTGCGATGCATGAGAATCTTTTGTTTGGTTATCAAGAGTTTCCCGCTGTCGTAGAAGCACCTGTCTTACCTGGCAAGCTGAGCACGAAGGGGACGCCAACTCCATGGAGCGATTCGAGAATGGACCTGCATTTTCAGCCTTGGGAGGATGGGCATTTGTTTTTCAAGCCAGTGGAGCAGATATTCGCTTATTACAATGATCCGACAAGCGTAAACGGCTGAAGCCGTCCTCTGGCGGATAAGCTAACGTTTCGCGTAGAAATTTAGAGAAAGTAGGCAGAATGATATACTTTCCTGTATTTTAAAAAAAGGCGCACAAGCATAGTCAGATATTTGCCTTTAATGGACGAAATATGGTACAATAAGATTACTTGCAAGTTTGTAGCACATATTCACAATACACTGCTGTTTATAAACGATAACTGCCCCTAACTCATCAGTTCGAGGCAGTTTTTCCTTTTTTATCGCGAAGGGGGCTGACCATGTACAATCGTAAAAAACCGCTTGAAGAGATTCCGGAAGAAAACACGAAGGTATGGACATGCGAGACGGAAGGGTGCAACAGTTGGATGCGCGATAACTTCGCGTTTGATCACGTTCCTACTTGTTTGATCTGCCATGAACCAATGGTCAGCGGCGAGAAGATGCTGCCCGCGCTCAATAACTCCAATAGTGACATGAAGACGCTGAAAAAGGGTACGCCAATTATGTAGTTTCTTCTCCAGCAGGCAGAAGCCGAGCTTTGCACGTACGGTTAACACCGTTCGCGCAGAGCCCGGCTTTTTTCTGTTCAGACATCCCCGTCGAAATGATGCTTGCGGTAATCATTAGGCGAGCAGTTTGTTCTTTTCTTAAACACGCGGCTGAAATATTTCTCATCCTGGAAGCCGACAAGCTCAGCGACCTGCGAAATTTTCAGCTGACCGTTCGCAAGCAGCTCCTTCGCGCGTTTAATGCGCACCTCCGCGATGAAATCGGACAAATTCCCATTCGTTTCCTGCTTGAACTTGCGCGAAATGTATTCCCGGCTCAAAAAAAACTTTTCGGAAATATCCTGCAGCGTAATATCCTCATGGGGATGCTGCTCAATATATGCGGCGATTTCCTCAATAACGCTGCGTTCCTTGTCCTGCTCGGCGAACCTTGCTGCAATCTCGAAGGCTTCCGCCAATACGGCAAGCTGCCACTGCGCGAAATCAAAGAAACCGCTCGCATCAACAGGCAGCGACGCATGCTCTCCGTCAGCCGCCGCGCGGCTATTTCCGTTTCTGCTGCGCTCATTTTTGGATTCCCATATCGATTTGGCAAGCTCAAATTGCTGACGCCAAACGACAAGCTGCTCCAAGGAAAGAAACCGTTCTTGCTCTAATAGATCAAACCATGGCCTCAAAGCGCGGCGGATTTGCTCCTTGCTGCCGCTTAGCACGGCAAATCGAATGCGCTCCTCATGCTCGCTAAAGAGAAGCGGCGTGTTTTTATTGCTGCCGGAGGCTGAGCTGAACAAGTGTAAATACGTGTCATTTAGGAGCAAATTTCGGCCCATCAGCGCAAGTCTTGCTTGCTGATAGGCGCTGGCACCGGCGGACGGAAAAGCGGCAGCGTTGCTAAGTCCGAAGTGAAACCGGGTCTTAAGCGTCTGAAGGAAAGCGCGATTCATCGCTTGAATGAGCTCAGCCGCCTGATCGCCATCACCCCAGAAGAGGAGCAGAATCTCCTGCTCATGGCTCCAGTGGCGAAGCGCGAAGCCCTGCTGCTGCGCCTTTAAGAATTCATTGCAAATATTCGTGATCGAGAATAGGAGCAGGTCGAGACTATCCGCGAATTTGTCCCGCACGGCAGGAGGGATGAGATCGAGCCTGATGACAGCAATGCGGACGTTTGATATCGGCTTTGTAATACCGAGCTGCAGCTTGATGGTATCGGCAAAGCCGGGATGGGCGCCAGGCTCATTAATGATCGTGGAGAAATACTGCTCCAAATACATCGGCTTCAGCTGGTTCAGCTCGATGCTCATCATACGCTTTCGAGTTGGCTGCCGAGTATGAGAAGGAAACGGGCGTTAAAGTGGAAATTGAGACGCACGGCGGCGGCGAGGATTACAGCGCATTGCTGAAAGCGGAGCTGGCCGCAGGCGAGGAGCCTGAGATTTTCAACTCCAGCGGCTGGGCAGGCTTCGATCCTTATGTGGACCGCGCGACAGACTTGTCTGGCGAAGCATGGGCGAAGGATTTGGTTGAAGCGTCCAAAGCGCAAATTACGCGTGACGGCAAGCTGCTGGGCATGCCGATGAACCTTGAAGCTTACGGCTTCACGTATAACAAGGATCTGTTTGCAAAAGCAGGCATTGCCGAGCTTCCACAAACGCTTGAAGAGCTGGAGGCTGCTGCCAAAAAGCTGAAGGATGCAGGCATCACGCCATTTGCCCTTACTTCCGAGTGGTGGTCGATGGGTATCCATACGCTGAATATCGCTTTCGCGAATCAAGCTGATCCGGCTGCATTCATTGAAGATGTCAAGGCAGGCAAAGTGAAGCTGAAGGATGATCCAATTATGAAAGAATGGATTCGCCTTGTAGATATCATGTTCGCCAACGGTCAAGATAATGCTTTGACAACGGACTATAACACGCAAGTAGCTGAATTCGCAGCGGGCAAATACGCGATGATTCAGCATGGCAACTGGATTCAAGGCATGATCGACGAGATCGACCCGGCGCTTAACCTCGGTATGATGGCTGTGCCTCTTCAAGGCAAGCCGAACGTGTTCACAGGCGTGCCGAACAATTGGATCGTAAATAACAAATCCGCGCAGGTTGAAGAAGCAAAAGCATTCTTGAACTGGATGGTTACATCAGAAACAGGCAAAAAATTCATCTCTACAGACTTTAAATTTGTTCCTGCCCTGTCTTCCATTGCACCGAATTCGGAAGCAGTAGGTAAAATCGGCGGCGACTTCGCAACCTTTGCGAACGCTAATCCTGAGCAAGTAAAAGGCTGGAACTGGGATCGCTTCCCAGACGGCATTACGCAGCAATGGGGCGCGGCTATGCAGGAATACCTCGGCAAACAAATTACGAGCGAACAGCTGCTTGAGAAATTCGACAAAGCGGTACAGGATATCGTGAAAAAATAAGCGTACTATAAGCAGAGCCCCGTACAGTCAAATGTGCGGGGCTCTTTGCTATGCACCTCTGCGAACATAAAAGATTGCTTTGCCCAATAGGAATATAGATGAAGGAAAGCCTGTATGCGGGCAAGCTCAAGATAGGGCGGGGGATGCGATGAGCGGGATATGGTGGGGCTCCATGGTTATAGGGATAGGGGTGCTTGCGGCAGCAGCGCTCGCGATACATAGGCATGTCCGTCGACAGCGGAGGATGTATGTGAAGGATACGCTTGAGAACAAGCCTGCGGAGGAGGGCGACAGCTTCCTATTCGGCAGCATTCAGGTTCAGCTTGGCTTTGCGCAGCACATTGGCGAGCGGGAGGAGCAGCAGGATGCCTATTGCTACTCGGAGCTGGAGGATAGCGCGGAGATTAAAAAGCAGGGGGTACTGGCCGTTCTCGCTGATGGAATGGGCGGCTATGAGATGGGCAAGGAGGCGGGACAGCTGGCATCGCAGACGATGCTGGACGAATATAGAAGCCAGGTTGCGAAATTGGGGGTGCCGGGAGCGCTTGCCGGGGCCTTGCACACGGCTAACAAAGAGGTATACGAGCTCGCGCTGGCGCATGGACTGGAATGGAGCGTGGGTACGACACTGATTGCTGTTGTCATTCAGGAGGGACGGTTATACTGGATATCGGCGGGCGATAGCCGTATTTATCTGTACCGAAGCGGCAGCCTGATTCCATTAACGAAGGATCATGTTTACGGAAATTGGCTGCAGGAGCGGGTCCAAGCAGGCGAGCTTACGCAGGAAGAGGCGGATACCCATCCAGAACGTCATTTATTGACGAGCTATCTGGGCATCCCTATTGTCACAGAGCTTGATGCGAACGAGCTGCCGCTGCGAGTCATTGCAGGTGATCTCGTTATTTTGTGCAGTGACGGTTTAAATGAAGATTTGACGGAAGAGCTGCTGGAGGAAGCGATGCGATTGCCTCCTTCGGAAGCGTCAGCGTTTATCATTGCGCATGTTTGTGCGCAGAAGCGGCCGTATCAGGATAACGCAACGATTGTCGTTTTAGGTTGCTATTAGTCCGAAAGAAGCCTGGCATCTACTGGATCGTTGTGCGGTTTTTACCTTCGCTCTTCGAGACATAAAGCGCCTGATCCGCCTGTTGGAAAGCGTATTCCTTGGTCTCGCCGGTCTCAATAGCATGAAGCCCGATGCTAACGGTTATATGCCGCCGGTTCATTTCCTCAATCGGTCTGCGAGCAATCGATATTCGCAGCTTTTCAACGATTTTCCAGGCAGACTGCATATCCTTTTCTAGCAGCAAGACAACGAACTCTTCCCCGCCGTAGCGCGCTGCAAAGCATGTGTGGGAAAGGCTGTCCGCTATGCAAGAGGCGGCTTGCTTAAGTGCAATATCGCCAGCCCAATGACCGAACGTGTCGTTCACTTGCTTGAAGTTATCAATATCAAGGATGGCGATCTGAATCGGAAAAGCGTGAAGTCTCTGATCCTCAAGCAGCTTTTCGATGTGCTCGTGAAACGACTTATGGTTATGCAAGCCCGTCAAAGGGTCAATCTTGGCCATGCGTTCCATCATCATCGCCTGAATTCGCAGCTCCTGCTCGGATTGCTGCACCATGTCGAGCTGTTCGATCAGCTCGCTGCCGCGTCGAATGACCGCAAGACCGGTAAAAGCGGCGACCAGAAAAATGCAGGACATCAGGATCAAATCAATCATGTCCGCCGTGGAACGGTGCTCCGACAAGCAGAAGGCTCCGAACAAGCCGACAAAGCATAGGGCAAGGCAAGCAAGCAAATATCCCTTTTTGAAATAAATGATGGAAATAAACAGTGGAAACAGCAGAACGACCGGCGCTACCGCAAAATAATCCCGGATGAAATATAAATAAATATACGATAAAACAATAGAAGCAGAAATAATGGCCACCTCTGACCATTGCGGATAGGTTCGATGACACAGCTCAAGACCAATCATAATCAATAAAAAAATCGAATCCGGTATGAGCAGGTCTTGCGCAAAATAATTCAGGGGCGTTAAAAAAGGCACCTGAGGCGCGATCACCTCATATATCAACCACTGCGAGATGAACACGACAATAGATATGGCCCACATAATATTTAGAATCAGTCGGTTCCAATTGAATGTAATAAGCAAGCTGTGAAGATGCGGTCTCGTCATATACGCCTCCAATTCTACGGTGCAGTCTGTGTAGGCTTCGACGAATTTACAGCTGCATCCTTTTTTTTCGACAAACTCGGTTTCACTTTTTGGTTAGAATCGTGACCTTAGTGGGTATTATAGGGTAGAAACGTCTAAGGAGGTCATTGCATGGAGAACGTTAATGAGCGTGACAAAAGGCATATAGGAAGCTTGGCTACAGAAAAGGATATTGATCCGGCATTCGGTTTGTTTACGGAAGAAGCGAACGCGAATGCGGTTCCGGCAGCTGCCGAGCTTCTGTCAAGCCAGCATCCGCATGAGGATGCCGAGCTGCATGAATCGCATGTTCCGGTCATGCTGGATGATGAAGTGGACACGGCTGAGGAAATTTCGGAGGAGCTTGCCGCAGTGCCCGATGCAGACGTCATCGCGAAGGACAGTCCCATCGATCCCGCCTCGCCCGGCGAGGAGTTTCATGGCACGGATCTGTTGAACGGCGTTGGCAACCATCCGGAGGAAGAGACAGAGGAGCTTTAGCCAGCCAGCTTAACCATCGAGCGGCAAAGCAGCCTATCCTCGTACGTCCTTCCTATACATGCAGCAGATGCAAATCCGTTGTCGCAGGCGGAAGTGCAGCTGCTGCTTTTTGCTGTCTGGTTGTTTGAAACGCCGCTTGTGATACAATTAAGGAACAAATGTTCTTTATGGGGCGGTTGAGAAAAATTTATGCTGATTAACGGAACGGTTGCGATATCGGTAAGGCATCTGGTGGAGTATGTATTCTTGAGCGGCAGCATCGACGTCAGGCTGAATGCGATCGATGCGATGCATGAGGGCACCAAGGCGCATCAGAGAATTCAGCGAACCTACGGGGAGCAGGATGAGAAGGAAGTGTACGTCAAAGCGGACATCGCCGTTGATGATCTGCTATTTGTTGTGGATGGGCGCTGTGACGGCTTGCTCCATACGGAGCCGCTCCTTACCGTGGATGAGATAAAGTCGACCGGCGGCGATCTTGACCATATTGCAGATGACGGTTATTCCGTGCACTGGGCGCAGGCGCTTTTCTACGCTTATATGTACGCGAAGGAGCATAGCCAGGAAGCGATGCGCGTGCAATTAACCTACGTGCAGACGGAAACGGAGGAAGAGCGCCGCTTCGCGCGGGAAGTCAGCTTTGAAGAGCTGGAGCAGTATGTCTATGAGGTTGCCGAGCGGTATGCCCCTTATGCGCAGCAGCGGCACAGGCATGAACGGAATAGAAATGAAAGCATCAGCAGCCTCGCCTTTCCGTTCGAAACGTATCGGGCAGGACAGCGGAAGCTGGCAGGCGCGGTCTACAAATCAATCGAAGAGAAGGTCAGGTTGTTCGCGAAGGCGCCTACCGGCATTGGCAAGACGATATCGACGACCTATCCAGCCATCAAGGCAATCGGTGCAGGCATGCTGCAGCGCTTCTATTATTTGACGGCAAGGACGACGACGAGGGCTGCTGCCGAGGATGCGCTGCTATTCATGAAGGAAAAAGGGCTGCGCTTTCATGCGGTGACCATAACGGCTAAGGATAAGGTATGCTTTCAAGAGGAAGTTCGCTGCGAGAAGGAGCATTGCCCCTATGCAGACGGATATTATGATCGTATAAACGGCGCTGTGCTTGATATTTTGGAGCAGGAAACGGTGATGACGAGGTCGGTTATTGAAAGGTATGCGCATAAGCACCGGGTATGTCCGTTTGAATTTTCGCTCGATCTAGCCTATGCGGCGGATGCGGTCATTTGCGATTATAATTACATATTCGATCCGCGAATTTCGTTCAAGCGGCAATCCGCGGAGATGAAAAAACGAACGGCGCTGCTTGTGGACGAGGCGCATAACCTGGTAGACCGGGCGCGCGAGATGTTCTCGGCTGAGCTGTCGAAAGCGCCTTTCCTGGCGCTGCAGCGCGAGCTGAAGAGCGTGCACAGCGAGGGCTACCGAACCGCAAAGGCCATTAATGATTACTTCATCGCGCTTCGTAAAACCAGTGACGGCGCACCGCATTTGGTGGAGCGGCAGATGCCGGATACGCTGGTGGCCTTGGCGGATGCATTCGTTCATGCGGCGGAGCAGGCGCTGGCGTTAGGCGCTGGAGCAGGAGGCTTGTTGCTGGATACGTATTTTACGGCTCAGAACTTTACTCGTACAGCTAAGCTGTTTGATGAGCGGTATGTTGTATATACGGAGCTGACAAAAAGCGATGTGCGGCTAAAGCTGTTTTGCTTGGACCCTTCCAAGCTTCTACAGCATATGGGAAAAGGCTATCGCTCGCATGTTTATTTCTCGGCAACGCTGTCCCCTGTTTCTTATTATATGGACATGCTGGGGGCCGGAGAGGACGATTATACGCTGGCTGTGCCGTCTCCGTTCTCCAGGGAGCAGCTTGATGTCGTAGTCAACCCGCTCTCGACCCGCTATCATGACCGTGATGAATCGAAGCTGCCGATCGCGAAGCTGATTGTGAAGCTGATGGCTGAGCGTCCGGGCAATTATTTTGTATTTTTCCCATCTTATGCTTATATGAATGCGGTTTATGAGACCTATATGGAATTAAAAGAGTGGTCCGTGCCTGCCGGCTCGGCGTCCGATGCCGAGGTGCTTCTGCAAAGGCCGGATATGGCGGAGGAGGAGCGGGATCAATTTCTCGGTTCGTTTCAAGCAGGCAGCGGAAAGTCGTTGATTGGCTTCGCCGTGATGGGCGGGGTATTCTCGGAGGGAGTGGACCTTGCTGGTGACCGTTTAGTAGGCGTAATCGTTGTCGGAGTCGGCTTGCCGCAGCTTGGCGTGGAACGGAATATGCTGAAGGATTATTTCAACGAGCAGGGGAAGAGCGGTTATGATTATGCCTATGTGTTCCCCGGCATGAATAAGGTGCTGCAGGCAGGAGGACGTTTAATACGGTCCGAAACCGATCGCGGAACGCTGGTGCTCATCGATGATCGGTATTTGCAGCCGCAATATCAGCGGCTATTGCCGGAGGAGTGGCGCGGCCTATTATAGAGCGGAGTCGGATTCTGCTTTGACGCCGCGCTTGAGGAACAGTGTTAAGGCACCGAACTTTTTCTCGACGAATGCGGCTGCAGACAACGTAACCAATAATCCGAGCAATGATATGCAGACAGATAGCGGTATGACCCAAAGCAGCGATGGCTGCGTGAAAAAAGGAATGAGCGAGACGGCGAGAATGGGCGGCGCATTCCATTTGAATGTGTTGATAAAAGAAATGACAATGACCAGCGTTAGCAGGAGAGAGATCACGCCGGGATGAATGTACACCGATATGGATCCGACAATGGAGGAAATGACTGCTCCGAAGGCGATTTTGCGAACCTCGGCCTTCTCGAACGGCCTTGAAATAAAGAGCAGGCTGAACGCGCCAAGCGTAGGGAAAAACAACGCATGCATAGATGGAAAATGTGATGAAATCCAATAAATGAGGATGATATACAAGCAGATTGCATAAGTGCGTATACGCATGCTGCAGAGTCGCCTTCTTTCATAGTAGGATAAACCGATAACTTTACTCAGCAAGTTATATTTTACGCCGCCCGATCTTGTACAGTCAATTGCTTAAATGTGTCACTTTTCGAATCTAAGCCACAGTGGACAGGCAATAAACGCACCAAAAAAGCCCAGCCGATAATCGGCTGAGCTTGGTTATAAGGAGGATCGGCATGCTATTGCATAAAGGTCAAACGCTGTTTCATCAAGGCGAGACGGGCTCCCTGTATCATCTTCGGAGCGGTATGCTCAAGATTGTTCGCGTCCATGAGGACGGCAATCCTTTTCTCGTTAATCTGATCGTTCCGGATGAAATCATTCCCCATCATTCATTGATCAGTCCAATGCCTAATCACGGCACAGCGGTCGCGCTGGTTACCTGCGAGGTCGATCTTGTTTCTCCGCAGCAATGGTACGGAGAGCTTGAGAGAAGCCCGGAGAAGAGCCGTGAAATCGCACTGCTGCTGCAAGGCAAGCTGCGCATGATGCAGCAGCGCATCGATCAGTTGACGCAGGTTGCTCCCGCGGACAAGCTGGCGAAGCTGCAGCAATGGTTCGCCTTATATATCGGCTCAGCGCCGATTACCGATGTGCTGACGCAGGATGAGATCGGACAGCTAATCGGCCTTAGGCGCGAGACGGTAAACCGGCTGCTTCGCGCCCAAATGAAGTGAGCAGCGCGGATTAGCTCGAAGCGACAGGCTGAAGGCTTGCTGCAGGTCCGAAAAATTCGAAATGGATATCCGCTTGCGGGATGCCCCACTGCTGAAGCGACTCGTTAATCACTGCCATAAAAGGAGTAGGGCCGCAGAAATAATAGCTGGCATTGGCACCCGGAATGACGGATTGCAGCCATGCCAAGTCGATATAGCCCTCTTTATGGTAATGGCGCTGCTGCCGGTCCTCCTCTGTCGGCTGCGCATAGCAGTAGTGTACGGACAGCTGCGGATGCTGCTCCGCGAGCGCGTTCACCTGTGCTCTCATCGCGTGCAGCCCGCCATGCTGAGCAGCATGGATAAAGGTTACTGGGCGCGAAGGATAGTGCTCGGTCAGCGTGTTTAGCATGCTTATCATAGGAGTCAATCCAACACCGCCGCTTAGAAGGACAACCGGTCGCTCGTCAGCAGTATCCAAGACGAAATCTCCCGCAGGAGCCGATAGCATGAGCGTTGTGCCTTCTTGCGCGCATTGATGCAAATATGTGGATACGGCTCCCTCGGAGCGTTCCTGATAGGCATCCTCACGCTTGACTGATATCCGATAATAAGGTTTTCCGGAAACATCCGATAGGCTGTATTGCCGAATTTGCGTATATTCCGCCCCTTCTTTTTTAATTTTCACGCTCACATACTGTCCAGGCAGGAAGCTTGCGATGGCGCGGTTGTCCTCGGGTACCAAATAAAAGGAGGAGATGACCTCGCTTTCTTTCACTACGCGGTCGATTCGGAATGCTCGGAATCCATCCCAGCCGCCAGCCTGCGAACGCGTCTCCTCGTACATTTCCTTCTCGATGCTGATGAAAGCATCTGCAATGATGCCGTAAGCCTCAGCCCAAGCAGACATAATTTCTTCCGTAGCCGCATCTCCTAATACCTCTTTGATGGCCATTAATAGATATTTGCCGACAACGGGATAGTGCTCGGGCTTAACGCCGAGGCTCCGGTGCTTATGTCCAATTTGCTTCACAACCGGAATGATGGCAGCTAGATTGTCTATATGCAGGGCTGCTGCGTAAACGGCATTAGCCAAAGCAGTTTGTTGTTTGCCTTGCTTCTGATTGGCATGGTTAAAAATGTTAAGCAGCTCCGGGTGGTTGGAGAACAACAGCTCATAGAAACGTTTCGTAATCGTGACGCCATGAATCTCAAGTACGGGTACAGTGGACTTAATGACTTGAATCGAATGCGTGCTTAGCATTAAAAACCCCTCCAATGTCTACTGGCTCTTCGGCGAGTGTGCTTATATGCAAGCCCTCGCTTCGCCGTTAGGAATAATTCAAGTATAGCTGGACGCAAGCAGCTGCCTTGTGATCGAAATCACAGCAAACGGAAACGATTTGTGACGGATGGCATATGCAACGAGTCGAAGCGAACGCGTTAATAGTGCGTAAACGCATAGGTTTGGTCAAACTTGATTATAAAAAAAGAATACGATCGCAAGGGGTTGACAGCCATTTCCACGAATGGTAAAGTGACAATTAGATTTTATCGAGAGGAGGTTACGTTACATGAATACAAACATTCACTTTCAATTAACTGCTGCAATGAATCATCGTTTGAACATGAATAACGTAATCCATCCGCGCGTCGTTTTTCTTTGATAAAGGGAATCCCTACCATCAAAGGCGCATGATTACGTCACCGTAATCATGCGCCTTTTCTATGCTTGCGGGTCCGGACTGCTGTGCAGCCCTGGCTCGAAGGAGGAAGAAGCGTGTCGTTACGGCGACATGCTTCTTTTTTTTGATAGATAGGCCTTTATATGATTTCACATATAAATGTGCTTATACATCTCTGCGAAACGGCTGCTTTTGCCACAGAGGACGGCGACAGCCGTTTACGCTTGAAATATAGGAAAGTATATCTTTTCGCCAACTTTCTCTATATTTCTACGCGAAACGTAAGCTTAGCCGCCAGAGGACGGCGACAGCCGTTTACGCTTGCCATTTAGGAGAAAATAGACGGCAAAGAATGTGCCGGACGTTAGGTTAAGGATGCTGCTTGTGCGATTGAAGGGAAACGAAGCTTGGATGGATAGCGGAAGGTGTGGTAGAGGAATATGTTCAGTGTACTCAAAAAATTAAGCTGGTTTTTCAAAATGAATTGGAAGCGGTATACCGTTGCCATTTCGCTCCTGATTTTAACGGGATTTCTTGATGTCATCCCTCCTTGGCTAATCGGATATACGATTGACGGCATTCATCAGGATCTGCTCGGGCAGGCTGACTTCAATCGTGTGCTGTACGGCTGGATTGCGCTGACGGTTGTAGGCTACATCATTACGTACATATGGCATTACAAGCTGTTTGGCGGGGCTTTTGTGCTGGAGAAGCTGCTCAGGTCGCGATTAATGGGCCATTTCCTGCGTATGACCCCTACCTTCTATGAACGTAATCGGACGGGCGATCTAATGGCGCGCTCGACGAATGATCTGGGAGCGGTGGCGACGACAGCGGGCTTCGGCATTCTGACGCTGATTGACTCGACATTATTTATGATCACCATTCTTATTGTAATGGCAGGCCTAATAAGCGTGAAGCTTACGTTAGCCGCATTGCTGCCTCTGCCGTTAATGGCGCTGGCGATGAAGCATTACGGCAAAAAAATTCACGAGCGGTTCATGGATGCGCAGGATGCCTTTGGCGAGCTGAATGATCAGGTGCTTGAATCGGTGTCAGGCGTACGCGTCATCCGTGCTTTTGTGCAGGAGGAAGCGAGCGAGGCGCGTTTTGGCGCCAAAACGAATGACGTATTGAATAAAAATATTGCAGTTGCCCGCATTGATGCATTGTTCGAGCCTACGATGAAAATACTCGTTGGAACGAGTTATTTGATCGGTCTATGCTATGGCGGATATCTCGTCTTTCACAATGAGATTACGCTCGGCGAGCTGGTATCCTTTAACGTATTTCTTGGCATGCTGATCTGGCCGATGTTCGCTATCGGCGAGCTGATCAATATTATGCAGAGAGGCAACGCTTCACTCGATCGCGTTAGTGAAACGCTCGGCTATAAGCCGGATGTTGCCGATGCCGGCGCAACCGTGCAAGTTGACGGCCCGTCCTCCTTGCAGTTCAGAGGGGTAACTTTCCGTTATCCGTCTTCTAACGTAGATAATTTGTCGAACGTATCCTTTACGCTAAAGCAAGGCCAGACGCTCGGCATCGTAGGCCGGACAGGAAGCGGCAAGACGACGCTGCTTAAGCAGCTTCTCCGTGAATACCCGCTGGGCCGCGGCGAAATCAGCATTTCGGGTGCAGCCCTCGGCAGTTTGAAAATCGAGGAGCTGCTCGGCTGGATCGGCTATGTGCCGCAGCAGCCGATCTTGTTCTCGAAGTCGATCCGCGACAATATTTTCTACGGGCTGAAGGAAGGAACAGAGGCTGACCTTCAGCGGGCGCTTGAGCGTGCTTCGTTCGCGAAGGATATTAAGTTCCTGCCTGACGGGCTTGCGACGATGGTTGGCGAGCGAGGCGTAGCGCTGTCAGGCGGGCAGAAGCAGCGTGTCAGCATTGCGCGTGCGCTCATCGCCGATCCGGAGATTCTGCTGATGGACGATGCTTTGTCTGCCGTAGACGGCAAGACCGAGTCCGAGATTATTGAAGGCATCCGCACGGAAAGAGCAGGGAAGACGACGCTCATTACGACGCATCGTTTATCTGCCGTACAGCATGCCGATTGGATTATCGTGCTGGATGATGGACGGATCATACAGGAAGGCACGCATGAGCAGCTGCTCGCGGGCGACGGCTGGTATCGGGAGCAGTACGACCGCCAGCAGCTAGAGGCCATTATTGAAACGTAATAAATGAGGAGGCGTGAAGAGCAATGGGCAACACAGGGAAACGATTGTTTCAATACGCCATGCTTTATAAAAAACCGATTATGCTTGCGCTGCTGCTGCTCATACTCGCAGTGTGCGCCGAGCTGGCAGGTCCCTTTATCGCCAAGCGAATGATTGACCAAAACATTCTCGGCATAGAGAAGAAATGGCATGAGGTCGAGGGCAAGCAAGACTTTGCCGTTCTTTATAAAGACAAATGGTATAAACGGGAGGACCACTTCGCGGCTGATGCTTCCGAGCAGAAGGGCAAGGAAGTCCGGGTGCTGCAGGTAGGAAGAAGCTTCTACGTTCTAGATGGGGCGCTGGCATCCGATGATGGCAAACGGGTTGTGGAAGGAAGCACGCTTGTCGTCACGAACAAGGATACGTCTGAGAGTGTCTCTTATCCGATAACAAAGCTTTCGAAGGATGAGCTGTACGCGTTCTATCAGCCGGAGTTTCCTTCATTATTGAAGCTGGCAGTCATGTATTTTGGATTTTTGCTGTTGGTTGCGGTTTTTACTTACGGTCAGCGGCTGATGCTTCAGACGTCAGCGAATCGCATCGTTCGCAAGATGCGAACCGATATATTCGCGCATACACAGCGGCTGCCGGTTAATTATTATGACAATCTGTCAGCGGGTCAGGTCGTATCCCGGGTAACGAATGATACGGAAGCGATCCGCGAGCTTTATGTCGCGGTGCTGGCCAACTTTTTTACAGGCATTATCTATATGGCAGCGATATACGGAGCGTTGTTCCTGCTCGATGTTCGCTTGGCGCTTGTGGCGCTGCCGCTCGTTCCGATTCTTATCATTTGGATTATCGTTTACCGCAAATTCGCGGCTCGCTATAACCGAATTATTCGTGCGAAGCTGAGTGAGATCAACGGGATGATCAACGAATCCATTCAAGGGATGACGATTATCCAAGCGTTCCGCCGCCAGAAGGAAACGACGAAGGAATTCGAGGAAATGAATGAGCATTATTACAAGTATCAGAACAAGCTGCTTAGCCTAAATTCCATTACATCGCATAATCTCGTTAATGTCGTGCGGAACATTCTGTTCATTATTGTCATTTGGATGTTCTGGGGCGATTCGCTGCGAGGCGCCGTATCGGTGGGCGTGCTTTATGCGTTCGTTGATTACATGAACCGTATGTTTGCGCCGATTGTCGGTATCGTCAATCAGCTGTCGAACCTCGAGACGGCACGCGTCTCGGCGGAGCGGGTATTTAAGCTGATGGACGAAGAAGGAATTGACGTGGCTACAGGAAAAATGGACCGCTATAAGGGTGACGTCAAGTTCGAGGATGTTTCATTTGCATACAAGCAGGACGAATACGTGCTGAAGCATATTTCCTTCCATGCGCGCCAAGGTCAGACCGTTGCGCTGGTCGGCCATACCGGCTCGGGGAAAAGCTCGATTCTCAATCTGCTGTTCCGTTTCTATGATTCGAAAGAAGGCAAGATTATTGTGGACGGCAAGGATGTCCGCGACATGCCGAAGCAGCTGCTTCGCCAGCATATGGGTATCGTGCTTCAGGACCCTTTCTTGTTCACGGGAACGATCGCTTCCAACATCAGCTTGGATAATCCGGCTATCAGCCGCGAGAAGATCGAGCAGTCGCTTCGCGACGTGGGAGCCTACGATATGTTCAGCCAGTTGCAGGGAGGTATCGATGCTCCGGTGATCGAGAAGGGCAGCACGCTGTCGGCCGGACAACGGCAGCTCGTATCATTCGCCAGGGCACTGGCCTATGACCCGGCAATCCTCATCCTTGACGAGGCGACGGCGAGTATCGATACGGAGACGGAAGCGATTATTCAAGAGGCGCTTGATGTGCTCAAAAAAGGCCGCACGACCTTTGTAATCGCGCATCGTCTCTCGACGATACGCAATGCCGATCAGATTCTCGTGCTTGATCGCGGAGTAATCGTGGAACGCGGCAATCACGATGAGCTGATGGAGCAGCGCGGCAAGTACTTCGCCATGTACCAGCTGCAGCTGGGCGGGGCTTTGCCAGCATAATAATAGATAGATAAAAAGGCTAAGCGGGCTCGAACCCGCTTAGCCTTTTTGTAAATATAAGACTATATATGTTTCACGCGATAAGTATGCTTCTATTTTTACGAGAAACGGATTCGCCCTCCTCTTGCAGAGGAAGGCGAAGCCGTTTCTTCTTGTTATAAAAGTATTTTTATGTTTTCACCTATAAATGTGCTTATCTATGTCCGCGAAACGACTGCTTTTGCCACAGAGGACGGCGACAGCCGTTTACGCTTGTTAGGTTTTGAATTTGCCGATGGCTTCATTCAAGCTTTGAGCGAGATTGCGAAGCTGCTCGGAGGAACTGGCAACCTCCTGCATGGAAGCAAGCTGCTCTTCCGATGCAGCGGCAACGCGCTGCGAGTTGCCTGCGGCGCTTGCCGTTATGCCCTCAAGCTCATCGAGGGATGCGGCGATTTGCTCGCTGCCTGCAGACATTTGCTCCGATGCAGCAGAAACCTCCTGCACCTGGCTGGATACGTCGCGAATGGATGCGACGATGGAACGGAAGGATTCGCCCGCATGGCTGGTTACCCGTGATCCGGCACGCGCCGCTTCCGCTGACAGCTCCATGGATGTAACCGCAGCATCCGTTTGGCTGCCGATGCTGTGCAGGATCGTACCGATCTGCTCCGACGATTCCTTGGAGCGTTCAGCCAGCTTGCGAATTTCATGGGCTACGACCGCGAAGCCTTTGCCGTGCTCGCCGGCACGCGCTGCTTCAATGGAAGCATTAAGCGCAAGCAGGTTGGTTTGATTCGCAACGTCGCCGATTAACGCGAGAATGCTGCCGATATTGTCGCTTTGCTGCTTTAATTCATGCAGCGTGGATACGGTAGCAACGACATTGGTTTCCACAGCCTGCATTTGCTGCAGCGTCTCGTTGATGACCGACTCGCCTTCCGTTGCGAGCGCGGTCGTATCGGCAGCAAGCTCGGATACGGATGAGGATGATTCCGCGATGCGTTGAATGCCGATGGTCATTTCGGTCATGGCGCGTTGGCATTCTTGGAAGCTTTGCAGCTGTGTGTCGGACCCTGAGGCCACCTCTTGAATGGCCTCCGTCACTTCTTCTGTCGCGCGCGAGGTTTGCTCCGCGCTTTGCTGCATGTTATAAGCTGAGCCTGCCACTTCGTCTGACGTGGTGCGGATGTTGCTTGTTAGCTGCCGTAGGCTTGCGATCATTTCGTTAAAAGCGAGCGATACTTGTGCGATTTCGTTCCCGCCTTTGACGGGTACGGCTAAGGTCAAGTCGCCTTTTGCAGCCAGGGAAGATACTTCGGCAAGCCGTTTAAGCGGCTTCAGCACCAGGCGAATCAAATAGATGATAATGAGGATGGCGATAACAGAGAGCACGAGCGCGATTCCAATGCTCTGCCACAGCATTTCTTTCATCGCATCATTGATTTGCTTGTAATCAATATCGATTCCGAAGATTCCGACGAGCTTGCCGCTCGGGTCCTTCACCTGTGCCAGATAGGAGACCCATTCGCCGAATTGATCGATGACGGGCTCCGTGACGACGCTGCCTTTTTCCAGAGCGGTCTGGACATCGGCGGCGAAGCCAGGCGTCATTTCATACTCATCTCCGGCCCCTAGACCATCAGCTGTGAGCGCTTCGTTGCTTTGCATCATTTTGAGAAATTGCTTTCCGTCCCGTTCAATAATATCCGGCATGTATACGTAGGCGTTGGAGACAATATCGTTTTTGATCATGACGTCCAATTGGAGCTTGAACCGATCGAAGGTTTCGTTCTTGGTATCCTTGCCGGCAGCAATTTCGTTGTAGCCGAAGGTAAGCAGATCATGTCCGGCTTCGATTTGATAGCTTAAGGTTTCACCGATCCGTTCGATTTCAGCGAGGTATGATTTTTTTTGCGTGCTGTAGGAGAGATACTCGGTAATGCCAATGACTAGAACGAGCAGTAGAGCGAGCACGATGGAGCTGGTAACGACTAAGCTTTTGTCTTTTAAACGTTTCATTGGACCACACCTCATAATGATAAGATAAGTAATGTTATCGTCGAAATATGTCGAAAAATGAAGAGGATAATGCATTCCTTTTTATTACTGAGCGCAATAAAGCAGTTGTATCTATATTAGCAAGCATCTATTAGGGAAATGCGGGTTTTATTGTTAGGAAAGTATGGAGTCGCGCATATAAAAGCAGATAAGCAGAAAAGAGGTGATGAAAATAGTGTCGAATTTCAATGGATCGCATGCCATGTCCAAATTCAGCCAACTTTCAGCGGGGCTTAAAGGAGCTTTAAGCATGCAGGGCTATGATAAGTCCTGTAAGAACAAATCGAAAGTGAAAGGTGGAAGAAACAATGATGAAGGCAAAGGCAAAAGCAATAACAGCGGGCGCGATTACGCTGACGCTGGCGCTTGGAGGCGGTAGTCTCTGGGCTAAACAATATGTGAACGCGGCAAGCAGCGCAGGCGAACAGCTGGAGCAGAGCACCCAGGCAGAGAACAGCGAGGCTGGAGCGGATCATGCGCGTAAACGAGGCGGATTCGGGCATGGCTTTGTACAAATACAATCACAGCTGCTTGAGTACTTAGGTCTCGAAGAGGCGGCGCTGCAGACAAAGCTGGAAACGGCAACCTTGTCAGAAGTGGCTGTGGCGCAAGGGAAAACAAGGGCAGAGTTGAAGACGAAGCTCGTGGAGTGGTTGGAGGCAGCAGTGGCAGCTGCGCCGGCTAAGCAAGAGGATGCAGTCGCAGCGGATACAGACAAGCAGCCAGCCAAGCTGGATATAGCAGCCGCAGCTGAGCGGCTGCTTGATTCGAAGGGAAATGCTTTTGGCAAGCATGGCCGTGGCGGCAATGGCTTTGTTCAGAGTTCGGCTGAGCTGGCAGCTGCGCTAGGGGTGACGGAGGATGTGCTGAAGACGGAGCTTGAAGCCGGCAAGACGCTGGCTGCTTTAGCGGCGGAGAAGGGCGTTGAAATACAAACGCTAATCGATTTGCAGGTAAAGGATAAGAAAACGAAGCTTGCAGCCGAACTGGCGGCGGGAACGATTACGCAGGAGCAGTATAATGAAAGATTTGAGAAGGCGGTTGAGCGGTCGACTCAGCATGTGAATGGCGTGCTGCCTCAGCGAGGCAAGGGAGGCGGCTTCGAACGTAATCTGGACGAGCTGGCTGCCGCGCTAGGGGTGACGGAGGATGTGCTGAAGACGGAGCTTGAAAGCGGCAAGACTCTTGCAGCGATAGCTGCCGAGAATGGCGTAGACGTACAGGTGCTTATCGATCTGCAGGTGAATGGTCAGAAAACAAAGCTTGCGGCCGAATTGGCAGCGGGGACGATTACGCAGGAGCAGTACGACACGAAGCTGGCTGGAGCGGCAGAGCGTGCAGCAAAGCAGGTTAACGGTGAGCTGAAAGCGCTGGAAGGCGGTCGCAAAGGAGGGGCTGGCGGCAAAGGTCCGCGCGGCGAGCGTCCGGAAGGAGCTGTGCAGAATGATCAAGCTGCAGCAACCGATGCGGGCTCAGAAGTCTAGTCAGTACGCATGACTAGCTTAAACGCGTAGCTTATGAATAAGGAGCTGTCTTATGGAATCATGGATTCCTTGGACAGCTCCTTGCTGTGTGCAGCTATACAACCATTTAAATGGCTTTGCCAAGCAGCAGTTCAAGCTCATGCGGCGGCAGCGGCCTGCTAAATAAGTAGCCCTGCAGCTCATCGCATTGCAGATCCGTACAAAATTGCGATTCCTCCGCCGTCTCGACACCCTCCGCAACGACCCTCATGTTCATGCTGTGAACGAGCTCGATGATGGCTTTGACGATTGAAGATTTTTTGGAATCGCTCGTAATGCCTTGTATAAAAGAGCGGTCGAGCTTTACATCCGATATCGGAAGACGCTGCAGCTGGTTGAGTGAAGAGTAGCCGGTGCCGAAATCATCGATAGAAATTTGGATGCCAAGGTTTTTGAGAAATAGAATGGTCTCAATAACTTGGTCCATACTTTGCATGAATACGCCCTCGGTGATCTCCAAACTCACGTATTGCGGCTCTAGTCCGGTATCCTTTAATGCCTGAATAATCATTTCAGTTAGATTCCCTTGATAGAAATGCCTTGCGGAGATGTTTACGGATACGCATATCCGCTGCAAGCCCGCGTCCTGCCAAGCTTTGTTCTGGCGGCAGGCCTCTCGGAAAACCCAGCTGTCGATGTCCAATATGAATCCGGATTGCTCCGCGAGCGGTATGAACTTATCGGGTGGAACCATGCCGAGCTCCGGATGATGCCAACGAATCAGTGCTTCGATGCCGCAGAGCTTACCGGTTGCTGCACTCATTTTCGGCTGATAATGCAGAGAGAATTGCTGCTGCAGCAAGGCATTGTATAGCCCGTTCTCCACTTGCATTTTCTCCGTCATAGCAGACACAAGCGTTGGCTTATAGAAGCGGTAGCATCCGTCGCCCTGCTCTTTGGCACTGTACATGGCGATATCTGCATTGCGGATAATCGTATCCATTTGTTCTCCATCCTGCGGATACAGGCTTACCCCTACACTTACGGTTAGGAATAGCAGCTTATCATCGATGATAAAGGGCTTGTTGAACGAGTCGACGACAGCCTGCGCGCCAGCGGAAACCGTCTCCTCATTCTCATAGCGCCCGATAAAAACAAACTCATCGCCGCCAAGCCGGAATACGGTACAGTCTCTAAATACGGCAGTCCCGAAGCGTTCCGCTGCTTGCCGCAGCAGCTCGTCGCCAACGGCATGGCCCAAGGTGTCGTTAATCTGCTTGAAACGATTCACATCAACGAACATAACGGCGATTGGCTGCTTGTTGCTCTCGTGCAAGGCAATTAAATCTTGGAAATGCAAAGTAAACTGTAGTCTGTTAGGCAAGCCGGTCAACATATCGTAATAAGCGAGCTGATGCAACCGCTCCTCGGATTGCTGGAGCATAAAGGCTTGCGACTCAAGCCGTTCATTGCTTCGCTGTGCTTCTTGGAACATATGAATCAGGTTTGTCGACATATGCTTGAAATTGGCAATTAATGATTGAACCTCAACGAGGCTGCTGCTAGGCCAGTCTATATTATTGAATTGTTTAAGCTTTAGCGGAAGATTTGTAGTCGCCGCTGCCAGCTGCGTAAGGCCTCTCGAAAGCGAGCGGTTAATGATGAAGGCTAGAACGGCAGTGAATAAGGCCAGCAAGATCAGATAAATGAAGTGCGTAAAGTATTTTGAGAACAAATAATTTTGGTAGTTTTTGATCGGCACCTCTATGGAAATATGCCAATCGGTGGAATCAATATTTTCCGTATAAACGAATATGCCATCATGCCAAGTATGGAATTGCAGTGCTTGCCTAGGCTCGTTAGGCATAGTTAATGACAGATGGCTGTTAATCGCCGTTACTTGACGGTTGTCTCTCCAGTCGTACCTTTGCCCCTCAGCCTTAGGGTCGCTAGCAGCAACGATGAAATGGTCGTTGTCTGTTACATGGAGCATAAAGGTGCTAGCGTGATTCCCAAGAAGCAATTGAAAGAAACGGACTTGCTCCTGGATTTGTTCCGACTCGGTGAGCGAGTATGAAAGCTTGGAGGTCTGCCATCTATTCCAGGACTCCACAATGCGATTCATTTCACTTGCGGATAACCGCTGTGCATAAAGGCTTACTTCTTTGAAGGAGCTAAGGCTGTTCATGAAAATGTTAAGCAAGAATGAAATTAGAACGATGCCGATGGAGAAGTGGAACAGGACTTTGCTGAAGGAGAGCAGCTTTTTCCCTTCCAAGGATTGGCCGCTCCATCTGCGCAGAGGCAAGTAATGATCGATTACTTCGGCAAACAAGGAATTAAACATGCCGTTCATCGCGATCATGCAAGCAATAAGCAGCAGGTCCTTCGCATTCAAAGGGGAATCCATCGAATAGAAGATATAAATGAGCGGTATGCCGGCGAGCAGCCAGAACAATGCATCCGCACCGAACAATGATTTTTTAAATTTTTGAATCAGAAAGCCGGCCGCTAACACTTCTATGATGAGAATGGAGTGATAGGCTGGCTGGTTGAAAAACAATAGGCCAGTTGAAACGGCGACAACTGAAGTCAAGAGTCCGGGCAGTAGTCCGAATAAACGCAAGATCAGCAGGATGAACAAGCTGGTAAACGAAAAAGTTATGCCGTATAAAAACTGAAAATGGTTCGTCTCGGCCGCGAGCGCAAGAAATGTGCATAATGAAAATGCGCAAACCATCATCAATTGTTTATGATGCTGCTTAAACCATATGTTACTCACTTGCGGCCTCCTGATTGCTTATGTATTTTCCCTATAATTCGACAATATTCACTAAAATCCTCCTTTATTCACGATATAAGCTTCCATTTTTCTACAGTCTTTTTATAAATAAGCCATTTCTTGTTCACGATATGTTCGGAAATATAGGATTGCGTCGCTTGGTTCGTTTTGATATAGTTCTATTGTCGAACTGTTTTACAATAGAATTAGTTTAGTGGCAATAAACTTGGTATGACATGAGGAGGACATCACGGTGGATCGAGCATTGCTCAAAAATATTATCGATCGCTACGAGGCGGCCAATTTTCTAGTCAACCGCCGGCTGAATGCGATGATCCGCGAGCTTATGCCTGAGGATCTTACGGTTGATCAATTTTCTACGCTCCGGTACTTGCGGTCGCATGATAGAAGCACATCTTCGGAGCTGGCGGATATTTTCTGCGTAGGCAAGAGCTCGATAACAGCGATTATTAACCGGCTTTTTGATAAGAACCTGATTCAGAGGCTGACGGATGAGAAGGACCGGCGCGTTATTTATTTGACGCTTACCGAGGAAGGCAATCAGGTATGCGATCGCATGGCGGATAAGATCGATGTGCTGCTCGCCAGATACATTGAACGGTTCGAGGAGCAAGAGGCGCTTGGTTTTATTGAAACCTTCGAGAGACTCGCGAAGGAAATGATGCATTCATAGCTCACATTCAGATGGAGGGAGAACAGAGATGAGAACCGTACTGAGATTTAGATGGCTGGTACTGGCGCTATGGCTTGCTGCAGCCATTGGCTTGATGCTCACGGCGCCGAATATGGAAGAGCTCGTTCGTACGAAGGGGCAGGTTAACGTGCCGGACGGGTATTCTTCAACAATGGCAAGCGATTTGGAAGAAGCAATCGGAGGGAATGACGGGGCTGGGTCCAGCAGTGGAATGGCTACCGTCCTTGTATTCCATAAAGACGGAGGGTTGTCTGATGCGGAGCTGGCTGATGTGAAGGCCGGCATCGACAAGCTGAAGAGCAGCGCGGATCAGATTGGCGTCCTTGCTGTAACCACTCATTTCGACACCAAAGAATTGGCAGAGCAGATGGTATCCAAGGATGGAAGCACCATTCTGGCGCTTGTTAACGTTGAAGCGGGAGACCGCACGCTCTCTGAACTTAGCGACGGCCTTTATGATACGATTTCCGATGTGAAGGTTGAACATTATTTCACGGGAAACTGGATCATCTCCGAGGATGTTGTGCAAAGTTCGCAGGAAGGGCTTAAGAAAACGGAGTTTATTACGCTCGGTTTCATTCTAGTCATCTTATTCGTTGTTTTCCGTTCAGCAATTGCGCCGATCGTGCCGCTTGTTGCAGTGGGCTTCACCTATTTAATTACGCAGTCGGTTGTAGCGTTCCTAGTCGATTCATTCGACTTTCCGCTCTCCAACTTTACGCAGATCTTTCTTGTTGCCGTCTTGTTCGGTATAGGTACCGATTATTGCATCCTGCTCATCAGCCGCTTTAAAGAGGAGCTGACGCATAGCGGCGGCGACAAAACGCAGGCGATTATTCAAACGTATCGCACGGCAGGAAGAACCGTGTTGTTCTCCGGTTTGGCGGTTTTGGTTGGTTTTGCAGCCATCGGCTTCTCAACCTTTATTCTTTACCGCTCCGCAGTTGCGGTGGCAGTAGGGGTAGCGGTGCTGCTGCTCGCTTTGTTTACGATCGTGCCGTTTTTTATGGCCGTGCTCGGGACGAAGCTGTTCTGGCCCGCGAAGGGGTCGCTTGAGCACAAGCCAAGCAAGCTGTGGGGAACGGTCGGCAAGTTCTCGTTGAAGCGTCCATTATGGGCACTCCTCATTTTGGCTGTCATCATCGTTCCTTTCCTAACGGCCTATAAAGGCACGATATCGTTCAATTCGCTCGATGAAATCGGCGACAAATACGATTCTGTCAAAGCATTCAACATTATATCGGATAGCTTCGGGCCTGGAGATTCCTTGCCGACGACAGTCATTGTAAAGTCGGATAAGCCGATGGATTCTCCGGAGGGGCTTGCCGCGCTGGAGCAGATTAGCCGTGAGCTTGCTAATACGGAAGGCGTGAAGGCTGTTCGCAGCGCAACGCGTCCAACTGGAGATATGATGGAGCAGTTCCTTGTATCCGATCAGGTTACAACGCTTGAGGATGGTCTCGGACAAAGCGGGGAAGGCCTTGGCAAGATCGGCGATGGTCTATCCGAGGCGAGCACAGCGCTAAGCGAGAACGCGCCTAAGCTGAATGAGGCAGTTGACGGGGCAGGCCAGCTCGTTGACGGAACGAATGAACTGAAAGCAGGCATCGTTCAGCTTGGAGTAGGCCTTAAGCAGATTCAACAGGGGCTGGAGGACGGCTCTGCCGGCGCAGGCGAGCTCAGCGACGGCTTGAAGCAAGCGGAGGAGAGCACGAAGCAGCTGGCTGGCGCTAGCCGCCAATTGCTTGCAAGCTATAAGCAGCTCGGCGGGGGTCTCGGCAAGCTTAGCGGCGCCTATCAAACCATTGCAGCGGAGCAAGCAAAGCTCGCCGACGGTTTGTCTGGCGTCGAGCAAGGGTTGACCGATCTGCAAGGCAGCTATCCTGAGCTGCAAAATGATGAAAAGTTCCAAGATACGCTTAACTCGCTTGGTCAGCTTCAATTGGGGGCCGCGGGCATTAGCGGTCAATTGACTGAGCTAAATACGCAGCTGTCGGGCATCTCAGGGGGCATGACGCAAGCGAATGCGGGACTGCTTCAGGCAACCGAAGGACAATCTGCGTTGGCAGCAGGCCTTGGCAAGCTGGCGGCAGGCTTGGCAGAGCTGCAAAAAGGCATTTCGCAGGCGGCTGCAGGTCAAGGCCAAATTGTTTCGAGGCTTCCTAGCGTGACGCAAGGCTTCAATGAACTCTCGGACGGACAGAAGCAGCTGCAGGCAGGCTTTGCATCGTTAAACGATCAGCTTGGCGAGCTTACAAGCGGGCTTAATCAAAGTGTGGATGGCCTAACACAGGTTACTGACGGGCTGGCTTCAGCCGGCGGCTATCTGAACGGGTTGTCCGAAGCGCCGAATAAGCAAATATCCGGCTGGTACATCCCAGCGGAGGCCATCGCGAATGAGGAGTTCCAGACGGCGCTTAATGTGTATATGTCCGAGGATCGCCAAACCGCGAAATTCGACGTCGTATTCAGCGGCAATCCGTACGCGCAGGAAACGATGGATGAGATAGACGGGCTTGAAGCAGCCGTTAGCCGCGGTCTCCAAGGCACCGAGTACAGTGGTGCCGAGGTAGCAGTCGGCGGCGTTACAAGCATGAACAATGACTTGAGAAATATCTCGAATGCGGATTATTCGCGTACGGTTATTCTCATGCTGATAGGCATTTCGATTATCTTGATCATCTTGTTCCGATCCATCGTTATGCCGCTGTATATGGTTGCGTCGCTGCTTGTAACCTTCTATTCATCGCTGGCGATTGCGGAGGTTATATTCGTGAGGCTGCTTGGACAGTCGGGCATTAGCTGGGCGGTTCCGTTCTTTGGATTCGTTATGCTGGTCGCGCTCGGCATAGACTACAGCATCTTCCTTATGGACCGATTCAAAGAATATCGCCACTTGTCGCCTCAGCAAGCCATTCTAGAGGCGATGAAAAATATGGGCACGGTCATTATGTCTGCAGCGGTTATTCTAGGCGGTACGTTCGCGGCGATGCTGCCTTCGGGCGTCATGTCGCTTCTGCAAATCGCCACGATCGTGCTGTGCGGGTTGTTCATGTACGCGCTGCTCATGCTTCCGTTGTTTATTCCTGTGATGGTGCGCACGTTCGGCGCAGCAAACTGGTGGCCGTTTATGGGAAGAAGCCAAGACGCAGAGCATGCGAGCGACAGTCAAGGCAGTCTTAAGCTGAGCGGTCAGCATGTCTCCCATGATTCGACGCATTAATTGTTGAAGAAAGATTACCCGCGGTCCTCGGTTACGGAGGCTGTGTGGTAATCTTTTTTTTTGCGATGCTGCCGCATGCAAGCTAGAGTCTGCTTTTCTGCTCATCGTCAGCAAGAAAGGCACTGAGCTTCAGCAGCTGCTCGCTTAGCAGCTGCTGAAGAAGCATCGTTCTTTCTTTACTGGCGGAGGCTTCCTGCTCCGCCCGTGTCACTAACCGGAACAGGTCGAATGATTCAGGCGAGAGCCCGAGCTTTTTGCGTATTTTCTCATTACGGAATGACTCAGCCACAGGCGAGAGATGTCCGTCGCTTATCGCTGTACGTCTTGTTTTGTCGGGAAGCAAGAGCAGGGCTGAGCGGCCTTGGTCTGTAATGTTATATACCTTTTTCCCGTTATCCTCGACCTTGATGGCAATGAAACCGCGTTCCTCAAGCATTTGGAGTGTAGGATAGATGGATCCAGCGCTCGGCTGGTACAGCCCGCCGGATTGCTCCCCGAGCGACTTCATCATCTGGTAACCGTGCATCGGTTCGCTATTAAGCAGTTTCAGCAGGGCGAATTTCACGCCGCCGCGTCCAAAATATCGCTTGCTGGCCATACGTTTCTCGGCCGGGCGGTTTTTTTTATCAGCATGCTTAAGCGGCATTAGAGTTATATCAGAATTCGATTTCATCAAGTTGGGTTCACCTCTAACGTATATGATTCGGAAATTTCGCATTCCGACTGCCTGATCAGGAACGGAGTCATCCCTTTCTCGTCGGGCAGTAATAACTTGCTACTCTTACAGCATTGACAATGATTATTATTATTATTTACATGTTTTAAAATAAATGGTTTCGAAGGGGCTGCGAACAATAAGAATCGTTACATCTATTTTGGAGCAATGGCTCTGATGATTTATTCTTAGACAGAATAGGGGGCGCATAGTAGAATGAATTTACATTAAGTTTATATTGCAGCGCAGGGATGTGCATATACGATGAATCAGAAGAGTGATCACACGCTAGAGATTATCTTTTCCATGCTTAGATGGTTATTCTTGATCGCATCGGGTCTTATTTACGGGCTCTATTATTATAAAGGCGCGGAGAATCTAACTTATTTCTCCGTTCTATTTTGCCTGGGCGTTGTCTATATGGCGACGGCCGACATCGTCATTCACCGCTCGACTCCCCAATCCCGCCCCTACCTATTGGTCTCTCAGGCAGCCGTAATTATCGATATCGCGGCATTTACTGCACTTATTTCATTAACAGGAGGGACAAGCAGTCCGCTCCTTCCCATCGCTTATTTAATTATATTGCACGCAGCCGTGTACTGGCGCTTTGCAGGCGGGCTGCTTTCATCAGCGGCTTTGATCGCGGGGTATATCCTAGTCATGCTGCTTCAGCCACAAGCCGATACGGCGGGGCTGCTTCCTTTTCATATCATGAACCTTTCATTTCTTGCCATGGTAGGCGTACTTGGCGGTGTTATCGTTGCTCGCGAACGCAGGCATTTAACGGAAAAAAGCTATTTTGAGAATCAATCCAAACGTGATTATCTGACGGGCTTGTATAACCATCGCTCGTTCCAAGAGCAGCTTGCAGAGCAGGTCGGGTTCATGCGCTCCTTCACGCTTGTCATGGCAGATATCGATTACTTCAAAGGCGTGAACGACCGTTATGGCCATGTTACCGGCGATGTCGTGCTCAAACGGATTGCGCAGCTGCTCGAAGGCGCTGTGGCTAGAAAACAAGGCGAGGTATTCCGGTATGGGGGAGAGGAGTTCGCCATACTGCTGTATGCGCATACAGCAGCAGAGGTGACAGTGATACTGGAGCGAGTCCGCCAAGAGCTTAGCCTGCTGACGTTCGAGGCGGGCGGTCAGGCCTTCCAGGTGACGATGAGCTTTGGAGCGGTTACGCGGACGCCAGAGTGGACGGCCGATATTGTAAATGAGGCAGATACGATGCTTTATTCCGCAAAAAAACAAGGACGAAACTGTATCGTTTGGGGAGCTTGAAGCCGATATACAAAGTAATGGTTATCACCTTTATTTGAATCGGGGGGATTTGATGATGCTCCATTTGCTGAGCAAAGGGCTGTATCCGTTCTCAATCATCCTTATGATTTCATTCATAAGCGGCTGCACGACGACCAGCAATCGGTCGGAGCTGCCTGAACAGACGGGGGCAGCCGACAAAATAACGTTAAAAATGGTACAAAGTCTGACGACGCCTCAGCGGACGCAGCAGCTGGAGAAGCTAATCGCGCAATTCGAGAAGGAGCATCCGAACATCGGCATCGAGCTGATCTCGCCTGATTATGAAACAGCGGACGACACGATCCTATCGATGCTCGACAAACGGGAAGCGGTCGATATTGTCGAGGTTCGCGATATTACGGCGCATGTGTATGCTTCAAGGGGCTTGCTGGTCAGCTTAGAGAAATACATCAGTTCATGGGAAAATTATATGCTGCTAAGCGATAACGCTAGATTGATGGCAAGGGATGTGGCTGATATAACCTACTATATTCCGAGCAGTCTATATCAAGTGCAGCTCTATTACCGTAAGGACTGGTTTGATGCAAGAGCACTTCAAGTGCCGGAAACGTGGGAGCAGCTGTTTTTTGTCGGAAAGCAGCTGACGAAGCCGGAAATCGGGCAATATGGCTTCGCATTCCGCGGTGGAAGGGCTTCTGCCAACACCTTGTCCTCTATCATTCAGGATTATAACGGAAGCAACGTCAGCGCCAGTGAATCTATGTTTAACGTCGATGGAACGACGATATTCGAAGGCTCCGGAGCAGCTGAGGGACTTGAGCTCTACCGTAAGCTTTATATTGAGACCTCGCATCCCGGGGCTATCGATTGGGGCTTCAACGAGCAGATAAAGGCGTTTACCGAAGGAAAAGCCGCCATGCTCATCCAGGATTCGGATGTGATTCCGTTCATCGAGGACAAGCTGGAGGCCAACGAGTGGGCAACGGCGCCGCTCCCAGTTGGACCTGAGGGTGTTTCCCATTTCAATGTAGGTGCCGCAGGTTGGGGAATTGCGCTGCAATCCGAGCACAGAGACGAGGCATGGGCATTTATTTCCTACCTATCTTCGCTTGAAAACAATCGAAGCTTTGCAGACGCGGCGGGCGTTATCACCATCTATAATAATGCGCTTGAGCAAGAAAAGTATGCAACGGGTCCATACGCCCCTTATATGCTCATGTCTAATGATCCAATACGCTATCAAGGCGTTAAGCAGCCGAGCCACTATGTCAACTATAACGAGTATTTGCAGATGGCATTGACAGAAGGGCGCAAATATTTGCAAGAAGTGATTTCAACGGAATCGCTGCTGAAGCAGTTTGATGCCTTCTGGAAAGAGCAAAGAAAGCTGACAGGTGATTGAATGAAAGGGGCTGTGGATGATGAACGCGAAGGAAGCTGCGTTCAGCCTAAGCCCCATTTGCTTATACAGCGAGGTTAAGAGCCGTGCGGTATGAAGGCTCTGCGACAGGGCAACCTGTATAGGATGGCTGTCCGCCTTGACCGGAGTGCTTAGCCGCATATACGATAAAAGCATGCGGAATGCAAGGTTGGATAGAACAAGCGCAAGCTAGCAAGGAGGAAACAGGTTGAAATCATTATTAGTCGTATTTACAGGCGGAACTATAGGAAGCAAGAAGCAAGGCGCGGGTATCGACGTGGACGGCGCGGGCTCCTACTCGCTTATTGAGGATTACAGCAATAGCAAGCAGCGGCGCCAAGACGTCAAGCTGGATGCGATTCAGCCGTTGAATTTGCTGAGCGAGAATATGACGGCAGCCGATTGGATAACGCTTGCTACAGCAATCCGCAAAGTGGATTTGACTCCGTATTGCGGCCTTATCGTAACCCATGGCTCGGATACGCTGGCTTATAGCGCTTCGATGATGAGCTATCTATTTGCGAGTATAAGAATACCTTTTGTCTTGACGGCAAGCAATTATCCGCTCGAGGATGCAAGGAGCAATGGCCGGCGAAACTTTGCGAATGCCATTGATTTTGCTGCGGGTGAGCAGCTGCCTGGCGTATTTGCGCTTTATGAGAACGACAGGCGAGAGGCGCTTGTGTATCTCGGAACCCGAATGAAGCAGTGCGAATCTTTTACGGATCAATTCGGAAGCCCTTATGACATTCCTTATGGCAGAATGGAGCAGGGCAGCTTCATTTTCCAACCGGATAAGCGAAATCCGGCGCCGGAGTCGTTGAAGCAGTCGGATCCGAAACCTTGGATTTGGGATGTGGATTCGCTTCGTTTGGATTCGAGCATCGTCTATATCAAGCCGTATCCGGGCCTTAATTATTCCTTTTATGAATTTGGGCACAACCGCCCTAAAGCGGTGCTGCATGATCTTCATCACTCGGGAACAGCCTGTGCTGTAGAAGATGGCCCATATTCACTGACCCAGTTTATTGCTGATTGCAGCAAGCAAGGTATCGATGTATACATATGTCCGATTAAAGACCGTTCCGATGCCCTTTACTCCTCTTCCCTTCGATTAATTGAAGCAGGTGCTATTGTAATAGAGAAGCTTTCGGTTGAAGCAGCCTTGACGAAGCTCATGCTGGCATACGGTCTTTATGAGCAGCATGCTGAGGCGAAGGCATTTGCAACGGAGAGCATTTTGTATTATGAGCATAACGAGGTGTAAAATGATTATTGAGAAGCTAGCATTGCACACGGCTAACGCTGTCAGCCTTATGCCTTTTTATGCTGAAATGCTTGGTTTGCCGGTCGTAAGCTCCGAGCAAGGGCGTTTCACGGTGCAGGCAGGCTGGAGCGAGCTGACTTTTTTGGAACTGGAGCAGCCGCCTAACGAAAAACATTACTACCATTTTGCATTTACGATTCCGGAGAATAAGCTGGCGGAAGCCAAGCGATGGATCGAGGAGCTGGTGCCGATCGGGACGGAAGCCGGACAGGATATATCCTACAGCGAATCATGGGATTCGCATTCGGTATATTTCGAGGATCCTGCAGGCAACATTCTGGAGTTGATCGCACGGCACACGATGAACAATGCAACGGATGATTCGTTTGATCCAAAGCAGCATATCCTCTGCATTAGTGAAATCGGAGTGCCGACGGGCAAGGTTCCTTCAGCGGTAGACCAGCTGGCAGCGCTTGGCCTGATGACATACAAAACTCGCAATGAGAGCTTTAACCCTGTCGGAGACGATAACGGCTTGATGATGGTAGTGGAAACGGGCAGGCGCTGGCATTTCACGGACAAGACCGCAGAATGCTTCCCGGTAAGGGTGACCGTGCAAGGTGTGGGAGAACTCTATTTGAGCGAGAATGAGCATGGTTTGCTGATTCAAAATATAGATTGAGGAGAATGATAAACAATGGGAGAAATCGTGAAGGTTGGCGACCAAGTACCGAATTTCAAGCTTCAGGCATCGAATGGCAAGGAAGTGGAGCTGGCAGACTATGCAGGCAAGAAGCTGGTTATTTATTTCTACCCTCGCGATATGACGCCAGGCTGCACGACAGAGTCGTGTGATTTCCGTGATTTCAACGGACAGTTCGGCTCTAATCATACAGAGGTAATCGGCATCAGCCCGGATGATTTGGCTTCTCATGAGCAATTCGTAGACAAGCACGAGCTGCCTTTCCTGTTGCTGTCGGATACGGAGCATACGGTGTCTGAGTTGTTTGGCGTATGGAAGCTGCGGAGCTGGAATGGTGAGGAGTTCATGGGAATTGAACGCTCTACCTTCCTGCTGGACGAGCAGGGCAAGCTGATCAAGGAATGGCGCAGCGTAAGCGTAGAGGGACATGTGAATGAAGTGCTTGAGGCTGTCAAGAACAGCTAACTGACGATGTATAGCAAAAGACTCACCCGGAAGCCGCTTGCCGCGCTTCATGGTGAGTCTTTTTTCAAATATAGGAAAGGATATCATCTCGCTAACTTTCTCTATATTTCTACGCGAAACGTAAGCTTAGCCGCCAGAGGACGGCTTCAGCCGTTTACGCTTACTCGTTTTATCTGGTCTTCCAGCTTGGCAGCTGGCTTACATAGCTGTCGGATAGATTAAGCAGCTCCAGCGCGCGCTGGTACTCATCCTCTGTAGCCTCTTGCTCCGTATCGCCGTTGCCGGCCAATGAATAGTGCTTGCCATCCTCGAAGCCGCTGCCCGACATAAACAGCTCTTTGCTGCTTAAGAACGAACCGGAAGGGAGATAATAACGCTGTGGAAGCACATTATACGATTGATTGAGCAAATCTTGGCCGAAATGAATGTGATTATCCAGCGAAATGCCCAGCATGTTCGCAATAGTCGGCAAAATGTCCACTTGTCCGCCTAGCTGATCGAACACTTTTCCTTCCGTGATTCCTGTAGAAGCGACTACAAGCGGAATGTTGATCATGTCGGTATAGCTGTATTCGTGACCGTAAATCTCAGCCATTAGCTCTTTGTCGTCTTTGTCGAGCGAGTATACGGGAAGACCAAGATGATCCCCATAAAGCAATACTAAGCTGTCATCCCAAATCCCGCGTTCCTTTAGATCCGCGATAAATTCACCAAGAGCAAAGTCGGCATAGTTCTGAGCACGGATATAATCGCCGACGAACGTATTCTCATAACGCTCAGGAAGCGTCATTTTGTACTTGTCAGACGGGATAGTAAACGGATGATGCGCCGTCATCGAGATGATATGCGAGTAGAACGGTTTACCGTTTTGGCTCATGCGATCAAGCTCTTCTGCCGTTTTCTTGTACAGCTGCTCATCGGATGATCCGAAAAATACCGTATCTTCCGTGCCGAAAAATTTCGCATCGTAATAGCGGTCGAAGCCAAGCGCTTTATAAAGCTCGCCACGGTTCCAGAACTCCACGACATTGGTGTGGAAGGTAGCCGTATCATAACCGTTTTCCTTCAGCATTTTGGGTAAGCTTGGAAGCTCCTTATCGGCATAAATCATCGTAGCCGCGCCGCGAGGCGGGATATAGAAGGATGTATTTACGACGAATTCTGCATCGGATGTATTGCCTTGGCCGACCTGCTGATAGAAATGCTTGAAATAATAGTTTTCATTCACGAGCTTGTTGATGTTAGGCGTAATTTCCTGTCCGTCAATCTTGAGGTTGACGAGAAAGTTTTGGAACGACTCCATTTGGAGAATGATGACGTTTTTGCCCGATGCCATTTTCCAAAGCTGCGGCGCTGCAGGCTGCTCTACTTTTTTGACCGTATCGATTTTCTCTTGCGTGATATGGTTTGGATCGACGAAATCGATATCTTTATTGGAGAAGATCATATAGGCCTCATAATTGAGAATACCCATTTGCTCTGCTTTGACAATTTCATTCATGCTCGCGCGGTTGGGCAAAATATTGAACAAGCAAAGCGCGATGGAGATCGTGAAAAGGGCGACGACAAGGCGTTTGTTTTCCTTGCGCGAACTCTCCTTCTTCCAATTCAATGCTTTCTTCGGCCGAAACAATAGAACAGCCATGATGATAATATCAATAAAGATCAATAGGTAGTATGGATCCATAAGCGAGAAAACGCTGTTCTTGACGGCGGTGACCTGATTGACCTGCTCCAGCGCCAAGTAGGTAACGATGACCCCATAGTACTTGTAATACATAATGACGGCGAATAGAATAAGGGTCATTAATAGATTGGCAATTAAATAATAGACGAGCTTGCGCTTCGATGCGAACCATTCTATGAGACAATACACGATGAGGACAAATGGAATTTCTTTTAGAATCGTTGTCCATGAGAATCCATCCTCAAAAATGACCATCCATGCCAGGTAACTTTTGAGCAGCATGATAAATGAAAAGAAAAGAATGGGACGAGTGCTTAATAATCGTTTCGGAGTAAGAAATGTCATATAACCGCCTACCTTTCACAGCAAAAACAGGCCGTCTCTCAGAGGCAGCCAGCCCGCTTATAGTAATATATATGCGTTCGGTAAATTCTTAATCCATTATGCTCCTAATTACTGTCGAATGTCAAAAGGCAAAAGGCTCCTCCATGCCCAAGCAAAATATTAGCAAGTTAAGAATTTACATTGGTTTTTTGTGTAATCCTTTGAGTTACATGATTTTCAAGCTGGCAGATTGAAACATTACATTGATTTTAGTAGTCTATTAATGAGATAGAAGCGGACAAACTGTTGGTAGATGAATAATTACATGTAATATATGTAAAAATATAATTGGAGGCTTATGATGAAAAAAAGAAAAGGAAGGCTATTGCTGTTCCTAATGGTATGCGCGGCAATGGTGATTGGTTACTCTCTATTCAATAAAGAAGAAACGAATACCATACCTCCCAAGCAGGCAGCAGCAGATGGCGGGACAACGGATGGGGGCGGCGAGCTGTCAGGCAATAGCGATGTAGAGCCTACGGAGGAAGCAGATAACGCTTCACCAGTACAGACGGATGAGCCGGAAGCATCGAATGAGCCGGATGCGGGCAACGGTGCTTCAGCCGACCAGCCCAGCAATGAAGGGGACGGAGGACAAACCGGTCAGACGGAGAATGGGCTTGCTGTAATCGCAAAGCCTTCGGAAATCGCCGTACTCGTTAATAAGCAGCGCAAGCTGCCCGAGGATTATAACCCGTCTGACCTTGTATATCCGGAAGTTGAATTTATATTCTCGGAGAAGGTGGAGAAGCGCAAGCTGCGCCAAGAAGCGGCTGCGGCTCTCGAGGAGCTGTTCTCCGCTGCCGAGGATGACAGCATCCTATTGGCCGGTGTCTCTGCTTATCGATCACACAATACGCAGAAGACGCTGTTTGAGCGCTATGTGAAGCGGGACGGATTAGAAAAAGCAAGAACGTACAGCGCATTTCCGGGCACGAGCGAGCATGAAACGGGCCTCGCCATTGACGTTACCGGCAGCGATGGGAAATGTGCGGCAGCCGATTGCTTCGCGGATACGAAGGAAGCGCTGTGGCTTGCTGAGCATGCGGACGAGTATGGCTTTATTGTGCGCTATCCAGAAGGCAAGGAAGCGATTACCGGCTATCAGTATGAGCCATGGCATTTGCGTTTTGTAGGCAAGGAGCTTGCAGCGGAGCTGTCAGAGAGCGGAGAAACGCTTGAAGAGTATTATGATGCTGTTCCGGTTACCAAATAAAAAACAAATGCGCAAGCCTCGTCTGTATGCGCGGAGACATTTGCGGTGACTCGGCCAGAGGGCTTGCGCGGGTTTACATGAAAGTAAACGTTAGATCTTAGGTTCAAACGTCTTGCAATCCGTTTCCTCGGAGTTGCTGGCTTGCTTGCCACGATTGCTGACAACATAAATAGAAGAGGCGGCGCAGTGATTCCCTGCTGCCCAGAACTTGCATGAGTTCACTTCGCACAATACATCCTTAGCCATTGACAATTCACCTCCTCGCTATATAGGATTGACAAACGATATATCGTTTTATACTTGAAATATAGGAAAGGATATGATTTCGCGATCCTTTCTCTATATTTCTCGGAATGACACGCGCCGAGCCATCAAAGGACGGCGACAGCTGTTTCACATTGACGTATAGGAAAGTATATGATTTTGTACATACTTTCTCTATACGTTTCGCAGAAACGATGGCGTCTATTGAAAGGACTCCGTCAGGCGTTTCTTCTTAGAGAGGATGAATACTTATGGCAACGAAACTTTATTTCAATCATGACGCGGGTGTAGATGATCTGGTCTCCCTATTTCTATTGCTTCAAATGGATGATGTCGATCTCATCGGCGTATCGGTCATACCTGCAGACGGTTATTTGGAGCCTGGCATGAAGGCAAGCCGCAAAATCATTGACCGTTTTGGCGCCTTCGACAAAACAAAATCCATCGAAGTGGCTAGATCCAATTCACGCGGCGTTAATCCATTCCCGGCTGAATGGCGGATGCATACGTTTTTTGTAGATGCGCTCCCCATCTTGAATGAGTCAGGCACGATCCGTACGGGTGCTGCCGCGAAGCCTGCCCATCAGCATATGATTGAGCAGATACGCCAATCGGAGGAGAAAGTGACGCTTCTATTCACGGGACCTCTAACCGATCTTGCGCGGGCTTTGGACGAGGCTCCGGACATCGAGGAAAAGATTGAGAAGCTGGTCTGGATGGGCGGAACGTTTAACGAGAAAGGCAATGTACAAGAGCCAGAGCATGACGGCACTGCCGAATGGAATGCTTTCTGGGATCCAGAGGCGGTGCACCGCGTATGGGCAAGCACCCTTTCCATTCTTCTAGTCGCGCTTGAGAGCACGAATAAGGTTCCGCTTACGATGGAGGTTCGCAACCGCTGGGCATCGCTGCGCAAGCATGAAGGCCTTGATTTCGTAGGCCAGTGCTATGCGGCTTGTCCTCCGCTCGTCTATATGGAGACGAATTCGACGTATTACTTATGGGATGTGCTCACGACAGCGGTTGTAGGCAATCCTGAGCTTGTTGCGATCAAAACGGTGAACAGTGCGGTGATCAAGGAAGGCGCAAGCCAAGGCCGTACGGTAGAGCGTGCAGACGGCCGTCCGGTTAGTCTCGTATATGACGTTGATCCAGTCCGCTTCTTTGATTACATTACCGAGTTGTCTGCAAGCGCAGTTAGCGCTCCTATCGGATAGGCTCAGACAAGGCTGCATGTTAAAAAAGCGCGGCGAGAAGGGAGTGTCACTCCCTTCTCGCCGCGCTTTCTTGAAATATAGGAAAATATATCTTTTCGCCAACTTTCTCTATATTTCTACGCGATACGTAAGCTTAGCCGCCAGAGGACGGCTTCAGCCGTTTACGCTTGTTATTAATCCATTTCGTAGATTGACCCGGACTTACTTGCATACAGCTCGGCGTATACCTTCTCCGCGTAAGCATCCGTCATGCCGGAGATATAATCCGCCACAAACCGGGGCCAGCTCCATTTGTTTTTGTGCAGCTCGTAATTCTCGATCCAGTCCGGCGGGATGATGAGGCGTCCGTAGTCGGGCACCTTAAAGCTGTCCCACAGTCTCCGGATCATAATCTCACTGCGCATCTGCAGGCGCTGCACGCGGAAATCCTTAATCAGCGTTACCCAAGCCAGCTTCTTCAAAATTTCCATCGTCCGAAGCAATTCGATATCCTGCTGTCCGCTATTGACGAAGGTGACCTTCTTCCAACCGGTCACGGGATCGTCGATGATGCCGACCTTGGCGGCGAATAGGCTTACCCACCTTGCCTTCATCTCGCGGCGTGTGCGGGAAGGCTCTCGCTCACAGCCTGCATAAAGCTCCTGCCACTGCTCGAAATAGGATACGAGCACGCGTTTGACCATAGCAGGAATATCTACCTCTCCCCAGCCGATGCCCGTATTCCCCTTGTCTTCGACAATCTCTTGTACGACATGGTCGATTAGCCTGCTGTCCTCAAAAAAGCTGCGGTTCATTTGGATTTTGCCGGCGCGGATGCCATCTTCGATATCATGGGTCGAATAGGCGATGTCATCGCACAAATCCATCAGCTGCGCTTCCAAAGTGGAGCAGCCGATCGGAATTTTCCAAGCGCGGCGCAATTGCTCGATTTCGCCCCACTCCGTGCTGTACAATCCTTTGAGCCGGCTTGGCTCACCAAGGCTGAACGGATATTTATTGACAGCAAGCAGGACGGCTGCGGTTAAATCAAGGCCGCTTCCGCTTCCCGCGCGTTTCTCCAGAAACATTAAGATGCGAAAGTTCTGCGCATTTCCCTCGTAAGGAATGCCGTACTCCTCCATTAGCAGATGGTTAAGCACCTCTTCGCCTTTGTGTCCAAAGGGAGGATGCCCAAGATCATGGGCAAGCGCAGCAATCTCTACGACAGCGGGATCTAGAATGAGCCCAGGATGCTCTTTGCGGGAAAGAAAGTCATATTGCTTATTGAGTCTGCGAGCAACCTCGCGCGCGATTTGAGATACCTCAAGCGAATGGGTCAATCTTGTTCGATAGTAATCTCCTGTGCCTGCGCCGAATACCTGGGACTTGCCTTGCAGGCGGCGGAACGCGGGAGACTGAATGAGCCGTGCGTAATCCCGTTCGTATTCATCCCGTTCCTCGCTAAAGGTGCCAAGCGCTTTCTCATCCAATCTAAATTTGCGTATGTCCATCGTTGTTCCTCCAGTAGCAAAGCTGCGCGTCTTATTAAAGCACCGAGTATTCTTGTTCCCGGATCGTAGGCTGGCTTATTGGGTGTTAATCCTGCTTTGAATGTGGGTATTAATGAAGCAATATCTAGATCTGCTTAAATTGTAGCATATAATCAGGCTTGAACATACAACGTGCATGAAGTATGATCGCATTAGCTTTTATATCAGACGAGGTGTTTATTATTCAATCAGCTATTATGCAGAACGCATACGGAATTATTATGCTTCTTAACATTTTTTTGGCGATTACCGTCATTTTTCTGGAACGGCGCAACGCTAGTACGACCTGGGCTTGGCTCATGGTTCTCTTTTTTATACCCGTGATTGGGTTTGTCATGTATCTAATACTGGGGCAGAAGGTTCGCAAAAGAAAGCTATATAAGCTGCTGGGCGATAGCCAGCGAATTATCGAGCATACGATTGAACGTCAGATGCGGCAGCTGCGCGACGGCGAGATCGCTTATACCGATCCTGCGATGCAGAGCTATCAAGATATGATCTATATGAACTTGAAAACAAGCTATGCGCTGTATACGAGCAATAACGCGGTCGAAATCTATACGGAGGGCAATCAAAAGTTTGACGCTTTGCTGAAGGATATCGAAGCTGCGCGGCATCATATTCATCTCGTGTACTACATCGTGCGTGACGATGAGCTGGGAAGAAGACTGGTGAAGGCGCTGGCGGCAAAGGCGGCTGAAGGGGTTGAGGTTAAGTTCCTGTATGATCATATTGGAAGCTCCGGCTTGCCAAGGCGTTATTTCCACGAGCTTCTGGCGGCAGGCGGCCAGGAAGCGGCATTTTTTCCGTCGCGTATCCCTTATTTAAATCTGAAAATCAATTACCGCAATCATCGCAAGCTTGTTATCATTGACGGGCAGACCGGGTATATCGGCGGATTTAATATTGGCGATGAATACTTGGGGCTGAACAAGCATTTTGGCGAATGGAGAGATACGCATCTGAGGGTACAAGGCAACGCGGTGCTCCAAATGCAGGCGCAGTTCCTCATGGACTGGAATCTGGCTGCTTCAGGCAATGTCGTATTGAACGAACTTTATTTCCCGATTATGGGCGAAGAGCTGGGTACGATTGGGATGCAGCTGGTCGCAAGCGGTCCGGATACGGAATATCAGCAAATTAAGGATGCGTATATCAAGATGATCTACGCGGCGAAAAAAACAATTTGCCTGCAGACGCCATATTTTGTACCGGATGAGAGCTTGATGACGGCGCTGAAGATCGCTTCTTTGTCGGGGGTAGACGTTCGTATCATGCTGCCGAGCATGCCGGACCACTTTTTCGTTTATTGGGCAACGCATTCCTATTTGGGAGAGCTTCTGGTCAATGGGGTCAAATGCTATATGTTCGAGAAAGGCTTTCTTCATGCCAAAACGCTGGTCATAGACGGCAAAGTCGCATCTGTCGGAACTGCCAATCTGGATATTCGCAGCTTTAAGCTGAATTTCGAGATGAATGCGTTTATCTATGATACGCAGACAGCGGCGAAGCTGCAACGCATATTCGAGGATGACATGAAGGTCAGCATGGAGCTGACGCTTGCGATTTATGCGGAACGACCGCTTATGAACAGATTTAAGGAATCGATATCCCGCTTACTCAGTCCGATCCTATAGACGCACATAAGAAGGGCTTCTGCTTATCCATGATAACCAGAAGCCCTTCACCTGCTTGGTAGAGAACTATTCAATTTATTCAAACGCTCCAATCCGCGGCTTGCCTTGTTTCTGCTTCGTCCTTTCGAATTTGTTACAAACCTTATCGACTTCGATCCTTGCTTGAATGACCTCGATCAACTTCCTTTCGATTTGTTTCAAATCCTTTCCTTCATTAAGTACTGACTGTCCGACTATCGTCATCATTTCATTGATTAGGGTCCCCGCATGTCCTTAAATCCGATTGATACTCCTTCCCGAGTTAATGAGACATGCTTCGCTCACTTACTTCAATGGACTATCCCCTCTCGTTTAAGATAGGCTTAGTATATAACATTATTAGAATTTTGTAAATATTCAGATTATTCATTTCGACAAAAAAATAAAACAATTTTTCATAGATCGCTAGAATGCATGATAAACCGCGTGGTTGACCGTTTGAATGGAGCGATTTATACTTAGTCTAAAGTCATTTAAACCGAAGGAATGATAAAGCGATGAACAAAATCAACTTGACCATACAGCGCAGAGAAATCCTCGAGGTGGTGCAGCATGCACCCGATCACCCCACCGCGGCGGACGTTATAGACCGGTTGAAGGGCAAAGGTTTTAATTTTGCTTACGGCACCGTATACAATTCCCTAAGGTATTTGACGGATGCCGGCCTTATTCGCGAGCTGAAGCTGGGCGAGGCTGTCAGCCGCTATGATGCCCGGACGGACGAGCATCAGCATATCGTGTGCACGGTTTGCGGGCGCGTAGACGAAGTGTTAACGGAGCTGCCGAGCGATTGGTTGAAGAAAGTGGCTGCGGAGACTTCCTATAAAGTTGATCATGTCCAGATTGTATTAGAGGGGGTCTGCGAGTCATGCTCGACGAAACAACCATGATAAACGATCATTCGACAGGCGAGAACGAACAAGCTGGATATACGGAAGAAGAGCTGCTGCAGAATGGTATGATCTGTTCGATCACGCAGCGGGTTATGATTATTAGCCCGATGCCCGAGCGAGTGAAAAGCCTGCTTGTTGCCCTGTCGTCTGAATGCTTCGATGTGTTCTCCCTGCATGATTTCCAGAAGAGCATGCTTCAAAGCCTGCAGCCCGAGCTGCTCGTATTCGACGCTATCCCGCTCGTGAATGCCGCAACGGGGCATACGCTTCAAGCAGGCGCCGAGCTGCTGGAGTCGGCCGATATGCATGCAGTTCCCGTCTTGATTCTACTCGACCAGAAGTCTTATGACAGCCGGGATACGTTCGCTCTTGGCGCTGCTGAGCTGCTTGTGTGGCCAGCTAAGCCAGAACAGGCTGTCAAACAAATTAACCGCATGCTGACTAATCGCCCTGCCATTGTGCCCAAAGCGGTGGACCAAGATATACGCACCTTCAAGGACATCACGGTTGATTTGAAAAAAATGACGGTTGACCGAGGCGGGCAGCGCGTGGAACTCACGAAAACCGAATATGATCTGCTGCTGCATTTTATGTCATCCGATGGGTCGGTGCTCTCTCGCGAATCATTGCTCGATACGGTATGGGGGCTTCATTTCTACGGCGGCAGCAATCTGGTGGACGCTCATATTAAAAGCTTGCGCAAAAAATTAAAGGATAGCGCCGTATCACCGAAATATATCGTTACCGTAAGAGGGGCAGGTTACCGGATCGCCGAAATTCGCGAATAACGGGTAGGCAGGATGTCTTCTATTGCCATTCCTCTTTATGTAAAGACTACGTTCATGAGATTTTCATTTTTCGTTCATGTTGTTTTCATGACAGCATCTCTTCATTTCGGTAAGATTGGTCTAAAGATTTAGATCAAGTCTAAATACAGAAAAGAATGAAGAGGTGCTATTATGGAAAATAATCTAACAACGAACCTGGGAACGCCAGTTGGCGATAATCAAAACTCACGGACGGCGGGGCAGCGGGGGCCTGCTCTGCTAGAAGATTACCATTTGCTTGAGAAGCTTGCCCATTTCGATAGGGAGCGAATCCCGGAGCGGGTCGTGCATGCAAGAGGAGCCGGCGCGCATGGCGTATTCCGCACGGAGGCTGGCATGAAAGAGCATACGAGAGCTCATTTCTTGCAGGAAGCGGATATCGAAACCCCGGTATTCGTTCGTTTCTCCACCGTTATTAACGGAACAGGCTCCCCAGAAACGGCACGTGATCCGCGTGGCTTCGCAGTAAAGTTCTACACGCAAGAGGGCAACTATGATATTGTCGGCAATCATCTGCCCGTGTTTTTCATTCGGGATGCCATGAAATTTCCTGACATGGTTCATTCCCTTAAACCCGCGCCGCACACAAACCTACAGGATCCAGCGCGTTACTGGGACTTCATGACGCTGTCGCCTGAATCGACGCATATGCTGACCTGGCTCTTTTCGGATGACGGTACGCCGGCAACTTACCGCGAAATGGACGGGTTCGGCGTACATGCCTTCAAATGGATCAATGATGCCGGCAAGCCTACCTATGTCAAATACCATTGGAAATCGCAGCAAGGCGTGCGGAACTTCACAGCAGCGGAAGCAGGCATGATGCAGGGAAAAGATTTTAATCATGCGACGCGGGACTTGCATGCTTCAATCGAGCGAGGCGACTATCCGGAGTGGGAGCTACATGTGCAGCTCATGCCGATTGAGCACGTGGATCGTTATGCCTTTGATCCGCTGGATCCAACAAAGTTATGGCCGGAAGATATGTATCCGCTGCATAAGGCTGGGACGATGACGCTGAACCGGAATCCGGTCAACTACTTTGCTGAGGTGGAGCAATCGGCGTTCTCGCCAAGCGCGCTTGTGCCAGGCATTGAGCCGTCGGAGGACAAGCTGCTGCAGGGACGATTGTTCTCATATCCGGATACGCAGCGCTATCGTCTAGGAGCCAACTATTTGCATATTCCCGTCAACTGCCCTTATGCGCCTGTTCGCAACCACCAGCGGGATGGGGCGATGACGATGAAGGCTGATCCTTCTACCGTCAACTATGAGCCGAACAGCTTGTCGGAAAGTCCGAAGGAAGTGCCGTCCTATAATGACTCCTACGTCCCTCTTCAAGGGGCGGCAGGCCGCCTGGAAATCGATAAAACCGACGATTTCACACAAGCAGGAGAGCGTTTCCGTTCTTTACCTGAGAGTCAGCAGGCGAATCTTATTGCCAATCTGACGGGTGAGCTGGAGCAAACGAATGATGATATTCGGCTTCGCGCCATCTGCAACTTTTTCCGGGCAGACCGTGCGCTTGGCATGAAGCTGTCGGAAAACCTAGGCGTGGATATTCGCAAGTATATGCCGCAAGGGTAACGGTGGAAGCAGTTCGCGATCCTTCATGATCTGAACTACCTGAAGGCAAAAAAAACAGCCGCTTAACCTCCAAATGGACGGTTAAGCGGCTGTTCTTGTTTATTTCTTCAGTTTATCCCAAGCGGCCTGCATGCCTGTTTCCCATGCAGCCTCATCGATTCTGCCTGCGATGTATTGTTGGATCACGCTAGCGAACTCCTGCGTTACGCCATCCGGGTATTTCGAGGATTGCAAGCCAAGCACCTTGCCTGCTTGCACGTAGTTATGAACCTCCGTGCCGATGTCGCCCATATCTTCAGGTGTTGCTGTAATCGTCGTCAGAGCAGGGATGAACTTGAATTTTTTAACGATGTATTCTTTACCGATATCGGAAGTAACGAGCCAATTCAGGAACGTTTTTGCTTCTTCTTTCACATCGGATTCTTTGTTGATAACAAGGTTAGCCGGAATGCCGACATTCAGCTTGTCATTCGCTTCTGCGTCTTCGCCAAGCGGCATAGGAAGAACGCCGATGTTCAAGTCAGGATTGATGCTGTCGATTTGTACTTGCGCCCAGTTTCCTTCTTGCATCATCGCCGCTTCGCCGCTTGCGAACAGCGATACCTGCGTGTTGTAGTCGGTTGTAAGCGGGTTTTTGTTGCCGTAGTCAACGGTAAGCTTCATAAGCTTCGCCCAATCGGCGAATTTCTCATTGCCTGGGATTTTGACCGATCCGTCGTTCAAGCCTGCGATAAATGCATTTACGTCCGGCTGTTGTGCAAATGCAGGGTTAATCCCTTGGTTCCCCATCAGCCACCACTCTTGGTAAGCGTTAGCGAATGGCGTAATGCCTGCTGCTTTGAGTGTTTTGGCTGCTGCTTCCAGCTGAGAGTACGTTTTTGGAAGCTCGGTAATGCCTGCTTTTGCAAAGATGTCCTTGTTGTAAATATAACCAAAGCCTTCTAGGTTCATGGCCATACCGTATACTTTGCCGTCTTTGGTCATTGGTTCAGCAGCTAGAGGCACAAGATCCTTCACCCAAGCTTGGTCAGAGAGATCCTCGAGCTTGTCCAGCCACATTTCCATCTCAGCGTAGCCGCCGTTGGAGAAGATATCAGGAGCGTCGCCAGCAGCGAATTTCGTTTTCAAGGAAGCGCCATAGTCTGCACCGCCGCCTACTGTTTGGATATCAAGTTTAATGTTCGGGTATTCTTTATTGAATTCAACAGCCAATTCGTTAAGGCCCTCAACGATCTCGGTTTTGAATTGGAAAATCGTCACTGTTTTTACTTCTTCTTTGCCGGTGTTGCCGCCTTCGTTTTTGCTGCCGCCGCATGCAGACAGTACAATGCTCATTGCGAGAATGAGGCTAAGTGACAGCATAGTCATCTTTTTATTCATGATGCAAATCCCCCTTGATTAATGGTTTATTATATGGAATCGACCGTCCGATTACAAGCGTTAGCCTTTAACCGAACCGGCCGCTACTCCCTCAACGATGTAACGCTGCAAAAGAAGGAAGAATGCTACGATTGGAGCAATGCCGAGCACGAGCGCCGGAAGCGCAAGATCCCATTGTTTCGTATATTGCCCGAAAAACGCGAAGGTCGCGAGCGGGATTGTCCGCATATCGGGTTTCTGCAAAATGAGCGATGGGAGCAGATAGTCGTTCCACACCCATAAGCAGTTCAAAATAATGACGGTCATAAGCATCGGTTTAAGCAGCGGAAGCACGATACGGAAGAATACCGTTATCGGATTGCAGCCATCCACTGTTGCCGCTTCTTCAATCTCGAGCGGAATCGCTTTGATGAAGCCGTGGAACAGGAACAAAGAAAGTGGAGCACCCAGTCCGAGATAACACATGATCAGACCGACCATACTATTGTTGACGCCCATTACGTTCACGACTTTAAGAAGTGGAATCATGATCGACTGGAATGGAATAACCATAGCCGCTACGAAGAGCATGAATAAAATACGGTTAAAACGCGTATTGGCGCGAACCATCCGGTAAGCGCCCATGGCGCTGATCAGAGCAGTCAGAATGACAGTGACGACAGTAATGATCATGGAATTGCGGAAAGCCTGCGGGAAGCGAGTCAGCTCCCATGCGCGGGAATAGTTTTCCCATTTGAAAATTTGCGGCCAGCTGGCCGAGTTCGACATGATCTCGCCGAAGGGCTTGACCGAGTTCACAAGCAGGAAATAGAACGGTGCAAGAAACAGAAGGCCGACAATGATCATAACCGCTTCGGTAATGAACAGCTTTCCGGTATATTTTTTGGTACCCATTAAGCTTCAACCTCCTTGCTCTTGGTAACGCGAACCTGTATAAGCGTAATGATAGCGACGACAATAAAGAAGATAAGCGATTTCGCTGTGCCTAGCCCATAGCGGTTGTTCTGGAACGCTTCAGCATAAATATTGAGCGCGACTGATTCTGTCGATTTGAACGGTCCGCCTTTGGTAAGCGACAAGTTTAGATCGAACATTTTGAACGACCATGAGATCGCGAGGAACAAACAAACGGTAATTGCAGGCATAATAAGCGGTAAAATAATGCCGCGAAGCACTTGGAACCTGGAAGCTCCGTCAATCTCGGCAGCTTCAAGCACTTCTTTCGAAACGTTAGTCAGCGAAGCGATGTACACAACCATCAGATATCCCGCTGATTGCCATACGAACACCATCGTAATGCCCCAGAAGCCGGTCGTTTCGTCGCCGAGCCAAGGAAGGTTGAAGAACGACCAGCCGGTCATGTCGCCGACGGTGGAGAAGCCTTTTACGAAGATGAACTGCCAGATAAAGCCGAGCAGCAACCCGCCGATGACGTTCGGCATAAAGAAAATCGTACGCAGGACATTTTTTGATTTCAGTTTCTTCGTCAATAGATACGCTAGGAAGAAGCCGACCAGATTGGTTAGCAGCACGCCAACGATCGTGAATCGAATCGTAAACCAGAACGAGGACCAGAAATCGGAGTCATTCGTAAAGATTTGTTTAAAATTATCGAAGCCAACCCAATTTACAGTTCCTGCAACGCCGTTCCAATCGGTAAACGAGTAGTACATGCCAAGCAGAAACGGGATAATCATAATCAGTAGAAAAAAGATGGTTACCGGGCCTACGAATACAAGCTGAGGCCACCATCCGGACATTCTCTTGCTGCCCATCTTAGGAACTCCCCTTTCTTTTCACCAGAAAACTATTGTATGTTTAATTATGCAAGTCAGAGAGCGCGATAAACACCGACGGATGTGACCGGTCAGGTGCAATATATTGATCGGGAGCGGAGGAAGGTTCACTTGAGGTTCAATAGTATACGAACGAAATTAATTGTTTTCATGCTGTTTGCAACGATTGTCCCCATCGTGACGACGATGATCGTTACCTACAGCTATACATCGCATTCCATGAAGGAAAGGGCGCTTGAGGATACGCAAAACCTGCTCTACCAAGGGCAGCGCAACGTAACTGCTGTTCTTGAGGAACTTAACTTGGGCTCATTGAATGTGTATTCCGATCCCGAGCTGTACCGGCAGCTGCAAACGGGGCTGGCCGATTTCCAAACGGATAGCAGCGTTTTTGCAGCCATGTCATATATGAAATCATCGGTGCCCGATGTGCATCAGGTTTATTTGTACGCAAGCTTGGGACAAAGGGCCACGATCGTTACGAATGTGGCAGGCGCAAAGCGTGCGAATGAGGTTGAGCCCTTCTCGGAGCTTGTCTCCTATGTGGGCAGCGGGAAGAGCGCTGCTGCTATGCAGCCTACGCATATGAGCCATACTTATGGCTTCTCCTCTCTGCAGCCGCAGCAGCCAAGCGAGAAGGTGTTCACGCTTCATCGGCGGATTGAACGCGTTCCTTCTAATGAGGAGCTGGGCTTCGTCTCCATGGATGTGAAGCTGTCCCTGCTTACTGATATCGTCGGCCAGCTATACGACCGCGGCGAAGAAGATCTATACGTCGTAGATCAGAACGGATACTTTATCTTCGCAGATGATGACGCGCTTCTGGGAAAGCCCGTGGAAGCTTCATGGTACGAGGGCTCGCTTGCGAGCGGAGAAAATAATAGCGGACATTTCGAGAAGGAAGGCGCGCTGTTTGTGTATGACCGCGTTCAAACGGCGATTGCGGATTGGGTAATCGTGAAGCGCATTCCGACTTCCTATTTGATTCGCGAAGCCAATCAGGCAGTGGCTATCAATTTGCTTGTGCTCGCTTTATCGCTAATTGTAATCGTAACCGCGACCATTATTGTTTCCCTTCGTATAACAGCTCCTGTGAAGCAGTTGGTCCGGTATATGAATCAGGTACAGGCCGGTAACCTGCAGGTGCCGATCCGGTATGCAGGCAATGATGAGATTGGACTCGTTCTCGTGCGGTTCCGCAGTATGATGGACACGATCAACAATTTGATATTGCGTGAATACAAGCTGGAGCTGGCGAATAAAACGAATCAGCTGCGGGCGCTGCAGGCGCAAATCAATCCGCATTTCTTAAATAACACGATTCAGATTATCGGGACGCTGGCGCTTGAGCTGGGCGTGCCGCGCATATATGCACTGCTGTCCGCGCTAGCCCGGATGATGCGCTACAGCATGGATAACGAGGCAAAAACAATTACGCTGAGGGATGAACTCGCTCATCTGAAGGCATACGTTGAGCTGCAGAAGGAACGGTATGAGAACCGATTCTCCTTCCAAGTGGACGTGGATGATGCCCTGCTGGATGCAGAAATGCCCAAAATGCTGCTACAGCCTGTCATTGAAAATTATTTCAAGCACGGCATGGACAAAGCTGCGGAGGATGGATTGCTCATTCTTCACGCTCGTCCGCGCGATGGTCATATATTGGAAATCGTGATCGAAAATAATGGCGCCTCTATTCCGGCGGAACGGCTGGCGGAGCTGCAGCGCGAGCTGGCTTCAGCTCCGTTCAAGGATGATATCCTTGGCGATATGCCGCATGTCGATATAGAATCGAATCCATTAACTGAATCTTCTGGCCAGGCTGCTGAAAGCGCCAACTATTCCGTCAAGCTGGCACAGGCAGGCGCGGAGCCTAAGATAGGGCTCAACAACGTACTCGCCCGTTTGCGGATGATATATGGCGAAGCCGCGCAGCTGCATGTTGAGAATAAGACGGAGATGGGTGTAAAGATTACGCTGATCCTTAAGAGATTGCATGAGAAGGGAGGAAATATTAATGAAGGCTTTGATCGTTGATGATGAAGCGCGCGTTCGTAAAGCGGTTAGGCTGCTCGTCGATTGGGAACTGCACGGTATCGACGAGATTGAGGAGGCTGGCGGCGGTTTCGAAGCTATTCAGATGATGCGCCTTGGAAGACCTGCGATCGTGATTATGGACATGATGATGCCGGAAGGCAGCGGCGTTGATCTTATGGCGGCGGTTAATGAATTTGCCGGTACGGTCAAGTTCATTGTCGTAAGCGGACGCGGCGATTTTGATTTTGTCAGGGAAGCTGTGCGCCACGGGGGAATCGATTATTTGTTGAAGCCAATCGAGCCGGAGGCCATTAATGCAGCGGTTGCAAAGGCTGCAAAGCAGTGGCTGCTAGAGGAGCAGGAGCGGAATGACCGGCAGAAGCAGAGCATGCGCCTTAATGAGTTTAAACCCGTCTACGGAGAGAAACTGCTGACGGGGCTTATCAATGAGCCGAGCACGGCAACAATCGTTTTGCGGCGGCTGCATGAGGAGGGGCTAGTCCCTGAAGGGACGCGAACGGCACGGATGGCTTTGCTTCAGGTTGATGCAAGCGACAAGCAGCTGCATGAGCGGTTTGCTTGGGACAGTGACCTGCTGCATTATGCGATTATTAACATTTGCAATGAGTTTTTAGTGGCCAGGCAAAACGGCGTTGCGTTCCGTCATTGGGGAGCAGCGACTGAAATCGTGATCGTGGTATGGGGAAATGGCGAGAATCTGCTCGGCATTCTTCAGGAAATAAATGAAGGCCTGTTCGTGACGCTGCAGCGGCGCATGCATATGGGACTGGGCAGTCCAGGCCATTTCCCCGATGCGATGCCGATGCATTACGAGGAAGCGCTATCTGCTCTGCATAGGCGCAACGCGCTGGATGCCAACGATTATACACACAGCAGCACGGAGACTGCGGCCGTGAAGCGCATGACGTTCACGGATTGCGAGGAGGAGTGGAAGGTAGCAGCTTTAAGTGGAATCGAGGGGCAGCTGACTGCAGTATCGGGGAGATGGTTGGAGGCTGCGCGGTTGTCCGGTTATTTGTCTCCACAAATGCTGGAGGAGTATAAGACAGACGTGCTGCAGTTCTGCGTACGGCTTCTTCGCGATGCCCCGGGACGACAGGCTGTAGAGGAGAACGGACTTCTCAGTACGGAAGAACTGTCGGAACACTCTCCTTATGCACATGCAAGCGCGCTCTCGATTCAGGCATGGCGAGATTGGTCTTACGAGCTTCTGCTGCGATTGTCGCAAGCCATCGCACAGCGGCAAGCACAGGAGAAAGCGAAGATGAGCGACATTGCTGCTTTTATCGAGCAGCAATACCAAACCGAGCTGTCCCTGCAGGACATTGCGAAGCGGTTTTTTGTCAGCCGTGAATATGTATCGCGCAGGTTCAAACAGGAGTACGGCATTAATATCACTGATTACATAACAGGCATTCGTATCGATAAAGCAAAGCTGCTGATGGTTAATCCTAACCTGCGCGTAGCCAAAATTGCCGAGATGGTCGGTTTCCATGACGAGAAGTATTTCAGCAAAGTGTTTAAGAAGCAAGAGGGTGTCTCACCCAAGGCTTATCGAGCCGGCCTGACGATATAAATGCGGCTTAATCGTTGAACTTGGAAACCCAAGCGGCGATCGTTTCATATCAGCTTTGTATAAAGACATGTTCTCTCTCCTGGAAAATTTTCGATTATTGGAATGAAACGGCAGACGGTTTCTTGCAAAAGGATATCGACAGATGGATAAGCGGTTCTCTATTTGCAGAGCTCCTGTTTTTGCAGTACGATGAAAGGAATAATAGGACAAGTTTACAAGTTCAATAGGGGGAGGACGCAGTGTTGTTGTCTACGCACTTGATCCAAATCGGCTCGATCATTGTATCGGCGCTCGCTGGCCTCGCATTAATCATACTTCGTATCCGTGCTGGAAAACAGCCTGTTTCGCTGCGAAAAATCGCAATACCTCCGCTTGGCATGGCAACGGGATTTATGATGTTCGTATTCTCAGCCACTCATATACCTTGGATATGGGGGATTGCTGCTTTTCTTACTGGCCTGCTCATATTCGCATTCCCTTTAATCGTAACCACACGTCTAGAACGCGTGGAATCTGACATTTATGTCAGGCGTTCAAAGGCATTTGTATTTATTATGATGACATTATTCGTCATAAGGCTGTCTTTGCACGGGGTTGTGGAGGAGTATATGTCGATACCGCAAACGGGGGCAATCTTCTACTTGCTTGCGTTTGGTATGATTGTGCCATGGCGCCTTGCCATGCTTAGCGACTATTTAAGGCTGCAGAAATTAGAATCGTAAACCGCAATTAGCATCGTAACCGCAATAGGGGGGAAGCCGTATGGATCCGAAGTTGACCGAGCAAGTCAAGTTAACCCAGAACAAACTAAGAAGGCGGACATTATCCACAATTTTTCAAGAATTTGACCAGAAGCTGATGAAGCTGACGCGCGATAAGCGTGAGGAGAAATATGCAAAAATGTCAGAAACGGCTTTTTCTTTTTTTAGAGGCAGCGCCTATTTGTTTTATTTCGACGTATCACGGGAATGGTTTCCTTATCACACACCGATAAGCCGGCCTACTTGGATTCAAGGGGACTTGCATTTTGAGAATTTCGGGGCGTTCCGCAATGAGCGCGGCGCGCTTGTCTATGATGTGAATGATTTCGACGAGGGTTACCTGGGTTCGTATCTCTATGACCTGATGCGGATGTCGGTCAGCATTGCGCTTGTTGGCAGGCTTAAAGGGCAGACCTATAGCAATCAGATAAGTGGGATTGAGGCGTATCTGCAGGCGTATTCCAAACAGATGCGGCGCTTCACGAAAGGAAAGGATGACCCAGGCATCTTTGCCGTTGATTTGGAGCGTGCGGAGGGTCCTGTTAAGAAGCTGCTCAAAAAGCTGCAGAAGCGCAAGGATCAGCATTTCCTCGAAAAAGTGACCGCGTTGGTGCAGGAGCATCGCCAGTTTGCTTCAACGGATGAAATTGTGTCTCCTACCGAGGAGGAGCGGGCGGCTTTGCTTGAAGCATGGCCTGAATATTTGGCAACTGTCGCCGCGGATGACGCAGAGGAATTGCGTCATTTCAAAGTGAAGGATATTGCTGTCAAACACGGTTCGGGAACAGCCTCCATTGGACTTGACCGCTATTATGTATTAATCGAGGCCGGCGAGGGCACGGATGGTGAAGACGATATCGTGCTTGAGGTGAAAGAGGTGCGCGTACCGGTACCGGCTTACTTCATGCCTTATAGCGAATCGTTCTGGTCAATGTTCGAGCACCAAGGCAAACGGGTTACCATGACGCAGAAAGCGATGCATCACGAGGCGGACCCTTATCTTGGCTGGCTGTCGATCGGAGAACGGCATTTCTATGTTCGTGAACGTTCGCCGTACAAAAAAAGATTAAAGCTGGAATCACTAGAGACGGCGGGAGACATGCTCTCCGTGACGGATACGATGGGGAAATTAACGGCCAAAATGCATGCGAGGGCGGATACCGATGTCGCGCAAGGCATTTTGGCGTATCACAGCGAGGTTGAGATTGTTAAAGCGATGGGCAGTGACGAGGATGCATTCTGTACCTCGATTGCCAATTGGGCTGTATCGTATGCCGATCAAGTGGAGCAGGATTATGCTTTGTTTACGGAGTGGCTAAGCGGAAGAAAGAAACCGTCGCAATCATAGATTAGTGATTGAAAAGGGGACCGGAGATTAGCGAATAGTAACTCGCTAATCTTCGGTCCTTTCTACATGGCGTTCATTTGACTTGCGTATGCAGACATGGTATTCTATTCCTATATTTAGTTGCATGCAATTTAATTTATTTAAATTTAATTAACTGAAGGAGGCAATAAACAATGGGTATTTATTCTTTTGACGTAGAAACTATAAAAGGCGAACAACAAAGCATGGAGCAATATAAAGGCAAGGTGCTGATTGTTGTCAACACGGCAAGCAAATGCGGCTTCACTCCGCAATATTCTGATCTGCAAAAGCTATATGTAGAATATAAGGATCAAGGTCTTGAAATACTTGGATTTCCAAGCAATCAGTTTGCGGAGCAGGAGCCAGGTACGAACTCCGATGTGCAAAGCTTCTGCCAGCTCAATTACGGCGTCACGTTCCCGCTCTTCGATAAGACGGATGTACGGGACGAAACGGCTCATCCTTTATTCAGCTATTTAACTGAGGAAGCTCCTTTCGCAGGATTCAATACGAGCGAGCCGAGCGGCAAAATGCTGAATGCCTTTCTAGAGGAGAAGCTGCCTCATTACTTAGAGGGAAATTCCGTAAAATGGAATTTCACTAAATTTCTAATAGACCGCGAAGGAAACGTCATTAAACGGTTCGAATCGACCGATGAACCACTCGCGATGAAGGCCGAAATCGAAGCTCTGCTTTAATGCTCCCTCAGTTAAAAATGAAATACATGCGGCTTCCGGGCGAAAAAAAGCCCATAAAATGGCTTTTTAGGTCGTTTTTGAGCAGAGAAATGGCATTTCGGGCCAAATCCTCTGAACAACATGTACGTCATTTCGACAAAAGCTCGTTCCAAAGATGCCGGCTGTGCTGAACATGCGAGCCCGTTCGGCTCCATGAACGCGTGAAAAAGGCGATTGTCTTCGGACAATCGCCTTTTTGTTTACTATTCCATTTGTTATACCTCTGAATCTTCGTACCAATTGGAATGATGTTCCGGCTGTACATCTCGCGCGAGTAACATAAACGAATCATGCGCTCTTTATGTATCTTGCAAGAATAACGTTTATGAACCGTATTTCCTCTTTATCCACCGAAAGGCTATCGTTAACGAACCCGTACATTCTCTTTGTCCACCGTATGAAAATCGTAAACGAACCCATACATTCTCATCGTCTACCGTATGAAAATCGTTAGTGAAGCCGTATTTCCTCTTTATTCACCGTATACCCGCACATTCTCTTTGTCCGTCGTAGGACTATCGTTAACAAACTATACTCCTTCTGCTCCTTCGTATGGCTATCATTATCGAATCGTACATCCTCTTTATCCATCATAAGGCTAATGTCAGGGTGCCATGCTTCCTCTTTATCCATCATAAGATTATCTTCATGAACCGAGCTTCCTATGCCCCTCTTGTGGCTATTGTTTACTAGCAGTGCTCCCTCATTTTCAATTCATATCAATCTGATAAGACGGTAGGTGGTGAGGTTGTATTTAAACAGAAACAACAAAGCTCTAATGCCATCCTTCAATGCGAAATGGATGGGGAAGAATATAGGTAATGTCTAAGGAATTAATGTTGAAAATATGCAATTAAAATAAGAAAAATATTTAACATCTCCTTTATAAATTGATGATTATATTCTGTTTATTGAATAAGATTGGTTGCGAATAGATAAAAACGTTTGGCGAAAATGGATCTACATATGTCTGAATTTTAAATAGTCTTTGAAGTTTTTTCATGTGTGAAAAAAGTTATTTTATTTCAGTTTATTTAAAGCGGGTTTATCCTTCCCACCAGGTTAAATTCGCTCTCGTTCCAAGCACGCCAAGCAGGGTTAAGGAGCCTCTTACATTGACGACAAGCCATTGTCCTGGAGGAATGATGATTCCACCCGTATAAGTAAATCGGAAGGGGGAGGGGAAAGCCGGATAAATCATAAATGTGTTCCCGCCAGATGGCGCGCTTGTAGACGAGGTTGCTGCCGCGATGCCCGCTACGGGGCTGGTTATATAAAGATTCGAGGCCGTAATCGAAGAAGGGCTTGCAAGGGTTCCTCCGCTTAACATAGTGACCTGTCCGCTAAAGCCTGATAACAGGCTAAGTGATACATCAATTGTGCCCCCAATGCTCGCAACGTGAATATTTGTTCCGCTACCGGCGGGGTTATTAAGCCTTATTGTCGTATTCACGGTGCCGCCTAATATTCCCAAGCTCGCGCTGGTAGAGGCATCCGTTGAGAAATACCGCGCTGCGCGTGCGGCGCCAGTTGAGGGAGGCGCGGCAGCTCCAGGCTCCTGATAGCCATTCACGACTTGACCGTACAGCTCATTGCTGGGATTGTCCATGGGATTAGTGTTCGGCATATTAGACCTCCCACCAAGCGATATTTGTCGCCGCGGTTATTGCACCGGGTCCAAGCGATAACGTAATGGAACGGTTGGGCGGGACTATAATACCGCCTGTGAATTCTAGATTGAACATGCCTGCAGCCATTGGTAGTGACATGAACTGAGTCGGGGTACCCGTAACGGTGCCCGAAGAGGTTCTAGCCGAAGCGATACTCGTTGTCGTGTTGCCGAATTGACAGTTGAAGGGAGTAGGCGTTGTACCCCCTGTGACGGTTCCCCCAGCATACAAAATGAGAGTAGCCGCAGCGGTGGTCCCACCGGAAATTCTCGAAATGTAGAGCGAGCGGCCACTTAAGTTGGGATTTGTAATTTGGACCAACTGATTGGAGCCTCCAGCTATAGCGGCGTTTGCGGTAGTAACCATAAACAGCCGACCATTGCTTGATGCGTCTGCTTCTGGCGGGGCTATAGAGGCAGAGGAGCTGTAAGGGTTATTAATGAGTGTATAAAGCGGTTTATTCTCGGTGTTGAAGACAGAATTGTTTGTCACCATGAATCACCTCGTTATCTACTGACATGCTTGTATTTCTAGTAGTATATGGCGTTTCTTGCTTGATTGTATGGGGGAATACGGAGAAAACATGATTTGGGCGTATCGGTGGCGGAACAATCGCCGTTTCGAATTTCGTAGAGTTGACATAGATTATCGAAGCATGGACACGAGGGGAAGAAATGCAGATGCCAAAATCGGCGAATCGGTGTGAAAGGACTGGTAGGAGAAGGGGCTGCAGCAAGGGGCGCAATAAGGGAACCTCAGCAAAGCCGGGAAAATCGAAGTGCAAAGCAACAAGCAATTCTAAATGCAAATCAAGCTGCAAATCAAAATGCAAATCAAAATGCAGTCATCGAAAGCATAGGGAGAAATGTGTGCCCAGCGGTTTTTGTGAAACGGTGTATAAGGATTTGCAGACGAGTGATCAATTCAAGCCGCTCCCCATGCAAGATACCTCGAATAAGTCGATGTATTCGTACGCCATTGTAAACCGTGGGGAAAATCCGGCTGTACTTAGGCTTGAAGTGGGTCCCAACGGCTCTGATTACGCGATTGATATGGAGGGGGTAGTTGAAAAAGGGGTTACGGAGATCGTCGTCCCTTCAAAATTTATGCGCTACTCCAGACTTACATTGAAATCAAAGCAGAAGGGGCAGCCGACAAAGCTGCAAGTTTATTTTCAAGCACAGCTGGCTAGGTGACCTGTTCTCCCTCGTGGACGTTCCTATTCCAACAAGAAAAAGGTGAAGAAAAATGCCAAACTTCTCATCGTTTAACCCCAATCCGGATAATCTGCGCACGCTCATATTCGGGAAGGACAGTACGGATACCGCACAGGCTTTAGCGACGGACACCGCTGGCCATATCGTGAATATTATGTTAGACGGAACGATCAGCAATCTTATGGGTGTTACGATTACGGCGGGTACCCTCAGCACCATCAACAGCGTAATGGGAGCAACGATCACGGCAGGAACGATAACGAGCTTGCTGGGAGCGACAATTACGGCCGGTACGATCACGAGCGTGTTAGGTACGACAATCACTGCAGGGACTATTAATAGCGTACTCGGAGCGACAATCACTGCGGGGACAATTAACAGCGTACTCGGAGCAACGATCACGGCGGGAACGTTGGATGCGGTTAATAGTGTGCTGGGAGCGACGATCACGGCAGGAACGATCACGAGCGTGTTAGGCACGACAATTACAGCAGGAACGATCAACAGCGTATTAGGTGCAACGATCACGGCGGGAACGCTGGATGCGGTTAATAGTGTGCTGGGAGCGACGATCACGGCCGGAACGATCACGAGCGTGTTAGGTACGACAATTACAGCAGGAACGATCAACAGCGTACTCGGTGCAACGATCACGGCGGGAACGCTGGATGCGGTTAATAGTGTGCTGGGAGCGACGATCACGGCCGGTACGATCACGAGCGTGCTAGGCACGACAATTACAGCAGGAACGATCAACAGCGTACTCGGTGCAACGATCACGGCGGGAACGCTGGATGCGGTTAATAGTGTGCTGGGAGCGACGATCACAGCAGGAACGATCACGAGCGTGCTAGGCACGACAATTACAGCGGGAACGATCAACAGCGTACTCGGTGCAACGATCACGGCGGGAACGCTGGATGCGGTTAATAGTGTGCTAGGAGCAACGATCACCGCAGGAACAATCACGAGCGTGTTAGGCACGACAATTACAGCAGGAACGATCAACAGCGTACTCGGTGCAACGATCACGGCGGGAACGCTGGATGCGGTTAATAGTGTGCTGGGAGCGACGATCACAGCAGGAACGATCACGAGCGTGCTAGGCACGACAATTACAGCAGGAACGATCAACAGCGTTCTCGGAGCAACAATCACGGCGGGAACAATCACGAGCGTGCTAGGCGCGACAATTACAGCAGGAACGATCAACAGCGTTCTCGGAGCAACGATCACCGCAGGAACGATCACGAGCGTGCTAGGCACGACAATTACAGCAGGAACGATCAACAGTGTGCTCGGTGCGACGATCACCGCAGGAACGCTGAGCAGTGTCACGTCGATATCGCAGAAGAGCTTCCAGGAGACGAGCAGCTTGAACATCGTTACGGCAGACGCCTTTACAGCATTGCCGACTGTAACGACGAGCGTTTTCGGGACGTATTCATTCTTCGTTTACAACAGAGGTCCTGGCGCGAACACTGCCGATGCACGAGTTGAAATCAGTGCGAATGGAACGAACTGGTATGCCGATGTGGATACGGTGACAGGCGTAGCTGTCGGTTCCGTGGATGTACTTGTTCCGCAGCGGTTTTTGAAATATACAAGGCTTGCGTACCGTTCGAGCGCAACGGGATTGCCGACAACGATTGATGCTTATTTCAACGGGCAAGGGACTTAACGCCTCTGACTTTATCAAATGCTTAAAAAAGATGTGGGAGGGTATCGCATGCTGCTCGGGGTACATTTAATTGTACGTAACGAGGCGGATGTGCTGGAACGCTGTTTAAAAAGCGTGAAGGCATTCGCGGACGAAATCATAGTGGCAGATACAGGATCATCGGATGAAACGAAACAGATTGCGCAGAGCTTTGGTGCCCGGGTTCTCGAGATGGAATGGGAAGATGATTTCGCCGAAGCTCGAAATAAAGTTCTCTTGAATGCACGGACCCTATGGGTGCTTGTTCTCGACGCCGATGAGTGGGTGGACTGCCCTGTCCAGATTGGCATGCAGTTAAGGGAAGAGCTGAAACACACGCCGGAAGCAGCTTTGCGGGTAAGGATGGAGCATATGCTGGAAGCGGATGCCGCAGGAGCCAAGATCCGAAATGAGGCGCTGAGAATCTTCCGGGCTGACCGGGGCTTTGCTTATACGGGAGAAATACATGAACAGCTCGTCCGATTTGCAGGGAATAGAGCCGGGTCAAGCCGGCAGATGGATGTGGATGGACCGCTTTCCCAAAGCGGCATCGTCATTCGGCATGACGGCTATATGCCAGCCGTATTGGTGCGCAAGGAAAAGGCGATTAGAAATGAGAGGATCATTGCGCGGCAGCTGTCCAAGCGTCCCAATGATCCTTTTTGCCTGTACAATTACGGAGTAGCGTTATGTCAGCTTGGAAAGCTGGGTGAGGCCTGCCAAGCTTTTGGACGCTCGCTAGCCGCAGTAGGGGTAGAGGCGCCTTTCCGTCCTACGCTCGTGAGGGACTATGCAAAAGTGCTCTTGGCTCTTCGGCGAACCGAGCAAGCGGAAGTCCTTCTCGAGGAGGAAACGCTGCGATACAGCGATTATGCGGATTTGTTCCTTCTGCAAGGTGATGCGCTGCGCGCAGGCTGCAGGCTGCACGAGGCGGCTCATGCCTATGAAGCGGCGATAGAGGCGGAATCGGTTGCAGGCAACGGCTATCTAGCGGAGGCTGGAGCGGGAGGCGTGCTTGCGCATATCGCGCTGGCGGAAATTTGGCTTGAGCTCGAGCAGCTGGATAAAGCACAACTAATGTTCGAACAAGTGCTGCTGGAGAAACCATCCATGGAGCGTGGATACAATGGCTTAGCGGCATGCCGGCATGCAGCGGGAAAATCCGATTCGGAAATTCAGGAAACGCTGTTATCGGCAGCGGGCAAGCTGCCAGAAGGCCAGCTACTCATTGCCCGATCATTGACCAAAATCGGTGCTTTCGGTACAGCGCTGCCTTTATGGAGAATATTGGATTCATTTCTTGATGCTGGCGAATGGCTGCCTGAGGATGTCTGTCTGTATGCTAGGGCATTAATTGGCGAAGGGCATCTGGCAGAGGCGGCAGCGAAAATGAATGATTTGCAAAAAGGGTCCGCCATTGAAAATGAATCGCGGTTTATGGAGACCGCGATTATGGATATTGTTTTATGCAGCTGGAATGAAGGGCTAGCGCTCAATCTAAAGGATGAGGGAATCCTTCTCCGAAGGTTGAAGGATGATGACCGGCTTGTCTTAAGGAGCATAGAGGCTGCGGTGCTGAAGTTTTCAGTTCAGGAGATGCCGCAAGCTTCACGGCAAGAGAGCAAGGCGGCATGGAGCAGAAAACTAATGGAGCGGGCTGTTGCGCTAGGCATGCTTCATTTGGCCGATCAAATGGTTCAAGCGGATGAGCAGTTGGACTTGTTTTTTGAGCAAGCGCTTTATGATGATGGCTACAAGGATGCAGCGGCAGATAGGATGCTGCGCAGCTATGCAGCGACAGGTGAGCTAACGGGTGGACAATGGCTTCGGCTCGGAGAGCTGCTCCATATAAAAGGGCTATATAGTGAAGCGCTCGGAATGTTTGAGCGAGGCATAGCTGTGTCGGAGCTCGCAGAGCAGGAGCCATTGGGAACCACAAGGCGGTTGAGGCTTGGAGCGGCTGCTGCAAGCTTGCGTCTTGCTCTGGAGGCACTGAAATTGGCCGGGCCGCAAGGAAGCCGGGTGTGGGATGGAAGCTGGGCAGAGCCTGACGATGTCAAGCTGCTTGCCGCACTGCAGCGCATCGATGCCTTGGGCTGGCGCACGAAATGGAATGGCATGCAAAGGAGGCGGGCGAATGGTCAAGCCGCGGAAGCTAATTTCCTTATGCATGATCGTTAAAGACGAAGAGCTTCATCTTCCTCGATGCCTTACAAGCGTGCAAGGCATCGTTGATGAAATTATTGTGGTTGATACAGGCTCTACGGATCAGACGGTTGCCATTGCGGAGCGTTACGGTGCGCGTGTTGTGCTTGCGGAGTGGGAGCATGATTTTGCCAAAGCGCGAAATACGGGTCTAGCTTTGGCGCAGGGAGATTGGATCTTATTTCTTGATGCTGACGAGGAGCTTGATACCCATACCGGCAAGCAGCTGTTGGCAGAGGCTTGCCAGCCTGTTCAAGGGCTTTTTCTGCAAATATGGAATGTAACCGGAGCGAATGACGACGAACGCGGGGGTACGGTTCATCCTGTTCTTCGCATGTTTCGAAATGACGACTTGGTCCGTTTCGAGGGGAGCATACATGAGCAGATCGCAGCATCGTTATTGCGGAGATGGCCGAGGGCTGTGTTTCAATTAACAGATACGAAAATTATCCATTACGGCTACAGGCAGGATATCGTTACCCAGAAGAATAAGCTTCAGCGCAATATGGAACTGCTTGAGCGCGCGGTGCAGAAGGAACCGGACAACAGCTTCCACCAATACAATATTGGCGTTGAATATTTGCGGGCGGGCATGCCTAGCAAGGCGCTGGAAGCCTTCCGATCTGCACGCCAGCAGCAAGGTTTTGAACAGCTGAGCTATGCGCATTTGGTCGTGAAGTATGAGGTTCGGAGCCTATTGTCTTTAAGCCAGTGGGCGGAGGCGGCAGATATTGCGAGGTTAGGGGCCGCACAATTCTCCGACTATCCAGATCTTCATCATTATCATGCGTTGGCGCTGGCTCAATGCGGGCAGCTGCATGCAGCCGTTTCCTCTGCGGCAGCGGCGCTCGGAATTGGGGCGGCACCTCCTCAATATCATACGGAGGACGGCATAGGCACATACCGCACGTCGTATATGTTAGGTCGTCTAAAAGAGGTTCAGCTGGATACGCAGGGCGTCGTTCAGGCTTACATTGCCGCACTCCGTTTTCATCCCACACTTACGCCCCCTTTATACAGGCTTTGCAGATACTTGCGAATCGCTGGCGAGGAAGCTCGCATCGCATCGATTCTTGCGGCTCAGCTTGCCTGCCGCAGCGAAGAGGCAGTCATTAAGGTGGCTGCCATTATGTCGGCAAGCGGCTGTTTGCAAGCGGCTAAGGCTTGGGTCAGCTGGCATGCCGTTCAGCTTGGCAGCGAAGCTGCGGAGGTTCTGGCCCGGTGGACCAAGCAGGCGGAGCATGGGGCAGTGAAAGCTGAGGATGAACAACAGGAAGAACCTGGCGAACGATATGCAGACTTGTGTGAACGCGCAGACCGCCATTTGGAGCGGCTGCAGCTCGTTTTAAGCCCTGACACAGGCATGAGGCAAAATGTTGTGCCGTTTGTATCGCCTCCCGCGGAAACGTTCCCTGTTAAAGCGCTCGCCATGATCCGGCTGCTTCTCCCTTGCGAGGAAGGCTGGAGGATTCGCGGATGAAGAAGGGGGAGAATCAGGAAGGAAGTTTAAAGCTTAGCGGTCTTGAAGGGAATCAACTGCCTGTCTCGCTGTGTATGATCGTGCGGAACGAGGAGTCGTTTTTGCCGGCTTGCCTGGCTTCGGCCATAAACTATGTATCGGAAATCATTGTGGTGGATACGGGATCATGCGACAACACGATAGAAATCGCTGAGCGCTTCGGAGCAACGGTTGTCTGCATAGAGTGGAGCGATGACTTCGCGGCGGCCCGCAACGAAGGGCTGAAGCTGGCTGCTCAGCCATGGGTGCTGGTCCTGGATGCCGATGAGCGTTTGGATGAATCCCCGCTTCAAATATGGGAAGACTTGCTTGCGAATCAAGCGTTTGCGGGTTACTATGTGAGGCTGTGCAGCTGGATTGGGGCGGCGATAACGAGTGAGCGGCAGCTTGAGCCAGCCAAATCCTATATAAGCGATGCGGTATGCCGCTTGTTTCGCAATGATCCGCGCATCCGCTTTACGGGCGCGCTGCATGAAGAGGTAGCGACGAGCGTGTCGGAGCTCGGAGCGCAAAGGCTGGGTTACGCACCGCTTACTGTCTGGCATGAGGGCTATCGTCCTGAGGTTGTGGAGGCAAAGGGCAAGCGGGAGCGGAACGGGCGAATTCTCTTGCAGGCGATTGGGCGAAATCCGGAAGATGCCATGCTTCAATATGCGATGGGAACGGAATGCTTTACTTATGGCAATTGGAGTGGCGCGGCTGCATGGCTGGGGCCGCTTGCCCAGTCGCTAAAGCCCGAACAGGGCTATGCATCCGATCTTTTATTGAAGCTGAGCCATGCGCTGCGCCTTTTAGGAAGGCCTGACGAAGCGGAGACATGGGCAAGAAACGGGATTGAGAGGCTGGGATTCGCGGATTTCCCGGATTTGTACGAAGCGTTGGCATTGGCATTGCTGGAGCAGGATAAAAACGCCGCTGCGCTTCGCGTGCTGCAGCAAGCTTTGGAGCTTGGCTTGACGCCAGCCCATTATTCGACGGCGCCTGGAGCGGGCAGCTACCGGACGCTGTTTACTTCAGGACTTGCTAATGAGCGGATATATGAATGGGAGAATGCATGGAATAATTATATGCGTTCCGTTTCTCTGCAGCCTGCTTATATGCCGGCGTGGGAACGGATGGTGCTGCTAGGTACAGTCGATGGGCGATACAGGCAACGATTCTTGGGGGCTGCTGCCGAGTGGGCAATTGCCGAGGAATCAGGAAAACAATCGTTTCAGCAGATACGTTCGGCGCTCCTTGAACGGGTGGCGGATGCAGGGTTTATGCAGACGGATGACGGCTACAAAGACGAGCGATCGGATTTGGTTATTAATGGGCTGGTGCTTGCTGCTTTTAATGAAGAAGACGATATGCATATTTTATTCTGGCGAGGGTTGTTTAGTGTGCAGCAAGGCCGATTGGAAGAAGGTCGCCTGCTGTGGGAGCAGTTGCCGGAGAATGACGAGCGGCGCGCTGTTTATTTGAAGGCGCTGGAGCTTCGCGGGGTGGAGGCGCCGGGGGTTTGGGCGCCTGCAACGGAGCAAGCGCTGCTGCGCGTCGGCGCTTGGCGAGCATGGAGCGCGTTCCGCGCTGCGAGCGACAGCGCTGCGGCTCTGCCGCCGCTGCAGTGGTGCGCGGTTATTCGCGCACCGCAGGCTTGCCGCGCTGCGCTGCGCAGCACGCTCGCGAGCGGCAGCTCTGCGCCCGCGCGGCTCGCCGCGGGCGTGCTAGCAGCCGCCGCAGCCGACTGGCGCGCGGCGGCGGGCAGCTTTGGCGCAGCCGCGACTGACGCGGCGGCTGCGCCATGGGTTGCACGCGCAGCCGCGGCAGGACTTGCGGCTGCATTCGCGGCGCGCGCTCGCGCCGCGCTGCCAGCGCCGGCATGTGCGGCGCTGCCGGTGCTGCAGATTGAAGCGGAGCTCAAGCTGAGGGCTGTATCCGCATTGTTTTTTTAGAATCATCCTGCTGTCTATGATCGATGCAGCGGGCGGGAGGCAACGGAGCATTTGCTGCGCGCATTCCACCTGCTGCGCCATCAGTCCCGCTGCAGCTTCTCCCGCTGCGCTTCAATAATAGCAGACCACTGTGCATGCCATTTGCGCTGGTCAAAAGCAAGTGCAGTAAGCCGTGCGAGCTTCCCCATTGAGCGGCGCAGCGCATCATCGTCCATCAGCGTTTTTACGGCAGCTGTCAGCGTTTCAGCCTGCGGCGGGACAAGCCGCCCGTTCAAGCCGTCGATGACGATATCGTTCAAGCCCCCGACGTTGCTGGACACGACGGGAATGCCGCAGCTCATCGCTTCCAGGCAGGCAAGGGAGGTGCCCTCTGAGAAAATAGTCGGAATGACCGCGATATCCGCATTCCGATAAGCCATGCGAACTTCATCAAAGGAATAGACGCGATGCTCAATTCTGTCGCGGTGCGGATGGGAGTCCAGCCACAGTCGAAAAGCTATCGCGACCGGTGTTTTCTCGACTAGCTCTCCGGCGAATTCGACGGTCACGCCGGGGTATTCCTGTAGGAGCGACGTGGCTACCAGCATCATCGGCACAATGCCGCGCTCGAAGCTAAGCCTGCGCGGAAACAAAACGCGAAGCTGCGTAGAGCGCGCTCCATCGCCCTCAATACGCTCTTTACTCTTTATACCCCGACTGCCCTCAGTACGCTCGTTGCTCTCTATACCTCGATTGCCCTCTATACGCTCGTTGCTCTCTATACCTCGACTGCCCACTATACGTTCGTTGCTCTCCATACCTCGATTGCCCTCTATACGCTCGTTGCTCTCCATACCTCGATTGCCCTCTATACGCTCGTTGCTCACTACACTCTCTGTTCCTTCATTACTTTCACCCTTACTAGCTAGACCGTCGCCTTCATCGCCGCCTGCTTCCTCCATTGGCGTAAACCACTCCGTGTCCACGGCGTTCGGAAGCAAGATAACGCGAGTAGGATCGGGATAACAGCATACGGACCGGCAATACGTCAGAAACTGCGAGTCTACCGAAACGACGAGGTCCAGCTGGAGCACGGCCTCGTGAATGATGGCGGCTACCTCCTGCTTCGTGTCGCGAGGCATATCATGCCGATCCCAGCTAATGCCATGGCAAATGCCAATGCTGCCCGGTCGATATCGAATCGGATGCCAGATGCAACTGCCATAGATGAGGATGCCTTCCGAGGCTTCCGCCATTTCCTCAAAAGCAGCGGCGATTTTATCCGTTTCATAGGTCCAGCCGCGTACTTGTACGCCTTCGTAGACCGTATTGAATGTACCGTAATAAGAGAGCTGATAGACGATAGGCTGCAGCCCCATCTTCATAATGACGCGGCACAGCGAATGTATGTACCGTTCGAGCCCCCCGCCGAACGGTCGTGTAATATTTTGCGTATAGCCGTCCAGATAGCTGTGGGTCAGAATGGTGACGGTGTCCCGCTTCGGCTCATTCGTCATTCCATCGCCTCCTCATGCCAGCGCACAAGGCGGGGCTTTGGATCGAGTATCGATTCATAATGCGCGAGGCTGCCCCACTTGCCGAAAGGATCGAGCTGCTTGTAACGCTCGTATTTGGCTCGTCGGTCGGCCTCGCTGCCAGCCCAGCCGAGATGCTTAATTCGAAATTCCGTGCATACTCCCGGAAGAGCGGCGGCAGTGACCGGCAAGCGCGGGACATGATGCTCCCACTGCGGGTAATAATAATGAAAGCCTGGCAAGTAGCGGATCAAGGTCATCGTATGCCGCTTGTGCAGCGTCCACCATTCATCCTCGCGGTAATGGGTCAGCGAGCCCCAGAAATCATATATGCGATAGCCTACCCAGTCGTACTGGTCTTGGTTAATGAGCTCTCGAATGGACAAGGCGGCACGCTGTTCATAGATTTCGTCGGCATCCACGGAAAGGATCCAGTCGGGGGAGGTGACGACTGCTTCATCCCAAAGCCGTTTTCTCAGCTGCCATTCCGTGCGGAACAAAGAACTCTCCAGACGGACAAGCCTCACTACCTTGCTGAAGGAGCTGCACAGCTCGCAAGTGCCGTCGGTGCTGGCGTCATCGACTATGACAATTTCGTCGACAAACCGAGACAGCTCGGCTAAAACGGCTTCCAAATAGCGCCCTTGCTCATTCCTGACCTGCATGATCGCAGTCAGCTTATTGCCGCTTTTTTTGCGCCGCCAAATGCGTCCGTCGTCCATTGCGATGTCCTCCTCCTCAGCTTAATCATGACTGCTTTCAAGACCGGATCCCCTGAACAGCTCTTGAACGGCTGAATCCAATGCGGCAATCTCGGCGATATTTCCCAGTGCTTCTATCCGGTGTTCAGCGGCCTCTAAAAAGCGATGAATCGCCTCATGCCTATGTCCCGCAAGCAGAGCCGCTGTTCCGCGAAGCAGCAAATATTGCTGCTCGTCATCGCCTTGCCGCAGCTGCTTATTCGCCGTCCTTCGGAGGGCTTCATTAAGGCGTCCCGTTTGGATACAGCATTCGATCGACAGCCGCTGCGCCATCGGATCGGCATTGAGCAGCTCGAGCCTCTCCATGGACTGCTTGAAATCATCATTCAACCGGTAGAGGAGCGCGCCTGCGAGCCCGTCTTTCCCGTCATTCAGCCATTCATCTAGAAAATCGACCGTGCGCCTTTCCTCCTCGGTCACAGCAGAGAAGCTGTAGGTTTGCACGGCCTGTCTGGTGAGTCCTTGCTTCAACTCAATGGCGGACAAAAACCGGTAGTAGGTAGACAGCGCATCCGCTTTGCCTTCTAAGACGGCAAGCTCGAATGCCGCAAGGACTGCCTCTCTTGCCCGTTCCAAATCATAGACAAGGTAACGATAGACGGCATGGAAGAAATAAAGCGAGAGCTTGTCACCGCTAGTGCGCTTGGGATCGCCGGACAGCTGCTTGCTGTGCCATTCCGCAAGGCAGCGCTGCTGCAAACGAACGAGCGGCTTCGGGGAGAAGCCGCTAAGCATCCAGCCGAAGGCTTGCCTTGCCAGTAAATCAGTCACCTCGTCGCGCCCGTCGAGCAAGAATACATGCTCCATGCAAAAAGCCTGCTCCAGATAATACGGCTCCGCATCCGTAATGATCAAGTCGGCATGGGCGCATAGCCACTTTCGGCATTTTGTCCAAAGTGCCGGTTCGCCCTGCTGCGGGGAGTCCGGCATAGCAATCAGCTGCTTGGGATCTGCGGCCATCGCTGCTTGTATCCAGCAGGGATGCAGAACGACAGCGGCTGCTTCTTCCCAGTCGAACGTTTTAACTTGTTCTAGCGATAACGTTTGGACTGCGACGGATGCCTGCGAGGAGACCGGCTCCGCAGATACGATATAAACGAGATGCTTCTTGCCAAGCTCTTCGAACAGTCTTTGAAAAGGGGCGGGGAGATTATTCCAGCCTCCGTCTGGGAATATCACAAAGGAAGAAACAGCCACTGTCTTATCACCTTCCATCGGCTCGTGTCATGTTCGTGTATTCACTTTGTATGAAGCCTATGCGGACGCTGCATGTACGCATGCGAATATATTTTCGCTGAAAGCGGGGTGCTTTCGTTTCTATTAACGGGCGCGATCTTGGGATAGTATTATAATTTTGCGGGAATTTGTGTATTATAAGAGGATAAATATTTTTCGTGGAAAGGTTGGTCGCAGATGGAGAATGCTGTAGAGAATAAGTCATCATCCTCGAATTTCATAAAAAACATTGTAGTCGAAGATTTGAAGAGCGGCCATGTGCAGGAAGTGGTCACGCGTTTCCCGCCTGAGCCAAACGGCTATTTGCATATTGGACACGCCAAGTCGATCTGTCTGAATTTTGAGCTTGCGGATGAATTCAAGGGCAGAACCAATTTGCGCTTTGACGATACGAACCCTCTTAAAGAGGATACCGAGTACGTAGAATCCATCCAAGAGGATGTCCGTTGGCTCGGCTTCGAATGGGATGACCTTCGTTTTGCATCGGATTATTTTGAAGAGCTCTATAACCGTGCGGTCCTGCTGATCAAGAAGGGCAAAGCATACGTCTGCGATTTGACGGCAGAGCAAACCCGGGAGTACCGCGGCACCCTTACGGAGCCTGGAAAAGAAAGCCCATACCGCAGCCGCACCGTAGAGGAGAATCTGGATCTGTTCGCGCGTATGCGCGCTGGAGAGTTCAAAGACGGCGAGCGAGTGCTGCGTGCCAAGATCGACATGGCTTCGCCGAACATTACGCTGCGCGATCCCGTGCTGTACCGGATTGCGCACACGCATCATCACCGTACCGGTGATGCATGGTGCATCTATCCGATGTATGACTACGCTCACCCGCTGAGCGATGCGATCGAAGGCATTACGCATTCCATCTGTACATTGGAATTCGAGGATCATCGCCCGCTGTACGATTGGACGGTCGCCGAGTGCGAGATGGCAGCAGTACCCCGTCAATATGAGTTCGCGCGTCTTAACGTGACGAATACGGTTATGAGCAAGCGGAAGCTGAAGCAACTGGTAGACGAAGCGGTCGTAGACGGCTGGGACGATCCTCGTATGCCGACGATCAGCGGTTTGCGCCGCAAGGGCTATACGCCCGAATCCATGCGCGCATTCTGCAGGGAGATCGGTGTATCCAAGAGCAATAGTCTCGTAGACGAGCGCAATCTGGAGCATTTCATAAGAGAAGACTTGAAACTGAAGGCGCTTCGCACGATGGCAGTTCTTCGTCCGTTGAAAGTCGTCATTACGAACTATCCGGAAGGCAAGTCCGAGCTGCTGGATGCGGAGAACAATGCAGAGAACGAGGAAATGGGCGTTCGCCAAATTCCATTCTCGCGCGAGCTGTACATTGAACAAGACGATTTCATGGAGAATCCTCCCAACAAATATTTCCGACTCTTCCCTGGCAACGAGGTGCGTCTCAAGCATGCCTACTTCATCACATGCCAAGAGGTCATCAAGGACGAGGCAGGACAAGTTATTGAGCTGCACTGCACCTACGATCCGAAGACGAAGAGCGGCTCTGGCTTTAATGAGCGCAAGGTAAAGGGCACGATTCACTGGGTCGAAGCGTCGCAAGCGGTAGCAGCGGATTTCCGCTTGTTCGAGCCGCTCATTACGAGTGAGGCTGAAGAGGAAGGCAAGCCTTTCCTTGAATGCATTAATCCGAATTCGCTTGAGGTGCTGCAAGGCTTCGTTGAGCCGAATATGAAAGAAGCAGCAGGCGGTGATAAGTTCCAATTTTTCCGTCATGGCTACTTCAATGTAGATCCTAAGGATACGACGGCAGAGAAGCTTGCTTTCAACCGAATCGTATCGCTGAAAAGCTCGTTTGATCCGTCCAAAGCCTAAGGGCATCCAAGGTGAAACGGCTATCGCCGTCCTTTGGCGGCGAGGCGCGTTTCATTCCGAGAAATATAGAGAATGTATAGCCTAAGGATATACTTTCCTATATTTGAACAAAGCCCGCCGAGCGCAGTCACTCGGCGGGCTTTGTTCATCTATAAGCATTTATATGTTTTCACCTATAAATGTGCTATCTGTCTCCGCGAAACGACTGCTTTTGCCACAGAGGACGGCGACAGCCGTTTACGCTTGTCTATTGAGGGGAATGAGAGGTCTGATGGGCGAGCGTCATATACAAGGCCTGCTGCTTGCCGGCGGGCAAAGCACGAGAATGGGAACGGACAAAGCGCTGCTGGACATAGGAGGCAAGCCGCTTGTATATCGGCTTGTAAGGCAGCTTGTTCATTTAACCGATCATGTGACCGTATCGGTTGGTCGACCTGAGCGGGAGGCGATATACCGCGCTAATCTAGGAGAATTAGCTGATACAGTGAGCTATATGAGTGATATCTATCCGGAATGCGGTCCATTATCGGGTCTTCATGCTGGTTTGTCGGCTATTGGCAGCGGGTATGTATTTGTGATGGCCTGCGACATGCCGCGGGTGTCGGAGGAGCTGCTCGCTGCGTTAAAGGCACATATGGCGCAGGGAGCGGATGTGATTCATGTCAAGGGCCAGCCTTTTCATGCGCTCTATCATGCCGGAACGGCCCCGGATATCGAGGCGTCGCTGAAAAAGGGAGATTTGCGGCTAATGGGCTTGTTGAATGGACTCCGTACCATAGTAGTTGGACCGCAACAGCCGAATCACATGGCTACGTTTATTAATTTGAATACGCCGGCTGAATACATTAATTATATATCTGACAATTCGTGATGTGATATAATTTGTCAAAGTTAACAGCATTCAAACGCAAGGGACTTAGTGACTAACATAGAAAGGTAAGAGGTGGCGAGCATGACCAGACAGCTACAGTATGAAATTATGGATGCGCAGCTAAGCGAACTGGAGCGTATCGTTGATATTTATAATGCTACGATTGCAAGCAGAATGGTCACGGCGGATTTGGAGCCGGCCACGGTCGCGAGCAAGCGGGCTTGGTTTGATGACCACTCGGCTGATTTCCGTCCGCTGTGGGTTTTGCGAATAGAGGGAGAAATTGCTGCATGGTTCAGCTTTCAATCCTTCTATGGCCGGCCAGCCTATCTTGCCACAGCGGAGATCAGCATTTATATCGCAGAGCCATTCCGGAAGCTGGGGCTAGGATCTATTCTTATTCAGAAGGCGATAGACGAATGTCCGCGCTTAGGGCTGCACACCTTGCTTGGCTTCGTATTCGGACATAATGAACCAAGTTTGGCTCTCCTCCGGAAGTTCGGTTTTGAAACATGGGGTCATCTCCCCAAAGTTGCCGTACTTGACGGCATAGAGAGAGATCTTGTGATCTCGGGGAGGCGCGTATGAAGCGAACCCTTGTCATAAGCGATATTCATGGCTGCTATTCGCCGTTCAACGATTTGCTCGAGCGAATGAATTATTGTCCGGGTGAGGATCAGCTCATGCTGCTTGGCGATTTTGTTGACCGCGGACCCCGCAGTCGCGAGGTTGTAGAGCAGGTTGCAGGTTTGGTCAAGAATGACGGCGCTATCGCCGTCCAAGGCAATCATGACGAGCGCTTCGTGGATGTGATGCTGGAGCGGAGCGAGCAGGCGCTCATTAAATTTGAGGGACATGGCGGCAGGCAGACCGCTGAGAGTTATGCCGGTGCGACCCAGGGCGCAATCGGAGACATTATTGATCAGGCAAAGGCCGCCGTTCAAGAACGCTACATGCATCATATGGCATTTCTGGATCAACTGCCATATTATCATGAGGATGAGCACTTCATCTACGTACACGCCGGGCTTAACCCGAACTACTTGAATTGGAAAGAGCAGCCGTCCAGAGATTTTCTTTACATCAAGGAGCCTTTCCTAAGCAGGCCGACTAATGTGGCCAAGACCGTCGTCTTCGGCCATACCAAAGCGATTGATATCCATGGCAATCCGAATATATGGTTCGGGCCGGGTAAGATCGGCGTTGATGGAGGATGTGCATCCGGCCATCAGCTTAACGGACTTGCGATAACGGGTGCCGATGAATTTCAAACCTATGCCGTGCCTTGGAGACTGTAGGAATGCGGTTATACCCGAAAGCATATTCCAGGAGCGTATTGCTGAATTTATTTCTTACCGCGCTTGCGTGCGGCTACGTGCTTGTCATGTGTTGGCTGTTGTTTTATCGGAATCGTTATTTTGGAGAAGGCTATAGCTATAATTTAGTTCCTTTCTATACCATTAAAAAATATATCATTTATCATGATCATTTTAATTTTGATACGTGGTTCAAAAATCTATTCGGAAATATTATTCTCTTTATCCCGATTGGCGTGTTTTTGCCCTTATTGAATAGAAGGTACAGCAGCGGATTTGCTCTTGCGGCAGCTTCGATCATTATCATTACGGCAGTAGAGCTTATGCAGATGCTATTGCGTGTGGGCAGCTTCGACATCGATGATATTATTCTCAACACATTCGGCGCGCTGCTCGGCTTGCTGATTACGAAGCTGCTCATTCATGCAAGCTAAGCTCCTCCATGTAAAACGGAAGCTAAAACGAAAGGAAGATCTACCATTGAGTAAATTCTGGAGTCCGCTAACCGCATCGCTCGTGCCGTATGTGCCAGGCGAGCAGCCGAAGGACAAAACGTACATAAAGCTGAATACAAATGAGAACCCTTACCCACCTTCACCGAAGGTTATTGCGGCTATTAAGAATGCTGCCAATGCTGATCTGCGCTTATATCCGGATCCTACGTGCGAGGATCTTGTGAAAGCTGCTGCTGCCTATTACGGTCTGCCTGCAGGACAGGTGTTTGCCGGAAATGGCTCGGATGAAATTTTGGCGTTTGCATTTGCGGCGTTTTTCGATCCTGCAAAGAAGCTTCTGTTTCCGGATATCACTTATAGCTTCTATAAAGTATATGCCAAGCTTTATGGACTCCGCGCGGAGCTTATTCCGCTGGACGAGCAGTTTCAGGTTCGAGTCGAAGACTTCCGAGTAGATAACGGCGGGATTGTCGTGCCTAATCCCAACGCGCCGACTGCGGAGCTGCTCCCGCTGGATGATATCCGCAAGCTGCTGGCAGACCATCCCGATCAGGTCGTCATCATCGATGAAGCCTATATCGACTTCGGAGGACAGTCGGCTATCGAGCTGATTGGCGATTATCCGAATTTGCTTGTCGTGCAGACGCTATCGAAATCGCGTTCTCTGGCAGGCCTGCGCGTTGGTTTTGCTTTTGGCAGCGAAGAGTTGATTGAGGGTTTGAATCGCATTAAAAATTCGTTCAATTCCTATACGATCGATCGGCTTGCGCTGGCAGGGGCGGTTGCTGCTATCGAAGACGACGATTATTTCAAGGGTACGACGGCAAAGGTTGTCGCTACGCGGGAGCGTGTAACGGAGCAATTGCTCGCGATGGATTTCAAAGTGACCGACTCCAAAGCGAATTTTGTATTTATTTCGCATAACAGGCTGGAGGCGCAAGTGATTTTTCAGCAGCTTAGGGATAAAGGGGTATTGGTTCGCTACTTCAATCAGCCGCGGATTGACGGTTATTTGCGGGTGAGCATCGGGACGGATGAAGAAATGGATGCGTTCATCCAAGCGCTGCAAGAAATAGTGGGCAAGTAATGGAAGAGGCAGTGAAGGAGCAAGCGTTGTTCAAGCGCTCGATGCGAATCGTACTGCTGTTAAGCTTGATTTATGCGGCTGCGGGAAATGTGTTTTTGTACACGGCCTATTTCAATAGCGGTATCGTCAATAACAGCTATATCATATGCGCGCTGATGGTTGTTGCTTTTTCCGTACCCATTGTGAAGTGGTTTCGCAACCGTCATTGGTATTTTCCGATTTTTATATTCCTATTCTGGATTCCGTTCAGCGTGTTGCTCGCATACATGCTGAGCCAGGTTCTTCCGTTATCCCGGAATGAGACCGACTTTGGACTGCTGCTCGTGTATTTCCTTATTCTTAATGTAATGATCATGCTGCTTAGCATAGCGCTCGGGATGCTTATCAACGCGGGATGGCTGCTTCGGGATAGGTACAACCGGGCCAAAAAACAAAACTGAATGTAAAGCCGTGCAGGCCCTCTGAGCAAAATGGGTCTGCGCGGCTTTTTTTGATTTATAAGAATTAATAGGTTTTCACATATAATTGCGCTTATATATCTCCGCGAAACGACTGTTTTTGCCACAAAGGACGGCTACAGCCGTTACGCTTAAGCGGATTAAAGCCTTGACTTTTGGGACCGATCGTCTTACAATCACTAGACTAACTAACGTTCGTTAGGCAAGACGAGGCGATACGTTGCGGAGGGATTTCCTATGAGTACAGAGCCTACAACCTCGGAGAAAATCAAGCAAGCTGCGCTAACGATGTTTACCGAGTCCGGCTACGAAGGTGCGGCGCTTTCAGAAATTGCCAAGGCGGTGGGCATCAAAACTCCGTCCATATATGCGCATTATAAGTCGAAGGAGCAATTGTTTGTTCAGTTGATTCAAGAGGTGATCGCTGAAGAACGGAAGCAGTATATGGAGCTCCTTGCCGAAATGGAGCAGGAGCCGGTTAAACAGCAGGTGTATCGATTGTTTGCTTTTTTCACCGACCTGAAGCATATGTCGACTGGCCAGGCATTCTTGAAGCGCACGATTCTCGTGCCGCCGCGGCATTTGCGGGATCAGCTGAGACAAGATTTTTTGTACTACGAGAACGAGCTGACCGTGGGTATCGTTAAGGTGCTGCATCAAGGCGCCCAAGAGGGCTTGTTTGATGGCGCGGAAGAAGAACGGCTTATTGCTGCGTTTTATGTGTGTGTCGACGGTATGCTTGTCGAGAACCAATTATATGCAGAAGAGCTATTCGAAAAAAGAAAAAAATTAGTTTGGCAATCATTGTGGCAGCTATGGACGATGACAGCGAGAGAGGAATGAGTAAGCATGCAGTGGGTATTTCTATTGTTAGCCGGAGTTCTTGAGGTAGGCTGGACGTTCGGTCTCAAATATTCGGAGGGCTTCACGCAGCTCGTTCCGAGCATCATTACCATTATCGTGCTGGCAGCCAGCTTCATGCTGTTTGCCCGCGCGATGAGAACCATTGAAATTGGCGTAGCGTACGCGATGTTTACGGGAATCGGTACGGTTGGTACGGTCATAGCAGGCATATTCATACTGGATGAACCGGCTGATTTCTGGCGTTTGTTTTTTATCGCGGTACTCGTGGGCGGTATTGTCGGCTTAAAGCTCGTATCGAAGGAGAAGCCGGCACAAGATGCAAAGGCAAGTGAAATCAGCGTAGAGCACGAAAAGGTGGGTTCATAATATGGCTTGGATCTTTTTGATCATATCGGGGTTAGGCGAGGTAGGCGGCGTTACGTTTATGAAGCTGTCGGACGGCTTTAAGCGCTGGAAGGGCACGGTTGGTGCGATAGGGGCAGGCTTCGTTAGCTTTTTCTTCTTATCCAAAGCGCTGCAAACCATCCCCATTAGTACTGCTTACGGCATTTGGACGGGGATCGGCTCAATCGGCAGTGTCATATTAGGCATGTTTGTTTTTGGTGAATCGAGAGATTGGCGGAAAGTGTTGTTTTTATCGATGATTATTTCAGGCGTCATTGGTTTGAAGGTAGTAAGCGGAGGCCATTAAGTCTCGCGAAAGGGCAAAGACCGTGGCGGAGAGCTGATAAGCTTTCTGTCGCGGTCTTTATTTTTCTGCTTGCTGGTCTTACAATGTAGGAAACAGTGTTCGCAGGTAAAGAAAGAAGGAATTAGTATGTTGGATGAGAAGGAATTGGACGGGCTTATCCGGCTAGTGGAGGATAGCTTATTGTCGAATCTGGTGCTTGGCAGTGTTGACCCTGCTGATCCCATTCGTGTAGACGACACTCCGCAGGGCTGGAAGCTGTTGGGGGCTGGCAATTATGCTGGTGTATTTACGCACCGCGACCATTCGGATATTGCGGTGAAGGTATATGCGCCAGGGCGTGAAGGCTGGGAGAGCGAATGCGAGGTATATTCCAGGATCGGCAGTCATCCCGCTTATTCCGAGTGTTATCATGCGGGCGATCATAAAGGGCATTTTTACTTGATTCTAAAACGATTGAAGGGCAAGACTCTCTACCAGTGCATTATTGACGGGGTTATTATTCCCCAGAAGGTGATTGCGGATATTGATGAAGCACTCGATTACGCAAGATTGCGCGGATTGCACCCGCATGATGTGCATGGCAAAAATGTCATGATGCAGGACGGCCGTGGCATTGTGCTTGATATTTCAGACTTTTTGAAGGAAGAGCCGTGCACAATGTGGGATGATCTGAAAAAAGCCTACAACAAAATTTATATGCCTTTTTTATCCAAGAAGGCGATTCCGGTTCCGGAATGGGTACTCAACGGTGTGCGTAAAGGTTATCGCTTCGTAAGAAATTCCTCGGTTATCGGACGCTCGTCCTAATCGACAGCGAGAGCAGCGGCATTCGAGAAGAATGCCGCTGCTTGCTTTTAGCTTTGCTGCGTGCCCGCATTAATGCTCCTCGTCAAACGCATCGAGCAGAACCTTTGCAAGATCGGCGTCCTTCTTAAGCACATGAATCCGTCTCAAGGAATTGCCTTCAATGGTAATTTTGGATTTCAATCCATTTGCCTTGAAGTGGGCCTCCAGTCGGTCAATAAGCTCCGCTCTAGAACCGCCTTCCGTACGAACGGGTATCCATCGATTCCAAAATAATGCCATTATGTGTCACCTCCTTAAAGTTTTACAAAGTAAAACTAGTTTAGGAAGCATGTGCCTACCCGGTTTGGTGCGGCCAAACCGAAAGAGGAAGCACCTTTCATATTTATTCGGAGACATCGCTCAAACATGACTGTGCATCAAAAAAAATGTTGCGATTCCGATCCAATAATTGAGTAGAATAGCGGAGTGAATCCTTCCGCATGCTAAGAAAGCGATTTGGCGTCCTGTCTATTGACAACTTTAACTGTAACTGATAAAATTACAGTACAAAGCAGGGAGGCCCTTAAACAGTGAACAGCGAATTTACGATTGCCGTACACAGTCTCGTTTACTTGGCTTATTTACCGGACAGAATGGCTAGCAGCGATATGATTGCCGACAATGTCGGTACGCACTCTGCTCGCGTCAGGAAGGTAATGGGTGGTTTGCGACGCAGCGGATATGTGGATACACGTGAAGGATCGGGAGGAGGCTACAGGCTGACGATTGATCCGAATGTGGTAACATTGGCTGATATTTATCGAGTAATGGCACAAGGCTCGCTAATTCCGAGCTGGTGCTCGGGCAATCCAGAGATGGATTGTGTCGTGGGATCGAATATGAATCAAGTGATGTTCGGTATATTTTGCACGGCGGAGAAGCAGCTGGAGAGTCATTTCAGCGCGATAACGATTCAGGATGTGTTGAAACAAATTCACGCTTGCGAATAGCGAATCGCGTTTCAACAAGCGGTGAGACGGGTATTCCCTTTATCATACACATTGTTTAGAGAGGATGATTGAAATGGCAGTAGCATTGACGAAAGAAAACTTTAACGAGAGCATTCAAAACGGCGTTTCCCTTGTAGATTTCTGGGCACCTTGGTGCGGACCTTGCAAAATGCAGCTTCCGATCGTAGAGGAGCTTTCCACTGAGCTTGAAGGTCAAGCCGTAATTGCAAAAATCAACGTGGATGAGCAGCCTGAGCTTGCTTCCCAATTCGGCGTAATGAGCATACCGACTTTGATTCTTTTCAAAGATGGCCAGCCTGTTGACAAAATGGTCGGCGTTCAAAGCAAAGATGCTTTGAAAGCGAAAATTTCCGGTCAGCTATAAGCAACTTTTTCCAATTGAATACCGTCTAAATATCGTCTGGTATCAGCCAATGGCTGTTCATCAGACGATATTTTTTTCATGAAAGCCATTTGTCTACCAAACATAAGTTACTATTTTTGTTAACTTATGGTTGATAAAAAGGCTTGAAATGCACATATTTTACACAAATTCACAATCGTATCGGTTGCTTTCTAATAGAGTTGTTAGTAGAATTAAACTAATTGTGCGCTTTAGCGTACTCAAATTTTGATTTATGGAGTGGTGATGAAGTGAACGCAGTCATGACGAAAAAGGACAGCAAGATTACCGGAGAGTCTCTGCGGCAAGGGTTGACGTCTTCAAAAATATTGATCATTATTCCGGCTTATAATGAGGAACACAGCATAAGCCATGTGATCCAAGATGTGAAGAAGCATTGCCCGTCTGCTCACATATTAGTCATCAATGACGGCTCGAAGGACCGTACCCGTGAAGTAGCGGAGGCAAACGGCGCGGCTGTCATCACACTTCCAACGAATTTGGGTATTGGCGGCGCCATGCAGACCGGCTATCGTTATGCACATCGTTACGGCTTCGATGTTGCGGTTCAAGTAGACGGAGACGGACAGCATAAAGCGGAACAGCTGCATCTTATTTTGGACCCGGTGCTTAATGGAAAGGCTGATTTGGCGATCGGCTCCAGATTTATTGAGCAAACAGGTTTCCTTTCTTCGGCATCGCGGAGAGCAGGCATCAAAATCTTGTCCACGATCGTCAGCGCGATGACACATAAACGCGTTCTGGATGTAACATCGGGCTTCAGAGCAGCCAACAAACGGGCAATCGCGGTATTCCAAAGTGATTATGCAACTGACTATCCGGAAGTGGACTCCATTGTGCTGATTCACCGCAGCGGCCTGCGCACTAGCGAGGTTGCGGTCGTGATGGACGCGCGCACGGGAGGCACTTCATCAATAAATGCAGTACGTTCGGTGTATTATATGGTAAAGGTAACGCTGTCGCTGTTTATTCGCAGCTTGAAGGCAACAAAGCCGGTAGAAGTTCAATCATAGAGGTACCAGAAGCTGCGAAGCTTCAATACAAGGTCGTGATAGCTTGAAGGAGGATACACCATGCAAGCCTTGTGGATTATCACAAGCGTTGTTTTTTTGTTTGTACTTATTATGTTGATTAACCGTCGGCTTCTGCGCGAGCAATATTCGATGCTGTGGCTGTTGTTCGGCGTTGTTATGCTTATTTTATCCGTCCGCGTACAGATTATTGACGCTTTGGCGGATGCGGTAGGAATCGATTACGCGCCGGCACTGCTCTTCTTAGTCGGCATTTTGTTTTGCATTGCGCTCATTCTGCATCTTACGGTCATCGTATCGAAGCTGTCCGAGAAGGTCATTCGCCTTACACAGGAGCTTGGCATCTTGCACCATGAATTGCATGAACGCAAAAGGTCGGATTCCTAATGGCATATATCGTATTGTTTTTAAACATTCTGCTGCTTGTTTCAGGACAGCTCTTATGGAAAACAGGAATGAACAAGCTGGACACGGCCAAAGGGGATTCGTGGGTATCGCTTTTGTGGTCGCCGCATATATGGTCAGGGCTTGTATTATACGGTGTCGCTACTGTGATGTGGCTTTACGTGCTGAAGAAGCTGCCGCTTAGTTTGGCCTATCCGCTGCAAAGCTTGGCTTATGTCATTGCTTTAATTGCAGCTGTATTTATATTTCATGAAACAGTGCCGCTGCAGCGATGGATCGGTGTTGCCATCATTTTGGCAGGAGTCATCGTACTCGCTTGGAAATAAGCTGTTCGGGGCATAGAGGAGGATTTACGGTTTTGGTGGAATGGGTTAAGAAAAACAAAGCATGGACGATTGCGATCATTCTTATATTTCTGCTTGCAGGCTGGTTGAGAGCGGATTTTCTTACTTCGGTAAAGCACACCGTATCGCATGATACCAAGTATTATGACGAGATGGTGCATCGACTGATCGACAAAGGAATCTATGCCTACAAGGAAGAGGTTTCGAATGCAAGGGTAACGCCGGGCTATCCATTATTCATGGCCGGGACTTACCTGCTTGCCGACGCGTTGAATGTCGAGCCTTATCCGTTAATTAGATGGATTCAGCTTCTCATAAGTGTAGCTACTTTAGCTCTGATTTACGTCATAGCCATGCTGGCTACGCGCAACAAATGGGTAGCGATGCTGGCTATTATAATTGGAGCGGTCTACCATCCCTTTATTTGGGCGACAGGCGCTGTATTGACAGAGACGCTTGCTTTATTTTTCTTAATGGCCTATCTAGCTATGCAGCTCTATGCTTTCCGTACTCAGCGAAAACGGGACGCGGCATTTGCAGGCGTGCTGCTCGGCTTGACGGTGTTAGTGCGGGCAGAGTTTCTGCCGCTATTCGTTCCCCTATACGGCGTATTCCTTCTTCAACAATGGTTCAGACGCCGATCTGGACTAATGGAAGCGACAAGATCGAAATGGGAAGTTGCAAAAAAAGTGGTCTTGCTTGGCGTTATTACGGGTCTATGTGTGACGGCAACGATGCTTCCATGGTGGATTCGCAACGCAGTGACCTTGCATGAATTTGTGCTTACGGCTTCGCAATCGAATCCGTTCAAAGCAGGTACATACCCCAATAAGGATTATACAGACAAAATCGTTGATCCAACGGGCCTGACTCAGGATGAGGTGGCTTGGGCAAGAATTAAAGCGGGGTTCACGCAGCAAACCTGGAAGTACGTGAAGTGGTATACGGTAGGCAAGCTCGAGTATACGTACAACCGTATGTTTTTCGGTTCTGGCCATGAACCGGGGTTCACGGTGTATCCGAAAGGCCATAATTTTCATCAGCTGATCGTATACAGCAGCCTTATTCCGCTTCTGTTTCTGCTGTGGCGCTGGAGGCACCCTGCCGCGATGCTGGCGGTAGTCATTTTCATTATGTCTTTGATCAGACTGCTGTTTGTGCCTGAATACCGATATAATTTCACGGTTATGCCGTTGTTTATCATTTTATCGAGCTGGCTTGCCGTCTATCTCCTGCAGCGGATCAAAAATGCGGTCAGGCGAGGGAAAGCTGCTTAGCCGTGCAAGTAACTAATTGGAGAAGACTGCTGACGGACATGAGTCCGCCGGCAGTCTTTTTTTAAATGACGAATTGTAATATGAAGTGCGACAGCTAGATGAACAAAAAAAAGCCCATGAATGGATTCGTGTAAAATGGAAGTTACCACACAACCATCATTTACAGGAGAACCCAACATGAGCTACTCCCATCTTACCATAATTGAACGAGGACAACTAGAAGCGCTGCATCGATTAGGCTGGTCTTGCCGCAGGATTGGGCA
>NZ_JACHXW010000006.1 GCF_014192395.1 Paenibacillus endophyticus | reverse complement strand
CGCCGCTAACCTTGTCCCGAAGGACAAGATCCGCTCGACTTGCATGTATTAGGCACGCCGCCAGCGTTCGTCCTGAGCCAGGATCAAACTCTCCAAATTGGTGTTTGAAATGCTCATTACTTGTTATCGCTTTTTCGCTTATCCCGAAGGATTTGCGAGGCAGTTATTACTCGTTGTTCAGTTTTCAAAGAGCAATCTTTTCTTTCGTGTCGACGAGGTGTTTCGTTTCGGCGACTTTTATAATATATCACATTCGCCTATCTCATTGCAAGCACTTTTTTTCGTCATTCGACATTTTTTTCAGTTGTCGTTTGTGCGAGAAAACATTCTTCAAAAGCGGCGAGTACTAATATATCATCAGTCGATCCGCTAAGTCAAGCATGATTTTCAAAATAACCATAAATATTAAAAAAGGCTTGTTAAGCCCTATAGTAGCGGCTTAACAAGCCTTTATAATAACTTCATTTCCTTAAACAGAGTTATGATCATTCATCATATAACGCAGCTCAAGTGCACCGACATCCCCATGCTCGTGTATAACGGCTACTTCACGAATATATTCTCGCATTACAAGCTTCTGAAGAATAAGCGACAAATCGACATGCAGCACATGTATCGATGGGTGAGACTGAAGCTCAGCAATGCTCCAAGGCTCTTCGCGGCTTTTTAGAATATTAAATAACAGCACGCAGCTAGTTTTCATTTTGGTCATGACGGAGAACTCGCAGCCAAGCATAACCAATTGAACTCTCTGCTCCAGCGTTTCCGGACTTACAGTCAGCTCTTCGTAAAGCTTGTATATACCAGGATGAACGCGCCTCAGCTGTTTCCAGACTGTCAGCTCGGGATGACGTCCTTCTTCTATAAGAACAATATGCGCCCAATGATTAAGAGCAGTTAATATATGGCTATATGCATCGAGTAAATTATTGTCAAGCAAATCCTGCTTTGCTTGCAAATACGTTCTTAAGAAACCGGCAAATTCCGTGAATTGCTTCTGCTCCCTCATTGAATCAGGAAACTGAAGAATCCGTTCACGAACATTGCTTAAATAGCCGTCGCGATCCACCAAGATCTCCCCCCGAACTAGCCACTCAATAATATTGCGGTTTTCTCCGCCTGACAGCCACTCTGCCAGACCATTTGAATCTATCATGCGAATCATTACCCGCTTGCCAGCAATTTGAATATGCTCTGTTTCATTACGGGGATGATCCTCCTGCACGACAACAAGCACTAATGAATCCAGACCATCAATCAAAGGATTGTATGGATACGGGTTCTCAATGACAGCCACTCCGATAACACTAGGTTCATCTTGATAGCTCTTTGCGATGTACGCTTTTATATGTTTCACTGGTTCCTCCATATAGCTAATCACATTTTATTAAGCTATAATAATATTCTACAGTTTTATTCTTTTTCGACAGGTTAGAGGCACATTCCTGCTTACTAACACAGAAAACAGACTCAATTTAAAAGTCATTCGTTATAGGAAGGGTTTGAACGCATGAATAAGTTCTTTTTTAAGTCTGCCAAGATCAATGAATTCCGTCTCTGGGGACTTGTCTTCACCTTAGTGGGCATGGGTGTAATGATTCTCGGCACTGCCGGCATCGTTTTTTGGGGACAAGCTGGAAAGATTATTGCCGCCATTTTTATGGTAATCGGAATGATCTCCTTGCTCATAAGCGTCGCCGTTTATTTCTGGGCTGGAATGATGTCCACAAGCGCAACGATGCTGCAATGCCCTGAATGCAGCCGTCCTACCAAGATGCTTGGAAAAACCGACCGATGCATGTATTGCAAAACGATGCTGACGCTTGATCCCGCACAAGCTACTCATAATCCAACCGAGCAGCAGGTTTAATTATTGCCATTCACGCATACAACGATAAAGCGCCGCCTCCCTGTATCCAACAAGGAGGCGGCGCTTTTGATTTATAAAGAGTTAGAATATTATGGCTTAAGCTTGATAGCATCATCAATTGTTTTCCATATCGGCGGGGTTTGAAAAGCGCGCTGCCAGGTTGCAACGCCAGCCAAATCATATTTGCGCACGAGCGCAACGCGAGCTTTTATGGAAACGTCATCCTCTATCCAAATCCGCGTAAGATTTCCATTCTCCGTATATTGTACGTAATTCTGTCCTGCTGCAGCGTCAAACACAGGCTTCAGTTTCTTTTCTTTTATAATGTCTTTAACCCGCTCCATACCTACGGCCTTCGATGAGACATCCACTTTACCGTCCGCCCCCTTCTTCTCTGTCCATATGCGCGTATACAGCGGCATGCTCAATATAAGCTTATTAGAAGGAACGCCATCCTCTTGCATGATCCGAGCGAGCGAACTCTCTGTCCAAGGCAGGGAAGCAACCGAACCTGATTTCGGACTAGAGGCCCAGTGCTCGTCGTAAGCCATAACCATCATATAATCAACAACGCTTCCTAATGCTGCACGATCCAAAAACAATGACCACATTTCGCTATTCGATTTAGGCGTAACATCAACTGAAACCACCAAGCCCTGCTCGTGCAGCAGAGGCGTAAGCTCTCTCACGAATTGCACGAAATTCGCTTTGTCGGACGTATGCACATTCTCGAAATCTAAATTGATGCCTTGCAGACCATACATTTGAGCAAAAGCAATCAACTGTTGGATCATAAAAAACCGTGTTTCCGCTGTAGCTAAGGCTTTGGTCGTTCGGTCCGGCTCAAAATCGTTACTGAAAAGCGCCCATATTTGCAAGCCTTGATTATGTGCCCATTTGACATAAGCGGAATCCGCTTTGCCTTTAATGGTTCCTTTATCATCAGCTAACGCAAACCAAGTTGGGCTTATAACATTTAAACCTTGCATCGGAGAAATTTTAGCTGTATCGATCTTGCGTTCGTATACCGCTTCCCAGGTCATATTGATTTTGTTGCCCAGCACCTTCCAAGCAATGAAAGGTGCTGCTTGCTCCTTGGCTGGTGTCTGGTCAATTTCTGTTAGCTCTACATCCTTTTTGTTCACGAAGCCTGTCCAACCGTTAGCGCTTTGAACATGCAGCCAACCGTCCTGCTCCTGCCAGATTCTTAACGATTCACCTGGAAGTACCTTTTGAATGAAAGGAGCACGAATGGTAGCTTCGGTGCGAATTGCTGCGCCCTTCTCACGAATAGCCTGTCCGAGCTGAATCGATTCTCCTTCTGACAATAGAGTAACGATTCCTGTGTCTTCCATGTATTCAACCTTCAGTCCATATAGCTCTGCTAATGGCTCTGCCGGAATATAGACATTGTCATTTTTCTTTTCTGCCGCAATCGTTAAGTTATAGGGCTTTTGATTGATTGTGGCGGTTAGGGAGTCTGTTTTCAAATGAAACACCTTATCGGCTGTCGTCAAAATAATGGAGCCCGAATCCGGTTCATATCGGATAGGCTTGTCCGCTCCAAGCTCCTGCTCAAGTACCGAAAGAGGCAGCTTGACTTCATTGTTTTCGATAATAGCCCCCTGATTTGCTTCAACGCCCCGGATAAGAATTGGATATTCTGCTTGATAATCTGGCACTGTTTGTTCATTGTTCGGAATATAACGCATGTACCCGTACCAACAAAATACGGCTAATACACCGACTATAAATAATAAAAAGATGCTCCGGGCTCCACGGTTGCCTTTACGCCGCGGCGCTCGGTTATACATTGTTTCCAAGTCATCACACTCCTGAATCCATTCATGATAGTAGGCTTCCTAATAAAAAACGTGCAGATTAGCGTTGATTCGCTTCACGGCACGTTCGTTTAGTGGCTTAACGCCATTATTTCGCTGATGTGGCATTGCATGTCGAGCATATTCCGTATATCTCCATCCGATGGCCTTCCACGACAAACCCCGTCACTCGCGATGCAGCACGCTCAACCTCAAGCAGCGGCGGATAATCGAAGTCTACAATGGAACCGCAATGTTTGCAAATCGCATGGTAATGATCCGATAAATCCGAGTCGAAACGACTTGAATCGTCACCGTAAGTCAGCTCACGCACTAATCCAGCTTCTACAAATAAACGCAGATTGTTATATATTGTAGCCACGCTCATGCTGGGGTAGATCGGCGAGAGCGCTTTATAAATTTCATCTGCAGTAGGATGGGTCATTGAATCCATCAAATAGCTTAATATGGCGTGACGCTGCGGGGTCATTCGGACGCCGTTGCTCTTCAGTTGCTCAAGTGCTAAGTTAACGCTGGCTCCCATTCCCCTCACGCCCTTCCTAAGTAGTTACAGCTATTGTACGTTCTTGTTTAAGCGTTTGTCAATGAATGCGCCTTATTGGGATAGCCCAAATTGCCTAATGGCAATGCTGTTTGTGGCATTAATTTGAATGCGGTAAGTCCCCTCTCCTATAGTGCCTCTAATCGTTTTCTTACTTACCTCAAGCGGAAGCTCCGTCGTAATATTACCGAAAGTTACCGATCCGTACATCCGAAAATGTCCATCAGCCGGCATTGCGAGCTTTACTTCGCCAACGGAGCTGTCCAAGTCCCAGTCACCGCCTACCGCGCTGCTGTTCAGCTCAATGCTGCCGTTTAAAGTATCTGCTTTTACTGACGAGCCTGCGCCATCCATTTTAATTTTCCCGTTTTTGGTTTCGGCTTCGATATTCCCTTCGATTTCCTTAATCTCCAGGCTTCCATTGAGGGTGTTGGCATAAAGCTTTCCTTTTATGTTCGCTGCTGTAATCGTACCGTTTTTGGTTTCTAGAATGGAATCACCGGTTATGCCGTTAACCGTAATTCCGCTATTATTACCTTTGACGGAAACAGCTCCAACAATGTTGCTAACCGTTACCATTCCGCTGTTGCTCCGAATGTCCAAGCCGCCGGGAAGCAAAAGCTTCATAATTTCAACTGAACCGTTATCTGCTTCTATTTGCAGGTTCAAAGCTGGCTTCGGCTCTTCTGTAACATCCGGGCTTTGCTCTACTTCTTCTATATTGGTTGCCGTAGGAGATGCTGGAGTACCTGCTCCATCCGTTGTATCCGTTTCCGTAGGGGAAGGTGAAATTGCTAATCCATCCGTTGCTGACGGTTTTGGCGTCGGAGTAGGCTCCTCTTCAACCTTTACCTGATCCGACAATGACATAGGTACGGTTATGAGCATATTCATTCTTGGCTTCCTGCTGCCATTTGCTCCATAAGACTCGCCTTTCGCCTCGAGTGTTACTTCTTTGCCAGGATTGACTTTTACAGTTGATTGCTCGGCAATTGCATCCGCTTCCGATTTTTCAATGACATCTACCCATACAGCAGTAACAACCTCGATTTCCTGTACGTCCCCTGTTCGAACGGTCACCTGTCCATTAGGATTGGCGATACGGATAAGGGAAACTGCCTCATCAAGCGGTACTTTAATGATCGCTTTGTCATATCGGAAGCCTTTTTCTTCACCATAGTCGGCAGCTCCGTTCAAATCCACATTGAATTGATCCAGCCAGCGAAAAGGAATATCCGCGTATTGCGTTACAGCATAAGCCGTAAATGTAATGACAAGCGCAATCATCCCGCCTGCTACGTCCAGCCGAAGCTTCTTCTCCACCCCTTTAAATTTCCAGCTGTACAGTATAATTTCTAATCCTAATATAATAAATATGACAGGCCACCATTGTCCCAGTAGTGAAATATCATTTCGCCCGTTTAATTGGTCCAATAAAAGCAGAACTCCCACCACCAGTATGAGAACCGCAGCTGTAAAGCGTCCAAGCTTAAACATAAGTACCGACCCTTTCCGTGAACGTAGCAGCAGTATAATAGAAGATGCCATAATAATTGGACCTACGCAAAGCTCAGCAAGTTCATTCATCCATGGCATAATAGCTTGAGGCGGTTTCACCAAAACAAGCATGACAATTCCCGCTGCCAATAATAAACTGCCGTGCACAGCATTAAACGTGGCAGGCTTGTGATGCGCAGCATCAGCACTCTGCAAAGAATCAAATACACTGATGAAATAAAAAACAGGCAGCATGATTCCTAAGTAAACGATAAGCAATAAATGTCTTCCCCCGTCAGAATCCGCCAACCGAACAATCGCAGTCAAATCCAGCCAAAAGGCTGCAATCAGCAGCAAGCCCTTCGGATGCTGTCCGGTATACATATGTCCCGCACCAGGCATTGCAAAAGCAAACAAAACCGTAAGCAGTCTGTTTTTCATTCGTTTTATTCCGAGCTGACCCAACGCACACCCTCCAAATGCTTAATGCTATCGAGCAGGACGAGCAGCGTTTCCGATTTCGGCAATGTAATGTACAGTTGCAGCATTACCTGACCGCCCTCGTCATCGTCCTCGCATTCTTCCAGCAGCATTTTTCTCATGATGATCTTGCGGTCCAATAACAATCCGTTTATATCAATCATGGCTTGAGACAGATCCTTGGCTTTGATTTTGAGCAAATGCTCCTTCTTGATATTAATATATCTTTTCTCCAGCTTATTGAATGCCCACAGCGTAACGAGCACCATTACAGTCGCGGTTGCCGATGCAAAATAAAATCCTGCTCCCACGGCCAGTCCAATGGCGGATACGACCCAAAGCGATGCAGCGGTGGTTAGACCTGTAATAGACTTCCCGGTAAACAGTATCGTTCCCGCGCCAAGAAATCCAATTCCTGTAATAACGGCTGCCGCAAGACGCGCAGGGTCAACCCGAACATTCGGTTCATCAACAAATGCTGAGAAACCGTACATAGAGAGCAGCATTAGCAAGCAGGAGCCTAAACAGACCAATATATTCGTACGCAAGCCCGCTGCATGATTCGATTGTTCGCGTTCAAAGCCTACAAGGCCGCCGAGGAGCAGCGCAAGGAGCAATCGGAGCAGAATATGAAGCTCGCTGATATTCCAAGGATTATGCGTGGCAAGTAATTCCATAAGCGATCCCGACCTTTCTATACACGCTATTGTAACATAAGTGTATGCTCGAGTTGGAGCGCACAGCTCTTGTACAATACCGGCTGCCCAAAAAGAAAGACGCGGCTCATCGCATGATGAACCGCGTCTTTTTGGTATAGAACGCTTTATTTCAAGCGCTCGATTAACAGCTTGTTGGCAAGTGCGGGATTCGCTTTGCCTTTGGATGCTTTCATGATCTGACCGACCAGGAAACCAATCGCTTTGTCCTTGCCTGCCCTGTAATCCTCAACCGATTGTGGATTCGCTTCGATAATCTGGTCCACTATAACGAGAACGGCGCCTTCATCGCTAATTTGAACAAGGCCTTGCTCCTCAACGATTTGCTGCGGGAGTTTGCCCGATTCAAGCATGGCTTTGAATACCGTTTTGGCAATCTTTCCGTTGATCGTGCCTTTCTCAAGCAAACCGATCATTTCGCCGAGACCTTGTCCCGTAATTTTCACATCTGAAATTTCCTGCCCGTTCGCATTCAAATAACCGAGCAAATCGCCCATGATCCAGTTCGAAACCGCTTTGGCATCTTTCGTATAGGAAAGGCTCTCCTCGAAGAAATCCGCGAGTTTCTTGGATGATGTGATCACTTCTGCGTCATAAGACGGCAGGCTGTACTCAGACGTATATCTGGCTTTGCGCCCGTCTGGCAATTCCGGAATAGTCGCTCGCACGCTTTGCTTCCATTCTTCGCTGATATGCAGCTGCACAAGATCCGGATCCGGGAAATAGCGATAATCATGTGCCTCTTCCTTGCCACGCATTGAGAACGACTTGCCCAGCGCATCGTCAAAACGACGCGTCTCTTGAATCACTTCGCCGCCGCCATCTAAAATCTCCGCTTGGCGGAGCTGCTCATATTCAAGACCACGCTGAACGCCGCGGAAGGAGTTCATGTTTTTGAGCTCGGCACGCGTACCGAATTCCTTCTGTCCGTATGGACGAAGGCTGATGTTGGCATCGCAGCGCAAGCTGCCTTCCTCCATCTTCACGTCCGATACGTCGCAGTACTGCATAATGGCCTTTATTTTCTCCAGATAGGCTTTGGCTTCTTCAGGCGTTCGAATATCAGGCTCCGATACGATCTCGATGAGCGGCGTTCCAACACGGTTGAAATCGACAAGGGATGCATAGCCGCCGTCTACGTGAGTCAGCTTGCCTGCGTCTTCCTCGAGATGGAGCCTTGTAATGCCAATCCGCTTCGTTTCGCCATTCACCTCAATATCGATCCAGCCATGCTCGCCGATCGGCTGATCGAATTGAGAGATCTGATATGCTTTCGGAGAATCCGGATAAAAGTAGTTTTTACGGTCAAATTTACTGATGTCCGCGATTTGGCAATTAAGCGCCATCGCTGCTTTCATCGCGTATTCGACTGCTTGGCGGTTCAATACCGGCAGCACGCCGGGATGTCCAAGGCATACTGGACAGGTATGGGTGTTCGGTGGCGCACCGAAAGCCGTGGAGCAGCCGCAAAAGATTTTACTATTCGTATGCAGCTCCACATGGACTTCCAGCCCTACAACCGTTTCGTATTTGTTCGGTTCAGACATTCGTATCGATCCCTTCGTAAACGTATATATGGCCGCTTATAGCTGCGGGCGTTGTTTATGATGCTCCGTATGCTGCTCGAACGCATGAGCGGCGCGCAGCACCGTCGATTCGTCGAACGCTTTCCCGATAATCTGCAAGCCGATCGGCAAGCCGTCAGCCATTCCGCACGGTACACTAATAGCGGGAACGCCTGCAAGACTAACTGGTATCGTACAAATATCGTTTAAATACATCGTTAATGGATCGCCAACCTGCTCTCCAATACGGAAAGCAGGTGTCGGAGCCGTCGGTCCGATAATCAGGTCATATTGGCTGAACACTTGATCGAAATCCTGTTTGATTAACGTACGCACTTTCTGAGCTTTCAAATAATAGGCGTCGTAATAGCCCGAGCTGAGCGCATATGTGCCAAGCATAATCCGGCGCTTCACTTCGGCGCCAAAGCCTTCGCTGCGTGATTTCTTATATAAATCGATCAGGTTTTCTGGATTCTCAGCGCGTACGCCATAACGCACACCGTCAAAGCGAGCCAGGTTTGATGATGCCTCCGAGGAAGCAAGCAAATAATACGTCGCAATCGCATATTCCGTATGGGGCAGCGAAACCTCTTCCCACGTAGCGCCTAAAGACTCATATACCGATAGCGCTTGGAGCACCGCTTCCTTCACACGCGGATCGATACCCGCTCCGAGGTACTCCTTCGGCACGCCAATACGCAAGCCTTTAACATCGCCAGTAAGTGCCGATGTATAATCAGGAATTTCCACATTAGCAGACGTGGAGTCGCCTGCATCATAACCAGCAATAGCTTGCAATACATACGCAGAGTCCTCAACATTTTTGGTTAATGGACCGATTTGGTCAAGGGAAGAAGCAAATGCAACGAGTCCGAATCGCGACACAAGCCCATAAGTAGGCTTAAGACCTACGATACCGCAATAAGCAGCAGGCTGCCGAATCGAACCGCCAGTGTCAGATCCGAGCGAGAAGTATACTTGGCCCGCTGCCACTGATGCTGCCGATCCACCGCTGGATCCGCCTGGTACGAATTCCGTATTCCATGGATTGCGTGTCGGATAAAAGCTTGAATTCTCATTCGATCCGCCCATAGCGAACTCGTCCATATTCAGCTTGCCAATCGTTACAGATTGAGCGGCTTTCAGCTTGCGAACGACGGTTGCATCGTAGATCGGATCATAATTGCTTAAGAACTGGCTTGCGCAGGTTGTAAGCAGTCCTTCTGTTACGATATTGTCCTTCACTCCCGCCGGCAATCCAAACAGCAACCCGCGTTCGCCGCCTTCTTGCAATTGCTTGTCCAGCTCGGAAGCCTGCAAGCGTGCTTGTTCTTCATTCAACGTAATAAAAGCCTTGATAGCAGGCTCAGTTTCTGCAATTCTCGCATATGATGCGCTAACCAGCTCAGAAACGGAAAGTTCCTTATTGTTCAGCTTGTTATGTACATCCTGCAGGCGCAAATCAAACAGTGCCAACAGTAGTTCCTCCCTTCAAATAAAACCCATTCGTATTATTCAAGTACCGCAGGTACTTTAAATTGTCCATCCTCTTCATCAGGCGCATTCAGCAGCACTTTCTCGATCGGCAGCGAAGGCCGATTCTCATCCGCACGCATCACATTCGTAATCGGAAGCACATGGCTGGTTGGCTCGACATTTTCGGTATCCAAACCGTTTAGCTTCTCGGCATATTTCAATATCGCGTTAAGCTGCTCTGTAAATTGATCTTTCTCCGAGTCGGAAAGCTCAAGCCGCGCCAGTCTCGCGACATGCTCTACATCCTTGGGCGTAATGCTCATCAGGTATTCTTCCTTTCCTATTCCTGTAATCATTCTTCCTATTATATCTTACTTGCATGGCGAACATCAATGAAAAGGGGCAAACATCCAGCCCATATGCACGCAATTCAAGTGACAGCATAAAAAAAGACTGCTCCGATGTCAGCAAAGTGACATGCAGAACAGTCTGCAGCGCATGGCTGCAAGCTAAATCCATGCTTTTAAATTAACTTGACGGATAAAATCGGCAGGGCTAAGCGGTTCATTGCCTGCCTGTTCGAGCTCGGTCTCCTGCTCAGGCTCGCCATTCATCACACGCTTGAACAATTCTTCGTTGTGCGTAGCGAGTGCGAAATCAATTAGCGCCTCCCGTTCGATTCGATCGACCTCATCTTGAATAAGTACCTCTTCGAGCTCTACGTCCTCGTCCGGAATTAAAAAGTTCCGATTCGCCGAAGGCACCCTCAGTACGTAATCAAACACATTATCCGCATTGCGATCGTAAGCTATTATATAACCATGCTCCCCAATGGGAAGGTTTTGTTCAAATTGGTCAGCCACAATGACGACCTTTGTGCCTAGTTGTAGCATCGTCCTCAACTCCCGTTTCTTCGCCGCTGATTCTTTCACTACTATCCTACTAAAAAATAATAGCGGTGTCCAATCGAAGAGAGTCAATAGACAGACTTTTCTTTATTCAGCTGCCAAACTTTTGCGAAGCTGCAAGGCTGCAAGACTTATTGAACCTAACATACAAACAATAGTTACTACTACAGCTGCACTCAAAGTGCTAGAGTCTGGTGTGCCTGCGGCCGCTAGTTGATAGGCAAATCCGCTTAAAGCACCCGGCGTCCAGCCAAGCTGCTTGGGGAAAAGGCTCGCCAGCAAGGTTAGCATCAATGCGCCGCCTAGCGCAGCAAAAGCCGCTGCTGCCGAGCTTCGCAACCATGTACTGAAAAGCAGGGTAATCGTCATTACCGCGCTTAACCACAAACCATATACGAGCATGCTTTCGTATGCCTGGACGATTGGCGTCTCACCGATCAATAACCCCGTATAGTACCAGGATGCCAAATAACCGGCTGCAAGCGAGCCCCACGCAAGCAGCAGCATCGACGTCCACTTGGAACTGATATAGGCTGATGCCGATATGGGCTTTACAAGAATAATCGCTGAGACACCGCTGAGACGCTCGCCGGAAACCGTTCCCATGCAGGCTAATACGAGAACAAGCATGCCCAGCGTTCCGAATTGCTGAAGGGTTTGTGCGAGTACCTCGGCTCCGAGCGGCATTGGAATATCGATAACCGTTCCCTCCGGCAAGCTGCCCGCATGCTCTAGAATTACAGGCATATAATAGGTCGAAACAGGCTGCATGATTCCAAGGAGCACGAACACAAGCGGTACCCATAGCAGCTTATAGCTTCTTGCTTGTTCGAGCAGCTCCTTCTGAACCATAACCAGATAGCGGATAAAGCTTGAGGTCATGAAGGATGTTGGGTCAAGCTTGTTTGACGTATTCGCTGCACCCTTCATTCGCCCACCACCTTCATAAACAAATCCTCTAATGATGAATGGCCTACCTCTAGCTTGCTTATTTTTATTTGATTGCGAGCCATCTCTCCGATAAGGAGCTGCCTAGCAGCGTCTACATCCTTCACGGCAAAGCTGGCAGCTCCTTCGTGCTGCTCTGCTGTTTCGAACAAAGAGAGTTGATTGGCAAGCCTCTTCTCATCCCTTATGGTTTGGATAAATAAAGCTAGCCATTGCCTTGAGCTTTCATCATTCTCAAGCTGCAGATTAATGATTGGCTTCCGCCGCTCATCGCGGATGGTTTCAATTGCTCCTTGCAGAGCAACTTTTCCTTCACGAATAATGATGACATCATCACAAAGCGCCTCAGCATCATGAAGGACATGCGTCGAGAAGAGCACCGTCGTTTCCCGTTTCAATTCACGCAGAAGATCAAGCACCTCCCTGCGCCCAATCGGATCTAGCGCCGATACCGGTTCATCCATAACAAGCAGCTTCGGCCGATGGACAAGCGCTTGTGCAAGCCCAAGCCGCTGCTTCATGCCGCCTGAGTACGAGCCGATCCGCCTTTTGGCAGCGCCTGCAATTCCAACGCGTTCAACCAGTTCCTTTGCACTTTTCTTGGCCTCGGCAGAGGTCAGGCCGCACAATTGACCAGCATAGACAACAAACTCAAAACCCGTCATCCAATTATGGAAGGAAGGCGTTTGCGGCAAGTATCCAATCAGCTCTCTGTGTTCTCCGCGATTTCCGGCACCTTTGAAGACCATCTGACCTGATGTTTGCTTTAGAAGGCCGGCAATCATGCGAATGGTCGTCGTTTTGCCTGCCCCATTCGGTCCGAGCAGCGCAACGCAATGCCCCTCGGCTATCGTAAAATGGATGCCATCAACTGCTTTTACGGTGCCGAAAGCTTTCGTCAAATCTTTAACCTCAAGCAATGCAGTCATCCTTCATTCCTCCTGCCTGCGATAAAAAAGGCGATCGGCCCGAATATATTGATAAAAATAATAATAAGAACCCAGACCCACTTGGGTCCGCGCGTACTCTCCGCCTTTGCACACAAAACCAAAGCGATAGTCATTATGATCAACTGAATGACGATAATCGGTGCAAGGATTGGCAACAAGTCGGCGATTACGATTGATTCATTCATCCTTTATCCTCCTTTAAGCCTGTCAGCTTCCGCAGTTGCTTCTCTAGCTCTCTAAATCTCTACTTTTCTTCTTTTCGTCTGCCGCGACGAAACCACCCGCTACGAACAAATAAAAAATAAAAGGCAAGCGGCATCGGAATTTGAATCAAGCCCCATATTCCCCAAAGCCAAGGCATGCTGTCCCGTTTGCGCGCATCGATAAATAGCCAGGTAGATTGCGCAATCAGAGCAGCAACGAGCAAAATCCAAAACCATATCGGCAAGATTTTCAGCTCTTCCATTCGCGGTGCCTCCCCCGTGCGAGTGCGTAGCTCGCATACCCAATTCCGCCAGCCGTAGTGACTGCTTGAATAATTGCGAACCATATCCAGTTGCGGTCGATGATCCACAGCATCACTCCGAAAATAAAGCATGCCAGCAACCAGAATAGCAGCAGTTCCCTCCAAAGCTTTCTTTTCGTATCCTGCACGTGGGCATAAACAAGCTCCTCAAATCGATGCTGCTCAGGAACCTCCGGCGCATGCGCAGCGTCAAAACGGGTTAAATCTTCTTTCATTAGATTATTGAACCAAAGTTGGTCCTCCTCATCATGCTTCTTCATGCTCCGTTAGCTCCTTTCGCAGCTGCTTCAATCCATTATGCAGTCTCGATTTCACCGTTCCCGCGGGAATGTCCAGCATTGCGGATATTTCATCTTGTCCATAGCCGTAATAATATTTAAGCAGTACAGGAATTCGTATGCTGCTGCTTAGCCGTCCCAGTGCTTGGAGTGCATCCGACCAATCAACGCCCTCCCGGATGGTTTCGTATTGGATCGACCGCAGCGAGCCTTCTTCCTGAAGCCAATGCCGCTCCAGCTCATTGCGGCGCATCCGGTCAATAACAATCCTTGAGGCTATCGTAATCAGCCATGTTGAGAATTTTGCTTTTCCCTGAAAGGTCGCTATTTTCTCAATCGCCTTCAGCATCGTCTCCTGCGTAACATCCTCCGCACGGTTTTTGTTCATCGTTGCCTTAAGCAGATACTGATACAAAAATGAGTAATGCTCACGGAGCAACTCGGATAGCGCCCGCATATCTCCGCGAACCGCTTTCTTAATAAGCTTCGCCTCGTCTTCCACGAGCGCCTGACCCCCTTGCTTCTTTCGGTAATATAGCTTAGACGAACAGCTTGCGCGATTCGTTCACTCCGAATGCATATTTATTTTATGAAATGAAAAAAGCCGCAGAAGCAAGTGGCTCTTCTGCAGCAGCTATAGGTTCTATTTTACACTAATGCTAGTTTTGACTTCGGCTGTACCAACGCCACACAGGCTCAACATCAGCATGATCCAAGCATTTCACGCGGTACTCAAACGGACTGCCGAGCGCGCGCACAGATAAGGTTAGCAAGTTCTTGCGCTGCTGTCCAATCGAACGGTTCACACGCATCGTCACGATCTGCGGTCTTCGAATCAAAAATGTCGATCTTGATAAGAATCGCGTGCGCAGCGTGAGCTGTCCATTCCTCAGACTAACCCCTGCAGCAACATAACAGCTCCTCCTCCACCACAGAACAAGCGGAATGAGCACTAACGACCACAACCCTGCTTCCTTCAAAAAAATGATTGAAGCTGCGCATAGCAGCGCGGCAATCAGAAGCTCAATTCTAATATAATATAATAAAGCTCGCTTCGGTGCGCCCTGCAAGGGCGTTTCCTCAGAATGCACAATCTGCGGCACAAAATCATTCAAAACCTGTTGAATATCGGAACGCTTTATAAAGGGATGCAGCATAAGCTGCTCCTTCTTGTCAGATGAAACGATTTGCAGCCGAATCTCAGCGTATCCGAAAGCTTGGCGCAGCCAGCTTTCGCTCACAATGACGGCTTGCACTTTTTTAGGATCAAACACGAACGACTTTTTTTCCAGCAATCCATAGGATACTGAAATTTGCCTGCCGTCTTTTTGAACAGCGAAGCCGCTGAACTTCAGCACATACAATATAATCGAGAGCAGCCAAGCAAAGGCAACTCCTGCAATGACTACAATAACTACGGCGAAATAGCTTGGCATAAAGCTCGATGAATCCTCAACGACTGACTCGAAAAAATGATCGGGAAGCAGCTGGTTGATGAAGTCGTTAGCGAAAGAGTACAATCCAGCCATAAAAGCTGCAACCAAGCCGAAATTCATCGAGGTCGCAGCTGCCTGAAGCAACTGTCCCGCATGAAGCGCAATCGAAGGACCGCGCTCAGCATTATGGCTGACGGATTCTGAGGCTAGCGGTTTTTGATTTATTCTCACAACCAGTTGTTCATCTGCCTCAGGTTTCTGCGTCATCAGCTTCTCAGACAAAGGTTGCCCTTCGGGAGCAGCTATGACCGAGGCTTGTTTCTTAAGCATCAGCTGGATATCGCTTGCTTCTTTAAGGGAGAGCGCCGGTAACACACCGTCTGCCTTCTTATTGCCGCCGGGCGTCTCGATCTTCACTTGCGCGACCTTCAACAATCGCTGAACTAGCGGCTGTTCTACGTTAACCGAATGAATCCTCGTATAATATATCGTTTTCTCGTCTCTGAACAACCAGCCTTTGCGAATGATGATCCGATCGCTTTCAAGCCAGAAACCAAAGCTTTTCCATTCGATGTAACTGAACACAAGTATTACGGCGGAGAGCGCAGAGACGCCAGCATACCAATACCATTCCAGTCCCGTCCAGTCTGTTCCCCTCAATAAGCCGATCAATATAAACGGAATGAATCCTCGAATTGTATTCAGCAGCCCGAACAAAATATATATGGGATGAAGCGTTCGACGTTCATTCATCTTGATCGTCCACCTTAGCCAATGCGCCGATTCTGCGTTTAAGCTGTTGAGCTTCTCCGAGCTTCAGTCCGCTAATCCGGTGCGTTGTCGCAGCCGTAACAACCGAAACGCTGGCCAAATCATATTTGCGCATAAGCGGGCCGCTTTCAAGCTCCACATGCTGCACACGCACCATAGGAACCAAAACATTGCTCAAAAAAACAAGCCCGGATTGGATTTCCAATTCATCCTCAAACAGCTCATACTGAAACCGCTTATACTTCATTTCGGGAAAAATCCAAGTAAAGAGAATAATAGAAGCAGCGCACACAGACAATGCAATCCACCCCGGAACGAGTGTCCAAGCCCAGATCGAAGCACAAATAAAATAGGCAATAATGACAGCTAGGAAGATACCATTCGATATGAGCTCGCTAATTCGGTAAACCTTTACGTAATCACGATGAAGCCGCTTGGTAAGCTCCCGATTCATACTTACATCCCCCCTTGTTTAAGGTAATAAGATTAGTCCATCTTTGAACTGCGTCAGCTTCCTTGCACCCTGATCCGTAATAAGGTAGCTGTTCTCAATTCCAACAACCCCAAGACCAGGGAACGTAAATTTGGGCTCTACGGCAAGCACCATTCCTGGCTCCAATAGCATATCGAAGCCCTTGGCGAGAACGGGCCATTCATCAATTTCAAGCCCGATGCCGTGTCCCAGGAATTTGGCCTGATCGGCTCCGAAGCCCATAAAGTGATCGGAAAGATTTGCGGAGGCGCAGCCAGCAAGCGCCGCCTCATATAACTTCGAGCAAGGCGCGCCAGGAACCATCATCTCCTCTGCTTTAGCGATGAGCGTCTCCGACGCATCGTATGCACGCTGAAGCGTTTCGGGCAGCTTCCCCAAAACGGCAGTCCGAGTCTGGTCAATCACATAACCGTCTACACAGCAGCCGATATCGATCAAGATGGGCTCGTTTCGCTTAATTATTGACCGGCTGACGCTTTGCGGAGAAGCTGCTCCCAGCCCCAATCCTCCCGCTGGCCCGTCAAAATAAGACGGAACCGCAGCCGCTGGACCAGATATGACCATCCCCGTCGTAATTTCTTGATTAAAGCCCCGCATGCGCATCAAGCCAATATGACCTCTAATTCGCAGCTCGTATTCAATGCGTGCCATCCACTCAAGCTCGCTTATTCCTTCTCTAAGCACATGAAGCGCTGCGGTCAATGACTCGGAGACTACCTTTGCCGCCGCTTCGATTCTACCTATTTCCCAAGGCGACTTAATCATTCGAAGCTTGCGAATATATGTCGAGCCATCTATAATCGTACAGCTTGCGGCCGAACCAAGGGTCTCCTGTAGCTTGGCGTATAGTTGAGTCGGCAGTACATCGAGATCAGCGGCGATTCGCAGGCCTGATTCCTTGCCAAACAAATACGGGTAGTGCTGCGCAAGCGTTTCCCCAAAAAACCGAAAAGCACCAAGTTCGGCTACCTTTACCGCGGTCTCCAGCTTGGCTCGCTGAACACTGCGCCGAACGTAAAAGGTAGCATCGCCGGTGCTTGGAATAAACAAATACCCATTTTGCATCGAGCCGCTGAAATAATAAAGATCAACATTTTGCGTAAGAAGAAACGCATCTACGCCTTCCTTTTGCATAACAGCCTGCAAACGGATGATTCTCTCGCTCACAAGCGCTTCAGGTACATCAGCAACAATATCCATCACAGCCATTATCAACTCCTATATAAACTCCCTCCCCTTATTACACCAATTTTCCTATTTTACGTCAACCTGCTATGAGCTCCGCCGCCCCCTTAATATGCCATTCAATAGGCTCCAACACTTCAAATACGCGAGGATATGCCATTTTTATGATTAAAATAACGCCTGGACGCTGCAAGGTAACCTCGTATTGATACGCCTTATTTCGGTATGTAAAAGGAAATATTTCGTCCGCGTTTACTAGCTTGAACACCACAACCTGCACCGCTTCCTTCAAAAAGGAGCCGGCAAGCGGTGCACCGTGTGCATTCAGCAGCAAGTTCTGCTGCAAGTACAAAGCTGCTGCAGCTTCGGCCTTTATCGGCTCAATACGAAATACACCTTCTCCTAACGCTGCCGTATCAACCTGCTGGGCCGCTGCATGAGTGGCTCGGTTGACGGCATGCTTCCCTTGAAATAAAGTCTTCATAGCGAGCTGTTCCTCCACCTGAAGCAGATGCAACGAAAGCCATATCGACATCATTACAACGATGAGCAGCAGCTTGTACACTCGTTAACCATCCTCTCCTCCTATGGAACATATTCGCTCATCTTCATCCCGAACGCCTTCATCCTATCTGACGGTAACGGCGGCGTTAAGCCGATCAAACGATCAATCTCAAATAATTGCTCGTAGGGGTAGCTCATCGTTAATGATATTCCCGTACCTCGAGGCAGCGGATCGTACGGATTGGATGCTGACTGCCCGTTTGTTGATACAAGCTCATACGAAATATCCTCAGGACGCATGCCAAATCCGGCCAGACGCTGTCTGGACTGCTCCTGCATAGCCGAGCTTATGTATCCGTAACCTCCGCTAGCCCCTATTTCCAACAAGTAATCCACCTCTTGCTGCAATACCGCCTGCCTGACAATAAGAACATGTTTATAAATCGGAGAGAACATAAGCCAGCAGAGCAGCGCTGCAAACAATACGAAGATCAAAATCTGCTTCATGGGCTCATGCTCCTGATATGCGAGCTGATCGAGCTGCCAGCGCCGTCAATCTGCCGCTTCATTCCTGCATCGCCCTCGGCGATTGCTTGATAGCAAGCCAGCACGGAAACAAGCAGCAGCATGGAGATTAGAATTCCGCGCAAATAGTAATACCTCCGCTCTCTATGACTAACACAATGCCGATGAATTAAGGAAGCATTTGACTAATCTTTGTATTGGCGGCTGTGCCCTGCGTTTCGATTTGACTGCTTGTTCCAGTTGTATCCTGAGCGATTATCGTATTGAATAGGACGATTACGACGACCAGCATCATGACGGTCATTAGAATATTGCGCACGTGATCACCTCCTTCCAAAAGCTTCGGTGCCACTTTCAGCTAAGTGACTGAAAGAGCTTTTGTCCCTCTCTCACCCACGGATATATAAAGATTTGAAAGGTATACAATATTGGAATGCCCGCGATGATAAATAATAAATAGGAAGTTGATTCTTTGCGGCTTTCCTTGGCCAGCTCAATCTTCTCCTTGTAGTCTTCAATTCTTGTGCGGATCAGCTCATAATATTGATGGCTTTCATGCAGCCTGAGCGCATCCAGCGTTTCTACGAAACTTAAGGCCTCTTCCGTGCCAAGCCTCTGTTTAAATCTCTGCAAAGCCCCACCCGCATCGTGATACCACTCGGCAAGAAGCTGGTTCAATTCAAAACGCATCACGCGCGTAAAGGGAACACAGCGCTGCAGCTTAGCATGAATATGCAGTGAAGAATCTGACAAATAGATCAATTGCTTGCTGACTACAAAAATCTCCTTCGTCACTTGCAGCGCTCGCATCTTGCGAATGGAACGCAGCCATAGGAGGTCAAGATGAATAAGCATCATCGCCAGAAGCAAGAAGGGAGCGACATAGGAAACAGGAACATAGGCGTTCAGCCATTTAGACCAAATAGCCACACTAACGATTAAGCTGCCCATCGTACAAACAAGCAGACGGTGCGCGAGCATATACCATGCCGCATCAGCCGTTACCCCGCAGCCGGCAAGCAAAATTTCTCTTTCCATGAAAGACTCCCTCTGTCTTGAAATCAAGAAGAACCGCAGCCATTTCTCCGGTACCATTCTCGTACGCCAAGCCGACACGACGGTCAAATGCTTCCATATAGCAGGACGTTCGGGCCATAGCTGCAATAAGATGTAAAAAAATACCGCTCCGAAAACGCATTGCCCAACTATAAAAGCCAGCCCCATCATTTGCATGACCCCATTCGGCATCGCTACCCTCCTCTCACATTTTTTTGCGCGATAGCCACAATCCCATCAGAAATGAAGCGAAAATCAACAAAGCTGCATTAAGCAGCATATCCCGTCCCATCGGATCAACAACGTAATAGAAATAGGTGTTTTCTTTGTTGTACCGCAAATTAATGCCAATAAATAAAGCAAGGAACAACAGTGGTGAAAAATTAGCAACTCGAATTTCCAGCAAGCGGTTCCGCTCTTGTTCATTCGCCCGTCTAGCTTTGCGCATATCAGTGAGCAGCTCCTTCAAGCTGTCTGACACCGTTACACCTTCTGAGAGCGCTACCCGCAAGATATGCACGAAATAATCAGCCCACAAATGACCAAGCGATGTGCTGAGCAATCTTAGGCTTGCTTCATCATCAGCCCGCACCGACAAATTACGGTAAAGCTGCTCGAATACAGCTTGCATCGGCCCCAGCAATCTTCGCTCTTCGACGGTTCGCTGCAGCGCAACCCTGACCTGGCTCTCCCCCGTAATCAGATAGCATTGATAAAAAAGCTCAACTGCCGGCAAAAAGTCCATTTGCGTCTGCATGCGCCGATGCACGAGCAGCGTCCGGAGAATCGTATAGGGCAATAATCCAATCACTAAGCCGAACAACAAGGTTCCCTTTACGCTTTGGAAGAAGAGTCCACCTGCAGCAAGTCCTGCCAACAGCAGCAGTCCGGAAATATAAGCAAAGGCGGATGGTGAAACAGCAAGACGCAGTGCCTCCAGCAAATCAGATAAATGACGGTACAGCCATGCGTAGCGTTTGAAGCGCTCTGCTGCCCGTACGCGAAAGCTGCGATTCGAAATATAAGTTAGCTTGCTGACGAGCTGATGCTCCTTAGACCATAGGAAAAGCAAATTGACAATCGCAATAAACAATAGGCAAAACAATAGTCCTGCAGCCGCGCCGGCAGAAAGCTCATTCATAGCGCTTGCCTCCTGCAGCAAGCCTCAAGGCAGCTGATGCAGACGGAGAGGCTGGATAAATCCATTCCTCCTTCTTCTCATCGTACATAACCCAATCCTTAACACTTACCTGCCCGATCTCCCAGCTAAGCTCGCTAATCCTCCTAACCAAGCGTCTCCCTCCTATTAGAGCCATCTCGATTCCAATCTCTGTAACGTATTGCGTAATCCGTTTGGTCAAACGCTCAGCATTCATCCCTCTACCATCCTGCATGCACATATCCGTGATCGCCTCAGGCACATCCTCCAGCGTATTGGCATGCACGGTCGTCATGCTTCCCGAATGTCCCCGCGTGCAGGCACGCACGTAAATGTTTGCATCCAGGTCGCGTATCTCGGCATGAATAATGCGCTTCGGCGATTGCCTCAAGGCAAGCTTGAAAGCCTGATCCGACCGGTGATAGTCATCCTCTTCATCCGTCATGTATTCAATGACGTTCTTGCCCGGAAAATCACGCCCGAGCATCATTTCAAAGCGGCCTTCGATCGTAATAATCCGCTCTTCGTCCGGCAGTTCGGCAATGAATGCTTTCATTAGATTCGTTTTGCCTGAATTCGTAGGACCAATAATAACGATATTGAAACGCGCCTCAAGAATGGCGCTCAGGAGCATCTTGATCTGCTCGTTCATCGTCCTATACCTCGGATCGCACAATGTCAGCAAGCTAATGCTTCTTACCGTATAAAAACGAATGGTCAAGGTAGGATTTGCCGTGAACCCAAATCCGGTCATCGTTACGCGCGAGCCATCCTGCAGCATGACCTCCGCCCATCTCTTACGCGGATTAATGCGATCATTATTGTACAAAACCAGATTTTGCTGAATTCGCTCAACCTCCCGTACGTTGTCAAAACGATATTCGCTTGGATTGGAGATTCCATTCCTGACAAGGAAGATGCTCGTTCCGACAACCTGTATTTCCTCTAAACCGTCTTTATCTGCCAGCACCAGCTCAAGTACATTCAATCCAATTACCTCAGCGAACAACGCTTCCGCCAATGTGTGATAGGGGTGCTGTACATGATCTGCTCGATGAATGCGAAGTCTAATCAATCGATCCGCGATGACCGCAAGCACCTGCTCTCGTTCCTGTGAATAGCCTAATACCGCGCGATTCAGCGTTTCGCTGTATTGCCTGCGCTCATCTTCACCTACTCCGTGCGGAATGCTTAGATAAGAGCGGATATCATCAGCCAGCCGCGCAAACTCTCCCTGCGATTCTGCTTCCTTATACGGTGCAAGCGGCTCATTATCGTGCTGCTCCCGCTCCGACTGCATCTGCGCGGCAAAACCTGAAGGCGAGAATCGATTCTGCTGTGCCGTCACGAGCTTGTACCGTTACGATGGGCTAGCAGCTTGCGGTACCACGGTTGTACGGCTACAGTAACCCCCAAGCTCCGAATGCCATGCCTCTGCATCATCGCCTTTGCAGGACCCTTCATCATCTCCGAACCGCCGCTGTCCGTCTTCAGCCACTGAGCATAGGTTCCACTATCCAATTGGCTGGATACTGTTTCGCTTAATTGAAGCTGACCCAGTGCCGACGTGCCGAGCTCTTTACAAATATGCTTCATTTGATAGCCTCCATTTCTCCAAGGTCCATTAATAGTGATCGAATCATATTGATCAGGATTTACACCGAATAACGGCGATACCTGCCCGATCCAGTGCTTGCCATCCTCTTGAAAATGAGACAAGGATGGCGTAGTCACCAGTATGCGCGAGCCTGCTCTTCTAACCGCGCAAATGGTGGCAGCGTTATCCCAATATGCGCCGACATCCGCGATAACGAATGCAAAGGTCTGCTCTGCGACATCGAGCAAATGCTTCGCTTCTTCTGGCGTGAAATATTCAGCTTGCTCCCTCATCATGTTGCCGAATAACACCTGTACATTCGGCAGGTTCGCCACCGGATATGCCGCCTTGCGCAGCATATCCGGCGTCAACGCGGAGGATCTCAGCTCTGGGCGAAGCTTATCTAATGTGACGAGCGGTTCATCGATACCGAGATAGCGATGAATTTTTGAGCTTTTGAGATTGAGGCATAAATATCCGACTGGCTTGCCGCTCGCTTCCCCAATCCTGAAAGCAGCTGCGAACGCCGCTGCTGTCGTTCCGATATTAGGTGTCGTTCCTATAAATGCAGCTAAAGGTGCGATTGCAGCATTCACAGCCCACCATCCTCTCCAGCTCCAGCTAGATCAAGCGATTCCGGGCTGTATGCCACGACCAGCTTTAAGGCTCCTCCTTTGCAATAGCCATCAAGCAATAACCACTGCTCTTCCGTTAAATTCAGGTTCAGGTAGTCGATCATGCCGTTAGCCTCTCGCCGCGAAGCATACATCTGCTCCTTATTCCCTTCCGCCCGCGAGATGAGATTCGGATTCTCGATATTGTCGATCTCCACATTCCCCGATGACTTCACCGATGCAACGGTAACTGCGGCTGAGAATAACCGTTCGGAAGGGTGCCCTTCCCCTGATGCATACAGCAGTACCTTATCGCCAGCCCTAATGCCGTTGGAGATGGAACGGATGTACTCCTTGGGAATCTGAAAAGTAGATTCCGACCGCTTTGGCTGCAAGCGGAACTCATCCACCTTCCAAAGCAGCAGAGGCTCGCCTTTGCCAAGCGGAATAATCGTCTCTTTCCCAGCTGCCTCCTCCAGCTTCATGACCATGTCGGGAACATACACAGCCTGAGGAACCGTTTTGTATTCCAAATCGCTCTCCTGAAGCCGTTCTCCCGCTCCTATGAATCGATTGGGTACTATTACGGCTATCATCTCCTCGCTCTCCATATGCACGCGCTGCAGCTCGTAGATGCCATAAACTAAGCTTGCCGACAGAACGGCCGCTGTCAGGCTGATGATTGCATTTCTTCGTTTTCTCATCGCTACTCCTCCCCGAACACAAAAAAAGAACGCACCAGCTGCCATCTAAGGCTTACTGAGTGCGTTCTTCGCATAATCGTGCTCGTTTATAGGTTTACTTAAGTAATTGAGTTCATAATAGCAAATCCATCTTTCATTTGTCTATCATTTTTTCCTAATTTCATCATTTTTATGTAAAATACAACAAAAAAAGCTATTCAGCAGAAGGTTATCCCTTCTAGATGCTAAACAGCCCATAACGCTCAGAAATCAATTAAGCCTACACTAATCAGTAAGGCATCATCGACCTTGCGCATCGTTTCATCATCCAAATGCGTAATTTTGTCAGTAAGTCTCTGCTTATCAATCGTACGAATCTGCTCAAGAAGCACCACGGAATCGCGGTCAAAGCCGTGTGCGGCTGCATCCATTTCGACATGGGTCGGCAGCTTTGCCTTCTGGATTTGAGCCGTTATTGCAGCTACGATGACCGTAGGGCTGAAACGGTTACCAATATCATTCTGAATGACAAGAACAGGACGAACGCCTCCCTGCTCCGATCCGACGACTGGCGATAAATCCGCAAAAAAAACATCACCACGTTTTACAATCAACCTCTACACCCCGCTAACGAGACGGCCTAACGTATGATCTGCTTCTTCCTCCGCTTGAAAAGCTTCCGAGGCCATGTTCAGGTTTATTTTCGCCATCTCCATATATCCGCGCTGCATGGATTCCCGGATTTGACGTTTTTTACGCTCCACCAAATAAAGCTTCATGGCTTGCCGAATAAATTCGCTGCGGTTGGAGTTTTCCTTGGCAACAATCCCGTCAACCTCCTCCAGCAAATGATCTGGCAGGCTAATCATGATTCTTTTGGTATTTTGTACATTGGCCACCGAACTCGCACCCCCAAAACTTTTCCATAACCTTACTACACATTATGACAATATAATGCCGTCGCTATACTTCAACATATCTATGATAGCCGTATATCAAATATGCTGCATGTTTTCATGTATAGCCCTTATAGATGATCTGCCATACTACATTCGAGATTTTTGGCGAAAATCCTCTTCATTTACGAAAATTTGTAAGTTGAAACAATTACCAATAGTTATTATGACTGAGCGAGGGGGTTTTGAATCGCGATTGTCTGGTCACCTCTAACATAAATGCGTGGCAGCCGTGCAGCAAGCATACAGATGACCTCATAGTTAATCGTACCAAGCTGATCCGCCACATCCCCAACGGTAATAACCGAATCGCCTTGGCGGCCTATGAGCACCACTTCTTCGCCGTTCTTAACGTTGCCATCACTCTCAGTTGCCGCTGGATCAAGCGCAATCATGCACTGGTCCATGCATATCGTTCCAAGAATCGGAGTTTTTACTCCGCGTATGATCCCTTGTGCTTTGCCGGTAAGCATACGGCTATAGCCGTCTGCATATCCAATCGGCAGCGTTCCGATGCACTCTTCCTGTGCCGCTACGTAACGTGTGCCATAACTAATTCCCCAGCCTGCCGGTACCGTTTTGACCATAACGACTTCCGTCTTCAGAGACATCACTGGCTCCAGCGCGATACGCTGCCGGTTTACCTCATCTGACGGATACAACCCATACATACTGACGCCTAAGCGGAGCATATTGCCTGCCCATTGCGGTGTATCAATACCCGCGGCGCTGTTTGCCGCATGAATAATCGGTATAGGCCAGCCCTGCTGCCTCACATGCTCAGCTACCTCATGAAATCTGTTGTACTGACGCTGCGTGTATTCTTTATCTGCCTCGTCTGCTCGCGCGTAATGCGTGAATAAACCTTCCACTTCCACCTGAGGAACCTTCATAGCCGTTTCGATAAAGGACAATACCTCATCCTTGCCGATTACGCCTAGCCTACCCATTCCGGAATCCATTTTGATATGGACCTTGAGCCTGCGGCCACTATGATCAGGCGTAAGAACCGACGCTGCGGCTAAAACGTCCTCTCGAAAGAGAGCGATCGTAATGTTATGGCTTCTTGCAACAGACAAGGCATCCGCAGCCACGAATCCAAGCACGAGAATCGGGGTTTGGATGCCAGCCTGGCGCAATTGCAATGCTTCATCAAGAAATGCAACGCCTAAATAATCTACGCCGAAGCGTTCTGCCTCCCGCGCAATCTCAACCGCGCCATGTCCGTAAGCATTTGCTTTAACAGATGCCATAATCTTACATTCATTCGGGATCGCATTTCGAAAAGCCTCTAAATTATGTCGTAAAGCATCTAATGAAAGTTCAACCCTAGTAGGGCGATAATACAAATCCAAGCCGTTCACCTTCTCCTTATCTGGCAGCCACAACAGTCCGAGCAGCAAACATCAATAGCAATAATGTTAAACCTTGCCGCTAAGACTGTCAATGAAACGAACCTTGAAAATGGCTAGTACGTCTTGGAAAATCGCCCTTTTAACCGTTTTATTTGCCGATTTCACCCTGAACGGACTGCGCGACCTTAATCATCTCGGATTCAGGCAGATTTGCGCTTGTCAGACGGAACTGATGACCTTCATACGTCCAAGTCAAAGTCTGCTGCTCATCGCCGCTCACCTCACCGACCGTGAAGCCTAGATCCAGTATCGTGCCTGGCACCAATGATGCCGCTTGATCTTTCGGTTCTGTCTGAATAAGCGTATAGCTGTAATCGCCTGAGTAACGCAGCATCAGGCCTGGGTTCCCGCCAAACACAATATCAATGAGCTCTGGCTCCTGAACGCCTGCTGGCAAATACGAAGGTTTCATTGCAGTAAAGCCCGCTGCTTCTTCCGGTTTGACGCTCGTTGCCGCATCATCGCCTTCATCCTCAGCCGCGTTCCCGCTGTTGTTCGTTTGATCATCACCATCTACAGCGCTGTTGACATCGGTTTGATTGCCGGCATCGTCTGCTTTATCCCCATCTGTTGCAGCATTCGCATCTGTACCCGCATCGTCTGCTATATTCCCGTTCGTTGCAGCATTCGCATCAGCATCAGCATCGTCGACGTTTCCTTCAGCAGCACCAGTGGTGCTCTCGTCATCCGGCAGCGCCATCGTAGGCTCTTCTGTCGTTTGGCTGGAAGGTGTCGCTTTCATGTTGGCCTCCGTCTCGAAAACGGCTTTGTCGAACTTCGGTCCAAAGTCAAAATTGTCAAATTTAACTTCGACCATAACTGCCGCGTTCGTATCGCTCACTTCAACCTGAACGGGCTTATAATCCGCTTTGTTGAGCCAAATTTTTTGGCGAGCCAACGAGCCGTTATTATAATTAGCCATTACATCAAAAACATAATTGTCCTCGTCGATTACAAATTGCCTGGAATTGTCCACAAGAATGCTTTGTACGAGCGTTTGGTACAAGTAAACTTGGCCTTGGTTTTGCGGCCAATCGCTTTGGAAGCGAAAAACTTTATTCAGCTTCGGTGTGAGAACGAATACGCCGTCGTCATTGCGAAGCACGATTTGTGTAATGTCCTTCTCTTCATTCGTAAGCTTGATCCGATAATATTGCGGTTTTTGGTAGGATACCTCCACCTTGTACTCCAGTGGCTGCTGACCTGTCCGCAGCGTCATCGTACCGCTTCCTTGATAGCTCTCCATGCTGTTCACTACTTTGTCGAGCTCCTTAACCACGGACTCGGCGTCCTTCGTTCCGCAAGCTGCTAATACGAGCGACAAACACAATATGATTGCCGCGGTCCATGTCATGCGACGCATGTAATCATCCCCTCTGCACATTGTTTTTTACTGGCTGATAACATGTCTATGAGGGGACTTGACCAATTATGCGGACTGGCAATGGCTTGGCTCAATTTTTAATGTGAAAAACCAAGTTTGAGAGCCGAGAGCCCCCGTTCATCGGGGAAATTGTACACTTATTGCTTTTCTGTAGAATCGTTCCTTGAAAATATTCACATTAAAGCTGGCAAACACTATGGCAAACAACGGGATTCTCTCCATCCAGGGTAGCAGCTATGCTGGATGGACAAGCTGCGGAAGCGATTGAGTTTTACCGGGAAGCATTGAAATCAAAGTTATTGTTCAAAACTACGTACGGGGAAGGCAAGGATGCCGAGAGTTTGCGAGAAGAAGTGAAAAACCGTATTTCCCATGCGGTGCTACAAACTGGTGAAAACGATTTGATGGTCGCTGATATCTTTCCGGGCAACCTTATGTAGTCGGAGATCAGGTAAATATTTGCATTACAGCGACGCAACAAAGCGAGATTGAAGAAATGTTTAATAAAATGAGCGAAAGAGGGCGAGTGGTGCTCCCGCTGCAAGAACCTGAATTCAGTCCCTGCTTCGGAATAGTGAAAGTCCGTTTTTGCGTTACGTTTCAATTCTTCAAGAATGATCCAACAAGCAGTTGGAGTTGAAAATAAAAGATCTTGACCGGGGAGAAATCTCCGGTTCTTTTAGAGTGCGGTGGGTGGTAATGTTAACGTCAGAGAAGGGTAGGTCTCGGAATGCCGTACGCACATAAATAAAGCCGAGGTTACGCACCTCGGCTTTATTCTAACAAATATAGTTGTTATTTATGATGCCATGGTGTTCATTTTCCTAATCTGAGACAAACGTTATCCATTCAAGTGGATCATGTAGTGAGCTTCGGTGGAGTAGTAGGGGAATTGATTCGTTACTGTAATAAGAAATTTTTTATTCGTACCTGCAGGGACCGTAAGGCTGCTATTAGTGGCACTGCCAATATAAACGAAAGGACCAGATCCCGGATCTTCGTATAGCGCTAAAATAGCCGCGCCAGAACCCAGCCACAATGTTTGTGTTGTTGACTTACCTGAAAACTTGAACCAATCTATATCAGTTGCACTAACATAACCGGATTGATATGAATGTGTACTCGAAGAGTAAGTCATCGAATTTGCTGCGAACCAAGAGTCGTTATATTCCGTCTCGGCAAAAACTGACGTAGTCCCCACTAGTAAAAAAATCATGAGCGTCAATAGTACAGTCTTCTTCATAAAAATTCCTCCCTATTAGTAAATAATGTTTTTTTACCGTACAAACTCAGAACGTACAAGTCATCATGAATTCAACTCCACAAGCTAAGCAACAACCTCCTTCTATGTATTCTCAGAGCTTCTACACCTCATGTCGTTCGCCATTACCCCTTCACGATTTGGTCGCTGGCCAAGCTAAAAGGATATACAGTTGTTAACATGCCTGTGTAGAGATCATTTAGCGCCGATTTCCAATTCCACCAGGAAATCGCTTTTCAAATAATATCATCTAAGATAAAAATTTACATTTAAAATTCTCGCAAAAGTTCTTTCAATATCCTCAAATCTTGTAAAAGAGAAATCATATAGTCATTTAAAAGAAGCAGCAGAGTAGAGCCACACAATCAAGGTCGTTTATTTATTATGCGGACTAATTTGACAAGCTAAGGCAAAGTGGCCATTCTTTATTTCCAGCTCGCAATTGCCTGTCTTATTCGTCTCTCATGTAAACCTTATTTTTCGGATGATTTCATATCCATGCGATTAGAGGCAACCTTCTGTGCATCTATGAAAAGGCAGTGTTAAATCTTAATGATGTTTTTACCCAAAAAGAAAACCGCCCTTTGTGTGAAAAGGCGGTTAATTAACTATTATTCGTTTAATACTCATATGTGAATCATTATCAACATTCGATACAGCAAGCTCTATTCCGGAGGAATGATATGAAATGACTGTGCTCCAGCGGAAAGAACAGGAGTTACTCCTTCAACAGTAAAACTGCCTTCGGAGTAATCCCTTTATTTTGCTAACGCACATCGATTTAACGCCTGAATTCGCTTCATGAGCAGCGAAGCGCTAGACTACCCTCTAGCACGCTTCTCCTTTTTCCTCAGCCTCTCGAAGCTTTGGTATATCCATTTGGACTCCTTAGTCAGGAGCGGCCCAAGAACAGCCAAGATGAGAACGTAAAGGACGGCAAAGGATTGAATCGATACCATCAAGCCGCCTGCCTTGCCGATGTTTGCCATAATGATGGAGAACTCGCCTCGGGAGACCAGCGTGAATCCGACATTCAGCGATGCCTTTGGTGAAATACCGGATATCCGGCCTGCGAGGATACCCGCTCCAAGGTTGCCGATAATCGTCAGGACAACCGCAATCAGCGTCATCCCTACCGCTCCGCCTAAGGAAGCCGGCTCAATCGTCAAACCGAAGCTAAAGAAAAATAACGCTCCGAAAAAATCCCTGAAAGGCAGGACATGCTGCTCAATTCGCTTCACATGCCGGGATTCCCCAAGCACAAGCCCAATCATTAAAGCTCCGATTGCCTCTGCGACATGCAGCGTTTCGGAGAAACCCGCCACAAGGAACAGCAGCGTCATAATCATCAGCAAAAATAGCTCCGATGATTTGATATTCAGCGCCCAATCGATATATTTGATTATTTTCCGACCGATATACAAAAATAATACGATGAATGCGAGCGCAGTCATCGAAATCAGCACAACGCTCCAGAAGGATGTCGCGCCGCTCAAAATCAGTCCAGTTAAAATCGAAATGTGGACCGCAATGAACAAATCATCGAACATGATCATGCCCATAATGATTTCCGTTTCGGGATTTGCGGTCCTTTTCAAGTCGACCAAAACCTTGGCCACGATTGCAGTTGAGGAGCTGGTCATAATGCCGCAAACGACAAGCGTTTCCTTGATGGGCAGGTCCGCTATCGAACCGAGCAGCAGGCCTGACAAGAAATTTAGCGCTACATAGAAAGAGCCGCCCACGATTATCGCTTTGCCTGATTTCAATAGCCTGGCAACGGAAAACTCCAGCCCTAAATAAAACAGTAAAAATAAAATGCCTAAACGTCCCATAAATTCGATAAAGGAAGAGCTCTCAATAAACCGCAGGTCAATAATCCAAAAATGCGGCGCATGCGGTCCTACGGCCATTCCAATAAGAATATAAAAAGGAATAACCGAGAAACGCAGTTTTGCTGAAAGCAAGCCTGTCAGCGTAATGAGTGCCAGTGCCAGTCCGACTTCAAATATGAGCGTCTCCATCGGCTATAGCGTTCCATTCAGCAGCAATGTTTTTAACAGGTTTAATTGCATGCGTTCGCCGGCTACGACCAAGGTCAGTCCAGCAGTGAACATGTATTCCGCGCCCGGATTAATATGCTTCGTCTTATCCTTACCAACTACGGCGAGGATGGTTGCCCCTGTCGTTCTGCGGATATCCAGCTCCCCAATCCGCTTGCCTACACATTTGGACAATGGCTCCAGCCGAATCCATTCTATGATCAAGCTATCCAGAGCAATCTCTTGATTTTCCAGAAACTTCGGCTTGTAAGTGATCCCTGCGATAATCGCGGAGACGACTCTTGCTTCCTCATCGTCAAGCGTGGCCACGGACAGCATATCGTCCGGCTCATCAGGGTTCATATGAAAAATATCCCGTCGTTCATCGTTATGAACGACGATTACCAACTTTTCTCCGCTACGGGTAATCAGACTATACTTACGGCCAATGCCGGGCAGTTCGGTTTCTCTAAGATCCACATGCCTCATCTCCTTCCATACAGGAGTTTCCGCCCGTGAACGTGATTGCGGCAATACGGGTTCGGATCGCTCCGGATGGCGCGGCAACGGAAATAAGCTCGCCGAGGCGGGCCAGCAGCAATTGCCTGCCCACAGGAGACAGAAAGGAAATCCTGTTTTCATCCGGATCTGCCTGATCAGGCAGCACAATCGCAAAGGAATCCTTGGTATCGAAATCCGGATACTCAAACGTGACAAAGCTGCCAATAAGCACCTGGGAATGCAGCTCTTCGTCTGCCAACGAATCCCGGTCCGTAAGCAGCTTTTGTAAGGTATCCGTATACAATGATAAAAATTGACTGATTTCAGTACGCTCTTTGCCATGCATGACAAAATAGGCGTCGAGAAAGCGCTTCTTCTCGTCACCCAACAGGACAAGCTGTGCGACCAACTGTTCTCTTACACGGGATAGACCGGTACTATGGTTCATAGTAGACTTCCCCCCCTATGCGCACAATACTGATTCTGTTCAAACAACCAACTGTTTTTTCCATCCTTTTCTCCTCCTAAAAAAATATAAGGCCTCTTCGTTAGAGGCCTTATACCAAGCTTACCAAACATAATCGATATGTCCAGCTATTATTTAGCAATGTATCTTATTCGTCACATTCAGGATGTTCTCGACTGGCCTTTCCCCTTCTTGATTTGATTCAGAAGCTGTCGATTCTCTTCTCCGTTAACGTTTTACTCTAGACAACAGAACCGCTGCCTCTGCACGAGTCAAAGTGGCTAGCGGCTTAAAGCTTCCATCCTCATAGCCGTTTATGATGCCCGCATCGATAACTGCACCAACCAAACCTCTGTTCGATGCCTTGATCGATGAAAGATCAAAAACCTTTGCCAGACCATCCACTTTTTCTGTCAGTTTTAGTGCTTTAGCTGTCCATACCGTCACTTCTTCCCTTGTTACAGGATCAGCGGGCTTAAATGTGCTGCCGTATGCTGTCGCATCAATCCAGCCATCTGCCCAAGCAGATTCTATAATGGCTCTTGACCACCTATCCTTAGCTACATCAGTGAAGGCTAGCTCTGTTTCCCTTAAAGTCGTATTGAGCTTCTTCGAAAGCATGGACAAAAACTGCTCTCTCGTAACTGCAGCGTTCGGACGATAGGTTCCGTCAGGGAAACCCGAAACTACCCCTGCTTCAACCAGCTTCTCTACCGCTTCCCTCGCCCAATGCAGCTTCATGTCATAAAATAAAACATCCGATGAGCGTGTCACTGTAATATCGAATAAGCTTAGTTCATTCACATGATCAATCACTGCTACTTGATAACCATCTGTAACGCCGCTTGCGACTGACTTGTCCCCTGCCAAATCAACTCGCCACTTCATTTTTCCCGCTGCATCGTAAGATGCAACAGATTGGCGATTTCTAGTTGCTATGGCAGTATCTTTTATGGTGAACAGCCATTCATTCTGCATTTGGTTAATGGTTTCCGGATAATCTTGTAGATTCATAAATTGAATCGAATTCTCTCCCTCTGTTAGACCTTCAACAACACGATGTCTAAACATCGTTATATGATCTTTGCTTATAATAGGCGCAGCTTGTAAATAAAATTTAAAGTTGTTTTTCCATTTCAAGTTTCCGTCCGCATCGACTGCGCTCACCGTGCCTTGCGAGCTAGCAGCAACGATGGTTCCATCCTGAAGCAGCACAGGCTTGTAGAACGTTGAATCAGACTTTCCTAAATCGTATTTCCATCGTATATTTCCAGACAAAGCATCAATCGCATAAAGCGTGCCTATAGAGCGGAATGTGACCATTGCCATCGGATAGTCTGCAACCTCGCCAACCGTTTCTGTATTCTTTGTAACGACGTAAACGGTGTCACCCTCACTGTTCAACACAAGCTCATCATGTACAATTTCTCCATTCAACGGAGTTGTCCATCGAACAGCGTCCGATATATCTGTCGCTTGCAGCGTACTGCTCTCACTTCTTGCCATTCTGTTAGAACTGCTGATGCTGAATCCTGTATATCTGTTTCCGAAACGATCCCAGCCGAGCAGCGTGCTGAACTGTCCAACCGCGATATTCTGATTAAGCATTTGCTTACCGCTGGCGAGCTCATAAGATACAAGCTGCCCCGTATTCGTCCCGACATAAAGACGTGCATCAGGTCCGAGCACTGGCGGCTTCGCCACAATCTCATTCATATCATGCTGCCATCGAAGCTTTCCATCTGAACTGACAGCTGTGATTTTCCCTTGGCTGCTTAGCGCATAAACTGATCCCTCTGCTGAAATGATCGGCTCTAAATATTTTTCATTTTCACTCGTCTCAAGCGCTGGCAATACGAATGACCACTTTTTATTAAGATTAGCGCTATAGATCGGTTCCGGCTTTGATGTATTCGGATTTCCATTCACAGTTACTTTAATGGTTGTCTTTACTTTAAGGTATTCAGCAGTCACCTCCACCTCTCCGGGAGCAGCCGCATGAAAGCCGGCTTTGTCGAAATACGCGATTTTATCATTGCTTGTACGGTAGATTATACCTACTGGGTTCGTTTGTTCTTTTCCATCAGCATACTTCGCACTTGCTTGTAGGGCGCTAATCGTTCCTACCTGGAACTGTGTATATATATTTCCGAATGAAAGGGAGACAACGTCACGCTCATTCGTAATATTTTTCAACTCCAAAGCAATGACCCGCCCGCTTTTTGTACCCATATAAATTTGGTTTTTGTCTACAAACGTAAGATGAAAGGTAGAACTGACATCAAATTCTACCGATTTTTCCATTTGCAAGTCCGAGAAAATGAGTTTATTGTAGCCGTCGGAAAGCATCATTCCATTATCAAACCAAACAACTGGTTTTTCATTTTTTATGACTGTTGAAGAAATAAGCTTCCCATCTTCGCTAATCCGTTGAAGTTCGAGTTTGTAAAGCTCGCTCCGCTCATATGAAGTATTCTCTGACTTTTCATATCGAAGAAGCGTGCTGTAGAATAAAAGGGCTCCATCCTTTTCAAGATGCATAACCGTGCCGCGCTCAATTAGATTTGTTCGATCATCAAGCTGCAATTTCCAAATGAGTTTGCCTGATGAGTCAAATTTAGAAACAACAGCATCTAGAGTAACGATATAAGCATTATTATTTTCGTCAAAAAGAATAGGCGCTTCCGTTCTCCCGGTAAGCGAATAAGTGCGCCTTACGACTCCCTCGCTAATGACCTTCACCTCGGTTGGCTGCCTAGATTTAACATATGACGGAGTCTGCGGTTGGTTTCCAAGACCCGAAGGCTCTGCAAATACCATTAAATTCCCGTCTTTATCTACAGAAGGGCTATTGTAGGACGAAGTAGCGTTCAACTTCACCTTCCAGCGCGTTGAACCGTTTGTATTCAATTCCTCAGCATAAGTGGTCGTCTCAAGAGCAAGCTTGCCGCCAACTATATTTGTTATCAAACTGTAAGACGTCGCATAAATCTTATCCTCGCTCAGGCCTTTATATTTCACTAAACCCGAAATGTCGCTGCGTTCGAGTGCTTTGGTCCCATCCAAGCGCAGTGCCAGCATGCTGCTATTATTAAGTTTAATGTAGATCAAACCATTACGCTGCAATTCCACCTTGTCAAAGCGCGAGTAGGTCGTTTCATATTCCCATTTCTTCGTTCCATCAGCCTGAAAAGCGTATAAGTTTCCGCTTGAGCTTACATAAATGACCCCGTCAGTCCCTAGTAGGACTTGACCTTTTTCGTCCTCGTATTCTTCACTCATTGGCCTAACCACTGCTGTCCATAAAGGCTTGCCAGTGGGACTTAACGCATAAAATTTCCCCTTTTTCGTTAAGACGTACACTGTGCCATCAATACCGATAACGGGTTCCGCCGCTACCGCACCTTCGACGTTTAGTGCCCATCTCTCTGCCAGGTATGAACCAACTGATGGAGCAGATTCCGCTTGAACGAATAAAGGAGCCATCCAATTTGGAAAACATAATACAAAAACAAGGATTGCACAAATTCCTTTTCTATAAGAAGCCTTCTTATCCAATTTAACCTTTCCTCCCATACCTGCTAATAATTCTCTATTAAAACTAGATTCATAATAGGAGATTACGTGGTTGCTGTAAAGCATAATTGCATCTTGAAACGTAATTCCCAATAACCTTCAAAAAAACCTTCCCCGCCATTTGTCGCATGTATACCCGCCTAAAGACCAGTAGCAGGAACAGACCGCGGTCCGTTACGAGAATGCAGGCCTTATTCTACAATAAGGACATAGATGAGCCGAAGGGAAAGGATGAAAGAGATGAAAAAATTATTTCGATCAACGACGGACAGCAAGCTGACCGGTCTATGCGGAGGTATTGGACAGTGGCTAGGCATTGATTCTACGATCATCAGATTGTTAGTTGTCATCGCCGCATTTTTCAGCTTTGGGGCAGTCATTCTGATCTACTTCCTTGCTACGCTCTTTGTTCCTAAAGCCGCAAACCATGATTTTAGATTTGTTGACCACTACTAAACTAAACCATTCAGGGAGAGATGATATGATGGGAATTTTACAACGTTTGGCCAGCATGACGAAGGCGGCCGCTAATGAAATGTTAGACAAGATTGAAAATCCGGTCATGATGTTAAACCACTATTTAAGAGATTTGGACGAAGAAATTGCAAATGCGGAGCATGAAAGCTTGAAGCAGCAGGCGCATGAGCGATTCTTGCTGGCTAAGCTGAATGAGCTGAACGAGCAGGCGTCCTACTACGAAGGCAAAGCAGAACAAGCAGCATTGGAGGGTCGTGAGGCGGAAGCTCGCACTGCGCTTGAGGCTAAGCTTTTGTATTTGGAACAAAAGGAAGAAACGCAGAAGCTCATACATCTAGCCAAGCAAGCGGTGCTTGATTTGGAACTTCGGGTCGTAGCGTTGAAGGAAGACAAAGCTAGACTTCAAGAAAAACGGCAAGAGCTTGTCGCAAGGTTGGAAAAGACGGCTCAAACATCTGGATATCCCTCTTCCTCCGTCCACCATGGCAGCACGGCTGCGCGGGGCTTCGATCGGATCGAGCAGAAGCTGATGGAGCAAGAAGCGCAGCAGGAGCTTGCAAGAGGACGATATGGGCTAGACGCCCGCCAAACGGGCATCAATGAGCAAACCGAGCTCCGCAGCGCACGCGTCGACGAAGAACTAAGTCGATTGCTCAAAAAGACTTCCGGCCAGTAATCTTGGTTAACATTCCATGCAAAGGGTCCTTCCCAAAAGGGTAACCCGAACGGATCCAATACGTGCACGAAAGAACCTTCAAAACCACTATAAAAGTGGAACTGAAGGTTCTTTCTCTGCTTTCTATTACGTACCATACAAATTAGATTTAACATTCTCGAAAAATGACTTTTGGACTGCCTATTTTCACTAAGGACTAGTCTTCATAGATTTCGATTTCATTTCCCTGCTTAGCCTGAGGAACCTGGAAGGAAACCGTCGTACCTTCGCCTTCCTTGCTTATAATGGCAAGACCTTCCCCATACAGAGACAACAAACGTCGATGAATATTAATTAATCCGACCCCGCGTAGAGGACGCTGCTCTAATAGCAGCGAGTTAAGCTCGCTGGCTTTTATACCGACACCGCTATCTGTTACCGAAATCTGCATGTGATCACCTAGCTGCTGAACCTTCAAGAAAACGGTCCCGCCAGCCGCCGTCTGCATAACGCCATGTCTTACTGCATTTTCGACAATGGGCTGAATGCTAAGTGGCGGGATAAAGCCGGTCGTGCGTTCATCCACCTCGTACACCACACGCAGACGCTTGCCAAATCTTGCTTGCTCCAGTGCGACGTAGGAACGGACCAACTCCAGCTCTTTCTCCAAGCTGACAATCTGCTGCCGATTATGGAAATCAAAGCTGCTTCGCAAATATTTACTTAAATCCATCAATAGCTCGGTAGCCTTTTCCGGGTCGGTAGGGCAAACCGATATGATCGTATTTAGCGCATTATATAAGAAATGAGGCTTGATTTGCGCTTGAAGGAAAGCAAGCTCAGAGCGGATCGCCGCTTGCACAGACTGACGCAGCTCCAGCAAGGTTCTTACCCTTGCCCGCAGGATAACACCGTCCACAGGCTTCGTCAAAAAATCGTTAATGCCTGCGCTGAAGGCTGTTTGGATATCTCCCACAAGACTTCTGGCTGTGAGCATTAGGACGGGGAGCTCAGACAGGGCATGGCGCTCCCTGATTCGCCTGCAAAGCTCAAGCCCTGACATGCCCGGCATCATCCAATCCGTAATCACCAAATCAAAGCGGCGTTTGGCAGACAGCGCAAGAAGCGCATCCTCTCCGTTATCTACAGCGATGACGGTGTAATGCTCTGTGGACAATAAATTAATGAGCACCTGCAAGTTAATCGGGTCGTCATCCACTACTAGTACCGTGAAATGCTGCGAATCCTTTTCTGCCTCGACGTTACCCGGTCCGTGAGCAATTGCCGTTTGAAGCTGGTAAGGCGATTCAATCGTTGCCGCAATCCTTTTGCCTGCTGCCGCTTCTGTGATGGAGGATTGACTAGCAGCAGGGAGCGTGAACGAAAAGCTGGAGCCTATGCCTGGCTCAGATTCAGCCCAAATCCTCCCGCCATTAAGCTCAACGAGTTTTTTCGTTATGTTCAATCCAATGCCCGTCCCGCTATACCCGGCTTGAATATCAACCATGCCTAAGCTGTTGAACGGTTTGAAAATATCATCCAGCCTGTCCAAATGAATGCCTATACCTGTATCCTCCACTCGGATGATAACCATTCGATCAATAAGCTCGGCTTTTATCCGAATATGTCCAGCATGCGTGAACTTTACTGCATTGCCAAGCAAGTTAAAGAGGATCTGGCGAAGCCTCTCTTCATCGGCATCTAACAGCGGTAGATTTTCCGGCCACTCCTGAATGAGCTTAACTCCCTTTTTCTCCGCCAAATGACCGATGACTTCCATGACCGATTGCGCCGCAGCAGGAAGATCTACCGCTTGACGGTTCAGGGTTAGCTGTCCATTCCGCAGCGTAGAGAAATCCAAAATATCATGAATGAGATAGTTCAGCCTTCTGCCCGTTGACACGATCATGGAGAGCTGCCTTGCCTGGTCACTGCTCGGAGTCCCAGCTACCCCCTCCAAAAGTGATTCCGCGATGTTTACGATACCATGCAGCGGCGTTCTAAGCTCATGCGAGGTGTTAGCCATAAACTCATCCTTTAATCCATCTATCGCCACGAGCTTGCGTGAGAGCTCTTCAACCTCATTAAAGGAATTCGAGAAACGCTTAGCCAGCATGACGACTTGAACGACAACGAGAATAAGCAGCTCATAAGAGTGATAGAAGTGGCTTTCCAGCATGCCTAGTACCTGCATAATACTGACAATAATATATACCAGAATGCTAATCGCGCTTAAGAGCAAGTAGTGTGCGTCCTTGGACTTGTTCAGCACCGCCTTAATTAGGGTATACAACAGGACACACACAACGAACATAGAAAGAATGACAGCAATAAAAAACCATTTTGAATACAGCATGGTAGGCAGGATGGCGGAAGCTGTCAATGCGAATATCGCAGCAGCTTTGCAAACATTCCATAACTTTTCGTTAATTTCCTGCGGAACGGACACATACACATAATAAAGCAAAAACAAATGCCCGAAAGCCGAGGAAACGCTCTGCAGCTTCATGATGATCCCATAGTCCAGCTCCGGCAGAAAGACCGTTATCAGCTTCTCTCCGTGCGTGAGCACATAGACTAACAAAGACAAGCAGCACAAGGCTAAATAAAGCAGTGAGCGCTCCTCTCTACGCAAATAAAATAAGAAAAGAAAAAAAACAGCAAACATAGAGTAGCTTACAATATTGAAAAATTCACCAAACAATCTGAACTCCCGTTTTTCTCGAAGCTCCTGCTCATCGCCGAACCAAATCGGATAAATGATTCCTCCTGAAGAATAATTGAAATTGGATACCTGCACGATAATCTCAACAATGGGATCAGTTATCGAAACAAAACCTAGATAAGGAACATTGGAGGTCTTATCCGTTCGCTCTGAGTCACCAGGAAGCCCGCTTGCTCCTACTTCCTCTCCGTTTATGTAAATCTTATTCGCCATCCGGATATTCGTCGTTTTGATTCCATAATACTTTTCATGCCGGTCGCCAAGGTTAATATGCAGCCGGTATGTGCCGAACCCTGCTGCGGCTGGCTCGCCGTTATCGGCAATATAGGCATTCCATTGCCCCGGTACAGGAAAGAGGCCTGTTAGCCCAGGCCCCTTCGATGTGTTAGACTCCGCTTGCTTGAAATGCTGAGGCGTCAGCAGCTGATTGCGATAAAATTCCCAGTCGCCATTCAGCGCAACCGATCCATCCTTGCTAAAATCCCAGTCAGTTAAATCAAGCGTGCCCCCGCTTGAATGCGGTGCTTTTTCTTCTGCCAACTGCTGATACACATATTCGTATATCGGAAAAGCTACAACGATAAGGAAGAATACAATTATCGTCCCCCATTGTTTTTTCATCCTGTCGCAGCCTCCTTGCCCATAAGCATTGCCATTTATAATAGCTGCTTATAAAGATCGGTTGTTTGTCTTTCTGGAATAACACCAAGCTCATTAAATAGAACCAGCTCGAAAGCTGTGTAGCATTCCTTCAACGCTATTCGATCCTCGAGCTTGGCATACCCCGTCATTAATAACCTGCACAGCTCGTCCGAGTACGGAAAGCTTGCTTGTGCGATCAACAGCCGCTGGATGGCAGAGCGTTCGAGCATTTCCTGCATTTCATAGCGCGCCATGCTGCAAATGAGTTGAAAGTTGCGCATCTGTAGATTAATGCGCTTTGTCTCTGCCCAGTCGTAATTGTGGTCCTCAAGATAATCACCCCGATATAGGGAAGCCGCATGTTCATAATGGCTCCAATTATCTCGGGAGATATAAGGCAGTTTGGATAAAGCCTGCTCAAATTCGTCAACATCCGTACGAACACCAGATGTGGCAAGGCGATAGCTGTCATCCTCGTACTGAACCGTAAACGATACCCCCCATTCCCTAAGCAGCCATCTAATCCGCGAAACGGAATGATGCAAGTAGGTAATCGCTTTTTCTTGGTCCTGCTCTCGCCACAGCGTTTCGATGAGCCGATCCTTCGCAACCCAAGTCCCGTTTAGATGAAGCAAATAAGCAAACAGTTCCTGCGCTTTTTTCGTACGCCATTTCACTTTTCCGTTTAATACGGCACCGCCGCTAAGCTCAAGCCGTTTAAATAAACGCACCGAAAGCTCATTAGTTTCCGCCTCGCTATCAACCGGTTGCGGCTGCTTGCTCATCAGCATCGCATACTCCTCGATCCGGTTGATCGTTTTCCCGATTCTTGCTGCATCTACAGGCTTCAATAAGTAATCCAGTGCATACAGCTCAAAGGCTTCTACGGCATAAGCGGAGTAAGCTGTTACATAAACGATACGTATATGCGGGTAAAGCGTTTGAATACGTTCAGCTGCCTGCAATCCGTTCATCTCAGGCATGCCGATATCCAAAAAAGCAACATCGGCATCGTGACGGGCAAGATACTCAAGCCCTTCCTGAGCGGAAGTATACTTGCCGGCAATTTGTACACGACCATCTGCTTTAAGCAAACGCTCCAAATGTACGAGTGCCGGCTCCTCATCATCTACTAATATAGCTTTTAGCATGAAGCCAGCAATCCCCTCTCCGCCATTTCTTTATCAGAGAGCCTCTTGCTCTTGATGTTAGTTTAGTTGCAATAGACGGACTTGTCCGTCCGGCAAAACCTGTACATAGCTGGAAGCTATAGCGATGTCTTTGGATGCCCAGAAGGCAGCTGGGACATCCGGCCATCTGGACGCAGCTTGTTCTTGCGGAATAGGACGTTCAAAGACGGTATTCAGCACACGAACAGCCTCCCCGCGAAGCAGCAGCTTATTCGGACGGAAAGTCGCGTCCGGATAACCTTGCATCATGCCTGCTTTTTGAACCGAAGCAACCTCATCAGAAGCCCAGTGACCAGCAAGATCGCTAAAGCTCGGTTTGCCATCAGAGGATGCCAGCTTATTCCAGCGATCCGCGATAACCGCAATCTCGGCACGCGTTACACCGTCACCAGGTCTGAAGTTGCCTTGCTTGTCTCCATTCATCATACCATGATATCTAAGCAGTGTAATAGCTTCCTCTGCCCAGTGTCCGGCTTTGACATCCTGATAGGATTGCTTCACTGCACCTTGTCCAGCTTGAGTTGTCTCTGCGAACAGCTCCTCATTCAGCATCAGCTCCTTGGCCAAAACCGAGGCAAGTTCTGCTCGCGTAATGGTTTGGCTAGGACGGAAGGTGCCATCCGGATAACCGGAAATATAAGGCTCGTACCGTTTATCCTTAGTCAAGCGCACAAGCGTAAATAGACTAAATTTCGTCACTTCGAATTCATACCCGGATACAACGCCTTTGCCATCATATAGCAAGGTTCCCTGCTTGAGCACTTTGTCGCCATCACTGTGTTCAATATACACGGCTAGTTGTGCTGCCAGTTCTTTGGCCGCTTCGCTATTGCGGGTAACGGTCAGCCCTGCTAGCGGAAGAACGATACGAGTAAGACTGTCTTTATAGTTCGTTTCTATTGTAGTCGGTATGCCTAGAACGGCCGTCTCTCTGCCTCCAAGCATTTTCTTCAAGGAGGACTCGTTCAGGAGCCTGTCTTGCACTTTCTGCTGTGAAGCTTGCGTACGAATCGGCACAATCCGGAAGTACAGCTCAATCCCCGCCTCCTTGATGTGGCGTATCGTCTCAGCCGATAGCGTCAGCCCAGCATTTGGCGTAGTAACGATGAGACTGATTCCACTTTCCGACAATGCTGCAATGGCTTTGGATGGAATGTTCAGCTTAAGCTCATCAGCACGGTCAGATGCAAGATCCGTAATAATGATTCGTGCTGTTTTTTGCTGTTTTTCCGTTACCTGTTTAATAATTTCATTCGCTTTTTCAAGCGGGATATTGACGGTGTCTACTTTGACCCCATTTATGGTCACGCTTCTCGTTATCGTAACCTTGGCTACAGCAGAGCTCGAATCTCCTGCAGCTACCTCAGCATCGCGATCTGGTACCGCGGATGATGCCTTCTTCACGACCTCGATTGAATATTGTCTCGAGCTGCTTCTGTCGGCGGACTCAACTCCGATTACGATTAAGTTGCTGCCTACGGCTAAGCCTTCTATTCGGTTTTCGCCTTTTTGAATCGGCTTTCCATTTAGCGTCAGTTTTACGCCTGTCGTTGCCGTGTTGGCCACGATGTTTACATACGAATTTTCAATTTCCTTCTCCAGCGAATAGCTTAGCTTGCTTGAAGTGAACGCCGGGAGCATGTTCAAGCCATCGACCTTCAGCTCGCTAAGAAACGGAGCTTCCGCTGCTGGAGCGGATTGTTTGAGTACTGCAAGCTTATAGCTTGCAATCGTGCCATCCTCAGCCGTCACATCGAGTTGCACATGTTGTGCGCCGTCTTTTAGCGCTATAGGATGGGATGTCCCATTGGCAATGACAGCTCCATTGTCCGCCAAACGAATGACAGCAGTCTGGCTTGCTGATTCAGGTGTAATCTCAAAAACAGACGTTCCTTCCGGTACGATAACCTGATACTCGGTTTCATTGCCCGCAAATGCTTTCGTAAACTTGCCGCCTTTCAGCGTCAATTGCGAAAGCTGAGCATTGCTATCCTGCGCCCTTGTGACAATGACCGAATACTCTTTCGTATCCTTTCCGTTCGGGGCGGTTACTTTTACTCTAATCGTCGTTTCCCCTACGCGAACAGGAATGGATTGTTGGTTTTGTTCCATTAGGTTTGGACCGTCCCCAGCATAAACGTTAATCGTTGATCCTTGCTTGTACGCTTCACCCGTTACTTGAATCGTGGATACGTCATTCTCTACGTAGACCTTGTACTCGTCATGAGCGCCATTGAAGGCCGGCTCCGTTAACAGCTCTTCCGTTCCTGCAAGCAAGGAAAGCTTTTTGAGAACAGCCACATCAGACGGCTTGCCGTGAACCTCGACTACATAGGTTTTGGTGCTGGAATCAGCTCCGGTTACCTTGACTTGGACCGAATACACGCTATTGCCAACAGGTGCGTCAAGCTCCGTATAGCCTGCTGCATCAAGCGGTTGATTGTTCACCGTAATGAGTGAATCGCCGGCTGCTGCTACTGCATACAAACGAACTTTTCCTTCCTCAATTACGGTTTCATAGACACCGGTGTGATCGGGATGGAATGGCTGCGACAACACGCCTTGATCAAGCTCCAGCGTTGCCAAATCAGTCGGTTTCACTTTCGACTGCTCAGCCGTTTCGGTGCCCTTCACGACATCGAAGTAATATTCCGACGTGTTGCCTACCTCATCTTCCGCGATAACGATAACGGTATGAACGCCACTCGCGTCCCAAGCGATCGGAGCGAAATAATTGAATTTGCCCTCCGCATTGACCGGAACAGAACGGCCGTCCACCGTCAACGAAGCGCCAATCTCCGTTTGTCCTATCATCGGCAAACGACTGCCGTATACAACTTGGCCGTTTAACGGCATCCGATCTTTGCCATTCTCCTCTAACTGACCAGCTGCATATAGGTAAGGTTCCGTGCGGTCGATATACAATTTCCGGTAATCGGAGCTGTAATCGCCGCGCTCATTGACTGCTTCGATTTCAATCGTATAATCACGCTGATCAAGCGGTGATGCTTGATTAATGGCACCGTTAACCAACTCATTCAAGTTGAAACCAACGATATTATCCGACTGAGCTGCTTTCGTTGCCATCAGCTCTCCATTTACATAAAGACTGATTTCTGCGGCTTGATCGCTCTTCGCGTTCACAATCACTTGCTCTGCAGCCGTATTCACCATGAGCTCTTCTTGCTCATCATAGCTCTTATATTTGCTAGTTTTCTGCTTTGCGCCAGCTGTGTTAAATGAAAGCTCGAGCTTCGCCCTGTTTGGAGCTGGCAGGAAGGTCTCAATGGAATCAGAGACGGGACTCACGATTACCTTGCCGTCGAGTTCTCCCACTGCCATCACATGAAGGGAATAGCTTTGCTCGGACTCATATCCGGAAATAATAATATCTTGAAATTTTCCGTCCATCGGATCAACGCCAAACGTCTCCGAAATTGGATTGCCGGTTTTATCCTTTGTGCTTACGGTCAACTGATAATACTCCAGTCCGTCTGCAGCAATGGATGGGAAGCGGAGTGTAATTTCACCATTTCCGGTAGAAGCAATCGCCAGCTGCCTCGGTTGCGGCAGCATAACGGATGCTTTCAGTTCAACCTTGTCTTTCGTAACGGCGAATAATGGAGCGCTATCCTCGCCTTCAGCGACCATCGACAGCCAATATTGCCCAGGCATGAACTGTTCAGGGATATCAATCGTTTGTACGCCAGACGAAGGAAGTTCCTTCAGAATAACGGGACCGATCGCTTTCTCGGACAAGTCCGTAACCATTAGGCTCACTTTTGTCCCCTGCTTTGCGTTCTTTACATTCCATCTTACTTTAAAGCTGTTTGTACCAGCGTCTACGGCTTCAGCTGTAAATTCACTGATTTCCGCGACCGGATCAAGCTCATACATATTTACTTCTACAGGCTGAGAAGAACGAATCGTCCATTTCCCCGTTTGCTCTACATCAGCGCCCACGGAGAGCAAGTCCTGGTCCTTCACCATCGGCATATTCGAAGTAAATGTCATATCGCCATACAATTCCTCGTTGGCTGCTTCATCCTCGAATACCGCTTCTTGCAAGACAGCATTGTAATTCTTGTCATCCTCATCAGAGAATACAAGCGGATACGCAATGCCGTTCGGAGCGATGAGCTGCGTATCCCGAGCGCCACCCGTCACCATAAACATATAACGGCCGGCTTCATCGATTGCAACGCTTGTGGAGTAGTCAGCGCTGCCTTCTGAGAAGAACGGTATTAAGCTATCGTACTTCTCCGTACTCGTGAACACGCGCACCGTCACAAATCCGCTATCACGAACGGTCCATAAACCAGATTCCTCGTATGTGGCATCAATCAAAATCGTCCATTTCTTTTTGTCTGCTTCATATTGAGCATTCCAATTGGATTCCTCACGGTCTGCCTGCAGCGGATAAATCGTACCGTCAGGGCGATACAAAACGGCCGTTTCCTCGGCTTCCTCTAATTCTACCAAGGCTTGACCTTCCCCCAGCTTCAGTTCCGTTTGCACTTGGCCGTTAGCCTTCCAAGCTTTGAGCTCTTCAAGCGTTGTCTTTTCTCCCAACGTATAAATCTTGGCTTCTATACTCTCGCCAGCATCAAGAAGCCACTCTCCCGTCTGAGCAACGTCAATCAGTATGTTCAGCTTGCTGCTTATCGGGTCTACGAAGCTGTTCCAGCTTGATTTCGAAGAGTCACTGACCAGCTCATACTCGCGACCGTCTGGTTTATATATCTTCAGATCGCCTTTCGGCTGCTCCAGCTCGATTAGCGTCAAGCCTCGCTTCATGATATCAACTGCATTCAGTTTCAGTTCGGAGGCTGCTGCCCATCTTTCTGCCAACTCATTCAACGTCAATGATTGGTTCTCGAATGTTAGCTCATAAAGCTCGATCTGCTGTGACTCTGAAGCGATCAGTTTCCAAGATTCGTTCGCATTCAGCTTAAGCTTGATATACGTCTTTCCTTCTTCTTCATGATATACCGCGTCGATAAGCCCATTAGAGGTGCTCGGCTTATCTGTATAATTTAATGAAGCAGACGTTCCTAGCGGACGAATAAGCTTGATGTCCTCTTGTTTGCCATCCAGCATGAGCAACGCTTCATAATGATGATCAGCTTTCCATGCATATTGAATCTGATCCCCCACCGTAAAGCTCGCTTCAGGCGTATTCTCGCGTAGCACTCCCGTAAACTGGCCTAGCGCGATACGGCCAACAGCTGACGTATCCACGCCAGTCTCACCCTGCTGAAGCACATCGCTTGCCAGCCTCAAAAAGTAGCCGTTATCGCCGGTGAGCAGCGGATTCGTAAGCGGCGTAAACGACGTATTCGCAAAAGCATTGGAGAACAGCATCACGCCTCCACCGATTTTGGCCATCGAACGGCCAGCCGGCTTCACCATGTTCCGTTTCATCCGTTCAATTTCTCTTTTCATGTCACTGCTTGCACCTAGACTGAAATCGAAGCTATTCGGCGTAAACATGTATTTCGCCGATCCGCCGAACCAGCCTGAGCCGACCGAGCCGAATATCTCCTTGTTATTCACGCCAACGTCGATCCCGCCAAAAGATTTCCCGCCTATAACGGATACCCATCTTGGGATTTGTACGCGTGCACTAACGAAGCCTGCATAACCGCTTTTGGCAAAATATTGCGCGAACACTTGTCCGACAACGACGTCAACCAAGTTCAGATTCGCATCGAAACGGAAGCCCGCGCTGCTGTATTCCTTAAAGCCTGACGCGTCCCAGACCGTCAAGAAATCCAGATTGGCGACAGGAACCCAATATACCGCAAGCTCGCCCGATGCCTCAAAGTGATAACGGGAAAGTCCTACGCTCAAATTGTTTCCGTTCACCATGTTGTAGCCTTTGATTTCCGGCATGATTGCATCGGAAACGCCGCCGAACGCTTTTAGCGTAAACGGCACCTCGTTCTGGCTCGCTAGACCGGAGAAGCCTCCGCCAAGCCTCGTAATTTGAGCACCTGTAGAGCCCAGCTTAATTTTGCGGCGAACGCCAAAGCTCAATGAATCAAGCTTGCCGCGCTTGAACAAAATATCAGCCTCGAAGCCGACCTTCTGTTTACGCAGGTCAAACGAGCCTCCCGCTCCATAAAGCGGAACGCGCGTGTCTAGTCGAAAGCGCAACTCAGCGCCTTCCAGAGGGCCTGTCTCGAACTGTCCTTCTACGCTGAACTGTCCCGCAAAATCAAAGCGGTCCCGCTTGAACTCAAGCGCTTCTATTTCCGAATTGCCTTTAATTTTGGTTGTGCCTGCGGTGAAATCAACTTTAATATCGCCGCCCAGCCTTACGCCGCCATTAACGAAAGTGATCATTTTCAGGTTAACTGGCAGATTCAAGCTCAAATAATCGTACCCGCTCATGTCCCCTGCGATCTCAATCGCGAACTCATCGGAATTAAATTCAAATTCGCCGAGGAACAACGTATACATAATGCCTGCTTTTTCAACGTACAGGCGTCCGAAGCCCTCTACGTAAGTTACTTCACCAGTTTTATCAATCGTAAGGCTCGTGCCTTTGAATTTGATATATTCATTCAGCATAATGACCTGATCGGGCTTGTTCAGCTCGAAAACGCCAAGCTTGTCAGGTTTTTCTGTGAATGGACCTCTAATAATCATCTGCTGGATGTCTTCGTTATCCGCATCTGTGCTCGGGATTGCAATTTCATTGTAATCGCGCGGCTCATAAACACCAGTTGACGTTATAAGCAATGAATCTGGAATAATAAAATCATTGTAGAAATCATGATTGAGCTCCAGATCGTACTTGCCGTCTGGCAAGTCTTCTGTCCAGTTCAGCTCCAGCTCCACGTTGTTGCGCACATTGGCCGTGAGCGGATACAAGGTGCCGTTTTTGCTTTTCAGCGCATAATGAATTTGGTCAGCCGGCTTGCGCCACAGGTTCGTAATGCCATCGCCAACGACGACGATCCGCTTCTTGTCCTTCGAGTGCAGCACCGATGGCGATGAGCGGTCATACCTCAGATCCGGCACAACCATCGCTGGATCCTCATAGAACTTGAATGTGGAAATCGAACTGTAAGCCGTGCCTACCGAGTTCGTGGCATAGATGCGCGCTTCATAGTCAACCTGCCATTTCAAGCCGTTGATCTCAAATGGGATCGCGCCAGCTTGCGTATCGTTATGAAGCTTTTTCTCCCAGGCAGCCGCGCCTGCCTCACGGTATTCAATCCCGATTTCGGTCATGGCCTTGCCTTTTATTTCAGAGGTGAATTTGACCATGTCCTTCGTTTTGTCTACCTTATCCATCAGGATGACTGGAGAGCCGGTAATGCTCGCAGTCGGCAGCACAGGAAGCGGGTTTCCGAAGGTAAAGGTCTCATTCGTTAAGCCGCCCCATTCATGAAAGCCGCCAAATAGAACAAATTGGCTGCCGTCAAAGGCCATGCTCATATAGGTGCCTGAGCCAGGGCCGTCTACAATGCCGCCTCCAGGACCCTTTGATTTACCCGACCATCTGGTCCAAGAAGATCCATCCCAACCAAAAGCAGCGTCACTTCCTTGACTATCAGCAGATTGGGCTATAGGACGGGTTTTGCTTGGATTAACGGATTGGTCATACCCATTAATCCAGTCGAATTCGCCGCCGTAGAACACGACACGGCGTCCGTCATAAGCCATGGCTTGACCCCAGCGTCCCCAATCGAGTGCTTCAACTGTCGGAGCGCTGTCGTTCCACGCTGTTCCATCCCAAATCCAAAGCTTATTGGAATTGATTTGGTAGCTTGTACCGCGCACTTCTTCACCTATATTACCGCCGTACAGCACAGCATGCTTGCCATCGTACGCCATCGTTGCCGAGTGCGTGGCAGGCGGGCTTTGGTCCGGTGTCTTCTCTTCCCACGCCGTACCGTCAAATACCCATGTATCCGCAAGGCGAGTTTTCGTTGATCCGCTCAGCTGATAGCCGCCAAATAGAACGAGGTTCTCACCGTCAAAAGCGAATGCAGCGCCAGCGCGTGCTGGCGGCGTCGCTATAGCAAGCGGCTGCCATTGTAGGCTGTCGCCCTTCCACACCCACATATCGTTTAATACGCCGGAAGCACCTTCGCCTCCGAACATAACCACTTGCTCTAATCCAGGATCATAAGCAATTGCCGCTCCTTTACGCGCAGCAAGTCCCCCTGGAACGCTGGAGTCGGCAAGCTTCTGCCATTTCTTCTCCACGCCGTCCCACAGGAAGTTATCTTTCAGCAGTCCGGATACGCCTTGTCCCCCGAACATGACGACTTTGCCATTCTTCTCGTCAAACGCCATTGCCGCTCCCAATCGAGCGCTTGGCATAATGTTGCTGACCACTTTCTCCCAAGTGTATTCTTTGAACATGTCGATCGGCGCCGGCGGCGTCCCCGGCTCGTAAGTCGAGCCGGTCGGCGTCATGTCAGCCGGTGGCACCATGTCAGCCGGCTCAGCATATACTTGCTGCTCAGACCTGCTTGGATACGCAGGATAAACCTGAACGAACAATACTGCTGCAAGCAGCATGCTGATCATTCTGACAAATTTCTTGTAATTCATGATTATTACCCTCCCAATTGCTCTATCTTCGATGTTTTAACACTATTAACCAGTATAGTAGCTGGCTCTATACATGTTCTAAACATAAACGAAGGGCGAAATAGGCTGGCAGCATGCAGGTTAGGCGTTCATATTCCCAATTCTAAATGTTGCAGCAAAAAAAAACAGGCAGCCTTATTATCCCAAATTCGATAAGGCTGCCTGCTAGGCGCGGTATTCCATTCCATTAAGCTTTATTTTATTCAAACACTACGGCTATATCTTTCAACTAATCATTCTCGCGCTTAAGCTTCTCGAGCATGGGCCGGAGCTCAGGATTGGCGGGAGGGTCCTGTAGCTCAAGGCTTCGCAGCGCCTCAACCGCAATGCGAAGCACTGCATAATTGCGATACCAGCGATTATCCGAAGGAACGACATGCCAAGGCGCCGACTTGCTGCATTTCTCGAACAGCTCCTCGTAAAGCTCGCCGTACTGCTTCCAAGCCTTGCGTTCACTTATATCTGCAGGATCAAATTTCCAGTTTTTGCTTGGATCCTCGATTCTGCTAATCAGCTTCTCCAACTGAAACTGCTTGGAAATGTGCAAAAAGATTTTAACCACCTTCACGCCGCTGTCTGCCAGCAAAGTTTCGAAATGGTTGATATGCTTAAATCGTTTTTTCGCCTGCTCTTCGGAAACCTCGCCATGCACTCTCGTTATTAGCACATCCTCATAATAGGAGCGGTTAAACACCGCTATTTGCCCAAGCTCCGGAACCGCGCGATGCGCCCGCCACAAAAAATCATGCCGAGCCTCCACCTCCGTCGGCTTCTTAAAGCTGTAAGCGGATATGCCTTGCGGATGCAGTCCGGCGAATACCTTTTTGATTACGCCATCCTTCCCGCTGCAATCCATCCCTTGAAAGATGAACAGCACGGCGTGCTGTTTGCCGGCAATGAGCTTCTTCTGAAGCTCCTCGAGCTCCTGCTCAAGCTCCATCATTTCGGCCATAACCTCTTCTTTATGCTTAAACCGCCCTGTATCCGCTGGATCGATGCTCGATAAGTGAATCTTCTTCTTTTCGATCAGCTTGTAGCTCTTCGCCATTTTCTTCACTCACCCTCCTGTTCACTATCTACTTATTTGTATCCCAGCTGCGCTGCTCCTAAACAAACAACCGACAGCCGCTCTTGCGCACCATAACGAAAATCCGCAAAATAAGAAAGCCCATACGGATGCAGGCAGGTAAGCTGCTTGGCTCAAGCTCGCGGCATCGCCAGCCATGGCGGGGTCAGTAACGGCTAGGTAAAGAACAATAAACGGGCTAACAATCGATTCTACTAAGCATATGAAAGCGATAAGCAAATAATAGCCTTTGCGAAGCCAGTCCGGCGCAGCGAATAGGACAAAAGCCGTTAATGCAGCAAAACCACCGCTCCATGCCATCCCATATCCGTTGCGTATAAACAGAGCAAGCGCCGTTCCCGCAGCCAACGCGATACAGGCTAATCCGATACGATCATGCCCACGGGCATGCAAATAGAATAGCAGCAGCGTGAACAAAGAAGCGCCAATGTAGCCTGCTAGCGCAATCGGAATCGACATCCAATTGTCCGTGTAGGACGTATTGGTTACCCCGCTTTGGTCGGCGTACAAATGAATATGCATCACGCTGCCTTTAAGCAGCAAGGCTGCAATGGCGTGGGCCAGCTCGTGGACCAGCGTATTCACATTTCGAAAAAAATCGGAAAAAGGAATGAACCGCGTTAAAAAAGCAACAACGATACAAATGACCGCCATTCTTAGCCAAGAAAACATCTGAAGCCGACCTCCAATCCATTGCTTTTATTCTACCTGTTCATACGCATCAAAAAGATTTATTTTTCAAATGCTTCTTATTGGGGTAATAGAAAGGATAATCACGAGAGGAGAGATACTATGGGACATTATATTGAGGTTGAGAGGAAAGTGAAGCTATACGTCGAGGATATCGGCACCGGCACCCCCGTTATTTTCCTGCATGGTTGGCCGCTGAGCAGCCGCATGTTCGAAGCCCAGTTCACCCTGCTTTCGGAGCAGGGCTACCGCTGTATCGGCATTGACCAGCGCGGCTTCGGCAAATCCAGCGCACCTGCAGCCGGCTACGACTATGATAGGCTTGCCGATGACGTGAAGGCGGTCATCGAGTATTTGCGGCTGGAGCACGCTTTTCTGATTGGCTTCTCGGTAGGCGGAGCCATCGCAGTCCGTTATATGGCACGGCATGGAGGCTATGGCATCCAGAAGCTCGCACTGATTGGCGCCGCAGCTCCCTCCTTCTCGCAGCGGGAGGATTATCCGCATGGCATGAAGAGAGAAGAAGCCGATGCGCAGATCGCAGCCGCCAAAAAAGACCGTCCACAGATGCTTCGTGACTTCGGAGAGCTCTTTCTAGCTAATACCGCGTCCAATCCCATATCCGAACCATTCAAGGATTGGCTGCAGCTGCTGGGCCTGGAGGCCTCTGCTTGGGGAACGGTACGTACGTTCGAATCGCTGCGCGATGAGGACTTAAGATCAGATATAGTACAGATTAAAGCGGCTACGACAATCTTCCAAGGCGCACTGGACCAAATTTGCCCACCGGAATTCGCAAAGCAGCTGCTGAACGGAATCGACGGCTCTACGCTCGTCACCTTCGAACAAAGCGGCCATGGCATATTGTACGACGAACCAGCTAGGTTCAATCAAGAGCTGCTTGAGTTTTTGAAATAAATGCAGAAGAGGAGCCGGTCTTTCGGCTCCTCTTCCTTTGCTGTTCCGAGCAGAATCAGATCTCTGACAGATCACTGTAATATTTGTTCAACAAAAAGTGGAAACGCTGAAAGTCGCCGGACAGCACTTTGATTTTTCTTTTAATCCGCAATTTCAGCTTATGGTCTTTTTCCTCCAGCTGAAATTGATCAATATTTTTATCCAGCTTTTCCCGGAGCGTTAGGATGATGCCAATCGCGATATGCGACCGCGCCATATCTTGCAGGTCGGCAGCAAGCGCCTCGCCGAGATGGTCCATAGCCTGCTCCGGCCTTTGCAATGCTTTCTTGAGCGAAAGCTGTTCAGGCGTGAAGTCCTCCCGATAATCCTGACCGGGGACCTGCTCCCAGAATGCCTGCCACTGCTCCAGCTGTCCAACCTCATATAATAAATATTTATGAAAGCCGCATAGCCATGCCGTGCAGCTCGTATTCCGAAGCTGACAGCCTACCCCGTCCGAGAGATTCCGGCAATCCCTGCAGCATGAACCGCTGTTCGCGATGCAAACCTTGCAGATGTGGTCGGCACCCCAAGCTTGAAGCGTCAGCATCCCATTATCAATAATCGAAATCCGGCTCACGAGCTTGGACGGTCCTGCCGCTGGGCCTGTCTCCTTATCAATCACAGTGCCAGACATGCGAAGACCTCCTTGTCCGTTCAATTTGGTAAACCTCTTGTCCGTATTTGCCTGTTAGATGAAGTATACTCCAGCTTTGCGCAATAGACAATTAAGATATGCTGCAACCGGGCACAGTCAAAGCCATTGCGAAACCTAAAAAGCAAAAAGGCTGCTCTTCAATCATTTAAGATCCAAGAACAGCCTTTGCTTCGTGTCATGCTTGCTTTTGCCGCTTGCACGCGGCTTATGCTACCATGCGTTTACTCCCAGCTTGTCAATCGTCTCACGGATGAAAGCGGGCTCGTCTGCAGGTGTTCGCGAGGTAATGAGATTCCGGTCGACCACGACCTCTTTATCGACGAAATGTCCGCCCGCAGCTTCTATTTCCGCCGACAATTCGGGATAAGCGGTAAGGGTACGACCTTTAAGCAAGCCAGCTGCCTCCAAAATTTGCGGTCCATGGCAGATTGCCGATATCGTCGTTCCTGATTGGTCCGCCTTTTTAATGAACGCCTGCACGGCAGCGTTATCCTTCAAATGGGACGGAGACTTCCCGCCTGGAATAATAATCGCAGCGTAATCCTCCGCATTCGCTTCCTCGATACCTAGATGCGAGGTATACGTGATCGTTCCCTTCTTGCCTGTCAGCTCCTCGTTGCTGTTCAAGCTGATAATAACGGCCTCGTGGCCATTTTTCACCATTTCGTCATACGGATTTTGCATCTCGGAGTCTTCAAAATCATTAGCCAGCAAAAAAGCCACTTTCTTAGCCTGCGTCATCCTTGCACGCTCCCTTCCTTATTTCTACCATAATGTACTATACCCGAAATGGCAGCATTTGAAGCATGCAGGTCAGGCTTGCAGCTGCGCCAATATTTGCGGATCCTTCAGCTTCTCGTCCTGCGCCAGCAGAACGATTTTGGACAGGATCTCCGCCGTCTTCGGGTCCTCATCCATGAACGGAAGGAATACGCGGCCGCGATGCTGAGAATGAACGGGTATAATCGCAAGCGCTCCCTTGGCCAGCTTATGCACGATTCCGCTCCCCAGATGGACGCTGTATTCACCAAGCTTGCCGTCGATCAAAGCATGCTTGCCTTCAAAGCGGACATTGCCGATCATAAGCAAGCGCAGCGACTCTCTTACGATGGCAAGGCGCATATCAATCGTCGTTAGGCTGGCTTCCGGATCGACGCCCCCGACATGCGCCACGCTGACGACCAGATCAATATCACGCATGACCTCGGAAAACACAAGACTTGGGACCTCTGAGATATCCAATCCTTTCAACGTATGCCGATTAAAAAATTGGACGGTTTCAAGCGTGGGGCTCTCGATATCCGAAGGAGAAAACCAGTCAGCAAGCGCATAGATATTCGCAATGACATTCTCTTTGTAATAAACCTTCTGCAAGCCCTCTTCATAGCTGATCGTCCACTTTCGGCTTTTCAGCAGGCTTACCGTTTTGCGAGGCTGCACTTGATGGCCCGCATATCGGCGGGACAGCGAACCGCCTGCCAGCTCATCGGCATTCGGCAAATACAGCTCTCTGAATATTTGCTTAAACGGCTGCACCGCCTGTCGATCGAACACATCCTTCTGGAATATGCTCCACTCTCCGCTCGCATATAGATCTAGCGGATGCGCGATGATCAGCTGGTCCTTTTCTTCCAGCCTATGCTGCGCTCCCAGAGCATCAATGAGCTGCCCTTCGCTTTCGCTGTAGTAGCCTAGCTTTCCATTAGCCTTAAAAACCAGTTCGCGAACGAGCGGAGCTAGGACCGGATTACGGAACAGCTTGTCGAGCTCATGAAGCGAGAACCCGTTCCCGCTTACCATTGAGCGCTCCAGCTCCGTACGCGCGCGCCTATATTGGTCAGTCAGCTCGGTTTTCGTTTCCTTAAGTGCCGTGATATAGGCGTGCTTCTTGTAAACGGCAGGCACCGACTTCAACGTCTTGCCTTGCTTCGTTACTTGAATCTCTGTTTTACCAAGCTCATCGATCGTCAGCTGCGCGGAGATCCCAACATCCAGCTCATGCGGTTCGAAATAAGGAAGAAGCTCATCCAGCTTCCTGCCTTCCATATCCCAAGTCAAGCGTATGACATCGGCATAGCCTCCATTGCGCGCAAGATTGTCCAGCGCGATGCTCGATGCCTTCTCCTCGCTTGCCCTTCGCTGTGCTCCGAAAGCTTTGCTTTCCTTCAAAAAACGCTGAATAACTGAATATCGCTCCAGCAGTTGTCCAGCCTTGTCCTTCTCTGTGCTCCAAGGGAGCAGACTGTAGCTGAGCAGCAAATCCTTATTCCGCTTCTCTACGATCGATGCCTGAAGCTCGCTTGCGTTCAGCCTGCCGAGAACCGCGTCCGCAAACAGCTGAGAGCGACGATGGTTCGCTCCTGCGGATATATACTTCGCACACTGGTACAGCAGGCGGAAACGCTCTTCGCCAAGCTCGTCATAGGCTTGCCTGAACCACTCGATGTCAAAGGCTCCATCGTTGAAATCCTGCGGCGCGATCGGCGAGTAATGGGCAACGATCGTCTCCTTCTCCGCGGAGAAGGACTCATTGATATGCGCATGGAAATACCAAGCAGCGCTGCGCAGGCCGTCCCAGCCCAAATAATCGGAGATAAGGTCCACCCACTGCGGCGCATACATGGCGGCTTCGAGCAGCCTGATCTCCGAAATGCTCTTTTGGAGCAGCTGTTCCCGCAGCAGCGCAGCATCCTCGTTGGCTCCGGGAGAGCAAGCCTTGAGCAGGTGGCAAAAGGTTTCCTTGCGCGTAATGTCCTTGCCGTATCCGTAAATATAGCCGCGGACGAAGGACTCTTTGTCCAGCCCTTCAAGAATCGCAATGAAGGTACGAATGCCTTCGATATGCATAATGCCCATCGCTAAGTGAGTCACCTCGGTTGCCAATTCCCCGCGGCTTAGCTCCAGCTCCAGAATGCGCTGCACGACTGTATCTTTGATGACAGCGAGCTGCGGGTAGGTTTCGGTCAGCTTGCGCTTCGGGTTTGTCAGCTGCCTGATATGCGTGGCGCTGTGCGGCCTTGACAGCAGCTCCTTATAAAGCTCATTCTCATCGATCACGCCTAAGCTGAACGCGCGCGCGAAATCCTTCGTATCAAGCAGCTGCTGCTCGAATCCAAACCTCTCATACAAGGGATATATAGTTCGCATCCATTCGACGAACGATTCGTCATCGCGGCTATTGGAACGAAGCATCTGATTCCAGAAGCCCGTGAACAAATCCAGCAGCCGGCTCTCCTCTTTGGCACACTCAAACGGAAAACAGCTTATGATCAAGCCAAGGATATGCCTTGACATTTCGAACTGCTCACTCCCGCGGCTGTCTTCGACATAGGCGTTGATGATCCGATAAACCTGCGAGCTATAGGGCAGGCTCTCGCCTAGCAGATGCACCTCGCGCATGAGATCAAGCGGATAGAGCTGGTCCAGCAGTTCTTGTCGCCAACCCTCGGCAGGCTTATAATGCGCGGACTCCCAATGCTCCAGCTCACCGGCTGCATAGCTGTACAGCTTATATTCGCTGCGCAGGAATTGAAATTGAAGCAGCTCCTCGGGACCAAACCCGCTGCTATCCAAATAGTCCGACCACAAGCTTGCGAGCGGATAACGCTCCAGCTCCGGCGTAGGATCATCCGGCTCATATCTCCAATTCATCTTCGTCAGCTGCGCTCCTACCAGCAGCGTCTGCTTCGCGCCTGAATAATCAGTCGCTTCATATTCATGCTCCCGGTGCAGATGAACGAGATCCGCCAAACCTCTCACAAAGCTGCTGATCTGCTCGATGGTCAAAGTGAAATAACGTTTGCCTTCTCCCAGCGCGGTGAGCGGCAGCTGAGCTTTGCCCGCGAGCTCCTCCTGCACAAGCAACGGATCAAATAAGCCCAACCCGGCGCTGAGCGTATAGGCCGTCTGCTGCTTCAGCTTGGCGATGAGCAGCCGCTCCTTGTCAGTAGGCTCTTCCATTAAATCGACTTCTTCCTTCATCGCGCTTGAGAGCTCGGCCAAACTCGGCTCTTCCTTCATCTCGGTAAGCAGCTCAAGCGCTGCCAGGCGCTGCAGCTCATTCCGGCTTTGCAGCAGAAGCTCCAGCACGGCGGTCAGCTGATTCGGGGTTTGCTTCAGCAGCAAGCCGATTGCCGCCTGCCTGAGCGTTCCCGTTTTCAGCTTGAGCAGCGAGGCTACCGCTGCGAGCTCATCCTCGCTCAACGCGAGCTCCGAAGCTTTATGTATGGCGATTTCACGATTACTCATGCTTTTATCTGCAAGGGAAGCCAGCAGAAAGGCGCGCTGAGCCGCATCAGAGGGATCGGATATAAAAAACCGAAGCAGCTCGCCTCTCATATCAGAGCTCAGCCTATCCTTAATGGTGATTATATCGGCAATCCATTCCCTATCCATATCGTAGGCGGCCAAATACAGCAGCTTGCGGACAACCATATCGGCTGTGAACGAGTAGCTGACCCACGGAAACACCTTCGATCGCTCTTCGCTATCCGCCGCAGCCACGCTCGCAAGCATTGCCTTAAACTGCTCGTACTGTCGCTGCCTCACTGCTTTGTCTTCAAGCAGTACGGATCTTCTAAATACAAGGCGCTTATATGCTCCCCGCGAGTCGCTTTCCCACTCAAACGAATAGTCGAACGTGTAGTTCTGCAGCACCCAATACTGCACTTCCTTATGCGGCTCACCCAGCCAGTCCTGCGCGATTAGAAAACGGATATCTTCGTTCTGGGACTGTGCGAGCATATGCTGCGCCACAATTTGCCGAAAAGGCTCTTCGCTCGCCATTATCAGGCTGATCTGCTCGTACAGCTGCTTCTCTTCGCGCACGGCTGTCGCCCATAGACTCATGAACAGCTTATTCACGTCATGGCTCGCCAAGCCGTCCCGCAATACAGCGGGATCTGCCAGGCATTGCGCTGCATAATCTATATTTTGCCTAGCTACCCGTGCATTGGAGGCTTCGAGCGCTAGTCCCGTCCATACATCCAAAGCTCGAATAACGGAGCTAAAACGGATCAGATCATGCTCCGTTATAACCTTCATCATGTCGATCATCGCTTCGATCGTTCCCTCGTCCATCGCTTCTACAATGCTTTGCCGCAGGCCCTCCTGCAGCCTCGCTGCAACTAGAAGCTCGCCAATCATGCGATAAGCATCTCGGTTGTGGCTGAGGAAGATACCCGATATCATGGCTCGGGACAACAACGCGGTATTGTTATCGCCATATATGACATCCTTTAAAGCTTCCATGACCGCATCATCGCCAGCGTCAATGGCGTATGCAACCATATCTGCTATCGCCATTGCCGGGAATTGGTATTCATTCTCCGAGAGGTAACCGGAAATCGTCAAATAATCGTTAACCGAAAAATGCCTAGCCTGCAAATAAAACAAGGAAATAAGCTTGGTCAGCAGCCGATCCACATGAAGCCGCTGCTCCTTGGTTCGAAACGGCCTGCGCGCATAGCCGGTGCTGTACGGATATTCGATGGCGTGTTCCGCTATATAGCGAAATACACGGCCGTACGGAGCATCCAGCAGCTCCTCCATAATAACAGCAAGCGGCTCGAAGAGCGGCTGCTCTTCTCCTGAAGCTAGAATGAGCAGCTGCTCTTTAATCTCAGCGCTAATCTCATAATCGTTGTATCCCCGTTCGCCTAACCGGACAAGCAGCAGCGCGAGCCGCTGATGTGCATCCGAGAGCGGTATGACTGCCGCCTTATCGTTCATTTGTTGGAAATAGAGCTTCTGCTCTGCACGGTCCATCCTATCTGCCTCCTCGTTGTTTTTCTAACGCAATCCCCCAGAAAGCATCGTAAAACGAATGAATGCCAGCTCATCTCCATCGCAGATAGCAAGCGGCATATCCAGCTGCTCTGCTTCAATTCCATTAATAAACACACGATACAAACCGTCCTCGAAAGCGAGCAGCGCAGTAGAAACAGCCTCCTCCTCGCCGTTCCCTTGCTCGTTGTACAAGGTCCCGAAACCAACCTTTCCCCCGTTGCCTTGCCGCATGATATCAGTCTGGGTCAAGCAGGAAACGAGCGGCACCGCTGTCTCCCGTTTGTTAAACGATTGGACACCTAAGATCACGACGGCTTCAATTAATGCTCTCAAGGTTGGCGGTGATTCCGCAAGCGGCCACGCCAGACGATCGAGATGATTTTTTTTCTTTCCTAAGCTTTTAACCGTTATGAACACATTTAACACAGCTGCACCTCCAGCTAGTGAAATAATCGACTATGCTTATCGTACCATAATAAGGAATTTTGTTTCCAAGTATGGAGAATGACGGAGCCTCAACCGATAGCAAGCACTAAGAAAAAACGCCTGACGGCGTCCTTTCAATAGCCGCCATCGTTTCGGCGAAACGTATAGAGAAAGGAAGAGCAAACCCATATCCTTTCCTATACGTCAAGAAGAAACGGCATCGCCGTACTCTGCAAGAAGATGGTATCCGTTTCCCGTAGAAATAGAAGGATACTTTATCGCATGAAACATATAGAGTCTTATATATTAAAAAAGCTGCTGCGAGGCGCTTTTTCATCACCTTTCACAGCAGCCGTTTCATCATTGGGAAATATGGCCGATCGTATTTGATTATTCCTATTCAGCGGGCATATCCAGCCGGGATCCTTTCAAGCAAGCTTGATCCGTAAACATCGTTCATGGCCAGCCCAGGCATATGAATATAACCGATATAACATCCGCATTTCTTCATCCCGCAGGGACGTTCTGAAGAAAGACCCTCCAAACCGTCACGATAGAGATGTCCGATTACCTTCCGGTCGCTGTAGCAGCGCTTCACAATACCGGGACCTTGAACATAAAACACGTTTTCACCAGCGCCGCAATGCGCCCCTAGGCTGTCGTAATCGGGTACGTTTAGCTGGAAATAGGGATCAATGCTCGTTAAATAATCGATTTCGTCAAGCGTATAATACGCTTTTCGGTCTTTGAATGCATTCACCCAAAGGTATACATCTGGCGGCAGCTCGCCTCGCAGGCGCGAGATTGCGCCAAAAGCGCTGCGGATGCCGACCGAGCCCACGCTGAATGCAAGGCCATTCCGGTAAAGCTTCATGCACTGGCTCAGAAACTGGACTTCGCTTGTCTGTCCAGGATGATAGGTTACCCAGAAGGCGGCCTTGCTCCTCTCAAGCTGCTCCGTCCAATCCAGCTTCGCCGATAAATTCGTTTGTACGGCGACCTTCTCCACATGCTCCAAATGCGACAGCTCCATCATCGCTTCGCGGTACCAGCGATGAACGAGCGCCTCGCCGTAAGGATTGAAAAAAATCGACAGCCGATGTCCAGCTGCTCCCTGCACGCGAACCCAGTCCATAAAGGCGAGCAGCTGCTGCCTATCCTTCTCCAGCGTCTCCTTGCTGTCCTTCGTCTTGCTGAAGGGGCAGTAGGGACAATCATAGTTGCAGGATGAGAGCGCTCCACGGTAATACAGCACCGCCTTCATCGGACGATGTATCCGTTCATCAGCTCTCTTACATCGCCGGAGATGAGCTCATCTCCGATTGCATCCGAATACGCCATCCCTCTCGTCGTCAGCCGCAGGATGCCTTCATCCAGCTCAGCGAGTTCAAGCGAGAGCAGCTCCTGCAGATCGGAATGCTCATTCACCGCATCGCTTCCGAAGCGAGCTTCATAGGAATCGAGTGCCAAGCCTTCTCGGTGCAGCAAAGCTTTCAGAAGGAATCTCCGCTTCTGTTCAGCAACGCTCAGCCTAAATCCGTAATCGGCCGTATCATGACGCTCAGCGGCAACGTAATCCTCAATGATGCTTCTAGTTGCCGCTGCGCTCACGCCGTAACGCGAAGCATAATGCACGTCGCGCGTATACGAGCGCGCCCCGCAGCCGAGTCCGGCCATGCCTTCCTCCTGACAGCTGAAGGGCAGAATGCTTTTGTGGGTGAAATTCGTTTCCTTCGCGAAGCGCCGCATCGAATATTGTCTATAGCCGGCAGCTTCGAGCCTTTGCCTCGCAATATGGTACAGCTCCAAGCGAATATCCGTGCCAGCGCTGCGGATTTGATCCGGCTTCAGAATCGTATTTTCCCGCGTATACAGCGGATAGATGAATATTTCGCCAGGCCCGTAGCCGATTGCCTTCTCGAGCGAGTACAGCCAAGTATCTGGCGTCTGCCCGGGCAATCCGTATATCAAATCAATATTAATGAGCGGAAATTGGTAGCCTATCAGCTTCTCCAGCGCTTCCTCCGCAAGCTTCGGCTTCTGCGGACGGTAGATGGCAGCCGCTTCATCCTCGACGAAGCTTTGAATGCCCATGCTGATACGGTCAACGAGCCGATCCTTCAGCACACGCATGCGATCCTCGGTTACCGTTTCCGGCGACGTTTCGACCGATATGGAAGCTTGCCGCGGATCAAGGCCCATCGTGTGCTCAGCAATGTCAAACAGACGGTTCAACTGCGCAGCCTCGAGAAGCGTTGGCGTCCCCCCGCCGATGGCGAATCTGGAAAACGTCCGTCCGCGGAACCACGGCGCCCACTGCTCAGCCTGCCGGTGAAGCGCATCCACATACTGCTCATGCACGCTAGCCCTGCGGTCCGGCAGCGTGAATAAATTACAGAAGCCGCAGCGTGCCCCGCAAAAGGGAATGTGCATATACAAAAAGTAATAATCGGTTTGGTCCCGCTCCCACAGCTCCTTCAGCGGCTCTGCTGGCGATAAATCGCGATAAGCTGTCTTATGCGGATAAGAATACAGATAGGAGCGGTATGGAGCCGCCGTCCAGCGCTGCTCGAGCTCCCGCAGCTCGGGAGTAGCTGGTAGCGATGATGGTTGCAGCATGCTGTTCCCTCCTTAATTCAATATAAATTCGCGATACGGCACGTTCCACACGACTTCATGGGCGAGGCGATGACCCTCGTAGCCATCCTCGCCATATGCGGTTCCGTGATCGGAGAACGCCAAGACTAACGTTTTCCCCCTATTCCGCATCGCGTCAAACAATACGCCTAGCTGGCTATCCACATAGCGCAGCGCTGCCCGCTGGGTTTCGACCGAATCTTGTTTGGCCCCTGGGACAAAATAGTGGTTCGGTCCGTGCATGGCTGAAATATTCAGGAACAGAAACAGCCTTTGGGCGGGATCTGCCTTCTCCAGCAGCTTCAAAGCATGATTAACCTGATGCTCGGCCGAGCGCGGATTCGTCACGCCAAAGGTCATCCGCCAATAGCTTTCCTGAAAATAACCCGGCAGCACCTTAGCCAGCTTGTTCTTTTTCGTAAAAAAAATGACGCCTCCGATGCAGACCGTGCGGTAACCCGCCTCCTGCAAGCCGGATACAAGATCCGGGGCGTCAAACAACCATGTATGGGGATGCGTTCTCAGCCCCGTATTTTTCGTATGGAACAGCCTTACATGAGCGGTTTTATCGGTCGTCGCGGGGGTCGGCAGAAACCCTCCGAAAAAAGCATGATGCGCCGCATAGGTGAAGCTGCCCGGCGAATGCCGTTTCTCCCACCCGCCGCTGCCGCAAAGATTCGGGCAATTCGCCTCCTCCAGCTTAGCCGCGTCATACCGAAGCGTATCGAGCGTAATCATTACAATATCGTGGGTGCCCACAATATGGTTCATATTCAGCATAGATGCTTATTCCTTTCTGAGAAGCTGGCGCATTTGCCACTCGTAGGTGTTCATCCCCTCGTACTCGGCGCCATACAGCAAATCGCCAAATGGATTGATATCAATGGGATAGGTCGCGCTGCTGCCTCGCTGGACAAGCACATCCACCCCTGCCGCCGAGCTGCCCGGGAATGCGCGGAGCGCTTTCTCGGCAGTCTGCTGCACCGCTTGTCTAACGTCTTCGGGCAGAAGGCGCTTCATGTCCATGCTGCGCTCGTTACGCAGATGCAGATTGGTAATCGGGGTATGGCTCAATCGAGCGACGGTGTGGCAAGCCTTGCCGTTCACGACAAGCTGGCGCACGTCAAAGGCTTTGCCCTCGAAGCTTTCCTTCTCGATCCAACGCTCGATATGCGCGCCTTCGCCGCATACCCAATCGACAATGCGGCGAATGTCCTTCGCGTCGCTGTAGCGTCTCAGCCGGCCGGCGTTGTAAAAGCTGAAGCCGCTAGAAGCCTGCTCCGAGCCGATCGTCGTAATAGCCAGCTCCTCCCCCGTGCGCGGATTCGTCTGGTAAGCGATAACGCCCGCGGCTCCAGAGCCGCAGGCTAATTTAATGAACAGCCGCTTCATCCCGCTCGTTGCTATGGCTGCCCGAAGCTCTTCATAGCTTTTGATAGAGCCCGCCGCGGCCGGGAGCGCCGGCAATTGAAGGCCATGACGCTCGAATAGCTGCCAGCAGGTTCTTTTGTCGAACATTTTGGCTATGCTTCCCGGTGAGTTCACCCAGTAAGCTCGGGCGCCTGAAGCTTTAACCTCCCGCTGCATCGCCGCGAGAAACCGGCAATACCCCCGGTACCACTGCGCCGGATGCCAGATTCGGCCATGCTCAGGCGGCAGCAGCAGCGCTTCCGACGATACGATTGAAATGCTGTTCGGCAAAGAGCCGCCTGACCAAAACATGTCGTCTCCATTGCGATCCGGAGCCCCCCATGCAATAAGCTGCCGCTCGACAGCCGGGTTCTCGCCGGGAGCATCGAGCCGAATGATGATATCGCCTCTGCCGGCAAGCTTTCTGAGGGCATCTCCTATGCATGCATCGCCGCTAAGCAATTGCTCATACGACAGGACGGCAGCAGGCGCAAGCCCGAGCTTCGCTCTAGCCGCCTGCAGCCCTGCCGTCCGTTTATTGGAAGGATTAGCGATAAGCAAATAAGGCTGCTCGCAGCTCTCCATTATTCGGTAAGGAATGGATAGCGCCAATCATCCTCATCTGACTCCTGCTGGTCCTTCACGTCGACAGACATGCCCGATTGCTGCCAGCGTAGCACGAGCTCGTCAGACATGTAATGGTAGCTCAGATCAAGATGCTTCAGCTGCTTGATGCGGGCACTCGCAAGCAGAGCCTCCCCGCCTTCGTCTGTCAACGTGCCGTAGGACAAGTCCAGCGTATGTAACTGGTCGAGTATAGGCGCGTCAGCAGCCGCAATCGCGATTTCATCCTGGATTTCGCTGTCCTTCAGTCCCAAATATGTAAGCTTAGGGAACAGATCGCCTTTTAGGAGCGGCAAAACATCCTCAATTCCTCCATCGAAGCCGTAGTCCTCCACGCCTAAGTAAAGCTCCAGCTTCCGCAGCTCCGGCAGCCTTGCATTCGTAATTTCCTGAAGCACGGATTGCGGAAGCCCGCCGCATATTATAACAAGCTCTTCTAGGTTCTCATGAACGAGCGGCTGCAAGCTTAGCTCTTGGCTGCCCTTTATCGACAGCGACTTTAAATTCGGGAAAGCTGCAAGCAGCGGAGAGAGATTCGTCTGGTTGATCCAAGATACCTCGCACTCTTCAAAGCCCATATCGCCAATAAATAGTTTCGTTAAGTTAGGAAATGAATCCTTATGGCTGATCAATGTTTCAATAAAGCTTTCCGGAGAATTTTCATACGCCTGACCCCAGTCGCCGATCGTTAGTATGGACAGCTTCTCGCCATCCGGACTCGATGCCAGTTTTTCAATCAAGCTGGACATTCTAGTCCCTTCTTCATACTCGTCATACCCTACTGATAAGCGAATTTCAATCAAGTGTATCCCTCCATTTGTTTCCATATGAAGGTAGCGTAACATGCTGTTTTTGATTGCGTCAATGGTCCCATAGTCACATCTGCCACCTATCGCAGGCGAGCGTAAACGGCTGTTGCCGTCCTCTGGCGGCTAAGCTTACGTTTCGCGTAGAAATATAGAGAAAGTTGGCGAAATGATATACTTACCTATATTTCGAGCGTAAACGGCTGTCGCCGTCCTCTGGCGGCTAAGCTTACGTTTCGCGGAAAAAGATAAGCACATTTGTATATGAAACATATAAATGCTTATATATCCAAAAAGCCGAGCAGTCCCGTATCGGAGCTCTCGGCCTTTAAGCTGGGTAATGGCAGGCAACCCAGTGTTCGTATTCAATTTCCTTAAGCTCTGGCGGCTCGCTCCTGCAAAGGGCTGTCGCCGCAGGGCAGCGCGTATGAAAGCGGCAGCCTGAGGGGGGCTTGGCAGGCGAGGGAATCTCGCCGCTAATCACCTGAAGTTCACGTTTCCGGCTTGGGTCAGGCCAGGGGATAGATGCGATTAGCGCTTTAGTGTAATGATGCGCCGGATGGTTAAACAGCTCTTCACTGCCTGCAATCTTAACGAACTGCCCCAAATACATCATGCCGATTCGGTTCGAAATATGCCTGACGACATGCAGCCCATGGGCTATAAATAAATACGTGAGTCCAAGATTCTGCTGCAAATCCTGCATTAAATTCACGATTTGCGCCTGAACGTACACGTCCATCCGGATGCCTCCAACCTGCCAGGTTGCCTCCAGCCCCGTGAAGTACCGCGCCCAATTTTAATTTTTTACGCTCCGTCATCGTTTATCCGCCCCTCGTTTTGTGATTGAGACGACAAGCAAACGCGCTGCCTGCCCGCTCCATACCATACATAATGATTCAAATGGGTTTTGTCGGTATTATGTTGAGAAGAGTCTGTCATCCGTGCTCAAAGCCAGTCAATCTGCAGCGTAATAGATATATTCTATAGCAGGATACAATAATTCAATGCGCGCGTTTACAGGGATAAGCAGACATAGCCAAACAAGGGAACCGATGAAGACGTTCCCTTGTAATGGTTGTTGCGTGACATATATTTACGACCGTATTCGCCACATGCATAGGGTTCGGAGCATTCTGCTCCGATTTGCTGTTGAATCGCTTGAAACGCTCATAGCCATATCCCTCATCATTGCGATCGCATGAAGCCCTCCCGCGCCAAGCGAAGCGAGGTCATACGAACATGCCATGTGATTTAAAACATCGCACCGGACTGCTGGCGAACAAGCTTTCCATACAATGAATGGCCTTTAAGCAGCTCTTCATGTGTGCCTTGTCCAGAAATATCGCCTTCCTCCAGCACGATGATTTGATCTGCTCCGCGTATCGTGGAGAGGCGATGGGCGATAACGAGTGTCGTTCTTCCTTCCATTAATCGTTGCAGCGCTCCATGGACAAGCTGCTCAGAATCGCTGTCAAGATGAGCCGTTGCTTCATCAAGGAGCAGAATTTCCGGGTTCCGTATAATAGCTCTAGCTATAGCAAGACGCTGGCGTTGACCACCGGACAGCTTAATGCCTCTTTCCCCGACTTCCGTCTCATAGCCTTCTGGTAGCGAGTTTACGAAATCGCTTAAATTCGCTTGTCGAACGGCTTCTTCTAACCTTTTCTCATCCGTCACGTCCAAGCCGTACACAAGGTTATGCCTAATGCTTCCTTGCATCATCGGACTGTCCTGCGACACATACGCCATTCTCTGGCGCCAATCCTCCAGCTTCAAATGCGTGATCGGTGTCCCCTTGTACAGAATTGCACCCGCAGATGGGTCATAGAACCGTTCAAGCAAAGAAAATACGGTTGTTTTCCCCGTTCCGCTTGGCCCCACAAAAGCAGTCACCTGTCCTTCCTTAATCTGAAAAGAGAGAGCACGCAGCAGCAGTCTGTCCTTCGCATACCCGAAGCACACGTCCTCGAACGCGATCAGGGGGCTATCTCCTGTTTCGCGGCGGTTATCCTGGGGAGATTCCATCATGTTGGAATCCTCCTCTTCCTTCTCAAGCAGCAGCTCCGAAATACGCTCAGATGCGCCCAGCGCTTTTTGAAACTGTGTGAAAAACGAAGCCATTTGCGTAAACGGCATGACGATTTGAAACATGTACAGTAAAATCGCGACAAGCTCTCCGCCCGATAAACTGCCCTGCGCTACCCGCACGCTGCCATACCCAATCAACAAAACAAGAATGAGCAGCATCACCGTCGTCATTAGTGGCGTTACGATTGACATCATTCTCGCTTCCTGCAAACCAAACGAAAGCAAGCGCGATATTCTCAGACCGCCCTGATGCCGCTCAGCTGGTTCTGCCAATGAAGCCTTCACTAACCGAATATCAGAAAGCACGCGTCCCAAATCCCCTTGAAACTGTGCGGTCTCCTCCTGCATCGATTTGGACACCGCGAACATTCTTGTACCCAAAGGCCAAAGAACGAGCAGCCCAAGCGGTACGGCTGCCAGCATCAGCAGCGTAAGCCGCCAATCAATGAACAAGAGCAGAGCTACGCCTCCGATAATTGAGATTAATCCGCCCAAGAATGAGATGACGTGGCCGATTATAAAATCTTTGATTACATTCGTATCGTTCGTAACACGGCTCATCGTTTCTCCTGAACGATTGCGGTCGAAGAATGGCACCGGCAGCTTCAATACCCTCTCCCACAGCTCCTTTCGAAGACCCGCAATGACATGCTGTCCGACATAGGACATTGTATATACGGACATTCCAGACAAAGCCGTTTGAATAAAAAACACGAGGCCAAGCATGATGATCGTTGCGGTTCGAACGGTTGAAAGGGCTAGCTCATCAACTAGGTTTTTGGTCAACAAAGGAATGAGCAAGGATAATGAAGTCTCTCCGATTCCTAAAATCACTGCAGCAGCTAAAAGCAAATTTCTAGGCTTATGTTTTGCAATCAGCTTGATAAATGAAGAGGCGCCATATACAGATTCCGTATGGTTTCCCTCACTCTTTTTTCTCATTTCGAACGCCCTCCTTCACCGTTTTCAGCACTTCCAAATGATCGAATACAAGCTTGAGGAAAGCTTCCTCCTCTGCGGTAAACACGCTTAAAAACAATGTCGGCTCGGATGCAGCAGACGGATCGCTCAGCAGCTCGAGCTGCGCAATATCCTCATCGTTCAGCGATTGCAATGCCGGAGAGAGGAATGCCTCCAACAACGCTACCAGCCTTTTACCGGTATCCAGCACATCATTATCCAAAGGCTGCTTTCCACTTTTACAGTGCTCTTTCAGTTCGAGAATAAAGGACGTCAATTTCCGTTCAATATCCAGTCTTTCGTCCGGAAGCATATGCTCCATATAAAGGGCATCGACAACTGCTCCGGGCAGTTGCGCAGAGAGCACCTTCTTCTGGTTCTCTTCGTACTGAATATGATGAATAAACACCAGCAGCAGATTTTTTTCGATCACGCCCGCGCCTTCAGCAATCTGTTGCATGCGGCCAATCGTATCAAGCACACGCTCGAGATGCTGCTTCTTTTTTTGAAGCATATCCTTCTGCAGGGCAAGCGAGCTTAATAAATCCAACTCCGGCTCACGCATATGCGCTGCTATCTCTTCAAGCGAATAATCCAAATATTTCATCGTTACGATGCTTTGCAAGACAACAAGATCCTTTTCCGTGTAAAAGCGATGTCCGTGCATGTTTCGAAAAGATGGCTTTAGCAGCCCTTTACGGTCATAATAACGAAGCGTTCGTTCGGTGACAGCGGTTAGCTTTGCAAACGCTCCAATCGTGTATAGACCATCATTTTCTATTTCATCATCCCCTTTGAACAAAGTATAACCCTTGACGCAGCGTCAAGGGCAAGCGGTAATTGCGAGGATCAAATAAAATGTTTCATGATTAATATAAATGTTTAATAGTTTACTAGCGCGTCCTAACATACGACAGAACATGATAAATTCATACATATAAAATTGGACAATCTATACAATATTTAAAAATAAAATAATATTTCATCTAAATTAAGGGTTGTAAACATCGGCGTTTTATATATAATAAGTTGTGAACAAAATGTTACAGCAACAGGAAATCAAAGGAGCGAAAGCAATGGATCAATTTCAGAAACCGCCCGTACATTCTGGTGTACCAGGCTACGGCTACGATCAGCAACAGCCGATGTCACCCGTTATTACCGTAAAAGAATGGATGATTACAACCCTTATTCTTCTTATCCCGATCGTTAACATCGTAATGATGTTTGTTTGGGCGTTCGGAGAAGGCAATCCCACGAAAAAAAATTATTTCAAGGCTTCTTTAATCTGGGCCGCTATCGTACTAGTCATTTACGCGATTATTGCTATTATCCTTATTGCTGCAGCAGCATCAAGCGCAATGAGCAACTACTAACATACATACAAGGGAGGGGCATTACGCAGCGAGCCATTTCGTTGCGGAATGCTCTTTTTTGTTGCTCTGTCTAATTTCAATGTTGATATTCAGTGTAAAAAATAAACCGCCCTTACTCTTAATTGTCGTGCTATCCATTCTGATAGATGCGATTCATAACTTCTCAACCTCTCTATCGGGGTGGCTTACCCTTCAGTTGCGATTATGTTCAAAAAAGTGTGAGAAAGCGAACTTAAAAAACAGGTCAATCATGGTGGTATTTGACCATAATGAACCTGTTTGACATAACCCCAAGGCGTTAATTAGGTTATAAGATTCAAGCAATTATGTAAGTACATACAAAATAACGAAATTTTCATGCGAGCATTACATGAGTTAGATGTATTAATAGTTGAATAATGAGTACATTCGGCACTGGCACCTTTCTGCCTATGAATAATGAAAAACGGTTATCCACTATGGATAACCGTCAATATCTTATGAGTCTGTGCTGACTAGATTCTCCTACCTAAATCTCTATCCGCTTCTATTTGAAGTTCTATCGTTTTAGATCCCATGTATTTCTGTGCAGTCCCTAAAATCGATCTGTCATTTCCGAGTACTTCCAACACCGTAGTTGAAAAAATGCTCTTTAAGTGAACATCTTTATCAGTAGATACTTCCTCAAAATATTTAAAAATACTTTCTAGCAAATTGATGTTTTTTTCCTCGCTCAATAATTTAATTATTTTCGGCATGAATACTCTCTCAATTATGATAGTTTCCAGCACTTCACCGTAATACTCGATTGATTCTCTATACTCATCTTCAGCCGACGGTAAGAAATCTAACATTATTTTAAAGAATTCTTCCGATTTTTTACTCATATCCACCAACTCCTCTATTTAAACAGTCTTATTGCCTTTTCTAAATCATCTGCTATAGCATCAAGTATATCTAAGTCATTAAGGCTAAGTTTCCCGGATTTCGCTAGCTTATTTACGCTGCACCCACGCCATACGATCAGCATCCGGATACAGTCAGTTGCTCGCCGGTCACGTAGTTCATGCCGGTGAAGGCTTGCTGGAAGCCTTTAATCGTACCAACCCATGGAACTGCGTCCGCCAAGAAACTTCCGCCTTGCAACCAGATCGAATCCCTGTCGCGGCTGAGACCGAATGGATCGACGTAAGATACCGGATTTCCGTTAACATAGGCATAGCGGTTCAGCGTCTGGCCATTTCCGACCGAGCCGGATAACACGTCGCGATTTATGAATCGCTTGATTTCCGGATTATAATACCTCGCACGCATATGGTACAAGCCATTCGGGTCCCTCATGACGCCGTCGCGTCCGTTGTAGCGGAACGGCTGCTCACTCTCGCCTTCATGACCCAGCGACTCTCCAAAGTTGCTACTCGTCATAAGCATATATCATTTATTGAATGAGCAACGATATATCAATTGGTAACCATATTAAAAAAAAGAAACCTTGAAAGGCATAAAGCCAATCAAGGTCAATTCAAAACCATAGTGTAAAAGCTTTCCTCTTATATCTTGCATAACTTCTTCACCTTAGGCTTACTGATACTGATTTTGAAGGTCATTAATCAGGATTTATTAAGCATTTTCCTACTAATTTATCTACATCATAGTCATCTGGCTTGAGACTTAATGAAATAGTAGCTTTAATTTGGTCAGTATTCTTATTGTTCATATGGACAATATTATTGACAACAAATCTTTTAGCATGATTAGTTGCGTCAACTAAAATACTTCCTGTAAACTCCCCCTGGAATTTACCGGTTATAACAACTACGTTGGCGGATTTAATATACATTGAAAATTCAATAGTTATTCTAAACAAATCCATTACCACCTCCGTCGTTGGTCATCCAGTTCTTTTCTATAACCCCTAAGATGTTGTATTGTTTCTCTAGTTTCGGAATTTGGTATTCCATATGCTTTCCTATATCTAATTAACTTTTCTTTTGCTTCAATCTCCATTTCTAAAATATTTGAACCCGAAGCTCTTCCAGTTCTATACTGTGTGGCATGAATAAATTCCTCAAACACTGCTGAGGTAGATGGGTTTGGTCTAAAGGCTATCGTGGTAGCATTTAATGTTGAAGCTTCTGTACCATGCCAATTCAATAAAGGTACTGCTTCATGTTCAGGAACAATAAGTCCGCCATGCCTTTCAAAAGCATTTTTCATCCTATTGAACTTGCCTGTGTTCATTGGGATATGTCCCGAACCACTATCCATTCGATTTAAAGTTTTCCCCTTACCCGCGAACCAACTCCCCGCACGCTTCCCGGCCCAGATTACACCATCTGTACCGTACTTTCCTGCGTATTTCAGGCCTGGAATCGGGATCAGACTGAACGCTGCACCCACGCCCTCCGACCAGCGTCCGGATACAGTCAGTTGCTCGCCGGTCACGTAGTTCATGCCGGTGAAGGCTTGCTGGAAGCCTTTAATCGTACCAACCCATGGAACTGCGTCCGCCAAGAAGCTTCCGCCTTGCAACCAGATCGAATCCCCGTCGCGGCTGAGACCAAATGGATCGACATAAGATACCGGATTTCCATTAACATAGGCATAGCGGTTCAGCGTCTGGCCATTTCCGACCGAGCCGGATAACACATCGCGATTTATGAATCGCTTGATTTCCGGATTATAATACCTCGCACGCATATGGTACAAGCCGTTCGGGTCGGTCATGACGCCGTCGCGTCCGTTGTAGCGGAACGGCTGCTCACTCTCGCCTTCATGACCCAGCGACTCGCCATAGTTGCCATATTGGTACGTATCCGTCGCTTGCCCGAGCTCATCGGTCAAAGCAATGGTACTGCCTCGTCGATCATAGTGATAGGTTTGATAGTTGCCAGCGGCATCTTCGCGTCCGATCAAGCCCAGTCCGTATACATACCAAGCTTTTGCTTGTCCTTGCTCGTCGGTTTCCATTAGCACCTGCGACAAGAGCGCATGCGGATTGATGACATATTTCGTCGTCATGCCGTTCACGGTGACCGATGTCCGTTCATTCTCGTTATTGTAACCGTAGCTTATGCCTCCGGCTTCCGTCAAGCGATTGCGGGCATCGTAGACATACCCCTGCATCGAACCGTCCAGCGGTCCTAACGTCATGTTGCCGTCCGCGTCATAAATCACATCCTGACCGTTATTGGCCATTAATCGATTATCCGCACCGTAGGTCATCTCGCTGTTGGAGGAAGACGATAATTCCATCGTTGGCGATAGCCCCGGTCCGTTAATATCTACTGCCAGCGGAATTTCTCCATACGTGCTGGAAGTAACAGTCTCGGCAGCGCTGATGTCCTCGGATCTAACGTTTCCGACTGCATCGTATGTGTAATCGGCAGCATACAGTACGCTTCCCTCCGCATTAGTGTCGGTTACAAGCACTAATTGCCCTTTGGCGTCATATGCGCGTGTCTCTACCGTTCCGTTCGGACGTGTCGTAGATATGAGTTGTCCGTTAACGTCATACGCATACATAGTAACGCGGCCATCCCAGTCCGTAACGGTATTCATGCGTCCTGCGGCGTCATAGGTGTAGGTAACGATTTTGCCATCGGGATACATAAGCGACGTTAATTCTCCCGCTTGATTGTATGCATACCGAATCGTGTTGCCGTCTTCATCGGTATAGCTTTCAACACGGTCGAGCTCGTCAAAATCACGAATCAGCGTTTTGCCGTTCCCGTCCGTCACCGCAGTGATATTGCCGTTGCCATCGTACGTATACGTCACTGACCCTGCCAGGTCGGTGAAGCCGGCAAGCTGTCCGGCCGCATCATAAGCATAAGTTGTTTCTTGGCCTCGAGCATTGGTATCACCACTCAACAAGCCCCGTGCATTATACGTATAAGTGCGGTTTCCGCCAGCTGCATCAATCTCGCCTATAATTCTGCCGACTAGATCATAGGTATAAGAAGCGGCATTGAGATTCGGATCTACAACTTCCGTTATCCGGCTTAAGGCATCATAAGCTTGCGTGCTTTTTCCTTCCATCGGATCCGTTACCGATGTCAACCGGCTCAGGCCATCGTAAGCATAGGACGTCACGCGTTGCAGCGGATCGATCGTCTGCGTCAAACGATTCAAGCTGTCGTACATATTCGTGTACGACTCGTTCAGCGCGTCCGTCACCGTTTTCAGATTGCCCGATTCGTCATAAGTCACTGCGTATACCTTTTTATTTTTGGAATCGTATGCTTCCGTTAGACGGTTCAACGAGTCGTAGACGTACCTAACAGCTCCGCCATTCGGATTCGTCTCCGTCAGCAGATTGCCTGCGTCGTCGTACGCGTATGCAACCGCTCGACCAAGCGGGTCGACGATGCTCAGCAGCCTTCCTTCTCCGTCATAATGGAGCGACGCGGTCTCGTCCAGCGCATTCATTACGGCTGTCAAATTCCCGTTCTCGTCATAAGAATAAGTCGTCGCACGCCCCAAAGCATCGGTTCTGCTTGCCAGAAAGCCTTGAGCGTCGTAACTGTATCCGAAGGCATGTCCGAGCGGATTGGTCTCCGAAATCAACTCGTCCCCTGCATTATAGCTTAATGTCGTGGTATAACCCTCAGCATCCGACTCGCTAACCATACGTCCCGCTTCATCATAAGCGAAATTGGTCGTATCGCCCTCCGCATTCGTTGTACCAGTCAGTCGGTTTCCGGTGTAGCTGTAAAGCGTCATTCCTTCCAGCGGATGTTTCGCAGACTCTAATAGGCCGTTACTATTGTAGGTATACGTCGTCATTCCACTATTTGGAATTTGTACCGAAAGCAGGCGATTGCCGCTATCGTACGTATTCGTTACGGTAATGCCGTCTGGACCCGCCGCGGTCAGCAAGTTGTTTGCCCCGTCATAGGTTATCGCAACGGACTGCCCCGTATAATCGGTTGAGCTGATCAAATTCCCGTTAGCATCATAAGCAAAAGTTGTCGTCTGATTTGCCGCATTCGTCACGCTCGTCCGGTTTCCGTCACTGTCGTAACCGTATGATGTCACGCGGCCAAGTTCATCCTCCACGCTTAGCAGCCTATAGTTCGAATCATGCGTCCGCTTCTGAACATTGCCGTTCCGGGCTGTTATCGTCGTAACTAAGATGTCATCGGTTTGTTCGTAAAAGAACAGCGTCGGCGTACTGCCTGGAATTGCATCATGCTGCTTGACGACCCGCCCCTCATTGTCGAACTCATTCACGAATAATTGAACAGCGTCGCTCATGGCGGACACGATTCTATCTGACGAATCGTAAGCGTAGGTGGTCTCCCTGTCCATCGTATCGGTAATGACGCTGAGTCTACCGTCCCCATCGTAGGCGAAGGATGCCTGCCTACCCGCTTGATCCGTAACGGTGGACAGCTTGTCGGCTGCATCATAACCCAGCGTAAGTTCAGCGTCGGTTAACGGATCGGATACGGTTGATAGTCTTCCGTCCTGCGAATAGCCGAACAACAGGCGTTCTCCTGTCTTGCCGGCCATCTCTGCCAATTGGCCGCTTTCGGCAAAAAGATAAACAGCGCCGTCGTTTCTTCTTAATTCATACGTGCCGTCTGGCTTCCGCGTCAATTTGTCGCACTTCGCGGCAGCCTCGGATGAAGCAAACTGGCCGTCCAGTCCTTTGACGAACGTATTGCCGCGGAACGCATTCCAGTACACTTTGACCGAACTTCCTTCCTCATTCGCAACCAACCGGATTTCGAAATTATGGCTCCAGTCTTGTCCCAGAGCGCCTTCTCCGCTTAAGAGCGAGTGGTACTGCGCCTGGAAAGGTATCGGAACCGCACCGTGCGCCGTAATTAACGTCCGGTTAATGATTTGAGCGCCAGTTGCCGTGTCGATCGGATCGGCATGGAACGATTGCGGATCGTAATCGGCCGGATCAAGCGCTGCGATTTTATCGGCTGCGTCCTTGCCTGATATCGGTCCGGAGACGCTTCCTCCCGCGGTGAACCCGAAATGTCCGTAAGGCGCATAAACGACATAATAGCTCGAGCCTGTATTGCGCAGGTACGCGGTACCGTTTGCCAGTACAGCTAGCGGATTGATCCCGGTTTGATTACCGGCCTGTCCTATTCGGTAGGTAAAGATGCCTCCAGCCTTCAAGGTACGGCTAGCGCCTGTCAAATTAACGGCCGTAAGCGTCTTCCCTGCGCCTAGCTCCTCTTGTACAAGAGCCGGCTCCTCGGACACAGTGCTTTGCAGCGATTGATAAGGTCCCCAAATTTGCAATCCGTCTAGGCGAGGCGAAGTAATGACGATTCGCTGATCCGACGAAAGAATGAGCGTATCACGCGTATGCTCCCACCCGTAATCAAGCGCCGAATTATCGGCATCATATTTAACCCAGCTGGCGCTGCCGTCCAACGTAACGCTGAATGGAACCGCGGCCAGCGATTGCAGCTCTACCGAATTCGCGTACCCCGGCGTCACTACTTTCAAGGCTGTTTCTTCTTGTTCGGTTACCTCGAAAGCAGTTAAATAACCGCTGACGACGGTACCGCCTGTCTGCCTGCCCGTCAATACAGCATAATGGCTTGCAGGAATCGATACGGAAACGGCATTCGATTCCCTCGCATAGCTTACTGGCACACCGGCTCCCGTATATATAGCAATGTCGTAGCGCCCACTCACTACAAGAGAAGACTTGACGCTTGAAGTATTCAGCGCTTTAATGCTCTCTCCGCTTTCGATTCCTTTCACGAATTGATCCGTGCCGTCGCCATTGGTCACTTGAATGGCATCCGTAGGCACCGTTACCGTATTCGCAACAGTATCCGCATTAAGGATCACCAGACGCTTCGTCGACTGCACGCTTCGGCTCGATAAGGAACTGTCGTTGCCGAAAGTCTCCATCGTTCCGGTTAGCGAATACATTTGGTAATCGTAAACTCCGCTTATTTTCGCGCTGAAAGAGCTTGGCGAAACATTGCGGAACGAGAAGTTTTGTCCCGGCTCCAAACTCTTGACGGTTACCGCTCGTTCTTCGCGCTCCGTTAGAGCGAACCCGTCGTAAGAGCCTTTGACAGTTATCGTTTGCGCTTCCGCAGGCGACAAGACCAGCTTGTCGTCCCCCGTCAACGAAACAAGACCCGAGGATTGCCAGGTATAGAAAGACTCAACCGAGCCGTCCGCCTCATATCTGGCGTAATCATACGACCCGTCAATATAAATCAACAACTGCCGTGCCGACGTTGAATGGAGCTCCAAGCCATCGTCCGGCCCCAATGTCCTTACGAAGGTTACCGGATTCGAACGGGTATTCAATTGAAAATAATCATAGGCCCCATAAACCTCGATAGGCGCCTCATCGCTGTTCTGAACGGCAATTTTGTTGCCTGGCTCCACATTCTGATGGCTGGAGGTCGTCACGGTATTGCCGTAAGCCTCGAATGCGCCTGCGCTAGTGTACATGGCAAAATCATATATGCCAGATGCATGCACAGCTGCATCAGCCGCGCTCTTATTCGTCGCCTCCATGCTTGCCCCAGACGCGAGCTGGTTAACGAAGAGGGCTGGATTCACACGGTTTGCAACCGCAAAAGCATCGAAAGCCCCTTCGATTGTAATGTCCGACGAATACGTATTCGTCATCGTGATCCGTCTTCCAGCGAGCATGTATTTGGAAGGGGAAGCGCTCTTCCTGTCCAGTTCCAGCAATTCGCCTGCCGAATCGAACAGAACAAAGTCGTATACGCCACTTGGATAGATGAAAAATGGTTTGTCCGATGTATTCGACGCTACAAAGCTTTGGCCCGGAGATAGCGTCTTCTTGAACGTGACCGGATTGGACCGCGAATGCGTTTCGAATACGTCATAGGCGCCATAAACGACAATGGAACCCGTATAGCTGTTCTCAATCGCGGCTTTTTCATCTTTGTTAACAGCCTGTTTGCTCGATGTCGTCTGGTTGCGTCCGTAATCATCCAGCTTCCCTTGCGGGGTAAACAAAGCATAGTCGTATTCGTCCGTCATGTGGACGTCGCCTTGATTGGCCCCCGTATACGCAGCCTCCATACTTTGACCCGAAGAAAGTGTCGACTTGAATAAAGCAGGGTTCGTCCGGGCTTGAATCGTGAAGACATCATACGGGCCTTCGACGACAATAGAGCCCGTAGCAACGTTCGTAAAGGCAAGGCGATTATCACTAGGAACCGTCTTCGAGGCAAGCCCCGACCCTCGATAAGCGTCTGCGGCATCTCCGCTACCGTCATACAAAGCATAATCGTAAAGGCCTGAAGGATAGATGGAAAACAGCTTGCTCGATTGGTTAGTCATATCCAAGCTGGAGCCCGTTGGCAACGTTCGCTTGAACGTGACAGGCTCGCTGCGATCGATAGCGGCAATAAGCTCATAAGCACCGTAAGCTTCTATAGTAGAAGTTCCGCTGTTCTCTATGGCAGTATGCGTACCCGAGCTTATTGAATAGTCATTTAGCGTACGATCTCGCGCATACGAAAAAGGCGAACCTGCAGCATTATAATCCATCAGATCATGCGTGCCTGTGATCTCTAGGTTTGCCGATAACGCGACGATATTCCTAAACTCCGCGCTCTGGCCTGGAGCCAACGAACGTAAGGAAAGTGCCGGCGTCGTGCTGCTTAGGATTTGCGTCACATCGTACGGTGCGATTACTTGCAGCGATAGACTGCCGGAGTTGGTTAAGGTTACCCTCTCTCCCTCGTACAACATAAGCTCCGTTAATCCTGTTTTGCGATCGAACGAGCGTAATTTTCCATCAGCCATATAGCTCGCTTGGTCGTATGTGCCTGACAAGTCGAGGCCAAAATTCGATGCGCTCGTACTGTTAGCTTTTAAGCTAGTATTCGGAGCAAGCAGCATTTTCAATAGAGCAGGGTTGGTTCTCGAGCTGAATGAGAAGGCGTCCCTCGGTCCGGAAAGCTTCAAATTTGAAGTACCGCTGTTCGTCATGACAAGAGATTCCGTATCGTCGATTGTATAGCTGCCGCTTATCGTCGGTCTTCCATACTCGCTGACTTCATCTCCGTTATCGTATACGACATAATGATGCTGGCTGCTCGCCGCAAGAGTAAAGCTGGCTAAAGACGTATTATCCGCTTTAATCGTCTCGCCAGGGGCAAGCGTATGCTCGTAAGTAACAGGATTCGCCCTTGCCGATACGGAAAACGCATCGTACGGAGCAAAGATAGCTGTCGATAAGGTATCCTTATTCGTAAAAGCAACCTTGCCTGCGCCCTGAACCTGCAAAGTACCTGTGCTTTGGTAAGCTTTGTAACCGGTTATGCCTTCGCCACTTTCAAACAGAGCATAGTCATACACACCGTTCAGCGTAAATCCGGCCGTTCCGCCGCTTACGTTCACCGCTTCCAGGCTCTGCCCGGGAGTAACGGTGCTCTTGTAGAGGGCGGGATTCGAGCGGTCGGTGAATTGGAAGCTGTCCGCCGGTCCGATGACTTTCACCGTTCCAGTACTGGCCGGCGTTACGTCGATGTACCCTCCGGCAGGAATGGAACCCGTAGTGGTGCCAACTCCTTTCGCAAACCCGGCGACCTCTCCTGCCGCGTCATACTTGGCGTAATCGTATGTCCCCTCAAAATTGAGGGTAGAGGTTTCCTGCCCTGTATTCTTGACCCTAACGCTTGCTCCCGCCGTTAATGTCTTCGTTTGCAGCGCCGGAAGCGGTCTCGGACTAACCGTGAACGCGTCATAAGGTCCGACGACGTCTAACGTTTCCGCCTCGAGGTTGGTGACGATGAGCGTCTCGCCGGCCGATACGATCCGGTAGCCGATCGATGTCTGGCCATACGAGTCAAGCTGCCCCTCGTTATCATAAATCGCATATTCCACTCTGCCACCTTCGAGGTCTATGGTGAATGTTTTAGAAGCATGGCTGACAACTTGAGCCGTTTCGCCCTGGTCAAGCAAATAGTGGAATACAGCCGGAGCGGAACGAGTCGTTAACGTAAAGGTCTCATACGCACCGTATACATAAAAACCCGATGCTTCCTTATTCGTCACGACGGCTTTCTCGCCAGCCGGAATCGTCAAGCTTCCGGGGGCATCGCCCGCCGTAAAGGAAAGAACGTTGCCGAATTCGTCGTACTTGGCGTAGTCATTGTCTCCTCCTACTTCAATGCTTTCGCTGACATCGCTATTATTGATTGCCGTTACGCTTTGATTAGGACCAATCAATACCTTCTTAAGCGCCGGCGCCGATGAATAACCCATCATCAACGGGCGAGTCTTCGCCTCTATGGTGACTGCGCCTGAACCCGTATTAGTGACGATCACGCGTTGACCGAGCGCGACCGTATACGTATCGGACGTTTCTTCTTGCCCATAGTAGACGACATCGCCGTCATCATCGTATTTGACATAATCAAAGGCAGTTCCCTTGACGTATATCGTCGTAGAAGTGGTAACCGTCGACGTGATCAACGCTGATGAACCAGACCCTATTGTAAATAGGTTGCTGCTTTCCGCTTGCAGCTGCTCCGGTTTTATGCTGACAATCATGACTAAAGCTAATAGAACGAAAAGAATGGCTTTATGGATATGATACCGTTTCATTATTTCCTCCTTATGGCGTCTGAGCAGAAATAAATTGAATGTTCGTAAATCCTGCTTCCCCGGCGGAATCAGCTTCTAGAAGCAAAAGCTGCAAGTGGATACGGGCTTTTGCAGCGCCGCTCGGCATGATCAAGCTTTGCTCAAAGCTCGTATAGTCGGAAACGGCCTGCAGATTAATCACGGTATCGTGGCTGAGCAATGCCCCCTGTTCATCATAATAATTAACGATCACCTGCGCGGCGGCGTTATTCAACGACTGCGCCATTGCTGAACCTTTTATCTCATACGTACCGGAACCGGCAACTTCGATATCTTTGTACACATTAGCCCCGCCAGGCGCAGCTGCTTGAGCGGATATTTGCTGTACGGCCATTGGTGCGGCTACCTGTGCATTATTTCCGGATTCGGTGTCTGCTGGTTGCTGCGATAGCATTGGTAGTGCTTGTTCGCCTAACTGATAATCTGCCGTCACGCCGGACGTAAAGTACGGCAACCATCCATCGCTTACGCCATAAGTAGAAGAAACTACCGTGGCGCCCCCGTCAGTCTTTGCAACGCTCAATAGATTGCCGGTCGCATCGTACTCGTAATGCGTCGTTTGACCGCTCTCCTCCTTTGCCGAGATAAGGCGGTTCAAATCATCGTAAAGATACTCTAAGGCAGAAACTTTCCAGGAAACAGCAATGCATAGCAGCAGAACGACGCTGACTATTGACGTCCACTTCAATCTTTTCTTGTTCAATTACTTCACTCCATTTCCGTAATAGTAGATTCCTCGTTTCGTAGACGAACAACTTTCATGCACTTTCATAAATCAACTCCTTCCCCTCCATTGAGCTACTAGGAGAGTCAACCTCATGGAAATACGTAAACTCTCAAATAACCCTGTATTTGGATATTGGGTTTATTCCACAAATTGTTAATACAAAATCCCAACATTTTCAACAACGTATAAAAAACCTCCTCATTTTAATCTGAGAAGGTTATATGATAAATGAGGACGATCTCACACGATACGCCGAACTCCAAGTCGGAGATCTTCTCGCCGTTCATCGAGATGGCTCCGTTCGATACTTCATCGCGCGTTTGAGCCCTCGAAGGCTCGATTCCAATTTTGCGGGATATGGAACAAAAGATCGAATAGGCCGTGAATAGAGGAATAGAAACCGTACTGGCAAACAATGATGCGACTACTGACTGATCGGGCAAAGTGACGGAAAAAACCGTGCTCTCGGAAGCGCAGGCGGCGAATGGTTATGTTGCTGCTGTCCGCACTTTGCTCTTAGATGGCGAAACACCACTCGAATCCGGTATGTACAGCGCAGAAGAAAAAAAGGACTATTCCTAAAGACCGATTTCGGTCTCAGGAAATAGTCCTTTTCATCAGACCGCTCTCTCAGAGAGCAGCCGATTATTCTACAGCATTTAAACGGAACACTTTGCTCGCATAATCTCCGAAGAATTGCGGTGCAGCAAGACCGGCATACAGGAGCTGATCGCCGCCGAATACCGTTTCTTCGCCTAGCAGCTTGTAATCCCGATTCGGGTCAAGGCCTTTCAGGCGCAGGCGGTTCAACTTCGGATTAGGCTCCTGAAGCACGGATACGTACACAACGAACGCTTCGCTCTTATCCTTGGACACGAACATCCATGCCGTCTCATTGCCCTCGAACGGGCTAAGCAGTCGATAGAAATCACCGAATTGCACAAGATGGCGCACATCCTTGTACAGCGCAACCTGCTCCTTCACCGTTTCTTTCTCTTCCTCCGTGAAACGAGTCAAATCCAGCTCATACCCGAAGTTGCCGGAGAGCGCAACATTCCCTCTCGTCTCCAGGGAAGTGATGCGTCCAACCTGATGGTTAGGCACCGCAGACACATGCGCGCCCATTGCGCTTACCGGATAAACGATGCTTGTTCCGTATTGAATTTTAAGGCGCGATACCGCATCTGAATTATCGCTCGTCCAGGTTTGCGGCATGTAATACAGCATGCCTGCATCGAAACGTCCGCCGCCGCCCGAGCAGCTCTCGAACAAAATATGCGGGAAAGCAGAAGTAATCTGCTCTAGCACCGTGTATAGACCGAGCATGTAGCGGTGAGCCGTCTCGCGTTGACGCTCTGCCGGCAGCAGCGCCGAGCCGATTTCTGTCATATTGCGGTTCATATCCCACTTCACGTACGTGATCGGCGCGCTTGAGAGAATGTCTGAAACGGACTTCACGATGTACTGCTGAACGTCTTCGCGGGAGAGATCGAGAATAAGCTGCTTTCTCGCTTGCGTCCGTCGGCGGCCTTCAATGTGCAGGCACCAATCCGGATGCGCTTTGTAGAGCTCGCTCACTGGTGAGATCATCTCGGGCTCAAACCACAAGCCGAACTGCATATCGAGCCTTTTCACGCGGCTAACCAAATCCTCAAGCCCATTCGGAAGCTTGTTGCGGTCTACGAACCAATCACCTAGCGAAGTGTCGTCATTGTCGCGTTTGCCGAACCAGCCGTCATCAAGCACGAACAGCTCGATGCCGAGCTCTTGGCCCGCGCGCGCGATATCTTCGATTTTGTCCGCATTGAATTTAAAATAGGTCGCTTCCCAGTTGTTCACGAGAATCGGACGTGTCTGATCGCGGAAAGTGCCGCGGATGAGGCGGGAACGGTACAGGTCATGAAAGCTGCGCGACATCCCGCCGAGCCCGTGCTCGGAGTGAACCATAACCGCTTCGGGAGTCTGGAATTGCTCGCCCGGTTCAAGCCTCCAGTTGAAATCGAATGGATTAATCCCGATAAACAAGCGTGCCGCATGGAATTGGTCTACTTCGACGCCTGCTGTGAAGTTGCCGCTGTATACAAGATTAACACCGTATACATCGCCGTGATCCTCCGTTGAGCCTTCCGAGAGCAAAGCAACAAACGGATTTTGCATATGGCTGCTCGAGCCTCTGCGGCTCTCAATGGATTGCAGGCCCGGCTCAAGCTTGCGCTTGTGGATATGACGCTCGCGAATCCATGCTCCGGATAGCTGAAGCATTTCGAAACGGTCATGCGCGAAATCAAGGCTAAGGCTGAACGCGCGCTGAAGCTCGAGGACGCCAGTCCCATTGTTGACGATTTTTGCCGAACGGGCAATCGCATCGAATTGTTCAAATACTGTATAAGATAAAATAACCGACAGGCCGATCAGCTCGTCCTTCAGCGTAATTTCAAGCGTTTGAGCTTCATCATCGCTCTCCGCGTACGTTGCGGGCAATCCTTCAAGTGCCGGCTTGCCGTTAACGATCCGGTAAGAATCATAACGAAGATCCGTTACCGTCGTTCCATTCGGGAGCTTGACTTGAAAGGCAGGCATACGGAAATCCGAATTGCCATAAGCCGGATATTCATGCGGAAGCGTGTCGAGCGACAGCTCCAGCTGGTCAATCTCGGTGCTCGGCGTGAAGGAAGCCCTCTCTTTCAGCTCCAATAATCGCTCCAGCTGCACGCCCCTCACTTTTTTGCCCCAATAGATATGTGCCGGGTAGCCTGCTTTGGTTATATGAATCACATAACTAGTGTCCTTCGATTGCAAATGGAACAATGAACGCTCTTGATCATACAAAATAGTCAAAATCAATAACCTCCCAAGTAATGTATAGGCTAGTTTCCATGCTCGCTCTTTGCGCTGCCGCAGCTTTCCCTGACAATCAGCGTCGTATTGATCGTCATATGAACGGCAGCTTCCCTGCCTTCAATCCGCTCTAGCAGCAGCTGTACTGCCGATTTTCCCATATGCTCCGTATGTGCTCGCACTGTCGTAAGCGGCGGATTGAGATAAGCGGAGATTTCGATATCGTCAAACCCGACGATAGCCATATCCTCAGGCACGCGAAGACCATGCTCATGCAAGGCCCGCAATGCGCCGACTGCCATTGGATCACTAGCTACGAAGCAAGCGGTTGGACGCGATTCCCGCTGAAGCAAACGATGCATGGCCTCGTACCCGCTGTTCGAAGACCAATAGGATTTCAGCACGTAGCTTTCATCGTAAATGCCGTTCTCTCTCATGATCCGCTCGAAAAAAATGCGGCGCGGCTCTTCAACCTCTGCCGCTTCGTACTGACGGCTCAAGCGATGGACATAATCACTGCCGCCGATATAGCCGATTCGTTCATGTCCGAGCTGAGTGAGATGCTTAATAACCGCTCTTGTCGCTTGCTCGAAATGCAGCTTAACCGTATCATAATCATCCAGCTCACCTGAATGATTGACGAACACGAGCCGGTTCGCGCTGCTGTAGATTTGGTTGACATCATGGTCGTCAATCGAGCCAACGACAATCAAGCCGTCGAGCTCATGAACGGACTGGATATCGACCTTGCTGTTGCCGCGAAGCACCTTGATGATGCTGATGCCAAGCTCTTCGCAGCGCGTTTCGATACCTTTGCGGATGGACGAGAAATAAGGGTCCTCATGCTCATCCTCCAGCGTCGACCACATCAGCAAGCCGATCTGCTGACGGGAAAGCTGTTCGTCTTTTTTCATTCTTCGCAGCCTGGACGGCTTATATTGCAGCTGCTCGGCAATGCTAAATATACGAGTCCGCGTTTCCTCGCTGACTGCGAGGCTTGTATCATTGTTCAACACCCTTGATACCGTAGCGGCTGAAACGCCTGCCTCCTGCGCAATATCCTTTATCGTCGCCATGCCACACTCCATGTTTAGTTAATAAATTTACTAAATAACAATCTCAGTTTAACAGACCGCGGCGAAGACCACAAGCACCTTGCAACTTTTTACGAAAACTCACGTCTGATTGGGTAATATGACCGTAGTCATCAACCATATACGGAGGAATGTTATATATGAAGAAACTCATCATAGCCTGTGTTCTGATGCTGCTAACTGCGTGTAATATGAATGCTGACCAAACGGTTCAGAATAGCCCTACTCCCTCGCCAAAGGCGAGTGCTTCCGCTAAGCCAAGCGAGCAAAACCCGCCTAAGGCTGCTGCGCCAGAGGAAGCCGCAGCAGCTATCCTCTCAGCGCTCAAGGAGAAGAACCTTGATAGCCTTGCAGCCTATGTTCATCCAGATAAAGGCTTATTATTCTCTCCCTACGCACATATCGATACGGCTTCAGCCAAAGTATTTCCAGCAGACGAGCTGCCTGCTCTGGCAGATCCAACCGTCCACCACTTTGGCGACTATGACGGCTCCGGCGAGCCGATCGATCTCACCTTCAAGCAATATTATGACAAGTTCGTTTACGACAAGGACTTTCTCCATGCGGAGAAGGTAGGTGCGGACCAAATCATAGGAAGCGGCAATATGATGGTGAATATCAAGGACGTATTCCCCGGAAGCTATGTCATGGATTATCATTTCAGCGGTTTTGACGCGCAATATGAAGGCATGGATTGGGAAAGCCTGATCCTTGTTCTTGAGGAATTGAACGGGTCTTGGTATGTAAGCGCAATTGTCCACTCCCAGTGGACGACCTAAATAAAAAGACTGCCTCCGTCCTATGAGAGGCAGTTTTCTTTAGAAATCTTTTCGCCGCATGATCAACAGCCCCGCCGCCAGCAGCGCCGCTACGTATACCGCGCTATATAGTAATAATGAATTGGAAGCAGCCCCATTTACCGAAAAAAAGCTAAGCTCGCTGTTCAAGTCGTACAGCCCGCTAAGCTCCGAAATGGAGAACAACTCGCTCAGCATCCGCTGCTGCAGCGCATCTGCCGGCATCGCCAGCTTAATTAAACCGGTGAGCGTCTCCAACGTCTCCATTCCGTTTATATGCAGTCGCCCGGTTGCCATAAACCTTCCGATCATGCTGCCAAGCCAGCCCATCCCGTACAGCATCGTCATCCAAATCCCATTGCCCAGCGGACTGATATAACAGGAGCCAACCATCGTTAAGGAAACAAGCAAAGGTATAACAGCAAGAAACAAACCAAGCGACGGAAGGAGCGCTTCCAAGCGAAAGAAGACGCCGGTATGTATCCAGCAAATGACATGCAGTGAAACATACAGCAAGCTCGCATAAATCGCAACATAACTAACAAAGCCGAGCCATCTGCCCATAAACCATTTCCATCGCTTGATCGGCCTCGCCAGCACCGACTGAAGCACCCCAGTCTCCGCCTCTCCCGTTATCGCGGCGACGGAGCTGAATATCGCAAGAAACGCAACCGCAAACGCACCGAAAAAAAAGCCGAGCGTCAAAATCATCGCGCTGCGTGTAAAATTCTCAAGCAGGCCCAGCGACGTAACCACATGCACTTCACCGCCTGCAATCGCGCCGGCCAAAAACCAATAAGCGATCCAAAACAGAATCGTCATAATGAGCGTCATTAAGGTCACTCGCTTGCGTATAAGCTCTTTCCAAGTTAATCCCCAAACCGCGATCATCTGCGCTCCCCCCTATGCTCCAAGCCCGTAACCGCCTGCATAAACCACTCATCCAGCCTGGACTGCGTTTTACCGACTTCATAGATGGTCATCCCTAGCTCAATTAGCAAATAATTAATCAATCCGATCTGCTCGTCATCTTCAAGCTCGAGCTCTATCCATACCGTTCCGTCACCAGCTTCCGTTTCCGAGACTGCAGCGGCCGTACCCAGCATCAGATGAATCCGCTCAGCGGCGAGGGGTGTATATCCATTAACGCGCAATCGCCAAATCGACTGCTGCCTGAGCACCTCACAGACCTTGCCTTCTAATAAGACTTGACCATTATTAAGCAGAGCAACCTTATCGCAAAGCTGCTCCACATCCTCCAGCAAATGCGAATTCAAAAATATCGTCTTGCCTTGCCCTCTTAATCTGGCAAGCAGTTCCCTAACCTCATACCGGCCAACGGGATCCAGCGCGGAAGCCGGCTCGTCAAGAAAAACGATATCCGGATCGCCGAGAAGCGCGCATGCAAGCCCAAGCCGCTGCTGCATCCCCTTCGAATAGCCTTTAAGCCGATCGCGCCCTCTGCTGCCGATGCCTACTTCATCAAGCAGCTGTTGAATCCGGCGCTTCGCTGCACCCTTATCCAGTTCACACAGCTTCGCATGAAAAGCAAGCACCTCTTCGCCGGTCAGCCAATCCGGATACCGAAAAAGCTCAGGCAAATAGCCTAATCTACGCCTTGCTTCAATGGTTCCGGAAGCATGGCCATAGATTTGAGCTTTGCCTGAGGTTGGTTTGATTAGTCCCGTCAGCATTTTGACAATCGTGCTTTTACCCGCTCCGTTAGGTCCGAGGAAGCCAAAGGCTTCCCCTTCTCTAATGGTTAGCGTTACGCCATGACAGCCGCGGCCATCGCCGTAATCCTTCGTTAATTGATTGGTTTCAATCGCAAATCCGCTCATGAGTGAATCAGCTCCGACACCATCGCAACGATTTGTTGTTTGTCCGTGTAGCCACTGAAGTATGCATTCGTAATCATGCCGTCCTGCAGCCATATGGCGTTCACGCTGGATTGTCCTGCATTCGGCTCCTCCAAATAAACGTCAACTCCCTTGACGGCAATCTTCTCTGCTGCTTGATTCGAAATAACCGGCATAGGAAGCTCGCCATTCTCCAGATTGACAGCCTGTTGAAGCGAGTTACGCAAATGATCGGGCAGCGCCGGGAAACGAATAATCGCTTCATACGCATCCTTCACGTCGACCGACGAATCTACGTCAATGCTTGGCGCCTTCATATAGGATACATGTACGCTTTGCTTCGAATTTCCTTCTTCTATCTGGCGGTAAGCAATATTTACCGCTTGCCCCGCCTGGAAGGTGATGGCCTTGCCATCCACTGATTCAGGCAGCAGCTTATCCGCCCCGAGGCGCCTCATCGCTCCGTTAATTTCTTCTACGTTCAGCCGGAAAACAAAGGTTTGGGCTGCCGTTGAGGAAATATCGATCTGCTGATCCTCTGAAACGCTAATCGCCGGTATCGGAAAACCAAGCCTTTCAGCTGCTTGCTCAGCGGTGAGCTCGCCAAAGCTTCCTTCTGACTTCCTCTCGAAGCTGCCGAACCGGTTATTCTGCTCCAGCGCCTCTCCTTCGCCAACAAAGCTGTACATTAGCGACTCTAGATCATTCTCGTTTACGACCATCACGTTATCCATGCGGAACGTATTGAGCCAAGCTGCCAGCGCCTCATTGGTCGTAGGCAGAGCAATCATAACCGTAATGAAAGCGGCAGCGCATGCGGCGACCGTTTTACCCTTGTTTCTTCTCAGCCAACGATTTACCATTCCGCTCCTACTCGGGTTGCCAATCGATTCATTCCGCGAAGCATGCGCTCTTCCAAGCGGCACGTTGTTCGTTTGAGAATGAAGCTTGGCTTCATCGCTTACAGCACGAGACTCGCGAGAGGCTTGCGCCGAGAAGAGGGTTGTTTCCTTTGAATGCTCCTCATCGCTGCTTGATGCCTGCGCTTCCCATTGCTGCCACAACGGCGATTGCTCCGTATGCTGCAATTCCTCCTCCAGCCGCGCCCATGCAGCAGATAGCTGTTCCTGCTCTTTTTTATTCAAGCCTTCATTGCTTGTCATTCTGCACTCCTCCTAAAAGGTTTTTATCTTAGCCGTGTTACTTCTGCGAATAAACACTCTCCGCGTGCTGGGCACGCCGCTTCAGCCGCTCACCCGCTCTTCGTAGCATTGTCCCTACTTGGGGCTGTCGCAGTTGCAGCTGCTCCGCAATCTCGGCATAGCTGTATCCTTCATAACGGAGCAGCAGCATCTGCTTATCGCGTTCAGGCAGCATATCGAGCCAGCTTCGAAGCTGCTCTTGCTCATCCTTGTCGAGCGCTTGCTGCTCGCCTGACTGCATCGCTTGCGGTTCTGCCAGCATGCTTTGCTCCTGTTTCTGATTCAATGCGCGTTCCCGCGCCTTCTTATCCATATAATCATAGGCAAGCCTCGTTAATACACGGTGAAGCCATGCCCCAATCGCTTCTGGATTGTCTGGAGGTTTGCGATATAGCCTTAAAAAGGTTTCCTGCGCAAGATCCTCGGCTGTTGTTTCATCGCGAATAAGAGCAAGCAGTTTTCTCCTGACCGTAGGATAGTGCTGATTAAATTGTTCGCGAAACAATTCCGGCGCCGAATGTTCCATTCCATTTACCCCCTCACCTTTTCTTGCTCAAGCTATAAGGAAGACGATGCATTTGCGCATTTTGTAACAGCTTCCGCCTAAAACTATTTTATCAAACGATTTGTATGCCTGTATCAATAGAAAAACCGCCTCCATTCGAAATGAGAGGCGGTGCCTTATTAACCATTCTTATTATGTTCTATAAATAACTGCGCGAATCTTTCCGCCGGCACTGGCGGGCTGTAAATGTAGCCTTGTATGGCGTCGCATTGATGACCGCAAATGATTTCCAGCTCTTCCTGCGTTTCCACGCCTTCTGTTACCACGTTTAAATTCAAATTATGGGCAATAACGATGACGGATTTGAAGATCATCTGTTTCTTGAAATCATCTACGATGCCGTTAATGAATGATTTATCCAGCTTCAGCGTATGCAGCGGGATATTCTGCAGGTAGCTGAGCGAGGAGTACCCGGTACCGAAATCATCAAGCGACAGCTTGACGCCAAGCTGCTTCAGCTCGTGCAGGATGGTGAGGGTATGCTCGGCGTTGTCCATAAATATCGACTCGGTAATTTCCAGCTCAAGCTGCTCCGGCCGAATGCCTGCTTCCGTGAGGATGCGCTCGATCGTATGGACGATTTGCTTCTGCTGAAACTGAATCATCGACATGTTCACGCTCACTGAGAGCTGCGGCAGCCCCATTCGTTCCCATTCCTTCATTTGTTGGCAGGCCGTAAAAAGCACCCATTCCCCTAGAGGAATAATGAATCCCGTTTTCTCAGCGATCGGGATGAAATCCAGCGGTGAAACCATGCCTAGCTCCGGATGACTCCAGCGAATCAATGCCTCTGCCCCGTAAATCCGGCCGGTCGCAACCTCTACTTTTGGCTGATAATAAAGCATGAACTGCCCTAGCTCCAGCGCTTGTAACATGGAGCTCTCGAGCAGCTGCTCCCGCTTCGTCACATCATTCATAGATGCCGTGTATACCTTGCTCGTATTGTGTTCCTTCTTCGCTACATACATCGCGATATCGGCTTCTTTAATGAGCTGATCTGCCGCAGCCGGCGTCCATTCATGCTGTATGCTAATTCCGATGCTTGCCGTGATGTAGAACATACGGTCCTTCAACTGAATCGGCGCAGAAATCGTCTTCAAAATCGCATCGGCCGTATGCGCGGCTAAGTGTAGATGCGGTACGTCCTCCAGAAGTGCGATATACTCGTCCCCGCCGAAGCGGAATACACGGCCAGCAGCGCCAACCGCATTAACTATTCGATCAGCCATCTGCTTGAGCAGTTGGTCTCCCATCGCATGATCAAGCGTATCGTTAATCATTTTGAAGCGGTCGAGATCAATGAAAAGGAGTGCGTAATGGCTATCTTGATGCCGGTTTTGGGTCGATTGCTCATCCATATAACAGTGATAGGCGTAGCGGTTAGGCAAGCCCGTCAATAAATCATGGGTTGATTGATACTCAATAACCCGCTCGGCTTCCTTGCGCTGCGTCAGCATATTGTTGAAATGGAGCGCCATAAATTCAAACTCGTCATTCGTATGTATATTCAGCCGCTGCTCTCCGCTCCCGGCCGCGAATGCCGAGGTTGCCCGCACCACCTTATGGATATTGACCAAAATGATTTTGCGAACGAGGAAAGCCATGGCTGCAGCCATAAAGAGCAGCGCTACGCTTGTAATTAAAATAGACTCCCATAAGCTGCTATAATAATTAGGCAACATTTTTTTCTTGGGTATGACGGTCTCAATATGCCAAAGCACATTGTGGATCAGAATCGGATAAAACATGCGCAGTACCGTTCCGCTCTCACTCGGGTCGGACGTATAGGCAATTCGCGACGACGTCCCCTTCATCGCCTCCAGCTCATCGTTAGTTGACCAGAGCTGATAAGGCGTATTGATGAGCGAAGCACTTCTTCCATTCACCAAATAACGGTTCTCCGTCGTAACAATCGTGGCGTAGCCGCCGAGCGGGTGAAACTTTTCGATTTGCTTCTGCAGCGAGTCCAGCGATATATCTGCCCCCACGATGCCTAGAAACCGGCCTTGCTCGTCCAGCAGCGGCAGTACGAGCGATGTCATCCACGTCGACTGTCCGTTAATCTCATAGATATACGGCTCTAAAAGGGTGAATGACTTCGTCAATTTTGGAAGCTGATAGAACATTCCCTTTTCTTTATCATCGTAATTTTCGATTGCGAATACGTTTATCGATTCATTCTCACGAACCACATAAGGAATAAAACGGCCCGTTGCGTCATCATAGCTGTTCTTATTTCTATTATTAGCGTCATTGCCATCGAAGGCGTTCGGCTCCCATAACGTGTATACACCCAGCAGCTCGGGATTATCCGCAAGAACCTCCTTCAGCAAGGTTATCGCATTTTCACGATTGTGGAATTGATTCTTTTTGAGCTCGAGCAAGCAGGCTTCGAGCGTTTCGAGCAGTGTCGTCGTTTCGTCCATCGTTCTAGCGAAAGGATTAATATAAGCCATCGATTCTGTTTGTGCTTGAAGCTCGCTTTCGCGGAGATTGGAGTGATATAGCTTAACGAGGTGGGCGAATACTAGAAGTCCGAACGAGAGAAGGACTAGAAGGCCAAATGAATATATTAGCTTCTGTGCGATGCTTAGCCTAATCTTCCTCATAATATATGTCAGCCCCTTGTTGTCTGAGAAAGCAAAATCGACGAAATTTGTCAATTTATGATGTGGTTCTAGTATACTTGACAGTTCAGAGCAAACACAATGAAAAATTAGGATATTTACCCTATATAATTCGACATAAAACTACTATTTTCCGCATATTTCGATTTTGCAAGAGTCCGTTGACCGATTCCATTTCAAAATACAAGGTAATTAATTCCACATGGATTTCGAAGGCAGGCTTGCCTGTTAAAGCATATCAATCGGAACAGGAAAAAGAGGTCTCGCCCGTAGGCTGGACCCCTTTAACTGTGCTGTGTATTCACCGCCAAAACGAAGGCTAGAACGCCTCGCGAATGGGCTTATACCTGACTTTGCTTGTCCTTCTGCTGCTTTTCGTTATTTTCTTGGTTCGCACGATCATGATCCTCAAGGCGATGCGGACGTTTTCCTTTGCCGCCATGCAGCTTGTAGAGCTCCTCGCGCAGCTGGTCAGACGTCTTGCCCTCCGTTTGGATGCCATGCTCTTTGGCAATGTCGCGCAAATGCTCAAGCCTCTTTGCTTGATGCTCTGCCTTGAACGCTTCCCATTTATCCTTATTGGCAAGCTTCGCGGCTTCGACTTCCTTCTTCAGCTGCTCGGCGGTTTTACCTTCGGCTTGTATGCCGAAGTAGGTTGCTATTTCCTTCAGCTTCTCGAGCCGATAAGCTTCAAAGTCCTTGCGCGTCATTTTCCCTTTGCCATGCTTATGCTCCTGATCCATATCGGATTCTTTGGGATGCTGGGCCATCAATAATCCAGTTGGCAAAGCCGATAGCGACTTCGAAGCCCAGACGGGAGCAGCCGAAAACAGAACAGCCAGCGATACAATCGGAATAAACCATTTTTTAAACATACTGCAGCCACACCTTTCCATTGCAATCGTGATGCAAGGACTACGGAAGTCCCCTCTGGATTATTTTGCCCAAGCCAGCACGTGGATAGACATGAAAGCAGCAGATTTCGACAGATTCCTACAGGAGTCCACCGGGAGTTGAAGCAGCTTCCTGCTCGAGCTGCTTCAGCTCGTTCAGCAGCCACTCCTTGGAGAAATGCTCCCCGATAAATACGGCTACGTCATTGACATGGCCCTGCGGATCAATTCTCATGAAATCGGATTCCTTATAGGCGTATTGAAATAGAAATCGGCTTGGCGCATCCGTGAACGTAACGATTCCTTTGGCCCGATAAATGTTTGCAGGCAGTCGCTGCAGCAAAGCCTCAAAGGCTTCGCTGTTCACTGGTTTCTGCCAATAATAAGTCACGACCATAACATGGTCATGCGAGTGATGCTGGTCATGATGGTCGGGTTGATGGCCGTCGGCATGATGGTGGTCGGCATGGTGATCGGCTTGATGGCCGGCATGATGGTGGTCGGCCGTACAGCCATTAACCGAGCAAGCCGCTCCCTCGTTAATGGTTGTGCCTTCAACCATATGGTTGCTTGGCGGGGCTGAGCTATGATCAGCTGCCTCCAGCCAGCTCCAATCGTCGATCGCGCAGCGAACGGTCGCGATGATTTGCGCATGAGCATTAAGCTCCCGGAGCTGCTGCTGGGCTTCAACAAGCTGCTCCGGCTCCAGCCTATCTACTTTATTGATAAGCAGCACAGTCGCGCAGCGTATTTGCTCCAGCATCAGCTTGAACGTGCGACCTTTGCCGTCTCGGCTGCGGGCAAGCAGCTCGGGGCCGTCAACGACCGTAACGACGCTTCGCAGATCGATTGCTTGATACATCGCTGCTTCCGTTACCCCGTCCAGCGTCTCCATGGGATTCGCCGCTCCCGTCGATTCAATAAATATGACATCCGGCTGATGCTCCTTGACTAGCATGCTGATCTCTACCCCAAGATCGCCGCGCATCGTGCAGCAAATGCAGCCGCTTAGCATCTCGGCCATCGGCACCTCGTCGCCCACCAGCTGACCGTCAAGATTAATGTCGCCAAGCTCATTCATAATAACAGCCGGCTTCTTGCCCTGTGCCGTATAATAATCCAGCAAACGTCTCAGCAGCGTCGTCTTCCCGCTCCCAAGAAAGCCTGACAACAAATGTATCGGTATATGCTTTTCATGCTTCCTCATCGTAATGTCTCCTGTATGTCTGTATTTTGAAAAAATCATAATTGCTACTATTATATCGTAATAGTTACGCTCATTCATCTTTTAAATACGGAGATTGTATGCTTCTCTTCTATTATAGAGCGATTTCGTACTCCTTGTGGCACGCTTGCAAGAATACTGATGCGTAACTCCCGGCACAAATAAGGCTGCTACTATAGAGCGATTTCGTACTCCTCGTGGCACGCTTGCAAGAATACTGATGCGTAACTCCCGGCACAAATAAAGCTGCTATTATACAGCGATATCGTACTCCTCGTGGCACGATTGTAAGAATTCTGCTTACCTCTCCACATAAAAAAGGCTTCCATTGCACTTTGTGCAATAGAAACCTTACATGGATGCTTTGCTGCCGACCTACATTGTAAAATGTACAACAAAATGCTGCTCCTCTCTGTTTTTAAGTACAATTTGTAGTCAAACTGTTGCACAAACTACAGGGTAGGCTTGAATATCCGTTAAATGTTCCATTTCTATTGCATGAAGTACAACGCGGCCCTATCAACCTTTTACAGCTCCCGCAGTCATGCCTTTCATAACCTGCTCCTGAAAGGCTAGATACGCAATGATAGTTGGAATAACTGCAAGCGCCATAGCGGCCATTGTCAGTTTGGAATCGGTCGAATAGCCTGTTGCGAATATCGATAGGCTGAGTGGCACTGTCTTGAGGTATGGATCGCTGATAAAGACAAGCGCGAACGAGAAATCATTCCAATATCTCAAGAAGGCGAGAATGCCGACGGTTGCCAGTGCAGGCAGGGACAGCGGCAGCACTGGCAGGGACAAGGCAGGACAAAGGCAGCATCATACACAGGAAAATTCCCCAATAGCCGGAGCCGTCAATCATCGCCGCTTCTTCAATTTCTTTGGGAAAGGTGTTCATATACGCGACGCACACGAATATCGCAATGGGAAGCTCAAGAGCCGTATAGGAAAGAATTAAAGCCGTATAGGGAAAAGTCAAAGCCGCATAGGTACGAGCTGCTGATCCAGCGCATGTTCTTCACACTCTCTTAATGTCTTATCGCTTAAAAAGTTTACAAACATCCTATCACACTTTTTTTTAGGTTAACAGATTTTTTGTTTGATTTTTCGAGCGAGCCATAGTACCATGTGTGCAATAAGACTGAAAGGCAAACTGGAGAGTGATCCCAAGGTGGAATCGATATCGCAAGAATTGCTATTTTTCACAGAGATGGCCAAAGGCATAACTGCCCAGTTCGGCGACAACTGCGAAGTTGTCGTGCATGACTGGTCGAAGCCCGTTGACAGTACCATCGTCGCGATCGAGAACGGACATGTCACAGGGCGAAAGGTTGGGGATCCCGGCACGAATCTCGGTTTGGAAATCATGCGCGGAACATCGGAAGGCGACAACCGCCATAATTACGTAACGCAAACGAAGGACGGGCGGATTCTCCGCTCCACCTCCATGTATGTAAAAAACAATGCCGGCACGATCATCGGCGCGATGTGCATCAATTTCGACATCACCGATCTGATGGTGGCCGAGAAAACCCTGCAATCCCTTACGGCAAGCGGCCTCCAGCCGATACGCGAATCGTTTGTAAGCAATGTGAACGATCTGCTCGATACGCTCATCCAGGAAGCGCAGGAGACGGTCGGCAAGCCTCCGGCAGCGATGACCAAAGATGACAAAATCAAAATCATCCATCTGCTCGACCAAAAAGGAGCTTTCCTCATCAAGAAGTCCGGCGAGAAGATTTGCAGCTATTTAAGCATTTCCAAATTTACGTTGTATAGCTATTTGGAGGAATCCAAGGTCGCTGAAAACGAAGAGGGAGGGTTCGAATGAGCAAGCTGCTGGATATCCCTTTGTACAATGGGCGCGAGGTGGAAACACCTTGCATCATCGTCAACCATGCAATTGTTGATGCCAACGTTGCAAGAATGGCGGAGGCTGTAGCAAACCGCGGCGTAATGCTGCGGCCGCATGCCAAAACCCATAAGCTGCCGGAAATGGCCGCGCGCCAGCTATCCGCGGGTGCCGTAGGCATTACCGTTGCCAAAATTTCCGAAGCTGAGGTTATGGCAAACGCCGGAATCCGTGATATATTCGTCGCTTATCCGCTAATTGCCCTCTCCAAGCTGGAGCGTGCGGCTGCACTTAGCATGTCCGGCGTACGCCTCATTATCGGAGTAGACAGTCTTGAGGGTGCGCGGCGTATTTCCGAGACTGCCATGCGGGAAGGCACTGAGCTTGAGGTAAGACTTGAGCTGGATACTGGCTTGCAGCGGAGTGGAGTCGCCATAGGGAAAGCCGTGACTGCGGCCAAGCAGATTTCGGAGCTTCCAGGTGTTAGGCTAAGCGGAATCTTCACTTATCGAGGAGCTTTGCTGAACGGCACTTCAACGCTCGATGTCCAAGGAGCCGGACACGAGGAAGGCCGATTAATGGTGGCGGCGGCCTCTGCCATTCGGACGGCCGGCATCCATATCCAAGATGTAAGCGTCGGCTCCTCGCCGACAGCCGTATTTGCAGCAGAGATCGAAGGCGTAACGGAGGTTCGGCCCGGCACCTATATCTATCAAGACCGAATGCAGGCCGCATTCGGCACCAGTACGCTGGAGCAATGCGCGGCCACTGTACTTGCCACTGTTGTGAGCCGTCCTGCGGACGACCTGATCATCATCGACGGCGGCAGTAAAACCTTCGCCACTGACGTGCAGCCAGGCAATGCCCCATTGTACCTGAAAGGCTTCGGCCACATCACTAACGATTCCGACGCCGTGCTGGAGCGGATGAACGAAGAACATGGCATGATACGGGTATCCCCAGAGTCCGCCTATCAGGTTGGCGACGTCATCCGAATCATTCCAAACCATATCTGCAGCACGGTTAATTTACACAGCTTCGTCTACCTCGAGGAGTCGTCCGGACAGCTGCGCAAAGCACTCGTAGCGGCACGCGGCATGCTTGAATAACACAAAGGAAGCGGATAAGGCAGGCTCTATCTTATTCTAAATGCTCTCGGCAGCATGAGCTGGGTGCGGGCTTGGGAAACATTGGATAATATATGGAACTGGTCTGGTGATCAAATCCGTCCGAGCACATCACCACCTATGTCGTGCACGGCATGCTGCGTATCGCGGTAACGGGCTTCGAGAATCGCCCTGCTTCGCAGAATGAATGTGAGCGCATGACGGCTAGCTATCACCCCCTATCCGCGGTGAAGTCAACCATCTACATTCAAACTATTCAAACTATAAGGAGCTGTTTTCATTATGTCTATTATCGAGAAGCGTCTTGCCGAGCTTGGCATCGTCCTGCCAGAAACGACAAAACCTAAATTTTCTTATATCCCGGTTAACCAAACTGGCAATCTCATCTATACCTCGGGCTTTGATTGCCGGATTGACGGCGTGCTTATGTATGAGGGTAAACTGGGTTCCGATCTCACCATTGAACAAGGCCAGGAAGCAGCACGTCAGGTTGTCATCAACTTGCTTGCAGCCATGAAAACGCATCTTGGCGATCTCGACCGCGTCGTCAAAATCGTTAAAATTCTTGGCTTCATCAACAGCGCTCCCGGCTTCGGCGATCAGCCTTATGTACTGAACGGCGCCTCCGATCTGTTGATTGAAGTATTCGGAGAGAACGGCCGCCACGCCCGCTCAGCAATCGGAACTAGCGATCTTCCGTTCCATACACCGGTTGAGATCGAGCTTATCGCTGAGGTTCGCTAAATAGCTGCCGGCATGCAAAACCCCCAAGGCTCAGGCACTTGGGGGCATTTATGCTATTTCAATTAGTGGAAACACCATCAAGCCGATTTACAAGTAAGCTGTTATTCCTAGCACCAAGCGCGGGAAATAATGACAAGCAGAATGAAGAGGACCAGAATAACTCCCAGACTTGAGAATGCTCCGCCAACTGCAGGACCGCAATTTGCGCCTGCAACCGGGTAAACGGGGCCACAGTGTCCTGGACCTACGTTTGCACCTGCTACTCCATAGCTCATTTGTTCATCTCCTTTTTGTTAAGGTACAGTATCCTATGATTTTCAGTGGAAAACGTATAGGCGATTGATCAAAATGTGCTCTTGCTCATTTTTCATTCCCGCCCACACCCTTTCGGAATCAATCAACGCGGCCTGACAGAATCGGTCGATCGATGGCGCTAACACGATAACCGCCCCAAGCACTCATGCGCTTGAGGCGGTTATTTATGCTGTCAGATCGTGGAATAACGTTTTTAGAGGATTATTATTGCGGTAAAGGTGTGTTGATTACAACCAAGAACGAGAAATTATGACAAGTAGGATAAACAGAACGAGGATAAATCCAATGTTCGAGAACCCACCGCCGCAGTTATTGCCTACGCCTGCAACCGGGTAAGGCGCACAGTGTCCTGGACCTACATTTGCTCCTGCTACTCCATAGCTCATTTGGCCATCTCCTTTTTGTTAACTTACACAGTATCCTATGATTTCAGGACAAAAGCGTATGGGCTTTTGGAGGAAATGAGCAGATGCCTAATCCGAGCAAACGAACCGTTGCATGATCCTTTTTGCTAAGAGGTTGTTATTGGCAGTCAAACCTTTCAGCCTTATTCTCAGAGCAACCCGAATACCCAAAGGCATAGGTTAAAGGCTTTAGTTATCTATACTCATAGAAAACCAAAGCCTTTGCTATTGTATATAAACAAAGCTAATCTATCCATCTAAGTCCATAAATTCATTGGATCTATGCCGCAATTCAAATGCTTGCAAAAGGATGAATAATTCAGTGATTGTGATATGTCGTAGTTAAGAATCTTGTGAATCATCATTTCGATTATGGCTTGCTGGATATCATCATGCTCATTTCGATTTGCTTTATGCTTCGCTTGGCCAATGGCCGGAAAAAAAGCTTGAATAATGATTGTTAAAGCTTCCTTATCGCCCTGCTGTGCTTTCAGTACAAGCTCATACCATTTTAGTTCCATCACTCTCCTCCCTTTCACTCGTTTTATTCCGTTTTGCATGAATCAATTCAGCAACAGAGCCTGACAAGGCATCCATTTTCTTCTCTAATCGTATAAGCAAATAACCAGCCAAAACGATTGGAAAACCTACTTCTCCTATTGCGGCTAGCAACGGCGCGATCGTCAGCGTTTCCAGCATTAGCTCACCCCCTTTCCTATTAACAAGGCACGTATTTTATCTAAAGCTTTTTTTCTCGTCTTGTTCACTGCCTGCGGGCTAACATTTAGCATTCTGGCTATTTCATTGTCCTGATAGCACATGCCATAAGCTAATGTAGCAATAACCTGCTGCTTATTCGATAGTGAGTTGAAACTATTTCGCAAGTCTTCGTTTAAAAAGGATGCTGCCATCTTGACTGGATCAGGCGTATACAGCGTTAGGACCGGCTCCTGTGTCTCGTTAACAAGCAACGTTTCCCCTCTAACCCTCCCTCCCGTCTCAGAGACAGGCGCATCGAAAACAAGCTGATTTCGCAGTTTGTGTTTCTGCCTGCTTCTCATCAAATCAATAGAAGAGAACCGAATCGTAGAAGCTACATATTTCACAAATCGAAACTCGAAAAAGCATTTTCGAAAAGCTTCCTCTAGCTGCACTCTGCTAGCATAATGGCCATTAATACCCAAAAGTAATAATCTGATATGTCTTTCATTTTGAAAAAAACTTTGCACTACGCGATCCTTAAACAGTTCTGCATGCTTTTTTTTATAATGCAGAAACTGTTCAAACTCTTCTTTCGATAAATAAGATTGGCTTATTGTCATAAATGGACACTTCCTCTCTGATTTCTTTTTATAGATAAAGTGATATACTGTTCTTAAAAATCAACCAAAATAAGAACACATGTTCCTATTTGTGCCAGTAACAAATAAAGCTCCATAGATCTATAATGACCTTTGCCAAATTTGAAAAATCGTGTTGATTCGAATATCGCTAAACGATATACTATAGATAGGGTATTTAAAATATCGTTAAATGCAATATTCAAACGATTAAAAGCGTGTTTCTAGTGGAATCCATTCTAATAGGTATTTTAATTACCGTCAAGTATTCAAAATACCTAAATTTATAATTGGAGGGTATTTAAAATGTCATTAGGAGCTAGAATTAAACAACTGCGCACGGAACGAGGGTTAACACAGCAGGATGTGGCCACCCATCTCGACATGGGCAGATCCAATTTGGGACATATCGAGAATGACCGCGTGATGCCAACAAGCGAGGACCTTCAGAAGCTGGCTGATATTCTCCAAACGACAACCGATTTTTTGCTAGGGCGCGATGTGGCAGCAGCAGACATACCCGAATGGGCGACGTATAAGGATAAACGCGATTTCAAGAAGCTGCTTGAGGAGGATGGGGAAATTATGTTCGACGGCGTGCCGATGAGTCCCGTCGATCGTCAACGCGTCATGGATGTATTAACCGGACTGTTCTGGGAAGCCAAGCAGATGAATAAACACAAAAAAAAGTCCGAGTCGGCAGGCGATGCTCCTGATGATGCCAAAGGGTAGGTGTTGCTATGGATAAAATGATCGTAAAGCTCATTCGAAAATTCAAGACCAACGATCCCTTTACTATCGCTCAGGGTATTGGCATCCATATCCGTTATGCGGATCTCGGGGAAGGGACGAGAGGCCTTTATTTCAAAAAGCTGCGGCGGCGCTTTATCGTCATCCACGATAAGCTTCCGGAGGATTGGTGCAGGTTCGTCTGTGCCCATGAACTTGGACATGATCGGCTTCATCCCGGCTTCAACCGTTTCTGGCTCGATGAGCAATCCTTTTTCAACGCGGGGAAGTACGAGCGTCAAGCGAACAAATTTGCGGTCCGGCTGCTGACTTCCGGTGATTCGCCCGCTGCCAGCGACACGCTCGCGGAGCTGTTGATGCGCAACGGCGTGCCCGCCGAAATGGAAAAGTTTTATTTCTAAAGCAAAACTTTTTACGCATGAAAGGAAGACTGAAACGGCAAAAGGGCTCTAGCTCGGCAGCATCAGCCGCAGAACTAGAGCCCTTTCCTATTAAATCGCCCAATTTCCGTTTCGGAATATCGGTTCGCGTGATCCCTCTTGCGTGACGCCGTCAATGTTCATATCCGGAGAGCCGATCATGAAATCCTCATGCGTCAAGCTCCTGTTGGCGCCATGGGCGAGCAGCTCCTCGGCACTCATCTTCGTGCCGCCTTTGATATTAACCGGATAAGCTTGCCCTAATGCCAAGTGGCAGGAAGCATTCTCGTCGTATAGCGTATTGAAAAACGTTACGTTCGAATTGGAGATCGGAGAATCATGAGGCACCAACGCTACCTCACCTAGATGCCTTGCTCCCTCATCCGTGTTCAATAAGTTCGTCAAGGCTTCATAGCCTTGCTCGGCTGAATGATCCACTACTTTGCCATCCTTGAAGGTCAAGGTGAAGCCGTTAATGACCTGTCCGTTATAGTTAAGCGGCTTCGTGCTGCGTACCGTACCGTTTACCCCGCCCCTTCTCGGCATCGTAAATACTTCCTCGGTCGGCATGTTTGGATTGAAGTATATGCCTTTCGCATTCGCTTTGGAGCCGCCCAGCCAAATATGGCCATCCGGCAGTTCAACTGTCAAGCTGGTGCCTGGCGCTTCATATTCCAGCTGTTTATAGCGCTTGGCATTGAGTACATCGACCATTTGGAGCAGCTTCGCGTTATGCTCCTTCCAAGCCTCAATCGGATCATCCAAGCCGATGCGCGTCGCATCAATGATCCGATCCCACAGCTTATGCAAAGCTTCGTCCTGCGAGACGTCCGGAAACACTTTAGCCGCCCATTCCGGCGTCGCGTACGAGAGCAGCGACCAAGCATTGGTATGGTTCATAAGCGAGCTTCTATATCCACTAAGCGCAGTCGACGCTGCCTTCGATGCAGCCGCTACTCTTGCCGGATCAACCTCGTTAAGCAGGTCAGGGTTAGGCGAATAAATCGTAATAAACGCCGCTCCCTGCTCTACGAAATCCTCCCATGCCTTGGCACGAAACATCGGGTACTCGGCAAGAGCCTCCTCCGGAGCCTGCTTGTACTTAATGAGAGACAGCTGCTCGTCGTTGTATTCCACATGAACGTTTTTCGCTCCTGCATCATAAGCTTTGGAGGCGATAAGCCTTACCAAAGGCGCTGACGCAATCGGAGCCATGACGACCACCGTTTGGCCTTGTTGTACGTTGACGCCTACCTGAACGGCAAGCGCCGCGTAATTTTCCAAATGCTGCTGTGTTGGATGCATCTATGTAATTCCTCCTTTAGTGTATTTAAATGAGCGTTCCCTTGATGTCACTACTCTATTATAGACCTATGCTCCCCATTGCTCAAACGCATCTTACGGAACGAAGCAAAAAACCTCCTGTTCGTTCAAATCGAGAACGAAGGAGGTTTTATCCATACGCGAATTAGATTAATAAGGGCTCTCGATCTTCATAATATCCATAAAAGGAACCTTCGTGACGCTGCCCATGTATTCTACATGAACCTTCTTCGTTCGAGAATCGAGCGTTGTGATTACGCCTCGTACCCGCTCTTCCGCAGCCCATATCGTGAGCAGCAGCTCCGTGCCTTCCTGCTTAGCCTCTACCAATCGTTCACCCAGCTCCTCCAGCTCGAATTCATCTCTGGTCGGCCGCTTCGGTCCTTTAGCCATTTCATTTCCCTCCTGCTATGTATGGCAACTCGGATTTGCAATAAAAAAGAGTCCCTGCGTTCCGAGGAGACCCTGATTCGATCCTATTACGTTACACGAATACCTCTATTATAGCATGTACCCATTTAACTCTGTTAGCGGGAATAAGAGTAAACCAAGCCACCTCTCAGTTATGGCCTGATTGCTCCGATTTGGTGGTGGTGGGGTTGGGCTTCCGTTTTCCATTCCCTCTCATAGAAGACAGGCCCATCAGCAAAATCGGAAGCACAAGGCACATCGTGATGTCATACGGAGCCCAATAAAATTTGATCTGATTATTGTAGACCACGATATTGGGCGTGCTGATGACAGAACCAACAAGCAGAATCATTGCAAGCGGAATCGTCAGCATATTGCTTTTCTTTAAGCGGAATAGCTGCTCAATGCTTTTGATTATCGCAAAAAAGATCAGCAGCGTTTTAAAATACACGGTTGTGATCCACATAAAAGTAAGTATGGCCTCCATCCGCTCCAAAAAGCTTCCAACCGTAATTTTCTGAGCGAGAATAAAGGTGGGATAATACTTCGTTTCCATTAAGCTCGAGCCCAGCACGAGCACGCAAAACAGAACCGTTATAAACAATATCAGTCCGCCGATTGCCAGCCCTTTGAGCAGTGGCTTCAAGGCTGACTTATTCCCTTTAAGATGCGGAACAACGGCTAGGATAATAATGGTCTCCATAAAAGGAACAGCCGTTGTGATGGGCAGCCCGCTCCATATCGGTGAGAAGCCTTCAGCTAAAATCGGCTGCATCTTCGAAGCATCGATCTGCGGCAGTAGAAAGACGACCATAAACATAAAAAACAGCATAAAAAACGGAAACAAAATCTCACCCATTCGGGCGAAAGTCTCCAACCCTAATCGGTAGGCAATAATAACGACGGTCAAAAAAAGAATGAGCACGGCGTTGCCAGGCGTTTCCGGCATCAGCTGCGTCGTAATGAATTGGGTCATCTCGCTCGTCAACGTAATATGCAAGTAGATGAAATAGACGATAAAGAGCAGGCAAATGAAACCGCCGACAGCCCTTCCAAGTGTTTGCTGCATGAAAGCAGTCAAGCTGGCTCCCTGCATTTTTTTGATCATCAGCCCGTATAAGGTTCCTATTCCAATACCGATTAGACAGCTGATTAACATTGTTATCCATGCATCTTGCTTGGAATTAGCCGCAATGATCGTAGGGAGAATAAGAATGGAGTCACCGACCGTGCATAAGATGACCAGAATCATGAATTGTCTAGCTGATATTTGACCATTATCCCTTGTTATGCGATCACTCATTTCTACTCCCCCATGACTCTTGCGGCTGGCATTACGCAAACATTCCATAAACCGCTTTTAGCAGCAAAAACGGATTGGGCAGCTTCGCATTCATGACAAGAGCTCCATACAAACCTGTGCCGAGCAGGAGCATCGCCACAAATACGGCCATCTCTTTCTTTTGTTTCTTCTCCTTAAGCTTCGGCAGCTCCAACCATGCCACACATGCCGAAAAAACCAAAACACCCATTAAAGCTGACAACGCTCATGCCTCCTGCCATACGACGTTATTTCATCGTTGAGTTGCCTATCGTTCCCGTTTTGCGAATGTTCACGTCAATATGGTAGTAAAGCTTGACCGCCTGAAAGCCTTTGTCACCCCATGATTGCCGCATCGACTTCCATTGTTCCGGGTGCTGCCTGCCAAGCGCGCTGCCGAGTCCAAATATATCTGCCTTAAGCTTCTTCGCACGTTTAACCGAAGCATCCGCATTGCCCTGGATGACCTTCGCCACCTGCTGCTCCAGCTTTTTAATGACGGCAGGATCAGTAAGATTTTCATCCTTGCAGGACCGATCTACGATATTCGCTTCCGTTTGGAAATAAATATGAGCGATAGGCACGCTATCCTGAACGTTCATCTTGATGCGTGACTCGGATGACGAAATTTCAATTCCCATGTAGTTGCGCTCATCGCAACGCAGCTCGACCGACGTGCTGTCCAGTTTGTTTGTAATATCGGTATACCCTTTGCTTTCCCTCTCATTTAGCCAGCCGACAAGCTTATCTTTTTTGAAGGCAGCAATGCCCATATAGCGAAAATGGCCATGGGGCAGGAACGTTTCCACATTTTCCTTCGATTCCGCTTTTTTCTGGCTTCCGAGAATTTGGATGCCGGTGAGGGCAAGCTCTTTGCCATCATCAGAGAGTGCATTCAAAATATCGTCCATCGTGACCGATACAGTCGGCGCCCAAGATTTCTCAGAGGTCTCAAGTGATCGCAGCATGTTTTGGGTAGGCAGCTTCTCCAGAGGCGTATAGATTTTCAAAATATCCTCAGCTTTGGTGCCTTTGGCAACTACGACATTAAAGTCCATGCGCGCTTCATTGTCCCGCAGTGTATTATCTAGAAAATTTCGTATACCACGTCTGGCAAGACTTTCGCTGATCACGAAAATTTGCAGATGTCCGATGTACACCTTGCGCGGGGCTTCTGCGGTAACGGAGCGTGCGGCCTCGAACATCGTCTTGCCCCTCCCCTGGTAAAGCGTGCTCGGCGGCCGGTCCCCGCCTCTCCGCTGTGCTGATATTTCGCTCGGATTTACAACCTGGAACGATACGAGGTATTCCCCGTCCTCCCAATCGACGGCTACTCCGAGTACGATCAGCAGATCATTCAGCTCGCGCCTGCTCCAGCAGCCTGTCAGTAGCAGCATGCACAGTAAGACCATCATTGCTTTATGCAGCATCCCGCTAACGCTCCTTTCCGCCTCCCGCCATCACTTTTGCTGCCTTGTTCGGTTGCTCTTCTGCGAACTGCTTGGCCGATTGAACGAGAGCCAGCGCGGCAAGCGGATGAGCGCATCCTCCTGCTCTGACGCGATAAATGGGCCAAACGGCGCCATATATGGCTCGCCAAAAGAGCGCAGCGAGCATAAATGCAGCAATAACGTAAACAACCCCATAATAATGCCGAATAACCCGAAGCTCGCCGCGAGTGCCATGAATGCAAAACGCAGCATACGGACAGGTATTGACATACTATATGCCGGCACCGTGAAGGTCGAGATTGCAGTGACGGATACGACGATAACCATCGCAGCGGAGACGATTCCCGCCTCTACGGCTGCCTGGCCGATTACGAGCGTGCCAACAACAGATACGGCTTGTCCGATTGCCCGCGGCATGCGCAGTCCTGCCTCCCTCAAAATCTCGAAGGTGATCTCCATCGCTACCGCCTCAATAAAGGCGGGGAAGGGAACTCCTTCACGCTGAGCAGCCAAGCTTATTAATAGGGATGTCGGCAGCATATCCCGATGAAACGTCGTAATGGCGATATATAACGAGGGCAGCAGCAGCGATATAAATCCGCTGACAAAACGCAGCAAGCGAAGCAAGCTCGCATACAAGGCCCGCTGATAATAATCTTCTGTCGACTGCACGAAGCTGACGAATTGGGTAGGCACCACTAGAACGTTCGGTGTGCCATCGATCAGAACAGCTACTTTGCCTTCCATCAATTGCGCAGCAACGCTGTCCGGAAGCTCAGTGTTGTACACCGTTGGGAAAATCGAATATTTGGCGTCCTCGATTTGTTCCTCGATGTAGCCGCCCTCTAATATGCCGTCTATTTCAATGGCTTCTAACCGCGTCCGAACCTCATTAATAACAGAAGGCTTCGCAATGCCATTCAAATACATGATCGTGACATCGGTTTTTGTAATGCGGCCGATCGGCATCGTCTCCAGCCACAAGCGAGGGTCCTTAATCTTCCTCCGCACGAGTGAAGTGTTCACGCGCAGCGTTTCGGTAAAGCTTTCCCGCGGGCCCCGAATAGACGTCTGATTGGTTGATTCCGTAACGTCTCTGCCTTTCCATTGACGAATATCAATGCGGTATGCGCGATCGCTTCCTGCCAGAAAGATAATGGCTTCTCCCGACAACAGCGACAGATAGAGCTTGTCCATGTCAGTCACGATATGAATGGAGCCCATCGCGGCAATCAGGCCTTCTATGATATTTATTTTGCCAACGGAATCTTCGTCAATGCCCAGCTTTTCTTGAAGAGATCGATTCATCACGTCAAATATATACGTATTAATAATTGCGGCATCCGACATGCCGTCAATATAAACGATTGCGGCAGCAGGCAGCGGGCTTCCCTCGCTTCGGATTTCCCGAACGACAATGTCATCGCTGCGGCCCATTTCGCGCATGATCGTTTCTATATTTCGCCCAATATCATCAAATAGCGGAGCACTCCCTTGTACCTGCTTGGACATGTTGTCTAATGGTTCCTGTGAAGGCTTTATCATTGGCTGTCGTCTCCGCTTCTGTTGTCTCTTCCCATTATGACCACCTTGCAATCGGGATAAACACATTCAAGCCGCGCAGCAAGGCGAACGGCTATCGCCGTCCTTTGGGAGAGCGGCGCACGACAAACTGCACACATAAACTGCACATTTAAATATTCCTCCGATCGCCATTGCTCAGGGATTCCTTTGAATCAAACTGGAAAGGTTGGAATCCCTTCACAAAAACGAACGCTGACGCTTCTCCAGAATCATTTAAATGCTCCATTTACCTATGCAATATCCGTTGTTATTTCGGCTAAACGGCAAACTGCACATAAACTGCACATTTAACTATTCTTCCGATCGCCATCGCTCGGGGTTTCCTTTGAATCAACGAGGAAAGGCCCTAATCCCTTCACAAAAACGAACGCTGACGCTTCTCCAGAATCATTTAAATGCTCCGTTTACTATCATTTTCCAAAGAAATCAGCAAGAGACCAAAATCAAAAACAAGCGTTGCAGAATAGCCCTCTGCAACGCTTGTTTAATGCGAATTTCTTCTTATTTTTGATTGTGCGAGCTGCTTCTTCAGGGAGCGAACCCCTTTTAAGTCAGACCCTTTTCATTACGATTAAGAATGCTTAATGCCGACCGTCACGATTTCACACGGTCCTACAGGCAGCTGATACGCGTTATTTCCTTCCAGCACTTGCCCTTGCTGCTCGAGCACGTCGCTTTTATAAGCTTGTGCGATGGTTTGCGCAGCATCGCCTGAAGCCAGCTTCAGCTCAGCAGCTGAAGGCAGCATATTATACCATCTGAGCATCATATCTCCGGATGGCTCATTTACCTTTAAGGAAGAGAACGCAAGCGCGCTTCCTTCCCAGCCAAAGAGTGCGCCGGCTGATGCCAGCTTGCCTTCATGAACGTCAGTAGCGCTGACTGTCCAAGGCACCTGGAACTGGTAGGCTGCCGCATAAGCACCTGATTCTGCGCCGTTTCCACTATGCGGAACAATACTGATGCTGAAGCTTTGCTCGCCTAGGCATTGCGCTTCCGGCGTAGGGAACACGCCCCAATCGCCGAGCTCTGCAACGGAGCGAAGCAGCGTAACCGCAATCGTATTCCGACCGTCACGCAGCACTTCGTATTCGTTCAAGCCGAGGTTCGCAACCGTCAAGCCTGCATGCTCGCCGCTCACATCAACGAATGCCTGCTGATGCTGCGCGTTGCTTGGGTTTACCCATTCCGCAGCCGGCTCGTTGTCGCGTTTTGCAATCTCGAATATCGCATCCGCATGATGGGCTGCGGCAGCTAGATCTGTTGGGAACAACACCCGTACACGGTGGTCTTTGGCTTGGTTGTTAAAGAATGATTTCCATTCCAAGCTTTGTCCGCCGCGCGTAAGCGAGATTTCCGTACGAATCGTAAGCGGCACCGTATGTGCCGTACGCTGCGACTTCCGATCAGGGAAATAGACAGCCTCGCGCTTCTCGATCTCGAATTGCTCGTCAGCCGAAGCTGGTACCGCCCATTCATGAACGATGGCAAATGTTGCCCGGTAAGGCGTATTTTCCACAAGCTCAATGCTTGCAGTCAACCCTTTAGTCGTTAAAGCTTGTTCGCCATCTGGCTGCTTGTACATATATTCGTTGCCGATATCGCCTGTGTTCTCATAAACGCCAAGGTCTTGATAAGCTTGGCCATTGCGTTTATCCAGAAGGCTAAACGATCCGTCACTCGCTACGTCAACCCGCAGCCATTCATTCTCAAGCGCATGCTCGCCGGCAATCAGTGATTGTGCTTGCTCCAGCTCTGCTTTTGCATTCCGAACGTAGGCATACGAAGTGAAGCCTAGCGCAGCAACCTGCTCCGCTTCGAACGTCAGCTTAACCCGGCGGCTCATGTACGGCTGGCGGAATTTGTCATCCGGCAGGTCATAGCCGAACTGCAGTCCCAAATCTTCAGCTGTATGCGGGATAGCAGTGCCGCTGCGATCAACAAGCGTTCTGCCTGCCACATCGACCGCGTACATGTTTTGGTTCATTTGATCCAGCGGCAAGCCGTCACGGAAGTAAATGCGCTCGATATCAAGCTCAACCTCTACGACACCTGTGCGGTTCCAGCCAGTTGTGTTGAATACTACGAACGGCAATGCAGCTTCGCCATATTGACCGAATACCGACGTATCCACATGATCCGCGATCGTTTTTTTGCTATCATCTATGATGGATTCCGCAACATGGCGGCTTTTATCAAAACGCGTGACCATCTCACGGTGAACCTCATCCACGCTGCAGCCGCAAATGCTGTCATGCGGATGGTTCTGCATCAGCGTTTTCCAAGCATAAGTGAACAGATGATGCGGATATTCATGGCCTAGTGAATAAGCCAGCGTTGCCAGCGGCTCAGCCACCTTCTCCAGCATCGCTTGGCCAAGCTGGTTCATCTGCTTCAAATATACGCGGGCAGAAGCCGTATTTACGAGCGTGGACCAGCCGTCCGTGCGCTGACTGCGAAGCTCCCCTTTGACAACCGACAGCTCACGGGTAAGCGACGCATTGACGGAAGCCAAATAATCATGGAAATTAGAGTGGATAAACTCCGTCTCCGGGAAAAGCTCTCTTGCTGTTGCAAGGGCAGCAGACAAATCCTGTTGGATCGGCTGGTGGTCGCAGCCGTTCATGAAGAGCAATTGTCCCGTTGCCGCATATTTCTCTGCTTCCGCAAGCTTACGCTCCCAATATTCCTTCGCGCCCGCTTCATCCGTCGGCACTTCCATTCCGTTGCAATACCAGTTCGCGAACAGGACGCCCAGCACGCGTGAGCCATCCGGACCTTCCCAGATCAGCTCAGAGAAAGAGGATTCATAGTCGGAATCCGCTACGGTATTATTGAAGCCCGTAGGCTTCACGCCTCTACCGAACACTGCGTTGTCAATGCCGGCTTGGCGCAAAATTTGCGGGGCTTGGCCGATATTGCCGAATGTATCAGGGAAATAGCCGACTTTGGCAATCGTACCGTAACGTCCGGCATCCTGATGACCGATTTGCAGATTGCGTATATTCGCTTCACTGCTCGTCAGGAATGCATCCTGCAGGATATACCAAGGACCGATTGGAATCCGGCCTTCTTTGATATAGCGCTCCAGGCGTTCCCGGTTTTCCGGTCGAACCTGCAAATAATCCTCAAGAATAATCGTTTGGCCGTCCAGGTAAAAGCTTTTAAAGTCTGGATCGGTATCTAGCGTATGAAGCAGCGTATCCATCAATTTCACGAGCAGGACATGATGCTTCTCATATGGCAAATACCATTCCCGGTCCCAGTGGGTATGCGAGATGATATGGGCTGTTCTTTCATAGGTCATTGCTGAACACCTCTTCTTCTTAATGTTCGTGAGCCGGCAGTACCGATACGTCCACCTGATTCGGCCGATAGACGGACAACAGCTGTCCGCTCTTGTTCACCGCGAATAATACCGAACGTTCCTTCTCCAGCGTGAACGCGTAGCGAACGCCCGTTGCAGGATCCTGCACCTCAATTTCGACATCCAAGCTGAACTCGGATACGAAGGTAAGCAGCGCTCCTTCTTGGAAGTTCAGCTTGCGGCCATATACGCCTGGGAAGTTGCCGCCTTTCATCCAGTGCAGTTCCTCTCTGCAGCCCGAGGACTGAAGTGCATACTGATAGATCGCTGAAATCGGCTCAATCCGATCATTCAGCTCTACGGGAAGCGGACACCACAGTATTCTTCCCTTGCCATGCGGAAGCTCAATAAGCTGATCAGCTTCGGCACTTCCTGTATGAAGGCGCGCTTCCTTCCATACTTCCGCAATTTTGCGGCTGCCATAAGACACCGGCAGCAATCGATTGCCAATATGGAGCAGCTCCTCGCGGCGTACATTGACAAGCTCGCGCGTCCCAAACAGCTCCGAGTGCCGCTCGACTGGACGCCAATAGGCATCCAAGCTGGTTGGACCTGTTAGCAGCAAAGTCGCGCCAGTACGTTCAATATAAGCGAGCAGCTGATCGAATGCGGCATCGTCCATATTATGCGCGCTTGGCACAATGACCAGCTTAACAGGCGTTGCTTCCAGCTCATCCAGATGATATTCGCTCACTCCGCGGAATGGCTTATTCAGCTCATACGCGAGCACACGAGTCGCTTTCGTTGTTGCATCGAAAGCCAGCTTGCGATTGGAGAAGTCATTCGAGTACGGGAAGACGACGACGGTATCCTCAAGCTCGCGCCCTTGGAACAAATCTCTGATTTCCGCCATGAAAGAACCGAAATCATAGGAAACATCGGCCTCCGGCTTTTCCGTACCGTCTGCCCGAAGCGCGCCGATATGCGATTCATTTGCGTTGTCCATATAATAATTGGTATTCCAGATCCATTGCACCGCGCCTGCCCCGCCTGTCGCAAAGGCATAAGCGTACTTGCGCTCTAGGATACTGCGAAGCTCCTCCTCCGAGCGTTTGGCGCGGCCATCCGGCGTTTCTACGTACATAATGCCGGTTTCCTGCACGAGATTAGGTTTATCCGCGGTCTTGGCAAAGATACTGTCCCATACCAGATGGTCATTCAGCCACCACGAATGCACGGTCGTATAATCCACGACTTCGCCGTAGAAAAACGGAGATGGACGCTGCGCGCCGAGCGCTTCATCCTGTCCAACCGTCACCATATGATCCGGGCATTCCTCTTTAATCGTCTTGTACAGCTCCGCTGCCCAGCGATTGTGCATATCCATGGAGAACAGCACGTAATCAAGCCAGCGGGTACCCTTCTTGCCTTGATGCATGTCCTGAACGTCGAAATTGATTTCCTCCGGCTCAGGCGGTACAGCCGACTCAAAGCTTGGCAGCTGGTCCGGCGTCATGTTCCACAGCTTCTGCAGCCGCTCAACTGACCCATGGCGCTCTTGCAGCCAAGCCGCGAAAGCGGCCTTCTCGAATGGATCGCGAGCCGATCTTGGACCATCCGAAAAAATGCGCGGCGGATCGAACATCGATGGCTCATTAATGAGATCCCAATCCACATGCTTCGACTGCTTATGGCGAGAAATAATAGAGCGGATAAAACGTTTCTGAGCTTCAACGCTCCGCGGATCCAGGTAGGGGTTCTGCCCTTCCCACGTTTCCGGCGTAAACGAGAAGAATGTAAACGTGACCTGCAGATCATGTCGCTTCGCCGTCAGCAGAAATGCATCGATCGAGCGAAGCGCCTCCTCCGAAGCATGTCCGTCTACTTGCATCACATTTCGATAAGCCGTCCATATGCCGGTCCTGATCCAATTGATGCCCGCTTTGCGCATCTGAGCCATATCCCGGTCCCATACAGAAGCGTTAGGCAGAAACAAAAACTTGCGCGCAACGTCCGAGGTCATATACGTCATGCCGACAACCGGCATCGGACGACCGTCTTTAATGAAATAATCGCGCTCGCAGGTAACCGGACTGCCCTCTTTGAGCAGTTCCGAGTCAAAGCCCCAGAAGCCTTGGCGAAGCAATCGAACTTCACCCGTGGACGATTCTGCTTTGCATTCTACGTTGTAATAGCCGCTCTCAACAGCAAGCAAGACCGGTAAACGCGTGATGTTCTGGCTGCCGTTCGCATCGATTTGCACTTGGGTTGTCCAGCGCTGCTCAGGCTTGCGATCATGCTGAACTTTAATCGAGAAGCTCCAGCTGGGGCTTGCAGGCGTTTGGACCCCATTGCGGCCTAGCTGCTGCACCTGAAGCGTTAGAAGCGCTCGCTCACCAGGCTCATAGGATGCGTAATTAGGCTTAAGCCAAAGCTCGGTTACGCCTGCTTCGCAGAATGCGACCCAGCGTCCAAGCTCGGCTGCTCCTTCCGATTGCCAGAACAGCTCCGTAAGCGGCAGGTTAACAAAAAGCCAGCGCGCTCCCGCGAACATGCCTTTCGTATTCTCCCAGAGCACGACTGGTGCGGCAACTTCTCTTCCCTCCGCCGATATGCCCTTCAGGAGCGGATACAGCTGTGCGTCCATCGGGCCCGCAGAGCCCATTTGATGCGGCAAGTCGCTGCTTTTAGTCACATGAGGCACCATATTCCAAGTGCTTGCAACCTCAAACATCGATTCTTTGCCTTCCAGCAGCGGAATATCATCCATGGCAGACAGCGTTTGAATTGGCGCTGCGCTTACGGGCAGCATTTCATGGATGTGAAGCTCGCGGTGGTACGCCGTTTGCTCATTCTCTGCCACCCAGCTGCCGTCTTCCACACGGATGACAGGGCGCTTGAACGGCGCCCCCCCGCTGCTGATTAAGCCGCCCCCGCGTTTTAGAAACGCCAATATTTCTCCCCATGCTTCCTTTGGAAAATATGGCGCATGCAGATTGACGAAGCTGCCTCCCTCTGCTGCTTGCAGCGCTTTGGCTAAGCTCGACGCGCGAACGACGTTGCCAAGCTTAAGCAATTGCCCTTCCGTGCCTTCGCTAAGCTTTGAATCAAGCGGAAAAGAAGAATCGTAGAAAATAACCGTGTTCATGCTCATAGAAGCTCATCCTTCATCGCCTTGTAGACGAGCTGTGCGAATAGGCTGTTCGACCAAGCGAACCATTTGCGCGTGAATACGGTTGGATCGTCGGCGTGGAAGCCTTCATGCATATAGCCGGTATCTCCGTCTGTCGCTTCCAGCATCGCGATTAAGGCAAGCTTTTCTTCGCTGCTGATCGCTGTAATCCCTTGCATGGACAGCGCCATATGCCAGATGTAGCCTGGAGGCGTATGCGGGCTTCCGATTCCTTTTGCCGCGCTTCCCTCGTAATAGAATGGGTTGCTCTTGCTGAGCGCAAAGCTTCTCGTATTCTGGTAGACCGCATCATCGGCAGTCGTATAGCCGAGGTAAGGAATGGACATCAAGCCAGGCGTACCTGCATCGTCCATTAGGCAATAGTTGCCGAAGCCATCCGTCTCATAGGCATAGATCGGACCAAATTCAGGGTGCTGATAAATGCCGTACAGCTGAATGCCGTGGTTCACATCGTCTTCCAGCTTCTTAAGCTCCTTAACGAAGTCCATATCGCGGAATACCCATTCAGCGATATCTCGCATCTGGCGCAGCGCAACGACGGCGAACATGTTGGCCGGCACGTTGTAATGGAAATCACAAGCGTCGTCGCTCGAGCGGAAGCCCGACCAGATCATGCCCGTATAATTGATAGGCATGCCTAGTCCGTCATTACGGAGTGAATCGGTAGGAATGCCGTTATCCCGCACAAAACGGTAAGGCGACTGCTCGAAATGGCGCTGCTCGGTTTTCCATAGCTTCACGATGCTGCGCATCGCTGCTTTAAAGCCGGAATCAAAAATATCCGTTAGCTCGGTTTCCTTCCAGTAGGCATGGGCCAGGCGGATGGAGAAGCAAATCGAATCCAGCTCGAACTTGCGCTCCCACACCCATGGCGACATATCTGTCTCGTCCGTTGTGTTCCAGTGCCAATCGTTATCGATTTCGTTAAATGCATTAGCATAGGGATCGATTTGAATATAAGCCATGTGGCGCTTGACCAATCCGCCGATGATGCGCTGCAAATCCTTGTCCTCTTTCGCGAGGGGAACATAATGAATAACCTGCTCTACGGAGTCGCGCAGCCACATGGCAGGAATATCTCCCGTAATGACAAAGGTTGTACCGTCATCCATCAGCTTCGTGGTTGTTTCCAATGTATTCGGGAAGCAGTTCTTAAACAGCTGAAGCAGCTTCGGACGATGGGCAAGCTTCTCCTCCGCTTCTTTCAGCACGTCTTGTACCGCCTGCGGCAGCGTAAGCTCCGGCATCGGTATTTTGGGTAAACGGAATTGTTCCATATTGGTTATGCTCCTTTAGAGAGGGATTCGTAATTATTCCTTAACGGCACCAACCGTCAAGCCTTGAATGAAATAACGCTGGAAGAACGGATAAGCGAACACGATCGGGCCCGTTGCGAGCACGACCATCGCCATACGCGACGTATCCTGCGGCATTGATTGCAAGACGCCCATGCTGAGCGACGCATTTTGCGAGTTTTGCATAATGAATTGCATGCTATTTTCAATCCGCATCAGCATCGACTGAAGGGGCACTAAATTCGGCGTGTTAATGTACAGCAGCGCGTTGAACCAATCGTTCCAGTAGCCGAGCGTGCTGAACAAGGCAATCGTAGCGAGACCAGGCAGCGATAAAGGCAGCACCAGCTTGAAGAAAATTCCGAACTCTCCCGCGCCGTCGATTTTACCGGATTCGATAATCGCGTCGGGCACCATGGTCGAGAAAAACGTACGAAGTATCATAATGTAAAAGGCGTTGACCGCTAGCGGCAAAATAAGCGCCCAGATCGAATCCTTAAGTCCAAGAAGCTGCGTAACGATAATATAGGTCGGCACGAGGCCGCCGTTGAACAGCATAGTGAAGAAGGCGAAAAAAGCGAAGAAATTGCGGTATTTAAAGCTGTGGCGCGAAATCGCGTAAGCGAATAGTGCCGTAAAGACGACACCGATAACCGTGCCGATAAGCGTAACCGCAATCGTCACCCCGTAAGAGCGAAGAAGCTGGTCCCCAGCCTTGAATAAATAGGTGTACGCCTCAACGCTCCATTTTTCCGGAAACAGCTGATAGCCGTTTTTCGCTAACGTAGACTCATCTGTAAACGAGATGACCGTAACGAACAAAAATGGAAATACGCAGAGCAGTGCAAAAATACCGGCTACAGCATGAAAAGCTATATTCCAAACCGGTGTCAGTCTATGAAAATCGCGGCCTTTCGTCGTTTGTGCGGACACAACGGTTTCCTCCCTTCGCAATGCGAGCATATCAGGCCAGCAGGCCCGCATATTTAGAACAGCGCATTGTCTTTATTGAATTTGCGTACGATACCATTTGATGTAATGACAAGGACAAAGCCGATGAGCGATTGATATAGGCCGGCAGCCGTACTCATCCCGATCTCGCCTGTCGATTTAAGCCCGCGGTACACATAGGTGTCGATAACGTTCGTCACGCTGTAGAGCGTTCCCGAATCACGAGGGACTTGATAGAACAGACCGAAATCCGCATAGAAAATTTTCCCGATGGCAAGCAGTGTCAATATGGTGATGAGCGGCGTCAGCATAGGAATCGTAATGTTCCGGATCTGCTGCCATTTGTTCGCTCCGTCGATCATAGCGGCCTCATAAAGCGATTTATCGATACCCATGATGGCTGCCAAATAAATAACGCTGTTATAGCCAACCGATTTCCATAAAAAGACGACGACGATAATAATCGGCCAATAGGTAGGGTCCGAGTACCAGTTCATCGGATCAATGCCGAACCAGCCGGCTACTTGGTTAACGACGCCGCGATCGAGGCTCAGGAAGCTGAATACGAAATAACCGACGATTACCCACGATAGGAAATAAGGCAGGAACATGCCTGTCTGATAAACCTTCGCTAGCCGCTTATTCGTAATCTCCGCGAGCATAATTGCCATTGCAACGGCAATAACCAGTCCGAGCACGATGAAGAAGATGTTGTAGACGACCGTATTTCGCGTAATGATATAAGCATCATTCGTACTGAATAGGAACTTGAAGTTTTGCAAGCCGACCCATTTGCTTTCAATGATGCTTGCCAGGAATCCGTCACGGCTGTAGCGGTACTCCTTGAACGCGATAACCATCCCTGCCATCGGCAGGTAGGAGAAGAAGATAAACCATAATGTCGCTGGCAGTACCATGATCAGCATTGCCGCATTTTTGTTAATATTTTTGAAAAATCGCCCAAAGGCTCCCATGTGATCACCTCTCTGCTGTCAGATTAATGAGAGAAGGTATGAATCGGATGCCAAGCATCCGCCTCATACCTTCCCCCCTTGATTACTTGTTCGCGGCTCTCCACTCGTCAAGTTGACGCTGCGCTTCAGCCATAATTTTATCTAAGCCGGCTGCTTTGAACTTCTCGTTTGCACGAGCAAGGTAGGTTTCAGGATCAACGGTACCCGTCATAAGAGCTGCCCAATATTCTTCTTTTACGTTGTTCACGGAAGCGATCTCCGTCGTCACCTTCGAAGTATCGAAGTTGAAGCCTAGCAGAGGCGCTTCTACACCAGCATCGTTAAACTTTTGGAATTCTTCCCATTTGTTCGTTGGGTCAGTCGTGTTCAAGTATGTCAGCATAACGTTTCCTAACGAGAACGTCGGCATATCATAGTTTTTCGACTCATCCAGGTTTTCCATTACGTTATCGCCAGCTTTTTTGTAGTGAACGTCTTCGATTCCGGAATCAACCATGTTGCGAAGTACAGGATCTGTATTCAGCAGGTTAAGGAATTCCATCGCTTTCTCCGGATATTTGGAGTTAGCCGAGATCGCTTGCATAGAGCCCATTACAGACCAGTTGTAGATAAGCGCATCACTTGCAGGCGTAGATACAACAGGATAGCCGTAGCTTGCAGACCAAAGGTTGTCAGCGAAAGGCTGCGATGTCGCGCGGTCCGCGAACCATTTGCCAGTCGTTTGAACGTCTGTCATCGAATCCATTGTTGCAGCTTCAGTTGGGATGTAGCCTGCTTTGTAATATTTGTGCATCGTGTTCAGGATTTGCTTCATTTCCGGCGTGTCCAGCACGTTTACGATTTTGTAATCGGTTGTGTCCAGCGATACCGCCATTGGAAGCTTCTCGATGACATAGTCGTAAGGCACGTAAGGCATTTGGTTTTTGTCAACGGCGAACGGATAAACGTCCGGCTCGTTTTCTTTGATTGTTTTGAGCAGCGGCTCTAGACTTTCAAGCGTATACACCTTCGAAGTGTCCAGCTTGTATTTGTCGACGAACTGCTTGTTGAAGCGCCATACCTCTTGGGCAGGAAGCTCTTTGTTAGCCGGGATGCCGTAGTTGTGGCCATCGATTTTGGAGCCTTCAAGGAAAGCTGGATCAAGCGTATCAATGATGCCTTGTCCATGCTCTTTCAGCAAATCGTCGACTTGCATGAAAGCGCCTTTTCTTGCGCTTTGAACGTAATCGAACGCCCATGAAGAAGTAAACATAATGTCAACCGCTTCACCGGAAGCCGTCATAACCTGAAGCTTCTGGGAATAATCGCCCCAGTCGATCATGTTCATCTTGATCGTAACGCCGATTTTCTCAGCCGTATATTTGCTTACTTCCTCCATAACTTTGTTAACGTCTTTCTGCGGCGTACCGATTGTGTACCAGATTAGCTCAACCGGCTTCTCTGCAGTGCCTTCCGAGCTTTCGTTTTTGCCGCCTCCGCAAGCGCTAAGCACGATTGACATGACCAGCAGCAGCGAAAGTGCCATTGTAAAGCTTTTTGTCTTACTACCCATTTTGTAAATCCTCCCCGTATTGTGTTTCGAAGCAGAATCATGATGTATAAGCATACGCTTACTTTATTGCCAGCCTCTTCTCGTCCTGTGATAAAAGGCCTAATCTAAAAATAACGGATGTAACGATTTTCAAATAGGCAACAAACTAAAGGTATGCTGTACAAATTAAAGAAAAAAGGACAGCTCCGCCTTGCATTAGAGCAGTCCTTTATAATCGGTCGGTGAAATTCCTACGTATTTCTTAAACTGCTTGTAGAAATAGCCTGTCTCCCAGTAGCCCACCTGCAAGGCGATTTCCTGTACCTTTAATTGCGTTTCCTTCAGCATTTCCTTCGCTTTGCCTATCCGGTATTTATTGATGTACTCGGTAAAGGTCTCATTCGTTTCCTTCTGAAACAAATGCCCGAGATAAACGGGATGTATGTTGTACTGCTGGCTCAATGATTTCAATGACAGCGCCTGCGCGTAATTTTCATGCACGTACCCGAGCAGCAGCTGTATGATGGGGCTCTTCACGTCGCGCATTAACGAATCGACGGTTAATGTCGCTGCTTCTTTAACGACGGCTGCCAAGCCTTCTATCGTCTCGGCCTGCATCACTTGGGCGAAGCCTGCCTTGTAGAGCTCTGGCTGATCCGCTTGCTTGATTTCTTTAAGCTCCATCTTGAAGCGAATCATCATCTCAATCGCCATGCTCTGAATATAAGCCGGCGTTACGCCTTCCAACAGCTGGTAGCGCTCGAATTCTGCGTCGATTGCCGCATGAAGCTGCTCAAGCTCCTTCGCTTTGATCAGCTTGGAGAAGTCGGTCCAATCCAGCGACTGAGCCGTCGTATTCTCGATGCCGCCCCGCTGTGAAAGCTCCTCGTAATCGACGATTGCCGGCTCATCCAGCAGCAGGAAGTACTCCTGCGCCTTTTTCGCATGGGCATAGCTTTGCGGCGCTCCATCTCCCATTTCCTGCACGCTTCCGAGCGAAATGCGCAGCGGATTGGGCTCCAGCCGTTTTTGCATGCTTTCCAGCACGTCCATCGCTTTTTTTTTGCCCGCTTCAGGTTCTTCAATCAGGAACACAATAACGAGGTCACCGTCAATGTCGACGAATGGCAGCATCGTCTTGTCCAGCACCGCAAGCCGCTGCGCAGCTTCATAGGAAGGCTCGAACTGGCTTTCTGTCCGAAGCACCGCGGTGACAAGATAAGGCGCATCAAGCCTGATGTCCAGCATATCCGTACGCTCGTTCAGCTCGTTCGGCGCTATTCGCCCCGTTAACCACCGATATAAAATATTATCCCTCAAAATCCGAATATCATAATCGCTGAACAAACGATCCGGCCGAATCGTATTCAGCTTATCAATCGTATTAGCCAGCGTCTCCTGAAGCTCGTCGATGTTAATCGGCTTAAGCAAATAATTTTCCACGCCAAGCTTCAAACCGGACTTGATATAATCGAAATCATTAAATCCGCTTAAAATAATCACTTTAAGATCCGGGCGGAACAACCTCGCCTCGCGAATCAAGGTCAAGCCGTCCATAACCGGCATGGAAATGTCCGTGAGCAAGATGTCCGGCGCAGATTCCTTGAGCGCTTCGAGCGCGTCCTGCCCATTCTCCGCCGAGCCGACGATCTCTAGGCCAAACGCCGACCAATCGATAATATCGTACAAGCCCTCGATAATGAACGGCTCGTCGTCTACAACAAATACCCTATACATGCTGCATGTCCTCCGTGTTGGGAAATTCAAGCGTCACGATCGTGCCAACGCCAGGCGTACTCGTAATTTCAAGACCGTAATCCGCGCCATACAGCAGCTTCAGCCGTTCATGGACACTTCGCAGGCCGAAGGATTCACCGGTCTCCTCTACCGCATCGAGCGACTGGCGTATCGCGTCCAGCCTGTCTGCTTCTATCCCGCTGCCATTGTCGACTGCCTGAATGCGAATTCGCTCTTCAACCGAAGAAACGGTAATGCGAACATGGTTATCCGGTCTGCGCGGCTCGAGCCCATGAACGACGTAATTTTCGATGATTGGCTGCAGCGCCATTCGCATAATCCGCCTGTTTTCCAGCCCATGCTCGCAAGCAATTTCATAGGACAGCTTATCCTTGTAACGTATGCGGAATAGCTCCAAATAGAGGCGCGAGGTTTCCAGCTCGTCCTTCAGCGTATTTTCGCCCTTCGGCTGAACGAAGCTTTTGAACAATACCGACAAGCTGTAGATCATCTCCCCAACATCCTTTGCGCCTTGCGAAACCGCCCGCATGCGGATCACCTCAAGCGTATTGTACAGAAAATGAGGATTGACCCTCGCCTGCAGCGCGGCAAGCTCCGTATGCTTTTGCTTGATCTCGGCCTTATAGACGCTATCGATATGACGGGACAGCTCATCCAGCATGTCGTTGAAGCTGCGAGAGATTTGACCGAGCTCGTCCTCCTTCTCGTCTTGAATGCGCGCGGACAAATCACCGTTCTCCACCTTGCGCATGAACCGAATGATTTTATTGGTGCGCTTCGCGAAATTAATAACAACGAGCACAGGAACAAGCAGCACCATGACGATGCAGATTGCGCTAATCAAAATAATCGTGCGCTTCAGCCCTGCATAGGCAGCTGCCACCTCGGCTTTTGGCGCAACGCCCACGACAAGATAGCCTGCTTGATTTTGTGTCAGCGTCGTTACATAAGACTCCTGCTCAAGCATCGCCGTATTATATAAGGAGTCGATTTGATCCGTATAGGGATATCTCACGCCGTAATACGTATCCGAGGAGTCGAACAACACCTCTCCTGCCGGACCAAGCACAACGATATAGCCCTTTAACTGCTCTTTATAGCTGTCCAGCGCGTTTTTGATCCGATCTGAATTGAAATAGACAAGCAACTGCCCCAGATTTTTCAGCGTACTCTTATCCGTAACCGGCACGCGCATCGCATACAGCTTCGGATCCTGCTGGTCGATTGCATTGCGGACCCAGGCGTTCGGAACCGAGACCATTGTATTCTCAAGTGCCATCGCATCCGGGATATACGAATGGGCGGCATTGGTGGAGACCAGCTTCGTCACATGCCCCTGTTTGTAGGCAAACAGGAATTGCCTCTCTGAGCTGTAGAGCATCAAGTTCTCGATATCGGGATCGCCATCCAGCTTGTTCTCGAAATAATCGAGCCCTTTCGGCAAATCAATATTCGTATCGTCAGCATATTGATCCAGTTGGTAATTCATGTAATCCTCAAAGGGATGCTGCAGGAAATAAGCGAGATGGAGCGATAAGGATTCATTGCGGTAGACGTCCAGCATCGTGGACTGTACCGATTCATATTTGCGGGTCATGTAGCTGTTCACGCTCTCCATTGCCTTTTTCTGATTTTCAAGCTCATTGCGCACGATCGATTCCGACATGACATTGAACATAAAATAAGAAAAGGTAACGATGGTCACCGTCGTGATGAGTGCAAACAGCAATATCATCTTCATGAAGAGATTATTTTTGACATAGTTGTCGTACAAGCTTTTTGCTTTCAAAATAAGCTCCTTTCACGTGTCTGGCCCAAAAGCATGCCAGAACAACACGATTTACGCTACAACGTTTAATAATACTTCACTATGTTTTGCGGACACAAGTGCCAAGCTCCTTGCGGGTTGGTTGAATGACGAAGCAGCATGGGCATATAATGTGGAGGTGAGGCAAATCGAAGGATTGGAGATGAAAGTATGACACTTGGCCAAATGATTCGAAATATTTCCATCGGTCTCATTTTAGGTATTCTTGCAATTGGACTGCTTCCGTTTCTGGTCATTTTCAGCTGGGCTGAGATGCAGAGCCTGATCGAATTCGAAACCTCGCCGTTATTTATGATGATTGGCCGCTTTATTGGACGAAAGCCCTCAAAGGATGATCCGGCCACGCCGGAGAAGCAGAAAGCAAATCACTGACGGAGCTTTCCGTCTTTCCGTTCGGAATGAACGGGATATAGGGAGGCGTTCAGCCAGCATCGGCTGCCTCCCTTGTCTTTCTTTCTCGCATTAACAAGCCTTGTATAGTAAAATGGGCAGATGGAACACTATACGATTATGAGGTGCTTGAATGTCCATTAGTTTCACGACTTCCATTATAAGCCGTCTGAAAAGAGAAATCGCCGATCTTCAAAAGCAAAGCGCCAATGATAAGAGCAAGAGGGACAAGGCGCTTGCCAAAATAAAGCAATTGCAAAAAAGCAGCAAGCTAAGCTCCTCGCCGAGCGATCTTAGCAGCAAGCTGACACAAATAACGAAGCTTACCGAGGAAGCGGCTCGCATAGACGCTACACAAGCTGCAGCAGCCAAGCAGCTAACGGCAAAAAATGCCGAGCTCCGGCAGCAGCTTGCCAAGGAACAGCAGAAGGAATCAAAAGAATAGCACCTAATGAAAACCTATCGCCTGCTCAGAAGAGCCTGCGATAGGTCGTTTTCATTCGATCAAGAAGCTATGCTTGCACCTTGAGTCCTTCAAATATGGCATCAAGCAGCCGATGCGTCTCATCGCAGCTGTACTCCCAAAACATGACGCCGGCTAGTCCCCTTTCTTTCACATAATCGCATTTATGCTGCAGCGACTGCTCATCCTCATAAGAGATGAAGCTCGTTCCGTTGAACAGGTACGGCGCCTTCGCCTCGTCATCCCAGTATCGTACATAGTCGTTCTTATCGATGTATTCCGCTGCAAGAGCCGTAAAGTCGGGACCATATCCGCCGGTTCCGCCAGCCATTTGATGAAGCCCGTTAGCATGATCGGGTACGCCCTGCCACTTCCTTGAATAAAAGGCTGCTCCAATGACGAGCTTCTCCTTCGGCACGCCTGCCCGAATGAACAGGTTAACAGAGGCGTCTACGCTGATTCGGAACAAATCGCCTGTTGGCGCAAACAGATTCGTATGATGGCCCGTAAGAATTTGGAAGCCGCCGCGCATATCATAGGTCATGAGCTGAACAAAATCCAAGTACTGATGAACCTGATCCATCTCCGTCCCGTCTACATAATATTGATCAGCGCCGGCAGCAATCGTGAGCAGGTAATGCCGCCCGTCATTCGCCCCTTTATGGTCCAACGCTTCACGCATTGCCTTGAGCAGCAGGGTGAAATTTGTTTTGTCGGCTGGGCTGGACGCAATGCCCGCCTCGCCGTAGCAAGGATATTCCCAGTCGAGGTCAATGCCGTCGAACGGAAGCTCCGTCAGTACCCGGATCGCCGAGTCAGCCATGCGCGCTCTTCCCTCCACGGTCGCTGCCGCTTCTGAGAATCCGCCGGCGCTCCAACCGCCAACGGACAATAGCAGGGTAAGCTCGGGATGCTCCTGCTTAATCACTCCGAGCGCATCCTTATGCTTCAAATGCTCCGTTGCAATCTCATCGCCGCGCACATGGCCGAAGGCCACATTCAGATGGGTAAGCTTCATCAGGTCTTCCCGCGTCAGTTCAGGCAGCTTCGAATCGGCAACATAGCCTGCCACGATGTATTTCCGCTTTGTCATCACATCTCACTCCGTTTCGCTTGTATTTGGACTAGGCTTGATAACGTGCGCAATGCTTCTTTTCCGATTCCAATTTTGTAGCCGGATGCCGTATACCGAATCTGTGCCTGGCCATCCAGCACGAAGAGATGCGGGAAACCCGCTTCGCTTGCCGGCGGCTGGCTTATAAACGCTGGTAATGACGTATAGGAGGAAGCCCGAACGAATTGTACGCGTGAGGGCAGTCCCTTATAGCTGTCAGGATTGAATGAAGCGGTCCATTCGGAATCGCCGACGACGAGAATAATTGGCGCTCCTAGCTCGGCCAACTCGCCGATTTCACGGATCAAATGCTTGGTTGGCTCCCGTTCAGGCTCCAGCCATGCCACAATGGCACCATTCGTGCCAATGAGCTCTCCCAGCGGTTTATCAAGGTTTTCTTCTAGCAGTCTGAACTTCTCGCTTTGGTTCATCGCCCCTAAAAGGGGGAGCTCGACTATCGCCTCTCGGAAGGTAAGCGGAATAACCGCCTCCTCTCCGGCATGGACCGAGAAATATGTGAATCTCGCATGAACGGTTCCATCCTTCAGACGAATGCCTGTCGTTAATCGGTAATCGCCTTCTTCCACCTCGAATGGGTCATCGTACACATCCGTTTTCCCGTGTGGATAGACCAATGTTTTATAAATGCCGTTTTCCAGCCTCGCGATCGTGAAATTTTCAGAATATGCGGCTGCAGGCGCATCTGCCTTTTGCTCACTGTTTCTAAGAAGCTGCAAGCTGCCGTTACCCTTTATGCTCGAAAGGGCTTCTTTAGTCAGCGAGGCATCCATCCAGCTATCGTCCGCCATATATTGCGGCTTTTGCTCGCTTGGGTGAAGACGCGCCGGTATGCCTAAGCTGCGGCATATGGCCACGAACAGTATCGCAATCGAAACGCGGTCCCCCAGCTTTAGCTCAAAGGTGCCTAACGGATTCCCCTTGCCCTTGAGGTTCGGGAGGTCCTCCCATATCCCCCATCCCGCTTCTAAGATGCGGGCAAGCTCAGCAGGATTTTCACGAAATAGCTGGATTTCCTCTTCTGTAAAGCGATCTTGAAAGTACCGCCGATAAGGCATGATCATTTCATACAGCACGCGCGGACAAAGCACATAGCTGACGAAAACGTCTTCCGCAAGCTCTCCTCGCTGCGTCAAAGAGCCGATTAAATGATCGTCAAGCGTAGGGCCGAACGTATCGACAAGATCCTTCTCGTTCAAGCTCTCGAGCAAGCGAAGCGGCCATTCCCCGTACTCAGCGGCGTGCTTCCGCAGAAAGGCTGCGATCACCCGGCTATTGCCGCGCGCTTTGCGAAGCACCTCCCATACCCGCTCGGAGGGCAGCCCTTCCTCCTCGGCCAGCTCCTGCGATTGCTCTTCGTTTAGAAAGGATCGCTCGTAGCTGCCTCTGAGCCTCGTTCCTTCTTCAAGACGGAGATTGTGGCGCTGAACGGCTTCGTCCGAAAGCGGATCGGATGAATCACCGACGCGTTCCGGAGGAGGCGCCATGTCAAGATCAACGCTGCCGATCTGCTGCATCGTTTCATCCATAACCAGCACAACGCGCTCGCCGTCTAATCCCGCGATCTTCTTCTCGCCCCAGCTTCCATCCTTAACGGCACGGATCATCAAATCGCCAAAGCCCGATTTGAATGAAGCCTCTCCCGCCTCGTTAGCCCGGAGCACTGCAATCGGGTAAAATTCGGCCATATTGTACAGCTCGAAATAGACGTTGGCTCCGCTAACCGGCAAGCCTTGTCCGTCTGTGACAAGGACATTAATCGTCCGGGTCGGCGCGTAGCCCTCCAACAAATTGATTTCAGTAAACCATTCATCGCTCAGCGTAATGTCTTCGGGCCCTGGATAATGGGCGAAGATTCGCGTATTAATAAGCATCGCGCGCCGAGCAGGCGGGCTGAACCAGCCTTGGTCCAGACGTGCTTCCGGCTCACAAGCGCCGATATAATGCCAGCTGCCGTCAGCCCAGGCTTCAACCCAGGCGTGATTATCGTCACAATGCGCCCAGCGAGGCGTGTAAACCTGGCGGGCAGGAATGCCAATGCTGCGGAGTGCAGCAACCGCAAGCGTAGATTCTTCCCCGCAGCGGCCCCGCGCATTGCGAATCATCGTCAGCGGAGAGACCGTTCGCAAGTCGCTCCCGATATAGTTCGCCTTCTCATGGCACCAATAGTTCGTCTCCAGAATCGCTTCCGCCATGGATAAACTCGCCGTACGATCCGCCAGTGCGCTATATAGAATCCCGCGGGAATCCTCTATATTTTCCGTATTCACGCGGTAAGGCAGCACAAAGTGCAGGAAGAGATGATCGGGAACACGATCTCCCCATGGCACCTGCTTCCGAATCGCCAACGTCCGGCGCACATGACTGAGAAATAAAGCACCGTCATAGTCAGCCATGTCGTTGACAGGCATATAGGCGAACAAATATTTGAGCGCCCACGCTTCCTCCTCGGTCAGCTTCATCTGAAAAATATTGAACAGCTCATTCGCCCTTGCCGCGGCAAGCTGCTGCTTCACCTGAAACTTTCGCTCAATCCGCTCCATTTCATCTTGATCCAATGAAAAAACAGAGGTCTGCTGCGTCATAGTGTTCACTCCTCCCATAGCTTTCCATCTTCTCTAATACAGAAGCGGGACTTCCCATTTGTTGACGGCGCGGAGATTTGAAATAGAGAGCTTGTCGTCTCGATAGAAGGCACAATGCTCCAATGCTCATCCTCCGCTATTAACGCTTGTAAGTGCTCTGTAAATGAGCCATGACAGGCGAAATAATTGCGTTCACGGTAATAGAGCTTGCGCAGCTCCCACTTGATTCGTTCATCCTGCGGCAGTTCGAACGAATCAGGCCCGTCCTCACCCGTGAATACGACATAGCCCCATAGCTCCGGATAATGCATGTTTACGAGGCCCATAGGAGACCAAACCCAATTATCCTCTGGGAAAGGCTTACCCGAATCCGGATTAATCACTTTCTTGTATTGACCGTCCTGCTCCTCTGCCTGCCATTCGACCCGCGAGAAATTCACGCGCCAGAACTGCCCTTCAGCCGGCTGCTTCGTATCCTTCGCGCATTCGCGCAGGCTGCTCCAAGGCATTGCCACCTCAATGCTCCACATGCGATTCGCCGCACCAGGCCGGTTCAACTCCCCGTCAATATGCACCGCCGTCCGAAGCCCGGTGATATCCCAGCCGTTCACCGGAGGCCCGCCATCGCGGTAAGGCTTTATGAGCAGCAGATCCCACACGGTATTCAGCGCGTTGATTTCGAACTCGTAGTAATGATGGGAATCACCATCCGGATCAATGAATATTTCAAAATCATTATCATAGAAAATAACCGAGTCGCGCTCCGTCAGCGTCGCCCATATTTGGTCCTCGATTAATTCCGCGCCGAAATAAAAATAGTCATCGTCCCATAGCATTTTTACACGTGTCTGCTTCGCTGGCCTTGGACGGATATCGCCTTCAATATCAACGAAATCCTCTGTCCACTCCGCCGTTGACCAGAACGGCTTATCGATACGGCCATCAAGAGTTAGCTTCTCCGCCGCTCTGCGGCAAATATAATGCTTGGGAGCATATTCAATCTTCGGCTCAGGCACTTGTCCTACATGCATGCAATCTCCTCCAACTCTCTATCTGCTAATTATGGGTTACAACCGCTCCTGATCCGCCATACATTTCCAGCTCTCCGTCCAGCTCCAGCTTGAGCACCGTCACCTGCTTATGGGTATCGTCAGCCGTCAAATGAATCCATGTGGTTCCAGGGATATTAAACCATGGAACCCCGCCATGCACCACATGCGTCAGCTCCTTGCCCGAATGGAGCACCGTAATTTTTTCAACCTTGTTGCATAGCCCTTTCAGGCATACATTCTCCTTCGGATCATCGTATACGAAGAGATAGAGCGTCTTTCTATCCTTAGCGATCGTACTGCCGCCCAAGTAATAACGAGTCATAATGCCTTCTTCCGTTCCGAATACCGCTTCCTCATGCGCTCGAATCCACTCGCCTAATCCGAGCAATATATCCTCTTGCCGTTTGTCGATCGTCCCATCTTCCTTGGGTCCGATGTCGAGCAGCATATTTCCGCCCAAGGTGATGCAGTCACAGAACATGCGGATCATCTGATTCAGCGATTTATAGTTGTTGTCATCCGGGACGTAGCCCCATGAGCCGTTAATCGTCGTGCAGAACTCCCATGGCCCTTCCGGCCGCGTAATCGGAATGCCTTGCTCCGGCGTTTTGTAATCTCCGTAACCTTGAAGCCGCGAGTTAATGATGATATCGGGGTTGAACGATTGGAGATATTGCTTGAATTCGGGCAGATTCCACTGCTTCGCACTGCGTTCCCAATCCCCATCGAACCAGAGCAGATCAACCTTCCCGTAGTTCGTTAGAATCTCCCGCAGCTGGTCGTTGTTGAACTGCAGAAACTTCTGCCATTTCGCTTCATCCTGAACGCCGTCCGCCGGACTTGAATAGGGATTCGCTTGGTTCAAGTCCTCCGGCGCATTTCCTCCTTCGAATACGCTCGGATAGTCGGCATGCGACCAGTCGATTAACGAATAATACATGCCCAGCCGGATGCCTCTTCCCGTTATTGCCTCCGCATATTCCTTAATCAGATCCCGCTTCGCCGGCGTCTTCTTCACAACGTTCAAGTCGCTGTATTCCGTATCCCACAGCGCTACGCCATCATGATGCTTCGTTGTAAGCACGGCGTAGCGAGCACCGGACTTCGCAATAAGATCGGCCCATTTCTCCGCATCGAAGCTGGAAGCCGTAAATCCGTCCAGCTGCTTCATGTAATCCTCGTATTTCATTTTCCCATTATAGAAGGACCATGACTCTGCAACTCCATCTACTGCATATATTCCGTAATGAATAAAAATGCCTAGCTTCGCTTCCTTAAACCACTCCTGCATCGCGCTCAGCTCCTTTTCCTTATATGACTCGGAATACATGCGTGATTGCTCTGGATCAGCATGCTTATTGCCCGGCATTTGAACCAACAAGCCGTTAGCGATACGCCCTCGCATTTATCTCCGTGATGTTAGGCATCAAGCCATTCATGCGGCAATCTCTCTTGCGGCTCTATGTCCAAATTGTAAATTTGTTGATATAGTAGGAAGCAATGAAATGGCTTAGTAGATAACAGGAGGCAGAATCGATGAACCGAAACTACTTCAAATCCAAACTGTTTATGAAATATATTTGGTCCTACTTGTTCATATTACTAATCCCTTTAATTCTAATGACCGTCTTCATCTATCAAAATGCAGTCACGAATCTACGCTCCGAAATCGAACAATCCCGTCTCGGCCAATTAACGCAAACCAAAGTAATCATAGACGGCAGAATGAAAGAGCTGGGAGAGATAGCATCCCGCATCAGCTATGACAAGAGGCTGACGCCCTTCCGGGTTCACGACTCCTACTACAGCGGCGAAGCGATCGAGGCGCTGGACCAATACAAAGCGACTAGCTCGATCATTGGCGAATTGTTCTTGTATTTCCACAAGGACGAGAAAATTTATTCCGCCAAAGGATTATCGGATTTCGACGTTTTCGCGAGCAGCTTCAACTTCAGCAACTGGAGCCAGGAAGCGGTAGTGCAGGACCTGAACGACGTTAAATTCCCAACGATGCGTCCAGCTGATACGGTCATTCGCAACGCCAACATGAAGGAGTCCATGCTCGCTTATCTCGTTCCGATTACACCGTACAGTCCGAATCCCCATGGGACGATCATGTACCTGATTAAGGAGTCCGAGCTCACAAGCTTAATCGATTCTGTACTCGGCAATTACCAAGGACTTACTTATATTCTAGATAACAAAGGGCAAATACTCGTAGACAACCGGCAGGGCGAAGCGCTTACGAATACAGAAGCGAAGTCGCTCTTTGGCCTTTCGTCCGGCATCCACGACAAAATACTTAACGGCAAGCCGCACTCCATCGTATCCGTGACGTCCGAGAACAACGGCTGGACTTATGTGACCGTCATGCCCAGCTCGCAATTTTTCAGCAGCGTCGTGCATGTTCGCAGCTTCATTGTTCTCTTATTCATCATTGTAGTGCTTGTCGGCGCCGCCATCGCGCTCGTGCTGGCCCGTATGCAATACCAGCCGATCTCTACGCTTGTTGAGTTCGCCAATTCCAAATCCAAGCCTAAGCTAGAGATAGACAAATCGGCAGGCAGCGGAAACGAGCTCGACCGGATCCGAACGGCGCTGCAGGAGTACAGCTCCCGCATCGATCTGCAAGAGCCGTATGCGCGCAACCATTTCCTCTCCATGCTCCTCAAATACGGCAATGCTCAAAGCCTTGCGCCTGAGCTGCAGGAAGCCTTTGACATTCACTTCGACCGCGGCAGCCACTTTGTCATGGTCATCGGCTGGAGCGAAATGGAGGATGAGCGTCAAGAACGGCAAGAGCTGATCGAACTGCTTGCCCAGATCGAATTTCCGGAGCTGGCTGCCCATGCCTACGGCGTAGAGCTTCCGCAGCTGGACCAAATCGCACTTATTATCAGCTTCAGCCATAGTCAAACGGAGCAGCCCTTCACAGCCGTTCGCCACATTGTTGAAGCTGTACGATGCATCATGCTGGAGACGTTTGACGTTACGCCTACCATTGCCGTCGGTACCTGTTATGCAAGCCCGAACCAATTGAACCAATCCTTTATCGAAGCCTGCTCCGCGTTCGAGCTGCGGGCAGCTAACGGTCACGGTACTGTTACGTACTTCGAGAACCTGCTGCATACGCCGGATCACACGTTCTGGATACCGAACAATACGCTTCTGAAACTTTCTCAAAGCCTGAAACTGGGAAGCTACGATGTCGCGGCGCAGATCATCAGTCCGTCTATCCGCAGCCTGCAAACATCCGAGCTGTCCGCATTGCTGAAGCGCTGCATTTGCTTTGATGTTCTCAATACGATGCTCAAAACCGCGTCTGAGCTTGGCATTCCGCATTTGACTCCCGACATGGCGCCAAATATGATTTACAGCCACTCGCTGGACGAGCTGGAGAACGGCCTGCTTCAGCTTGCCTCCCGCATTTGCAAGCAAGTAGAGCGCATCAACAAGAAGGAAGAGCAGTCGCAGATCGATAAGATCGTTTCCTACATTGACGACCGATACACGGACCATACGATTAGCCTCGAGTCGATTGCCTTCGAGTTCGCGATATCGCCGTCCCATGTCAGCCGGTCGTTCAAAGAAAAGATGGGCCTCAACTTCATCCAATACATTTGGCAAAAAAGAATGGATGAAGTGATGCGCCATTTGAAAACATCGAACGCTCCGCTGAAAGAAATCATTGTGCAGGTCGGTTACTTGGACACGCCAAACTTTATCAGGAAATTCAAGAAGGAAACGGGCTTTACCCCCGGCCAATACCGCAAGCTGTATGGAGAGAACAGCCAGACCCTTCCTGCATCCGAGCTCGATGACGATGAATAGGCAATAGAGCGATAGACAAACACCCGGTCACGGATAAGCATGACCGGGTGCTGCTCGTTTCCTGTTCCATGCACGGTTGGGCTTATCGCTTATAGCCTATCTGTCATATGCACTTTGATAAAGCTCGGCAATCCGGTCTCCGCCCATTTTTTTAATTTGTGCCAAGTAATTATCCCAATTCTCCAGTGACTCCTGTCCCGTTACAAACTTCGCTTCCATCTGCTTCACGTACGTGTTCAAATCCGATAACAAAGCGGATGCCTCGGTTTGCTCTTCATTCGTCAAATAAACGTTAGGGTACGGCGATTTGGCAATTGGCGTCAGCTTCTCTGCATTTTGTTTATCAATCCATAAATCGAACTCGCTGCGAAGTCCCAAAGCAAGCTCGCTCGAATTCATCCCTGGCGTCAGAATGCCGTAGTTCGGCGTAATTTTTCCACGGTACTCTTCGCGGTCGCCGCCGCCTGGAACCGGCAGCCATTCCTTCTCGTGCGTTGCTTTGTCCTTATATTTCCAAAGCAGATCCTCCGGACCTTGGTTGAACAATGTCGCTCCTTCATAGCTGTACAAATAATCTACCCAGCGCATCGTCGCCTCTGGAGCTGGATTGCTGCTCGTGATCGCGAAGGTGCCGTTCGCTGATATGCCTGGATGCTTGCCGTAAACCGGAGAACCCGCGACCTCGCTTTGTACAGGCGCCATTAACGGGTTGTCCTCGCTTGGCTCGCCGCCTAGCGTAAAGTAAGGGAAATAGTCATTGAACACGGCAACCTGATTGTTTTTGCCTTTTGCTTTCTTCTGCTCGTCCGTTTGCGAGAAAGTCTCATGGTCAAGCAGCTCTTCTTTCCACAAACGGTTCAAAAAGGTTAAGTAGCCCTTATAACCTTCTTCCTGCGGCGTATAATGAACCTTGCCATCCTTATCCGCATAGACGGCCTCATCGTAGATGCCCCAGAAGCCGAGGAAATACATCCGCAGATCATCCAGCTTAACGGAGGTAAGCGGAATTTCATCCTCTTTCCCGTTCCCGTTCGCATCTTCATCCTTCACTCGCTTAAGGTAGGCATAGAGCTCTTCCGTCGTCTTAGGCTCCGCTGCTCCAAGCGATTTCAAGAACTTGCCGTTGTACCACATCGGACCGCGGTACCATACGGCCGCTAAATCGATATTCGGCAGCGCGTAGATATGTCCGTCCGGCGTAGTGAACGACTTGCGGATATCGGGATGGTCGTCAAAAATCTTTTTGATATTTGGCGCATACCCTCCATCAATATATTTCTCAAGAGGAATAAGGACGCCTTGGGAGCCATATGTGACTTGCTCTGCCGGTTTAAGATCAGCTGCATAGAATATGTCTGGCAAATCGCCGCTGGCAAAAACCAGGTTTTTCTTGGTCGCGAAGCTGTCCAGCGGGGCATTCTGGAACTGCAGCTTAATGCCAGTCAGCTTCTCCATCTCTTGCAGCACGGGCATTTGGGTCCAATCCGCAACTCCGACGTCCTGAGACATCATCTTGAGCGTAATCGGCTCGCTAACAATCGGGAAGCCTTCCTTGCTGACTCCTTCTGCCTCGCTGGATGTCGATGTTTCGTTGCCGGCATTGCTGCCATTTGTTGACCCTTCATTGTTCGGCGAGCCGCAAGCAGTCAATACGGAGATGAGCAGCGTGACGCACAATAATAGCGATGATGCCTTATGTACCTTTTTCATCCAAAATCCCTCTCCCTTATCTAATCATTTATGAGCAAAATCAGCCCTTAACGGAGCCAATCATGACACCTTGCACAAAGTAGCGCTGAAGAAACGGATACACAGCGATGATCGGTGCCGTCGCTACGATAATAACGGAATATTTGACCAATGCGGCGATCTCGGCTTTGCTGTTAAGGGCCGAGGCTGTTGACGCGTCTATCGCGCCTCCGCCCTGTGCAGACATCTCCTGCAGGACAAGAATTTGACGGAGGACAAGCTGCAGCGGATATTTGGCGGCATCATTCAAGTAGATCAGAGCCGAGAAATAGCTGTTCCAGTTGCCAACGCCATAGAACAAAGCCATTACCGCAATAATCGGCATCGACAACGGCAGAATGATTTTCATAAACAGCCTTATATTGCTGCATCCGTCGATTTGCGCAGCTTCCTGCAGCTCCTTCGGGATCGAAGACTGGAAGAACGTACGGGCTACGATGATGTTCCATATGGAGGCTGCCGACGGAATGACGATCGCCCAGATCGTATTGACCATGCCGAGCTCCTTAATGAGCAAATAGCTTGGTACGAGGCCGCCGCCGAAGAACATGGTGACCATAAACATGCCCATAAAGAAGTTGCGTCCTGCAAAATCTTTGCGGCTTAGCGCATAGGCAGCCGGCAGCGTCACAAACAGGTTAATGGCCGTTCCCACTACCGTGTACAAAATCGTATTTCCATATCCTGTCCAAATACTCTTGTTTTGGAATACCCGCTCATACCCTTCGAATGTAATGCCTTTGGGCAGTAGCCACATTTCTCCTGAGCCGACCAGCTTGGGATCGCTTATTGAAGCGCTGATCATATAAACGACAGGGTAAGCTACAATAATAAACGCCAAGAGCACGTAAATATAGTTGAACGCGAGAAACAGTTTATCTTTGCCGGTTTCTTTCACAGCTGAAATCATCAGCCGCACCTCCTTCTTCTACCACAAGCTGTTTTCATTGGTACGCCTTACGATCTGATTCGCAACCACAAGGATAATGGCATTAATAACTGAATTGAATAAGCCAATTGCCGTGGAGAAGCTGTATTGTGCATCCACAAGTCCCGATCGATATACGAATGTCGAGATCACATCGGAGGCTTCCATGTTCAATGAATTTTGCAGCAATAAAATCTTTTCAAACCCTACTCCTAGCAGGCTTCCCATATTGAGGATCAATAAAATGGTCATCGTAGGGACAATTGTCGGAATGTTGATATGAATGACCCGCTGGAACCGAGAGGCCCCATCGATAATCGCTGCTTCATGCAAGCCAGGATCAACGCCTGACAGCGCTGCCAAATAAATGATCGTACCCCAGCCCGCACTTTGCCAAACGCCCGAGAGCACATACATCGTCTTGAACCACTTCGGGTCTGTCAAGAAATCGGGCGAGTCGAAGCCGAGCCATTCGATGACATTCGTAACCATCCCGGTTGAGGGAGATAGAAACGTAATGATCATGCCCGCCATTACCACGACCGAAATAAAATGCGGCGCGTATGTCACCGTCTGAGCGAGTTTTTTAAAGTAGCCGCCCTTCAATTCATTGAAAGCGAGTGCCAGAATAATCGGTATCGGAAAACCGACTGCAAGTTCATATAGGCTAATGCTCAATGTGTTCCATAACAAGTCCCAAAAGTAATAGGAATTAAAAAACCGGATAAAGTGATCGAACCCCACCCCTGGACTTCCCATGATCCCCTTTGTCGGGATAAAGTTTTTGAATGCGATTTGTATGCCGTACATCGGCCCGTAAGAGAATATGAGGAAGTAGAAAAATGCGGGTGCAATGAAGAGATACAGCTGCCAATTCTGAAGCGCTTGTCTCCATCGTCTAATTTTCGTTTTCCCGGGTTCCAATTGCATACTGCCTGTTGCGATCCTTTTCGCCTGCTGCACAGGGTTCACTCCTTTCGGTTTCGTTATGGCTGCGTGAGCTTCGTGATCCTCGTTCGGATATCCCCGTTGCTCTCGCTTACCCTTACAACGATAGCCTACAAATTAAAATATCGTAAATATGTCATTCTTTGATGCGCATGCAATCGCACACTATAATGAGAAAGCGGTTACTGCGCCGCAAGTTTGATTATTCAGACAATTTTAATAATGTGTCATTTTTGATCCAAAAACCCTTTGTTTATCGCGTCGCGCAAGTTTTACCAATCGTTTTGGGCAGGTGAAATACACCTAATTTTGAATACGGCTGGTAAAATCAAGAATGACATGTATGCGCTTTCAACTTTTTCTGCCTTTATCGGGTTCACAGCTTGGCAGGATAGTATAAGAAATAAATAAAAACGACTGTATTCATACAAAAATGCCTATCATGAATGTTGCATGGATCAAAAACGAGGCATATGCTGAGCTCAAGAACTCAGAATATGCCTCGTTTTTATAGGACTATATAGACACCAAATAAGGCGCTCTCCCCTTAAACTGCACAACCTCTCGAATGCCTTTGCCGTGCAGCAGCTCAATCGCTTCTTCAAAGCCTTGCTCGATATGCCCCACCTGATGTGCATCTGAACCGATCGATACGGCTCTGCCGCCTAAATCCACATACATATCAAGTATATACGAATGAGGATGAATCCAGCCTTGTCGATACAATCCGGTTGTATTCAGCTCCAGCACCTTTTGCTTCTCTATGATTAGCTTTAATATATCGTACAAAACAGGCTTGCATGCCGCGATATCCTCTTCGTGCACCGGAAATATCGTATATCTCACCACATAATCCAAATGGGCAACGATATCGTAATTGTCCATCTGGTCGACAGCCTCTCTTACATGTGTAAAATAATGCCTAAGCCTTTGCTGGATCGGCAAATCATGAAACGCCTTTTCTGAGAAATCCAGTCTCCCGTCATTATGCGCAGACAACAAAATGACGTCAAATACGTGCTGGGCCAAATAATCGTTTATGACATCCTTATAATCGCTTCGAAAGCCGACCTCAATGCCTTTTCGAATCTCTACGGCATAGCGCCTTGATAGCTCTTCCACTTCTTTATTGTAGCTCTCCCAGTCAATATCCACGTCTTGCTTGAAATATTTGCAATCATACTCCAAATGGTCTGTCGTCACGATAGCAGGCTTCCCCCGTGCAATTGCATATTGGACAATCTCTGCAAGCGTTGAGCTCGAGTCGGGCGAATAGGATGAATGTACATGCTGATCAATCAAAAAATTAGGTATTGTCATTCTATACTCCTTCTCATTCTATTGAAATTGCAACAGATTACGCCCTTCGTCCGTCATATCGAACAGGTGAAACTTATGCGGCCTTATGCCGACCGAGAGCGTTTCGTGCTCCTTTAACTGCTTCTCATTATCCGTCAGAAGACGAATCATCATGTCGGATTGCCCGGCGGGATCCGTCAGCTTGATTAATTGCCCGTTGCCGAGATGCTCGATAAGATCTATTTGCAGCTTAATCGCAGCTTCAGTCGGCTGCTCCGTAATGAACAAATCATGCGGACGTACGCCAAGCTTAACCTCTTTCCCCATATGCTGCTCCTCCAGCCTGCGCGACTGAGGTATTTCCAGCTCGAATAACATCGTCTTTATCCACTGTTGTTCGCCTCTCGTTTCAACGACTCCGTCAATCAGGTTCATAGGCGGATTCCCTAGAAAGCTGCCGACAAACAGATTTGAAGGATGATTGAAAAGCTCACTCGGAGGGGCGTATTGCTGAATTTTCCCGCCGTTCAGAATCGCTACGCGATCAGAGATTGCTAGAGCCTCCTCCTGGTCATGCGTAACAATAATCGTTGTGACTCCTAATTTGCGTTGGATTTTGCGGATTTCATCCCTTACATCAAGCTTTAATCGCGAGTCCAGATTGGACATCGGCTCATCCAGCAGCAGAATTTCCGGATCCTTGGACAACGCGCGCGCCATAGCGACACGCTGCTGCTGACCGCCTGACAGCTGTGATGGCTTGCGGTCAAGCAGGTGGTCGATTTGCAATATTTTGCTTGTTGCGTGTGCACGCTCGTATGCGTCCTTCTTAGCCATTTTTCTCTCGCGAAGCGGGAAAGCAATATTGTCGCGAACCGTCAAATGGGGATAAAGCGCATAGGACTGGAACACCATCCCGATATTCCGGTCCTTTGGTTCCACATGATTGACAAGCTTATCCTTGAAATAGATTTCACCGGACGTCGGCTTCAGCAGCCCCGCCAGCATCATGAGCGTTGTCGTCTTTCCACAGCCAGAAGGGCCTAGCAGCGCAACAAATTCACCCTTGGCAATTTCGAGATTCAAGCCGTCAACCGCCCGGCTTCCCATTTGCTTCCCATCATAGTCTTTTACGATATTTACAAGAGAAATCATACCTGCTTTGCCCCTCCCATATTGATCTTCAGGAATATTTTTTGAGTAAAGATATAGAACACGACTAGCGGAATCGTATAAAACAAACCAATTGCCGTAAGCAGCCCATAATTCAAAATGACATTTTCTTTCGTGACCAAACGAGACAGATAACCCGCCAGCGTCAGCATATTGTCATCGAATATAAACAGCTTGAACAGAAACCATTCGCCGTAGGCGCCTAAGAAGGAGAACACTGATATAGCGCCAATGCCCGGCAATACATAAGGAACGAGCACTTTCGTGAGCGCCCGAAATCTGGAGCAGCCGTCTACCATAGCCGCCCACTCCAAATCCCACGGCACCTCATCGAAGAAGCCTTTCATAATGTACACTCGGCCCGGCAATGAACCCGTTATGGCCACGAGAATAACACCTAAATACGTATTCACCAGATTCATTTGAACGAGGATGAAAAACGTTGCAATAATAAGCGTTATACCTGGAAAAGAGCGCATAAGAAACAGGAACTTCATGGATGCCAGCTTGCCTTTGAAATCCAGCCTCGAGAATGCATATGCAGCTGGTACAGCTATTCCGATTTCAATCACTACGATAAGAACCGAATAGACTAATGTATTTAGAACAATGGGCCAAATCGCCGGCAGAACAACACCCGCATACTCGATAGGCTCTTTCACAAAGGTAAAGTTCTCGAGTGTAAATTGCCCCGTCGTGCCATTGAAGGTTGCTGCGATAACGTACCAGATAATCATGCCAATGATAGGCATCGTAAAGAGCAGCATATACGTGTGCACGAGCAGTTTTTTTGCGATACTTGTCGACATAACGGCCTCCTAATCCTCGATGCGCGATGGCTTTATCATTTCATTGAAATCAAACAGCCTCAGCAGCCATAATGTCAAAATTAGCGAGATCAGCACAACCAATAGAGAAAGGGCGGCGCCGTATCCATAATATTTCAAATTAAAGGCCTGCTGGTACGCGTATAGAGATAACGTTGTTGTATCCCGCATGGGTCCGCCATTTGTCAGAAGCAAGATGAAGAAATAGGAAGACACAAAGCCGATCAGATCCGATATCGTAATATACATTAACGGCCACTTTAATGAAGGAAGAATAATCTTGGTGATGACCGACTTCTCGCTTGCTCCATCCACTTTGGCAGCCTTATACAGATCCTCGGGGATGGAGCTGATAGCGGCCGATAACAGAATCATGCCTCCTGAAGTGGTTGATACTATCGTTGCAATGATCACGATTGCCATCGCGATTTTCGTAAACCAAGAAACAGGATCACCTTCTGGCTGGAATAGGTGCACAACCTTATTGATTAGCCCATCGCCCGTCGGATCAAACAAATACTTCCAGAACGTAACATATACAACAGCAGGTATAATGCTTGGAATTAACCATAGGACACGATAAATGACTGCCGTCAATTTTCCCTTTAAGAAGTACTGGGTCGCTATAGATATAAAGAGTCCAAAAAATAAAGAAAACACAAGCGTAACTACTGCAAACAGGACAGTATTCCATAAAATCTGAGGCATGCTGTAATCAGAAAATATCCGCTTGAAATTATCGAACCCGACAAAATTTATTTTCATCGACGCATTTAAATCCGTGAAGGACATGATAATAGTCGCAATCGCAGGTAGAATGAAAAAGACAAGCACGAGAAGCGCAAAGGGCATAATGAAAAAATAGGGATACATTTTCTTGGCTAAAGGCTTCTTGTAAGCCTTTTTGGCTAAAGTCACTGGGATCTCCATAATGAGATCTGCACCTGCTTCCTTTAAACGAAATATACGGAAAGGTGCTCTTGCAAGCAGAGCACCTTCTCTGTGTCATCGCTATTCTACAATGAGACTGTCCGCTGGCACGTTTTGTTTGACATCCTTTTGGAATAGCTCAAAAGCTTCAGCTGCCGTTTGACCTTTGGTCAGAATGGCATCAATGCCAAGCGTGAAAGATTTCATGTAAACCGCATAATCCATTTGAGCTGGACGAGTTTTTGTGAAATCGATTAAATAGGCATGATCTTTGTAGAAGCTCATTTCTTGGAAGCGTGGATCCTCCTGTGCTGCCGCCGTTACAGGAAGCTTGCCGCTCTTAAGCGTATGATTGATTTGCAGGTCTGGGTCCAGTACATGCTCAATCAGCTTTTGAACATACGGCATCTTCTCATCATCGACCTTAGCCCCAACGTAGATCAATGCAGGATTGCTGTAGGAAACAGGCTTACCGCCCTGCTCAACCGACGGAACTGGAATCCAAATCGCATTTTCCTTAAACCATGCTTCATAGCCAGCCAAATCTTCATCCATGCCAAGCTGCGTACGCATCACTTGATAGAATTCAGTACGGGCAAATTCTGCGAACAATTCGCCTTTAATGAACAGCTCGGCAGCCTTGTCCGTATCAATCTCGCCAATGCCTTCCGTAACGACGCCGCGCTGCTTCGCATCCTGCCAAAATTCATACACCTTCTGCGTGTTTTTCGACAGTACCATCTTGTTCTCTTCCGCACTGTAATTAAAATTGTCGAATGTATAATTCCAGCCTTCAAACCTCGTATCCTCAACGCCGAAACCTACCTTAACCAGCTTTTTCTTTACCGACTCATCAGCTAGATCCACAAGCTCACCGAAGGTAAAGCTGCCAGCATCCACGCGAGCCTTCAGCTCATCGATTTGCGCAGCTGTCCAGCCCATGCCTTCCAGCGCCTTACGGCTAATGAATACGGGAGAAGCGTCCATATCCTGAATAACGCCATAATAATGGTCTTCGTACTTCATCATGTTGTTGTAGGATTCCGGCATGTTTTTGAACACATCTGATGCTCCAACCCAATCCACGTCGCGGATTAGTCCGGCATTCAGCTGCCACCCAATATCCACGCTGGAGTTGATAAACACATCCGCTACTTTATTCGCTTGCGCCTGCAGAATCAGCTCATCATCGCCAATGCCAGGCCACCAGTCTATTTTTATCTGTACATTCTCTGACTTTAGCTCTTCGTTCGCGCGTTTTTCAGCTTCGATGAAATTATCCTTCCGCGCTCCCCATGTGTTCTCGCGAACGGAGATCACGACCTCTTTCATTTTCTCGCCATTACCGGAAGACTCTGCGCTGCTATTAGCAGCAGCTCCAGAATTTGAGCCTGTACTGCATCCTGCTAACAAGGTCATACTTGTCATTACACTAATTAATCCAAGCGCAAGCTTCTTCATTCTTGTAAACCCTCCTCGTTTTCCAGTTCTCACTGGCTTAACTAAACTATAAAGGAGAATTGTAAAAACTGTGTCAATTACACATTAATAAATTGTTTTATTATTTTTTTAATTGTGATGTTGTTGTTTTCAAGTTGGCAGGTCTGATTTATTTCGTGAACACTTGTTCAAGCGCTTGATCTAAAATAGCGATTGCTTCTTCCATTTGCTCAGCAGTTGTAATTAAAGGCGGAACGAGCGTAATGACGTTTCCGCTTGATACCTTGAAGCTTAGTCCGCGTGACAAGCATTCATAGAGAACTTTTTCAGCGCCTGCTGCTTCCTTCTCCTTTGTCTCCCGATTCGAAACAAGCTCGATTGCCGCCAGCATGCCTTTAACGCGAACATCGCCGATTACGGCATATTTACGCTGAAGCTCCTGAAGATGCACCAGCAGCCAACGCTCCATGTTTTTCGCATGCTCAAGCAGGTTTTCCTGTTCGATATATGCAATGGTAGCCAGTGCAGCCGCACAGCCTACAGCGCTTTTTTCATGCGTATAATGCCCGAGGGAAATATCCCCCGCGATATCCAAATGCTCTCTGGCAATAATGCCTGCCATGGGGAAAATCCCACCGCCAAATCCTTTGCCAATCACCACAATATCCGGCACGATTCCATAATGCTCGTGAACGAACATGGTGCCCGTACGGCCGAGTGCCGTTGGTATTTCGTCAAGGATGAGCAGCACGCCATAATCGTCGCAGATTTGACGAAGCCGCTGCATATAAGCAACGCTCGGAATCTGTACGTCCGTACTCCGAATCGGCTCGAGAATGACCGCGCACACATCCTCCTCCCTCTCCAGCATATAGGCTAAGTAGTCCAGGTTTTTGGCGTTGGCCGCTTCTCCTTCTCCGAAGATAGAACGGTAGCTGTTATAAGGCATCATATGCTCCGTCCCTGACATCAACGGTCCTATCCCGCTTCTGAATACGGACTCGCCGCCAACCGATATCGCATCCAAGCTTGCGCCATGGAAGGAATCCCATGTCGAAATCATTTTGTGCTTGCCGGTTGCCCTGCGCGCAAGCTTCAGCGCTATTCCGATCGCACTGGTGCCGCCAGGCGCAAACAGCACCTTGTTCAAATCTCCCGGCGCCAGCTCGATTAACTTCTGCGCCAGCTGAATCGCAATCTTGCTCGTATAGCGGCGCGGCAGAAATGGCAGCTGCTGCATCTGCGCAATGATTGCGTTCATCACATATTCATTTTTGTAGCCGACCTGGTGCACGCTGTTTCCATGGAAATCGATCACTTTGCGCCCATCCTGATCCTCCAGGTAGATGCCCTCAGCATTGACGATCGCATTCAAGCATGGGGTAGACATCGACTGATGAAGAAAAAGCTTGCTGTCCTGTTCCAGTACAGCAAGCGTCTCTTCGCTCAGATGCTCGTCCTGCCAAGCCTGACGAGCATCCGTTCCATTGATATCTCCCTCTATACGGCTATTGATGCGGATATCCATAAGGCAGCTCCTTATTCAGCAATCGATTATTAATATGATCAATCATTGCAGGCAGCTGAGACAGGTCTTCAATCACGGCATGCGCTCCTGCTTCCATATACTGTTTACTCACAGCAGCGATCATTTGACGTTCTTCCTCAGCCGACAGCTGCTGCACCTCAACTTCCGTAAGCCCGAGCATGGAGCTGCCTTTCACGATGCCGATCGCCCATACGCCAGCACTATTCGCCTCTTGCATGTCAGAGGTGGTGTCTCCGACCTTAATCACTTGTGCGTGATGGCGCAGGCCCAGCTGCTTCATATTCTCATAAATCATGTAAGGATAGGGCCTGCCTTTGTCCATAACCTGATCGGGCGTTACCCAATGATCAGGCTCATAGCCGTAATCCTTCGCCGCATTCGCCACGATGGAAAGCATAGTGGAGGTATAGCCCGTAGTCGCTCCGATTTTCAAGCCTTGATGTCTCAACTGCTCTACCGTTTCTATAACATGCGGATTGGGCTTTCCGAACTGCGAGAGAATAGCGAGCAGCCTAGGCTCAAACCGGTCATGCAGCTCGTCAATATCCGCTTCCGTATAGCTGCGGCCGAATATCGTCTGAAAAGCAGCTCCTATTCTTGGCATTTGCAGCAGCGATTGAATATGATCCCGCTTCAGCTGTCCCATAGGCGCGCGAACCTCTTCCATTGTCACAGGAATGCCTATCTCCTCAAAAATACCGATAAAAACCTGTACCGGCGCAAAGCAGCCATAATCAACCGTAGTGCCTGCCCAATCAAATATAATGCCTTCAATTTGCATATTGGCTCTCTCCTACATAACGTAATATGTGCGCATTCAACCGATCCATATCCTTGGGATGCACGTCACCCATGTTCCCGATACGAAATACATGTATATCTGTTAATTTGCCAGGATAAATGACGAAGCCAGCCGACTTCAAAAAGGTATAAAAATGTTCAAAGGTGAATGGAATATGCGTGGGATACAAAAAGGTTGTAATCAAGGGAGATTGCAGCTCTCTCGGCAAGTAAGCCTTGAAGCCGGCTTGCGTCATCCCTTCCACGACGATTTGCTGATTCATGCGGTACCGTTCATGACGTGCTTCTACGCCGCCTTCTTCCGCTAATTCCTTGAGTGCTTGCTTAAAAGCATGGACGACATGCGTTGGCGAAGTGAAGCGCCATTTGCCGGAGTCCTGCTCCATCGTCTCCCATTGGTCATACAAATCAAGCGATAATGAGCGCGCTCTCCCTTTGCATTTCTTAAGCTCATCCCTTCTGCAAAGAATAAAGCTGAAGCCCGGAACGCCTTGGATGCATTTATTCGCGCTGCTGATGATAAAGTCGATCTGCAGCTCTTCTACTGCGATCGGAATTCCGCCAAAGCTGCTCATCGCATCGATGATTGCTTTGCGGTGATTTCTCTTAATGACATCCATGACTGCCTCAAGCGGATTCAGAATGCCCGTTGTCGTCTCGCAATGGACCATAGCGACATGCGTAATCGACGCATCCTCAATCAGTTTCCTTTCAACGGCATGCGGATCAACCGGCATATTCGCATCAAATTCCATGGATAGATGCGGAATACGGAGCACCTTTGCGATTTCCTCCATACGCCTCCCGTAGGCGCCATTTATCAAAACGAGCAGCTTGCCGTCACTCGGCATGACAGATCCAAGTGTCGCTTCAACACCAAAGGTGCCGCTGCCCTGCATGAACACAGTCGTATAATGCTCCTTAGATGCGCAGCCCACCTCCAGCAGCTGCTGACGAATCTGCTCGACAATGGTTTTATATTCATGATCCCACGTGCACCAATCCTTTTGCATCGCCTCTTTAACCGTTGCGGTTGTCGATAGGGGGCCTGGCGTTAATAACAAATATGGATTGCTCATAATTCCTCCAATGCGTTCAGCTCGTATTTGGGATAGACCGGATTGCTCCACGCTATTTTTCCGGATGCGTCTACGCATTCCACCCGTACATATTGCTCATTATTTTGAATGAAATATTCAGCTTCAGTGATGAGTTCACCGGTTGGGTCCAACTCCGCCAAGCCATTATCCGGAAACGTAATAAAGCGAATGGTGCGTACAGGGGAGCACACGACCTTCAACTTATCGTTCTCTATGCGCAGATCATAAATCTTCGGCCCATTGGAGCTATAATATTGGCCCGCCTTTATCGCATCGATAATCGCTTGCTGCTCTAAGCGCTCACTCTCTACGGCAATCCAGCCGCCATAAAATTCCGAAACGGCCATGTCCGTCGGACCGCCATGGGCATCGTCTGCCGCGATAGCGTTAATCCGCTTGCCCCGCTTCAGCACATAATCCCAATAAGATACGCCGTAGCCTACCGCCTCTTGAATCTCGGATTGGTGATTATAAATTTCAATCGCGGCATAACCTTCGAGCTTCAGCAAATCCTCTTCCCGGTTTTTGGACCATTCCGGATGATTCATAATGACGAGATTGCCTTTGCTTCTCATCTCATTAATTAATTGCTGGATCGTTTCCAAGCTCTCATAATCCGGCTTCGCATGCTCCTCATCATGCTGAAAGGGCTTCTCCGCCTGCAATGAACGATCCAACAGGCCATGCATATGATATTGTTGGCCCGTCGTTTCACGTTCCATCTCGCAAGCCATTTCATAGCCGTCCAGCATAATGAACGTTTCCGTATCATAGGCATCGCTATGGAAATAGATTTCATGGTCGCTTAAACACATAAAATCATAGTCCTTTGAGCGGTAAGCTTCTATCATTTGCTCTACCGTATATTCGCCGTCGCTGCGAACAGAGTGCGAATGTATATTGCCTTTATATTTTTGACGCCCAGCATCCAAAATAATGGCATCTCTCATTGCTGCTCCTCCTCTGCCAAGTCTGCTACAAAGATCGGATTGGACCACGCTACTCTGCCCTTCTCATCCACGCACTCCACCCGAATATAGCTCATGCCCTTCTGGATCACCATGCTTCCCGAGGTCATTAATTCGCCCTTTTCCCGTTCTACGTGGAACGGTCCACGCAGCGGGAATGCTTTAAACATGATGTATTGGCACGGCGAGCACTCCACATGGACGAAGCCATTCTCTACGCGGAAATCAGTAATCTCAGGTCCAGAGCTCGAATAAAACTGTCCTTTTTTTAGAGCCGCAATAATGCCTGCCTGCGAAAGCTCCTCTGCCTCGACAGAAACCCAGCCGCCGCCATACTCAGGAATTTCGCAGCTTGGATCATGGTCGTGCGAGTCATCGGCGGCGATACCGAACACGCGCTTGCCATTCTGAAGGGCGTGATCCCAGTAAGCTGCTCCATAGGAAGAGCTCGCCGTCCATTCCGTTGCGTGATTATAAATTTCAATTGCAAAGAATCCATCGTACTGAACCATGTCCTCAAAGCGTGTCAAATGCCATTCGGGATGATTGAATACAACCAGATTTCCATGCGCCCTCATATCGTCGATCAGCTTCTGCGGGGATTGTTGGCCTTCCCAAGGAATCGGGACCTCAAACGATTGCAAATGGTGGAATCTTTCCTGCATAGGTTCGATCGTTGGATCGTCCAGCACCCCAAAGTGATAGCCTGGATCTTCATCCGGCACCAGATTCAAGCCGCCTCTCTCCATGCCCGGCAGTACAATAAAAGTTTCCGTGTCATACGCTGCGGTACGAGCGAATATATCATGATCCGTTATGCTAATGAAGTCGTAGCCCTTCGCCTTGAAAGCAGAAACAGCATCCGCTGCCTCCTGCGTTCCGTCTGACCATGTCGTGTGCATATGCAAGTTCCCTTTGTATTTCCGCTTGCTTTTATCCAAATATACGGCGTCCTTCATCGTCACCACTCCTATTTGTTGTCCTTTGTTCCAATCGAACCCGCTGCTGGGAATTGTTACATCTACCGCAAACAACATATTGCTTTTAATTGCTTTTTCTTTTATTTATGTTGTTTTAATTATTCTACAGCGAAAAAATGACCATTACAATGCGATTCGAAAGATTTAACATAGCGATTACAATCTTTACACAACAACAAACAACATTAAGAAGAAACGCCTGACGGCGTCCTTACAATAGACGCCATCGTTTCGGCGAAACGTATAGAGAAAGGATATGCAAACTCATATCCTTTCCTATACGTCAAGCGTAAACGGCTGAAGCCGTCCTCTGACGGATAAGTTTTCGTTTCGCGGTATGTAATAACAGATAAATGCTTATATATAAAATAAGCCAGTAGAGAAGACTCGCTTCTCTACTGGCTTTCCTACTTGTTTCAAACTATGATTCCGATGGCATCATCCATCTCGTATTTGCCTCTTCCAGCTGCGCTTTCCATGCTGCCGGAGGCTCTAATTCCGAAATTACGATATCTACGTTTTGAAAATCGCATATTTTGACCATAGACCGCTTGTTCCATTTCGATGAATCCGCCAAAATGATGGACGTTTCCGATTGCTGAATCCACTTGCGGGTAAGCGAAGCCTTCTCGTAATCATAGCTCGTAAATCCATGCTCGATCGATAAGGCATCGACGGATACGAATGCTTTGTTCACAAATATATCAGACATATTCGCTTCCGCAATCGCTCCCGTTACGCGAAGATGCTTCACATTCACTTCCCCGCCAAGCATAATCATTCGGCCATCGAATTGCTCTCGTTTCTTAAGCTCAATCAAGGACATCATGGCGGATATCGAGCTCGTTAATACGGTAACCTGCTGCTTCTGAGATAGAAAGGGGATAATCTGAAGCGGTGTCGTGCCTTCATCGATAAAAATAACGTCATAATCTTCAATGAGCGTAAATGCAAGATAACCAATTTTCTCCTTCGCCTCTTGATTGATGCATGCTCGCTCAAACAAGGTAGGCTCGACCTCAACCTTTAGCTTAATTGCGCCGCCGTATACCTTCTTAAGCTTGTTTTCCTTCTCCAGATCATCCAGATCTCTACGAATCGTTTCGGTTGTAACCTCGAACATACGGGCCAGGTCGCTCGCAATGACCTTCCCATGCTCGTTCAGCAAGTTCATAATACTCAGTTTTCTTTCTTCGCCCGCGAGAGACATCGCAAACCCTCCTATTCTTCTTCCCTACTATTCTCACGCACCCATATTCTATAAAGATGCAGCGGTTGATGGAGAGTCAGGAACATTCCCAACCAAATTCCGCATCCATTTCTGAGAGCGATAACGTCTATATCCGATCAATGCCTTGCTTATTTCTTCACATAAAAAAAGGCCATAAACCCATTCGAGCGGCAGATGGAGCATATATGCGCCAACGAATACCGTTGGCAATGCAATCACCCATGTTGTAATTAAAATCATGTTCATCGTAAACAAATTATCCCCGCCTGCTCTAAACATACCGACAATCCACACGTTATTCAAGAAAAATGCGGTCATCGCCAAAGCCTGCAGCAGCAGCACATGGCTTAAAGAAGCGTGAACCTCACTACTTAAATGAGGAAAAACAGAGGACATAAACGGTGAAACGATAATTATGGCAACACTACTAATTATACCAGCAATTACCGAAATGCGAGTAAATCTCCGAGCATAATCCTGCGCCTGCTCATGCCTGTCCTGTCCCAGCTTTTGACCGATCATGACCTTTGCAGCATAAGCAAATCCGTGGATTCCCATCATAAAATAGCCCTGAAGCGTATTCGCAAGCTGGAACGTAGTCAATGCCGCAATGCCTAGAGATCCGAAAGCGACGGCATACAGCATATTGCCGATCGACCACATGCCTTCGTGGAACACGAGCGGCGTTATCGTTTTCAACACCTGCTTGCGCAGCTTAAGAGGGAGAGTGAAAAGCTCTCGAACCCCAATATTTAAATAATACGATTGACTATAAATGAAAACAAACAAAAACAACAAGCTTACGCTTGAGGCGATTAACGTTCCCCATGCTGCTCCTGCAACGCCAAGCTTTGGCAAACCCAGCTTTCCATAAATCAGGCCATAGTCCAATATAATATTGATCGCCATCGCACATAAGCCGACATACAACGTAATTTTAACCTTCCCTATAGATCCAAGCGCTTGAGCGTAAGCATCCCTAATCGCACTAATTAGAAAAACAAAAGCCATAATCGTAACGTATTGCATACCTAGCGGCAGTAATTCAATGTCCTTAATAAAAAGATACAGAATCGGCTCCTTCCAAGACCACACGGCAACAAACGCTAGAAGACTTGTACTGATTCCCGCCAGCAGCATAAAACCGAATGTTGCCCGCATAAGCGAATACTGCTGTTTGCCATAATACTGGGTCATATAGGTGGTCATCCCATAGATTGCGGTAAGGATCATCGATAGAATGAAGCTGATTCTGCCCGCTGCGGCAGTTACGGCGACTGCCCCGTCCCCCAAGCTCGTCACCATTAGCATGTTTACTAACGAAAATGAGTTGCCAACAAGCATTTGCAGCACGGATGGAATGACCAGTTTTTTCATCTCGCGATTAAACTCTGACTCTCTGATCGTACTCATCGCTAAGCCTATCCCTCATTTTTCTTAAATTATACGATAAATCGCATGTTTTCCCCATCGTTTCAACCATTCACATAGCAGTTTTATGTGGTTTATATTGTTTTCTTGTTGCCTATCCTATCATACAAATTGTTTGCCTTTTAATCAATGCTAGATAGGGTGTGATGGAGGAGTTTACAAATACTTTAATTTTCGATAAAGATAATGACCATTGTTACTGGAAATATGAACATATAAAAAGGCATGACCGCCTCACTAAGGAAGGGACATGCCTCTTACTTGCTTGATCTTATTATGGAAGCTTCTTCCGCTTGAAGAACGTTTCGATCGCGCTGCCAAGCGCCAAAGCGAACTTTCAAAAGTTCAATGAACTTATCGAAGCCTCTTGGCTTCTACCATTCGGCGACCGATCCGTCCTTGTGTCTCCATATCGGATTTCTCCACCGATGCGGGGCTTCCGACGCCATTTTACGGACGTACTCCTCATTAACTGTAATACCAAGCCCTGGTCCCTGCGGAATTTTCACATGCCCATCTTCGTAGGCGAATACGTTAGGGTCCGTTACATAATCCAGCAGATCATTCCCTTGGTTATAATGAATCCCAAGGCTTTGCTCCTGAATGACTGCGTTGTGAGCCGTTGCGTCAACTTGCAGACATGCTGCTAGCGCAATAGGTCCTAAAGGACAATGAGGGGCTACTGCAACATCATAAGCCTCCGCCATCGCGAATATTTTCTTGCACTCTGTAATGCCGCCTGCATGCGATAAATCGGGTTGAATAATATCCACGTAACCATCTTCCAATAATGATTTGAAATCCCAGCGCGAGAACATTCTTTCACCTGTCGCTATCGGCGTGCTAGTATGGTTGGCAATATCACGGAGCGCCTCATTATTTTCCGGAAGCACGGGTTCTTCTATAAACATCAGCCTGAAAGGCTCTAATGCTTTAGCGAGCACCTTCGCCATTGGTTTATGAACGCGACCGTGAAAATCTACGCCAATGCCAAAGTTTGGTCCGGTCTCTGTACGAATCGCTGCTATCCGTTCCACGACTTGATCGACCTTATGATAACTATCAATATATTGCATCTCTTCCGTAGCGTTCATCTTAACCGCAGTAAAGCCCTGCTGCTGCTTCTCCAATGCCGCTAGTCCAACATCACTCGGTCGATCCCCGCCGATCCAGGAATAGACACGCATCGAATCACGACATGCCCCGCCAAGGAGCTGGTAGATTGGGGCATTGAAATATTTTCCTTTAATATCCCACAATGCTTGATCAATTCCGGCGATTGCACTCATCAGTATCGATCCCCCGCGGTAAAACCCGCCGCGATACATCACTTGCCAATGATCTTCGATGCGAAGCGGATCTTTCCCGATTAACAGATCCATGAGCTCATCTACAGCCGCTTGTACCGTATGAGCCTTGCCTTCAATGACAGGTTCCCCCCATCCAACGATTCCTTCATCCGTTTCAATTTTTAGGAACAACCACCGGGGTGGTACGATAAAAGTTTCAAACTTTGTTATTTTCATATTTACCCGCTCCCTATTCTCTAGCTTTCTTGATTTCCAGCCTGAATGTTCGAGCTAATCCTGTCAGTTCGTCATACCGCTCTTCCGCAATCGCTTTCATATCCGTTAAAGAGCTTCCTATGCCTACAGCCACAGCGCCTGCGCGAATAAATGAGCCTACATTGTCCAAAGTAATCCCGCCTGTCGGAATCATCGGAATATGTCCGAGTGGAGCCGCTAATTCTTTTATATAGGTAGCGCCTAGTGAGGCGCCCGGAAAAATTTTAATTAGGTCTGCCCCGTACTGATACCCCTTCACGATTTCTGTCGGCGTCATGACTCCTGGAATCGAGATGCGCCCATAATGATTGGTTAGACGGATCGTCGCTTCATCCAGGATCGGAGAGAAGATGAAATCCGCTCCCGCTTCAATCGCTTCCTTCGCTGTTTTTTCATCTAACGCTGTGCCTGCGCCAACTAAAGCTTTGCCTTCGTATCTTACTTTTAATTGAGCAATAATTTCATATGCCCTTTCTGTATCGACCGTAATCTCCAGCGCTCCAACGCCACCTGAAACCAGTGCATCCGTAATCTGAATGACCTGGTTATAGGCCGGCTTTCGAATGACTGCCACGATGCCGGAATCCTTTAACCGTTTTAGCTGCTCCTCTTTATTCATCATTGTTCCTCGATCCTCCTCCCCTCTCATAACGACAGACATTCACTTCAATGATCCTATCTATATTAGATATATCCAATTTAATCACACATAGATCCTATCTAAAGGCAGATAATCACCTATAACATTCGAGTAAAGGGCTTGTTTTCGTTAAAGATCTGATCTTTATGGAAGTATCATAGTATCTATATTTCTGGATGTCAATACGTAATTACGATTAGGAGGAGCTTGTATGATTATGCTAATATAGACTTAATATGAAAATACAGCGGGGATTATGATGATGAAAAAAACTACCTTTTCAATAACAATAGAAATCCTCAGACAGAAAATTATTAGTAGGGAATGGCCTCCAGGATCGCGCATTCCGACTCTTCAAAAAATTTCCAAGGAGCTGGCTGTAAGTGTATCTACGGTTAGAGAAGCGCTGCGGACGCTGGAAAGCCAAGGAAATGTCAGCATTGAGCATGGACGGGGAATGTATGTACGTAACGATCCCTTATTGTTAGAAGACCCTACTGCAGACCTTAAGGAACTAGGGGATATTTCGCTCCTCAAATTACTGGAAGCAAGACTGCTCATTGAGCCCAAACTTGCTGCCTTAAGCGCCGAGCATGCTACCCGCACGCAGGTCAAGCAGCTTCGAGCGCTCGCTGACTCTATGGTTAACCAGATGAAAGATGGGGGACCCTTTCTAGATACCGACCTTTCCTTCCATCATCTCATTGCGGAATCGGCACAGCATCCTGTCTTATTGCGCATGCTGGAGTCTATCTACCCCCTACTCTCCGAAGGCCGCAAACAGACAAACACCTTGCCTCATATGCGTACGAAAGCATCCCATTATCATATTTTAATTGCGGTCGCCATTGAGGAACGCCACAGTGAGCAGGCAAGGCAGCTCATGCATACTCATATTTCCGACATGATAGACGCATTAAAGAAGTAATCATTTCTGTCGGCAGTACATAAAGGATCAGACTGAACAAATAATTTGAAACAGCGACAGCCAAGGACGAGAGAATAACGTCCTAGACTGTCGCTTTTTGATTGCGCTTAACTAGATCTGGTTTTCTTTATATGAGTCCTTCAATGCCGCAAGACCGAATTACAACATTGTAAGGTAGATGTAGGACAAATCGATAGCTTAGGCCAGCCTCGCAGGATAAGATTGGAACAAACAACAATACCATTTTTTGAAAAGGAGAATCGAGATGAGGCTTGTTTGCATTAACAGTCCGATTAAAAAAAGGACGGCGTAAAATTCCAATAATCGTTGCAAGCGGGATCGCCACAGTTTTTAATGTCTGGCTCAGCTTATACCGTTATAGCGATAATGCTAGTTGTAACCGCGGGTCTCATGTATGCTTTTACTGTATTTAAACTACCTAAACCGACAGGCGAATTTAAGGTAGGAACACAAACCTTCCATTTAGTGGATACAAAGAGGGAAGAGATTTTCGAAGAAGCCAGAGATGGTAAGAGAGAATTAATGGTTCAGGTATGGTATCCGGCTCAAGCTGGCACCGGCAAGCACGCTCCCTTTATGCCAGATACCCAGATTTTAAGTTATATGGCCGCGAACTATGGACTTCCCTGGTTTACTTTTCAAAACCTGAAGTACGTATCCAGTCATGCTTATTCTCCGATTCCCGGAGGTCAAGTTCGTATCCTCGCTATTGCTGACAGCGATCACTCTTGAAGCAAACAACTTTGTTCACTCACGGTACTTTTCTCATGCTGCGTAAAGATGGTCATATTCAACGAGCAGCGCACCATAACAACTTTGGCGATTGCTTTCCCCCTTGCTCGATAAAAAGTACCGAGACTCTCGACTACACCCTTCGAACTGGCGGATGGTAAATAGATTCCATCTCGGATAATTGCATAGAAAGCAGCTTCAAAATTTTCTGCAAATGCCTGCTCAACACGATTCACCTCTTCATGGTCACGCGCGTCAGTCGTTGCAGTTGGATGCAGGTATCCATCTCCTGTATGCCCAAAGGTCGCTATATTCACATTGTATTTTTAGGCGATTGCATTTGTACGCAATATCATTTCCGCAATCTTAGACCGTGGTACAGTAGCATCCTCTAGTATCGTCGTCGGGCGATGGCGGGCGAGTGAAGTAAATGCGCTACAGCAGTTTATCTGCTTCTTCACGGTCCGCTGCTACAGCAATGCGTATATGATGCAATAGCAGCTCGAAATAGCGAGCTTGCCAGCCAGTTAATTCAAGCTCATTTACATAAAGTCGAGAATGTATTGAAACGCGAAGCCATTCAAGATTAATTTTGTTCAAAATAGAGTCAACTATAAAACTATGGTTCTATAGTTGACTTTATTTTTTTAAACATGCCGCTGGCGAAGCTCGCTCACTGGATTGATTTTGTGCATCAAACAAAAAAAAATGATATTATGTATGATGGGTAAAGGACTTTACTACCGCTTATAATGTTTTTATATATTGCAACAAGAGGAGATAATATGAGTAACGAACAAAATTTTTGGCTTGATTTACCAAAGCCATTTTTTATATTAGCACCCATGGAAGATGTCACAGATGTCGTATTTCGACACGTCGTCAGTACTGCTGCAAAACCCGACGTATTTTTCACGGAATTCACAAGTACAGATAGTTATTGCAACCCTGCAGGAAGAGACAGCACTCGTGGTCGGCTAACGTTCACAGAAGATGAGCAGCCGATTGTCGCTCATATTTGGGGCAATAAACCTGCATTTTTTGAACAGATGAGTGTCGACATGAAAAAACTCGGATTTCGCGGTATCGATTTAAATATGGGATGCCCCGTCCAGAACGTCGCATCCAATGGAAAAGGTTCTGGATTAATTCAACATCCTGCAGTTGCAGCCGAAATTATTCAAGCAGCCAAAGCAGGCGGTTTGCCGGTCAGTGTTAAAACAAGATTGGGTTACCATGAAATTGATGAGTGGCGCGATTGGTTAGGGCATATTTTGAAACAAGATATTGCGAATCTTTCCATTCACCTTCGTACAAAAAAAGAAATGAGTAAAGTTGAGGCACACTGGGAGCTCATCCCTGAAATAAAAAAACTGCGCGACGAAATTGCACCAAATACGCTGTTAACCATTAATGGAGATATTCCTGACCGCGCAACAGGATTGAAATTAGTGGAACAATACGGCGTTGATGGTGTCATGATTGGCCGCGGCATTTTCACCAATCCATTTGCTTTTGAAAAAGAACCAAAAGAACACAGCGCGAAGGATTACCTCCATTTACTTCTACTGCAGCTGGACCTTCACGATGAATATTCCAAAGAACATCTGCCGCGTCCATTTAAACCGCTGCTTCGCTTCTTCAAAATCTATGTTCGCGGATTTAGAGGTGCAAGCGAACTAAGAACCCAATTAATGGATACCTCGTCAACCGATGAAGTACGTCGTTTAGTCATGCCTTTTTTAGATCAAGAATTAGAATGAGGCATATGATCAGCAGCACGATCCAGAACAGCTTATTCCCCACAAGCGGCCTTCAATCTCCGTTATAGATGTCTCTATTATAACGATAGGAGGAGTCCGGCGATTCTAGCGCGTACGCAACGTCCCCGCTTCGATCGGGCCAGCAATAAAAAGCCGACTCCCGTCCGCATGCGGATGGAAAGCCGGCTTTTCATTTTTCACATTGCTGGTCTAGCCGCTAGCTGCTAAACTTCGGCGTCAGCCTATCAACCCTCTCGATCAACGATTCATCTACCCGCTCCCCGTTCACGTACAGCTCCGCTCCTTCCTCGCTGATCGCCGCCGACAAACGTCCGCTCAGGATCCGGAGGCCGACAAGTCCGCCGCCGCGAATCTCAAACCCGATGCCTGCATAGCGGAACGATACATTTAACTCTCCGCCCAGCTGCGGCATCAACGTCAGTATGGTTCCGTCATCGTCATAAGAGGTTTTGGAGAGCATGTTGGGAGGCAGCTGCAGTTCCTTGTATCCTTCCAGCTCATGCAGCAGGGAATCGCAATAAGGCGTGAGCGGCAGCTCGAACGCATAATAGTCGACATTGCCTTTTCGCGCTGCGATGGGCAGATCGTCATGCCTGATTATTACCTTGGCATCGCCAGCGCCACCCACAATGGATAGGGGGAAACATTTCATTGGAATTCGGTCATTCGTAAACCAGAGATCCCAAGCGACGTATTCGTATTCTCCCGGATATTCGGTCTCGAGAGGCGCTTGCGCCCTACGCCTATCACCGCTAGCGCACCCGTGGACCTCCGTTCCAGTTAGCTCCGCAAACTCGGCGGAAATATCCCTGCCCTCCGTCGTGCAAGCCGCAGGCGGGCCGATAAAGATCAGACGCTTCCCAGACATTTCGTCATAGCGCCTAATTCTCTCCCATGTTGCCTCCGGCAACATGGCCGGCCAAAGCACGATCAACGCGTCATAACGCGAGAGATCTTCTTCGAAGGTAGGCACGACATCGATCTCCACGTGACGCAGCATCAGCTTATGCAGAAGCGCCTTCATGCTCAGACGATGGTAGTGCATAAACGGATCGTTACGATGGGCGACCGATTCCCATACGTACATCATGGCGACCCGCGGACGGCTGACGGCTTTGCCTACAAATCGCTGCATCGCCTTTTGCATGGCGACACAACGCCTCGTCATCTCCCAAGTGGGGTGATGCGGATAGCCGGGGCCGAATGGACCGGAATGCCCGTAAGCATGGGCGACCCAGCGGACGTTGCGGGCGGCAAGCAAGCGATGGTAATAGTTCATCTTTCCGGTGGTCGGTTCGCGATCCCAGCACATGTTGTACGCCAGGCCGCTGTCCGAATATTTCGCAAGCGACTCCGCGAGCATCGTCATGGAGAGCATCGTGCGCTCCGCATCGTATTGCGAATCGACGAACCCTCCGCTCAGATTTTCCGTCAGCTTAAAGTAGTCGATATTGCCCGCCCACAAATCGCCGGAGTTTCCTTCGCCCCACCACGTGCTGTGGAATCCCTTAAAGGAAGCTTGGCCGTGCTGCTCTTCGTATCGCTCCTTCACCTGCTTTTGGATCCGGTACGTCAGATCCACCGTCAAGTTGTAATAGTCGTAACGGAGCTTGCCCGAGCGCTCATCCCCCGCTTCGTGCTGCATCAAATAGATTCGATCGAGAAAGTCATAGCCGAAGCTCTGGCGAAATGCTTCCAAAAAAGCCGCTCCGCCCAGGTAGACGTCTTCCTTCTTACTGCCGGCCCCGAATTCGTCCATGGCGAAGCCGTCAAGCTTCATTCCCCGATAACAAGCAAGCGTTTCGTCAATGGACTCGGTCATGTTGGGACTCGCGTAATCGGGGTAATCGGTGGAGTAGGACGCATACAGCAGCACTTCGCCGTCCACGCCGTACGTTCCGCTCAGATCGGAGCGGCTCGTTATGGCGAGGGAGACATCCCGCAATTCCGCGGTAATATCTTTTGCCTCCCGAATGATTCCCCCTTCCCGCTTGATGAGAAACGCTTTGGCGATTCCTTCGTATACCGGCCGCATATCAATATGCCCGGCAGACTCGAGATCGTTCACCCTGATCTCGAGCTTGCCGTTTCTAATGGTGCCCGCGTGCTCACTTATCCACTTTTGTCTGGCCTCGGGATAACGCTTGAGGAGCCGCAATCCCGGCCAGGGTATAATCTGGATGAAGGCGAGGCCGTGCTTTCGGGCCTCCTCCTCCGTCGTGCGCATGGCCCTTTGGCCGATCTCGTCGAATTCGCTATAGCTGCAATTCCGAAATTCAAGCGCAATCGCGTCGAATCCCTTTCCCGCGATGTCCGCAACGGCAAGCCGTATGCTGTCAGGTTGAGCCGCCATCGAAGTGTCGATCAGCAGCATTATAGGTGCCATTGTCATCGTTTTTTTCTCCCTTACTCGAATCGGAACCAGTCAAAGTCGGTCGCGCCCGAGAACAAAATATAAATATCGTGGATGCCGCTCGCTCCCGTAAGCGAAGCCGTTCCTTCCGTCCAATTGCTCCAGCCGCCTGTAGCAGGCGTTGTAATGGTCGCGATCTGCGTACCGGTCAAGCTGTCCAAGCGCACGGCAGCCGTCTTGGTCGTGGATTCGCCGTTCGTGAATCTGAATTTCATCTGCGAGAAGCCGCTCCCGAGATCGACGCTGCTATACTTCACCCATGAGCCCGGATTCAGTCCGCCGATCGTCGATACGTAGTTGGAGACGCTATTGCTGCTGCTATAGCTCTCCGCTTGGATCGTAACCGGCGTCGGAGCGCTGACGCTGTCCTCGAACCGGAACCAGTCGAAATCGGTCATGCCGGAAAATTGGATATATATATCATGCGTGCCGCTAGCCCCGGTGAGCGAGCTCACTGTTTCAGTCCAATTGCTCCAGCCTCCCGTCGGCGGCGTCGAGATCGTGCCGATCAGCGTCCCCGACAGACTGTCCAGCCGTATCTCGGCTGTCTTGGCCGATACGTCCCCGTTCGTGAACCGTGTCCGCAGCGTTGCAAACCCGCTTCCCAGGTTCACGTTGCTAAACTTGATCCAATCGCCGTTATGAAGATCGCCGATTGTAGAGCCGAAATTGACGATGCCGTTCATGTCGTCATAGCTTTCCGCTTGCAGCGTCACCGTTCCGCCGCCGCCCGAAGCCGTGTACGCAGCCGTCGAAACCGCCGACTTCAGCATGCCCGCTTTGCTCGCGATCGCTTTGACGGTCTGCGGCGGCGTTACGGTCAACGGCGCTCGGTAGATTGGCGAATTCGCATTCGGCGTGCTGCCGTCCGTCGTGTAACGGATCGTCGCTCCGGTCGTCGACGAAGCAATCGTCACAGTTTGCGGCGCGCTGTACGCGCCAGCTGCCGGCGTGAAAGTAGGAGCTGCAACGGTCGATTGAGAAGCCGCGGACCCGGCATTGTTGGCATTGTACGTATTGTGCGCGCCGGTATTGTTAACGAAGGCGCTGGTTACGTTTGCGGTTTTGTTTCCTGCTAGAACCGTTCCATAGCTGCTATGAGTCAATGTGACCGCGTATTGTTTGTTGCGGACCGTGTTGTCCTCAACGATCGTGTTTGTCGTATCTCCCGATACCGTCACGTCGTTGTTGCCGTCGTAATATCCAATATCCGCCGTGGAGATGTAGATGCCGGTGTTGTAAGCCGGCGCTTCGGTAATGCTGTTGCCCACAGGCGTTTCGTTCGTACCTGTCAGGTCGTTGCCCCTGAACTCGTTGCCGAATGCTTGCACGGCGAGATAATGGCCGCCGCCGTTGTCGAATCGCTCCGACGCGACTCCCACGCCCGAGTTTTTGCTAAGCGGGGAAACGCCCGTCAGGACGTTGCCGCTCACCCTGTTGAAGTAATTGGGCGACAAGTTGGATTCGTTCGCGTTTTTGACATTCACGCTCCAGATAAAGACGCCTTCCGAATCCAGGAACGTATTGTTGGCCACTACGCTGTCGTATGCATTGCCGAACAGCCAGATGCCTTTGTCGTTATCGGTAATCGTATTATTGTAGGCGGTCGTATGTTCGTTAGGCGTAATGAGCGTCCATTTGCTCGTGCTGTCCGGCATTTTGTCCCAAGCCTTGTCGACCGTAATCGTGTTGCCGGAGATGCCCGTTACTCTGCGCAATTGTCCAAGCCCAGTCCCGTCGATGATCTGAATGGCGGGATAACTGTACATGACGGTTGGAGCGATCAACGCGCGATCCGCGCTGACCGTGACGCTAAGTCCGCTTGCGGAGCTGACCGTGCCGTAGTTGAAATAACCGCCCGGCGCTTCCGACATGATCGCTTCCCCATCGTTATCGTGTCCGTCGACAAGCCCGCTCGCCACGGAGCGCATGCCGATAATCGTATTGTCCGCCAAGTAGTTGTTGGCGCGTACCGACAACCCGTGTTTTTCGGCATTGACGGCGGTATGTCCGATGAGGGTGTTACCCGTCGCGACGTAATATTCCGCCGTATTGACGTAGACGCCGAAGCTGAATTCCATATACGAGTTCGTAAACGAAGAATATTGGTTGACATAGTTATGGGCGTAACCCGCAAAACCGCGGAAGTCGCTGTCCGCAACTAGAAAACGTTCCTTGCCAAGCGTCATCATTGGGAAGCCGCGCTGCCCGGGCGCGCCATTCGTGCCAAGATCATAGTCGATCTTCACGCCTTTAAGGAACATTTGCTCGGCCGTGCGCTGCAATACATTTCCCGCCGGATAGGTCGGATTGCCGCTTCCGTCCAATACCTCCCACGGAGAACCGAGGATCAGGAAAATGTCCGGCCGGCTCGCGTGGCCTGGCGCGATCGTCACCGTCAGATTGGCAATGCCGACCTGACCGAAGTTCGTTTTGCTATCGATAGCGGAGACGCCGCCCGTCCCGATATACTGCAGAATCGTGCCTGCGCGGCTTTGACCTCGCAGCACCACTTTACGCGAGAGATGCAAGGACGTGATCCGATACGTACCGTCGGCCAGATAGACGACGCCTCCGTTCGGATTCGCACCCACAGCGTCGATGGCAGCCTGAATGTCGGCGGTTTCGTCGACGCCGCTGTTCGGGGTCGCGCCGTACGAGCTTGCATTCACCTGGTTCGCCCAGTTGAAGTTGCCCGCCCAAGCGACGCCAAGCCCAAGCGGATCGCTTCCCACGGAGACGACTTGCAGCTGCTGTCCGCTGCTCGGCTTGCTCCAGTGAACGCCGCTGTCGTTCGAAATTTCGACGTCGTAAGTGCCTAGCGGCGTGCCGGACGAGACGGAGAACTCGGCCATGTACGCATTGCTGGCTGATATGGTCTGATTCACCGTGTTCGAGCTGTTCTTTAAACGTACGGCGGTTCCGTTGCCCGCTCCGAACTCGGACCCCGCGAAGTTACGTCCGACGATCGTTATTTTTTGGCCGGACCAAGCTTGCTTCTCGGAGATCCAGATCGCGCGAGCCGTATTGATCTTGGCCGGAGCGCTCCAGCCTGTCGCGTTTTTGACCCAAACATTATAGACGCCGGCGGTTGCGCCGTCAGGCATCGTTACGGTGACGTAATTCCCTTTGCGATCGCTCTGAATTATGGTCGGGTGCAAGGCATCGCCAGGCGGCGTAGCCGGAGACGTGTTCGTCGAATCCAGCTTGATCGCTACATCCTGCGAGGCTGCCGTCATGTCCCAGCCGGTGATCGTAAATGTCTTGCCTGCCTGCACGGCGTCCGACATCCGGTGAATCTCAGGCGCGTCCGCGGCATAGGCCGTGCGAACGTCGAGAACGGCTACCAGCGTCAATAACATGGCCATAACCAACAATCGGGACAAGCTGTTTCGTAGGGAACTTCCAAAACAAGCGTACATAATTAGCCTCCTGACAAAATGGTTTTTTAAATATGTAAGCGGTTACCAAGATGTCGTATAGAATCCCCCGGTTATCCATCAAGCCGCTTTGGCCGATCGATAAACCGGGGGTAGTTCCTTATTTCAGCGCATCAAGCTGATCTTTGTTCGCCAGTTTGAAATAGTCGTCGATCTTTTTCCTTAAATCCTCGTTGCCGCCATTCTTCTCAGCGATTTCGCTGAACTGCTTCCACAGCTCTTCGAAATGCGCGTCGTCGCGGGCTGCAAGCGTCTTGGTCAATGCCTTCTCGAAGGCGTCGCGGCCTTTCCAGAATTGGTCGGATTCCGGTACTACACCGAAGAAGTTCCAAATCTGCATGTCATTATTGATCGGTATGCCTAGATCCGAATACGAATTGTTAGGCAAATTGCCCGGATCGAAGAAGTTTCTTGCCTCGGAGGGCGATAAGACACGTTCGTAGCTGTAGAACGGCGATACGTTCGAGCCGCCCCACATGTAGGTCGGATAATAAGGCCAGCCGCCGCCGTAAACGTTCGTCGATGCCAGTCTCGTGTTCGCCAAGTTGTAATGGAGCGATTTGCCGTTGTCCTTGTTGTAAACCATGGCATCCTCGAGCTCTTTGTCCTTGAACACGCGTTTGCCATCTACTTCGTCGAACAGACCGGCGCTCTTTGGTCCCCAAGTGTACATTTTCTCGCCGATCTCGGATACCATGTAGTCCAAGAAACGGACAACCTGCGGCAAATCCTCTTCCTTCACGCTGTCCTTGAAGATCACGACGCCGATATTGTTTTTGACGCCGCCCATCGGCGAAATAAATTTTGCCGTGTTGACCGGAGAATCAAGGAATACCTTGCGGTAGCGATAGCTTTTGCCGGCGGCTTTCATCACGTTCTCGTCCGGCTGATCATACAGATAGGCAACTGCGTATTGGCCGTTGTTGATTTTCTCCAAATGCATCGCGTTGTTCTCGACGAGCGAGTTCGGATCCATCACCTTGTCGCGTACAAGCTTGTTGAAGTCCTGGACGATATTTTTGAAGAATGGCTGCTTAAACATAAATTCGATCTGCTGCGTCTCTTTGTCGAAGTAGGTGAAGTAGTTGCTGCCTTTCGGCATGCGGCCGTACAGGTTGGACAGAACAGCCAGCGTACCCCAGTTGTCTTGACCTCCGAATGCGTAGCTTACCTCGACCGGCTTGCCGTTCTCCGTAATGTTCTCGGTCTTGATTAATTGCTGCATATCGTACAGCAGTTTCGTGAAGTCTTCCGTCGTCTCAACCGGAACGTCGTAGATATCTTCTCTGCTGAACTTGCCGCCCTTCTCGACGAACAGCGCATCAATCTCGTCCTGCGTCTTGGCCTCCGGATACAGCTTCTTCAAAAGATCATCACGCACCCAGATGAATTGGTCCGTGCCTTCGAGCGCGTTCGGAGTAACGAACGATGGATCCATGATTTTGAGCGAACGGTCAGGATCCCCCATCTGAGTCGGGAACGAATAGATGCTTCCGTCCTGATCGTTGTTGGTTGAGAAACGTTTGACGTAAGGGAACGTCTCAAAGTTCAGGCGCTTCTGCAGGTTCGGGGCATACTTCTCGATCGCCTCCGTCAGATCATAGGCTTTGCCTGCTGCGAACATGTCCTTAAGGCTCCCCATGCCGGAGTCGGTGACGAACGCAAGCTCGGGCCAGTCGCTCGCCGCGTTGATCATACCGAGCTTCACGTCGATCGCTTGCCCGCCGTTGTCGAACGAGCCGTCCTTGTCGATCTCGATGCCTGTTACCCGCTTAATCTCCGGACTGACGATATCCTCCGTAGGCACCGGCCGTTTGGCGTCTCCCGTACCGTGGGCGTACCAGATCTTCAGTTTGAGCTGTTTGCCCGTCCAGTCCGGCAGCTCGGAGCTGTCGGTCACCGCATCGTACATGTCATAATAAGCTTTTTCCTCGGAAACGTTTTCATTTGTCGCGTTGGTCGGAGCCGTCGTTCCTTCTCCGCCGTTGCCTCCGTTCGTACAGCCCGCCGCCAGCGACATCAGCAGGGCTGCGGCCGTAGTCAACATAACCACATTGCGCGTCCGTAATTTCATACTTACTCCCCCTAGAATGAATTTGCATCTATATCATGCCGAATCTGTGCATGCGGTTTATATTTCATCATACCAAATCCGGCATCATACCGTGGTTGATCTTGAATTATATGAAAACATGTTTTCTCCATACTGGGCCTTAATGCTAGGAAGGAAACGTGCTGCGCCGCCAAGGATGGCTACAGCCGTTCACCTTGCCCCTATTCCTTAACGGCTCCGAGCGTAATGCCTTTGACGAAGTGTTTCTGAAGAAAGGGATACACGATTACGATCGGGATCGTCGTCAATATGATATTGGCGGCGCGAATGGCCTGCGGCGTCACCTGAGTCTGCGTATTCATGCCGGACGAGATTCCTGCCCGGATCGCCTCCTGGAACATGCTCGCCATCCGCTCGCCCTCCTTCAGAATTTGCATCAGAATATACTGCAACGTGTTCAACTTCTGATCCGTGACGAAATAAAGCGTCGTCGTCCAGTCGTTCCAGTGATAAACAGCCGTCCATAAAGCCATAACCGCAAGGATCGGCATCGATAACGGCACGTAGATGCGCAGCATGATGACAAACTCGTTCGCTCCGTCGATCCGGGCCGATTCGGCCAGACTGTCTGGGATGGTATACAAGAACGAACGGATGATGACCATGTTGTACAAGCTGAACGAAACCGGGAGAATATAGACCAGGAAATTATTGAGCAGATGCATCTTGGAATACAGCAGGTAGACGGGAATGAGTCCGCCGCCGAAATACATCGGGATCATCAGGAAAATCAATATGGCTCCTTTGCCCTGCAGTCCCTTCAACGTGAATGCGTAGGCGCTCGTATACTGAATGAGCAGGGCGAAGGCAGTGCCTATTATGACCCGTAGCACGGATATGAACGTCGATTGGATGATGGCCGAGTTCGATAGCAGCATCTCGAAGTTGGCGAACGACAGCTCTCTGGGATAAAAGGTTAAGCCGCCGAACTGCGAATCCACGGGATCGTTGAGCGCGTATGCGAGAACGTTAAGATACGGAAACACCATAGCGACTACGATCAGGGTGAGCAGCGCCGCGTTGCCTACTTTGAAGATGCGATACGTCAGTGATTCATGATTCAATGGAGCATCCTCCTTACCAGATCGAAATTCCGGTCGTTTTTTTGGCGATCGTGTTGGCTCCGACAGTTAAGAGAAGCGCCACAATTCCTTGCAGGAAACCTACCGCTGCCGCCATTGAATAATTGCCCTGCTGAATACCGGACGAATAAACGATCGTCGAGATGACGTCATAGCTGATAAAGGCGTTCTGCATGCCGTATACAAGCTCGAAGTTGCTCGTGAACAACGTACCGAGGGTGAAGATCAGCAGCAGAATGGTCGTCATCTTTAGTCCAGGCAACGTAATGTAGAGATGCTGCTTCCATCGGTTGGCTCCGTCGATCTTAGCCGCTTCGTACAAGCTGGGATCGATGGAGGTAATGGCTGCCAAGTAAACGACCGTCCCCCAGCCAATTTCCTTCCAGACGCTTAGCAGAAGCAGAAACGGCAGGAACAGCTCCTGTTTGGAGAGGAACATGACTCTCTCCTCTTCACCGCCCGAAAGCTTGAGCAGCAGATCGTTAAGCGGACCATAGAGATCGAAGAACGAGTATGCAAGCCCGACGACGGCAATCCACGACAGGAAGTGGGGCAAATAGCTGAGTGTCTGCACGGATCGTTTGAATAAGCCGTCCTTCACCTCATTAATCATCAAAGCGAGAATGATCGGTGCTGGGAAGCCTACGAGAACCGTCAGCACGCTAAGCTCCAGCGTATTGATGATTGCCTGCCTCAGCATTGGCGTCTCGAAGATCTCCCGGACGTGCTCCATCCCGACCCATGGGCTATTCCATAACCCCAAGAAAATATTGTAGTCTTTGAAAGCCGCGATAATGCCCGGCATTGGCACGTAAGCGAAAATGAACGTTAACACGATCGACGGCAGCATGAGCATATAGCCGAACGAGTTTTTGCGCAGCGCCCGCATGAATCTGCTTCCGTTCGGCTTGGCGGTATGGCTGGTAGCAATTTCTTCGTACAAGGTTCCAACTCCTTTCATCGTAGGTGTTGCTCTCATTCTATTGCATTGCGGGTAACGGTTATAGTAAATAAACGGAGCTCATATAGCTGAATTCGGACATTCTAGTCACCTGTAAGAAAGCTAGAAGCTGCTGCAAAGAAAAAAAGAGCCTGCCGCTACCGCGATAGACTCCTCTTATCCATGTCGATATTCTGTTCGTCTCTAGCAGATATGCTACGCGGCTGCCGGTATGCGCAGCGTTACCGTCGTCCCTTTGCCCGGCTTGCTGTCGATCTCGATGCCGTACGGCTTGCCGTAGTAGACCTCGATTCGTTTCCTCGTGTTGAGCATGCCATAGCCGCCGTACATGCTGTCGGCGTCGGTCTCGCCTCTCATGATCGTACTTAGCTTCTCCGGCTGAATCCCTTCGCCATTGTCGGAAATATGGATCCAGACCTCGTCCGAAGCCGTCTCTCCTTGCATCCCCCGTTCGACCCGAATGGAGATGCTGCCCCCGGTCTCGCGCCCATTAATGCCATGCAGCACGGCATTCTCCACGACGGGCTGCAGCAGATGCTTCAGCATAGGCGTATTGCCTAACCCTTTCTCAATATGGATATGGAACGAAAAATCGATGCCGTAGGCGAATTTCTGCAGCTCCAAATATTCATGCATCATCTCCAGCTCTTGATCGATCGTAATGATGCTGCTGCCCTTGTTAAGCGCGATCCGGTAATAACGGACCATGGAGTCGATGACGCCGCGTATGCGCTCGTCGCCGCTGAGCCACTTCATCGTCGATAGTGTGTTGTATAGAAAATGCGGATTGACGCGCTCTTGCAGGAGCTGGGTCTCGAGCACAGTGCGTTCCGTCTCGTAATCATTAATGCGCTTATAATAATCCCGTACGCGAACGATCAGCTCGTGGAGGACGTTTCCCATTCGGCTAAACTCGTCGTCCGTCGTGGAAAATTGCAAATGATCGTTTTGGAGCAAATTTTCAACGGTCGTATTCATGCGGCGGAACAGCACCTCTAACTTGCGAGTCAGGTAGAACGACACAACCTCCACCATCAGGAACAGAATGATCATGACTCCGAGCAGCATGGCGACCGCTCCGATCCAATAGGAATCCAATTCCCTTATGACGAGAGACTTCGGGATGTACATCGCGACCGTCCCGATCCCAGACTTTAAGTCGAGCCGGATGCCGTACCGGTCTTTCGTATGGTCGGCGGCCGCCTCTCCTTGATCCGGGCCCGATATCGGTAACCGTCCTCCGCCTATGTTGGACTCGAATGCAATCGATGTGTTCAGCGGCAGTTCAACGTCGAAGTGCCTCCGAATGGTAGGGAAAGGAACCCGGATTTCCGTCACAGCGAGCGGCCCTCGGAAGGAAGCCAGCGTTTTGTAGAGGTAAATGTAAGTTCGATCCTCCGGAGCGCCTAGCCCATTTAAAGCAGACAATCTCCAGAAGACGTTGCCCGGATCGGAAGCCAGAATATCCTGGCGGAGCTGTGAACCACCGTCCGGCTCGTAGCTCCCCAAAGAATCGAATCTGCGCAAATAATCGCCGTTTAGCGTATGCTCGCTTATCGAATAGATGATGACGCTGTCGTTTTTCATATCCGCCTTGACGGCCCCGACCACGCTTTGCAAATAATCGTTAAACGACATGATGCCGACCAGATTCTGATCTGTCTTCGTTTCGAGATAATTATTAATATAGAAGTTGCTGTTAATGAACAACAGCATATCGACGTTCGAAGTAAGCAAATTGTCGACTCCTGCCACGCTACCCGCGAGCAGAGCTTCGTTTTTCTCCAGAATGTCGTCCACTTTCTCATTCCAGACGTTGATGAACAGCACCGAGCCGAGCACGAGCATCGGAATTAACGAAAAGATAAAAATAATGGACGCGATTTTATGTCGATACTTGAGCTTGCCGAATAGAAACATGGTGCAAGACCCCTCCCGGGAGGCACGCCCCGCAAAAATTAGCGCAGCATGGATTTATTTTTGTATTCCGCCGGGGTCATGCCGACGTTTTTCTTGAAGGCCAGGCAGAAATAGGAGGTGTTGACGTACCCTACCGCTTCCGCGACGACGGCCACTTTGCTGTCTTGTTCCTTCAAGAGCCCCTTCGCTATGCCGATCCGGTAGTCGATCAAATAATCGAAGATCGTCTGGCCCGTCTCCTTCTTGAAAATATGGTTGGCATGTCGTCCGCTCAGGTAAACGGATTTGGAAATATCCTCGATCGTAAGCGCCTCTCCGTACCGCTGCCCGATGATGTCGCGAATTTGATCGATCACTTTCTGATTTTTGGTCGGATTGCGTTCGGCGAGCGCTTCGCGAAGCGTCGCGAAGATTCGCCTCAGCCAAACCCGCGCTTCCTTGGCGGGAGCGGGAGCGGGGACGTTAAAGTAGCTCCAATCCGCCGATTCCTCGCCTAGCAGCTCCTTCAGCGATTTGTTCGCCTCCTCCAGCAGCACGTTCACTAGATTGAGCGTCAAATAGGAGAACACCTTGACGTAGCTTTCGTGCGGGACGCCTCCTCCGGGCAAAGACATGTATTTGTCCAGAAACTCGTCGATGACCTCTTCCCCGCCGTAAGACAGCAACACCTTCACGTCTCCATACAACGATTCCAGCCCCGGCATCGCGTCGAACGGACTGCGCTCCGCGCGGTCCACGATTTCCGAATAGACGATAATCGGGCTGCTGCCTTCGTAGAAGGTTGTCAGCGCCGCCTGCCGAGCCTGCCGATATAGCTCAGCCATGGCGGAGAGCGAAGACGACGCCTCGCTGATGCCGATCGTTACGGAGCGGTCCAGCCGCTCCGTAATCATCAAGTGCAAATTAACCGTCGTCTGCAGAAATTGCTCCGACTCGCCGAACAAAAGAACGGCAAAGGAGTCTCCCGCAATCTGTACCGGATAAGCGAACACGAGACCCTGGCGTTTCGAATCGGAATCGGGACGCGGCGCTCCATCCGATTCCCCGGATACCGCGCCAAGGGCGGCTCCCCGCTCCAGGGCATTAACCGCCTTCTTAATCGTATACGATTGGTAGTAGGTATCCACAACGCTGCGGGAGGGCTCCCCGCTCGTCGGCTCTTCTTTCTCCCTGACGTCCAGGGCAAGCACCGCAAAGCTCGAATTATCCGGCACGGACACGTGGAGAAAGCCGATTCGCTCGCTAATGTCTCTTTCGTCGCGGAAGTTGCCGAGCAGCAGCTCCTTGAAGAACTGCTCCTGCACGAGCGGCAGCATTCCCTCGAGTTGACGCAGCATGCCGGCCCGCTCTCGCTCTCTTCGTTCCCGTTCGGTCATCTCGCCAAGCACACTCCGCACCGCGGACTCCAGCTCGCCGGAGATGATTGGCTTAAGCACGTAGCCGTAAACCCCTAGGTTTACCGCCGATTTCGCAAATTCGAAATCGCTGTGGCAGCTCGTAAATATCATTTTTATATCGGGATATTGATCCCTCACGCGCTCCGCGAGCGCGATTCCGTTCATCATCGGCATAGCGATATCGGTGACGATCAAATCGGGATGCAGCTCTCCGACGCCAGCAAGCGCTTCCGCTCCGTTAGCGAACGTGCCGACTACCTCGATTTCCAGCGCCCCCCAGTCTACCGCTTGCTTAATGCCCATACGTTCGTATTTATTGTCATCTACAATGATCAGCTTGAACATAAGCGCTCCCCCTTTGTCTTCAGTTAAGCGTTTTCACTTCTTATGGTAGGATGGAGTTCCCGTCAAGTCCAGTCCATATCAGGAGAACAGATGCCGCTATTCGGAGCTCTATTATTCACTCATTATAGCTTGTTTCTTGTCGCTGTATGAGAAATATTCCTATCGTTGTACTTCGACGATTTGCGACCGCGTTTATGCGTAAGCTTTTATCGCTAATCAAAAAAAATCGCTTTTCTTTTTATCACTTTAAAGAACTTAAACTTCCTAATGCGGTAAATAAAAAACCTCCTCATTGCGGCCAATGAGGAGGTTTTTGGATGGTTTGACGGCTGATTTTATTTTTGTTGACCATTCGCCGCGTTCATTAACGAACCGTAGGCCCAGTGACTCTCTGGAAGATCCGGGAACGTCTGAACTCCCGTCCATTCCGAGGAGCGCTGCAGAATACGGGCCATAATGGTAGCAGCCTCGGCTTTGGATAAAGTCTGGTTCGGCTTGAAGTTGCCGTCTGGATAACCGGCTATCAGACCGTTTCCATAAGCCAGCTCCAGCGCTGACTGTGCCCAGTGCCCCTCGATGTCGGCAAATGACGCTTCGCCTGAGGTAAGCGAAAGACTCCGCAGCTTAAGCGCCATCAATATAAATTCCGCCCGCGTGATCAATCGTTCTGGCTTCAAGCTGTTGTCCGGATAACCGTGTACGAATTCAAGCTGCGTACAGAAAGCGATCGCTTCCGCATGCTTGTGCAGGGGGCTTACATCCCAGAATTGCTTCAGTACGCCCGTGTCCAGCTTCGATTGCGGCTTCTCGTACAAACTGTAGATCATGTCGGCCACGTCGCCCCTCGTGAGCTTGCGGTCGGGCTCGAGAAGACCTTCGTTATTCGGCGACAGATAGGATCCGGTATAAGTAACGTTCTCCCCTTTTTCCGGCCAATGCTCTTCCGGTTGGACAGGCTGATTCGGTTGTGGCGCCTCGCCGCCGTTGCCCGGCTGGCCGGGTTCACCGTGAGAGGCAGGAACGGTCTCTAAGGCTGCTGCGGCAGAACGAAGCGCATATAGGGAGTTTCTAATGTCTATGTTGCGCGGCGTTGATAAGGCTACGATCTCCTCCGCAGCCGCGAGACTGTAGGAATAAGTTTCCCATGTCTGGCTTGTATAGCTCGAAGCGCTTCTGCCCCTCGCAATCTCCGCATTGTACAGCCGTCTTAGATCGCCGACATCCACCGAAGCCTCGCCTTCCAGCTGAACTAGATTTTCAACTTCTCCGGCAACCCGGTCTTTGCCCGCATGATACAATTCGGTCGTGACATTATAGAACGAATTTCCTGCGGTAATGACGCCATAATCTCCAAGCGTTACGCTAATGCCCTTGTTAAAGTCGGTCAGGATATTATTCTGCACGAGCAGATTGGTCGCATCGCCGCTATAACCGTCCGTAATCAAGTCCGAGCTTTTGAGCCCCGACCAGAATACGATTCCGGATTCTTGCGGCGCCTCTGACAAATTGTTAGGCACGGCGCTTGGCACACCGGTAAGGGCATTGTTGCGGATTTCGATATTGTTTGCGCCTACCGAATAATACCGGCCCTCGGATCCGTAGCGCTGCGTATTAAGCAGGATGCCTCCTGTGCGTGTTTTCGGCGACACGCCAGCGAACTCGTTGTCGCGAATGGCGACATGCATGGCGGTGACCAGAGCCGCCGATTGTTTAATCAATGCCGTCCAGACAAACGCACCTTCCGTATCGACCGCGTCGTTGCCAGCTACCACCGTGTCAACCGCGTTGCCGAAAATATAGATGCCCTTGCTCGTATTTTCCGCAAAGTTGTTGTAGATGGTTACATTGTCGTTAGGTGAAATAAGCGTGAACACACTGTTGCCGTCAGGAACGACGTCCCAGCTGCCCTTAATTGTAATGACATTGCCGTCGATGCTTTCCACTTCCCGCCACTGCCCCATGCCCCGGCCGTCCGTAATTTGCACGCCTAGCGTATTGTACATAATGGAGTAGTCTCGATGAGGCATAAGCGGAGCAGTCGTCAACGTGTTCTCGGTCGCGTTGATGACATAACCGGTGTTGAAGTTGCCTCCTGGGCTGTCTACTGCATAACTTTCTCCATCGTTATAGTCACTTCCAACGTCGTACACCTGATTGCCTTCCATGTGCACGTTGGCGCGGGCGAACAGACCGTGCGAATCTTTGAGCACTCCCGCCTGCCATCCGCGTCCGTGCACGATGTTGCCGTTCATGAACGAGTAGTTGGCAACGGTCTGCAAGTAACCTTCGTGCGCGTAGTCCAGCTTATTATTAAAATAAGTCGTATATTCGTTAAGATAAGCATGCGTAATGCCGGCGGACCAGCCGCTCAGCTCGGAGTCGCGGACGATAAACCGTTCTTTGCCAATAATGACGACGGCCAATCCACGCATGCCCGCGTAAGGATCCGGGTTCGCCTGTCCGTAGCCGGTATCCAGCGTATAGTCCAATTTGATATTGTCGATAAACATTTCGCTGGCCGTGCGCAAGGCCATATTGCCGGCTGCTTCGCTCCATGGCTGCCCGAAAGCGAAAAACATATCCGGGCGCTTGGCGTTATCGGAGAGTCCGACCGTAAACCCGGACACACCATATCGGCCTTCCACCGCGCCGTCGCCTTCGGATTCGAACATATTGACTCCCGCTCCCGTATAGACGAGATGCGTCGAATCCCTATCCTCGCCCAGCAGCACAATGTCCGCATACATCGGAACCCGGCTCAGCTCGTACGTGCCCGACGGGAAATAGACGACCCCGCCGCCGGAAGCCTTCGCTGCCTCGATCGCGTCCGTCACGGCGGCGGTATCGTCCTCGCCGTCTCCAGGGGTGGCTCCGAAGTCGGTTACGTCATAACGATTGTCCCAATCGAACAGGTTAGCCCAAGCGACGCCTAACCCAAGCGGATCCCGGCCTGCCTCTACCACGTCCAACGTTTGTCCGCTGGCCAGCGGCGCCCAGCTCAAGCCGTCGTTGTTGCTCACCTCTACGGTGTATTTGCCGATTGGCGCCTTGACGTTAAAGCGCAAAGAATATGGCGAGTACTGCTCGATCTTCTGCTCGACCGAACGGGAGGCGTTAACGAGTCGCAGACGCGTCGCCGAATCCATCCCGAACTGCTCTGCCATCAGGTTGCGTCCGGATAGATCGATCGTCTGTCCTTCCCATGCTTCATATTCGGAGATGAACAACGGACGAGCGGCGTTCAGCAACATAGGCATGCTCCATCCGTATCCGTTGTTGATCCAGACGGTGTATAGGCCTGTGGTCAGTTGCTCTGGGAACTCGGCTACGAGGAAGTAGCCGTCGCGCCCATCGTATTGCCTGATTGCCGCGGTCGTTCCGTCTGCCGGCGGTATTGCCGGCAAGGAGCCGTTGCCGTCGTAAGCCTTCATCACGACCTGTATAGCGTCCGGATCGCCGGCTTTCAAACCGTATCCGTTAATAGAGATTAGCTCGCCGGGCTTCACCCCATCCGACAGCTTGTAGACGACCGGCGGAAGCTCCCAGGCCTCGCCGCCAATCGTCAACGCAACATCATCAGTCGATCTCGCCAACTGATCCTCGTCGTCCGCAGCAAACGAGGCCGTGACGATAAAGCTTCCCATATAATCTGGCGTGATGCTCAGCGTCGCCACTCCGTCGTCATCGGTTACGGCCGAACCTAATGAGGCGAGAATATAATCGCCGACCGTTCTGCCGGACAAGTTGAACTCTACCGTTTTGCCGCTCACGGGAAGGCCCTCGGATGTTAATGCCACATTGAGCTCAACAGGGGAGCCTGATTCTGACACCTCATAAGCCACGGAGTCAAATTCCAAAGCCGTGGCTTGGTATGCCGGCATATCGACGGACACGACGCTGTCGCCGGGCAACGAATAACGCCCGCCGTCTTTGACGCGCAATCTGTAGAAGTATGTGCTGCTCGTTCCCAGATCGGAATCGACATAGGCGCCGTCCGCGGCGTCCGTCGCACCTACCTGTACGAAAGGACCCTCTGCCTGCGCGGAACGTTCAATGACCGCGATCGAGCCCGCTTCCCCGCCGCTCCAGCTCAGCTTAGCGGAGCGAGGCGATTGGTACTCGCCAGTAAACTCTTCAAGGTCATAAACCGCAAGTTCGTCGAAGAAAAATGCCTGCGGACCGAATGTCATGTCACTGTCTGTCTTAGTTACCTTCAGTGTAAAGCTGCCTTTAACAAAATAGGTCAAATAAACGCCATCGTTAAACATATCTGGCGTAATCGAATGGCCAGGAAGCATGACTTTGCCGTTGTTGTCCTGGAAGGAGAATTCCACCGCATTTTGCGGAACGGCATTGCTATAGACCGTGAATTGATGCCAAGCCTGATCGTCCAGCACGAAGCTGAATTGTCCCGGAGAGCCACCGGCTCCATAGGTATCATGTTTGGCAGGCGATCCGGCGCCGGCTGGAACGCTTAAGCTGGCTTCGTCGCTCGTCGAGCTTCTTGCCCACAAGCTTCCGTTGACATTGTACGTGAATTGATCTAGATAATCCGGCTTCGACACGTAATCATGGATCATTGGATCCATGAACAGCCATGTATCCCAAACCGGGCTATCGCCCGGAACGGCATCCGGATAGTTGTACCCCAGCAGAATGTGTCCGTCCTGACCGTAATTACCGATCCAATCTCCCTTGGTCGACTTGTCGACGCTGACTTGTGACACATCGGCGTCTGAGACGGGATCGACGGAATCGACAGGATCGAAGAACATCCCGGACGGTCCTTCGTTCCACGAGCCCATCACCTCGAAAACGAAGCTCCCTTTTACTTTGAACGTGATGTATGCGCCTTGATCTCCCAGGCCATTTGCCCCTTCAGGTAAACCCGGCGCATCGGCCAATGCAGGAGTAAGCGTTTTCATTCCGCGGAATGTATGCACGAGAATATTGTCTTCCAAATCCTTTATCGTGTAATACTTATAATTCATGTCCCCCGCAAAATAAACCGAAAACAGATGCTCCTCGTTATCCTCGAGCGTGAACACGAACTGCCGAATGTCCCCATCGCTCCCCGGCGTCCCTCTTGAGATAAAGGCATTCGTCTTGGTAAGCCCACTGCCGGACGGCGGCTCCAGCACGGCTCCGTTGCCGCTGACGTCATCCGATTTGAGCCATGCGCGAGCACCTGCGGTAGCGGTATAGATGCTGCCGTCTTGTTCCTGCACGTAAGCCGGCTTGATGGTCACATCGCTGTCGTACAAAGCGATTTCTTTGCTTGTCTCCCCTTGATACTCCATTGGATCGGCATCTCTGCCATCATAACCGAACAACACGTACCCATCGCGGCCGTATACACCGTTCCATGCACCGCGGGTCGCAAGATCATACGCGTTGACGACGGCGCTTGAGCTCGCTGCGGCTGCGGCCGTCTTCACGACGGGTAACGGCGCGCAGGTCATCAAGAACGTCATCGCCGCGATCATGCCTACAGTCCATCGTTTAAGCCTTGTCTGTTTCATTTTTTTCCTCCTCATTTTTTTCATGGATAGATTGATTTACGCCTAAAGTATAGCCCTCTCCAGATTCCGGATATAGTGAATATTCGGAGGAGCTATGGAGATATCCGGCTAATCTATAGTTACCAAACAGCAAAATAAGCCAAAAGACTGCCTCCCCCATCATTTGGGAAGCAGTCTTTTTGTTTATGAACGTTATTCATCCACTTTTCACGGAAACACACTGAACAAATAATTGGCTCGGCCTCCGCACTCAGATAGCCAAATCCCTTTAATCGGTTTCTCTGCAGTAGCCAGAACGGGGCAAATACCTCTTTCGTCCACCTCATACCTTTCTGCACCGGCGATGCCACAGTTAACGGATTCTTGACCCATTAATACCAGCTTCACCAGTTCGGCATCGATTCCAGGTTTCAATTGAAGCACCGACAATTCGTTTGTAAAAAAATAGGCCTCTCACAAAGTTCGCTCTGAACTCGTGAGAAGCCTATTTTAAAATCATATGGTCATTTGGCATTTCACAAAGGAGAAACCCTTGCTACGCAAGGGATCTAGTCCTTTATTACATCATGCCTACCATGAGACAAAAGCGTTTTATGTGTATTTCGAGTTTTTTTGTAGCGATTTTGTCTGATTGTCTACAGAAATTTGTGCAATAAATCCGTGTGTGTAAGATGTGTGGGTAGAGTATGTGTTCAAAATAGATGGAGTCAGCCATCGGTCGAACAGTAGCCTCCGTATACGGGTACATATCCAACCCGTGACACCGAAGAGGAGTCGGAGGACTGCACCTTCTTTCGTTTGTACATCCAGTATTTCATCTGCTCTTTGGTGATGCCTGCCTGCTCACACCAGGCTTGCAGGGTGAGACCACTTTCGCGATACGCCCTTCTCCAAATGGCGGAGGGCGATTTGACGTGCATGGACTCCTCATCCGTACTCGCCCCCCATCAAAAGTTCACAGAAAGAAACCAAACTGACAAAGAAAAGCTCTAAGTCAGTTTGGTTTGTATTCATTTTAAAATTATTCCAACTCTTTAAACCTTTGGAGCATAGTGGCAACCTCTGCTCTGGTTGCAAGACCAGAAGGATTTAGCGTCATATCAGAGTTGCCCTTCATAATGCCCTTTGATACAGCCCAAGTAATGGACTCTTTGGCAAAGTCAGAAATTTCATTTGCATCTTTGAAGCTAAGATTTGAAATTTCGGTCTGAAGGTCAAACCCTTTACCATTTGCGTATCTATAGAGCATAACAGCAATTTGCTCACGAGTGATTGCATCATTGGGAGCAAATAATCCCTTACCATACCCGTTAACAATTTTACTTTGGTTTGCCCAAATAATAGCATCTGAATACCAACGATCGCTTTGAACGTCAGAGAACACATTTGCAAATTCAACATTTGGTTGATTTTCCATACGATACAATACAGTGGCAAGCATTGCACGGCTCATTTTTCCAGAGGGTGAAAAATTTGTTTCAGAAGTTCCCGTGAATAGCCCCTCGTTATAAGCATACCTTACAGAAACATAGAACCAATCGTCATGTGCTATATCTGTAAAAGGAGTTTTTCTCACAAATGTAACAACTACAGTTGTGTCACGGCTAACCTCTGGAATGGTGTAAATGTCACGACCTATAAATTTTTCATCGTTGATAAAGATATATTCGGTTTCATACCCTTCATCGGGAATCATTCTGATGGTTGCAGAGGTTGTTGCACGAACGGTTTGAGCTTCAAAGCCATCGGCAATTTTGCCATTTCCACCTTTAACAGAAGCTTTAACAGAATAGTTAACTGGGGTGTTACTGTCCGAGACAACCCAACGTTTTGGACCGATAATTTTAGAATTCTCAAAATTGGAAAAGCCAATGCTAAGCTTTTCGATTGCTGCTGAGATTTCCGAAGCCAGAGCATTTTCTTTATCAAAAACAGCTTCAGCCTCGGCAATAACATTCCTTAAATTTTGAGCGGATTTTGTTGAATACCAAAAATCCGGGCTATATATTGTTTTAGGATTATCCGCAATAATAACTGAAGCAAGTAAAGATTTTGCAGCAACAATGTCTTCGTATAGTGATGATTTTGAAGCTTCCTTTATTCCAGAGCCAACAATGATTTGAACATCTTCAAACGGTTCAATATACCGCTGTGACGCATCTTTATTGGTTAGAATGAAGTTACTTAAAGAAAAGTCGAAAGTTCCGTTGTTTCTAGCTTGGAAAACAGCAGTTCCAATATTCTGAAGCATTGAATCATCTTTTCCGCTCGCGGTCATATCAAGATAGATATAGTTGATGACACCATCGGAATATTTCATTGAAATGTCCTTTTCCATATGAACACTGGTGTTTTTCAGAACATAAGAATCAAACTGTAGCTTTCCTTGAAAGCCATATACCGGTGCTCTTCCAGCACCAGTATATGAAAGACTTAGTTTAACAAATACTTCTTCTCCAACGTCAAATGATGATTTTGGAGAACCAGAGCTGTCAGTTACTGTGATATCTACACGATAACCAAGGTCAGCAGCATCGTTTGCACCGTAGACATATGATGGTAAAACAGCCACTAGAAGTAGCATACACAACATAATTTTCAATTGTTTTATCATCTTCTAAGTGCCTCCATTAGTGTAAGTTGCGCATCTACAATGTCAACAATGCCGTCACCGTTTTTATCTGATCTCATCCAGTTTTCTGAAGAACTAAATCCGTTGTAGACATTGTCTAAAATAGCATCTTTTGTTGCTGCAATGTCATTTTTATCAATAACACCATTACCATCGGTGTCTCCACGAAGAAGAATAGGAGATTTCACCGTTGGTTCAAAAACAAGGTTGGCTGTTAATTGCTCACCTGTGACAAGCTCCCTTGAAGAACCAATATAGGCTTTCTTAAAGCTGTCATATAAAAGAGTTTGTTTGTTTCCTTCAACCAAAACTGTTGCCTTGCCCATGTTTATTTCAGTGTATATGGTGTACAACGAGAACCCTTGTGTTTGACGAACTTCATAACGATAACCAAGATCTTTCACACTAATTTTGATAACGTCTGACAGTTCTTTATAGACAGTTTTCCCATTTTGACCTTCAAAAGCAGAAAGTCTATAGCTAACTTTGATTGCCGTTTCGCCGGGAGCTAATGCTTCAATTGTCCCATCTTGTGAAAGGCTGATGATGTTCTGATTATAAAGAACGTGCCACACAACGTCTTCTGCTTTTAATACAGTATCCCCAACTGTGCGAAGAGCTTTAACGGAAAGCACCGTTTTCCCGCCTATGCCAAGCTCGATAGAATCAGGTTGATCATCGGAGCTTTCAAGGTCAGAGATTAATTTAATGCTTTCAAATTCTGTCAAAGCACGATTCACAAGATAAACCTGAACAACCGTTTCGTTTCCAGCATCATCAACCGCTTTAAGAATCAGGGTTTGGTCTGGATCTTGGCTTGAGGTCTTACGATTTACAACGAATGTTCCGTCTGGATTTCTAACAATTCCGTCTGAACTACCGTCTAAAGTTAGTGAGGCGGAAGATTCTGTTAGACCATGGAAGCTATAGCTTGAATTGGCGCCAACAAAAACAACTTGATTGCTGACGGTGTTGTCAACGTTTTCCTTGTCAAGGCTTGTTTGAACATCTTCGCCAAGGAGTAACGTCGGTGCTTTTGTGTCAACAGTAAACCCAATTGCACCTGATGACCTGCTGCCTTGGATTGTGTCACGGTTTTCGCCAACCGCTATAAAGTCAACCAAATGCTGGCCGTCTTCAAGACTTTCTTCAAATGACCAAACCGTCTTAAACTCCTGAGGCGTGTTTTTTTCTTCAGTGTTAAGGTTAAATGTCATTTTAACAGGCCTGTCGAAGGTGTAAGTTGCCTCTAACTTGTCAGTACTTAAATAATATAGTTCTTTTGATCTGTCAATGTTTGTTTCAATGCTTAAAAGCTGAGGCTTCTCCATTGAAGGCATGACAAAGCTTTGCGATGATGCATTTTCGGTTGAACTATAGTATTCGGCATGTTTAAGCGGATTTTCCACAATTCTAGTAGCCTGCACTTTAACAAAATAACTCTTGCCTTCCTGTAATAGAGGTCGGTTCGTTTTGTCTTCTAATGGTTTTAGGATGATGTCACTGCCGACTTTAAATTGACCAAAGGAATTTTCAACCTCAACACCATCTTCGTCTTGGATAGCCACGAGATAGTGTGTTGCCGTTTTGTCACTCCCAGTTATATCAACTTTCACATAGCCGTCACCACTGTAGACCGCAGAAACAGATTGTGGTTTTTGAGGAAGCAGTGGATTTGTGAAAGTGAATGTTGAAGAAGTGATTTTCTTACTCATTCCGCCTTGATGGTTAACAAGCATGGCAACAACATGATATTTCCCTTGAGGGAAGGACTCAGGAAGTGTGAACACATGAGAACCTGATTCAATTTCGTCTAACTCTAGGTTACCAATACTAATTAATGATGAAGTGTCTTGCATGTTAGTAGTTTCAATTGCTTGCATGACTGACGGATCTTTTGTGACATAGACATTAAGTGCGCCCGAATATTGGCTTTGCTTATCGGTTGTCCAAGAAACGTTAATATCACGGCTTGAATTTCCGCTAGTCGAAGCACTAATTCCTGTAAGCTCTGGCATATCGTCAACACTGTTTACTTCAAAGTAGTCGATATAAACATCAGGTGTTGTAACTGAAATTGACCAGTTACCAGCAACAATAAGAGATGGGTCAGTGATTGAAATGTACAAATAATTAACGCCATCTAAAGATTGAACAAGATAGTTTCCGTTGCCGTTATTATCGTCTTCAACCATTGTCAATTTTTTTCCATCTGGATTGGTGACAATGATTTCTGATGCAGAAGGTTTGACAAATCCACGAAGCGGAATTTCAATGAGAAGTGAATCTTTCGTTGTTGGGCTAACCTCTTTTGTAACACCATTTCCGGCTCGAGTTTTAGCACTTGCCTTGGTAGTGAGTCTTCTCATATTCGTTCCATATGCCATGGTCGTTGGCACAAGATTACCGCTTTCGTCTAGCGCTTCCGAGTGGACATAGTGAACGGCGTTTCCTCTTGAAGACAGGTCGATTGATCCGCCAAAGCTTAGGTCACCGTTCCAATAATAGATAAAGCCAAGCTTAACTCCAATGACTTTAAAGTTTGCACCTACAAAGTCAGATGAAACAGCTGCCTCAACTCCTGCAAGCTCCTTGCCCCCCACAAATGGGATTGAGTCTGGAATGAACAGTCCTGCGTAAACATAACCATAAAAATAATCTTCCGTAATTTTTATCGTTATACCACCACGAATCGCTCCGGCGTGAATGCTGATGTCGCCAAAGGCATTTAGCTGAAAAGGCGATATCCATTGAACATTCATTCCCGCTCGAATATTAAGAAGTCTTCCATCTTCGTCTTTTTTTAACCGGCCAACACCTTCAATTGCAAGACCGGATAGTTTGGCATCCAGCTTAAAGTCACCTACAATAATTGCATTAATTAAAAGCCTTGTTTGAAGATGGATGGTAAGTGGAGGAAGTTCGCCTGCTGGTTCTCCAGCAATTGTATCTGCAAGGTTTGAAATCCCTCCGCCAAGACCTGTGATAAATACATAAGGTGCAACCACAGGGACTTTCATTGTTGATGGCGCTAAAAAGAATGTGAGTTCGTCAAGCATTATTTTTGGAACAGAGTTAATAGGAACCTTTTTCAGTGCCAATGACCCTTCTACTTCCAGCATTGTGATAGAAACACCGGCGTCAATGCTATAAATATCATCAATGGTGTTAATTGTTATTTCCGCCTCAACACCGGCTTCGTTTCCTACTAATGGGCCTAATATATCTTCTGGTAGGCCTACAGATAGTGTTGTGTTAATGCCAATAAAACCAATTTCGCTGTCTTTACTTCCATAAAGAACATCTTGAACGTTCGCAGTTAGTGAGCCTTTATAATCATAATGCTCCTCACCCTTCGATTTGTCAGCGGCTTTTAAAGGCATTGAAATCTTTCCGCCAAAGCTAATTCCGAAATCATCCTCATCTTGAGTCATAACACCATATTTAATATTAATTAAAAAACCTGCAATATTTTGCAGCATATTTCCGGCATCTCCAAGCTGAAGTTCAAGTGCCACAGCCTCCTTCTCGGAAACAGCTTCCCGATCCAGGCTGTATTTGACTCCATTTTTGGCTTCAAAATGCCACTTATTATGCCAAATATTAATGGAGTTGATTACTTTGATGGTGCCATCGCCTTCTAGCTTTGCACCATTGTTGTCAACTGTCATCTTAAGGGCTTCGCTGCTGTCATATGCCAAGATGTTGTTGATGGTAATGTCGCCATCGGCTTTGCTAGCAGAGTAATATTTTTCTGTACCCGTATCCATAAGCCTAATCTTCCCGCGAAGTGTCAAAAGAATTTCTGTTTTATCTTTTTCAAATCCTATGCCTTTGTTAAGAATGCCATCTCTTTTAACGCTGCCAGATGTAAATTTTTTCATTACATCTTCGTTTTCAAAACTAATATAGTCATACAACTGCCTGTTGTTTGAAGCGTTTGTAAATCGAACTAGCGAAACAATACCATAACTTGCACTTTTATCCGCAATATTATTTGTTACATCTAGTGTAGTTGTTGCTTTGATTTTTGTACCAAAAGCATCGATTAGCTGTTGATTTGTAAATCTAAATTCAATGTCATATTTTCCAACTGCCAAAGTTTGATTAGTTGAAAACGCAAGCGATTTACCTTCTTCAATAAAACTTATTTTTCTTTTGTCAATCAAAATAGCCTCACCGCTTGATGATGAAACAAGATAAAGACTCCATCCATCACTTCCCGAAAGGGCCCCAGCCAAAACGTTCATATCACCTGAAACCGTGATATTTTTGTCGCCTTCATAATAAACGGCCGCTGGGAAAATATGCTTCATTGAAACTTCTGGAAGCTTGCCTTCAACTGCAGGAATCAAAATGTTTGTATTAGCACCATAGTCAACCACTTTATGTGTGCTAGAATCAATAATTTCTGTTGCGTTTAACGAAACGACCAAACGTTTTGCTGTTATCATAGACTGATTCTCTGCAATAATTTCAACATTTGGAATATCAAACACAGATCCAATGTTAAGACCGCCCGAAATCTTCACTGTGTATTCTCGCGTATTCGTCGCTGCAAAAACAAGTCCCTCATCAAGGCTAAGTTTCACAATTGGTTCTATGAGTTCTCTAGCTCCTGAGACACTGTTGTCAATAGTTACAGTTGCTTTAAAAACGCCATTGTTTTCATATGCTTTTTTGTCGTTAGTCAGTAAAACGTTCTCGGTTTGGATACCTATTGAAACATGCTCCTTTTGTGTTTGTTCAGAAAAGTTACCGATACCATAGAGCATTTCAGAAATTCTGACTTGACCTGGCTCAATTGATTTTTCGTTCCAATAATAAGCAGTTGCCGTGTCAGGAATTAAATATTTGTTTGAGTAGTTGGTAAAATCAACATTCGGGTTTGGTGTATAATCGTATCTTGTGTTTGCAAGATTAACCCAGTGACCAACAATAACTTTATCAACCTTTACGTTATTGTTGCCACTCCAGCCGGACAACATGGCATAAGCCATTTTGTCCGAAGCTGAAAGAGAATCAACATATCTAATTTGTTGCGGAAGGTTGTCACCGCTATATTCGGTTTCAACGATTGTCGGTTGTGTTGGGTCAACCAAAACATAAGGTGAATCAATTTCTGAACCAAGCGCGTTGTCTAAAAGAAGACGAATACCAACTTTTCCGGCTGCGGCGTTGTTATTTTTCACATCATATGAAATACCAATGTTTCCAGCCCTCGGGTTGCTAGGGTCAATAGAAATGGACACCTTTTGTGTAATGGTATAGCCCTTGATGTCCCATGCAATGGTTAACAGCCTGTTTTGCTCTGAAACGACAGGTTCGTGAAGCTTTGTATCTATTCCAAACCAGCCATATTCCTGACCGAAAATAAAATCTTTTCCGTCGATACGAACGGTTGTGAATGATGTTCCATTGCTTCTTGCCGCATCTTCCCTATAAAGAAGCGGAAGGTTGTTGTCAAAAGCTTTTTGTGGGTGACCGTCAATCGTTTCGATTGAAAAACCACCCGTTCTTGAATTTATAGAATATTTCATAAACTCGTTTGCAATTGAATAATCCGCTCCACTAGCATCTGCACGAACAGGGAAACTTGCAAAAGTGAAAAGCATGGTTATAAAAAGAGTTGCAGCTATGCTGCGTTTTATTGTTCTATGGATAGTCAATGCCTATTTCCCTCCTTGTTTTGGAGCTTTTGAAACATATACAGCGATGTTGAAATAATCACGTTTATCCGTTTGGATATAAATGGTATACCAACCTTCCGATACATTATCCATTGTGAAAACTCCGTTTTTCTCCCGAAGGACCGTTCCTTTTGTTTTCATCTGACCTTGCGTTAAAACACCTTTTTCATAACGTGCATATGAGATTCCGGAAAAGTTTTTCAGTGAAATTTCAACTTTATTTCCAAGAACGGTTGCAGCATTTGTGCTGTCCGGCATAACTCCGTTAACAAGGGCTATTGTGTCATAAAGACCCACAAGGCGAACGGTTCGACGAATGGTTGTTTGATTTCCTGCATCATCTCTTACGGTATAGTCGATATAGTAAGGGTTCGAGCGAACAAATTCATTTGCTGAGATGTTGTCAGGGTTAAACACTCGCCCGCCTACTCCATAGCTGATGGTAACTCGGTTTGTTAGATCAACTTTTTGATTTGCTACCATATCCCATGCTTCGAAGTCGAGAAGCTTTGACTTGTCATATGCAATGGAGGCATCTTTTTTAGGCGTCATTCCTTCGATGAAGATTAGCTCCTCACCATTTTTAAGTTTTAGCACAGGAGGTGTTTTGTCGATTAGACCAATGTTGACACCATACGAAGCATAATCCCCTGTTCTTCCTTGGAGGTTGAAAACATAAAGTCCATTTTCTCTATAGTTCATTGACTTATCTTGTTCCCAAACGTCATTTCCGCCAACGAACTTAGCATCTTTGTCAGTGATTAATGTGACTTTGACATCTTGATTTGTTGTTGGGTTTTTATCCGTTCCCACAACATAACCTTCTTCTTTTCCAGATGTGTCAACTCCAACAGTAATCTTGTTTTGATAATCCTTTTCCACCCACTGACCAGCTTGGTTTTTCTCAAGATATTTATATGACCAACGAACTTCTTTAACCTTTGGTCCTCCAACTTCAATTCCTTCAACCGTCAAAAGAATTTTTTGTGTTATGCCTGTTTGGTCTCTAACTTGAAAGACGTGCTCCCCGTTAGTGTTAACGTTGATAACTGCATCTTTATAGGACACAACATCACCGTCTTCATTTTTCTCCTCAGTTAAAAGTGCATATTCATATCCACGATAAGAAACGGTAAGGTCTGTTAGCTTTCTAAGAATGTCCAGAGGAACGCCGTCACTGTCACGGATTTGGTCAAATGTTACATTAACGCTCAGCTTATCTTTAGCTAATGCTGCAGTTGCGCTGACTTGCGGCGGCGTGGAAACAATATTTGAAATGGTAATAACCTCATGTCCTTTGTTTCCATAGTCATCAACAAAGAACATGGTAACCGTCCCATTTTTTCTAAAGCGAACAGCTTTTGTGCCAGGGATATGTACGATATCGTTGGCAGTTAGGCTTCCGGTAGGTTCTACACCGGTGACTGTAATGGTTTTGATATCTTTGCTAAACTGTGTCAACTCAACATTCACACTTTGTGCCGTAATTGTGGTTGGAAGTGTGCTGTATGTCCTTGCGGTTGCAATTGGCACCACTTTATTAATATTTGAAACGGTGATGGGTGTAGTCCAATTGTTTCCTGCGTAGTCATACGCTGTCACATAATAAATTCCTGAGCTGTCTAGCTCAACGACATATTCATTTTCAAGCGGCTCACCTTTGAATGGATAAACCACTTCGCCCTTCTTGACCTCCGCAAATGCTATTTCACCTGAATCATCAGATAAAGTGATCGTTGCAAAGATATTTTGGTTAGTCTTGGAAGTGTTTGATAACACATAGGACGTTTGACCAATTGTGTTGTCAAATTGGTTATAGCTAACCGTATGAGAACCTGTGTTTCCTGCATTATCCCTAAACTCAAATGTGAATGTGTTAACATCTTGAGTTAAAGTCCTTGAAAAGGCTGCGTTGTTGTTTGTCATAGAAAGCGTTTTTCCGCCACCGATAAACTTGAGCGTTGCCATAACCCTTCTATAGGCTCTTCCTTCTTGGATTGGAACCCAATTTCCAAGATAGTTTTCGTAGGCGTATTCAACCGTGTAGTGACTGTCTTGCATGATTGGCGTTTTATCAATGTTTGAAACTGCGACTGGCAAGATTGTTGCTATTCCTGCTTTGTTAGTCACTTTGAAATATACCGTTGCATTTTGCTCGAATGTTTCGGTGTGCGAAACAATGGAGTCAATTGGGCTAAAGTTTATACCGTCATACGAACGTTCAAGTTTTAAAATTCCGCTTTCCGGGTCCGATATAGAAAGTCTTGCGTTAACATTTTGGGTTGTTGACTCCGTAATCGAATAATCCACATTTGCAACAGGTGCAGTTTCGTCAACCACTGTCATTGCAACATATTCGGCTTCCATCCTATCGGCTTCAATACCTTCTGTCGTGTATGCCTCGAAATAAGCTGATTTTGTTGTTTTGCCATCTCTTAGTGCTTCAAAAACAAGCTTTGAATAAGCTGTTCCTTCTCCTGCTTCTGTATATGTAGAGTCAAGAACGCTTAGCTCTGCATTTAGTTCTAATCCAGACAACACTGCATTTTCAACAAAGAAATATTGTCCAGAATACTTTGGATTGGGAACGACAACATAATAAAGCTTGTCGCCTTGGTTATAGGCAATAAACTCTCCGTTTTGGATGGTTTGTCCATTTTTCTCTACATGCCCCGTAATGTCAAATCCTGTAACGAATTCAACATCAGGTGTGAATTCTACAACACTATCCCTTCCGAGCTCGTCCTGAATATAAAGGCTGATTTGATTATTGTTTTGAATAACAACATCATAGTCCAGCACATAGTCAGCGGATGTTGTTAAAAGTCCTGTATAAAGAAGATTCGACCTTGCCATATCACCCACATCATTACCCTGGGCAGGTGCGTTAGGCATTACGGTTACTGGAACGTTAAATGAAACGGTAACCGTTGAGGTAGTTTTTGTTGTTGTAGGGTTTGCGCTAACACTTACAATTGATGCTTGCGCGTCAACCAGGTCTAGTTTTGAGTCAAAGAAAACTTTTTCAGTAACATTTCCTGATGAGTCGACGGCTTTGATCCCAATTGCATAGCTTCCACTAAGCCCCTTCAAGTCAATTTTATAAGTTTTCTGTTTGTTCCCTTCTCCATTAACGATTACCGGACTACTTTGCATTTCCACTGATTGACTTGAATTAAACAACGCATAGTCAGCTTCTGTTAAAATATGATTTTCTGTTGGGTCTTGAATAAGTGCGAATGAAACGGTTGTGTCATTCTTGTCTGAAACATCAACTGTGATAACACCATCTTGTCTCGCTCCTTTTGTCACGATTTTACTTGACGCAAGTGTAGATGGAGCTGTTTTGTCAATATTTGAAACTGTAATAGGAACAAAAACACTATTTCCAAGCTCGTCAGATAGGATTAAGTTTGTTGTTATGTTTTCGCTAATCGTTACGGTGAATGCACCGTTTGCATATGGTGAAACCGAGATCTTGTCTGCATCCTCTGGTGCAACTGTCAGTTTACTAATTCCCGTGCCAACATCATTTGCTACGATTCTTGCTGTCACTGATGCGTTTGTTGGCTGAATTGTACTATAGTCTGGCAATTCAAAGGTTGGCGCTTGGCTATCATAAAGAATGGTGATAGGTCTTCTTTCTGTTAAAAACTCAGGTCTTGCGTCAGCAGGATAATTGATGAGCCCGAACTGAAGATAGATGGTGTTAACACCCTCTTGAAGCGGCACAGGTGTGTCGAGTGTAAATATAAAATATCCACCAAAGTTGTTGCCTGCTGTAAACTCGGGCACTAAAACGCCGTTATCTGTTGGCATGCCGTCAGTTGTTGCATAATATACCGGGTTTTGATATTTCGATGTGCTATTAGAAGTCCATGCTTTATGGGGTTCACTCAAAATAGCATAGACCTTATATGTTCCATCCGTTGTTGTACCCATTCCGTTTAAAGTCTTTGGTTGCTTATGTTCTAATACATCAATTTTCGCAGGTCCTGACCTTATGCCAAAGTAAGGGGAAACCTTTTTACTTTCTCTGCCGTGCGGGTCTCTTGCAACAACAACAATGCTGTACGCACCTGACGGAAGGTCTGTTATGGTCAAGGTTTGATCAACCTCTACAATGTTTTCACTGTTTGGTGTTAGTGTCAGCGGATAGTTTGGCGTATCATCAATTCTAATTTCTGAGCCTGGCTTAGATAAATAGTAATATGCACTTGCAATTCCGCTACGATCTGTCATTTTCACGTTAAACTGATGTGATGATTTAAAATGATCATGCTGACCTCCGACGGTATAGCTAATCTCCGGGGCCAAGTAGTCATAAATGTATTCTCGTGAAAACTCGGCAGTGTTGCCAGACTGTTTATCTGTAACACGATATTCAAGTATATATTTTCCGTCCATCCAACTTAGAGTTCCTGTAAGATTACGTTGTTGAGCAGCACCAACATCTTGTCCACTATATGCCCTAAAGTTTTGTGTAAAGGTAGGCGTCCAGGTATTGCTGGGATGAGCAGTCCATCTATAACTCGTTTCAATGTTTGGATTGCTTGTGTCGAAACTGATGTCAAAACGTGGTTTTGGAAGGCTGAAATCCTCCGTAATGAGTGTGTCTACAACATTTCCATTGAAAATCTGCACAGGTCTTTTATAATATCTTGAAACTTGCTCGTTTCTTGAATCGTTTCCAAGTGAGTCTACTGTGAAATAATAGAGAGTTCCGTCAAAGTTGTCACCTTTTGGAATGGATAGCATAGCCGTTGCGCTATCACCTTCTGAGTCTATAAATGCCCACATCCCTTGAGTTGAAGCAATTTCTTTTGATACAGGTTCAATTTGATTGATTGGAGTGTCAGTTGGCGTCGCAGTTCCGTTTATAAAGGTATAATAAGTCCTTGACCAGCCGTTATTGCTTTGTTGAAGGTCGTTCATTTCAAAACGATAGTCATTTCTATTGCGAAGCTGCGCATCTTGCGGATGTACAGTTTCGTGAATGGTTACTCGCGGAGCCTGGTTATCGATTTTGATATTTTCAATTTCTGCGTATCCGGCATCTCCGCCTAGTGGATTGTCAGCTCTATCCCATCCATAAAGCCGAAGCTTGAATTCGCCTTCTGTTGGAACAATTGGACTTAGTTTTATGCTGACTCCATTTAACACTTGCGTGTTAATTGGTGCGGTAACTCTTGTTTGGATTCCTGTTCCGTCAAAGTTTGTTATTCTTATCATTGTCGGTTCATAGGAATCATTACTTTTCTTGTACATCTCATATTTAAAATAGTTTTGATTCAAAGTGGTGTGAGCGACATTCCCCTCTGGATAGAGTGTTTCGCTTGAAACCATATAAAATTCATGCATCCTTTTAATGTTGTTTTGAATGGAATCCCCCCCCACAAGGTCATTTCCAAATTGGTCGGTAACTCTTATGGTTGGAGTTTTTGTATCCACTTTGTGAGTTGAAAAATAAAAACTTTGTGATGTTGTTGATTCTGGTGTTGGTTTTTCCAAATGATAGGCCTGAGCTTGACCATTTTTCGTTAGAGAGGTAGACACATTATTAAGCTGGAGCCTTATGCCCTCGCTATCAACTTCGCTAACATCCAGCGGCACTTTTCCAGTAAACTGAAGTGTGCCGTTTGGTTTTCCGTCATTGCCTTGCAGTTTTGTCATGGTAAGGTTGGCAAGCGGTGTTGTCGTATTGTTCCCAAGATATAACACAGGTGTTGCTTGGAAGTTTGTTATGAGCTCCGTTTTATCTTCTTGGGTCATGCTTTTTTTGTGAATGGAAACCGCGTCAACTGTGATATTAACATCTGTAAATTTTCGATTTAAATATCGATTGTCAGTGCTGGGTGAATAGGTAATGGTTTGATTGATATTGGGGTTACCAAGGTTATATATGCTGCGATAAAACGTATAAGTTACATCTTTATAATAATAGTCCGCTTGCCCTATCTTTGTTGTTAAATAGGTTTTAACTTCGGGATTTCCTGAACTTGTATGGGCAAAAGTCTCTCCAAGGCTTTCAGCGTTGGTGGACTGGGCAAGAAGCGCCACCCTATAGGTTAGTGATATCTCCGCTTTATCCTGTGCAACCATTGCATCGTGAAGCTTTTTGCGGTCAATATCCAACTTGAAATTTTTTGTTTTTGTTGGCTCTTCAAATGTTAACCACTCCCTACCTACAGCATCGTCCGAAAGGGTATAGCTAAAAACTGGAGCATCCTCATATTGCATAATGTCATATTGACCATATTGATCCCTGACTTTTTTGTCCCAGTTTACACTTTGAGCGCCTGACGAATTAGCATCAAGGTAGAACTCTCCCCCAGGTAAGTCAACGGAACCCATATCTATGAATTTTCTTTTTGTTACGTCGGAAATGTCACGATAAAGTCTGCCCTGATCTTTTGTCCATGAGTTTATTGGAATGGTCTTCGCCTGTGTTGGATTTATGCTCCCCCCAATATGAGGAAGCCACAGAACCACAGATTCACCGTACCAGTCATCACTGCCCACAAGCCAAAAAACGAGTTCATTCATTCTCCATGGTGGAATATTTTGCAATTTAAATGTATGTTGTGGTTCAGACCAAGCCGCAGCGCCGCCAAGATTTACTATATGATCAGAGTTTGCTCCAGGTTCATAGGTACTTACGCCCATGTAAATATCATCACCTGTTCCGCCGTTTTCGTTTCCTCCTGTTTTCACACCAAACACATAGGTGTACTCTGTTGGCACATTCGCATAAACAGGCGCTACTGATGCTAAAAGCGAAAGTACTAGCATCAAACTTAAAATCTTCTTCATAAAATACCTCCTCGTATAATCGTACTTGTAATCGTTCTTTTAAAGTCGCATTCATTTTTGATCTCATAGTGACCTAACTTAGCTGTTATGAACCGTGACAACCAAATTTCGACAATATTTTTCCTCCATGTTACCATGGTTGATAGAAACACTGCTGCTTTATAAAGAAAACTTTAAGTTTCGTAGGTAGACTAGACTACGAAGCCAACCGAGACACGCAAAAAAGAGACTTGCAAAAGTTTGGTGAACTCATGCGAAGCCTCTAAGCAGAAACCATCAAGGACTTTGCTGACTACTCCGTGGATGACATTCAGGACAAAAATCAGCCTTTACAGCTAATTTTAGTTGAAAATAGTTGCTATATACTTTGAGCTAAAACCAATGGCTTTTAGCTCTTCTTTCATTTTATGTGTGTGTGCGATTTTTCTGTTAGGGACATATAAAGCCACGCCGTTGCGATTTTTATAGCCTGCTGAATTTCTTACTTCGAATGCAAGTGCTTGGGCTGCTGCAGTAATTTCTGATGATTTGCCCATTATGTCTATAAGATCATATTGATCGAATATCCCATCGTTTTTGCCTAATAGCTCTGAGCTCTTTGCAAGGTCTGTTAGTGAAAAATCAAATTTTGCGTTTTCTATTGCCTTAACCAATGATTCCGCCTGTGATAGCTTCATCATTGACATTGTTGTTGGCATATTAGCTTCAATCCCCGAATGAAGGGTAAAGGAATCTAAAATTAAACGCCCCACCCTTTCAGTGCTAATTTGCGGGTTTCGCTCCATTGCACCTATCCAAGTGGTATAATACAACCCTGCTGCGGGGGTTGAATCTTCAGAAGCTATAAGATATTTGCCATGGTTTCTAAGGGCGTAGGCCGTTTCAACTGTGCCCATAAGACATGCATCAAAGACGATTAAGTCGAAATACATATCTGATGAATCGATTGCCTTCGAAAGCTCCGAAACTTTCATCGTTTTTCGTTCGTTTAGCTCGTCTGCACCAAAGCCACCCATCGTACCATACCCATGGTCCCATAAAATCAGTATATATCGCTCACTTGGTGCAACGGTTTTGCCCCAAACAAGAAAATCCTTTAGTGTTTTAGGGTCTGATGCGGCGGTTTTGATGTGGCTTTCGTGCTTTTTAAGTTGTCCATTGTCAACTTCAAAGCGTTCTGATGCACCATTAGCCATATATTTGTTGTGATATTTGAGCGTTCCACCTGTTTGAATCAGGATTTTCGTATTTTGGTTTGGCTGACCACGAAAAATTTCTTCCAAGTCATCCGTTAGCCGACCTTGCTGTGATTCAAGGTCAGAACCAACTGCATATATCAAAATCGTCGATGAATCAAGATTTTTATCCTGCTCCCAAAGTGACCTTGCCTCGTTTAAACCTTGCGCTGTGAAAACATCTGTTGCACTGAGGGTTTGACCAAGTGTTGCAATTTGGTTTTTGGGTCTTGTGTTTAAAACATAACTGCTTATTTTCGCAAGAGATCCCCGATTGAATTCGACTTCTTTTGTAAGGTCTATTCCTAAAACCATTGAGGCGAAAGAAACCGCGGTTTCATAGGTAAAGTCACCCTTTGTTTCTGAATATCCCAAAACCCTTAAAACCATTGAACAATATTGATTTAGAGAGGTTGGTCGGTTACCGCCAAAACTAAATTCATTAATTCCGTTAACTACACCCTTTGTATAGGCATACGACACGTAGCGACTTTCCCAACCCGTATCATGAAATGGATTTTTGTAGGTGCTTTTCAGGATCTCTTCTTCCTTCCCCCACAGACGCAGCATCATCACAAGAGATTCTGCTCTGGTAGGCACCCTCGAAAGTTCATATCCATTCCCCGTTCCACCGAACAATCCCAAGTGGTTAAGCCCTTCTGCATAGCTTGAGCTTTGTGCCGCTGCAGATGGAGTTATTGCAAGAAGAACGATTAAAAAAATGATTAAATTTCGGATATTTTTCATCAAATTCCGGCCTTTCATTTTGAAAATTTCCTTCTTAAACGTAAAAATACAAAAGAATCCATTTACATACTTTTGGCTCACCAGAACTGTGACACCATAGCCCCCGGTGAAACAATTAAACGAACTATCATTGTAATGATTAAAAGCCTAGAAAACATTATTCTCATATTTGCTCATCAATTAGCTGATTTATCCTATCAAACTACTACTCTATCATGGCGGGTTAGCCCCTGTGTGAAAGTTAAAGAAATCTTTAAGTTCGCACTTGCAACTCACTTCTGGCAGCCAGCGAAAAGAGCCTGATCTCCAAAAGATCAGACTCTTACAAATATCAGAAATCCTATTCAATGAAGCGTTATAAAAATGGATGTATTTTATCTAGGTCATGCCACGATCAACCAGCATGTAGCCAATCCCTCGAGCCGTAATAATTGTCTCAGGATTAGCGGGGTCTGCCTCGATTTTTTTACGTAAATTGCTGATATGTACCGCCACTGTTCTCGTATCCTCTAAACTCTTCATTCCCCAGATGAGCTGGAATAACGCATCAACAGTGACGGCACGATTGACGTTTTGCGCCATGTAGGATAGCAGGCTGAACTCTTTCTTCGATAAGTAGACCGATTTACTCCCCATGCTGACGGTCTGCGCATAGTAATCCAGCGTCAAACTCGGCAACTCTAGCAGTTGTTCCCTTCTGCCCGTCGATACTCGGCGAAGATGAGCCTTAATCTTGGCCATGAGTACTCCCGGACTGAACGGCTTGGTTATATAATCGGCGCCGCCATAGGTTAATGCACTAATTTTGATCTCGTCCTCTTCATGACTGCTTAGAAATACGATCGGCGCATTTGTATAGCTGCGTGCGTCCTTGCACCAATCTATGCCGTTGCCATTAGCCAGCATCACATCCAGTACAATCAAATCCGGCTCGAACGATGCAAACAGCTTCATAGCATCTTCCCCATTATGACTGCATGCGGATATGAAGCCCTCCCGCTCACAATACGCCTGAACAATCTCACATATATGGGGATCATCATCGACGATCATAATTTTGTGTGTGTCCGTCCTACTGTCACCTTCCTTCTTCTCAATCGACAGGATGTTGGAATTTAACACCTATCTTAGCATGGAAGGTCGGACTAGTTATGAAATGTAAAGGAATCTTTAAGATTTTGCTTTATTCACAAACCCGTAGAACTCCCACTCCCCTTGCAGCTTTAGCGGATTCTAACTAGTAATTTACACGCCTACAAAAACAAGACCGTGCACGACAAAAGTATGGTCTTGCGCTAAAGGTCTATAGTGATATCACAAGAAGCATAACCAAATGCTGGATTAACTTTGCAACGCTAATAAAATAGGCTTCTCACAAAGTTCGATGTGAACTCGTGAGAAGCCTATTTTTTATTTATGTGGTCAAAATGTGGTCAAATGACGCTTTCTAACTTGAGATCCCTTGCTGGGCAAGGGATTCCAGGTTAGTTTACATCATGCCGCCCATGAGACAAATACGATTTTATGTGTTTTTTCAGTCTTTTTCTGGCGATTTTATCTGATAATTTTCAGAAATTAGTTCAATAAATCCGTGTGAGTATGATGTGTGGATAGAGTTTGTGGGCAACATGTGGGCAACATGTGGGCACGTTGTGGGCAATCATACATCTTCTCCAGTCGGTACTCGGTGCTGTGTTTGTGGATAAACTCATACTTTAACTTTACCAACGGTCTTTCGCGAGGAAGTGCATCGCTTTTTTTAAGATTTCGTTCTCCTCTTGCAGGTCGCGTATTTGTTTTTTTAAAGCTATTTTACGCTACTAACAAAATAGCTCTGCTTCATTAAGTGGTGTCTCTCAACCATTAACTCAATGGATCTTTTCGTTAACTTATTCTCCAACCAAACAATCAGATTGGATAGAGATGCCTTCCTTACTATATGATTCAAGCCATATCTCCGTTATTTGATGACTTTCCAAGCTACTTTTGAATCTAATCAGATTAGCAAACTTATCATCATGTGTGCTGATAATAACCTGCTTATCCAATAAAATTTGACTAAGCACATCCAAGAAAGAAAAGACATTAATGTCATCCAAATTCTGAAACGGGTCGTCTATTCCTATCGTTCGAAGCGGTGTCCATTCTTGAGAAAGTCCAAGCGCCAAGAAAATACATATAGCTAGGACATTAGATTGAGCCGAACTAAATGTTAAGCTTGCATTAAAACGCTTTTCAAGCTCTTCTGGAGAAAGCTTAGATAAGTCGTGCTCTTTTTTATCGCTAACCACTATATAAAGTTCGCCTTCTTTAGGAACTAAATGAACGTGCCTAAAAAATGCATGAGGACTAATTTGCATAAACAATTCGTCTATTTTCTCACTATAACTCTGCAAGTACTCGTTCATCAATTCACTTTGTATCTTCCCATGATCTTCATCCAACTGTTTCAATTGATCTAATAATCCTTCGTAATACTTGCTGTTATCTTCTTCCCTTGTCAACTCAAGCACCATTACTGATAACTCATTTTTTAGTGCCATAATATTACTTCGAGATAAAAACGCCTCTATCTTAAGTAACTGCTCTTCCAGCTCTGCATCCCAATTCCTTAAAAGATCAATGCGACGTATTATTGGGTCCAATTGTGATTGTCGTTCTTCCACTGTAAAACCCGGTATAAAGTTACGAATTTCGATCAACTTCAATTCTTTTTCGCGCTTCTGGTTCTCTACTTCCCTTAGCTTCGCATTCCATTGAACTTTCTGTGATGAGACATGGTTCTCAGCATCTTTTAAGCGAAGTAAGTACATATCAAGTCGCTGTAGTCGATGTTCAATAACACCTTCCGTTGATAACCATCTAACACGTTTCTCAGCTATTTTCCGCAGATCTTGGAGTGTTTGCGAAAGTGTAACTTCTTGTGCAGCCATCGGATCAATTTCTGCTTCAAGTCTCTCTAACGCAAGACAAAGATTAAATGCGGCCTCATTTAGATTTAAACGCTCAAGTAGCTTTATTGTCTGCCCCCTAACTTGCTCCTCATTAAATTGCTGTATGTCTACTGGAATTTTTGCTCGGTCACTCGCCGCGGCGACCTCTTCCTGCTGTAATTGATTGATTAATGTATCCCTTTGACGAATCAGACCAGACATCACTCGTGATAAATCCGCTTCTTCTGCTTCTGAAGTATTCAATTCGGTGTTTAATTCACGAAGATCAACATCATTTTTATCCAGTGCTTTGTTTGTTTCTTCTAGTTGAAGCTTAATCGCATCATGTAAGGAAGAAGGCTCTAAAAATGGCGATCCACATACTGGGCATGGGGCATATTCATCATCTTCATGCAACAAATAACTTTGCACATTATGAATCATTTGCGCAACAGTATCATTTTTATGATCTTCAACCATCTGCTCAATTTGCTTTTTCTTTTCCCTCAATCGAATAACGTTATTATTTTTCTGCTCCAGAAGAATAGAATCTGTCGCTAGTCTTTGTTTTATTTGATCTAAAGTATTTGTTATCGACTGTATTTTCTTTTCCTTCTCCAGTACCAGCAAATATTCTTGCAACCGATTATACTGATTTAACTGATCAGCGTAAGAATGTTGAAATTTCTCTAAATCATTATACAGTTGAATAACTGTTAACAAAGTAGGATTTTTAAGGATCTGCTCTTGAGCATCTCTTTTTTCTTTTATATTTTCTCGGAGGTTGTTAGCCAATAAAATCGTTTCCCGATAATGAGTCCTATAACCCTTTAACGAGTTCAGTTCGACTTGTTTATTAATAGCTCTTTGTTTTTTTGATTCATAATCAATCGATTTTTTATTTAACCCTTCCAAATAATCCGTTAACTCCAATAATCTATTTTCACAATCTATATCTGAAAGAGAAAGAACGGTTTCAAATTCCTGTAATAGCCTGCGCTTTGATTCAGATGCAATTGTACGTTCCTGAAGCAGCTTACGATACTCCAAGAGCATTGTTTGAGTAGAATCTGTAAGGGTCTGTAGTTGAACCTGAGGCAATCCAATTTCAGCCTCATTAATTTTGCCTATAAATACTGCAATCTTTTCAAGAAAAGTTTCTTCAGTTTCACCACCAATTTTATTCAATAAATCTTCTTTTGTATCGGCGATGCCTTGCTTGATTTTTACTTGCTCACTCTTACTCTTGATTTCTTTAGAAACAGCCTCCTTTTGACCTTCCACTACTTCTTTCACATTCTTTATGTATTGCTGGAATTCTGATCCATACTTCTGAATACCAAGCACTTTTTCAAGAACTGCATAACGTTCCTGTGGCTTTTTCGCGGATACGAACGCTTGAAGCTGATCTTGAGATAAAAACTGTGTTGAGGCAAGTAGCAAAGGGAGTTCCACTTTTGATACTTCTTTTTTATTCTCTCCATAATTCTCGATTAAAGTATGTAACAAAAAATCACGAATTTTCTGGTTTCCTGGTTTGACAGCATACGCTATACCGTCAATAAAAATTGGCTTGGGTATTTTTTTTTGAGCGTGATAGACACGCTTAATCGTGAAGTACTCATCATCACTCTTTTTAATCCATACTTCTACACTTGCTTGAGGCCCTATATGATTGGCAGAAGCACTTTGAGAAAACAAAGATTGATGAACGATATAATGGAACTTTTGACGCTCGGCAGATCCTACATACCGCTGAATATCACCTGTCAAGCACCATTCTATAGCATCAAAGAAACTACTTTTCCCATGACCATTCAATCCTCTAAGGATAACTAACTTCTTGTCTTTAAAGGAGAAAGTATGTTTCCCATAAAAAATTCGGAAGTTTTCAATACTCATCTGGAGTAACTGCATGGCCTATCTCACCTCCAAATCTCTTCTCAATTGTTAATTTCAATTTTGACTTATCTTGAAGAAGTGTCCGCATTTCAGGTTTGAAATAATCATTAATAACTTGGATTATACTGGGATCAAGCCCATGTGAATCATGAATTAGTAGTTCAATAAATTTATTTTCATAAGAAAAGGAATCTGCATTCCTATTCTCAACATCATGAAAAAAAGGAATTCTTTCGAGATCATCTTCATCTTGAAGAATATACTTTCTGCAGTATTTCGCGTTTTTCTCCGCCTTATTTTTCTCCATTTGCAATTCATTACTCAAATCTTGTTCCGAATCAAATTCAAGTATGATCAAAAAATATAAATTGTTTTTATACTTTAGTGGAAGATGGTTAAGCAGATTTGATATTACAATTTGATTATCCTTCCAAGACTCCTTAAAATATGTAAAGCTTTCATACACTTTTGTGACGGCTATGCGATGATCATTGATCCAAGCTTCTAGCCCATTATCCCTGAAACTTCTCTGTAATAGCTCACTCTCCAAGTAATCTAACCTGGAATCGTGCGATTCGAATAATAGTTCTCGGCCTCCAACATCTACAAACAAGAGGCGAAATCCACCTTTCACTTGAAGAATATTACGAACCTCTTCGATCATCATATAACCCCTTTCCTCAGCATTAAGTTACCTTTCGTTTCCAAAAAGTCATGCCAAGAGTCAATTGTCTCTGAATTACGCAAGGAAAGTTCATCATCCAAGCTATAGAAATAATCCTGCACATCATCCAAGAATTCTGGATCATAGTACTTAATTAAGGACGGTTTATCTGTAATTTCTATTTTTTCCGGTTCTTGAAAATCATCTGTTATATTAGTAACTCCTAGTCGTTTCCTTAACGAACTGCGCTTTTTAGAACCTAAGATAAGACAATAGAATTGTTCATGAATACGCTGAAGAATAGGACAAGTATCCACAACATCATTTACTTTTTTGCAAATATCATCGAAGTATCCAGACTCGTTTGCATGAAAAAGAGTGAATATTTTCAAGTCTGTATGTTGATTTTTCCCTTGCTTAGTAATCATTCGAGCGTCTGAAAGCAAGAATTGCCTATCAACGTAAAAGGTTAAGCAAAGTGTTATCATTTCTAGTGATTTTTTTAGAGCAGTAAGTTCTGTTGAATTTTTTATACTCCGTTCTGAGCCGCTACTTGTCATGTCAAATAGCAAATGTAGAAATCTTACATACACAGAGACATCATGATTCGACTTTTTCACGAACTCATCTTGAATCCACGTCAATGTCTGAAGTAATTCAATTTTAACTAGAGACGGAATTTGCTTAAAATCATTCCGCAGCTCGTCTATGCATTGTATAAACTTTGATTGAATATCTTGTTTATGCAAGTATTCTCTAGCATCTCGTACAGCTGCTGGTCTTAAACGTTGAATCAATTGTTGAACTTCATCTTTAGTAAAAACAAATTGTTTTACATCTGCTACCTTATCGTTATGGGTTCTTTCCATAACGTGATAAAAGATATGATTTAGTATATGCTCGGAGACATCCGTGGAGTCCTGCTTGCTTATCTCCTTAATAATATTAATAATTTGGTCCTTCAGAACCATAAAACTATTCATGTGGTGCAATCGAAAGCGAGACAAGCACCATGTAACTTCCTTGCCTACTTTGTCGTGTAACTTAGAACCAGATACTTTACAAGGATCAGCTAATTTCGTTGACAACTTGCTTAATTTATTATTATCGCTTATGTAAAATGCAGCATTATCTGAATACACATTCAATTCTTTATTGTAAGTATTATTTGTTGCGATCTCGAATTCAACAACGATATCATTAATTTCAGCACCAATAAATTTATCTCTGTAAATACTATTAAAATCAGCGAAATTTAAGAAGAGCTTGTCTAGCCAACTCCCAATCTCTCCCTTCTCTCTCTTATACAAAACTGCAGGAGTGAAATTATTAACCTCTCCTTCTTCTTTCACTGTTTTAACTTGAACAAATCGAACTTGATTCTCTCCAAGTAGTGTTATGTCGTCCATAAGTTCAAAAACGACGCTATGCCACCAAGCATCCCTTTTATGCAGCATTTTCAGCATATAATAAATGGCCACATAATATTGATATACAAAACCCCGAATTGCAACAAGCCCACCGAGCTCAGTTTTATATCCTTGTAATAACGCATTAATATCCTCTTCGTATTCACTTTCATTTTCACATTTATCATAATTATTTCTCATCCATAAGTTTACCTTTTCTGTAAACTCCCCTTGTTCTACATCTATCTTAATTGTGGAGGATATGCTCATGCGCGAATTCACCTGCTTATATTAGGATACTACAAACTTCGACAGATTTAGGTAAATCCCTCCATTCGCTCGCAATGAAGTTTAAGAAGTAATGTCCAACTCTTCAACTATAGGAAATAGCTGTATCGTTCACCGAGGCAAACGACACAGCTATTTATATTACATATTGTGATGCTCTCTTAAATCAATTCGAAATAATTAAAGTGATTTGTAAGTTCAACTAATTATCCCTCAAAAATGATCAGATTGTTTAAACTCAATATAATCATTGGCTAATACATACTCTACCCCAGATTTCAAAGCTTCAAAATGTTGACGTCCAAACGCGATTTTTGAACTTTCAAACATTCGCAATTGATCGTTATCAATCGTTCCTTTGGTTTCAATAATGAAGAATAGCTTTTCGCTACCATCTTGATCAATCACGACCGCCCAGTCTGGATTGTAATTTCCAATTGGGGTTTCGATTTTGAATGTTGATGGTAATTTGGCAAACAACTTCACATCGTCATCTGCATTCATTTTTTCGGCAAAAGCTCGCTCAATCTCGGAATCGTAAATTATATGTGAGTATACCGACTTGTCAACCTTAAATGCATTTGAATCTAAGTATCCGAGTAATTCCTGAGACTCGAAAATCTCTTGTTTATAATACTCTTGCCCTGCTATCTTTTCATATTTGATTCCACTCGTTACCATTCTTTTCATATTTTTACGAATAATATCTGTAGCTACCTCCATAAATTTTTGCGGATTACTCTTAAAGTCGTCAAAACGGTTAGCCTGTATTAGTATCTCAACAATAGTCTTCCGAGTGAGTCTCGTCTCATCTTGGATAAACCTTAATAAGTCCGGGAGAGGCGCTTCAATTTGTAATCTTTCCATGATCTTCGTACTTGTAAGTTTGCCTTCCACACTTGATTTTTTTACGTATATTTGGGCATCTGTTCGTACTAAACTAGATGATTTTATTTCAGGCATATAGCTTATCTCGTCGACACAATGTTTGACTAAAGTTTCAATATCCATTTTAACCGAGTAGGTTGTTTTATGTTTTATCTTTTCCCATAGAAGCTCAAACTCAGGACTTAAGTAGACTTGCTTGTTTAACTGAAGCTGTATTTCTTTCCGCCCATCTTTAATTTCCAATTTAGCGACCGACCTGCGGATCACCTCAATTACTTGTTGTTCCAGTGCTTTGTATTCTTGAGGTAACTCAAAGAGCTCCTCATTGATTTTTTTCTTCAGCTCATCTGTTACTTTTCCATTCTTCTGTACCAATTTATTGGTATAAAGGTGTTTCCAAATCAGTTCGGATTGTTCAAACCCTAAATTCGTTGTTTGTCCAGAATCATCTGTGACAACCATATTGGCAAAAGAGTGCTTCTCGACAATGCCAAACTTGACTCCCGTTTCATCCTCTATTTCTTTTTGCAGATTTTCCGCAAATTCCTCAAATGACTCATTGGCGATAACTGTTAATATATTGAGGTTACTATCATATATCCGATCCCCATCCTGATTTACTGCCAAACGGAGTCCGCGGCCAATCTTTTGCCGTTTCGTGAACGTATCGGATGCTTCAATTAATGTACAAACCTGAAATATATTAGGGTTATCCCAACCTTCTTTTAGTGTAGAATGTGAAAAGATAAATCTTAGCGGCGTTTCAAAGCTCAGTAGTCTTTCCTTATCTTTCATGATTAAGTTATAAGTACTATTATCTGCTTCCGTGTTGCCGCGGGTATCTTTCAATTTACCTCTTCCATCAATAGAGAAATATCCATTATGCACTTGCTCAGGATCATAGTTGAGCATATACTCTGCGTCCTTGAACAGAGATTGATACTTAGGTAATTGTATAAGTTTGTTATACTCTTCTTCAAACATGATCGCGTACTTTCCCTTAACCGGGTTACCCTCATCGTCATAACTGCGATAATGTTCGACTCGATCAATAAAGAAAAGGCTTAACACTTTAATGCCAAGCGGAACAAGTTTCCTTTCTTTGTTCAGGTTTTCTTCGATTGTTGCATGAATTTGAGCACGTTTCATCTCATCCTCATCAATATCTCCGGTTACTTGTCCCAAAGCTAAAATTATCCCGTTGGTAAACTCTATTGATTCATTGCCATCATAACAATCTATATTAGAGACAATATAACCATTGTATAAATCACGTTCACTAGACTTATCGAACAAATCATCATTCTGTTTAACTGTCTTGGTCATTCTTGCAACTGTACCGTTAGAGCGCTTCACATCCATTTCCAACACTGCTTTAAAGCCATTACTACGGCTTACACTTACTAATTTCAAGTAGGGTTTATTGAAATTGTCCATCGTTTTGATGGAGGTAACTTTAATTTGCTTAACTAGTTTTTTCTGATACGCATCAACCGGGTCAAGTCTGTACATGAGGTTATATTTCTCTTTATGAGTAGCTGAATACCTTAGCACACACAAAGGATTTAAGGAAGCTATAGCTTCCTTAGCTTTGTCCGTATTATCTACACTCTGTGGTTCATCGATAATCACAATTGGATTTGTCTGACTTATAAAGTCAATTGGCTTACGACCACTCATTCTATCGTTTTCCCGATGAATGATATTTGCTTTATCTTGTTTCTCAGGATCGTTAAAACTTTTACGAAAAGCATCGATGTTAATGATCATAATTTGAATATCCGAACTAGTTGCAAAGGTACGTAATTGGCCAAGCTTGGATGAATCGTATATGAAATAATCACAATTCTGATTCTCGTATAAATTCCCGAAATGTTCTTCGGTCATCTGAAGAGATTTATATACACCTTCCCGAATAGCTAAACTTGGAACTACAATAATAAATTTACTAAATCCGTATCGCTCGTTTAATTCATAGATTGTACGTAAATATACATAGGTTTTTCCAGTTCCTGTTTCCATCTCAATTGTAAAATTAAACGCACCACTCTCATTTATGGTTATACTCTTTGGTAACGCATTACGTAATTGAATAGTTTGAACATTCTTTATAATTTCTTCTTCCAGTAAGTCTAATTTGTTAGCAAACCCTAGATCAGTTTCGCTCATACTTACTTGATTATCTAACGATACTGTGAAATGGGATGTCTTCACTGTTTGTCCATCAAATAGATCTACGATAGATTGGACGGCATCCTTTTGATATTGCTGGTCTGCATCGAATTTAATCTTCAATTATATCACCTCGCTAAATTGCCCTAAAATCTTCCACACCATATTTTCTTAATAACTGCACAGCATTTGTTTTCACATTATCATCTTGGAAGCCCGCGTCACTAAACACCGCACGTTTTGGTTTCATCTTGGCGATCCCTTCAATCACGTCAAGCGTTAAATTATCATCGAGACAAACGAGCATATACCCCATTCCGACAGAAGCCACTCTATTTCCACTTACATCTATCACTTCAATTGACATAGTAAGACCGATTCCATACTTCAGCATTATCTCGTAAAGGACATCATCTTGAGTACGGTCATCCTTAATCGGGTTCATTAATTCGATTAGATCATGACTTATATTTGATGATTCTGAATTCCACACCTTAAGATTGGAAGAGTCTAGTTTAAAAACTTTAAAACCTGTATCCAGATCAGCTATTCCCGTATCAGCAACAATCTTGTTGCCCGCTAAGCGAATACGTTCTTTACCGATTTCACAGATATTATTGAAAATAGAGTTATCTATTGTTTGCTCATCTAACTGCACCATAATAAACTTCCTATTTCCAGCATCTCGATAATTTTGTTCCAATACTGCATGTGCAGTTGATCCTGATCCTGAGAAAAAGTCTAAAATAATATCTGAATTATTACTTGAAGTACAAAGGTCTAATAGTTTCTGAATTAATGCTACTGGCTTAGGGAACTGAAACGGTCTATTTTCACCAAATAGTTCAGTTAAATCTTTACTACCTGCTTGTGTGTATATACCTTCAATAATAGAAAATGCCTTGGCACCGCGTTCTTCTCCATCTTCCGTTTTCAAATATTGTTTATATTGAACTGACCATTCATCGTCAGCATTTTTAGCAAAATATAGTTTTCCTTCTTTTAATGTTTTATATGCCCTATCTTTACTCCACCACCATTGTCGCTTAGGCCATATCTCAGTCCCATCTGGAGCAGGAATCGGGTATATAAGATTTTCTCTCTTATCCATACTCTTTGTAGCTTCCATTGGTTTCACCCTAAATGGTCCTAATGTCTCAAAATACTCGTCTTTGAAGTGATAGTATTTTTGTTCAGCTTCAGCATCAGGGGATAACCACAACGGATCTATCATAGTGATATCTTTTGCATACATCAGAATGTACTCATGCACAGTAACAAGATATTTTTCCTTTGCCCCTCCGCCATAGCTCTTTTTCCAAACTATAGTTTCAATCCGATTTTCTTCTCCGTATATTTCATCCATTATCCTTTTTAAGGAATTGAATTCATGATCATCAATACTAACGAATATTATCCCATCTTCTTGCAGCAAACTCTTAGCAAGACGTAATCTAGGATACATCATATTTAGCCAATCAGTATGATATCTCCCCGATGTTTCTGCATTAGATTTCATCATCTGTCCTGTTTGTTCTTTATACCTACTGATGTTGTCTCTGAAATCATCTTTATAGACAAAATCATTACCTGTATTATATGGCGGATCGATATATATCATCTTCACCTTTTTATGGTATGCTTTCTGAAGAAGACGCAGCACTTCTAAGTTGTCACCTTCAATATACAGATTTTCCGTCGTATCCCAATTCTTACTCTCTTCTTTGCAGGGACGTAGCGTCCCAGTGGATGACTTCTGCGCCAGCTTCATCGCTTGTGTCTTACCGTTCCAATTAAACTCATATCTTTCTTGTGACTTTTCGATATTGTCTCCCATAACAAGAAGAAATTTATCTATATCAATCTTGTCCTCGGTGAATACCTCTGGAAATAACTCTCTCATTTTTCGGACATTTTCAGCAACCAAGTCCATTGTTTTTCCATCTAACTTTTGCATTTAGCACACCTCTTTCAATTGTTCAATTATAGCCGATAATTGCTTTTCTTGTATTGTAATTATTACATGTAGGTCCATTTTCTTAGCAAAGTTCTTTTCCGTGCTTAATTGGCCTCTTAGCTTTTTTATTTCTTCTGATAGTGAAAGAACTTGATCTAACCGTTGCAGTATTATAGCAGCTGCACCAAGATTAACAGGATAGACTCCAGTAAAATCAATCACTTTAGTAATTTTTATTCGATAATGAATCTCTTGGTATAACCTATAAAAATTAGTATAGGGAAGCGTCTCCAGATGGAGTTTCGATACAAAGGCCTGATCCGCTTCTTGGAGTCCATTTACGTTAATCTCATGCGATAACGCTATTTCATCAACAACTGATTCACTTTTTTTAACATGATGAATTCGTTTCAAGGCAGTTGAGACAATAACTTGCTCTTCATTATAAAGAAACATTAATACAGGATAGGGAATGCTCTTATGAATCAATTTAGAAATTTTCTTGCATTTTTCCATATCTTTTATTTGAACGAGTAGTACAGATATATCAGTATAATTTATGTCTGCTGAAACAAGTGGTTGAGCTGACATTACATCTTGATTTAATAATCCAATGATTCGAATTGAGTCCAAATAATCGGTGAATATCTGTTTTTCTTGTTTACTGAATACAGCTTGTTCATAGAACATACTCTTGGGTATCCGGCGATTTACTAATCCGGACTTTGGGATCGAAAGCCAATTCATAATACTTTTCAGCATAAGACACCTACTTTATGATTAGAAAAGACAGCAGTTCAAAATCATCTAGGCCATTTATTTTATCCCCCAAAATTGATGTCCCACCTAGTGAAAATAAAGACTGCAATCCCTTTTCTTCGTTAACTCCAATTATACTGGTTACAGCTTGCTCCAACAGTTCGGTATATACATCCATTTTCGCGCCATCTTTTGTTTCATTGTTGAATACATCACAAAGATCGCGATATACTTGTTCTTCACCATTGCAGAGACCTTTGTATAAATCTAATATTGCTTTGGCTGATGTATGGGTTAAATGTATATCTCCTTGATCCGAAACATAAACCAGATAATAAGGATATATTCCCGATGATTCAATATCCCTGTTGGAGTTTGTCGTTTGCTTCAAACAGAATACGACTCCAGGGACGCACTCATTTTTCACCTTGTCGGGTATTGGAACAAGCGCATGTACCCCCGTAGGCATTGATTCCAGTTTCTTTGGGTACTCCTGTATGAATAGTGCAAGATCCATCTTAAAGTCGTCTAATGTTAGATCTGTGATTGAAATCCCTCCAGACAGATCCTCTAAATCCAACACCTCCGTTTGGAGTTGTTGGAGCTGTTTACGACGATACTCTAAATCATTCATGCTGCTTTTACCATCAACAACAATAATGTTTTCTTCACCTGTTGCAGAGATATCCAACATGACCATCCGATTATTTACTCTCGCTTCTAGCTGAATATATTCGTCTAATGCAACGTTTGGCCAAAAATTAACAAGTTGGACTGCCTTGTTAACGGAACCCAATCGGTCAATTCGCCCAAACCTCTGGATAATTCTAACGGGGTTCCAATGAATATCATAATTAATAAGATAATCACAGTCTTGTAAATTTTGCCCTTCAGATATGCAATCAGTTGCAATCAGGATATCAATTTCCTTTTTGGTGCTAGCGTTTAGCTTAGATAATCCTTTCGATAGTGGTGAAAAGTGTGTCAGTAACAAGTTGAATTCTGTCTTAATCCCTTTTAGAGTCGTCTTCTGACCATCTCCAGTTATTAATGCGGATTCCAGTTGATACTGTTCCTTGATCCATGGCGCTATCTGTCCATATAAATATTCGGCCGTATCTGAAAATGCCGTAAATATTATGATCTTTTTATTTCCTTCATTAATTTGTATTTGATTTTTTTGTTGGATGATTTGTTTCAAATCGGCAAGTTTAGTGTCTCTTGAAGGTTCAACTTGGTGAGCTGCATTGAAAAGTGTTTGTAAATACTTTCTATCTTCCAGCAAGTCCTGTTTCAGTTTTATCAAATCAAGATCCTGTATCAACACCTTAACCTTATTACCAATGAGAAGTTCTTCTAATTGACCCTCATCAGTTTCTAAATCCAGTATATTCAGTTGTGGGTCATACATTGTTTGACCTTGTTCTATTGCGTGGATCATACTATCTACAGCCAGTTTGATTTTATTAACAGTTAATCCAAAGGAATGAACTGAGCTTTCAAGCCTTTTTAATAGATTAACACGCATTAAGTGAATGAGGCTTGACTCACGATCAACCTGTTTGAATATACCTTTCCCATCTCCGACTTGTTTATCATACTTCTGACTGTATTCACTTCTTTTTTCCGGTAGAACATAACTTAAAGGAGAGTACAGTGCAAGCTTCAGCCGACGTATAGTATTATTGATTACTTCTAAAGACGGAAATTGGTTTTGTAAATCAATATCAGATTTAATATTAATCGGTACTAAACGTGTTGGGAATTCTCCGATCTCTTCTGTGTTGTAATATTTCTGTATGTGTTTCCGACTTCGGGCAATAGTTAAAGTATTTAAGAGGTTAAAATAGTCCATTCCTAGTGAATCAAGAAATCGTTCCACTTTACGCTCCGAGTCCTTCAGTTTCGACCATGCATTAAATTTACGCTGTGCTTGGTTTAGAGTCGAGGAGATACTTCTAATACCTGCTGATTTAGCTAGTGCGGCATCATTCCCCTCGGTTATAAAGGCGATTTGATTCTTCAAATCATTTAATCGATTATTGACTGGTGTTGCTGACAACAGCAACACTTTTGTTTTTACACCCGTCTTTATAATATCTTGCATTAATTTTTCATAGCGAGTCATTCTTCCCTTAGCAGGTTCATTGTTACGAAAGTTGTGTGATTCATCAATTACTACGAGATCATAATTCCCCCAGTTCAAGGTCTCTAAGGTGATATCTCCTGATTTACCCGATGTTCGGCTTAAATCTGTATGGTTTAAAATATCATATCGAAGTCTATCATTTTCCAATATGTTACTAATGTCGTTACCTTTATATACTTCCCAATTCCTACGCAGCTTTTTTGGAGCAAGAACGAGAACACGACTATTCCTCAGCTCGTAATACTTAATAACTGCAAGAGCTTCGAAAGTTTTCCCGAGACCAACACTATCTGCAATTATACATCCACCGAACTTTTCTAATTTGTTTATTCCACCTATTACCGCATCCCTCTGAAAATGATAAAGTTTCGACCAAATTTCCGTTTTGTCTAATCCAATAGCGGACTGAATTCGGTGGTTAGCGTCGGATTCTTCTACAAAGGATCGAAAAATATGAAACAACGTCAACATATAGATCGATTCTGGTGAATTTTCAATAAATAAGTTAGACAATTGCTCCAAGATTTGATCTTTCACATTTGTTGTCATTGTAGGATCGTCCCACACTGCATCGAACGAAGAGAGCAATTGTTCAACTACATTATGATCACTAGTAGCCATGTTGAATCCCAGGCTCGTATGGGTTCCATAACCCAGCCCATTGGTAGTGAAATCAGCACTTCCTACTATAGCTGCATGCTCACCATTCTTGTTAGATACAAGGAATGTATTTCCTTGTACAGCTTCTTGTTTGGTGAGTGATCGCATCTCAACCTTCTTCATAATCCATTCGGCGCACTCCGTAGCTATGCTTTTTTGAGATAGATTGTTCTTAAGGCGAATTTCCATCCCTAATTCAGAAATAGCTGTCTCGCGCTTATGTTTCAATATTTCAAATTCCTTATGCTCCTTATGATTCCCTTCGCGGACAAACGTTGGTTCACTAAATAAAAATCGAAGATCTTTTATATTGCTAAGTTGCAGCTTTAACTCATCAAAAGCAAAGATCGTAAAATAGGCCGAAACTATAGATAGCTTCGCGCCCTTATCTATTTGCTTTTTAAGATATTCGCCAACTGCACCTTTTGTACGATTATCTAGTATTTGCTGCATTACAGGCCTCCTGAGAAAAGTACTAAATCTATGGCATTTTCACTTATAGTTCTTTAGACTTATTCTCCACAACGACAGGAAACTCCTTTTTCCAACAATATGTACAACTCAAATGACACTAGCATGTCAGCAAACATAAGTTCGCAAAATAGAGAGACATTAACCAAGTTAGAAGCGCTCTAGCAATTTATCAACCCAACTCAGCCTATAGATTTGTTATTTACATCCATGTCCATTTCTCCCATCATTCAATTTCTCCTGTTGATCTCTTGAGTAGTCTGTTGTTTTCATTGCCACTCACAAGCAATATACACACGCATCTCGTAGAACTCTTATTAAGTGGGACTAAAGTTTTAACATCTTCGTATATCGTAAAAATACAAATCTATATTATTACCTTGATACAGACCTAAAAGCATATAAACCGAACAGTGATAACACGTTCGGTTTATATGCTTTCTATTGAAAACTTGCCGTCCATGGCAAATCCTTATAACAATCAAAAGGAGATGATTTACATGCCAGCAAATGTCGAAACTATGTTTTATGTAAGAGAAGCACCTTGGCACGGACTCGGCAATCGAGTTGAACACGCACTCAGTTCAGAAGAAGCTCTACAAGTAGCCGGACTAGATTGGACGGTCATTCAAAAATCAATTCAAACCGAAGACTTTGCCGAAATCCCAGGTTACAAAGCAAACATCCGAGCATCCGACCAGCGGATGCTCGGTGTCGTTACGGACAGATATAAGATTGTCCAAAATCATGAAGCATTTGCATTCGCTGATGAATTGCTTGGTGAAGGTGTACGGTTTGAGACAGCCGGTAGCTTGCAGAACGGCAAAAAAGTATGGCTCTTAGCCAAGTTGCCCGAAAACTACATCATTGCTGGGGATCGTATCTCCCCATACATGGTGTTCTCCAACAGTCACGATGGAAGTGGTAGCATCAAGGTCGCTATGACTCCTATTCGCATCGTCTGTCAGAACACCTTGAATCTTGCTCTCAATGATGCCAAACGAATATGGACGACAATTCATACCGGTAATATCCAATCTAAATTAGAAGAAGCAAAAAAGACATTACTCCATGCTGAACTTTATATGGACAGGCTTGGAGCCCAAGTGGATAAACTTCATAAGATTAAAACACCAGATCATAAAGTTCAGGAGTATATTGAATTTCTTCTCCCAATGCCGGACAATGCATCGAACCTTCAAGAAAAGAATATTCAACAGTTGCGCGGCGATTTACAGGCAAGATATTTCGAAGCTCCCGATTTAAAACATGTTGGTAAAAATGGCTACCGCTTTATAAACGCCGTATCGGACTTTGCCACACATGCCAAGCCTCTCAGAGAAACAGCATCCTATAAGGAAAACCTGTTTCTACGCACGATGGAGGGTAATCCACTTATCGACAAAGCTTATGAGTTGATTTTGGCTTCTGCCTGAACCTCTACGCACTTCTGACTAGGAATAAAAATGGGTTAAGGAGGCTGCTCGTTACATGGAAAAAACTCAGCTTGAATTAAAATCATTACTCGCTAACTCCCTGCGTGAAAAGCAAGGAAGCTACATTATTGAAGAAATTTTCACTCGGTTTCCTACCGCAGAAGACTTGATCGAAGTGACCGAACAGGAGCTAATTACAATTAAAGGTATTGGGCAAATGAAAGCGCGGCAAATACTCGCTTCGCTTAAGCTTGCTCAAACATTGTCATTATCTATAAAACCACCATCATTTAAAATTAGTAAACCTGCGGATGTGTACAAGCTTGTTGAACCGGAATTCCGTTACCTGAAGAAGGAGCATTTCGTTTGTTTGTTCCTCAATTCGAAAAATTTAGTGATTGCTCGTGAGAACGTATCTATAGGCAGTTTAAATGCCAGTATCGTTCACCCAAGAGAAGTATTCCGTCCTGCCATTAAGCGTAGCAGCGCATCTATTATCTGCATCCATAACCATCCTAGCGGCATTCCTGAGCCGAGTCCAGAAGATGTAGAGGTTACCAGACGCTTAGTGGAGGTTGGTACCATAATCGGGATTGATGTTCTCGATCATATCATCATCGGTCATTCTCAATATGTGAGCTTAAAAGAACGAGGGTTAATGTGACGCACACATTAACCCTCCATTTATTTTTGGAGGTGCATACCAACATGTCAACAGCCATAAAATTTCACGCAGAAATACTCGTTGAAACTGAAAATCTATCCTATGAAGAGTGGCTCGTCCATCGTCGGAACGGTATTGGCGGTTCCGACCTCGCAGCCATTTGTGGGATATCCAAATGGCGTACACCTGTCCATGTCTACCTTGAGAAGATTGGAGAAGCACCGGAAGATCAAATGAGTGAAGCAGCGGAATGGGGTACCCGACTTGAGCCGCTTATTGCAGATAAATTCGCCAACGAGCATCCAGAGTGGGCAATTACAGAAAAGAAGGTCATTTACTGCCATCCTGAACATCGCTGGGCTCTCGGCAATCTTGACCGTATGATTATTTGCCCAAACCGTGGCCGCGGCATTCTAGAAATCAAAACTGCAAGTGAGTTTTTGCGTCAGGAATGGGACAACGGCAATATTCCTGATTACTATTACGTACAATTGCAATGGTATTTGTTCGTCACCGGCCTAGATTGGGGCTATTTCGCTACTCTAATTGGCGGTAATAAGTATAGGGAGTACGAGGTCTTGCGTGACGAGGAGCTCATAAACCAGCTACTACGGCTAGCTTATGATTTTTGGCATCATTATGTGCTTGTCGGCAACTGTCCTCCTGTTGACGGCTCTGAGGCGTCTACAAAGCTATTGAATCGACTCTACCCTAAAGCCGAAAACAGCACGATCATTCCACTGGAAGAGCTCTTGCACATTGAAACATATTTTGATAACAAGCGACAGCTCAAGGTTTTAGAATCGACCATTAATGAATTCGAAAACAGAATTAAATCTCTATTGGGAAATCATGAGGTCGGCACCGCTGGTTACTATAAAATAAAGTGGGAAAACCGCAGCAGAACTGGAGTGGACAGCAAACAGCTCAAAGAGCTTAATCCTGGCGTTTATCAAGAATGTCTTAAGACCACTCACTTCCGTCAGTTCAGCATCAAAAAGGAGGTCGAGCGAGATGACCAGTAATGTACTAAGTTTATTTCAGCGCCTGAATGCTCCATTTCCTTATGCCGAATATCAGTATGACAGCTTCGGTGATCGTTGCTATATTTCCGGACAAGCCATTACAGAGCGATTAAATGAAGTTTTTGGTGTTGGCTATTGGAGATATGAAGGATTATATGGCACTGAGAAAATTGTACAAGAACCTAGCGGCAAAAATACGCGTGTGAAGATATATGTTCAGTTCAGCTTCTATAATGCTGAACTGAAAGAATGGATTACACTTATCGATGCTGGAAGCGAACAAGTGAAGCCTGGCATGAATGAGGGGGACGCGACTAAATCAGCGATCACAGATGGTATGAAGAAATGTGCAAGCCGGATCGGCGTAGCCAGCGACTTATACAAGGGAATTATCACCTGGGATAGACAAAGACAGGCTATTAACGTACCAGATCACTATCAGCATTATTATCAAGACAAAGGATGGATAGAGCCCATACCCCCTTCCACCTCAACCACAAACAATCGCACGACTAAAAAAACGTACCTGACCGATAAACTGAAAAGCAAGGGCACTACAACTCAAAATCAAATCAAAGCATTATGGCAGGAGCTCGCAGGAAGTCTCGATGGTCTCGATGAATGGCATGCCAAAAAAAGACAAGAACGCGTTTCCGATCAACAAATCATCAACTTACTTCATAAAAAGCTGCAAGATAAACGAAGCTGCGCAACTGCTTAATTTTAAAACGGATATGAATGAACGGTTTGGTTACCAAACCATTCATTTCATTTTCCAGAACAATGAGGAGATGAAGTCATGTTTACTGGTACTAAATATGTAACACAGGGGATTCGTCGTGAAGTTCCATCCTTTTTACAACTTATCCTTTGGTGCTTCATTGAATCAATGAATGCTCCTGAAAAAGATTTCCTTCAGGTTTTTGAGCTAAGTCCTACTATGGTAAACGGTAAGACTAAGCAAAGGATCGTTCATATGCAAGAGCAACCACCCTTTCAACAAGTATACGTCATATGTGCAAGACAAATTGTAACGAAAAAAATCTATGTCGTTGATGACCAGCAGCATTGTACGATGTTGTGCTCTGACGAATATTAATTCGCTTTGCAGCATAACGCAGTGTTATACGATTGATATATATATTATAGCTATAGACACGTTGACGCTATGCTTGATAGCGGTCATCCGTTAAGTGCGGAACATAGTGACGCAGGTTCATAGATATGTTGCAAAGCGATCCTCTAGTTCTTCAAAAGCACTCTTCTTTCAAAAATAAGCAATATGCTAACCATCAAATAATGCCAACAGCATTATTTGATGGTTATATCCATTTATTTAGCTTGTCTATCATATTGAGCATATTTGAAAATTGCAATATCGTTTTATAGGGGGTGAGAATCTTGAAAAATATAGAAATCATTGGCGAAAATATTCGACTCGTCCGACAAAAAAGAGGCTTAAGCCAGGAGCAGCTTGCATTACTTGCTGGCATGAATACATCTTATATTGGACAAATTGAACGCGGCGAGAAAAATCCCACTGTAAAGACGTTAGAGAAAATTGCAAAAGCCTTGGATATCAACATTACTGACTTATTTTCACTACAGGATTCTCCGAGATTAGGTGAACAAAACAGCCAAAATCAACAGTTTCTTGCTATTCTTACCCCCGATGATATTAAGCGCTACATGCTCGGAATTTTGAATGATGAAAAAAACAATCACTAGCCGTAGAGGAGGCAAAAACGATGTCGAATGAAGCAACAATCTTATCATCTGAAACCAAAAAGAAAAAAACGATTCTAAAAAAATGGTGGTTCTGGGTTATTGCCATTATTGTATTATTTATTGTCATTTTGGCTGCTTCTGATAGTACAGATGAATCGATAGTCTATGAACTTGGTCAAGTCCAAGCTATGAATAAGCAGGAGATCGTTGAAAAGTTCGGGAAGCCAAGCGAAGTTGTACGAGACGACGCTGAGGGTTATTTATACAGCTATGACAGCGGATTTACCATTAATGGCAACGATAGTGAAGCAGCTTCAATTATGCTCTCAAATGAATTGGTCAAAGGGAACGCCGCTCATGCATTTAAGATTTTCGACATTCAATTAAACTCGACTTTTTCAGAACATGTAAAGCGATTGGGTAATCCAAGTTTACAGTTAGTACAAGATAACAGAAATCTGGTAGCCTATCTTACAAATGAAGGAGCGTTGCTCACCTTCACCTCAACGTCAAATGAAGATAAAGTTACCGCCATTGAGCTTAGCCCGTATGATTCTAGCTCAATTGCAATGGCACTGGATATAAGCAGCTTGCTCCATAATCAGACCACAGAAGAGGAAATCAAGAAGAGTTTTGTACTGAAGGAGAAAAGCACAGATGCTACGACAACCTTATATATTATCGAAGGCTTCCAAATCATCGTAGACAATAAATCTCATACGGTTACAAAGGTGATTATCAACACAGATAGTGTATACAATGTCGCAGGACTAAGACCGACCGATTCATTGGACAAAGCAAATCGGATATTGGGCACCCCTACTCAATCCAAGGAAGGCATTAAAAACACAACCCAGTATCTTTTCAATTCTAGTGATGCGGTTTCAGATAGCACGATTATCGTCAGTGCAGATAACTCCAGCAATATAATTCAATACGTCGAATTGTCGGTTAAATAGATTGGAGGAAAAACAATGGAACTATATATCGTTATTTCCTCTATTTTCGGATGGTTGTTCATTTCTAAATTGCAGCGAAGCTTCATCATCTTCACCACGATCTCAAACTATATAGTTGTTAAAGCTATACTGTCGGTATTAATTGGTTGGGCTTTAATGCCGTTTTATTTAATATCGTATTTGTTTAAGTTTGTCCGATATATAACCAAGGGCTTTTCTCGCACGACTTAAACACAGAAATACCAACAGGTAATCCTATGGGAGAGGTAATGACCTCTCTCTTTTTCATTAATTTCAGCATTCGATACTTGCCTTAAAAATTGCAAATTAGTTCACTAAATCTTCTTTATTACCACAAAAAGTGTATTTTTACATAATCAATAATAATCAATTATGGTGAAACAAGGGGAACAGTAATGTAATATAACGAAGGGAAGTGGAACCATGTTAGATAATTATGAAGACATATTAACAGTTAATGATTTAGCTGATATGTTGAAAATCGGAAAAAACACCGCTTACCAATTAATAAATACTGGTCAAATAAAATCAGTAAAGTTAGGTAGAATTCATCGAATTCCGCGGCAAAACGTTATCGATTACATCATTGAAAAATCCCGTTAACATCTTTGTTATAATCCTCTCTCCTGTTTTCAACTACAGGAGAGAGGATTATTTTAGTACTTCAACAAATTAATTCCCTCTTTGCCTTTATGCCTGCAGTCATAAAAGCTTTTATAAGCAGAAGAATAAGCTTCATAAAGATGGGTCTTTATTTCATCCGGTGAGGGAACATAGATCGGCAGGTCACTCTTAAGCATATCTTCTAAGTGCCATTTATACGACTTCTCATTATTCAACAATGAGTATACACAATAATCTAAGCGGATTTCTCCCGATACTTCACTGTGTTTTGACAAATGGTTTTCTTTAACTTCTTGTAGTAGACATCGTTTTGTAAGATCAAAAATTTTATTGTAAACATCCCAAACTCGTTCATCGGTGAACAATTGCTCAACATAATAATTATTAATCAATAATGTCTTGACTCCAAACGAATTAATCGCCGCAATATGTCCTACACCATTAAACATTTCACGTTTATATTTGTTTCTCTCTTTATAGTGTTTTTTATCAATAGTTACTTGCGTATTTTCCAATCGAAGATTTTGATACTTCATGTAACCAGAATCATCCCGGAACAAATTGACGAGGTTGTAAATGTCATATAGGTTAGTCACTTCATTAAATAGAAACAAGTTCAGTGAACAATTATACATTTTAGCATCTTCACTGCCAGCAAGGGACTGTATAAATATTTTGAAGTTCCGCTGTGCTTGTTCCATGATTTCCTGCTCTTTTGGATACTCACTTCTCGTCCACTTTAGTGCTAAGAACTCACCATTGATGATATTGAACATTTTTCTGTTATCCCATTTCGGGAATTTTTTGTAGCTGAAACAAAGTGCATATGCATACCATGGGAAACAGATTTTCGGAACTTTTAAATGAATAGTCTCTACATGGTCTTCAATTACTGCAATCAGTTTATCCGGATCTGTCAGGCCCGTCTTTGATATATATTCTACAACCTTCTCTTTAAAGTCGCTGGCTTCATAAAACAGTTCTTTTTTAATTTTGGCACTCCCTGATTGAACTTCAAAATAGTTAGTTAGATTAACCATTGCATCCTTAAGTAGCGCCATCTTTATATCTTCAAAATACATAGTGAGAAAAACATCGTAGTCGTGCTGAGTTAGGGATGGTTCATCGCTGTTGAGTTTCCAGAAGTTTCTGCATCCAAGCAATAACCCAAAAAAGGTCATTATGTTTTCATTAAACAACAATTCCTCGAAATTTCCTTTTTCGTCATAGACTATCTCGAAGAGCGGGTATTCTTCATTGTCTCGTTCGAAATTTTTAATCGCACTCTCAGCTTTAGCTATTATATCTCCGATCATCTGTTGAGTAATATCAGACATCATCAGAATCCAAGCCTCCCGAAAAAATAAAGTGTTCATCCTGTTCATTCTAAATCAGTCAATTACTCAATGTAAAAACTTTATATACCGATAGCTTAAATACTATTTATTTACTTCATTCTTTCAAAAGATCTAAAAAAGGATGAACACCATGAACGTATCCTATATCAAAAGGTTTCTATATTTCCCTTGTGTCAATACTAGTACACTACACAAAGTCATAAGAACTATGTAGTGCACCTATATATGAGTATCAATGGGCCTCTAGTATACTCAATTCAACATCACCTAGGGCCCAGGGATGAATCCAAGAAAAGGGTGAATCCAATGAACCAAGAGAAATTCAAAAAACAATTCAAGGCGCTTATCGAGTACTGCTCTAAAAACATCGACAAAAGTGTATGCTTAGAAATCAAAAGTGAATCGGCGTCATTAACCGGAATTTCCAAAAAAATGCTTGCACCACAATCAGCAATCGTTTTAATCCAACTCAATGAACAAACTTATGTCAAAGGGTGCTTAGATGGGGTCTATTTTGAATCCTCGTCAATTGATGGTTTAAACGCTTCCAACTCTATTTTACTCGGCATAGATTGCAGAAGTAAAGACAACAACATTATTTACTATAAATCAGGCAGAACTATCGGTAGGGTCTTTTCAAGTTCACCTCTAAACTTAAATGAGGCAGTATATATCTTTTGGGAGTATGAAGCGAATGCGTGTTTAACGGTTTGTTCCTTTGATCCAGTACGAGATGTCGTTGTAAGAGAGGTTGTTTCTGCTCGGGATGAACCTATGAAAAGATTTTTAAGAGCAGTTATTAGGCAAGCCCTACCTTCCATCGAGGCGGAGATTGAAGACAACGAAACTCCTTTTTATTTAGAAGATGATTCGGAAGAGGAGGAGCTCGAGCATGAGTCAACGTCGGAATGGGAATAGTCAAGTTGAAATGGTGGACCACTCCTTCATGTTGGGAAATACCTTAACGAGTGGTTTTGATCCGAATGACGAAGAAAATGACACTGACTTCAATCCAGTTCCATGTCATGCCCAGGACGAACAAAGGCATTTAGGAGTTGGTATTGAGGCTGATGGATGCAGTGGATTACCTCTCAATCAGCTAGAGGAAGACGATGGTTGTATCCCTGATAATCGTGAAGAAGAATCGATTTCCTCAATCGGACATATTTTAGAGGAAAAGTCTAATAGCTTGATTCCATTAATACGGAACGAACCAACCAAATCACCTATTAGAATTTTCCCTCCTAAATCACTTCCTTCGAAAATTGAACTTAAAAAGCAACAACCCAAAGAGGAGTCACCTAATCGAAAATCCGATACAACCAGGATTTCTAATCACAAATTAGCTGACCTTTTAATGGAACGATATCGTTTTGCAGTCATTGAAAATAACTTATATTACTGGAATCAAGCACTGGGATATTTCGTTGGACTTGTAGGTGCTAAAGGAGATATATTCATTCGTCAGTGCATCCCAGACGATTATAAGGGACTTATTACCTTCAGGGTAAGTGAAGAAATAATCCAGTGGCTAAAAACCAAAGACCAATTACAAGTAAGTGAAAGCATCCTAAATAAACGAAAAGAATATGTTGCTTTTTCCAATTGTATTGTCAAAATTAGTGACCTTTCTGTACATCGACACAATCCAGAATTTTATTTTACGTCTATTGTTAACACTGAGTATCCAATTCAATATCCGGCGACTGGATATGTTTTCGAAAAGTTCATGCAACAAGTTACAGGTGGAAATAGCTTAAAATACCTAAGGCTTCAAGAACTATTTGGTTATGTTATATCAGAAATCCGTGAGGTAAAAGCCATCCCTTTCTTATTGGGTCCTAAGGATTCCGGGAAGTCCATTTTCCTCAAACTTCTCGAACACATGATCGGTCAAGAGTTCTTTACCAATCTAAGCTTCGATGAACTGAACCAACCAAGTTTCTTGTGCCAACTCTTTGGAAAAAAGCTAAACGCATGCGGTGAAGTCTCGGAAGTAGCTTTAAACCGTTTGGATAATTTCAAAAAGTTGTCAGGTGGAGACTATGTCATGGCACGTTTCCTTTACGGTCAAGCATTTAAATTCATCAACCGAAGTGTTCTATTATTTGCTGGAAATGATTTACCAACTATTAAGGGGATAGACAGGTCAAACGCCTTCAGCCAGAGGTTATTAATTTTCCCTTTTCTTTTCCAAGTCCCAAAGGAACAGCAAGATATTCATCTCTTAGATAAGCTTCTAAAAGAAATGCCTTATATCGCCAAGTGGTCAACTATGGGACTACGACGCTTGTGCCAGAACAATTTTCAGTTTACCACTTGCGAAGAGATTGAAGATATTACTCGTAAGTATTCAGAAGAAAACAACACAATTAGAGGTTTTGTGAATGCTTGTTGTATCTTAGATCCTGACTTAAGAACTCATAATGAAACCTTAGAATCTGCGTATAGAAAGTATTGTAAATTAAACGGACTGAGCGCTGAAACCGACAAAGCTTTCCACAAATTCATGCAACGTAGTATTGGTTTAAAGCATACACGGTTTAGATTGAAGTTGGAAAACAAGAACGGATATTTAGGCATTGCTCTTAAGGACAATTATATTAAATCGGTAGAAATAGAATATGACCTAGAATCATGACACTATGGAGAAGCTCCCTCTTTCCAGAAAAAACATCCTAGATTTAACAGTAAAATTAATCGTCAATAGTATGGCTTAATTTCGATAACTATCTGGAGGTATATATCATGACTACTCAAAAAAACACCGATTTAAGGTTCGCCGACCCGTTTACTTGGGAGGATTTATATGAACAGCAAGTAAATCGCAAGGAACAGAAGCGGGAAGTCAATAGGAAAAAGTATGCTCAGAGATTCGCTAAACAACGAGAGATTCTTTCCATTACTACAAATGGAAAGGTGTAATAAAACAGCGTAGGCAACTTTCAATCAATCTCGATTATATATCATTATCTGACTGCGATGTCTTAAAACGAGGTGGACTAAATATGAAAATCACTCCAATAGACTACAATGCTGTGTATTTTTCTAGTGACGCTCACTGGCGTAACTTTCAATGTTGTACAAACAAATTTCCTTATCACACGAAAGAATATATTTCTACTTGTTACGTGGCCGCATATCCAGATATTTTCAAGTGCTTTGAGCTTGGACAACAGGAAAACGGACCATTCGACTGGTACTTTGATTGCTTGGATAACATTACACTCCAAGAGCATCGCCCCACAGGTTCAACAGCTCCACTAACCGGACAAACTACTGCACTTGTTCAATTGGCTCTTAATCTGTGGAACGGACATTCATTTGATCTAGCAAGTGGACTTTCGATATGGGACTCCGAGCTTTATGCAGTCGCACTTCAAGCGATCAATCTACGACAACAAGGGAGGTCCATAATCCATGAATAAATCTGACTATCCACTTATCCTGCAGATCAAAGACGTGAAAGAAATTTTAGGAGTATCCCGCTCGACAGCTTACGAAATTGCTAGAGAGCCGGACTTCCCGTTACTCATCATCAACTGTAGAAAAGTCGTATACAGAGACGACTTTTTCAAATGGCTGGATTCCAAACGCGCCAATCCTAATGTGATATCAGCATAACGGAATCTTCTACGTAGAGATGGCTTTTGCCATCTCTACACTTTTTGTGAAAGGATGATCATTTATGAAAGGCTACTTTAGAAAACGTGGTTGTAAATGCGGCGGTAAACGATGTACTTGTGATGCAACTTGGTCATTTTCCATAGACATCGGTCGCGACCCACTCACGGGTAAACGAATCCAGCGACAAGTTGGCGGGTTTAAGACTAAGAAGGAGGCTCAAGCTGCATGTGCTGCGATGCATACGGAGCTTGCGGAGGGAACATACATAGCCGAAAAGGAGATGTTATTCCCTACTTTAGTTGAAGAATGGCTGAAGCTCTATGAAACTACGGTTAAAATTAGTACCGTACGTGTTCGAAAGCATGAAGCATCTCGACTGCTTGATTATTTTCAAAATCATCAGGTGAAGAGCATCACTCGGAAAACCTATCAAAATGCCCTGCTAGACTTGTACGAGCGCGGCTTTGCGTTAAATACGATTGCTGGCGTTCACTCGACAGGACGAATGCTTTTTACCAAGGCAATAGAATTAGAAATTATTAAAAACGATCCAACGCAATATGCAAAGTTACCTCGCCCACAGAAGACAGTTGAGGAAATTGAAGCGGAAGAACATGCGGTGAAATACCTTGAAAAGCACGAACTAGCTAAGCTTCTTCAAACAGCAAAAACGAAGGGACTAACGAACGACTATATAATCTTCCTGACTCTTGCTTATAGTGGACTTCGAGTCGGTGAGCTCTGTGCATTGAAGTGGAAAGACTTTGATTTCAATGAACATACCCTATCCGTAACGAAGACTTATTATAACCCAACTAATCGGGCAACTAAGTATCATTTGCTGACACCTAAGACAAGCACATCGAAACGAACCATCGAGCTAGACCCACTGGTATTTAAGGAGCTATACAAGCTAAAATCTCGTCAAAATGAGCTTAAGATGCTGCATCGATATGTGTATTACGATCAAGATTTTGTGTTTGCCAAAACAGAGAAGGATATGGGCTATCCTGAGTTCATTAAAACGATCCAGAACCGTATGAGAAGGCTTCTACGGCTCGCTGGCTTGAATGAGACACTAACCCCTCACTCATTGCGCCACACGCATACATCGTTGCTTGCTGAGGCTGGCGTCGGCATTCATGAAATCATGGAAAGATTGGGGCATCAGGACGACGAAATCACAAAGCGTGTGTATCTTCATGTCACCAAGACGATGAAGAAAGAAGCCGCACAAAAGTTTAGTGATCTCATGAAGGGCTTATAGTTAGGAGGGCTTGCCGTTAAAATGCAAAGTAACTAAATAAAATCACTTTGCATTTTAACATTTTTTATACCACAGCACAATTATCCAACACGACTCGTATTGAATTTTCAAGGTATCTATTTTACTTAACAATTGAGCATAACCAACTTACTTAATCTAGTTGAGAAAAATCAAGATCAATGATTAAGTCTTCCAATGATCGGTCTTGCTTTTGGCAAAATTTAATTAAGTCTTGCAGCATTTCATTACCATCTTCGTCATAATAATTAAGAACAAATGCCATATCATCGTTGATAGTGTCGATGCTAATAAATCCTGAGCGTTCAAGAATCTCGATTTCTTCTCTCACTTGCTCTTTTGTTAAGTTTAGCTTTTTTCTTAAGGTCGGCTCCGAAACGATAAGACCAAGTCCACTCGAATGGGAACGAAGACATGTTGTAGCAAAGTACAAGTACCTTCTTGTGTTATCCTCCAAATCTGCAAGGACGTCTGCTAACTTATCCAGTTGCACTTTCACATCTTGTTGTTCTTTTTTATCAAACTTAAAATGATAAAAGTAAGCAGTTGCTTTATAGGGATGAACCGTTTCAGGCACGTGATCATATAGCGGCTGACGGACCGCCTCAATCACCTGATTGATGTTTTTGTTAATGTACTTTCGAACTTCGCTCAGTTTTTCGTCATCAAGCGCATCGATTTCAAGGATCAGTCCGTACAGGTCCTGCACGACGATTTGGTACTTATCCGAATTTACTACGGCATCAGCGACAAATACATCAAACTCCCCCCTTTTAAACGTGTAGGGGTTTTTAATAGGTGGAGTAAAGCATTTTTCACCGATAATAAAGTGCAACAGGGTATCGAAATCTTTATAAAATGCTTTTTTTTCAAATTTATTCACGGTATACTTGAGTTTATCTTTTAGGCCGTTCGATGTAATCTGAACTGCAAATTTATTAACTTTATCCTTGAGGTCAATGGCAGGGTAGTTCTTTTTTAGCGTTTTTAGATTGTACCCATACATGAGATTAAAAAGACCAGCAAAGAAAGATTCACATTGTTTGTTAGTCGTGTGTATGTCAAGCTTATTCGAACTGAACTTGATGTAGTATTGAAGCAGGGACAAGCCCTTCATAATGTCATCAAGTTCTTTCTGCCGCATAAACGCCAATATTAACTACCTACCTTCATTGACTATTTTCTTCACTCTCTCTCAGTACAGCTCACATAAAGATGTAACAGTAATGTGCCGAGCGCAAAAGACACCTTAGAGAAACATGGGACGTAGATCCCGTATTCTCTAAGGTGTCTTCATTTTACACTATGTGGGCAAAATGTGGGCAATCCGAGTTTCCTCGAGGAGAAACCCTTGCCCCACAAGGCTTTTCAGCCTATATTACATCATGCCGCCCATTCCGCCCATACCGCCCATGTCAGGCATGCCGCCGCCAGCGCCTTTAGGCTCTGGTTTATCAGCAACAACGGCTTCAGTTGTCAGGAACATAGCTGCAACGGAAGCTGCGTTTTGAAGAGCAGAACGTGTTACTTTAGCAGGGTCAACGATACCAGCTTCGAACATGTTTACCCATGTGCCGGTAGCAGCGTTGTAGCCTACACCGATTTTTTCGTTTTTCAGACGCTCAACGATAACGGAGCCTTCTTGGCCTGCGTTAGCTGCGATTGTGCGAAGCGGCTCTTCAAGGGAACGAAGAACGATGTTTACGCCTGTTTGCTCGTCGCCTTCTGCTTTAACAGCAGCAACTGCGTTATATACGTTAATGAGGGCAGTACCGCCGCCCGATACGATACCTTCTTCAACCGCTGCACGAGTGGAGTTGAGGGCATCTTCGATGCGGAGCTTGCGCTCTTTCAATTCTGTTTCTGTAGCTGCGCCGACTTTGATTACTGCAACGCCGCCTGACAATTTTGCAAGACGCTCTTGAAGCTTCTCACGGTCAAAGTCGGAAGTTGTTTCTTCCAGTTGAGCGCGGATTTGGTTCACGCGAGCAACGATGTCAGCGGAGTTGCCGCTGCCGTCAACGATGATTGTTGTTTCTTTTGTGATGCGGATTTGACGTGCGGAACCTAGGGATTCCACGCCAGTTGATTTCAGCTCAAGGCCTAGCTCTTCCGTAATCACTTGGCCGCCTGTAAGAGCAGCGATATCTTGAAGCATTGCTTTGCGACGGTCGCCGAAGCCTGGAGCTTTAACAGCTACGCAAGTGAATGTTCCACGAAGTTTGTTCACGACTAGAGTCGCTTGCGCTTCTCCTTCTACGTCTTCAGCAATGATTAGCAATTGCTTGCCGGATTGAACGACTTTCTCAAGAACCGGAAGGATCTCTTGAATGCTCGTAATCTTTTTGTCAGTGATAAGGATGTATGGGTTGTCAAGGATTGCTTCCATTTTGTCCGTGTCAGTAATCATGTATGGTGATACATAACCACGGTCGAATTGCATACCTTCTACAACTTCAAGCTCTGTAACGAAGCCTTTCGACTCTTCTACAGTGATAACGCCGTCGTTGCCGACTTTTTCCATAGCTTCTGCAATCAATTGGCCAACTTCGTCATCAGCAGATGAGATCGATGCCACTTGTGCGATCGATTGTTTGCCTTCGATTGGCTTGGAGATCGCTTTAAGCTCTTCAACAGCAGCTTTAACGGCTTTCTCGATACCTTTGCGGATAACCATTGGGTTAGCGCCGGCAGTAACGTTTTTCAAGCCTTCGCGAATCATCGCTTGTGCAAGAACAGTAGCGGTAGTTGTACCGTCACCAGCAACGTCGTTTGTTTTTGTTGCTACTTCTTTAACAAGCTGAGCGCCCATGTTTTCAAAAGCATCCTCAAGCTCGATTTCTTTGGCGATGGATACACCATCGTTCGTGATAAGCGGGCTTCCGAATTTTTTCTCAAGTACTACGTTACGGCCTTTTGGACCTAGTGTAACTTTTACCGCATTTGCAAGAGCGTCAACTCCGCGCAGCATTGCGCGACGAGCGTCTTCGCTAAATTTAATTTCCTTAGCCATGAACAGAAACCTCCCAAAATAGTTTAAGTAAGATGCTTTTACGTGTCTTGCCTTCTATGTGACCCTGGCGGGCTGCTATTCAAAAATCGCGTGAATTTCGCTTTCTTTCATAATCAAATACTCTTTGCCTTCGTATTTGATTTCAGTGCCTGCATATTTGGAGAAAAGAACGCGGTCGCCTTCTTTCACTTCCAAAGCAATACGAACGCCATCTTTCAGCGTACCGCTGCCTACTGCGATAACTTTGCCTTCTTGTGGCTTTTCTTTCGCCGAATCCGGCAATACGATACCGCTAGCGGTTGTTTCTTCCTTCGCGATTGCTTCGATCAATACGCGTTCACCCAAAGGTCTGATCATTGAAAATAGCCTCCTTCAAAATTTGTCGCTGCTTTTATTCTCGTTAGCACTCGAAACCTTCAAGTGCTAACAACTATTTTTATCATACTCATTTTCGTTGCCAATTTCAAGTGCTTGGTCTTAATTTTCCGTTTATTTACACTGAAGCGTCGGAAGTCTCTCCCCATCAAGCCCGCATGGCCGTTTTCAGCATAAAGAGGATGCCGGCTAGCAGCACCCTCTTCCTCCATCCAAACGATTTATTTCTTCAATCTACGATTGCGAATGAGAATAAGCGTTACTCCTGCCAAAATAATCATAACGGAAATGACCGATGAAGTGATCCAGCCCTTTGAGCTGGATTTGCCAGACTCGGTTTCTCCCGCTACTTCTGCACTAGCTAGTTGTGTGTCCCCATCAACGGATGCGGTTTCCACCTCCGCACCGCCAGTATCCTCCGATGCAAGCTCGCCTTCCGCTACAGGAGATTCAGACACCGCTACAGCTTCTGCTGCAAGCTCGGTAGATTGTGGCGAAGGCTCTGGTGATGCAGTTGCAGTTGCTGCTTCTGGCTCTTCAGAAACAGCAGCAACCGGCTCCTCTGTAGCTTTGCCCGCCACCGCCGTTGGCGAAGCACTATCCCTTACTGGTTGCTCCGCAGCGACTGCAGTTGCTGCAGGCTCCGTTGAAGCCGGCTTTGATGTCGGCTTTGGTGTCGGCATCGCCGTTGCTTTGGGCACCGTAGTCGCTTTTGGCGCATCGGTCGGCTTTTTGGTAGCTGCGGGTGTCTCTTCCTTAACGACCGCTGGCTTGCTAATCAGCTTCATGCTGCTCGCATCGAAATCGAACCGAATCGTGTAGTCATGGTCATAATCGATATCCGGTACCGTGACGTGAATTTTAGACAGCATAGTCGCTGAGAGATCTGCTACGCTGAACTGCGTCAGACGTGTATCGTCTGCTTTGTTGCTGCTCACCACCTTGGCCTCAGAATAACCGCCGCTGCTGGTAGGCGTCTTGAACTCCGTGACCCATTTGCTGTGGTTGATTTGAATCTGAATCGTCAGCTTTCCATTATCGACAATTACCTTGGCAGGCTTCTCCCAATAGTCATTGGCCATCGAAGCCGATTCATCCTCCGCTTTCTTGATCACATAATCGATGCTGTATGTACCGTCTTCATATTCCGCCGCACTTACGACAGGTATCGCGAACAATACGACAAAACAAACATAAAAACTGATTAATAATGACAATTTACGCATACTTTTTCCGCCTTTCTTCTATAATAAGCAACAAGATGTGCTCATTTAGGATTAAATGCTCACCGGTATCATATACAGCCCTGTACTCTCATCCTGCTTCAAAATAACGTCAACGCCGTACGTGGCTTTGACGATCTCCTCGGTAATCACGCTCTCCGGCGTACCCTCTTTGACGATTTCACCGGCCTTCATCACAATAATCGTATCGCTGTATCGGATAGCTTGGTTAATATCATGCAGCACCATGACGATGGTCAGTCCATAGGTTTCGTTTAGCGTTCGAACGAGCTGGAGGATCTCGATCTGATAATAAATATCCAGGAAAGTGGTTGGCTCATCCAAAAACAATATGTTTGTTTTTTGCGCCAACGCCATTGCAATCCAAACGCGCTGCCGCTCTCCTCCAGACAATTGGTCCAGCTTCAGAGAACGTTTATCCTGCAGATTTGTACAAGCCAGCGCCCATTCCACTGCCTTCTCGTCCTCTTCCTCCGTCTGCCCGAATAAGCTGCGATGCGGAAGCCTGCCGAAGCTCGTCAGCTTCTCAACGGTCAAATCGGAAGGAGCCTCGTTCTGCTGATGGACAACTGCCAGCCGCTTTGCCAAATCCTTCGGTTTCGTTAAGCTGAGCGCTTTGCCGTCAAGCACAATCTCGCCTGCTTGCGGCTTATAGTTTTGAGACATCACGCCAAGCAGCGTAGACTTTCCACAGCCGTTCGGACCGATTATGGTCGTAACCTTGCCCAGTGCGATATTGCTGCTTATCCGGTTCAATTGGTCGGTTTTCCTATCATAGGAAAACGTAATCTCTTTAATTTCCATGGACGCGATCACTCTTTCTGAGCATGAATATAAGGAACGGACCGCCAATCACTGTCATAATAATCGAAGCCGGTATTTCCGTGGGTGCGAGCAGCGTTCGCCCTAATGTATCAGCCGTCAAAATGAGCAGCGCTCCTCCGAGTGCCGAAAACGGAATAAGCACCTTATGGTCAGAGCCAACCAATAGGCGAGCGATATGCGGTACAAGCAAGCCGACGAAGGCTATTAATCCGCCTACTGCTGTTGCCACGGAAGCCAGCAGCACCGCGACAACGGATATAAGCAGCCGTGCTCTCGTTACGCGCAGGCCTAGATTTTTAGCCGTCTTATCCTGTAGGCTCAACATGTTGCACCATGAGCTCAGCAGCAAGGAAAGCAGCAACCCGACTATTCCGTATATCGCGATGATGTTTACATCCTGCCACGTCTTCATTGTAAAAATAGACGAGATTGCTTGGTTGACGCTAGTTACCGCATAGCTCCCTCTGTAGTTAAACGACTGACCAAGTCCCGTGAACGTTGCATTGATGGCAATTCCGACTAAAATCAGTCTTAACGGGCTCAGCCCTGATTTCCAAGAGAGCGCGTAAACCAGGTAACAGGCAAACGCTCCCCCGATAAAAGAAAACAACGGCATCCAAAAAAACAATCCCGGAAAAATCGTTACAATCAGCAGGGAAACCAGACCCGCTCCTGAAGAAATGCCGATAACGCCTGCATCCGCAAGCGGATTGCGCATTACAGCCTGCAGCAGCACGCCTGAAACAGCGAGTGCCGCTCCCGTCAACATGGAAACGATGATCCGCGGGAATCTCAAATCTTTGATAACCTCAACCTGCTCGTTCGTGCCTGATAGCAGGCCTTGGAACAGCTCCAATGCTCCTACCTTGATGCTTCCTGTCATTGCCGAAATCATGATAGCCACTGCAAGCAGCACGGCAATAATGATAAAGCTTGCGATTTTCCTAATCATAGCCAACTTCCTTCATCTCGTGATCCTCGCGGAATAGCTGCCTGCAGCTTAGGGATACAGCATTTCCATTAAGGCGTCCATTGCATCTACTGCGAATAGATTGCCTGTCGTTCCGAACAAAGCTTCTTCCAAGTCATAGACACGATCGTTCTGGACGGCTTTAAAATGCTTCCAAATATCATTTTTCTGAAACTCCTTGTCGAACATCTTTACCACTTCTTCCGGCATGCCGTGCGCTGCACGCAAAATAACGTCCGGATTCGATTGATGCAAGTATTCGGTATTGGAAGCTAAATATTCAACATTCTCGCCTTGTGCGATATTGACACCGCCGGCGAGGCGAACAAGATCACCGATATACGATTTCTCAGTTGCAACAAGGTAGCTTCCGGGAACGCCTAGGAGAATAAGAACGCTCGGCTTCTCCTTATTGGCGGTCGCCTCGTGAATCTCTGCCACTTTATCGTCAAACTTAGTTACAATCGCTTTCGCTTGCTCTTGTTTCCCATAGGTATCGCCTAGCTCGGTCAATGCTTTATTCATGCTCTCCACGCTCGTCAAGTTCAAGAAGCTTGCCTCTATGCCGGCAGCTTCGAAAACAGGCTTGAGGTCATACTCCAGCGTGGTCACCGATAATACCTCCGTAGGCTTTAATGACTTGACAAGCTCCATATCCGGGCTCATCGGATTTCCGACACGTGTTACGGCATCGTAACGGGCAGGCAGCACTTTGGCACTGGTTGGTACGCCAATAAGGTCTACCTCGAGCGCATCCAGCATTTGAGTAATCGCAACTGTCGTAGAGATGACGCGCTGCTCTGGTTTAGCCGCAGCCGACGGCTCAGCTTCCTTTGCACTCGTCTCTACTTCGGTGGCGGCTCTGCCCACATTTGAACAGCCAGCAGCTAAGATGACGATTAACAATAGCAGCATTCTGCTCCATGCTTTGTTGATCAAGTTGTTGCGCTCCTCTCTCTTTCTCTCATGCATAGCATGACGAGGACACCGGCTCTGCGGCATCCTCGTCGTTGTTTCGTGTTGTACGTTTTTCGTATGATTATTTGTCCGCTAGAAGCTCCATCACAAGAGTTAGCGCCTCATAACGGGCTGCACTCGCTGCAGGATCGAACTTATTCCCGCCTTGCCTTGGATAAATCCATGCTCGGCGGCTTCTCCAACTAAGGATGGTTTATCGCTATTGTCAGCTGATAATATGAAAAAACGCCTATCTTCATCGCTCTATTCGCCTACCTTGACGGGCAAGGGCCGGCTGTGCGATATGCGCTAGTGCTGTATACTCGCCATCTTCCAGCGCAACATCCGGAGTCGTTGCCACTGCCCCCCCACATTCACAATTGAGAGAAGCACCGCTACTGCGAGCAACATGCCTACCCATTTTCTAAGCTGCATTTTCAACGCTATGATACTTCTATGTGTGTTTGGAATCGATAACCGAAAGTTAAAAGTTAATGATTATCATTCTCAATATGCAAATAAAAAAAATAACCTGTCTGTTAAAATTTCCTCGACGATTGGAATGCACTAGACCAGCTCGGCTTACCGCCTAGTCCATGAAGTCCATGTAAAAAAGCCTGAATCGACACTTCTCAATATTTTCTTATAAACCCGCACCTCTTCCAAAAATATTCAGCACTGTAAACTCGTAATAGATATTACGTTAAGATTTCAGTACTCGTCAACCGTTATTAAATTTTCGAATAGTGCGCCATACCAAGCTTTAACTATGCTATTCTGAGTGGAAAATATAAACATTTCCTGCGGCAAAAACATGTTGACAGTGACAGCAACTTTCACTATCGTTTAAGTGATATTGATAATCACTATCATTTATTCCCCAGCTTGGAGGTTCACATGAAGAAAGGTTTGCTTATATGCTGTGCTGCTTTTGTATTATCACTAACTGCCTGCAGCACCCAGGCTGGAGGCATAGAACAGTCTGTCAATCAGCAGCAATCGCTCATTCAAATTAAAGATTTTGCTAATCGCAACATCGCTTTCGATGAGGTGCCTCAGCATATCGTAGCGCTGAGCAACGGTGAAACCGATATTATTTATGCGCTTGGCGGAACCCTAGTCGGAAGGCCTACCTCCACGACTCCCCTTGCTTCCAAAGAAGCAGAGGCCGTAGAGCAGATCGGCTCCGCGCATGAGGTTGACTTAGAGAAAATTACGCTTCTCCGCGCAGATGTGGTACTCGGCAACAATCCAATGAATACGAAGGACGTTCCGATTCTAGAGGGTGTTGGCTCCAAAGTTATTCTGACCAGCGCGAATTCGATTGACGAGATCAAGAAACAGATTGAGCTGTTTGGGCAGCTTCTCCAAAAGGAGCAGCGGGCAGATGAGCTTATAAAGCAAATAGACGAGAAAATCAAGCAGTACGAAGCCAGCTCAGACACTCCTAAGCCGCGCGCACTGCTCGTTTATGGTGCTCCAGGAACGTTCATGGCTGCTTTGCCTAATTCATTAAGCGGCAATATATTGGAGCTTGCCGGGGGAACGAATATTGCTTCGGACTATCCCGGCTTGCAAAGCTATCCGCAGTATGCGCAGCTCAATTCAGAGAGAATCGTCGAAGCGGGCCCTCAGCTCATTCTCATCATGACCCACGGAGACCCCGAAGAGGTGAAGAAAAGCTTCCTAAAGGAAATGCAGACCAATCCCGCATGGAGCAGCTTAGAGGCCGTCAAGCAAAATAAAGTAGAGGTGCTGCCCTCCGATCTGTTCGGCTCAAACCCTGGCACAAGAGTCATGGAGTCGCTCGAGCTATTGCATGGGAAACTAGAGGCACTGCAGCAATGAGAGGACCAAGATGAGTAGACAAATCCGCGCAAGAAGAAGAACGATTGCGTTAATTACAGCCCCTGTCCTGCTGCTGTTAAGCGTATTTTACGGCTTATCCTTCGGTTCCGTGCCGATTTCGCTCAGAGAAATCTGGATGATTATCACGACTGATTCGCAATCCGCCCATGACACCATCATTATGAACCTGCGGCTCCCCCGCGTGCTTGTCGGCCTGCTCACAGGCGCTTGCCTTGCCGCAGCCGGCGCCATTCTGCAAGGGGTTATGCGCAATCCGCTTGCCGACCCCGGCATTATCGGCGTTTCGGCGGGAGGCGGCCTTGCTGCCGTCATCACGATGGTTTTACTGCCTCAGCTTAGCTATTTGCTGCCTGCGGCTGCTTTTATCGGTGCTTTTGCCACATCCATCGTTATCTACTTTATTTCTTGGGATAAAGGCACCTCCCCCGTCAAAATCGTGCTGGCAGGCGTTGCCGTCAACGCGCTGCTCGGGGCGGTCATGAACGGCATTATGGTCGTCTACAGCGACCGAATTCAAGCGGTTCTGCCTTGGCTGTCCGGTGGCTTGAACGGCCGAAGCTGGCATCATCTTTCCTTTATGGCGCCTTACGCGCTGGTTGGCCTCGGATTAACCATCGCGGCCATAAAGCCCGCTAACCTGCTCCTGCTAGGAGATGATTCTGCTAAGCTGCTCGGCCAAAAAGTAGAGCTGCAGCGGTTGCTGTTAATTCTGCTTTCCTCTCTGCTTGCAGGCGCTGCAGTCAGCGCAGCAGGCTTAATCGGCTTCGTTGGGCTCGTCGTCCCCCATGCCGTCAGGCTGATCATTGGCGAGGATTACCGCTTCCTGCTCCCCGTTTCCATTCTTGGAGGAGCAGCGCTAGTCGTATTTGCCGATACGATAGCCCGAACCTGGTTTGATCCGATCGAGCTTCCCGTTGGCATTTTGCTTGCCTGTGTCGGCGCACCGTTCTTTCTATATTTGTTAAGGAAAAGGAGTAATTGGAGATGACAAACACTCCTTCAGCGATTGATTTGGAGAAAATAGAGCATGAAATGGGAATGTTTCAGCTCTTCGATGTTACAGCCTCCGTTCCCGAAGGTAAAATGACAGCGATAATCGGGCCTAATGGCTCCGGCAAATCTACCCTTCTCAAAATCGTCGCCAAACTGCTGAAAGCAGACAAAGGCGACGTCAGCGTACAAGGAAAAGCAGCTGGCGTCTATTCCAGAGCAGACTACGCTAGAACCATATCAATGCTTCCCCAAGCGAAAGAAATGCTGCCGGAGCTCACCGTTCGCGAGCTTATCGCATTCGGCAGGTCGCCTCATAAAGGCATGTTCAAGCAGAGACTGACTGATGAGGATAACAAAATCATTGATTGGGCGATGAAAACGATGAGCATACGGCGGCATGATGACCGCATGTTCCACACGTTGTCGGGAGGCGAGCAGCAAAAAGCACGGATTGCAATGGCGCTTGCCCAGAAAACCAGCATCATATTACTCGATGAGCCTACGACCTTCCTCGATATTTCACATCAGCTCGAAGTGATGGGCATGCTGCGAAAAATCAATCAAGAGCAAGGCATCACGATTGTCATGGTTCTTCATGACTTGCAGCAAGCCGCAGCCTTTTGCGATCACCTAATCGCCATGAAGGACGGAGAAATTGTTTCAACCGGCAATCCGCAGGCAGTCATTACGTCCCGCTTTTTGAGGCAAGTATACGAAATCGAAGCCAAAGTAAGCTTTGAGCAAAATTACCCAGTCATTATTCCGATACCTAGAAATTACGAGGAGGATGCAACTATGATTATTGTAACGAACATATCGCAAATTACGAAAGGAAACGGTGACAAGCTGATCGAGCGGTTTGACCGGATTGGCAAGGTAGAGGGCATGGAGGGCTTCCTCGGTCTTGAAGTTCTGCTCACGCAGAACACGAAGGATTATGACGAGGTTTCGGTCGTTACCCGTTGGAATTCCAAGGATGATTTCCAGGCTTGGACGAAAAGCGAAGCATTCCGTGAGTCGCACACGCATCGCAAGACGCCTGACTATATTATTTCCAATAAAATCACTTTCCAAGAAGTGAAAGTCAAGCGCAACCCGCTGCCCCCTATTCAACAAGAGTTAGCCAAGGAAGCATAGATACGGTTGAAGCAGCACCTTTCATTAATCAAGGACTAGCACAACATTCTTTTAGGGAATTGCGGTTCCCACTGTTTGCGCAATATTGAGTTAATAAAGAACCTTCAATTCCACTTATAGCAACGGTGACCCACAAGAGGCTGCTTTTTTAGAAAAAAGAGTCCATCTTGCAGGTCACCGTTCAGAGTGGTTATCGAAGGTTCTTTTTTGGCATTTAATCGGATTAGCCGACTCGGACTTATCCTCTTTCAATAACCTCTTTATGTGTTATTTCAAAGCCGTGTCGATTGGAAACGCTAGACCGGACCATGCCTTCTTAGAAGTCCATGCCTCCTCTGCTCCGCTCCAAAACGCATGCTCCGGCGGCAAGCCCAAAGGCAGAAATACCTCTGCACACAAATAAAGGCTGCCTGTCGAGATATAACGCTCGCCGATGTCCCGTTGATGACCGCAGAAGCCGATCGTCAGCCAGCCGTCCGACGTGAAATTTCCCGGCATTTCGAGCGTGCGCTTGATGGCTGCCGACAAGGCGCTTCTCACCTGCGCTGCGCTGACGCTCTTCGGCAAATCTTCAAGCAGCGCGCTTTGGGCTAAGCTTTGGAATGCTCCGAAGCGGTAAGCCAGCGATCGCCCAATCGGCGGATAAGCGCCATCCGGCCCGATCAGCCGCTCCAGCACCTCCGCATAACGCCGCGCTCTGTCAGCCACTGCCTTGCGCATCGCTCCCCATTCCCCATGCTGCCCGCCTGCTGCTGCAAGCACGTCGAGCAGCATGGGCTGAATGACGAAGCTATTGTAATAATCCCAATGAAAATCAGGTCCATCGCCGTATGCGCCATCACCCAAGTACCACTGTTCATGCTGCTTCAACGCATAATCGATCCGCATCGGGTCCCAGTCGGCCTCGCCTAGTTTGAGCAGGGCAGCCTCGGTCGTTGCCGCAAAGAGCAGCCAGTTGGAGAAAACCGGCTTTCTTGTTCGCGTTTGCTTAAGCGCAGCTGCAAGATTCGCCTTTACCCGTGGCTCCAGCTTCTCCCCGAGTTCAATTGGCGCGCGCAGAACAGCTTGTGCCAGAAAGGCTGCATCGACGATAGGCTGGTAGCCTTCGCTGAAATTCATATAATCCGGAGAATCCTGATCGGTAGCCGCGTCAATGGCCTCGCGTGCAAGCGCGGCATACCGGATGCGCGCCTCTTCTTCTGCTCCAAGGAGCTTGCCGTTCTCCAGCCACGGAGCTATTCCGGACAGCAGCCTGCCAAGCGCCTCCAAATGCGTATATTTGGCGCGGTCCGCCTTAAGCTCAGCTGCAGCCAGCGTCCGTTCCGCTTCCGTCTCTCCTTCGACGTCCGCGAATTCAATCGGCATCTTCTCTTTTAATCGACGCTCCGCCAGCGCCTCCAAAACCGGATTGCTTATGCGAAGCATCTGCTCCAGCCAATACTGACGGTCAGTAAGTTTGCTATAAATAGGCAAGCCGTTGGTCATATTCATGATGCCTCCTACCAGAATGTTGCCGAGTTTCCTCGCAATCTCGCTAATCCCTCAACAAAGAAATAATCGCCATAAATAAGCGGCACATCAATATTCCTCCGCTCAGGATAATGGCTTGTCCCATGCAGAATCAAGCCCTCTTCCGCTTCATTGTCCCATGCCCCGTAATTCTCGTACAGAGACCGCAGAATGCGCTCCCCCGCAGCCTGATAAAGCCCAGCCTCCTCGCTCGGCACCGCCCGCGCGATTTCGAGCAGGCCGCAAGCCGCGCAGGCGCCAGCCGAACTATCCCGATAGCGCTCGACTCCCGTTGGCAATCGGAAATCCCAATGCGGGACAGAGTCCTCCGGCAATTGGGCTAGGAAGAAATGCGCAACCCGCTTCGCGGCATCCAGATACTTGAGCTCCCCAGTGTAGCGGTAGCTTAATGCCATTCCGTATATCGCCCAAGCTGCACCTCGCGACCAAGCCGAATTCGGTGCGAATCCTTGCCCGCCGTTCACACTCTCGAACTCACCTGTCAGCGGATGGAAGACGACGATATGATTGACGGAGCCATCCGTACGAATGAAATGCTCGAGTACCGTATCCGCATGCTCCATTGCCAAATGCTTGAATCGCGGGTCGTTCGTCGTCTCGCTCGCGAAGTAGAGCAGCGGCAAATTCATCATGCAATCAATAATGGCCCATCCCTCGTTGCGGTCACCCTCGCCCCACGGATTCCATGCGCGAATATAATTTCCTTTTACGTTAAAACGGCCGCTAAGCACACTCGCCGCAAGCAGCGCACGCTTGCGGGACTGCTCGTCGCCCAGCAGCTTATAGCGCGCAACGCTCGTAAGCGACCACATGAAGCCGATATCATGATCGAGCTTGTCGAATCCAAACAGCACATCATCGAGCTGCTGCTCGCAAGCCTCCGCGATCTCCTTATAGCGCTCATCCTTCGATTCCGAATCACGGTACAGCAGCCATAGCAGACCTGGCCAAAATCCAGCTGTCCACCAGTGCGGAGCCTCAAGCACGTATGACCCATCCACACTTGCGTGGGGGAACCTTGCCCCAATTCGCGTACTTGTTCTCGTCACTTTTTCATGCACTTTTCCCCAGGCTTCCGTTGTCCAACTGCTCGTTTCCATATTCGTTCACGCTCCTCGCCTCTTATCGATTGTTATGAGTCAAATTGAAAAGTAAAAGCAGCTATAAAAGGAACCGCAGGTAGAGCGGATGCTTCAAAATCAATCGTATGCCAATGCCGCTCGCTGCCATAATGATCGATGTCGCTTCTTGCCGTTACGACAGGACTCCAAAGCTGATGATTATAAATCATGCGGAGCCTTCGTTTTCCGATGAATAAAAGCTCGCCAGCCTTCGTTAGCTCTGGGGCAAGGTACGAAATAAAACGTTCTGTTATTGGGAAGTTGGTGAGTCCCTTGTCTCCCTCACCTGGCAAGAATGAAAAACGATCAATAAGAGACAGACAAGGCAGCTCTTCTTTTTGCCAATGGAAACGACGCCCTAAACGCTCCAGCTGCGATAACCCATAAGCTCCGCTAATCTCAATCTCTAATAGGTCTTCTCCCTCTGCTGAAGCCGCTTCCACGACCTTCGCCCGAAATTGCTGGCCAGCCTGTTGATGCGAGCCGTTGACAATCGGTACCGAATGTCCTTGAGAGCCGTTGCACCATATGGCATAACGCCCCTTGCCGAAATAGTCTGCCGTATATTTGCCGCTGCCCAAATCCGCCAAATAAGCTTGTCCGTCCGCATGAAGCAGAAAGTGGCCCACGTCATTATGGTTGTGCGGTTCCGCATTATGGCCGCCCTTAGCGGAGAAGCTGTAGCTCCCTCCATTCGTGCTTACATGCCTGGACAACAACCATGCCACATCAGGCAAATAATACGATTCTGCCGGCCAAAGCGCCTTGCCGCTGCTCGAGGCGAGCCATTCTTCCTTCGCCCACATCAGGTTGCGGACAGCAGGTGCCCAGCGGCCGCAGTAATCGGAAGAATAGGCTGCCCGCAGGCTCGCATCCGGCACAATAACCTCAGGATACTCCTTATGCAAGCAGCAGCTTAATCCCATAAATATACCGCTTTCATTTGGCGCATCAGAAAAATTGACGACTGCATTGCCGCTTGTGAAGCTTTTCTGCTGGAAAAGCGCAATCTCCTTCACTTTTCTTGCCTCAAACAAATCCATTCGGCCTTCGGTCGCCTCTTTAAGCAGCTGGGCAAAATAAACAAAGTAACCAAACCCGTATTGCCAATAGGAATACCCCTCCGCGCAAGCCCCATCCTCGCCGAAGCCGTCCAAATAGTAATCAAGCGAACGAAGCACCCGCGCAAGCAGCTCGGACAACCTGCCGGTATCGTTCATGAGATGGAGCGCAGCTGCCCCGATTGAGCCTGCGCAAACCGCAGACCAATTATGCTCAGCCGTCTCCCACCCATAAGGCCCCAGCTCCAAAAACGGGCGAAATAGACGGTTCTCAATCTCCGTCTCTATCCTCTCGCGCAGCAAACGCGGCAATCGTTCGCCAAGCAGAAGCAGCACCTCGCTTAAGGCGAACCCCGTTTCCGCCGCAAACAGATCAATATCCGGCTTCTCCGCCCGTTCATTGAAATGTGCAGGCAGGCACCAGGTGAATTCATTGCAAATGGACCAGATCGTGTCCAGCGCTGCGGTCTCGTACAGCTTATTGCCCGGCTCTTGCAGCGCCATAATAACAAACGCATTCATTCGCTTGCGCCTATCAAAATATACGTTCTCGTAGGCTAGACGTTCACCTGTATCGCCAAAGACGCGAAATAGCGAGAACGTAAGCTCAGGGTCCGCTGCTTTCAAGCGATTGTCGGCATCCGCCCGAATCTCTTCCATTAACGTGCCGTTCAAAGCAGTACCCCACAGGCTATCTGGAGCGCTGTCCCCTAGAATAAGCGATATCCCGCGTTTTCTGCCCAGCTCCAGCATGCTTTCAATTTGCTCGCGTTTCATCCCTATGTCCTCACTCCCGACGGTTGCCGTTTTTGCTGGCTTCTGTATTCAACGGGCGTGACACCCGAAAAAGCTTTGAACAGCTTAATAAAATAGCTTTGATTGTCATACCCGAGCGTCTCGCATATTTTCCCTATCGGGGACCCCGTCTGGTCGAGAAGCTCCTTGGCCCGGTACATTTTCATCCTCGTCACGAACTCAATAAACGTTTCACCGGTTTCCTTCTTGAACAAGCGGCTGAAATAGCTCGGATTCATGAACAGACGCTCGGCGACCTCCTCCAGGCTAATTCTTCGGTCCAAATGCAGCGCAACGAACTGGCAGGCGTCCGCTACTTCCGTTCGGCGGGATTGATTGCCAGGCTGCTCTTCGGCTGCAATTGCCGCTCGGCAATGCGCGATCAGCCAGTCCTTCAGCTCCGATAGGTGATCTATCTCATGCAGCTCGCCGTGATTGACTTCGATCGACTGAGCAGACCTGTGCTGAAGACTGGATTGCAGCTTAAGCTTCATATCGAGAAGCAGCTTAAGCACCCAGTCCTTCACCTTTTCGGGAGCATGCCTGTGCTGCTTCGCTTCTGCAAGCCAGCTGTCTACGGCATGCGACACGCCTGCCGAGTCCCGGCTGAGCATAAGCTCCCTAAGCTTCGCGCTTGCCGCATGAAACTGGGCAAACATATCTCCTTCCGAAGCCGGGCATGGCGCTAATTTGACGATGGAGCCGGGCATACGGTAAAAGCGGCCTGTCGTATTCGCCTGCATAGCGGCGATGGAAGCTTTCAACTGCTCCGGCGTTACGCAGCTGTCACCAATCAAGAAGGACATAGACAGCTTCAACGACTGCTTAATGGCACGCTGCATGCTGCCCATCATCCGCTTTGCCTCGTCGAAGCCGTTCACTTTTAGCCCGCAAGGAAACGTTTGCAACCAAACGGACTGCTGCGGACTATAATTGAAATGCACGGACAGCAAGCCTTCACTGCGAATGGCTTCCTCTGCGACATTGTCCATCGCGAACCGAAGCACGTCATCCGAATGGTAGCGCAGCTTGGCGGAACGGAAATCGTCTACCATCCCCATGACAGGAATAATGATTTCTCCTGCTTGAAAGGGTAGGCCGAAATCCTCCAGCTCCTTCCGCCAAACAGCTGCATCCAGCATGGGCTGCTGCAAGGTCGAACGAATAAACTTCTCCTTGAGCAGTGCCTTGTTGCGATCGACCAGATGCTCCATCTGAAGCTGTTTTGCCTGAAGCTCGCCTTCTTCGCGCATACCGCTTATAAATTGTACCAATAGTTTATGAATAGCAGAAGGCTCGAGCGTATCTTTGAGCAAATAATCCTGCACCTGCAGCTTAACCGCCTGCTGGGCGTATTGGAATTCGCTGTGGCAGGACAGAATGGCTGCCCGCAGATTCGGATTCAGCTCTTTTAAACATTTAATCAATTCTAACCCGTCCATACGCGGCATGCCAATATCGGTAATGAGAATATCCGGCATATCGACCTCAGCCGCTTCGAGAGCGGTTTGTCCATTCTCGTATAATCCAATGACCGAAAGCCCGAGCTGCTCCCAATCAATCGCGTAATGGATCAGCTCAAGCACGGGGTAGTCGTCATCCACAAGCATTACCTTATACATCATCGCCAGCCTCCAGCCTCGGAATGTACAGCCTAATCTCTGTGCCATGCCCCTCCTCGCTCTTTACTTCCATCTCGAACCGCTCGCCATATGTGATCCTCATCCGCTCATAGACGTTCGAGAGCCCCATGCTCGTGAATTTGTTAACCGGCGCATGTTGCTTCTCCTCCTTCTCCACAGACTCCATCAGCTTAGTCCGCAGCAGCCCCAGCGTATGCTGGCTCATTCCCTGCCCGTCATCCCGAACCTTAATTTGAATGCCGCCCTCTGCCTGCTCCGACCCGATAAATAAGTAGCCTGCACGCTGGCTTAGACCATGAATAAGCGCGTTTTCGATAATCGGCTGCAGGAAAAAACGCGGAACAGCCACCATCAGCGTGTCCCTATCAAGCTCAAGCACGAGCGACGCCTTCTCCTTCTGGCGCATGTTCATCAGCTTCACGTAATCAACTATCGTATCGATTTCATCATGGAGCGGAATTGCGTTCTTTTCTTGGCTTATCGTCATTCGGAGCAGCTTCGACAATGAGCTGATCATTGCGGCACTGTCTGCATCACCGCTGCGCATGACCTTCATACGGATGGAATTCAGCACATTGAACAAAAAATGCGGATTAATCTGCGCTTGCAGCATCGCCAGCTCCGCTTTTCTTTTACGGGCCTGGGTCATCGTAATTTCTGAGATCATCGCCTTCACCCTGTCCAGCATCTGGTCAAAGGACTCGCCCAAATAGCCGATCTCATCCTGTCCCCTCAGATTGGAGCGTACCTCCAGATTGCCCCGCTGCACCGTCTCCGCAACCCTGCCCAGCCTGACGAGGGGCCTCGTAAACGTTCCGATCAAGTAGACAAACAGCAGTAAAAAAACAAAAAACGATGCCAGCTGAATCATAAATACCCGGCTGAAAATCGAGTTGAGTTTATAGACGGCCTTTTTGTAAGGCGTCATAGACACAAGCTCCCACCCCGTAAGGGAAAGCTTATGCGTTGAGACGATATAGCTCTCGCCTTCGAATCGGATAATATTCGGGTCTGCCTGCTTTCCCGCCCGTTCTGCGTAAGGAAATGCCTCGCCGATTCGCTGCGGATCCGGATGCGACATCATTTTCCCCTCCGCATCCAACAGCATCGTTTCTTGGTCGGCTTGCAGCTTTTTGAATATACTGCTTACCTGATCCTCCAATATGGTCACGATCACATAGCCATAGGGCGTTAATCCGCCACCGCGCAGCGTTCGCGCCATCGATATTTGATGCGGGCTGCGCGTCTTATCCTGATAGAATACGGTAGGCGTCGTTCCGATCCAAAACGATTCGAGGCCTCTCAGCTGGTTCAGCCGATCAAACCAAGGCTCCTCCCGAATTAGGTTAGGATTATATTCATACAGCGGGTAGTTGGCGAAATGCGTTCCATTTTTGAGCAAAATGGTTACTCTTGCCTTATCTCCGAGCACTGTCATATTATCGATTTTATTCGTTATTTTACTGCGATCTGTGAATTCCTCGTATTCCGCATTAACTCCTTCATAGACTTTCCCCGCCGCCACTGCCTTTAGTATGACGTTCATTTCCGAGTCATTCTGGACGTTGTTCGCAATATACAGCATGTAGTGAAACAAATTGGTTACGTAGCCGTCCACCAGCTCCAGCTTTTGATGGGCCTGCGAAACGGCTTCCTCCTTCACCGTATCCTTCGTCAGCATATTGTAGACCGCCAGCGTAATAAAAGCCGGGAGCAAAATGCAGACGATGGAGGTTACCATCAGCTTGAAACGAAAGGAACGCGGCCAAGCTAACGTTTTTCTGCCGGTTATCATGCATTAGCCTCCGCTCGTCGCCTATCAAGAAGAAACGGCTTCGCCGACCAAGAGGAGGATATCCGTTTCTCGTAGAAATAGAAGAATACGTTATCGCGTGAAACAGATAAAGTCTTATATTTCAAGAAGAAACGGCTTCGCCGACCAAGAGGAGGGTATCCGTTTCTCGTAGAAATAGAAGAATACCTTATCGCGTGAAACATATAAAGTCTTATATTTTCAAAAAAGGAGCGCAGTTTGCAGGCTGCACTCCTTATTCATTCACAATTAAATTATACGCTATTATTTTTTGTTCGCATCAATAATTTGCTGTACCTTCTCCTGCATTGCCGCAATCGTTTTGTCGATATCCTGCTGGTCGAATATCAGCTTCTCGTATTCTTCGTTAATGACCTTATACATTTCTGATTGATAGGTCACAGGCGGGATGATCTTGGATGACTTCGCGTTCGAGAGCACGCTAAGCAAGGAAGCTTTATCAACCTTCTCTGGATTTTGAGTGGCTCCAAGAATGATATCGATGATGGAGGCAAGCTGCGAATCATCCACGCCGTTCCATGACGGAATGTTTTTGCCCTGGGCGATCTGTCCTTCCGTCGTATACCAGCGAACGAATGTGTAGGCCGCTTCTTTGTTTTTGGAGCTTTCCGCAACGCCGACATAATCGGTTGTCACCATCGTATATCCGCCTTCGTCGCTGGCGCTGTTTTTCGGAATTGGCGCTACTGCAACGTCGAAATTGAGCGGGAATTGATCCGTTCCGCCAAGCTCCGTATTCATCCAGCTTCCGATCATCACCATGCTTGCCGCTTGGCTGAAAAATTGATTGCGGTAGTGCAGCTTCTGCGACATGATGTCCGTGTACGGCGTCGCCGACTTGTCCTGCTTCTCCATTTGAAGCCGAAGCTCCAGTGATTTGCGGAATAACGGATTGTCTAAGTTGAACGTTCCGTCCGCTTTAAGAAATTCTGTGTTATCCGCTTGATTTGCGAGCGCAAGCTTCATGAATTCCATCCAGCCCCCGTTCTGCGGACCATGGAAATAAGTTCCGTAGTGCTTAGCTGCGCCTTCCCCGCTCGTCAGCTTCTTCGCATATGTAGTGAACTCCTCCCACGTCCATTCCGTAGGAACGCTGAGTCCCGCTTCGGTCAACTGCGTCTTATTAAGCAGCACATACCATGGATTGAACTTGCCTGGCAGCGCGTAGATGCTCCCGTTCAAGGTTGTGTCCACCTTATAGTCCTCGGCAACCGTATAGCCGTCTTTAGCGATAAAGTCATCCAGCTTGGCAACCATTCCAAGTCCGACGCGCTGTGCGTAGCTCGCAGGGTCACTGAACATCAGAACGTCCATCTGTTCACTCGAAGAGGCAGCAAGATCAAGCTTCTGGAGCGCCTCCTGCGTATCGCCCTTTTCACTCAGAACGATCACCTCGGGAATGATGTTCGGATATTTTTCTTTGAATGCGGCAATCGTTTTCTCCCAGTTGTAGCTCGCCTCGTTGCCGAATGTATGCACCTTGATCGTTACGGGCTTCGCTTCGTCCGGCGCGGCAGTCGCTTTCTCTGTATTCTCGCTGGCGCCGCTATTTTCCGCTGCCTCCTTATTGCCTGCATTGCTCGAGCAGCCTGTCAAAACAATGATGACTGACAAAGTAAGAAGAAACCATAATTTCATTTGTTTGTACATGTTAACCCTCCTCGTGTGGTTGTGGAACAAACGGCGTATATGCATTCGGCCTCTTTGATGTATCCGCTTTCTTGATTTCATTGTAGCAATGGCAACTTTCCGAGCCATACTACTATATTGACCACCTATGCAACTATTTTGACAACAAGCTAAAGGATGCAGCGGCTGCTATCCTTTAACCCCGCCTAGCGCAATGCCTTCGATAACGCTCTTCTGCCCGATGATGAATACGATAAGCAGCGGTAATATCGCCGACACGGCAGCGGCCATAATAAGCGAATAAAACTCTCCATTAATGGTCGTGAATTTCTGCATCGCCAGCTGAATGGTGTACAGCTTATCCGTACGAAGGAAGATCAGCGGATTCTGATAATCGTTCCACGTCCATATAAATCGCAGGATCGCATATGTTGCGACCGCAGGACGTACCAGCGGGAAGGCGATCTGCCAAAAAATGCGCCAATGGCCGGCTCCGTCTATTTTAGCAGATTCTATGTATTCGTTATGAACCCCCATGAAAAACTGCCGTAGCATAAATGTACCGAGAACACTAAAGCTGCTCAGTAGAATCAAGCCAAGATGGCTGTCAAAAAAACCGATTTGGCGGTATAAAATAAACTGCGGAACAAGAATGGCCTGATGCGGAATCATATATGTCGCGAGTACGATTATAAATAAATATTTGCTGGCGGCAAAATTGATTTTGGAGAAGCCATAAGCCGCAAGCGCCGAAACAAACGCCGATGTTACCGTCGTAAGCACCGTTACCTTAACTGTGTTCCAATAATATTTGTAAAATGGGAATTTCCCTATCCATACTTCCTTGTAGTTTTCGATAATATGCCATTTCGCCGGAATCCACTGGATCGGATACGTGAATACATCCGCTTCGATTTTGAAGGACGCGGAGAGCATCCATAGAAATGGCAGCAGGAATAGAATGCTGATTGCGAGCATCAGCAGCGTAATGGCGCCCTTTCTTAGCCGCTCTATTTGTTTAATCGTCATGCCATGCCTCCTCCTCTAGTAATTGACCCATTTCTTCTGACCCAGCCATTGCAGAACGGTAATCAACATGACGCAAGCGAATAAGATGACGGCCATCGAGGAAGCATAACCGATTTTCAAATTGACGAACGCCGTATCGTACAAATGCCAGACGAGCATGCTCGTCGATGAGATCGGCCCGCCTTTGGTTAAAATAGCAATCAAATCGAAAATTTTGAACGTTGAAATAATGCCGGTTACGAGCAAAAAGAATGAGGTGGACGACAGCTGCGGGAACGTAATGCTTTTGAATTTATGCCAAGCGTTCGCTCCGTCAATGTCGGCCGCCTCGTACAAATCCTTCGGAATCGATTGCAGCCCGGCGATGTAGACAATGAGATTGAAGCCGATAGAAATCCATATCGATATCATCATTAAGGAAGGCAGCGCGTATTTCGGATCTGCGATCCACTTCGGCGGATTGTCTATGCCAAACGAGATGAGCAGCTGATTGACCGGCCCCGCTGACGGATGGAATAGCACCTGCCACACGATGGCAACTGCCACAATGCTTGAGATGTATGGCATGAAATAAGCTACCTTGAAGTAGCTTTTCATATACACATGCTTATCGATAAGGATCGCCAGCAGCATGGATATCGCCAAGTAGATCGGTACGGTAAGCAAAAAATACGCATTGTTCTTGAGCGACTTCATGAATCCGTCATCCTGAAGCAATCGCTCATAATTATCGAAGCCAACCCACTTTATGTCTTTGAAGCCGGCTATAAAGTTCCAATCCGCGAGCGAAAGCAGGAACGTAGCGATAATCGGAATGAAGGTAAGCACCGTGACGCCGATCAGCATAGGACCGACGAATAACAAGCCGGCAATCGTTTCTTTTTTTTGCAAGGAGCTCCTTTTGGAAATGTGTTTTGCTTTTGGGGCCTCGGCTGCCGTTTCTAGCTTCTGCATATATTCACCTCAGTTATTTGGTCTTGCTTCTATTATAAAAAACAGGCATTTGATTCGTTAACGCTATTTTGATGACCTATGCCGCTATTTTGACTTTTTGGGCCGGAAACAAAAATACCGCACCGCGATTGCTCGCAGTACGGTATTCGTTATGCTCTTCTATTCTTCTTTATAATGGATGCCGCCGAGAATGAATGCCGTCAAATCTTCGATAACTTCAGCCATAGGCGGATTTTTCTCCTCAACGAGAAAAGTCCAGTATTCCGTATGGCGATGAAAGAGAAGCGTTCCGACCACGGACAGCAAGGTCGTATCCAAGGAGCGGAATTGGAACAATTGCTGCTCCTCGCCTTCCTTGAGCCATTGACGAAGCAACTGCCACATCGGCATGACATGCTTGCGGATTTTTTGGATGCGATCCGTATTCATTATGATTTCCTGTTGAATAATATTAATAAGCTGACGATCGCTGTAGCGGAATTTAGTTACCTCTGAGATGAGGAGCTTTATGCCTTCAACAGGGCTTAGAGTGGGATCGATCCCCGCAATATCGTCATTCGGGAAAAAATACTCGAATAATGCGCCAAACATATTTTCTTTCCCGCCGAAATGATACGAGACAAGCGCGACGTTAGCACCCGCCTCTTCGCATATTTGCCGAACGGTCGTTTTTTCGAAGCCTTGCTCTGCAAACAGCTTTTTGGATGCTAACAATATTCTGATCTTAATATCCGCGTCTCCTGTAGTCATAACGGTCCTCCATAAAAACAATATCTTTTATTGTGAACGAATCTTTGATGTTCTGCAACAGCGAACTGTTATGAATGTTTGTGGCTGGCGATGGCTGCCTTAGGCTGATGCTGGAGAACAGCTTTTCGTTTGGCGGCGACTGCAAGCGTACTGATTGCAATGGCTGCAACTGCAACCATGCTTAGCGCAAGGGCATCACTCGTAGCCGCAGGTCCTCCGAACAAAATGTTCATGGTGCCTTCTACTGCATAGGTGGCTGGCAGAATGTCGCCTAGCTTGATGTAAAAGTCCGATAACAATTCACGCGGAACGATTGCTCCCGAAGTAACGAGCTGCGCCGACAATAAGATGATATTGAAGAGCATGCCGCTTAAGCCGAACAAGTAAATAAACATTTGCGAAACGAATATAAAGGTTAGTACGAACAGCAGCTGGAACATCCAAATATGCAAGAAGCCTTGGTCCATTTGGGCACCGAATGCTGCGAGCAAAGATGAGCCTACGAGTGAAATAATAACGGCTGCGGCAACATTTAGGATGCTTCTCGCAGCGTAACGGTTCCACTTGCTTACGCTTCCCCCTAATGCCATTGCAGACTGCTCGAAATTCATGCCCATAATCATCGCTCCGACATAAGAAGCGAGCACCAGCATCATCGGAACCATCTGGTTGTTCATTCCTTTAATGACGTTCGTCGATTGAATATCCGAAGTTACTCGCTCTGACAGCCCTTGAGCCGCTGCGCCTGCCTGTTCAGCAGGAAGCTGCATATTGCCAAGCACCGTTTGAATGCCTCCGGCTATCGCCTGCTTATTGACTTCCGTTGTAATTTGCGCAGCTGCGCCGCTCATAATGCTTTTGATAAGAGCCGGGTTAGACTCATTGATGATGTATTGAATCGAAGCCGTACCATCTGCCGCGGTCGCTTTCTGTGAGAAATCCGATGGGATCCAAACGACCATTTGTAGCTCACGCTCATCAAGCATTTGCTTTGCTTCATCTATGCCCGCCATTTCATTCATATTGAAAGGTAACCGTTGTACTAGGCTGCTTGCGACCTGCGTACCCATTTGTTGATCCTCGTTCACGATCGCAATATGAAGCTGGTCAATACGATCTGTAACCCCATTATAGCCTGTCATCCAGATGACGGAAAAAATAACCTGAAACATAATGGCTGTAATCATACCCACCCATGTCGTTGGGCGCTTCATAAAAGCCTGTAACGCGTTTCTCATACTGATCCACTCCTGTTTTCTCTATTTAAACAATCGTTTTAAACACTTGTTTTAAACAACTGTTTAAATCATAATGGCTACCTATGTTTTTGTCAATAAAAAAAGAAGAAGAGGAATTTCCCCTTCTCCTGCTTATGCATGACTTACGCATTATTCAATGATTCGCCGTACTCCGCTTCCCACTTTGCGTCTCTAGCCAATTGCTTTTTGTGTACCGTACCTGACAAAAACACACTGACTTCATACAAAATGATTAACGGAATCGCTACTAAAATATCCGATATGAAATCCGGCGGCGTAATCATGACGCCAATTAACACCATTATGAAATAGGCGAGTCGTCTCATCTTGCGAAGCCGCTTCGGATTTACAAGCCGAATCGCGGTTAAAAACATAATGACGAGCGGAAGCTCGAATAAAAGCGATATCGGTATAAGCAAATTAAACATAAACGTGAAATATTGCGCGATGCCGTAGGTTTCTTCCAGATTAAGATGCTGCGAGACCGTCCTCGTGAAACTAAAGGCGAGCGGAAACACGACATAATAGGAAAAAGCCAATCCAATGAGAAACATCACCAGCGCAAAGGGAACGTATTTCAGTGTAGATCGCTGCTCATGCTTGCGCAGGGCTGGCTTTACGAATGCCCAGAGCTGAAAGGCAATCATAGGCAGCGCAATGATCAGCGCTATGACGAAAGCGAACTTCATATACATGCCGATCCCGTCCCATAGCGAAAACGTATGTAAAGAAATCGTATTGGCCGGCTTTTGGCTCATAAGAAAGTTGTAGGCTGGCTGTGCGAGAATGAGCCCGACGACCAAACCAATCGTTAGGATGATAAGCACATAGACGATGCGTTTGCGGAGCTCTCCAAGATGCTCGAGCAGCGGCATCAGCCCTTCCTCTCGAATGAGTGCTTTGCGAGAAGCAGGCTCCGATTTGTTTTTTTCTTCCGACCCCACCTTGCATTTCCCTCCTTTGCCTAGCTTTTACCGCCTTTTATTCAATAAAAAAGCGGGCCCGATTAATCCGGCAGCCGCTTATTGTCTTTCTCACTATTGTCCGAGCGACTCACTTCGACACGGCTCGATTCCTTGTCCTTGCGGTCATCGTCATCCATCATTTCTCTTGCACCGGATTTGAATTCGCGCAGCGTGCGTCCGAACGCGCGTCCGAGCTCAGGCAGCTTGTTCGGTCCAAACAGAAGCAAAGCAACCAGCACGAGCAGTATAATACCCGTAGCACCTATTCCTGACATCTTGTTAACCTCCTTGAAGCTTTACGAACGAAAGATGCTTCGTAAGCCTATACTAACAGTTGTTCAAACCGCCGTAACCCATACTCACTATATCTTCTCGTACAATAACATCGCCTGCAAGAATGCGCGGCAGGAGCACGTCAAAGGACGTATATGGATCATGCATCACACAACCTGGCAATCCCAATATCGGTACGCTGTTTATGTATCCCATTAGCAGCATGGAGCCTGGAAGCATTGGCGTTCCGTAGCTTACGATATGTGCGCCTGCGGCTTTAATCGCGCCAGGCGTTCGATCATCGGGATCGACCGACATTCCGCCCGTCACTAGTATCATATCATACCCTTGCTCGAGCAAATAGTGTATTTCCTTGACAATTGTTTGTCGATCATCAGGAGAAAACCGTTGCTCCGCTACCTCTGATCCCAGCTCTTCAAGTTTGTTTTTGACCGCTGGCCCGAACTTATCCGTAATTCTGCCATTAAATACTTCCCCGCCGGTTGTCAGCAAACCGACTCGGAACTTCCGGAATGGACGTACCCGAAGCGGAGCCGCACCGCCACTTGCTTGACGGTATTCAGCGGCAAGCCTCTCCACGGTCTCGACTTTAGTCTTGGGTACGACAAGAGGTATAGCCCTCGTAGCAGCTAGCGGATTTCCAGGCTTGACTACGGTTTTGGACTTGATCGTAGCCAGCGCAATTTCACCCAAATCATTGATTTGGTCAACAAGCTCCTTATCAATCTCAGCTAAGCCCAGTAGCTCTGCTTTGATGCTTACTTTGCCCTCGTGAGGCTCGGATAATATTAAATGGTCCCCGTACAACGCCTCCGCCATCCGTATGGCGGCGTCATCCTCGTGCAGCTCTCCTGCCCCAAGCTCCATAATGTAGATATGCTCTTTCCCGATATCGAGCAGCTTCGGTATATCGGCTTCGGTCACAACATGGCCTCTTTTGAACAAACGTCCTTTGAATTCGCCGGGAATAATTCGCGTCAAATCATGAGCCAAGCGCAAGCCGATTGCATCATAAACCGACACTTCTTTTAGAATAGTCGACCCATGCTGCTCGATATCGCCCTCTGTCTTCGCATTTTCCCGGCTCATACGCTATGCTCCCCTATTTGGCCCGATAAAATATTGAGTGCATGCGGCAATTGATCCATGATCGCCATTAAGCTCTCGTGTACGCCCTTCGGGCTTCCCGGCAAGTTAATGATCAGCGAGCTGCCCCTAATTCCGCATACGCCTCGGGAGAGCATCGCCCTTCTCGTTTTTTGAAGAGCTCCCATCCTCATCGCCTCGGCTAGTCCGGGAACGGCACGATCGATCACCTTTAGCGTTGCTTCCGGCGTTACGTCACGCATGGCAAGGCCTGTCCCGCCTGTCGTCAACACGAGATCCGCATGGAAATATTCCGTCATTTCAATGATGGCCGCCATAATCTCATCCTGCTCATCCGGGACGATCCGATAGTCGATAATTTCTCCGCCCAGCTCCTCCTCGACTAACTCGCGGATAACCTGCGCGCTCGTATCCTCGCGCTCACCCCGTGAGCCCTTATCGCTTGCCGTTAATATTGCTACTTTCCACCGCATTTACATTCCTCCCATTCCTTATTTGCTCATGGGTTTTACGAGATTTGATAATCGCCGCTTTTACCGCCTGTTTTTGAAACGAGCTGTGTGGGACCGATTACCATATCCTTTTGGAGCGCCTTACACATGTCGTATACGGTTAACGCTGCGGCTGAGACGGCTGTCAGAGCTTCCATTTCAACGCCAGTTTTTCCGGTCGTCTTCACTGTACCTTCTATATAAAGCTCATCCGTTCCATTATCGCTGAATACTACATTGATGCCAGTGAGCGGAAGAGGATGACACATCGGAATCCAATCGGATGTTTTTTTTGCCGCCATGATCGCAGCTACCTGTGCAACTGCCAATACATCGCCTTTTCCAATTTTGCCAGCTTTGATTTGCGCTAACGTTTCCGGATTCATCGTTACCTTCGTTTGAGCAACTGCCGTACGTGAAGTGACTTCCTTCTCCGTGATGTCTACCATCCGTGCGCGACCCTGCTCGTTAAAATGCGTCAGACCCACTTTTATTGCTCCTTCTAGCGTCAACGAAAGATATGCTTCCTATGAGCAATAGCCTTCGATTTCGTCGCTTTCTTTATTTGATTAAAGCATATAAACGCTGTTCTCCGTTATAATGCCATTCATTCTCAAATCATGCGGTTCGAGCGGCACTTCGTCCGTTAGCTGCTCCTCAAAGGCCATGCCGAGCCAAAGCGTTGTTTCATCATGCTCCTGCTTGGCGCTTCGGATTGCTTCAGCAAATCGATCGTAATAGCCACCGCCATACCCAAGACGGCCACCATTCCTGTCGAACGCTAAGCCAGGCACAAATACCATTGCCGGCATTGCATCCTGAACCTTTGCTGCTTTCTGAGGGTCAGGCTCCATGATCCCGTATGCTCCAGCCTTCAGTTCATCTCTGCCGCGCAATTCATACAACGTCATCGAACGATCCGAAGCTTCGCATTTGGGTGCGATGACTGTTCGTCCCGTTCGCCAGCCCCATTCCATCAGTGCGGAAAGATCAAGCTCGCTTCGAAAAGCAACATAAATCATAAACGCAGCAGCGCCCCTGCTTACAACCAGCTCCTGCGCTCTCGCACAAGCAGCTTCCGACCATAGGTCCCTTTTCTCCGAGGCTATGCTATTTCGTTTAAACGTCATTTGATTCCGCATATAAGCCTTATTTCCCGGCAAATTTGTTTCACTCAAAACACTCACCTATTCTAGTTCCCATCTTTTTCTTTCATTAAAGTTAGTTTACCACTGTTATGCAACTTTCGCCAATGCCAGAGCTCGTTTATGGTACACTATGGAGTAGTAAAAGCATTCGTTCTTTACAATTTTTTGTTGGAGGTTTCAAAATGCTGCTGCAGGTTTCCAATATCACAAAAAGCTACGGCGTGAATGTCGTATTATCCAATATTTCGATGCAGGTGCAAGAGCGGGAGCGCATTGGACTCGTAGGCGTCAATGGCGCTGGGAAATCCACGTTGCTAAAAATCATTGCCGGTGAAATGTCTGCTGATTCAGGAGCTGTTCACAAAGCGAAAGAAACCAAAATCGGTTATCTGGCCCAAAACAGCGGCTTGCAATCCAATCGTACCATTGAAGCAGAGATGCGGGCCGTATTTTCCCATTTGCTTGAAGCTGAGCAGGAGCTGCGCGAGCTTGAAATTAAAATTGCAGATCCTGCGCTTCATGAGGATGAGAAGCGTTATGCAAGCACGCTTGACCGATATGCCAAACGATCGGATGAGTTCCGCGAACAAGGCGGCTTCGAAATTAATACGCGAATAAACAGCGTCCTGCACGGAATGGGGTTCGGTAGCTTTCCGGCAGATACACTCATTTCGACGCTTAGCGGCGGTCAGAAGACAAGGCTCGCCCTCGCGCGAATTTTGTTGCAAGCACCGGATTTGCTCATGCTTGACGAACCTACCAACTATCTCGACATTGAGACATTAACCTGGCTAGAGTCTTATTTGCGCGGTTATTCTGGCGCTATTCTTGTCGTTTCCCATGACCGTTATTTTCTTGATGCGCTCGCCCAAACGATTATTGAAATCGAACGTCATATTTCGAAGCGCTATACAGGCAATTACAGTCGCTATATGGAGCTTAAGGCTGCCGAATATGAAATCAACATGCGGCAATTTGAGAAGCAGCAGGATGAAATCTCCCGCATGGAGCAATTCGTCCAGCGCAACATCGTTCGCGCTTCGACAACAAAGCGCGCGCAGAGCAGACGCAAGGCACTCGACAAAATGGATCGTTTGGACAAGCCTCAGGGCGATTTGAAGAAAGCGCATTTCATGTTCGAGATTGAGCGACCTACCGGGAAAGACGTACTCGGAGTAAACGATGTTTCCGTCACTTTCCCCGAGAAAGAAACGCCTATCTTTCGAAATGTGTCCTTCCAGCTTACCAGAGGCGAAACTGTTGCCCTCATTGGCCCTAACGGTATCGGGAAATCGACGCTGCTAAAGGTCATTGTCGGACAAAATGCGCCAACGACAGGCATCATCAAGTTCGGCACGCATGTCAAGGTTGGTTATTATGACCAAGAGCAGACGAGATTGAATGGGCGAAACACCGTACTGGAAGAGGTTTGGGGCGAGTATTCCCATATGGAGGAAGCTCGTATTCGCACGGTACTCGGCAATTTTCTATTCAGTGGCGAAGATGTCCTGAAACGCGTCTCCTCCCTTAGCGGCGGAGAAAAAGCGCGTGTTTCCTTGGCAAAGCTGATGCTTGCTCAGGCAAATCTGTTAATTCTCGATGAGCCAACGAACCATTTGGATCTTTTCAGCAAAGAGGTGCTTGAAGCTGCCTTGCTGGATTATGAAGGCACACTGCTTTTCATATCGCATGACCGCTACTTTCTTAACAAAATGGCGGAACGCATTGTCGAACTCAAACCGTCAGGAACCGATCATTTCCTAGGAAATTATGACGAAATGATAGAGAAAAAAATTGAAATCGAGGAAGCTCGGCTTGAAGCTTTGTCAAAACAGGCTGCAGGCTCGAAATCTGCCCCTGTATCCGACAATGTCCCAGCTAACTCGTACGAAGCCGACAAACAAGCAAAACGGGAAGAACGGGCAAGGCAGCGCAAGCTTGAGCAATTAGAGCAGGATATTGCTGCCTTGGAGCAGCAAATTACTGAATTGGAAGAACAGCTCGCCGATCCTTCCATCTTTAATGATTATGTGCGTATACAGGAAATCCAAGCCGTAATCGAAGCTCGAAAAACCGAACTAGCTGCTGCATACGAAGATTGGGAACAGTATATGTAATTACCATTATGAACGATTCCCTTGCAGCGACTTCACTTGCGATGATCTGCTCGCCTTAGAGGCTCCATCATGGTCCTTAGCTGCAGATGATGGAAGCAGAACATTGCTATCATGAAAAACCTATGGCCAGAATAACCGCTATGCTTCATTCACAGAGATTGTCATATGCTAACGTTTTTGGGCACAACAGACTGTAAGCGGCGTTGTCGATTGGGTCAATGCCTGTCTTGGCCCGTCGGGATTGTTGTTGCAATCGAAATCCGCTTCGGCTCCCCAATCGCTTATCCGGGATGGCATATTTTCGGCGTCTCTGGCCTTACTGACGCTTTGATCGCAGAACGTCTGGACCTTCTCATGCAAAACTTCCTCAAAAAATTTCACAGCGTTAATGATTGATTTAGCCAAGCAAAAGAACTCCCAACAAGAAAACGGCGGATTAGGGTACTTACCACTAATCCGCCGTTTATGATTAACCGGTTTAATACTTAGCTTGCTAAAACGCCAACGACTCCAAGCTAGTACTGTTCTAAGCTAATAAGTCCCAGCCTCTGTGCTTCCTTAATCGCCTCGGAACGCGAGCGCACGTTAAGCTTGTCAAAAATGCGCGACAGCTGATACTCTACATTCCGCTGGCTTACATGAAGCATGGCAGCTAGTTCCTTGTTGCTTATTCCCGTAGCTACCTCATGCAGAATCGTTTGTTCCTTCTCATTAATTGATACATCCTCTATCGTCACTTCCGTGCGTCCAATCGTCACCTCATGCCGCCTAAGCTGCTTAAGCAAGGAAATAGGAATAACCGTATCTCCTCTCATAACGCAGCGAATGGCATTATGCAGCTGCTCTCTTGAGACAGTTTTCGATATAAACCCAGAGACGCCTGATTCAATAAGCAAATTAAAATGCGAACCGATCTCATAGCCGGAATAAATAATGACCTTTCGTTCGGGGTCCTGCTGAATTAGTCTTTTGGTCAATTCTAAACCGCTAATCCCTGGCATATTTAAATCGCATAATATGAGATCGAAATGCTCATTCTGTACACTTTCGAGCGCTTCGATTGCAGACAACACAACCGCTACCGACATCTCGCAATCCTGCTCGATCATATTTTTAGTTCCTTCACCAACGGAAGGATGATCATCAACTAATAAGATACGAATCACGCGATATTCCCCTCTCCGATCTACCGGTTGTCATGATCTCTGGCAACAAAATAACAACCTCCAGGCCGTTACCGCTTTGCGAATAAAACGTAATGTCTCCTTCAAGCCCCGTTACACGTTCTTTGATGCCGGATAAGCCCATATGCTCAAAAGAAACGATCATTTGGTTGACATCCATGCCGATTCCATCGTCCTGATAACGGAAATATATGGTCCCTTGCCGCAGCTCCAGCTCAAGAATGACCAACTTCGCTTGGGAATGCTTGTCCGCATTCCGCAGCAGCTCTTGGACAATACGATAAATCGCCGTAATCTGTTCTTCGTTAAGCGGTCGGTTAAATGGCTTTGCTCGGAAGTCGACAGCGAAATTGACCCGCATTTGCGTATGCTCAATAATCGATTCAACAGCCTCAACTACCCCCATCTCCTTCAAAAGAGGAGGACGAAGCTCGTTGCACGTCTCACGAATTTGATGTATGACATCCAACAAACCTTCTTTAATATCTTCCAGCTCTCTTCCAAGGCTGTCGGAAATCGGATAGTCCATCATGATTGCTTCAAGCTTCCGATACCATAACAGCTGATCCTGCAGCGCTGAATCATGCAAATCCGCAGCTAGCTTTCTTCTCTCATTCTCAGACAAGCAGAACAGCAGCCGCAGCACCCAAGGCGATGTAGAATGCTCTTTACGTACTTCAGACTCTAAATCCTCAATTAGTCCTTCTATTAGATATAAGTTTTCAAATACGATGCTCGCATAGTTCGACATCGTCTTCAGCCAGCGAAGCTCATCGGAATTGAAACGAGTATGGTTTGTTTTTAGCCCAATCCACAGAATATGGTATCTCGAGCGTTGTCTGCCAATGACAAGACCTAGCCCGTATGGCAATTCAATTAGCTCTCCAACCTGCAGTGAGTTTACGGTACCAAGTAAAAATTCAGCAGTAATGAGCTCCTCCGGATGCTCACCCATCGGATACACCGTGTTCTCGGACTGCTCAACGAGCAAAAATGTAATTCGTTTGACAGGCAAAAGCTCAGATATTTCTTGTTTCAGTACAGCTTCCAGATCGCCTTGCTTCATAACTCTAGCTATTTTACGTGAAAACCTGTCCAAACTATCCTGATAGCTATACATCGCCTTAAAAAGCTTAGGACGAAAGCGCTGATCAATTTGCTCCTTAACATATAAAAACAACGTCATTCCGATGTAAATGACAAAAAACACGCCAAACCATGCGGACCAAGACGGATTGTTCTCTCCTAGTATGACGAACGCCACTAGTGCGGCCACAATAATAGATGGAAACAAGGCGAGCGCCGTATAATACTTGAATCTGGTTAGTATAAAATCAATATCAAACAGTTGATTGGAAGTTGATAAATAGAAGTAAACGATTGGTAGGATAAACAGGAAAAGCGCCGTAAATGCTGCTGGCAGAACCTGCTCCTTGCCAATAATCTGAGGCAATAAATTCAATAACGCAAACGGAGTAAACGCTACTAGATGAGAGATCAAAGTAATCGTAAATAAGGAGTGAAGCTTCGTTCGCCGATGCTGAATAAACTTGCGGATAAGAACATAGACGCATACGAAATTACCTAATAGCACGGAACTGCTATAGGCGATTTGAATGTATGTATATATCTGAATGGAAGATAAGTCTGTCCATATGTACACCAAGCTTGCTAGTCCTACTAGTCCCACTATTGCAAACAATGCGGTCAATAACCGTTTGCTAATTAAACGCGCATCGAATCGGACTAAGTAAATATTCATGAAACTCATGAACAGCAGCGGAATATTCGGCAATACCAAATAGATCACGGTGATGCCAATCGGATCACTCCGGTTCGATGCAGCTGAGCTGTAATAGCATAAACCGATGGATATAAAAAATAAAATGAGCATAATGGCAGCTTTGTCATTACGGCGTTTAGCGTAAAGAAAACCGGAAAAAGCACAGAAAATAACGAGAGAAATACCAGGAATATACAATTGTATTAATAGTTCCCACAACGAATGATCACCTGTCCAACCTTTCTGGAAAGTGATCTCCTGTTTTTCATTATTTTTATGTAACACGACTACGTTATCCGCATACTCTATCAAATTATATTTCTTCACATTCTCGTAATCGCTTACCGGCAAGCCATTTACTTGTAGTATCTGGTCTCCTACACGTATTCCTTTAACTTCTGCTTGTCCAGCAGGCTCCATCGACTTTACAAAATATCGATTGCTGGCGTCTTGCGTCAAAACAGCGCCGATGGATGGGATCCTTACGATCACCGAAGTAAGATATAACAGTGTAGTTAGAAATAATACAAGGAAGAGGATTGCCGTAATGCGGTTTAGAATCGTAGGTCTCATGCAGTCCTCTTCCCTTCAACCAATTTCAAACTTCTAGTTCCACAAGAATGCGTAGCCGCTGTTTTTTTCGTTTTTGTTCTTTAGTTCGCCAAGGAGTGCCTTCTGTTCCGCCGCAGAAACACCTGCTAATTGCATTTGTCCACCCATAGTCATAGACTTTCCAGTGCTGCTTACCAACTGACGAATCGTTTCTTTTAACATTTTAACTCCTCCGCTTCTCTTCTATTATTTAACTATCATTACTACTCTACTATAACAGGAAAAGAATCGACAGAAAACGCAAAAGTGATTCGTATTTACCGAAGTCACTTTTGCGTGGTGTTAAATCATGCAATTTCTTCATTAATCATGTGTAAAAATGTTGATTTCCAAGGGCTTATTGCCTGAAAAGTATCGACTAACTCCTCAAAACGATTATAGTGCATGCGGCTCATGACGGAACCATACAGCAGTGTTCCCGTCCTTTCGCAGGCTTCAGCAAAAAGCTCACGCTTCAACGCCACATCCTCAGTTGATAACAGCCCATCAAAATAATCCCTTATCCACTGATCCTCTGCCGCTTCCCCTTCTACTAAATATAATGTAAGCAGGGTGCGTTTCCGCTGTAAAAAGTCGCTTTTATCATCCCAGCGCATTAAATCCCGAAGATCATTTTGCATTTGGGCAGCTAGTCCTATCTCAAGCGCATATTCAGCGACAACCGGATTCCAAGCCTGACCTGCAAGCAGTACGCCAGTCATGCAGGCGAACTGAAGCAGTGCGCCCGATTTCAGCTTAACGACTTCTAAATAGGCCTGTTCGTCAATCATTTCATTCATTATATCTAGCATCTGGCCATTGGCCGATTGAAGCAATTGCCCATTCATCATATCCATAAGGGCAGCTTGTGTATGTACGTTCGAAGCGCTCTCAAGCAAAACTTGCTGAGACAACGTTAGCAGCGCAGTCGCAACATGCATCGCTATAGGTAGCGGGTCTTGCATCCAGGGTTTATGCGGCGCGTCCTGATCCTGCAAGTCATCCAGCATGTCCGATGCCAGTATAAATAGCTCTACCGCTGCAGCAGCCATATATGGATCCTCGTCCTTACCCTCAAACATGCGAAAATGAAGCACGGTCAGTCTTCCGAATCGCAGCGTCTCTTCCAGCTTATCTTTCATATAATGCTCCGCGTAACGAGCAAGCGGCCCAGCCGTGAAATATCGCTGGACCTGCGTGCGCATCCTCTCAGCGATAAGTGAATTACAATCCTTCACAAGTGATCCTCCGCCATTTCAAGATACTGCTATTATACTATGTTTTCCCTATGAGAACATACGCTGAAATGTCGTTACGAAACGTCCTAGCCAATTCAAAGTATTTATGCCGTAACAGTCGTGGGTGCGTTTGCGCTTTTTAGCTGGTTGTTCTTCTTTCTTCTGACTCTCCCCCTCATTCATTTGACTCATTAAGCTTGCGATCATCTCCATTCTTTTCTGTATTAGCTTTCTGCGCTCGACTGACGGACTTTCGATGCGATCGCGATGATCCATTGACTGAAAAGCCCTCCTTGAAGTATGTCCCTGCAATTCATTACATCTATCGAATCTGCTATTTACCTTATACGCTGACACTCCCATTCATTTCGACTGCGTGATGCATGTATACGGCTTCCATTGTCAAACCGCCTCTAGGCAGCTGAGCAATAAGCGTCGACGGATTGTCGCAAGTAATGAATTCACCTTTGCGCATGACACATACACGGTTGCAGTTGCGCTGCATGTCTTCCATATCATGCGAAGCAACGATAATCGTTTTCCCTTGCTGCCTAAGAAGCTGAAGCAATGCCCAATAGTCCCTTTTAGCCTGGGGATCTAGTCCCGTTGTCGGTTCATCCAAAAATATGATTTTGGGATCATTTACGAGCGCGATTGCCAGTGCCGTCCGCTGTCTCCAGCCGCCTGATAAACGCTTTACTAATTTATCCGAGTAAGGACTAAGGCCAAATTGTTCAATAATCAAATCTAAATTATTTTTCCGTTTATAGAAGCCCTGGAACATTTCCATCGCTTCGCGAACATTCATTTTATCGACCAAAGATGTGCTTTGCAGATGGATGCCGATATCTTCCTTCAATCGTTCCGCTTCAAGCACGACATCATGGCCATATATGCGAATACTGCCCTGATCCGGCATACGAATACCCATTAGCATTTCTAACAGAGTCGTTTTCCCGGCACCATGCGTACCAATAATACCAAATAGTTCTCCTTCATTCACTCTAAAGGATACGGAGTCTACCGCCTTATTCGCACCATAATACTTGCTGACCGAGCTTACCTGAATGATCGTTTCCTTATCCATTCTTTGGTTAACCTCCATTCACACTTAAACATTAATAGATTCGCTTTAAGGTGAGATTTATGTTTTTGGTATGCGTCATAGTTTTAAGATAACGCATGATGCTATTTTTTTCACCGAAAACTTGTCTAGTAATTTCCGCAATATTTTTGCGTGACCGCAACGCAAGCGCAAAACAAAAAGAGCCTATTTCTACGATTTCGCAGTTTAATAGGCCCTTCAACGTTATCCACAAAGATATCAACAATTCTGTATAAATTGTTAGTTAATTCAGTCAGTAGTGCTACGGTATTATAGTAGTATTTCTGCGGATTTCGTCGATTCATAGGTATATTTTCTTATACCTTATGAAATTATCCACTTTATACACATTATCCACAGCTTACACCCATAAATTTTATCCCCTATTCGTTCACAGTGTTAACCTTTCGTAAATCCAGTGTTTTCGCCTATTTGAACGTTTTATACACAATTTAGAGGGGTTCTGTGGATAACTTTGTGCACAACACTAATATTGGAAAATAAATTGCTTTATTTCCTTCTGCCGATATAGAGCAAATGCGATGATGATCCCAGTAGATGCTCATCAGCCGCATAGTCGAATAATAGCTGCAGAAAAGCTCGGTATTCATGCTCGCCTGCCGTTTCCCAATAACGTAATTGCTCACTCGTCAAAGCACCTGCTGCGCTTGTAGAACCGATAAGCTTAATGGACTCGAATCCATTCGCTTCCATGAACGGCTTTATCTCGTTAATAGTGAAGGCATAAGCGCCTGTGAAACGCCCCTCGTCTGAATGATTAAAAACGCCTGTTTCCATATACTTACGGATTTCATCCATACGATCAGTCGGCTTCCAGTGCTCGGGATAGGCTAATGCGTTTTGCAAATGCCTCACTCTCGTCATAAAAGCAACAAAAACATAACCGCCCTTTTGTGTCACCCTGTACAGCTCACTGACGGACTTTTCCCGGTCCGTCCTTTCTTGCAAATGATAAAGCGGGCCCATCATTAGTGATGCTGTGAATGCCTCGTCGCCAAATAAGCTAAGGTTTCTAGCATCGGCCACATAAAAACCATTGAAGTGTTTCTCCAGCATGAGATCCTTTGCCTTGTCACGAGCGATTTGTACCAATCTAGGCGTCAAATCGGTTATGGTAACGCTCAGACTGCTAATAAAATGCCAATGGACTATGAATTCAAGGGGCGCTCGATCGAGACGCCCCCATTCATCGAATTGGTTGTAATACTCAAGGATGTGGTTCATTGCATTCGCCCCCATCACTTTAACCATTTGGCTCAGCTAAGCTTGGTATTAATTAACCGCTAGATTCGTTGTTGGTCGTACAACTCTGCTGCCCGTTGTCATCACCGCTTGATTACACGCGGCCACATACGCCTGTGCGGCGGCAAGTACAATATCGTTATGAATTGAGGTTCCGCGGAATCTCTGCTTCTCGTGCACGATGCTGACGACAGCTTCGCCATGCGCATCCTCTCCGGTCGATAGGGAGTGAAGCTCCAGATCCTCGAACTCTGCGGCTACGGGTATGGCCTGCTGAATCGCATGGATGACCGCCTCGATTGGGCCTGCTCCCATAGCGATGTAGGAATGCTCTTCTCCATGCTCGTTCTCACGGATCGTTACTGTTGCTGTACGGGAGCGCTGCGTACCCGCATGTACATGCAGATCAACGAGCACGTAAGGATCTGGCTGTGTTTGTGTCAGCTCTCCTGCTATGCGGATAAGCTCATCATCCGTAACGATTTTTTGCGCATCGGCTTTCGCCTTGAACTTGTCATACACATCCTGCAGCTGCACATCTGTCATATCGATGCCGAATTCGGATAGACGATGCTTAATCGCATGACGGCCTGAATGCTTGCCTAGAATAATCATATTGCGTGGAATTCCCATCGCCTCAGGGTCCATGATTTCATACGTATTGCGGTTTTTCAGCAAACCGTCCTGATGGATGCCTGACTCATGCTGGAACGCATTGCGCCCGACAATTGGCTTGTTGAATGCGATTGGAAAGTTCATGGCTCTGCTGACCATGCGTGAAGTTTCAAATATCTCTCCGATTTGAATATTCGTTTGGGCCTGAATCGCATCCTTACGCGTTTCAATCGCCATCACGAGCTCCTCAAGCGAGCAATTGCCTGCCCGTTCACCGACACTGTTCACCGTCACCTCAATTTGCGTAGCCCCGCCATGGATAGCCGCGATGCTGTTGGCTACCGCAAGACCCAGATCATTATGGCAATGTGCGCTGTATCGTACCGTTTCGCCGCCTCTTGCTTGACTGCGAACCGCGCGGAACAGCTCGCTCATTTCCTCAGGCATCGCATAACCAAGCGTATCGGGCAGATTGATAATCGTTGCGCCTTCTGCAATGACCGCCTCTACAAGTTGGATAACGAAATCTCTTCCCGAACGAGTGGAGTCCATGGCGGAGAACTCGATTTCGTCGACAAATTGTTTGGCGTAAGCGACCATATCACGAGCAATCTTGATGACCTCGTCACGCGATTTGCGCAGTTGGTGATTCAGATGGATATCGGATGAAGAGATAAAGAGGTGAAGCCGTCTGCGTGCCGCATCCTGTGTCGCTCGGACAGCAGCATCGATATCCCCCTTCACCGCTCTTGCGAATCCAGCAATTTCAACATGCTGCAGTTCCCGCGAAATCTGCTGGACAGCTGCGAACTCGCCAGGGCTCGAAACAGGGAAACCCGGCTCGATCACGTCAATGCCTAATTTGCCAAGCTGACGCGCAATAATAATTTTGCGTTCGGGATCAAGCGAAGCTCCAGGGGATTGTTCGCCATCGCGTAGTGTCGTATCAAAGATCTGAATTTTTTTCATTTCGTTTGTCATTGTTATTTCCTCCTAAGGATTAATTGGCAGATCCATTTCCAGGTACATAAGAAGAAACGCCTGACGGCGTCCTTTCTATAGACGCCATCGTTTCGGCGAAACGTATAGAGAAAGGATGAGCGAACTCATATCCTTTCCTATACGTCAAGAGTAAACGGCTGACACTGTCCTCTGAGGCAAAAACAGTCGTTTCGCAGAGATATATAAGCACATTTATATGTGAAAACATATAGATTCTTATATATAAAAAAAGCTCGTCGTCTCCTTGTAAGAGACGACGAGCCTGCGCTGCCGTGGTACCACTCTAATTGGCAAGATCGATCTGCATTGCTCAGCGAGGCTTCTTGTACAAGGAAGCTTGCTTAGCTTTATGCAGGGATTCATGCCCGCTTAAATGCCCGATGACGGCGGCTAGCCGTAACGATGTAGGGATCTGCCTATTATGCAGTCTTTCCACCGTTCCGCTCCCAGGCGAGATTCAAACCTCAGCTTCGACTGCGTCGCACCACCCCGCAGCTCTCTGTTCGAATTCAGCTCTCATAATTAGCTTGAGATTGCCGAGCTCTGTTTTGCCAGCTTTATGTTCTACTGCTCCTGTTCATTGCGTTTCCACACTATGTTAGTTGCAACTGATTCGATTAATGGTTAGCTGCTTCACATCATAGACAACAAGAAAAGCCTGTCGTCTCTTGAATCAAGAGACGACAGGCTTTAAAAGACCCGCGCGGTACCACCCTTGTTGACTCCCATACGCTCGCAAACGAGCAGGGACGCCCAACTTAAGCATATGGCCAACTCCGGATGTTGACTCACATGCACCCTATGACGGCGGTCAACCGTAACAATGTACCTGCATGGCAATCGGCATTTCCTAAACGGCCGCCATCGTTTCCATTGTTCCGCTCCCAGGTGAGCTTCAAGCATCCTTCGACTGCGTTGCACCATCCCGCAGCTCTCTGTACCGCAGCGAATCATGAATGAAGCCATTCAAGCCGCGCTGCCGTTATTCCCGGACAAGCTTTACTGTTCCTGTTCTTTGCGTTTATAACGTATGAGATTATGTTGTGAAGTATTGTTGCTTATTATATGCGCATAGAAATAGTCTGTCAATTCCGTTTTCAAAACTTTTTTAATCCGCCTTGCCCACAGACCAGCTCTCCAGCGAAAAGCCTGGATCGCCTTTCATATCGAGATCCGTGAATTGCGACCGTTTAAGCTTAAGATAGGCTGCTGCTCCGATCATTGCAGCATTATCGGTGCACAATGCATGCGAAGGTACAAGAAGCGGTATTTTTTCGGCATCGCATTTCGCTGCCAAAGCCTTGCGAAGCCCTCGGTTAGCCGCAACGCCTCCGCAGAGCAGCAGCTGCTTCGCGCCGTAATGGCGAACGGCACGCAGCGCTTTAGTGACAAGCACCTCGGTTACCGACTCCTGGAACCCCCGTGCCAGCGCAGCTTCATCCAGCGCCAAGCTCTTCATTCTGTGCTGGTTAATTACGGCCAGCACAGCCGACTTCAAGCCGCTGAAGCTGAAATCATAGCTGTCTGTCTCCAGCCATGCTCGAGGCAATACGATCGTATTCTCTGCTTCGATAGCGAGCTTGTCGATATGCGGTCCACCTGGATAGGGCAGACGAAGCGCGCGCGCTACTTTGTCATAAGCTTCGCCGACCGCATCGTCCCGAGTACGTCCCACGACCTGGAATTCGCCTTCGCTCTCCATCCGTACAAGCTCCGTGTGTCCTCCGGAAACGACAAGCGCCATGCAGGGATACACAATGTTATGCTCAAGCTCGTTCGCATAAATATGTCCAGCAATATGATGCGTGCCGATGAGCGGAATATCGAGCGCCATCGATAGGCTCTTGGCCGCAACAATACCTACTAGCAAAGCGCCAACAAGACCGGGACCTTGCGTTACAGCGATAGCAGACAGGTCCCTCAACGAGAGGCCTGATTCCTTAACCGCCTGCTCGATAATAAGCGTAATGGACTCCACATGCTTGCGTGAAGCAATCTCGGGAACGACTCCCCCGTAACGCTCGTGAATTTCAATCTGACTGGATACCACATTGGACAAAATATGCTTTCCGCCGCGGACGACCGCTGCCGACGTCTCATCGCAGCTAGTCTCGATTGCTAGAATAATATCGTTCATTGGCTGAATGCCATCTGCCCTGTTCAACTGACTCACAATCATTGCTCCCCTGCTTTCAACCGCTCTTGGTCGAGCTCCGCCCACATAATTAGCGCATCCTCGTTGTTGTCTGAATAATAGCGCGGACGAATGCCAGCCGGCTCAAATCCGTATTTTCGGTAAAGCTGCTGCGCGATTTCGTTGGACGGGCGGACCTCCAGCGTCATTTTGGCCGCACCGAAAAATACCGCCGTCCGCTGCAGCTCCGAAAGGAGGCAGCTACCGAGACCTTGCCCGCGAAAATCCGCTCTTACTGCGATATTCGTAACATGCGCTTCGTCCATAATGATCCACATGCCGCCGTAGCCTATAATATGACCCTCGTATTCCATAATCATATAACGGGCGAATAAGTTGTTCATAAGCTCATTCGTAAACGCCTCTGCCGTCCACGGGCTCGTAAAGGCCTCGTGTTCGATATCGACGATTTCGGGAATATCCGCCATAGTCATCGCACGATAAATGAGCTCGTTCACATCGACTATCATTGCTTCGTCCCACCCTCCTGCTTCGCTTTCCAGACGACTTCTGCCTCCGTAAGCTGGGTATAGTTTGGAATAAAGGTGTGCGGATCCTCCGTCAAGCCGGCTTCCAGTTTCATGCGACCCAGCTTAGCAATCCATTGCCCCTCTTGGATGAAAGGCTGCAGCTTGACTGCCACGCCTGCCACTTCGCCAATCTGCTGCAAACGTGCAGCCTCCTGTTCGTGAAGAGACAGATCGCCAACGAGAGAGATGCTTCGAACTTTGCCTTTCTGCTCTTGCAATCGCTGCTCCAGCTTATCTACAAAATCCTTCATAAGCCTAACACCGTCATCGAGCCAGCGGTTCCACTGCGATTGACCGTTCATCGAGAAGCCGGATGAGTATACTTGTCCCCGGCGCGCGTCCATAATCGGAAGCACCCAGTGCTCTTCCTCTGCATTTACAGGAACCTCTGAACGAGGTTCCATAGGTTGATGCCATGCGCCAAAAGCCAGCGCCTCCAGGCTGGATACACCGACTAACGGCTTATTCCAGACCCAAGCAAGCGTCTTCGCTACCGAGACTGCGATTCGCATTCCCGTGTAGGAGCCTGGTCCATTTCCAACGGCTATCGCTTCAATATCTGCTTCGTTAATAGCACATTCACGCAGCATTTCCTTTATATGCGTAACAACATGCACCGAATGATTGCGTTCGGCTAACGTCTGTATTTCTGCAAGTACCTCTTCGCCCTTCACGACAGCTGCTGCCATAGAAGCCGTTGACGTATCCAAAGCCAATATAATTCCCTTATGGCGCTTCTGTTCTGTTGTCATCTGCCTGCTCCCATCTCATTTACGGCACGGCACCAGCTCGCATACCCCTCACCAATTCCGGTTACCTGTATGCGGCGAGCCTCATCGCCAAGGTGCTCGATATAGAGCTCCAGCCGCTCGGCTGGAAGCAGCTCTTTAATCAAGCTTGCCCATTCCACGATCGTAACCCCATCGCCAAAAAAATAGTCATCCAGTCCAAGCTCATCCGCTTCATCCTGTGAAAGCCTGTATACATCCATATGATAAAAGGGAAGACGTTCCCCTTCGTATTCCTTAATGATGGTAAAGGTCGGACTATTCACGATGCCCTTTACACCTATGGCTTTCGCAAAGGCTTGCGAAAACCGCGTTTTACCAGCGCCTAAGTCCCCGTCTAAAGCGAGGATCACACCTGGCTTTACCCAAGCTGCCAGCAGCTCGGCTAAAGCAATCGTATCCTGCTCCGTATTCGCCATCCATATGGCCTGATTGATCTGCTGCTCCATGTTTCATTCACCCGTTCATAACTAAAAATGATTGTAACCGCGTTTCTTAAGCTCTATTCTTCTGCACGAATGAGTGGACGGCCCGCGCTTATCCCCCTGCGACTGGCTGCCGCTTGCCAGCACGACGCCAGGCTCCCCTTCTTCGGTTTCCCCGATAATAAAAAAGGGAAGGCCCTCCTCATGAAAGACTGCTCGCATGCCGTCCGCATCTTGACTATCCATCGTACCGAGAAGCACGTAATCCTCGCCGCCATAAAGCATCCATTCAAGCGGATCGATGCCGACTTTAGCAGCATAAGCTGCCAGGCTGCCGCTTCTTGGAAGCAGCGCTTCGTTCAGAACGAGGCGAAGCTTGGACGCCTCTGCGATTTCCCAAGCTTCGCTTGCAAGACCATCGCTGACATCGTTAAGCGACCGGCAGCTTCCGCACTCTTGCAGCAGCCTCCCAGCACGCACAGAGGGGTTAGGCCGTTGATGCGCCAACACCAACAGCTCTTCCCCTGTCCCGCTGAATTCGGCTGGGGACAGTCTCTCACCCGCTCGCTGTTCCCGCTCCTGCGCCAGCAGCGCATGCAGCCCCGCCGCCGACTTCCCGACAGCGCCGGTCACAAACACCGCATCGCCCGGCTTCGCGCCCGAGCGAAGCAGCTCACGCCCCGCCTCCACGGTTCCCGTCACCGTAACGGCGACAACCAACTGCCCGGGCGACGACGTCGTATCGCCGCCTACAATTGCAACCCCGTAGCGCTCGGCGCACTCGTACAGCCCATCGTACAGCCTTCGCATCCGCTCAGGCGTATACGCGGGCGGTACGCTGACCGAGACGAGCGCATGCAAAGGCATGCCTCCCATCGCCGCAATATCGCTAATGTTCGCTGCAAGCGCCTTGTAGCCGACATCCTCGTCCCGCATCGTCGACTGCTTAAAGTGGACGGTCTCCACCATCGTGTCGACCGCCAGCAGCAGCCGCTTCGGCGAGGCTACGCCATCCTCCGCCAACGCTGCATCGACGACGGCGGTATCGTCGCCGATGCCCCTCACAACGCCGCGCCGCTGCTGCCAGTTTTCTCCTTGCCTATCTGCCGTCCAATGACGTATACTCGCAAACTCATCCACAGCGCCGCACTCCTTCATTCCAATACAATAGGCAGAAGCTGTCCTGCTTCATGATCTGCGTGCATCGGCTACTATCATCATTAGTGAATATCGCGTTTCTTAAACCGTCCGCCCTTCACATCGTGAATATTGCCGACGGCGAGAAACGCCACAGGATCAAGCTCATGCACAATGGATTTCATCTTTGCTTCCTCCAGCCGCGTGATAACGCAGAAGATAACGCGTTTGCTGCCGCCGGTGAAGCCGCCTTCCCCATGCAAATAAGTAACGCCGCGTCCAAGCCGGCTCATAATCGCTGCTCCGATTTCCTTTGCTTCCTCGCTGATTATCCATACTGCCTTGGATTCATCAAAGCCTTCGATCGTCACATCAATCAGCCTGAACGCAATGTAATACGCGATGAGCGAATACATTGCCCGATCCCATCCGAAGACGAAGCCCGCGCTGCCAAGAATAAACAAATTGAAAAACATGACAGTCTCGCCGACCGAGAAAGGCAACCGTTTGTTAAACAGAATCGCTACGATTTCAGTCCCGTCAAGCGAGCCACCGAATCGAATCACCATGCCGACTCCGATGCCTAATATGACACCGCCAAAAATAGCTGCTAAAAACGGCTCTACCGTCAGCGGCGGCACCGGATGAAGCAGAAACGTCCCTAGCGACATGACCGATACGCCATACAATGTCGAAAGAGCGAAAGTTTTGCCGATTTGCTTATATCCCAGAAACAAAAAAGGCAGATTCAATAAAAACAGAAAAAGTCCGAGCGGAAGCGACGACAAATGGGACGCCATGATCGATATCCCAACGATACCGCCGTCAATAATATGATTAGGCACTAGAAAAATCTCCAGCCCAACCGATACCAGTGCTGCGCCTAGCGTAATAAACAACACCCTTTTAAATAGTTCGAGCTTCGAAAGCCTATGGTGCTGCAATGAACCCATACGTGAACTCACATCCCCTGCTAGCTCTTTTTCTCATTATTTTACCTTAAACGCTATCAGATATAAAGCAACTCTACTATTATTGCAAAAAGAAACCTCCCATCTCGGCAGTAAGTGGCTGCCGGGATGGGAGGTTTCTTTCTCATTCGCATTAGCCGATAACCGAGAACGCCTCAACGCCCGCAGGTATCGATTTCGTCCGATAAACTCTACCGAAGCTGTCATAAACTTGGATGGTATAATTAACGGTTGTCAATGTCGAAATTGCGCTAAAATACACGACTCCGAACCGATCGAAAAAAGCCGTCTGAACGAGCGTATTGCCTCTGAATAATGCTGCATTGAAACCAGTTGTATTAAACGGAACGCCTCTGTTGTCTACCCATAGCACCGTCAAACGGTTAAAGGTCGGACCGCTTTGCTGGCTGCCTGGCGGCGTTTTTTTGAGCAAAATTTTATTGACGCTTTTCGGATTGAACAAGGGGGGTCTTGCACGATTTGCCATACTATCACTCCTTCCCGCATTTATATTAAAATATGCGAGACTGGAAGTTTTGGTATGGTCTTTCCCCTATGTCCTATGCCTAAATCGATAGCTTCATAAACTTACAGTTCCTTGACGATTGTGATATAGAGCTCGTCCTTCAGCTCCAGCTCATAAGGCTCAGCAGGCATCGTTCCGTTCGCCTCCATGATGATGCGTACGCGAGGACGGTGAACCGCCAGCTCATTGTTTTCTGTTACGACGCCGACTTGCCCCGTACTCAGCAGCAGCGAGGTTGCAACCGGATAAATCGATATATGCCTGCAAAACAGCTTGATTAGATCCAAATCAAAAAATGTGCCTCCAGCAGCAAACAAAAACTCAATCGCTTCGTTCGCCGTGTACCTCTTCCGATAGGGCCGAGGCGAGGTTAAAGCATCAAACGTATCCGCTAATCCCACGATTTGGCCGAAAATGTGAATATCATTTTCCTTTAGTCCACGCGGATAACCCGAGCCGTTGTAGCGTTCATGATGCTGAAGCGCGCAATGGGCGGAGACGATCGAAATATCATGATATTTCCGCAGAATATCGAATCCGTCCTTCGCATGCGCCTCCACAACCTTATGTTCTTCCGCAGTAAAAGCTCTCGTTTGATTCAGCAGCTTGGCCGGCACTTTTGTCATCCCGATATCGAATAAAAGAGCGCCGATTCCAAGCTCTTCAAGCTGATTGCGGTTAAATCCCTTGGCTATGCCCATAATGCCTGCGAGCACCGCTACGTTAAATGAATGCTGAAACAAATAACCGTCCATTGCATGAATGCTTGATAAATTTACAAGCATATTGGGCCTTGTCGCCAGGTCCTGCATAATCTGCCCGAAGACCGCACGAAAATTCCGTCCCATGTCAGGTGCAATGGTTCGTCCCTTCGATACGGTCTGGTCTTTGAAGGAGTTCATCGTCTTATAAATGGTATCGACTGCCTGCTTCCGCGTTTCTTCGCGGATCGCATCCTCGGGGATAATATCCGCTGTCATTCCATCCTCTATGAACAGAAAGTCAATGCCTAAGTTGCACAATCGATCAATATAACGATCGTTCAGCTCCACCCCTTCTCCCAGAAGAACGTTTCCGTTTTCCTGAAATATGGGCTTTGCCACCTTGTCTCCCGGCTTGACCATTCCAATTTGCACTTTTCTCATTAGATTAGTTCCCGCCTTCGATAGTTTAGCGCTTTTAACCGGATAGCATCTATTTTAGCAGAACTATCTTCGACTGACTATGCCGATCCCATTGAAAAAAAGCCTGAACAAATTGTTCAGGCTACTAGGCTAATTTCCGTTTCACGATTCGATTGCGTCCGTTATACTTCGCTTCATACAAGGCTGCATCTGCCTGGGCAAGCAGCTCCCTCAGGAAAGCTTTCGGATCGGCTAGGTCAGCCGGCTCGAAATGCTCGATCGAAATGACGCCCATGCTAATCGTAACCGAAACCGGCGGCTCGCCGATTCCCGTGCTGACTTTGTTCTGCTCGACGGATTCCATAAGCAACTCGGCAATGATATCAGCCTGCTCCCGATTCGTATGCGGCAAATAAACAGTAAACTCCTCGCCGCCGTAGCGAGCGAGTATATCCGTGAACCGAAGCGATCCGCGAACAGCATCGACGGTACCGCAGAGCACCTCGTCTCCTACCAAATGCCCATACTTATCGTTGATTGATTTGAAATGATCAAGATCAAATAGGAAGATAGAAAAAGGGATGCCGTAGCGAATGTTCGCTACAACCTCTTGCTCTAGCTGATGGAGCAGATAACGACGGTTGAAGCAGCCCGTCAAGCCGTCGGTTATCGCCATCTGCTCAAGCTTCTTATTCGCCTGGAACAGCTCGTCCTGCATAATAAGCAAATCCCGGTTACGATCATGAAGCTGTTCGTTCTGGCTGTTTGTTTCCTCTACCAGCATGCGAAGTTCAGTCACATCCTGAAAGGTCAGCACCCTTCCGACCGGCGTTTTTTTGTGATTGAGGATCGGTGCAGACTGAACAATAACATGGCGATACTTATCATAGGTAATGGCAATTTCAATTTCCAATCTATCCAAAGGACGTTTGCGCTGCTCTTCGAAAAAAGCCATGAATTCCCGGGAAACGTCTCCCTTGAATTGCGGCCCTAGAATCGCAGGGTTGAATTTGTCGCCGATTCTCAGCCGGAAGATTGGCTTAATGACTTTGTTCAACTCAATAATGATATCGTATTCATCCAACACGATAATGCCCATCGACATCGTGTTCATGACATCTCTTTGGACCGTTTGGATGATATCTAGCACCTTATGTCTCCGAATGGCATGTACCAAATAAATGGCTGCAAACGCCATTCCTACCGAAATGAGCGGTACATACCGATTAATTTCTTCAATTAGGATGATATTCACGATTAAATCCGCCAAAGCGAAAGCAACCAATACGATCATACCGATAAAGGCTGTCTTGATTACCGTGCGCTGCCGATCGGAGTTTTCTCCGCGAAGCTTGTAGAACATCACGATAAACGAGACCGATACGTAAAGAATGAGCTGCACGATCATAATCCAATACAACGGACCATGCTGAAGCTGCTTGAGCGGACTGAGCTTTTCGTTAATGCTTAGAAACATGCCGTTTGGGTTTGCGACAACCGCGGCCACCGAAATAAGTGCAGGAACCGCCAAAATGAACAACCGGCTCTTTCGTATCACATACGATTGGCCGGTGAGATAGAGAATAAAGGCAAACCATCCGAGCCCAAGCAGAGAGAGCCCTATGTAGGAAGCGGAGAGGTAAAATAGCTTGAAACTGGCTGAATTGACCGTTTGCGCGGCAAATTGCGAGAAAGTCCAGCTCATGAAGACGACATGCAGAAAAAGGTATATGCGATGCAGTACCGTGACGGTGCTTGTGGCAAACACGTAGAAAAACAAGCCGAGCAGCACTAGAAACATACTAAAGTCTAGCCAGATCATCCATTCCATTACGGTTCACCCATTCATTAGATAGCCATCTTCTTCCATTGTATCAAATGTTAATTCCATCGACAATTGCTTAATATCAAAAATCTCAAAGTTTAACGATTGATTTTTATGCCTTATTCAGAAATAGACGCCGGCCAACGCCCTTCAAGCATATGCTCTAGAGAAGGTGAAATGCTCAGAAATTGGCGGAATTGCTTATATTGCTCCCATTTCTTCAACGAAGGCTTCTGCTCCTCGGATCTCACTGCCCGAATAAGCAGGTTTTTGGGCGTATGCTCCGGATCTACAAACTCCAGCATTTGCACCTTATAGCCAAGCACCTCCAGCAGAGTTCCGCGGGCAGCGTCGGTAGCAAGCGCCGAGAAGCGCTCCTTCAGCAGTCCTTGAGAAAGCAGCGGTGCGAGAACGTCATTGCTTACCTGCTTGAACAGCTCGTGCTGGCAGCATGGAACCGACATAATAACGGAAGCGCCCCAATTGACCGCCTTTGCCAGCGCGGCATCTGTTGCCGTATCACAGGCATGCAGCGTAACCACCATATCAGCTTCGTGGAGTTCCTCATAATCAGCGATATCGCCAACGAGAAATTTCAGTTTGTCATAGCCCAGCTTCTCAGAGAGCTCGGAGCAGAATGCGATAACATCCGCCTTCAGATCAAGACCGATAATGCGAATATTGCGCTGCTGTTCGATTGCAAGCAGATGATAAAGCGCAAACGTCAAATACGACTTCCCACAGCCAAAGTCGACAATCGTCAGCTCTTTGTCCTTCGGCAAATAAGCAAGCACATCCGTTACCATTTCAAGAAAGCGATTAATTTGTTTATATTTATCCTGCTTCTTGGCGTGGACCAGGCCTTCCGGCGTCATGATGCCGAGTTCAACAAGAAACGGAGCCGCCTTGCCCTCGGCAAGCACACGCTGCTTCTGCCTGTTGTGCTGCTGGACGCTTTTTTGAGCATCTCCGGTTGGAGGCTTCTTCAGAATCGCAGCTTTGCCTTTCTTGTTAAAGAGCAACTGAACATCCGCTTCAGATGTTTTAATAAGCGCTTGCCTGTAGTGATCCTGCAGCAATGCGATCATTCGCTCGCCTGCCTCGGGCGCTGCAAGATTATCATGCGTCACCTTATTGGCGAAATGGTATTCGAATTGGTAGAACAGACCATTCTTCATCTCGATAGGACGAATAATTGTTTTTGGCGCTGTGGTACCATCCTTGCGTTTTGGCTGGCTTAGCGATGCTTGCAGCAGCTCCTTGCCGCCGATCCAGCCAGCGATGTCTTGCTGCCATTGTTCTGTCATGATGCTGTCTCACTCCTAGCCCTTAATGTAACTAAACGCCGCTTCGCGCTCAGCCGGTTATACGTTATGATGCCCAGGCAATGATTCAAGCCCTAGCATTATTTCCTCCCGCGGCAGCCCGCCTGCCTCAAGCGCACTGTCTGTCTGCAGGAGCATTCGCCGATAAATGGCCTCTGCCTCCGCCAGCCCGAGCGCGTTATCCTCAAGCAGCTCATGCATGAGGTTCTCAGCAGAGTCGAATCGGCCTTCCTCTACATTCCACTCCAATAGCAGCCGTTTGGACTTCATGGGCAGTTCATAAGGAAGGAGCTTGTCCTGCAGCTCCTTGATCATCTCGCGAGGCTCGGCAAACGTTGGCTCTGCGCCGGCAAGCGCTAATCTCACAAAGAGGTGAAGGGATTTCAAATAAGCGAAGAAGCTCTCATCCTCGCGTTCCAGCTCCGCATTGACCTCTGCTTCCTGTTTCATTAACAAGGCAATCGCTTGCAGGTGGTCCGTTTCCAATATCCCGTTCGTTGTCATCATTTTCATTAAATCCTCGTCAGACAAGGATCGAATCAGCTTGCTGCTCAGTCGGAACTTTTTGTCGAGCAGCTCATCGATGTAGAGCAGCGCATCCTCATGCTTGCGCTCGCGCCTAAGATTTAAGATTTGGCCTACCGCTTCGGTCATCTGCTCAATCATGCGCATGAAATAGTCGCGTTGAAACATTTGGTTCCCCCTCTCCTTGCCTGCTACTGCTTGGCGTTCACGAAGCTGCGGATTGCCGCAATCAATGCCTTAGGCTGCTCGACCATCCCCATGTGGCCGGCACTGTCAAGCTGTACCTTTGTAGTTTGGGCGTTGACTGCCGCAAACGCGCTCTCCAGCGGAATCACTTTATCATTTGCGCCAGCTACGAGCAGAACAGGCAGCTCCAACTGCTCAATGACATGCTTGCGGTCTTCCCTTGCCTTCATGCCTTTAGCTGTCGCCACTGCTCCCCGCAGCGATGTGCCGTATCCGATTACTTTGCCGCGCTCAACCTCTCCTTGCAGCGCTTCTAGATTAGCTGGCGCAAACAGCTTTGGAATCAAGCCGTCAATAAATGCAGGCACGCCGTTTTGCTCCAATGCCGCAACGGCTTTATCCCGGTTTTCCTTCGCGGCCTCGCCATCCGGTAGCGCTGTCGAGTGGATAAGCCCAATAGCAGACAGCTTCTTGCTGTATTTCTCAGCAAATGCCAAGGTGATATAGCCGCCTAAAGAGTGGCCTAGCAGTACCGCGTTATGGACGTTTAGCTTAATGAGCAGCTCCGCAACATCGTCCGCATATTTCTCCATCGTATAGACTTCTTCTTCAGGCGCCGAACTTCTGCCATGGCCGCGAGCGTCCAGTGCAAGGATACGTACTGACTGCTCCAGCTCCTCTACGATTTGCTCCCAATAGGCAGAGCTTCCGCAATAGCCATGCAGCAATACAACAACCTCTGTAATATCGTCGGCAGCACCTCCGTCATGGGGATGCGAATCATAATATGCAAGCTCTAAACCGTTATTAAGCAATACCTTGCGCTGTGCGATTGAATATACTTCCAAAGCGTCTTCTTTACCCATATTTCTCATACTCCTTTATACAATCGGAATTTTCCATTCAGTGTCATGCGTTTTGTCCTGTTCCTTATCCTTACTCCATGCTGCCTCAATAGCGTCTACCGCATCGCGTGCCATGCGCATGACTTGGTAAAGGGATGTCGTCTGAAGCATCCAATAGGCTTTAGGCCCGTTCGCATTAACGACGCCGGCGATGCTGAACTGGCCTATCGGAGGCAGCCTGCGGCCAATTGCCTTGCCTGGCTGAAGCGGGCCTTCCGCTACCAAAAAACGGCCAATAGAGGATGGCTTGCCCAAACAGGCATCGATTGCGATTATCGTCGCTTCCTTTGGAACGGCTTGCACTGCCTGCTCTTCAGCATGTGCATCGCATGGTGATTGCAAGGTTCCGATCACTTGCTTCCAGCCGCGCTCCTTGAGCATGCTTCCGATGAGCGGACCCAAGGAATCGCCGGATGACCGGTCACTGCCGATACATACGAATACGATGCTGTCGCGATCACTGTGCCTTGCTGCAATGGATGCAAGAAAGGGTTCTATTTCGAACTTCGTTAACTGTTCCGTGGCCGTGCACCTGCCCTGTGATCGTATACTTTTCATTTCTGTCTAATTGTATCCAATTTTATGATCCTGTTCAATTTGTGGTCATTGCCGAGTGAAACATGATACAATTGCTGCATTGCAAACATGTACGAAGAAACCATATCCATCGAGCCCTTTTCGGCTCGAATACCATTCGGGAGGCACTACATGACTAATTTAGACCAGCAAACCCAAGAAAACGTCGAGTTTATGATCGATGTCATCAAAACGAAGCTCAAAATGGCTTCCGCTGCCGCTATGCAAGCTTCCAACTTCGACCTCGGCAAATATGAAGATATAAGAGACCTATATGAGGTAGTCGCTTCCAAGGAAAAGTTCAGCATAAGTGAAGTTGAAGCCTTGGTATCCGAACTTGGCAAGCTCCGCATTCAATAAGAACATTTTAAAACAATATATTCCAGTATCAGACATTTATTTTCATATTGCGACAAAAGAAGAACCGAGCCTGGCAACTGCGCCTAGCTCGGTTCTTTTCGGCAATCAACTAATTCTGTTCTTCCTCTTCCGCTACCACGCCTACGATCGAAAGCTTTATAGATACGTCTTTATGCTCGCCTTTAAGGAAATGGGCAATTCGCTCCAGCTTATCCGCAAGCTCCGGACCGCTCAAGGTCATATTCAAATGATAGTCAAAGCTGTCTGCAGGCAGTTTGCGCTCTGACAGTGCGTTTGAGCCGGACCAGCCGCGGTCGCCGCCTGCATTCGCACGGGCGATCAGCTGCTCCTGAACAGGGTAAAATTTATCTGATTTATTCACAACTCTCTCATAGATACGCAGCTTCTTCAACAGCATGTAATATTGCGCAGAGTGCTTGAAATTCCAAGCCTCGCGGATATCCTTAAGCGTATAATCCATCTTCCAGCGTTTAAGCTTCTCTACTTGCTCATCAGTGCTCAGCTGCAAAAAGTCGTCCAGCGGCAGCATTTTTTCGGACATCTTGACCCCTCCGATAAATAGTTTATAGAGTTATAAATATAATAATGCATATTGCTTTGTTTATCATATAAAAAATACCATAAATTTTGTCACTTTACAAATTAATATAATTTCACTTTTCATAAATATACATCCGGTTTATAAAATCCATATAAAAAAAGAAAACCTCCTTACCCACGCTCAGCAAGCTGGGGGAATGGAGGTTTAGCTATCTTAAGCTTTTTGAAGCCCAATCGACGTTAAAAATCGCTCAAATGCCGCTGTGCCGGCTTGTGTTCGCTTATATACGCCAGCATCCTTCAACACATCAAGGAATTTAGCGCCCGTCTCGGATTCGACGATAGCTTTGGCTTGATCAGCCGAATTTGCCGTGCCGAATCGCTCGATGAGCGCTAGCAGCCAGCCCGCGTGATGATGAAGCGGATGCTCCGCTGTCTGAAGGGCTGTAGGATCAGCCGAGGAAGCATCTGTCAGATAAGCAGCGATTTGTCCCAGCTCATCCTTCAAACGTCCAGGCAGCACCGCAAGCCCCATTACTTCGATTAATCCGATATTCTCTTTCTTAATGTGGTGCAGATGCTTGTGCGGATGGAAGATGCCATCCGGATGCTCCTCGCTTGTGCGATTGTTGCGAAGCACCAGATCGATCTCGTATTCTCCATTGTCTCTCAAGCGGGCAATCGGCGTGATCGTGTTGTGAGGCGTTCGCTTCCCGCTCCCATCTTCAGTGAATGCCAGCACATCAGCCGATTCGTCGCTGTAAGCACGCCATTCATCGAGAATCCGGCAGGAGGCGCTATGCACGTCCGCTTTGGAGGAGCCGTTGACTCGTACGACAGACATCGGCCAGTTCACGATACCAAAGCGCACGCCAGGCAGCTTCGGATCAATGAACAAGGTGTCCGTAGAAGCAGCCTCCATGGGGAAAACATGCCTTCCACCTTGGAAGTGGTCATGGCTGAGTATGGACCCGCCAACGATTGGCAAATCTGCATTCGAGCCTATGAAATAATGCGGGAACAGCTCAACGAAATCCAGCAGCCGCGCAAAGGATGAATGGGAAATAACCATCGGCTCATGCGCGCCTTTGAATATGATGCTATGCTCATTGTAATATACATATGGTGAATATTGGAAATACCACTGCTCATTCTGAAGAGTAAGCGGCAATACGCGTAGATTCTGGCGAGCAGGATGATCCGGCCGTCCTGCATAGCCGACATTCTCGATACAGAGCAGACATTTCGGATATTTCGCTTGCGGCATCGTTTTGAGCAGCGCAATTTCCTTCGGGTCCTTCTCCGGCTTCGAGAGATTGATCGTAATCTCAAGCTTGCCGAACGCTGTATCATGCAGCCAATAAAGGTTTTTGCGGATGCGGTCCATTCGAATATAGTTGGAATCGATGCTGAGGTTGTAGAACGCATCTGTAGCCGCCTTCAGCCCCTCCTCCTTTGCCGTGCGCTCGAACGACGCGCTTGCCTCGGAAGGACGCGGCAATAGCATGCCCATTATGCGGGCATCCAGAAGATCGCGATAGGTCGTCGTGTTGTCAGGAATCAATCCAATTGCAAAGCCATAATCGAGCAGCGGCTCAAGCAGCGGAACCGCGCTGTCCAATTGCTCAGCGATGACTTCTCCTTCGAATGCTTCAGTGAAGCCGAATAAATCGAGCAGTTGATTTCTTGCCGCATGCGCGTCCAATGGGTCCACGAGCAGCTTGCGCTGCTCTGCGAATTGCAGCAACCTTTCTATTAGAGCCAGCGCCTCTTGTGCGGGTTGCGCTTGTTGTTGGTTTGACACTTGTTGTTGCCCCTTTCCGTTATGCCCGTTTCCTACTTGTCGCCATAGCCGTTTGGATTCGCTTCATGCCAGCTCCAAGCGCTCTTAATGATATCCTCCAGCTTGTCGCGTTTCGGATTCCAGCCGAGCTCTTTGCGTGCACGGTCTGACGAAGCAACGAGCGTCGCAGGATCTCCTGCACGGCGAGCTTCGAATACTGCAGGAATTTCTTTCCCTGTAACGGCACGCGCAATCTCAATCACTTGCTTGACGGAGAAGCCCGTTCCATTGCCAAGGTTATATACCGCGCTGTCGGCACCGCCGCGCAGGCGGTCTACGGCAAGCACATGCGCATCCGCAAGGTCGCTTACATGAATGTAATCGCGGATGCACGTGCCGTCCGCTGTCTCATAATCCTCTCCGAATACGGAGATGTGAGGACGCTGACCTAGCGCTGCTTGAAGAACGATTGGAATCAAGTGCGTCTCCGGGCTGTGATCCTCCCCGATTTTCCCGCTTTCATGCGCTCCAGCCGCGTTGAAATAACGAAGCGACACGAATTTGATGTTATGAGCCACGTCGAACCATTTCATCATTTTTTCCATAGCCAGCTTCGTTTCGCCATAAGCATTGGTCGGTAGCGTACGATCATACTCGTCGATCGGCACGTTCTCCGGCTCGCCGTAGGTCGCCGCCGTTGATGAGAAAACGATTTTGCGAACATTGTATTCATTCATTTTCTCCAGCAAGCATAGCGTACCGAATACGTTGTTGTGATAATATTTGCCCGGATCCTTCATGCTTTCGCCTACAAGTGAATTCGCTGCGAAGTGAATGACCGCGTCGATTTCGTTTTCCTGGAATACCGTGTCCATGAATGCCGCGTCGCGAAGGTCGCCCTCATAGAGCTTGCCTCCAAGCAATGCTTTGCGATGTCCCTGCTGCATATTGTCAACGATTACGATTTCTTCTCCGCGCTCCTGAAGAGCTGCTACTGCGTGCGAGCCAATATAGCCTGCTCCGCCAGTTACTAAAACGGCCATGATTCATTTCCCCTCTCTATTCGTTTATTTCTGATTAGACTAGACGTTCTACGCCATTGCCGATTGTGCATACATAGAAATCAGCCGTTAAGCCCGTCGCTTCGTTGTATTTTAGGCCCACTTCTTCTTGGAACGCATCGATGCTGTCTTCATGCACAAGGGAAACCGTACAGCCGCCGAAGCCTGCGCCCGTCATGCGGGAACCTAGAACGCCTGGCACCTGGCGCGCTGCCGCAACCATCGCGTCAAGCTCGTCGCCCGTTACTTCATATAGATCGCGCAACGAGTCATGCGAGCCATTCATCAGCTTGCCGAACTCTGCAAGATTATTGGCTTTGAGAGCTTTGATCGATTGCAGGACGCGGTCGATTTCTTCTACAACGTGCTGAGCGCGTTTTTGCACCGTTGCATCTTTAATCAAATGTTTGGCTGAATTGAATTGCTCCAAGCTCAATTGGCCAAGCAGTGTAATATCAGGAAAAGCTGCTTGCAAATCGACAACCGCTTGCTCGCACTGGGCACGGCGCTCGTTATATGCCGAGTCGACAAGACCGCGGCGCTTGTTCGTGTTTCCGATTACGAGCTTGTAGTTTCCTGAATCGAAAGGAATCAGGTCATATTCAAGCGTGTCGCACATCAATAGGATCGCGTGATCCTTCTTGCCGTTTGCCACGGCGAACTGGTCCATGATGCCGCATTGCACGCCATTGAACTCGTTCTCCGATTTCTGGGAGAGCAGCGCGATTTTCACCTTATCGGTCTCAAGGCCTTCGAGCGTTTGCAGCGCAAATGCCGTAACGACTTCGATGGAAGCAGACGAGGATAGTCCCGCACCGTTTGGAATCTCGCCATGGTAGAGCAGGTCGTAGCCGCTGCTGAATTGCACGCCAGTTTGTTGAAGCTCATAGACGATGCCCTTCGGATAATTCATCCAGTCATCCGCCTCGTCATACACGATGGAATCGATCGAGAAGCTCTTGGAAGAAGGGAAGTTAGTTGTCGCTAGACCGAGCTCCTTGTCTGCGCGCTTGCGTACAAGCAGCGTTGTGCCGAAGGTCAGAGCCGCCGGAAAAACGTAGCCGCCATTATAATCGGTATGCTCGCCAATGAGATTGACACGGCCCGGAGCATGGAACACGGCGATGTCACCCGCTTCTCCGCCGTATTGCTGTATGAATTGCTGTGTTAGCGCGTCAATGTTTGCCATTTGCTATCACGTTCCTTTTTATCGATTTAGTGTGTTGATTGCAACTTCAGTATAAGGGAATGAAGGATGAAACGAAATGGCGCCAAATGCTTATTGTATGGATTTATGTGACTTCTCACGCCTTGAGAGGACATGCTATGATAGTGTAAAACCTACATTCGATCACGTTCCTATTTCATTATAAAGCAGGTGTAAAGTAAAATGCAGCAGGATATGTATACGGTTGCCTCCAACCCGGTTATCGCCCTTAGCGACGCCTCGCCGCTTAATGTGCTGTTCGCGGGCGAAAGCCAGACGAAGCCCCTTCATCGCCTTGGACCGAAAGTTTACGACTTCTATTTGATGCATACCGTCCTGGAAGGGAAGGGTCATTTCATATACGGCGGCATTAGGCATGAGCTGCATGCTGGCCATACCTTTCTGATTGAACCGGAGCAGCTGATCAGCTACGAATCGGACATCGAATATCCGTGGCGGTATCGCTGGGTCGCTTTTAAAGGAACGCAAGCATCCGACCTCGTTGCCGCTGCCGGCTTCGCAGAGGGACGCCAGGTTGTGTTCACGCCGGACAAGCGCCGAACGGGAGCGCTGTTTCGTCAAATCTTTGAAACGTTCCGGCGAGGCGGTGCCGCAGCGGACATGAAGGCCGCTGGCTACCTGCATCTGCTGATGGCCGAGTACAAGGCATTGCTGCATGCTTCAAGCGGCGGCTCGCCGAACAGCGGACTGCCAGAGGGAGACCATTTGCTGCAGCAGGTTGTCCATTATTTATCGACACAGTACGCGCATCCAGTCTCCATTGCCCAAATGGCCGAGTCCCTTGGATATAACAGAGCGTACCTGTCACGGCTTTTCAAGCAGCGAACCGGGCAATCGCCTGTCACCTTTCTGCTTAAGCTTCGCATCGACAAAGCCAGGCATATGCTTCGCGAGCGTCCCGAGCTGACCATTGAACAAATTTCGGCTTCGGTAGGCTTGCAGGATGCGCTTTATTTCTCCAAGCAATTCCGCCGACTTTACGGACAATCCCCTACAGCCTACCGCAACGCCATGAAGAGTTTATCCGATTAATAGTCGCGTTACCAGCATGCTCTAGTATGGTCTTTCGCCCGCTTCATATTCGTCAATTCGGGTAATACTACCTTAGGGAGTGATGAGCCATGAAGGAGCTACATACCGGGAAACTATATTGGCCGGTTACATTAGACGACACGTTGGAATATGAGCCGCTGCGAACAAACAAGAAAACGCAGGTCGCGATCATCGGCGGCGGCATGTCAGGGACGATATGCGCAGCCGAATTCGTGAAGAGCGGGCTAAGCACCATTATGGTTGAACGCGGCCAGGTTTCAGGCGGAAGCACCTCAGCCAATACCGGAATGCTTCAATTCTGCAATGACATTATGCTCACCGATTTGATCGACCAAATCGGTGAGCATAATGCGCAGCTCTTTTATAGAGCGTGCAAGGATGCCGTGGATTCGCTTGAAAAAGCAGCGAGCAGCCTGCCTGTTGACGTAGACTTCATTAGAAGAAGCAGCCTCTATTATGCATCAACGGAGCAAGACTTACCCAAGCTAAAGGAAGAATTCGAAGCATTGAGCGCTTGCGGCCTGGAAGTAGAGTTCTGGACGCCTGAGCAAATTGAGGCTCATTTCCCTTTCCGCAAATCGGGAGCAATCGTAACTCATGGTGACGCGGAGGTCAATCCTTACCAATTCGTAAATGCTGTTGCCGACGCTGCTGCCCGCGCCGGACTTGAAATTCACGAGAATACCGATGTTGTCTCGCATGAAACTCTTCCGAATGGGCTTCATTTGCTTAAAACGGCAAATGGCTGTGAGATAGAGGCCGAGCATGTCGTCTATGCGGTTGGATATGAACCTGAGGAGCTGCGCGGCAAGCTGGTCAAAGCCGAGCTGAACCGTTCCTTCGTGATCGTGACCGGTGTTCAGCCCGATCTCCAAAGCTGGCATGAGCGATATTTAGTGTGGGAAACCGCACGTCCCTATTTATACATGCGTACAACAATAGATGGTCGTGTCGTCGTTGGCGGATTGGATGAAGAAATTGAGCAGCCGCTGCATAGCGGTAAAGAACGAATGAAACGGAGCCAGAAGCTGCTGCAAAAGATGCAGGCTCTCTTTCCTCAGCTGAAGGCGCCGATCGAATTTGAGTGGAATGGCACTTTCGGTGATTCACGAGATCATTTGCCTTTTATCGGAGCCGATCCCTCTTGGAGCAATGTGTATTACTGCCTCGGCTACGGCGGCAACGGCACCGTATACAGTATGATTGCAGCTGAATTGCTCTGCTGCCTCATTCATGGCAAAGAACATCCTCTAACCGAGATCGTCAAACTGAATCGTCAATCCTTATCCAAGGTTTAGCGAGCTTCATAAGCCCAAAAGAAGAAGCCTCATCTATCCGCAAGCACCCTCTTGCGTAATATATGAGACTTCTTTTTTATTCCTTCTCTTATAACGTTATGCTCCTGCAACAATCAGTGAAGCGCTGCATGTCCGAAAAACAGCTTCCGCCGCGCCGAGCCGTGATATATCAGGCCCGCCATCCTTATCGAACATCGATTTGGTCTCATCAGTTTCAACCATCACGATGACCGAGCCGCTCTGGAGCGCTTGCTTGCATATTTCCGCTTCTTCGTCATCAAGACCGAGTGCATGGAGCGCGCTAATATGCTCGTCCGCTCCGAGCAGCCAGGCTGCGGCAAAAGCATTGCCCCCTACGGTATACGGAGCAGTGCCGTACCCTGTCATGCCAAGTACCGCATTCGTTCCATTACTCACGTAACCGGTTGCGGCAGCCATTCCAAATATGCTGTTGCCCTCATGCTCGGAAACGTCTTCTAGCTCCCGAAGCTCGTCAACATGGACGTCGCTTTCAGCCTCAATGCGCCTTGAATGCTCGGAGTCCTTAGCAAGCACCTTCAGTTCACCTTTCGTAAAGCCCGCATGCTCCAGCTGGTTGATTGCAGTAATAGCTTGTTGTTCGGTAGCAAATACGCCAATTTTTCTTGCCATTGATTATCCCTCCTGATTACAGATATAAATAAAAGTACACTCTATAGATCAAGCTATCGTTGTTATGCCCAGTTTTGGCGGAATAAGTCGTATTGTGTAGAATGATGGCGCAGAAACATAAAGGATTGCTTGAATCCAATGATCAGGTTGTACATCCATGCAGTTCGCGGTATGATGAAGCAATAGATATTGGAAAATCGGACAAGCAGGAGGCAAAGCGATGATCCATCGGATGCTTCGCTATCCCGCAGGATGGGAATGGCATGTACTGCAGCAAGCAAGGCAGCAAACCGTCAGGGATGAGCCCTTGCCCAGCAGAAAAAATGCACATAAATTAGCAGCCTCTTCGCGAGAAGAGCAAAGAGCCGTTAAAGCTTTTACGAAGCAAGAGCAAGACGCGGCAGAGCAGCATATGGATGAATTAAAGCTACAATTTCCAGAATCTGCCGCTTGGATTGATGAGTGCGCGGGCAGGCGAACAAATAATATATCCGTTGGGGAAACTTCACGATCAGGCAAGCTGCTTTATGGCACCCTTATGTTTCAAGTAACGGATGACCAAGCAGACGTGCAGCCCTTCCACTTCTGGCTTACCGATAAGAAACTGCTTACGATGCATGAAGATATGCGCTTGCCGCTAAGACTGCAAGCCGTTCAGCATGCTCCAAAGCTTGAGAGCTGCACGACTGCTCCCGAAGCGATGTTCATTATGCTCAGCATTATACTGGACACATTCCATGCTGGCTTGGATGGATTCGAGAAACGGCTTGGCGAGCTGGAGACCACGATGCGCCAAGAGAATCGGACTGGACTCATCGATGTCATCTTTGAGCGGCGTTACGATCTGCTGCATTGGAGCCATCTATTCATTCCGGTACGCGAAGTGCACAGCGCAGCCAAGGAAGCATTCATGGACGACTTGACTGAATCGGACAGCTTTCAAAGAATTACGCATAAGCTGGAGAGGATTGAAGCGCTGCTCAAGCACTATGCGCTGGAGATCGATACATTGATATCCATGGACGATGCTATCTCTAACTTTCGGGGCAACGACATTATGAAGACTTTGACGATCTTTACCGTATTGTTCTTGCCTGCTACCATTATAGGGGGCATATGGGGCGTCAACTTCGAGAATCTCCCTTTCAAGGAATACAAATGGAGCTTCACGGCAATGATCGGGGCTATTCTCATCATTACGTTGTGCATGTACGTTTGGCTGTGGAAGAAGGGCTGGACCGGCGATCTGCTTAATGGACGGTCACCGAAGGAGATTGTAGCTGCCGAGGACGCTCCGATTCAAGTGAAGCGCTCTGACCGCAGGAGAGCTGGCCGCGTGAAGGCTTCAGCTTCTTCTTCTGCAACGAAGGAGAAAAGTCGAACACATAGGAAATAAAGTTGATTAATCGCAGCCATTGTACGGTCGAGCATACGTAGCAAACACAACATAAAAACCGTCCAGTCAAGACATACCCTTGATGGACGGTTTTTTGTATGTTAAAGCTTATAATTTCACCGGAAGGCCCGTACGCGCAGAATCGTTAGCTGCAACCGTTACACGGTGCGTCTGCATTGCATCAGCATAGGTAGAGCGAATGCGTGAAGTATCCCCCGTCTTGACTGCGTGCAGGAATGCATCGTTCTCCAGCTCGTACGGATCCTGGCGGTTCGCATATTCCGTTTTGCGGCCAGCTTCCGTATCGATCAATCCGCTATGCCCAAGCTCCAGCACGCCTTTATTCGTATAGATGTGTAAGCCTGAACGGTCTCCGGCCGGAATCGCGCATGTATTGCTAATGGTAGCAACAGCGCCTCCAGCGAGCTTTAGGGTAACGGTTCCCACATCCGGTACCGATACACCCTCCTCGACAGTGCTCATATAGCGCTCGCCGTAAGCAGCATAAACTTCGCTTACTTCACCTAACGTATAACGGAGCAGATCGACGATATGAGTGGTTTGCTCGACGAATTGCCCCCCGGAGCCTTCCATTTTACGCCACCAGCTTACCCCTGGCATGGAACCCATCCAATAGCCAAGTGCCATTAAAGCCGTACGCTCGCGAAGCAGCTCTTTGGCGCGATCTGTCCCTTCCATATAACGGAAGTGGTAGCCGACAGAGGTAATGAGTTTCTTTTCCTCGATGCCCTTAAGGATTTCAGTCGGCAGCTCCTCGTCTACGCCCAGCGGCTTTTCGACGAGAAACGGGATGCCGCGCGCTATGAGCGCTTTCTCAATCTCGCCATGTGCGAATGGGGGCACGCATATATACACCGCATCAAACTTACGGTCGTCCAACATCTGATGAATGGAAGAATAGCCTTTGGACCCTTCGAAGCGCTTGGAAGCCTCGTCGGCTTTCTGCTGGCTTGTTGCAACAAAACCTGTCACTTTAACGCCGTCTAGCTTGGCCAACTTCTCTGCATGCATCATGCCGAACCAGCCTGTGCCCACTATACCTATTTGAAGTGTCATCTATGAATCCCCTTTCAGAATCGGCTTGCTTCCATGATTATACTTGGAAACGCTTCGGAAAGTCTATGTTTTCCGCTGGTACCCATCTGCCCGCAGCTTCATACACTATAACATCGGAATGGTCGTAAGGCGTAAGAGCGGAGGGATGGATATGGGAGCAAACTCAAGAACTGTTCAGGCTCCACAGGAGCTCGATCTCAGAACGGCAGTGTTTCTAGCTGCCGTTTGCGGTCAAACCTACATGCAGTACAGTAATAATGACGGCCTGTTTCTTGTGCCAAGAGGCTACAGCTTAGTCGGCGAATTCACAGCAAAAGCGTATGATAGCAGCGAAGAACGGTTCGGATTCGTTCTAACCTCCGAGAGAGCCTCCGTTCTCGCATTTCGCGGCAGCGGATCCGCCGTAGATTGGGTATCGGATTTCATCGCTCAGCAAACCTCCTATCGGCCGGTAAAAAACAACGGTCTTACGCATAAGGGATTTACAGACATCTATATGTCTGCCCGTGCCCGCATTCTCGATTTATTAAAGCAGCTTCCCCCGGATAAGCCGTTGTTCATCACGGGCCATAGCTTAGGCGGGGCGCTCGCAACGCTTGCAGCCATGGACATAGCGAGTAATTCCGCATTTGCAGCGCCGATCATCTATACGTTTGGCGCGCCGCGGGTCGGAGATCCTAAATTCGCAAGCAGCTATAATGCCGCAATCGCGACCCATTGGCGATTTCAGAACGAATTTGACATCGTCCCCCATCTGCCTACACTCGTATACCAATCACCCAAAACCAAACAAAGCTATTATTATATGCATGTAAAAGGAGAGGTTAAACGCTCGTTTCGGATGGGATCCATCGCTGGGAACCATATTCTTTCGAGCTATTTCGCCGACCTTGTGAATGAGGATCCTGCCTTTGCCGTATCGATTTGCGCTGATCCACCCGGCTGGTGCCCGGACATTCAGCTCTAGCTTCCATTGTTTGTCCAAAAAAAATAGTGAGACAATGCTCTGTCTCCATGTAACCATGTTCATGGAGAATGAGCGTTGTTTCACTACAGACGAACCGGAAGAACATATAGCAGAATCGCAAAGAAATGAACGATCGATCCTCCAAGTACGAACAGATGCCATACCGCGTGATGGTAAGGAAATCCTCGCCACACATAAAACACCGTGCCGAACGTATATAGCAAGCCTCCGGTAATGAGCAGTTGCAACCCTCCAGGGGCCAAGTGCTCACTCAAGGGCTTCCAAGCGAAGACGATGATCCATCCCATTGCAATATAAATGAGCGTGGAAGTAAATAAAAATTTAGAGGCAAAAAACGCCTTGAAGACCACGCCTATGAGAGCGGCTCCCCAGACGATGCCAAACAGAATCCAACCAAGCTTGCCTTGTACGATATGGAACAGAATCGGTGTGTAAGTACCTGCAATAAAGACGTAGATGAAAGAGTGATCAAGCGACTCAAATATGCGCTTGGCTTTTCCTGCTGGAAAGCTGTGTACGAGCGTTGAAGCTGTGTAAAGCAGCAGCATAGCTGTTCCGTATATCGTAAAGCTGACCACATGCATGGCCGTTCCTTTCGAAGCAGCAAACACGATTAGCAGCACCAGAGCAGCAACGCTTAACGCTGCGCCAATGCCATGCGTAACGGCATTCGCAACTTCTTCCTTTTTGGAATACGTATGTGTATTCGCCATGCGATTCCCACCTCCCAAGTCGCACAAGCCTGCGATAAAGCCTATCTCTCGCCAGCCTGCCTCTACTCAGTGTAATGGATCACACCCACCCTTTCAACCAGCCGCGCACGCGGTCAACCGTTTTATCAAGGTTGCAGACTGCCTCTTGATCTGCATAATCCTCCGTGTGACGGAAATAATCGGCATGTCCCCCTACCATCGGGATGCCCTCGACATAGCCAGGCGCGTACTTCATGCGATTCCATCTCGGCATCGTATAACGATCCCGGCTCCAGCCGCCCCATGTCCCGATTCGGCTAATCGGATCATTAAGCTTGCCCAAGCTGTCAATGGAATGGAAATAGCTTACGTGGCTCTGCAGCTTGGGATCAATCGGCGTTCTTGGCGATCCGACCTGTACGATGCGGAAGTCTTCGACTTTTTCCTGCTCATGAAGCATCTTTGCCGCCTGATAGGCCGCTGCTCCGCCTCCGCTGTGGCCAATCAGCAGCATGCGCTCCCCGCTAAAGGTTTCTTTAATCTTTGCGAGAGCGTGCTGGCCCCCGATTCTGCCCGCTGTTAAACGGTTGGAGAGGTCGCTTCTCACCTCTAGCACCTGCCTGACTAAGTTCCGGCTTGCATCGCCATAAGGGAAAATAACATGAATGGCAGGATCAATGCCATCGGATTGGAACAGTTTTTCAAGCTTTATTTTGCATTCGGTAAATATGCTATTGGATGTTGCGACACCGGCTAGCAAATAAATATTCATGCGTGATGGTTTGGTCGCCGTCATAACGAATCCCTCCAAAATCATATGCGTATATTCATTATGTGGGATAGCAGCAAATATCATTCTTCGACCTATTTGTTATTTCTTTGAAATTCAGTTTTCCACATCCACTCAAACGCTGTTACGGTCAGCTTATGCGCCCAGGCACGAATGCTGCGATTGATGCATCGCGGCGACCGTTTTTTCTGCTCCCGTCCATTATTTTACGTTGCACGAGAGGAATAGGTGCCGCGAAGAGCTGGGCAAAAAGAAGAACGCCTAGCTGTTTCCAGCCGGCGCTCCTCCTTAGCTATTGCTGCGTTAAGCTTGCCTAGTCGGCAGTTATACGCCCATTTTTTTACGCTGGTTGTTTACTTTCTTCGTGTTCTGGCTCTTCAGTGCCTGCGTCCCGGTAGAAAGATGCGTTTGGCCAGGGGCTCCGCCAGCTTTCGATTGCTTCTTCTGAGCAAGCAGCTGTTTCGCTTTCTCCGCTTGAGTCAGCTTCTTCGGCTGTTCTGCGGATTCGTTTTGTTCGATTGTAGACATAGGTTCACCTCGCTTCATGCGCTACGTATTTCTTATTCTACTACACTTATATATCTGGTAAAAGAGGCTTTGCTCAGGGTTGTGTGATTTGTTATGCGCAAGCCCGCCAAACCCAGCTGCCGCTCGATCGGTTCCGTCGTTACGATGACCGCGCGTTTCGCCCATCCTTTTATGCTCCCCAACATAGCCAGCTGCTCATTCTCCGGCAGCACGGAACACAAATTGTATGGCATATCAATGATTGCCGCATCGTACATCCCTTCGAGAAGCCGCATGTCGCCAAGCTTAACAAGATCGGGATAGCCGAAATGGGCCAGGTTGACCCTTGCTCCCTTCACCGCCAGTGGATTGAGATCAAGACCAACGATCGCGATCCCCATTGATAATGCTTCAATAAGGACCGTGCCCATGCCGCAGCAAGGATCAATAAGGCGAAGCTGCTCTGGAGATGCGCCTGCGGCAATATTGACAATCGCACGCGCAGCCCTTGTCGGTAGCGCAGTGGAGTAGTTTTGCGGCTTGTTTTGATGCTTCAGCCATACCGCGCTGCTTTCCTCCAGCAAACCGAAATACCAGCTGCCATGCAGCTTTGTCAATCCGAATAACCGCTCAGGCTTTCGCATTTCCGCTTTTCCGCGGATAACCGCGCCTGCAGCCCGCTCCAGCTGCCTCTGCTCCTCGTAGGAGACTGCCTCGTCGCCTTGTGTATAGAGAACTTTGAATGTCAGACCGCCTAACTCAACGAGCGATAGCTGCGTGAGCAGCTGATCCAAGCTGTCTGCTTGCTTCAGAACCTCAATCCGCCGCTTCATGAAAGGGCTGCGGTCAACGGCGATCATTCGCTTGCTAAGCCATGCGCCTCCAGCTGCTGGCTCTCCGAACAACAGCTTGAGCTCAAGGGCACACAAGTCCGCTTCATCCTCATGACAAGCGTACGTATAAATAAACATAGATGCCCCCGCTATCACAAAAAAGTTACTCGTTCTGCGGCGCGAACGCCGATTTCTCTTGCTCGCCGCTTATTTCCTTTCCGGCTGTACCCGGCAGGCTTCCTTCGTGAGAAAGCTCCGCCAGCTGCTTCTCCAACGTTTTTATTGTGCGCTGAAGCCGGATTTGCCGTATCATGCCAAGAAGACCTACCGTAAGGCCGCCGAGCAGCGTCGATGCCAAGATCACAAGAATAAGCGGAAGCGTCGTTTTCGTAAATAGGAAATTTACCTGCACCGAATCGACGTTTATCACCGCAAAAATTGCGATTAGAAGCGCAAATACAAGTGCGGATATAAGAATGCTTTGTCCCTTCACTCCGATACCTCCCTTTTCCAGAAATCATACCATAAACACCATCGATTCGCCTATTGTCAAGCCATGCTTGGACATGCCTCCGCTTCCTTAATTACTTAAACGTATTTAAGGTCGTATGAAGCAAATAACGAGGCGTATGTCTCCTGACACCCGCTTATGGACTGAAAATTCACTTGCGCACGCTTGCCTTTGATGCGCCTTGGCGCAGCTGTGTCATACCAACCTTAATTACAATAAACAAAAGGACCGCAAGCTGCGGTATTGTTGTCTCCCAGGTTGGGTATACGCCTATCGCGCCAATAGTCGGTAGGCTTGAAGCCGTATGTGTCGGCAACCAGCCCGAAACCTGCAAGGAATGGATGCTCTCTCCAAGAAAACGAACGACCAAGTAATAGATAAGTGCTGATGCCACTAAGAAAAAAGGGCGTACCGGAAGCTTCGCACTGAATCTAATGATGGCATAGCCTAATGCCAGCAGCAGTACGAATGTGACACCGAAGCCGAGCGCGAGCTGAAAAGGCGCAATCGATGGTGCCATGCCGACATAAAAAATTGTTGTTTCGGCGCCCTCCCGGAAAATAGCTAGCCCGGAAACGGCAAACAAGGACCAAAGGCTGCCGCGAGCCAGTGCACGATTCATTTGTTTATCAATATATTGGTTCCAGTTGTGGATATTGGACTTATTATGCAGCCAATTGCCGACCGTAATCATAAGCGCCACGGACAATAAACCTGCAATGCCTTCTATCGATTCGCGCGCGCTCCCCGCTGCTACCTGCGCAATCGCATACGTTAAAATGACAGCCATGATGCCGCTGAGCAATAGCCCCGCCCATACGCCTGACCAGACCCATTTTCGCTTGTCCTGATTGCCCGTACGCTGCAAGTAAGCAAGCAAAGCTGCGAGTACCAATATCGCTTCAAGCCCCTCACGGAGCAATATCATTCCTGCATCCCAAGCCGTATAGCGTGTTTCCTGCATCATTGGCTCCATCTCGGTCAACATTTCAGAAATGACCGATTCTGCATTATCCGCAGCAGGAGGATTCGATGCCAAATATCCGCCTGCCTCAGCCATCTGAATTTCAATGCGGCTGTACACCGCAGCAGAACGGAGCTGGACATCGCCTTCGATTGCGGGCCAAGAGGCAATGAATGCATTCATTTGACCAGCTGCTTCAGGAAAATGACCGAGCTGAATGTCGTTTAACGCTTGTGCAAGCATGTCAACGGCATCTGCGACAGTCAAGCCCGCATCCTCTGTGACAGCCGCAACCTTACCTGCTTCATAATCATGAATGAGCTGAATGAGTGCAGCTCCCTCGGTCTGCGCTTGCTCTGTACGGGGCGGATCGGCCTGAATGGCGATGCGCAGCATGCTCATCCTTGTCTCCAAGCTTCCGTATACGACAAGGTTATCCGCCCTTACGGCAGGCTCGATCTTAGGCCAGCCTGCATTGATTTGTTTGTAAGCGGCGTTCGCCTGCTCCCATTCCCCTGCATCAACATGAGCAAGCAGCTGTCCAACCAACGGAAGCAAGCTTGCCGCAGCAGCTTTTCCATCAAGCTGCGGGACCTGCTCTTGTACGCTTTCCACATAGTTGTTCAATGCCTTTGCGAGCGTAGAAAGCGACTGCTTGCCTTTACCTTCATCCGCCGCGCTGCCCGCTGCCAACAGCGCTTTCGCCGCCCCTGCAAACGCTGAGTCTACAGCAGCCGACTCCTTGGTGGATAATGGATTCAGCTGCTGCCACTTTGCTGCAGCAGAGTCTACGTGGACGCTTGCTTCCTTCCACTTTCCTTGCCCGGCTTCAACCAAAGCGCTGCCGATGAGCGGCAGCAGCTGATTCAGCTCAGCTGCCTGTTCATCTTCTGCATGAATTGGAATAACGCCTGCCACTAATAGGACGAATAGAAAAACAACGGAAACGAAACGTTTTAGATATCGTTTCATTCCGCTGCTAGGTTGTGCGAACATGCTGTCCGCTCCTTTCATTCCGAAGAGCTTCTATCGTTTCATTGCGAGCTCTCGCATCTAAAATATCTAAAATAACGTTTCTCCAATATAGCCGCCTTCGCTGACCCCGGGGAAGCAAGCAAATACGGCACTTCCCGTATGCACGATGTACTCGTTCAACAGGTCGCTCTGACCAAGCTTTTGCTGCATGGGGATAAACTGCTTCCGAGAATCGCGATTATAGCAAATAAACAGCAAGCCAGCATCGAGTTGGCCCGTTTTGTTGTCAATGCCGCTTGAATATGAATAAGAGCGGCGCAGGATTTTCACCGTGCCGTCGCCGTGTGCGAGACGCACATGAGCGTTCATGGGAATGACGGGCTTGCCCTTCTCATCCTTTTGATCAAAATCGAGCTTATCCCTCTCATGAACAGCGCCGAGCGGTGCGCCGCTAGCGCGATGCCTTCCAAAGGTAGCCTCTTGATCGCCAAGCGTCGAGCGGTCCCAGACTTCTACCCGCATCCGGATCCGCCTAACTGCCATATAGCTGCCCCCGTTCATCCAAGCCATGCCATCAGCAGCAGAAGCCCATACAACCTTGTTCATCTCCGCTTCGTCCGTTACATCAGGGTTGCCCGTTCCGTCACGGAACCCCATTAAATTCCGTGGCGTCGCTCCCGACGGATCGGAGCTGCTTGTGCGCTGAAAGCCTTCCTGCGTCCAGCGCAGCACGGCTTTCCCACGCGCAATTCGAGCCAAATTGCGCAGCGCATGAAAGGCAATCTGCATGTCGTTCGCATTTACTTGAACGCCAATGTCGCCGCCGGACCATTCCTCGCGCAGCTCATCCCCTCCGAATGCAGGCAAGTCGGTGAGAGGTGCAGGCCGTTTCCCAGCTAAGCCGTATCTCCCATCGAAAAAGGATGGACCTACGCCAAAGGTAATCGTCGTGCGCGAAGGGGATAACCCCTCCGCCTCCCCCGTATCCGATGGCGGCAAGTTTAAGTTGTCGTTCGAATCGCCCAGCAGCTCCCCCTTAGCCATCGCCGCGGCCGCTTTGGTCCAATCCTGGAACAGCTTGCGCACGTCTCCTAGCGCAGCTGCTGTTACATCAAACGCAGCAAAGATGATAAAGTCCTGTGCCGGCGTCGTAATTCCGGCTTGATGCTTGCCATAGAAGCTAACGATATCAGCTGATTTGTCTTCGGGAATCTGCGACGCCGGCTTCGCCGCACTGCGCATCTGTCCCGAGAATAAACTTCCCACTCCCGTTGCTCCGAGCAGCAAGCCGGCCCCGCCAACGCCAGCCAACCGCAGTAAATCCCTGCGGCTGATTTTATTATCTGTCGGTTTGCTCTTCGTTTGACCTTCATTATGTTCTGTAGGTCTGTCCATGCTGTTATGCCTCCAATATGGTCCCCATTTGCGACAGCGGCTCTGCGAGCGCGTCGATGAGCTGGCTCAGCTTTTTCGTATCTTCTTCTTTTAATTCCAAATAGGATACATAGCCGTCACCTGATTTGTATCCGGCAAGCGCCTGCTCCAGATCAGCAAAGCCTTTCCCAATCTGCTCGTCAAGAGCCGCATCCTTCTTATTCAATTCACCCTTAACCAGCTGATAGATTTTGTCTGCGCCTTCCACATTCGCAGCGAAATCATACAAATCCGTATGCGAGTAACGCTCTTCCTCGCCCGTTACTTTAGAGGATGATACTTCATTCAGCAGCTCTACCGCACCCGTTACGAGCAAGCTAGGCTCCACCTCGACAGTTTCCATCAAAGCGCGAAGCAGCTTGACATCCTCCAGCAGGCGATCGGCATATTCCTCCATGCCCGCTGTCGAGTTTTTCTCCCACAAACCTTGCTCAATTCGGTGGAAACCACGCCAATCTTTATCCTCAACGTCATTTTCCCGTGCATCGATATTGGGGTCTAGATCACCAATCGCTTCCGCTATCGGCTCAATTCGCTCGAAATACATACGTGTTGGTGCATAAAGCTGCTTCGCCGTTTCCACGTCGCCATCTTTCACAGCCGTCACGAACTTCTCCGTTTCTATTATAAAGGTGTCTGCCTGCTCAATCGTAAATTGCCGATAGCTCTCAAGTATCGGCGCCCATGCGTCGTCCGCTGCAGCCGTTTCATTCGCTGCATTCGTCGAGGCGCTCTCATTAGCCACTTTATCATTCTCCACAGCATTTGAGCCGCAGCCCGTAAATACGATTGTACACGCCACTAAAAAAGACATGACTTTAAACTTCATTATGATTGCTCCCCTACTCCAATAGATTCGATCTGTTTTATTCTAAAATGAAGTATATTCGCATGTGATAATCATTGTCAATTAAATATTTTAGTACTAAATAAAGCGGCCTCTCCCATTTATCTTGCTTGAGAGAGCCGCTCACGGCTAATCCATATTTTCTTCAATCACCATTTCTATTCAGAGAACCAATTCATTACAGTGGAACGGATCGTTTTACCTGTCATGATTGCCTGATCCATCAGAAGCGCAAGATAGTGGTCCTGTGCAGCCTCTGCCAAGCTATAGAATGACGGGCCATTCCCTGCGGCGTAATCGCCCATTCGGAGCAAACAGGTCGCGATCGCAATTTCATCATCACTCAGTCTAGCGGGAGCGGCCGGATTTCGATACAGCCACTCCCCTTCTGCCATGACACCGCGGTGGTAATAGCCCTCCAAATTGCCATGGTGCCCTGTATCCACACGCTGAAGCTTCGTATAGATAGGTGTGGTAAAATCATGCAAATAACTCATTTCGTTGTCAACAAGCTCCCCTTTACTGCCTCTTACCAGCATTCGGCTTCGGCGAACCCATGAGAAATATTGATCGCCTGTGAAATCATAAACGGCCAGCTTATTGCCAAAGCGGAAAGTTGCGATTCTTTGGATGGACGGAGCCAGCTGCTCTTCCTGCGGATCGCCTTGACGGCTTGGCCCTTTCATGAGCATCGATTCGAACTCCTGCCCGCTAATCTCTGCAGGTTCGAAGCCAATGCCCAGAAGCTGCCGAATCAAGCTGATTCCATGGTAATCATGGGCAGCCGAAACCTGTACCTGCGACACCTCGCCAAGCTTCCCGGAATGGGCAAGCTTAATCCGTGCTGCGTGCATAGGCTGAAACAAATATTGCTCCGCTACTTGGATTTTCGCGTCCTTCGGCATGGACTCGCATAATGCTTGGAGACCTGCAATATCAGCCGCTGGGGGCGTCTCGGCTAAGACGGGTATTCCTCTCTCCGCTAGTTCAAGCATGATCTCTGGCGCAACAAGCCGAGGAACAGAAACAACTACAAAACTGAATTGGCTGGACTCCTCCATCAATTGCCGAAGCGTGCGGACCGTCCGTATGCCCCATTTCGCCTCCAGCTCCAATCCTTTTTGTTCATCCCTTACCATGATGGCATGGATATGGAAGCGGTCAGGCATCGCTTTGGCGATCCTTATATAAAATTCCGCGCGCCAGCCGCCGCCAACAATTCCGAAACTGATTATCGACATTTTCTCATTCAACCTCCGTGTTTGAAAGTCATTCGTATCGGGTATAAAAGAAAAAAAGACCTCTTCATGAGAGATCTTCTTTATGCCGTTCTGAAGGTGCCCGTTGCTTTAATTTCCTCTGCGACGCCCGTATACGCATGCAGCTTGCCATGATAGACTAATTCAAGCAATGTTGTATTCTCCAGATCGGCTGGAGTAACGAACAAAGATGGCTTATTGACTAAATTCACTCCGCTCTCCTCAAAAACAGAAGCAACGAATTGCGAGCAAAAATATGCATAATCCCGTTTCATCTCAATGTTGAGCATAATGCCGAGCATGCCAAGCAGATTGTACTTGTATTGATCGCGATTCTTCTCCATATACTGGATCTGATTTCTTATGTTTATATAGGCACAATGACTAATCGTGCATCTGTATAGTGCGCAGGTCGAATGTTCAAAAAACACGCCTCGTACGTCCTCTTTCACGAATCCAGCAAAAAACGGATTACTTGGGTTTTTTCTCCCAAAGCTGTAGACCTCATTCAAATCGCTGTCAAAAGCAATCGACGCATGGTTCAGCATGTTCTTTGTATACCATCTAATTGTCTTCGAAAATAATGTCCCCGTGTTCGTTAAGAGCACATAGATTTCCTTTTCTCTATTCATGCCGTACTACCTCCACATTAAAGAACTTTCATCTAGGTATTAACTTTAATGCAGGAGAACTAAATTCTAAACCTGCTCAGGTAATAGGCCTATCCCCGACCTTAGTCCAGTTCTGTAAGCATAGTGTGACAGAAGATCGTCTACCAAACTCTCCTACTTGCATAACCTTACTCCATATTACTGGATTTTCTCCTTTTACTCAATAAGAAAGTCGCCCTTTTCTCCCTCATGCTTAAAAAAATGTTAACATTTGCATATCTGAGAGATGATATAGTAGGAAAAGATTTACGTCTTGCTTAAACTATTTATATGCGCTCGAAAATAATTTAGTATAGTCGTTTTACTTTCATTACAATGGCAGCGGAGGGTTTATCTATGGAATGGTTTAATCGTTATAAAGAACAACTGGGACAAGTTTACTCGCAGGCCGAGCTTTCCATCGCGCAATTCCCCGAGCCTCTGCGGACATTAGGTCTTGCCTATGCAGACAAACACAACCCGGTTAAGGATCACAGCGGCAAAGACTATATTTGCAGCCTGCTTCCATTCTGGGTCAAGGAGCCAAGCGGCATCAGCGATTTGGAGTGCGAGCGACTTGCTTTAGCTAATGTATATGGAATGCTTTATTTTTTTATTCAAGATGACGTGATGGACAGCCAGCCTTCTTCCGGCTGGAAGGAACAGCTTGTCCTTGGAAATCTCTTTTTGCTCGAGATGTATAACGTATTCCGCCAGCTATTCCCTTCAAACTCCCCATTTTGGGGCTATTATAACCGATATGCAGCCGTATGGGCTGAAAGCGTGACGAACGAGGACCGCGAGGATTATTTTGTGAGCGATCCTATCCGCACCGCCGGCAAAGCTGGTCCCGTCAAAATCGCAAGTACTGGCGCGCTCCTTTTAGCTGGCCGTACTGATCTGATCGAGAAGCTTGAGCGTGCTATCGAAATCGTGCTTATGACACTACAAATGGCAGATGACTACGCGGATTGGAAGGAAGATATGGCTGAAGGCAGCTATAACGGCCTGCTTGCAATGATTGCTGCGGGGAGAAGCACAGGCGAATTGCCTTTAACCGAAAAAGATGCTGAGAATGCCATATACATTCGGGGATGCATGCAGCAATATGTGCAGCATGCATCCGACAATCATAAGAAGCTGCTTGAATTGGATGCAGGAATGAGCGGACTGATAGATTTCCATTCGTTTATATTAGACCATTTGAACCAGATCCGTGATGCATTAGAATCAAACAAAAAAGCGCTTTTAAAAGGCGGACTCAATTACTTTATGACCAATTCCACTCATTTACAGGTCCAATAGATTCTATTATTTGTCGAATTTTTGAAAATTTATATAGAATTTGTCGAAAGGACATGATAGACTGAGTATGGTAAACTTATACATATTCGGAAGGGTGATTATTGTGTCAACAAGACAAGATCTTCAAGAACAAATCATAAAAAAAGCGTGGGAAGACGCCGAATTCAAAAAACAGCTTATTGCCAATCCGAAAGCAGCAGTCAAAGAAGCATTTGGCGTAGATCTTCCGGACGCAATCGAAGTTGAAGTTGTTGAAGAATCCGCTAATAAATTTTACTTGGTACTTCCGGAAAGCCCTGCAGCAGTAAAAGACGCTGAAAATGTAGCACACCCAATGTGGCAGTAATTTATAAAAAACAAGCGTCGAGAACTCTTAGATATGAGTCCTTGACGCTATTTATTTGCAACCGGCAAGTAAATCACTGCCTCCGTACCACTACCTTTCTTACTATAGAATTCTAATTTCCCTTCCATTATTTCTATAATACGAAAAGTAACCATTAACCCTAAACCAGTCCCCTTAGACTTATTGGAATAATACGGCTCACCAAGTCTTTTCAAATCAGTTTCGCTCATTCCCTCACCATTATCTATTATATGAATCTTCACTTTATTTGTTTCCGTATCCTTAGAAGCACGAATTACAATTTCTCCATTTTGATTTAAAGCTTCAATACTATTTTTGATAATATTAATAAGTGCTTGTTTAAACTTTGATGAGTTACCGTTCACGAATAAGTCAGTTGAAATATCCGTATATAAAGTACCGCCTTGCATGGTTGCTAACGGAGCAAGAATTACCTCTATTTGACGTAGCTCTTCTTCAATATTTAACAACACGACCTGTTCCATTTGAGGTTTAGCGAACGTTAAAAAATCGGTAATAATATCTGAGGCCCTATCGAGCTCTTCAATGGCTAGTCCCATAAAAGCCTTGTCTTTCTCAAAAGCAGACTTTTCACCAAGCAATTGAAGAAAACCTCGTGTTACTTGTAATGGATTTCTCACTTCATGCGCTACTGAGGCAGCTAATTGACTTATAATATCCATCTTTTCAGATCTTTGAAGCTCATTATTGAATACCTCAACTTGTTGTGAGTAATTAATTACCTGCTCATAGTTTAAGAGCATTCTTCGTACTAAGATCACTACTAACGACGTTATAAAGCTTAACGATCCCCACTTCCATAAGAACATGTCGTAGCCCATATCCTTCACAAAGTACCAAGTAACTTCTCCCGCACCAATTAGAGCAAATACTCCAAAACCAAACGCTAGGATAACCGCTTCTTTGTTTCCTTTTATACAGTACATAACAAGGCAAGTGACTAATAGTATGTTTCCAAGGATAATAGAAACTCCAAAGTAAAAAATGCCTACTATATAATAGAGTTTTTCAACAACCTCTGAGGAAGAACTTCCTAGTAGCATCATTATACTTAATAAAGCTAGAATAACTTGTATTTTACGAAACTTAGATACTAACCCAATAGGCCCTTTCCCGAATATCTTCTCAAAGAAAAAATAAATAGATGGCATTAATAAATTTGATGCTATATCAAATAAATGGTAAGATAACTTCCCATATTCCGGATACATACTTTGCAATACAGAAGAGTATGTAAGAATCATTACGCCTATTGATAATATAACAGCGCTTAATGATTGCCATCCTCTTTGGAAGGTTTTATTTAAAAAAACGACACTTACAAACATTCCAATCGAAATAAAAATAAGCGCTGCACCTAAAATAACATCCAAAAAATCCCGTTTCAAATATTCTTTTTCTAAAAGCTTATATTCTCCTAATATAAGCTTTCCTTTCAGCCCCACCCAGTCCCTTTCTGTGTTTAATAATATATATACATGTGAATTAGCTTCATTATCATTTAATGGGAGCAAAACTTCATTTTTATTGTAAGGATAATCCCGAAAATTACCATATACTAATTTTTCATTGATGTATATTTGCACATCTTTAGAGATAAGCTCGTTTATTAATAACGCTGGCCTGTCTAAGTTGAACGACGGGAGTTGAAACCTTAACCAAACCGAATTAACATCAGTCGGCTTCTCTGGTAATTCATCACCATATGAGTATGATACCCACTGTCTCTCTTGTTTAGCAGTAATCGTATCCAAAGCTGAAGCGGATGCACTATCTTCCCACATGATTTCCCAATTTGTAATTTCAATAGAAGGATGATCTGAGGCATATAAAAGAGATGCTGGAATACATGCAAATATGACTGCTAACAATATTGTTATAAAACAAAGCTTTTTGAACCCCTTCATCGGACACCTCTATACAAATAATATAAACATTCTACCCTACTGTATTTCGACAATCTTCGATTTATTACCTTTATCCGTTTCCTTTTTTACCAAAAATAATAACTTGAAACAAATTTACCCTATACAAATAATACCGCCCAATTCTAGTATACGATAGCTTTTTTAAATTAATAGTATATAAATAAGGACTTTTAGACCACTTTTCATATTATAACAATAATTTAAAGGTTCTATAGCATCTATTATATGTCGAAAACACAGTTTTCATATAGATTGTGTCGAAATTTCCTGATACAATTAGGAAGAAAGACTTATACATATTCGAGAGGATGATCAATGTGGCCGCAGAGCAAACCTTGCAGGAACAAATTATTCAAAAAGCATGGGAAGATGCTGAATTTAAGAAACAATTACTTGCAGATCCTAAAGCAGCGGTGAAAGAAGCTTTCGGCATTGATATACCTGATTCCATCGAGGTAGAAGTAGTAGAAGAAACTGCAAACAAATATTATTTCGTGCTTCCACAAAATCCTTCAGACATAAGCAATGACGGCGATTCCGACGGAGCCGCGTGGCAATAGACAGAGAAATAGCGCTTGACTGCTCTTGAGCAGTCAGCGCTATTTTTTTACCATGGGGAACTGAATAGTAGCTTCCGTCCCAACTCCTTTTTCACTTGTAAAGAAAATGCTCCCCTTCATGACCTCGATAATTCGAAAGGTTACCATTAAGCCTAATCCCGTTCCTTTTGTTTTTTTGGAATAGTAAGGCTCTCCTAGCTTCTTCAGTTCAAGCTCGTTCATACCTTCCCCGTTGTCTTTAATGCATATAATTACATGACGATCATCTTTTAAATAGGCTTGTATGACGATTGTTCCGCCTTTGTTTAGCGATTCAATACTATTTTTAATAATATTAATAAGTGCTTGCTTGAGCTTGGACGAATTGCCATTCACATATAAATCCGAAGCCGATTCAACCTGGATGATGCTGCCTTGCATATTAGCAAGAGGGACGAGTATCGCTTCGATTTTCAATATTTCCTCTGCTACGTTAAGAGTAGTCATCTGGTCCAGCTCCGGCTTGGCAAACATCAGAAAGTCCGTAATAATTTCCGATGCCCGGTCAAGCTCCTCGATTGCAAGCGCCATGAAGCCTTTCTCTTTCTCATTCCTTGTACTTTCACCCAGCACCTGTAGAAACCCTCTTGTAACTTGCAAAGGATTGCGCACCTCATGGGCTACGGAAGCAGCTAGTTGACTAATAATCTCCATTTTCTCCGAGCGTTGAAGCTCATTATTGAACACCTCTAGCTGCCGAGAGTATTTCAATACCTGATCATAGCTTTCAATGATTCTTCTAGCCAATATAAATAAAAGTGAGACAAGGAAAGTCAGTATGCCCCATTTCCAAAAAAACATCTCATAGTTCATTTCGCTTATGAAATACCAGATAACTTCCATCACGCCAATTGCTGCAAATATGCCAAAGCCCGTTGCCATAATGATCGCATTTTTATTCTTCTGGAAACAAAAACGGATGAGTAAAATAAGTAGCAGACCATTTCCTATAATTATCGTTCCACCGAAGGTGATAATCGTAGCTGATGTATACGCGCTGCTAATTTCGCTAGAAGAAAAGGAAAGGAGTAACCAAATAATAGTAATGATAGAAACGATAACTTGCAGCTTTCTAAATCGGGTAATGATCTTCCATGGCCCTTTTCCGAAAATCCTCTCAAAGAAGAAAAACAAAGACGGCATCAATAAATTAGAGCCTATGTCAAACAGATAATACATCACTCTTCCATACTGACTGTACATCGTGTGCAAATATGGGGATAGTGATAGAATCATTAAGCTTATGGAGAGAATGAAAAAGCTAAGAGAAACTAAACCTGCGAGGTAGGTTCTGTTCAGAAATATAAAACAAAGCAGCAGTGCCAAGGAGACAAACAGTAAAATGGACCCAAGAATGACGTCATAGACTTCCTTTTTCAAGAAATCCTTGTTGAGCGCTTGTCCCTCTCCAACCTTCGGCTGTTCCTTTAAGCCAAGCCAATCCGAATCTGTTTGTACAAATAGATAGACGAACTGACCTGATTCCGATTCGCTTAGCGACAATAAAATCTCATTTTTGTTAAAGGGATAATTTCGGCTTGATTCATAAACAACCTTTTGATCCATAAAGATCATAACGTCTTTGGCCGTCAGCTTAGTTATTAAAACAGCTGGTCTGCTCAAATCGTAATCCGGAAGCTTAAATCTGAGCCAAGCAGCACGAATGTGGGCAGGCTTATCCGGCAATGCGTCATCGAATGTAAACGATTGCCACTCTCCCGCCGCAAAGACGCCGTTCGCTTCTTCAATGGCAGGCGCGGAATCCTCATCCCACATCAATTCCCATTGGGGTATGCTATTCAATTTTGTATAAGCTTGAACCTTTGAGGTCGCCACCCAAAAGAAAGAAAGGGCGAGCACCGCTATCATAAGGAATGCAATCCATCTATGTAATGCTTTCATTCTGCACCTCAACCATTAATAGATACTATACGCTATAATTCGACAATCTTCGATAAAACTCCTACTTCCATTTTACCGCGTATACAAATAAATAGTAAGCAATTTCAGGCTACTTACGAAAAAAAGCCCCCCGATCACTAAGATCACGGGAGGCAAACCTATCGATTTCATTAAACCATTCGTTTCTTAATTGCCACGCGTCGAAGCAGCAAATAATTCAGTCCGACAATACACGCCATCACGATAACCGCAAGCACGACAACTACTGCGATTGGGTTGCGATCAACCTCAAATACGTTCTGCATGAGCCTTCCCATCCAATCGGATGAGAGCACCACCTCCATCGCCATTGCGGGCAATAGGGAAGCAACGGATATAATCGCGCCAAGCTGCCAGCGGAAACGAGCAAAACCTGAGCCGATGATCCAGCCGCTTCCGAAATAAGCAAAGAACAAAAAGAAATGTTCAAAGAAAATACCTGCCAACTGGTCGGAGGAAGAGAATATATGGGGATTTTTAAGCGCTGGCGTCCAGTTGTTCTGCTCATAAATCATTTGCTCAATCGGATACCCTGCTGTCATGATTAACGCAAATATGGCCGATATCAGCGTTACCAGGAAACTGCCGCCGATTACAAAATGCTTTCTCGTAACACCGCTGGAAACGAAGCTGGCTAACGATAATGGCGTCAATAAAATACCAATAACCATAAGAAAGATTTTAGGCGAGTTGGACGCGCCTTCCCATGCGCTTTGGGAATCAAACCCCTCATTGTTAAACATATTGGTATTCATAAACACGGCAATGCCTAGAAATATAGAAATGAAAATAATCCAATACACGATGAACGTCCAACGATACGTGTACAACAGCTCACTGGCTACATTATGGGCGGGATGCTTTCTCTTTCTGCTCATTGCTCAGCCCCTCCTTCTTGGTCAGATGTACGAATAAATCCTGAAGCGAGACTGGCCCCAGCTCAAGACCTAAGGCAAGAGCATGTTTGCGATGCTCCTCCGTTAACTCTCCGAACACCGTCACCGACTTCGTTCTGCCCAGCATCTGCTGCCCTAATATGGTCAGCCCCTCAGTGATTTGGTCCACCGCTTGTTCAGAGCCGGTAATCGAAGCACCGCGTGATTTGAGCACATCCGTCTCCTCATGCATAATAAGACGGCCTTGATCCAAGATGAGCACCTCCTCGAACAAAGAACCAACCTCCTCGATCAAATGGGTTGATATAATAAACGTGCGAGGCGTTTCCATGTAATCCTTCAGAAGCTCATCGTAAAACGCATAGCGCGACGGCGCATCCATACCGAGATAAGCTTCATCGAATATCGTCACCGGAGCACGGCTTGCAAGGCCAATGGTAACGCCAAGCGCAGATTTCATGCCGCGCGAGAGCGCTGAAACCAGTTTTTTTAACGGCAGGTCGTATAATGCTATTAAATGCGCTGCGTATTCGCTGTCCCAATTCGGCCAGCAGCTTGCGGATAGCCTCAGAACGTCAGATACGGAGGAGCTGTCTGAGAAAGAGCCGCTTTCCTGAATGAAGCAAACCTGTTCCATTATTTTGGCATTCTCGAATGGCGCTTCTCCGCCAATGGTCACTTGGCCATTTGTTTGCTCGCGATAGGAAGCGAGAATAGAAAGCAAGCTCGTTTTACCGGAGCCGTTCCGTCCGAGCAAGCCGTAAATCCTACCGCCTGCAAGAGAAAAAGTCACATTCTTAATTGCCGCGAAAGAACCGTATTTCAATTGCAGATTGTTAACCTCAATGCCAAGCGTCATCATTCATCGCTTCCTTTCGCCTGTTCGATTCGTCCAATAATCTCGGAGATCGGTACGCCAATGGTTTCTGCTTCCGCCAGCATTCGATCTACAACCTCTTCGAAAAAACGCTCTCTCCGCTGCCTAAGCAATGACTGCTTCGCTTCACCGCTAACAAACATGCCAATCCCCCTTTTCTTATACAAAATGCCTTCCTCCGTCAATAAATGAAAGCCTTTCGCTGCCGTGGCCGGATTAATCCGGTAAAATGCCGCATATTGATTCGTAGACATAACCTGCTCATCCTCTTGCAATATGCCGCTTACGATATCGTCTTTGATTTTGTCAGCAATTTGCTGGTATATGGGACTACGATCATCAAACAAGTGATCACCTCTTCGCCTCTATGGTTCATTACTTATGTAACTAACCATATAACATAACTTATTCCATGTCAACAATTAGTAATGAGAGCTCGTCCAGCACGCTTGAGCAAGTACATAGCAAAAAGCTGCCTCCAGGAGGCAATTGCCTCCCGAAAGCAGCTTTCAATTTACCTATTGGCTGGAACCTACCTTTGACCCGTTTAAGATTCGCCGGCTTGCATCCCTTTCATCCAACCGAGCAGTTCGCTGCTGACGGCCTCCAGCTGCTGTTCCGGTTTAATTCCAGCCGGCTTATCCCCTTTTTGGGAGCCATATGAACCGAACTGTCCGTGATTGCCGCCTTCAACCGTAACGTACTGCGTCTGGCTCGGCATATATTGTTTTCCTTTGCCCCAAGCTTCCCAGTTCATAACCCCATCATTTGATGCGGTTATTTGAAGGATAGGGAACTTGGCATCCGCTAGGCTTCCTTTCTTATCCGCATACGCAGCAAGATAAAACACGCCATCTATCTGATCCGTATGCCCCGCGGCATATCGTGATGCAAACACGCCTCCAAGCGAATGCCCGCCGATGACGTAGCTCTCGTCCGGATGCTCGGCAATGAAGCTATCTGCTTTGTTCGTTCCCGTAAATGCTAAATGAAGGGGCATGCTTGCGATATATACACGGTGCCCTGCTTCTGCCAGTTTACGAGCAAGCGGTGCATAGCTTTTAGGGTCAACCAAGCCTCCCGGATACAAAATAACACTTGGTTCAACGACCGCTTCATCACCCGCTTTCGGTTGGAAACGATAGCCGGCTTGTCCGATGCTGACCTCGACTTGCTCATCGCTTTTCATTGCAGCCTTCGCTGCATCGGATGGCGTATAGAGCATTATTTGGTAAACGACGGCAAGCAGTAATAACAGCAGCAAAACGATAGCTCCTGCCCATATCAGTCTTTTCCGCTTCCGCCACTGCTTAGGCTCTTGCAGCGCCTGTGATTGTTGACTCATACCTGCACTCCCTTTATTCCAGCAAGCTCATGAGCAGCTGTTGTGATTTCAAAGCTTCCTCGGCGTCCACTGCCGGCACTTGATCGTAGAGAAGACAGTCCATGAAATGCCGAACAGCGTCCTCGAAGCCGCGCTGGCTCAGAATCGTCTGCCAAGATGGAGGGAGGGTCTTCTCGATCCTCTCCGCACGTTCCACTTCAAGCACATTCATATTTTGAACACGGATGATCTCACCGGCTTGAACGATCTCAAGCTGCTCAAGCCCCGTGCCTGCATGCCGATGCATCGCGGTGGATATCGTAAAGCCTTCATACGTGTCAAAATGATGCTGTGTGTGGAGAAGCTGCTTCTGCTCATTCGTTCGTACCGTGCCTGTAGCCGTAGTTAACGAGCCCTTCGCAAGCCATCTTGCGGTATCTACAACATGAAGATAATCATCGAGCATCGTGAAGGCTGTATCCTGCGGACCAATCGCGTCCGAACGGTGCTTCTCGATTCGGACCCACGCCGTGTCGCTCATCTTTTGTTTCGCGTGTATGTACAGCGGCGCAAACCTGCGATTAAAGCCAATCATCAGCTTTCGTCCAAGCTTAGTGCTTAATTCAGCCAGCTGCTCCGCCTGCTCCAATGTCGCAGCAAGGGGTTTGTCTACGTATACGTCTTTCCCCTTCGCAAGCAGCGTTGACACGACATCATAATGCGAGTCTGTCGAGCTATGTACAAATACAGCATCGCAGCACGCTGCAAGCTCGGATAGGCTGCCAAAAGCGCCGATGCGGTATGCCGAGCAAATAAGCGAACGTTTCTCTTCATTTGGAGAATAGGCACCCACAAAGCTCCAATTCTCCGCTCTTGTTAAAATAGGCAGATAAACCTTCTGTGCAATGCCTCCCAGCCCAACCATACCGATTCGCGGCTTGCTCATCTGCTAACGCCTCCTGTTTTGTCCAGCCTTTATCATACGCTAGAACATATGTCTCTAGCAAAGCAAGACTGCTAGCGTTGGTTTCTACGCAGATTGTAAAGCTGTACATATGATAAAAAAAGGATATTTCTCCAACAGGCGAAAAGCCTGCTAAGAAATACCCTTTTGACTCTATTCGCTGCTTATTAAACCCAGCCCTTGCATCATGTTGTAAATAAGCACAGCCCCCTGTGCACGATTTGCTTCAGCAGCCGGGCTAAGTCTTCCCTCGCCCGTGCCTTGCATCCATTCATGCTTTACGGCATAGGCTGCTGCTTGTCGTGCCCAAGGTGAAATTTCTCCTTCATCACTGAATCCTTCCAACCATTTATCTGCTTCCTCAGCAGGTATAGCTTCTATGTGTCCGGCATACTTAAGCGCATTGAACAGGATCGTCACCATCTCCTGACGGTTTATTACGCCGGAAGGTCTGAAGGAGCCATCCTCATAACCATTAACCAGCCCCAAGCGATAACCCGTCATGACAGCATCGGCATACCACTGTCCTTCCTTCACATCTATAAATGCAGCTGCTTGTACAGGAGCAAGCTTTACGCCTACCGCCCGCAAAACCATCGTTATATACTGCGCGCGAGTCACCTCGCCAAACGGCAGAAAACTCCTGTCATTCATTCCTTGCACTATAAATTTGTTGCTTAACGCTTGGATAGCTTTTATCGCATAAGCTGCATCTTTTCCATCCTTGAAGCTGGTGACATGCCGCCATACCGTGTAATTGCCGCCATTCTTCAGCTTAAGCTCCGCTTTGCCTTCGCCATAGCTTGCCGGGACGCCATACACGCTTCCGCTCATACCTCCCATGAACGAAACAGCAGCCAAATCCTGCTCGGCATCGCCCGCACGCAGCTCAATGATGAGCTTAGCATAGCCAGCTTGATATTCGAGCGGTCTGACAGTGCCGTCCGCGCTCAGAGCTTCCAGCTTCAAGCCGAGCAGCGGGGAGCCCACCGATTCTGCGCTATTCAACTGCATGACACGCTCAGTTTCCTTCGTTTCCGAGCTTGCACCGTTAAACGCATGTATCGTAATCCGAATCGAATCGGTCAAAGGGTCCACTTGCTTCGCTAACTCCAGAAGAGGAAGCTTCAATGTGCCAAAAGAGGTCCTCAGCTCTAATTCGGCCTCCGGGTTTTGCGTTGACAGCTGTGTGATTGCAGCTGGAAGCTTCAGATTCACCTGCTCTACGGAGCCCGGCAATACGCCAATAGTAACTAATGTCGGCAGCGGCTTTAGCGCGAGGAGCGCATCCACGCCGCTGCTGTTAATCATAATTTCAGCAACTCCGGCAGCAGTCTGATGGACAGCTGCGTTTTGCAGGATGACTTGCCCAGCCTGTCCGCCTATCGTTTGGTCCAACAGCCCGCTTCCAGGATTCGGCGAGACGCCTCCGGTGCCGCCAGTGCCTCCGCTACCTCCGTCACCGCCAGTACCGCTATCTCCGCCAGTGCCCCCGTCTCCACCATCTCCATCATCTCCGCCGTCTCCGCCAGTACCGCCATCGCCTCCGTCTCCACCATCTCCGTCATCTCCACCATCTCCGCCAGTACCACCATCGCCGCCGTCTCCGCCATCTCCGCCAGTGCCGCCATCTCCAGTTGCGGCGCGTAACACAGAAAGCTCATAGCTCCGTACTTGGCCGTCCATCGCAGTAACTTTGATTTCAATGGCTTCCGTCTCACCTGCCGTAAGTGCAAAGGCTGCCGAGTCCGCTCCGCTTTCCACAAGCTCGCCGTTCACTTCAATGCGAGCACCCGCCTGCCTTGCAGATGGTGTGACTGAAATACTCGAGACTTTATTTTCTACATTAGCCGTATAGGTACTCCGACTGCCTTCGAATGCTTCGTTTAACGTCCCCGCAGACAATGCTATTCCCGCTAATTGATTTTGCAGAAACTCAAATTTTTGAAGCCGGTTGTTATTGCTCTCGGTTGTCAGAACATTACCGAACCGATCAACAGCGATGCCTCGCAATCCATCGAATGCCCCGTCTTGATTGCCCGTTTCTCCCCAGCTCTCCAGAAGCTCGCCGTTTGGAGCATATTTCCGGATGCGATTATTCACGCTATCGGCAAGATACACATTGCCCATTACGTCAAGCGCGATATCCGACAGGTATCCAATATCGTCTTCGCCTAATCCGGCCCACTCGACTTGTAGAGGCTCGCCCGTACGAGTAAACGTCTGTACACGGAAAGAGTCCGTCACGTATACAATGTCTCTTTCGCTATCCACTGCAATACTTTGCGGCCTAAAGTAAAAGAAACCACCGCTGTAATCCGGTTCACCGGCAAAGCTGGCTACGTTCTCTCCAGCCGAATTAAATATTTCAACGGTATGGCCGCCTGTATTTGCGACATAAACATTGCCTTCACGATCCATGGCCAAGTCACGCGGCTCACCAAGCCGATTGCTAAGGACAGCAATTGATTCATCCGCCGGATCATACTTAATAAGGCTGCCATAGCTTGTCATATATATCTGTCCCGCTGCATTAACCGTCAATCCGATAGGTAAGAAATCGGAATCGCCGCCTTTTTCCTGCATATATGACAGCTCATTATTAAACTGCTGCACGCGATTATTGCCTTGATCCGCTACAAATACGTTGCCAACCGTGTCAACTGCTATATCTTCGGGGATAAAAAATTGTCCCGCCTCACCGCCAAGGTTCCCCCATGTATCCATATGCCCAAGAGAAGAATCAAACTTCTGAACACGATAATTATATTTGTCTGCAACATACACACTTCCGTCATTTGCAATGGTTATCGCTTCTGGCGAATTGAACTGCCCGTTGCGTCTTCCTTCCTCCCCAACGACAACAGCCTTCCACTCCGAGTTGAAACGTACTATCTGGTTATTGCCTCGATCTGTCACATAGAGATTGCCTTCACCGTCAGGCTCGATGTCTCCGATATCGTCAATGAATACCGTGTCGAACGAAGCCTGCTCTTCATCTCCATCTCCATCCCATTGATCCAACAGCAAGCCCTCGCCGCTTAGCTTTAGAATGCGGTTGCCGTCCTCTGCAACGTAAAGATGCCCCGATGCATCAACGGAAATGCTTGATAGGCGGTTGAAGCTAATGCTGGCTTCCTCTGTTGTCGCATAGGCCGTCCAGCTCTCGAAATCAGAATCCCCTTCTTCAAGCAGCCATATTTGATTCAAGCTCTCATCCGCTGCATAGACTCTCCCTGTCGCCTCATCAACGGCAATTGAAGCAATGTAGCCGAATTGTTCTACTCCGTTCCACTCCTCAACTATCGTAAAATCGTAGTCTGCGCCCACTTCCAGTTTAAATACCGCATTTCCGTCTGTCACATATACAAAACCAGCTTCGGATACAATCAATTTACGGGGGCTAAAATCAGCTCCGTCCATGCTTCCGAGCTCGCCGAGCTTCTCTCCCTCCGCATTAAATATGCTGATTTCCTGCTTATTCCACTCTGTGACGAATACGTTTCCGCTTCGGTCTGCCGCAACGTCCGTTATCGATTTGAAATAATGGGCTTTCTCCGGCGCCATCCGCTCGAAGCTGTAGCTTTCGGTCATCCCTTCCGCCGCTGCAATGCCTTGCCCCATTCCTGCCCAGCCATATGAGAACAAAGATGCCGCTAACGCCAGCTTTGCTGCTCGGTTCCTGCCTGCTAATTGAAACAATTGTCCCACTTCCCTCATCGTGATTTTTCTCCTGTTTTTGAGTGCTTGATCGCTTTTATTGATACTAGCAACTCATAAACAGAAAAACGATTGACGAAAGTTAACTTTTGCTCGATTTTGTCGGAAAAGGTAGCCTATAATAGAATAATAGACAATTTTGTCATCACTAGCGGAGGCATTATGAACCCATCACTTCATCACGTATTTTTGCAAACCAAAACCGTGCTTCCGGTTATGCGTTCAAATCTCGTTGCCCGAAATCGTCTAACCGATCGGCTGAACGACGGTACTCAGCGCAGATTAACAAGCATTTGCGCTCCTGCGGGGTTTGGTAAAACAACGCTTCTGAGCCAGTGGCTTCATCAAACAAGCCTTCATGCAAGCTGGCTTTCTTTGGATGCACGCGATAACGACATGGTTCGTTTCTGGCGTTATGCCGTGCAGGCAGTGGCTTCCATGCCATCTGCCCAGCCCATGGAGCATTTTGCAAGGCTGCTGCCGTTGCTCTCCTCGGCATCCATCGATACTTTTCTGGACGCCTTTATCAATGAGCTGCATAGGCATGAACAACCGATTGTCCTCATCTGGGATGACTACCAATATATACAGCACCCAGACATTCATAGCAGCACGGCTTATTTCATCGACCATCTGCCAATAAATGCCCATTTGGTCATTGCTTCGCGTTCAGAGCTGCCTTTCTCCCTTGTCAAATGGACGGCCAAATCCGAGCATCTGGACCTTCCTATCGGCCAGCTCCAATTCACGCGGGATGAAACGGAAGCGTATTACAAGGAAACCACGCTGCTCCCTTTAACTGCCATACAGCTGAATGGCATATTTGAGAGAACCGAGGGCTGGGTTACTGCACTCCAGCTCATCTCCATCTCGCTTCAAACGGAGACCGATTACGATCGTCTCATCGCTAGCTTTACCGGCGGTCACCGCGCTGTCGCTGACTTCATGTTTCAAGAAGTATTGACCGGGCTGCCCGAGGACATGTCTCGGTTTCTGCTTCAGACCGCAATGCTGGGGCGCATGGATGCTGAGCTTTGCAGCGTAATCACGAAGCATCCCGATTCCCGCTGCATGCTGGAGCAGTTGAAGGCGCAGAGCCTATTTCTCATTTCCCTCGATGAGCACAACGAATGGTTTCGGTATCATCATTTGTTCGCCGAGTTTTTGCAGAATCGATTAAAGCAGCTTCACCCTGACCTGTGGATAGCTTATAACCATGCCGCAAGCATCAGCTTGGCCGAGCGCGGATTTATCGTTGAAGCGCTTGACCATGCCCTTGCCGCGCATGACTCGGCGCTGACGGAAAAGCTGCTAGAGAAGCATGCGCCAGCACTGTTAATGCAAGGTGAATTCTCCAGCCTGCTGCGCTGGCTGGATTTCTTTCCTCAGACGACAGCTGGAAGGGCGCAGGAAACCTCGCTTCTTCACGCCTTCGTGCTCATCGTTAACGGTCAGCCCGATCGCGCAGAGGAGATGCTTGCACATATTGAACAGCAGCCTGAAGCCGCCCACGATCAGCAAATGCAAAGCGGTTTATTATTCGTAAAGTCCAACCTGCTGTTCTCAAGCGGCAGATTCGAGCAATGGCTTGCCTTTGCCAGCAAAGGCTTAGATGACATGCTTCCACATAGCTCGATTTATTATAATTTCAACTACAATCTTACGGAGCCGCTCGTTCGGCGCACCTCCTTCGGTATGAACGGCACATTGACCGCCGACACCGAGCAGATTGCGAAGCTCTTTACCAGCACGCTCAAAGCACATAACTGGAACGAATCGCTAATCAACCTATATGTGATGCAGTCTCTATGCGAAGGCTATTACGAGTGGAACCGCCTGAAGGAGGCTGAAGCTCTATTAGGCGTTATTGACCGCGCTGCCCGCTTGAGCAAGACGTTCGGGCTTTTTGTGCCTAACCGAATTACTCAAGCCATGGCTTATATGGCACAAGGGCTTTCCTATTTGGCCCATGATACGATCGATGAAGCGATGCAGTTCGCTTTGCTCGAGCAAGCTAGCCTTCATTGGAAGCAAGCTCTAATAGCCTGTAAGATTCGCCTGCATCTGCTTGATGGCAGCATCTCCCTTGCCAAGAAGGAGCTTCCGAAGCTGCAAATCTCCATGAAGGAGAAGCCGGTCTTCAATCGCTATTTTGAATATGTGTTGCTTGCGAGACTTTTGGGAGCGCAGCGGAAAGAAACCGAAGCGCTTCGGATTGTATCCTATCTAAAGCCTCAAGCCATGAGAGAAGGCCATTTGGTGAGCACCGTCGAACTGACTATTCTTGAAGCCTGCTTGATGGATCAGCTAGGCCGAAGAAAAAATGCGCTCGACACTTTGCACGAAGCACTTGCGCTGACTGAGCCGTTTGGCTATTTGCGGAGCTATACGGATGAAGGCGAGCGTATGCGGACATTGCTCCAAAGGTATATGAATCATCGCGAGCATTCGCCGGAAGCAAGCCCTCCTGGCTCTGTATCAGAGGACTACGTACAAAGGCTGCTGCAAGCCTTCCCTGCGAGAGGAGCCAAGGCTTCTGCCGATTCAAGGCTGGAAGAGCTTAGCCGCAGCGAGCTTCAGCTCCTTCAGCTCATCCGTCAAGGCGCTTCGAACAAAACGATCGCCCAAACCCTTATGCTGTCCGAGGGCACCGTCAAAGTCTATCTCTCTCGTATTTATGTCAAGCTAGGCGTTTCCTCGCGTACGCAAGCTTTGCTTGCCGCCGAAGAACTGCAGCTGCTGAAAGAAGAATAACTTTCGGCTAATATAAAATACCCAATCTTTGCCGGAAATTTGGTACACTAATAACAAATTTGTTTGTATAAGGATGATGACCATGTCGGATGATAACGGCCGCGACGATCTTGCCGATCGCCGCCGCAACAAGCTGAAGGTGCTTCGTTTCGATAACAACGGCAAGGATTTAGTAGAATCCGAGAAGCCCGAAGAAAATTTTTCCGATGTCGGCGGGCTTGAAGACGTGAAAAAAAAGATCCGCATGAACTTCATATTGCCGCTTAAGCAGCCCGAGCTCTTCGCCGCTTACGGCAAAGAGGCTGGCGGCAGCCTTCTGCTCTACGGGCCGCCCGGCTGCGGCAAAACCTTTCTTGCGCGCGCGGTTGCCGGCGAAATTGACGCCAATTTCATGCATATCGAGCTGCAAGCCATACTTGGCATGTATGTCGGGCAAAGCGAAAACAACCTGCATGACATTTTCGAGAAGGCACGCGAGAACAAGCCCTGCGTTATTTTCATCGATGAATTGGACGCCATGGGCGGCAGCCGGAACCAGATGCGCCAGCATCATGACCGAATACTTGTAAATCAGCTTCTGATGGAGCTCGATGGGCTGCGTACCTTTAACGATCAGGTATTTGTAATCGGCGCTACCAATACGCCTTGGTACCTCGACTCTGCGCTACGCAGGCCGGGCCGCTTTAATCATATGATCTTTGTACCGCCGCCAGAGGAAGCCGAGCGGGCAGCTATTCTGCAGCTGAAGCTAGCCGGAAAGCCGATGTCCTCGCTGGACTTGAGCAAAATCTCCAAAGAAACAAAGCATTTCTCAGGAGCGGACTTGGAGCAAATCGTTAAGGATGCCGTCGAATGCGCACTGGAGCGTACACTCGAAACGGGAGAGATTCAGCCCATCGTACAGGATGATCTGAAGAAAGCGTCCAAACAGCGGAAAGCGACCACGCTGGATTGGTTCGCGACAGCCAAAAACTACGCCACCTTCAGCGATGTTAATCAAGACTACCAGATTGTTTTGGATTACATGAAACAGAGCGGATTGAAATAATGACCATAGAGCGAGGACATGACTGGGATGGATAACTGGGATGAAGAGCTTCAGAATACGCGTTATCAGCAAATCGAACAGCTAATTGCATGGAAAAAGCTTGAGGAAGCTCGGAAGCTAGCCGTCTCCCTTATACAGGATACGCCGGATGACCCGAACGCTATCGCGCTGCTCGCTCATATTTGCCTGCATCAGGACCAATATGATCAGGCTCTCCATTGGGCTGGCCAATCGCTTCGGCATGATCCGGAGAATACGTTAGCTTGGTTCGTACGAAGCAACACCTATTACACCATGGAGCATTGGAAATCTGCCATGGAGGCGATCGTCGAAGGCCAGCGCATTGATCCCTACGAGCCCCATTATTTTTTCCTGCGCGCCAATATTTGCAATAAGACGAGCAAATTCGAAGAAGCGAGAGATCTATTGCTGAAGGCGCTTGAAATATCTCCCGAGAATGCTTTGTATCTCGCAAATCTAAGCTATAATGAAGCGCTCCTTCGTCATTTCCCCGAGTCCAGGCTGCTCGCCAGCAAGGCGCTGCGCCTTGAAGTCGAATCCGATCTTGTTTATCTCTACCTCGCTTGGTCCGCAGAGAGACGGAACGATTATGATGACTACCTGAACATGCTGAAGAATGCCATACGGCTGGATCCCGATGATCAGCAAATACGCAAGGAATACATGGAAGGACTCCAAAAGACATACAAGCTTTACCGTGTTCTCTTATACCCTAGCAGTCTAGCGAAACGGATGAAGCCTTGGCAGGTGCTGGTCATATGGATTGGGCTTTGGATTATCTTCAGGCCGCTGGTCATTGTCTTTATTGTTCTCTATTATGCGACCTATTGGATTACACGCTTAATGGTGCATGTTAAGCTGTTCGGTTGGAACTTTCGTCGATAAACGGCTTCCGAGCAGAGCATCTGCAACCAAATAAAGGCTTCATCTAAGGAGAAACGCCTGACGGCGTCCTTTCAATAGACGCCATCGTTTCAGCGAAACGTATAGAGAAAGTAGGAGAAAACCCATATACTTTCCTATACGTTGAAAAACATCGCTCATGCTTCCAACAATCGTTGGAAGCGGAGCGATGTTTCTTCGTTTCATCCTATTTTGTTATCAAGCTGGCAGCAGATTATTGCACGCGAATGCTTACAATTTCAAAAGGCTTGAAGCTCAGCTGTACGACACCATCTTGAATGTCCAGCTGATAGAGCTCCTGTTCCAATAAATTGACGACAGCCGCCTCCCTTGCGGCCAGCGGCAGCCGCAGCGCAATCTGCTCGCGTGCGCCGGTTGATTCATATAATCGAAAGATTGTTCCTACACCCTGCTCGGCAGCCTTGATCGTATCCAGAATGACATGATTGCTCTCAAACCGAACCAGTTGTTGCCTCGAAGGCAGTACGCCTGCTTGACTTCGCCCGTTTGTTTCGGCTGCGGCGTCGACATGGCCTTCCATTACCCGCACCGGATGATTAAGCTCCATCGCGTTTCGCAGGACATGGGCGCTGCGCCAATCCTGCTCATGCGGATATAGCGAATAGGTAAACACATGATCTCCTTGGTCCGCCGTCAGATCCGGCCATCTTGGGGCACGCAATAAAGAGAGCCTCATCGTGCTTTCTTTAATGTCATAGCCGTATTTGCAATCATTCAGTAAGCTTACTCCGTAATTGCCCTCGGATAAATCAGCAAAGCGATGACCGCAAACCTCATATTGGGCCTGCTCCCAGCTCGTATTCGTATGCGTCGGCCTCTCCAAAGCGCCAAACGGAATCTCATAAGTAGCTTTGCTTGCTACTACGTCGACTGGAAAGGCAACCTTCAGAAGCTTATGCTCTTCCTTCCAATCCACATTGGTTTTAAAATCGACACGTTTCTTATCATGGTAAAAAATAATATGCTGCTCGATGAAGGATTGGCCGATCTGCCACTTAAAGCGAAGCACGTCCTGCGCTTTCCCTTGAACGACAACCTCCTTGCTGAGCAGCTGTACGGAGTCCGCGCGCTGCGCCTCGAATCTAGGGTCGATATCCCACGCATCCCAAATTAAGGGCTTATCGAAGAATAGCTGAAATTCATTCGCTTTCTCACCGGTCAGAATCAATTCGCGGCCCGCAGACTTATCAAACCAGCGTATAATTTCTCCTTGGGCATTAAATGCGATCGCATAATGCGATGTTTCCCAGGAATCGCCCAGCTCCCTCGGATCCGTTACGCCCTCCGTTCCTGCTAACGGCGCCGGCCTAAGCCAAACCGTTGTATAACCGAAGGCAGGAATGCTCTTCACGCTAATATCCAGCGTTGCGCTGCCGCAATGGTGCAAAAGATTGCTGTCCAGCAGATTTCCATCCTCATCGAATGCTGAGAGCTGCTTATGTTCGCCATTCAGCTCGATCGATACAACAGCATTTCTATCCCAGCCCAAGCTATTGAATACGAAATATGGCTTGCCTTCATCTTGCGCATGAATGCGCCTTGTGAGAGCCGTCAGCGATTGCTCCAGGCATGCTTCTCCAAGCTTGAACACCCGCTCGTACTCTTCAGCTGATGTCACATACGTTTCCGGAATAGCCGTACCTGGAATAATATCATGGAATTGGTTCAGCAATATAAGCTTCCATCCCTCATGCAGCATCGCCTGTACCGGCTCTGCTTGGCCAGGCTGAAAGGCGTCTCGAGCCAAGCTGCTCCAAATCTCCGCCTCCCGGTACAGAACCTCCGCCTTTCGGTTGCTCCGCTTATTGCGAGCATGCGTCGTATAGGTGCCCCGGTGCAGCTCCAAATATAAATCGCCATGCCACTTCGGCAAGTCATCCCGCTTCTCCCAGGCGCGTTCGAAAAATTCGGCTGCCGTGCTGAAATGACTGCTTGGCAGTTCGACCATCATCTCGGAGCGCTGAGTAAACTCTACCATTTCCCTCGTCACGCCGCCCCCGCCGTCTCCATGCCCGTAAAGCAGCATTAGCTCATCCAGCTTGTCTTTGTGCCGGTATGCTTCCCAATGCTCATGTACGTCCTTCGGCCTCGTATGCTCGTTCAAGCCATGATTCAAATACGATAGGACAGACGTGCCGTCGATGCCGACCCAGTGGAATAGATCATACGGAAACCGATTGGTGTCATTCCAATTTAGTTTGGTTGTCATAAAGTAGTCGACGCCTGCCAGCTTCAACAGCTGTGGAAGCGACGCGCAATAACCAAACGTATCGGGCAGCCATTCGATACTGGACGTTTTGCCGAATTCCTCTTTATAAAAGAGCTGTCCGTACAAAATTTGCCGCACAAGCGACTCTCCGCTCGGAATGTTCAAATCCGGCTCGACCCACATGCCGCCCACTAGCTCCCAGCGGCCTTCGGCTACTCGAAGCTTGATTTGCTCGTAGAGCTCGGGATAATGCTCCTTTGCGAAAGCGTACAGCAGCGGCTGACTCTGCGAATAAACGAAATTCGGATATTCCTGCATCAGCGTATTCATCGTGGAGAAGGTTCTGCTTACCTTGCGAACAGTCTCCCGCACGGGCCATAACCACGCAACATCGATATGCGACTGGCCAACCATATGCATCTTGCCGTTAACACCCTGCGCAGGCGCGAACGCTTTGACCTGCTTGGCAAGCCTTTCCTCCAAGCCATGCAGCCTCTCTCCGTCTAGGCTCCCATTATCCAGCCGACGCTCCGTCTCATCCATCGTTTCATACAAAGCATCCTGGAGCCTCAGCCTTTTCAGATCCTGTTCCGGCAGCAGCCATACCGATTCACAGACTGCTTTCATGCCATACATCAGGCTTTGCATCGGTTTATTCACGCGGACCAGCTGGATACGGATATAGGCTATAGGCGGAGCGATCGTCGCCTGCGCGTTCAAAGGATCGACCGGCTCCGGTATCGGGTCATACAGCTCGATTTCGATCAATGGATTCAAACCGACTCCCTCCATGTGCAGCGGGACAAACATGTGGTTGCGGTCTAAGCCATGATACGGAACGCCGTTTACCTTCAGCATCCCTTCGCCCCCGCCTTCTACAAACAATCCAATGGGATCCCCCAGCCAAGCAGAAGGTATTTCAAGCTGCTTTCGCAAAAAATAAGTCACGCCCTGCGCGCTGTTCAAAGGGTCCATCGTCTGGACGAAGAAATCATCTGACTCATATTCATAAACGCCGGGCACGATATAACGCGCTTTCCTCATTTCCCAATTGGGAAGCGGGATTGCCTCCTTCCACTGCATGCCTGCCAGCTTCTTCAAAAAGCGGTTTATTCTATGCATGTTTTCCCTCATCCTTTACCATTAAGCTGCCGCTAACGAAATCCTCGGCATTTTTTCCGACCATTATGATAAACTCACCGTCTTCTACTACAGGCTCAAAGCTTTGATTAATAAGCTGCAGGTGCTCCCGCGCAATCGAGAACGTCACCGTCGTTGTCTCGCCAGGGGCGATGTGCACCTTACGGAAACCCTTCAGCTCCTTATTCGGTCGCGTTACCGAGCTGATCTTATCCGTTACATATAGCTGTACGACTTCCGAGCCCGCTGCCTGACCAATATTCGTCACTTCGATTTGAACGGTTGCTTCTTCGCCGGGACCGATTTGCTGCGGAGAGATCTGCAAGCGATCATACCGGAATTCCGTATAGCTAAGCCCATAGCCAAACGGATACTGCGGCTTGTTGTCCATCTCCAAATACCGCTTGCCCCTGCTTCTCTTGCCGTTGTAATAAACAGGCAGCTGGCCCACATGCTTAGGTATGGATACCGTCAGACGTCCCGAAGGATTCACATCTCCGAATAAAATATCGGCAATCGCGTTTCCTCCCTCCTGCCCAGGATACCATGCTTCGACAATGGCGTGAGCATGCTCGTCAATCCATGGCTCCACGATCGGACGACCATTGATATAAACGATGATGACCGGCTTTCCTAATTTATAAATGTCTTGAACGAGCTCCAACTGAACGCCCAGCAGCCCCAGACCAGCACGGTCAATCCCTTCGCCGCATTCCATGTCGCTCCATGCATGCTCGGTAACCACCGATGCGCCAGTACGCAAATCAATCGTGCCTTCGCCGAAATCCCGTGCGCTGGAGCCGCCGATTGCCATGATGACAACGTCTGCCTGTTCCGCGCAGGAGATCGCATGCTCGAAGCCTTCCCTGGCATCGCCTCTTATTCGGCAGCCGAGCGCATGCAGCACCTGCTCGTCCGCGCCACTGCCCAGCTTATTGCGAATGCCGTCCAGCAGCGTAACAATCTGGCTGCGCTGCTGAGGCGAGGTATAATCGCCTAATTGATTGTACATCTGGTCGGCATTAGGACCGATAACGGCAACTTTGCGCATGTCCTTCTTCAAAGGAAGTGTCTGGTCAGTATTTTTCAGTAACACAATGCTCTCCTGCGCGATTTGCCGGGCAAGCCGGACATGCTCGGAGCAGCCAATGACCTCCGCCGCTCTAGCAGGATTAACGTACGGATTCTCGAAAAGTCCAAGCTTGAACTTTATGCTTAATACGCGTCTAACGGCATCATCCAGCACCGTTTCATCCAGCAAGCGATTCTGCACCGCCGACTCTAGATGCTTGGCGAACATTTCGCCCGACATTTCCATATCAACGCCGGCTTTCAGAGCAAGTGCCGCCGCATGCTCGCCATCCTCGGCTACGTCATGTCCCCATGCCAGCATATTGATGGCGCCGCAGTCCGTTATGACAAAGCCGTCAAAGCCCCACTGCCCGCGGAGCAGCTCCTTTAATAAATAAGCATTGGAGGTACAGGGAATGCCGTCGATTTCGTTATAGGCGGTCATCACGGAGAGAGCGCCTGCCGCCACGCCCTTGCGGAATGGAAGCAAATCCGATTCATGCAGCTCGCGCATGCCCATATGGACAGGTCCCGCGTTCCGTCCACCCTCTGAGCTGCCATAAGCGACAAAATGCTTAAGCGTCGCAATGACGCTTCCCTCCGCATCCAGCCTTTCTCCTTGCAGCCCTTCCACTGCCGCTACCGCCAGCTCGCCGATCAAATAAGGATCTTCGGCGAAGCATTCCTCCGTCCGGCCCCAACGTGGATCGCGCACGACGTCTAGCACCGGCGAGTACGTCGCTGCCCCTCCTTGGCTTCTCGTTTCCAGCGCAATGGCCCGGCACATCTCGCGGTACAGATCAACATTCCAGGCGCTTCCTACGGATAAAGGCACAGGGAAGACGGTCGCGCCTATTGCCATATGGCCATGCGAGCATTCCTCACCAAACAAAATCGGAATGCCAAGCCGTGAGTTTTCGATTACAAAGCGCTGGATATCATTAATCGCCCTTGCCCCTTCTTCAGGCGAGAGGCCGTTCTCAAGCGTAACCTCCGTCCATGGATCGGCACGCAGAACGCCATATAACGAGCCTATACCGCCTTCCTTTACCTGCTTTTGGAAGTCTTCCGACAGTACGACTTTTCCATTTTCCTTCGCATATGTTTTCCAGCCAAACGGTTGCAGCAGCTGGCCAATTTTCTCATGTAGCGTCATTTCCTTCAGCAAATGCCCTGCCCGTTCCGGGATTGAGAATGACGAATCCTTATAGCTCATTGCCTGCTCTCCTTATCATGCTCCGTATATAGCAGCAGGAAGCATACCCTAAGGTTATACTCCCTGCCAGCCATTCTATTTTCTTATTCTGCTTTTTTGATCGCGTTGCCGTAGATCTCAATATATTTAGCGAGATTCAAGCCGTCAAAGCCTTTCACGTAAGCATCCCAATCCTTCTGGATGTCTTTGCTGCCTATAATGAATTGAGCCATATTGGTTGTTACATAATCTTGAATCGATGTCGTCAATTGCGATGCGGCATCCGTGTCCTCCGGACGAATAAAGACGCCGGACGGGTAAATCTCTTTTGGCGAATAAGGGGCGAATGCGTTTGTCGCTTGCGCAAGGCGCGTTTCGTAGCCGTCAGGAGCGAGCGGATCCTGTCCTACGGCAAACAGATCGCGGAATTCCTTCGTCAAATCCTTCGGGCCCATCAAAGACCAGCTGTCATTGCGGATCGCGTCCGGATCAGCTACCGGAATTCCTTTAAAGCTGTATTTGGCAGCTTGACCGTCAATATTCTTCTCGTCGGCTTCTGCTGTTTTCCAGCCAATTCCTTCTTCCGAGCCATATTCGCTCTTAATCGCTCCTTCCTCGCTGAAGGCATAATCCATCATTTTAATCGCAGCGATTTGCTGTGCCTCGGAAGCTTTATTCGTTAGAGCGAATTGGAATTCGCTAATGCCCTGCGAAGCGCCTGCCAGCTGCACGCCGTCTGGTCCTTTGAGCGGCGGTACAATGACCCAGTGCTTATGTCTGGTAAGCTTCTCATCATATGGATTAACCAGGTAACTAACAAGCGCAGTCGAAATCGAGCCTACGATTTCGTCACCCTCGCGATTGCCAAGCTGACCGATCGCTTGATCGTTTTGGGTAAATGCCGCTGGATCGATCAGACCATCCTTGTACAGCTTATTCATGTAAATTAAGCCTTGCTTCCAACCTTCCTTGTTCGCTGCAAAGTCTACCTTTCCATCGTTCAAGGTCAAATACTTGCCATTATCGTTATAGATGAAGGAATTCATTAAGTAAGCGTCGATGTTGCCGTTCCATACGTTTTTGTTAGGTGCGCCTGTGAGCGGGATTTCATCGGCTTTGCCGTTACCGTTCGGATCCTTTTCTTTGAAAGCCTTCAATACCGCATAAAGCTCGTCTGTCGTAGTCGGAACAGCCAAACCTACCTTATCGAGCCACTCTTGGTTGATCCAAAACTTTTGCGAGAAGGTACAATGGTAGCATTCATTAAGACGCGGCAGAGCGTAAATATTGCCGTCCGTTGCCGTAATGGCGTCTTTAAAATACGGTTTCTTCTCCATCATCGCTTTAATGTTCGGAGCATATTGATCAATCAAATCGTTCAAAGGAAGGAATACGCCTTGCTTGCCGTAGGTGAGCAAATCCGTATGCGAGAATTTACCCTCAAGGAAAACCTCCGGATAATCACCGCTGGCAAGCAGCAATTGACGGCGGTCCGTCAGCGCGTCCGCAGGAGCGAGATCCCATTTTATTTTGACATTGAATTTTTCCTCAACGTGCTTCGTATAGCTGTTGTCTTCTAAGGGAGCTTTCCCTTGAGGAGCAAAAAATGTCATCGAAACCGGCCCTGCTTCTTCGGTTGTATTTTTGTCTCCGGTGTTCGCAGTCGTATTATTGCCCTCATTGCTATTACCGCAAGCTGACAATACTAATGTCACACTTAATACAAGTGCAAGCATGCTGAAGAATGTTTTTTTCAAATGGACCCCTCCTAAAATGGTAATAATATCCTTATCGCTTCTTGCTTACAATTCCAGCCGCGCATCATGAACTCGCCGCATCACCTCCCTAGTATAAATGAAAACCCGCTCAACCTTTCAATGAACCGATCATGACGCCTTTTACGAAATGCTTTTGCACGAATGGATACATAATAAGCACCGGGACCGAAGCTACGACGATCAATGCGTATTTCAGCACCTGCTCGAAGCCTTGCACCCGCGCCTGCTGGGCGGTATTGGCCAGCATTTCCGGATCTGACGCATTCAGAATAAGCAGATTTCGCAGCACGTATTGCAGCGGGAACAGCTTCTCCGATCGCAAATAAATGAGAGCGTCAAAGTACGCATTCCAGTGGCCAACCGCATACATGAGGGTCATTACCGCGATAATCGGCTTTGACAGCGGCAGCACGATGCTGACCAGGTATCTCAAATCTCTGCAGCCGTCAATTTGCGCCGCTTCGGACAATTCATGCGGAATCGAGGATTGAAAAAACGTTCGCGCCACGATGACCTGGAATACCGAGAAAGCGCCTGGCAGCCACATCGCCCAGCGTGTGTCCAGCATGTCCAAATCTTTGACTAGGAGATAGGTAGGTATGAGCCCTCCGCTGAAGAACATCGTAATCATCATCAGGATCATGACCAGGCTTCGGCCGTAAAAGCTTCTGACCGACAACGGATAAGCAAGCAGTATCGTGAATAATAAATTGATTAGCGTACCGAACACCGTATAGATGATGGTATTGTAATAACCGTACATTAATTGCGAGCTGTTGAAGATCGACTTGTACGCCTTTAAGCTGAACTCCACGGGCAGCAGCCATACTTGTCCCGATACGACAGCTCTCGGCGAGCTGAAGGATGAGCTGATAATATAAAGGAGCGGATACATGACGGCTAACATAAGCAGTGCCAAAAAGATGTAAATGGCTAACAAAAACATGCGATCTCCAAACGATTCCTTTATTTTTTTGGATTCTATCATGTTCATCCCTCCCTACCACAAGCTGGTTTCCGATATTTTCTTTGCAAAGGAATTGACGAGCAGCAGCAATATCAAATTAATCACAGAATTGAACAGGCCGACCGCCGATGAGAAGCTGAAGTTCGCCCCGACGAGCCCCACTTTATACACGTAAGTGGATATAACCTCAGATGAGCTTAAGTTGAGCGGGTTCTGCATCAAATATATTTTCTCAAAGCCGACGCCCATCACGTTTCCAAGACTTAGAATAAGCATGATCACTGTAATCGGGATCAGCGATGGAAGATCAATATGAATGATTTTCTTCCATCTGGAGGCTCCGTCTACTCTTGCAGCCTCATACAGGGAAGGATCGACGCTGGCGAGCGCCGCAATATATATAATGGAGGCATAGCCCATTTCCTGCCAAACCCCCGACCATACATAAATCGATTTGAAAAATTCCGGAACGCCCATAAAGTTGGTCATTTCCCAGCCCAAGAAGGAAAACAATCTGTCTATGACGCCGACATGCGGGGTAAGCATGAGCATGATAATGGAAACCATCACGACGGTAGAAATAAAATGCGGCGCGTAAGTCACCATTTGCACCGACTTCTTGAATTTCCCCGTACGTACTTCATTCAAAGCAAGAGCCAGCATAATCGGAATCGGAAAGCCGGCAAGCAGCGAATAGAAGCTGACGCCTAACGTGTTTTTTATAATCAGCCAGAAGTTTGGAGAATTGAAAAACGTTTCAAAGTGCTTCAGCCCCACCCATTGACTGCCCCAAATGCCCTGTATGACGTTAAAATCTTTAAACGCGATCTGCACGCCGAACATCGGCACATATTTAAAAATAATTAAATAGAGGACTGGCAGAAGAACCAAAAAGTACAATTCCCAATGCTTCTTTATTTTTTTCCATGCCGACAGCTTTCTTTTGAAACGCAGATTGTGGATTTTCGTTTTCTCTAACGCGTTCGCCTGTACATGATTCATTCGCAGCTCTCCTTTGCAGCAATGTGACGAAGCCATTATGGCCGTTGTCGATGATGTCCTGCCCACAAATCAATTCTAGCCCGTTTACGAAATCTTCATCAATTCGTAAGATTCCTGCACCTCACCTTTTTCTAAATGAGCAAGATCTGCTGCTAGTTAAGCCGTTTCATGCATTTTTCACCTACCATTCATAATTCTCCAACCTAGAGTGCCTAAGCATTCCGCGCTTTTCTTGGCAATCAAAAAAAAGAGCCCCGAGTATGCGGAACACCGCGCTCAAGGCTCTTCCCTTCATGAATCTCCACTGCTTAACTGCCTTCCCCAAGCTGCTTTCGAAAGTCGCGCGGCGATAAACCAACGACATTTTTGAACGCACGATTGAAGGAATTGTAATTATAATAACCAACCTCGCTGCTAATTTCCTGCATCGGCTTTTGTGTTTTCGAGAGCATCTGCTTCGCGTTAGCGATACGGAGGCCAATGAGGAAATCGACGAAATTTTCCCCGAACTCCTCTTTAAACATTTTGCTCAAATATTTGGAGTTGAACTGGAACCTGTTGCTCAGAAAATCAAGTGAAAGCTCGGAGTTCGCATAGTTTTCTTCAATGTAAGTCCTTATCTCTATAAAAAGCGCCTTGTTGCTATGCGATTCCCGCTGCATCTGCATCTTCTCGTTCATCATAGCGAAAATGCTGCTGCAGCCCTGCTGCAAATCATCGAGATTATCCCATCGCATCGCCAACTCGCGCAAATCGGTATGAACGGCCCGCCAAATATTGCGATACTCCTTCGATAACTCAAGCACCTCGCCCTCCAAATGATGGACGAAAAATTGCAGAAGGCTCTCGATTTCTTTGCGGGGCAGCAGTGAATCCCTGATCTGGTCGAAAAACAAGTTTAAATATTTCAGCCATTCATTCTCGGCAAGGCGCAGTGACTGCGAAAGCAAATAAATGGTTTTGAAATACTCTTGAATTTCGGTCTGCGGTCTTATGGTATCCTCCAAAGCTATGATCCGGTTGCTTCCGAGAACCGCTTTGTATTGCAAGCAATAGTTCGCCTTCTCGTAGGAGCCGCGCAGCTCTTCCAGCGTATTCGCCGGCTCTCCGCGCCCAATCGTAATATTGAAGCTGACATTTTGCTCAATCCAGGTCCGGCACTCCTGAATGATATAATCGTTTTTCTCCATCACGTTCGCTTCCTGCGGCAGCCAAAGGATAAAGGATACGCGGCGATCGGTCGTCCATTCCGCCCATACCGTCACGCCTAGATTTTTGGCCGTCTCATGAATAACGCTGTATAGCGTAAATTTCAGCAGCGATTGATCCCTTTCATTGTAAATCGCCTGAAATGCGAAATAATCATCGATTTCAATGACGTGAACCGTCGATATTTTCCCCTTTACGTCCAAATCATAGCTGCGAAGCTCGGAAATCCAGGCTTCATCGGTCATTTGAACGGCACCCTCAAGCACCTGGTGAAAATGATATTTTTTTTGCAAAATAAGTTTTTCCCGGTACTGCTGCTGGAATTGCTTCGTTTCGCTCATTAGGTTCTCAAGCGTGTTTTGGATAAAAATAAATTCACTTTCAGACGTCGCTCCCGCTCCTTCGCTCTTGGACGAATACGTCTGAATGAGTGATACGAGCTGCTGAATCGGCTTATAGTTCCGTTTGGTCACGTAAATAACCCATAGAATACCGAACACCACGACAGCAATCGCAAATACGACCCATACATTGTAAAAGGTAAGCACGAACTTCAGGCCATTCTTGTCCAAAATACCGCTGTTAATCTCCCACCCTGTGTAAGGAGACGTATAATTGGCTAAAACCGGACCCGTAGCCGATGGATCAACTTCATCCCCAAGCAGATTGCGGCCTTCATCGTCTATCATGCTGACAAAGCTTATATCGGAGTTATACATCCGGCTGACCGTATCCTGCAGCTTGGATAAGCTGACATTTACGACAAAATAGCCCTGTTTCACTCCCATATTGAATGGAGCTGTTCGTACTAAGCTGATGACGTTCTCGGCGTCGATGTCGGAATCGGAAAATGCTTTATACGTCCGCTCTCCCGACCACTTTGCCCCGCTTTCTTGCTCTTCATATTTCTCAATAAAAGATTTATCCTGGAAATCCTCGTATGTTCTTGGAACATCCCCAAATATAAACTCATCTTTGAATCGCATGAAATAGATGGAATCAATAATCGGATAATTGAATTTCAATTCATCCATCACTTTAAGCGCTTTAATATTAGCAGCCACATCCATGCTGTCTCTGCTAAAAAAATGGCTGATATCGGGATTCGTCAATATTTCCCTTACGACCTGATAATCGATTGCCTTTAATGAATTATCCGTAAAAAGAATGACCTGCTGCGCCAAAAAATCATTGGCTTTTATCGCTTCTCTTCGATTTTGTTCATTCAAGGTTTGGAAAAAAACGACGAATAGTATCATCGTCACGATAAAAAAGATCGGTAGATACGATAACAACAAACGGCGAAACCACATTTTGTTCAACCCTTGTATCACCTTCCTCTTGTTTACCTATAAGCGTACCTTATCTAAAAGAGCAGGACAAGATACATCATTTCCTATTTTGGATATCCAAAAAACTGACGCCTGCAGGAGGACGTCAGTCTCAGTCGAATGGTCGGGCAACCGATTAATTAGGCAAGCAGCCGGAATATATGTGCAACAGGAGCCTTGCCAGCATACTCGCTTGGCGGCAGCTGAACGATAAGGCCAGCCTCCGTTCGTTCAAACGGCAGGCTTTCATCGGTACCGAACAGCTCGACGCTGTTCACGGGCTCGGTATATGGAATCACGACATGCTCTACAACTGCCGTATCCTCGGAAGGGTACAAATAAGCGGCGAATACGCTGTTCTCCTTGCGGGTGAACGCAAAGCCGCCGGTAAAATAAGGGGTACATATTCTTGTGCCGTACACAGCGTCACCGTAGGTTTTCATCCATCCGCCCAATTCCTTGATCGTTGCAATCGCTCCTTCCGGAAGCCTTCCGTCCGGCTGAGGGCCGACATTGAGCGCAAGATTTCCGCCTTTGGCAACGACCTCCATCAGAATATGGACCACCTTGCGCAAGGATTTGTACTTGTCCTCATATCGGAACGAGAACGAGGTCCCAAGCGTAATGCAGCTCTCCCATGGTACGTTCATCGGTCCGTCCGGAATCGTCTGCTCCGGTGTTACGATATTCTCGTAAGGGCCGCCGACCGTTCGATCTGCCGAGAGCAGCCACGGCTGCGTTTCGCGCGCGCGATCGACCAATTCGCCCAAGCGAATATCCTGCGGCACTCTGCCGCCATCCCTTACCCAGCCGGCATCGAGCCACAGTACGTCAATGCGTCCATACTTGGTCAGCAGCTCCATCATTTGCTCGTGAGTAAACTGCACGAACTTCTCCCAAAGCCATGGATATTGCTTCGGATCATACGAGGGACCGCGCCAAGTATGCGTACCCCGCTCCATGCCCGGCGCCCAATAATAAGGCGTGTGCCAATCGGCCTTGGAGAAGTAAGCCGAGATAGCTAGTCCCTTATTGCGGAAGGCATCGAATACATGCTTGCAAATATCGGCGTACTTATGCGTATGGAACGGCGTCTCGAGGCCGGTACTCCGGTAATCCGTCGTATGGGTGTCCCACATGCAGAAGCCGTCATGATGCTTTGTCGTAAAGGTCAAATATTTGAAGCCGCCCTCTGCGGCTAGCTCTGCCCATGCCTCCGGCTGCAGCCGGACCGGATTAAACGTTTTGTTCAGTCCAAAATATTGCCTTTTCAGCTCCTCGCTGTCCACGCCCCAGTCGATGCCGTCACGGGACCAATCTCCGTCCTCGTCACTAAGCGCCCATGATTCCACGAGACCCAGCTGCGAATAAGGCCCCCAATGCATCATAATGCCGAGCTTCTGATCCTTGAACCATTCCAGACGCTCCAGAATAAGCGGATTATCCGGCTTGACCCACTCTTCCTCCGCGCTGAAGTTATGTACGCCATTTTCCACCTCTGCTGCTTCCAATGCCGCTTCGTCCATAACGCTTTCCTCGTGCTGCTGTATTTGCCCATTGCTCATTTTGCCTGCTCCTCCTCTAAGTGCGCGTATATTTATTTGCCGAGCCTATGACTGCTGCTGATTTCCTTCATGTATACTACAATAGATTTCCTTCATGTATAATACAAAAGCCGCAGCGCCCGCAATTGCCATCTTTCCAACAAACTCACTTTTTTCGTTAATCCTTTGTAAAGATGCCTGCTGTAAAGTACGTCATTTTCGAAAAGATTGCATTTTTCGGAAAGCGCTGTAAAACAACGGTTTTCCACAAAAAAAAGCCGTACTTTGCATAACAAAGTGCGGCCTTTTCTCCGATTCCATCCTATATCCGCGGAATGAATACCGCTTTATTACGACCAATCATACGTCCACTGTCATGGCAAAAAAGCCTGCCTTAATCTTTCGTATTATAAATGGAAAAAGAACGAATATGGGGTATTCCCACACTTTCCAATATCGTTAGGCGAATATGTGAGGTTAGAGCAGGTTGAGGAAGCGGATCGATCTTCTTATGGCCGATCGCACTGCCTCTCGCGATTACCGTCCACTCGCCGCCGCTTTCCGCTTCCACTATATAACTCTTAACCCGTTCCCCCCGCTCAATTTGCTCCATCAGAACGATGCGATGGATATCCGCCTCCTGTTCCAAACGAATCGAAACCGAATGGCTGCCGCTGCTCACCGCAAGGGGGGTTCCATATCTTCGCTTGATTTCGTTGCCCAGCTCCAACAACCGCTTGACCTCCGCATCCGGAATCAAGCCCCTGTCGTCAGGTGCTGCGTTTAGCAGCAGCATAGCGCCGTGGCCGACGGATCTTTCATATATATCGATGAGCTCCTCCAGTGAACGGAGCGGCGTCTCGTCATTCGGATGCCAGAACCAATGATTGCCCCGGATCGGAACGGGACATTCAGCCGGTACCCAATCCGGGGTTTCCGGCAGCCATGTCGTCATATCATTCGTGTACATGCTGACTCGCGCCGCATCCGCCGTATTCCAGCAAGGATAAGGAGCGAAACCTTCCTCGTTGCCTACCCAGCGTACGGTCGGCGCACCCATATTGAATACCATGGCATTAGGCTGGTACTTGTTTACAAGACTCATGATGCGTGGCCAGTCGTATTGCCTGCCTTCAGAGCCCGCGCCATCGAACCACACTTCAACGAGCGGACCGTAACCTGTGAGCAGCTCCGTAAGCTGCTCGCAGTAAACCTCATCATAGGCTGCTTCATCCAGATAGCGCGGATCATGCCGATCCCAAGGCGATAAGTAAATGCCGAAGCCCAGCCCCTCTTCCCGGCAAGCCTCCGAGCATTCGCGAACGACATCCCCTTCTCCATTCCTCCATGGGCTAGATTGGACGGAGTATGCGGTCGTCCTCGTCGGCCATAAGCAGAAGCCGTCATGATGCTTCGCAGTAAGCATGACATAGCGAAATCCCGCTTGCTTAGCCGTCTTTGCCCATTGCCTTGCATCCAGTTCAGTCGGGTTGAACGCCTCAGGGCTATCCTTGCCTTCTCCCCATTCGTGATTGCAAAACGTGTTCAATCCAAAATGACAAAACATGCCCAGCTCGTAGTCCTGCCATGCCAGCTGCTGCTGCGTTGGCTTCGCTAAATACGGTTCATCCATATTTATCCCCTCCATTTATGCCGTGTCGACATACACAAGCTTTCATCACCTTGCAACTGCCTAGGTTTCTTTGACCATAATCCGTTTTTGAACCTGGTACAACAGGAAATATTCATCCTTTTCCCCTATTTTCAGCAGTTGCTCCCATTAAACAATCGATAATAGCGAATAGACGGCATCACTATTTTCTATTCATGAACTATATGGAGAATAAAGAGAACTTCCGCCTGTATATCTTGGCATAAAAAAAGAGATGCTGTTCGGTCATGTAGACCATACAGCATCTCTTCAATGGCATGCAATGGTTATTCAGCCATTAAATTGCTCAAACGCAAAATGGTCGCATAAGCCTGCTGGCGTGTGTACGTTCCTTTTGGACTGAAATTGTTGCTGCCCGTACCGTTCATTACGCCAAAAGTGAATACAAAATCAACGCTAGGCTTTGCCCAGCTGGCGATTTCCTTATTGTCCGCAAAAGTCGACGCATCGCCAGTGATGTCAAAACCGAACACATCCACCGTATTCGTGAGCATAACAGCCGCTTCTTGCCTTGTGATACTGCCGTAAGGATCAAACTTTCCGTTTCCTTTACCGTTAACGATTCCCATGAGATTAGCCGCGATGACTTGTTTGATCGTCGTATCCGTGAAAGGGTTATCGCTCAAGCTAACTTCATTCTCTTCCAGAATCGCATCGATCGTATTGCCAGTCGTAACCTCAAGCAAATTAACGATAAGCTTCGCGAAGTCCGCACGCGAGATTTGCTGTTTATAGTAGCTTTGCAGTCCTTCTGGAACGAGGCCGCCCGCAATAGCTGCATCTACCTCTGTTTTGGCCCATGCGTCAGGTTGGTCGCCTACAGCATTACCTTTGTCGATTTTGAAGAAATAACTCGTTTGGTCACCAGTCGTCTCATCAAATAGGAACAACTCATAATACGGCAAGCCGTATTCAAAGGCTACCGTTCCCGTTGTATTGGCTGCAAGGCTGTTCACAAGCTCTTTCTTGCCTTTTATCGTCCAAGGAAGAGATTCGGAAACGAGAATTCCCTTCTCTAGGCTGTAGCCTAATACGACTGCACTAGTCGTTGCTTTCGCCGTAAACGTAAGCACTGCTTTATCCGGTACAATCGTCGATGTTACTTCCATATCCTCATAAAGCTCGCCTAAATCCTCAATCGTGATGACCTCATCCACTTCGCCTAAGCTTTTGGATACCGAATAGGTGTACTTGTCCTTTGTAACTTCTGCCGCTGCAGCCGGCATAATGAATGACAGTGACATCAAACAAACGGTCATCATTACAAATAAAGCCTTCTTCGTTCTTTTCATTTGGTTACCTCCGAGAATATGGTATTGATACTCATATACCATTCTACAGCCCTTCTGGAAATACCTTCATTTTCGACAATTTTCAATGCTCCTCTTGTAATCGCAAGATGATGTGTTCATTTCATATTGGCCTTTCTTTGGCTTTCTATCGCTATCGATCAAAAGGGGCAGCCAGCAACCTCTGGTTATGAATTGCGTTTATTATATGTATACTGGAAACACGGAAGGAGGAATTTTCGTGAAATACCGATTAATCGGTTTCGTCGGCATTATTACAGGGATATACTTGTTGGCTAGCCAGTTTATCAGCGTTCAAGGCGATCGGGTATACATCTATCCGCCCAGCGTGCAGGAAGACGCTTATCCTATAGAAATTCAATCTTCGGATAGTCAGCTTATCGTGGATGGGTGCTCGATTCCCCATAAGACTGTCGCAATTGAAGTGTCGGAAGCTGAGGCTAAAAAACTGCGCGAAGAAGCTGGCTATTCATCCGAAGGAATAAGCGGAGGAGTCATTGTCGAGTTCAAGGAGACTGGTTCCTGCTCTTGAAAAAATCTGAGCGAGCCGAGCATTCGCACTTTAGCTGTCGGTAGATAATAAAGTATTAGACTGGATGTCTTTATTTCAAGCGTATTATCGATTGTAATATCGTCAGACTTCATAAAGTAAGTTTTAGACTGACCTCAGAATTGAAACAGCGACAGCCAAGGACGAGAAAATAAAGTCCAAGACTGTCGCTGTTTCATTGAACTAACGTTCTCCGTAAGTTCAATAAGATGATGGAACAATATCGTCCGGATCTGAACCAGCTGACCCCCATACTTCACCGTCAACACAATAACCTTCACCACTCCATTGAAGTAGGTAGCCTCCAATAAGCATGCCTTGTTCGAAACCTTCAATAAAATTTATTCAATCCAAATATTCCCCAGCAGCAATTGTTCTAGCGAAATACAGTTTACTAGTATCTAAGTGCGTTAAACTAACATTGACTTCATGGCTACTATTGTTCATCATTAGAAGTTTTATATGTACAAATCCCGGATTTACAGAAAAAGGTTGCTGTACAGTTGCGCCTCCAGAAGCAATATAGTGCGAGGGTTTATTCTCTTCGTCGCTTAAAGAGATAGTAAGGGTTGTATTTGCGGACTTGCTAATACACCAGACTTTGGATTAGACGCATTCTTTTGAGTTGAACTTGTTGAATCACAGGCAGTTACGGTCGATAATGTTAAAGATAAAGATAAAACAACAAATAAATATCCTTTTTTATTCACAACTTATCCCTCGTATTCTTTTATTAGTTATTATAAAACCTATAAGACGTTCCTCGTTATTAATAACGAAAGTTACATCTGTAATTTACAAAATGGCACTGAGCTAACCTGCCAGTTAGCAAAATGAAAAAATGGAGCAGTTGCAGACTGCAACTGCTCCATGGTGAGTTTAACTAACGTTCCTCGTTAGCGCAACGGACTGCAGCAGTTTATGCGAGGAAGCAGCCGCTTATTGCGAGCTTATCTGCCCGCTTTGGCCGACACGGAAAAATAACTCATCTCAACGGGAGAGACGGACTTTGGTTTCGGTTCTCCCATCCTTTTCTCTAATAAGCCGTCTAGATCTACATCCGAGCAGTCCCATCGGTATCTCCCCTCCTCCAACTTCATGTCGATAAAATCGACGACCTGCTGCAACGAGGCGATTTGGCTGAGAATATTTTTCCGGTGGCTCGTTAAAAGTTCCACCAGTTCGGGATATTCCGCGGGATCTGTATCGGCGGAGACTGCCAAAAAAGGCCGCATTTCCTCTAGCGGCATCCCCGTTTTTTTCAGGCATGCTATCAGCTGGATCGTATTGATATCCTCCTGTCGGTAGATGCGGTGCCCGTTGTCCTTCCGCTCTGCACGAGGTAGCAGCGCGATCTTTTCGTAATAACGGATCGTATCCTCAGTAATTCCGGTTTGCTCAGCGGTTTGCTTTATCGTATAGGATTGCTCTTCCTTCATCCTGTTCCCTCCCGGAGATTGTTTTTTGTGCATTATACATCTTGGAGCTGGCTCCAAGTCAAGTCTTTTATCCTTAGGAATAAACTTTGTTTTCGCGCCTTGACTTGGAGTCGACTTCAACTTATAGAATATACGCTATCAGGGTAAATATCCCGATATCAGGAGGAGATGCACAATGAACAAGAACCCAAGTGAACATATTGCATTGATTACAGGCGCAAGCGCCGGGATCGGGTTGGAATTAACCCGGAAATTGCTGTCGGAGGACTGGCAGGTGGTTGCTTTGAACCGTTCCGACTTTCCGACAGACGATATGAGCATCCAACATGCGGTCAAGAGTGGATCGCTTCGAATTTATAAAACAGATGATCTTGCCGATTATGCCAGCTTGAGACGTACTTTGGAAGAGATCAAAAGCAAGGAGCAGCGGATCGATATTTTGTTCAATAACGCCGGAGGGTCCTTTCCCAAGCTTAGCCATTCGAAACAAGGGCGCGAGAAGCATTATGAGCTGTTGACGGTCGTTCCATATATTATTCTGATGGAGTTGAAGGAACTCCTGAAAATTGGTCGCTTAAAAACGGTGATCAACACCTCATCTTCAGCGCTAAAATTTACGAAAGAGTTTACTATCGATATCCTGGAACGTCCCAAAACCTTCCGCAAGCTGCTTGGTCCTTACGCCACCTCAAAACTAGCTCTTTCGCTGTGGACTCAGGCCATCGCGACGCAGCTTGCCAAGGACGACATCAAGATCCGCAGCGTTGACCCAGGTAGCAACAATACGCTAAGAAAAGGGAAACAATCCGGACTGCCCTTTTTGGTTGGAGTATTAATGAAGCTATTTTTCTCACCGCCTACTCACGGCGCCAACAAGCTGTATGAAGGGGCTCTCGGGGAACACCGGAATAAAACTGGCGTGTATTTGCTGAAAGGTCAGGTTGCGGGATTAAAATTTAAAGACCAGGCGCGGAACGTTTTGGAAAGAATTCAAGCGATTTATGAACACGAATTTTTGCAACGTAATATTTAAACTTACGGCTGTATTAACCTGCCCTTTAGCTCAACAAGGCTGCCGATTTATGTCGGCAGCCTCGTCCTGGTGATTATGGAGCTATAGTTCTCCATTAGTTTAATGCCTATCCACTAATGACTAGGCTAGCGGTTGACCAGGTAATGATTAAGGATAATATATCCTTGTACCATCGAAATAATTAGATGAAGGAATAGACCAATCATTAACCTTCTTAGTCATCTCAGCTTCAATACTGTATCTATAGTTATAGTCGCCAACAATCCCATCTGAATGAAAGACCGCTTTAAATTTAGTAAGACTTTTATTCCATTGAATATACTCTAACTCAGGAAGACCTCTTTCTACGTTCTTTTTGCATCACTACAGCTGATGCTGCTGTATAAGCTCACGTTTCAGCTCCCACAATGCTTCGCTCAGATTAACCCGGTAAGCCTCCGCATTCAGCTTGCGCAAATATTGCGGCCAAAACCATTCGAATTGTTTGAGATGATAATCTCTAATTTGCTCCAAGCCCGGCAGCTCGTATGCAAGTTCTCCGTCAATAAAGATCGGTTTTAATAACGGAAGCGCCTCATAATGCTCAATATATTTATGAATATAAGGGTGAATCGGATCAAAGAGCTTAATTCGCTCTCCCTTTGCGATATGCTGTTCATCCTTCAGCGCAATATAATCCGCCTCCGCTTTGCCCGTCTCCTTGTTAATGATCCGGTAAAGCGATTTGAAGCCTGGCGTTGACACCTTCTCCGGGTTCGCTGATATTTTGATTACCGGTTCATAGCCGCCGTTTTTCTCGCGCGCGACAAGCTTGTATACGCCTCCGAGCGATGGCTGGTCTGCTGCGGTAATGAGCTTGGTACCTACACCCCAGACATCGATCTTGGCTCCTTGCGACTTTAAATTCGAGATAATGCCCTCATCAAGGTCATTGGATGCCACGATTTGCACATAAGGAAAACCGGCTTCATCCAGCATCTTCCTAGCCATCTGCGATAAATACGCAAGGTCCCCGCTATCAAGGCGAATCGCATTCATTCGCTTTCCTTGCTTCTCCAGCTCCCTTGCGATTTGGATCGCGCTAGGAACACCGCTTTTGAGCGTATTATAGGTATCTACTAGCAAGGTTACATGATCAGGAAGCGACTCCGCATACGCACGGAACGCCTCTACCTCCGAGTCATGGCCCTGCACCCAGGAATGGGCGTGAGTTCCTTTGGCCGGTATTCCAAACATCATCCCCGCACGCATATTCGAGGTGGCATGGAAGCCCGCTATGTAGGAGGCTCTTGCTCCCCAAATGGCAGCATCAGCCTCCTGCGCGCGTCTTGTGCCAAACTCGAGTAAAATATCATTCGCTGCAACCTGCTTGATCCGTGCAGCCTTCGTTGCGATTAAGGTCTGATAATTCATCATATTCAGGATTGCCGTCTCTACCAGCTGCGCTTCGAATACGCGTGCCTCCACGCAAAGCAGCGGCTCATTCGCGAATACAAGCGTTCCTTCTTCAACGGAATAGAGATTGCCGGTGAAACGAAATTTTCTTAGCTCCTCAAGAAACTCCTCTTTATAATTTTCCTCTTGCGCACGCAAATATGTAATTTCTTCTTCTCCGAACGACAGCGCCCGGATATAAGATACGATTCTTTCCAGCCCAGCAAAAACAGCGAAGCCATTGCCAAAAGGGAGCTTGCGGAAATAGGCTTCAAATACCGCTCTCTCGTTCAAGCTCCCCTGGAGCCAGTGTGCATACATCATATTAATTTGGTATTTATCGGTATGAAGTGTTAAATTCGTATCGCTCATCCCCATCTCTCCCTTCCCTATTATTCTTTCCAATACCCATTCCTTTCACTCTTGTACCTGTATACAAGAAGAAACGGCAATAGCCGTCCCCTTTTAGAGCGCGGCGCGTTTCATTCCGAGATATATAGAGAATGGATAGCCTAAGGATATAATTTCCTAAATTTAAAACAAAAATAGCGCTGCTGAGATTGGATGGCTCCTCTCAATAGCGCGAAATCGCTTGCCTGCTCTTGCGATTAGGCTTGTTATTTGAACCAGCCCTTCTCCTTGAAGCGGGTAATTGCCTCAATGCGGTTGCTTACGTCGAGCTTGTCTAGAATGACGGAGATATAGTTGCGTACCGTTCCCGTTGTGATAAACAGCTCACTGGCTATTTCTTTCGTATTCTTGCCATCGGCTACAAGAACAAGCACTTCCTTCTCGCGTTCCGTTAAAGGGTTTTCTTGGCCGTAGGCTTCGTCAACCAGCTCAGATGCAAAGATGCGCCGGCCAGCCATGACACTGCGGATCGAATCAGCCAGCTCTTCGCTCGGGCTGTCCTTTAGCAAGTACCCGCTCACGCCCGCTTTGAGCGCACGTTCGAAATAGCCGGATCGTGCAAAGGTGGTCAGAATGATTACCTTGCAGTCTTCCCCCTTCAGCTCCTCCGCGGCATCAAGCCCTGTTTTGGCAGGCATCTCGATATCCATAATGCAAATATCCGGTTTATGCTGATGGACTAGGTTGACAGCATCCTCACCATTACTCGCTCTTCCGACGACCTTCATATCCTCTTCCAAATCAAGCAAGGAAGCGAGAGCGCCAAGCAGCATGCGTTGATCCTCAGCAATGACGATTCTAATCATACCCTCCATCCCCTCTCTCCAATTGCATTAGATTTGTTTAATCACATTAGGTATTTTAATGACTAGCGTTGCACCGTCTTCGTTAACGATATCCAAGCTGCCGTTCACGAATTCCAAACGTTCCTTCATGCCTTGAAGACCATGCCCACCGTAGTTGCGGGCCGATTCGGGAATACCTACCCCATTGTCCTTCACCATGAGGAGCAGTTCTGCGCGTGAGGACTGAATCGTAACGGTACAGGTAGAGGCTTCGCTATGTTTGACTACATTCGTAACAGCTTCCTTCAAGCACATGCTGAGCACATTCTCGGTTAATAAATCCGTCGTGCCCAGCTTGATATTCCCTTCGAATTCAAATTCGATTTCGGCTGCTTTCAGTATCTGCTTGATCCGAAACATCTCGTCTTCGATACGCGTGCCTCGCATTTGGGTAACCATTTCCCGAACTTCCTTAAGTGCGGTTCTAGCCGTCTGGCGAACGTCGTTGATTTCCTCCTGCGCTTGAGCGGGGTTTTTAAGCATCAGCTTCCCGGCTAAATCGCTTTTCAAGCCGATCAAGGAAAGCTTCTGTCCGAGCGTATCATGCAGATCGCGCGCGATCCGTTGCCTTTCTTCCAGCTTGACGAGCTCCGATATCCGTTTGTTGGCATCCTCAAGCTGTCCTTCCAGCTGGCCTTGCTTGTTTTTGTTGTAGGTATTGAAAGGCAGCAGGATGACCACGATCAAGCTGATGAGAATAAACGGAAACTGCGTGAAAAACAAAGAGTTTTGTGTAGCAAAGCCATAATTGACCGTAATGAACGTGCTGACGATATGGATCGCATACAAAGTAAAAAATCCAGCCCTATTCTGAATATTCCCGATAAAAAAAGCTAAGAAAATCGAAAAATAGACGTAGCTGAACAACAAAGTCATCGCAATCGATATGACAATCTGCACACTCGTCCAGAAATATACGAGCCAGCCTTTGGATACAAAGGAGAGCCGGTAGCATATAAAAAACAAAATAATCATAATGATGCCCGATACAGCCTGATAAGGAGTGGATGAGCGGAATATAAAATAGAAAGGCAAAATACAGAATACGACCCACACATACGGGCTCAAGCCTGTATTTTTATGAAAGATTTGATACCATTTGTTCATCGTCGTTCATCCTTTGTGTTAAAGCCGAATCGAGCTGCAAGGAGCGAGCATAGTACCATTTTATCACATACATCACAACACGTATTTATTTTACTTATCGGTTTACATACGAGAAGCCAGCCTGTGAGGGCGTGGCTTCATGGTCGTCTATTGGGCAAACGTTATTTGAATTTCAAGCTTGGCTGAGTGGCTTTAAGCTTATCGGAAGCCGATTGTACCTTCCGAAGGCGATGCTTAATGCCTTTAAAGCTGACGAATTTCTTGTCCGTTTCGTCCCACAAGCGGAATTGCAGCGACTCCAAGCTTTCGCTTATCGTAATCGTCGTTGCTTTATGAAGCGGAGGCGTCGCATTATGCGCTTTCTCCAGATTGTAGTTAGGAACCTTAGGGCTTAAATGGTGGACATGGTGGAAACCGATGTTGCCTGTAATCCATTGCAGCACTTTAGGCAGCTTATAGTATGAGCTTCCGTCAACGGCTGCGTTCACGTAGCTCCATTCATCTTCATGCTCAAAGTAGGAATCCTCGAACTGATGCTGTACATAGAACAGCCAAATGCCCAGCAAGCCTGATACGAAGAACACCGGTCCTTGCACGAGAAGGAAGGACTGCCAGCCAATTGCCCAAATCAGAAGCGCATATAAGCCTACGATTGATGCATTCGTCAAATAAGTATTCATGCGTTCCTTGCGTCTAGCGCCCTTTATGTTGAAACGGTATTGGATAAGGAAAACGCCGATTGGACCAAGTCCGAACATAACAAGCGGGTGACGGTACATGCGGTAAGCAAAGCGGCGCATAAACGGCGAAGCCGCGTATTCCTCTACTGTCAGAATCCATAGGTCGCCAGTACCTCGTTTGTCGAGGTTGCTGCTTGTTGCGTGATGGATGGAATGCGAGTTTTTCCACTGTCTATAAGGAACGAGCGTGATAACGCCTGTAATTGTCCCAAAAATGTCATTCGCTTTTTTACTTTTAAAGAAAGAGCCGTGACAGCAGTCATGGAAGATAATGAAGGTACGGATGACAAAACCTGATGTAAGCAGCACGAGCGGTGCCGTAAGCCAATACGAAATCGAGAGACTATAGTAAGCAGCAAACCAGAGCAGAACCAGAGGCACTAACGTGTTGATAAGCTGTCTGATGCTGGACTTCAAATCCGTTTTTTCAAATGGGGCAACTTCTTTCTTCAGGTGAGCGTGCTTCAGCTCTGTCATCGCATTCTTCCTCCTCAATATGACGCTTAGGAGTGTCCGTGGCGTCTATCGCAGTATTCTAACTTTATTGTAAAGAAAAGCGTCATGCGTTCACAGTCATAAGTGTCATTTGTTTGTATGACAAATGTCATATATAACGCTGAAAACCAACCAGATATATGTATGTGCTCCTACTAAAAAGAAAAAAAGCTATTCAAAAGAGGACCTCGCCTCTTTTGAATAACTCAATGCCGTTTACGCTTTATTAAATAGCCCAATTTCCTTTGCGGAAAATCGGAACGACTGTGCCGTCGATCTTAATACCGTCGATATCCATGTCCGCGGAACCGATCATGAAATCGTTATGCGTGATGCTTGAATTGACGCCGCTAGCTTCAAGCTCTTCAGGAGACATCGTTTTGCCGCCTTCAATATTAAACGCATAGCCGCTTCCGATTGCAAGATGATTCGATGCGTTCTCGTCGAACAACGTATTGTAGAATAGAATGTTGGACTTCGAAATCGGCGACTCATGCGGCACTAGCGCGACTTCGCCTAGATAGTGCGAGCCCTCATCGATATCGACCAGCTTCTGCAAAATCTCTTGGCCTTCCTCGGCTTCTACCTTAACGATGCGGCCTTCCTCGAACGTCAACTTGAAACGATCGATGATGTTGCCGCCGTAGCTAAGAGGCTTGGTGCTGGATACATAGCCGTTCACGCCGGTTTTGAGCGGCACCGTGAATACTTCCTCGGTCGGCATATTGGCCATGAACGGGATGTTGTTCACGTTCGTGCTGCCGGCTGCGACCCAGATGTGCTTCTCGGGCAATTTGATCGTCAGATCGGTGCCGGGCGCCGTGTAATGCAATTTTTGAAAATGGTTCTGGTTAAGCGTCTCGCCTTTGCTATGTAGATTCGCATTGTGCTCTTCCCATGCTTTCACCGGATCGTCCGCATGAAGCCTCACGGATTCAAAGATCGCTGTCCATAGCTTCTCGACCGCTTCATCGCCTGACTCCGGGAATACCTTTGCCGCCCACTCCTTGCCGGCAGCCGCTACAACCGTCCAGCTTACTTTGTCCGATTGGATCGCTCTGCGGAATTCCTTCAACCCTTGGCCGGATGCTTTCTGGAAGCTTGAGATGCGGCTCGAATCGATCCCCTTCAGCAGATCGGGGCTTGAAGAAACGATTGAAATAAAGGCCGCCCCGCGTTCCACGAAGGAATTGCGCTTGCCTGTTTCCCACTCGGGAAATCTAGTGAATACGTCCTCGGCAGCCTTCTCGTATTTCAAGCGCGATAAGGAATCGTCCATCCAATCGACATGTACGTTGCTCGCTCCCGCCTCATACGCTTTCGCAGCTATTAACCTGACTAAAACGGCCTGATCGACTGCCCCCGTTACGAATACCTCTTGGCCTTGCTGTACGTTAACGCCTATTTTCACAATTAATTGTGCGTATGTTTCTAAATGATGTTCAAAACCGCTCATAAATTCGCATTCTCCCTTCAATCCTGCTTCTAGGCTTTACTTGTTGTCCCCTAAATTGTATCGAAAATACAAGCCTACAGTCAAATAAGGGATTATGAATAAAACAAAGACCGCTCCCCTTAATCGGAGAGCGATCTTCGTTAATGTACAGGCAGCTATTGAATAGCCGTCCAAATCAGCTTCGCAATCTCAGCACGCGTTACCGTTGCTTTTGGAGCGAATAGGTTGCCGCCTTTACCCTCCAGAAGCCCGAGTGACTGCGCATCTTCAATCGACGCTCGTGCCCATGGCGAAGCTTTTGCGATATCGGCAAAAGCTTGACCATTTGACGAAGGTGTTTGTGCGCCATTCAAGCGTTCATATAACCGAACGATGATTGCTGCCGCTTCCTCGCGCGAGATCGTAGCCTGCGGTCGGAAGGCGCCATCATAGCCTTTCACTAGGCCAAACTCTGCAGCCTTTGCCACATAACCGGCATAATAGCTGTCGGAGGAAATATCCGAGAATGGACCGGATACTGCCTTGACGTCAAGGTAACCTAATGCTTTCACTGCAATGACAGCAAAGTCTGCGCGTGTAATGGCTTTCCCTGGCGCAAAATGCTCCGCGTCCATGCCGGTTATGGCATGCCTTGCCGCCAGTTTGGAAACATAGGCCTCTGACCAATGCCCAGCCGTGTCCGCAAATGATTTCTTGTATTCAAAAATCGAATACATAGAGAAATGATCGGTTTCGAACGTTACCTCATTTCCATTGAACGAGCCCGGGACATAGGATGCTTGTCCGTTGTTCAAATCATACACGCCGGCATAATCGAGATCGAGAGCTGCAAGCTCTTCCGCCGAAAGTGTTCTCGTTACTTTAATCGGCTTATTAAAGCTATGAATTACTGACGGGCTTCCTGAGCCACTGCTCGTTTTCAGCTCCAACGTATAGACAAGCCCTGTTTCTTTAAAGCTTTTTTCCTGGCTGGCTGCACTGGAAACCGCAGTTGTTGTCGCGTCCGTCTGCCTCTCATTCACAAACCATTCCACGGAATCTGCTGCTGTCGCTGTTTCCGGCAGCGCATCTGTCGGAATATCCAGCGTGACCGCGTGCATAGCGATGCGAAGCGGGTGATTGCTTTGCTGCAAGGCGCGGATACCTTCTCCGCTCATCACAAGCCCGTTCCCTCCGGCTTCGTTCGCGCCAACTAGTCTCACTTCAATGGATGCTCCCGCTGCTGCACCTTCAATTGCCGTTTTGATCACGTTCGCATCGAGCTTGTACTCGCCAGATTTGCTGGCTGTAAGCTCAATCACCCCTTTGACCGGCGGTGTCATTGGCGTCGTATCAGCTTCTCCCGTATGGAAGCGCCAAATATCCGAGCGTCCCGCTCCACCAAATTCATCCTCGGCCAATGCGAACCACTCGTATTCGCGGTTCTCGTTCAGCCCGTTCCATATGCCCGAAGCCTCTTGGCCGCTTTCGGCTTGAACCTTGTCTCCAATTTGATTGGCTGTATACACCCGCACCCCGAAATAATCGGTTGCGACACGTTTGTTGGAAGCGCCCAAATCCAAGTCCACGGAAAACTCGTCCTTGCCAGGGAACTCCTTCGGATCGTAGTAATTGTAATCGTCAAGCGTAGGCGAATAGGTTTTCATATGCATCTTGTTGTTCTTCATATCGAATTGCATGAGCCTGATGTAACCCAAACCGCCGTCTTCCGCGCCTTGGTAATCAGCAAGCATCTGGTAGACATTACGATCCGTTTTGCCGTCCCCGTCATCGTCAATCGCATCGAGCTTCAGCTCCGCGTCGTGGTAATGACCTGACAAGGTAGCGAATACGTTCTTGTTAGGCAGAACGACGCGCTCATACACCTTGTCCGCAATCGGAGCCCGGTTGCCGGAAACAAGCAAATATTCGTGGAATGCCAGAATCGCTTTCCGGTTCGGATATTGCTTCACGATCTTATCCATCCAATCGATCTCGGTATCGCCAAGGCCCCAGCCCATATAAACGATAATGAAATCGTTGCCCCCTGCGGATACGAGATCATAATGGCCCATATTGTTCTGGTAAGAGCCGCCAAAGGTAGGCTGATCCTTGAAGCGATCCTCGCCGAACCATTTCCAATAGTCCACATAGGAGCCCTTCTGATGGTCAACGTCATGATTGCCTGCCAATACGCCGTATGGAATCTTGGCATCATCAAGCACCTTCATGTTTTTGTCCGCTTCCTTCCACTGGTACTCCTTATCCGATTCGTCTACGATATCCCCGGTATGAATGACGTATTTAATTTTGTTTTCATCCATATGATCCCGAATCCATGCCACATTATCGCGATAATATTGGAAATACGTTTCGGAGTAATACTGCGTATCGGACATCCATACAAAAGAGAAATCATAAGGGTCATCCGATTCCTGAACCTGGTCCTGCACCATTACTTGGATGCTGTTCCCATCGCGGTATTGGCCGGCTGCCACCTCAGCGCGAAGCTCAAAATCCGCGTTCCCCGCCACGGTCGTGTCGAGCATTTCCCATTTCTTCGCGTCTGGATTCCATGCATATAGGCTGACCAAGCGGCCTTCCAGCGATTTCCCTGTCCAGTTGATTGCGACGAGATCCGTATCCTTCACCGACGGATCAAGCGTAATCGCGAAACGCTGGTAGGGGAATTGCTCCATTGAATCGTCTATCTTATATTGACCGTCAGTCTGGCTGATTGCCTTGTAGTCTTCGACCGTAAACGCCTTTTCGCCAGCAGGCGCCAATTCCTTCGGAGGCTCTACGTCCGCTGCGTTGCTGTAGGCGTTGAAACCTGCACTAGCATTCGCATCATATTTGAATCCTTGGAAGAACGTTACCTTCATGCTGTCTCCCAGCGGATCCTTCACCTTGACCGACAGCTTAACGGAACCGCCAAGATTGGCAGCATCCTGAACAGGCGCTACCAGCTCCGGACCAAGCGGGTTCTCGTCTGGCACCGTGAAATGAATCTCCGCTTCTGCCTGATTGCCCGCCATATCCGCTGCTTCAACCTTGAAGCTGTGCGAGCCCGGGTTAAGCTTCGCCGACGAGGTCGCATACGGCAGTGTGATCGACACGCCGTCAAGCAGCGCATGGGATGACTTCACTCCGGCAATCGGATCGTTGATGGCTGCATCGATGACGAAGCTGCCTCTATAATCCTTTCCTTCTTCAAGGGAAGGGTCAATGACAGGCGCGGTATTATCAACCTTCACCTTGCTGGTAATGGTCCCTAACGTACCATGGCTTAACGTGAGCGTGTGCTCGCCATCCGCCATTCCCTTCGTTTGCCATACGTATGCCTTGGAGTTCAGCTTCTCGCTTGGAATCGCCAATTTGAAATCAATGAATTCATGTTTGCCCGCACTGTCGCCCATTTTGAGCGAAGTCGATTTATTCGCGAACGCGGGGTCATAAATTTCCGTACCGTCCGCAAGCACCAGCCTTACGTTGCGCACCTCGAAATCGTCCTTATTCTCCTCTGGACGGTTGTCGAACGGTCCGGATTTGGAGCCTGCATAAATAGACAGGATATTCTCGCCCTGCTTCAGCCGATCGGCCGAAATCGGAACCGTGAGCGTTGACCAAGTCGGAATCGGGTCAAGGAACGTATTCAATATCTCCGTTCCCTGTACGACCGCATTTTTGAAATAATAATTGACGCCTTGAACCTCGAAGGCGAAGAAAGCATCGCGTTCAACCGCATTGTACGTGCCCTCTGTTAAAGGCTTCCCGTCTATAGCGAGCGTAAGCTCATCGGCTGCAGCCGCTTCGCTCGTTCCGCGCAAAATTTTGGTGCCTGCCACAACCTCGCCGTCCGCTGCGTTAAGACGAAGCTCCGAGCGGTCAGCGCCGCCAAGAATAGCAACCTGCTTCGGCTGCGACGACACCGTATTGATCCCGTCGGAAACCTCGTAATAATACGTGATATGCTTCCGGCCAATGAGATCCGGAGAGAACAGCATATGATGATATAGGCCATCATCGTAGCTTTTCGTCAAATAGACCGGTGTATATTCGCTCTGGATGTCGGATTTATAATACAGGAGCACCGTTTTGACCAATTGCTCATCCTTCGCGTCAACCGCGATTGCCAGACTTTTGGATTGGTCAATCTCCGATTTATCCGTTAAGTCCGCAATCGATGGCGGCGTAACGTCTGCGGTTATATGCACCGGCACCGCTGGCGCTTGTCCTTGTACAAGGCTGCCCGGTGTAGCAGCGCCCCTGCCAGGGCTGTACTTAATCATCGTAGTCGTGCCGTCCGCTGGATACTTATAAAAAATGCCCTTGTCCGGTTTCGTCTCCTCGTCATTATCGTAATAGGCCGCAGTAACCTCGATGCCGCTGTTCGTCGATATGACCATCGCGCGTTTGCCGGCGTTAGCCATGCCATCACTGTAAAGCTTGAACAAATTCACGCCTTCCACAAGCTGCGTTCCGCCATAGTTCGAATTGAAATTGGCTGCGGTTGCCGCCGTATTACCGCTGTTAATGACCCAAAACACGACCGTTCCGCCCGCTGGAATTACCGCATCCTCTTTGGAGGATGGCCAGATGACGTCTGCCGAGGGACCCGAATCGGTGTAACGATAACGGATTTTATAGTCCTTCAGCTGGATAGGCTGATCGGTATTGTTATACACCTCGGCGAATTCGTAGCCATCACCGCCATTCATATTTGTGGAATCCGGCACAAGCTCGGTTAATAGAAGCACCGGCGCTTTCTGCGGATCGAATTTATCGAGGTGAACCGTTACCGGATATTCTCCCGAACGAATCGAATGGGAGCCGTCGCTCGCCTCGATATAATAAACCATTGTTGCGTCTGTAATCGCTGCATCCAGAATGAGCGCCTTGTAGCTGCCGCTAGAATAAACGAGCGGTGCAGCTGTGAAGGCAAGCGAAGGCGCCGTCTTGTAATAGATCGTCGCTTGAAGCGCTGCCGGCTTCTCATCCGTAATCGCTGCCGTTACCTCGATGCCGCCGCTTACCTTGGCATAGCTCGTCCCGGTTACCGCTGGGGCGGCGTTCGGCATTTCCGGCAAGGTTACCGTTTGGGCAGGCACCTGTGAAGATTCAGTAGTTCCAGGCGTAGCAGCAAGCGTTCCAGGCAAATCCTGCATGCGCATATTTTTGCCGCCATCGATCGGATACGCATAGAAAATGCCTTTGTCCGACACGGTTTGCGCATCTTTCTGATAGGATGCAATAGAGAGATCAAGACCATTGCTGTCCTTGATGACCAAATCCCTGGCCGAACCATTGGCCATGCCGTCGTAGGCTCTTGTGCGGAACAGGTTATCGTTCAGCACAAGCGAGGTTCCGAACAGCGTATTGAAATCACTTGCCGTATAGCTGCCGTTCAAGCTCGTCTGAATCCACAGCACGATCGATTCGCGCGATGGAATGTTAACCTCGTCAGCCGTTTCAAGCGCCCAAGCAACATCGCTGCCGGGACCTTTGTCGGGATAGCGGTAAGCCAAGCTGTAATCGTTGAAATCCACTGTTTTGTCCGTGTTGTTATACACCTCAATGAACTCAAAGGCATCGCTGCTTTGGCCTTGCACGTTCGTGCTGTCAGGCAGCAGCTCCGTAATGAAGAGAGGCGGAACCTTGCTGAAATCAAAGCTGTCCGTACGCACGACAACCTCATACGTAAGCGTCTTTGCCGTCTCAAGGCCGTCTGACGCTTCGATGTAATAACTTAAAGGGGAAACGGTCAGCTGCTCTTTCGGAATTACCGCTTGAAAGCTGCCGTTTGATTCCGTCATCGGAAGTACCGTGAAGGCTGCATCTGCCCCCTTCTTGTAATACACGCTTGCCGTGACTGCTTTCCCGGAAGACTGGGAGATGCCGGCTGCAACCGTCAAGTCCTCTTCAAATGAAGCGTTCGTCAGCGGGGTGTGCGTAATAACGGGAGGCAAGCTTGGCTCACCCGGCACTTGAGCCGGATCGATAACACCAGGCGTTGCCGCCTTGGTCCCCGCTCCCGGCATCATCACCATATTCGGCGTTCCATCTACAGGATATGAATAATGGATGCCCATATTTTCTTTCGTCTGATCGTCAGTCTGGTAGGAAGCGATCGAAATGACGTTATCGCTCTTATCCTTGATGATCAAGTCTCTCGGCGCGCTGTTGTGCAAGCCGCCTTCGGTTTTAACTTCGAACAAATGAACGCCGTCCTCCAAGGCGGAGCCGTAATTGGCGTTGAACTGGCTGACCGCGAGGGCCGGATTCAGCTCATAAATTGGTTTCCCCTTCACCCACATCACGATTGGCTTATGAGCAGGAATGATGACTTCTTGATCCGTCGACAGCGTCCACGGTATATTTTGCTCAACGTTAGATGTGTTGTAATAGTGGTACACCAGATTGTATTGATTGAAATCAATCGGTTCATCCGTATTGTTATATACCTCGATGAACTCATACGCGTCGTTGCCGCCCACATTTTTGGAGTCGGGCACGAGCTCTGTGATCATTAATGCCGGCAGAGCAGCTGCTGCTGCTGCCGTGTTCGATGGATTTATGGCGCCCTCATCCGCGTAGCCCTGCTGGGCTATGGCCCCGAATAACATGGTCATTAAGGTTACGGTGGATACCCACTTGCGCAACGGTCTGAATTTGACTTTCACTTGACTAACACACTCCCCTATTTCGTTTGCTTTCTTTAATCATGGACGTACCTCTCGTACGCCTGCTCATAAATGTGCATATACTCACGGACGCCCATCGTATCCAACGTGGATAGATAGCTGTCCCACTCCGCAAACGGTACGCTGCCATTTATGAATTTCAGCTCCATATCGCTAATATAGGCTTCCAAATCGGCACCGACCGTTAACATGAACAGCTCATCATCCTTGGTGAAGCTGAATTTGCCCCAAACTTCCGCAACCGCATCCGGCCTTGCCTTCTCCGCTGCCATTAGCGAACCTTTCATCGATTCCGATCCTCTAAAATAAGACTGGCGCACAAAGCCGGGATAGCTGCCTCCGAGCCAAGTCACATAGGGCATCAACGTTTGATCCATCGTTAATCCGTCTGGATTATCCGTAATAAAGGGCAGAAATTGGAGCTGTCCTTTTTCATCCTTGGCATAGGTTACGCCTTCCTCTCCCATAAAGAAAAGGGCGGCTCCCTCCTCGCCAAAGAAATAATCCATCCAGCGCACAGTGGCTTCGGGATATCTATTCGCGCTCGTTACGGCAAATGCGCCTGGATGAACGAGAGGCACCTTCATTTGCGTATACAGGCGATCCCCGTATGGTCCTTGAAGCGCGCCGAGGCCGATATATTCGTCCCTGCCCATAACGGCTGCCGGGTTAGGCACGATCATTGCACCGAGTAGACCCTCTTTCCCTTTCGCATTCAGCGCGTTCTCTTTAATCGAGAAAATTTCCTTGTCCAATAATCCATCTTTTTTTAAGCCATGGATATATTGCAGCATCTCTTTGTATCCGGGCAAAGCTTTCGTAAACCGCAGCTGCTGCGTAAGGGGATCTACGTCAACGAACTTATGTCCTAAGCCGCGATTGCCCAGTCCCCAAGCTCCCTTTAGCTGATTGATCAGCGTACCGACCCCAACTCCGCTATAAGGAATTTCATCGCGCTTGCCGTTGCCGTTCAAATCAGCCCCTTTAACCGCCAGCAAATAAGACCGGAATTGCTCCGTCGTTTGGGGCTCCGCCATGCCGAGCTCGTCCAGCCATTGTTTGTTCACCCAAAGCGGCGTACCAATCTGCATGGATAAAAATTCGGGATCGTAGAAGGACGGAAACGAATAGATAAGCCCATCCGGCATGACAAGTCCTTTGCGCAGCATCGGATACTTTTCCAGCAGCGCTTTAAAGTTTGGCGCATAGTCCTCAATCAGATCATCGAGCGGAATAAGTATGCCTCGCTTTCCGTATGAGGCAAGCTCCTCCGGCGTTAGCCGCGCAGAGTAGAAGCCATCCGGAAGGTTGTCACCTCCCAGCGAAAGCGCCCGTTTCTCCGTCAGCACATCGAACGGGACAAGCTCAAACCGAATATTCATATTCGTAAGCTTGGCGTAATTCTTCCACACGAGAATATCCTCAAACGGATCTCCGTTACTCGGCGACTTGCCCGTAAAAAACCTAAGCGAAATCGGTTCGCCCACAATCGGCATGCCCGGCTGCACTGCGGCACGCTCCGTATCGCCTGTCGCAGGATCAGCCTTGGCATTGCAGCTGGCCAGCAGCACTGTCATTAAAATCCATGCGGCCGCTGCATATTTATAAGCTCTTTTCATCTGTTGTTATCCTCTTCTCATCTCACCCCGTTACTTCGGTTCATGTTGCAGCCCGATCTTATAACGGCGCGTATTTTTTGTGAATCATCGATTTTTAAGAATGTTTCCCCTTCTTATGAAATCGCATTAACATGGGGAAATCGGGCAGGAACAGCCCTATTTCTTCGCGTTCTACAAGCTCTATTTACAAAAAAACAACATACCGAACATACCGCTCCCCCGCTTGCGTGAAGTAACATAAAGAGTGAACCTAGTCCTGACATCATCGATCCGACCTCATGCCGAAAGGAGCTGAAAGCTATGGCCTTCAGACGTTTGTTTCCGTCCCGTTCTCTCTTTGTTACCAGCCTGCTGTTCTTTATATGTATCATTGTTTTGTTTTCACTGTTTAATGGCGTTAGCTTTTTTTTCTTTAAAACAAAGCTGGAGGAAGAAATAATCGCATCAAACCGCATGCTGCTGCAGCATTCGGCAGAGCGTTACGCCAATCATTTCTCCAGATTGCAATCCTTGCTTTACAGCAAGTATAAGGAGGTAGACGTTCAAAGCTTCAACCGTCAAATTCGTTTGTTCGGAGAAGCGGGAACCGATTATTTGACCGCCAAAAAAATCTCATCGCAGCTTCGTAACGAAGCGAATGATCCGCTTTTCTATTTGGAGAGCCTGATCCTCCACTTTGGCGGCAACGCCTTCGCGATTGATCAGGAAGGCAGCAGCAGTGCGGAGGATATGTTGGGCAGAGCCTATCAAAGCTCGATTTATACGTATACATACTGGCAAAATCAGCTTCTCACGGACAACACGCTCACCCTCTTGCCCGCTGTGCGCTATAACCGCTCTGTCGAGCTGCCTCAAGGCAGCACGTTGATGCCGTATGTCTATAAGACGCTGGGAAGCCAATACCAGATCATCGCCATGCTGGATATGGAGAAAACGCTGCAGGCTTTGTTTGGCGATGCGCGCAGCAGGGCTTTTGCTATAACAAGCAAGGACGGACTGCTGCTCTATAGCTCGGATGCAGAACTAGATGCAGGCTCGATTCCTGCATTTGGCGAGGGAGAAAGCCATACGCTGATAAACAGGCAATATTGGTTTCGGACAAGCGATTCCAGCGGGCTGCACTATTTCACACGCGTTCCTTCCCAAGCGATTACCTCGCAGCTCAGTGAGTGGAACTTCACTGCCGCAATCGTTCTTGCCCTAATGCTGATCGTCGGGATCGCCGCATCCATTCTGTTCAGCAAGCGGCTGGAGCTGCCAGTCAAGCAGCTAGTTGATGTTTTTTCTAACAGGCGTCAGGATAAGCAGCCTAGCCCTATCGAGGAATATGCTTTTATAGATCGGAATATTAAAGAGCTGTTGAAGGAACGCGAGGAAGTTCAAGCCAAAATGGCCAAACAGCGTACGCTGTTAACCAACTTCGGTTATATGAGCCAATTGAAAAACATCAATGAGGATATCGTGGAGCTGGAGCAGCTTTTGGCGATGAATGAATCCTATACGGTTGTGCTTTACGAGCTGCGCTTCCGAGGCTCTATGCTCAGCGTGCTCAACTTAAGGCCCGAGAATGCAACACTAGCCATCCGTGAACATATTCGGCATATCGCGCAAGAGCATTGCCCATCCTCCCACACGTTTCAAATGGAGAAAAATTATATATTGACGGTTATTAAAGAGAGCAGAGGCGTGGAAATCGAGGCCATGCTGGAGAAGATGAAGGGGATGCTGGATCAATGCAAACATTATTGCTTGGTAACGATTGCAGTCAGTGCGAGATTCGAGCATCCTTCCCAACTCGGTTATGCTTATGAGCAGGTTCAAATGCTGTCGAAGCAAGCGAAATTGCTTGATGAGACGCAGCTTATTCAGGAACCGAGAGAACTGCCCGATCCACCTCGGTTATCGCTGTTGCAGGAGCAAGAGCTCATCACAGCGATACAAGGCGGTCAAGGGGTTGCTGCGTTCATGCTGATCGACAGCATATTGGAAGACATGTACACAGCCGGAGCTGCTGCCCTGCACTATGATGCTTTTTCTTCACTCGTCTTCGAGAAGGTAGCTGCTTCGCTTGGAGCCATGCAATTGGATGCGAGCCAGTCTTGGGCCATCAAGCCGCTCCATTACAAGCTTGCCGCATGCTGTACGCTCTCAGATTATAAGGAAGTGCTCAGCCGCCTTCTCGAAGCTGCTGCTGTGCTAATGATTGAGAATAGGGCCGACACCTTCGATCCCATCGCGGCTAGAGTGATGGAAATTATAGAGAAGCAATTCGCGGAGGAGCTTTCTCTTGATTATTTGGCCCATACGCTGAACATGTCGAGCGCGTATTTATCCGCTTATATTAAAGAGAAGACGGGTACCAACTTCAGCGAGCATCTCAACAGCTTGAGAGTATCCAAGGCGAAGGAGCTGCTCACAGGCACGACCTTAAATATTAATGATATTAGCCGCCAAGTCGGCTATCACAACGTTACGTCGTTCAATCGCATGTTCAAGAAAGGAACAGGCGTTGCCCCTAGCGAATTCCGCAAGCAATCCGTACTGGAGCGGAAAATCGGCTAATCCGTGATCCGCAGGGTTTCGTGTACGGTATACGCATCCAGCGCGGCATGCAGCTCCTTGGTCACTCGCTCGCGCAGCTCATCAGGCCATATCACCCTCATGCGCGAGCCGTAGCTTAGGATGATTTCCTCCGCAGATTGTTCCCCTTGGAATTGTACATGCGCGGATAGCCAGCCTGCCGGCTCTCCGGCAAGGCTTGTTTCCGTTATGGTGACATACCGTTCCTTGGCAAGCCGCGCAAGCACAGACGGATCGCTTAGAGCAATAACAGCGGGATACTTAGGCAAGCTTTGCTTGAACGCGCCGATCGATTGCTCCCAATAGCCAGCGAGATCAAAGCCCTCCGGGCGCTCGAAGCGCTCCTCGAGCATTTCGGCGCCGTGCAGCTTAGAGATGCGGTACGTTTTTCTCTCCCCGGCTGCCTCTCCAACGACATACCAAATATTCCGCTTGGCAACCAGCCCAAGCGGGCGGATCGTACGCTCAGTGACGCCCTCTCCACGCTGATAACGAATATGCAGCAGCCGCTCTTCCCATACCGCTTCCTGAACAAGCGGCAGGAACGGCTGCGATTCCTCAAGCTGATGCCAGCCTGCTCCGTCGATATGGATTTTCTGTCTAACTAACGCCGCTCCTCTGCTCACGGCATCGGGAGCAGCGGCCAGCAGCTTCTGCACCGCCGCTTCATACTGCTGTGATATGCCGAGATCGCCCAGCAGCGACGTTGAACTGGCAACAAGCACGGAGATAAGCTCATCCGGATGCATCCCGGTCAACTGAGTCCGGTAGCCGCCGTCCAGCACCCAGCCTCCATGCAAGCCCCGCTCCGCATAAACCGGTACGCCCGCCTCACATAATGATTCCATATCGCGGATAATCGTCCGTTCGGACACCTCCAGCCTCTCGGCCAGCGCCTTCGAGGTCAGCTTGCCGTTATTTTGCATGAGCAGCACGATTGCGATCAGCCTTCCCGCGCGCATAGCGCTTCCCCCTTTTAAACCAGCCCGTGCAGCATGGCTCATTCTATTATTTTTTATTGTAGCATGAATATATGACAGTAGCTGTCGTATATCGTTTGCTAAACTAGCGAAGAGTAAACAAATGAAAAGGGATAGGAGCGATTAACATGAAACCATTGCAAGGGAAAGTAGCGATTGTTGCCGGTGCGACGCGCGGAGCAGGCCGGGGCATTGCAGCAGGTCTGGGCGAAGCGGGAGCCACCGTGTATTGCACAGGCAGGAGCATTCGAGGACAGGCATCGGACTTGAACCGGGCAGAGACGATCGAGGAAACCGCCGAGCTTGTAACGGCAAAGGGCGGGATTGGCATACACGTTCAAGTCGATCATTCTGTTGAAGCGGAAGTAAAGGCTCTATTCGAGCGGATAGATCAAGAGCAGAATGGACGGCTCGACATTCTAATCAACAATATTTGGGGCGGCGAGAAATTAACAGAATGGAATACGCCGTTCTGGGAACATTCGCTGAGTAAAGGTCTGCTCATGCAGGAGCGTGCAGTGAAGACCCATCTCATTACGAGCCATTACGGAGCACCTCTGCTGGTGAAAAGAAAGAGCGGCTTAATCATAGAAATAACGGATGGAATTGACTACCGTTACCGCGGCAGCTTATTCTACAGCTTGGCCAAAATTTCGCCTATCCATTTGGCGACAGCGATGGCGGCCGACCTGAAGCCTCATGGTGTCGCTGCGGTAGCTGTAACGCCAGGCTTCCTCCGTTCTGAAGAGATGCTGGAGCACTTTGAGGTTGAAGAAGCCAATTGGATGGATGCCGTGACCGGCGGCAAGCCGGACGCCGAGCACTTCAGCCAATCCGAAACGCCTTTTTTCGTCGGACGCGGCGTCGCCGCGCTTGCAGCGCAAAAAGACCTCATAGAGAGGTCCGGACAAGTTTTCTCAAGCTGGCAGCTGTCCGACGAATTCGGCATCATCGATGTCGACGGCAGACAGCCGCACTGGGGAAATTATGCAAAGCAGCATGGCTTCCTGTAAACTTGCGCTAACCGTTAACGACCTCTCCGCCATTAATATGCAGGAATTGTCCGGTCATATAGCTTGAATCATCACAAGCCAAGTAGACATAGGCAGCCGCTAGCTCATGCGGCTGTCCCGGCCTTTTCATCGGCGTATCGGAGCCGAATTCCGCCACGGCCTGATCATCGAACGTCGCGGGAATAAGCGGCGTCCAGATCGGGCCGGGAGCGACTCCGTTAACCCGGATGCCTTGCCCGGCTACGTTGACGGACAGCGCACGCGTAAAGGAAACGATGGCTCCCTTCGTTGCCGAATAGTCGATCAGCGTTGGATTGCCGCGATACGCGGTGATCGAGGCCGTGTTGATGATCGAGCTCGAAGCCTTCAGATGCGGAAGCGCCACGATTGTTAAGTAGAACATGCTGAATACGTTCGTACGGAAGGTGGCCACCAGCTGCTCGGAGGTAATGTCCTCCAGCTTCTGCTGCACATGCTGCTCCGCTGCATTGTTGACGAGAATATCCAGCTTGCCGAACTCGCTGATGGTCTGCTCAATCACGCTCTTGCAGAACGCTTCATCTCCAACGTCGCCGGCGATCAGCAGGCATTTCACGCCAGCCTTCTCGACGACTTCCTTCGTTTTCTCGGCATCACCATGCTCATTCAAATACACGATGGCAACGTCGGCTCCCTCTTTCGCGTACGCGACCGCTACAGCACGGCCGATACCGCTGTCTCCTCCTGTAATGATTGCCGTTTTCCCTTTAAGCTTGCCTGCCGCTTTATAGGATTCGGATTCATACACGGGAAGCGGATTCATTTCGGATTCGATACCGGGTTGGCGGTTTTGGTGCTGGGGCGGATTCACTTGGCTCTTCGATGCAGGATTAGGCATAACTGATCAGCTCCTTATATTTTTTCCGTAAAAGATTTCGTCCATTTCGGTTTTCAGTCTTTGCGTAATTTCCTCTTGCTCCTTCTTGGTCAAGGAGTCCTTCGTATAACCGAACAAATAATTGTTCAGATCGAACTGCTTCAGCTTGCATTTCGTATGAAAAACATTTTCTTGATAAATATTAACGTCAATCATGTCATACAAAAGGCATTCTTCCTTCGGTATGTAGTTCTGAATCGAATTGATATCATGGTCTATAAACAGCTTATGCCCATTAATGTCGCGCGTGAAGCCGCGCACCCGGTAGTCAAGCGTCATAATGTCCGTGTCGAAGGAATGGATCAAATAGTTCAGCGCTTTAAGCGGTGAAATCTCTCCGCAGGTCGATACATCAATATCAGCCCGGAAGGTGCTTATACCTTCGTTTGGATGATACTCCGGGTACGTATGGACCGTTATATGGCTTTTATCCAAATGCATGACAACTGAATCAGGCAGCGGCCCAGGCGATTCCTCGAACGACTCATTCGGCCCGCCGATGACAGGCCCCTCGGAGACCAGCAAGGTCACGCTCGCGCCCTGCGGCTCATAGTCTTGCTTGGCAATGTTAAGGACATGCGCTCCAATAATATCGGACACCGTATTCAATATTTTGGTCAGGCGATCCGAGTTGTATTGTTCGTCAATATAGGCGATATAAGCCTTGCGTTCTTCCTTCGTTCTTGTATAACAGACATCATACATATTAAAGCTGAGTGACTTCGTTAAGTTATTGAAGCCATGCAGTTGTATTCGCTGCTCCGGCGTTAGTTTCAAGCGAACATTCCCCCCTTTTCAATAACTACTATTTCCTTTTACCCAAAGACCGATGCGGCCAAACGGTTTTTTGCAATAAAAAAAGCATTTCACAGCCGGCTAATGCCTGGCGCGAAATGCTTTTCTACTGTTCTTACTGCAGTTTTTTTAATTCCTTGATTCGTGCAATCGGATCGCCGACATAGATTTGCGTCTGGGGCATGATGCCGTCGCGCTGCTTGATCGCCAAATGATGAAGGGCTTGAACGAGCTCGCTCGACTCCTTTTCTTTCATCTGGAACTGTACGCCATATTCATAAATGTCGCTCTCCGGCTCGTTGTACCACACAATATAACCGTACAATACGTAGTCCTGATTGCCAATCTGGCTCTTGAACATCAAGAGTATGTCGCTATTGACGGGAAGCTTGACCCCTACCATAAACTTGAGGCCGCCCGGTCCGATATTGCTGACAAGCACCTCCGTGCTTCCAAGCCTCACGTTTCTTCCCTTGAACATCGTAATCGTCATTTCTGCCAATAGGCAGTGGTTTAGTTCAATCCGGAAATACTTTCTGCGATTAACCTCCGGCTGTTTTTTTTCCTGTACCGCGGCTGGCTGCAGCAGCGTCCTGTTTTTTAACAGCTGCACGATGCTATCCGGCTCTACGGGGCGACTAAAGTAAAAGCCTTGAATCTCATCGCAGCGCATCTGCCGCAAGCACTCGAACTGCGCTTTGTTTTCTACGCCTTCCGCTACCACCTGCATGTTCAGCTCCCCTGCGAGCCGAATGATGCATTCGATAATGCTTTTATTATGTGATCCGGTCAGCATTTCTTCAACGAACGACCTGTCGATTTTGATCGTATGGAGCGCCAAGCGCTTCAACAAATAAAGAGACGAGTAGCCTGTTCCGAAATCGTCAAGCGACACCTTTATGTTTCTTTTCCTCAGCTCAAGCAGCAGATCCGTCACGACCTTCTCATTGCTAATAAATGAGCTCTCCGTAATTTCAATCTCCAGCCTATCCGGCGACAGGCCGGATTCCTTGACAATCTGGTCGATTGTTTGCAAGATATTGTGCCTCAGCAGCTGTTGCACGGAGAAGTTAACTGACACCGTTATCGGCGGAAGGCCCATCCGCTGCCAACGTTTATTCTGCATGCACGCCTCGCGCAGCACCCACTCCCCAATCGGTACGATTAACCCTGTCTCCTCGGCAATGGGAATAAATTCAGCCGGCGACACTAAGCCCCAATCCGGGTGGTTCCATCGCAGCAACGCCTCAACCCCGACGATCTGCATCGATTGCGCATGAACGCGGGGCATGTAATCCAGGAACAGCTCCCCCTTGTCCAGCGCTTTGCGCAAATCATTGCTAAGCGAGAATAGCTTGAAGGATTGGACATTCAAAGAGGAGGAGTAAAACTGCGACTGATCCCTCCCGCGGGATTTGGCAAAATAAAGCGCAGCGTCCGCGTTTTTCATTAAGTCTTCCACGGAGGAGCCGTCAAATGGCGATTGGCTGATGCCAATGCTTGCGGTAACGTTGAGCTCATAGTTCTCAACGAAAAAAGGCTCCTTGATGAGTTGAATTACTTGGTCAGCTTTATTCGATAAATCAACCTGCTGCTTTACATTTGAAATAATTAACGCGAACTCATCACCGCCGAGCCGGAAAGCTTCATGCTCTCCTCCGCTTATTCGGCTTAGCCTCATTGCGATTTGCTTAAGCAATGAATCGCCAATCGAATGCCCCAGCGTATCGTTCACATATTTAAAGCGATCCAGATCGATGAGCATGATCGCCAGCTTTTGCTTGAAATATTCGCTTACCCGGAGCTGCTTGTCCAGCTGCTCCTCGAATTTCCGGCGATTCGGCAGCTCTGTCAAATAGTCATGATAAGCTAAGAAATGGTTCAGCTCTTCCGCCTTGTTCCGATCCGTGACGTCCAGGACGATGCCGACGACCGCTTTCTCCTCCGAGTGGGACACGCGGTTATAATGCACCTCGCAGTCTATAACGGCTCCGTCCTTCTTTAGCGCCCGGTGCCGAAAGTTTGCAATGGATTGTCCTTCAGCAAGCTGCATGACTCTGCTGATCACAGATTCACGCTCATCCGGATGGATCACCTTTTCCACTTCAAGGCCGACTAAAGTGTCGTATCCCAGCATCTGGTTCAGCTGTTCGTTCGCATATGCAAAGCTATCCTCATGCGCAACGAAGATGCCTACAATGGACTGCTCCAGTATACTCTGATACTTAAGCTCTGCGTCTGACAACGATCTTTCAATTACTTTTTTTTGCGTAATATCCTTAGCTATCCCATAAATGCCGATCAGCTCTCCGTCGACGATTATCGGGATATTCGTCACATTTACCTCGATTAATTCACCTTTTTCGGTTATACCGGTTGTATCGTAGTTTTGGGGAGTAAGCGTTCTCATCGTTTCCTCGAAATGCCAGATCGTCTTCTCCAGACTGCTCTCTTCCACGAAACGATGGAATCCCCCCTGCAGAACCTCTGCTCTCGAGCAGTTGAACATGAGCTCCAGGGCTCCGTTGCAGGACAGGAACTGTCCCTTTAAATCAAATGAAAATATCGCATCCGGATTGTTATCGAATATAGACTTATAATACTGCTTCTCCACGTTCAGCTCATGCTGCAACTTCTTATTATCAGTTACATCCTGAATGGTTCCTACTGTTAATTTAAGGTCATGGTCTTTATCCCATATAAATGAAAGCGTCTCAATAATATATCGCACCTCGCCGCTTGGGCGAATGATGCGGTACTCTTGAACGCTCTCTGTCTTTGCATCAAACGCTTCATAAAGGGTTCGTTCAGCGCGCTCACGGTCCTCCGGATACACCCGCTTAAAAAGGTCTTCCTGCGTCATTGAAATTTCGCTATCCAACCCGTATATGTCAAACATATAGCTCGACCATGATGCCAGTTTGCTGGCATGGTCGTACTCCCAGTATCCTAGATTCGCTGCTTTTTGAACGGCATCAAAGCTGCTGCTGCTATTAAATCGTTTGATAGTAAATTCCATAGCTAAATATCCCTTCCTATGTATAACGTTTGCGGTAACCTGATGTGCAGGAAGAGGATTTATTCATATAATCGCTATTCCCTTTGGCAACCCAGCCACCTTTGGACATTTCCTTTAGGTCTGTTGGCTTTGCGTCATTGCCTTTCAGCAACTTTGCTATTATCTAGGACTTTCTACTTATATGATTATTTCATACAATTCTGATATATACCATATCAAATAGGCATAAATATTTATGATTCCATAAGTTGAAACGGCTATAGCCGTCCTTTGGAGGCACGGCGCGTTTCATTCCGAGAAATATAGAGAATGTACAGCTTAAGGATTACTTTCCTATATTTTAAAAAAACCTCCCTTGATAGGGAGGTTCTCGCTTTATAGACGCGGATCGATTTCCTTTTCTTTCGCTACCTCGAACAAGAGATTGGCGACTGCAGCCCGGTACGGCTCATTGTCTGGTGCGATGTCTGAGAAGGAAACAGCCAGCATGCGCTGCCCGAGCCGGTATTCATTCAAAGAAGTGCGAAGCTTCATCGCAATGTTTTTCTGTTTAATCAGCTTGCTGTATTTATGAGGGAAGCGATAATCGTAGCCATAGATGATCGACATATAGTCCTTATTGCGTACCTTCATATAAGGGACCGTATAAGGGATTGGGAGCTCCGGCTTAATGACGACGCCTTCCATATGATTCTCAACCGTCAGCGTGCGGAAATATTGGTCGGCCCGCTCGTAGCTGCCTGGATCATCCAGCGTAATCGAAATGTATGGATCATCCGAAAGAAAACGGTACATCTCTGAGACAGGCCAGTCCGGCAGCGACTCGCTGCCGTCTGCATGGACGATTTTGAGCAATGCAAACGGTTTGTATTCAAGCTCGCCTATCTCCGCATACAGCTCCAGCTGTATCTTGTAAGTCTCATGGGCGCTAAGATGCTCGTCAAGCGGAACATGCTTCTCCATAATCTCATGAACATGCTTGTAATTCTGATAGACGTGCAGCCCGTACTTCTCATTCAGCGCCGCTTTGGAGAGATGGTGCTGATCCTTCTCGAAGCCGCTTTCTTTGTAGTCGGAAGCCAGCTTTGTGAACGCTTCCTCAAACCCATTCTCCTTTAAGAAGGAAAGCTCGGTCTCAAGCGCTTTCTCAATCGGTTTGAATTGCTTCATGATGAGCCCTTCGCCGAGCGCTTGCCAAGGCAGCAGTTCACCGTCCAGCAGCAGCAGCGTGATCTCGTTCTCCATCATATACTTTCGGAATCGCTCAAGCAGCTTGCCATATACCGCCGCCAAGTCCAGCTTGCTTATTTTGTAGCCATTTCGGCTCACTGCAAAGCATTGCTCTATATCCTCATGCAGATAAATATTGCAGCGTGATCCCATATATTTCGGCTGCAGAACAACTTCTTTGGCACCCCGCTCCTTGAAATAATCCAAGCCCTTGCGCAGCGACTCGAGCTCCTGCGCGGCTTCATCCTTGTCGGCCGGCGCCATGGTTCCGGATATAAAGTTGATTTTGTTGCCGGAGCAATAGGTCAGCCTGCGAACCTCCTCCTCGCCGAGCTCGTGCAGAGAAACTTTGCGGTCTTCCTTAAAGAGCGTCGGCAGCTCTTCCGTCATACTGGAATGGACCGATTTCTGCGATTTGAAATAAGGCTTACCAGCAAACGTAACCGATGTAAGCAGGTTCCCGTGCACCGCTCCGGAATCGATGTGGATTTTGTTTTTTAACCGGAACGTATTTTTGGCTGCGATATGTCCAAATACATGATAAGGCTGGTTAGCCGCCGCGTCACGCTTCAGGAAATGAAGCTGCTCCTCAAGCGGCGCAGAACGGTCGATTCGGAAATTCCGCTGATGCCTGACGGAGTTCGTATCCAGCTTCCCAATGTATTTGTTCTCGCATGGCGCATGCGTAACATAGTAGGACGGGCCGTTTATGCCAATCATTCGATAAAAGGGCTGCGACAGCGCTGCAAGCTCATTAAAGCGAGCGAGCAGCTGTTCATCAGCCTTCAGCACCTCGGTAGAGTCGAAGTACGCATGCAGCAGCTCCTCCTCGACTCCCTTTATTTCGCCACGCATATACTTATATACAAAATTCTCATGGTTGCCCAGTACGAACAGAAACCGTTCTTTGTTCACATATAGGAAATCAATGATTTCCTTCGTTTGGTTCCCTTTGTCAATCCAGTCGCCGACCAGCAGTATTTTCGTTCCGCCTGCTCTGCCCGTTTCAATTAAATGGTCCCCGTCATATTGAAATCCGTAGCTTATAAGCAGCGCCTTCAGCTCATCCACGCATTCGTGGACATCGCCTACGATAATCGTTTTTTGATCAAGCGGGAGAATCGTGGACAAATAGTCATCTGTATCCTCGACTACAACCTTATACTCCGCATTCGCAGTGCCTTCGCCTGGAAGAAAGAAGTCCTTGGCGCGAACCTTATGAATTTTGGCGTACTTCTCCCGTGACAGCGAACCGAGCACCTCCTTGCGCAGACGGTTGATATGGCTCGTTATCAGCTTCTTCGAGCGGTCCGAGGCATAATAATCATCCCGCTTCCGGTAGTCGAATAGAATAACCTCCAGATTGTAGTTGTTATCCTTTGCAACTTCCCTTACTCTGGCACGGAAATCCTCCGCCAATCCCGTCGTATCGACCACAACAAATTCCGCGTTGATCGGAAAGCTCGTCACGAGGCGCAGCTTCTCGAACAGCAGCTTAAAGGCTTGGTCGCTCGCCTCAAGCATCACTTGATCGTATTTATCGTAATCCGCGCCCAGCAGCTCCTGACGCAAGCTGTCCGAGGAAATATATTGCACATTGGCGTTCACGCCTTTATGCTCATCGCGGAACCGCAATTGCGGTATCAGTACTTCTTTCGCGAACGTCGTTTTACCGCATTCCGTTGAGCCAATCATCATAAATATCGTATGAATTCTCGTTCTTATTTCCATCTCAGCTAGTCCCTCCTTCTTTCCAGTATCGCACCCTGCGTCGTTTGCACGCCGTTCACACCATCCCCGATTGCGATAAATTGGCAATCCACATTCTGTCCTTTAACCGCATCGATCAGCCACGCTTGGAACGCTGGACGGCCAAGCTCCCATTTATGGTCATCATGCCGGAAGTCGCTTAGCTCGTAATAAGCGTTGAATTCAGCATTCGGAGTCGTCAGTACGAAACGGTCAAAGTCAACGCCCTCGCAAATTTGGCGAATGAGCGCTCCGGCTTCATCCAAGCTCATATGCTCAATGACCTCGGTTAGAACCACGTCCACCTGCTCGCCGTTATACGCCTCAAGAAAGCGGTCGAAAGACGGGAACGTGACAATGTTGTCCAGCTCCTTTGCCTTTGCTTTGCGCTGAACGATCTCGAGCAGCGGCTCTTCAATGTCGATGGCGTAATAGCTGGCCTCCGTCTTCGCCGCAAACGGAATGGCATAGAAGCCTTCGCCGCAGCCGACGTCGAGAATCGACTTATTGAACGGGAGCACGCTTCCGATATAGCTTCTCCGCTGCTGCGCTGTCCCGCCGAAAGCTAGCTGTATCGCATAGCGGTCCGTTTTTTCAAGCTCGGCTTTGTACTTCTTGAACCGATCCCGCGATGCCAAGAAATGACGGGCAAACAAGCTGCGAATATAAAAAGGCGCATCGATAATTTGAATGCTTTTCACATATTTGACGAGAATATCATCGGAAATATCGATAAACTCCTCGCTGAACATCGATAGGAACAAGCAAAGGACGCTGACGACATGCATCAGCTCATAGAGCGGCCTGCTGGTCTTAACCGTTAGCGAGTAGCTTTTGCTTGCCAGGTGCACCGCTTCAAACGAATAGTCCGGCAAATGCCGCTCAAAAAAATCAATATAGCGAAGCATCTGAATATGAATCATATTGATATGGAACATATGCTCATACTGCTCTGTATCGCTCGTATGCTGTGCCTTAAGCGGCGACGCAAAAAACTCATTGATCGCTCCAAGTACGAATAGCGGCGTATTATATCTGGACACATTGAGGTATTCGAATTGATCCTCTTTATGCTGCTTGTAAGATACGTCATTGTCAGCGTCCTTGAAATATACGTTGAAGGTTGCTTCGTCCGTATACCAGCCGTATGCCATTCCTTTGCGAACGGCGCGAAGCAGCATGCCGGAATGCGGATTCTTTCGAATGACGAACGAAAAGTTCGGATTCGTTGATTTCAATTGCACGATTGCCATTTTGACCTTCCCCTTGCCTATAAAATAAAATAACGGCCTTAATCATTAACGCCATACCTCGTCTAATGCGCTGCGGAACAAATGATCGAGCTGCTCGTCTCGCGCTCCTTCGCCTTGCTTCAGCTGCGGCGCGAATTGTTCGTAATAGCCGATGCGTTCCTCCAAATAAGCATTGATCGGATGCAGGCGCGGCTCATAATCAAGCTCCTCGCCAGCCTTTTTGCGACGCAATAGCTGCTCGACCGTGAACCACAGCTCGCTTCCTCTCGGAATAAGCGCCTGGGCCAATTCGTCGAACGCGATAGGCGGCATCGATTGATAGGTTTCGATCCAGCCGCAGGCTAGAATGGGCCGCAGCACATAAAAATATTTCTTGATCTTAACTTGCTCGCCCTGCAGGTACTCTCTATAGTTGCCCTTCGCCATATTAAGGTAATGATATAAACATGACTTTGGCGAAAACGTCAGCGGCGAGATGCCTCGCAGCTGCTCCGCAACCGTATATTTCGTGTAATAAGGAATCGGTGATTGCAGCCATTCCATGAGTGGAGGGTTCGATTTGCGGAACAAGTTCAGCGCCTTTCTGAGGTCCCAGCCACTGATATCCAGCATGTCGTTGATCGGCCGCTCAATTACGTCTCTTTTATCAAAAATCGATAAATACCATTCGATCGGTCTTACATAAATAAACCGGACATCATAATCGCTGTCCTTGGATGGAAAGCCCCATGCTCTGCTGCCAGATTCGCAGGCATATAAGATTCGGACCTGCTCCTTCTGCTCTATGCTGCCCAGCTCCAGCAGGATCTCGCTATGTATGCTCGTCATAAGTATTGCTCCTTTCATTATGCTAAGATGATGAAGCGCCTGACGGCGTCCTTCAATAGACGCCATTGTTTCGGCGAAACGTATAGAGAAAGGATGTTCAATCTCATATCCTTTCCTATACGTCACGGTGAAACGGCTATCGCCTTCTTTGGCGGAGCGGCACGCTTCATTCCGGGAAATATAGAAAACTTATAGTCTAAGCCTAAGGCTATACCTTCCTCGATTCCAAAAAAAGACCATGGACGCATTCGTCCATGGTCTTAAGGCAAGGATAGGCAGCGCCGCAGCTCTTCGCGCTGCATGCGCATGCCCTCCCATCATTTAAGATCGCGGGTTCGGCGGGTAGGGCTATGTTCTTGTGCTGCAATGTTATTGCTTAATTCCTGACTCTCGTTGAATAACCGCTCACTTAGATGTTGATTTAGCATTCTCCCCGCACCCCCTATTTTCCTTTATTTTACTTTCCTTTTACGGCTGCGAGCGGTCTGCACTTCGCAACGACCCGCGCAAGTCCGGCGCCTACCACGCTCTCAATAATTTGATCAACATCCTTATACGCCTGCGGCGATTCATCCACAAGCGACTCCATCGAGCGCTGATTCACCACGATTTCATCCTCCGTCCCTACCCGCATCGCAGCCGCTACCTCTTCTACCGATACTAGCTGCTTCGTGGCGTTTCGAGAACGAATGCGTCCCGCTCCGTGGCAGATCGAGTAATGATTCGCTTTCCCCTCCGGGCTGCCGACCATAATGTAGGAGGATGTTCCCATCGAGCCTGGTATAAGCGCGGGATGCCCGGTTGCCCGGTACGCCTCCGGATTGTCCGGATGGCCGGCGGGCAGCGCTCTAGTCGCCCCTTTGCGGTGTACGAAATACGATCGTTCATCCATCTGCTCTTCCCAAGCATAATTATGCATAAGATCATACAGCGTGCGCAGCTCGAACTTCGGTCCGAATATATCCTTGCCTGCCTCGCGAACCGCATAAGCAATCAAGTGACGGTTCACTACCGCATAATTCAATGCGGAGTACATGAGATTCACGTACGTTTGCCCGAGCGGATGGGAGAGCGGCGCATAGAGCAGCTTGGGATCAGCGGTGCCGATCCCCTCTTGCCGCATCATTTTGGCAATATCGGTACCGCAGTATTGGCTGACCGCGCCCCCCCAGGCGCGGGAGCCGGAATGAATCATAATGACGACTTGGCCGTCGTACAATCCCCAAGCCTCGGCGATCTCCCGATTCTCCTCCGCGATCTCGATCGCTTGGATTTCGACGAAATGATTGCCGCCGCCGAGCGTACCCAGCTGTCGATGCGCGCGGTGCCAGACCATCTCCGGGAATATATCCAGCACATCCTCGTCGAAATCGAATCTGCTGCTCTCCACATGGGTCAGCGACGTCGCTTTGCGCGGCGTGTACGCATCCGGGATATATTTCTTCGGCAAGCCGTGCAGCCCCTTTTTGACGACATGCTCCAGCCTTATATCCGAGAAGTGGCCTCTGGCATGCTCCTCGACAGGCAAATGCTTCTCGATCGCCCGAACCAGCTTCCGACGCAGCTTAACCTCCTTCAGATCATCCTTGTGCAGGCTCGTGAGCTGCACCCGCATCCCGCACCCAATATCGCTGCCGACGATGGAAGGGGATACGAAGCCGTCGCTCGCATTCCATACCGCTGTCGTGCCAATGCAGGTTCCAATGCCGACATGAACGTCCGGCGTGTAGCTCATATACACCTGATTCGGAATTTGCAAATTGTTGTTCGCCATTTCAAATACTTTATAGTCTAAGGACGCGAATAGCTCGGGTCCTGCATATACGTGTACCTGCCCCGATGGCAGCTGTACGTTTTGGTAATAGGTTTCTTTCATAAACGATTAATCTCCTCAATAATCAAATGAACACAAAAAAGCCATGGACCTGTAATGTCCATGGCTTTACTTGCGCCTTCGCTTCCTAAATGCCGCAGCATGCAGCAGATTTGAAAACAGGCATAGGCCCCGCAGAGGCCGATGCAATGGACTTGCGATATGAAGCTGTGTTTTGTTCTGAAATGCTTTGTTCTAGACTGCTTAATTCTAAATTGTATGGTTCTAGTTGGAATGGGAACATTGTCATCGGCCTCCTTTCATTTGATTTACATCATAATATTCCCAATACCCGGCATGTGTCAATCCTTTTTGTGAAAATAGGATTGGCCTCCGATCGAGACTACATATTCTCCTTCACCGAGGGAGCTTAATTTATGGTAAAATATACCTGAATTAAAAAGGAGCGTGAATCCAATTAACCCTATTCTAAACAAGGTGAGTGCTATCTTTGTTGTAGTCAGCGATATTCATAAGGCGAGAGAATGGTATTGCGGCATACTCGGACTAGAGCCTGTATTCGAAATTATTGCAGGGCATTTATGCTGCATACCACTGAATAACGATGGGCAAAACCTCGTATTGGACAGTAAAATCTATACGGACGACACCTTTGCAAGAACGCCGATGTTCCATTTCAATACCGAGGATATTCAAGCAGCATTTCAATTCATGAAGGACAAAGGGGTTGAGCTGGCATCCGACATTGAGCATGGCCACTATTTTAATTTTAAAGACCCTGACGGAAACATGCTTATGGTCTGCAAATGTTAATTTCGCACTTTTGAGCTTTCTGCAATTGAGCTTTCTGCAATTGAGCTTTCTGCAATAAGCAAACAGCGACAGCCCCCGGCTTCTTTCATGCCCTTGGCTGTCGCTGTTTTCATTGCCCTTTTCTTTCAATTGCCTAACTCTATTTTATAAATGAGCCAATAAGTTCGCGCGTACCTCGGCCAGCGTCAAATCCTGAACCAGCTTCCCGTCCTCGAATACAACCTCGAGCTGATCCTCCGCTTTGCGCGCTTCATATTCCGCTACGCTTAAGTTATCGGTGAACGCAAGCTTCCCGTCCTGCTCGGTAACCAGCACTAGTCCCGTTTGCGATTTTTTCACGCCGTTATCGGTTTTAGGGTCCTTATAAATTTTGCGTTCTTCGCCTTCAACGATCGTGAATGTCGATTTCAAAGCAAAGCCGAAGGTGTCGCGGGTGTTGTATTGGTACGTGAACGATCCGATGCCGAATACCATATTCGTCGAGGCGAAGCCTTTGGCAGCCAGCCTCTCGCAGATCTCTCTGCAGCGCGAGATCGTAATCGCATCGCCATAGATAGCTCCGATGTGGCTGTCAAGCTGCTTGTAGCCTTTCTCCGTAACGGTTCCGCCAAAAATATCCCATAAAATCTCGATGACGCCTTTGCGCTCGAACTCGCTTTCCCCGTTCGGATCGCCGCAAATGATGTTAACCGGGTCTCCGCTGTCCGGACGGATGACCACCTTGCCGTCCCTGCTCATAATATCATCCTTCAGGCCGCGGATAACGACGTCCAGCACCGTCCATAAATCCCAAGTGTCCGATACGATCGAGACAAAGCCGTTTGGATACACCTCTTTGATCAAATAGCGGTACGACGCCATCTCGTCACGTCCATGCGCGCACATGACGCTGTGCTCCGTCGCCGGAATCGAGGTGCCTACCAATTCGTTCTCAATGTTAGCATTATAATAGTTTTCCAAATAAATAATAGCCGGAATCGTATCGGTGCCCGTGAACGATAAGAGATGCCCTGCGCTGCTGCCAAGCGCCGATTCGAGCGCCCCCATGCCCCGCATCGAGAAATCATGTCCTTGGAAGGGTACGCCCGTACTGTCCCCGTTTGTCTGAAGCGCATAAGCCTCCAATATTTTGCGGTATTCGAAAGCAAGCGTCGCACTGGTAGCCGGCATCCACAATTGGCATGACATCAGCGTTTCCAGATAGTTCGTCAGCCAGAAGAAAGCAGGGTTCGTGTTCTCGATCGTCAGCATCGGAACTCTTACGGGCACTAATGTGCCTTCTTTGATCGCTTTGATTCGAATTGGCAAATAACCAAGATCATGCAGCTCCTCGATATGCGAGGCATCCGGGTTCGCTTCGCCAAGTGCGTATTGGATCAGCCGTTTGTATTCGGCGGCAACGTCTTCTTTGGCCCGGGCAAAGAAATTCTCATTGAAGTAGGCAATCAAATATTGCTTAATGAACGATTGGAAGCCGAAAGCGACGACCTCATTGATACCTTCCAACCGGCTTGTGCGCGCGGTCCAGGTCGAATAGACAAGCTCCGTTCCCTTTGGATACTGGTTTTTGTGGCTAACCTTGTAGAAGTCACATAGCAGCGTTGCTGGATAAACGAAAGTTTTAGTCATTTTATAGGCCTCCCATTTCGTATATGCGAATTTTTTCATGCCCGGCTTGACTGAGTATCGTATCGGTCGTGAATACTTTATCGATGAGATCCGATTCTAGTATTTTTCCTTTGTAAATCGAATTCTCGCAGTGTGCGACCAGCAAGTAGATATGCGATGCTCCAATCGCTTTCAGCTTCTCTGCGCTAAGCATGAAGGTACCGCCATACGAGCAAAGATCATCGACAATAATGGCTGTGAAACCCTTCCGCTCCACGTTGCCTACAACCTCGAGACTCGTGATCTGTCCCGTCTGGAAATCTCTCGCCTTGAAGCCTACCAGCTGCTTATACCCCTCTACCTTGCTGTACCGCTTCTGAGCCCCCGCATCCGGGAAGAACAGATAGTCCTGCCCGGCATCAAAGCCTACCTCAGCCGCCACCTGCTCCAGCAGTTGAATCGTCGGATATTTGCCGATGCTGCGGTCAATAAGCGCAAGCGTCACATCCGAATGCGGCTCGATCACCGTAACCGATTCAAAGTTCAATTGATTGATGAAGGCAGCCGTATATTTCAGCGTGAAGGCAGAGGTCCCCTCTATGCGATCCATCCGGCTGTAAGGCATATAATAGATCGTAAGCGTACATCTGACTCTTCGGTCATCGAGGTAGCTTTTGACAAACATCAGCTTAATGAGATCGCCGTCGTCCTCGTACTTCCACACGATCGTATTGAATTCCGCCATATGCATTAAAATTTCATCGCCGTTAATCAATGTCTCCCCGTTCGGGAATTGCTTTAGACCTAGCTCCACTCCATTAAACTTCAGCATGCCTTCACTCTCCTCGTTAGCGTTCAGCTGTAGATAGACAACTGGGGCTCTTCCTTCGTGAACCGGTACAACTGCGCAGCACGCTGCGAATATTGCTTCGATTGTTTCGGCAATCCGTTCTCGTCCGCCGCTTCCTCGATAATTGTGCTGCGGCTTTTGGTCGAGGTCAGCTTGCGAATGAAGTTCGGCTCCTCGAAATCTTGAACCACCGTCTGTATAACCTGATACAGCTCGCTCAGCGTAAACTCCTCAGGCAGGAACTCCCTCGCGATCGTCGTCGTCAGCATTTTCTTCCGTATGCCCTCCAGAGCGTCGGATAGAATCTGTTTATGGTCAAAAGCAAGATCCATCCGCAGCGCTTCCTCTACGGTAAACAGCCGTACATCCGAAGCATCAACGGCCGCCGCCCTGTGCGCCAGAAGCTTTTCATTGACCAGCGCAAGGAATGCATGCGAGATAATCCAGCCCCGCGGATCGCGGCCAGGCGTGCTGTACACATTGAAATATTCGATGTGCACGTCTTCGATCGATGTTTCTTCCTGAAGCTCGCGCTTCGCGCATTCGTAGACGGTCTCGTTCTCCTGCGTGAATCCGCCTGGCAGCGCCCATTGTCCTTCGAAGGGCCAGATGTTCCGCTGGATCAGCATGACATGCAGCTCGCGGGTTGGCAGTGCTTTCTTAGCCGACTGCTTCTCGGTAGAGACGATCGTAAAGATGACGATATCAGCCGGAGCGCCATCCGGCGTTCTGTAATTAGCGGCTGAATAATTGGATTCATTCTCGACCATGGTTGTCGCTCTCCTGATCAGATGTATTGTTTCGATTTGATATTATCATAATGACATTATTAAAAATCATTGTCAATCCTTTTGCCTAAAATAGGCCATTTGTCATAGGGAATCCGCTGGATAAACAAGACCGATTTGCTTCCGTGCCTCATCCATGATTTCCAGTGTGATCAATGAATTCTCAAACGTATTCACGTCAGATTCCGTACGGCCGGATTGGATGAGCTCGATAAACGCTTTCGCCTCATAGTACATGGATTTGCTATTTGATTCCCGCGAGATGTCCTCGCTCGTTCCGTCCCGGTACTGGATTTGAACATTGCCTGGCTCGCTGATCTTATCAATCACGATGCTTCCGCTCTCTCCTTGGATCTCGGACGGCAAGGATGAATGGGTAATCTTCGAGTACATAATGACCGCATCCATGCTTCCGTATTGCAGCACGATGCTGCCCTCCCCGTCTACGCCGGATTCAAGCATGACCCCAGTCGCTTTGACGACATCGGGTTTCCCGAATAGCGCAACAAGCGGATACAAGCAATAAATCCCCAGATCCATGAGCGCTCCATTCGAGAAAACGGGATTAAACGCATTAAGCACCGTTCCCGATTTGTACGCATCATATCTAGACGAATATTGGCAATAGCTGGCGAAGTAGCGGCGGATCTCACCCAGCTTGCTCACATTTTCTTGAATCGCTTGAAATCCGGGAAGGAAGGTAGACTTAAGCGCCTCCATTAGCAATACTCCGTTTTCCTTAGCTGCGGCAACCATCCGGCGCAGCTCGTGTGCGTTCGAAGCGATCGGCTTCTCGCAGAGCACATGAATACCGTGCTCCATGCAAGTAATTGCGTGAGCCGCATGGAACGAGTTAGGGCTTGCTATGTACACGGCATCAATCAGTCCACTGGTTGCCATTTCAACGATATCCGTGAATTCGGCTGCAATCTGATGCTTCTGCGCGAATGCAGCCGCTGTTTCTGCCGAGCGCGAAAAAACAGCTGTAAGCGAGAAATCCTCTACCTCGCGTGCCGCATTAATAAATGTCTCCGTAATCCAGTTCGTGCCGATTATGCCGAATCTAATCATTCTGTTCTCTCCTTGACGGTTTTATTGGTTATTTCTTTTTTGTGTGGGTTTCGGATCTGGATCCGCTTCTGCCTATTATAGCGATTCGAAGCACCGCCTGTCCAAAGCCCGCCAATCATTTTTGACTAATGGCTTTAATTGTATTAACATTCATAATACAAATAATACTTTGTAGACAGGGGTGATCCGATGATACTGAAGCTCGACTATAACAGCGACATACCGATTTACGTACAGCTCCGCAACCAAATCATCATCGGTATTGGCGTAGGCGGACTTGCATATGGAGAACGCTTGCCATCCGTCAGGCAGCTTGCCGATGATTTGGGAGTCAACGCCATGACGGTGAACAAAGCATACGCCATTCTAAAAAACGAAGGTTACATATCGATTGACCGCCGTCATGGCGCCAAGGTAAGCACCCTCTGGACCAAACAACAGGATTTCAACCGGAAGCTTGAGCGTGAATTGCAGCTCGTCATCTCGGAGGCCAGCTTAAAGGGAGTCGGGCAAGAGGAATTTATGCAGATTTGCTCGACCATTTTCACGGCAGCAGCCAGCAAACATCATCCCCTGCTAGAATAGGAGACCAACTATGAGCAATCTTTTTCTCATTATCCCAGTTGTTATCGTTTATATCAGCATCATTGTCATGTATCTGAAGCAAGCCGTGCCTAGCAATCAGCTCCTGTTCGGTGTCACACTTCCCAAGCAGGGACTTAAGGACAACAGTATCAAGCAGCTTCAAGCGGAATACAAAAGAAACTACACACTTTACGCCGTTATTGCACTTCTGACGCTAGCGCCGTTTTTTGTGCTTGGCAGCTATTTCTCGTTGTCGCTTATTTATCTATTTGTTTGGATCGCCGCTTTTCTGTATACATCAAAGCTGCCCTTCAACAGCATTCACCGTAAAGCTAGCCGGATCAAGCGCGAGAATGATTGGTTAGTCGGCGAGAAGCGGACGATCCGCATCGATGCCACAATTACGCAGCTCAAGAAATCGAAGCTCGTCTCTCCTTATTGGTTCATCATTCCAGCTCTTCTTTCCTTCATGCCTATTCTCATTTCCTTGTCCAACCACGACCGTCTCCTCCGAATGACCGGGATTGCCTCGCTCGCTATGAGTGTCGTTCTGTATGTCATTTTTACAGCCTTTGGCCAAATGAAAACGAAGGTTTACAGCGAAAATCACGATATTAATGCTGCTATCAACCGTGCGGCGCGGCGCTACTGGTCCATGCTTTGGCCCCTGCTGGCTGTATTTGAGAGCATTAATGCCTTTGTCGCTTATATGATACTCTCTAGTGGAAGCTCCCTTACCTTCACCCAGTGGATGATTGGCATCGTCATGGTTTCCTTGATTCCGCTGGGCAGCATCTTTTTCGTGCACAACAAAGTGCGCGCATTAGAGGAAAACCTAGCGGATACGGACGGTGAGTCGATTCTGACCGATGATGACGGCTACTGGATAAACGGCTCGACGTACTATAATCCAGAAGACCCATCCGTGATGGTTCCAAAACGCATGGGCATGGGCACGACCGTCAACATGGCTACGCGGGGCGGCAAATGGATCCAGTACGGGAGTATCCTATTCGCACTAGTGATTATCATTCCGCTCGCTGCATTTGCCGTACATTCTGATCAGACCTCGCCTGCCATAGCGGTATCAGATACCGGAGTCGTAGCCATTGACTACCCGCTTTACGATTACAGCTTCAATTTAAGCGACGTCAAAAGCATCACGCTTGAGCAGGAGCTTCCGAGCGGCTTCCGAACCAATGGTACGGCGACAGCCGAATATGCGCGCGGAAATTTCTCCTTGGAGAAGCTTGGCGCAGCCAAGCTTTATGTATTCAAAAATACGCCGCCGTACATTCACATCGAGCTGGATGGACTTGCCGTTATATTCAACGACAAGGAAGCTGCCAAGACAGAAGCATTGTTCCGCATGCTGCAGGCGCGATTGCCGCAATAGTCTACGCTTAAGAAGCGCCTTCGCCGAATACAAACTGCTCCAGCGCCGTTAGCTTCTCCGCGGTCAGGGTCTCGGAATTGTCGAAATACAGCACGGAAGACGACGCAATCGGCCATTTCAATTCCCGCTTGACCAGTGCGCGGCTGAATGCCGTCCAGTTGTCCAGCTTGTATTGATCCAGCTCCAAACCCCTTTGCTTAATTCGTTCATGGTGAAGCCGGTCATCGCGCAGCTGCACGAACACGACCCGCACGTCCACATCCGACACGGAGGCCCCGATTGCCGAGAGCTCTTGCTCGATCCAATCCGAGGCCTCCGTTTCTTTCGTGAACGGACCGACGACGAACATATCTACTTCATTCGCGATGTTCTCAAGCGCCGCATCCATCGTCAGGCGATACCCGAGATCTCGGCATAACGCTTTGTAGCTGTCGGAATCCCGGTCGCTTGGATCAAGACCGGCTTGGGTCATAAGGGCAACCGCAGCAGGGCGCAGCACCGTATCCATGTCAATCACGGCAACCTCTCGCTTCCTTGCCAATGTTTTCGCCAAAGTCGTCTTGCCCGCACCAGCTCCGCCAACAAAAAATACAAGTTTACGCATCATCCTGCCTCCTGTCTCTTTATACATAACAAAAAAACACCTTGCAGCGCAAGGTGTTTCGGATGTTTTCGTATGGAGCGGAAGACGGGAATCGAACCCGCGACCCTCGCCTTGGCAAGGCGATGCTCTACCGCTGAGCCACTTCCGCATGTTATTTTATGTACGTCAATCTGCGTTTAGCATTTCGGCGACAAGAAATAAAATAACATTTCATAGTGAAAAAAGCAAGTTTTTTTTCTAATATAGATTATTTTTAGTCGTATGCCTATCCTTGAGCCCTATGCATTCCGCCCCTAACGTCCGCTCTTCCCCCGATACTCGCCCGCACTAATGCCCACATAGGCTTTGAAGCGCTTATAAAACCAATCCAGCTCGCCATAGCCGATCTCTTGCGCAATCTCATATACCTTCTTGTTCGAGCCGAGCAGCAGCTGCTTCGCCTTCTCCATGCGCACATGAAGCAAATAATCATTGAAAGACTGGTCCATGCCCGCTTTGAACACCTTCCCAAGATAATTGGGATTCAAATATACCTTCTGCGCGACGGAGCGCAGGCTAATATTCGTGTGATATTCCTGCTGTACGATTTTCTTAACCTCTGTCACGACATGGTGGGGCTGAAGCTCCTTCATCTGGCGGAGCAGCTCCAGCACGCCTATGCATTTGCTTGCCGTAATTGCATATAGCTCGTCAATCGTTTTGGCCCTCATCACCCGTTCATAATCACCGAGCTCGTAATTAAACAGCGTATCCGAGCTTGCCCCCGATGTCTTCACCACCTGAAGCAGCTGAACGAGCAGCTCCAGCACCGTCATACGCGCATGGTCTCCTGCGCCGGCCGAAGCGCCGCCGCCGGCATTGCTCCCGCCTGCTCGGAAGCTATCCCACAACACCGCAAGCGCATCCATCAACGCCTCTTCGCGGTTGCTTCTCACGGCTTCCAGCAAGTCCTCCCGCAGCTTGCCGGTATCCTGCTGCTTCATGCCATCCCTGTCAGCGCGGCCTGTCAGGATCGTGTCTCCGCCTATGAGAAACTTTCCGTCCAGCGCAGCTTCCGCGCCAGAATAGGAATCCGCCAGCCGGCCCGCAGCTTGGACCCATTCCCCAATCCCAATCGTAACGGTCTCCTTGGCATATTGCTTAGCTGCCGCCGCGAGAGCCTCCGCAAGCTGACGGGCCTTGCCGCTCTCCACGTTGCCGCCGTCCCCCATCAAGAAAATACCGAAGCGCTCCTCTGATTCCTCGAAGAGATAACCGCTCCCCGAGCACAGCTCCTCTGCAATATTCCGGATCGCGTAGCGCTTCAGCTCCATATCTTGCTCGGAAATCTCTTTTCCTTCCCCTGATAAAAAGTCGAGCTCCAGCAGCAGGCAGCAGCAGGAGCCTCCCAGCTCCAAGCCCAGCAGCTCCGACTGCTCGCCAAGCTCTTGTCCGCCTGCTTGCCCATGCGCCAACTTGCGCAGGAATTGATCCCTAAGCACGGTAAGTCCGAGCTGCTCGCGCCGCTTCATGCGCTCACGCTCCTTAATGACGCCGACAACGCGCTGCAGCACATGAATCAGCTCCACCTCATCCACCGGCTTCAGCAAATAATCGGTCACGCCGAGCTTCAGCCCCTGCCTTACGAAATCAAAGTCCTCGTAGCCGCTCAGAATAATGACCTTCGCTTCGGAGCACTCCTGCAACTGTTCGATGAACTGCAGCCCGCTCATTCTCGGCATTCGAATATCCGTCAGCACAAGCGAGAAATGCCGTTCCCGAATCAGCTCCAGAGCGCGCACACCGTCCTCCGCCTCTGCCGTAATGGCGAAGCCATGCTCCTCCCAATCGATTAAATACTTCAAGGATTCGCGTGCAAGCGGCTCATCATCCACAATCAATACCTCAAGCATGCCTCTCGCCTCCGTTGTCTTGGCCTAGTGGAATAAGAATAGTTACCGTGGTACCTGACCCCGCCTGGCTGGCTATCTTCAAGCCATACTCGTCGCCGTACAAATATTTCAGCCGGGCATGCACATTTCGAATGCCGATGTTCCGATCTGTTGCCAATGAATCCTCATCCAGCCAGTTCATGATTTCGGCAAGCCGATCTTCGGACATGCCCAGTCCGTCGTCGCCGATCGCAAGCTGCAAGCACTCACCTGACTTCTCGCCTGTAATCCAAATGCGCGATTGCTCCGGATTCAGCTCAACGCCATGCGAGATCGCATTTTCTACCAGCGGCTGAATAATGAGCTTCGGAATAAGGAGCGCATGATATTCGGGCGGAATATCGATCGTATACGTGAACTTATGGCCGAACCGGTATTGCTGTATTTGCAAATAGTTATCGACGAATTCCGTTTCATCCGCAAGCTTAATCATCTGACCGCCGTTTTTGAGCATCATGCGGAACGATTTCGCCAAGAGCCCGACGACCTTGGCCGTGTCTCGCTCGCCGATAATCAATAATTTCCCCCGTATCATGTTCAGCACATTAAACAAGAAGTGAGGGTTGATCTGAGTTTGCAGCGCGTACAGCTCTACCTCCTTCGTCCGGTAAGCCTGCTCCTTCCGGTCGATCTCCGATTGATAAACCTCGCTGATCAGCTGGCCAAGCCTGCGCACCATCATATTGAACATTTCGCCAAGCTGCGCGACCTCATCCTTGCCTTTCACGACGACGAAGGACTCGAAGTTATCCTTATGAACCCGCTTCATCTTCATCGACAGCTCCGTTAGGCGCCTAGTCATACCAACTGATATCGCCGATATAAACAATGCCGTTAAACCGAAGGCAATCAAATAAAGCGCGACTGCCATCGACCGCAGCTGCTCAACCTTAGGCATCACATCGTTGATGGGGATATAGGAAATAACCTTCATACCGCGAACCGAATTATGCGAATCCAGCGTCTTGAACAAAATCTGGTACGTGTTTCCGGTGGCCTTTTCTTTATAGATAAAGCTCCCGCTATCGCTCGCCATGAAACGGTCCGCATAAGCAAGCGATTGAATATGGCTCAGCGAGCCGTCTCTTACCGTATCCATTAATACGCTGCCGTCAGCCAGTGCAAATACATAACGCTTCGTCTTGCTTTCCTCGCTCACCAAATCGTAGAGCACCTTCAGCTTGATTTCGATCGAAACCACCTTAGGCGAGTCCGCTACGAAGTTGTTCAAGCGCTTCTTGTAACTGAATAAGCGAATATTGTCATAAGAGGACAAATACGCACCGGTCCAATAACCACCGATTTGGCTGTTCAGCGCTTCCTTGTACCAGCCTTTTTCTTTGATCGTTTCATCAATTAGAAATACGTTCGAGAAAAGAAACGTAGGATTGTCCGAATACAGATAAAAATGATGAATGTCCTTCGTTGTCTGGACTGCCGATACGAAGGGCTGGTAGTAATCGAAATATTGCTGGTACGCGGTTATATTATCCTCAAATCTCGTTTCCGTTATTTCATCTAGCGCACGGTTCAGAAATAGCGTATTCGTAATTTCTTCATACGAAGTCAGCTTATTGTCAAGGTTGGAGCTGACTTGCGATAAAGAAAGCAGGTTGTTTTCCGTTATCGTCTCGAAGACCAGATCGGTGCTGCGCTTTACAAGCACATAGCCAAGTGATCCGAGCAGAAAAAGCACCACCAACAAATGGGATAAGATTAGCTTCGTTCGGATCTTCATCTCTGTATCGACCCCGCATCTGCATAATGGCAACACGTATAACTGACAGATTCGCCGTAGACGCCAATACTCCTTGTCGAAGTGAGTCGACAAGGAGTACGGCTTCGCGCCGTTAGCCGGCTATATTTTGATTATACTTTTCGATAAATTCCTTCCAAAGCTTCGTATACGCCTCATTTACCTTTTTGACGCCGGCCTTGTCGATCTCGGTAACCATTTGGCTCCACGACTTCTCAAATGCTGCCGCATCCTTGGATAAGATGATTTTCGGGATGTTTTTCCGCCAAGTGTCGTCCATCTTCTGTTCTTCTACTTTCGTAGCCTCTGGAGGAGTAAGCTGCCATAAGAAGCCCGGCACATACTCGACTGGTGCCAAGAAGTCAGCCCATACCTGCTTCCCGTATTTCGCAAGCACTTCCTTCGTCATGTCATCATAGCCAAGCTCCACGACATCCTTGGTAAGCGGTGTCGAATAGTCGCCATCAGCCAGTTTAGCGCCATGTCCGACGCCGAACCAGAAGGTGTTGCCCGTACCTACGCTTTTGAACCCTCTGTCGTAGTCGATGTTGGCATCCGTTTGGCGCTTTGTTACAAGCTCAGGATTCACTGTTCTTTTGCCGTCAACAACCGAGTAATCTTCACCCTCGATTCCCCATTGCGTCAGAACCTGTGCCTCGTCCGAGAACAAGTAATCGATCATTTGAATGATGCGCTCTGGATTTTTTGTCTTGCTGGAAATCGTCCACTGATAATTGCCCGCGCTCGTTGGCGTGCTGGAGTTCGAGTGATCAACGACGTTTTCGTTGAAGTAGATTGGAATATGCGCATAGGCTCTCTCCGGTTGCCCCGCTGCGCGCAGCGACTTCTCTGCATCGCCAAGCAGCCAGTTTGGCGAATATGCTGCAAGGATTCTGCCCTGCGCAGCCTTCGCCTGGAACGCCTTTTCATCCATCGAGAACGATTCTTTATCCAGCATTCCCTCGTTGTTCAGCTTATTAAGGAACTGATAATACGTTTTCGTTGCCTCGGAGACTGGGTTGTAATCGACTTCGCCGCTGTCCGAAATGGTGTAGTTCCCGTGATCGGCAAGGCCGCTGCCCCAGATGATCGGGTTGTTGAACGCATGCTTCATAACCCAGCCGTTCATGTAAGCGCCAAAGCCGATTGTATCTTTGCCGTCCACCTGCGGATGCTTCGTTTTGTATGCCTTAATTACCTCATAGAGCTGGTCGAAGGTTTTGATCTCCGGATAACCGGCTTCCTTCAGCACATCGTATTGCACGATGAAGTTCCCCGTTGCATCCGCTGGCGCTTCCTTGGCAAGAAGCACGGAATATAGGGAATAAATGTCGCCATTCTCGTCCTTCAGCAAATTGAATTTATCGCCAAACTTCTCTTTAATATTCGGGCCGTATTTCTCTATTAAGTCATTTAGAGGAATAATGGCGCCGGCTTCCTTATAGCGAAGCGTATATTTGGGATCAAGCACGATAATGTCCGGATAATCCTTGCTTGCAAGCCATAGATCCCATCGCTGGAATTGATCGCCGACCGTTAGATCGTACTTGAAGGTTACGCCTGTCTTTTCCGTAATTTTTTTATTGATTGGCGTATCCCATTTCAATTGGTCATCCGATGTGTTAATCGTGAATTCTACCGGCGTCAAATCCGGAGCGGCCGGCGTTTCTTCCGCTGCTGCCTCACCGTTCGTTGCAGCCGGTGAAGCCGCTGAGTTGGTTGGAGCGTTGTTATTGCCGTTGTTGCCGCTGCAGCCTGCAAAAATGACAGCGATTAGAATCATGACCATGCTTACGGTAAGCGTTTTCTTTGTCCCGCGTTTTGTCATTGTAGACTCCCTCTCATTCTAATGATTGTAATTATATCATCGAAGCTTTCGCTCCGTTAGATATCCTGGCTACTCTTTCATCGAAGCTACCATGATCCCTTTTACGAAATAACGCTGCAGGAACGGATAGACGAATAAAATCGGCATCGTTACAATAATCGTCATGGCCGCCCGAATCGCATCCGGATTCGTTTTGAGCGCATCGCTGTTCGTCGGATTTGAGGAGTTGGCAACCTCGTTAACCGAAGTCAGCAATATTTTCATCAGCTCCAGCTGAAGCAAATTAAGCTCCTTATTGCCGCTTGTGTATAAGTAGTTGTCGAACCAGGAGTTCCAATGCATGACGGCGATGAAAAGCGTAATCGTCGCAATGACCGGCATGCTGACCGGGATAATGACCCGGAATAAGATTTGATAATCGCTGGCTCCGTCTATTTTGGCCGATTCCACCATGCCGTCCGGTATTTGCTCGAAATAGCTTCGCACGATAATAATGTTGTAAGCGCTGATCAGCAATGGCAAAATATAAACCGCGAAATTGTTCATCAGATTCAAATTGACAATTAACATGTAGCTCGGCAGCAGCCCCGCGTTGATAAACAGGGTGAATACCAAAATCAGGTTGAGCGGCTTGCGCAGAACAAATTCCTTGCGGCTAAGCGTGTAGGATACCATAACGGTGGCAAGCACCCCGCAAACCGTACCAACTACGGTCCTCGTAACCGACATAATCGTCGCCCTCAGCAAATCTCCCTGCTCAAAAATAATCTGGTAGTTCAGCAGCGAAAACTTGCGGGGCAGGAAGTAAATGCCTCCCCTTAGCGAATCAAGCGCGTCATTGAGCGAGATCGCAAATAGGTTGATGAACGGGTAAATCGTTATAAAGCCGAGTATGGCAAGCAGCGTGTAGTTAAAGCCGTCAAACAGACGGTCACCCCATGTTGTTCCTTTCATCCTTCTCCGTCCTTTCCCTTCTGCCGTCCATGCTTCCGATTAGAACAATCGGCTCTGCTGCGTCTTCTTCGCCAGATAGGTAACCGACAGAACCATCAGGACGCTAATGACGGACTTGAACATATTAATGGCCATGCCGTACGAATAGTCGCTTAGCTGGGTGGAATACCGCAGCGCGTAAAGATCGATGACATCCGAATATTCTATGACTGCCGGATTGCCAAGCACGAACTGGGATTCGAATCCGCTGTTAATCGCCCAGCCTATAGACATCGTCAGCAGCAGGATCGCCGTGGGCATCAGCCCTGGAATCGAGATATGCCACATTTTGCGGAACCGGCTGGCGCCATCCATCTCGGCTGCCTCGTAATGCTCCGGATTAAGTCCCATAAGCACCGCCAGGTAGATAATGGTGCTCCACCCCAGCTCCTTCCACAAACTCGCCAGCGTATGGATAATCCAGAACCACTCCCCCTTGATCATGAAGTAGATCGGCTCGTTAATCAGCTTAAGCTTCATCATGATCACGTTAAGCAAGCCGCCATCCGGCGAAAGAAAAAACGTCACGACGTTTGCGATAACGACCCAGGATACGAAATGGGGAATATACGTAATCGTTTGGATCGCTCTTTTGAAAAATGTTTTCCTTACCTCATTCAGGAGCAGCGCCAGCACAATGGAACCGACAAAGCTTGCGATCAATCCCATAAAGCTCATCGCCAGCGTGTTTCGCATCACGAAATAAAATTGCTCATCTTGAAAAATTTTGACGAAATTGTCGAAGCCTACGAAAGAGCTGCCTAACACCCCTTTGCCAATCTTGTAATCCTGGAATGCCATAATCCATCCCCACAGCGGACCGTAGGAAAATACGAGCGCGATCAGCACAAAGGGCACTGACATGATGAGCAGCTGCTGTTGTTTGATTAGCTTTCCGAAGAAGCCGCGCCGCTTTGCTTGAGGTAAATAAGAGGCGAGCTTAATCTGCTCGGTTGCTTTGGACATCTTTTTTTGCACCTTCCTTGTAACCGTTTTCGAAGTGAATCTATCTTTATTATGCAAGCAGAGCCTCCACCCAACAACCTTAGAAACACGTTCTCCTCACCCTACAAAAAAGAGCAGCCGCACGGTTAACCAACCAAGCGTCTGCCCTTTTCAAGCCCATTAACCGGTAGAACACAGCACGAGCACGCCATTCGGCTCCAGTACTACCACGCCTGAGATTTCCGTACCCGTCATTGCGTCTGCATAGCTACGGTCAAGCGTAAAAGCAGCGTCAACGCGGCTATGGTTGATCACGAAAATGACTTCCGACCTCTGCTCGCCCTCTTCCCGCATACGGCAAATCGCTTCTACGCCGCTCGGCAATCCTGGCAGCACTGGTTCGAGGTTAAGGTCTGCGCATATCGATTGAAACAAGCCATGCAAGGAAGCAGGATCAAGCTCCGTTGCTAGATAATAGGCCGTCCCTTGCCCGTAACGATTGCGAGTTACCGCTGGCTGACCGGCAAAATAATCATTGGCAAACAGCAGCAGCGGCTCAGCGCCCTTAAGCTCGATAACGTCGTACCAAGTCGCCGCTTCGCCCGGATAGGCTGCCGAATCGCTTGCTGCAGCCGCTTCCGCTTCCGATTCAAGCAGGCCAATGGATAGGTCCTCCTCGATAATGCCATAATCGTCAATGGATATGCCTAGCAAATCAGCATATAACCCCGGCAGCCTTTGAGGCAGCATCCGGTTGTTCCATTCCTTGGCACCTGCCCGGAAGTCCATGACAATCGTCCCGCCGCGCTCGGTGAACGCATGGATTCGCTTCGTCGCCTCCTCCCGTGCCATCATGAGATTCGGTATAATGAGCAGCTCATACCCGTCAAAGCTTGCGTCTGGCGAAATAATATCCACCTGTATGTTCCGCTCATGAAAATAACGGTAATATTGTGCCTGATGCTCCTTGTATTCATAGCCGCTCGCATGAGGCTGCAGCTCGAATGCCCATTCGTTGTGGAAGCATTTGAGCATGGCAACCTTTGCTTTCACGGTCGTTCCCGCTAGCAGCGGCGAGATAGCACGAAGCTCCTGCCCAACTTGCTTAACCTCCTCGAACCGTCTGCCGGGCTCTCCGTGATGCTGCAGAATGCCATGCCAGAATTCCTCCAAGGCATACGTCAGCGTACGCCAGCGGAAATAAACGATAGCATCCGCACCGCGGGCAATGGACTGGTAGGTCCATCTTCTAAGCTCGCCCGGCCTTGGCGTGGAGGACATCGCATAGGTGCAGGGTGCGCCGCTCTGATGCTCCAGCACCCAAAAGTTTTGACCCTTCAGCCCGCGCATCGTGTCATGATTAAGCCCCGTCCGGAAAGCTCTTTCTTCCGGCACTCGCTTCATAATCGGATAAATATCCAGCGATACGATATCCAGCGGAGCGGCGAGATCATAATAATCCAAATCGTTGAAGCTGCCCATCATATTCGTCGTAATCGGCTGCGTGGACGGGCACAGGCTGCGCAAAATATCCAACTGCAGCTGCTGATACTTCACGACGGAATCGGAGCTGAAGCGCCTGAAATCAAGCGCCAGGCCCGGATTATGCCCTTGATGCACCGAATAAGCGGGCAGATGCAGCTGCTCCCAGCTCGTATAGGATTGACTGGAGAAGATCGTTCCCCACTCTTCATTTAACTGCTCTAATGACCCATACCTTTGCTGCAGCCAAGCGATGAAAGCCAACCTGCAATTGCCGCAGTAACAGCGGGCCGTGTCAATCGCTCCCAGCTCGTTGTCGATTTGCCAGCCGATTACGTTTGGATGCTCCCGGTATTGCTCTGCCATTCGCGTTACGATCTTGTTCGTATATCCTTGGTAATTCAGATTGTTGGCGCAGTAATGACGTCTTGTTCCGAACCCGCGGACATGGCCTTGGTAGTCCTGCTGATACATATCGGGATGCTTATCCATCAGCCATTTAGGCGGGCCTGCCGTCGGCGTTCCGAGGATGACCTGAATATCATAATGACCGAATAGCGCGATTGCCTGGTCCAGCCATTCGAATTCATACCTGCCCTCTTCGGGCTCCATGCGAATCCAGGCAAACTCCGCCAATCGGACAACGTTAAAGCCTGCCTCCTTCATAAGCCTGGCGTCGGTCTCCCAACGCTCCTGCTCCCAATGCTCGGGGTAATAACATGCGCCGAATAACATGCCTGCATCCTCCTTAAAGTCCTTGCTCTTATCGCTCGCACCGACCAGTATATCGGATGATCTTGACCGTTGTAAGCGTCGAAAACGCTAATATGACCCGTCAAACTAGACATCCTTTTGTACCAAAGCATGCAACCTAAAAAGCGCCCAGCGAGACAGGCTCGCCGGGCGCTTCTTTCCTATGAGCTTGTTAAGGAATAGTTATCAAAATAGAACGTTCCTCTCATGTCCGTGAAATACGTATATACTCTAACCTTAGCTGTGCTCGCTGGAGCCGTTGCCGTACCGCTCACATTCTCGAAGCCGCTGGTTGTCGTACCCGAGTATGTTGCTAACGTGCTCTCGCTGAGGACTGAGCCAGCCGAATTCAGGAATTGCAGCTTGAAATAAAGCGATGATCCGTTATTAGCCGCAATATTGACCGATCCGCTAAAAGCATACGTGCTGCCCGCGGATGCATTTACATCCTGGTACCAAGCATGCCATGGACCCGTTGATCCGTCTAAGCGCAATGATGCCGCTCCTGATTGTTTAACGCTCGTGTCACGGGACACATAATAAGGCTGCTCATAAACCCATGTCGCAGGCTTCCCTGAGCCGTCATCTGTCTCAAAGCCTGGATTTATGAGCAGATTGCCCGCTGTCGCAGCGTTTGTCGTGATGCTCAGCGCACTGCTTGCCGCAGACAGGTTGCCTGCCGCATCTTTCGCTTTCACCGTGAAGCTATAAGCGGTATTTGCCGTTAGGCCGGTTACTTGCAGCGTCGTGGCACCTGTTGTTGTACCGGCGAGCGTCGCTCCGCGATAGACTTCATAGCCCGTAACGCCTACGTTGTCCGTTGATGCCGTCCAGCTTAAATTGACGGTCGTGTCAGTCTTCGAAGGCGCCGTCAGTCCAGTTGGCGCGCTTGGCGCTTGCGTATCCGCAGCCGCATTCGTTGTCACGCTGAGCGTATTGCTTGCCGCAGACAGGTTGCCTGCCGCATCATTCGCTTTCACCGTAAAGCTATAAGCGGTATTTGCCGTCAATCCCGTCACCTGCAGCGTTGTGGCGCCCGTTGTCGTGCCGGTAAGCGTTGAACCGCGATACACCTCATAACCCGTAACGGCTACATTGTCCGTCGATGCGGTCCAGCTTAAGTTTACGGAAGTTGCCGTCTTCGATGGCGACGTTAACCCTGTTGGTGCGGTTGGTGCCTGCGTATCCGCGGCCGCATTCGTTGTCACGCTAAGCGTATTGCTTGCCGCAGACAGGTTGCCTGCCGCGTCCTTCGCTTTCACCGTGAAGCTATAAGCGGTATTTGCCGTTAAGCCCGTCACCTGCAGCGTCGTAGCGCCCGTTGTCGTGCCGGCAAGCGTTGAACCGCGATACACCTCATAACCCGTTACGCCAACATTGTCTGTCGAAGCCGTCCAGCTTAAATTTACGGAAGTTGCTGTCTTCGAAGGTGAAGTCAACCCTGCCGGTGCGGTAGGCGCAACCGTGTCACCGCCGCCTGAGCCTCCATCTGCACTGCTCGACAAATAAAAGTCATCCAGATAAACCGTTCCGTTTAAGTCGCGCAAATATACGTATACTCTTGCAGTAGCCGTATTCGCCGGTGCCGTGAACGCCCCGCTCATCGGCACGAATCCAGTAGTCGTCGCTGTCCCGTTATAATTGGCAACGGAGTGGCTGGACAATTCCGTACCAGTACTATTCATGAAGCGGATGGTTGCTTCTGCTTTCGTTGCGCTTGCGATATTCAAATAGCCCTCAAAGGTGTAGGTATTGCCCGCGCTCGCAGCAACGTCCTGATAGACACCGAACCATGCGCCTGAATTGCCGCTTAGCTTGAAGGAGCCTGAACCGTTACGTTTAACGGAGGTATCCCGCGTACAGTAAAAGGTTTGCTCGCAAGTCCATTGGTTCGGCCTTCCCCAGCCGTCATCCTGATCAAAACCTGGGTTCTGCAGCAAATTTGGAGCGATAAGCGGAAGCGTCGTAATGGTGAGCGCACTGCTCGCCGCCGAGCTGTTCCCTGCCGCATCCCTTGCTTTAACCGTATATACATAGGAAGTTAATGGCGTTAATCCTGTATCCGTGAAAGCTAGCACCCCTGCGCTTGAGGAGCCAGCGAGTGTTCCTCCCCGGAAAATGTCATAGGCGGTAACGCCTACATTATCGCTTGAAGCACTCCAGGTTAAGCTGACGGTCTTATCCGTCTTTGTTGGGGAAGCTAAGCTCCCTGGAACAGTAGGCGTTTGCGTGTCCGGCGGAGGCGGCGCGTTTGTCGTCACGCTCAGCGCGCTGCTCGCTGCCGATTGATTGCCTGCGAAATCCTTCGCTTTCACCGTGAAGCTATAGGCCGTGCTTGCCGTCAAGCCTGTTACGACGAAGCTCGTTGCGCCTGAAGTAGAGCCTGTCAGTACACCGCCCCTATAAACGTCGTAACCGGTCACGGCTACGTTGTCCGTCGAACCCGTCCACGACAAGCTGACAGTCGTGTCTGTTTTCACCTGTACGGCAAGAGCTGAGGGAGCCGTCGGAGCCTGTGTATCCGGCACCTCGCTGCCTTGGCGGACTGCCTTAACCGCAATGTCGCGGTTAAAGGACGGGATCGCGCTTAAGGCAAGGTTGCCTACTCCGCTCACCACGGTTGCCGTCGTCGTCGAGATAGTGGCACCTGTTACCGTGTTGTAATACAAAATATCGTAAGTACCCGGATTCATAGCCGGTACATTGAACGACATGCCGCTTACCGTTCGCGGACTGCTTACCGTGTGGTTAGCGGTCGAGTCATTTATCCAAAGCAGCGCTCGATCACCATTTTTATATCCACCGACCTTTGTGGAGTTGGACTGCGCGCCGTAATCCACATGCGGCATATTGATCAGATGCTGCTCCTCGGGTTGGATGAAATTTGCCAAAGCCGTATAGATTGTTTTGTAGCTTGCCGGAATATCGAAGCCGTTCTCAAAAATCCACCAAAGGTTGCCCCCTGCGGCTCCGGCTCTGAATATCGGCCCCCATAAGCCGTCATGCATAAAGCGAGGCAAATTCGGGTCCGAGGAATTATCGGAATGCGTACTGCCGTATTCGCCGACAAAGGCTGGTCTTTCGTCAAAATCTTCAATAAAATGCTTCAGCTCCGCCTCCCATTTGTTCAGCGCCGATGAGGAGCCGTCATACATATGAAAGTTTGTCGTATCCAGCGTATTCAAGGTTTCCCAGGTTGGTTGGTTGAACTCCTCATGATCCTTCCATGCAAAGCTCGTTGTTGTCGGACGATTGTAGAAGTCGAGGCTCTTCCAATACGTGTCGACGGAGCTATGCCAGCTGCTGCGGTTCGCGGCGCTCGTATCCACGCGATTGTCCGACTCATTCCAATACTCCATCATGCCGAGGCTTCTGCTGTAGCCCCATCTTGCGAACACATAGCGAAGCAGCTTCTTCTGGTAACTGATTGCCGTAGCGTTCGTCCAAAAGTCCGTATTGTTCTCTGTCCAATACGATGGACCGCCGTTAGCCGTGCTGTAAGCATTCATCGGCCAATCATAGTAGAAATCGCCGAAGCTGTTCAGCGTCAACATGATGTACACGTCATTGTCTGCGGCTTCCTCAATCAATTCGTCCATGCGAGCCTGATTCTCTAGCTGATATTTGCCAATCCCGTCATAGGACATCGTAATCCCGTTTTGTGTTGTCGTGATCGGTCCCCATTCCGGCGCATAGTTGTTCCACCAGCACGTATACCATACACGCATAATGTTCATTTTCGCATCCTTATACCTAGGCAGCTCATCCAGGATCGTATTCGCGTTCCAGGCATAGTTGCTGCCAAGCAGCGTCAACTGCTTGCCATAGCTGTCAACGAAGCGGCTTCCGCTCGTACCCATGAAGCCGCGATTCGTGCCAGCGCTGCCCGCAGTGAACGTAAGAACGCTCGACTGTCCCGTTCCGCTCCCGTCAGTCACTTGAATGACGACGCTGTGCGAGCCCATCTGTCTCGGCGAGTAACGAACCGCCCATTTCGGTGAGGACGCTTTGTTATAAAAGCCTGGCATAACCTCCGTCTGACCGGTAGGCGTCGTAAAATAAGCTTTGACATCCACCTCATCCGGGTTAAAAGGATTGGAATACGTGCTGCTCAAATCAAACTGGATTTCGTACTTTCCATATACGGCAGGCGTAGTCGTATTGACTGAAACATTCGAAAAGGCCGTTGCAGCGGCAACGGTCGTCGCATTCAATCCTAATCCTGCTGGCAGAATGGTTACGAATAGCATTAATGACATAAAACATAAGAGCAAATACCGCTTGCTTGTAAAGTTCGTTTTCATGATATCCTCCCATAGCTATAGTGGTTGTAAACGATTGCTGCAATGTATGCGCTGTCATTTCGAGACTACCGAATAACCGTTTAGGTTCCCGTCATTAATTCACCTCTATTCTTTTCCGTTTAAGCGCAGCTTGCCTTGCCAATATTCCGTCTGTAAGTCTAAGCTGATGCTTTCATAATCACGTAAATGAGAGGGCAAAACAACCTGACTAACCTCATTTTTCAGCCCTACTAATCGAAGATAGCTCCGTATAACGCAAAAAAACGCTAAAGAACCATCCCGAGCGCATTCAATGTGTATGGTTAAAAGCAAAAAAAAAGCCCTTGCTCAGCAAGGACTTTTCCATCGTATGATGCGCGTAGAGGGACTTGAACCCCCACGGTCGCCCGTTAGATCCTAAGTCTAGTGCGTCTGCCAATTCCGCCATACGCGCGCAATTACAAATACCAGCCGCTTTAAAGAAAGTGGCTGGGGATTCAGGGATCGAACCTGAGAATGACGGAGTCAAAGTCCGTTGCCTTACCGCTTGGCTAATCCCCAACATCTATTTTTCGTTCACTTTTGTTAAAATGGCGGAGCTGACGGGATTCGAACCCGCGGTCTCCTGCGTGACAGGCAGGCATGTTGGGCCACTACACCACAGCTCCATATGTAAGCTCGGATAAAATCCGAAAGTGAAACCAAGGATTGGTTGCGGGGGCAGGATTTGAACCTGCGGCCTTCGGGTTATGAGCCCGACGAGCTACCGGGCTGCTCCACCCCGCGTCAATTGTTGCATATATTTGAATTTACGCTGCATCTAATTCCTGAGTTTCCTCAACATGGATCCAAGTAAATTCCTTCAAGGTGTTTGCGCCCTGAAAACTGGATACGAAAGATAAGGTTGCTGAACCTTTACTGCTGCTGTCTACCGGATGTATGGGCCCGAGTAAACGTGTTTAGGATAAGCCCTCGACCGATTAGTATTCGTCAGCTACACACATTGCTGTGCTTCCACCCCGAACCTATCAACCTCGTCGTCTTCAAGGGG
>NZ_JACHXW010000005.1 GCF_014192395.1 Paenibacillus endophyticus | reverse complement strand
CTCCTGTACAAAATGGTGGTGTGGTAACTTCCATTTTACACGAAGCCTTCATGGGCCTTTTGTTTTTTTAGGTGTCGCACTTCATTTTACAATCCGTCAAATAAAAAAAGTTTTGAAAGTTGTTTGAATTTGGCGTAACTTTTTGAGCATGTCCTTCGTCTATCATGTAAGATTAGAATTATGAAAGCTGGTTAAGGAGGGATCGGAAGCGCTAATGGCCATTCCGCAGGAAGAAGATAAGAGCACGGAAGCGCAGCTGGAGCCCACTGTAGAAAAGCGCAATTTACTGACGGTGAATGATGTAGAGCGCACATTTCAAGTTGGCGGTTCTCCGCTGCATGTATTAAAGGGCATTCGAATGGAGCTTAAGGAGAGCCAATTGATTATGCTAAGGGGCAGATCCGGATCAGGCAAGACGACGCTGCTCAATTGTTTAGGCGGTCTCGATACGCCAAGCAAGGGCGAAATCTTGTTTAACGGTTCGCCTTTCCATAGTATGAGTGATAATCAGCGTACATTAGTCAGGCGTAAGCACATGGGCTTTATCTTCCAAGCTTTTGCGCTTATGCCGCTTTTGTCCGCTCGGGAGAACGTAGAGCTTTCCCTTCGCATGGCTGGCATTCCTCGAGCGGAATGGAAAGACAGGGTTGTCCAGTGCTTGGAGCTAGTCGGCCTTGAACGACGGATGAACCATAGACCGTTCGAGCTCTCCGGTGGGGAGCAGCAGCGTGTCGCCATTGCCAAAGCCATTGCCCATAAGCCGATGCTGCTTCTGGCAGATGAACCAACTGCAGAGCTGGACTCAGGCATGTCGGCTCAGATAATGGCGGTATTCCAAGACATTATTCGCACTGAACAAGTTTCTATTTGCATGACTACACATGATCCTACGATTTTGGAGGTTGCCGACCATGTCTATGAAATGGTGGACGGGAAATTTATTTAAGCGTTCATTTGTTGTGGCAATGAGCGTTTCCCTAATTTTTGCAAGCGGGTGCTCGCTGCTCCCGGCAGAAGGTGAAGAAGAGGTATTACCAGAAATTGCACCGCCCCAAATCTCGAAAAAGCCAGAATATGAAGTCACGACGGCTACTTTGGAAACGAAGGTGCAGGTTATCGGCAAGCTGATTTCATTGGAAGAAGAGACGTTGTTCTTCACTTTGGACGGCAAGCATTTGAAAGAGCTGAGCGTGAAAGCCGGTCAGCAGATTAAAGCGGGTCAAACCATTGGACAGCTTGATGTCGATGATCTGGTGAAGACGCTGCGCATGGAACGGCTCGCATTCAAAAAAGAAGAAATTGCGATGAAGGAAACACTTCGCATGCGTGACGAGATGGATCCGATCGAGTTCGAGGAGAAGTCCATTGCGTTTGAAGAACGCAAGCAGAAGCTGGTAGACATGGAAGAGGAGATTGGCAAGGCGACACTGACTGCGCCATTTAGCGGTACGATTGTTACGCTGAACGTGCAGAAAGGCGATTTGATCAAAGCTTACGCGCCGATTGCAATCGTAGCGGACACAAGTAAAATTACGGCAGCGGCCAAGCTTACCAAAACGGAGATTGAGAAAATAGCTGTTGGACTTGAGGTCGTTGCCAATATCAGCAATGTCGGCACGTTTAAAGGGAAAGTCAAGCTGCTTCCGGTTAAAGCGGACGATCCAAATGCTGGCGGTGGCACGGGCGGAACGCCTGGTGAGACGAAACCGGAGAGACCAGAGGACTTCATGATCGTTGAACTAAAGGACTTGCCGAAAAACTTAAACCGTGGAACGCCATTATCCATCAACATTATTACGAAGCGCACTGAAAATGCCATAGTCATTCCTCCTTCTACGCTTCGTTCGATCGGTTCCCGTACTTATGTGCAGGTTATTGATGCCGAAGGCAAACGCGAGGTAGACGTTGAGGTTGGTCAGCAAACCTCTACTCAGATTGAGATTCTGCAGGGGTTGAAGCCAGGTCAGAAAGTTGTAGGTCGATAGCCAATGGGAATTCCGCTGTTTCGTTTTTTGTTCCGCAAAATGTGGAACACGCGCTGGCTAACGTTGAGCACGCTAGCAGGACTGACACTGGCGGTTGCTTTTGCAACGAGCATACCCATGTACGCGGATGGCGCTCTCAAAAGAGTGGTAGCGGAGTCGCTGCAGCAGAAAAGCACCGGATTGCCGGCTGGCTCCTTGCTAATGAGGTATCAATCTCCTGCAGGGGGCAAAACGGACATCACGTCGTTATCTGAGCTTCAACGGTATATTAGGGACGGGGTCCCTAAGGAAATTGGATTTCCTTTCAACACGTACGTCAATAGTTATTCGATTCGAGGCTCAGAGGTTGTACCTGAGGATCCGACTAAAGTGGATGCAGGACGCAATCGTCAGCTTACGATGATGACGATGTCAGGACTTGATAAAAACACAGAGCTTACTCAAGGCAGATGGTTCATAAATGCTGAGGGTGACGGTGAGTTAATCGAAGCCGTTATGTTCGAGGAAGCGATGTATCGCAATGATATACATATCGGCGATGTGTTTGAATACCCGATATATGGCGGGCTTGATCTAACTTTAAAGGTCAAAATCGTCGGAGCAGTCAAACCGCTTTCGGATACGAGCTCTTACTGGTATCAAGGTATGGAAAGCTTATTAAGCTCGCTTCAGATTAGTGAGGCTGCATTTGATAAAATGCTGCTCGCTAAGAAAGGCATACCGCTTCATAATGCGAGTTGGTATTATGCCTTTGATTTATCGGAGATTCAGACGAGTCAACTAACGCCGCTTGGGAAGACGCTTGAGCGATTGAATATCGAATTATATCAGCGCCTAAAGGATACAAGGGTTGAAATATCCTTTGCGTCGACCCTTGCTGAGTTCAAAAAACAAAGCTTGCAGCTGCAGACGCTTCTCTTTACGCTTGCTGCACCAATGCTGGCAATGGTCTTTTTCTTTATTGCAATGAATGCACGTCAGTCGCTTGATAAGCAGCGCAGCGACATCGCCGTGCTTCGAAGCCGCGGCGCAGGTACTCGGCAAATTATATGGATTTATTTGCTTGAAGGTCTGCTGCTCGGAGGCATTGCACTGGCGAGCGGCCCCTTTATCGGCTGGTTTATGGCGAAGAGCATCGGATCGGCCAATGGCTTCTTATCCTTCGTTAACCGGAAGTCGATTCCCGTTGGATTCTCTACGGAAGCAATCATTGCAGGCGGGGCAGCTGTGCTGCTCGCGCTTCTGGCAACGATTATTCCGGCTGTTATCTATGCAAGATCGTCCATCGTCAGCTATAAGCAGGATCTGGCTCGTTCAGACCGCAAGCCAAGCTGGCAGCGCTGGTATTTGGACGTTTTGCTAATCGGGGCAGCGGGCTATGGCTGGTATATGTTTAACGAGCGTCAAATGCTCACATTCCAGACGGGCATGACAACGGATCAATTAAATGTGCAGCCGTTTCTATTTTTCGTGCCGGCGCTGTCCATTTTTGCGCTTGGGTTATTCTTTTTAAGGCTATTCCCGTGGCTGCTCAAGTGCTTTACATGGCTTGGACGCAAATTTTTACCTGTACCGCTTTATTTGACGCTTATGCAGCTGTCAAGGTCTTCCAAAGGCTATTATCCATTGATGATACTGCTTGTTCTTACACTGGGACTCGGCGTGTACAACGCATCGGCGGCACGAACGATCGATTTGAACTCAACGGAGCGCACGCTGTATAAGTATGGTGCAGACGTAACGATTCAAACCGTTTGGGAAGGCTCAGCTGAGCTAACAACGACACCTGGCAATGGCGGTTCCGGCGGAAGCGGGGGCGGCTCAGGCAGCGGAGGCGGAAGCGGCGGCGGGTCTGGAGGAGGCGCGGGTGGAGGCTCTGGCGGTGGAGGAGGCGGCGGCCAAAGCGTGCCGACCAAGATCATGTATACAGAGCCGCCATTTGAACTGTTCCGTTCTTTAGAAGGCGTTGAAGCAGCAGCTCGCGTCCTTCAAGCGAAAGGGAGCGTCGTCATATCAGGCAAGTCCATTGGTCAAGGCACCGTAATGGGAATCGATAACGTCGATTTTTCCAAAGTGGGCTGGTTCCGCAATGACTTGTACCCGGTACATCCATTTAACTATTTGAATAACTTAGGCTTGTATGAGCAAGCGGCATTAATTCCTTCCAAAGTAGCCGAGAAATATCAGCTGAAGCTTGGCGATCCGGTTTCGGTTGGCTTTGCGGAAGGAAAGGTGGATTTTGTTGTTGTGGGCATTTTACCGTATTGGCCTAGCCAGTATCCGGATAAATCGCCATTTATTATTACGAATTTGGATTATATTTATGACCAGCTTCCGCTTATACCTTATGAAGTATGGCTCAAGATGAAGCCGGATGCCAAAGTAGCGCCGATCGTTACCGAGCTCCAGAAGGCGGGGATCGAGCTTGCCTCAGTTAAAGATGTTAGAAGCGAGCTGATCGCGCAATCGAAGCTTCCTACGCGCGGAGGCGTGTTCGGGATATTGAGCTTAGGCTTTCTCGTATCAGTCGTAATCACGCTAGCTGGATATGTCCTATTCTGGTTCTTTAATCTATCGGGCCGTGTCGTCCAATTCGGCGTCCTGCGCGCGATGGGTTTATCCCGGAAGCAGCTTACCGGCATGCTTCTCTTGGAGCAGCTGTTTACTGCGGGGCTTGCAATCGGACTCGGTGTTCTTATCGGGAAGACGGTCAGTCTGCTCTTCCTGCCATTTCTTCAGACCGCAGAGAATGTTGCAGAAACAGTGCCTCCGTTCCGGGTTATTTTCGATTCGAATGATACGAATCAATTGTTCATCGTAGTCGGAGTGATGATGTTTATTGGCGCGATGCTGCTCTTCCTTCATATTAGAAGGCTTAAAGTGCATCAAGCGGTCAAGATGGGAGAGGAACGATGACAACAGCGATGATCGATTGCGAAGGCTTGGTGAAGATTTACAAAACCGACGATCTGGAAGTCGTCGCGCTTCAAGGCCTCAACTTGAAAGTAAACGAAGGCGAGCTAATGGCAATCATCGGCAACAGCGGCAGCGGGAAATCGACGCTGCTGAACACGCTGGGCGGTCTTGACCGCCCCTCTGCCGGTCAGGTGCATGTAGGCCCATGGGATCTTCTTAAGATTACCGAAGAGGATCTTGTGAAGTACAAGCGAGAGACAGTAGGCTTTATATGGCAGAATAACGCCCGCAACCTGCTGCCTTATCTATCGGCGCTTGAGAATGTAGAGATGCCGATGATGCTGTCGGGCAAGGTTGACCGTGCCTACGCGAAGCAGCTACTCGAATGGGTGGGACTTAAAGAGCGTATGCACAACAAGCTCCATCAGCTTTCCGGAGGAGAGCAGCAACGGGTTGCCATTGCGATCTCGCTCTCGAACCGGCCCAAGCTGTTGTTAGCCGATGAGCCTACGGGCTCCGTAGATACGGCTACTTCCGATTTGATTATGGATATTTTTCGCAGACTTAATCGCGAGATTGGCATCACCATAGTCATTGTTACGCATGATCTAACGCTTGCGGGTAAAGTCGATCGTGTGGTAGCGATCCGTGATGGTTTAACGAGCACAGAGTTTATCAAACGGAATCCGAACATCAATCCTGATGGGAGTGAGGCAGAGCTACCTGCCGTTGCAGCAGGGCTGCAGGCTGTCCATGAAGCGTATGTCGTGGTAGACCGCGTTGGGCGGTTGCAGGTTCCGAAGGAATATTTAACAGCTTTAAATATTAAGGACAAAGCGACGATGGAATTTGACGGCGAGCGGATTGTCATTACTCCGCCGAAATCACTAGGGGGTTAATTGGAATGAACAAGAAACGTTTTACTGGTATGGGTATTCGCAAAATTACATTGGTTAGCTTAACGCTTGCTTTGCTGATCGGTTTGCTTGCAGCATGCAGCGGCAGCTCAGAAGAATCGACCGAAAAGCGCGTGCTTCGAATTGGCGTCTTGTACGGCGGTTCGGACAACGAGCCTTATTTCCGCCAGCAGTACACCGATATGTTCGAAATGTCTCATCCTAACATTGAATTCGAGATCGTAGGCGCAATTAATTACGATGATCAACGTTTTGAGCAGTCAGACCCTGCGAAGCCGACGACACAGCCTGATCCGTACGAGAAAATGACGGAAATGCTGAACGGCTCGAACCCGGTGGATGTTGTTGTGCTTGATTACAACATGCTTCGCCGCATGACGCAGGACAACTTGCTTCAACCGCTTGATCCGTTAGTCGCACAGGATAAGTTCGACCTTACCGATTATGTTCCGACTGTTATTGAAGGAATCAAATCCGCAGGCGACGGAAACTTGTATGCGTTGACGCCTACATTCAGCTCATCCGCTCTTTATTACAACAAGAAGCTGTTTGCTGATGCTGGTGTAACGCCACCGACTGATAAAATGCAGTGGGCAGACGTGCTTAACCTAGCGCGCCAAGTGGCTAAAGGCGAAGGCGAAGACCGCAACTTCGGTTTCTCATTCAACCGCTGGCCGTCTGACGGCTTTAACGACACGCAAGTATACAGCCAAGCGCTTCAATTAAAAATGTGGGATGACAAGGGCGAGAAAATGCTCGTGAACAGCGAGCAATGGGAGAGCGTATGGAACACGGTCTCATCCCTCTATCAAGAAGAAATTATTCCTACTCAAGAGTTCATTAACAAATTAAATGAAAAAGCAGTCGCTGACGGCGGAAACGGCAATGATCCGTTCTATGGCGATTTGTTTATCAAAGGCAAAGTAGCAATGACGATCGGTGAATACGGCTATATCAATGAACTGAAGAAAGCATCAGACAATGCTGCCAAAATTAAAGATTTCGTACCAGTAGATTGGGAAGTCGTTACCGTGCCGGTTCACCCGAATGATCCTGAGGTAGGCGGCAGCATTATGCTGAGCCAATTGATGGGTATTAACAACAAAGCACAAAATGATAAAGATGCTTGGGAGTTCATTAAATTTTCCAACAGCAAGGAATGGGCGAAGCTGAAGTCGAGAAGCCTTTATGAAATGGTTGCGCGCAAAGAGTTTTTGAAGCCAATTGGCGGCATGCAATACAATATGGACGCTTTTACAACACTTAAGCCGCTTCCTCCAACAAGCACGGATTCCGAGAAAATTTTCCGTGAAAAACCAGGTATTTGGGAAGCTCAATCACCAGGCTACGAGCTGTTCCAAGAGGTGATTAAAAAGACCAAAACGGCCAAAGAAGCACTTGCCGAGTGGGAAACTCGCGGCAACGCAGTACTTGAGAAGCTGAAAACGAATCCTAACGGAGGAATGGACGGCGGAGGCGGCGGTATCGGTATTTTGCCAGTGCCTAGATAATGAATGATCGTAGATAACGGACCATTTAAAAAGCCCGAGAGCGGTTTCTAACCGCTTCCGGGCTTTAATTATGTCCTTAGGTTATCCGCGAAGAAGAAAGGATTGATACGCGGTCCAGGAGCCGTTATCCGTCTGATAGAGAAGGTGGACGCGGTCTATCGTTGTTGATAGATCAATCTCCTGCATGCGGAGGTTGCCGTACAAATCATGGAGCTCATCAGCAGACAGCTCTTGTCCGATCGTAAGATGCGGCGTGAATACGTAAGTAGGAGCCTCTACAGCGAGTGGTCCGCTGCATAGCTGCTCGTGAAGCTGTTGCATGGAGACCGTGTCTTGCAGGGCAAGGTATAGCACATGATTGACAGGATAGAAGGTGGATACCCTGTTTAGGTGAATCGAGAATGACGGCAGCATGGAGGTGATTTGCTCCAAATGGGCAACAGCCATCTGCAGCTGTTCAATCGTCCATTCTTCTGCTTCTCTCACCGTTAGATGCGCAGGAATTGCCGAATAGTGAGGGTCATGCCTTCTTCGCAAGCTGTTTGCGTAATCCTGCACATGCTTTTCCGGAAACACAACGATACCGTACAACATGGATCTCAGCTCCTTCGCAATGATCTTATTTGAGTATACCCGATTTGCATATAAATTAAGAAACAGAATTGGAGTTTCCTCGTTCCATGAAGTCACATGACATGCCGGTGATTGTGATGAGGAAAATCGCATTGATTTATTGTATTATTCCAATTTTGGGGTATTCTAAGGGCTACAACCTTTATTGAAGCGGCTAGCATACCGCTAGACATCTTAATCGCAGTGGAGGGGTTCGCATGAGGTGGGTGTATTGGGTTCGCCTATACGAGACAAAGTTTCAGGCGGGGTGCTTGGTAAGAAGAATGGAAGACGACTGGTGGGTTTATGGCTATGAAAGCCCGCGTGAAGTCGAAGTATTTCGCTCGCGGAAAGGTCGATTTGGCGTTAGATTTATACCGTAAAAAAGGACTGAAAATAAATTAGAATATTTTGCTTGACTTAAAACATACAACTATAGTATATTATTTTATGTCGCCATTTCAAGAAGCATTGCTCAAATGGATATACGTCGCGGGGTGGAGCAGCCCGGTAGCTCGTCGGGCTCATAACCCGAAGGCCGCAGGTTCAAATCCTGCCCCCGCAACCAACCTTTCGATGAATACGTTGAAATATACGTTTTTCGAGGGCCCTTAGCTCAGTTGGTTAGAGCGGTCGGCTCATAACCGATTGGTCGGGGGTTCGAGTCCCTCAGGGCCCACCATAGCAAACCTTCACAACATGCCGGGGTGGCGGAACTGGCAGACGCACAGGACTTAAAATCCTGCGGTGGGTGACCACCGTACGGGTTCGATTCCCGTCCTCGGCATACCTAGAAAACCTTGATGAGTCAATGGTTTTCACGAAGTACATAAGCTTTATATTTATGTAAGTCCTGTGTGTTTAAATGAAGTACACAGGATTCACGTAGAAGCGGATAAACCTCTTTTGTAGCATCTGACTTGTTCAGGTACAACAAAGGAGGTTTTTTCATTGCACATAGGATTGAACAGCATAAAACCTCACTATTTAGAGCACGATAAACGTTGGTCGTTTTGACAAAATGAGTGAGATGGAGGCTTTCAAAATGGTAAACAGAAATTTACAGCAAATCGCTGCCGATCTGCAAGAAAATCAAAAGCTGGAGCAAGCGCAGCAGGAAGTGCTGACGGCTCATCGACAGCTGCAGGAACAAAATGAGGAGCTGCTCGAGGCGGAGCTGATGCTGCAAGCAGAGACGCAGCAAGTGCTGCAAGCGCAGCAGCTTGTGAAGCAGGAGCATCAGGACGTTCAGAAAGCACAAGAAAAGCTGCAACAAGCACAAGCTGCAGCGATGTCTTTGCAAAACAATCCGATTCAATAAGCAAATCATGCAAATCTCATTCGAAAGAGCCTGCGAAATCCATCGTTGGCTCTTTCTTCATGTCTGAGCTTGCTTGGGCAGCCAGCCGCGCTGCATTATGGGCTAGCCTATGCAGCGGATTGTTCTTTTTATGTTTGCCCATATAAGTTATGTTCACGTCTACGCTTGGATAGGAGACTTGCAGCTGCTCGATAGCAGACAATATTTGATCACGAGCCAGTCTGAAAAACGGATTGGGGAAATAGCTGCTTGCAAGGAGCTGCTGGATTCGGCTGCAGTCGGTGTATATGACGGCGAGCTTCGGTTTATGCTTAGCCAAAGCTATTGCAAGCATATCAAGACTGTGCACGATTGCTAGCAGCTCTCCATATATGGAGCCTTCATCTCGTTTAATAGGAAGCTGTTTAGATGTGATTTCAAATTGCCGATTATGAATGATACAGCAGGCTGCACCGTGATTATGGCTAGCTGTGAATCCGGAGTAATCGCAATAAAGGTACATGTTGCCCTTGCTTAATAAACGCTGTCTCGTACTGGGATAATGATAGGCTTTCTCTATTAACTTTTTCCATGCAGCGTTCATATGCTTTGAGCCTCCTATGAGAAACCATTCGTTTAATTGTCTTCTCATAGATTTTAAACCATTGTGAGACATTCTATTCAAGCCTAGCGATTTGACGTTGTCGCAGAGAACCATACATGCCCCTATTCGACTCTTAACGGCCACGCGGGTGGTCATTATCCGGCATTCTTGATCATATATCTAGATCTATGGGCGTTTCTTATTTATTGAGGCTGCAGGAAGGGGTGCAAGCATGAACGCTGGCTTCTGGATTCGGTTAGGCGCTTCCTTGTTAGACGGTTTGATTGTCGGTGTGCCGCTGTTTATTATTTCTTTGCTCATTACAGGAGGCCTTGAGGGTAGAGAGTATTTCACGGATATCTTATCATTCCTGTACACCCTGCTGCTTCCGGTTTTCTGGAACGGGTACACCATTGGCAAACGGATATGCGGCATCCGCATTCGCAAGCTGGACGGTTCTAGCCCCGGGATCGGTACGATGCTACTTCGGAATGTTGTTAGCGGACTTATTTATTCATTAACGCTAGGAATAGCAGTCATTATCAGTGCCTTTATGGTTGGACTGCGCGAGGATAAGCGGGCCATTCATGATTTTATTGCAGGGACAGAAGTCGTTTCTGCAGATTAAGGCAAAGAGAGAGCTTGCTGCAAGCAGTTGCGGTGAGCTTTTTTTGTTTGTAATTCGTTCTACTTTTGCTTTCTTGAATTTAAATGAAGTAAACTAGAGTAGACGGAACGTCGCCAAAGCAATGGAAGGCGGGGAATGATATGATCGATCGCAAAAACGGAGAAGCTTCGCTTAAACAAAACTCGCGTCGTTTATATGCAGAGATTTTCTCCATAAAGGATACGCTTTACAATGACCTCCTTGAGCGCTTTCCAGAGGATGCTTCGCTCAAGGAGCATGCGGAGCAGTGGAAGGTCTGCATCATGACTGCAGCGGTCTCGACCGCTCTATTCAGCACAGCCTTGGCAGGGAGCAAGGAATTTCCTTACGTTTATTCGTATCTTCATTTAAAGCTACAAGCACTCTATCCTGCAAGCGAAGCCTTATTTGAGGACTGTATGGCAGCAATCGCTAAGCTTCTGAATGGAACGGATTATCACTCAGGCGCTTTTGCTGAAGGGCTGGCCTTGTGGTTGTATTTTACGATCCAAGGGAAAGAGTCATTTCAGGAAGAAGATACACTGCCGTTCCTGCTGGCCGGTCAATATATGAATCAATATTTCTATAATTGGTTTGACAAGCAGCAGAACTAAGGTTGAAACGTTTATGAAACCAAATAGCCAGAGCAAGTCATCGATAACAGGTGCCTGGCTCTGGCTATTCGTTTGTTTAATTAGCAAGTCTAAATGATTGCTTTGCTAGAATGAATCTTTTAGAATGAATAGAGAAAGCGCTTACCCTACGATGATAAAGATAATGGAATCATTATTTTATAGAACTTTGACTGATTGCCGGTAAGCCAATATGAGGAGCGATTGTTATGAAAAAAAGCTGGTACCGCCGAATGCTGCTTTCGTATTTCCCTATTTTTTTATTCACGATAACGATGCTGACCTTTTTATCTTTCTTGATGGTTAATGAACTCTCGAATAATGAAACGGTCAAAGCTGACCGCATATCTACAGGCTATATTATAGATACTTTATCAAGATCCTTGAGAGGAATTGAAACGGACGTATTGGAGGAAATTGAAAAGAACAACTATTACCGTCAATTTATGAATGTTGAGCGGACATCGGAAAATCATGATGTCACCTTTGAGGTTGTAGATAGTATGCGTGGATTAATTGCCAACGACAGCTTAATCGATTCCATGTATGTGTATCGTATCAAGGATAAACAGGTATTGACGCGAATTGGGCTTGTGTCTTGGGATGATTTTGCAGACAAGAAGTTTCTAGAGCAAGCACTTGAGCAATCATCATATCAAGGCTGGTCCGCCATTCGTCCTTATCATGAGTTGAGTATGGAAACCGACAAAAAAGTCATCTCTATGTACAAGCGTGAGCCGCTGCCCTTTGGAACGGATGGTCTTGTTGTCATTAACGTTAATTTCTATGCCGTCGAACGATTGATTCAATCCATGAAAAATGACTCAGTTACGTTTTTGCATATCCGAGACAAGGATGGTCAATTACTATTCTCAACCATGTCTCCAGGTGAAGAAGGCGGCAAAGTTCTTAACCATGTTGATATGGGAGTCCTAGGATGGACCTTCGAAAGCGGCATAAAAGCGGGACAGCTCTTTTTGTGGGTTTCGGTCATTTCTTACGTGTGGGTCGTCATCGGTGTGCTGACGGTACTGTTTGCCATTATTTATATTTTGTATATAACACGAAAAAACTACAAGCCTATCCGTTTAATGATGAATAGGATTGAATCAATTCAGCTTCGAAGCGAAGGGATGGGCGCTGGGAAGATGGACGAGCTGTCATTGATCGACCATACGCTCGAGAATTTGATTCAGCAAGCGTCCGATTTCGAAAAACAGCAGCAGGATCATATTTTGGCGGGTAGAAGGCAGCTCTTTTTTGACCTTATTCGAGGGGAAGGAGCAGCCAGCGCTGAAGAAAGAATTCTGAAGTTGAAGCTGCTATCAGCAGGAACAAAGCTAGGGCAATTTTCATTTATCGTCGTTGAAATTGGTCAGTATGGACATTTCAGCAGCGGTTTTTCTGTCATGGATCAGCATACACTTAAATTTGCTTTGTCTAATGTGCTGCAAGAGCTCGCTCAGGATGAGGGAATGTTTGCCTGGGCAGAATGGATCGGCGAGAGCCGGATGGGCATCATAGTCGGAGCTGACAATGAAAAGCTGGAACTAAAAGAGCATATTCGTCGATTTGCAGAAAAAGGCGGCGTTTGGGTATCAGATAATCTAAGGATGGCATTAACCTTTGGGATAGGCCCAATAGTAGAGGATTGGGCACCGATTCATGTTTCTTATCAAGCGGCAGTGGATGCGATGCTTCATAAACTATCGCTTAACAAGGATGCAGTTGTAATGAGTGATGATCTGCCGGGACAAGCTGGTAACATGTCGTATAAATATTTGCAAATGGCAGCTGATTTGGTACGGGAATTTAGATTGTCGACAGGCAACTGGCGCGAGCATTTGGAGAAGCTGTTCAAGTCATTGGAAGCGGATTGTTTAAAGGATGAAGATGTGAGGATGCTGCTTCAGACCTTAATGGATATGTTAGGTACGGAGCTAAGCAGTGTTGCAGAAGTATTGCATGAGCATTTTACAGCTGAAAGCGCGGAGAGATGGAAACAGAACGTTGATCATACCATGTCACTCACGGAGCTGAATGGCTTGGTTTTGGATCATCTAACGGAGCTGTACCATCATTATGTTGCTTTCTGTGAAACGAAAAACCATCATGCGATGATTACCGAAATGAAAACGTATATCGAACAAAATTTTGCGAATCCAGATCTTTCCTTGAAGCATTTGAGCGATCGTTTTCATATCTCGGGAAAATACGCAAGTTATCTCTTTAAAGAAGAATTCAATATGAAGTTTGTGGATTTCATCGTACAGCTCCGTATGGAACACGCGGAAGTGCTGCTCGCAGAAACGGAGGATTCCGTGCAGAGCATTGCTCTGCAAGTTGGTTATGCCAATTCGATTACATTCGGACGCGTATTTAAGAAAGTAAGCGGTGTAACGCCGGGGGACTTTAGAAGATTGAAGTTAAAACCCGGAAAACCCAGTAACAACGCGGGTTTGTGAAAAATGTTTAGTATGCGAGCAAAGTTTAACAATCCATAATGTGGGAATTTTTGCTGAGGTTTATGATTAAGAAACTAGTTTATTGCAGACTGTTCGAATGGCATGGCATACTTTGGTCATTCCGATACGGACTGCAAGCAAGGGAATGAAAGCGCTGCCTAACAATCCCTGCAGCCCGGATTGAAAACTACTCGATAGGATGAAGGGGTTGGAACGATGACTGGAATCACAACAAAGAAACGGTTCATTGCTTCGAAAACATCAATGCTTGCTTTATTAGTAGTTAGCACCATGGTATTCACGGCATGCTCATCTAAATCAGAGCCGGCAGCAAACGGCAGTAACAATGGTAAAGCGGCAGAAGGTAAAAAGGTTACGCTTAAAGTAGAGATTTTCGATCGGGGCAACGCCCCAGCTGGTTCTACGATCACAGAAAACTACTTATCGAAATTGGTTCAAGAGAAATTCGGAGATACCAACAATGTGAAAGTCGAATACGTACCTGTACCGCGTTCCGAAGAAGTAGCGAAGCTTAACGTATTGATGGCTAGCGGAAGTGATGTTCCGGATATTGTGTTTACTTATGATCCGAATACGTTCAACCGTTATGCCAAACAAGGTGGACTTACTGACTTAGGTCCATTGCTTGAAGCGCACGGACAAACATTGAAAACATTTTTAGGTGATGAAGTACTCCAGTATGGCAAATTTGAAGGTACACAATATGCGATTCCGGCTAAACGCTCCAATACAGGCAAATATGCTTCCTTTATACGTGAGGATTGGCTGACCAAGCTAAACATGCCAGTTCCACAAACAACAGCCGAGCTTTATGAAACGTTGAAAGCATTCAAAGAAAAAGACCCTGGGCAAACGGGCGGACAAGTTATTCCGCTTGGCATGACGATCGCATCTGCACAGTATGAGCCTTTGCTCTGGTCATTCATTCAGACGATGACAGAAGAGCAGCAATATACGCTTACCCAGCAGCTTGGATCGAATGATTATCCAATCCTGCTGCCAGGCTTCAAGGATGGGCTTCAATTTATGAATAAGCTGTACAACGAAGGCCTAATCAGCAAAGATTTTGGACTAGATAAAGACAAAAAGAAAATGAGCGAAGATATTCAAACGGGTAAAGTAGGTTTCTTCAGCGAAGATGACATTAACATCTACTATAAAGACGGAACCTATGATTTGCTGCAAAAAACGGTAGAAGGTGCTGTGCTTTCAGCGGTTGATGTGTATACGAATGACCAAGGCAAGCATGCTAAACCGCAGTACGCACCAAACGGTCTTTACATTATGGTTCCGAAGTCTAGCAAAAATGCAGTAGAAGCGGTTAAATATCTGAATTGGATGGCTTCAGATGACAATTTGTTCAATCTCCAAAATGGTGTATTGGATGAAAACTATTCGTTGGTGGACGGTATTCCAGTAGCCAATGAGAACCCGACAGAAGAGGCCAAAAACCGCTTGTTCAATTCAGGTGATTTGGCGATCATATCCAATGGTAAACAGCTTGGCAGCCTTGAGAAAAATCTCCAAGCAAGAGCCCTTTCGATGCCCAAGCAATTCCAAGAACAGCTTGCGATTGCACAAGAGATTGCATACGCGGATACTATCCCACTTGTCATGCTGGACAGACCAATTGAAGCACAAACCAAATATGCTACAACTTTGCTCGATAAGTTCAATGAGATTATTGTAAAAACGACAATGGCGAAACCGGACCAGTTCGAGAGCATCTACACAACGATGCTTAAAGATTACATGGCTAGCGGCGGTCAAGCGATTTTGGACGAGAGAATTGCAGCTTACAATGAAATGAAATCGAAATAAAGCGAACAAGTTGGAACATGTGCAGGAATCGGCTCATGCTGAATTCCTGCACAGGCTCCTATTCAAAAGAGGAGGCGACCGCTGTGAGCATGGGTGTTTATTTTCGCAGATATTGGCAGCTATATGCGCTGCTTGTATTGCCGCTGTCATATTTCATTATTTTCAAATACGGACCAATATACGGCATACAAATTGCATTTAAGGATTTCAATTTATTCCAAGGCATCAATGGCAGTGAATGGATTGGTTTCGAGGCGTTTAAAGAGGTATTCGCCATGCGTGATTTCTATTTAACGCTGCGTAATACGCTAATGTTGAATTTCCTTGATTTGATCGTATCATTTCCGGCTCCGCTTATATTGGCGATCATGCTGTATGAATTGAAAACGGCTTGGTTCAAAAAGCTGTCTCAGACGATTCTTTATATTCCGCATTTTATTTCTTGGGTCATTATTGGCGGAATCGTCTATCAAGTATTCGGTACACAATCCGGCATGATTAATAATATATTGTCTTCTTTCGGTGTAGATGCGATTCCGTTTCTAACAGATAAAAATGATTGGCTCATTACCTATTTGCTTGTTGGCGTGTGGCAAAGCGCCGGCTGGGGAACGATTATTTATTTGGCCGCGCTCACAGGCATTAATAAGGAGCTATTCGAAGCGGCAGGAATTGATGGAGCGGGAAGGCTGAAACGAATTTGGCATATTACGCTTCCGGGTCTCAAGCCTACGATTATTGTTTTGCTCATTATCAACCTCGGGCATATGATTTCGATCGGATTTGAACGACCATATGTCATTGGGAACTTAGCGGTTCGGGAGTATTCAGATGTGTTAAGTACGTTTGTCTATCGGATTGGCATTCAGTCCGGGCAGTATACGTTGGCAACGGTAATAGGCTTATTCCAAGCTGTTGTAGGTCTCGTTTTTGTACTCGGCTCCAATTATGTTTCCAAGAAACTAACGGATGAGAGCATCCTGTAATTTTTTCGCAATATGCGTTCAATTCTAGCATGCGACTATTTGAAAGGAGCGGACGTTATGAGAGAACAAACCGCTAACCGTGTATTTGATACGATTAATTTTATAGTGTTATTCTTGTGCACACTGATTTGTCTGGCTCCATTTCTTCATATATTGGCAATCTCGCTAAGCTCGGTTAAACCCATTCAAGCTGGCCTAGTAAGCTTAATTCCAATCGATTTGAATTTTGAAGCCTATACGAAGGTTTTTACAGATCCTGCGATGATTCGCTCCCTTTTCTTCACAATCCTGCTAACTGTGATTTTCACCGTTATGTGCATGGTTTTGACAATCGCTATGGGATATCCTTTGGCGAAAAAGAAACTGAAGGGCCGTAAACTGTTTATGTTTGTTGTTGTCATTACGATGTTTTTCAGCGGCGGTATCATTCCTGAATACATTTTGATCAAAAATTTGGGATTGCTTGATTCCATATGGGCGCTCGTGCTGCCGGGACTTGTTAATCCTTTTTATCTGATTATTCTGATTTCTTTCTTCAATAACATCCCTGAAAGTTTGGAGGAATCGGCCGAAATCGATGGCAGCAGCCATTTCCGGACTTTGCTGAGCATTATGATACCATTGTCGCTGCCTGTCATTACGACGCTCAGCTTGTTCTATGCCGTAGGGCGTTGGAATGGGTTTACGGATACGCTCATGTATATCAATAGCCCGTCGCTTTATCCGCTTCAGCTCAAGCTGTACCAGCTTATTCAGAACAATATGGTCAGTGAGCTCATACAGATGGAAGGCTCGCAAATGGCTACGGTCGTGCCTGAAAGCTTGAAAGCCGCAAGCGTTATATTCGCGACAGTGCCGATTCTTATCGTATACCCATGGCTGCAGCGTTACTTTGTAAGCGGTGTAATGCTAGGCGCGGTTAAGGGATAGACAGTTGTAATCGGGATCATATGAGATGGAAGGAATGACGCGGATGTATAGCACGCTAGTAAAGATTAATGACGAATGGGCGCAAGAAGGCGCTGGACGCCAAATTATGGATTCAACGAGCCGCTATTATGGCGGTGTAGCAGATTCGGAGAATGGGATTGCTTGGCCAAGCCATGGCGGCACTCCAATGATTATGGCACTGTGGATTGCGGCTCTCGTGAATAAGGATTCGAAATATTATCATAATAATGAGCTGGCTTTAAGGCTGGAGCTAGGAAGTGAATTTATGCTTCGTTCGCAGCATGCTGACGGTACGATTTCTCCCGGCTGGACGAATATGCATTCTCCGCCTGATACAGCATTTGTTGTAGTGGGGCTGGCTCAAGCTTATGAGCTGCTGAAGATGGATGAGTGGGAGCCGCTGCAAAAAGCAGCCTCGAATACGCTGCTATTTCTAGAGCGGACAATACCGGCGCTATTAACAGGCGGCTGCCATACGCCGAATCACCGCTGGGTACTGAGCGCTGCACTTGGATTCCTGTATAAGCTGTCTGGCAACGAGGCGCTGAAGGTGAGAGCGAACGAATGGCTTGCAGAAGGAATGGATTGCACGGAAGATGGCGAATGGACCGAGCGCAGCAACGGGATTTACAATTCAGTCAGCGATGTGATGTTATTTCATGCGGCTGAGCTTCTGGATAAAAAGGAGCTGCTTGAGCCGGTTCGTCGGAATTTGAAAATGATGGCTTATATGATCCATCCAAATGGCGAAGTCGTTACAGATTATTCCGGACGCCAGGATTTCGGCAACAGCTTCACGATGGACAGCTATTTTCTCGTCAGCAGGTTAATGGCCGTCCACGATCAGGATCCTCACTTTGAAGCGATTGCGGAGCTTGCCGGTCAAACTTTGAAGCATCCGGGATGGCTGCCTAACAACGCGATGATAAGCTATTTGTTGCGACCCGAGCTGCGCGAGCAACCCATTCCGCCTGCAGAGCTTCTAACGAACTACCGAGTCGTAGTAAATCGTGATTTTGAGCGTGAACGTTATTTAGGTGAGATGGAGGGTGCCGGGCATCATGGCATCATCTATCACAGCCGGTTGCATCCTGATTTCGGCGCACCGGTCGCTCGTGAACGGGATGGACAGACGAGCTTAACTGTTATGACAGAGTCCAGCTCCATGTTTGCGCTTCGGCATGGTCAAGCGAGGCTGCTAGCTGTACAAATCGGAACCTCTTTCGAGCCTGGGTTTGTCAAGATGAACGATCTAGAAGTGTTGGAGCATGGCTACCGATTGACAGCTGTTGAATCCAAAGGATACTACGGACCTATTAAGAAAAAAGATTTGCCGCAATCGGCTAGCTCGCCAGTAAGCCCATGGTATTTGCTTCCGCATCATTTGAGAGAAACCACCCATTTGCAGCAGCATCATGTCGAGGCAAAGCTTATGAAAAGCGAGCTTGGCTGGCAGCTTACGATAAGCTGCGACGAGCCGGAGAGTTTGATGACTCAGGTTATATTTGTATTTGGCGAAGAAGGTAAGCTTACCGGAGATGGTATCGTCCCTGAAGCCGATATCAACTTCTGGAAGCAGGGAACAGCCCATTATGCCGCTGGAGACGATTGGATTGAAATGGATAGCGGGGCGCATGAACATCTTGTCAAAACGTTGAGAAATACAAGCGTACCGTCAGGCTGTAAGGCGCTTATTGTCAATTTGATGACGCCATACCGCAAAACCTTTGACATTAAGCTATCGCCTAAAAAAATGAAGGAAGACGAAGCGGCTGATAGGGAGCTGATAGGATGAGCGCATATATTGAAGCACGCGAGAGCAGCCGATACTGGTATGGCGAGGATGACAAACGGATACTGGAGGTGCTGGCAGGACGTTATGTCGGAGCGAATCCCGCAGTTCCGTTTGCCATGCGTACGTTCTCCCATGCGGGCATCCTGCAAACTGAAGCAGGATTATACGAAATGAACTTGGCTGAGAAGCTGCCTGATGCTCGGATTGGGCAATATGCTTATGTCTATGGATTAGTCTGGAGCGACGATGAACGCTCCATTGATAGTATCGTTGAGCCATTTGGGCCAGTGAAGCTGTTTCTAAATGAAGAGATGATCTATCGATCATCCGTTGTGGAGGAGCTGAAGCCAAAGGCGCAAGCGGTCATTCCTTTGTTGTTTCGCAAAGGGTGGAACCGTTTGTTGATTGAAGCGCGCTGTACCGTTGCCGGATTTGGCTGCTGCTTCGGCGCAGATGAAGCGAAGGTTCGCATTATGCAGGTTTTGGCTCCCTTTGCTGAACGGGAGGGAAGTGCAGGTTGGGTATACTCCGAGCCGGTATTGGAATCACTGGTTCAGAAGGATGGCAGCATAATGGACTTCAGCGGGACGGAGGCGGGAGACGAGCGTAGCTGGTTGCCACGTATGAGATGGGAAGCAGAACAGTTAGAGATGTCTAATTGCGAGCGCATATTCGGTACTCCTTCCTGTCGTTCTGCCGCGTACGGTTGGACGTCGCTATGCCTGCCTGCTGGGGATGCTGAGATTCTTCTAGAAGGCAGCACCCGCGGTTCTACACAAATTTGGCTGGACGGACATCTGGTGGCATCGCTTGCGGAAGCGGGAGCATTCTCGATCAAAGCAACAGCCTCCGCCGGTAGTAACGAATTGCTTGTGCATACAATCAGCAGCACTGCTGGCTGGGGCTTTGCGTTAAGCGCGCAGCTAGAAGAAGGGGGCCCGCTCAATTTCCAAGCTCCGGTCCATATCCACGGTTATGACGGTGCGTGGCTGTACGCAGGTCCGCTTGATCCCGACCAGAACCTGCTGCCGTCTGACGTTTGTTTAACTTCACAATTATTTAACGTGATTAACGGAGAAGGAGAGCTTGCTGGAAGCACCTATTGGTCGGTAGACGCACCGCAAACACGCCTTCGGCCTTATTATGAGAATGCGATGCTGAGCAACAAATGGACGACGGGCAATGCGACAAATTATGGACGCTGGGATTATCCGCTCGGCGTCACAATGTACGGCCTTCTGAGAACTGCAAAAGAGCTGGAGCGAAAAGATTTAATGGAGTATACGCTTAGCCATATTCGCACCTGCACGGATCTATATGATTATTCCATGTGGGACAAGGAAGCTTATGGGTTCCCATCCCTGAACCATCAGCTTGTTATGATGCGCATGCTCGATAATTGCGGTTCATTCGGTTCCGCGATGCTAGAAGCGTACGGGCAGACTGAAGACGCAACGTTCCTGAGGATTGCAGACCGAATAGCCGATTTTATGCTACAAAAGCTGGAACGCAAGGATGACGGAGCCTTCTACAGACTATGCGACGGCGATTATTCGGCAAATACGATGTGGGCGGATGACTTGTATATGAGTGCGCCTTTTTTAATTCGATATGCAGCTGCAACAGGCAATAGCGCCCCGTTGAATGAAGCTGCAAGACAGTTTCTTTTGTACAAAAGCTATTTGTTCATGTCGGATGAGGCATTAATGTCTCATGTATTCGATTTCAAATACGGGAAAGCTACTCTCGTTCCTTGGGGACGAGGCAATGGCTGGTGTTTATTTTCTTTATCGGAACTGCTTGAAAGGCTTCCGCTTGATCATGGCGATCGGCCAGCGCTAGAGACATTTTTCGAGGAGATGTGCGCTGGCGTTGCAGCCGTGCAGAGCGAATCAGGTCTTTGGCGGCAGGTATTGAACCGCTCGGATGCCTATGAGGAAGCATCTTGTACCGCGATGTTTGCTTATGCAATGGCTCGCGGAGTAAGATTCGGGTGGTTAAAGCGGCGAGATTATTATCGGGATACAGCATTGCGAGCATGGCAGGGATTAACGGGTTGTGCGATTGATAAGCAAGGCAACGTATACGGTGTTTGCAGCGGCTCACGATATTCATATTCCCCAGATTACTATATGTACGATCTAAGAACTGTCCTTAATGATAATCACGGCATAGGAATCATGATGCTTGCGGGTGTCGAGATTGGCCGTATGAAGGAGTATATGAATAATAATAGACATATGCCAATGGCGTAACGATAACGGACAAAGAAATGATTGCCAATTTCCAGAAGCTCTGAGCATAATAGAGGTAAAGCGACTTTTGCGAGCGAGGAATGTGAATGAAAGCAACCATTTATGATATTGCTAGAGAAGCGGGCGTTTCTATTGCAACCGTTTCCAAGGTGATGAATGACAAAGGGAAAATCAGCGCTGCGCGCCGCAATCAAATACTTTCGATCATGCAGAGGCTTCAATATCAGCCAAGCGCGATCGCATCAGCTCTCACGGGCAAGCATACCTACACATTAGGTCTGCTTATTCCGGACATTGCGAATCCTTTCTTTGCCGAGGTTGCCCGTGCCGTAGAGGATCGAGGTCATCAATTTGGCTATTGCGTCATCATCTGCAGTACGGATAACAAGGATGAGCGTATCGAGAGATACATGACCGTTCTGAAGCAAAAACAAGTGGATGGCATAATTATCGGAACGGGTCTTGAAAATCATGCGATGCTGGAGGAGCTGCGCTCCATCATACCAATCGTCGTTATTGGGCGTGAGGTTACTCCATTGGATGTTCCTACTGTAGTTGCAGATGATTATCGGGGCGGACGGCTCGCAGCTGAGCATTTGCTTGCCCTTGGACATGTGCGAATGGCAGTCTTGGCCGAAAGCCTGCTCATTAGCAGCAGCAGGGACAGGCTCCGAGGCTTTCAGGATGCCATTGAAGATGCTGGGTATGCGCTTCCAGATGACAGCATCATCGCTTGCGGCCATGTTCTAGAGGATAGCAAGGCGCGAGTCGTGAAGCTGCTTAGAGGGGGAAATCGGCCTTCTGGTCTATTTTGCTTCAATGATCTTCTCGCGGTTGGAGCGCTGCAGGCAGCCAAGGAGTCCAATGTTCACGTGCCGTCGGAGTTATCCGTTGTCAGCTTTGACAATACCATCTTGGCTTCCGTTACTAATCCGCCGTTGACCTCGATAGCGCAGCCTATGAATCAATTGGGGGAAGCTGCTGTCGATTTGCTTCTCAGGCAGTTTGAACATGGGGATCTGGTCCATCAACGCGTTTCGCTTCGAACAGAGCTTATCGTACGCCAATCCACGGATGCTGCACATCCGCTTAAGCTGTTGTAGTAAGCTGCCCCACTATGCTAAAATATTGCTTAATCATATAAATAATTAGCTTGAAGAAGGCTCCTTCGTTTGGATCTGAGTGATCAGGTTCGCATGAAGGAGATTTTTGTTTGAGGCGTACGGGAAGGGATGTTTAAAAATGTCGATACAGTTAAGCAATGGTTGGCTACAGCGGTTAAATGGTGAGCTTGGGGCGCCTTATATGCGCGAGCTGATTGACAGGCTTGATGATTTGTATGAGAGCACAACGGTATATCCAGAAAAGTCCGCAATATTCAATGCCCTACATATTACATCTTATGAACAAACAAAAGCGGTGATCTTGGGACAAGACCCTTATCATGGACCGCAGCAGGCACACGGGCTAAGCTTCTCTGTGCAGCCGGGTATGAAGGTGCCGCCTTCACTTAAGAACATTTATAAAGAGCTGGAATCAGACTTAGGCGTACAGGCGCCTGATCATGGAAGTCTTGAAGCGTGGGCCAGACAAGGCGTGCTGCTTCTGAATACGGTGCTTACTGTGGAAGCAGGGAAGCCGAACACACATCAGGGATGGGGATGGGAGAAATTTACCGATGCCGTTATTGACGCCTTAAACGAGAGAGAAGAGCCGGTTGTGTTCATTCTCTGGGGAAAAAATGCGGAGGCCAAAGCGGCTGCCATAAATACGGAAAAGCATTTGATTATATCTTCCCCACATCCAAGCCCCTTTGCGGCGCGCAAAGGATTTTTCGGGAGCAGGCCGTTCTCGAGGGCTAATGCGTTTCTTGAGAGTGTCGGGAGAGAACCGATAGATTGGTCAATTCCAAAGTTGTCTGAGCTCATTCACACATAAAAAAAAAGGCTTCTCCGTTTCTTCGAACCAAGGTTCGGAAGAGCAGAGAAGCCTTTTTAAATTTGTTATTGCGCGATGATACCCGAACTAGCTGAACCAGATGATCCTGGAGACGATTGACTTCCGCCTGCCAGTACTGGTTTGAGCTTGCTGTCGATGTAAGTGGATATCGAAACGTCCGTTATCACTTGTGGATACATGGTGTCTGGATTCGGAAGCACCGTCTCTAGGTGAATAATCGCTTGGTCACCTTCGAAAGCGATTGAAGCGATCCGCAGTCCATATCCAGGATGCGGCATTTGTGCGGTAATGGTTACTTTGTTGATGTCAGCATTTACGGCCGTAACGTTTAGCTTAGGATCGATTGCGGGCTGCTGGGGCTGCTCAGGCTGTTCTGGGATAGGCGTATTCTCCTTTGTGAATTGGATGGCACCATATAGCCAGCCTGCTGCTTCGCTGCGTGTAACGGCTTTCTTAGGATAGAACTTATTGGATTTGTCCAATGTAACCACTTTGCTGATGATTAGCTTCTGAATGCTGTCCATGTAATCTTTATTTACGTCTGCTTCGTCTTCAAGCAGCATGAAGATTTCAATGAAAGCATAGTCGCCTTTCGTAAGCATCGCTTTGAACAAATGGTGAGCGAACTGTTCACGGGTCATCACATCATTGGCTTTTACCGTTTTTGGTATTTCAAGGCCGTTTAGACTCGCGATGATAAATGCGTCTGCGTACCAAGCATCATTTTTGAGATTCGTAAAGTAATCCTTTACTTCTGGCGCTTTGATAAAGCGGATATGGTCGATATTCAAATCCAAACCTTTGACAATCAATGACACGCCTTGGGCGTAAGTAAGCTTATCCTTTGGATTGTACTTATCCTGCTTATCGCCGCTTAGTATGCCCAGCTTTTTAAGCTCCGCGATCTTTTGCTCATTCGGATCATTTTGCACATCCTTGAATGCCCAAACGGTTTGTCCCAGAGTGAAAAGCATCATCGCAACTAGGGTTACGATCAATAGGGATCTTTTTTTCATGTGGTCACCTCATTTTTTTATTTGCTATAGCTAATTATTTGACGTTATGTATCGAAGAATGGTTGCAATGATTGTTAAAAAGATGAAACAGAGACTCGGATTTGTTGAAAGCAGCTCGTTTTCATTCTAAAAATAATCATGGAGAATCATGCATTGATATGTATATAATTTCGAGATTTCAAAGCATTTATCCGATAATGGGCTTTTTATCTGAATACTGCTTTTGTTTGGATGCAATTGCTTTTTATGTGATATGAAAAAAGATGGATATCATTCATAGCTCGTGCCGCATGGTTGCAACAAATTCGTATCATTCTTTTTAGAATACTATAATTCGTTGGTTCTCGATTACATAGAAAAACCCCTGCAATCCCTTATAGTAAAGGGGATTGTGGGGGGTCATTTCAATGATCTGAACAGGGTTCGAACCTGTGACCCCTACCCTTCACATAGGTGTAGATGAATAGGGAATCATATCAAAAAGCGTTTATAAAACATAAAGGAGTTTTAAAATGACACAAATATCTCCGGATCATCAAGTTTTAACTTTTATCAATGTGTTTACGGTCGATCCTGAAAATCAATTACGGCTAGTGGAATTGCTTACTCAAGCAACTGAAGGGTCAGTTCAATACGCACCAGGTTTTATCTCTAGTAGTCTGCATCGGAGTTTGGATGGAACTAAAGTAACTATGTATGCGCAGTGGGAAAGCATGGATGCTTATCTGGAAATGCGAGATGATCCAAGACCACTTCCATTTTTTCAAGAAGCATTAGAAATTGCAAAGTTTGATCCGGGATCATATGAAGTTGTTAAAACCTTCAATCACTTCTAATAATAAAATGACCTTAAGTGAGATAGTTTGATTTCAGATTTGATGGGATTGTATTTCAATTTGTTTTCTTTTACAGATGCTCTGTATATAGCACTGACAAATAGCATGCTTCAGGTGCAGATGTAAATTGCATCAAATGTCATTTCTTTTCTCTTGAATATCGAACGTTTGTTCGCATATAATAAGGACATCATTTAATGTGGGACGGTGTTCTATATAACGACAGGATCGAGGAAAAAACTCGATGGAAATGGAATGTGGGAAAGCAGCAGGATGATGCTTCCTGAGCATAAGGTGCGAATAAATCAACTTGCAGAAGAAGAGAAGAAGCGACAGCGCATCAGCTTGATGAGCAAGAATGGGCTATCATCTCGCAGCTCGTTGAAGCATCCCTAAAGCACCGGCAGCTGATCAAGCTTTTAATGTTTCATGAGACGGAGGAATTAGAAGTCTCTGGTGTGGTTGATCGCGTGGATCAGCTACAGAATCGGTTCATGGTTGATGGTGAATGGTTTATGATTCGTGATATTGAGGGCGCAAGCCTTGAACATTGATCGACAAATGTTGATTGAGTATTTGGAGAATCGAGCCGATCAACTTAAGCTTAAATTGGAACAGAACAAGGACGAGTAAGAAGATATTTCGCTTATGCGTATCGCAAAGCAGATTGTTATTAACCAGCTACTTGATGATTTGTATAAAGGTCATTTCGATAAAAAAGAGCCGCTTAGCGAATCTTAAATTCGCAAGCGGCTTTCACATAGTGCATTCCAAGAATCGTGACGGTGTGGTCATCATGTTTTTCGATCACTCCGCCAAAGTCATACGTTTCACCGTTTTGTCTAGCTATGATGGCTGTTTTGTTGAACATGGCTGCTTCGAAATAAGATCGGTGTCGCCAAATCTCGCGACAGTGGGAACACGATTGAAGAAAAGTCCTTTCCTGGTGGGTACGTGACGATCGTAGGGGCAAATGCTCCATCTGGATTATCATCTAGGCCAGTCCAGGTTGTGCTATGCGATGAAGTGGATCGGTTTCCTGTTTCTGGAGGTAAAGAGGGTGACCATATTTCACTCGCGACTGCGCGGACGAAGACGCTCCGTCACAAGCGGCGTCATTTGTTTGTCTCAACGCCAGTTGATAAGTTACGAAGATAGCATAATGGAACAATGGTGCCTTCCTTGCCCGCACTGCAACGAGCTGCAGGCGCTGCGCTTAAAGGATGGCATCGTATATGAGCATTATGTTTCAGAAAGCGGCGAAATAGTCGTGACAGAGGCTGAGCATCGCTGTGTTTACTGCGGCGTACTTGGCACAGAGAAGGAATGGAAGCACGGTGAGGGTGCATGGATCGCTCGAAAAGAGCACACTAGCCGGCGCGGCTTCCACATCAATCAGCTTTCCAGCCCGTGGTCAGATTGGCGCGAGGTTGCGAAAGCTTTTTTTGTTGCAAAAAGAGAAGGCATAGACAAGCTTAAGTTTTTTATAAATACTGTCCTCGGTGAACCTTGGGAGACAAAACAAAAAGGTGTTAAAGAGAAGACGCTGGCAGCTCGCCGTGAACCGTATTTTGAAGTTCCGGCAGAAGTGAAAGTTATAACGGCTGCGATCGATAAAAAGGATGACCGCTTTGAGATCGAAGTCAAAGGCTGGGGCGCGGGCGCTATGGTATTTTACAATCGAACTTGGAAGTAGTGGCGGACAAGGACGCATAAAACGACGTGGATTTAGGACGAAGAAAGATGCAGAAACAGCTGAAAGAGCTATGTTGAATGAGATTCAGCAGGGTTTGAATTTGAACGCTGGAAAGACTCCTTATTGCGAATTTATGAAAGATTGTATTCAGGACAAGAAGCTATAGGTTAAGCCCAGCACACTGGCAACCTATACAACTATGATAAAGAAACATATCCTACCAAAACTCGGTGATTTGACTCTTGGTGAGATTTCTCCACGGAACATCCAGAATCTGTACAACTCGTTATTTGAGAACAAACAGCTTTCTGGAGAAAACATACAGAAGATTCATACCATCGTGAAGGAATCACTTAACAAAGCTGCAGCTTGGAACATGATTACACGAGATCCAGCACTTGCTGTTGATCGGCCAAAGGCGGAAATAAAAGAAATGCTTTATTGGTCCGACGATGAGTCGCATAAATTTCTCCATATTGCTAGAGAAGATCGTTATTACTCAGCTTTCCATCTAGCTTTATCAACCGGAATGCGACAAGGAGAAATCCTGGGGCTTCGCTGGCAGGATGTCGATTTAGTTAATCGTACAATATCAGTTAGGCAAATTCTTAATCATGATGGAAAGACATTTGATGTCGGAGCTAAGACAGTTTCAGGTGTGAGGGCTATTGGGATTGATAAAACGACAACCTTAGAATTGGAGAAGCTACGACGTAGAGTGATGAGGGAGAAGATGGAACACCGCGACAAATACGAGGACAACGATCTTGTAATCTCTACACAACTCGGTACGCCACTTTCTCCACGAAATCTAAATCGTTCCTTTTATCGGTTAATTGGACAAGCGGAAGTTACAAAAATTCGGTTTCATGATATGCGCCATACCCATGTAGTATTGTTATTGAAGATGAGGGAGAACAACAAAAGGATAGCAGAGCGGCTTGGATGGTCAAGTGTTAAGATGCTCGATCGATATGCACATGTGACACCGCACATGCAAAGGGAAACTGCGGATGCTTTTGGAGAAATGTTTTATAACAAGAAGTCGATTGTTTGATATCTAAAAAACGATCCGCACCAAATCCGCACCAAATCCGCACCAAATTCATAAAAGACAGTTAGAGCATAGACTTCACAAGAACGAAAAAACCCGCAATCCTTTGTGTTACAAGGACTTGCGGGCTTTCATTTCGATGATCTGAACAGGGTTCGAACCTGTGACCCCTACCCTGTCAAGATAGTGCTCTCCCAGCTGAGCTACCAGATCATATTAGCGACAATTAATAATATATCAGGGTAAAGAAGAGAAGTCAACACTTATTATTTGCCAATACCCAGGAATACTCATTGAGGAGACGATCCAGCTCCTGGCTGATCTTGACGACTGCTTGATCGGTGAAATTGTTACAGGCTTCAAATAATCTGATCATTTCTGCTCTTAGTTCTTCAATTTTTTGCTGATAAAAACCGTGTTCCATGACAATCCCTCCAACTTTTCATCTGTTAAGACAAGAATAAACGAAGGTTGTTAGAATTTTTCCAAAATGCAATTAGATTAATGTTAGTTTTTCGAACATTGCGCTAGTTTGCAGCCTTCGTATTAGATTAACTACACGGTTTAGACTATTCTGAAACAACTTCAGAATGTCTGATCTGTAACTTTAAGGAAATAATAGCAAAACCCAATTGGGTTTTGCTTCGAGCAGATGAAATTTAGATGCGAATATCAATCGTTTGTCCTAGGTTTGGCTGAGCGCTTTTTAGCATGTTCACAATATCTTGACCTTGCTGTGTCGCTTGTTCTTTCGCTAGAGATAACACTTGGATGTTGGCTGCAAGTGCTAGGCTGTTTTGATTCATGACAATAGATGCTGCTGCGATATCCATTTCACACCTCCTATTTAAGTTATCGGCATGAAGCAGGAACTTTTTTACATGTAAGATTCAAATAAAGGCGTTTTTACGATCTCGAGCTTGTTTGCGTATACTAAAGACGAAAATGTCGGCATACCTTTAAAGAAAGCGCGCAGGAGGCGGTTTCTGTTGGCTGCAGAGTATGCCTATTTAGCCCTTTGGCTATTAGGGATGTTTGGCATTATCGGAATAGTTATCGGTGCTGTGGCGAAGTTTGCCATGGAGGATTCGTTATCGCATGACGAGCAATTCGTATGGAGAAGGCGGCTTCCGGCAGATGCAATGAAAAGGAAATAAAACAAAGGAACCGGCATACGCCTCCAAAAAAGGCTAGCCGGTTTTTTATTCGTTTCGCGCATAATAATCCGATACGAATGGGAACAATATAAATTGGCTTCAACAACTTGAATAGAAGTGAGGTATTCACGATGGACGATTTGAATGGCGGGCAAAATTCGAGAGAGTATATTGTAGCTGTGCAAAAGGATGGAGACGGAGATCTTACAGCCTTTAAAACAAACAGCGGGAGAGTTCTTGATTATGGAACAGCTCTTCAAGAAGTACAAGCCGGCAATATTGCAGGTGTGAATACGTTTAAAGGCAGGGATGGAGAGTTTTATATCCGAGGCGACGCAGATGGAGATCCAACTAATAATCTGGACCAGCTTCCTCTTTTCTAAGGGAGTAATTAATGCTGTTAAATATAGAAACGCAACTCCACAAAAAAAGGGCGCCAGCATGCATCGATGCGGCGTCTTTTTTTTCGTTTAAGTGAGTTTGTAAGTGACATGTTGTTCGACGACACGCATGGAGCCTGTACGACCTGCGTGCTGATCAATCGCGTCTCCATAATGCATCAGCCAGGTTTTCTGCTGGATTGCATCAGGAAGACTAAGTAGTTCATCCAGTGTGGCATGAACGACACCAGGGGCTTCTAGCTGACAGTCGTGGTAAATCGTTGACACGCCCTCATCAACCAATTGCTGGAGGAGTTCTGGATCAAATCGCATATCTGCCGTATAAAAGAAGCTTCCGTTAAAAATGATGGAGTAGCTCGGCTTGTTAGGTATATGCTTGGTTTGGATCAGTTTAACTTTAAGTCCAGGACTTAGCTCGGTTTCAATATCTGGTTTTATCGGACGGACCTCAAAGAAATCTTCGAGACACTCGAGAGGCCCTTGCGTTAATCCGCCGCGCAAGGTCTGCTCCCAAAGGGGTTCGACCAGCGATTCCGCAATATAGAGAACAGGTTTGCGATTATATTTGAACATCATCTGAAAGGCATATTCCTCCAACCCACCGACATGGTCTCCATGAATATGGCTGATCAACACCCCGTCAAGCTCCTGAAAAGAAATGCCTTGCTGATGCAAAGCCTTCGGCAGCGTAATGCCGCAATCTACAAGCAGCCGAAAATCGTTCACTTCAATAAGCGCATTGTTATTATCGTATTTTTTGGCAAAAGCACTGCCTGTTCCAATCATTGTTATGTTCATGCTAGTACCTCCTCATCATTCCACATGTTTAATGTACCAAATTTTTCATGCTCCTGACAATTGCTGATGCACATTCGCCCTTCATTACATACAATGCTAAAGCGATACGCATAGTGGAGGCGAATGAATGATGAGCAAAGGAAAAGGTAAAGTAGCTAAGAAAAAACAGCCTGCAAGCGATCGGAAACAATACAATTACAAGCTTGTTCTCTCGGATACGTGTGCGGTTTGCAAAACGCCCTGTGCAAGAGGCATGAATTATTTAGCCAGAATGAGAACGGCTGGCTCACTCGGGAAAGGCATCCCATGTGTACTGACGAGAACCTACGGGTAATGAAGAGAAATAATCAGATGTATTTCCCAGGCAAGCGCAGGTTTCAACAACTTTTGACAGTGTTGGTCCTCTAGTACTACGGCAAAATAGTTTGTTATCCTGCGCAACTTTGCTTGAATTTCTGAGTATAACCTTTCATCCAGGCTATCGGATGGAGGGCTTACAACTATGAAACTCAGAAAAGTTGGAATTCTGCTGCTGCTGTTGTCAGTATGGGGTGGTACAATGATGTTTGCGGATTCAGCATCTCAGAAGGTACGCGTCATTATTAACGGAACAGAGCAGGATGACGGCGGATTAATTGCAGAGAACAAAACCTACTTGCCGCTTCGTCAACTAGCTAATTCGATGCAAGCAATCGTCGAATGGGATAATCAAAGCAAAAGGGCTACGGTATATAAGCCAAATGTCCATATGTTCTTATTCCAGAATAATGCGGTATTCGGAAACGTAGCCAAAGGCTATCAAGGAAAGTTTAAAGTTTTTGCACAAATTGATAATTTAAAAACAGATGTAACAGCCGTTAAAGTATCGATATTCGATCCGAACGGGAAAGAAAAAGTGATTCAAACGGAGAGCGTGAATACTTCCAAAGACAATTTCTGGTATGCGACAGATGAGATCGAATATAAATTCGAAGCCAGCGGCAAGTACCCCATTCGGTTCTTTCTAAAGCTGAAAGGTTCGGATGAATGGACTGTCGTTTCCGAGAAATTAATTTCTTCCCTTTAATTGCAGTAGACAGACATCCGGACGCTCCGTTTCCATAAGGAGCGTTTTCGTTTGACCATTGATAGAATGTCATGTTACTATACGATAGTCTGTAAACATTATTGAAATGGGGTAATAACATGAGCGAGCATCAGCATAGCGATGATTGCGGATGTGGTGAAGATCACGAGCATGAAGAGCATGTCTTTATCGTGACTGACGACGAGGGCCAGGAACGTGAAATGGTCATGGTTTATACGTTTGAATCGGAAAACAATGTATATGCGGTCCTGTTGGATCGCAATGATCCAGAAGCAGACGGCGTGATTTTCCGTATTGAAGAAGAAAACGACGAGTCCTTCCTAGTCGGTATTGAAGACGATGCAGAGTGGGATCGTGTTACTGCGATTTATGAGGAAATTGCTCGTACGGAGAGCGAAGAGAAGTAATCCAGCTTCGAATCCAAGTAAGCAGCAAATGAAAAAACGATCGGCTAGCGAAGCTTGCCGGTCGTTTTTGTGTTCCATGCCTCAGCTATGCTATTATTTCCTCGGATTAAAATAAATCGTCCGCCCATTGAACATGGTCAGCTCCGCTTTCAGCCGGCCGGCTATATATTTGCACAGTTCATTGGCCTTCGCTTTATCACCGTGCGTGGCTTCGTCGGGTACAACGACCTGAATGCAGGGGACGACGCTGCCTGAAACACTTGCCGCCATGCTGGGACCGAATAGGATATGTTTGTATAGCGGATTGATGCCCTTTAAGTAAAACCAACGGTCATCCTGCTTCTCTTCTATCGTGTACGGAAAGGCAGCCTCAGCATAATTCCAATCTAGCTGAGAGCCCGTAAGGGCGGTTTGCTCACAGTAATGCACGAGCTGGTTCTTAATTCCCGCTACATCAAGTTTATCAACGACAGAACCTTGCACGAATTTTATGTAAGCGCTTTGACTCATCGCAACTCACCTCTCACAACATCATAGCACGCCAAATTTAGGTTGACAATAAGTGTAATGGTGGCAGAGATTATGCAGAAAGGAGCTGTCCTAAGTCATCCTCATGACTTTCGGAGCAGCTCCTTTCTGCAACCGCGATTATGAAATCGCAGTTTCTTCAACGATGACTTTAACAAATTCAATGCTGCGGTCTTCAGGACCTTTAACCGGAAGACCAACTTGCACATGATCGACGATATAATCGATATTTTTTTGCGTAATAACCTCGCCGGGCAGTAGAATCGGAATTCCTGGCGGGTATACATAAATAAATTCGGCAATGATTCTTCCGGCAGATTCTTTGAATGGAAGCACTTCTGTCTCTCCATAGAAAGCGTCGCGCGGCGTTAGCGATAGCTGAGGGATATCAGGGATTTTGACGACAAGTTCTCGTGCTTCAGCGCCTTCATGGAACCTCTCAGACAGTCCGCGAAGCGATACCAGCAATTTAGAAATGGAATCAGAGGTATCACCAGGCGTAACTAGGCAAAGAATGTTATACATATCGCTCATTTCAATCTCAACATTATAATTGTCGCGAAGCCAGTTTTCCGTTTCATATCCAGTAATGCCAAGGTGGCGAACGTGAATGGAAACCTTGGTCGGATCGTAATCATAGGTTGCTTCATCGCCAAGGATCTCCTCGCCGAAGCAGTAGAGACCAGGAATTTCATTGATTTGCTTGCGTGCGTATTGTGCATGTTCGATGGCGCGTTCTGCGATAGCATGTCCATTCAGAGCGAGATTGCGTCTTGACGTATCGAGCGAACCTAGCAAAATGTATGAAGTAGACGTAGTTGTCAGCATACTGATGACCGTTTGAATTCTGTGCGGATTAACTCTGCCTTTGCGAACGTTGAGAACAGAGCTTTGCGTCATGGAACCGCCAAGCTTGTGGACGCTTGTTGCGGCCATATCCGCGCCTGCCTGCATCGCTGACATCGGAAGCTTCTCATGGAAATGGATAAGCACGCCATGCGCCTCGTCGACGAGTACGGGAATATCGAAGCTATGTACGAGATCGACGATTTCCTTTAGGTTTGCGCAAATGCCGAAATAGGTTGGATTGATAACAAGAACAGCCTTGGCATCCGGGTGGCGCTCCAGGGCTTTGCGAACGGAACGTGTCGTTATGCCGTGATCGATTCCAAGATTGTTGTCCCGTGCTGGAGAAATGAATACAGGTCTGGCTCCCGCGAATATAATGGCAGCCATAATCGATTTATGAACATTGCGCGGAACAATAATTTTGTCTCCTGGTGCGCATACGGTTAGAATCATGGTCATGATGGCTCCGCTTGTTCCTTGCACGGAGAAATAAGTATAATCCGATCCGAAGGCATCGGCGGCTAGCTTCTGCGCTTCTTCAATAACGCCTGTTGGCTGATGCAGGTCATCGAGCGGTGCTATATTGATTAAATCGATCGACAACGCGTTATCGCCGATAAATTCACGGAATTCCGAATCGCTGCCCAATCCTTTTTTATGTCCAGGAATATGGAATTGTACGGGATCCTGCTCCGCATGACGGCGAAGCGCGGTGAATAGCGGAGTTTTATTATGATCCATCGCTCTCATCCCTGCCTTTCATTAGAGGTTACAAACAAAGTTGAGTATAGCAAATACAGGGGGGAATGCAAGCTTCAATTTTATGAAGAGCTTGATGCAAGCCGATTTGTTCTTCAATTGTTCATACATCGTTGATAAATGGATATGGTAACATAGGTTGGTGGAGGGGTTGCAGCATGAAGGATAAACGAATACTTATCGTAATGGCAATACTAATGACGACATTTATAGGATTTGGGATTATCATCCCGGTTATGCCGGAAATTATTCAAGCGGCAGATCCGAATAAAGCGGAACTGCATACTGGACGAATGCTGGCTATTTATTCAGCCGTTTCCTTTTTCTTATCCCCTTTTTGGGGCGGCTTATCCGACCGCATCGGCAGGAGACCGATTATTCTAATCGGCGTGCTGGGCTTTGCGGCAAGCTTTCTGCTGTTCGGCTTGTCATCAGGCAACTTGACGCTAATGTATCTTTCAAGAGTGCTTGGCGGGTTGTTCTCCGGGGCAGTCGCATCCGTCATTGTAGCCTATGTCGCTGACATTACGCCGCCAGAAGAGAGAACCAAGGGCATGGGGCTTGTTGGGATGTCGATTGGTCTCGGGTTTACGATTGGACCTGGCGTTGGCGGATTGCTGAGCGTAATCTCACTTGAAACTCCATTTTATACGGCGTCTGTTCTAGCTCTTATTACCTTTGTGCTTGCTGTTTGGAAGCTCAAAGAATCACTTCCGCAGGAGCAGCGGAGAATGGGCACGGAGAAAAAGGTTTCAAGATGGGCGGCATTTACCGGACCGCTTAAGTACTTGTACATCCTTGCCTTTTTCGTAACCTTCACACTAGCAGGCATGGAAGCTACGCTTCAGTTTTTCGGCATGAGGCGATTCGATGTAACACCGCTGCAGGTCGGCATATTGTTTTTTGTTTGCGGTTTTGTGGGGGCACTCGTACAGGGTGGAATTGTGCGTCGCCGTATTAAGAAAGGCGAGGAGCCGAAGTATATTGCAATTGGCTTGGTCATCTCAGCGCTCGGCTTTTTCTTGCTTCTCGGCGCGCATTCGCTCTGGTGGGCTACATTGTCCTTGGCTGTGTTCGGTATCGGCAATTCCTTGATCAGACCTTGTGTCACTTCTCTTATTACGCAAAAGACAACCGTAGGCCAAGGTGTTGCATCTGGACTCAGCTCTTCAATGGACAGCTTAGGCCGTATTGCTGGACCGCTGCTAGGTTCGTTGTTTTTTACGATTCAAATGGGTTTGCCTTATTTGCTAGGCGGGATTCTATGCCTAGCCGCATTGCTGCTGCTGCTTCGCTTCCGCCAGTTGGACAAGTCCGGCAGGATGGAACGGGAAGCACAAGCTGTGAAGTGAGAATAAGCCGATTGTCCGTATTCAGCGGATAATCGGCTTTTTTGATGCGGATTATGGAGTCAGTCCCTTCAGTATAAAAGTGATTGTCGCTTCTCTTTCCGTATCGTCTTGCCATGTCGAGTCCGAAGCATGGATAGAGAAGGAACGGCAAAGCACATAACCAATCAATGCAGATGCAGTTAATCGGATAACGGTAACGGGAGACCAGTCAATAATACTGCCCTGCTGTTGAAACTTTCGGACGCTGATACTGAGTTTATCAAGCACCTTGGAGAGGATAAGCTTCTGGAACTGCTCCTGGAGGTCCGGATGGAATGGAATCTCTTGAATGAAAATTTTGAACACCTGCATATGCTTCTCAAGGAATGCGATGCGGTTCTCGATGATTGCACGCAGCAGCGCATCGTAGCTGTCAAAGCTGCCGTCGAGCACTTTATAAAAATCTCGCAGCACAAATGGGGCAACAAGCTTGGCCATCACAGGCGCAACGATGGAAAGCAGCAGCTCTTTTTTTGTTTTGTAATGGCGAAATATCGTTCCCTCTGCAACACCTGCCCGCTGAGCGATTTCACTCGTCGACGAAGCGGCAAAACCTTTCTCCGCGAATATTTCGGAAGCCGCCTGTACGATTTTTATTTGTTTTTCAGTCATTTTGGTTTCGTCGTTGTCTAGCTTCAATAACTCTTCGAGCCATTGATCAGCGGATACCTGCATGTAAGCCACTCCTTCACACAACACCATTCTGTCCATTATAGCAAATGCTCGGTTTACCTACATACGGCGATGCTTTTTGAGCGCTACGACATTCATGAGCGCAAACAAGACGGAGAAGCCTATCAGCACATAAACATCCAGTTGCAGGTCAGACCAGCCTTCTCCACGCAGCATAATGCCCTGCATAGCATCTGCGCCGTAAGTGAGCGGCATGATCAAGCTTAGCTTTTGAAGCCAAGGATTCATCGCATCCAGATTGAATAGGCCGGAGAAAAAGGCTTGCGGCACGATGACGATAGGGATAAATTGAATGATCTGAAATTCACTGCTCGCAAAGGAAGACAGCAGCGTTCCGAGAGTTAATGCTGTTAAAGACAACAAAACATTGATGAGCAGCATAGATCCAATGCTTCCAGCCATATGCAATCCCAGTACATGAACCGAATACCAAGCGATTAATGTAGCTTGCAGCAAAGTGAATATGCCGAACCCTGCCAAATAGCCGGCCACAATCTCGCTTCTTCTAATCGGGGTAGCAAGCAAGCGCTCCAAGGTCCCGCTTGTTCGTTCTCGCAGGAAGGAAACGCCTGCGAGCAGAAAAACGAAGAAGAAAGAGAAGAAACCAATAAGGACAGGGCCAAATGCATCGAAAGGAGCCAGATCAGGCCCGCCATGCAAATAGTTGACTACTGGCGCATTATGGCCGCCTTCTATTCGTGTGGCGTTCTGTACCAGCAATAAAATCGCTCTATTAACCGAAGGGTCGCTTCCCTCAAGCATGAGCTCGGGTATTCCGCTGCCAGCTTGGAGAACGGCATCAAGCTCGCCTGCTTGCAGAGCTGCCTTCGCTATATCGTAGTTGTCATACAGAACAATTTCAGCTTCTGCATTTAATTGCTCGAATTTATCCGTAAGAGCAGCTGGGGCATCAATGATTCCGATTACTGGAGATATGGCTTGGCCGCCAAACACAAGCTTCATTAAACTAAGAATGAGCAGAGGAGCAAGAAATAGTAAAGCGAGTGTCCGTTTGTCTCTTAGAAACTGATTGACAATACGGACAGCAAGTGCGCGTACTCTCATTCCCGTTCACCTGCCCGTTCACCAAGAGCGATAAACGCATCCTCAAGCGTACTGCTTCCCGTATTCAGCTTTATGGCTTCCGGGGTATTCAGGGCAATCAGCTTTCCGTTCTGGATCAGTCCGAGCCGATCGCATTTCTCAGCCTCGTCCATGACATGCGTGGTTAGTATAATCGTGATCCCTTGCTTGGTTAAATGTACGAGTTCCCTCCAAATCGATTTTCGCAGCACAGGGTCGATACCTACCGTCGGCTCGTCTAGCACGAGCAGCTTCGGCTCATGCAGCAAAGCTATGGCTAGCGAGAGCCGACGCTTCATACCTCCGGAATAAGCGGAGGTTTGCACATTCAGGTGCTCGTTTAAAGAGACGAGCCCCGCCGCATACTGAATTCTGGATTCAAGCGCTCTGCCCTTCAGACCAAACATCGCACCAAAGAATGCTAAATTTTGTTTGCCTGTCAATTCATTGTATAGCGCGTCAGACTGTGCCATATAGCCGAATGTCTGCAGCATTTTGAGTTGAGGCATGGTTTCGCCGAGCATATGAACCGTCCCGGAATCTGCCCGATCAATTCCTGTCATTATCTTGACGAGTGTTGTTTTCCCTGAGCCTGATGGACCAAGCAAGCCGAAAAGCTCGCCTTTGGGTATGGTGAGGGTAATGCCGGAAAGCACTTTACGCTTGCCAAAGGCGCGTGAAATGTCTTGGAGCTCGATGGCAGGACAGATTTGCGATACATCGGACATAGACCTCATTTCAACATACTCCCTTTCAAAAATGAGTAAGTACTCACTCTATTATAAGTCGAAATGTATGCAAGTTAAAGGGAGGTTATACTCTTTTGCTAAAAAACAATCTCAGTCTTCAGGTGTAGACGTATTACGACCTTGGGCGAGAGTGAAAGCCATTCTCTGGACGTTTTTGCATGCCTTTTCTTCCCATTATGATTAGAAAAGACAAAACAAATAGAAAACCGTAGAGGGAAAAGGAGTCGGAATTAAATGAGTAAATTAACAGAATGGTCTTTCCGAAACAAGGCGGCCATTATCCTAATCGTCATCATGGCTTTAGTTATGGGGGTAATCAGCTACTTAAGGCTGCCAATGGAGTTCCTGCCTGCCGCTGACAATCCGCAAGTCATGATTACGGCAATCGGTCCAGGAAATGACGCAAAGTCGATGGAGCAGAAAGTGACCAATCCGTTAGAAGCGGCTGTTATGCTCGTGAAAGGAAAGACGAGCATGCTCTCGACATCGGGAGACGGATATGCGCAAATCAATCTGAACTTCGACTCCAAAACAAACATGAAAGAAACGAAGGCCGAAATTGAGCGCATAGTCGGGCAAGTTCAGCTGCCATCGAATGTAATGAAGCCGTTTGTCGTTCAATTCAACACATCGATGATTCCTATCGCTTGGGTAACGCTTACTTTTGACGAAGGAATGAGTGAGCAAGAGAAGGAAGTGAAGCTGGAGGAAGTCACGTCTGAGCTGCAGAAATCAGAAGGTGCCGGCGCGGTCAGCATAAGCGGCAAATCAACGCCAGCCGTACATGTCATTCCGGATACGGCTAAGCTAGCTGAAAAGGGTATCCCCATACAAGCTTTAATGGGTGTATTGCAGGGCAGAGGAGCTTCCGTTTCGATCGGAGAGAGAACGATCGATGGGGCTGCGGGCAATATTAATGTATTTGACCAAGTTACAGGATTGGAGACGCTTCGCAAGCTTCCAATAGGTGCGGGCGTTAGGCTAGCAGATGTCGCGGCTGTCGAGCTATCCAAAGACCAAGAGAGCATCAGCAGAATGAACGGAAAAGATGCCATTATGTACACCATTTCGAAATCGGCGGATGCGAACGCCGTCACAGTTGGCAATGGCATCGAAAAAACGGTTGAACGCTTGAATGCGGACATGAAAGGCATCGAGGCCTCTATCATTTTGAGTACTTCGGATTCAGTGGTTTCTTCAGTCAACAGCATGCTTCGTGAAGTTTTGCTGGGAGCCTTATTCGCAACTATCGTCATCTTATTGTTCATGCGTAATTTCAGAGCAACGATCGTAACGATCGTATCCATTCCATTGTCACTTGGCATTACTTTATATCTCCTGCAGCTGTCAGGCGTTTCTCTAAATATTATTACACTCGGAGGCGTTGCAGTCGCGGTAGGCCGCCTTGTCGATGACAGTATCGTCGTGATTGAAAATATCTACAGAAGGCTTCAGAAAGAGTCGTTCTCCGTTAAGTTGATTACGGATGCAACGAAAGAGGTTGCTTCTGCTATCACTTCGTCAACGCTTGTAACGGTTGCGGTATTTTTACCAATGGGTCTCCTGCGCGGCTCCTTGCAAGCATTCCTGCTGCCGTTCGCTCTTACGGTTGCATATTCGCTGCTTGCTTCCTTGTTAGTCGCATTAACTGTCGTACCGCTCCTGAGCGCCGTATTACTGAAAGGGACGAAGGAGAAGGAGCATGCGGGTTCACCCAAGTTCGCCGCGTTCATTCGCTGGAATCTCGCACATAAATGGGTGCCGCTTCTGATTGCCGTCGTTTTATTCGCAGGTTCGATCAGCGCTTACGTATTCATGCCTAAAGGAGCGCTTGATTCTTCTAGCGCGGAGAACATTAATGTAACGCTGCAATATCCGAGCGAGACACCGGCCGAGCTAGTCCAAGAGGAAGGGAAGAAGTTCGAAAGCATTCTGACTGCCGACCAAGATATTGAATGGGTCATGATGATGCTCGGCAACAGCTCCGATGCTGCCCAATATGGTTCTGTATCCTCTCCTACGCTAATCACTTATATGATCGACCTGAAGGATGGCGTAGATGCTGAAGTGTTTATGGAGAAAGTAAAATCGCATAAAGAAAGCTTTAAAGACGCCGAGCTGACTGCAGACGCTTCTGATCTCATTATGGGAGGCGGCTCCTCGCAAATTTTTATTGACGTAACAGGCGATAATGCGGAAGAACTCACGCAAACGGCAGAGAAGCTGATTGCGGCTATTCAGCCGATTGACGGTGTTCAAAAAGTGGAAAGCAATCAAGAAGAAAAGAAATCGGTTTATTCTTTCAAAATTGACCCTACTTTGGCAAAAGGCCAAGAGGTTGCCATGCAGCTGCAAAGCATGTTGAACCCGCTGCCAATCGGTTCCATCCAGATAGAATCAAGCGATACCCAGGTTTTGCTGCAGCCAGTTGTCCATGCAAATTCCAAAGCTGAGCTTGAGAAGCTCACTGTTATGACAGAAGCGGGCCCGATCTCCATCTCAGAGGTGGCAGAGCTGATTCGAACGGAGGAACCGGCGTTATTCTACCATAAAGATGGGAAAACCTATCTTCGCGTGACAGCGAGCGCTGAACCGAAAGAGCTTTCTGTCGTTGGCACAGAGATTAACAAAGCAGCTGCAGCGATTCAATTGCCGGAAGGTGTTGCAATCGCAGTCGGTGGCGCATCGGCTGAACAATCCAGTGATTTTGCAGATTTAGGATTAACGGCATTAATTTCAATCGGTCTCGTATATCTGATTATGGTGCTGACGTTCAAGACGCTCCGCGCGCCACTTGCGATCATGATCTCGTTGCCGCTAGCTGCTATCGGAGCCGTGACCGGCCTGCTCATCTCAGGAGTCACCCCTGATTTCACGGCTATGTTCGGCGCGTTGATGCTCATCGGCATTGTCGTGACCAATGCGATCGTGCTCATTGATCGCGTGAAGCAGAATGAGCAATCCATGTCGATACGCGAGTCGCTAATCGAAGCTGCCACTACGCGTATGCGCCCGATTATTATGACGGCTGTAGCTACCGTGTCGGCTATGCTGCCTTTGGTATTCGGCTCACATGAATCCGGCAGCATCGTGTCGCAAAGCTTGGCTATCGTCGTCATTGGCGGCTTGGTAGCGGCTACGCTGTTAACCCTAATTATTGTCCCGTGTGTCTATGAATTATTGTTTTTCAAAGTCTCGCGGAAACAAAGAAGGGCATATGCGGCTAATGCGCAAGCTGAAGCAGCTGCGACGAATCAGGCATAAATGATAGGAACGGAACGACTGATTGCCAAGCGATGTTCGGCATCGTAGGGCTTGAATAATAGAGAAATGGCTGAACAGGGAGCTTTGCCTGTTCAGCCATTTTTTTCGCCATACTAACCGTTGCAGAAAACGCGCTTGTTCGCGTACATTTCAATTTTAGAGGTTAGCCATGCGATAAAGCGGCATGAGCGTCTCATATGTGGAAGAAGCAAAGGCGAGCAGCGCATCGCCGTCGCGAAGGATAGGGTCTCCAGCCTTGACATGTCTTCCGATCAGCAGCTCGGCTTTCTGGACGTCACGGAAACGGATAAGCGCGTCCTTCCAGTCTTGCTTGGTCATCGCGGCGATAGGGGTCGATTCCTTTTTCATATGGTCGAGCGAGAGGACATAGTCCTGCGGCACAACAGCGATAACGTCATCGATTTGATTGAGGAAAGCGGTAGCGATATTGGATTTGTTCGGAACCTCGTAAATAAGCGCCATCCATAGGAATAAATGATCGTCAAACAAGCCGAGCTGGAAATGTGGATGTGCTTTATAGCCGCGTTTGTTGCTGCAGATCGCAAGCCAAGTATCCTTGGGCGGGTTGACCTTGCGGCGAGCATGCCGAGCAACGTGCAAATACATTTCATTGCCTGCATGCACGGCCGCATCTACTGTAAGCTGCCCGCCAATTGCGTGAAATTTCGGCTGAATTTGATTCTGGATTGCTGCCATTCGCTCTTCAAGTCCAACTAGGTTGAACACTTCGAAATCGGCTTGTGTGAACCCGTCAAACTTGGAAGTTGTAGTCTGTGATGTCATCGTCGTGGTCTCCTTCATGAATAAACCATTATTGGTGGATTAATTTCAAATAAAAAATGGCGATTTGCGTTCGATCTCGAAGCTCGAGCTTGTTTAATATTTCGGTAATATAATTTTTGACCGTGCCTTCACTCAAAAATAAGGAAGCTGCCATTTCCTTGTTTGATTGACCGTCTGCAATTAATTGAACGATCTGAACCTCGGCAGGCGTTAGACCGCTGATCGTTAATGCTTTGCCCGGCTCGGGGCGCGGCGTCTCCAGCATGCCTGCCAGCTTGCGGGCAATGTCCGGATGAATGAGGACGTTGCCCTCATACACTGTTTTAATGCCGCTGATGATGCGGCTTGGCGGCACGTTTTTGAGCAAATAGCCGTTCGCGCCATTCCGTATCGCCTGAGCGATATATTCATCGTCATCAAAGGTCGTCAGTATTAGCACGGCAGGCGGGGCTTCAAGCGCTCGCAGCAGCTTAGTTCCTTCCACGCCGTCACAGACAGGCATTCGAATATCCATCAACACGACATCAACAGCCGATTGACGGACAAACGTTACTGCATCATGGCCGTTCCCACATATCCCAGCCACATGTAAATCGTTATCGAGATCTAAGATGACCTTCATGCTCTCGCGAATAAAAGGATCATCGTCTACCACAAGCACTCTAATCATAAGGCAACTCCATTTCTGCATGCGCTTAAAATTCGCTAGCCGCCAAGAAGGGGGAGGGTAGTCGTAATGGAGAAACGAGCTCCACGCTCCCATTCGATCTGACCCCCAACCAATGCTATTCGCTCTTTCATGCCTTTCAAGCCAAGACCGGCTTCAATGGGCTCACTCGGGATGATCCCGTCATTTGCAATCGTGAGTGCGACATGCGCCGCATCAAAAGCCAGATTAACCGTAATGGACGTCGCTCTCCCATGCCGGACGGCATTCGTAATCGCCTCCTGCGCATTTTTAAAGAGTATGAGCTCCATGCTCGGATAAATCGGGCGTGCGTGGCCCGTAATTCGGAAGCTTACCGCTATCCCCATAGCGGCTGCCGACTCTTCCACCAGGCGATCCAGTGCATACCGTCTAACATCCGATTCTTGGTCAGAAGCGATCCTTCTGACGGTTCGGCGCATGAGTTCCATGCTGTCTTGCAGCTGATCGCGTATTTGCTCGACGGTCAATCTTGCTCGGTCTGCGTCGGCATCAAACAAATGCAGCGCTGCTTCCGACATCATCTTGACGCGTATAAGCCGGTGGCCCAAATCGTCGTGAATGTCTTTGGCAATGCGGTTTCGTTCCTCGATCTGAGCCTGCTGCTCGACTTGCAGCGCATAATCGTGCATGCGGCGCCTAGCGGCGTCAAGCTCGGCGTGGCTTGCAGATAACGCCTCATACAAGTCCTCAATCTGAAGCTGCTTATTCTCATATTCATTTGCGGCATAAAGAATGGCAGCCGTCGTGAGCCAAAGCAGCGAAGCAGAAAGCAACAACGCTTGTTGACTGTCCTGCATTGCAGAGAGCAAGGCAACTAATCCAGCTATCGACCAGATGATGCTGGTCGCGCGCTCTGGCCTGTTTCGGCAAGACGCGATAAGGGTTGAGAAGAGCAATAGAAACAGTACACCGCCGTACGAATGAGCTAGCCATGAAAAGCAGATGAGCTCTGCCAGCAGCGATAGATTGCGGAATTTAGGAAAAAGCGAGCCTGATCTTATGAGCAGCAGCGCAAACAGCACACAGGCTGTGTATATGGCATAGTGGCTGGGTGCAACGTTCGCGACGCTCAGGACCGATGGGACCGCAACTAGCAGTGTCCGAATTCGGTTTAGCAGTATATTCATTTGATAGAAGCTCCCGCTGCTGAATTTGCTTCATTATAGCATAATCAGATAGGCCCGAACGAGCAGGTTGGTTTATTTCATGCAACCTTCATGCCGCTCTATGACCGATGCCGAGGAGATGACTTTTGTCACCTCGAGGTTATGACTTTATAGACCTGTTTCAAGCGAGCGAAAAGCATACAATGGGATTATCAGAAACGAAGCAGGGAGTTGAAGCAGAGATGAGTCTAGTTGCATTTCGCGAGGTCGTTAAAAAATACGATACGACAATAACCGTTAATCATCTTAACTTTTCAATCGGTGAAGGAGAGATTTTCGGCTTGCTTGGACCTAACGGCGCAGGCAAGAGCACGAGTATCCATATGCTGTCCGGCTTGCTTGCGCCAAGCGGAGGAGATATTCTAGTGGACGGCTATTCCATTCGCAAGCAGCCAATCGAGGTGAAAAAGAGAATTGGGCTCGTCCCGCAGGAGCTCGCGATTTACGAAATGCTGACTGCCCGAGAGAACGTTACTTTTTTTGCGAAGCTATATGGACTTCGAGGCTCACTTCTTCGAGACCGCGTCGACGAAGCCTTGCAATTCGTTGGTTTGCTTGAAAAGGCGAAGGATAAGCCCTCTACTTTCTCGGGCGGTATGAAGCGGAGACTTAATATTGCTTGCGCAATCATGCATCGTCCAAAGCTGATCATTATGGATGAGCCGACTGTCGGCATTGATCCGCAGTCTAGGAATCACATCTTGGAATCAGTAAGGTCATTGAACAAGCTCGGATCTACAGTGATATACACGAGCCATTATATGGAGGAGGTCGAGGCGATATGTACGAGAATTGGCATCCTCGATCAAGGCAAATTGATTGCTTGCGGCACGAAGGATGAATTAAAGCGCCAAGTCGGTCAAGGCGAGAAGCTGATCTTCGAAATCGATCGCAATTCGGTTGACATGCTGAGAGAAATCTCAGAGCATCCTGGCATGCAGCAATTGGATGAAAGTGATTTGGGATTAAAGCTTACGGCTACGGTGAAAGAGTCACCGTCGATCCTTCAGGATTTATTGTTCATCATTCAGAAGCACGGCATTAATCTCCGAAAGTTGACCAGGGTCGAGCCGAATCTGGAGTCGCTTTTTCTGCAAATGACCGGACGCACTTTGCGAGACGAATAGGAGGAATTAAGCGATGAGAGCTTGGTGGACGACCGTTTATTATGAATGCGTGAAATACAGCCGGATGCGTTCGTTGCTTGTTATCCTTATTGGGCTGCCGCTGTTATTGATCTTGCTGTTAGGCAGTGCGTTCAATACGGATATCAAGCCCGCAAAGGTTGCAGTCTTCAATGCTGACCACGGGAATATGAGAGATGGCATAACATTATTCTGGGAAGAGGCAGCCGCAGGTCCATATATTAAGGTATTGCAAGCGAAATCCGCGAGCGAGGTGCAAGATTGGGTGCGCGAGGGAACAGTAGATTATGGAGTGAGTATTCCCAGCGATTTCTCATTGCAGGTAGAGACAGGAAAAGCTGCAGAATGGCTGACCTATGCCGGTCGATACGAAGAGAAAAATATAGCAGCGGATGCTGTGGTCAATCGCTATCTTTCCACTGTTAACTTGCAGATTGCAGCTGTCCAGATTCTAGGTGTGATGAATGCGGGTGACATTCTAAAGGAGCCTTCAGCTGAAGATTCCATCGTTGTCCATAATTTAGGCATGGGAGATAGCGAGATTTTCGGAGAGACGTCCGCAATCCAGTACTATTCGGCAGCGTACTTGATCATGTTTCTACTGTACGGCGGAATGGCGGCAGCTATTGCGTTGATCAATCAACGCGAGAGCGGCACGCTGCAGCGCATGTATACGAATCCTTCTTCCTTTCGCATGACGACGCTAGGCGTTATCTGCGGATCGGGCATGCTTGCTGCTTTGCAAGCGATAGTCATCGTAGTATTTACGAGTTTTGTGTACGACGTGAATTGGGGCGGTCAATACGAAATCATTGCGTTAATTTGCTTTTTAACAGCCGCAGCGGGAATCGGGTTGGGGATTACGATCGCCTCATTTGCCCAGAATAAAAAGACGACGCAAACGTTTTTTTCAATCATCGTGTTCAGTATGACTTTTTTGAGCGGCGGCATGATGACTGGAATTGAGAAAATGGTAGGCGGAGCGAATAAGTTAACCATCAACCATTGGGCAAGCACGAGTCTTAGAGCTGTCATGACGGGGACTGGGCAAACGGAAGCCTGGCAGGAGATCGGCGTTCTGGCATTGTTTGCGCTCTGTCTTCTTATTATCGCAATCATTAGATTGCCAAAGGTGGTGAAACCGCATGCCTAGCTTGCACATAGCCGCCCATCTCATTCGTCGGACGATGGGTTCGCGGCGCGGATTGATTATGAATGTCCTGCTTCCAGCTATTATTTTATCCATGATGGGAGGCTTGCTTTCCGGTTTGTTGGACAGTAAGCCGGTTATCGTCGTAAATATTGCGGATAGAGGCAGCCTGGGAGCTTACCTCGCTTCTACACTAGAGAAGGAACCGCTTTACGCGATACAAAAACATTCAAATCTGACAGAGGAAGAGCTAAAGGCGCTTGTAAGCGACGGTGAAGCGGATGCTGCTGTGTATGTACCGGCTGATTTCACTTCACAGATGCTGAGCGGGACGCACTCCAAGGCTATCGTATACCAGATGAACGAACAATTATGGAATGCCTCGCTCTCGGCTATGCTAGCTGTTGAGTCAGATAGGCTCTACGCGACTGTAGAACTTATGAGGGGAAATGAGGCATATGCAGCCGAACCATCACGGCTTGCAGCGCTGCTTGAAGCGCAAGCAGCACCAACAATTACTGCCATCCAATCAGAAATGAAGCTAGGGCAAGTTGTATCTAATCCGATGATGATTGGACTTATCCTCATGTTTCTGTTGCTTCTTGTCAGCCAATCGATCGGATTTGTTATGGAAGATCGAGATACGCGAACGATGGCTAGAATGTACACAGCGCCATTGAGAGCTTTTGATATTGCCTTCGGCAATTTTATGGGAAGCATGCTGGTAGGCACGATTCAACTCCTAATTGTGCTGAGCTTGCTTTACTACGCATTTGGTTATTCTCTGGGCATTCCGTTTGGCTCGCTGCTTCTTGTTCTGGAATGCTATCTGCTTGCAGCAGTGGGACTCACCTCTGCCATAGCAGGTCTAGTTCGCAGCAGCACGCAGCTGTCGCAAATCAACAATCTTCTTATCATTCCGTCCTGCCTCATCAGCGGCTGTTTTTTTCCACTTTCGATCATGCCCGATTTCATGCAGAAGCTGGCTAATTTCACTCCCCAAAAGTGGGCGATTCAAGCGATTGACCGGTTAGGCGGAGGTTACAGCTTTTCTGATATAGGCATGCAGCTGTTGATTCTGCTTCTATTCGCGGCAGTACTGATCACCTTCGGATCCGTTGTGCTGCGGCCTAACCGTACCAGCTAACATGAACTAGCGGACGATTGGAATATGCTCTTGACTTCATCACATTTGTATTGTAAATTTGTCAAAAGTTAATGACAGAACAACAGCTTTGACCAAGACTATGTTGATCAGCCCACGTTTATGACAGAGAGGAAGCCCGCGGCTGCAAGGCTTCCATAAACGTTGATCAAATCCTATCTTGCGAGCTGCGGAAGCAAGCCGAGAAGCCTGCTGCTGCCGGAACTTTCATTCCGTTATCGAATAAGAGCCGCACTTGCTTGACCGCAGCTATATTTAGGGTGGTACCACGAACGCATTCGTCCCTTTCGAATGCGTTCTTTTTGCATCTGGAAAAGGGAAACTCGAATGAATGGGAGTGTTGATTACGATGAGACAAAGCCAGCTATTAATGCCAACCCTGCGTGAGTCGCCTTCTGAAGCAGAAGCAGCAAGCCATCAATGGATGCTGCGAGCCGGGTTAATCAGACAGCTCGCGGCAGGCATATATACGTATTTGCCGTTAGGCAGGCGGGTACTAAGAAAATTGGAGCAAATTGTACGCGAGGAGATGGATCTGGCAGGAGCTCAGGAAGTATTGATGCCGGCCATGCAGCCTGCAGAGCTATGGAAGGAATCAGGGCGTTACGAGGTATACGGCCCGGAGCTCATGCGCCTGCGCGACCGCCATGATCGGGAATTCACCCTTGGTCCGACACATGAGGAAGTCATTACGAGTCTCGTACGCGGCGAGGTGAGCTCTTACAGGCAGCTTCCTCTTACGTTGTATCAAATCCAGACGAAGTTTCGCGATGAGAAGCGGCCCCGCTACGGCTTGCTGCGCGGCAGAGAGTTCCTGATGAAGGATGCCTACTCCTTCGATGCCGATTGGGAAGGGCTTCATCGCAGCTATACCAGCATGTATGAGGCTTATCACCGGATATTTACGCGCTGCGGGCTTTATTTCCGCTCAGTTGAGGCGGATGCAGGTTCGATTGGCGGAGAAGGAGGAACGCATGAGTTCATGGCTCTTGCCGATATTGGCGAGGATACGATAGCGGTATGCGATTCCTGCAGCTATGCGGCGAATTTGGAAAAAGCGGAATACGGAGGCAAGGAGCAGGCTGCGAGCGAAGAATCGTCTGTAAGGGATGAGCATGAGGCGGAGCTTGTCCGGCATCATACGCCGAATATTAAAACGATCGAGCAGCTTTCACAGGCGTTCGAGCTCGAAGCAGCGGCTTTTATCAAAACATTAATTTACGCGGTAGATGGCAAGCCTGTGGCCGTTGTCGTACGGGGAGATCATGAGGTCAACGAAATAAAAGTGAAAAACAAGCTGTCTGCAGCGCATGTTGAGCTTGCGGATCAAACCACTGCAGAACGCGTCACGGGAGCACCGACGGGCTTCGCCGGCCCAATAGGACTTCAGATTCCGATTCTCGTAGATGACGCGGTACTTGCCATGGAAAGCGGAATTGCGGGAGCGAATGAGGCTGACTATCATCTGGGCAACGTCAAGCCGCTCATTCATCTCTCGCAGGCGGCAGCGGGTGATTTCCGCAACGCAGAAGCGGGAGATCATTGCCCTCGCTGCGAGGAAGGCCGATTAGCCTTTCACCGTGGCATTGAGGTCGGTCACGTTTTCAAGCTGGGCACGAAGTACAGCGAGGCTTTGCATGCGACCTATTTGAATGCATCAGGCAGGGAACAGCCTTTTATCATGGGATGTTATGGAATCGGCGTATCCAGGCTTTTGTCTGCTGTACTTGAACAGCATTCTGATAATAATGGCATTATATGGCCGCGTGCGATTGCTCCGTATCAGGTTCATGTCGTTCCTGTATCCGTTAAGGATACGGTGCAGATGGACTTGGCTGCACATATTACGTCTAGGCTTAGTGAGGCTGGAGTAGAGGTGCTCATGGATGATCGAGATGAGCGGCCAGGCGTTAAATTCAAGGATTCAGACCTCATTGGCATTCCGCTGAGAATCGTGATTGGCAAGCAGGCTGCAGAAGGAATCGTGGAACTGAAAACAAGAAAAACCGGCGAGGTGCAGCAATTGGGCCTTGAGGAAGCATTGGTTTTTGCGACCGGAGCAGAATATTAATGCAAGGCGGGCCTCTGCACAAAAGCAATTCTGAATTAAAAATATCCGCGAGCGCCTATAAAATATAAGCACATAAAGGGTACGAGCTGTCTTCATTTGGAGGCAGCCGCGCCCTTTTTTAAGTAAAGTAGCCTTTCAGCGTAAATTTAGTCAATAATCCAAGTTGCCAGAACATAAGATGGAGTATAAGATAAAAGTAAGAATAAATTATCAGAACATTTCGTCAACTATACTGAGGTAAGGGAGGGATTGCCGTGAACAAAAGCCATGAAGTCGAATATTGCAATTTGGAACTGCGATTTGACCGCCGGCAAATCCAAAATCTCATCCGCGATCTTATTCAGGAGGGTTATTCCTTGTATTGGAGTGAGACGGAGGGACAATTTCTAGTTTCGATCCGGACCGGCCGCAAGCTGGTGAAGCTCCAATTCCAACGAATGAAGAACCGATACAAAATCGTCGGAGACTACATTATTAAAGACGAGAAGCTGTCAGAGTTGATTGAAAAGCTGATTAATGACACACGTGGACATGCGGTTGTGAAGCGTATCAAAGATCGTCAAATCGTCATTGAGAGTATCATGTTCGGTGAGATTATACGACTTGTGGAGGTGTCCGGTATGGAACATCGGATTATTTATCAGAAGAAGCCTTTCGTTACAATAGAAGAAATGATTAGAGCCTTCCAATCGAAGCGGGCAGAAGAGAGAGCCATCGTGCTCCGCTATGAGCTTGACTACGAGTTGTCGATGCTGTTTGACGCGCTGCAGGGCACGGATGAGGATGCGGTTTCGGAGTCAAAAGAGCGATTGATGGCACTTCGCTCGGAAATGCTGCAACTGGAACTCTGATGATAGATGCTGATTCCCCCATGAAAACCTAAAAACGATCAATCGCTGTGAATCCCTTCAGCAATTGGTCGTTTTTAGGTTGTGCGAAAGTTGGAATTTACGGTTGTTCCATCGAGCAAAAAGGAGCAATTAAGACAAATATAAGATAAACTTTTTGAATCGGTCAATAATTCTAATGCCGCTTATTCGACATTTTTCCGCTTAGACAGTTTTCTTCTTGGGATAAAAAGAGTAAAATAAAACTATTGTGACCCAAAATAGATGATGAAGGATGGAAGAAACCAGATGTCAAAACAGCAAATTGGCGTAATCGGATTGGCCGTAATGGGCAAAAACCTTGCTCTTAACATTGAAAGCAGAGGCTTCACGGTATCGGTGTTCAACCGTTCCCGCGAAAAGACAGACGACCTCGTACAAGAAGCAGCAGGCAAAAACCTTGTTCCAACATACAGCATCGAAGAATTCGTACAATCTCTTGAAGTTCCGCGCAAAATTCTAATCATGGTACAAGCAGGCGCTGGCACAGATGCAACAATCGATTCACTTGTTCCTCATTTGGCTGAAGGCGATATCATCATTGATGGCGGCAACGCTTATTTCCCTGATACGGTTCGTCGCAGCAAAGATTTGGAAGCGAAAGGCTTCCGTTTCATCGGTACCGGCGTTTCCGGCGGCGAAGAAGGCGCATTGAAAGGCCCTTCGATTATGCCAGGCGGCCAGAAATCCGCTTATGAGCTTGTTGAACCTATCCTTAAAGCGATATCCGCTAAAGTTGGCGATGATGCTTGCTGTACATATATCGGACCAGACGGTGCTGGCCACTACGTGAAAATGGTGCATAACGGCATTGAGTACGGTGACATGCAGCTTATTTGCGAAGCATATGATCTTCTCAAAAACGTGCTGGACGTTAGCGCGGAAGAGCTTCACGAAATTTTCTCAGAGTGGAACAAAGGCGAGCTGGACAGCTACCTTATTGAGATCACAAGAGATATTTTCTCCAAATACGATCCTGAGACAGGCAAGCCAATGGTCGATGTGATCTTGGATTCCGCTGGCCAAAAAGGAACTGGCAAATGGACAAGCCAAAGCTCGCTTGATCTAGGCGTACCGCTTTCTATTATTACGGAATCGGTATTCACTCGCTTCTTGTCCGCTATGAAGGAAGAACGCGTTGCAGCAAGCAAAGTGCTTAACGGTCCCGCAAAAGTGCCTTTCACAGGCGACAGAGCAGCATTCATCGAGTCCGTCCGCAAAGCGCTGTTCGCAAGCAAAATTTGTTCGTACGCACAAGGCTTTGCCCAAATGCGTGCTGCTTCCGAAGAATTCAACTGGGATCTGAGCTACGGCGAGATCGCTATGATTTTCCGCGGCGGCTGCATTATCCGTGCACGCTTCCTGCAGAACATCAAAGACGCTTACGACCGTGATCCTAACCTGCGCAACCTGTTGCTCGATTCCTACTTCCAAAACATCGTTGAGTCTTATCAAGGCGCATGGCGTGAAGTGATTGCAGCAGCTGTTACTAACGGTGTACCGGTTCCGGCTTTCTCAAGCGCGATTGCTTATTATGACAGCTACCGTACAGAGCGTTTGCCTGCTAACCTTCTACAAGCGCAACGCGACTATTTCGGTGCGCATACGTTCAAACGCTTGGACAAAGAAGGAAGCTTCCACTTCAACTGGATGCAGTCATAATACCAATTAGCTTTTACGGCTTTGGCTCGCGAGGATTGACGTTGTGCAAGCCGAAAGTTGCTTGACGCAGCCACTCGCGCAGCCGGTCCGCTTCTTGATCAGAGCAATGCCTCCGATGAATAAGGGACATGGCCGCTTCCGCAAAAAAACGAAAGTTCTGTAATAAACGTGGCTGCGAAAGATCCAGTAAAGCTGGATCCTCGTCAGCCACCTTTTTTTTAATATATTCAAGCATCCAGACGACATCCTCCCGGCAGAGGGGATGATCAGGATCAAGAATACGATGAATACGCTTTTGCGTCGGATGGAGATCTTGCAATGGTTGATCACTGGTCATCGCTAGCGTCACTCCTGTTCTTGAAATAACATCATTATCATCCATACGACATATGCAACTTTTTTATACCCTAGAATAATAAAAAAATGATATGATGTTGTAGAAAAAATGGTTTAGGATGAATGAAAAGGGTGAATCGTTCACGATGGAAGAGCAACGTGGTAATAAATTAGTGCTGATCGGGTTTATGGGAACCGGTAAATCTACTGTCAGCAGGCTGCTTGCAGAGAAGCTAGGCTGGAAGCGGGTCGATGGCGACGAGGAAATCGAGAAGCATGAAAACCGGCAAATTTCCGAAATATTTGCATCCGATGGAGAAGCAGGCTTCCGGGATATTGAAACGAAGGTGCTTCATCATATTTTGGCGGATGAGGATTGCTGCGTTGTTGCAACCGGAGGAGGCGCCGTTCTTCGCGAAACGAATCGCCAGCTCATGCTCGGGAATGGATTTGTCGTTGCACTCAAAGCAAGCCATGACCAAATTTTGGCCCGTGTGAAGACGGATACTGCTCGTCCGCTGCTGTACGGTGATGCAGAAGACCGCGTAAACCTGCTGCTGGAGCAGCGCAAGGAAGCTTATGATTTCGCACATTTGACGATTGACACGACGAGCTTGTCCGCGGAAGAGGTCGTTGCTGCAATCTTGGAGCAATCGCGATTAAAGCAAGCATAGATGAATCATCATTTTATTTGGCTTCGACACCATCTAAAGTGTATATATGAATAAAAAGGGAGATCATACGAACTATGGACGTTTTAGTGACACCAACGCCTAAGCTTGAAGGAGAGCTTCAAGCCCTTTCATCAAAAAATTACACAACACGTTATTTGTTGGTTGCAGCGCTTGCAGAAGGGACAAGTACCATTTATTTCCCTGCCCATAGCGAGGATAGCGATGCGATGCGCCGTTGTATCCGTGATCTTGGCGCGACCGTTGAAGAGGACGAAGAAAAAATCGTTATTACAGGCTTTGGCAGAAACCCAAAGCCAGTAGAGCAGCTTGATGTGGGAAATGCAGGCGCAGTATTGCGTTTCTTGATGGCGATTGCCGCTTTGTGCCCAGATGTAACCTTCATTAACCGATATCCGGACTCGCTTGGCAAAAGACCACATAGCGACCTTATTGATTCTCTAAGCGCTATGGGAGTTACCATTACTCATAATGATGGCAAATTACCTATTCGCATTCAAGGCGGGGCTCCAAAAGGCGGTAAAATTCAAGTTTCAGGAAATATTAGCTCGCAATTTTTAAGCGCGCTTCTGTTTCTTACACCTTTATTGCCGGAGGACAGCGAGATTGAAGTGCTTCATGATCTGAAATCGAAGGTTGTCGTCGGTCAGACGCTAGAAGTATTGGAACAAGCCGGAATAGTCATTCATGCCGATGACGATTATATGCGCTTCCGTGTTCCTGGCGGCCAAAGCTATGCAGCGAAAACGTATTCGGTCCAAGGAGATTACCCGGGCTCCGCAGCGATTCTGGCAGCTGCTGCGGTAACGCAGTCGGATGTCATTGTTCATCGATTGGAAGAGCGCAGCAAGCAAGGAGAACGTGCTGTAGTCGATGTGCTTCAGATGATGGAGGTTCCTCTTACTCACGAGAACGGCATCGTTCACGTTAAAGGCAACGGAAAGCTAAAAGCAGTCGAGTTCGACGGAGACCATGCAACGGATGCGGTGCTTGCTATGGTAGCTGCAGCCGTTTTTGCAGAAGGAACATCACGATTCTACAATGTAGAGAACTTAAGGTACAAAGAATGCGACCGTATTACGGATTACCTGAATGAGCTGCGGAAAGCTGGCGCAAACGTGGAAGAACGGCAGGCGGAAATTATCGTCCACGGACGCCCAGAAGGCGTTGAAGGCGGCGTTGAGATTAATGCGCATTACGACCACCGTGTCATTATGGCGTTGACGGTTGTCGGCTTGCGTGCGAAGCAGCCTATACGTATTCGCGACGCACATCACGTCGCCAAATCTTATCCGATTTATTTTGACCATCTGAAAGCATTGGGTGCAAATGTGGAGTGGATTGAAGCATAATAAGTGCTTAAAGCCATAACGGTTTTTTCAAAATAAGAAAAGAGGTGTTTAGGATGGCTTTTGAAAATCCTTCGCGTGAGCAGATTAAGGTTATTCTGGAGAGAAGCATGACGGTTGCGGTAGTCGGATTGTCCGACAAGCCTGATCGTGTATCGTACATGGTATCCGAAGCTATGCAAGCTAAGGGCTATACGATTATTCCCGTTAATCCAAACGCCGATTCGATATTGGGTCAAAAAAGCTATCCATCGCTTAAGGACATTCCAGTGCCTGTGGATATAGTCAATGTATTTCGCAGAAGCGAGCATACACCCCCTGTCGCTCAAGAGGCAGTTGCAATAGGCGCTAAAACCTTGTGGCTGCAGCTTGGCATTTCCAACGATGAAGCAGCCGAAATAGCGACTGCCGGCGGTCTTGAGGTTATTATGGATCGTTGCATCAAGGTTGAGGATTCCATCTTGCTTCCTGGCGGGAAATCCAAAACATAACAGTTATAAAAAAGTCGTCACTCCTACACAATAAGAAGGCTTCATAAGCGAGTGCTTTACTTGCTTGAAGACTTTATGCTTGTAATCCAAGGAGGACACGACGTGAATCAATATTCGCAACAACCGGGTAATTACCAAGGGCAACAAAGCTACCTTAACCAAGGCACGCACTTTGAGCCAACAGGCAATGTGCAATCACACTATCAAGGTCAGCTTAGCCAACCAACTTTTGGCAGACAAACGAATTCCATTGTTTCGAATGTGCCAGGAGGTTATCAAGCGTCTAATTCTTATAGCCAAGGCAACCAGCATTTCTCGCCGAACAGCTATTCGAACTCGACTCATCCGGTAGGAACGAATCATTCATTCATTTCGCATCAACCGGTTCAAAGCCACGCTCAATCGCCAGCTACGGCTTTTGGCAACGTTGGCCCGGTTATCGCACATGTCGGCTATCAAGCTGGATATGACAATCAGCAATCGTATTACCAGCCAACTTCAAACATCGGATCGAACTACGTACAGCACTCCGCATCCAATTTCGGAGGTTATGCGCAGTCCAACCAACAGAATGGATACGGAATGACACCGACTCATTCGAACACTTCGATCCATCCTGTCTATGAAGCGACCAATGCATATCAACAATCAGGTCCGGTTATTTCACATGTCGGCTGGCAATCCCAAAGCGCTGCTAACTCCCCTTACTCGGGCGGTATGCGATAAGATCGTTTTAAAATGATAGAAATAGAATCATCAACATCGGCGGGCCCTTACAGGCTCGCCGTTTTACTTTGACAAAAACGCAGCAAACGCTTAACATCGTTATAGAAATGTTGGGAGTTTACGTGTGAAGTTAGTTTTGCTATGCAAAACTAAGTGAATGCTTACGAAGTCAGTTTTGCTGCGCAAAACTAAGTGAATGCTTACGAAGTCAGTTTTGCTATGCAAAACTAAGTGAATGCTTACGAAGTCAGTTTTGCTACGCAAAACTTTAAGGAGGTGTAAAATGGTTTTCATTGGGAGCCTGCAGCAACTCGGTAGAGCATTTATGCTGCCGATGATTGTATTGCCAGGCGCGGCCATATTTTTAAGCCTAAGCAAGCTGCCATGGGCATATATTGGCTTGCCGGGTATGGAAGGTTATTTAGTCGCTGCCAGCGAGACGATATTTACGTTTCTACCTTATATTTTCGCGGTAGGCATATCGCTCGGATTGACGGGAAATGCGCTCGCTGCGGGAATGGCTGCTCTTGTAGGAATGATTATATATAGCGGCATAACCGGCACGGCTGAGGTTCAGATAGAGCCGACAGTCTTGATCGGTACCTTAGTCGGCATTATTGCAGGCGTAAGCCATGAACGTTTCAAAAGCTTGCGCTTGCCGGAATACATACAGTTTTTTGGCGGCCCGCGGTTCGTACCGCTGTTTGTCAGCTTTGTGTGCTTGCTCTTTTCCATCGGCATGATTAACATAGCGCCGTATTTGCAAAAAATGCTTGTTGAGCTGGGCGAAATTGTTGCTTCAGGCGGTGGCTTCGGTGTTTTCTTGTATGGCTTTGTACATCGCATCCTAGTCGTATTCGGCTTGCACCATCTTGTGAGTCATGTATTCTGGTTCCAGATTGGCGGCTACGAGACGGAAGCTGGTCAAATGGTATATGGCGATCTGCCTCGTTTCTTTGCAGGCGATCCAACGGCAGGGGTGTTCATGGCTGGATTGTATCCAACAATGATGTTCGCTCTGCCGGCAATAGCCTTGGCTATTATTCACGAAGCTCGCGAAGACTTGAAGCCCAAGATTAGAAAAACGTTTCTATACGCTGCGTTAGCCTCCTTTTTGACGGGTGTTACCGAGCCTGTTGAATTTGCTTTTTTATTCGTAGCTCCATACTTATACGTCGTTCATGCCATCCTATCGGGCATTATTATGTGGGTGACCTATGAACTTGGCATCAAGCATGGCTTTTCCTTTTCGGCAGGAGCCATTGATTTTGTAATCAATGAGCATTTGGCAACGAGAGGCTGGCTTATTATTCCAATTGGAATCGTTGTCGGATTTATTTATTATTTCTTGTTCCGCTGGGCAATTCGCAGATTCCGTATACCGACTCCTGGTCGAGAGGAAGGCTCGCAGCTCGATGAGTGGGCAGGAGATATTCCTTACCGGGCACCGCTTATTCTGCAAGCAATTGGCGGCAAGCAAAATATTGTCAAAATGGAATCCTGTATCACCAGGCTGCGGCTTAAAGTGTCGAATGACAAGCTGCTGGATGTGAATGCGCTTCGAAATCTAGGGGCAGCCGGCGTCATCAAGCTTGGCGGGGGGCAGGTACAAGTCGTATTCGGCACATACTCCGAACTCATTCGCGAAGAGATGATTAAGACGATTCATCGGGATCAAGCACAGGTGCTGTTTCACTCGCCGATGCAGGGAAGAATGATTCCGCTTGATGAGGTACCCGACCCGATATTCGCAGGCAAGCTGGTAGGACAAGGCGTTGCTTTCATACCGGATAGAGGAGAGCTGGTATCTCCCGTCAAAGGGAAGGTTATTCATATTTATCCAACCATGCACGCGATAGGCTTGCTTACTCCGGAGGGACTGGAGGTTCTGCTGCATATCGGCATCGACACCTCTGGATTAGCAGGAAAAGGCTATTTTAATGCTCTTGTTAAAGAAGGGGATGAAGTGACGCCTGGCATGATGCTGATCAAGTTTGATTTGCAGCGGGTACGTAAGGAAAGCAAGTCGCTTGCTACGCCTATGGTAATCACCAACTCTGATCTCGTCCATTCCTGGCGGTTTGCACCGTTCAAAGCGGTGAAAAAGGGGCAGTCCTCAGTTTTGTCTGTTGTTCTTAAAGAGAGAAATGGTGGAGGGGAAACACAATGATTCAAGGAATTGGGGCGTCAGCTGGCATAGCGATTGGGAGATCGTTTGTGCTTCCGAATTGGGAATGGGAATTGCCTGAACAGAAGATCGATGTGGCTGATTTTGCGAGAGAGTTCGAACGCGTATACGAGGGTATCCGCACCTCCAAGTCAGAAATCGAACAAATCAAAGATGAGCTGCGTGATGTTGTTGGTTCTGAAGAGACGCATATATTCGATGCTCATATCGCGATTCTGGATGATCCTGTTTTTATGAACGAAATCCAGGGCATCATCCAACGCCAATACAAAGCAGCTGAGGTTGCCGTAAAGGAAGCCATTGATCATTTCGTCACCATGTTCGATCTGCTGGACGATGAGTACATGAAGGAGCGGGCACTGGATATCAAGGACGTAGGAAACCGGCTGCTGAAGCATTTGCTTGGAGCTCCGGAGATTACCCTGCCATCCGACACGCAGCCCTTTATCCTGATCGCAAAGGAGCTGTCCCCCTCACAGCTGGCGCATATTAACCCGCAGCATGTTCTTGGTATTGTTACCCTTGCTGGCAGTACAACCTCGCATTCAGCCATCATGGCAAGAGCGCTTGGCGTACCGCTAGTAGTTGGTGTGGAAACTAAGCTGGCAGAACCGATTCAAACGGGCCAAACGCTTGTCATCGACGGCACGGACGGCAGCGTATTTATAGAACCTGAACAAGAAATCATTCAAACCTATACAGAGCTTCATAATCGTCAAACAGAAGCGAAGCAGCGGCTGCACGGCATTGCCAACCATCGGCCCGTTACGCCTGATGGCAAGCGGCTTGAGCTTGCTGCGAATATCAGCTCCTTTAAAGAGCTGGAAATCGCATTGTCGAGCGGTGCGCATGGCGTAGGCTTGTTCCGAACAGAGTTTTTGTATATGGACCGAAATCGCTTTCCCAAGGAAGAAGAGCAGTTCGAGGTTTATCGAAGCGTTGCCGAAAGGCTCGCAGGCGAGCCGCTCGTCATTCGAACCCTTGATGTCGGCGGAGATAAGCAGTTGGATTACTTTGAGCTGCCAGAGGAAGACAACCCATTTCTTGGCTACAGAGCGATCCGCATTTCTCTTGATCGCAAAGACTTGTTCAAGACGCAGCTCCGTGCCATACTACGCGCAAGCCATTACGGGGCAGTGAAGCTGATGTACCCGCTCATATCATCCGTTGATGAAGTCAGAGCAGCCAATGCGGTGCTTAACGAAGCGAAGCTAGAGCTTGAAGAAGCCGGTATTCCGTATGACAAGGGCATGAAAATCGGCATAATGATTGAGGTGCCTGCAGCGGTTATGATAGCTGATCTTCTAGCAGAAGAAGTTGATTTTTTCAGCATTGGCACGAATGATCTCGTCCAGTTTACGCTTGCGGTCGATCGAATGAATGAAGAGATTTCCCATTTATACGAACCTTACCATCCAGCATTGATTCGTATGCTGAAAATGACGGTGGAAGCAGCGAAAAAAGCGGGTATTACAGTTGGCGTATGCGGCGAGCTTGCCGGTGATTTAAGAGCTTTGCCGATCTGGCTTAGCCTCGATGTCGATGAGCTGAGCATGTCCTCCCATTCGATCTTGCAAGTGAAGCAGCGTCTTCTTAGCACGTCTCAGGAAGAGAGCGGAGAGGTGTTTGAGAAGCTGCACAGCTGCCGCACGAGTACGGAGATACTTGCACTGCTTAATGCCTTCATGGAGCGGGTAGACAAAAAAACAGCGAATGGTTAGCCCATTCGCTGTACGAGCGCATCTACAAATGCCTTGGCATAAGGCGGAAGATCAGGTGGACGACGTGCCGAGATGAGGTTACCGTCTACGACAACCGCTTCATCAAACCACGTTGCTCCAGCATTTTCCATATCATCGCGAATGCCTGGCGTCGAAGTGACCTTGCGGCCCTCAAGTATTTTGGCAGAAATCAATACCCACCCGGCATGGCAAATTTGGCCTATCGGTTTATCCTGCGCATTAAGCTCTTGAACGAGCTGAAGCACTTTCGGGTATCTGCGCAGCTTGTCAGGCGCCCAGCCGCCCGGAACGAGCAGTCCAATGATATCTTCACTGTTTACTTCGTCGAAAGACAAGTCGGCAACGGCAGGCACGCCATACTTGCCAATATGCTTTTTGCCTTTTTCAGGGCCGGCGTATAGAACCGTTGCGCCTGCCTCCCGGGCGCGGTAGACCGGATACCACAATTCCAAATCCTCGAATTCGTCGTCTAGCAAGCAGATGACGGTTTTGTTTTGTAAGGACATCTTTTCCCCTCCATCTATGAATGATCTCTATTATTGTAACGAAGGAGCATCAATGAAGCAAATGAATCAGGTATCAAAAGGTTTCTCATTTACGAGACTCTTACGTTTCCTGCCGGCAGTTATTTGGATGACAGTGATTTTTGTTTTGTCATCGAGAACGAGTGACGAGATCAATACCTTTCTTCCGTTCTTTCAAACCTTTTTTCCGTTCATGGAGGGCTTTGATTGGGGACATTTTGTCTCTTACTTCATACTTGCACTCACTATTGATTACGGAATAGGCAAAACAGCGGACCGCCTCTGGATGAAGGTCATTATCGTTGTGCTGTGCGGGCTGTACGGCGTGACCGATGAATACCATCAATCTTTTGTCGGAGGCAGGATGCCGGACGCAATGGACGTGCGCAATGATTTGATTGGAGCAGCGATATGGACAGCTCTAGCAGCGGTGCCATGGATTCGGAAAAGATGGAGAAAAGCAGCCCCATGAGCGCTTGCATATGTGATGCAAAGCACCGTTTTAGTAGTAAAAATTACAAGACTGTGAAAGCAGGAATTTTCGCGAATTTGGTCGAATCAATTATATATTGTAACTCTGAAAGCTATGCCTATTGAGAATAGCTGCTACTAAGAAGGAGTGGACCGCTTTGCATAAGAGGTGTCATTGTGGTGACATCATGAAGATGAAACTGCGCACAGTCATTTATTCAGGGAAAGTAGAGATTGATAACGTTCCTATTTTCTCATGCACAACCTGCAATCGCAGTGAAGTATTTCCCGATGTGAAGCCGGACTTGACTGGATTAATCGCTCAATTGGGTGCTCAGCCAGATAAACAAACCTTTTTATTCAATGAATGCAACGAATGGGCTAATTTGCTCGTCGAAGCAAAAGCAGAGAAGCTGCAAACAGACCAAATCGCATTTGAGAGAATGATTGAGCACAGGATCAACCAATTGCTTGATTTGTATCTGCTTGCCCAGACGCTGAATGATGAGGCGTGGATTAGCGATTTAGAGAAAAGGCTTGAGCAAATTAGCCGTCGTACGCTGCTTACATAGCTGCTTGGATTTGTCGTGCTTGTGCATAATCAAATTACTTTTAGTGGATAGGCGAGAGAAGAGAGCGGGTTATCTGCAATAGCGTTGATTGTTATGCGGGCTGAGATTTATCTCGGCTCTTTTTTGTTTTATGCTGGTTCTTCCTGATGCTACGGGTATCAGAATGGAAGCATGAAGCTGCTAGGAAAGGAAGAAAATAGATTGATTATCCTTACAAATAACAAGGCGGCTGCTGCGTGTTAGCAAGCGTTAACGAACAAAACTGAAAGCGGATTTTTATTTTGAAAACGCAATGAAAGCACGAAACAGCAAGGTTTTTGCCGTCTTTTGTTTTGCGTTGCTCATTTCTTTGTGCTATGATTACCTTAATATTGGTCGTACGAAAATTAAAATTTGAGCTAATGGAGAGGACCACTGTGACGGTAACCATTTATGATGTAGCAAGAGAAGCAGGAGTGTCGATGGCTACGGTTTCCCGGGTTGTGAATAACAATCCCAACGTAAAGCCTGCAACGCGGAAGAAAGTATTTGAAGCAATTGAACGCCTTGGGTATCGTCCAAACGCTGTGGCAAGAGGCCTTGCGAGCAAGAAAACAACGACTGTCGGCGTCGTCATTCCCGATATTTCAAACGCTATTTTTGCGGAAGTAGCTCGTGGAATCGAAGATATTGCTAATATGTATCATTATAATATTATTTTGTGCAATGCGGATAAGAAGAAAGATAAAGAAATCCGCGTTATCAATACGTTATTGGAGAAACAAGTTGACGGTTTGCTATTTATGGGCGGAGCCGTAACCGAAGAGCATCTGCAAGCTTTCAAAACAGCAAATGTTCCTATCGTATTATGCGCAACATCAGATGAGAGCGGACAAATTCCATCTGTCGATATTAATCACGAAGACGCAGCTTATGATGCTGTTCAGAAGCTGCTGGAGCAAGGCCATAAGCGCATTGCGATGATTAGCGGGACGCTGCAAGACCCATCGATCGGCTACGCAAGGTTCCAAGGGTACAAGCGTGCGCTTGAGACTGCGGGTATCGCATACGATGATACATTGGTACGAATCGGCAATTACCGTTATGAGTCTGGTGCGGAAGCGATGAAGTATTTCATTGAATTGGACGAGCGTCCAACAGCCGTATTCTCTGCAACGGATGAAATGGCAATCGGCGCCATTCATAGCATCCAGGATTCTGGATTGCGAGTACCCGACGACATTTCCATCATCAGTGTAGACAACAGCCGGATGGCATCGATGGTTCGTCCGCAGCTTACAGCAGTGGCACAGCCCATGTATGATATTGGTGCTGTATCCATGCGCTTGTTGACGAAGCTTATGAAGAAAGAAAACGTAGATCAATCCAAAGTAGTACTGCCGCATGAAATTGTCGTGCGACAATCGGTTGGAGGAATATAATCAATATGTCGTTTAACAAAATAGGAATTATCGGCGCAATGGCAGAAGAAATTGAATTGCTGCATGAGCACGTAAGCATTGCGTCTCAGATCACGAAGGCCGGAATTACGTATTTCGAAGGAACACTTCATGGCAAGACAGTTATTTATTGCAAATCAGGCGTTGGTAAAGTTAACGCCGCAGTTTGTACGCAAATTTTGTTGGATCTTGGCGCGGATTGCGTATTGTTCACAGGTGTCGCTGGTGCGGTTGACCCACAATTGAACATCGGCGATATTGTGGTTTCTACGAGCTGTATTCAACATGATATGGATTGCTCGCCGCTAGGTTTTGCCCGTGGAACGATTCCATTCCACCCGAAGTCGGAATTTGTGGCGGATGAGCGCTTGGTTGAGCTTGCTTCCTCTGCAAGCAATCGCTTATTTCCGGGTCGCAGCCTCCAAGGCGTCGTGCTCTCCGGCGACCAGTTCATAGCTAGCCGCGACACGGTCAAGTTGCTCCATGAGACCCTTCATGGCGCTTGTGCCGAGATGGAAGGCGCTTCTGTCGCACAGGTTTGTGATATGAATGAAACCCCGTTTGTCATCATCCGTTCGATGTCAGACAAAGCAGATGGTTCAGCTCACGTGAATTTCTCAGAGTTTACGGTAACAGCATCGAATCATTCTTATCAGATCATCGACGATATTGTAAAGCATATTTAATAATTGCCGTTCACTATGAAAAAGCCGCGATGGCCAGCATCGCGGCTTTTTCTTTTTTAAATGTGCCAAAGCCGATCGGGCTAGAGATCCTGGATTGCGATGCTTTGAACCATTCTATTCTTCTCAGCTATTTCCTGGCGTCTAGGCATGGCTTCAATTTCGGACAAATCATCCATCCAGTAGGGGGGGAGCTTATTCGGACTCAATAACGACCACCGTTCAAGCCAGCTGTCCGGAAGCTCAACGATTTCTCCAGCGGCTATTCGCTGCGCGATCGGATGCTCAATCATCGTAAGCCAAACGAGCGCCCAAGCTCTCGGAACGACCCTGAAAATGTCATAGCCGCCACCGCCCAGCGCGATCCAACGGCCATCCGTATACGCATGTGCCAATTCATGAATGATAGCGGGAATTTCACTGTAGATCCGCATGCTGCAATGAATGTGAGAGAGAGGATCATACGCATGAGCATCGCAGCCATGCTGGCTTATAATTACATCCGGCTTGAATGCCTCGATTACCTTTCTTAAGGTGACGTTAAAGCTCTCAAGCCATGATTCATCCTCGGTATATGGCTCCAACGGCACATTAAAGCAAGCTCCGAATCCATGATCTGTGCCTTTTTCATGCACAAAGCCCGTGCCTGGGAATAGAAACTTTCCCGTCTCATGAATGGAGTATGTACAGACATCAGGGTCATCATAAAAAACCCACTGCACGCCATCGCCATGATGAACATCCGTATCGATATATAATACGCGCGCGCCAAATGATTGCCGAATATATTTGATCGCAACAGCGGCATCGTTATATACGCAGAAACCTGATGCGCGGTCTGGGAACGCGTGATGCAGCCCGCCGGCAAGATGGAAGGCGTGTTTCACCTGGCCTGTCATGACAGCCTCTGCCGCAGCTAAAGAGCCTCTAACAATGGTCATAGCCGCTTTATGCATGCCAGGGAAAACAGGAGTGTCCTCGGTATGCAGTCCGTATTGCTGAGCGAGGATGCGGCTATCATCCGTTAGCGTGTCTTCGCTCAGTTTTTTGACGGCAGTCAAATAATCTGTTCGATGTACGAGTGACAAGAGCTCATCATCGGAATAGGGTGGTGGAGTAGTCAATTGATCCTCCGTCAAGGCCTTCACATCCTTGAGCAGGTCTATCGTGAGCGTTAACCGCAGCGGATCAAATGGATGTTCTTCATCAAATTTATATCCGCTGGAATCCGAATGATGTATGAAAACAGCATCAGCAGCCATTCTAATCCTCCTAAAAGGTTTGCGAAGCAAACCTACTTCGTAAGCATGAGCTAAGGTTTGCGAAGCAAACCTACTTCGTAAGCATGGGCTAAGGTTTGCGAAGCAAACCTACTATTTAAGCATGTGGTTAATACATGAAGCGCTGTCGGAAACGGACTCGGTCAAAATGCTCGACGGAGCTAAGCGGCACTTCCTTGCCGATGCGAACCATTAGGCAGTTCGCGGGATGCGAACAAATTTCCGGATCATCCGTTGCAAACCAGACCATGCCAACGGACTGCATGAGCTTTTCCATCATTTTTCGATAATCCCATACGTTAAGTTTCGTCCCTTCAAGGTCCCAATGCCAATAATATTCCGTCGTAAAAACGATCATATTTTCCAGTTGGTCCTCAGCAAAAGCAAGCTCAATCATTTTTTTGCCTAAGCCGCAGCCGCGATAGTCATCCGCGACTTCTATCGCTCCAAGCTCGATTAGATCCGTCATGCCGCCTTCTGACCAACGTTCGAGCTCATCGGCATAATGAAAGGTCACATAACCGACAATTCTGCTGCCTTCGCGTGCCAATAGAATTCTTCCTTCTTCCAGACCAGCGATTTCGATTAATGCCTTATGCTGCTCATTTGGTCTTCGGAATGCATCCAATGCTTCATGCATCGCCATTTCAGCAAGTCGGTTGGGGGGTACGGGTCCTTCCAATATAAGCTCACGGCCTTCGTCTAGAGCGACAGTTTCTCGCTGCAACCGCTTTCGATGCTCCAAGGCATATCCTCCTTTGCTGTGAAAAACGTGCCTATCCTACATCCTCTATTACTCTTTATAACAAAGATTTAAGCAAATGAAAAGCGTAGTCGAATAGAAAAAAGATATGCTATAATAAGCTTGGCGGTTCAGTTCATAGGAAGCTATAGCAGAGGTCTGCTTGTTTGCCTCAAGCATTGACTCAATTTTGTAAGCGTATTCTTATGTTACAGACTCATAGATTTGATGGGAGAGTGATAGAATGATCAACTTACATCAAGAACGAATTCCAGCAACGGCAACAAATCCGAATTTACAAAACTATGAAGAAGCAGTGAGCTCATTTGATTGGAATCAAATTGAAAGTCAGTTCAGCTGGTCTGAGACTGGGAAGGTTAATATGGCTTATGAAGCCATTGACCGTCATGTTGAACAAGGCAAAGGGGATAAAGTTGCCCTTTTCTATAGTGACAGTGAACGTGACGAATCGTATACCTTTGAACAGATGAGCAAGCAATCGAACCGCTTCGCGAATGTTTTGAGAAAGCTCGGCATTTCAAAGGGTGAACGCGTCTTTATCTTCATGCCTAGGACGCCGGAGCTTTATTTCAGCGCGTTAGGGGCATTGAAAGTAGGAGCCGTGGTAGGGCCGCTATTTGAAGCTTTTATGGAAACGGCAGTTAAGGACAGGCTTCTGGATAGTGAAGCCATTGCGATTGTAACGACTCCGGCGCTATTGAAGAGAATCAAGAGAGAGGAGCTTCCTGGTCTTAAGCATATTATCGTATTCGGTAAGGATGTGCCAAAGGAAGAGGGCATCATTGATTATTCAGAAGAAATGGCTGCGGTATCCGATGAAGCAGAGATTGAGTGGCTAGACCGCGAGGATGGCCTTATTCTGCACTATACGTCAGGATCGACTGGAAAGCCTAAAGGCGTCTATCATGTTCAAAACGCGATGATTCAGCATTTATATACCGGTCAAATCGTACTCGATTTGAAAGAGAATGATATCTATTGGTGCACGGCAGACCCGGGTTGGGTAACAGGCACCTCGTACGGTATTTTTGCTCCATGGCTTAATGGGGCTACAAACGTTATCCGAGGCGGCCGCTTTAGTCCAAGCGATTGGTATGGCGTAATCCAGAAATATGGCGTGACGGTATGGTACAGTGCCCCTACGGCATTCCGTATGCTAATGGGTGCTGGCGATGATATTTCGAATAGCTTTGATCTGACCAGCCTCAGGCATGTGCTAAGCGTAGGTGAACCCTTAAACCCTGAGGTTGTCCGCTGGGGACTTAAGGTATATGGTCAAAGGATTCATGACACCTGGTGGATGACAGAAACCGGCGGCCAGCTTATCTGCAATTATCCAAGCATGGATATTAAGCCGGGTTCAATGGGTAAACCTTTGCCAGGCGTCAAAGCAGCGATTATCGATGATAGCGGCAATGAGGTGCCTCCTTACCGAATGGGCAATTTAGCCATTCAGACCGCTTGGCCGTCGATGATGCGCAAGGTTTGGAATAATCCATCCAAATACGAGGAGTATTTCTATCTAAAGGGCTGGTATATTTCCGGAGATTCTGCTTATCGCGATGAGGATGGTTATTTTTGGTTTCAAGGGCGTATTGATGATGTAATTAATACAGCGGGAGAGCGTGTAGGTCCGTTCGAGGTGGAGAGCAAGCTCGTAGAGCATCCGGCAGTAGCGGAGGCAGGTGTTATTGGCAAGCCTGATCCTATGCGCGGAGAAATCATTAAAGCCTTTATCGCGCTGCGCGAAGGATTTGAAGCATCTGATGAGCTGAAACAGGAAATTTCGCAGTTTGTGAAAATCGGTTTGTCAGCCCATGCAGCACCAAGGGAAATTGAATTCAAAGACAAGCTTCCCAAAACAAGAAGCGGCAAAATTATGCGCCGAGTGTTAAAGGCTTGGGAGCTAAACCTTCCTACAGGCGATTTATCAACCATTGAAGATTAATAACCGGCTTGGTCAACAAATAGAAAAGCGGATGCCTGCTCATTGAGCGGGCATCCGCTTTTTGACGTTTTTTTTCGATATCACTATGTATTAACGCTGAAATAATTCAACCCATTCACCCTCTGGCCCGCTTATAAAAAAATATTGATACCCATTAGGCAAGGTTGTAATCTCATTGTCAATGAAGTTTACTTCTAGCTGCTTCAATCGGCTGAATTCCGCACGGACATCTTCAACTGCAACTGCAAAATGATGAACCTTGCCTTCTGTAGGAAGCTTGTCATTATAGCCTGCTATCAGCTCCAGCTCGGTTTCTTCGGAATGCCCAAAACCTAAAAATGCAAGTTCAATAATGCCGTTCGAATGCGGTACTCGTCCTCTGAGCTCGAATCCGATGATTTCAGTATAAAAACGTATCGCACTCTCCATATCTTTCACCATAACGCCAATATGGTCGATTCTTTTTTTCGTCATAAGCATGGGTCCCCCTCAAGTGTATTTAGCTAAGAAATCGTTTCAATAATCAAACTATATCTTAAGGAGCGAGCCAACTAATGTCAAGTAGACTTTATCGGATACGTGAAACCGCCCAGAAATGAATTTGTAAAAAATGGGTTGACCTTCAGGGGTAGGGAATTATAATTATGTTAGTTCCGAGTAAACGGGTAGGAATTATTGTATAAGGAGGCTGCTTCGTGCAAACGAGAAATTTAGGCAATAGTGATCTAAATCCGTCCATATTGGGCTTTGGTGCTTGGGCTGCGGGAAGAACAGGCTGGGGTGATGTTGATGATAGCGAGACGGAGGCTGCGATCCGACAAGCGTTTGATTTGGGCATAACCTTTTATGATACAGCCCCTGTATACGGTCACGGACACTCAGAAGAGCTGCTTGGCAGAGTGCTTAAGCCCATACGGCAGCATATCATTCTAGCAACCAAAACAGGGCTCGTATGGAATGATCAGGGACAATGGAGCGTTAATGTAACAAAGGCGAATATCATTCGTGAAGCCGAGGAAAGTCTGAAGCGGCTGAACACGGATTATATTGATCTTTATCAGGTTAATTGGCCCGACCCATCGGGTAAAACACCGGTAGAGGAGACCTTTGATGCTTTGAATCAATTGGTTGCAGACGCGAAAATCAGATATATCGGTGTGTCGAATTTCAGTGTACAGCAGCTTGTAGCCGCACAATCCGTAAGTTCGATTGTGTCGCTGCAGCAGCCATATAATTTGTTTCAACGGGATGTAGAGCATGCATCGCTGCCTTATACGAAGCAACAAAACATTGGCTTTATACCTTACAGCCCACTCGCGCAAGGGCTGTTGGCAGGGAAGTTCAATTATTTAACGAGATTGCCAAAAACGGATGTACGCGCACAGCTGAATCCCTTATACTCGGAAAAACAATTTATTAAAAACCTCGTTATTATCGAGACCTTTACGGGGATTGCCCGTTCGCTAGGAAAGCCAATAAATGAAGTTGCGATCAACTGGCTATTGTACCGTAAAGAAATATCTAGTGTAATCACAGGTGTAAGAACTCCTAAGCAAATAAAGGAGAATGCCGCAGCAGCGAAATGGTCCTTATCTCGAGAAGACTATGAGCAAATCAGCAGGTTATTCGAAACAGACTCATCCTACGTGATCTAACCGTTCAAAGTGCCAAATAGATAGAAAAACAGCAGCCAACAAGTGGCTGCTGTTTTCTATTTCACATTTTGATAGGTGGATGGTCCAGACTCGCCTTTTGCATTCTCAGCAGTGACGAAGAAAGAGCCGGTAACTAGCGGTGCGACGTACTCAAAGCTTGTTTCTGACGTAGAGCCGATTCTTGTATACTTGCTGTCGCTATTTGGACTGTAATATACATGATATTGCGTAATTTGATCCGAAACACTGTTAGCTGCCCAGCTTAAGCTGACGCTTAGATCGGATTTCACGGCCTGGAGTCCCGTCGGAACGGATGGAGCAGAAATGGCATCCGGATCGTTCACAGGAGGCGTATCCCCGCCGCCAGTATCCCCGCCAACAGGAGGCGGGGTAACGACAGTGGTGCCATAATTAACAAGCGGACTAGGTGCAGATTCCTTGCCTGCTACATCAACGGAAGTGACATAGAAGGTATAGCTTTGCGAGCTTGAACTGTAAAGCTTCATACGCTTCTCGGAGCCTGCAATAATAGAGCTTCCTTCCTTCTGGTAAGCGCCTTGGTTAACCGATTTGTAAACGCGGTAACCAACGACATCCTTTGCACTGCTTTCGCTGAATGTCAGGATAAGTGCTCCACCTGTTGATTGCAGCTTGACGCTAGAAGGCGGTGATGGAGCCGCACCGTCATCGACCCGTGGATCAGGCTTAGAAGGGGCGTTGTTCTCTGCATCAGCAGGCAAATAGACTCCCATCGGTCTTCGGCTCTTTGCAGGCAATTTGGCTTGTGCGGCTCTGATTTCATCCATCAGGGCATCAAGCGGCTTTTTGCGTTTAATAACGATTTGTTCTTTCACAAACTCGCTTGGCGTGGCTGGATTAGGTACATAATTGACGCCTTCGTACGTAATATAGGCCATTTTCACCAATGCATCATCTGTTTTCTTCGGTATATCCTTTTTATTGAACCAATCGGTTACCAGCATCCCGGCTTCCTTTGTCAATTGGCTAGGGAGCAACCCGCTTGCACTCGATACCGTTGCCTTGACGATACCTGTCGGACGCTCGAACTTGTCAGTTGCGAAAACCTCTGGTTTTTTCTCTGCCATTTCATTCATGATTAACGCCCAAATGGAGCGGGCACGAGCCTTACCATTCTCAGTCAATGAGTTGATTTGTTCCTCGTAACCGGCCCATACCCCTAATGTGATGTCAGGAGAGAAGCCCATGAACCATACGTCTCCGTAGCTTTGCGTCGATCCGGTTTTACCCGCGATTGGAATTTCGCCATACTTCTTGAACTGTGATTTCAACTTGTTAGCGGAGCCGCTTTTGCTTGAAATAACGGTCGAGAGCATGTCGGTCATCAAAAATGCGCTTTGCTCCGAGAATACACGTTTCGGCTCTTGTTTATGTTCAAATACGATTTTACCGTTGGCATCTGTAATTCGAGAAATCATATAAGAATCGTTGAATACGCCTTTGTTAGGAATAGAACCGTAAGCGTTCGTAAGTTCCTCGACGGATACTCCGATGCTTAATCCTCCAATTACACCTGTCTGTGCGTAGGAATCCTCTGGCTGCAGTGTGGTGATTCCGAGCTTTTTGACAAATGCCCATGCATTTTCGATTTTAACTTCCTCGTTAAAAATCTTCAACGCCGGCAAATTCAATGAACGGTTAAGCGCGTCACGCGCAGTGACGAGACCGGCGAATTTGCGGTTAACGTTCATTGGAATATGAAAGCCTTTCTGACCATCTTTAAGGACCAAAGGCGCATCATCAATGATGCTTGCTGGCTGTATGATTCCCATTTCGATGGCAGGCAGGTAAGCAGCCAACGTTTTCATGGTTGATCCAGGCTGTCTGGTCATTTGAGTCGCGTAGTTCAACTGCTCCTCGTAGAAGTCACGGCCTTCTAGCATGCCAACTATTGCGCCGGTCTTGTGGTCCAACATGATTGCTGCGATCTGTTCAAGCCCTTTTTCTTCGCTATAAGGCGTGAAATTCTCGTCATTCGTGCCTATTTCGCGCATAAGCTGATAAATTTCTTTGTCAATCGTAGTATAGACATGGTACCCGCCGCGCAGCAGATGATCGCGCGCTTCCTCGATGAGCGGTGCGTTTTCTTTTTTGCGCAGGTCCGCTTTCGTTAATGTAGGGTCTTGCTGCATGAGCATCGTTTCAGCGGCTTGCCGCTCAGCTTCGAGCATAAGGTAAGGGTAAGTCGTATAGGCCTTCTCAGATGGTTTGGCTAGCGTCTTCTTAATGTCGAACTTAAGAGCCTCATCGTATTCCTGCTGGGTGATGCGACCCGTTTCGAACATACGCATCAAAACCGTTTTTTGCCGACCCAAGGCAAGTTCAAAGCCACCTTGATTGAATTGGCCTTTCCCTGTAAAAGCAGTATAAGCAGAAGGCCTTTGCGGAAGGCCGGCCAGGTAAGCAGATTGCGCGATATTCAACTGGTTTAAATCCGATATATTGAAGATGCCTTTGGCGGCAGCTTTTATTCCGAATAGATTGTATCCGGTCGAACCATTGCCGAATGGCACCTTGTTGAGGTAAGCCGCTAATATTTCTTCCTTCGTCAAGTAACGCTCCATACGCAAAGCCAAAAAGATTTCTTTGATTTTACGGCTGTCCGTTTTGTCCAAGCTTAGGAATACGCGGCGTGCAACCTGCTGGGTCAGCGTGCTCCCGCCTGTCTGAATATCCTCGTTGAGCAGCTTCTGCTTCACTGCGCGTCCAAGTCCGTTGATGTCTACGCCTTTGTGCTTCTCGAAATTATTGTCTTCAATACCGAGTACGGCATTGATTACCTGCGGCGGTAAATCATCGTATGTAATAATCATCCGGTCCTCAGACGTTCTTAATTGTCCGACAAGTGATTCATCATTGAAATAGACGAATCCGGTAATTGCATTTTCGCTCATCTTTTCTTCAATAACAGTACGTGGGCGTACTTCTTCATTTTTCACGAGTGCTGCAACATACCCGGTCAATGCGCCTCCTGCAAGCAAACCAATGAATATCCCGAAATATACGATCCATTTGACTGTTATAAAAGTTACGATTCCGAAAGTACGCCATCCGCTTCTTTTGGTTGGCGCTTGTTGACGATCCTCTTGCATTCTTTTGACTCCTCCTCCAAATAGCACACCTATTATAACATAAATCACCAAAGTAACGCATTTTTTAACAACATTGACTTCCCGAAGTTGCTGTGGTATAAATTCTAATAAAGTTTGATACAAACAAAGCTTTGAAGGGCATCAGTAGACAGCGAATCGTATTTGCAGAGAGCCGGTGGGTGGTGTAAACCGGTATGCGCCGCATGTTGAATTACCGCCTGGAGCAAAGCGAAGGAACCGGAACGGATGACAAGCGCGTATAGATCTCCTTGAGATTTAACCGCTATTGACCGGCCGCAGTAGTTCGCTTCGGAGACCGTCTCCGTTATCAACAACGAAGTGAGAGTACATCGTTATGAATAATTTGTACTCTAACGAGGGTGGTACCGCGAGCTAATCCTTCTCGTCCCTTGGGGCTGGAAGGATTTTTTATGTCTATATAGACGCATACGAGGGAGGAAAAGTTGTATGGTGAAATGGGAAAGTTTATCGCAGGACCAGCAAGCAGAGGTGGAACGCCAGCTTGCCGTTATTAGCCGCGGAGTCGTAGAGATCGTTCCGTTAGACGAGTTGAGGAATAAAATAGCGAATGCGGTCGTTACAGGCATACCTTTGAAAGTGAAGCTCGGCCTTGATCCGTCCGCACCGGATATTCATATTGGACATACGGTTGTGCTTCACAAGCTGCGGCAGTTTCAGGAATTCGGACATCAAATCCAGCTATTGATCGGTGATTTCACTGGAAGAATCGGAGACCCTACCGGCAAGTCTGAAACACGGAAGCAGCTTAGCGAGGAGGATGTTAAGCGCAACGCGGAAACGTACCAGAAACAAATCTACAAAATTTTGGATCCGGAAAAAACGAAGCTTTATTACAATTCGGAATGGCTCTCGCCTTTAAACTTTGCAGATGTGGTGAACTTGGCTGCGAAAGTAACGGTCGCACGTGTGATGGAGCGCGATGATTTCACGAAACGCTATACGTCCGGGCAACCGATCAGCATCCATGAATTTTTTTACCCGCTAATGCAGGGCTATGATTCGGTTGCACTTGAATCCGATGTGGAGCTGGGAGGGACGGATCAGACCTTCAATCTGTTGATGGGCAGAACATTGCAGAAGGAATACAACAAACCAACGCAGGTTGTTATTACGACGCCATTGATTGAGGGGCTTGACGGCGTTAACAAAATGAGCAAAAGCTTAGGCAATTACATCGGTATCGACGAGGAGCCTAATCAAATCTACGGGAAATCGATGTCTATTCCCGATGAGCTCATGTTTAAATACTATGAGCTTGCCACTGACTTATCGAATGGCGAGATTGAGTCGTTAAGAAAAGGCTTGGCTGAAGGGACTTTGCATCCTCGGGATGTTAAAATGCAGCTTGCTGCAACCTTTGTTGGCATGTATCACGGTGAGACAGCTGCGAAAGCGGCAGAAAACCACTTTATTACTGTATTTCAGCAGCGTGCTCTGCCAGAAGATATTGAAGAAGTCGTGCTTTCAAACGATGATCTGACCAACGGTCAAATTCGTATCATAAAGCTGTTAACCGTACTTGGGCTGCAGCCTACCAGCAGTGAGGCCAGGAGAAGCGTACAGCAAGGAGCCGTTCGCATTAACGAAGAAAAGGTGACGGATATCCTTACTGACGTAGCGCCGAAGGATGGAGATGTGCTCCAAGTAGGAAAGCGTAAATTCGCAAAAATTAAAATATTATAATCGTTCTATTAAAGCTTGTTGAATCGATAACATTCAACAAGCTTTATTTTTTTGGAAACATTTTGGTGTTTTTCGCGTAATAAATAACGGAAGCATTAACAGGTTTTGGATGATACGAAAGGGGGAAAAGGTTGGAGACGCTATTTTTGTCCTGTCTTGTCGGAGGAATTCTATATGCACTCGTAAGCGTCGTATTTGGGGATTGGCTCGGTCAGGCTTTTGACGGTGCGCTCGATTTCTTATCGCTGGACGGTCATTCATGGCTGTCGCCAACTGCGCTTGTAGGGAGCATAACGGTTTTCGGCGGTGCTGGACTTATGCTACAGCGATATACTGGGTTTGGCTCGGCAGCAATCGTAACGGTTGCCATACTTACTGCCATTATCGTAGGGATGGGCATGTTTTTTCTTTACATTAAGCCGATGGAACAAAGTGAAAATTCCATTGCGTTCTCACGAGATGGAATGTCGGGCATGCTCGGTGAAGTATTGGTTCCGATTCCGGCAAATGGTTATGGAGAGGTCCTCGTCAAGGTAGGTGCTGGCTTCACTAATCAAACCGCTGCAAGTTTTGATGGTGTAGAGATTCCGGGCGGTTCCAGGATTGTTGTTGTGGAAGTAAAGGACAGCACTCTTTTTGTATCCGAAATCCATTTGCCATCATTCAAAAGCTAAAGGGGAGATTCCATGTCAGATGTTTTCATTATACCCGCTATTGTTGTTGGAGTACTTGTTGTCTTAGGTCTTGCGTTCTGGGCTCGCTACAAGACGGTAAGCCCGGATGAGGCAATGCTCGTTACCGGATCGTTTCTTGGGACGCGCAATGCGAGCACGGACGAGTCGGGCCGGAAAGTGAAAATCATACGAGGCGGCGGCGCTTTTATACTGCCCATATTCCAAAAGGCTGAATTTTTGTCTCTTTTGTCACATAAGCTTGACGTATCAACACCAGAGGTTTATACAGAGCAAGGCGTACCGGTCATGGCTGACGGCGTAGCCATTATAAAAATTGGCGGTGCTGTCGAAGATGTCGCAACAGCGGCGGAGCAATTCCTTGGAAAACCGACCGAAGCTCTCAAAGGTGAGGCGCAAGAGGTTCTAGAAGGGCATTTGCGTGCCATACTAGGCTCCATGACCGTTGAAGAGGTTTACCGCAACCGCGATAAGTTCGCCCAAGAAGTACAGGGTGTTGCAGCTAAGGATTTAAAGAAAATGGGACTGCAAATCGTCTCCTTCACGATCAAAGATTTGCGGGATAAGCATGGCTACTTAGACGCGTTAGGTAAACCGAGAATTGCTGCAGTCAAGCGTGATGCCGAAATTGCGGAAGCTGAAGCGGTCAGGGATGCAAGAATTCAGAAAGCGCTCGCTGCCGAAGCCGGACAGAAGGCCGAACTTGTGCGCGATACTAATATTGCGGAAGCAGAAAAAGAGAAAGAAATGAAGGTCGCTTCCTTTAAAAGGGATCAGGATACAGCGAAGGCAGAGGCGGATCAGGCGTATTCGATCCAAGAAGCCCGCGCAAAGCAAAGCGTCGTAGAGGAACAAATGAAAGTAGAGCTCGTTCGCAAAGAGCGGGAGATCGATTTGGAAGGCAAAGAGATTTTACGCCGCGAGAAACAATATGATGCTGAGGTTAAGAAAAAAGCCGATGCAGACAGGTATGCAGTAGAGCAAGCAGCAGAAGCTAATAAAGCAAAGCTGTTACGAGAAGCCGATGCGGTTCAATACCGAATTGAAGCTGAAGCCAAGGCGCATGCAGCTCAGAAGCGATTGGACGGCTTGGCGGTTGCCGAAGCGGAGAGAGCCAAAGGAACGGCAGAAGCCGACGTTATACGTCTGCGCGGATTAGCGGAAGCGGAGGCGAAGGAGAAGCTGGCAGAAGCCTTCGAGAAGTTCGGAGAGGCTGCTGTGCTCGATATTATCGTAAAAATGCTGCCTGAGCTTGCAGGCAAGGTCGCGGAGCCAATTAGCAATATCGATAAGCTGACTGTAGTCGACACTGGAAACGGTGAAGGTGCGGCAAGGCTTAGCAATTACGTGACTTCATTAATGTCCACGGCGCCAGAAATGCTGAAAAGCGTATCCGGCATTGATGTGAATGCTTTAATAAAAGGTTTGACCTCGAAAGCTGTACAATCATCGGCAAGTCTAAGTCGGCCTGCAGATATCGCGCCAGCCCAGATAGCTCCAAAGCTGCCAGATCAATCGGTATAGAAAAAAAACCTTGAACCGGTGGGTTCAAGGTTTTTTTGTTTATTAACGGCTGTAGAATTCGACGATTTGTTTCTCGTCGATATCTTGGGAAAGCTCACCGCGGTCAGGCAGACGAAGGAATTTACCTTCCAATGCTTGATCGTTGAACTCCAAGTAGTTCGGAAGGTGATGACGGCCTTCCATAGCTTCTTTAATTGTTCTAAGGCTGCGGCTGCGTTCACGCAAGCCAATTACATCGCCGATCGAAACGCTATAAGAAGCGATATCCACTTTCTTGCCGTTTACTGTTACGTGACCGTGGGAAACCAACTGACGAGCACCTGCGCGGGAGTTGGAAAGGCCAAGACGGTAAACGAGGTTGTCAAGACGGCTTTCAAGGAGGCCCATGAAGTTTTCACCGGCTTTACCTTTCATTTTAGCCGCTTTGTCAAACAAGTTGCGGAATTGTTTTTCGTTCAAGCCGTACATGTGACGAAGCTTTTGTTTCTCTTGCAATTGAACGCCATAACCGCTCATTTTTTTGCGTTGGTTAGGGCCGTGTTGACCTGGTGGAAATGCGCGTTTTGCAAGTTCTTTACCTGTGCCGCTCAAAGAGATTCCAAGGCGACGGCTTAGTTTAAATTTAGGTCCTGTATAACGTGACATACGTAATATTAACTCCTTCATCAAATAAATTTGTGAATGGGGTTGTGTTTCGCCGAATACGTTCATCGTCCGAGCATGCTCGTCCCTGTGAGGCTAGTCAGCCGCTGGCCTACAGTGAACGTATTTCATGAGGGTGACACAAAACCGTACGCCCATCTATTCATCAATAAATAATATATGAAATATATAGGTGTTGTCAAGGTTTGTACATGAATTTTAATGTTGTAAAAAGCACATCGAAAGTCCTATTTTTCGAACACTTTGTAGTGCAAATTTCTTAAGGATGGAGTATGATGGTTGTATTATGAAGCGTAAATGGGAAGCTCATCACCTTGATTGACTGATGGAAGGGTTGGGGCTGCATGGTTGATCAAATAAATAGCAATTTTGCATATCGCAATAGATCAGCAATTGAAGATACGTCTGCGGAAATACAATCAGTCTGGTTTATGCATGAAGATATCAGCGATGCGGACGAGCCATTATTGGCCCCCTTGTTCAGGGAAAGCTTTGCGCAGTGGCTGATTGAAGCTGCTGGACAGGCATTGTTCGGAGCGGGGCAATTTCTTCTTTTCAATAAAGAAGCAGCAATCGTTGCCGGCTCTGGCAAGCAATTGACTGAGGCGGCCGAAACGGCGGAGGGAACTCTCGCTTCCATTATACGAGATGCGATCAGCACCGGAATTGTAACAATGAATGAATCAGAGGTTGGATATGTGGCGGCAATGCCTTTAACCAGGCGTAAGGATGGCGCTGTTTTTTGTGTTCTTGCTTACCTTTCGAAAGGCGACACTAAGGAGAAGCTCGAGCTGCTGCACCAGTGCGGCTTGCACTTCCGCAGTTGTTTTTACCATAAGTTCGAGCAAATCTACGTGAAAGATTTGCTGCTTCAGCAGCAGCGCTCGGAGCAGGATGCCAAAAGAAAAGATGCTTTGTTTCAGGCGGCGAAGCGACTTTACGATCAAATAGATGTGGCATCCGTGCTTTCGGAGCTGCTGCGAAGCTTGGAGCAGCTGTATCCGAGCTCCGAGGTGCACTTGTACTTGTCGCAGGACCACTTGAATGGCGATGCTCGTGTTAAACCGCTCGTTTTCAAAAACGCAGAACATGATCTGGTTGCAAAAGCATTTCTAAATGGTAAATCAGTTACGGAGCATGATCGTGACGGTACGTTGCGGCTTGCCGTACCAATGACCGGCAAGCAGGCAGCATATGGCGTATTGTGCATGTCGATTGGTCCTGGCCTTTGGGATGAGGCAGATCTTCCTGCATTTTTGCTGCTGGCGGATACTTCCGGCTCTGCCTTCGAGAACGCCAAGTTGTACGAGCAGTCAAATTTGCTCATCAATGAACTTCGGCTCATTAACGAGCTAACGAAGCGTTTAAATCAGTCGCTGAGACTAAAAGAAATATTTCAATTTGCGACTAGTGAGCTTTTGACCATATTCGATGCGGATTATTGCTGCGTGTTGCAACTGAACAAAGATAAAAATCAGTTTATTGTTATGTCGAGCAATTTCCCGGCACTTACAAGCGAACAGTTTTCGCCTGATTACGGTTTTTGCGGCATGGTTTACCGAACGAAGGAGCCATTGATCATATCCGATTATTGGCATACGCGGGTCGTAACCTCCAAGCTCATGGACAACACGGGCTCAAGGTCGCTAATCGCTTCGCCGATTATGGTAGAGGGAGAGGTTGTCGGTGTCATCCTGGTGACGCATAAGGCACCGAACTTCTTCTCTTACGACAACTATAAGCTTCTTCAAGTAATGAGCACGCACATCGGACTTGCTGTCACAAACGCTTCCTTGCATGCCGAAGTACGCAGAATGGTGATTACCGACAATCTGACAGGTCTGCATGCTCGGCATTACCTCAATGAACAAATTCAGAATAAGCAGCGGAAGGACCCGTTTGGGTCGTTAATTCTGGTGGACATTGATTTGTTTAAACGCGTCAATGATACGTACGGGCATCAGGTTGGCGATCGAATTCTAATCCAGGTAAGCGATATAATAAGAAGTTCGATAAGGCAAGGCGACATCGCAGCGCGTTGGGGCGGTGAGGAGCTTGCGGTTTATTTGCCGGGCATAAGATCGGAGCAGGCGTATCGTATCGCTGAACGGATCAGGCAGCATGTCGAGCAAGAAACAGATCCCGTCGTAACCGTATCCTGCGGTGTGTCGGAATGGACGTTCGAGGACGAGAAAATTAGCGTCGAATCATTGTTTTATCGTGCTGATATGGCGCTTTACGAAGCGAAGCATAATGGCCGCAACTGTATTTTCGTAGGACAAAGCTAACGGAGCACGCTATAAAGTTAAATCGAGTGGGGGATGCCGAAGCAGGCATCCTCTTTCTTTTTGACCAATTAGGAATAAGGAGCTTGACGAAAAGGGAGGATATTACCGAATAGCTGGTGTGGGAGGTGCTAATAGATGCAAAGGCAGGCTGCAGGAGCGGCTTTAATATTTTTGATAAGCGTGAGTTTCATGACGGGCTGCAGCAGCACAGGCAAGCAGAGAACGCCTGAAGAGTGGCTGTCTTTATCCTACTCTGGACTGGCAGCAACCGATCAATACGCATTTACAGGCTCGATGAGCATCAAGACGGACGAGGGAATAGCATTCAAACCCGAAATATTCGATGGAAAGGTTGTGGATCACCAACAATTAACGCTGCAGACGAGCAGTACAGATCCGCTTCATTGGAATCCGGTACAGGTGCTGGAAGCACTGAATCAAAGCAATGAGGAGGTGCGAATAGCGGACGACAATACAGATCCAGATATGGTGAAGCTCGTCATTAAGGAATCTGCGCATCTGTCCAAAGAAAGATGGCAGCAGCGGCTGCTTCAGCAGGTAGATCAGCTTGGCGCAAATAGGCCAGCCAAGGAACAGCCATATTTTCAGAAATGGTCGAAGGTGCTGAGCAGCTCTCGCGAGGAGCTGGAAGCTATGCTTGATACGCTGGAGGCGTCCACGGAATATGAGCTGGTCATAGACAGGGATCGGCTGCTGCCGCTTAAGATGGAGGAAGAGACTCTCTTCCGTTACAAGCATAAAGGGCATCCTTTCTCTGAATCCCGCCACACGACCGTTCGTTTTCAATCATTTAACGGGGATTCGAGCGATACTGTTCAGCATAAACGAAAACATGTTACGATAGATTAACTCTGAACTAAGGATTCAGTGGAAAGTATGAAGGAGAGGTAATGCCAAATGCGCGACCCAAGATTGCAAAAGCTAGCTCGGAATTTAGTCGAATATTCCATCGATGTTCAACCAGGAGAGAATGTCCTGCTGGATATGATCGGCACGGACCGGGAGCTTACTAAATGTCTAATTGAAGAAGTGGCGGCGCGAGGCGGCAGACCGTTTGTTGAGACGAGCGACCGTTCCGTTCTACGCACTTTGCTAAAGCATGCCACAAAGGAGCAAATGGAGCTTTGGTCCAAGCTGGACGTTGAGCGGATGAAAAATATGCAGGGCTATATCGCGGTACGTGCTGGAGATAATGCAAATGAGCTCGCCGGTATTCCCGATGCCAATATGCGTCTATATGATCAAATTTATCGCAACCCCGTGCATTCGGAGCAGCGAGTCAAAAAAACGAAATGGGTCGTATTGCGTTATCCCAATCCGTCAATGGCTCAGCTTGCCAATATGAGCACGGAAGCGTTTGAAGATTTTTATTTTGACGTTTGCAATTTAGACTATGCCAAAATGGATAAGGCTATGGACCCGCTTAAAGCATTAATGGATAAAACGGATCGAGTTAGAATCGTATCGCCAGGCACGGATTTAAGCTTCTCTATCAAAGGAATCGGCGCCAAAAAGTGCTCAGGCCACCGCAATATTCCCGATGGAGAGGTCTTCTCAGCACCGGTACGCGATTCGGTTCAAGGCCGTATTACATATAACGCGCCTAGCGTGTATTCCGGCGTAACGTTTCAAAATGTTTCCTTCACGTTTGAAAACGGGAAAATCGTAAAAGCAGAAAGCAATGATTCGCTACGTCTGAATGAGATTCTAGACATGGATGAGGGCGCGAGATATATTGGAGAATTTGCAATTGGTTTTAATCCTCACATCCTGCATCCGATGAATGACATTTTGTTCGACGAGAAAATTGCAGGCAGTTTTCATTTTACACCGGGACAAGCCTATGAAGAGACAGACAACGGGAATCGCTCTGCTGTCCACTGGGATCTCGTACTTATTCAACGCCCAGAATATGGGGGTGGGGAAATTTATTTCGATGATGTTCTTATTCGGAAGGACGGAATATTCGTAGTTCCCGAGCTTTTGGGATTAAATGCGGAAAATTTAAAATAAACAGCGGTTCTGTCATCGGTTTCCTATGTAATAAATGGAAAATAAAGCGTTTTTCATTTTACCTCTTGCTGGATACTTCTTTTCAGGTTATCATGGTGACAAAGGTAAGCTTTACTAATTTAACTGGAGGGATCTCCCATGTCCAACAATGCAGCTATCGTAGAAATTTCCCAAACGGCTAGCCAATTCACTTCATCCATCGTTCTGCAAGCCGAGAGCAAATATATCGATGTAAAAAGCATCCTCGGATTATTCACAACATTAGTAGGCGGCCATGCATACGAATTGCATGTACACGGTCCAGATGCTGAAGAAGCAAAGACAGCAATGGCCAACGTATTTGCCAAGCATAACCTAAACGTTAACGTAATTACGGATTAGTAGGATTATTAAGTTATTGAATAAGCGCTCCTTCACTATTGAAGGGGCGCTTTTCTGTTTTGACCTTGTATAATCCCTCTATTTCGTCTAATATAAAGGTATAGAAGACGGCGGATACGCGCATAGGGGGGAAAACGATGTCTTCACCGGAAATTACGGTACAATTGCATGAGAAAGCGCTTCGTCTCCTTCAGGAAGATGCGAGTAAAATAGAAAAGCTAATCGAAGTCCAGATGGAAAATTTGACTACACGTCAATGCCCGCTGTACGAAGAAGTGCTAGATACGCAAATGTATGGATTCTCGCGAGAGGTCGACTTTGCTGTTCGTGCCGGACTTATTGCAGAGATGGCCGGCAAAGAAATCGTAAGCAGGCTGGAGCGAAATTTGGCTATGTTATACGAAGCATTGGAAAAAAAAGAGTAGCATCCTAACGGAGGCTACTTTTTTTATTCTAATCTTTCGAACGATTGGTTAAACGAGGTAAAAGGCGATTCCGAGTATGATGTAAACCATTATGAGCAGCACGCCTTCATACCAGTTTGTTTGCCCGTCACGCGAGACGGATTTGGCAATGAATACCGATACGCCGATAGCGGTTAATTCAATAGGCGTAAAGACGATATCCATCGTGTTGCCGAACAAAGCACTTATAAGGATGAGCACCGGAGCAACAAACAACGCGATCTGCAAGCTGCTTCCAATGGCGATTTCCACCGCTGCGCCGATCTTGTTTTTCATGGCCAAGATAACAGCCGCGCTGTGCTCTGCAGCATTACCGACGATAGCAATGACAAATGCCCCTATAAACAGTTCAGACAGCCCAAATTGCGCGCTGAATGCATCGAGCGTATGAACGAGCCACTCACTCACGAAAGCGACCATAACCGTTGCTAGGAGGAGGAAGAAAATAGACTTCCCTTTGGACCAAGCCGGCTTCTCGCCATGATCCGCGTTCATAACCTCGTCTGCAAGCATATCCTTGTGCGTAACCATAGAGAATACGAGCCACAGAATATAAGATACGATGAGTATGCCGGCTACAGCCAGGCTTAGGAACTGATCCTTATCGAAGGTGAACTTTTCAGACACGACGAATACGGCAGGTACAAAAAGACCGATGACCGCCATAATCATAAGCGTGGAATTGTGATCCGCAAGTCTGCTGTTGAAACGCTGCTCCTTGTATTTCAACCCGCCAAGCAAGATGCTAAGTCCGAGAACAAGCAAGAGGTTTCCGATAATCGCACCGGTCAAGCTGGCTTTTACCATAGCGAATTGCTGTTCCTTTATTAGAAATATGGCGATAATGAGCTCGGCAGCGTTGCCGAAGGTGGCATTCAAAAAACCGCCAAGTCTCTGACCCGCATAATGAGCGACGCTCTCCGTAGCTTTCCCCAGAAAGCCTGCCACGAAGATAATGGCAATTGCAGAAATGATGAACTGTGCCGTGTTGTTGAAATGGGCAAAATGACCAATCGCGCTCAGCAGGAACATCGCAATAAGCCCAGAAAAAAACAATTTTTGATTCAACCCAATCACCTCTTTTTTGATATGCTAAAAACCTGATAATACTATAGCGGAAATGACCATTCATGTAAACTTTACCATTCTGCTCATTTTTGAAACCATAATCGGATGAAGCACCGTTTCACAAAAGCTTTTTATGACTCCGCTTTGCTGTGATATTGTCCGTCTGCTATAATAAGCCTATATGGCAAAATGAGGAGTGAGTCACATGACCGAAGAACTTCAAACAGGTCTTATCCGAATTTCTGATGATGTAGTAGCAACGATAGCTGGACTCGCAGCACTTGAAACACCGGGCATAGCGGCTATGTCAGGCGGCATTTCCGAAGGACTCGCTAAACGCTTGAGCGGCAAAAACGTGCAGAAGGGCGTATCTGTCGAGGTAGGGACGACAGAGGCGGCTATCGATCTTCGTATTATTGTCCATTATGGAATTCCCATTCAAGAGGTTTGCCGTCAGCTTCAGCTGAACGTACGCGAATCGGTTGAGAATATGACAGGTCTGCATGTGGTAGAAGTGAATGTGAAAGTGGAAGGCGTGGCCTTCAAAGAGGAAGAAATCGATGAAGTTCAGCAGCAGCGCCTGAAATAGCCGATTTGAACGTGCATCCACAACAAAAAGGACCTCTCTATAACGAAGAGGTCCTTTTAGTTGTGGACGGCACGCGGCGGTTATTGCCCGTACTCGTGCTTTTACTGTCTGCCTTGTTCGATTCCCTGGATACGCTTAACAATACGCCCATGCACATGAGGCAAATAAGCAGCGATGAGCCGCCGTAGCTTATGAATGGAAGCGTAACGCCCGTCATAGGAATGGCTTTCGTAACGCCGCCAATATTAATAAACGCTTGAATTGCAAATAGGCCAACAATACCGACGCCAACGATCGTGCCATACTGGTCGGGGCAGCGCAGCGCGACGATAAGACCGCGCCACAAAAACAATAAGTAGAATAGCAGAAACAATGTGCTACCAATAAAGCCGAATTCTTCGCCGATGATGGAAAAGATGAAATCGTTGTATGCATACTTTAAATAATGCAGCTTCTGGACGCTTTCACCGAAGCCTGCCCCGGTTAACCCACCATGTCCAAGTGCTTGCAGCGACGCAACCATTTGCCATCCAGAGCCTAACGGATCGGCAAGCGGATCGGTAAAGGCAGTGAATCGGTCGATTCTGTACTGCCAGCTTTTAGGTTTTATAGCCATCCAGATGCTAACGATAACGGCGCCCAGTACGGCAATTACCGTGCCGGATAAGAAGATATGCTTTAAGTTCGCGCCGCCTGCCAATATCATAATGCCGGCACATGATGCGATCACGAGGCAAGAACCTAAGTCCGGCTGCAACATAATCAGCATGCATATGAAACCAACGATGACGATGACGGGCAAAAGCCCTTTTTTGAAATCGCGGAACTTTTCATCCTTTTTGGAGATCAATGCGCCTAGATACAGAATGAGCGCGAGCTTAGCAGCCTCAGTCGGTTGAATACCGACTGAACCGATGTTGAACCAGCTGCGCGCGCCATTAACGGATTGACTAAAAGGAACGATCATCAGCAAAATGATAACCGGAATAAACAACAGCATAAATGATTTCTTAAACACCTGGTAACGCAGATTCATCATGAAAAGCATCATGAATGTACCGAGGCCAGCCCATATGAACTGGCGCTTAATAAAGTACAGTGAATCATCATACGATACCTTTGCTACGCCGGAGCTTGCGCTGAACACCATGACAAGCCCGAAGCCAACGAGCAGAAGGGTTAAAATGAGAAGCAGAAAGTCCGGTCTTCCACGGCTACCGTTCTGCGTGGCTTTCATGTGCCCGCCGTTACGCTAGCAGTTGCTTCAATTGCTGAAGTCGTTGTGTTGCCGTGTTCATGATCGGCTGAGGCACCGGAGACTCATATTCAAGACCATGCGGGAAAGTAGAGCGGCCGATGTAGACGGATTCAATAATCAACACGGCATGAGGCGATTCAAGCTTACCTTCGATTGCGCGAGTAGTAATTCTCAAGTAATAATCGGAACCGCTGGCGCGATCCTCTAGTTTCAAGTCGTATGTAGCGCGATAATATTCCCACTGCCAACGGACAAAGCCAACCTTTTCAGCGGATTCGTCTAAGTGGTCAAGTTCGCTTTTAACACCGTTTAATCCGGTATTTTCAATAATCATGGTAGTTCCTCCCAAAGGTTTTGTGAAGCAAAACTGACTTTGCAAGCATATGCTTCCATTTCAAAAGACAGAGTTGTACATTCTTTTCTCATGATAGTATGTTTCCCCAGCAAGCGCAACCCTTACTCCCTCCGCTTCGGCTTGCCAAAAGTGACATTTTGAAGAAAAGTAACATTCCCGGTGATTCGAAAGCGCTCATGCTTCCTAATAATGCCGATCTTCTGTTAAACTAGCTGTATGGATATCTTACACTTGGAAGCATGATCCTGTGAGGGTGGTGACGTGACAGGGTAGGGGCAAGGCAGCAATGTCGTTTCAAAAATGGTAAGGGGGTTTGCGATTTGCAGACAGAGGATATCGTAGATCTAGAGTTAGAGAAGCTGTTGCCTACTATGATTAAATGGCGCAGGCATTTGCATCAATATCCCGAGCTTTCTTTTCATGAGCGGGTAACTTCAAGCTGGATTGCCAGCCAAATGAAAGAGCTTGGCATTGAGGTTCAGACAGGTGTTGGCGGTCATGGCCTTATTGCAGTCATAAAAGGCGAAAAGCCAGGACCGGTTATCGCGTTGAGGGCTGATATCGATGCGCTGCCGATACAAGACGAGAAAAAGTGCGAATATGCTTCAAAGGTACCGAACGTGATGCACGCGTGCGGACATGACGCGCATACAGCCACGATGCTGGCCATCGCGACGTATTTCGCATCTAATCGTTCCAATATAATCGGGGAGCGCAGGCTGCTGTTCCAGCCAGCCGAAGAGGTAACGCCTGGCGGAGCAAAACCAATGATTGAGGATGGAGCGCTGGACGGCGCAGATGTGATTTACGGCGTCCATCTGTGGACGCCGCTTGCGCATGGATTAATTGCGTCAAAGCCGGGTCCTTTTATGGCTGCTGCTGATGAGTTCGTCATCGAAATTATCGGACAAGGCGGTCATGGCGGCTTGCCTCATCAAGCTGTAGACGCCATTCTGGTCGGAACAAGCCTCGTACAGGCGGTACAATCGATCGTCAGTCGTAATGTCAATCCACTACATCCTGCAGTCGTGACTATCGGTTCCTTTCAAGCCGGCTCGACCAATAATGTCATTGCGGAGCGCTGCAGGCTTAAAGGAACGGTTCGATCCTTCGATGATAAGACGAGATGGATGATTCATGACCGGCTTGAATCGATTGTCAAGCATGTTTGCCGAATGCATGGCGCGGAATACGAGTATCACATGCGAGTTGGATACCCGCCTGTTGTCAATGACGACAGGGAGGCTGAGCGCTTCTTTAAGGTCGGTGAGCGGTTGTTTGGCGAGGCGGCGGTCGTTCGTTCCGAGGCGATCACCGTTGCGGAGGATTTCTCCTATTACCTTGAAAAGGTGCCGGGATGCTTTATGTTCGTAGGAGCGGGCAACGAGAGCTGCGGCGCTACCTATGCCCATCACCATCCCAAGTTCGATATCGACGAGAGGGCAATGAAGCGTGCAGCCAGACTGTTGATCGGATTGGCGGAGGATTACGCGAACAGCATGGAAATGAATGTTTAACCAAAAAAGGCTGCCGGAGGCGTGTATACACACCATTCGGCAGTCTTTTTGTATATAAGAATTTATATGTTTTCACCTATAAATATGCTTATATATCTCCGCGAAACGACTGCTTTTGCCACAGACGACGGCGACAGCCGTTTACGCTTGTTGGTTATGCTATGAAGCTAATTATCCTCCCATACGGACACGAGCTCATTATATTGATTGTACAGCTCCGCTGGATCGGATTGCTTATTATTCCAAATATTTGTGGCTCCCCACTGAAGCAAGTCGTATTCGGACGGGCTTAAAACGTCTGCAGAGGTAATGACAACGGTCTGCTTCGCCTCTAGCAAATAAGCACCGAAGGGATACGTTTGGTTGCCGCGCACACTGACGAGCTTCCACCCGTTCATTTGAATGTCATCGCTGGTTGTATTGGTTATGGTAACAAGTTCGGCTTGTTTGTCCACCTCGACAATGACTCCGCTTCTTGCTGCCTTTTTGACAGGGAATTCTGTATGTGCAATCTCGGATGAGCTGCTCCAAATTCCCTTTTTGTTTTGCTTGGCTTGCTGCTCCAGCTGCTTGTATGCGTTTTCCATCTTGACATTAGGTTCAACGATGAGGACCTTTGCGAGTCCGCTTTCCAGCAACAGTTCATTTAAAATGCGGCCATCCTTAAGCTCAACAACTGCAAGTGTACGCTCGAAGCGGTCCTTCTGCTCTTTGTCGAAGGTTAGCTTAATCTCCTGCGATTCGGATAGGAGATCCTTTGTAAATGCTGAAGCCTCAAGGCCAAAAGCTTCAGGCTCGTTGTTCGGCGTATGTGTTTCCGGTGTATCCACATACAGCAATCGAATCGTCGTTTCTTCGGAGCCTGCTTGGATCTTGAAGGTATCACCATCTATAAAGTCAGTTACTTGATACCAATGATTCACTTGAACAGCATTCGAGGAAATGCCGGAAATGGCCGAGCAACCGGCTAGCGGCATGCAAATGAGCATGAGGAGAATGATTATAATTCTTTTCATAGATGTTACCTCCAGCCCGATTTGCGGTGAATATAAGAACTTCTTATTTACTATAACACATTTCGCCGTATAATATAGCGCTCACGAGGCAGTGAATCGAGCATAAAAAAGTGTTAATTTTTGCATACTAGGATGAGGAGAGCTATGTTCAGAGGAGGAAGACTAGGATGCAGGAATCTAACGATAAGCCGTTAATTGTCCAATCGGATCTCATGGTGCTGCTTGATGAGCGGAAACCTGATGCCCAAAAAGCCAGAGAGAAGCTCGTCCTCTTTATGGATGCTGTTCGCAGGTCTGGTGATATTCATACTTATCAAATGACCCCATTAACGCTTTGGAATGCAGCGTCTGCCGGGATGGAGGCCGAGGGCATCGTAAGTTTCCTTACGACTTACAGCAGATTCGGACTGCCCTATCAAGCGGAATCATTGATTCGGCGCCTGATGGGCAGGTACGGCAAGCTTTGGTTGTCTAACGATTCGGGAAAGCTCGTGCTGCAAGGCGACATGGCGATTATGAATGAGCTGTACCAGCATGCCTCTATCGTGCCGCTTATTAAGGAGCCTTTGTCTGATGGACGATGGCTGCTAGTTGAGTATTGTCGAGGGACGCTGAAGCAGGAGCTGACGCGCCTTGGGTACCCGGTCATAGATTTGGCTGGTTATCATGCCGGTGAGGAGCTCGTGGTTCAGCTTAGGGAGCGCACGCTTGGCGACAGGAGATTTGATATTAGGGACTACCAGCAGGCTGCCGTAGAGCAGTTCTACAAAGAAGGAACCGTTCAGGGCGGGAGCGGCGTTATTGTTCTGCCCTGCGGGGCTGGCAAAACGATAGTTGGAATTGCAGCTCTGGCCCGCTTAGGGAGAGCGACGCTCATTCTTACTTCCAATTCGACCTCGGTGAAACAGTGGAAGGACGAGCTGCTGGATAAAACGTCCTTGCAGGATGCTGAGGTTGGTCAATATGGGGGAATGCTGAAACAGGTTCGGCCGGTTACCATTGCGACTTATCAAATATTGACACACCGCAAATCAAAGGAAATGCCCTTTACTCATATGAAGCTGTTCACCGAACGCGATTGGGGGCTCATTATTTACGACGAGGTACATCTGCTTCCGGCGCCCGTGTTCCGTATGACTGCGGATATACAAGCGACCAGAAGGCTTGGGCTGACCGCAACGCTTGTGCGTGAGGACGGTTGCGCGGAGGATGTTTATTCTCTAATTGGGCCCAAACAATATGATATGCAATGGAAAACGGCTGAAGCAGCGTCTCACATCGCTGCAGTGGCGTGTACGGAAATAAGGGTGCCTTTGCACAGGAGATCAACTGCAGCATATGCACAAGCAAGCGCGAGATCCAAGCTGCGTCTGGCGGCCGAGAATCCGGCTAAATTTTCGATTGTTGAGCAGCTGCTAAGGGAGCATGCGGGTAAACCTACCCTTATCATTGGACAATATTTAAATCAGCTTCATGCGTTATCGGCTAAGCTTGGTGTACCTTTGCTTACCGGAGAAGTCCCGCAACAGGAGCGCCAGCTGCTCTATGACCGATTCAGAGCGGGGGAGCTCCCTGTGCTTATTGTGTCTAAGATCGCTAACTTTGCCGTAGATTTGCCTGATGCTTCCGTAGCGATTCAGCTTTCGGGAAGTTTTGGCTCTAGGCAGGAGGAGGCACAAAGGATTGGAAGGCTGCTGCGTCCAAAAGCAGGAATGAATAAAGCATGGTTTTTCACGCTTGTAACAGACGAGACAAAAGAGATGGAATTCGCTATGAAACGGCAGCTGTTTATGCTGGAGCAGGGCTATCCCTATGAACGGCTGCTCTATCCGGAAATGATAGACACGCATGAGGAGGCAGCCGCCCAATGAGGATGAAGCAGCTATTATCCAAGCTTTCCCCTGATCGGCTGGAAGGATATCTTCAAACGCCGGTGTGGATAGAAGCAAGACATAAGGGCATCGCATGGCAGATAGCAGCGGTTAGTCAAGAAGCCATTCAAGAAGCAACTGGAAGACTGACAGATTACGGGTTAGAGGTTATCAAGCTCTTTGTCCGCCAATATGCAGCAGTTCCTGTGGAACGGGAGCAGCTCGTCAAAATGCTGCGCGCAGGCACCTCGTTATCCGGTGCGGAATGTCAGCTGGGCATTAGCGAGCTTGAGGAAGCGGGCATCCTATTGTCTGTTAAGAAAGTATGGGGTGAGAGCCACTATTTTATGGCGGCAGAATGTTTCACGGTCTGGCAGACGGTTTTATTTCCTTATAAGCCGCAGCCGCTGAGCACGGAGGAAAAGGAGCGATTAGTTGATGGCAGCATGTATGCCTATCGACGACCATTCTGCATTCAGCTGCTCGGTGCTTTCGCTGAGCTTGGAAGAAGCGGATTAGGTCTTACTGTACAGGGCGTGCTGCCTAAGAAGATAGTGGCCAAGCTGGAGCAGACCGTATCCATTGAAGAACGTGCGCTTGCCGCTTTTCAGCTGAAATGGGCACATCCGGATGCATATCCGCTTCCAGTTGCCTTCCTTTTGCAGGCAGGCGCCGCGTTAGACTTATTATCCATCGAAAACGGCAGCATGAACTGGAATACCGGTAAGCTTCGGCAATGGTTTGAGCTGAGCAGGGCATCTCGCGAAGGCCAGCTGATGAATTGGTGCATAGAGCTGCTGCTCCCTGCAGGAGGAGGGAGTGCTAATTGCGCCGCAGCCATGCTGGATTTGCAGCCAGGGGTATGGTACTCGAATTTGAGTTTGGACAGATGGCTTGCGGGGAGCGAGCTTGCGCCGGCGTCGGTAGAATGGTGCAAGCTATGGCACAGCTTGGGGTGGCTTGACGTTGTGGAAAGCCGGCGATCGAACGGCACCGAGCTGTTTTTCCGCTGGAAGGAAGAAGCACCTTTGCGATTTCACCAATTGGAGCAAACTTTAGAAGACGAAGCATGCTTGTCCGTACTGCCGAGCGGTGAAATCATAGCTGACCCAGAATGCTCATTCAAGGTCAGGTGGGAGCTTGAACTTATCGCAGAAAAAAAATCAGAGGAGCAGGCAGCGGTTTACCGGCTTGAAGCGGCATCCATTGCGCGAGCAGTAGAGCGAGGCAGGACGCGCGCGTCCATTCAGCGTTTTCTTGAAGCGGCTTCAGGCGGGGGGAAATTACCTCCTACCGTTGAAGCATTGCTCGAAACCTGGTCTAGCCGAGCAGGCCGTACGGGTTTCGCCGAGGTTTTGCTGCTTCGATGCGAGGACGAGCAGGTTGCGGAACATCTTTCAAACGATAGGCAATTGGCTCCATTTCTAAAGCAAAAGCTTGGATTAAAGGATTTTATCGTGGAGCAATCTCAATTGAGCGAACTCAGGCGTCTGCTTCAAAAGGCGGGCTACCCGGCGCGCAAAGCATTGATATCCGAGAAGGGTCAAGATGCGGGATTGCAAGCTTACCCTGCTTTTACGGAGGATCTGGAGCATGATCCAGAAGGTGGCTATTCTTTGGCAGAAGAACGATACGATGAAGCAACGTTATTTATATATGAGCCGTATCCGCTTCATCATTTTGAGCTTAACGCTCATCTGGAGAAAGAATCGCTGCACGCTTGGTCACAGCTGGACAGAGTCCCAGCCATGTGGACCAAGCAGCTGCGCGCATATCATCACTCTACTAGAAGGGAACTTATTGAACAGGCGCTGCAATGGCAAACGCCGATCCAACTGCGCATGGACCGAGGACTGTGTGCCTTTGTCCCTGAGAAGCTTGAACAGCAAGGCAATGAATGGGCAGTTATAGGCTTGCTGAGAGACGAGCCAAGAGAGTCTGTTCGGTTGACACCGGACATGTGGGAAGAAATGAGGCTGCTTATACCTGGTCAGGAAAGCCCAATATAATTTCTATCTATTGGTTAAGTGGTTATGATATGATAGTGTAGAATGTAGTGAAATGAAATGAGGTGGACGAATGCCAACTGCTGAAGGTTTAACGGCTATTCAGTTGGAGCAACCGCAAGGCGGCGTTACTTCTCTCGATATGGCATCGCTGCTGCTTTGCGCCTATGAGCTTGGAGATTGGATCAATCAATCGGCGGAAGTTGCCGAGTATTTATATTGGAAGACCGCTGTAAACGAAGACGAGCAAGTCAAGCAGGTTACGAGACGCTTCGCTAAAGCGAAAGAGCTCTTTGTCGAGTGTGAGCGTTTTGGGCGCTTTCATCCTGATTATAACGAAGCCAAGGATAAAGTGAAGCTAATTGAACGCGAGCTCAGTGAAATTGAGAGCGTTCGCCGCTTCAAGGCTGCCGAGCAGGTCGTAGATGAAATGCTGTATGAGGTTTCCCGTACGATCGCAGAGTCGGTGTCGGACAATATAAAGGTCCCTGGCAATGAAAAAGCTGGCGGCGGCGGAAGCTGCGGCAGCGGTGGTTCTTGCAGCTGCGGCAGTGGCGGCTGCAGCTAATTTCCAAGCATCTTATTATTAGGAAGCAAAAGCGATTGATGCAGGTTTGCGATGCAAACCTTTTAGGAGGGAAAGGATGCTACCGGAACGAACAGGTTACATTGTGTGGGTAAGCGATTTGAAAGCAGCAAGGTCGTTAGAGAGATTTGGCACCGTCCATTATATGTCTCGCAAGATGCATTACGTCGTGATGTATATGAATGCCGAACGATCGGAAGAGGCTGTGCGGCAGATGGGCAAGCTTACTTACGTAAGGAAGATTGAACGCTCCTATCGCAACGAAATCAAGACCGAATACAGCAAGGACAGTGAAGACAAAACGAGATTCTATAGCCTCTAAATAATAGTGTCTGCATGCTGCAGCATTCAGAGTGGTCATGCAATAAGGTAAATATTTTATTCATTGTTATAAAAGACGCTTCTCCGTGTTCATAAACATGGAGAAGTGTCTTTTTTATAATTTTTACACCAAAAACTGTAAAATATGGTCGGACTTTATTTTATTGTTGAAATCTCGGACAATCGTGATAGAATGGAATTAAATTCATGGTATAAAAGACCTGGGTCCTGGGAAGGAGTGCGATGCGAAGTGAAAGATAGAATGACGAGAAGATGGAGTACCTATGAGTCGTTTTATATTGACCTCGGTGATAAGAAAGTAGCAGATATCGTCATCACAAACCACGCCAAGAGCCGCTGGCTGGATCGGATTGAAAGCGAGAAAACCGGCTTCGAAGATATTGCCGAGTTTTTGTGGGAATGCTTGAAGCAAGGTCGTATCGAATCTTATTACCGCAACGAGCAGGATGTTTATTTAATTGACGATGACCTCGTATTTGTTGCTGAATTCGCGGAATCGATGACGGAAACGGACATTACCGGCACTCCCTTACATAAGATGATCATCGTAACTTTCCTGGGCCGCATGTCTGAGACCATTGAGCTTAGAGATCTGAAATCATACTATTCGTGGCTCCGCCACTCTCGGCGCATGACGCTTGTAAAAAGCAGCAGAAAACGCAAATAATGAAGGCTGATGATATCATATTCGAGCATGCAATCATAAAAAGATTGCATGCTTTTTGTTGATCTTGGCAGATTGTATACAGGGTTTGTAGTATAATAATTACCAGAAGAAAGGATGGTCGACACATGGCGCTTAATTTTCATCAGCTGCACATTTTTTGTACGGTTGCAGAACGTGGCAGTTTTTCGGCTGCGGCTCAATCTTTACATATGACTCAGCCGGCAGTTACGATGCAGGTGCAGTCGCTGGAGGATTATTTCGGCACCAAGCTGCTTCAACGCTCGACGAAACGAATCGACCTCACTGAAGCAGGACGGGCACTGATGCCATATGCGCAGAGAAGCATCGATCTGATAAGAGATACAGATCAAGCGATGTCCGCATTCACGAAACAATTGAAGGGCAGGCTTCAGCTTGGTTCAAGCCTGACAATCGGCGAATATATATTACCAAGGCTGCTCGGGCCTTTCGGACAGGAATATCCTCATATTTCGATTAGCATGAAGGTGATGAACACCTCGCAAATTATGGAAGATATACTTAGTCACCAGCTTAACTTTGGGCTAATTGAAGCGCCGATTAACCATCCTGATATGCATATGGAAGCTGTGATGAGCGATGAACTGCGACTGATCGTGTCTAAGTCTCATCCGCTGTCGGAGCGGGAATCGGTTACATTGGAGGAGGCGATGGCTTATCCCTTCGTTCTGCGCGAGCAAGGTTCTGGAACAAGACTTGTTATGGAAGAGCAATTAAGAAATAAAAATATAGACCCGGCGTCGATGAAAATCGTAATGGAGCTTGGCAGTACGGGAGCCGTGAAATCAGCGGTTGAAGCGGGCTTAGGCATTTCGATTATTTCTTCCTCATCGGTCAAGCATGAGGTTGCACTCGATTTAATTCGAATGATTAAAGTATCGGACTCGAAATTCCAAAGACAATTTTATTCCATTTATTTGAAATCTGCCATTTTGCCAATTTCAGCCGTAACCTTTTTGTCCTTTTTGAGAGAGAGGGATCTTCAACAATGGCTATAGCAAATGGACTTGCCGATTTGCATACGCATACGACAGCGTCGGACGGAATGCATGCTCCTGCTTCAAACGTGCGGCTGGCAAAGGAAGCTGGGCTTGCGGCGATTGCAATTACGGATCACGATACGGTTGCTGGCGTCGAGGAAGCTGTTGCCGAAGGCGAAAGGCTCGGCATCACCGTTGTTCCCGGCGTTGAGGTGAGCACGGTTGCTGCTGGCGTTGATATTCATATATTGGGTTATTATACGAATAATGAAGATCAATCATGGCTTTCGCGGCTTGCGAGCTTGCGTGGACTGAGAGACCGTCGAAATGTAATGATCGTGGACAGGCTGAGAGAGCTCGGTATTGCTGTTACTATGGAGGATGTGATAACTGCAGCGCATGGTGATCGCACGAGAAGCGAGCTGCAATCCGCTGCTGTCAGCATTGGCCGTCCTCATATCGCGGCAGCGCTTATTGCCAAAGGAGCAGTATCGAATATGAGAGAAGCATTCGATCGTTATTTGGCCGCTGGAGCCGCAGCTTACGTCAATCTGCCGAGATTGCAACCATTCGAGGCGATCGATTGGATACGAGAGGCAGGCGGTACGAGCGTAATTGCGCATCCGGTCTTGTATGGAAATGATGCATTGGTTGAGGAGATCATACAGTATGGGGCTCAAGGCATAGAGGTATATCACTCAGACCATGGTCCTCAGGATGAGCGCCGATATGCAGAGCTAGCAGACCGCTATCAGTTGATCGTTACAGGCGGGTCAGACTTCCATGGTTCCCGAGAGGGTATCATTTTTCATGGTGCAGTAGGCAGCCGTACTGTAAGCGCAGATGTGCTTAGGCAGCTACAGCCATCTTGGATGAGCGCGCGGGAGGACATCTAGGCCTATACGATAGAAGAAGCGTCCAAGCGCAAGCGTGTCTCCCCAGCTTATCCGCAATGGGGAGACACGCTATGAAGTTGTTCAGCCATATGGGATGTGCAACGGCTATCGCGGCATTCCAGCGGGGTATTCATACGTTTGCAATAGCTGAAATCGAAAGTTGACGAAGGTGTTCCGATAGTAAAACACGGCGGCTTATTCCTTGGGAATAAGCCGCCGTGTTTTTGCGTTGGAGGAATAAAAGGATGCTATTTCAATACACAAGGAAGCGATTTAATGCGCCGCTCATCCGGTGTAACGAATAAGGTTTTCTGATTGTCGTAAATCACAAAGCCGGGCTTTGCTCCGTTTGGCTTGCGCACATGTCGAATCGTTGTGTAATCGACCGGTATTGAGCTGGAATCGCGTGCCTGGCTGTAATGTGCGGAAAGCATTGCGGCTTCCTCGAGGGTAGCGTTGCCGAAGTCGCCGCCTCTTATGACCACATGTGAACCTGGAATATCCTTGGTATGCAGCCATGTATCCGAGGGGGAAGCGAGCCGATTGGTCAAATATTCGTTTTGGGTGTTGTTCTTGCCCACAAATATTGCGGCGCCTTCGGAGGACGTGAAGCATAACAAAGTTGGCTTCAGCACTTTTTTCTTCTTCGGTCCGCGTCGTCCGCGCTCTTTCATGTAGCCCTGCTCTACAAGCTCGTCCCGAATTTCACCTATATCGCCAAGCGAAGCGTTATCGACCTGCTGAAGCAGCGATTCGAAATAGGCAATTTCGGTGCGTGCAAGCTCCATTTGCTCGGCTACGATAGACAAGCTATTTTTGTGCTTGGTATATCGGCGGAAATAACGCTGTGCATTATCCGACGGGGTGAGCTGCGGATCAAGATCGATCTTCACGACTGCCTGTTCTTCATCATAGAAATTGATCAGCTCAATGAAGGTATCCCCTCGTTTGATTTGATGCATGTAGGCTGTAAGGAGCTCGCCCAGCACTCTGAATTTTTCGGCATCCTTTGCCTCTACAAGCGTATCTTCAAGCTTCTTGATTTTGGTGATGTTTTTTGCTTTCTCATTCTGAACGAAGCGAATAAGATCCGCTGCCCGCTGCTTAACCGTATCGCGCTCGGCTTTGTTGCCATAGAAGCCTTCAAGGCAGGCGCTGATATCTGGGAATAGTTCGGCTTCGCCCTCTATATGCGTCAGCTCTGTAATGGAGAAAAACGATTTTCCTGTATCCGAATTGGTTTTTATAGTCGGCGTGAATTGGTTGCTCTTCACTTGCTGAATGAAATCATTGTAGCTGTTCCACAGCTCGGTCAGCGTATGAGGAGCGTCTTCATCTTGATCAGCATGCGCGCGATGCACAAGCTCCTTTGCCAGCAAAGGACTAAATCCGCTAAGCTTCTCTACCAGCCTTTTGTACAAGGGCGCTTCCTCGTCACTGTCGCTCAGCGCATCCAGAAAGGCTTGCTCGGTCTCAATCGTTAGGGGATCGATCTTCCCCTGCTCCGGTGGAGATGTGTAGGTACTGCCGGGCAATACGATCCGATGGCTGCTGATGGCAGGCGTAACATGGTGGATGCCGTCATGAATCATGCCCGTAGCCGGATCCATCAGAATAATGTTGCTGTGACGACCCATAATCTCGACGATGATCGTTTTGTTCGATAAGTCGCCCAGCTCATCCCGATGCTTGACCTCAATATGAATAATGCGTTCGCGACCCACTTGTCGAATCGATTCAATGAGTCCGCCCTCGCAGTGTTTCCGAAGCAGCATACAGAACATAGGCGCTTCCATCGGGTTGACGTACGTGCCTGTCGTCCAGTGTACGCGGGGATAAGTAGGGTTGGCAGAAAGCAGAAGCTTGCCCTGCATGCCTGCTCCCCGAATGCTGAATACGAGCTCGTGATTGGTAGGTTGGTGGATTTTATGTATACGCGCGCCAATGCAGCGCTGCAGGTCTTGCGTAATGGCATGGGTGACGATGCCGTCTAAAGCCATGGTGTAAGTTCCTCGCTTTCTTGGTAAGTCTTTCTCTATCATGCCATAGTTGAGCCAAAAACTTAAGTCTTTTCAGGGATATTTTATAGGCTGTCCGAATACATTTACCCTAGAAGGCTGTCCGATGGGCTCTTGTCTGCCTTGGCTCGGCATATTACGGGAGGGAGTTATTCCATGGAACAAATGAAATGGCATCAAATGGGAACGAGTGAGCTGATTGACGTGTTAGTCAGCTCCCCGAATCAGGGGCTGACGACGTCGGAAGCGGCGCAGCGGCTGGAGAAGAATGGACATAATGAATTGACAGAGGGCAAGCGGGTTTCCCCGATTTTGCTTTTCCTCAATCAATTTAAAGATTTCATGGTGCTTGTGCTGATGGGAGCAACTTTAATTTCAGGACTTCTCGGCGAGTACTTGGACGCCATCACAATCGTAGCCATTATCGGTCTCAATGCGGTGCTTGGCTTTGTGCAAGAATTCAGGGCAGAGCGTTCCCTGCGAGCGCTCAAGGAGCTTTCGGCGCCGACAGCAAAGGTATACAGAAGCGGGGAATTACAGACGGTTCCTGCCAAGGAACTTGTCGCAGGCGATCTCATTTATTTGGAAAGCGGGGACCGGATTCCTGCGGATGTACGGCTTCTCGAAGCGAATAGCTGTTATGTAGAGGAGTCGGCTCTGACGGGGGAATCGGTTCCGGTTGGCAAGCATTCCGCGGCGATTGCAGATGAGGACCTGCCGCTTGGCGATCAGCGAAATATGGGCTTCATGGGTACGATGCTTACGAGGGGAACGGCAAAGGCCGTTGTCATTCGTACAGGCATGGAAACGGAAATGGGCAAGATCGCTGGACTTATCCAACAGACGGAGTCGATGGAGACGCCGCTTCAGCATCGTTTGGAACAGCTGGGCAAAATTTTGATAGTCGTGGCGATCGGCTTGACCATCATGGTCGTCATTGCGGGCATTCTTCATGGACAGCCTGCTTACGGCATGTTCCTTGCGGGCGTCAGCTTGGCCGTAGCTGCTATCCCCGAAGGCCTTCCGGCAATCGTTACGATCGCGCTTGCGCTTGGCGTTCAGCGAATGATTAAACGGAAGGCTATCGTGCGCAAGCTGCCATCGGTGGAGACGCTCGGCTGCGCCTCGGTTATTTGTTCGGACAAAACAGGCACCCTGACGCAAAATAAAATGACCGTCACGCATGTATGGCTGGGAGGCAGGCAGCTTGAGGTAAGCGGCGAAGGCTATGATCCGACTGGCGCTATCTATGAAGCGGGCAATGCGCTCGACATCAAGCATGATCAAGCGATTAAACGGCTTCTTCAAGTAAGCGCGCTTTGCAACAACGCTCAAATCGTCAAGGTAGAGGCCGTTGAAACAGGCAAGCGCAAGAGCAAAGAAGTCAAAGAGGAATGGATGCTTAAAGGCGATCCGACGGAAGGTGCATTGGCGGTGCTTTCCGCTAAGCTTGGCTCTTCAGCAAAGTCGCTTGAGCAGCTGTACAAACGGGAGAAGGAGTTTCCTTTCGATTCCGAAAGAAAAAGAATGTCCGTCGTTGTATCGCACCAAGGCGGCCGGCTCATCTGCACGAAAGGCGCTCCCGACCTGCTAATGGATCATTGCGCTTATGTGCTGTGGGAAGGGAAGGTCGTTCCGTTTACCTCTACGCTTAAACGGAAATGCGCCGAGGCTGGCGAACAGATGGCACAGTCAGCGCTTCGTGTTCTGGGGCTTGCCTATCGTGATTTACGGGCTGGCGATGCTTGCGAGACGGAAGAGGATGCGGAGTGTCAGCTCGTATTCGTCGGATTGACCGGAATGATCGACCCTCCGCGCCGCGAGGTAAAGGAAGCGATCGCGACCTGCAGACGAGCCGGGATCAAAACGGTGATGATCACAGGAGACCATCAATTAACGGCTGAAGCAATCGCCGGGCAGCTCGGCATTATGCCGCGCGGAGGCATTGCGATGAGCGGCAGGCAGCTTGAAGCGATGGACGATGAGCAGCTTGATCGTTTAGTCGACAATATTTATGTCTACGCAAGAGTTTCTCCTGAGCATAAATTGCGGATTGTCAAAGCGCTTCAGCGCCAAGGTCATGTCGTTGCGATGACTGGGGACGGCGTGAATGACGCGCCAGCCATCAAAGCGGCGGATATTGGCATTGCAATGGGGATTACAGGCACGGATGTTACGAAGGAAGCCTCAGCGCTCGTGCTGAGCGACGACAACTTCTCTACGATTGTTGCGGCAATTGAGGAGGGGCGGGGAATCTATGAGAATATCCGTAAATTCATTCGTTATTTGCTGGCTTCCAATGTAGGGGAAATTCTCGTTATGTTCCTAGCAATGATGGCCGGGCTTCCGCTTCCGCTGGTCCCCATCCAAATTTTGTGGGTTAACCTCGTTACGGATGGCTTGCCGGCGATGGCGCTCGGCGTTGACCAGGCTGAGAAGGATCTTATGCAGCAAAAGCCCCGCTCGGCTAAAGAGAGTATTTTCTCCCGCAGATTGGGCTGGAAAATCATTAGCCGCGGTATTCTCATCGGTGTCTGCACGCTTGGCGCATTTTGGATAACGCTGCATGATGCGCCTGGCAGCGCCGCGCAGCTTATGAAAGCACAGACTGTCGCGTTCGCAACGTTAGTCATGGCACAGCTAATACATGTGTTCGACTGCCGGAGCTCACGCTCGATTTTTCATCGGAATCCGTTTCAAAATAAATATTTGGTGTTGGCCGTGCTGTCCTCGCTGCTTCTTATGATCGGGGTCCTTTATATCGAAGCGCTGCAGCCCATATTCAAAACGGTTCCGCTTAACTTCCGTGAATGGTGTCTCGTATTTGTCGCAGCAGGAATTCCGACGTTCCTAATGGGAATTGGTAGCGTGCTCGGTACTTCAAGCAAAAAGAAGAACAAAACGAAATGGCCGATCGGGCCTCAAACCGCGGCAAGATAGCAAATAAATACAAATCATTAAACAAATTATGAATAGCCTTTCTCCTTGCTTTGCGGTATGCTATGAAGAATAAATCATAGCAATAACATACCAAGAGATGTGGCAAGGAGAGGGCATTCATATGAATTTCACAAAAATGAACGGTTTAGGAAACGATTTCGTAGTCATCGCAGGCGAGCAGCAGCTGCCAGCGGATGTAGCCGATTTGGCTGTTAGGCTTTGCAACCGGTTTTTCGGTATCGGGGCAGACGGCCTTGTTTATATCCTTCCTTCGGAAATCGCGGACTTCCGGATGCGCATTATTAATTCCGACGGTTCCGAAGCTGAGCAATGCGGCAATGCCATTCGATGTGTGGCCAAATATGTATATGATAATGGACTAACCGATAAAAAAGAGATTACGATTGAAACGTTGGGAGCAGGCGCGCAGAAGGTTCAGCTTACCGTTGATAACGGCGAGGTAGCCTCTGTCCGCGTCGATATGGGCGAGCCTATCCTGAACGGGCTGCAGGTGCCGACAACGATTGACGCTGAACGCGTAATCGAACATCCAATCGAGGTAGACGGTCGCGAATTCCGTTTCACCGCGGTGTCCATGGGCAATCCCCACTGTGTCATTTATGTGGAAGATGCAGCCAGCTTCGATCTGAATACGTGGGGCCCTAAGCTAGAGACACATCCGTTATTCCCGCGCAAAATTAACGTAGAATTCGTAACGGTCAATTCTCGTACGCATACGGACATGCGCGTATGGGAGCGCGGAGCAGGTCCGACGCTTGCTTGCGGCACAGGCGCTTGCGCAACGGTCGTGGCTTCGGTGCTGAATGGCGCGACAGATCGCACCGCTACTGTATCCCTAAAAGGCGGAGATCTTCTCATTGAATGGAATGAATCGGATAACCATGTTTATATGTCTGGCCCTGCGGCTGTATCATACCGTGGCAGTATCTAAGAGCAACGTAAGATGGGTGGAATGAATAAAATGAAACCGGATTTAAGGGAAGCGCTCCAGCAGCGTATCTTGACCGGGGACGGCGCGATGGGAACCTATCTGTATCAGATGGGGTTCCCTGTCGGCGTTTCTTATGAAGAATTCAATACGATTCGTCCAGATGTGATTGAGAATATCCACCGCCGCTATTATGAGGCTGGTGCACGCGTTATCGAGACGAATACGTTTTCAGCTAATAATGAGAAGCTTTCCAAATACGGCTTGGAGCACGAGATGGATGCCATCAACCGCGCTGGCGTGCGTGTTGCCCGCGCTGCGATTGGCGAGGATGCCTACGTCGTTGGCGCCGTCGGCTCCATTCGCGACGGGAAGCTTAAAAACCTGCGTACCGCAAAAGTAATCGAAGCCTATCAGCGCCAAATGCATGCATTGCTTGAAGAAGGCGTTGACGGGTTGCTGCTCGAAACGTTCTATGACCTTGATGAGATGCTGCTTGCGCTTCGCATCGCAAGAGCGGCTTCGAACGTGCCTGTTATTTGCCAATTTGCCGTGGAGGACGTTGGCCGGACACAGGAAGGCAATGGCATGAAGAGCGCTTTCGACCAATTGCAGGAAGAAGGCGCCGATGTCGTCGGCTTTAACTGCCGAAGCGGTCCCAACGGTATTATGCGAGCGATCGATTCGATAACAGGCCCTATAGGCTTGCCATTGTCCGTATATCCGAACGCGGGCATTCCAGATTACATTGACGGCAAATATACGTATTCCGCCGGCCCGGAATATTTTGCAGAATCCGCTCTGCGCTTTGCTGATCGCGGTGCACGATTAATTGGAGGCTGCTGCGGAACGACGCCGGAGCATATCCAAGCGATTGCCGCTGCACTTGACAACTATGTTCCGCAAATTGGACAACCGCCAGCACCATTGCCTGTTTTCGAAAAGATTATTGTGAAGCCTGCTGAGAAGCTGGCTGAATTGGACGTCATTCCTAGCAAACAAGCCATACAGGAACCCTCCATTGTAGATCTTGTTAATAAGCGTCATACGGTTATCGTGGAGCTTGATCCACCGCGTGATTTGGATATTCGCAAGTTTATGGACGGAGCAGCCGCGCTCAAAGAAGCGAAGGCGGATGCGGTCACGATGGCCGATAATTCGCTTGCCGTAACCCGAATGAGCAACATCGCGCTTGCTGCGCTTTTACAGGAGAAGGTCGGCATTAGGCCGCTCGTGCATATCGCTTGCCGCGATCGCAACTTGATCGGAACGCAGTCCCATATGATGGGGCTTGATGCGCTCGATATAGATCATGTGCTCGCGGTGACCGGTGATCCGGCTCGATTTGGCGATTTGCCGGATTCAAGCTCCGTGTATGACTTGACCTCCTTCGAGATGATTCGGATGATCAAACAGTTGAACGACGGAACGGCTTTCTCCGGCAAGCCGTTGAAGCAGAAAGCCAAATTCGTCGTGGGAGCTGCTTTTAATCCGAATGTGAAGCATTTGGACAAGGCTGTTCAGCGGCTCGAGCGCAAAATCAAATCGGGCGCGGACTATATTATGACGCAGCCCGTATATGATCCGGCACTTATCGAGCGAATAGCGGAATCGACGAAACATTTGTCCGTCCCCGTATTTATCGGCATTATGCCGCTTGCAAGCGGACGAAATGCCGAATACCTCCACAACGAGGTGCCGGGAATTCAGCTGTCGGACGAGGTCCGCGCTAGAATGGCAGGACTTGAAGGAGAAGCTGGCAGAGCGGAAGGCGTTCAGATTGCCAAGGAGCTGCTTGATGCTGCTTTGCCGCATTTCAAAGGCATTTATTTAATTACTCCGTTTATGTTTTATGATATGGGCGTACAGCTTACACAGTATGTTTGGCAGAAAACAGAGCGTATGTAGCTAAATTGTGAAGAAATGATGCGAAAACGAGCCTTTTTTGCTTGTTTTCGCATTTTCGCTTGTTCGTTGACGAAAAATCAATTAAAATAAAGCAAGGATACAGTTGCCACACTTTCATAGCATGGCAAGGACAGGCCGTTTACAAACGGCAGCGGTAGGTGCATTCGTCTAAGCGGGGAAGTATGCAAGGCGCTTTTTTCGTCAACAATAGTGCAGTAGTTCTGTCGGTATTTGGCAAGAACGCAAACTTGTCGTATTCACATTTTCTAAATATATACTAGTCATTACACACTTGCAGACAGATGCACAGGGTAGACCGTAGGCGGGGGAGGAAACCAGGCTTGGCTATTAAACTCATTAATATCGGATTCGGCAATATTGTATCTGCAAACCGCATTATTTCAATCGTAAGCCCGGAATCAGCTCCGATTAAACGAATCATTCAAGAAGCCCGCGACCGTCATATGCTTATTGATGCTACATATGGACGACGCACGCGAGCTGTTATTATTACGGATAGCGATCATGTGATATTGTCGGCTGTTCAGCCCGAAACGGTTGCGCACCGCTTATCCACTAAGGACGACGATAACGACGAATAGTACGGGGAGTCATATGGATAAGGGATTGTTAATTGTACTGTCAGGCCCCTCTGGGGTTGGCAAAGGGACGGTATGTTCCGTTCTTCGTAATAAGGTACCTGAGCTGGTGTATTCCGTGTCGGCTACGACTAGATTGCCGCGTCAGGGTGAAGTGGATGGAGTCAATTATTTTTTCAAAAGCCGTGAGCAGTTTCAAGATATGATTGCGCGTGACGCACTTCTTGAGCATGCTGAATATGTTGGTAATTACTACGGAACGCCGCGAGATTTCGTGGAGCGTACGCTAGCAAGCGGCAAGGATGTCATTCTGGAAATCGAAGTTCAAGGTGCGCTGAAGGTGAAGCAAAAGTTCCCTGAGGGCATTTTCGTATTTTTATTGCCACCATCCTTGGATGAGCTGAAGCAGCGTATAACGGGCCGTGGTACCGAATCTTTGGATACGATCAATAATCGCATGTCTGTAGCGGTCGATGAAATGAACTTGCTTGGCCACTATGATTATGCGGTATTGAATGATGAGATAGATGCTGCATGCGATCGTATTCGCAGCATCATGATAGCCGAGCATTGCCGAAGAGAAAGATATTTACCGTACGTTTCAGGTATGGTCGCCGCAATTGAGAAAGCATGAGTGAGGAGAATGAACGATGTTATATCCGTCCATTGATGAAATGGTGAAAAAGGTTGACAGTAAATACACGCTAGTGGTAGCAGCTTCCAGACGTGCTCGCATGCTTCGTAACGGAGACAAATCGGAATTGAAAAATCCGCGGTCCCGCAAGTATGTTGGCGTTGCGCTAGAAGAAATTTACGGCGACATTCTCCAAGTGGAAAACCTCGCTACAAAAGAGGACTAGACAGCAGTTTTTAAATAATCTTTATTTAGGGCAGGGGCGCTTACTGGTGACAGTATGCGCTCCTTTTCTGTTTATTACAGCGCGATAACTTCTCGTATTCAATGACTTTTGTTAAAATAGTGGAAACAAGCTTCACGCATGTTCGTCTAAAAATGATACATAGGAGGTAAATATGGAACCCTTGCTAATTGCTATTATTTTTTTGGTTGTGTCGATGCTGCTATTGTCCGTTGTTATTCGCGGAGCGATTGATTCTTCCAAGCTAACCAAACAAATGGTGGAGCTTAACGAGGAAATGAGGCTGCTCAGAAAAGATATCCAAAATAGTAAGCATATCGTGGACAAGCGCGTGTAGTTTAATGTTGCTCTTAATGGGATAGGAGGAATGCGGAATGGCGAGTGAAAAGGAAATTCAAGAAATGAAGCGATCCTTGGAGAAGCTTGAGGAGCAGGTGGAGCTGTTAAAATCACAACCCAAGGGCAGTCGTTCAGGCATGGCAAGCTTTGCCATTGCTTTTGTTATTGTGTTTATAGGTATCCTCCTGTTTATTGGCATATTTCAGTTTATTAGTCATTAATTTCCGAATCATAAATGCCGCTTCCCCGCAGCGGCCTCTTGCTTTATAATTGATAATAGTTATCAATTGTGAGCGGGCTTCATCGCATTCCAAGGAAAACATGTATAGCGGGGACGATAGTTAGGCTTGGTCTTGGCAAGTCTGTAGTCCTATCAGAGGAGGACGAATCTTGTTTTTGAAAAAAGTCCCGTTAAAGCGGAAAAATAGTAAGCAGCAGCATGACTACTATAAAATTGTTGAATCCTACCGCGATGTGAACGGCAAACCGAAGCATCGATTGGTTGCGAATATCGGTGAATTGACGCTGGAAGCAGCTGAGCAATGGAGAAAGCAGCTGCGTGCGGGAATCATGCCTGAATCGCTGCGCTTTTTAGGTGAGGATGGAAGTCCGAGTGAAAGGCAGGCAATTCCAAATTCAGGGATAGAGAAAGAAGCTGCAGGGTCGGAATGGATAGAAAAGGCGCTGGACTATATTAAAAAGAATTACGCTGGAGAGATGACTAGGGCTGCGGAAGCGAAGCGAGCGTGTGTGAGTCCGGAGCATTTCTCGCGTGTGTTCAAGCGCCATACAGGGAAGACGTTTAAAGAGTATGTGACCGAGCTTCGTATCCGTGCCGCTCAGGAGCAGCTGTTCACTTCCAAAAAAGACTTGTATGAGACTGCGCTGAGCGTGGGATACAAGGATGGCTTCTATTTGAGCCGCCGCTTTAAGCAGATAACAGGGGACGCTCCGACTATTTATTTGAAACGTCCCAAACGAATCGCCACGTTATCCTACAACTATTCGGCTAGTCTGTTTACGCTTGGTGTCATGCCTTCTCTAGCCGTTATCTCCAATTGGACTCTAGACCTGTTCGGACAGGAAGCTGCAAGAAGCAAGATTCATTTATTCCAGAATGTACCGAAAAATTTGTATGCGGCGATTAACCCGACATCTCCTGATTTGATTTTGAATTATGTTTCGAACGAGGAAAGCTCGGAGGAGCTGCGGCGTATTTCTCCGCTAGTGTCGCTGCCATTTGAACAAATGAATTGGGATGAGCAGTTTATGCGTATTGCAGAGATTGTTGACCGCTCTATCGCAGCCAAGGATTGCCTGAAGCGGCTTGAAGAGCTTGCAGGCCACGCGAGTCGTGAATTGGATCATTGCCTTGGCAAACGGGGGACGGCGGTCGTGATCGAGCTTGGAGCCGAAACCAGCTATGTGTTTGGTGACAAGTGGGGAAGGGCGTCCCATCTATTATACGATGCTTTGCAGTTTGCACCGCCGCTTAGTATGATGGAGAACGGCTCACACCGAATTGGATATGTGGAGGCGCCAACGGAGGAGGTTCATTCTTTTGCAGCTGATCATATGTTCATCGTCCTGCCTAAGGATCTTAAGGAACGGCGCAAAGTACAAAATATCATAAACCGCCGCTGCTGGCAGCTGCTTCCCGCTTATCAAAACAATCATATTTATAGCATTGACGGACATGCCTTTTATGGATTTGATCCGGCCTCGACAGAGAAGCAGCTAAAGGACATCGTCCATGTTATTTCAAAGAGCACCTCGTAGTGGTCGTGAGAACATCACATTTAGCTATGGACGCATAACTTCGCGAGCTGTTACTGTTATTGCATGAGAATGGTAATCATTCGCATCAAAATAACAGATGGAAAGAGGAACTGAAGGATGCAAAGCTTGAGAAAGAGATTAGGACTGGGGACGATTGTACTTTCATTGATTACCTTATTGGCGGCCTGCGGCGGGAATAATGCAGGTACAAATGAGGCGCCAAACCAAACAAACAATGCTGCCGTATCGCCATCGCCATCCGCTAGCCCGACAGAGGCTGTGGATGAGAATGCCACACGGATATACAAGTCGATTAACGGTGACGTGGAAATACCGGCGAGCCCTAAGCGAATTGTAGCGGATCAATATTTGCAGACGATGCTCGCGCTTGGCGTAAAGCCTGTCGGTGCAGACCAATATTATATAGATAATCCTTACACAAAGGACTTGGCAGCGGGAATTGAAGGAATTGGCGAAAGAAGCGCTATTAACCTGGAGAAAGTCGTATCGCTTGAGCCCGACCTAATCATTACGGCGACAGAGGATGCGAATGTCTACGACCAGCTTTCCAAAATTGCCCCTACTGTCGCGATTCCATTCGGCACGAATGCCACGTTCAAGGGCGTGCATGCCGAGATGAGAGGAATTGCGGAGCTGCTCGGCAAACAGGCGGAAGCTGAAGCTTGGTTAACGGCTTACGATGGGAAGATAGAGGAGCTTAGAGGCAAACTTTCTGGAAAAGTAAGCAAGGATGAAACGTTCTCCATTTTTGAATCAGGCGGAAAAACGACATATACGTTCGGTGATAACTTTGGCAGGGGCGGACAAGCCATATACGGCGCATTGCAGCTTCAGCCGACTGAACGCATTCGCAGCGAGCTGTTCGGCGATACGCAGTGGAAGGAGCTTTCGCTCGAATTGCTTCCTGATTATGCAGGCGACCATATTCTGCTGTTCTCAGAGACCGGCAACGACGAGTTTAAGAAAACAGAAATATGGAACTCGCTGGCTGCTGTAAAAAACAACCGTGTTCACGAACTGGCCGCTGACCGTTTCTGGTACTTTGATCCCGTGTCGATTCTAGCGCAAGCAGAGGAAATTACAGCAATGCTGATTGGAGAATAATGATCAGCGCAACGAAAGAGCCGCTCGGCATTTATAGCCGAGCCGCTCTTTTTTCTTTTTCACATGTATAATTATGAATATCGGCTTCAGATTTGATAAACTAAGGGAATGTCATAATCAGATTAACGATATTCAGCAGCGATAATTTAGAAGCTGTAATTTGAAAAAAGGAAGTTGAGATACATGAATGAACATGCTGCTATAGAAAATGCACCTGCATTATCCAAGTGCATCGTTTGGGGAGCAGTCGAAAACTGCTTTTCGCAAAATTATGAGGTGGACATTGCGCTGGTTAGCAATATTAGTATTATACCAACGGTTGGAGACGGGTATGTCGTCATGCAGCTCGAGGACGGACGATGGGAGCTTGCAGGGGGAACGCTCGAGCCGGGCGAGCATCATCATGATGCATTGGTGAGAGAGGTGCTGGAGGAGCTGGGAGCAGAACTGACGGATTATACGCTGTTTGGGTGCTTCAATTGTCATTCCTCAGCAAACGAGCCTTATCGGCCGCATATTCCGCATCCGAATTTCGTTAGGTTGGTTGGGTACGGTGAGGTCAAGCTAACAGGAAAGCCGCTAAACCCGCCGGATGGCGAGCAGGTTGCAATTGTAGTAGTGGTATCGATCGACGAAGCTGTAAGAAGGTTTGAGGAAATCGGGCGTTTTGATATTGCTGAGCTTTATGCGATGGCACACCGGTTGAAGCACGCATAGGAGGGGCGCAGCCGATTTGGAATGCGGAGCCTCCCGCTTTTTTTTGTTCGAAAACGATGGGGTTTGGTTAGATTTTGATGCCGCTTATGTTATGATAGTTGATGGGAATTGCGTATCATGGACGAATGAACAGGAGGGAACGGAATGGACAAATTACGTTATCCGATTGGCAGGTACTCGTTCGAGGGAATGACCAATAAACATCGTGAACAGTGGATTATCGACATCGAGAGACTGCCTGGTCAGCTCAGCGCTGCTTTAGCGGAATTGGACGATGAACAGCTGGATACTTCTTATCGGAGCGGCAGCTGGAGCGTTAGGCAGGTCGCACATCATCTTGCGGATGCATCGATGAATTATTTTTCACGCTTCAAGCTCGCACTTACGGAGAATAATCCGACGATCAAGCCTTTTAATGAAGAGCGCTGGGCCGAAACCGCCGACAGCCTCCAAGCGTCATCTGCAATCAGCCTTTCAATCGTGGAAGGCATTCATGCACGCTTGGTGCTTTTGCTGCGCTCGTTGGAGACGGCCGACTTTGATAAAATGTTCTACCACCCAGAGAAGGGAAGCCAGATCGGCTTAGCTTACTTCTTAGGGTACGTAGCTTGGCACGGCAAGCATCACGTTGCGCAAATCACGAGCTTGAGAGAGCGCAAGGATTGGTGAGCGATGCCGCCTGGCTTAGACGAATTTGCCCTTTTAAAATAACAAATGATAAGCCAGCTTCCTAGCGGGCTCGTCAGTTTAATGCGGAACGGACTTATGTATTCAAAGTGGCTTTTAGCCGTTTACGCTTGATAGGAGATACTCCATGCTAAAAGGAAAAACGATTATACTTGGCATCACAGGCGGAATCGCGGCATACAAGGGAGCGGCGCTCTGCAGCAAGCTGGTTCAGGCAGGAGCAATCGTGCATGTCATTATGACCGAATCGGCAACGAAGTTCATCACGCCGCTTACTTTGCAAACGTTGTCTCGCAATACCGTCCATATCGATACGTTTGACGAGCGTGACCCTGCTGTCGTCTCGCATATTCATTTGGCCGACCACGCAGATCTAATCGTAATTGCTCCGGCTACTGCCAATGCCATTGCCAAGCTGGCCGGAGGCCATGCCGATGATATGCTGAGCACGACGCTTCTGGCAGCAACAAGTCCTGTACTTATTGCTCCGGCTATGAATGTACATATGTATGAGCATCCTGCGGTTGTCAGCAATTTAGAGCTGCTGGCAGCACGCGGGGTGATGTTTGTTGAGCCGGGAACAGGTCAGCTCGCTTGCGGCTATGTAGCCAAAGGCCGGCTTGCAGAACCCGAGGATATTGTGGCAGCAATCGGCTCTTGGTTCAGCAGAGGAGCCAAGCTGAAAGGCAAACGCGTACTCGTTACTGCTGGCGGTACAATGGAGAGACTGGATCCGGTCCGGTTTCTGACAAACGACTCGTCAGGCAAAATGGGATTTGCGATTGCGGAAGCCGCGCAGCTGATGGGAGCGGATGTAACGCTAATTGCAGGAAGAACAACGGCTGCTGTTCCTTCAGGGGTGAACGTAATACGCGTAGAATCGGCGCAGGAAATGCTGGAGGCAGTGACTGGCAGGTTCGCGGATATGGATATCGTCATCAAAGCTGCGGCGGTCGCGGATTACAGGGCAGCTCAGATCAGTGGTCAGAAGCTGAAAAAAACGGGCGAAAAGCTCGTACTGGAGCTTGAACGTACGGTCGACATTCTTGAAACGCTGGGACAGCGGAAGCAGCATCAATTTTTAGTCGGCTTTGCGGCGGAAACGGACCAAGTGGAGCGGTATGCAATGGACAAGCTTCGACGTAAGAATTGCGACCTTATCGTAGCCAATGATGTAGCCAAGGACGGAGCTGGCTTCAACGGTGATACGAACATCGTTCAAGTATACAGCTCGGAGGGGCTAGTGGATTCAATGCCGCTGCTGTCGAAGCGCGAGGTTGCGACCCGCTTGCTTGAGCTGATCGAAGCGCGGATGAACGCTGCTGGAGGGAGCAGCAAATGATTGCCAAAGTCATTGTAGACGTGCCGAGCCGCCAGACGGATCGGCCGTTTGATTATGAGGTGCCTGCTGCATTTGCCGACTGGATCGAGGTAGGCAGCCGTGTCGGCGTACCCTTCGGAGGGCGCGTGCTGCAAGGATTCGTGACTGAGCTGGCCGATACGTCGGATTTCGATTCGAAGCGGCTGAAGCCGATTGCCGAGCTGCTCGATCATGTGCCCCCGCTGCTTCCTGACTTGATCGAGTTGGCGAAATGGATGAGCGAGAAATATTGCTGCTCCTGGACAACAGCGCTGCAGGCAATGATACCGGGAGCCTTGAAGGGCAAGGCGGAAAGGCTCGTGTGCATTCAAGACGCGGAATCGGCTAGCGAGGATTTGCCGCTTGCCATGACTGAGTGGATGGGCAGCCAGCTGGTTAAGCTGGATGTGCTGCTCGAGCGTTTCCCTGAGTACGCAAAGTCAGTGAAGTCCGCGCTGCGTGAAGGGGTACTGGTTGAGCATACGAAGGTGCGGGATCGGCTGGCTATTCGCAAGGTGCTCACCGTTTATTTGCCCGATGATGTAGGGAAGGTCCGTACACAATTAGCGGCATTGCCGGCGCGTGCGGGTAAGCAACGCGAAGTTCTTGCTTTTATGCTGGAGCGAGGAGAGCCAATGGTGCTTCAGCAGCTTCTTGCTGAAGCGGGAGGCTCGGCAGCAAGCGTCCGCTCGCTGGCTGAGAAAGGACTGCTTGAATTGAGAGAGGTTGAGCAGCAGCGCGACCCTTATGCAGGGAGGGAATTTGATCGAACGATGCCGCTTGCATTGACCGAGGGTCAGAACGAGGTATATGACCGTATCATAAGAGCCGTTGATGCGGGCGAGCCGAAGACGATGCTGCTGCATGGCGTAACGGGGAGTGGGAAGACTGAGGTTTATTTGCAGTCCATCCAATTTTGTTTGGAGCAGGAAAAGCAAGCGATCGTATTGGTTCCGGAAATCTCCTTAACCCCCCAGATGGTGGAACGTTTCAAGGGACGTTTCGGCGATGCTGTGGCTGTGCTCCACAGCAGGCTCTCTAACGGGGAGCGTTACGACGAGTGGCGTAAAATCCGCAGCCGTCAGGTGCAGGTCGCGATTGGGGCGCGATCAGCTATATTTGCACCCTTTGAGCGCATTGGGCTTATTATAATTGACGAGGAGCATGAATCTTCCTACAAACAGGAGGAGAGTCCGAAATATCATGCGCGCGACGTTGCCGTTCGTAGGGCAAGACAGCACGGGGCTGCGGTAGTACTCGGCTCCGCGACGCCTTCCCTGGAGTCATTCGCAGCGGCAAGCAGGCCGTTGACAGCTAAGGATGAAGGACGTGAGCCGGCTCTGCTTCCTATGCCAGTGCGTGTAGGCGGGAGGCCGCTGCCGCCTGTCACGGTCATCGATATGCGCGAGGAGCTGAAGGAAGGCAATCGTTCCATGTTCAGCCGCTTGCTTCACAGCTCGCTTGCCGATAGGCTGGAGCGAGGTGAGCAATCTGTGCTGCTGCTTAATCGAAGAGGGTATTCGACCTTTGTGATGTGCCGCTCTTGCGGCTACACGGCAGCTTGTCCGCATTGCGATATTTCGCTAACCTATCATCAGAAATCGCGTGCGCTGCGCTGCCACTATTGCGGCCATGCAGAGCAGGCGCCGGCGACTTGTCCTTCCTGCCAAAGCGAGCATATCCGCTATTTCGGAACCGGAACCCAGCGGGTAGAGGAGGAGCTCTCCAAGCTTTTTCCTGGCATTAGGGTCATTCGGATGGATGTGGATACCACGACCGAAAAAAATTCGCATGAGAAGCTGCTGAAGCAGTTCGGCGACCGGAAGGCAGATGTATTGCTAGGCACGCAAATGGTGGCAAAAGGTCTTGATTTCCCTTACGTCACGCTTGTCGGCGTTATCGCAGCGGATACATCCCTTAATCTGCCTGATTTCCGCGCAGCCGAGCGCACGTTTCAATTGCTCACCCAGGTTGCCGGACGGGCGGGGAGGCATCATTTGCCCGGCGAGGTCGTTATTCAAACCTACGTGCCTGAGCATTATGCCGTCGTTACAGCGCAGCAGCATGATTATGCAGCATTCGTAAGCGAGGAGCTTCGCCATCGCAGCGCAATGGGATATCCGCCATACTGCAGGCTGATTCTTGTCACGATGTCGCATGAGCAGCTGCCGCTGCTGTCTACCGTCAGCGAGGGCTTTGCATCTGAGCTGCGTGAGATTGCCGAGAATGAAGGGGTTCTGATTTCGCTTAGCAGCGGCTTTGGGAGAGCGCTCGAAGTGCTTGGTCCAGTGGCGTCGCCGATTTCAAGAATCAAAGATCGCTACCGTTTTCAATGTGTGATAAAATATCGGGGGAGCATCGATGCTTCCGCGCTTGTCCGTAAAGCACTCTTGCCATTCACGGGCGGACCGCCGCAGCGTCTTGTGCAATTCAGTATTGACGTGGATCCACAAGTTATATTATAAATAGCTATTACTATTTTAATGATCGTAAAGGAAGGGAATACAATGAGTATCCGTATAATTGTGAAAGAGCCGGACCCGGTATTGCGGGAACTGGCAAAGGAAGTAACGAAGTTCAACGCAAATTTGCAGAAGTTGCTTAAAGATATGGCAGAGACGATGTACGACGCAGAGGGAGTAGGCCTTGCCGCGCCTCAAATCGGCATCTCGAAGCGGGTTATCGTGGTAGATGTCGGCGATGAGAATGGATTGGTGGAAATGGTCAATCCTGTTATTGTGGAGCAGGAAGGCGAACAGCTTGGTCCAGAAGGCTGCTTGAGCATTCCGAATCTTAACGGTGACGTATTGCGTGCGGACCGTATCGTAGTTACAGGCCAAGACAGCAGCGGTCAGTCGTTTACGGTCGAGGCAACAGGTTATTTTGCGCGTGCTTTCCAGCATGAGGTCGACCATTTGAACGGCATTTTGTTTACCGATTTGGCGGAGAGCATCTACGACATTTCGGAAAGAGCTAGAAAAGGCGGCGAATAGCTTCATGCGTATCGTATTTATGGGAACGCCGGATTTTGCCGTTCCCTCTTTAAAGCTGCTTCTTGAGCAGCAGTACAATGTCGTTGCCGTTGTCACGCAGCCTGATCGGCCGAAGGGCCGCAAAAAAACGCTCACGCCGCCGCCTGTAAAGGAAGCGGCGTTGTCGTTCAATCTGCCTGTGCTGCAGCCGGAGCGAATGCGCAATGCGGATGCTGTTGCTGCAATCGCGGAGCTGAAGCCGGATTTGATCGTAACGGCGGCCTATGGTCAAATTTTACCTAAGGCACTGCTCGATATCCCGCGGCTTGGCTGCATTAATGTGCATGGCTCCTTGCTTCCGAAATATCGCGGCGGAGCGCCTATCCAGAGATCCATCATTAATGGAGAAAGCTCTACAGGCGTTACAATTATGTATATGGCCGAAGGTCTGGATACCGGCGATATGATTAGTGTCGTCGAGCTTCCGATTACGGATGAGGATACTTCCGGTACGATGTTCGAGAAGCTAAGTCTCGCTGGCGCAGAGCTGCTGAGAGAAACGCTGCCGTCTATCATGTCGGGAGAGGCGAAAGCTATTCCGCAGCAGCATGAACAGGCAACTTATGCGCCAAACCTAACGCGTGAGGACGAGCTTATCGATTGGGCCAAATCAGCTCGTGAGGTTTTCAATCAGGTTCGCGGCTTGTCTCCGATGGCAGGCGCCTTCACTTATTTGAACGGCGAGGTATTCAAAATATGGGCGTGCGCCGAAGCGGAATCTCAGACTCCGATTAGATCGGCAGCACCCGGAGCTGTGCTTGCAGCAGACAGCCAGGGCATTCATGTCCAGACTGGCGATGGCGTTCTTTTATTGAAGGAGATTCAGCCAGCAGGCAAGCGAGTGATGAATGCCGCAGAGTGGTTGAAGGGCGCGCGTCTTGAAACGGACACTTTGTTAGGCGCGGAGGTGCGGCATGACGGATAGTGGAACACATAAAAAGAACCTGAATCATCAGGGCAGTCAGTCTGCAAACGCCAAGCCGAAGGCGAAAAACGGACATAAGCGTCCTATTTCCGGGAACAAACCGGCTCAGGCCGTACAAGCCTCGCAGCAGGCGGGCAGCCGCAAGGCGAAATCCCCGCGGGAGCTGGCTATGGATACGCTGGTCAAGGTTGCGCAGACAGGAGCTTACAGCAATCTGCAGTTGAACCGCACCCTTCAGGACGCGGGACTGCAGCGAGCAGATGCCGGGCTCGTCACAGAGCTCGTATACGGGACAATCCAGCGTCAAGCCACACTCGATTACTGGCTTGGCCGGTTTGTTTCCAAAGGCTTGAACAAGCTTGAGCCTTGGGTTCACCAGCTGCTCCGAATGAGTGCTTATCAGCTTCTGTATTTGGATAGGATACCTGCGCATGCCGCGGTTAACGAGGCGGTTACAATTGCGAAGAAGCGCGGCCACTCCGGGATTTCCGGCATGGTGAATGGCGTGCTTCGCAGCATTGACCGAGGCCGGGACGAGCTTCAGGCGTCTGCGATTAAGCACGCCGATCCAATTGTCCAAATCGCATTGCGCCATTCTTATCCGGAATGGCTGGTAAGCCGCTGGGTATCCGCATATGGTGCAGACCAAGCCGAACGGATATGCGCTGCAGGCAATGCGCATCCTCATTCAAGCGTGCGTGTCAATTCGTTAAAGGGAAGCCGCGAGGATGCTATTGCGCTTCTAATGGAAGCCGGTTACGATGCGAAGCCGTCGGCTGTTGCGCCCGCGGGCATTGCGGTTGAACGCGGTGGCAATCTAGCGGATACAGCCGGATTCCGCGACGGATTATGGTCCGTGCAGGATGAGAGCTCCATGCTCGTTGCGGAGGTTGTAGCGCCGAAAGCAGGCATGCAGGTGCTGGACTGCTGTGCTGCGCCAGGCGGCAAGAGCACACACTTGGCGGAGCTGATGGAGGGCAAAGGCAAGGTATGGGCGAATGATTTGCATGCTCATAAACGAGATTTGATCGTCACGCAATCCGAACGTCTTAAGCTTCGCAACGTAGAGGCGATTACCGAGGATGCGCTGAAGCTTGCGGATCGCTTTAAGCCGAATTCGATGGACGCCGTGCTTTTGGACGCGCCGTGCTCAGGCTTTGGCGTCATTAAACGTAAGCCCGAAATCAAATGGACCAAAACGTTAGGTGATGTTTCTGATATTGCTGCTGTACAACATCGACTGCTGAATGCAGTATGCGATTTAGTGCGGCCAGGCGGCGTGCTCGTGTACAGCACTTGTACGATTGAGAGAGACGAGAACGAGAAGCAGATTGCCGACTTTCTTCAGGCGCATTCTGAATTTGAATTAGATCCGGGCTGGCCGGAACCGATCTTGGATCAGCTTAGGAAGGCCGGTGTGATCGATGAGCATTTCGAAGGACAAGCACAGCTGCTTCCTCAGCATTTTGACAGTGACGGCTTTTACATTGCAAGGATGATTAAACGCTCTTAAGCGGCGCTTATGGCTGAACATGGGCGTTTGTGGTAAAATAAATCGATGGCGGCGTTCAGAACATAGAGCCGCCCTACTATAAGGTACAGGTGTGATGAAATGAAACCATGCATATATGACTACACGCTCGAACAGCTTCAACAATGGATGAAAGACAACGGAGAGCCCGCATTTCGAGGCGGACAGTTGTTTGATTGGCTTTATGTGAAGCGGGTAAAGAGCTTTGAAGATATGTCCAACCTATCCAAGACGCTGCGGGATAAGCTTGAAGAGAGCTTTCAGTTTGTAACGCTCAGCGAAATAACGAAGTTCGAATCGAAGGATGGAACGGTTAAGTTTCTGTTTGGCCTTCATGATGCGCATGCGATTGAAACGGTTATTATGCGCCACAACTATGGGAACAGCATCTGCGTGACGACTCAAGTCGGCTGCCGAATCGGCTGCACGTTCTGCGCATCGACGCTCGGCGGATTGAAACGTAACCTGACCGCTGGTGAAATCGTAGCGCAGGTGGTAACGGCACAACAGATGCTGGACGCTACCGGAGAGCGCGTATCGAGCATCGTCATTATGGGCTCGGGCGAACCGTTCGAGAATTATGACGCCACTATGACGTTCCTTCGCATCATGATTCACGAGAAGGGACTGAACATTGGCCAACGCCATATTACGGTATCAACGAGCGGTATCGTGCCGAGCATGTATAAATTCGCGGAGGAAAATACGCAAATTAACCTTGCTCTGTCGATTCATGCGCCGAATGACGCGCTGCGCTCGAAGCTTATGCCGGTTAACCGTCGTTTCCCATTCGAAGATGTAATGGCTGCTTGCCATAACTATATCGCCAAAACAGGCCGGAGAATCACGTTCGAGTATGCCTTGATCGGCGGGGTAAATGACCGTGCAGAGCATGCGCAGGAGCTGGCGGATGTATTGCAAGGCATGTTATGTCATGTCAACTTGATTCCAGTTAACCATGTTCCTGAACGGAACTACGTTCGGACGCCGCGCGAGGACATATTTGAATTCCAACGCGTATTGGAACGGAATAAAGTGAGCGTTACGATTCGTAGGGAGCAAGGTCATGATATTGCGGCTGCATGCGGCCAGTTAAGAGCGAAACATATGGAGTCTCAGGCGAGGTGATGACTGATTGTTAACGGCAAACCGCAGTGATATTGGACGGGTTCGTCATGTGAATGAAGATCAATCATGGGTTAGTCAATTGAATAATGGGATCACAATTGCCATCGTAGCAGATGGCATGGGCGGTCATCAAGCCGGAGACGTCGCCAGCCAAAAGGCTGTAGACGCGTTCCGCAGCATGCTGGAGCAAAGCGCAGCGAAAGCCGACTTGTCTTTGCAGGAAGGGAAGATGCTTATTCGCCAAGCGATTTCGCAAGCGAATGAAGCTGTTTTCGAGATGGCCTCACGCAATGAGCGCTATCATAACATGGGTACCACCATCGTCGCTGCGCTTGTTAAGCAGGACAATGCTATTATTGGACATGTTGGCGACAGCCGTGCATACAAGATTAAAGAAGGCGTGATCACGCAAATTACGAATGATCATACGCTGGTTAACGAATTGGTTAAATCCGGCCAGCTGAGTGCCGAAGAAGCTGCCCATCATCCGCGCCGTAATGTGCTAACACGCGCAGTCGGTACGGATTCGCAAGTCGAGATCGAAGTGCAATCGGTGGAATGGTCGCCGGAAGACGTCCTGCTGCTTTGCAGCGACGGATTATCGAATCTGGTGAGCGAGCAGCAAATGCTGCAAACGGTCACGACAGAGCAGCTGGAGCTGGAAGCCAAAGCTGATCATCTCATTCAGCTTGCACTGCATGCTGGCGGGGACGACAACATTACAGTCGTTCTTCTGCAAGAAGCGGGCAGCACGAATCGAGGGGAGTGACTAGGATGATCGGACAGGATTTAGGCGGACGTTATGAAATATTGACACGTATCGGCGGAGGCGGAATGGCGCTTGTCTACAAAGCGCATGATGTGCTTCTGAATCGCAAGGTTGCGGTAAAGGTGCTGCGTCAGCAATTTGTACATGACGAGGAATTTATACGAAGGTTTCGTCGTGAGGCACAATCGGCGGCTGCGCTGTCTCATCCGAACGTCGTCAGCATCTATGATGTAGGACAAGAAGAAGACATACATTATATCGTCATGGAGTACATTGAAGGCCACAACTTAAATGAAATTATACAAGAGCGTGCGCCGTTGCAGCCAGAAGAAGCGGTGCGCATTGCCATGCAAATCGCTGATGCTCTCGATCATGCGCATCAGAATCATATTATCCACCGTGATATTAAGCCTCATAACATTTTAATCGGAAAAAACGGACGAGTGAAGGTAACGGATTTCGGGATTGCCCGTGCGGTTACATCATCGACGATCACACAGACGGGATCCGTCATCGGATCTGTCCACTATTTCTCCCCCGAGCATGCGAAGGGGGTCAATACCGGAGAGAAGTCTGACCTATATTCACTTGGTATTGTGCTCTACCAAATGCTGACTGCGAAGCTTCCGTTTCTTGGCGAGAGTCCAATTAGTGTTGCACTCAAGCATTTGCAGGAAAATTTCGAGGATCCTCGTGTCGTAAATCCTCATATTCCGCAAAGCGTAGAGAATGTTATCCTCAAAGCGATGCGGAAAAATCCGAGTGAACGTTACGCTTCTGCCCATGAAATGCAAGCAGATCTGGATACATGTCTTCGTCCCGATCGACTGAAGGAACCGAAGATCACTTTCGTTCATGTGAATGATATGGAAGAAACGCGAGTGATGCCTGCTATCCGCGGCGATATTAGAGCGGTAGAGACGGCCGAGAGAGAGCGTCCTATTGCAAAAACGGCTGCATCCGGAGATAAAGCTTACAAAGAGGAAGAAGCGGCAGCTGCGAAGCCCAAAGGCTGGAAGAAGCCGTTAACTATCGTTGGCGTTACGCTTATCATATTAGGTTTGTTCATTGGCGGCTTTATTTGGCTGCTTGGCGTTCTGGACGTGGCAGAGGTTAATGTGCCTTATGTCGTTGGCAAGACGGAAATCGAAGCTAGACAAATGATTGAGGCTGCGGGTCTCAAAATAGAGGATCCTGTTGTCCATGAGCACCATAAGGAAATTCCGAAGGATCAGGTGCTAAGTCAGTCGAAGATGAATATGAGAGTCAAGGAAGGCTCGCTTATTCAAATTACGGTAAGTGACGGACCTGAGCTGGAAGAGCTCGGCAATTATGTAGGAAAAGCGCTGCAGACAGCTATCGATGAGCTTGGGGCGTTAGGCATCTCTGAGAAGCAGATTGTCATCGTTCCGTTGTATAGTGAGGAAGCTCCCGATACGGTTATTCAGCAGTCTCCAGAGCCAGGCGAGGAGTACAATCCAGAATCGGTAGAGTTCACCTTCACGGTCAGCAAAGGCCGCGAGACCGTTCCTATGCCGAACCTGATCGGTAAAAGCTTGGATGAAGCGAAGGATTTAATCAAGGCTAACGAGTTGACGCTCGATGACGCAGATATCTTATATGAGCCGAGCTACTTGCATCAGAAAAACTATGTCATCAGCCAAGATCCTTATAAACCGAAGGACCAAGTGTCCAAAGGTGCTGTACTGTCAATTCGAGTCAGTTCGGGACCGCCTGCTGACGCGAAGGAGCATCAATTCAATATAACGATCTCACCTGCGGAAGCCGGCAAGACGAGCGAAATCCGCATCGTATATTCTGATTCTCGTGGGGAGAATATTGAGTGGGATAAACGCCAAATCACGACAACGCAAACGTTTCCTGTTACCGTACTCGTAGCACCTGATACCGAAGCAAGGGTGACGGTTTACCGAGATAACCAGTTTATCGATTCGAAAACCATTACCTATGAAGAACTATTGCAAGGATCGAATTCATCCACCTTGAACATTCCAGGTGAAGAAGTGCAGCCGACAGAAGCACCGGCACAAGCGGAGGTTACCGAAAGCGATGAGCCAATTGAAGAAGAGCAGCAAGAACAGCAACAAGAGCAGTCAGAGCAGCAGCCTTAGCATGAGCCACAACAGTAAAGAAAATCATCTTAAAGGTACGATTGTCAAAGCCTTGAGCGGCTACTATTATGTGAGGGCTGAGAATACGGCATCGGATTCGGCAACGATTCAGTGCCGAGGACGCGGCGTTTTCAAAAACAGAGGATTGACGCCGTTAGTCGGAGACCGCGTGATGTACAGCTTAACGGAGAACGGAGAGGGAACTGTCGAGGAGCTTCTTCCTCGTTCTTCGGAGCTGATTCGTCCTCCAGTGGCTAATATTGATCTTGCCATTCTTGTGTTCTCCGTAACGGAGCCTGCACTTAATTTACAGCTGCTTGATAAGTTTCTCGTGCATATCGAGCATGCAGGCATCCCCGCTGTCCTTTGCTTAAGCAAGCAAGATTTGGAGAACGATGGTTTGGAGACTGCGGAGGCACAAGCTGCGGCAGCCTCCGTTAACCGAATTTATCGTGCTCTTGGCTATGAAGTATACGGGACAAGCTCCCGTCTTGGTGAAGGCATTACACCATTTCAAGAGAGACTGCAGGGCCATCTTGCCGTGTTTGCGGGTCAATCCGGCGTAGGCAAATCATCGCTGCTTAATGCAATCGTTCCAGGTCTTCAGCTAGAAACCAATGAAATCAGCAATCGACTGGGGCGCGGCAAGCATACGACCAGGCATGTGGAGCTAATAGAGATTGGCGGCGGTTTAGTCGCAGATACGCCTGGTTTCAGTCAGTTGGATTTCCAAGAGCTAGGAATTGAGGATTTAGGATATTGCTTTATCGAGATGCGCAAGCTTTCTCCAAGCTGCAAGTTCCGTGGTTGTACGCATGTGCATGAGCCAGGCTGCGCGGTGCTCGCTGCAGTAGAGAGCGGTGAAATCGAGAAAAGCAGGCATGAGCATTACTTGCTGTTTCTAGCGGAAATGAAAGACAAAAAACGGAGGTACTAACAACTATGACGATTATTGCGCCTTCCATACTATCAGCTAATTTCGCGAGGCTTGGAGAGGAAGTCCAAGCCGTGGAAGCGGCAGGGGCAGATTGGATTCATATTGACGTAATGGATGGACATTTTGTACCGAACTTAACGTTCGGGCCGCCTGTCATTTCGGCTATTCGGCCAACGACAAAACTCCCTTTTGACGTACATCTTATGATCGAGCGTCCGGAGCTTTCAATTGCCGATTATATTGCTGCAGGCGCAGACCGGATTACGATTCATGCCGAGGCTTGCGTGCACTTGCATAGAACGGTGCATTATATTAAGGAAAAGGGATTGCCGGCAGGCGTTGCTATTAATCCAGCTACTCCCGTCTCCATTCTGGAGCCGATTCTTCATGATCTTGATCTCGTGCTTATCATGACGGTTAACCCGGGCTTTGGCGGGCAGAAGTTCATTCCATATTCGTTAGTGAAGCTGCGCCAGCTGCGCGCGATGCTTGAAGAACAAGGGCTTGATGAGGTGTTTGTACAGGTAGACGGCGGCGTTAATGCAGCCACTGCCGCTGTTATTCGCGAGGCGGGAGCTAACGTGCTTGTGGCAGGCAATGCTGTGTTTGCAGAACAGGACCGTACAGCTGCTATCGCTGTACTGCGCTAGGGGCTGAAACATGAATGAGAAGGTAAAGACAACGTTTTGGCTTATCGCCTACACGTTCACTGCGGGACTGTTGATTACGCTATTTACCGTAATCGAGGATTTTTATCGTTATCTCTTTTCATTGCTGGCTTTGTACATAGGCATTCGTTTCTTCCGAAGGTTCGAGACACTGGGCTATAGAATAACATTTTTTGTTCTGTCGATTGTGTTTTTTCTAATATTTGCTGTTTTTTATTCGATGTTTATTTATATAAAGGACAATCCGGATGCGTTAACAGGCGCATAAACGGGCTCCCCAGGCAGGCTCGCGATGGAATAGGACAAACTGACGACGCATAGGATGTTTACATGAGCGTAGCAATGTTGTCACGGATAAATTCGATGAGCGTGTCTGAGGAGGGATGAGGCATGAAATTTTATACAATCAAACTGCCTAAATTTTTGGGCGGATTCGTAAAGGCGATTTTGAATACCTTCCAAAAAAATTAGGTCAGATGCTGCAGGACACCCTTCGGCCGTGATCGTGTAAAAGCAAAAGAAAAGCACCTGAGAGCTCAGGTGCTTTTGTCTATGGCCGAAGCCATCATTATACGCGGGTAACTTTACCAGCTTTCAGTGCGCGAGTGCTAACATAAACACGTTTCGGTTTACCGTCAACCAAAATGCGAACCTTTTGCACGTTTACGCCCCATGAACGACGAGTTTTGTTGTTAGCGTGGGAAACGTTGTTACCTTTACCAGGTGCTTTACCTGTAAGAAAACATTTGCGTGACATGACTACACCTCCTTTAAATCTTGCGTGAGCAAAACGTATTCCATAATAGGGCTCGTTATGCGTGAGGAAAATTTCATTCGTATCGAAATAACATTTAAACACACTTGAATATCGTATCATAAACATTGGTTCTATTCAACCTAAATATGAGGACATGTCTGTGTTCGATGTCCGCCGAGACCTATTATACCTCGGTAACACTGGTTTTTTTGATCGGACTTCTATAAAGGAGCCGTTTATAGTACAATGGTACTTAGTCCATAATTGTTACAGTAAGGGAGTGAATTTCCATGCCAATGCAGTTAAGCACCGAACTCGGTTCGATCCATGTCTCTGATCACTGCATAGCCGTTATTGCCGGCTCTGCGGCCATGGATTGTTATGGACTCGTCGGGATGGCTTCACGCAAACAGCTGAAGGACGGAATTGCCGAGTTGCTCGGACGAGATAATTTAACTCGAGGCGTTGAAGTTAGACGAGTGAACGAAAAATTGCATATTGATCTCTACATCATCGTAAGCTATGGAACAAAAATTTCCGAGGTAGCGCATAATATTCAATCCAAAGTAAAATATGTGCTGAATGACGTGATTGGTCTACAAGTGGAAGAAGTCCATATAATTGTGCAGGATGTCAGGGTACTTAAGTAACAGGGAGGGAAATGTCGTTGAGTAAGCGCTTTATAAACGGATCTGATTTTGCCGCAATGGCACTGCTCGGCGCGGATTATTTGCAGCGTAACGCGGAGCATGTTAACGCATTGAATGTATTTCCGGTGCCGGATGGCGACACAGGAACAAACATGAATTTGACGATGTCCTCCGGCGTTCGCGAGCTCCGCAGCAAGCCTTCAAACAGCATCGGAAAAACGACAGAGGTATTATCCAAGGGCTTGCTTATGGGCGCCCGTGGAAACTCTGGCGTTATTCTGTCACAGTTGTTCCGTGGTTTCTCCAGATCGCTTGCCGGTCTTGAAGAAGCAGGAACGGTGCAACTGGCCGCTGCTTTGCAATACGGTGTTGACCTCGCTTATAAAGCTGTCGTAAAACCAGTAGAAGGAACGATTCTTACTGTTGCCAAAGAAGCAGCCAAGCATGCCGTGCAGTACGCCCGCCGAACGAATGATGTGGCCGAGCTGATGCACGAGGTGCATCAAAAGGCATATGAGGCACTTCAGCGTACGCCTGATCTATTGCCTGTACTGAAGCAGGTAGGTGTTGTGGATTCCGGCGGACAAGGTCTTGTGTTTATTTATGAAGGTTTCATGCGCAGTCTTGCTGAAGCAGACGGAGCAGACGGACAACTAGATGCGTATTCTATGGCTTCTGAAGCTGCTCCTCCCGAAGCGGTAGCGGTACCAACTACTCCTATTCCTGTTCGCAGGCTAGATCAGGTATCGGCTCAATCTCGTCTTTCGACAGAAGAAATCGAGTTTCTGTATGATATGGAGTTTTTCATTAACCGCAAGCTGAAAGGGCAAGCTGGAGCGTTTTTTGATGAACCCGCTTACAAGCGAGCGCTAAGCAAAGACGGAGATTCCATATTGGTCATTACAGAAGACGACATTATTAAGGTACACGTTCACTCGCGCAAACCTGGCGATGTTCTCAATTTTTCGCTGCCCTATGGCGAATTAACTGATATTCATATTCTCAATATGAGAGAGCAGCATCGCGATTTGATTGAGCATGAGCAGTCGGGTGGCGGTACCCCTGATTATTCGGCAGCTGAGCTGCTGGCAGGTGAGGGCGTACAAGGCGTTCCGCCCGGACAAGTTTTCGAGACTGCTCCTTTTGGCATCATAGCGGTCGCTTTAGGGGACGGTATCGCGGACATCTTCTTGGAGAATGAAGTCGATACGGTATTGTCAGGCGGTCAGACGATGAATCCAAGCACCGAGGATTTCGTTAAGGCAATCGAGGCTTTGTCTGCGGAACACATCTATATTCTTCCGAACAACGGAAATATTATATTAGCCGCGGAGCAGGCAGCCGAGCTTAGCGAGCGCAGCGTTACCGTGATACCGACGCGAACGATTCCGCAAGGGCTAGCCGCCGTGCTTGCTTTCAAAGAAGAAGAAACGGCCGAACGCAACAGCGTGTGGATGAAAAACGCCGCTGAACAAGTCGTCTCTGGCCAAGTAACGAAGGCTGTTCGCGACACGACCATTGAAGGCGTTGACATTCGCGAGGGCGATTATATCGGCATAAAAGAAAAAACGATTGTCGTATCCAAAGCAGCATTGCAGGAGGCTTGCCAAGGTCTCGTCGCGAGCATGCTTGACGCGGGCGGGGATTTGCTTACTATTCTCTCCGGCGAGGAAGCGGATGCAGCTGAAACGGCTTCGCTTTGCGAATGGATAGGCGAGCAATATCCTGATTTGGAGCTGGAAGTTCAGAAAGGCGGACAACCGCTCTATCCGTACGTCTTCGCATTGGAATAATCGGGTAATCGGTTTTATGCAGGGAGGAATGAACAATGGGAATGGTCCGAATTGTAACGGATAGTACGGCTGACATCCCGGAAGAGGTAAGGGAGCGATTAGGGATTTCGATGATTCCCCTCAAGGTGCTTTTTGGCGAAGAGACGTTCCTTGATGCGGTGACGATTAAGTCGGATGGTTTTTATGAGAAGCTTGCGCAGTCTGCAACGCTTCCTACCACGTCTCAGCCGTCCCCGATGGAGTTCTCTGAGGTATATGAGAAACTGCTGGCTGAGGACGCGGAATCGCCTATTATCTCGATTCATTTATCGGCTGCGCTTAGCGGGACGTACCAATCGGCGGTCATTGCCCATTCCATGCTGGAGGGGCAAGCAGACATCACGATTATGGATTCGAGGTCTGCCTCGTACGGATTCGGCATGCGTGTCGTCCAAGCAGCTGAAATGGCACAGGCGGGGGCGTCCAAGGAGCGTATTATCGAGGCGATCGAGCAGAGAGAGCGCGACACGCAATTATATTTTTTAGTGGATACATTGGAGTTTTTACAAAAGGGAGGGCGAATCGGCAAGGCTTCCGCGCTGATTGGGTCTATCCTCAACATTAAACCGATATTATCATTAGATGCGGACGGCGTCGTGCTTGCGGTAGATAAGGTGCGCGGGTCTAAGAAAGCAATGTCACGGATTATCGAGCTGCTTAAGCAGACCTACGGCGATGTGCCGGTAGGGATGACGATGGCCTATTCTTTCCGCAAGGATACGGCGGAGGAGCTCTGCGAGCAGATTAAGAGCCAGTTCAACGTACAGGAAATCGGCTGGACGACGATTGGCGCTGTAATTGGTACGCATACCGGTCCTGGCGCTTCAGCCGTGTTTATGTACAGGATGTGATAGGATGATGACGCTGGACCACATTTCTGTTCGGCAAATCAAAGGCGTGAGTGCTCCCAAGGAAGAGGAGCTTCACGCCTTTGGCGTGAGAACAGTTGCTGATTTGCTTGATTATTTCCCATTTCGTTATGAGGATTACCGTATTCGGGAGCTCACCGATGTGAAGGAAGGCGAGAAGGTTACGGTACTCGGGCATGTGAGAGGCATTCCAGTGCTTCAACGCTACGGCAAAAGCAAATCCAGACTGACCTGCAAGGTTGAGGTTGGGCAGTGGCTCGTGACCGCCGTATGGTTTAATCGTCATTTTCTGCAGGACCAGCTAACGGTTGGCCGTGAGATTATGCTTACGGGCAAATGGGAGCAGCAGCGCCTGCAAATGACCATATCGGATTCTGAATTTCCGGGAAGCGGCGGGGGAGCAAAGACGGGGACGCTTCAGCCTGTCTATTCCGTAGGCGGCAGCATTACGCAGCCGTGGATGCGGAAGACGATTAAACAAGCATTAACGCAGTATGGAACGATGATCGAAGAGCTGCTGCCGCAGGAGCTTATTCGGAAGCATGAGCTGATGGCTAGGCGCGACGCCGTACTGCGCATCCATCTTCCTGACGATACAAAAGCAGGCCAGGAAGCTCGGCGAAGGCTTGTATATGAGGAGCTATTTTTGTTCCAATTAAAACTCCAGGCATACCGAGCGCTTAACCGCAAAAGAAGTGACGGCATTGCACATCGAATCGAAAGCGAGACGATTCGCCAATTCGCCGGAACGCTGCCGTTTGAGCTAACGGATGCACAGAAGAAGGTCGTCAATGAAATTTGTGTCGATATGCGCAGACCTTCATGCATGAACCGGCTGCTGCAAGGTGACGTTGGCTCTGGTAAAACAGTCGTCTCCGCTATTGCGCTTTACGTTGCGGTTAAGTCAGGCCATCAAGGCGCCTTGATGGTTCCGACCGAGATCTTGGCCGATCAGCACATGCGCTCCCTTACCAAGATGTTTGCGGAACTCGGCATCCAGGTGGCCTTGCTCACAGGCAGCCTTACCGAGCGTAAGCGCAGGGATGTGCTGGCGGGGCTTCAAATGGGGCTGATTGATATTGTCGTTGGCACACACGCGCTAATTCAGGATGATGTTTTTTTCCGGAGCCTAGGGCTCGTTGTAGTGGACGAGCAGCATCGCTTCGGCGTGAACCAGCGCAGCGTGCTGCGCCGCAAAGGGATGAATCCGGATGTGTTGACGATGACCGCTACGCCTATTCCAAGAACGATGGCCATTACGGCGTTCGGAGATATGGATGTGTCTACGATACGCGAGCGTCCGCATGGACGCAAGCCGATCAAAACCTACTGGGTTAAGCACAGTATGATGGAGCGAGTGCTCGGTTTTATAAGGAAAGAAGTCAGCAAAGGACGACAGGCTTATATTATTTGTCCGCTGATCGAGGAATCGGAGAAGCTGGACGTGCAAAATGCGATTGACCTATATGTTCAAACGCAGCAGTCGTTTCCCGATTTGCGTGTTGGCCTGCTGCATGGCCGCCTTTCTTCAGCAGAGAAGGAAACGGTCATGGGTGCTTTCGGAGCGAATGAAACGCATGTGCTTGTGGCGACGACTGTCGTTGAGGTCGGCGTCGATGTGCCGAACGCGACACTCATGATTATTATGGACGCGGAGCGTTTCGGCTTGTCTCAGCTTCATCAATTACGTGGACGGGTCGGTCGTGGAGAGCACCAGTCGCATTGTATTCTGGTGGCCGATCCCAAATCAGAAACCGGAAAAGAGCGCATGAAGGTCATGACAGATACGGATGACGGCTTCGAGGTATCGCGGCGGGATTTGGAAATACGCGGTCCAGGCGATTTCTTCGGTACGAAGCAGAGCGGACTGCCAGAGTTCCGATTGGCGGATATGGTAGCAGATTATGAAGTGCTTGAGCTTGCAAGGGAAGATGCGGGAGAACTGACGGAGCGTGATGATTTTTGGTCGAATGAAGCATATGTCAGGGTGCGCAGCTTGCTGCAGAAGGATCAAATTTTTCAAGGGGAACAGCTGGACTAGGCAATAATTACCTCCTTTCGGCATATAGATTAACGAACGCGCTTGGATTGCCGGATGGAGGTGTCAGGGCAGTGAGTTACCAGAATTATGGAATTCGGCCGCAGTTGGTCGAGCGTATCAAATACAAAATGAAAAACCCTGTTGTAAAGGACCGTATAAGGCAGTTGCTTGGAAATGTGACTAAATATGATTTGCAGGACCGTCCTAAGGTGCGGAAGCTAGTGAAAGCGGCGGCTGTTATCCTTCAGGAGCAGCTGACCGATACGCAAGAGGATCAGATCGTGGCATTCGTCATGGGACAGAAAATTGATCCAAACAACACGTTTCATTTGTTAAAGCTTTGGGGAATGTTTCGCTGACCGCTTCGGGTCAGCGATTTTTTTTATGCAGACTCAGGCTCCACACACTCTCCGCGGCTACCAAAGCTCCAACTGCTCGTCCACTTTGCATGGCTCGATCAAGGAGGATTCATCGTTGCTGACATTGCCGACAGCAGCCGATACGGGATAAGCTTGCAGTTCGCTGCTCTGATAAGGAACAAAGAGAGGCATTAGCGCAGCAGTATCGGTTACGGTGCGATCTAGCCATAGCTGTTCATCCTCGGGCCGCAAAATGACGGGCATGCGGTCATGGATAGGGGATACGAGTTCGTTGGGTGCCGTTGTCAGAATTGTACAGCTGTTGATCCTGGTTCCTTCTGGAGAAACCCAAGTCTCGTAAAGTCCAGCCATGCTAAAGAGAGCTCTGTTCTTCAGTGAAATTCGCATCGGCTGTTTGCCGTTAGGTGTCGTCTTCCACTCATAAAAACCATCAGCGGGAATGAGGCATCGTTTTCGCTGCAGCGGCTTCTGGAAGGCTGGCTTGCTCGCTGCTGTTTCCGAGCGTGCGTTGAGCATTTGAAACCCAATTTTCGGATTATCTGCCCATGGGGGGACGAGACCCCATTTCAATTCACCCAACCGGTTGCGTACACCATCGCTGATCACGGAAAGTATGAGCTGGCTTGGGGCAATATTGTATTTGGGTCGGTGAAACGGTACCATCGTCTCCCCAATCATATAGCGAACCATAAGCTCTTCGAGCGTAACAGTAAGTGTATATCTTCCGCACATGGCTCCTCGCCGCCTTTCTTTATACTTGCTTTATTATAACATCGTGAGAAGCGGAAACGCATATGTTGCTGACACGGTATGACGAAGTGCCTGTTGGCAAATACTGGTTGATATAGCGAGTCATAAGGCGTATCAGGCAATGACGGGAAATGGGGCGCAGGCATTGAGCAAAAAAACAGAAGCAAGATCATACCGCCGTTCGTTCGGCTATTGGCTGCAGCAGCTGCTCGTGCTCCCGCGGGCAGCGATCGAGTATGCGGTCGGCAAATGGGCGGCTATGAGCGCATCACATACGATGATTGCTGAAGCAGTCCCGCTTCAGCTCTCGGGCGCTGCCGCCGCAAAGCTGAAATATGCGTGGTCTAAGCAGCTTGCGTACGGGGAGCCTGCCGCGTCCCATAGTTGGAATACGCAGGAGCTTGCGATCATTGCCCGCATACATGCCGAGACGACAGCATGCAACCGTAACAATGTGACGCGAACCGAGGCATACCGCGGCGTTTATTTTCGCACGCCTGAGCTGCACTGGGCGCTTCTAGCTCATATGGTATCTCGCAACGGAGGCTGGAACATGACGGATTTGCAGGGCGAGTGGCTGCCCAGGCTGTTAAATGAGGAGCAAAGGGAGGCGGTGTTCCGTTTTCTAGAGCAGGCGAATGCACTGATTTTTCAGGACGCCTATCCGCAGCTGCTGCTGTATGAATGGAGCAGGCGAGAGGGGAGAAGCTTGTTCCATCTTCTTCCTGCGTTTGGCGTATCGTCGTTCATGTCGCCCGTGTGGAAGCAGTTCTTGCGTGATCTGGATGCCGTGCCTTTAACGATTGCGCTGATAGTGAATGAGCAGCATTATATCGAAGGGCGAGTGGTACAGCATCCCTACTTTCGAGAAAAGGTGCTGCATACTTTGTTTTTTGGCCTTCAGTCGCTATTGCAGCTAAACGGCGTTGTTTTCCCATACGGAACGGGAAGTGAGAACGGGAAGGCCGAAGAACCATCCGTACTGAAGCTTTCCGGTCTCATCTTAGAGCGATTCGAGAATCTGCAGGAGCGGATTGAATTCGGAAAGCGGCTGTATGCGATGCTGTTTGGCATTCCGCGTGTCCATGAGGGCGCGAAATGCTTTGCCGGAGCTGTGAAGCATACTGGCTCGCGCGCGGATTACGCGCCGCAGATGTTCGCCAGCGTTCGCCAGCTGCCGCCTCAAAGCGTCTATAAGGAGCGTTTGCTGGGGGGCCGTTTGAAGCCGGGGGCTGCGGCGCTGTATAGCCCAGAGCTTGGCGCAGCTTGGAAGGACCAGCCGTTGGAGCAGCCGGATTTTGGTGATTGGTTCAGCTCGATCGAGTCGATATGGCCTTATTTCCAAAAGCTCCCGCTTCCTCATTCCTTCGAAATTACGAATGAATACGGACTTATGCTGAACAAGGTCGAGCTGGCGGTGCTGGCCATGCAGCGGGGAGGCACTTAGGATTGGTTTCGGTGCCCTTGTATGTGCTTGTGAAATAAAGGCGGTTCGCATGGTGTCTACAGACTTTAGTCGAGCAGAAAGCCATCCTTTGGGTTGGACGCGGAATCAAACTAAAGTCCGTTAAAAATGTAATTTCCTTCCTGTAATATTAGCAGCATCAACGTATTGGGGGAAGGGTGCATCAGTTTGAATCGAGTATTAACGAGTGGACAGCAGCGGAGTTTGCGTTTTTTTGAAGGTGAGAAGTATCTGGTCGTTACCGGACTGCTTGGATTTGTACTTGCGCTTTTTTGTGCGGCAATAGCATGGGTCAACGGGGAAGTGGTAGCGCCTGATGGCAATATGCTGAAAGCTTTTTCTTTTAATGCAGCGCTAGGTCTGTTTCTATTGTCAACTGCAGCTATCGTTCCATTCTCGGGAATGGGAAGCAAAAACAGAATCTTTTTCCGATGGTCCTATATTTCAATTGCCATGTACAGTTACTTTGCCGAAACGGTCCAAAATTATCGCGGTGTGAACCCGAGATTTGTCGCTGGCGGTACGAATTATGACGTTGCAGTCGGCTCGATCTTTGCATTGGTGGCCTTTCTGCTGATCTTGTTTTATCTGTATTTGGCTGTTCCCTTTTTCCGCGCAAAAGCATATCGACTGCGCCCTGCGCTCGTACTTGGCATTCGATATGCCATTTGTGCAATTATGCTTTCGTTTGCTGCCGGTATCTGGATATCCGTAAACGAAGGCAGATCCGTTGGCCTCGGCGGAAATATCATCTGGCTGCATGGGCTAGGCTTTCATGCGCTTCAAGCCGTTCCTTTTGTAGCCTGGCTGACTGAACGAAGAGCGCTGCGCAGTTCTGTTAACCATCGATTGATTCATCTTACGGGAATCTTTTATTTTCTAGGTCTGTTGGTGATCGGCTGGCAGACGCTTCTCGGCCATTCCATCTTCGAGTGGACGGTGCTCCCGCTCCTAGCTGCTTTCTGTTTCCTGCTCGCATTCGTGCCTGTTATCCTATTGCTGCGAAAAACGAAGCAGCTTGCCCGCATCCGCAGTGCCAACGAGCCAAACGGCAAGTCTCTACACGGACAATAAAAAGGAAACAAGGCGAAAGGATCGAATACCTATCCTAACGCGAATGAAGGGATTTGATTTTTTTTGGCGATGAAGGCTGTGCTTTTTGATTTAGACGGGACCCTGTTGGACCGGGATGCTTCTCTCTTATCCTTTGTAAGCGCACAGTATGAGCGGCTTCCCGGCCTTCAGGCTGTCCGGAAAGAGGACTATGTGAGGCGCTTTATCGAGCTTGATAATCATGGTTATGTGTGGAAGGACAGTGTATATCAGCAGCTTATCGCGGAGTTTTCAATCAAGGGTTTGGCATGGGAGGATCTCCTAAATGACTATTTGCATATCTTTCAGGAGCATTGCCTCGCGTTTCCTCACGCGTTAGCGGCGCTTGGCTTACTCAAGAGCAAGGGGTTAAAGCTGGCACTCGTTTCCAACGGCTATGGCCAATTTCAATATGATAACTTCAAGGCGTTAGGCATCGAGCCTTATTTCGACGCGGTATTGATTTCGGAGTGGGAAGGGCTTCGCAAACCGGATCCTGCTATTTTTGTCCGAGCTTTATCTAAGCTTGAGGTGCGTGCGGAGGAGGCCGTGTATGTCGGAGACCATCCCGTTAATGATATACAAGCAAGCCGTATGGTGGGGATGAAAGCGATTTGGAAAAGCAATGCTTCTTTCTCATCCGCTTCGGGCGCGGACGCCATCGTTGAGGGATTGGATGAACTGCCGGCAATCGTGCGTTCTTTTGGATAACTTGGGTAAAAGGTTGATTGTTCGACGCTCCTTTGGTAGTTGCCGGTTAAATGCTGAGCCGCTGGAAATCGGCAGCCTAGAACCCCGTTTAAGGGCTAAGGCCGCCATGGCTTCAAAAGAGGCCGTTTTCCTCGTTCTCCTGAACAGCCGCGCCTTCGATATCTCGCATCATGAACCATTCCCCATCGACCATGAAGCGGCCTTTCAGCTGGTCGATCCGCTCGATGATGCCGATGACCGTCAGCTCCTCGAGCGGGTGGAATAAGCGGAGCGTAACCGGCTGCCGAAGCTGGAGCGATTCGGTCACGGAACGGGCTACATGCTCCCATTCCTGCTCGTCAAGCTCTATGCGCTCGCGCTGCCGCGAAGCTTTCTCCAGCTCGTTAATTGCGACCTTGTGCTCGGGCAGCATCATGCGGCTGGATTCCCAAAGCCCGTTGCCTTCCAGTTTTTTTCTCATTTATAATGTCCTCCGATCTTCGCTGAACGATGCTTCGCTTGACCAGCAGCGGTAGTAGATACCGCTCTCAGAATAACGGCATCGCCGTATTTCTTCTTCAAGGCATCCGTCGCTTTCTCAAGCGCCATCGTCTTCTCGCGCCTCGTATCAAACAAAGAAAGCTGATACTCGTCATCTTGGGAAAATTGCGTCAGGCTGACGCCGACCTTTCTTACCGGATGACCGTCCCAGTGCCGCAGCACGAGCTGGATGGCGGCCCGGTATACCTGGTTGGTCATGTTCGTCGGATCGTCCATTTTCATTTGACGGCTGAAGCCGGTCGGCTGGTCATAATCCGCTCCCATCAAGCCCACCGAAACGACATGCCCCATATATCCTTTCCCGCGGCAGCGCTGGCACACCAGCTCGGTTAATTCCAGCAGCACGACCTTGATCTCGTCAAGTGTCCCGTAGTCGCGCGGCAGCGTCATCATATGTCCGACCGCCTTCGGAGCGATCTCATGCGTCCCCGGAGCGACGGGGCTATTATCGATGCCGTTGGCAATGTTCCAGTAAAGCTCAGCGCTGATGTCGGCGTTTTTGCCAAGCTTGCGGCGCAGCATCAGCTTTAGCTTCTCAAGCGGCGTTTCGGCGAGCTTGCCGATGGTCTCCAGTCCCATGAATTGAAAATGCCTGGTCATGCGGCTGCCGACCATGAACATTTTGGAGACGGGCAAGGTCCATAGCGTGTCGGGAAGGTTTTCTTTGTTCAAAATATAAATGCCGGAAGCATTTTTCTTCGCATAGTTGTCACAGGCCGTTTTCGCCAATATTTTGTTCTCCGCAATGCCGAAGCGTGTATAGATGCCAAGCTCGGCTTGAATGCGGGTTTGAATATGAAGCGCCAGCTCCTCCGGCGAGCCGTACAAATGGAGCGAGCCCGTCACATCGAGGAATTGCTCATCAATTCTGTTGTCAAGAGTTTGTAGACTATTGTTTACGATAAAGATCATAGCTATTACAAGCTTCTCTACATATTTTACCAAATTCAATGTATACTTAATTTTGCTGACCACAGAGTCTGGAAAATAAACTAGGTAAGGACTGATGCTATCTATGTCTAATACAAAACGAGGGGCGCCCGCCGCATATCGTGGCTATCGTCTTCAAGCACTCTACATTTTATATAGACTTCTTAAAGAGAAGGACTTTTATACTATTGCACCAGAAAAATTAGAAGATATGAGCATTCTAAATACTAATGGTGAACCGTTAGAAATTATTCAAATAAAAGCTTATTCAAGTAAAAGTTTAGGTTATGCTGATCTAAAATCTTCTACAGATTCAGTCTTTAAAAGATTTCTAAAGTATAAAAATGCAGAAAATCAGCCTAAATTAATAATACTTAGTTTTGATCCAGTAGGCCCGGAGCTTCTAAACGGCTTTACTGGTGGTTTGAGAGAACGAGGGCAATTAGAGCGTAAGCTATCAGAGGATGGATTTACTTCAGAAGAAATTGAGTACATATTTCGTTTAACACACATACAGCAAGTGAATGAAGAGGAAATTAAGGAACTGGTAGACTCCCTACTTCAAATATTACCTAGTGGTAGCTCTCTACAAGCATCTTTTGATCTATTGAATTTTTGGTTATATGACTGTTCTGAAAATGAACTAAAGATAACAAAACAAGATCTGATGGGAAAATTGTTATCCGTCAGTAGAGACATTAATGCTGAGTTTTCATTTCAACAACATTGGTATAGGACTATTATTCCATTACAACAGATGAACGAAAGTAATATCCGAGAAGATGCGTTTTATCAAGGAACTTTAACAACGTACCAACACATAGCCATGGGGTATGATGTTGGTAGAGAAGAATGGATCGATAAGTTACGAATGGCTCATTCGCAAAACAATATTGTTATTTTACATGGTCCTTCAGGGCAAGGTAAAACAACATTAGCATATCGTTACATGCACGATCACTTTCCGAATAATTTTCGTTTTGAAATTAAAACTCTACAAGATCAGGATACTGCTTTACAGGTCGCCCAGGCGTTGAGTGGTTTAGCATCAAGAACACAAGTTCCTTTAGGTATTTATTTAGATATATCCCCTCGTGAACATAACTGGGTTTCGTTAATAAGGGAACTTTCCAATCTCCCTCATGTTTTTATTTTAGTAACTATCCGTGAAGAAGATTGGAAAAGAGCATATTTGTACACGTACGATCTTACATTTACAGACCTTTTAATAGAATTTTCCAAAGATGAGGCGCAGCAATACTACAAACACGCGATTATTAAGCTAGGCAAGAGTGATTTTTTAGAATTTGAAGATGCATGGATTTCTTTTGGTTCTAAAGGGCCGTTTATGGAATTCTCGTATTTTGTTTTTCATGATGGGATCACCCTTAGAGAAAAGCTCAAAAGACAACTTTTACGAATTGAGAATGAGTGCAGGGAAACACAAAATTACAATGCATTGCGATTATTAAAGTTAGTGTCAGTAGCAACCGCATTCAATTGCCGATTAAAATTAGCCGACTTGGCAAAAGAGCTATCATTAGAGAGTATTTTTGATATCGACTTACTAGAGGGAGAATATTTAGTACGAATTAATCGAGAAACTAATGTACTCGAAGGTTTGCACCAAGTAAGATCAGTGTTAATGGCAGAGATGCTAATCGATGAACAGATAACTCATTGGTTTGATTTAGCTAAAGTGTGTATTCGTATAATGCCAGAAGATGATATTGAGACTTTTTTAACACATGCTTTCCGCGAGAATAAACTGTTAAAGTTGGTGGATTTTCTTTGCGATCCACGATCATTCTCAGTTAAAACTTGGACAGGCGTTAATGGGGTTATGCAAAGTCTGTTATGGGCTGGTGTATATGAGTACTATCTTTCAAACGAACATCTTATTGATGAAATTCGGCTGAAACTTTCTGGGGGTTGGTCACTTATTTTAGGCGATGTTGCCGGTGCTAGTCCAGATAGAGACGCTTTTCGGGAAATCCTCAGTTTACTAAATGTGGACGAGCAGCGGTTACGAGAAATTGAACTACTAAGTGCAAGGCAAACTGATCGGAATAACATATACATGTATGCTCAGCGTTGGCTCATATCTATAGCTGATGATCTGTATGATCCTGAGTCGCTATTACAATGGAAAGACCTAAGCAATGTTGCCTACTGGTCTGGAAGACTATCCAAAGAAACAATGATATTTGAGTATATTTGTAATGTCAACTTCGAGCAGTTATTGACATTTAAAGCACAAATAAGATCTGTTAGTGAAGTTATATATGGATTATATGAAAGCCAATCTATCGTGTTTCACAAGTGGTATGATCAGCGTCTTTATGAATTGATTGATAGCTTTCGTAAAGAATTTAATATTATTAGATTGCAAAATGATGAAAATGAAATCCACTTGACCACGTTGTTTAAACTTCATATGGAAACGGGTACAGAAGAGCTGGATAATCATATTCACACTAGAACAATGACTCATATTGATGTCGCTAGCAAACTTCTACCGAATAAACAATTCTATAACCATCAGGGTGTAGGACATCGTATTTTACAATTATTAGATATACCCGATGAGTCTGTAAAACATATTCCTAAAGATAATTTATTCCCTGATAAGTTAACTTTATTAAATAGTTTATTTTATACGCTCGCTGACTTTGATCACAGACCGGAAAATTGGCAGACCTTTTACGATCAAGTGATGTTAATGCGAAGAGAAGTTGTTTCATTTTTCAAGTCAATAAACGATCTTCTGATAAGGTATCATCTTTCTAACAATACGATAACTCTTGCATCTGAAGTTCTTAAACTTGAGTGGACTCAAGTTAATAAAATCCTCAATGAAAAGCTATTCTTGCCTAAAAGTTTGGTCGACCGGTTCGGTGGTCTTGATGAGAGATCAATAAGAAAAACAAAGACTGATAAATTACAGCTACATTCAATACATCTTCAAAAATATACTCCCTTGTTTAAAGAAATAAACTCTTTTGCTCATGAAGTTAGTAATTTCCTGGCCCAAGCGAAAAACATATTGCACTATCATTGTTCTATGGTGAAGACACGTCTCACAGATGACCAAAAAGCATTTTTTAATAATATTTATGATCAGCAGGGTTATATTCCTAAGAATAAATGGATTTCCTATTCTATATTAAAAGATGTGAATAATTATTCTTTTTCTATGCAAAGGGAGTTTGAGGCAATCTTTCATGGCAGTAAGTTTCATGGTTACGGAGAGAATGAAGAGGATTTTTTGAAGACAGAACGCAATACTATTCAACATACATTAAGTTTTTGGCATGCAATGCTCTCTAATGAACGAAATCTTTATGTTCAGCCTGCTATTGATATCATCCATGAGCACGAGCAGATTATAAAATCTCTAAATGATCGTCTAATTGAAGGTCTGCAGGAAATTGAAAAACATAGTGATGGTAAAGTTGCATTTGAAACACGTGAGGTGTCAGGATTATTAATAATAGAATTCAATGTTGATCATAATATTTTGGATGTATACTCCTTTTTTAATGAAACAACTCTAAAATTACTTAATTTATTTGAAGAGATTTCTTTTAATGACGTAGCCTATAATCAAATAGAGAGGCTATGGAACCGTTTCATTATGGTACCTTTCTTTAAAGGAGAGTTTGTACTCGATTGGTATTGGGAAATACCTTATTTTTCGGTTATTGGTCACAAGGATATTAAACCATTGTACCAAATTCCAAAAACATTAAATTCAGATTTGAAAAATACTTGGTTATTATTTGCGTGTGACAGAATTGACACAGAAAAAAGCCGGGTTCTGGTAAGTAGTTTTGGCAGCTTATTAGTATTCATTAAGCACCTAAGTGATATTGTGAGTATTTCGGATACTGACGAAATAGGTGTTCAAATTCTGAAGGATTACCTACTGAAGTTAAACCCCGAGATCAGTAAAGAATATCAGATGATTATAAATATTTTAACGGATTTCTTGGAAGAGGTGAATATTGTTCTTTCTAATGCGAATTCAGAAGAACTACTTCAAATGGCATTTTTAATATTTGAGGAGATAAAAAATATTATGTCAATGCTATCTTTAAAGGAATCTGGGGATGGGCATATCTCTATAGTTCTAGGTGAAATGGAGGAATACGCATTAAAATTGGATGGTATATCCTTAAATGTTTTGGTAGCAGCACTTCTATGGATTGAACTTCAAAGTCAAAAGAATCTTGATCTCACTAATCAATCACTTAGCATGGATATCTAGACAATAGTTTTTCTTAGGACTTGAATGGCAGTTGTAATAAAAGGGGCCAGCTAATAAAATATGAGTTATACTTGGCCCCTACTTCTATTAAGGTTTGTTAAATTATTTTTTTGATAATAGTTTAATAGAAACCCAAATCGAAAAGATTAAAATGAATATTTTTCTCTTCTCCGCTTAAAAGCCTCTTCAGATCCTTCCATAATATGAAGAACAGTATCTCTAACGTTAGGAGTCTCAAGCCCGCCTTCAGCTTTTATCATCCCTCTGCCCATATGGGCGTTGATCGCATATACCAGCTCAGAGTCTCCATTTACAGGAATATTCGCATTGTGTGTTGATAAAATAATCTGACGTTTATATTTTACTCTTCTAAGAAGAGGTACCAACTCATTATAGATAAAATCTGAGTCGAGCTCATCCTCAGGTTGATCGATAATGATTGGATTATTTCCATGGGCAAATAACAATGCTAAAATAGCTGTGTTTTTTTGTCCGTCTGACAGGCCGTTGTCATCGAGAGAGCCGGCACGTGTTCCATCACTTCTAAATAGAGTAATGTTAATACGATCATTTACTTTTTTAGTTTGAAGTCCATCCCAAAATGTTCTTTGATCTTGTTGAAGATAATTTAATAATTCTGGATGCAGAGTTTGTATATCTACAGGCATTAGTTGTGAGTGATCGCACCATTTATTTAGAAGTACCCAAGGGCTTGGTTCTTGAAGTTCAATAAATTGAGTAAACAAGTGACGACCAATCTCTTCCCAGTTCCTACCTAAGCGTGTGTTGCGCTTAATTTGGGTATCATTCCAAATGGTTGAGAAATGATCTAAGTCTTTTGAATATAATATTTCCACTGAAATAAAAGGGGTTTCAGTTGTAACCATTGGTACATCACCAGAAAATAATATCTCGTTTATTTTATTTCCTTTTAGATTAGTTTGAGTGAGCCAATTTTCATGGAGATGTTCAATTTTTTTGTAGAGTAATTCAATGTCCTGCGAGAAAGAACGTAATTGTTCTTCTTTTTCATCTAATTGTTTGTCCTTTATTGCAAGACTAGCTTCTGTAACCTTTAGTAGTTCTAATTCTTCAGGTCTTAGTCCTTGTTCTGTGCAAGCAATAATAAAATTTGTTTCGGTTTCCTCTATAGAGGCTGCGATAAAGCCCCAAGCATCATTATTGACTGTGAGTAAGTTAATGCTATCAGTATAGTTCTTTATTGATGAAGCTAAATCATCTTTAAACCGATTTTTAGCACTAATTAACCCTTCGTTTAGTTTGGTAAAGTAGTCGGTTTCTATCCAATCTTGTGTAACAATATCGGCATGCTGCGATACAAACGTATTCACCTGTTCAATCCATGTTGTGGATAAAGTAATACTTTCTTGAAGTATATCGTCAATATATTTTTGTGCTTGATTTGCTTTTAATTTTCTCTCGTTCTCTAGACGCACAGCCACAAAGGCGTCCCACTGTCTTTTTAATTCATCTCTCTCTTGAAGAATAACTTTACGTTCAGCGATTAAACGCTCGTTTCTGTTTTTTGTTTGTTGAAGTTGTTGAATTTCTGATATTAAGTTTATTTCTAGGGATTTTAGATGCTCAAGTTCGTGACCAGTTAATTTATCAATCAATCTAGCCAAACTACTTTGTTCTTGTGCTAGTTGTGTAATTTCTCTTTGACTTAGTACTTCAACATTCAAGTTTCGTAAAATAGCTTTTGGTTCTTGTACTTCCCTTTGAATGATTCTTGGAGAGTGGTCTGATTTACTATATTCAAATACATCATTCAGACCATTTTTATATCTCCATTCTAATTGAATAGTTGTGTTATCTTGGAATGTGTTTTTTATTCTTGAAATTTGATCGTTTTGTTTCAGATCCTCACCATGACAAGAACAAAGTCTAATATATTCTAATATCGACGACTTACCGGAACCTCTACCTCCAATAATACAATTCAAATTTGGTGATAAATAGATCTTCTGGTCTTGAAGAAACGCGGTATTATTTATTGTTAAGGACAGTATTCTATCATGGTTTATATCATTAGATGGAGAATTAGTTTGGAGATTGATTCGTTCGCAATCTAAAAATGCTTGTTTTATTGAGTCTATTGAAGGGTTAGACATTTTCATCCAAGTTGCTCTTTTTCCAATATGTCCTTTATCGCCTTCCGTAAGGCGATAAGCATCAGAGGACATTACTGCCGCAATTCTTCGATGTCGCTTCCATTCTCTGTGGCACGACGAATCAGCGGTTATCATTTTTCTCCAGTTCCTGGAAAGTGCTTCTAAAGGTTTGGGGACTTCCATAGCCAACAGATGAGGGCTAGTGAACATTTCTTGTTGAAAATGGGTTGTAATAAAGTTATCATTTAAAAAACCACTTTCTGAAGTTGGATGAGCTGCAACAATTATTCCATTATGATCATTTTGAATAATACGTGCGAAATCTTGAAAAATAATCTGAGCTGGTACAATATTTCCATCTTTTACACGACCACTTCTATGTAGACCAATAGATGTAACAATATCATCAATGTCTTGAAGTGGTTTATCATGATTGAATATACATAATAAATGAACTCCCAAACCTTGAGAAATCTCAATTTCGAAACCAGGAAAAATAACTAATGGTTTTTTACCAAGTCTGGACGAAACAGAGTGGTTTTTTCTTTGAAGAGTCTCTAGATATTCTCGTCCGATAAAATTATGGTCTGTTACACAGATTACTTGGAGATCTACTTCATGGCATCTTGTTAAATACATCTCAACTGAGTGCTCAAGTTCCTCTGGACTATAGTTGGCTCCTAAATATGCAGGATCATCATGGCACCAATTGTGATAATCCCCGGGTGTCTGCATTTGAAAATCACATTTAAACCATCGCATTCCTTTATAGCTCATTTATTTCCCCTCCAAGTTACATTATATAACAAAAGTTGTCGGATTGTAGGAGGGAGTGGTCTAAGAATATTAAATTAGTGACAGTAAAGTTCAGTCTCTATCCTTAATTTTTATGTTTGTCGTTTTATTTGATTTTACAGTGCAAAGAGAGAAGTAATTTATGTACATGACATTACTAGACTAAAACATAACAAAAGAAGTTGAACCATAAGTTCAACTTTTTTGTATGGCAGTTAAGATAATAATTGATCCCGCAACTCTTCAGATAATTTTTTTGAGCCACTTAAACCTTTCACATATTTTAATGGTCCATCTACTGACCAATCAACGGAAAGCTTATTAACATATCTGGTTATTGTTGTAGGATCTACTTGTTTTTTTTCTTTTAATAACGAGGTCAACAAGTGGCCCCCAGCAATTGATAAAGCATCAATTGAAACAATATGAGTTATCCGAAAACCAGTGTAGTCCTTCCATTCAAAAAGGAATTTTTCTCGAATAGCGTTATAGTAAGAAATAGCGAATATAAGCTTTTCTTCTTTGGAAAATGTACTCACATCGTTATTCTTCATTAAAAAGCCTAAAGTTCGATAAAGATTTTGTAAGGTTACATGCCGCCCCTTAGTGCGTTTTCCGATAATACTCCCAATTAAATAAAATGGGCTATCTTTTCTTGTCATCATTTCTGTTGCTATCCAACTAATATCATCGGAATCACGACGAAGAAATTTACTTAATGATGGTCCTATTCCTTTTGCTTTGGTATTAATTGTATCGAATAGTTTTATTTCTTCATCTTCATCTAAGCTGTGAAAAGCAAGAAATGGGATGCTAATATCAGAGTTTGTTTCACGTACGTATTTTTCAATTCCTCCTACCCGATGTTGACCATCCATTAGTGAAGCTTTGCCTTTACAAAATAATCTGCCATACGATGGTCGCTGTTTATCGTAACTTACGAACTCCCAGTTAGCTCCAGCATTCAACAGTATAGGAGTAAAAAGTGCGTCTTCACCTTTGGATAAGTATTGAGCAAAATCTGCGCATCTTTTAGAATCAACAGGGCGCTGATAACCTTTTCCAGAAGGGAGATTATAAGGTTTTACATAAATTAAGTTTATTCCAATTGAAGCAGAAAAGTAGCTCTGATATGCGACTTTCCCACGCATCTTGCACTGAAGTACGTTTTCTATTACATAGTGCTGCGGAAGATTACTCATGTTGTCGTCCCCTCGGTAATAATATAAAGCAATAATATATCTTATAACATATAAAATCAAATGGATATATATAGTATGAGTATCTGTCATTTGATGCCTGACTGTCCTAACCTGAAAAAGAGGTGAGTCAGGTTGTCTAAACTTTCAATACATGTTGGAATCCGAATTAGAAGTTTGCGAAAAAATAGGGGACTTACTCAAGAGCAATTGGGAGAGCTTGTTCAGCTCCCACAGCCATATATTGGCGGGATTGAGCGTGGTGAGAAAAATATATCATTGGAAACACTGGAGAGAATTATTCAGGTCCTGCATATTGATCCTAGTGACTTGTTTAATGGCTTCAATTTACCTACTTCAAAACATGAAGAATATGAATTATTTGATTCTATTCAAGTTTTATTACAATCATGTTCAGAGAAAGAATTAATTATTATTAAAAAGTTGGCACAGGTTATAATTACTGAGAACAATAAATTATGAGAACTATTCAGAGAGTGTAATAAGATACAGTGGCAGCCTGTGACATGAAAGTCTGAGATTGCCACTGCTATTGAAGGAATCTTAATGCCAGTCTAATGCTTTATTTTCTTATGACATTCTATACTTCGACATGAAGCAGAGCATCTACTTATAGTTGCAATGCTTTATTTTTAGTTTTTATCCTCCATCGTATTAGCACCTACTTTTTCGAAATGTTCATATGCTTTAGCCATGAAACTGTTAGCAATGAGCTTCTCCAAGTCATCATCCAGGCCTAGTACGAATTTGCGATCACGAATCGGATAAGCATGATGCGTCCCAAGTTGAATACCATATATTTCTTCTTCCAAAAAATAAGGTTTTAATAAGAAAGCATTGAATTCGTTGGGTAATACTTCTCCAGTGGTCCTTAATGTTCTTGAGTAAGGCTCGTTCTGACCACGATATGCTCTTATTTCGCCTTCATCAAAGAATCGGGTCAATGCACTCGCATCAGTAACTGGAATATTGTGAATAACTTGACCAGAACCATAAAAACAACTTACGAGAACGAAGGGTTTGATTATTAATTCGTCGAGTTCTTCCAGTGTTATACCAAAATTCGCACAAAACTCTTCTTGATTTCTTTTAACATAAAGTTCGGACTGTTCTGCTTGAGAGATGCCTTGGTTGATTTTTTTATCCGCACCTCGATAATCCTTCGGCTCAAGGGGTTCAAGACGGTTTTTTAACTGCCCAAGGTAGAGATATTTTCCTTTCTTCGCAATTAGGTCAATATCACCCTTAATTGTTTTTCCTTCATATTTATAGGCGTAAGGCCACTGCTCAGGATACACTTTAAAACCATTATTACTAAAACGCTCTCGCATAACTTTCTCAAAGTCATCGCCACGATCAGATAGATTAACACCGAGAGCATTCATATGATGAAGAAACGTCTTAGCAAAGTTATTCATCATAAATAGCGATGGTATAAGAGCAACATTATTTCCACTAACAATTAAAGGTTTATAATACAGATCAAATATATCGTTGCTGCCAAATGTTAGCAGAGCAATCATCTGATTGACATCCAGCTGTGTGAATTCACGTTTGAAAAGCTTTGAAAGGATAGGTGAAAATAGTTCCGCGATCTCCTTTTTATTTATTATAAGATAAGGAGCTCGTGCTTCTTTTTTAATGGTCTCCATAAAATGCTTTGTCGCTTCGAAGTAGATAAGCCCCATTGTTCTAATGAGATTATAGAAAAAGAATAGTTCCATTACAGATACACTTTTATCTTTAATTTTCAGTTGATGTAAATTATGAATATACATATCACCAATTATAAGAAGATAACTTTGATAAGCTAACTCCGTGGATTGTTTTAACGCTTCGAAAAAGGTGTCATCGCCGAACTTTAATTTAAAATCATCTCCGCTTTCCTTGATCTGAATAATCTTAGCGTAATCAATCTCTTCTTTTTTCCAATTAAATCGACCTTTAATACTTGGAAAATGATACAATGCATTTTGCATTCTTGCCGTATCACGAATAAATGGGAGTTTGTAATGAATATATTCGCTTTTATCATGTATGGTAAAGATTACTTCAGAAACTTGAATATTCATGGTGACATGGTGGAGTGAAACCTCTTTACATAACCAATTCAGATAGTTTAATGAGCGAATAATCGGTGCGAGTTTGGTGCGTAGATCTTTAAAGCCCTCTGCTACATATGGAAGTTCTTTAAACCGCCCACGAAATCTTTCAGAGTGGCAACTATTTATCCATAACTTTAATAACACATTCAATGCTGTTATACCACTTTCATAATCGGCTTCCATACCATATACATATGAAGAATAAAATATCCTCTCCAGATCATCTGGTTTGTTACTGAGGAGATACTGGTTCAAGTTTTCAAAAGTGGCTAGTATAACATGTAACGCTGTTATTGGATCAAGAGCATGCATTTCTCTTACTATTTGATTATACTGTTCTCCATACCAATCTAATTCTTCATTGAGGATTTTACATTGCTCAGCATATTCAATAATGTCTAAACCATGATCCAAACAGTGCTTCATCAATTGATTACAGAAAAGAGACGTTTGATTACTATCACTTGAAGTATTTAGAAGAAGCATCTCATGGCGTAAAAACCTGATAATTTCCGTATGCTCACCTTTTTGAATACCCTCGGTGATGGCAGTTTTCATATGTTTAGCGGCCTGATTATATTTTTTAGATGATAACAAATCTTTTAAATATGGTAATTCTCCCCACAAAAAGAGCCCCTCCTTATATCTATATAAATGACCCATAATCATTCGCACCTAAATATCTTAACGGAAAATATTGTCTTTGGATAGGCAAATTAATAGGTTAATCTGTTTTTTGTTAGCCTAATACCGTATCGTCATCTCTGTCGATAACTTTAATATATTTAAACCAAGCAAGGTGTAAGCAGGATAATGAATTGTAACGTATAAGTATGCTTTGATAGCATAAAAAGGGAGCTGGTTGCTAATGGTTTGGATGAACATTGATAAGCCTACTAGGAAGATCGTCATTCACCAAGAAAATTGTACTTATGTACCACATACTGAAACTATCCCAGCAAGGGAAAAAGATGTTGGCCGTATGGGACGTGATGGTGGTTGGTTCAAGTTTAAAAGCGGAACCGATGCTTTGTTAGAACTTGAACATGCTTTTATATATAATGATTTTACGCGAAAATATTGCTATACGTGTGATGCTGAAGGAGCTGCAGCTTTTAAAAAGTTGAAAGAAACTCCTGAATTACAGTCTGTGTACACTGCTTACGATCTGGAACATCAGAACGAACAGGCTGGGATTTTATTTCTTAGCGAAGAGCCCTCAAATGAAGACGATAATGATGATGATTATAATTAATGTCCTGCCACCCTTAAGGGTGGCTTTTTTAATATCAATCGTTTCATGTATCTTGACGTGTACGACAGATAAAAAACGCCGGGGAGCTTATCATGGCTCCTGCTTAATCATTTGCTTTGAATTGATGGCCTTTGCTTAGAGCCTTAATTGTCTTTCCCGGAAGTTGGATATGACGTTCTCGCTTCGCTAGACGATGCTGTTATTTGTTGCTTTACTTGAATAAGCATCGGATCTGGATCGTTAGCGATCATTAGAGGGGCGTAGTTGTAGAGATTAGTTGTAAATAATCACCATAAAAAACCAGTGGTATAAGAATGCGTATTACGTATATAATAAGAACAGGTGTTCTGTTTTCAAAAGAGGGCATCACGGTATTTAAAAAACTTATCGTTTGTGTCTGGTTTATTGGTGCACAAAGACGAAGTTCACGAAACGAAGGATTTGATTACTCTCCATTAGAGTCGACTTATTTAAAGATGCTTTGTATGGAGCATGATACACAACGTGTATTTTGGATTAAAAATATTTTAACAAAAGAGCTGGTGAAGAGATTGCATGGTAAAAAAGTAATTATGCTTGCCGACTGCCAATCCTTTTATGCATCCGTAGAGAAAGCGGAGCGTCCCGAGTATCGTGATCTACCTGTGGTGGTCGCAGGTGATCCAGAAAGACGCTCAGGAATCATCCTAGCTGCCTGTCCGATTGCTAAGTCATATGGTATAACAACTGCGGAGAGACTCGGTGAATCGATTTCCAAATGCCCGAATTTAGTTATTATCAGACCCCGCATGCAGCTATATATCGACATATCATTGATGATAACTCGTATTTATCAGTCATTCACCGATTTAGTTGAGTGCTACTCCATCGACGAACAATTTTTAGATGTAACTGGTTCGTTGCATTTGTATGGTTCACCGGAGGAACTTGCACGAATCATTCAAAATCGCATTCAAGCTGAAACAGGAATATACACTCGATTCGGTATTGCCGAAAATAAAATTTTGGCGAAGACCGCTTGCGATAACTATGCAAAGAAAAACGAGTCGGGTATTTATGTTTTGTCTAAGGAGAAACTTCACGAGACACTTTGGACATTGCCCGTTACGAAAATGTTCATGGTTGGTAGCCGCATGACGCGTCATTTTAACGCGATGGGTATGGAGACAATCGGAACGGTAGCTGAGACACCGCTTGAGAAACTCAAGCTTATGATGCGCCGTAAATTCGGTAAAAACTCTGACATCAATGCTGAACTGTACTGGCGTATTGCCAACGGGATTGACGACAGTCCGGTTACACCGGGCACCCATCAGGTGGCTCCAAAGACAGTAGGGCATATGATGACGCTGCCGCGTGACTACGGAAAGCTCGAGGAGATCAAGGTTGTGTTACTCGAATTGACGGAACTTGTCTGCCAGCGGTGCCGCGGTAAAGGATATATGGGTCATGTTGTATCAGTGGGCTGTATGGGAGCCGATTATGATCGACCAACTGGCTTTAGTCGACAAATGAAAATGGACGATCCGACTAACGTCACCAATCAGGTTTATCGTGCAGCCGTCGAACTGTTGGTACGGCATTGGGACGGTCATCCAGTGAGAAAGGTCGGCATCAGCCTCTCGCAATTTTCTGATGATAATGAATACCAGCTTTCTTTGTTTGACCCACATCGTGAGAAGACGATGGCGCTTGAACGGGCCACGGATGCCCTTAAGGAGAAATACGGGGACTCCGTTATTTTAAGGGCCGTATCCGTGTCTCCCGCTGGGCAAGCGCTGCACCGCTCTGAGAAGATCGGAGGACATTACAAATGAGAAAAAAACTTGAAGGAAATGGACTTTGGGAATCCAGCCGTATGATGCTGCCGGAACATAAAGTTGCTATTAATGAGCACGAGAAGACATTGAGACAGCGACAGCGCGTGGAACTTGATGAACAAGAATTGGAAAATATAGTACGGTCCGTGACTGAGTCGCTGCAGCAACGGCAGCAAATTACGCTCAGGCTGTTCCATCCCATCGAGGAACTGACCGTCATCGGCATCGTGGACCGCATCGATCAGCTGAGAGGCCGCCTTATGGTCGATGGAGAATGGTTCCCGATTCAGGATATTGAGGGGACAATCAGTAATGAGTGAGTTGGATTGTGTAGCTTTATAATAAGGTTTGATAATTTTAAAGCTACATACCCTTGGTTTTTCGTTAAGGAGACCAAGTATTTATAAAATAAAGGTTGATAAAAACTGAACTTGACGACGAAGGGCCGCCACCAGGCAGCCCTTTTGTTATTCAACAATCGTTTCCCATTAGCTTAGCTATCTCTTTTACATTTCATTTCTGTGCATTAAAGAACCGATACCATCCATTTAATCCAATAAGCTGCCGGCACCAGTAATACCTGTGCTAGGACGGTACCAAATAATCGAGACATCATTAATAGCCCAAAAACCTTATTTAGTGTAGCGACCTCTTTTTCTCCTCTAAGGACTTTATCAGTAATTAAACCAATTTGCGGATCTATGAGTATGGTAAGTAAAATAGTCGCCATTCCATTTATCAGACCAGAAGATTGCGATGCGGCAATCGAGTATTCTGTTGTTAATGTAGAAGCAAGTAGTGCAGCTAACACACCGATTGTGTAAATTGCGGTTACCAAACAATTAAGAACCACTAGTCTTTTGGGAATGCCTCCAATCCTCAAGCGCGATAGCATTGATAATTGGGGAAAGCGCAAATGATATCGTGCATTATTTATCTTTTGGATGGAAACCGAAGAGCGGACCATTTGAGGTATGGACCCTGCCACTTCTAAATGGGATATTAGCCTCGAAGAAAGAAAAACAGCGGATGGGAACAGTAATAAAGCTGTAACCGTCCCTAAGGTAGCGGCACCGATAATAATCCGAAACTGATCAATTAAATTATAATCCACATTATGTTTTGAGAAATCTATAATTTTGCCGGTAAGTGGGGCCTGTACCATATTAGCTGTTCTTGAAATGAGCAGTATTATTCCCGATAAGGACAAAGCAACCGCCAATTTCCCTAGACGAACACCTGCTAATCGAAGAGAATATGTAAGCGTCTCTGAAAGATGAATAATAAAAGTAAACAAAGATACAAGTATAACTTGTTCTAACAATCGAACACCTCATAATGATCATGATTATAATGAATTAAGATAATTCATATTATAATTATCTAATAACCTTTCAAAAAGAGAAATAAATTTTTCTTTTTTTTCCTATTTTTTAAGTACTGTTATCCATAACTATCCGCGCTGGTTTTATATAAAAAGGCAGGGCTACCGTAACACCTGCTTCAAAGTATATAATTCAACTATTTAATGAAGCACCGTCAGTCTAAGGATAAATTATCAATCTTTATTTCAAATTATCAAACTTTGTTTTAAGTCCACAGATTGAATATGTCATGGATTCATATGCTAATTGGAGTTCAATTTAACAAAAAAAATAGACATTTGCATTTGATGTAAATGTCTATTTTTTTGTTAACTCAGTGGATAAGAAGACTTGAAAATATAGATACAATAAAATTCTTGTTAAATGCTAGGAATCCACATCAGTTTCCATTTTATCAAATTCACTAACGTCTATTCCAAGGATATGAAGCTTACGAAGAATACGCAAGTTGTAATGAAGAAGTTTTTGATGCCTCTCTTTTAGGTTATCATAATCTTGGCGGTATACTTTAGTTCGATTTTTTTCGTTTTCTAAATCACTAATTAGTTTATCATTTTGATTTCTGCTTTTTTTTAGTGAGAATTCTATTTCTGTGATTTTTTCATTCAGCTTATTAACTTGATACTGTTGATCTGGTATTGAAGATTGAGATTGTACTTGCTCTGTGAGCCCGGTATAACTGTTGTCCCAAAGAGGCCGCAGATGTTTTTTATACAGTGCTGCGCGACTTAAACCAGTGATTTCTGAGATTTTTACAGCTGTTATTCTTACATGATTTCCTTCACTGTCCTTAATAAACTGAACAGCCCACTTAACTTTTTGAATACTGTCTTCACGCATCGACTGTTGGACGTTAAGAAGTCCTGAATTAATCACGCAAGCTCACTCCCATTGATATTTAAATTCCGCATTTTGTGTTAATTCGGCGACTTGTGTCCTCTTATACTGTTCGAGGCCGTAGTTACAGATTTCAAGAATGCGTTCTATGTAACTAACGTTACGAATGGCATTCTCTGTATGAGCCGCCCGATTAGGATCCAAAGAAGTACGATCAATGACATCCTGCCAATAAGCATATTCAGCTTTGTAATCATCAAAGTATTCAAGTTTTGGAAGGAACCAATTACAAGCATAACATTCAAAATGTACAGATGTTCCTTGAGGATTACAACCTGTAATGTCACTGCATATACCAACGCCTTTTTTTCCATTCGCTTCCCAAGTGAGATATCGCCTATGATCTTTGGAAAGTTGGAGAACTGTTCTTTCATCCAAATTTATTATTTTGCCTTTAAATTCATACGGGCTTTCGTGGGAATTACGAAGCCCACTAATTCTAACAAGAATATCTTTATGTTTTTCGATCATTTGATGTGTGTATTGTTTTGTCATTGTTTCATTTTTATGTCCTGTAAGTTTCCGTACCTGTTCAATGCTATAACCAACCATATAAAGCCTATCCGACACGGCGTGATGCCTAAACTGATGAGTAGTTGGAATAATTAGCTCACCATTTTTTTCGCGAATGTTTAAGATGAGGGCTAATTGCTTAAAAAATTGGTTTACTTTGGTTCCTGTCCAATTCCAGATACTATCATGTTTTCTTGAGTAAGCTGCTTCGAGTTTTCCATCCTTATTTTTAAAGCTCCAGTGTCTTACTGTAAAGAGAAATTCTTGCTTCGCAGATATAGGTGTATTGTATTGTTTCACTAAATCCTCAGTCTGTTTCTGAAGTCTTCGAATTAAATCGATTACATACTTTCCATGACCTGCATATAACACTGGAATAGGTTTTATTATTTCACGGTCATATCCTCCACTTTGTTTAAAGCTTGGGATATTAATAACGTATTCACTATAAAAAGCTTTTAAACAGTCACGTTTCATTGAAAGTACTTCAGTAATTCGATTCGGAAAAGAACGAATGATCCAATACAAAGTTCTGAATTCCAAAGGAATAACTATATTTTCATCTTTTAATACCTTATCCCAGGCTCGAAGTGATACTTCTGGCATTCTCTTATCAATTTTGGTTTTTTCTTGTTTAAATGGGTTAATCTGCTTAGCGGGAAGGACGTTAGGAGTCTCAGGGAAATCAGATAATATAAGAAAAAAATCTTGTAAAGATGCATATGTGAATTGCATGGTAGCAGTTGAGACACTTGACAAACGTAGTTCATGCTCGAAGGCATTCACGTGTTTTCTTGTTACTTCCGATAATTCAATTGATTTGTAATTTTTCTCAAGAAATTTAAGGAATAGAGCTATTTTAAGGCACTTTTTTAAAATCGCACTTGGGGAGATAGTGCAATGTAGTGCATAATACTTTATCCATTCTTTGTAAGAATTAGGTATTTGGTGAAATGTTATTGTGTAGGATCCTTTAGGGAGTGAATCTATATGTTTTTTATTGTAATACCAAGAATCGTCTGCAAAAGTGAAATTACCCAGTTGATCAATTCTATTAATAAGAAGGTATTTTAATCTGTTAGCATGGTCTTTTCTTGGCTCAATCATTGCCAAATGATTCATTTACTAAACCTCTTTCATCTAAGAATTTTTCAATTTTTAAAATTGTATTTTCATATTGTAAAAGTAAATTTAGTTCAGCTTGGTAATCTCTGTAGGACTCAAATTCGGAAATTCCTTGTTTTTGCATGGTAATTACTAAGGTGTTTATATAATTTTTTTGTTCACTGTATAATTTCCGCCACATAGGTAACTTCTGAGGACCGGTTAGTAGTAAAGAACATCCGACACATGATTTTTTTCTGCAAGGCCCAAAAGAGACATGCTTAAGGCAGTTTCCATGCCCCTCTGGAGTTTCGCGTGATCCGGATAATAGCTCTGTTCTTAATTCATCAAGCTCACCGAGAGAATACGCTTGACTAATTTCTGTATCGATTGAATTAAATAACATCTCGAATAACTCATAATCAAGCTTTGCAATTTTCATTGCATCTACATCTTGGTAATAAGTTCGAGTGGTTTTTTCTGCGATATGATCGAGTATTTCTGCAACATCTGAGATAGAGCTACCCTCAGTTAACAGTTTAACCGCAAGTGTTTTTCTGCATTGATGGTGTGTATAGTTCCACAATTCTCCTTCTTTGTTTTTTATTCCATGACGTTTTATACAATTATTAATAGAATTACTGATTGTAGAAGCCAAATGATGTGACACATGTTCATCTTTAGTACGTCGGTTTTGATTTGAAAGTCGTATGAAAATAGAATTGGTATTACCAATATTGCGAAGATGTTCAGTTTCACTGATTTGATTTTTTATTATGTCTACTATATCTTCGGACAATAGCGGAACAGAATAAAAATCATCCCGACCAGCTTTACGACGTGATTTAAGTGTTTTTTTAGAAATTACTCTGAGATAGTAGCAGCTTTCTTTTTCATTATAGATTAAACAATTTTCTTCTAAGTCGAGTACATTAGCGACCCGAAATCCTGTATTAATCATTATAAGCCATACTCGTTGAACAGTTTGAGGACAATCTCGAATTGCGGAAGAGAGCTGCTCAATAACTTCCTCGGGAATGTACTCCGCGTGTTTAACAAAAGCGTTGATATTATGAAACTTATACCTGCGTAATGGATTTTTTAGATTCTCCATACCATTCTTTTCGCATAACCAATCAAATAACATCCTGCCTTCGGAAATTTGACCTTGTATGGATTTAAGGGAATAGTTCTTACCACCTTTTTTATTTTTTTGCTGTTTTAGTATATCAGTAATAGTAAGCACTTCGACATATGTGAGATCTAGAAATGAAGTGACTGTAGTATTAATTGATGTGATTGCATTGACAATAGGATTTAACCGAAAAAAACGTCGAGACAGTGAGATAGGGCTCTCACCTTTTTTATAATAGTTATTAATATACTCTTGAATTTCGAGTCTTATCTTCATTGGCATTTTTGAGAAATCCATTGTTTTAATTCTGATACTCTGGATATCTTTATAGGGTAAGTTCCATTTAAGGGCATTCATTTTCATATTGATTTTAGCTTTTTTATTATCTTGTTTTTCACTCCATCTGTTAAGAATGCGAGTAAAGAAATCAGTTTCTTCTTTGTTCAGCGATTTACAGTTCTTTAAGCCAAACGCTGTATTCCAGAGACTCTTCCAAGTCACTTCTTTGTGTGAAACGAACAACTCTTCACAAACTTTGTTTAGATACTTTTCGAAATGGGAATAAAGTTGGCTCAGAGAAACTGTGAGAAACCGACGCAATGAAATTGACTTTATTATTTTTTTAACTAGTATATGGTTTTCTTCAACTAACGCATCTTTTATTAATAAAACGGAACACTGGTAGAGCATCTTATTAAGTAGATTCATGTCTGCGCGTTGATATGAATTGATAGAAAGAGTATCCCTAAGTATAGATGAAGGGGAAAGAGGAATTCCTTCAGATATTAATTTCTTCGATTGAGCAGTGAGAAAGGATAAGTATCCATTAAGAAATACTTTTTCGGCCAGGGTTATTATTAAGAAATCAGATTGGAGTTGATATTTATCCGATAGGCTAATAAATTGCTCTTTATCGGGAGTATTCAAAGAAATTTCTAGTTCATTAATAAAACTGAACATTAAGCTAAGATCTTTCTTCCACAACAAAGTAAAAGGTGTACCATTAATCTCAAGCTCATAAATCAATCTACTCTTCTTATTATGTAACGTAATTACTGCCATTTTAATTACTTTCTCCTAGTCATCTTTTTTGGTTAGTAGAACAGGTTGTATACGTTCAATAATCTTCTTTTTTTGCCGATTAGAATAGCCTTTTTCATAGACTTTGATGGTTCTTTCGCTACTCCATCCCAATTCCTCATCTATAAAGGTGGGGGTTATTCCTAAATCAGGATTATCTCGCATAAGTTCTACGAGTTGTTGTGCTCGGGTACTACGACCGCTATGTGTGCGTATTTCCTTACGCGGTAAACCATATCGTTCGGCAGCATCCTTCAGGATACGGAGATAATTTCTTGATTTTAGAGGAAGCCCAATATAAACACCCGATAAATTGAGGAACATATAATTAGAAGAATAAATATTGGAACTTGCACGTTCAGTGTTCAGATATGTTTGGATTAATTCGGATAACAAAGGGTTGATAAAAAGTACTCTTTCTTTGGTTTTTGCTCTAGCTCTATTCTCAATATTTTGTTCTCGAACGACATGTAATGAGGGATCAAAGGGATGAAAATGTTCTATTTTTAGGCCTAATATTTCTCCAATACGCATTCCCGTTTCAACACTTATCGCAAAAATGACTTCGTCACGCAATGAAAGTAGATTTGCTTTTATCCCTTGAATTTCTGCTTCTGTATACCACTTAAGATGATTTGCTTTCTTTCGATATGTTATATGGTTGAGAACGCTTTCCTGTAATTCGTAATTCCACACTTGCCCATAAAGTAGTTTGGTGTTTACAAATGGCGCTTTTGTCGATCTTCTACTCGTGTAATGTACGGGATTATTTGAGATTTTGTGTTCATCTTCTAACCAGTGATAGAACGCTTTCAACACTGTTATATTTGTATTTAGAGCAGTAAAGGTCATTCTACTCTCTATATTAAAGATCTTCTCACCTAGCCCTAGCAGTTCTTTTATATACTCTTCAATAACACGCTTACTTACAACCTCTTTGTAGTTTATTTTGTTCTTCATTAGGAATTTAAAATATCGTAAGAGAGCATAAGCATATCGCTCCCCAGTGAGATAGCTGTTAATACTTATTAGATCTAACCAGAGACAGGGGTCTTGAAGAGGAATTCCTTCCTCAGTGAGTAAATATCGAATGTCATTACCATAACACGCTATTTCTACTCGTAAACTGTTATCTTGATGCTCTTTTCTCTCCAATTAAATCCTCCTAGTTCATCGTCATCAATCGTATACATGAAATAAATTGTCCACCATTTAATCCTCCCAAATCTTAAAGTATTTATAATAGTTTGTATACTATTAACCTATCATTGACAATATGATAACAGAACATCGATCGAATACGGCTCAACGAGGTCGGTGTAGGACTGGTAAATGTTCGTAATCCGCATCGAAATATCGATATAGAGCTGCATTCGCGGCTTGATGATCACCAAGTCCGGACATTTGGCAAGGGAGTCCCCAAGCCGCTCCGCGGTCGTGACCCCGAAATCTTTGGCGATGGGGCAAGCCGCTAGAATAATGCCAGAACGGCGCTCAGGATCGCCTGCCACGACGAGCGGCCGGTCTCGGTACTCCGGATGATCAGCCTTCTCGACGGATGCATAAAAGGATTGGCAGTCCGCGAGCATAATGACTTTATTAAGAGGCATCACGGCTCACCAGCTCCGCGGCTAATATATTTGCCGTGAGAAAGACGCGCTGGGCGCCTGAGTCGATGCAAAAAGCGCGGATATGGCCTTCTCTGACAGCAAGAATCCGTATTCTCCGCTTCGTAACAGCCCCCTTTTTGCATATATAAATAATAGCAACGACACAACCGACCTTATTGAACCATTGAACCAATGCCATGATGCGCCTCCTTTATCACAAGAACGTTTGTTCCTATTATATACAGAACACCCGTTCTTATGCTACAGGGTTTTTGTGGTTATTTCTTACATCAACTGGTGGTTCGGCGAATGAGGGACCTAGAGACGATGTACGCCTCTATACTATTTTTAATGTTGAAAGGGAAGAGGGATGGATCTGGAATAGATGAACGGAAGCGCATATACGATACAGAGGAAAGCGGGCAGTCCACTCAGAACTGCCCGCTTTCCTCTGCGTACCGAATATGCCGTACATATTTAAACCCATAATGCGCCAAAATAGAAGCAACATGGAAACGAAAGGTGCCGTTATGAACATACAAAACGCTGGAGAGTTCACGCCGTTTAGTCCATCGCTGCATGCAAACGTCGAGACGATTCGGAATCGCTTCGGAGGCAGCACTGATATCGTCATTCGGATGTTTCGCAGCGATGCGGCTCCAGACCGCGAGGTCGCGATCATTTATATAGACGGAATCGTTGATTCAGAGACCGTCAACGAAAGTGTCATGGAGCCGTTAATGTCGATGAAGCTGCCCCCGCATGCGTACGTGAAAGGCGCCAAGCTGCTGGAGGCGCTCCGCAGCTGTGTCGTGTCCATCGGGTCGGTGCAGGTTATCGAAGGCCTGGAGCAGGCGCTTCAATATTTGACAGATGGCTTATGCGTCATTATGGCGGATGGAAGCGCGGCGGCATTGACGGCGGATGTGAATGGCGGCGAGCAGCGGAGCGTGACCATTCCGCAAACCCAAACGGTTATTCGGGGGCCGCAGCATGGCTTCGTAGAAAATGTAAGGACGAATATAAGCTTGATTAGACGAATTATCCGCTCATCCGATCTGCATGTACAAATGCATAAGATCGGTCGGCAAACCCATACGAATGTAGCTGTTTTGTATTTGCACGGCATTGCGGACGAAGGCATTGTGAAAGAGGTTTACCGCCGCTTGGCGGATATTGATATTGACGGCGTGCTCGAGAGCGGCTATATCGAGGAATTCATTCAAGACGAGACCTTTACACTATTTCCCACGCTCCTCAATTCAGAGCGGCCGGATACGGTTGCGGCTGCGCTTCTAGAAGGAAGAGTGGCAGTTATGGTGGATGGATCGCCGATGGCATTGATGGCGCCGACAACTTTTTTCACCTTCTTCCAATCGCCAGAGGATTATTATCAAAGATTTGATATTGCCACGTTTGTACGCATGATTCGTTATGGAGCGTATGTGATTTCGATCGTTCTTCCTGCTCTTTATATCGCCGTAACGACCTTCCATCAGGAGATGCTCCCGACTACGCTGCTGATCAGCCTGTCGGCCCAGCGAGAAGGCATTCCGTTCCCTGGTTTAGTCGAAGCGCTTTTGATGGAACTGACGTTCGAGGTGCTGCGTGAGGCGGGGCTGCGAATGCCGCGGGCGATCGGCCCCGCTATTTCGATCGTGGGGGCTCTCGTTCTCGGACAGTCAGCGGTGCAGGCGGGCATTGTATCGGCAGGAATGGTTATCATCGTGTCCTTCACGGCCATTTCGAATTTCGTTATGCCGGAATTCAATATGGCGGCGACCTCCCGAATCATACGTTTTCTCTTCATGATCATGGCAGGCATGTTCGGATTTTTCGGCATATTCATATCCGTGCTGTTCATGCTCATTCATCTTGCTTCGCTGCGATCCTTCGGCGTGCCTTACATGTCGCCAATGGCGCCTGGCCCTACGAAACAGGGACCGTGGAGGGATGTTTTCATAAGGATGCCTTGGTGGGCTATCGTGCTTCGTCCGCTTGATTTGAACTTAAGAAATCCAAAACGCAGGCCAAACGGGAAAAAACCGCCGGCACAGCGCCATTCTGACAAAGCGTAACGGGAGGAGAGACGTCAATGAACAAATGGAGGCTGCTGCTGCCGCTGCTTGCATGCTTGCTCATGACGGGCTGCTGGAATCGCGTGGAGCTGAACGATATTGCGGTCATTTCCGCAACGGGCATCGACTGGAAGGATGGAAATTGGGTGCTGTCGTATCAAGTGGTTATTCCGCAGGCCATCTCCAGTCAAAGCGCTGCCGGCAACTCCGCAGCGGTAAACGTATTCTCGACAAAGGGTGAAAGCTTTCGCAGCGCAGTCAGCAAGGCAAGTCAAGAGACCTCGCGGCGGCTGTATTTCTCCCACACCCAGATCGTCATTATTGGACAGGAGGCTGCGCGAAAAGGGCTGGGACCGTTCTTGGATACGTATCTGCGCAACCATGATTCCCGTGAGACGGTAAGCGTCTACCTGTCCAAAGGCAGCGCGCGCCGGATGCTGGAGCAGCTTATTCCGCTTGAGAAAATTCCGGGTGCAGCCATTCAGCGGATGATTACCAATGAGGAAATGAACAGCTCGACCTTCCGCCAGATGACGGTGCATCAGGTGCTGCTCGATTTGCTCGGGACAACCCATGCGACCGGCCTCCCAGGCTTAACCGTCTCGGGCGCGAATGAGAACGTGGAGCGTGCCGAGCAGCTGACGCATACGAGCACGCCAAGCAAGGTGCGTTTGTCTGAGCTCGCGTTGATTGCAGGCGATAAGCTGGTCGGGTGGATTAATAACGAGGAGAGCCAAGGTGTGATGTGGCTCAGCAACCATGTGAAAAAAACGACCATTCCATTTGCCTGCAATGAGGATGGAAATGGCCCCAAAAGCTCGTCTATTCGAATTACGCATGCCAAGACGGAGCAGCACCCCCGGCAGTCAAACGGCAAATGGGTGATGCAGATCGAGGCGAGCGCCGTTGGGACGCTGATGGAGTACAATTGCGAGGGTGATTTGTCTAAGCCAAAGCAGGTCGAGAAGGTCGAGAAGCTTATCGAGGGCGAGATTTCTTCTATTATGGAGCAAGGCTGGAAGGCTGTTCGGAGACAAAAAGCGGACGTGGTCGGATTCGGGAATACCATCCATAAGAAGTACCCGAAAGAGTGGTCCCAGATCTCCGACAGCTGGCCGGAAATGTTTTCAGATACGGAAGTGAAGCTGTCGGTTAAGGTGAAAATCAACTCGACGGGCATGAGCGGAAGCGGATTTAAGAAGGAGCAGAAAAAAGGCGGCAAGTAAGCGGGAAGGAGATCGTATGCAGCAGATCGGAAAAAACCAGCTCTCGATATTGATTATTATCTTTTTGATCGGCAGCACCCCCTTGTTCGAGCTCGGAATTAAAGCTAAGCAAGACGCTTGGCTGGCAATGTCTGCCGCTGCGGTTGCCGGACTGCTGCTTACGTTTATGTATGTGCGTATACAAAAACGCGCGCCTGAGGCGGAGCTTGCTGAGCTGTATACCATGCATTTCGGCCGCTGGATCGGCGGCTTTATCGGTGGCTTGCATGCACTTTGGTTTGCCTATGAGTCCATGCGCAATGTACGGGACGTAGGCGAGCTTACGATGATGGCGCTGCTGACCTTTACGCCGAAGTGGATCGTCATGCTGCTGATCATAAGCGCTGCGGCCTATACGGTCAGCAAGGGGCTTGAGGTATTCGTGCGCGTAGTGCAGCTGCTGTTCCCTATTGTAGCGCTTAGCTACGCGTTTCTCATTTTGCTGCTTTTTATTGCAAGGCTGCCTAAACTCATGCAGTTGCTGCCCATATTAGAGAATGGGATAGGGCCGGTCATGAAATCGGCCTTTCCTGACCTGCTCTCCTTCCCGTTTGGTCAAATGGTTATTTTTTTCGTTTTCTGGAAGCATGTGAGCGAGAAAAAAGTAATCGGGCGCGTATCCTACTGGGCTTACATTGGCGTTTCTATCTTTCTGATCCTCATGAATGTGCTCGTACTGTGTGTACTTGGGCCGGAGCTGGCCGCATTAAGCGCACTTCCGCTGCTGGAGGTCGTTCAAATGATTCGACTTGCCAACATCCTTGAGCGGCTTGACGTCATCGTGACGCTGCTGCTGTTTATCGGTCTCTACGTAAAGATGACAGCCTTGTACATGGCAGCGGTATTTACGCTGAAAGCCGTGACGGGCATTGCCTACCGTTTTTGCGTGCTGCCCGTAGGGCTTGTCATTTATGCGTCTTCGTTTCTGGAGACCAACAATACGTACCACCTTTGGATCGGGCTTGATATTACGCTCAAGATCGTTCCGTTATTTCAGATCGTGCTGCCGCTGCTTATGCTTGTTGTAGGACTGAGGAAGAAATACAAGTCTGCCGGATAAGCTTGCAGCTGTCATGAGTTTCTCACCGATAGGGAGTTTCCGACATATTTTAAGGAATGGTGAGCGGTTTACGATAGCTTGAGGGGGATACGCGTGAGCGATGCCGGCAGAAGCATAACAAGCATTATCCTTGTTACTTACAATAAGCTTGAATATACGAAGCAATGCGTGGAGAGCATTCGGCGCCATACGCAGCAGGGCTGCTATGAGCTGATTATTGTCGACAACGCATCGACGGACGGCACGGTGGAATGGGCCAAAAACGAAAGCGATATCATTCTAATTGCAAACAGCAGCAACGCTGGGTTTCCGAAAGGCTGCAACCAAGGCATGTCGGCAGCCTCGGGACAACTTCTCATGCTGCTTAATAACGATACGATTGTCACGCCGGGCTGGCTTGACGGCTTGAAGCGCTGCTTGCTTAGCGACGACCGGATTGGGGCAGTCAGTCCCGTTACGAATTCGGCTTCCTACTGGACTACGATTCCAATTACGTATCATACGATTGAAGAAATGGAGCTGTTCGCTTCCGCGCTGCATGCCATTCCAGACCGCATGAAATGGGAAGAACGCGTAAAGCTGGTTGGTTACTGCATGCTTATGCGGCGCGAGGCGACAGAGCAAATCGGACCGCTTGACGAATGCTTCGGCATCGGAAACTTCGAGGATGACGATTATGGTCTGCGGATGAGGCTTGCAGGGTATAAGCTCATCCTGTGCGGCGATACATTTATTCACCATTTTGGAAGTGTTTCCTTTGGCGCGCAGCCTGAGCTCTACCTGCAAACCTTCGAGAACAACTCGAAGATTTTCAGCGCGAAGTGGGGCTTTCATCCGGGAGAAGCTACTCATATCCGAATGGATTTCAGCGAGGTCATTCAGCGGGAGTCCCATGGCTTCAAGCGCGAGGAGTGTGCGATTCTGGAAATTGGCTGCGGCTGCGGAGCGACCATACTTCATATGAAAAAGCAGTTCCCCGCTGCAGTCTGGTTCGGCGTGGAACGGAATGAACGGGCTGCACAGGTAGCCGAGGGCTCGGGCATTACGGTATTCCGCTCGAGTGAGCCGGAGGATTGGTTGCTGCCGGAAGAGGGATTGAGCGGAATCATCATCGGAGACGCGCATGCGTATGGGACACCGCAGGCGATGAAGCGGCTTGTGGGATTGCTCGCGCCGGGCGGGTGGATTGCGGGATGCTTTGCGAACCGCTTTTATTACAAGAACATCAGGCAGTATTTAGATCCCGCGAACGTCAACGCGCAGCGACAAGCAGCGATGCAGTATACGCTGCAGCAGGTTCACCAATTATTCGTGAAATCAGGCTTTGCTTACGTGAAGGTTACGCTTGCCGAGAACAAACCGGAGGATCAGCAAGCCTTTATCGGGATGCTTGATCAATTGACGGGGGAAGCAATCAAGAATGAGCTGACAGCCGCGTATTTGCTTGTGTACGGCCGCATCGCACATAATGCTCCTCAGGAGGAGACTGGCGAGGAAGGGCAGGCAGTGGTGCCCGCTCCGTTGGAGGACGCTTCTGCGGCGGATGAAAGATTGGAAGCACCGGTGGATGAGAGCCTGCAGCCGCCTGTAAAAAACAGCGCTTCCGCCGAAGGAACCAGCCAGGACGAAATAGAGCCGGTCTTGCCTGCACAAGAGGAGGCTGGCGCATTGGCTGAGCAGAACGATGTGATGTTCACGGGCGAGCGTCTTGTTGTCAATCAAGCTGTGAAACAAGATTACAGCAGCGTCTACCATGAGCATATGAGCCGCTATACGTTTGCCGGACCGCTAGTTAAGGGGCTGCGCGTGCTGGATGCCGCTTGCGGAGCGGGGTATGGCAGCGCGATGTTGAAGCAGGCCGGAGCGGCGGAGGTCGTTGGCGTCGACGTGGACCGCGCGTCGCTTGCGCTTGCGGAACGTGACTACGGCGGCAGCGGCGTATCGTTCGCAGAAGCGGATGTGCTGGCGCTGCCTTACGCGGATGATTCCTTCGAGGCGGTTGTTTCCTTCGAGACAATCGAGCATGTTGAGGTAGGAGCGGAATGGATAAAGGAATCGGCGCGCGTACTCAAAGAAGGCGGCTTGTTTATCGTATCGACGCCGAACCGCACGGTTACGAATACGCCGATTTATTTTGAAGAGATGCCCTTCAACCAGCATCACCGCTTCGAGTACCGAACGACCGAGCTGATTGGGGAGCTTGTACAGTATTATGCTATTGAGGCTGTATACGGCCAAAACATATATGATGATTCTTTGTTTCCTACGATGCGTTGGCTGCGCGAAGCGCACGGTATGGCAGCTGGGCGGGCAGCTATGCACAAACGGGAATGGAACCCGCATGAGCTGATTCCGCTGCATGAGCTGAAGAGCGCGGAGCCGATGTATATAGTAGCGGTATGCAGAAAGAACAAACGACCGCAGGGCGGATGATTAGGGTTTTCAAAAAAAACTAGCGGTAATGATAGGTTTTGCTATACAATTGAAAGTATTGACGTAACCGAATATGTTCCGGGGAGCTGGTTAGGCCGGCTGAGAGGGGATTAGCAGTACAATTCCGACCCGTTAAACCTGATCTGGATAATGCCAGCGTAGGGACAGAAGCTCTGTTTGCCAGGCAGGCTGGATCGAGAAGATCGAGCATTGGCCGTTTGCAAACAGCTGCACAGCCGATTATATGGCGTCCTCCGGATTGGGAGGGCGCTTTTTTTTGTTGCCAAGTGTATGGCGCAGCTAGGGCACCGGATATGAAGCGGATTCGTCATGGTAGACAAATAGGAGCAATGAGAGGGGAACAAAGACATCATGATGTTGAAAAAGGCAGGGAGAATGTCGTGGAGAATGGCAGGCGCCATGCTCGTTATCGTATTGGCGCTGGCAGGCTGCGGATCGAACGGTAATGCGCCGGCAGCAAGCGAGGAACCAAACGAGCAAGGCGGGACGGCGGACAAGCCGCTCGAGAAGGTACAGGTTGTTCTAGACTGGACGCCGAACACGAATCATACCGGATTATATGTCGCTAGAGATAAAGGCTTTTTCAAAGAACAGGGGCTTGATGTTGAAATTATCCAGCCAGGCCAAAGCGGAGCCGATCAAATGGTCGCATCAGGCAGCGTACAGTTCGGCGTAAGCTACCAAGAGTCCATAACGATGGCCCGGATCGCAGGCGTGCCGCTCGTATCGCTCGCAGCGGTTATTCAGCACAATACTTCAGGCTTCGCATCGCCGCTAGCCAAGGGCATTGATTCGCCAGAGAAATTCGAAGGGAAAACCTACGGCGGGTGGGGAGCTCCTGTTGAGGAAGCTGTCATTCAGTCGCTTATGCAGGAGAAGGGCGCTGATGTGGGCAAGGTCAACATGATCAGCATCGGCGACAGCGATTTTTTCACGGCGGTCAAGCGCGATATTGATTTTGCGTGGATTTATTATGCATGGACAGGCGTAGAGGCGGAGCTTCGCGGCGAGAAAATAAACATGGTATATTTGACGGATTACAGCGACAAGCTGGATTATTATACACCGGTGCTTTCAACAAGCGAAGCTATGATTAAGGATAAGCCGGATATTGTCAAAGCGTTTACGGCTGGAGCGGCGAAGGGGTACCAGTTCGCAATCGGCAATCCGGATGAGGCTGCGGAGATTCTGATTAAAGCCGAGCCGGACTTGAACGCGGAGCTCGTGCGGGCTAGCCAAAAGTGGCTAAGTCCCAAATATCAGGATGATGCGCCGCGCTGGGGCGAGCAGAAGCTCAGCGTATGGGAAAACTACGCAAGCTGGATGTTTGAGCACAAGCTGCTGGAGAAGGAGCTTGAGGCGGAGAAAGCTTTCACGAACGAATTTTTGCCGGAATAGAGGCGGCAGCTTGCAGGGAAGGCAGCGCATATAAACGGTGACGACCATAAAGAGAAAGAAGGAATTCAGATGGCAAACGCACTCGTAAGCATTCAAATATTGCCGACGACGCCAGGCGGGGAGAGTGTTATCCCTTACGTAGACCGGGCAATCGAGATCATTAAAGCAGCAGGCGTGCCGTACCGCGTGGCGCCGCTTGAGACGACCATGGAAGGCGAGCTCGGCCATTTGCTGAACGTGGTGCAGACGATGAGCGAAGCGATGGCGGAGATGGGCTGCCCTTCGGTCATTTCGCAGGTCAAAATTTATTATAATCCAGTAAACGGCGCTTCGATGGGAAGATTGCTGGAGAAATACCCCGATGGGCAATAAGAAGGGCGCATGGTCGAAAATAGGGCCGCCAGCCGTGCTTTTGACCGTGCTGCTGGCAGGCTGGCAGACCGCAGCGTGGTTGGAGCTGTTCGACCAATGGTTGATACCGTCCCCGGTATCGATCGTTGATGAAGCGATTCGGATATGGCCGAGGCTGATGGAGCATACGGAGGCGACCGTTCAGCTAACGCTCATCGGTTTTGTGGGAGGATCGGCGGTGGGCTTCGTGCTCGCCGCTTTGCTGCATTTAATTCCAGGTGTGCGAACGGCGGTCTATCCGCTGCTGGTTTTGTCGCAAAATATTCCCGTCATCGCGATTGCGCCGATTCTAACGATGCTGCTGGGCTACGGGCTGCTGCCGAAGGCGCTGCTGGTTACCATGGTTTGTTTCTTCCCCATTACGGTAGCGATGCTGGACGGTCTGATGAATACGGATGCTCAGCTTCGCAATTACTTGCAGATGATTGGAATACGCAGGCTGAAGTTGTTCTGGAAGCTGGAGCTTCCGCATGCTGTCGTGCATTTATTTTCGGGATTAAAAATTGCGGCCTCATACAGCGTATTAAGCGCGGTAGTTGCGGAATGGCTCGGCACCAACAAGGGACTAGGCGCTTTTATGCTCATTTCCTCCAAAGGCTTCATGCCGGATCGGGTATTCGCGGCCGTTTTTATTATCGTCGCGCTTAGCTTGACGCAGTTCGGGCTCGTCACGCTGGCAGAGCGGCTTATTATTCGCTGGCGTCCGAAGAAAGAGGTGAGGTAGCTATGGAAAGGGAACGAAAAGGCTTTCCGTCTGCTCTTGAGGTACAGAGGATTCGAAAGAGCTTCGGCAAGGGAGCAGCAAGCAAAGAGGTGCTTGCTGGCTTGTCGTTTTCGGTTGCGGACGGAGAGTTTGTCACCATAATCGGACCGTCGGGGAGTGGGAAAACAACCTTATTCCAAGTGATTGGCGGCTTGGAGCCCCCCTCAGAGGGCGAGGTTTGGTTAGGAGGCAAGGCGACAACCGGCGAACGGGGACACATCTCCTATATGCCGCAGCAAGCATCGCTGCTGCCTTGGGAAACCGTTGCGGGCAATATTGCGCTGTCGCTCGTCATATCCGGCCTTGATCGCAAAGAAGCAAAAGCCAAAACGAAGGTATGGCTGGAGCGGATCGGGCTGCAGGAATATGCGAACGCCTATCCCCATGTTTTGTCCGGCGGCATGCAGCAGCGCGTGTCCTTTCTTCGGGCTTTGCTGGCGCCGCAGCCATTAATGCTGCTGGATGAGCCGTTTGGCGCATTGGATGCGTTAACCCGTCTGCAGATGCAGCAGTGGCTGATGTCAATCTGGGAAGAGAACCGCAGGTCTGTGCTGCTTGTTACCCATAGCATCGAGGAGGCATTGTTTCTATCAGACCGCATAGTCGTACTGTCGGCGTCTCCTGCTGTGGTGCTCGAGGAATTCATTGTTCCCTTCGAGCGACCGCGCGATGAAGCGATATGGTACGATCCGCGCTTCAATGAACTGAAGCAGCGCATATATAGACTGCTTCAGGAAAGTGCCGAGGGGAGTGGTTAGAATGGCAAAGTCAAAGGATTATGGCCATGTAAAGCTGCCGGAGGAGTCAGGTGCAAAGGCATACGCTGCGTGCATAGACGCTCATATTCATGTTGATCTATATGCGGAGGAGGAGCGGAACGAGTTGCTGGAGCAGGCTTTTGCGGAAGGCGTGGAGGCTGTCGTAGCGGTCTCCATGCATCTGGCGTCTGCGAAGGTGAATCGTGAGCTTGCGAGGGAATATGCGGGACGCGTCTATCCGGCATACGGCTTTCACCCGGAGCAGCCGATGCCTGAAGAGGAGGAAATGGACGAGCTTATCGGGTGGATTCGTTCATGCGCCGCAGCCGGTGAGCTGTTCGCGATTGGCGAGGTCGGGCTTCCGTATTACTCGCGCTTAGAAGCTGAGCAAGCGGGAGAAGGAGCTTTTGACGAGAAGCCGTATGTGGAGCTGCTGGAGAGGTTTGCCGAGCTGGCAGCAGAGCTGGACCTGCCGATCGTGCTGCATGCTGTCTATGAGGATGCTGCTAAGGCATGCGATATTTTGGAGAAATATGGCGTTCGCAGAGCACATTTCCATTGGTTCAAGGGCGACGATGCGGTAATAAGCCGGATGGCCGCGAGCGGGTATATGGTTTCCGTCACGCCTGACGTTGCGTATGAGGAGGAAATCAGGCAGCTAGTGGCACAGTATCCGATCGAACTGCTGATGGTCGAGACCGACGGACCGTGGCCGTTCGAAGGACCGTATGAAGGACGCCAGACGAAGCCGGCAATGGCGGCTGATGCGGCTAAGCATATCGCAAGCATTAAGCAGCAGCCTCCTCATGCTGTGGCTGAGGCTCTGCTTGCGAATACGCGCCGGTTCTATGGGCTGCAGCAGTAGCCGCCTACGCTCAGCACGCCGTATGGCCGATTCATTAAGGGAGGTCCCTTAGACGAATCGGCTTTTCTTTTTTGGATCATGCGCTATCCGTTAAAAGGAAATAATCGGAAGATAGCGAACAAGACTATACAGCGATTTCGCTTTCACTTTGAGAAATCCTATTTCAATTCAAGATGACGGAGGTCTGCTTCTCATGATTAATGACGTTTTTGCGGCAGCAAGCAAGGGAGATACGGAACGATTGCAGGAGCTTCTGAAATTGGAGCCTACATGGGCCAATACGGAAAACGCCGATGGCCTGACGCCGCTCGGTTTCGCTTCCCATTACGGGCATGCGGCTGCGGTACAGCTGCTACTTGATTACGGCGCTGAGCTTGATGCGGTATCCCATTCCAAAGTCAGCTACATCCCCTCCAATACCGCTTTGCACGCTTCAATTGCAGGTGAAAGAGAGCTTGCCGTAATCGAGCTGCTGCTCAGCCGCGGCGCTAAGACGAATATTGCCGATAGCAATGGCCATACAAGCCTGCATTCGGCTGCCTTCCATGACGATGGAGCTGCCATTATCCGTTTGCTGCTTGAGCATGGGGCGGATATCCATGCGCAGGCCGAGGATGGAACAACGGCTTTAAGTGTAGCCATAGAAAAAGGCAACCTTAAGGCAGCCGCATATTTAGCAGAGAATGGAGCGACAGCCTGAGGGCTTGATGCTAAGAGCCTGATTTTCATGCCGGATTGTCCATTGCAGCTTGCCTGTCTTCTGCATACAAAGATAAAGACAGGCAAGATCCAAAGCCGCTGCAAGCGGCAGAAGGGAGCCGAGCAATGGCGCAGCTGACAAGAAAGGCATTTTTTGAGACGCTTGCTCCGACAGTCATCCGAATCCGGCAGGAAGGCTCACCCATGTTCCCATCCGTTCGATTGGCGCAAAATTTGCTGGAAACCGGCGGTGTCATCCATGAATGGTTCAATTTAGGCGGCATTAAGGTAGGCAGCGGCCAAACGAACGCTTATTGGCATGGTGAAGCAGTGGTGAAAGGGACTTGGGAGGTGGTTGACGGACGCAATGAAACGACGCGAGCCGCATTCCGGGCCTACAAGAGTGTCTACCATTTCTACAAGGATCTGGATATGCTGCTGAATACGCCTCGATATGAACGGGTACGGAAGGCATTGTCGCCTGAACGGCAAGCCGACATGCTCTTCGCCTGCGGCTATGCGACCGATCCATCGTACCCGTCAAAGCTGAAAGCAATCATCAATCAATACAGTTTGAAGAAGTATGATGCCGCAGGAACCAAGCAAGTTCCGAAGCCGGAGAAGCTTAAAGAGGCAGAAGGGATAACCTTGCTTTATAATGGCCTATTTATTTCAAGCGGTTACCTGCTCGGTGGATCGACTTGGGTGCCTGCCAGATCAGCAGGCGAAGCGCTGGGAGCCGAAATCGATTGGACCGGCACTCAGGTAACGGTGAACGGAGACCCATTGGAGTCTTTATTATCCGAAGCGACGGGGTATGTTCCTGTTCGCGCATTGGCAGCAGCACTTGGCCTTGCGCCCGTTTGGGATCCTGCTGCGCGAGTCATTCTGCTGAAATGAAAGGGAATGCGGAAGGCACTCGCGCGAAGCAATAAGAAACCGGCAATCGATGGCTCGATTGCCGGTTTCTTATTGTCCATATAGAGACAAGCTATTTTCCTTTTCGCGAAGCGGCCCAAAAGGCGAGAATAATAAGGGGAATCAGAATGTACCAGGGTATCGTTATGGTGCCTCCAACAATAAATGCCAGCGACATCACGATGATGACGCCAAGAATAATGTACAGACAGCCTCTGCCGAATGTCTCCATTAAATCGCCTCCTAAAGCTTAGGCTTTGTATCGCAAAGCCTCCTTCGCATGCAGCCACTTCTTGAAAGTATATTCGACTATAACGTTTTTATGGGTTGAATCGTTTGAATCGTTTCGAGCGATTAGGAGGTTCCTATCTAAAATAAAAAAATGACCCGCATAAATGCGGGCCGGTGTCCTAGATCTATATATCAACAGTGGGGTTGATGTCTTTAAGTATAAGAAACGAACCTTAACTTAACATTAAAAATGTTTGTCTGAATGTTGAATGCGTTCAAATCCCCGCATACCTACATATTATTTGCTGAGATTTCAGAGTAATTTAGCCGCCCATCGTAACGAGCGGCTTAACGCGATGAGCAAGTACAGCTAGCGGAATGTAACAGAATCCTGCTTCATGCTGCCATTCGTGAATGGAATCTTACAAACGGAATTAGATTGGAAAAGACTCATTTATTTTTGAGATTATGTACGTAAATTAATGATGTTTTGACAGGTATTGCTGTCTCGATACATTTGCATAGTTAGGCTGCTGCCGTGAAACAATAATCCCGAACCAAAAATCAAATGAATAAGGGGTCGAGCAAATGAGGAAGTTTTGGACAGTGTTCTGTTTAGTTGCATGTTTAACGTTCGTGCTTGCAGTACCTGCTTTCGCCGATAATGCAAAGTCGGGTACGATGGAGAATTACAACAACAATAACAGAATGGGTAATGCGGTGCCGGACACAGGCTTGCGTTCCGATATCGAGAGAGGTGTGGATAGAACGACTCGCGCGCTCGATATGGACAACCGTACTAACATGAACGCCAACAATTATCGAACCAATGCAGTAGATAACGATAACGACTTTAATTGGAGCTGGCTAGGGTTGCTGGGATTGATTGGACTTGCAGGCTTAAGAAACCGCGGTCGCGAACGCACATAATCAATCTCGCAAATAAAGGAAAACATGGAGCTGTCTGAAAAGTTGATTGGAGATGTCAGCTCCCACGTTTTAACCTAAGTTAGTGTTGAAAAACAACCTTCAACGCCACTTTTATAGTGGTGTTGAAGGTTATTTTGCGTCTGTTATGGAATTGGCCGATGTGGGGTTGCCCTTATGGACAGCCCCCACCTTATTAATGCGATTTCTCCGGTACATACCTTCCATGCTCGGGTACTGCTATTTCTTGAAATTTTGTGGAAAGCAGCTGCAGATTGTCTTTTAGAAGCTCGCCAAACATCGGCTCTCCATGCCCCGTAACCGCTAAATAAGGGTCGAGCGCTGCGAGCCTCTTGACGGATTTCTCGGCTTGCACCCAATCGGTCGTAAAATATTTGGGAGGTCCGCTGATCTCCTGCTCCTGTGTCAAAACTTTGTAAAGCGATTCCTGCTTTACCGTAACAAATGCATCCCCTGCAATTAAGGTGCCGTCTGCTTCTCGGTACAGCGAGATATGTCCCGGCGTATGCCCAGGCGTATGAATATACTGCCAATCCGGCATGCCTGGGACGACGCCATGCTCCGGCAAAGGCTTTACCCGGTCATCTAGATTAATGCCGTCATGAGGAAATAAAGAGGATAGTTCAGCGATAAGGCCTCCATGAACGGAGGGGTCGGCAGGCGGATAGTCAGATTTGCCGGTCAGATATGGAAGCTCCAGTGTATGCGCATAGACAGGAACTCTCCAATGCTCGATCAATTCAATAATGGCGCCAACATGATCGAAATGGCCATGAGTCAAAATAATAGCATGAGGAGGGTTTGCAAACCGATCCTCCGCTGCTTTTATGATTTTTTTGGCGGAACTAGGCATGCCTGCATCCACGAGCACCCATTTTCCTTGCTGGTCATTGGGGTCCCCGATAAAACAAATGTTTACAATTTGGATAGGCAAACAATAAATATCCGGCCGATAAGCAAGTCCTTCACCGCTTGCAAAGCTTGTCATCGGAATAAAGGAATGCTCAAACGTACTCTCCAACGTAAACCGCCTCCATCATTATCAATTCCTTTTTAAAATGTCCAATTGACAAGCGCTTATTCTCGTTGTATCCCTTCTTTTAACCTGACTTGGCGGACTGAGTATGAAAAAATCATATTCGTGCACATTAAGAACATTATTATTGAAGGAGACTAGCATAATGACTTCAAATCAAATCCCCAAATTTCCACAGTCCCTTTGGATGGATTCCACGGAAAAGCTATCCATCTTTCCTGCACTTGATCAAAATATCGAAACGGATATTACGGTTGTAGGCGGAGGCATCTCCGGCATTACAACGGCATATTTGCTCATTCAGGAAGGATTCAAAGTCGTGCTCGTCGAAGCGGGCAAACTGCTTGGCGGCACGACGGCTCATACGACAGCCAAAATAACGGCGCAGCATGATCTTATCTATGATGAGCTTATAGGGCAAGAAGGCTTGGAAAAAGCTCAATTATATTACAGAGCAAATGCCGAAGCGCTGCAATTCATAAAGCGAACGATTGAAAATGCGAACATAAATTGCGGGTTCTCTGCACAGGAAGCATATGTTTACGCAGAATCGGATGCATACATAAAGAAGTTGGAAATGGAAATGTTAGCTTATTCACGGTTAGGTATATCCGGAAAGTATGTTGAGAGCATTCCATTACAAATACCAGCTAAAGCAGCAGTGATCATGCATGAGCAAGCGCAATTTCATCCTTTGCAATATTTATCTTCCCTAGTGGATAAGTTTGCGGAGCAGGGCGGTATTGTGTACGAGAACACGACAGCGGTGGACGTTGAAAAAGGGTCAGAGCCGGAAGTCATAACAAGCCAAGGCTACCGCATCAAATGCAAGCATATCGTGTCTTGTACCCATTTCCCGTTCTATGACGGACTGGGATTTTATTTCGCCAGAATGCATGCAGACCGTTCCTATGTGCTTGGCCTACGTGTAGCGGATCATGTGGCTGAAGGCATGTATCTTAGTGCAGGCGACCCGAAACGCTCGATGCGAAGCGCAGAATCAATAGAGCATGGCAAGCTGCTTTTGCTTGGCGGGCAGAGCCACAAAACCGGGCAAGGAGTATGTACGATTAATCATTATGAGGAATTAAAGCGATATGCCGAGAACAATTTTCAAATCCAAGAAGTCGTATATCGATGGTCGGCACAGGATTTGGCAACAGGAGATCAATTACCGTTTATAGGACGTATCACGGCCGCCTCTCCTAATGTTTACATCGCCACCGGCTATCGAAAATGGGGCATGACGAACGGAACGGCTGCGGCTTTGCTTATTCGAGATTTGATTCTAAATAAAGAAAATGACTACGAAGGTTTATATACCCCCTCACGCTCCAAGTCTGCGGGTACGATCAAAAATCTGATTGTGGATAATTTAGATGTAGCGAAGCATCTGATTGCCGGAAAGCTTGAAATGGTCAATAAGCGCCCAGAGGACCTTGCACTGGATGAGGGCAGCGTGGTGAGGCTGCACGGCAAACGGGCGGGAGCCTACAAGGACAGTGAAGGCAAGCTATATCTTGTAGATACAACGTGCACGCATATGGGCTGCGAAGTGGAGTGGAATAATGGAGACCGAACATGGGATTGCCCCTGCCATGGTTCAAGATTTTCGGTAAGCGGCGACGTGATTGAAGGTCCTGCGGAAGAACCGTTAATTGTGCTGCGAAGCTGATGCTTAAGTGATCGTGCATCGACAATAAGAAGGGAGCGCAATTGTGAAAAAAAGGTGGGATTTAGCAGCCTTAGCATCGATTCCGTTAATTATGACGCTCGCAAACTCCATGTTGATACCGGTGCTTCCTTTATTGCAGAAGAAGCTTCATATCTCTGCCGTTCAGTCAAGCCTTATCATTACTGTGTATGCGGCGATATCGATTGTGTTTATTCCAATTGCAGGTTATTTGTCAGATCGGTACGGCAGGAAAATAATTATAATAATCGGATTGTCGATTGCGGCTTTAGGCGGCTTGATAGCGGGTTTGGCTGCATGGTTGATGGATTCACATGTGTACGCAGTGATATTGGCAGGCAGGTTCATTCAAGGAATAGGGGCAGCTGGCGCTTTCCCTATCGTCATTCCGTTAGTAGGCGATATGTTTGACAAAGAGGAGGAAGTCAGCAGCGGACTTGGGATGATTGAAACCTCCAATACTTTCGGTAAAGTGCTCAGTCCTGTATTAGGAGCAGCGCTTGCGCTCATCGTTTGGTTTTTGCCGCTGGCGATTATACCGATTCTCTCCATCATCGCGATCGTCGCAGTCCTTTTTCTGGTGAAGGTTCCGAATAAAAAGAGGAGCGAAGCGGTTGGGCTAAAAACGTTCTGGAAATCCATCAAAGCAGTCTTTGGTGAGAACGGCCACTGGCTATATGCGATATTTGCTATTGGCTGCATCGGAATGTTGATCATGTTCGGGTTCTTGTACAATTTGTCATCGGTTATCGAGGAAAGCTACCATATTGAAGGGATAATCAAGGGGCTGCTGCTTGCCATTCCTTTAAGCGCAATTTGCCTGGCTTCATTTATAACAGGAAAATATGTCGGTGAAAACAAAAACAAGATGAAATGGTTAATTGTGATCGGAACGGCATTATTGGCGATTATGATGCTCCTTTGCGGATTAATCAACAAGCAGGGTTTATTTTTTCTTGTACTATTCATGTTTGCAAGCGGCGCTGGCATTGGTCTGTTTTTGCCTAGCCTCGATGCCCTAATAACGGAGGGAATCGAGAAGAAGCAGAGAGGGACCATCACCTCGCTTTACAGCAGCGCTAGGTTTATTGGGGTAGCCGCTGGTCCCTTATTAGCTTCCTTGTTGTTAGGAAATAAGGAGATTATGTTTTATCTGTTTACCGGATTAGCGTTGCTATGTACCGGATTGGCGCTGTTTGCGATTAAACCGGACAAAGAGCAGACGAGCTCGTGAATGGTTGGATAGATTGGGCTCAAATACCCCTCGTTCTCTTTGGGAGAGAATGCGAGGGGTATTTAGTTTAACCATTCTATGAACTGCAGGCTACGCCGTCCTTATCGCGATCAAGCTTATAGCTGTAGCCAGGCTCTCCTTCATGCAGAGGCGCGGCGCCAGCCGCTTTGACTGCAGCGCAATTGGCATAAAAGACGGTCTCCTTCTCGTCAGGCTGCTGGGCTTGTTGCTCTGTTGTCTCGCTAGTTAGGAATAGGACGCGTGTTCCGTCCTTTAAATCGGCTAATTGGTTCCCAATCCATGAGCCCGCGCCGCGGTTATCCTTTGGTGAAACATAGGCGATATCTGCACCAGCGCCGCCTTCCTTGCACATGGCCATCGGCCATTCATCCCTGTCGAAGCCTTTTTTGGTCGGAATGCCTTGCAGCGAAGCATCGCGGTTAGCCTCGGCTCCTTCTCTGTCAATGGTGCAAACAGCGGAAGCGCCACCTTTGATTGCCGCTGCGATATGCGCCATCGTCTCGGGGTAGCGGTCGGTCGGCAGTTGGATTGTTTCGTCATAGTCGGCACTGGAGACTGACGTGTCAGATGCAGTAGCAGTAAGAAGATTCCCGCAGCCGGAGAGTATGAATGATAAAAGAAGAAGTGCGGCTAAGATGGCTTTCATGATGTGTCTCCATTTCTAGTTGTTTGTTTCCATCATACACCAGTACTCTGGGCTTCGGAAAGAATAGGAACGGAATTAAGGCTGGCAAAACAAAAAAAGATCCCTGTGACAGGATCTTTTCTGTGCGTGATGAAAGGGAGGCATGCAGTGTAAGTGGATTATGCTAAATCGTGCAGGGACTATTAGTAGCCCTTGCCGTATCCTCCGAAAACACCACAACTACAAGCGATAATGACAAGCAGAATGAAAAGGACCAGGATAGTACCAGTGTTATTGAAAGCACCGCCAACATAACCGGACATGTTCATTGCACCTCCTTCGTGTTGAGTACTCTGTAAGTTATGCACGAATTGATGCCAATGATTGGGTGTTTGTTACTGCGGCGTATAATCCGTGTCATGAGCCTAGAGGAGCTTTTGAAGTAGATTGCTTAACGATCCTAAATGCTGAAGCAGGCGTGCTTTCATTCAATCCAACGCCTTTTTACTGTGCGCGTTCGAAATCTTCCGGTGTCATGTCTTTCCATTCATCCGTACGATAAGCTTTGCCGTTGTACCGTACATAGTAAAGCATGTTCAGATCTTTCATTTCTTGTTTTAAAGCTTTTTTATCAAATGGCCCGAATCCGAAAATATCAATTAAATCCTCTTTCAAAAGATCTATGATCTCATCGGGTATCGCAGCATTGCTGTTATCAATGAGTTCTGCGCCGGTAAACTCCAAGCTCATGATAATCTTGAATCCGGAGCTAACCGAACCTTTAATCAGTAAAGATGAATTGCTTTTTGGATTTGGTTTAATCGTTTCAAAAAATATCGAACATTCAATGCCTTCTGGAATCACTGGAACACCTCATCATCAATTTTAACGGCAGAAAACTAGTTTCACTCCTATTGTACACCTTATTCATTCATTTCTCTCTAATTCGAACCAATTAGGGAGCTTGTCCGAGCATATGGAAGGAATCGATAAAAAAATAAATAAAACACTTGAATCAAGAACGTATGTTTGGTGTATAATAAGAACAAACATTCGCATTGGAGTGATGGCCATGATCGAACAATGTATCGGCCAGACCGTACAAATTATTTATAACGACCGCAAACGCAACATATCCATACGCATCATTCAGGTGCTGTCGGTCCGAAACGGCAAGGTGAGGGCGTTCTGCACATCCGCAAACGGACCGCGCGTATTTAACACGGATAGTATTATTGATGTGGAGTTGGTAAAACAGCATGCTTGACGATGTGACACGTAAAGTTTTAACCGTGCTTTGGAATGTTTATCGGGACGATCCTTCCTTCATCGATGTCGGCTACATCAGCCAGCGGGCGCAGCGAACGGAGCAGCAGGTGAAGGCCGCCATAAATGAGCTGGTCAAAGAGGGCTTTGTCTTCTGGGATCGGAAGGCGAATTTGTTTAAGGTGCTTTATAGCCGGGAGGGATTGAAGCTGCGATGAGACTCTTAGAATAGCCAATGGTTGATGTGTGAGATGCAATCGATTGGCTGTTGGGAAAACTCTACAAGCTGCAATGCGCTGCAGATTTCTCTAACGCAGACTATTCATTTAACGATGAAAAGATTAGTGAATATGAGAGTATGTAAGAGCGCTTGTATTAACAAGCACTCAATAAGCCTAGCAGTGAGGTTTCTTTGTCCAATGTTTTTTACCGATAATAAGAACTTTTTGACCAGGTTTTACAAAAACAACTTTGACATTTTGCTTTTTTGCATAATAGAGTCCCATATCAATCATCTCCTCTTCTTCAAGTTAATCCAGTATATTCATAGATTACTAGATTTGAATGGGTGTATTTGATAGTTCGAAGAAAATAGGTATGTAGCAAGGCTTTTGAAACAAAATGAAAGGTCGTGTACAAAGCTTGCGATTCCAAAATGGTGTATAGCGAGCAGGAAGGAAGTGGCCATTCCTCGTGATCGTGAACGTGAGTTTGAACCGCTTGTATCGGTTAGCCGGAATGGGGAGTCCTAAGTTGCCGCGCAGCGTATCCGACTCATATTGTTCCCGCAGCAAGCCGTGCTGCTGCCACGGCTGACCTCAAACCAATCTATATCACAATGGATGTTACACGTAAATGGACTGATCGTGTACAGAAGTGGGGACTTCATCAGCTTTCCGCATTCTTTCCGGATCGCAGCGGACAGCTTCAACCATAAACAAAGCCCTCGACCTTAGATGATCGAGGGCTTTTTGTATATTTAAGCGTTAACTGTCTCAGGTCTTTTAATTTGCAATGGGGGTGGAATGAGCCAACCTTTTTCTTTGTTCATCTCCAGTATTTTAAGTCCTATTGCTGTTTTTGTAATGTGGTATTTAGCAAATAGAGCACCAATATCTTCTCTAATTGATTGTCCTATAACTTGACTACAAGCAACTAATCCCAATGAAGTATCAGCAGCAATCTTAGCCGCAATTTCAGGATCAGTAAATCGTGCACCAACAGGGATATCTTCAAGTTTAACAGGGGACCTTTCAGGCATTACTGGTGTGGTAGCGATCCCGTTATCAATTAGTATGGTATCTAATTCTTTAATTTCAAGTTTTGCTTGATCAATAAGGGAATCGATAACTTTTTTTAGATCTTTGTCACCGGAGTGGTTTAAGTATGCTTGATAGCACGATACAGAACCTTTAGCCATTGTGGATGCTTGCCATACGCTGAAGATTTCTCCATAATGCATGGGTTCATCTTTTGGATTTCCGCTTAAAATTCCCAATTGAGTATGCTCCTTTTTTGGTTCAATTTAGACTTGTTTAATATGTCCATGAACATGGAAATAATGTACTTCAAATGTTTTACAGTTAGAGGCCTTATAGTGAAAGTCTACCTAATTTAATAAAATCCCCTAATGTATAGGGATTACAATTTAAACATTATGCGCGATCACGAAGATGATTCTTTTCATATTCATTCCCCAATCGTAAGTATTTTTAATGAAGCTTATTTTGTTGTTAAATTTTTTTTATACATTACATTTCGTATTAAGTCCCGTATCATAAATAAATCACTTGGCAACTTCTGAGAGAAATGGCTGAAAAGTTTGCTCTCGTTATGTGGAACTTTGCAAACCTCTAAGAACCGCTGTATGCAGACCTGAATGTACGGTGGTGTGAGAAGACGGTGGTGCCGCCTCCTCTTACTCGATACGGGCAGAATAGTTGGGTGAAACCAAGAATCTTTGCTTGGCGTATTGAGTGGTTACATTACATTTTTTGGGTGGGCGTATATAATTGTGTTATTCGGATCCAATCAACATTTAGTCTTAACAGGATGGAGGATCGACAATGAAGAACGAAACAATGAATAAGGACCATCAAGTGAGCCTAGGAGCAGGTACAATGAAAGCACTGGTCTACGAGAGATATGGAACGCCTGATGTTCTACGCATTGAAGAGGTGGACATTCCAAAGCCTATGGACCATGAAGTGCTAATCGCAGTCCATGCAGCATCTGTAAATTCCTGGGACTGGGATCTCTTGCTCGGAAAACCGTATATAAACCGTCTTGGCGGGCTGCGAAAGCCCCGTTACCGCATCCTAGGTGCGGACATTGCAGGGCGGGTAGTCGCTGTGGGAGCCGCCGTCAAACGTTTTCGACAGGGAGATGAAGTTTTCGGAGACATTTCCGGTTGCGGATGGGGAGGGTTCGCGGAATATGTATGTGCTAACGAAGAAGCACTGACGCAGAAACCTGAAGGTTTGAGTTTCGAGCAAGCGGCAGCCATTCCACGAGCGGGGGTTCTTGCCTTACAAGGATTACGTGTTAAAGGAAAGCTTTTGAAGGGCTATCAGGTTCTGATCAATGGGGCGGGCGGCGGTGTAGGTACATTTGGAATTCAATATGCCAAGTTGCTTGGGGCAGAAGTGACTGGTGTGGATAGAGGCGAGAAATTGGAAGCGCTGCGTTCCGTGGGGGCAGATCATGTCCTTGATTATACAATGGAAGACTTCACCGCAGGTAGTAGTCGATACGATCTGATCCTCGATGTTGTCGGAAACCGTTCTGTTTTTGCGATCAAGCGCGCACTTAAAACAGGAGGCACATATGTCATGGTTGGCGGTCCTATTCATCGTGTCTTTCAGGTACTATTGGCGGCGCCGCTGACCGCTTGGCTTGAAAAGAAAAAAGTTGGAATGCTGCTACATAAGCCGAACCATAATGATCAGTTGGTCTGGAAGTCTTTAATTGAAGCGGGTCATGTCATGCCTGTCATTGATCGGCGCTATTCTTTAAGGGACGCGGCCCAGGCACTTGAGTACTTCGGAGAAGGTCGCGTGATAGGAAAGGTCGTTGTTAGTATGAAACCACAGTTGCATTGAGATAATAGGAGCTTGTTCAGCTAGACTATAATTTAATAACGGCCAAGACGATGCTGCCGACATGACATGTAACGACTCTTCACAACTCAGTGAAGCTGCGGGAAAACGATAGAATAGCATTTACGTTATGATGGAGAACCGAAGCAAGAGGTGGAGCGCAGCAAATTTGGATAGTATTATGAGCGTATTGGGCATTGAGGACATATCTGAGTTAATTGAATACGAAAAAATAACTCCAGTAAGTAATGCTGGGGTTTTATTTTTACCTTGTATCAGAACGTATGTTTGTTTTAAAATGAGAACATACACTCGCGCGGGGGCGTGATCGAAAAGAATATAGGGCGGACAGTGCAGATTATTTATAACGACCGCAATCTCAACATATCAATCCACACTATATACGTCAGAGCTGTCCGTGATAGTCGAGTTAGAACATACTTTACAGCTATTAGTTATTGTTACTCGTATATTTAATATAGCAAATAATGTAGACGTGATGTTGATACAGCAACATGCTTGACGACACTTCTCTAAAAAGTTCTGATGTTTATCAAGCCGTTTCTGTAGCATGGGTGGAATTTATGAAGAAGGTAAACCGGCTAGATCCATGAGTAATAAATGGTGATCAATCAGCCGTATGATGTTGTCGGAATAGGTAGTGGCAACAATCAAATCTAACAAAAAGTTGGAGGGTACAGACATGGCAAAAGCAAAGGGGCCGAAGAGGCCAACGAGAGATGAGTTTGAGATGGAGGAGCTCGGTGAGCGGTTGGTGGAAGCTCAACAGGAGGGATTGTTAGTAAAACTCATTGTTTGGAATTGGGAGCAACCCGTTACCGGTAAAATAACGAATATGGATTCTAGAACCAAATCAGTGCACGTGGAGAATAAAGGAGAGATAACGAAAGTCCACTTTCTCGATATAATGAAAGTTCAATCGCCGGATTTATAATACAGAAGTAAATTATTTTGTTCCTGTATAAATTGTGAGGGGTTTTTCCAACAAAAAATCGGGAGCCCCTTATGGAGCGCCCTTTTCATGGGAGGAGAGAAAGTTATTGTGGCGTATGTCTGAATGTCGAGTTAAATCTAGGTTTATTGATCTCAATCTACCGTATATTAAAGACAAAATAAGCCCTTTTAAGTGGTTTTGGTGGACAATTGGTGGACTGATAATTATTAAATTTTTGAATTATTCTTGTATTCAGGTTCAAAATATGGGTCAGAAATAATGTATTAGTTCATAGACTGTTGGAATTCGTTTTTATATTTGTATTGTTTTAATTCGTTAAGCAGAGTAGAAGTCAGTGATCTGCTAATTCTTATAGAAATGGTTTTTAAATACATACTAGAATATCATCTACTTCTATGGGATAATGTAAAAATTATCCCTTAAGTAGGCGGTGTTTTTTTGTACATTTATTTAGATGATTCAGGTAACATTGACAGTACAGATGGGAAACTTTATGTTTGGGCAGGATTTTCTATACAATCAGGATATAAAAAACTGGGAGAGTCTTTAGATGAGGTTTTTTCCAAATTCCCGAATTCAAAAGATTATCCTGAGAAGAAAGCTTTAGATGCAACTGCTGAAGAAATGGATGAGGTTTTTAATTGCTTGATGACCTTTGGTTCACTTAGGATATGTTATGTAGTAATTGACAAAACAATGGTTACAAGTAATCAAAAAACGTTTAGTCAAGCTAAATCTAAAAGTAAAGAACAAAGCGAAAACTATTTTCTTAGTAAGGTAATAAAAAGATTAGCTTATCCTTACGTAGATTCTACATCTAATACGGCTATAGTAACAATTGACGGTTCTCCACAGCGAAGTGATGAGTCTGCTTTAAGGTTACATGAGTACCTTTCATTAAGGATTAATTTACCTGAATGGAATACAAATTACAGCTGGAACAACTTCAAAATTAGTTACGATAGTTCTCCAAATCACAGATTATTACAAGCAGCGGATTTTATTGCAAATATGATTCTAGAGTATTATAAGTCAGTACATTATGGATCAAAGTATGACCATCGTCAGGTATATAGATACATGAACCATTATTCGATACTTAAACCAAAAATCATTCACAAACTATACCGCTTTCCAAACACAACAGTTTTCTAACTTTTCATTTTTCTTAGGATAGTGTATAATTTATTATGCAACACCATAATTTATTGATGTAGATAAATCCAATTGAGGATAAGTGGAGCACTAAATGCTACTTGCCAATAGGTCTTTCCTCTAGGGTACTACGCTAACAACGTTTTTTAGTACAATTCATTATTTAAAGATAAGACCGGAATGAGATATGTTGAATAGCTTACTATTCGGTGATACGCCTTTAGTTGTAGAATAGCATTTAACTATTCCTCAAAAAAAGTGTATCCATACTCATTGGGCACTTTAAGTAATGGAGATAGAACCCAGTCAGCAACTTGGGTTCTATTTTTTTTTGTAAACAAAATGTTATGCCTTCAGCGTTGGAAGATATTTTATGAATTAATTCTTCATAAGCAGATTGAATAAACTAGTCAAGCAATATACATATCGGTGTAGTTTTACGGGTTATATAGCTGTCTGTTCTGAAATGGTTGACCTATCACAAATTGGAAAACCAAAAAGTATTCATTGCAATTGTATGTTATCAAACACAGTTGCAGATCAGTTATTTTGACTGTTTTAGTACGCTAGATTCTTTTTCCCTTGGCATCATAGCCAAATTTAACAACAGGTAACCAAGAGGAATATCATAGTGTAGTTAGATGTAATGTTTAACTTGTGTGAAAAATGTATAAAAAAAATTCAAAAGCTATCTTATTCAAACGTATTCTCGTAGATTAAAATTAATAAAAAAAACCCGAAAACCCCATATGTAGAAAGGGTTTTGCGGGTTTATGTAAATCATTAAGATGATCTAGTTTGGTCTTAATGGCATCCCGGAAGGGATTACAACTATGGAACTTGAAATGGAAGATCATATATTTATCTTTGATGCATTTTGAATTTGGGCGACAAATGGGCGACAACTTTATCATTGATTGTATAGAAGAATTGAAAATCCCTTTAAATATAAGGCTTTAAACAAAAAATCGGGCGCCCCTTACGGAGCGCCCTTTTCATGGGAGAGGAGAAACCGGACGAAGAGCTTATGGGGAAACGTAAGTCTTCTCCGCGGTTGTCTACGACATCTTGCGACGCCGATAAGGTTATTTTGTCCCTTTATTAGGTAAATATACATGAGGACGCCAAAAAAATAATTCTAAACGTTTTAAGGAGGAGGGGGAATCATTTTTTTACATCTACATTCGCTTTATTATGAAAGGGATTCTATGGTACGATAGGCGGGAATGAGATAGAAGGGGGCAATTGCAGTGAGAGTCATTGCGGGCGAGGCCAAAGGCCGCACGCTTAAGGCTGTGCCTGGCAAGAATACGAGACCGACAACTGATAAGGTAAAAGAAGCTATTTTTAGCATGATTGGGCCTTATTTCGATGGCGGAATGGCGCTGGATCTGTTCGCGGGAACGGGCGGCTTAGGTATCGAGGCTTGGAGCAGAGGCGTTGCGCAAACAGTGTTTGTCGACCGAGAGAAAATAAGCGTCGATATTATTCGTCGAAATGTCGAGACGGCGAAGATGGGAAGCGCTGCTGAAATTTATAGGAATGATGCGGAGCGCGCATTGAAAGCGCTAGCGAAGCGGGGGCAGAGGTTCCGGCTTGTTTTTCTTGACCCGCCATACAAAATGGTAACGATGGACAGCTTAATGTCGGATCTTGCAGCGAATGATCTCCTCGAGCCGGAGGCTATTATTGTCGTGGAGCATGATGCGTCTCACCAGTATCCGGAGCAGCTGGGGCAATTCGAGCAATTCAAGCACGCGAAGTATGGGGATACTGCGGTTTCCATCTATCAATACAACACCTTAGATAGCCAAAACGGAAGTGAGGCCGATGTTCATGAGTAAAATAGAGCGAGTAGCCGTATATCCTGGTACCTTCGATCCTGTCACATACGGTCATTTGGATATTATTCGCAGATCAGCAAAGCAATTTGACCGACTTATCGTTGCCGTTTTAAATAATTCAAGCAAAAATCCGCTGTTTAGCGTGGAGGAGCGCAAGGCGCTTTTGACTGAGGTAACGAGCGATATTCCCAATGTGGAGATTGACAGCTTTCGCGATTTGCTTGTCCGGTTCATGAAATCGCGTCAAGCGAATGTGATCATCCGAGGTATACGTTCGGTGACCGATTTCGAATACGAGCTGCAGCTTGCATCAACGAACCATTTGCTGGACGCTGAAATCGATACGATGTTTATGATGACCAATCCGAAGTACTCTTACTTAAGCTCCAGCATCGTAAAAGAAATCGCACAATTCCACGGTGCCGTGCATGAGCTTGTTCCGCCGGTCGTGGAACAGGAGCTGCGCATTAAGTATAAACCCCAAATCTAGCTTTAGCATAAATATAGAATGATTCTATTATTCGTGCTACGCTGACCGATTCGTTTTTCGATAGGGAAGCAATATCATAGAAACAAATAGACTAAACAGGGCAAGAAGCAGGCAAGCCGAGAGTGACAGCGGCCATAATAGCGGCAGATCGCTTGTTTTTAATGCGACGGCAACCGCCTGGTCAGGCGTTAGAGCCTCGGCGGAAGTATAAGCAGGTACGTCATTTGGAGCCAGCCAAAAGCCGAGCAGAGAAGTAATCGGCTTCCACAAAATTAGCATGAATAATGCGGCAAGCAAGGCGTGCGCGGCACGCCATGCAATGAACGGCAGCAGCTTAAGGTCGCTCCCTGTGATTGAATAACCTGCCTGCAGAATGCCGCTTAGCCCGCTCCATGCGAGTACAGCGGCGATTGCGGCAGCGTTGCCGACTGCGCCTGCCTCGGGAGATTGCCAGATAGCGGCTGAATAAGCACCCAAATGCCCCTCGAAGAAAGCTTGGCTGATGAAGCTAAGTCCTGTTTTAGCGAACAGCGGGGAGAGCAGCGGTTCTGTTAACTTGGCTAGAACGGCAGCGAAGATCATAAAACCGCCAATCATCATCAGTTTTTGAACACTGGCCGATACGGCATCGCCAAGCGCCTTGCCGAAGCTCCGCCCGTCTTGATCCCTGCCAAGACGAAAGGCGTCCGCTGCGCGTTGAAGCATGCTTCCGTCATTCGCCACAGAGTGAACGCTATGAACCGGCTCTTTTCGCTGGAAGATCGTTGCGCCGAGCATAACGCAAAGTGCGGAGAGCCATACGACTGAAGCGATCATGACGCCTACGATCGGTTTGTGAAGGAAACCTGCTCCGATGACCACCAGCATAAACAAAGGATTCGGCATATGGGCTAGGGCGAGCAGCCGCTGGCCCTGTTGTTTTGTGACGAGGTTTCTTTTGCGCAGAGAGGATGCTGCTTCGGCACCAGCAGGATATCCGCCCATCCAGCCTAGGACGATCGCGTGGGATGCTTCTCCTGGAAGCTTGAACAGTCGGTGCATTACGGGCTGCAGCAGCGAGCTTATGGCGTGTGCAAGGCCGAATGCAGAGATGAGCTCGAACAAAATGAGAAACGGCAGCAAGCCTGGGAATACGATGTTCCACCATACGGTGAGTCCCTGCAAGGAGGACTGAAAGGAAGCATCCGGCTGCAGGATGATGGCACTTACAAGTAGAATGGACAGAAAGGCTAGCATAACCGTTTTAGCCAATGCGACACAACTCCTTTATCTGAATGGGAAAATGTACGTTTGGACAGGACAATCCTATCTGTTAATTAGTACGCATGTTTGTTGAGCGATAGACCAGCAGCGGTGTTTGTCCGAAGGTTTAAGATAGAAGAAAGCAAGCATAGAGAAAGCAATAGGATCGGAGATCAGCGGATGCAAAAGAAACGGTCGGATTGGCGCAGAATAACTATGATCGCAGCAGCCACTGCAGCATTTATGTGGGTAATGCTTTATGCGCCTACGCCATATGTCGTTTATGAGCCGGGAATCGCGGTTTCGGTTAAGCCGATGATCTCAATCGAGGCTGGAGACAAGCCGGGGAATGGAGATTTCCTGCTCACTGCCGTGAAACTGACAGAGCCTAATTTTCTAAGAACGTTTTCGTCGATGTGGGATGCGAACAAGGATGTACATCTAAGGCGTGATGTGTTTCGTGGATATACGCAGGAGCAGTTTGCGGTGAGGCAGCAGGTCATCATGCAAGGTTCGCAAAATAATGCCATAGAAGCTGCGTATCACTATGCGGATTTGCCATATTCGACCAAAGCAGATGGACTGCTTGTCGCGGATATCCTAATCGGAGGCGACCCCGCTCGGAGCGGGTTCAAGAGTGGAGATTTGCTGCACGGCCTTCGTGGGGGCGAACAGGCAGAAACGGCAGAACAGTTGCTGGCTTCGATTCAAAGCCTAAATCAAACTGGCGTTGTTTCATTCGACGTGGATCGAGATGGCCAGCGCACGCAAATAAGCTTTCCAAGGGAAAGCTTTAGCGAGAAGATGACGAATGAGCAACTGCTTGACGTACTCGGGATAAAAAGCCTGACGGAGCTTCGGAGCCTTGAGCCGGATGATCCGGAGAACAGAATTACGATTGCAGCTGGCGAGATCGGAGGCCCGTCAGCGGGATTGGTTTTTGCGCTGCAAGCTTTGGAGTTGTTGACGGAAGGCGACCTGTCCGGCGGCAGTCGGATCGCAGCAACGGGAACGATCACGGTTGACGGCAGGGTTGGAGCGATAGGCGGCATTAAACAGAAGATTGTGATCGCCAGCGAAAAAGGCGCCAAGCTGTTTCTCGTACCGGCTGGCAATTTCAAGGAGGCCGAGGCGAAAGCCAAAGCGCTGGGCACGGCAATGAAAATTGCCAGCGTTAGCACGCTGCAGGAAGCTGTTCAGCAGGTCACGCTTTTGCAAAAGGCAGCCCAATAATCCAAAGTATGCTGACTCTTAGTTGAGACGTGAAGAATCTAAGTACGACTGACCCTTAATTGAGACGTGAAGAATCTAAGTACGACTGACCCTTAGTTGAGATGCGAATAATCAAAGCATTGCCGATTCTTAGATGAAATTCGAACCGGCAGTAACAGGCTTTTCGGTGAAATCGCGGAACATGGATGCAACAGATGTTTGGCCAGACACGCCAAGCATATATACGCCGCTTGCTTGAGTGTCCAGCTCCAAGTAACGGTAAGGCTGCGGCGCCCGCGCGGCACTGTGCAGTACAGGAAGCTTGGCTGAATTCCGCATCCGTCGCAATAAAAGCTTGCCTTTTTCGGAGAAACCGAGCACTCTTATATATTCAACACCAGAAGCGAGCTTGTCCGCAGTGAAATCCTGCTTGCGATGTCCGAGCAGGATCGCGAGGAGTGAACGCTGCAGCTTCGTTCGCGTGTAGCGCTTGGTTTTCAAAGCACTCAGCAGGTCGTCGAAGCTTCTTGAAGGAAGAGTAGGCAACACGCCGCGGATTCGGTACTCCAAGCCCTCGGTTATTTCGTGGAGATCCGCGAGATCTTGAGGAGTACGAGTAATAATGGCTTGGAGCAAAGCATTCGTGAAGGGCTCCCAGCTGATCGGGCAGCGGCCAGCTGACCATTCCTGCTGAAGAATGTTCCATGTCGATTCAGGAACATAGGCGCGCACATCCTCGAGTGATTGTTGCTCGAGAAGAAGCTTGCGGATAGCGGTTGCGCTTGCGATTTGGCTGTCTGTTGCCGTGGCTTGATTGTATTGCGCCTTTTCGCGGGCAATGGTGAACGGCTCCATTTTTGCTTGCAATCGGTTCCGTGCAAGCAGATAATGGAGTCCTAGCGTATGGTTTGGAAGCGCGAAAGGGAAGGCTGAAGCTGTTGCATGGCCAAGCTCAGCCAGATAGCTTGTGATTGCGCTGCTGTATGCGCTCGGGTAGCTCACTCCGGTTTGGAGCTGCTGCTTCAAGAGTGCTTTGAAAGCGGGAGGCTCCTCAGCGACGATATCGGCAGCCTTTAGGAGCGGATCGAGCTCGCCGTTCTCCGTGCCGAAGCAGAAGCTGTCAACGACGCCGGTCGCTTCAAGCAGCGATACCGCTCCGTAAGCGAACCACTCGGCCGCTTGGGTCGCGTATGCGACGGGCAGCTCTATGACTAGATCGCAGCCGCCCTCCAGCGCCATTTGCGTCCGAGACCATTTGTCGAGCAAGGCCGGCTCGCCTCGCTGCAGGAAATGGCCGCTCATAACGGCAACGACAGCATCCGCTTGCGTTATTTTGCGCGATTGTTGCAAATGATACAAATGTCCGTTATGGAACGGATTGTATTCGACAATAAGTCCGACTGTACGCATAAGCTGAATCCTCTCTCTGTTAAATGTTGGTGGTTTAACTATAGCACAGCGGAGATGCCCAATCACGGCCTGCACGAAGCAATAATGAAAAACAGTGTGAAAATGTTGACAAAACGGTAGTCTGATAGATATAATAATCTTTGTTTGTTTGGGGTGATCTGATGCAGTTTCATATTCAAGAAACAATGTCCAAAGGGTTGAAATCGACAATCGACGAACAGATCGATGTCAGTGACCTTTTTAAGGGACGCCAGGATGTTTATCGTACGGGACCTCTTCATGTATCACTTCAGGTTACCGGGCACGAAGGTTTCATCGAAGTTGACGGCAAGCTTGCCATCGACCTCGAGCTAGCCTGCTCGCGTTGCCTCGAACCGGTGAAGGAACATACGGTCATTCGATTCTCGGAAGTATTCAAGCGGGCGGAGTCAAACGAAGAACGCGATGAAGACATGGAAGAGGAAGAGAGTGATTTCATTGAAGTAAATGCGGACAGATTGGACCTGAAGCCTTATGTGGAAGAAGCGCTACAGTTGTTCATGCCTTTTGCACCGCTTTGCAGCAATGATTGTAAGGGTCTCTGTCAGACTTGCGGACAGAACTTAAATGAGCACAAATGCAGCTGCTCGACGGAAAAGATTGATGTCCGTTTTGCGGCGCTAAAGGATCTATTTAAGGAATAAGCGTAATACCGATTGAATTTTTGAAGGAGGTGTTAAATATGGCAGTACCTCAGCGTAGAACATCCAAGACTCGCCGTGATAAACGTCGTACGCATTTCAAACTTGCAGTACCGGGCATGGTGAAATGTGAGCAATGCGGCGAGCTGAAATTGGCTCACCACGTATGCAAAGTTTGTGGATATTACAAAACAAAAGAGATCATTTCCCAATAGTGAATTGATGTCAAAGGTAGCACCTCATCATTTGATGGGGTGCTATTTTTATTGTCGCAGGAAGGTGAAGCCGCGATCTTGCAAGCGAGCTTTCAACGCATCCTTTTAACGCCGCATTGCGCTCGGGCGCAATTTTTTATATACTTAATTAGTACCAGGTGATAATATCAAGCAACATACATATACTATTTATGCGAAAGTTTTATAGGACTGAGGCACGGAATAATGACCTAATCGATATAAATTGGTAGAAGGTGGTGCCGGACATCGAACGAATGCCCAAACGGCAGCGGCATCAGCAGCTTGCCCGATACATTGACGAAAATCCCTTTATAACCGATCGGGAGCTTACGCGACTGCTCAAAGTAAGCATCCAGACGATTCGGCTTGACCGCATGGAGCTTGGCATTCCTGAGCTTCGTGAGAGGCTGAAGCTGATGGCGGAACGCTCTTACGATTCTGTCAGGTCTTTGCCGCTACACGAGGTCATCGGCGATATCGTTGACTTGGAATTGGACAAGAGCGGCATCTCGGTATTCGAGATTAAGGAAGAGCATGTGTTCTCCAGAACCGGCATTGCGCGCGGACATCATGTGTTCGCACAGGCGAATTCACTTGCCGTAGCTATTATAGATGATGAAATTGCTCTTACTGTAACAGCAGATATTCGCTTTATTCGTCCCGTAAAGCTTGGAGAGAAATGTATTGCCAAAGCCTATGTGCGGTCGATATCGGGAGAGCGGAGCAAGGCGAAGGTCGAGCTGTTCACGTATGTTGGCGATGAAATGGTATTCCAAGGGAACTTTGTCATTTATCGGTCCGCGGCAGACACAGATACTGAAGGAGGAGACTTACGTGCGGATCGCTATTGATGCTATGGGCGGCGATAATGCTCCAGGATTAATTGTACAAGGTGCGATGGACGCCGCGGCGCAGTGGCCGGATACGGAACTGCTGCTTGTGGGAGACACCTCCGTCATTGAACCGCTTATGAAGGGACAGAAGCCTTCAAATATTACGATTTGCCATGCGGATGAGGTGATTGGTCCCGACGATGAGCCGGTTAAAGCGGTTCGCCGCAAAAAAGGGGCTTCAATGGTCGTTGCGGGACAGCTTGTCCGCGAGAAGCAAGCCGATGCGATGCTCTCTGCGGGCAATACCGGCGCTTTGATGGCAACGGGCTTGCTCGTCGTTGGAAGGATGGACGGCATTGAGAGGCCTGCGCTTGCGCCGATGATGCCTACAATGGACGATATCGGCATTCTAACGCTGGATTTGGGCGCGAATATGGATGCAAAGCCCGAGCATTTGGTGCAATACGCCATTATGGGCAGCATTTACCGCACAAAGGTCCATGGCCTTGAGAAGCCGAGAGTCGGACTGCTTAACGTTGGTACGGAAGCCATGAAGGGCAACGAAATGGCTAAGGCGGCCTATGCTTTGCTTGAGCAGGCGCCTGTCCATTTCATCGGGAACGTTGAAGCAAGAGATGTGCTTAATCGGAATTGCGATGTATTAGTATGCGACGGTTTTGCAGGCAATATTATGCTGAAAGCCATGGAAGGCGCTGCGGGTACGATATTCACATCGCTTAAAGAGGCGTTCAGCCAAACGCTGCTGACCAAGCTTGCGGCGGCAGTTATGCTGCCTAAGCTTCGTCCATTGAAGAAGCGGATGGATTATAAGGAGCATGGTGGTGCGCCACTGCTAGGCTTGAACGGACTTGTCGTGAAATGCCATGGTTCTTCAGATGCTCTAGCTGTAAAAAATGCGGTTCGACAAGCTAGAACAGCGCTTCAAGGCCAATTGATTGAAACAATTGCAGCAGAAATAAACGGGAAGTGAGTGTGCGAAATGGGTTTACATCCTGTAGGAATTATCGGAACGGGCAAATACGTGCCTGAACGTATTTTATCGAATAAAGAGCTTGAAGCTATGGTGGAGACCAATGATGAATGGATCGTTACTCGCACGGGCATCAAAGAACGCCGGCTGGCAGCTGCTGAAGAAGCGACGTCCGACCTTGCCCTTCATGCATCGCGCGCTGCAATTGCTGCTGCGGGACTGACGGCAGAGGACATCGATCTGATTATCGTTGCGACCATCACGCCTGACATGTTTTTCCCATCCACAGCATGCCTTCTCCAGGATAAGCTTGGAGCGAAGAAAGCTGCGGCATTTGATTTGTCAGCGGCATGTTCAGGCTTTATCTATGGGCTTGCTACCGGCTCTAGCATGATAGCCAGCGGCATGTACAAGCATGTGCTGGTCGTTGGTGCTGAAACGTTGTCGCGAATTACGGATTACACGGATCGTAATACCTGCATTCTATTCGGTGACGGTGCGGGTGCTGTCGTTCTTGGCGCAGTGGAAGAGGGGCGCGGATTCCGCTCGTTCGAGCTCGGCGCGGATGGCAGCGGCGGAGAGCTTCTCAAGGTAAGCGGCGGCGGATCGCGCGTCCCTGCCTCGGAAGCGAGCATTCAAAGCAAGCAGCACTATATCTATATGGCCGGCAACGATGTATTCAAATTCGCGGTCAGAATTATGGGCAGCGTAGCTGAAGAGGCATTGCTGAAAGCAGGGATCGCCAAAGAAGAGGTCGATCTGCTGGTTCCACACCAAGCGAATATCCGTATCATTCAATCTGCGCTGAACAGGCTGAACCTGTCAGAGGACAAAGCAATGATTAACTTAGATAAATACGGCAATATGTCATCCGCATCAATACCCGTTGCACTTGCGGAAGCAGTCGAGCAAGGGCGCGTGAAGGAAGGCGACCGCATTGTGCTGGTCGGTTTCGGCGGCGGCTTGACTTGGGGCGCTTCCGTCCTTGTATGGTAATTTCAATTTAGGAGGAAACACTCTTGAGCAAAATTGCATTTGTATTTCCAGGACAAGGCGCACAGGCGGTTGGAATGGGCAAGGATGCATTCGATACCTTTGACCGCTCGCGGTCGGTGTTTGAACAGGCGGATGAGGCGCTAGGATTCTCCCTGAGCAGCATTATATTTGAAGGGCCGGAGGAACAGCTGAAACAGACTGCGAATACGCAGCCTGCACTGCTAACCGTCAGCGTGGCCTTGCTCGAAGCATTGGAAGGCAAGGGCTTGAAACCTGATTATGTAGCAGGACACAGCTTGGGTGAATACAGTGCGCTTGTTGCGGCAGGCGTTCTATCATTCGAGGATGCCGTGCGCACTGTCCGTGCACGCGGACAATTCATGGAGCAAGCTGTCCCAAGCGGACAGGGTGCGATGGCTGCCGTGCTTGGAGCAGAGCGTGAGACGCTTGCTGCGCTTTGTGCTGCTATCACAGCGGAAGGCTCAGCAGTGGAGCTTGCGAATGTGAACTGCCCGGGGCAAATTGTGGTATCTGGGTCGGCTGCTGGCGTAGAAGCGGTCGTTCAGCGAGGAAAAGAAGAAGCTGGCGCTAAGCGGGTCATTCCACTTGAAGTAAGCGGTCCTTTTCATTCGTCTTTGATGAAGCCGGCAGCCGATAATCTTCAAACGGTGCTAGCGGACGTTTCAATGAAGGATGCTTCTGTTCCTGTCATCGCGAACGTAACGGCCAAAGAAGTTGTTTCGGCTGGCGAGATTCGTTCCTTGCTCGTAGAGCAAGTCTATTCGCCAGTGCTGTGGGAAGACAGCGTGCGTTATTTGATTGAACAAGGCGTGGATACATTCGTTGAAATCGGATCAGGCACCGTTCTAGCGGGCTTAATCAAAAAAATCGACAAAAGTCTGCGGATTATTTCCATTAACAATATTTCCGCGCTTGAAGCGCTGCAAGCCAATGAACTTTAGGATGGAGGAAATTCAATGTTTGCTAGCTTGGAAGGCAAGAAAGCACTCGTAACTGGCGCATCGCGCGGAATCGGAAGATCGATCGCCATAGCGCTTGCGGAAGCAGGGGCGGATGTCGCCATTAACTATTCAGGCAGCGAAGCTGCGGCAGCGGAAACGGCGCAAGCTGTGGAAGCTTTAGGCAGACGCGCCATTGTGATCAAAGCGAACGTCGGGAAGACGGTTGAATTCGACGCGATGGTAAAAGAAGTTATTGAACAATTCGGAGCTATTGATATTTTGGTAAACAATGCCGGCATTACTAGGGATAATTTAATCATGCGAATGAAGGAAGACGAATTTGATCAAGTTATTGAGACGAACCTGAAGGGCGTATTCAATGGCATCAAAGCCGTTACCCGCACCATGATGAAACAGCGCGCAGGCCGTATCATCAACATTTCATCCGTTGTTGGCGTGCTCGGAAACCCTGGACAAGCCAACTATGTAGCGGCGAAAGCTGGCGTCATTGGTTTGACTAAGGCAAGCGCGCGCGAGCTTGCGTCCCGGGGCATCACTGTTAACTGCGTTGCCCCCGGATTTATTCAAACCGAAATGACGGATAAACTTCCGGAAGAGATGCGGCAGTCCTTGGCTGGCCAAATTCCGCTTGCCCGTCTCGGAGACCCGAGCGACATCGCAAATGCGGTCCGTTTCCTTGCTTCCGACGCTTCAGCCTATATGACTGGACAGACGATTCACGTAGACGGCGGCATGTATATGTAATGCGGATTTATTTCCCTAAGCGGAATTAAAACGGTTACGTATGGCAATTTATCTTTAATTCTCGTATAATACCATGGAGGAGGTGAACCGGATGTCCGAAGTAGTAGATCGCGTAAAACGTATCGTCATCGACCGACTAGGCGTAGACGAAGCGGAAGTTACACTAGAAGCTTCATTTAAAGATGACCTCGGCGCTGACTCTCTTGATGTCGTTGAATTGGTCATGGAGCTAGAAGACGAGTTTGATATGGAAATTTCTGATGAAGATGCTGAGACAATCACCACTGTGGGAGAAGTAGTTAAATACATACAATCTCATACGTAAGAAGGACAAGTCCCGTTTTTAATAAACGGGACTTCTCTCCATCTAGGCCGTTTCACCATTCCTAATTATGGAAGCGCTACAGCTTTTACATACACAAGCGTAAATGGCTTCATGAGCAATGAATTTATACCTCCTTATATTTCAAGCGTAAAGGCGCTGCCGTTTACGAACGGAATTGCTTTAGTTTACCGAGAAATATAAGCAGGGTATACGCAAAAGGCATGATCGGCTTGCAAGTTCTGAGTGCGGCCATATGCGCAATAAAAATGCTGGATACAGAGGTGAATCGAATGAAACAAAGAGTAGTTGTTACGGGTATGGGCGTTATTACTTCGCTTGGTTCTGATTTGGAACAATTTTGGGGAAACCTGCTTGAAGGAAAGTCGGGCGTATCGGTTGTTGAGGCTTTCGATTTCTCTGAATACCCTACTTATATAGCGGCGGAAGTTAAAAACTTCGTCCCTGAGGATTATGGATTGGATAAAAAAGAAGCACGCAGAATGGACAGGTTCGTACAGTTCGCGGCAGTAGCCAGCCAGTTGGCGGTTAAAGATGCGGACTTGCAAATCGGCCAAAATGCTGATCCGGAGCGCGTAGGCGTTATGGTCGGCTCCGGCATTGGCGGACTTGGCACTTGGGAGGATCAGCACAATATATTGCTGGAGAAGGGACCGAAGCGCGTTAGTCCGTTCTTTATCCCAATGATGATAGCGAATATGGCATCGGGTCAGGTTTCCATGCTAACGGGAGCTAAAGGGCCGAATAGCACCGCGGTTACTGCATGTGCGACAGGCACGCATTCCATCGGCGATTCTTTTAAGCTGATTCAACGCGGCGATGCTGACGTTATGATCGCAGGCGGCGCTGAAGCTACGATCAGACCGACAGGCATGGCAGGCTTCTGCTCCATGCGTGCGATGTCCGTACGCAATAGTGAGCCCGAGAAAGCAAGCCGCCCGTTCGATATTGATCGCGATGGCTTCGTTATGGGTGAAGGTGCGGGCGTATTGGTACTGGAATCACTTGAGCACGCACAGGCACGCGGAGCGAAAATTTATGCGGAGGTCATTGGCTACGGCATGAGCGGCGATGCTCATCACATGACTGAGCCGGACCCGGATGGCGCTGCGCGCTGTATGGTGAAAGCGATGAAGGATGCGGGCGTTGAACCTTCGGATATAGATTACATTAATGCGCACGGTACTTCTACGCCGGTAGGAGATCGTTCGGAGACGAAAGCGATCAAAAAGGCGCTCGGCGACCATGCTTATAAAGTAGCGGTAAGCTCGACCAAATCGATGACGGGCCATTTGCTCGGCGCAGCTGGAGGCGTCGAAGCTGTCATTTTAGGCTTAACGCTAAAAAATGGCATTATCGCACCGACCATCAATTTGGACAACCCGGATCCGGAATGTGATCTGGATTACGTGCCAAATACGCCGCGTGAAGCGAATGTGAGAACGGCTTTGTCCAACTCCTTCGGCTTTGGCGGACATAATGCGTCGATCGTGATGAAAGTTTATGAAGCGTGATTCCTTCTATGAGCTGCAGCAGAGGCTGCAGCTCAGCTTTAAGCGGACGAAGCTGCTGAAGCAGGCTTTCACCCATACCTCTTACGTAAACGAGCACAAGCGCGGCTCCGCACAGGATAATGAACGTTTGGAATTTCTAGGCGATGCCGTGCTGCAGCTGCTTGTATCGGAATATTTGTTCGCGACGTATCCTCAGCGGCCGGAAGGCGAGCTTACGAGAATGCGTGCTTCCATCGTCTGCGAACCGTCACTTGCACAGTTCGCGGAACGTTTGGAGCTCGGCTCGCACGTATTGCTTGGGCGCGGCGAAGAACAGCTCGGAGGCAGGCAGAGACAAGCGCTGCTGGCTGATCTGTTCGAGTCATTCGTAGGAGCCATTTTTCTCGATGCCGGTATTGAACAGACTAGAGCCTTTCTCAATGAGCATATGTTCCCGTTCGTCGAATCGAACGATTACGGATTGCTAGTGAAAGACTCCAAGTCCAAGCTGCAAGAGCGCTCTCAGCATCATGGCCTCGGCGCAGTCGAATACCGGATCATAGAGGAGCGCGGACCAGCACATGACCGTGAGTTTGTTGTTGAAGTCTACCTCGGTGAAGAACGCTTCGGAGTCGGCAGTGGGAGGACGAAGAAGGAAGCGGAGCAGCGGGCGGCGGCAGAAGCATGGCGCACGCTGTCGCAGGAACAAGGTTAAACGGATAAGAGAGTATCTAACAGGTGATGCAGCCTGCAGATACTCTCTTTTTGATAAGGGGAAAATGCTGACGTGGAGAGGTCGTATTTAGCGGCAGGAATGGTTATCAAGGCCTATGAATTGTGGTACAATGAGGGGTGAGGTGAAAACCAAGACATGTTTCTGAAACGGATTGAATTATCAGGCTTTAAGTCTTTCGCCGATCGGACCGAAATGGAATTTGTAACCGGCATTACAGCGGTTGTAGGTCCGAATGGCAGCGGGAAAAGTAATATTTCGGACGGCATTCGCTGGGTTCTCGGCGAGCAAAGCGCAAAGAGTTTGCGCGGCGGCAAGATGGAGGATATTATTTTTGCCGGAAGCGATGCACGCAAGGCGGTCAACTACAGCGAGGTTTCGCTGACGCTTGACAATTCGGATGGCGCGTTGCCCCTTGAATACAATGAGGTTACCGTCACGCGCCGCGTGCACCGAAGCGGGGATAGTGAATATTTGATAAATAAGCAGCCATGCAGGCTGAAAGATATTACCGAGCTATTCATGGATACCGGCATCGGTAAAGAGGCTTATTCCATTATTGGACAGGGCCGAATTGAAGAAATTTTAAGTACGCGCTCAGAGGATCGGCGCGGTATTTTCGAAGAAGCGTCAGGCATTGTTAAATACAAATCGCGCAAGCGCGAAGCACAGCGCAAGCTTGACGAAACCGAACAAAATTTACTCCGTATTCACGATCTTGTGACTGAGCTTGAGGATCAGGTGACTCCGCTCCGCAAGCAGTCGGAGAAAGCTATCCAGTTCAAAGCGCTCAAGGAGCAGCTCAAGACAAAAGAAATTTCAATGTACGTACATAACATTGAACAGATACACGGATCGTGGACGGAGGCTAACGGCAAGCTGGAGCGTCTGCAGCAAGAGCAGCTTCAGCTATCAACCGTAGTCAGCAAACATGACGCACACCTGGAGAAGGATCGCCAGCAGCTTCGAGATCTTGAACTAGAGCTCGACCAGTTGCACGAGGCGATGCTGCAGATTAGTGAGGACTTCGAAAAGTGCGAGGGCTACGGCGAGGTATTGAAGGAACGCAAGCGAAATTTGGAGCAGAACAAACAGAAGCTCGAGGAATCAATTGCAGCCCAGGATTCCCGTATCGTGGCCATGTCGCAGGAGGAAGCGGAATTCCGCAGCCGTGCGGCAGCGCTGCAGCTGCAGCTTGCGGATCTAAGGTCGAAGATTGCTGACGAGGAAGCCCGCTTGCTCGGCGTGGCAGGCGGAGCTGTCGCGGATGCGGAAGAAACGCTCAAAAGCGAGCTGCTGGAAGTCTTAAGCGCCATGGCTCAGCACCGTAACGAAATTCGCTATGCGTCGCAGCAGCAGGAAACGCTGCAGCGGCGTATGGAACGGATAAGCGAGGACGAAGCCAAGTGGCTCGACCAGCAGGCGAAGCTGGACGAGAGAAGATCAATGCTTGCTTCGGCGCTTGAAGCCACGCTTGCGCGTCTGGAACAGGCAAGAAGCAAGACGCTGACGGAATCGGAACAAACGAGAGCGATATCTCAGAGTTTGGAGGAGGTTACGCTTGCGATCCGAAAGTGGGATCAGAAGCTGGACAGCCATATCTCACGCCGCGATACGATGAAGGAAATGCAGGATGCGCTAGACGGATTTATGCAAGGCGTTAAAGAAGTGCTCAAAGCCTCAAGAAGAGGCAATAGCGGCATAAGCGGCGTTCACGGCGCCGTCGCTGAGCTGATCCGCGTTCCTGAGCGTATTGAAACGGCTGTGGAGACAGCGCTTGGCGGGGCTTTGCAGCATATCGTAATGGAAGACGAGAAAACAGCCCGTACCGCGATTGCTTTTTTGAAGCAGCGCCAATTAGGTAGGGCTACATTCCTGCCGCTTGATGTCATCCGCGGCAGGCAGGTGCCAGAGCATGATAAGCGCACTGCCGAATCCGTTGACGGTTTCGTTGGGGTAGCTGCAGATCTAGTTAGCTCGGACGACCGTTACGCGGCAATCGTTAATAACCTGCTCGGCAATGTGTTGCTTGCCGAAACCTTGGAGCAGGCGAACCGGATCGCTTCGAAATGCCAATATCGTTACCGCGTTGTGACGCTGGAAGGCGATGTCGTAAATGCCGGCGGCTCCATGACGGGGGGGAGCTTGCAGAAGAAGGGCGCCAGCTTGCTCGGCCGTCAGCGCCAGATCGAGGCCCTTGATAAAGAAATTACGGATGCACGCCGGACGGTGGAGCAGCTTCGCAACAAGCTAAGCGACCTGCGCAAAGAGCATTCGATACGTTCGCATAACATCGAAGAGCTGCGTGCGGAGGGTGAGAAGAGCCGAATCGAGGAACAGCAGATCCGGGCCGAGCTTCAGCAGCTTCATAATGAAGCGAAGCATCTGGAGGAACAGCGGCAGCTGTATTCAGCTGACCGCAACACGCATTTGACTGAACAGAAGGATGTCCAAGCTACGGCGAAATCAGCCGAACTTCGGTTAGAGCAGCTCGTAATTGATGAAGCAAGGCTTCAGGAAGCCATTCGCATGGCCGAAGAGCGGCGCAAAGCAAGTGAATCGGCGAAAGAGGAACTGCAGGGCCAGCTTACGGACATCAAGATTGCCGCGGCTAAAACCGATCAAGAGAAGCTTTCCTTTGAGGATCAGTCCGCTCGCGTCCGCGCTGATATACAGCGAGCCAAGCAGGAACTGGCGAATTTGCGTTCCTTATCCGCTCAGCAAGAGGAAGAGCTGGCTAGACATGCGAGTGAGTCGGTGCAGCAGATCGAACAGCTGAATCATCTCCGCATTAAGAAGCAAGAGTGCGCGGAGCAAACGGATTTGAAACGCGCCGCACGTGCGCAGCGCATTGCAGAGCTTGACCTTGGCGAGAGTGAGACCAAGGAGCAGCGGGCACAGCTTAGGCAGGTCGAAGAGCAGATGCGGCAGACGGAAATTGCCGCCAATCGGCTAGATGTTGAGCTCGACAATCTGCTTCGCAAGCTTAGCGAGGAGTATGAGCTCAGTTATGAGCTGGCGAAGGAGCAGTATAAGGTGCCGGAGGACGTGCTTGGCACCCAAAACGAAGTTAGGGATATCAAGCGTCAAATTACTTCGCTTGGCGAGGTAAACTTAGGCGCAATCGAAGAATACGAGCGCGTCAGTGAACGGTTCGAGTTCTTGTCCGAGCAGAAGAATGACTTGATCGAGGCGAAAACAACGCTGTATCAGGTTATCCGCGAGATGGACGAAGAGATGTCGAAGCGCTTCAAAACGACCTTTGAAGCCATTCGCGGCCACTTTGTCGTTGTATTCGCGAAGCTGTTCGGCGGAGGACGCGCAGATCTTGTGCTCGTTGAACCGGATCGCGTCTTGGATACGGGCATTGATATCGTCGCCCAGCCGCCTGGCAAAAAGCTGCAAAATCTTCAGCTGCTCTCAGGAGGAGAACGCGCATTGACGGCAATCGCGCTGCTGTTTGCTATTTTGCAAGTGAAGCCTGTTCCGTTCTGTGTGCTTGATGAGGTTGAGGCTGCACTCGATGAAGCGAATGTTTCGCGCTTTGCGCAGTATTTGCGGGAATTCTCAGAATTAACGCAATTTATCGTCGTAACGCACCGCAAAGGAACGATGGAAGAAGCGGATGTGCTGTATGGCGTTACGATGGAGGAAGGCGGCGTATCGAAGCTGGTATCCGTGCGCCTAGAGGATGAAGAGCCGGTATCCGCATAAAGAATAGACATGCCGGCAATGTGAGGATGAGGAGTGGGAACGATGAGTTTTTTTAAGAGGCTGAAGGAAAGCATCGCAACAAAAACGGAAGCGGTAACGAATATATTCAAGGAAGGTTTGACGAAAACCCGCACGGCGTTTGTGGAAAAGGTCGAGGAGCTCATTACGCGTCGCAAGAAGATTGACGAGCAGTTTTATGAAGAGCTTGAAGAAATTCTTATCGGAGCAGATGTTGGCGTTAACACGGTCATGCAGCTCATTGACGATCTCCGGGTCGAAGTGAAGAAGCGGAAAATAGAGGATGCTTCTGATTTGCAGCCCATTCTGTCTGAGAAGCTCATTAACCTCATGAAGGGGGATGACCAATCGAGTTTGCGTATGGCGCCAAGCGGAATTACGGTTATCTTGTTCGTAGGCGTTAACGGGGTCGGCAAAACGACAACAATCGGTAAGCTCGCGCATAAGTTCAAGAGCGAAGGAAAAAGCGTCCTTATGGCAGCGGGCGACACGTTCCGCGCCGGAGCGATCGAACAGCTCGAGGTATGGGGACAGCGTGTTGGGGTTGATGTCATCAAGCAGCAATCCGGTTCAGATCCGGCAGCCGTCATGTTCGATGCGGTACAAGCAGCTAAGCAGCGCGGCGTGGATGTTCTGTTATGCGATACAGCTGGACGGCTGCAGAACAAAACGAACCTCATGGAAGAGCTGAACAAGATTTTCCGCGTTATTCAGCGCGAGCTGCCGGATGCTCCGCACGAGGTGCTGCTCGTACTGGATGCAACGACGGGGCAAAACGCCCTTAGCCAAGCAAAGCTGTTCGGCGAGAAAAGCGGCGTTACCGGACTTGTGCTCACTAAGCTGGATGGTACCGCTAAAGGCGGGATTGTTATCGCGATCCGCAATGAGCTCAGTTTGCCTGTTAAGCTGGTTGGGCTAGGGGAGAAAATGGGCGATCTCCAGCAGTTTGATTCCGAGCAATTCATCCATGCGCTGTTCGCGGGCTTGATTCAGCGCGAGGAAGCAGAAGAAGCTGAGAAAACGCAGGAATAACGCTCGTTTCAAGCATGGCGGCGCTTGGAATAAGCGGCTCAATAAGGTGACAAGGGGAAATGCTTGACAGCAGCCTATAGCGTCATGTATGATAAAAGACGTTGTCAGGTGTAAAGGTATTTACCTTGTCGGCGAAACAAGCTTAACAGGAGGGGCTAAGGGGATGAAAGCAAACGAACCAGATGCCTTGTCCAAAACAACCCGAATAAACTTGTTGTTCGACTTTTACGAGCCGCTCTTGACTGAGAAGCAGCGGACGTTTCTCAAATATTATTTTCATGATGATTTCTCCCTTGGGGAGATTGCGGCAGAGTTTGGCATAAGCAGACAAGCGGTGTACGAGCATATCAAGCGTGCGGAACAGGTGCTTGAGAGCTATGAAAGCAAACTGAGCTTGCTTGTGAGGCATGAATCGCTTCAACAATTAACGGTGCAGCTCGTAAACAGCGTGAATGAGCTTTCCATTGCCGAGCATGACAGGCAGGCGCTCATTCAAGTTATTGCACAGCTTAAACTGGATGAATAATACATAATGAATGGAGGTGACGGTACATGGCAGCATTCGAGAGCTTATCAAGTCGGCTTCAAAATGTGTTCAGCAAGCTGAGGGGCAAAGGCAAGGTTTCTGAAGAAGATGTTAGCGAAGCAATGCGCGAGGTGCGTCTGGCGCTGCTTGAGGCAGACGTTAACTTTAAAGTCGTGAAGGACTTTATTGCGAAGGTGAAGGAACGGGCTATTGGGTTGGATGTATCCAAAAGCTTTACGCCCGGCATGGTCGTCATCGATATCGTAAATAAAGAGCTAACCGAGCTGATGGGCGGTACGCAGAGCAAGCTGGCGAAAGCAAACAAGCCTCCAACCGTTATTATGATGGCGGGCTTGCAAGGTGCCGGTAAGACAACGACGACCGGGAAATTGGCCAAGCTGCTCCAGAAGAGCAACAATCGGCCGCTTCTCATAGCCTGCGACATTTACCGTCCAGCTGCCATCAAGCAGCTGCAGGTGCTTGGCGAGCAAATCAATGCGCCGGTATTCTCCTTGGGTGACCAGACTTCTCCCGTCGAAATTGCGCGTGCAGGTCTCCAGCATGCGAAAGAGAACGGCAACGATTATGTCATCATCGATACAGCGGGCCGCCTGCACATCGATGAAGAACTGATGGAAGAGCTGAAGCAAATCCATCAGGTAACGAAGCCTGACGAAGTGCTGCTCGTTGTTGATGCAATGACGGGCCAAGACGCAGTAAACGTCGCCCAAAGCTTTCATGAGCAGCTTGCCTTAACGGGCGTTGTACTTACGAAGCTTGACGGAGATACACGCGGCGGCGCGGCGCTTTCGGTCAAAGCCGTAACAGGCTGTCCGATTAAATTCGCGGCTATGGGTGAGAAAATCGACTCGTTGGAGCCGTTCCACCCAGAGCGTATGGCTTCACGTATTCTCGGCATGGGCGATATGCTCTCCTTGATCGAGAAAGCGCAGATGAATATCGATGCGGATAAAGCCAAGGAAATGGAACGTAAAATGCGTACGGCAGAATTTACGTTCGATGATTTCCTAGAGCAGATGGAGCAGGTCCGGAATCTGGGACCGCTTGATCAAATTATGGATATGCTGCCCGGCATGAACAAGATGAAGGGCATGAAGGATATGAAGGTCGATGAGAAGCAAATCGGCCGTGTCGAGGCGATTGTTCGCTCCATGACGAAAGAGGAGAAGCAAAAGCCCGAGCTGCTTAACCACAGCAGGCGCAAGCGTGTTGCTGCCGGCAGCGGTACAACGATCGTTGAGGTTAACCGCCTTATTAAGCAGTTCGACGACATGAAAAAAATGATGAAGCAATTCTCTTCGATGATGGGTCCGAAAGGTCCAAAAGGCGGCAAAAAAGGCCTGAAGGGCATGCTCGGAAAAAATATGAAATTCCCGTTTTAACGGTAGTTTACTCTTTGAAGGAGGTGAATTTTCATGGCAGTACGTATTCGTTTGAAAAGAATTGGTGCTCATAAAGCTCCATTTTACCGCGTAGTCGTTTCGGATTCCCGTTCGCCGCGTGACGGACGTTTTATCGAAGAAATCGGTACTTACAACCCGGTTGCACAACCGGCTCAAGTTAAGATTGATGAAGAGAAAGCGTTGAAATGGTTGCAAACAGGAGCACAAGCTTCTGATACCGTTCGCGACTTGCTTTCCAAAGCTGGTGTTCTTAAAAAGTTCCATGAGCTTAAGCAACAGAAATAACTGTTGAACAGCGGAGGGCCTTGAGATGAAAGAATTGATTCTTGTCATAGCGAAGGCATTGGTTGATCATCCTGATCAGGTGCAAATCAATGTGAAGGATGATGACCGTGGCACGATATACGAGCTTTCGGTTCACCCCGAGGATATCGGTAAAATCATCGGTAAACAGGGACGCATAGCGAAAGCGATGCGTACGGTAGTGACTTCTGCTTCCGTCAAATCGCAAAAGCGCGTCATCGTCGACATTATGTCATGATGCACGTAGGGGAGAAAGGCTAGGATCAACGTCCTAGTCTTTTTTCTATGCAAATGCAGATGCTGCAGGTACTCTCCGCTTAACGAAACGACTTCGTCCCCTTGCCATGGAACGAAGTCGTTTTTGCATGTATAATGAACATACATACAAATGAAGGGCTGGTTGTTATGAACGAGAAGTGGTTTACGGTTGGCAAGGTTGTGAATACGCACGGCATACGCGGAGAACTCAAAATATTATCGCAAACTGATTTCGCTGAGGAACGTTTCGCTGCTGGAAGCACGCTGCTCATGCTGAATGAGGAATCTGGGGCTTCGCTGGAAGTGAAGATTATCAACTCTCGTGCGAACAAAAACGTATACATATTGAAGCTTGAAGGCTTCACTGATATTAATCAGGTCGAGAAATACAAAGGCTGGACGTTGAAGGTATCTGCGGACAAGCAGCTTGAGCTGGATGAAGGCGAATATTATTATCATGAGATTATCGGCTGTCGCGTTTTCTCCGAAGAAGGAGACGAACTAGGCGTTATATCCGAAATATTAAGTCCAGGCGCCAATGATGTCTGGGTTGTCGACCGTCCCAAAGGTTCCGGCAAACAGCTTCTTATTCCCGTAATAGATGACGTTCTGCTAAAAGTAGATAAGAAAGAGAAAATAGTGACGGTCCATTTGATGGAAGGATTGATTTAGGGAATGAAAATAGATGTGCTAACGTTATTTCCGGAAATGTTCGAAGGCGTGTTCAACGCTAGCATTCTAGGGAAAGCAAAAGAAAAGGGACTTGTTACACCGCAAGCGATCAACTTCCGTGCCTATTCGGGGAATAAACATAATACGGTTGATGATTACCCTTATGGCGGGGGGGGCGGCATGGTTTTGAAGCCTGAGCCCGTCTTTGCGGCTGTAGAGGATCTGAAGCTGGACGAGGCCATTAAACCGCGTGTGATCCTGCTATGCCCGCAAGGTGCGCAATTTACGCAGCAAAAGGCTGAGGAGCTGGCAAAAGAGGAGCATATCGTGCTTATTTGCGGACACTATGAAGGCTATGATGAGCGTATACGTGAGCATCTTGTCACGGACGAGCTCTCCATTGGCGATTATGTGCTTACGGGCGGGGAAATACCGGCTATGGTAATCATTGATAGCGTGGTAAGGCTGCTGCCAGGCGTTCTTGGCAATGAAACTTCAGCTGTGACAGATTCGTACAGCACGGGGCTGCTTGAGCATCCTCATTATACACGTCCGGCAGAATTCCGCGGCTGGGCGGTTCCGGATGTACTCATTTCCGGACATCACGCCAATATTGAAGTGTGGCGTCGTGAGCAATCCCTTATCCGAACGCAAGAGCGACGTCCTGATCTATTGGAAAGTGCGGAGCTTACCGATAAGGAGCGCAGATGGCTGACGGCTCGGCGGAAGCAAAGAGCGCCTCAATAAGATTGATAAACAATTGCGAATATAAGTGAAAGCCGCAGCGGTAGTCCGTTGCGGCTTTCGTTTGTTCTTTTTTAAGAAGCATGATTATGGCGTATAGAAGTTTTGGGTATAATAGACTTGATAGCTGCCGCCAACGGCGACTCCGGTACCAAGCTTCGTAAGCTTGCTGTCCAGCAAGGTCTCGCGATGTCCGGATTTGGAGTTCAGCCAGCCATAATGGGCGTGGATACTGCCTGGATAACCGGCTGCAATATTCTCGGCCGCTTGATGATAGTTGACCCCTTTAGCTTTCATTCGGTCAAACGGAGAAGAACCGCTGGGATTGATATGGTCAAAAAAGTCGCGTTTCTTCATATCCTCGCTATGACTGCGGGCGGATGAGGCTGCTAGCTTGTCCCATTCCAGCAGCGGAATGTCTCGTACAGCACGTTCTGCGTTTGCAAGGTCAAAGAGCTGCTGCTCCTGTGCGGCCGCAAGCTTGTCTGTATAAGCTGATTTGAGCGGACTAGCAATCGATTGCTTCATGCGAAGTATGCCTGAAATTTTATTAGCGTCCTGTTTGTCATAAAATAAAGTCATTCGCTCATTGCCTGAAGTAAAAGCATAATAGTCATCTTTAAGCACAACGTTTGTTGCGCTTTTAGCTAGCTTTTTGGCATTTTCAATCGTTTGTCCGATTTTAATCCCGGATGTGCTCGTCCAGTCGTCGCTCGCATTTGAGAAAAGTGCGACGACACGCGCGTTCTGAACGCCGAACATCATGTAGTGGCTGTAATCGGGATTGTGATAGATATGCCAAGCGAAGCTATATTCACTCAAATCAATCCGTTCAGGCTTGCCAAGCGCCTTCTGGAGCTTCTCAAGCGAGTCGTTAAGCGCGATGCCGCCAAGAGAATCGACCGTCTTTACAATTTTTTTGTCGGACAATTTATTCGAGTGCTGCTTCAGGTTATAAAAGAAGGTTAATGCTTCAGCGCGGGTTAGTTTGCCGCTAGGAATAAAACCGGCAACCGTTGCAGAGGTACGCCCGTTTGATATTTTCTCGTCAAGCAGCCATTGAATGGCGCCATTTTCCGTGAAAGCTTGTCCGGTTGCGGCAGATGCGAGCAGCAATGCGGCTTGGCTTCGTCTGAACTCCTTGGCTTGCTGTACGGGGCTAAGCGGCCAGCCGTGACTGTTGGCGTATTCGTAGTAAGGTTTCGACCAGGCAGCGCCAGAAGCAGAGGTTTCGTTAACCAAGCTATAAGTTCGGAGCAGCATAGCCAAAAACTCAGCTTCGTTTACGAGGTTATTCGGTTTGAAAAATCCGTCCCCATAGCCTTTTGCGAGCTTTTGGTCAACTGCCCAAGTAATATAGGAGCCGGCCCAATGTCCGTTTATATCTTTAAAAGATGTCGTCTCCGCGAAAATGCGAGAGGGAGCTGACAGAGCCAATAATAGTAAGACTGCAATTTTACCCCCTTTTTTAATCGCTGAAATGAACGTAAACGATTGGTGCAAATTGGTCACCTCTTCTGTCGGTGTTTGTCATATTTCAGTATACATGAAAAAGGAATAAAAAATCGTATTGTATTATTGGGCGAGCTATGGTAAAATTTCTAATGTTGTTCGTAAAGTCGGACGGTCCGCTATCAGCGATGATCCGGTTCAGAGGAATTCGGTGAGCTTATAAGAACGTCTATGTGGAAGGAGTGAATCAAATGAATCTTTTGCAAACAATTGCGCAAGAAAACCTGCGCCAAGGTCTACCGAACTTTCGTCCTGGTGACACGCTAAAAGTTCATGTAAAAGTTATCGAGGGAACTCGTGAGCGTATCCAATTGTTCGAGGGCGTTGTAATTAAACGTCGCGGCGGTGGAATCAGCGAAACTTTTACAGTGCGTAAAATTTCCTACGGTGTTGGTGTGGAAAGAACTTTCCCGCTTAACTCGCCTAAAATCGAAAAAATCGAAGTGGCTCGCCGTGGTAAAGTACGTCGCGCGAAATTGTACTACCTACGTAGTCTTCGCGGAAAAGCTGCTCGTATTAAAGAAATTCGTTAAGAACAAACGACAAGAGGGGCTTGCGCAAACAAGCTCCTTTTCGTTATTTCTAAAGGTCGTTTACATATTACAGCATATGGGAAGAAGGCGAGCAGAGTGGACTCTCAGCAGCGTAATGACGAACCGGTCAATGGCAATGATCAAGATGTGAAGGATACGCAGAATCTTGCGGATAACGAGCAAAATATACCAAATCGCTCAGCAGCCCACGCTTCCGGCGCTAGGAAACAGGGTGGAGCTTACAAGGAAATCGTAGAATGGATCAAAGCATTAGTAATAGCTGTCGTTCTCGTATTTCTAATACGCCAGTTTTTGTTCTCGCCTTTTATTGTTGACGGTCCTTCCATGCAGCCAAACTTTGAGACGGGCGAGCGATTGATTGTAAACAAAATTTTGTATTCCATCCGCGAGCCGAAGTTTGGGGAAGTTGTTGTATTCGATGTGCCTGAGCAAGGCCGCAAGTTCATTAAGCGTGTTATCGGCGTTCCTGGCGACAAAATCAAGCTTGACGGCGATGACCTGTACATTAATGATAAAAAAATAGACGAGCCATATCTTAAGGAAGCCATTGAGGCGGCTCATGCCAATGGCCAGCTTTATAATGAAAAAGGAGCGACATCCGACGTAGCGGATCTTGTTGTTCCGGAAGACACGATTTTTGCACTTGGCGATAATCGCAGCGACAGTACGGACAGCAGGGTCATCGGTTTTGTTTCCGACAAAGAAATTGTAGGCCGGGCAGATATAATTTTCTGGCCGCTGAACAAGCTGGAATTTATTAAGCACTGGACTAAATGAGGTGAGTGAGTAAATGACCATTCAATGGTTCCCGGGTCATATGACACGGGCGAAACGGCAAATACAAGAAAAGCTAAAACTAATCGATCTTGCCATCGAACTGTTGGATGCTCGAGTTCCGCTATCAAGCCGCAATCCGATGATAGAGGAAATTTTGAATGGAAAGCCTAGGCTGATTGTTTTGAATAAATCAGACTTGGCCGATCCCAAGACTACGGAACAATGGATGGCATACTTCCGCAATGAAGGGCATGAGTCCATCGCTATTGATTCATCGACGGGTACGAAGGTCAATGAAGTTCCGATGAAGGCGAAGCAGATTTTGCATGAGAAAATCGCCCGCCAGATTAATAAAGGAATTAATCCGCGTGCGATTCGCGGTCTTATTGTCGGCATTCCGAACGTAGGGAAGTCGACACTTATTAATAAGCTCGCCGGCCGTGCAATTGCGCTGACTGGTGACCGCCCTGGCGTAACTAAGGGTCAGCAATGGATAAAGATCGGTACGGAGATGGAGCTTTTGGACACGCCGGGCATTCTTTGGCCTAAGTTCGAGGATGAACTGGTCGGCTACCGTCTTGCTATGACAGGTGCGATTAGAGAGCAGATCCTAAACGTGGATGATATTGCTTTTTTTGCAATGCGGGAGCTGGTGGACCGCTATTGGCCGAATATGAAAGAGCGCTACGAGCTTGAAACGCCTCCGAAGGATGTATCGGATTCGGATGAGATCGTTCGCGTAATGGAGGATATCGGTCGCAGACGAGGCTGTCTTGTAAGTGGGGGACTTGTTGATCTGGAAAAAACGTCCGGCATTATTCTACGGGATTTGCGTTCAGGTAAGCTGGGGCGCATTACGCTGGAAGCTCCACCTTATTGATGTGAAACGGGGGAACGTAACGTGCTGCAGTACGAACAGTCGTTATGGCAAGAAGGTTATCAAGCATTAGCCGGGGTAGACGAAGTGGGACGAGGCTGCCTGTTCGGAGATGTCGTGGCAGCTGCTGTCATTTTGCCGCCAGGGCTCATTATTGATGGCGTCAATGATTCAAAGAAGCTTTCGGAGAAAAAACGCGAGCAGCTTTATGATATTATTTTGCAGGAGTGTGTCGCTTGGTCAGCCGCTCGCGTTGATGCTGAGACAGTTGACCGAATCAACATTAAGCAAGCGGCTAGGCTTGCCATGAAGGTTGCTGTGGAAACGCTGCAGATTTCTCCCGATTATTTGCTGATAGATGCAGAGAAAGTGGATATTGCATTGCCTCAGCAATCCATTATCAAAGGCGATGCAACAAGCCAAACGATTGCGGCAGCATCGATAGTCGCGAAGGTGACGAGAGATAGGCTCTGCAAGGCGGAATGGGAGCAGGAATATCCTGCATACGGAATAGCGATACACAAAGGTTACGCAACGAAGCTGCACCGTGAACGGCTGCTCGAGAACGGGCCAAGCCCGTTGCATCGCAAATCGTTTCTTGGCAACTTATTCAGTGAGGAACAGCTTTCCCTTTTTTAACATAGGATTGGAAACAAATAACGTTCGATCAGATTCGCTTGGCAAAGAATGCCTGGCGCTATGATTGAACGTTATTTTTTTATCGCAAATTTAAACCATAAATCGCTTCATGCTTTTGCAGGATTGACCGATATAAGCGTTATGGGTTTACGCAGTCGAGTGATAGGATTGTACATAATAATCAGCGCTTAACAGGAGCGCAATTAGGCGCTATTGCAGCGGAGGCGGATGAACAGATGAACATAAGTCAAATGATGAGAAGCTTCTTGGGTGAAGCATCTGGTTCAGATACAAGAGCGGTAGAGCTCAAGGTCGGTCAGGTTGTACGCGGCGTGGTCCTGCAGGTTATGGAAAACAATGAAGCGCTTATTCAAATTAACGGCGTACAGGTACGGGCGAAGCTGGAGATTCCTATGCAGGTAGGTCAAACGGCCATGCTTCAGGTACAGCCGCAGTCTAGCGGAGCGCTCGTGATGCTGAAGCCGGTTGAGCCCGGACAGGTAGGCTTGCCGGAGGATACCTTCAAGGAGTGGGCGAAGCAGCTCGCTTTGCCAGAGCAGAAATGGGCAGCCCAAATTGTAAAGGAATTACGCAAAGAAGGTTTGATTCTGAACCGGGACGTGGCACAGGCATTCCAGCAGGCTGCCGCAGCGATGCCTCCCGATGGGGATGCGGAGCAGTGGATGCAGTCCGCTGCCGCAACGTACAAGCGCGGCTTGCCAATGACAGGCGCGACAATCGGAGCTATGCAGCAGGTGATGTTTGGGCGCAGTGCCCATGAGCTGCTGGATACGCTGCAGATGCAGCTATCGGCACATGTTAGTGATTCTGATGCAGAAACAAGTGAAAACAAGCCTGTCAACCAAGCTGCTGCTCGGGTGCAGGTGCTTCTAAATGAAGGGATGGAGCTGCTGAGGGGGGCAACTGCCGGTAATCAGGCTTCCCAGGCTTCCAACAGCGTGGATGATGCCGCTTTAGGCTTGCTGACGGGGAAGCAGCAAGCAGCGCCGAATGGCAAGACAGAAATACAGCATCAGGCAGCTGCGGCAACTGCCAGACAGATAGGTGCTGCTTCAGCAGCAGATGATACACTTCCACAGACCATAAAAGCGGCAAACAATCAACCGAACTGGCTTGGCCAAATGATGAAGTGGATGGGCGTTGATCACGAGCTTCAGCTTGCCAAAGCAGTAGCAAGCGATTCGCAGAAGCAGCAGCCCGTTGCAAATCCAGCACAAGCAGCAAATCCCGCTGAATTTACGTCTCAGACATCTTCGGGAGAAACAGCGAGGCAGTCTGCTACGATTCAAAATGCCGCTGCTTCGCATATTGTCACGCCGCAGATAGCTGACGATGGGAGCCTGGAAGCTTCTGCTTCCAAACTTTTACAATCAGTAACAAGCGAAACGGATATGTCGGCAGAACAGCAGCAAGGCAGAGCCATTGACAGCAGAAATGTGGTTGAACGGACAGCCGCGGCTGTAGTTTCAGTCCTTGCTGACAGCTTACAAGCACCCGATGGTTCACCGCCGGCGCAGCAAGAATCGTTAAAGAGCGCTCTACTCGCGTTGGTTTCATCAGATAGTACACCGCCTGCGATAAAGGAAACTGCGCAGCAGCTCGTGCAGCAAATAACTGGTCAGCAGCTGTTGTTGACGCCTGAACGAAACAACTCGGTGCTCACTCATGTGACCATGTTTATACCGCTTAACAGTCCTGACGGCAAACAGACTGCATCTGTCCATATTCAGACAAGACGAGGACGCAAAGGAGAGCTGGACTCATCAAATTGCAGGCTGTTGTTCAATTTGTCGATGAATACACTGGGCAATACGATGGTCGATGTGAATGTAATGGACAAAATTGTAAGCCTTAATATTTGGAACGATCATCCAGCGATCGCAGCTCTTGCAGAGTCATCGCGAGGGGAGATTGCGAGCAGCATTCAAGACGCAGGGTATCAGTTGCTGTCACTGCGCACAACTCCTTTGCCTAAGGAAACTATCATGAAGCCGGAGGAGACCGATGGCGCTTCAATGGCTCCTAAGACTAACCCGATGGCTGACCTCGCTGCTTTTTCCTCTAACCGTTATAAAGGGGTGGATTACCGGATATGAGCAGTGAGCAAGAGAACAACCCGCATAAAGAAAAAGTGAAAAAAGCAGTCGCGCTTAAATACCAGCCAGGCGAGCGGTCAGCTCCTGTCATGATAGCCAAGGGTAAGGGACATTTGGCGGATCAAATTTTGGAGAAAGCAAAGGAAAACGGGATTCCGGTCCAAGAGGATTCTTCTTTGGTTGAGGTGCTCTCGAAGCTGGACATTGATCAAGAAATTCCGCCAGAGCTGTATACGCTGGTTGCGGAAATATTGAGCTTCGTGTACCGGTCGGATCGCAAAGCGAGGGATTTGCTGGATGGCTGAAGAAATAACGCCTGTTGGCAAACAAATCAGCAGTGATCAGCGTAAACAAACGGGTGAACGTGGAGAGCAGGCGGCGTACGATTATTTAAGCAAGGCGAATTATACGATTTTGGAGCGCAATTGGCGCTGCAGAAGCGGAGAGATCGATATTATTGCGGAGTACGATGGCAGGCTGGTCTTTGTCGAGGTGCGTACAAGAACAGCTGGCGGGAAATTCGGTAGTGCAGCAGAATCTGTGGATTATCGAAAGCAGCAAAAAGTGCGCAATACAGCTCAAGTTTATCTGAAAAGCATGGGGAGGCTGGATGCCGCTCAACGGTTTGATGTTATTGCAGTTAGTATTAATCGCAGGAATGCCGAAGTTGAAGATTGCAGGCATTTCGAAGGTGCTTTCTAAAGCAAGGGATAAACACAATAAGGCCATTCACGTAGTATTTGGAACTGGCCCCTGTTTTTGAGAAAGGGGCCAGTTCCATTGCAGTGAAAGGCTTTTTTAAAATTCATCAGAAAACTGTTTTGTCTAATCCTCTGAATTGTATGGCTTCTGCGATATGCTCGGCTTGAACGAGATCCCTTGCTTCTAGGTCGGCAATGGTGCGAGCAAGCTTAAGTATTCGGTCGTAGGCGCGCATGCTGATGCCGAGCGCATCAAAAGCATGATCCAGCAGGCTTATGGCATCTGGCATGATGTCTATGGATTGGCGTAAGGCTGCACCTGTTAGCTCGGTTAGGGGGCTTATAGCTTTATTGCCCATGCGGGATAGACGGAAAGCTCTGGCATGGATGACCATTTGCCTCATTTGATATGAGGTAAGGGAGGGACTTGCGGATTGATTCTCCAAGGCAATAGGACGCGGAACCTCGAGCTGTAAATCGATGCGATCAAGAAGTGGTCCCGAAATTTTGGATCGGTAACGACTAATCATGGCAGCGCCGCATGTGCAGCGCTTGTCTCCATATTCGTGGCCGAAGTATCCGCAGGGACATGGGTTAAGGGAAGCGGCAAGCATAATATGAGCCGGGAATTGAAAAACGGCTTTAGCGCGGGATATTGTCACGATCCGGTCTTCGAGCGGCTGGCGCAAAACCTCAAGCACCTGCCTGGGAAACTCAGGAAGCTCGTCGAGAAACAAAATGCCGCGATGGGCAAGGGTAACCTCGCCTGGCTTTGGAATGGCACCACCTCCGATTAAGCCGCCTGCCGATATGGTATGATGCGGAGCACGAAAGGGAGCTTGGGTTATTAGTCCTTCAGAGCCTTCAAGCAGCTTGCCTGCCACGCTATAAATTTTCGTAACCTCGAGCGCTTCTTGTTCGGTTAACAGAGGCAATATGCCAGGAAGACGGCGTATCATCATGGTCTTTCCCGTTCCGGGCGGGCCGGTGAGCAAAATATTATGTTTGCCTGCAGCAGCGATAAGCATAGCCCGCTTGGCCTGATGCTGACCGATGACATCGCCGAAATCACCGTTTTCATTCTTCGCGTCCAAGGCAAATTGGGTAGTTGCGCTGCCAAATGCAATCAGATTGTCTCGAGGAACGCGAATATGATCCCAGCCTTCCTGTTTCCTTTTAAGCAAATCAAGCTCATTCAGATGGTTAAGTGCATATAGCTCCATATCGGAGATCCAAACCGCCTCCTTAACATTGCCGCTTGGCAAAAGGATTCGCTCGAAGCCGTTCCGCTTTGCTTGCTCAAGCATAGCAAGCACGCCTGGAACTGGCCGTACCTTGCCATTCAGCGAAAGCTCTCCTATAAGCAGTGTTTTCTCAAAAGGAGCCGCGCTTATTTGTCCGCTAGCGGTCAATATGCCGGCAGCAATAGCTAAATCGAACGCAGTGCCTTCTTTCCGCAGGTCGGCAGGGGCGAGATTCACCGTTATTCGTTCAAGCGGAAAGGTGAAGCCGCTGTTTTTAAGCGCTGCCCTTACGCGCTCGACTGATTCTCGGACAGCGGGATCGGGTAATCCGACTATGCTGATCTGCGGAAGCCCGCTTGAGATATCAACCTCGACCGATATACTTTTGCCATCCACGCCATATACGCTCGCGCTGTGAATAATGCTGAACATAACAAAAAGCACCCCCATGTATGAGAATGAAGGTGCTTCCTTTCGATTCTGATCCGTATTTATGAATTTGCAAATATCATAGATTAGATCGCTTCTTATTGTCAATATTTTTAAATTGTCGGGTATGCAGGATCGGTTTTGGTCATACTAGATGGCGTAGTTGCCAGTCTCGAAAACGCCCGTATCAATAGGCTTTATTTATTTAATCTCAAATTGAGATGAAACCCATATCAAAAAAGCCGTATTAATTATGTGTGAAAGTAAGGTAACGGATGGGGAAAGGTGCTACAATAATAGAGGTTTGTGTACATATGACTGATTTCAGTCTGTGAAATGGAGGATTTCAACAATGAATATCCATGAGTATCAAGGGAAAGCGGTCCTGAAACAGTATGGTGTCGTCGTGCCAGAAGGTAAAGTAGCCTTCTCCGTAGACGAGGCTGTTGAAGCGGCCAAAGCGCTCGGAACACCGGTAGTTGTCGTGAAAGCACAAATTCACGCAGGTGGCCGTGGTAAAGCGGGCGGAGTTAAAGTAGCAAAAAGCATCGATGAGGTGCGTGCTTACGCTAGTGAAATTCTAGGCAAAGTACTCGTAACTCACCAAACAGGTCCAGAGGGCAAAGAAGTTAAACGCCTTTTGATTGAGCAAGGATGCGACATCAAAAAAGAATATTATATCGGCGTAGTATTAGACCGCGGTACAGGTCGGGTCGTTATGATGGCTTCGGAAGAGGGCGGCACGGAGATTGAAGAAGTAGCCGAGCACTCCCCTGAGAAAATTTTCAAAGAAATCGTTGATCCAGCTGTAGGCTTGCAAGCGTTCCAAGCTCGCAAATTGGCTTATGCGATCAACATTCCTAATGAGCTTGTTAACAAAACGGTTAAGTTCATGATCTCTCTCTACACTGCATTTGTTGAGAAAGACGCTTCCATTGCAGAAATTAATCCGCTTGTCGTTACTGGCGACGGACAAGTTATTGCTCTTGACGCGAAACTTAACTTCGATTCGAATGCACTTTACCGTCACAAAGATATCGTTGAGCTGCGCGACCTGGAAGAGGAAGATGCGAAAGAAATCGAAGCTTCCAAATACGACCTTAGCTACATTGCGCTTGATGGCAACATCGGCTGCTTGGTTAATGGTGCGGGTCTTGCGATGGCGACAATGGATATTATCAAATATTACGGCGGCGACCCTGCCAACTTCCTAGACGTAGGGGGCGGTGCGACAGCTGAGAAAGTTACTGAAGCATTCAAAATCATCTTGTCCGATGAGAAGGTTAAAGGGATTTTCGTTAACATCTTCGGCGGCATCATGCGTTGTGACGTAATTGCTAACGGCGTTGTCGAAGCAGCTAAGCAAGTCGGCCTTGATCGTCCGCTTGTAGTTCGCCTTGAGGGCACGAACGTCGACCTCGGCAAAAACATTTTGAAAGAATCGGGATTGAACATCGTGGCTGCGGATTCCATGGCGGACGGCGCGCAGAAGATTGTCGCTCTCGTGAAATAAGATAACTTGCTGTGCGGCAATAGCTGCATACGAATTCATTCAGGGGATGTGAGTTAAGAGTGAGCATTTTGGTCAATAAAGATACAAAAGTCATTACCCAAGGGATTACAGGCGCTACTGGCTTGTTCCATACAAAAGGCGGGCTGGAATACGGCACGCAAATGGTAGGCGGCGTAACACCTGGTAAAGGTGGCACGAACGTTGACATTACACTTGATAACGGGACGCTCGTATCATTGCCTGTTTTCAATACCGTTGCTCAAGCAAAAGCGGCTACTGGCGCTAATGCGTCCGTTATCTATGTTCCTCCTGCATTCGCTGCAGATGCGATCATGGAAGCTGTAGATGCAGAGCTTGATCTCGTTATTTGTATCACTGAAGGTATTCCGGTACTTGATATGGTACGGGTTAAACGTTACATGGACGGCAGCAAAACCGTTCTAATCGGACCTAACTGCCCAGGCGTAATCACGCCGGATGAATGCAAGATCGGCATCATGCCTGGCTACATTCATACAGCTGGTCACGTTGGCGTTATTTCCCGCTCTGGGACGTTGACTTATGAAGCGGTTCATCAATTGACGACTCGCGGCATCGGCCAATCCTCTGCAGTAGGTATCGGCGGCGACCCGGTTAAAGGCTCCGAGTTCATCGACATTCTGAATCTTTTCAATGAAGATCCAGACACCTATGCGGTCATTATGATCGGCGAGATCGGCGGAACGGCTGAGGAAGAAGCAGCTGAGTGGATCAAGGCGAACATGAAAAAGCCAGTTGTAGGCTTCATCGGCGGCGCTACAGCGCCTCCAGGCAAACGCATGGGACATGCTGGTGCAATCATCTCAGGCGGTAAAGGTACTGCTGCAGAGAAAATTGCAACGCTTGAAGCTTGCGGCATTAAAGTTGCACCGACTCCTTCCGAGATGGGTTCAACGCTTGTAAGTGTTCTAGAAGAGCAAGGTCTGCTTGAAAAGTGCATTACACGTAAATAATTGCATCGATTGACGTGAGGTAAGCAACCTCTCAACGACCCGAAAACGGGAGTTGGGAGGTTGCTTTTTTTTTACCGATTTCCATTATTTTAGCGGCCGACTTGCATTCTTATGCAGTGTAACGCACAATAGATAAGAATGCAGGCCAGCCCAAGTGAAGAAAGGGTTGGGTAAAATAGTTCAAAATCAAGATATACGCAGACAAATGATCATTGCTTTTCACGAAATTCCAGGTATTGGCTGGCATGCGATTCAAAAAGCGGTTCAGCACCAATTCTGGAATAAGCCACTGTGGAGTATTGAAGATCTTCTTGCAATAGGATTGCAACGAGGTCAAGCGAAATCGGCAGCAGAGCGTTATGCAGAACATCCTTGGATATTGACAGAAGAGCCTTCCGCAGCCGCTCAGAAAGTAAATGCTGTCGCCTTGACACCTTATGATGCAGCTTATCCGCAAATGCTGAAAGAAATCGCGCAGCCGCCTTGGGTTCTTTATGTTAGAGGAAGATTGGAGCTCCTGCAAAGACCAGCGATTGCTATTGTAGGAACAAGGGTGCCAACCGCATATGGGAGGCAGGCCGCAGCTTCACTAGCGAAACAATTGTCGCAGTCAGGTCTGACGGTTGTAAGCGGACTAGCGAAAGGGATTGACAGCAAGGCTCATGAAGCTGCGCTAGGAGGAGCGGGAGGCACCATTGCCGTTTTGCCTACTCCGATAGACAGATGTTATCCGCCGGAGAATCTATCATTGTTTCATAGAATTGCGGAGCAGGGCTTGCTCGTTTCCGAAACACCGATCGGCACCTCGCTGCACCCAGGGCAGTTCCATCAACGCAATCGTATTATCGCAGCATTGTCGGTGGGTACGGTTGTGGTAGAAGGAGCAACAAGAAGCGGTTCTCTCATAACGGCACGTCATGCTTCAGACATGTCCAGAGAATTGTTCGCCATACCTGGCCCGATCTATTCGCCAAAGAGCGAAGGACCCAATGAGCTCATTAAACGCGGCGAGGCGAAGCTGATTACAGGTATGCAAGATATAATCGAAGAGTTGAATTGGCTGCCGGCTGCATTACATGCATACAAGGAAGCAGATAAAAAGAGCTCGTCCAACCTAGAAACAAACGGGGATCAATTAACACCAGAAGAGAGCAAATTGATTGCTTTGCTGAGAGATCAGCCACTTTCGATCAATGAGCTGCATGAGCTTTCTGCCATCCCGTTTGGACATTTGAACGCACTTCTGCTAAATTTATGTATAAAACGAAAAATCGAATTGCAGCCCGGATCAATATATATTGCTTTATAGCATGCAATGAAGAGAGGAGGCGCCTTACATGGCAGATTCTTTAGTTATCGTCGAATCACCCGCTAAAGCCAAAACGATAGGCAAATATCTTGGCAGCAAGTATATCGTTAAAGCATCCATGGGTCATATTCGCGATTTGCCCAAAAGCCAGATCGGCGTCGAGGTAGATAATGATTTTAATCCCAAATACATTACGATACGCGGCAAAGGCAGCATCCTTAAGGAATTGAAGGATGCCAGCAAAAAAGTAAAACATGTCTTTCTGGCAGCCGATCCGGATCGCGAAGGAGAAGCGATTGCGTGGCATTTGGCCCATTATTTGGAGCTGGATGAGACAGATACTTGCCGCGTTGTATTTAATGAAATAACAAAGCAGGCTGTTAAAGACGCATTTAAGACGCCGCGCAAGATCAATATGGATTTGGTGAATGCACAGCAAGCAAGACGCATATTGGATCGGCTGGTTGGATATAAGATAAGCCCTCTTCTATGGAAGAAAGTAAAAAAAGGCTTGTCAGCCGGTCGTGTACAATCGGTTGCCGTTAAGCTCATCATTGATCGTGAAAATGAGATTGATGCATTTGTTCCCGAGGAATACTGGTCTATTACCGCTAAGCTAAATCATTCGGGAATTGCATTCGATGCCAAATATCATTCCATAAACGGAGATAAACGTGAGCTTGGCAAAGAGGCAGAAGTACAGGAAGTGCTTCGCGCTATGAACGGAAGCCAGTTTACGGTCTCTGACGTACGCGAGAAAGAGCGCTTGCGCAACCCTTCTCCACCCTTTATTACAAGCTCATTGCAGCAGGAGGCGGCCAGAAAACTCGGTTTCCGAGCTTCTAAGACCATGTCCGTTGCCCAGCAGCTATACGAAGGCGTTGAGCTTGGCAAAGAAGGTACAGTCGGATTGATAACGTATATGAGAACAGACTCGACACGCATATCCCCGATTGCGCAAGAGGAAGCAAAGGAATTCATTACGGAAAAGTACGGTGCGTCTTACGTGCCTGAACAACCGAGGGTGTATACAAAGAAGAACAGTAATGCCCAGGATGCGCATGAGGCGATTCGACCGACATCCATCTTGCGCGACCCTGAATCAATGAAACCGTTTTTAAGCCGTGACCAGCTTCGCCTTTATAAGCTTGTTTGGGAACGTTTCGTTTCGAGTCAAATGCAATCAGCCGTCCTGGATACGATGACTGTTGATTTGCAGGCTGGCGAAACCATTTTCAGAGCGACTGGCTCCAAAATCAAGTTTGCAGGGTTTATGAAGGTTTATGTTGAAGGCAACGATGACGGAACTGTGGAAGAACATAAGTTTTTACCACCGCTCGCCGCTGGAGATGTGATGGATTCAGAAGCCATTGATCCAAAGCAGCATTTCACTCAGCCTCCTCCAAGATTTACGGAAGCAAGACTAGTGAAGACGCTTGAGGAACTTGGAATAGGGCGTCCAAGTACGTATGCGCCAACGCTCGAAACGATTCAAAAACGCGGATACATTGCTATGGAAGAAAAGAAATTTATGCCGACTGAGCTGGGTGATTTGGTTATTCAGCTTATGGAAGAGTTTTTCCCTGAGATTCTGGATGCCGAATTTACAGCTAACATGGAAGGGAATCTTGACCATGTAGAGGAAGGTACGGAGGATTGGGTGAAGGTTCTAGCGAATTTTTACGAATCCTTCGAGAAGCGTCTGGAAGTAGCCGAGGACGAGATGAAGGAAATCGAAATTCAGGATGAGGTTTCGGATGAGATTTGCGAGAAATGCGGCCGTCACCTCGTCTACAAAATGGGACGTTTCGGGAAATTCCTTGCATGTTCCGGATTTCCGGATTGTCGAAATACGAAGCCGATTGTCAAGGATATTGGCGTGACGTGCCCGAAGTGCGCGGAAGGCAAGATCATTGAAAGACGCAGCAAAAAAGGCAGAATATTTTACGGCTGCGATCAATATCCGGGCTGCGATTATGTTTCATGGGACAAACCGACAAATAAACCATGTCCGCAATGCGAAGAATCCAAGCTAGTTGAAAAACGGAACCGTAGCGGAGCTAAATTGATATGTCCAACTTGTGATTACTCAGAAGAGGTTCTTGATGAGGACGAACAGGGTATGGACATCGATTAAGCTTTAGTCGAGTATCAGCCAGCACGCCTAGCAAATACTCAGACTCTATTTATCTAATCGAATAAGTACCCGCCACCGTCCTCCCTTTCATTAGGGAGGACACCGTTGTTCAACGGGCTGTTTATTCATCAACGTTTTATTTATCCCCTTTTACTGTTAGGCGAATGTTTATATTGTGTTAGGCAGAGATTTGAACAATTGTGATTAAATCGTAAATGATGACTGGGGATAGATAAGAATTTGTTAAATGGCATATGAAGTACTGTAAGCAATCGAAGCGAATTACATCATGGAAGGATTGAAATATTTTGTCACAACCACAAAAAGTTACAGTAATCGGAGCTGGCCTGGCTGGGAGCGAGGCAGCATGGCAAATCGCATCACAAGGAGTACCCGTCGTATTATATGAAATGCGCCCAGTTACGAAAACGCCGGCTCATCATACGAATCAATTCGCAGAGCTAGTGTGCAGTAACAGTCTGCGGGCTAACGGTCTTGCCAATGCAGTAGGGGTACTGAAGGAAGAAATGCGTCAGCTTGATTCGTTAATATTGAGTTGTGCCGATCAGCATGCAGTGCCTGCAGGAGGAGCGCTGGCGGTTGATCGTGACGGCTTCTCTGGCGAGGTAACTCGGAGGCTGCATGACCATCCGCTCGTTGAGGTTCGTAATGAAGAGGTAACAGAAATCCCGACCGACGGGATCGTAGTCATTGCTACAGGTCCATTAACAGCACCAGGATTATCCGCACAAATCCAAGAGCTGCTTGGCGAGGAGTATTTTTATTTCTATGATGCAGCTGCTCCGATTGTAGAAAAAGACTCCATCGATATGAGCAAGGTTTATTTGGCTTCACGTTATGACAAAGGGGAAGCAGCTTACCTGAACTGTCCGATGACGGAGGAAGAATTCGAAATTTTCCACGAAGCGCTTACGACTGCCGAAAAGGCGGAAGTTAAAGATTTTGAAAAGGAAGTGTATTTCGAAGGTTGCATGCCGATCGAAATTATGGCAAGCAGAGGAAAACAAACGGTGTTATTCGGTCCAATGAAGCCGGTTGGGCTTGTTAATCCGCATACAGGCAAACTCCCCCATGCCGTTATTCAACTGCGTCAGGATAATGCCGCAGGCACGTTGTACAATTTAGTTGGCTTCCAAACCCATCTCAAGTGGGGTGAGCAGAAGCGTGTCTTCTCGCTGATACCTGGCCTTGAAAATGCTGAGTTTGTGCGTTTTGGCGTGATGCATCGCAATACTTTTATTAATTCGCCGCGGTTGCTTAAACCGACCTATCAGCTTAATAATCGCGATACTTTGTTCTTTGCCGGTCAAATGACAGGCGTTGAAGGGTATGTGGAATCTGCTGCTTCCGGTTTGATTGCCGGCTTTAATGCTGCAAGGCTCGCTCGCGGACTCGAGCCAGTCGTTCTTCCGGAGCACACAACGCTCGGAAGCATGGCTAATTATATTACTACGGCGGATTTCAAGCATTTCCAACCAATGAATGCAAACTTCGGACTTTTCCCGCCGCTTGAAAAAAGAATGAAAAGTAAAAAAGAAAAGAACGAAATGATCGCGAATCGCGCGCTCGAAGGTATCGAGCAATTTAAAAAGGAACATTTGCTGTAGCCAATCGTAATGTAGGCATGGCAGCCGATTTTTAATACCGAACCTTGAGGAGGCAATGCAATGGAAATGCAATTTCACGCTACTACGATTTGCGCCGTGCGTCATGAAGGCAAAGGCGCGATTGCGGGAGATGGACAAGTAACTTTCGGTAATAGCATGGTCATGAAAAACACGGCCAAAAAAGTAAGAAGACTATATCGTGGCCAAGTTATCGCAGGTTTTGCAGGCTCTGTTGCAGACGCAATAACCTTATTTGAGAAGTTCGAAGCGAAGCTGGAGGAGCATCACGGCAATTTGCAAAGATCAGCAGTTGAGCTTGCGAAGGAATGGCGTTCAGATCGCGTGCTCCGGAGGCTTGAAGCGATGATGCTTGTGATGGACAAAACAGGATTGTTATTAATATCCGGAAATGGTGAAATCATTGAACCAGACGATGGTGTATTAGCCATTGGCTCTGGCGGCAGCTTCGCATTATCTGCGGCACGTGCGCTGCAGCGCCATGCACCTCAAATGTCTGCAAGCGATATAGCTCGTTCATCACTTGAGATCGCAGCGGAAATCTGTGTATTCACCAACCAAAACATTATTGTTGAAGAGATTGAGTAACGTTCATTATGATGCAAAACATATAAGGTTGAGCTTCGGAAAGTCAAAGTGAAGATATATAAATCGGAGGGATTTTATAATGGTAAATGATGCACTGACACCCCGACAGATTGTAGCGGAGCTTGATAAGTATATCGTTGGTCAAAAGCCGGCGAAACGTTCAGTCGCGATTGCGCTGCGCAATCGTTACCGCAGAAGCTTGCTTGATGAAACACTGCGCGATGAAATCGTTCCGAAAAATATTTTGATGATCGGACCAACCGGAGTAGGGAAAACAGAAATTGCGCGTCGATTGGCGAAATTGGTCAAAGCCCCTTTCGTTAAGCTGGAGGCTACGAAGTTTACCGAGGTCGGTTATGTTGGCCGGGATGTTGAATCAATGGTGCGGGATCTTGTAGAAACTGCCATACGCATGGTGAAGACAGAAAAAACGGAGAAGGTAAAAGACAGGGCAGAAACGCTTGCTAATGAACGCATTGTTTCGCTTCTTGCACCTTCTGCGGCGAAAGCTAAAGCTTCAAAAAATCCTTTCGAGATGCTATTTGGCAATCAACAACAATCCGATGAGCCAAAGGAAGAACCTGAAGCTGAGCATGCGCTGTATCAAAAACGCTCGCAAATAAAAGAGCAGTTGGCGGCAGGAAAGCTTGAGAATGAGATCATTGAAATTGAAGTAGAGGATTCTTCTCCTAATATGATGGATATGCTTTCCGGTCAAGGTCCGGAGGGTATGGGCATGAATATGCAAGAGCTGTTTGGTCAACTTATGCCGAAGAAGCCAAAGAAGCGCAAGCTGCCAGTCAAGGAAGCACGAAAGGTGTTAACGCAGGAAGAAGCTAACAAAATTATCGATATGGACGATGTTATTACGGAGTCGATTACAAGGGCGGAGCAATCCGGCATAATTTTCATAGATGAGATCGACAAGATTGCCAGCCCGTCACGCGGGTCTGGTCCAGATGTATCGCGAGAAGGCGTTCAGCGTGATATTCTTCCGATTGTGGAAGGCTCAACTGTCATGACGAAATATGGCCCAGTAAAAACGGATTACGTATTGTTTATTGCTGCAGGTGCATTCCATGTAGCCAAACCTTCAGACCTGATTCCTGAGCTTCAAGGACGTTTCCCGATTCGTGTGGAGCTGACGAGCCTAAGTTTGGATGATTTCGTAAGCATTCTCAAGGAACCGAAAAATGCATTAACCAAACAGTATTCGGCATTGTTAGAAACAGAAGGCATTTCAATTGAATTCTCTGATGAAGCGATTCACGAGCTAGCTTCTATCGCTGCAGATGTAAATCGGAATACAGAAAATATTGGGGCGCGTCGATTGCATACCATTCTGGAGAAGCTGCTTGAGGATTTATCTTTTGAAGCGCCGGAACTGTCGCTTGAGAAGATGACGATTACACCGGAATATGTTAGAGAGAAATTAGGAAGCATTGCGCAAAATCGCGATTTGAGTCAATATATACTGTAGTTGTTATGAGTTTTGGGAGGCATTGGAATGAGTTTACTAACAAAGACAAGAACGCTGAATCGTCTGCTGCAGCGCGCGGCCGGCAAAGCGCTCAGTTTCAGGGAAATGGCGGAGGTGCTTTGTACGACGATACAGACCAACGTATTCGTTGTAAGCCGAAAAGGGAAAATACTTGGATGTTCCGCTGTTGATGCATTTGACCATGATTTCATGCGATCATTATCTGCGGATGAGCTTCGGTTTCCTCAGGAAAGCAATATTCGATTTCTCGATATGCAGGAATCGATGACAAATGTAAAGCCGGATGCGGGTATCTATGAAACGTTTCCTCGTCTTGGCGATCAAGAAATTATGACCGTAGTGCCGATTATAGGCGGAGGTGATCGTTTGGGTACGCTGGTACTCACTCGGTTGTCTGGCGCGTTTGACGATGATGATCTGATTCTAGCCGAATACGGCTCGACGATTGTTGGTATGGAGATTTTGCGCGAACGAACCGAGGAGATTGAACAAGAGGTTCGAAGCCGTGCTGTCGTAGCCGTTGCAGTAGGATCGTTGTCATTCAGTGAGCTAGAAGCTGTTGAGCATATTTTTGAAGAGCTGGACGGAAAAGAAGGATTGCTGGTTGCTTCCAAAATAGCGGATCGAGTTGGAATTACGAGGTCAGTTATCGTAAATGCTTTGCGAAAACTTGAAAGCGCAGGAGTAATCGAAACGAGGTCATTAGGGATGAAAGGCACATATATAAAAATCCTAAATCACCAATTACTGCAAGAATTAGACAAAATCAAGTCGTGAATATAGGTCGTTTAGACCAAATTGGCCCTATCTTTTTATAAAGATAGGGCTTTTTTCTTATTGTAATAATTTAGGAAATTGTTGAATATTATCATGTCGGCAAAAATCGACACTACAATCTCATTTTTTTAATTTTTACTGTCGAACAAAGAAGGAATGAGCAGTAATCTGTTGAATACGTAAAAGAGATCTCCTATGTGAAAGTGGTGAAACTACGTGAATTTGTTGAATGGCGCTGCATTTGGAAGAATGGAAGGCGCGCTTCAAGCAGCAGAAATGCGGCAACGCGTCATTTCAAACAATGTGGCAAACGGTGATGTGCCGCATTTCAAACGGTCTGAAGTACTGTTTGAGGAATTGCTGGAGCAATCAATGGGCAATCAGCAGGGGCAATTGATCGGTAAACGGACCAATCAAAAGCATATAGCAATTGGAGCAGCTTCTTCTAATCTACCTGTACCCAAAGTTATCACTGATGAAACAACTTCGATGAACAACAATGAAAATAATGTTGATATCGACCGTGAAATGTCTTTGCTAGCAAAAAATCAGCTGAGTTATAACTTTTATATTCAGCAGATAAATCATGAAGTGAAAATGATGCGAACAGCGATTGAAGGGAGAGCTTAAGGATGAAGTTGTCAACAGGATTTGATGTTAGTGCTTCTGCACTGTCGGCGCAGCGCCTGCGGATGGATGTTATTTCCTCTAACATTGCGAATGCAGAAACGACGCGGGGAAGTTTCGTAAATGGACAATTTCAACCCTATAAGCGGAAGATGGTTGTTATGGAGCCACTACAGCAATCGTTTTCAAGCGTGCTCTCCCAGCAAATGAGTGGAAACTCAACTGCTTCGGGCGTCAAGGTTACAAGAATCAAAGAAGATCAATCACCAAACAAACTTATTTATAATCCGACGCATCCGGATGCTGACGCAAATGGCTATGTAAATATGCCAAATGTGGATGTAACAAAAGAGATGGTCGATATGATAGCAGCGACTCGTTCTTATGAAGCGAATGTTACCGCATTGAATGCAACAAAAGCTATGTTTGTCAAAGCGCTTGAAATAGGTAGATAAACTTGCGAGTAGCGCAAGGAACGACAAGGAGGGAAAATGATGATACAATCGATGTCGCTCGGCCCCATTCAACCAGTAAAGCTGATTGAAGCTAAACCCATCCAAGAAGCGACTCCAGCTCAACTGACTCAATCATTTGGACAATATTTGCAAACAGCAATTGATAATGTCAGTAACCAAGAAAAAAACGTTCATAAGCTTAATGATAAGTACTTAATCGGTGAAGTGGATGTTACCAAGGTTCTAATCGCTTCTGAGCAAGCGCAACTAAGCTTGCAACTTACCTCACAAGTCCGCAACAAAGTGGTAGAAGCATATCAAGAAATCATGCGGATGCAAATCTAATCATCATTTCGAACTAGCATAGTATTTGGGTGAGGTGACAACGTGAACGAGAGAATCGCCCAATATAGAGCAAGGCTCACTCAATTTTGGGGCCAAATGGGCAGAAAACAAAAAATTTGGTTGGGGGCTTCTATTAGTGGATTGTTGTTAACAATCATTTTGTTAACAATCGTATTTACAAGGACGGAATACGAAATTGCTTTCCAGAATTTAGATACAACAGACGCAGCTGCGATTATGACTTACCTCGATGGCAGCGGAATTCCTTATGAGCTTAGCAACAATGGAAAAAGTATATCTGTTCCAAGCACGGATGCTGCACGAATTAAAGTGGACGTGGGTTCGCAAGGACTAGTTCAAAATGGTTCGATCGGCTTCGAGGCATTTACTTCAAGTTCAAGCCAGTTTGGAACGACAGAAAATGAATTCAATGTGAAATATCTGAATGCGCTAAATGGGGAAATACAGCAGCTTCTAAACGCCATGCAAGGCGTAGACAGCTCAAAGGTGTTAATAAATTTGCCGGAAGAGAGCGTATTTCTTTCTCCTGAAGACGCGGAACAAGCATCAGCTTCGATCATGATCAAGTTTATGTCAGGTTACCGTCCTAGCCAAAAAGAGGTGGATGGGTATTACAACCTTGTAAAAACCGCTGTTCCTAATCTGGAAATGAAAGATATAACGATCTCGAGCCCGCAAGGGGAATTAAGCTTCTCAGAGGCTGATGGTGGATTGGCGAACAGTACAGATGCTGTAGAATCGCAATTCAGCATTCAACGGAAATATGAAACAGAACTCAAAAAAAATATTCAGCAATTTCTAGGTCCGATCGTCGGAGCCGACAATCTTGTTATTCAAGTTTCAAGCAGCATGAACTTCGATAAAAAAACATCGGAAGAGTCTGTTGTCAAGCCGCTGGATAACAATAATAATAATGGGATTATAGTTAGTGAAGATATTTCAAACAGTACATCAACTGGCACGTCAGGGGAAGCAGGGGGCGTTGCTGGTACTGGTGAAACCGATGTTCCAGGATACGAAGCTTCAACAACCGGCGAAAATTCTACAGAGACAAGTTCACAAATTCGGAACTATGACTTTACGAGAATAAACAGCAATATTGTTTCTGGGCCATTTGTTCTGAAAGACCTTTCTATTAGTATAGGTATCGAAGCGTCTCAAATAGAGGATGGAGACAGCAGAACAGCAATCATGGCTTATTTGACTGCTTTAGTCCGCGCGCAGCTGGCTGATTCCGGTCAAGACGTAACGAATGACCAGCTCATCGAGAAAAAGGTTGCTATCATTGCAAGAACGTTCTCAGGCAATACAGCCGATAATCAAGCAAACGCATTAAGTATGCCATGGATAATCGGAATTGGTGTTGCAGCTCTAGCTATTATTGGAGGACTTATCGTCATTCTTGCTCGCAGACGCAAGAAAGCGGCTGAGGAAGAAATTGAATTGGCAGCTCCTTCAAAAGTGGAATATCCAACTCTCGACTTGGAAAGTGTCAACAATGACAGTCAGGCTCGGAAAAATCTTGAAACACTTGCCAAACGGAAACCGGATGAGTTCGTTAATCTTCTTCGCACATGGCTTGTGGATGAATAGAGGTGGTTCAGGTGTCGAAATCGATGCAAGGCTTATCAGGACGTCAGAAAGCAGCAATATTACTCATTACGCTTGGGCCTGAAGTATCTGCACAAATATTCAAACATTTGCGCGATGAAGAAATTGAACAGCTTACGCTTGAAATTGCTAATGTCCGAAAAGTAGACAGCATGGATCGTGAAACGATTCTAAGCGAATTTCATCAAATCTGCATGGCTCAGGAATATATCACGCAAGGCGGCATTTCATATGCAAAAGATATTTTGGAAAAGGCACTTGGCGAACAGAAAGCGCTGGAGGTTATCAACCGATTGACAGCGACGCTGCAAGTAAGACCGTTTGATTTTGCGAGAAAAGCAGAGCCTACTCAAATTTTGAATTTTATACAGAATGAAAATTCTCAAACGATTGCGTTAGTACTCTCCTATTTGCAATCGGAGCAATCTTCGCATATTCTCTCTTCGCTTCCTCAAGAAAAGCAAGCAGAGGTTGCTAGACGAATTGCATTGATGGACAGTACATCGCCTGAAGTCATTTCGGAAGTTGAACGTGTATTGGAGCAGAAACTCTCGGCTACGGTTACGCAGGATTACACGAATGCCGGCGGCATTGACTCCATCGTACAAATTCTAAACGGTGTAGATCGCGGAACGGAGCGGACTATTCTGGATGCGCTCGAAATACAAGATCCTGAGCTTGCAGAAGAAATCAAGAAACGCATGTTCGTCTTCGAAGATATCGTCAATATCGACAATCGTTCGATTCAGCGTATTATTCGTGATATTGAGAACTCAGATCTTCAGCTTGCGCTTAAAGTGGCAAGTGAAGAGGTTCGTGAAGCAATATTCCGAAATATGTCCAAACGTATGGCTGAGACGTTTAAAGAAGAAATGGAGTTCATGGGTCCCGTTCGACTTCGTGATGTTGAAGAAGCGCAAACTCGTATCGTAGCTACCATTCGCAGATTAGAAGAGTCTGGTGAAATCATCATCGCCCGTGGTGGAGGAGACGATATCATTGTCTAATTTGATCAAATCATCGAGTGTGATTACTCTTGACCAATTGAAGCAGCTGGAATGGCTGCATCAGCGGAATTTTGAAATCGAAGAAACACTTAGTCAGGAAGAGGAGATTGAGCTTGGACCTGATGAAGAGACGATAAACTTGCGAGATCAAATTTTAAATGACGCTCAGCTTTATGCTGAAGAAAGACTGCAAGAGGCAGCGTCGGAAAGCGAAAGGCTGCTTTCTGAAACCGAGCAGCAAATTGAAGTTTGGTGGCTGCAAAAACGAACGGAAGATGAAGCTGCATCTGAGCTTTCTAAACAAAAAGGATACGATCTTGGCTACGCTGAAGGATCTGCACAATCCGAAGCGGAGCTACGAGAAGTCTGGGAGCAAAAAATTGCTGAAGCATCCGATGTGCTGAAAACAGCTTTTGATATGAGAGAACAAATTATCCAAGAGGCTGAGCCTTTTCTAGTTGAACTTAGCTGTGCAATCGCCGAAAAAATTATTGGACAGCAGCTTACTTTAGCGCCTGATATGGCTATCGAGCTTATACGCAAATCGCTTTCACGCAGAAGAGAGCAAGGTGTCATTACGCTGTGTGTCGCACCAGGTCAGCTGGCTTTCGTACAAGCTGCTCGCGAGGAGCTTCATTTTGCAATTGACTCCCAGGCTGAACTGCAGATTTTACCCGACTCTACAGTGAAGGATAACGGTTGTGTTATCCGATCGGCTTTCGGAAGCATTGATGCGCGGATTGACACGCAGCTCTCAGAAATTAAGCGCGAGTTGATTCATCTTGCTCATCACAGCAGCGAAGAGCGAGGTCATTCCGATGATAGTGAATAATCTTGATGTGCTTAAATATATCGAACATCTGCATCCGCTCGATCCTGTTAGGGTGAACGGAAAAGTAACGCAAGTCATCGGACTGACGGTCGAGTCAGAAGGACCCGATGCGAGCATAGGTGATGTCTGTTTTATCTATCCGTCCAAAGGTGCAAAGCCCATAAAAGCTGAAGTCGTTGGATTTCGCGAGAATAAGGTTATTCTAATGCCCTTGGGCGATCTGCATGCCATTAGTCCTGGATGCGATGTCGTTGGTACAGGCAAGCCTTTGACGGTTCAAGTTGGATCAGAATTGCTTGGTAAGGTGCTTGACGGTTTAGGTAATCCACTCGATGGATCTTTTCTGCCTAGGCGGATGCCGCATTATTCAACTTATAATGAGCCCAGCAACCCGCTGAAAAGGCCTCGTGTGGTCGAACCACTCGGCATCGGAGTAAGAGCCATTGATGGATTGCTTACGGTTGGCCGTGGTCAACGTGTAGGTATTTTCGCAGGATCCGGCGTTGGTAAAAGCACACTGCTAGGTATGATTGCGCGGAATACATCCGCCGATGTCAATGTGATTGCCCTTATTGGCGAGCGTGGGCGCGAGGTATTGGAATTCATCGAGAAGGATCTCGGCCCAGAAGGCTTGGCTCGTTCCGTTGTTATCGTAGCTACCTCTGACCAGCCAGCTCTTATACGTATTAAAGGAGCGCTGATTGCTACATCTATCGCTGAGTATTTTAGAGATAGAGGCTTAAACGTCATGCTTATGATGGACTCGGTTACCCGCTATGCTATGGCACTTCGTGAAGTTGGCTTAGCTATAGGTGAACCACCTGCCACGCGAGGTTATACGCCATCTGTATTTGCTGCGTTGCCGAAGCTATTAGAACGGGCAGGAACAGGGCCCAGCGGCTCAATTACCGCATTTTATACCGTGCTTGTCGATGGTGATGACATGAATGAGCCAATTGCTGATGCTGTTCGCGGCATTCTAGACGGGCATATCGTATTAAGCCGTCAATTAGCGCATAAAGGGCATTTCCCTGCAATCGATATCCTAGCTTCTGTAAGTCGTGTTATGAAAGAAATCGTAACCGAGGAACAGCAGGATGCGGCGAATGAATTGAAAAAGCTTCTGTCTATTTATAGAGATTCGGAGGACCTCATCAATATTGGGGCGTACCAAAGAGGATCCAATCAAGAAATTGATACGGCGATGCAATTTATTGAATCCATACAGAGCTATACGAAGCAAAAAACGAATGAAAAAGTTAGCTTGGAAGAAGCGCAATCAGGTTTGATTAATCACTTCTACAGGAGTTGAACCTTTAAATGGCATCGTTTCGGTATACATTTCAGAGGGTTGTCGATTTAAAGGGCAGCGAGAAAACGCAAGCGGAGTGGATGCTGTCCTCTGCCGTTGGCGTGTTAACTGCTGAGGAACTTTCACTTGAGCAATTACGTGTGAAACAACAGGAGTGGGAATTCAAACTGATTGATGCTGCTAAAATTGCGGTTCCACTATCTGAGCTTCAAGTCATTCAGCAATATTTGGATTATTTAGTAGCTTGTATTACAAACAAAATGAAAGACGTGTTGCATGCACAAAAAGCGGTTGAGCAAAGCAGACTTAACCTTTCAGACAAGATGAAAGATGAAAAGGTTTGGCTAAAAGCAAAAGATCATGCGCGTGATCGGTTCCAGTATGCTATGCAAATAAAAGAGCAGAACGAGCTGGATGAGATGGCAAGCGTCCGTTTCATGATACCAACCCCATAAAGTGATGCGTGATACCGGCTAGAGGGAGTGAATGGAATTGGCGGGTACGGAAAAAGAGAAGCAAAGCTACAGTGCACTTGAGAGAATGATGTTTTTGATGACGCCGATTTTGTTTGCCATCGTACTGCTCGGTGTATTGTTTACTTTGTTTAATAACGATTTCCGCAATAAAATGCTTACAGCCGGAAATTCAATTCCTGTCTTAAAAGACGTATTGCCTGAACCAAAGGTTGCAGGTGGTTCAATAAATGACGATGAATTGAAAACTTCGAACATGTCAGCCAAAATTGCGGACTTGCAAGCCCAGTTGACGGCAATCGAAAGCGAATTGGCTGCAGCGAATCAAACAAAATCCTCGCTGGAGCAAGAAGTGAAGGATTTAGAGAGTGACAATTCGCAGCTAAAGAGTTCAAATGAATCAGATGCATTAGAGGACGAGCAGTACCAGGTGAAAATTCAGGAGCTGGCAAGCATGTTCTCCAAAATTACGCCTAGTAAAGCAGCTCCGATCCTGCAAAGCATGACACTGGATGAAATGGTTCTTGTGTTTGCGAATATGCGTCCTGATGACCGGGTACGTATAATGGAAAAAATGAATCCTCAGACAGCTGCAAATGCTGCTATGAAGCTGAAGGATAATGTTACTGCTAAAGACATGCAGATTGCAGCGCTTCAAGCTCGACTTGAATCTGAGAAAACAGAGGTGGCTAAGCCCGCATCTTCCGTTCTTGATCAAGAGCAGCTCAGTGCAACCTTTACAGCAATGGATGCTAAAAGTGCAGGAGAATTACTGGTTAAAATGGTTGATGTTAGTCCTAGCAAAGTGCTTCGGATTTTAAACGCGGTAGATAATGAAACGAGATCTTCCATTCTAGCTGAAATGTCTGGGATTGATGAAAAAGTAACAGCTCAGCTCGTAACGAAGCTGATGTCAGGTAGTTAACTCCGTCTTTTGGATTGTGATATTCACTATTTGAAAGGAGGTGAAAAAAATGGAAATAGCTATACCGCAGGCAAGTAATGCCCAGCCTCAAGCGCAAGCAGCTTCAAACGCTCAAGGAAGTAAAGCGGCTGAAGGAGCTGTGTTTCAAAAAACGTTGGTTCAACAATTAAACAACGATACGACCACTAAATCAGGACAATCAAAAGCAACGCCTCTTGTCGATGTTGTGAATAATAAAGCAGTTGTCGAAGGGGAGGAAGCTGTAGCTTCACCAACACTTTTGGAACTTATGTCGATTATTGATGGTTTGTTAGATAAGCTGGAATCATCTGAAACAGCGGATGAAGAAACGAAACCAATAGACGATGAGCATTTGAACCAACTATCAGATATGTTGGATCAAATGAGCGCTTTACTTGCTTTGCTCGGATTACCTGTACCGCTAGTCCAGCAGTCGAATACGGATGTTCCTTTGGATGATTCAAGCTTAGATGTAACACAAGAGCTTAATCAAGCAGTCAATATTAGGAATAAGCTTCAGGATACGCTTGTTCAAATGCAGATCATGCTAAATCAAGGCTCTATGAAGCTCATTCATCAACAAGAACCAGCTATAGTGGTTGCTCAGCAGCTTCAAGCGTTAACAGCGATTCTGGAAGGTCAGCCGGTGGATACGACGAAATCACAAACGAAATCGACGACCTTCACACAACAACTGTTTACCGCGCAGCTGGCACCTCAAGCGGATACCGGCGTCCTTTTGCAACGTTTATCGCAGCAAACTGCTCACCCGATGATGTTCTCAACCATTGCACAAACGATGGAGCAAAGCGTGGATACGGATCCAGCGGTTTCTAATGTTGAAAGCAATTTGCAATTGCATCTCGGTACAAGCAATGCGGAGACGATTCGCGGTCTAGCTCCATTGACGGCAAACGCTCCGACTGCAACTTCCTATGTTGTTGCAGAAGAGTTCGCTAAGTCGATGACGGGTATGATTGTTCAAAAATTGGATTTGACGATGGTCAATGGTGTTTCGGAAGCCAAAATCATGTTATTCCCTGAGCATTTAGGTCAGGTTGATGTGCGTATAACGATGCAAAACGGTTTATTGACTGCTGTTTTTCAGACAGATACTGCAATGGCGAAGGACATGCTAGACAACCAAATGGCACAGCTGCGTTCTGCACTCCAAGCGCAGGGGCTAATGGTTGACAAGCTGGAGGTTTCACAAGGACAATCGACATCGCAGCTATCTCAGCAGCAGCAAGGGCAGGGAAGCAGCCAGCAGCAATCTTCGAGTCGACAAAGATTTAACCATGATGAAAGTACAAGCGATAGCCAATTCGAGACTGAAATGGTTCAGCAAGCTACGATCCAAGGACTTGGATTCGGTAGAGGCATAAATGTCAGAGCATAATATCGCAAAAGTACCGTCCAAATGAACGGAGGTGATTGGAAATGACAGATAGCGTTTCTACTCGTGCGGTATGGCCTAACTACAGCCAAGCCAACGTTCAAGCCGCTGCTAACAAAAAAAGTTCAGATACACTTGGAAAAGATCAGTTCTTAAGTATTCTCGTTACACAGCTGCGCAATCAGGATCCGATGCAGCCGTTGCAGGATAAAGATTTTATCGCGCAAATGGCTCAATTTACATCTGTCGAGCAGCTCATGAACATGTCTACTGAGCTTACCTTAATGCGTCAGAACATTGGTTCTGCTTCAAGCTTAATCGGTAAGTCGATAGAGTGGAACGAGTATGACGAAGCAGGTGAGATTACTACGGTCAAAGGCGTTGTTGATTCCATTATTTCGAAGGAAGGCATCCTGTATGCGAGAGTAGGCGGAGCTGAGGTTGCACTTGATTATGTAACTTCGATTTCTGAAACAAGCGACAACGGGGATTCTTCAAGCGACGATGATGCAGGCAGCGAATCTTCTAATCCAGCGAATGCTGAGGAAGGAGCTGAAGGCTAATATGAACGAAGGTATGAAAATTGGTCATATTTTCCCAGTCATAACCACACCTCACCAAGCGGGCAAGACTGCAGTCAACCGTCATTCGCAGTCGTCAGAATTTCAAGAAATGCTTAATGCCAAAGTGCTTAAATTCAGCCATCATGCGGAGGTACGCATGCAGCAGAGGGGCATTAAGTTGCAGCCTGAATCACTGACTAAAATTATAAATGCGGTAGAAGAAGCAGCCTCCAAAGGGGCGCAGGATTCCTTAATTGTATTTCGCGATATTGCTATGATAGTAAATGTGCCGAGTCGAACCGTCGTAACCGCGATGGATGGCGGACAAATGAAAAGCAATGTATTTACGCAAATTGATAGTGCTATTATTTTATCGTGAGAAGGCTGGACCTATCAGGGAGCCTCAGGCTGTGGATCGATTGAAGCAGCTAAATGATAGTGCATACTACAATTTGAAATAAGAGGATTTCATATTATATTCCAGGAGGAATAATCTAAATGCTAAGATCGATGTATTCGGGCGTTTCTGGTATGCGCGGCTTTCAAACAAAGCTGGACGTTATTGGTAACAATATTGCGAATGTAAATACGGTTGGCTTTAAAGCGGGCCGTGTTATGTTTAAGGATATTCTTAGCCAAACAGTTGCTGGCGTCACAGCACCTGAGGAAGGTGTTCGCGGCGGTGTAAATGCTAAGCAAATCGGATTAGGCGTATCTATCGGTTCTATTGATACCGTACATACAGCGGGAAGTGCAATGACTACTAACCAACCGACAGATCTTCGGCTTGATGGAGACGGTTTTTTCGTAGTCAGAGCAAGTGATGATTCCGAAATGCTTCTAACTCGTGCGGGGAACTTTACGCTTGATTCAAACAGACAGCTCGTGACTGGTGACGGCTATTTTGTTCTTAGCGTAGATCAAGAGCCAATCATTCTTGATGAAGCGATTACTGCTTTTTCTATCGGTCAGGACGGTACGATTATGGGGGTAACGGTTGACGGTACTGAACCCATTGCGCAACTAGGGGTTGCTAAAGTTGTAAACCCAAGCGGATTAGAGAAGCTTGGCGGTAACATGTATCGTGTTACAGCCAATGCGAATCCAGACGCTTCGATTGAAGATTTCATGACATTCGCAGGTGATCCGGAACTAGGAACAGGCGCTATTATTGCGGGTCAGCTTGAAATGTCCAATGTTGATTTAACTGCTGAGTTTACGGAAATGATCGTGGCACAACGCGGCTTCCAAGCCAACTCTCGAATCATCACGACTTCAGATGAGATTCTGCAAGAGGTTGTTAACTTAAAACGATAGGTAATTCATAACGAGCGGGAGGCTTAGTGCCTCCCCTAGGTGTGAGGGGGGTAACTAATGATTACCGTAACGCGTTTAAATGGAACAAAAGTGACAATAAATGCTTTATTGATTGAAGTGATTGAAGAAGCAGCAGATACGGTTATAACGCTTACGACAGGAAAAAAATTAGTCGTTACGGAGAAAACATCTGAGCTGCTGTTGCTTAATCAACAATATTTACGCACAATTGGCCTCATTGCGGCGGCCCAAAAGAGTGAGCAAACGGAGGGTCCCTCATCATGAAAAAAATGCTTCCATGGTTAATAACAATTCTATTATCTATAACACTAATAGCTGTTGTTGCCATTATTTTGTTTAAGTCATTCTTTGCTGATCCGAAAGAGCAAGCTACAGAAACAAAGACAATCGAGGTTAAGGTATTATCCGCGGACGAGCGGGTGGAGGTTACTTCCGAATTAAAGGATTTCAGAAGAAATCTGAAGGATCCGGAATATGTTGTTGTGCTTAGCTTTGCGTTCCAACTTGACGGGAAGAAAGCTAAGGAAGAGTTCGATAAGATTATCGAAATTGAAGTTAGGCCGATCATTAACAGAGCACTAGCTGACATGACTGCTGATGAACTGAACGGTTCGCAGGGAGAAGATGCGCTTGAATCCAAGCTGCTGAATCTTATTACGCCAATCATTCCAAAAGGAAAATTGGTTAAAGTAGAAATCACTAACTTTATCATTACTGAAATTTAACTTAACTACGCCGACATTCCTCGAAGGAGGTGAGATATTTGGTTGATGTTCTATCGCAAAATGAAATAGATGCGCTATTAGCAGCCTTGGATTCTGGCGAAATGGACGCAGAGGATCTCAAGAAGGAAGAAACGACCCGAAAAGTCAGCTTGTATGATTTTAAGCGCGCCGTTCGTTTTTCGAAGGATCATATAAGGAGCTTAACAAGGATACATGAAAACTTTGCGCGATATTTGACAACCTATTTCTCAGCGCAACTTCGCACTTTTGTTCAAATTAATGTCGTGCAGGTCGAGCAGTTGCCTTATGACGAATTCATTCGTTCGATTCCTAAAATGACGATCTTGAATATATTTGAAGCGGAGCCGCTCGAAGGTCGAATGGTGCTTGAGGTTCATCCGAATGTGGCCTATGCCATGCTTGACCGTATGCTTGGAGGACAAGGCATAGCACCTTCCAAAATCAACAATTTAACGGAGATTGAAACCATTATAATGGAACGAATCTTCAGCAGAACGTTTGAAAGCTTGCAGGAAGCATGGAAAACGATTATCGACATTTCGCCAAGGCTAGAAGCTTTGGAAACCAATCCGCAGTTTATGCAGATTGTTTCGCCGAATGAAACGATAGCCCTAATTTCGTTCAGCACAAAAATTGGCGACACAACGGGTATGATCAATCTCTGTATCCCCCATGTCGTTATTGAACCCATTATGTCAAGGTTATCTGTCCATCATTGGTTTGTTTCCCAGAAGAAAGCTCGCGCGCCAGAAGAGGTGGAGATTCTGGAGCAGCGTGTTAACAAAGCTAAGCTTCCCATCGTTGCTGAGTTAGGTGAATCGGCGCTTACCATTAAAGAATTTTTAGGTCTGAATGTTGGGGATGTTATTTCACTTAATAAGTCAGTGGATGAAGGCTTGAAAATTAAAGTGGGGGATAAGCTTAAGTTTATTGGCAGTCCCGGCTCTGTTAAAGATCGGATAGCTGTTCAAGTAGATGAGATTGTCGTTGAAGGAGTGGAAGAAGATTATGATGAGTAAGGACTATTTGTCACAAGAGGAAATCGATGCATTGCTTCGTCAGTCCTCCAATGATTCGGAAGCCGAGCAACCTTCAGAAGGCGGATCGCAGCTTTCGGACTTCCTATCTGAGATGGAACAATCAGCGCTCGGTGAAATAGGAAACATTACTTTTGGCAGCGCAGCGACAGCATTATCGACGTTGTTAGGTAAAAAAGTAGACATTACGACACCTCAAGTAACGATTGTGAAAAAGGAAGAGCTTGCCGATATTTTCCCTAAACCTCATGTTGCTGTTAGCGTTCAATATGTCGATGGGTTTCAAGGCATTAATTCTTTGGTTATTAAAACGAAGGACGCTCAGATCATCGCGGATCTCATGCTCGGCGGCGAAGGAACCAATATAACGGTTGAAGAGCTAAATGAAATTCATATCAGCGCTGTGCAAGAAGCAATGAATCAAATGATGGGCTCATCGGCGACTTCGATGTCTACGATATTCAATCGTTTTGTTAATATTTCGCCTCCTGGCATCGATATTTTAGATGTGAACAATGGTGACGGCATGGAGCATTTGCCGCCGGTTGATTTGTTTATCAAAATATCTTTCCGATTGACAATAGGCGATCTCATTGATTCAACGATCATGCAGCTGCTTCCGATCCCTTTTGCGAAGCAAATGGTAGATATTTTGATGGGAACGGTAGACGAACCGGCAGCTCCAGAAGCCGTGGCAGCACCACAAACAGCACCGCCTGCTTCGGCACAACAAGCCGCGATGCAGGAAACGGCAGCAACCGCGTATATGAACGCTGCGCCGCCTCAAATGCATGCAGCACCGCCTATGCAGCAGCAAATGCCGCCTACGCAGTACCAAACGCCTGCAGCGGGCTATGATATGAGCATGCAGCCGCCTGGTCCGCATACCTATGGTCATGCTGCGAATCGAAACGTTAATGTACAGCCTGTCCAATTTGCTAATTTTGGCAATGTGCCATATATTCAGCCAGATGAGACAAACCTCAATTTACTTCTCGACATACCGCTAAAGGTCACTGTAGAATTAGGAAGGACCCAAAAGCAGATAAAAGATATTTTGGAGCTGTCGCAAGGTTCAATTATTGAGCTGGACAAGTTAGCCGGTGAGCCGGTTGACATCCTGGTAAACAATAAACTCATTGCCAAAGGCGAGGTTGTTGTTATCGATGAAAACTTTGGTGTTCGAGTTACGGATATCGTAAGCCAATGGGACCGCATTCAAAAATTACAATAGCATCCTAGGAGGATAAAAAGATGGCAAACCGCATTCTAATCGTAGACGACGCAGCATTTATGCGAATGATGATTCGTGACATTTTATCAAAGAACGGATACGAAGTCGTCGGTGAAGCCCAAGATGGCGCCCAGGCGGTTGAGAAGTACAAGGAACTAAAACCAGATTTGACAACGATGGATATTACGATGCCTGAAATGGACGGAATTTCCGCATTGAAAGAAATTAAAAAGCTCGATGGAAACGCAAAAGTGATTATGTGTTCAGCAATGGGTCAGCAAGCAATGGTAATTGATGCGATTCAAGCAGGCGCAAAGGACTTCATCGTCAAACCGTTTCAAGCTGATCGTGTAATCGAAGCGATTAAGAAAACTCTCGGATAACGGTTAGATATTATGCTTAACTTAACTTCGCGCATTTCAATGGTGTCTGCTCTTGGGATGGCGATATGGCCTCGATTTGCGGCTGCTGCTGCCTTAGACGGCAGCAGCGCAAGCAATGACGAACAAATGGTGTTCACGGGATCAAATGATCTCGCAGGCAGTTTGGTATGGGTCATCGTCGCACTTGCTATCGTAATCGTATTAATTATTTTTGTCATTAAATGGCTGTCTCAGCGCAACCGTATGTGGGGAGCGAATCGATCGCTTCGCTCACTCGGCGGCATTGCACTCGGCCAGAACAATTCCATGCAAGTCGTTGAAATTGCAGGTCGAATCTACATAGTTGGCGTTGGCGAAAGCATCACTCTAATTGATAAGTTAGACGATCCAGAGCAGGTTACCGCTGTAATTGCAGCGTTAGAGCGTCAAAAGGATGCTGGATGGGGCAATGACGTTGTAGGACAAGTAATTAACAAGCTCAAAAATCGCAACAAAAAGAATGAATCAGAGCCTATAAATGAACAATGGAACAAATCGTCCTCTTTTGAAGATTTATTACAAAATAAACTTAGTCAGCAAGCTGATCGTAAACAGCAGTTGGAATCGCTATTGCATAACTCAAAATTAAATGAACGGTTGATGGATGATGAAAAATAAGTGGTGGATATCAATCGTCGCTGTACTGATGCTTGCCATGTTCGTTCATGATCAAGCATTTGCAGAGCCGTTGCCCGATGTATCCATCAATATTGGTGACGGGAATGGCGAAGCACCCGGTACAAGCGCATTATCCATACTTCTCTTGATTACAGTGTTAAGCATTGCTCCAGCAATAATGGTGCTTATGACTAGCTTTACACGAATTGTAATCGTATTGGGTTTTGTCAGGACTTCGCTTGGTACACAGCAAATGCCTCCTAACCAGGTGCTAATCGGCTTAGCGATGTTTCTTACCTTTTTTATTATGGCTCCAACCTTCTCGCAGGTGAATGAGGTTGCACTTCAGCCATACCTCAAAGGAGAGATCAGTCAAACCGATGCCTTTAAAGAAGCATCTATTCCAATGAAGAAGTTCATGTTCTCGCATACGCGCGAAAAGGATCTTATGCTGTTCATGAATTACACAAAAACGGAGAAGCCTGCTTCATTCGAGGAGATTCCTATTACGGTATTAATACCAGCTTATGCAATAAGCGAATTGAAAACAGCCTTTCAAATGGGTTTCATGATTTTCATTCCTTTTCTAGTCATCGATATGATCGTAGCCAGCACCTTAATGGCTATGGGGATGATGATGCTGCCTCCTGTTATGATTTCTCTACCGTTTAAATTATTGCTGTTTGTGTTAGTGGATGGTTGGTACTTAATCGTTAAATCTTTATTGTTAAGCTTCAACACGTGATACTAGCAGGGAGTGACGTTCGATGAGTACTGATTTCATAATCGGGTTAGCCGGAGAGGCTGTATTCGTGGTTTTGAAAGCCAGTGCGCCAATGCTCGTTCTTGCTTTGGTCGTAGGTCTAATCATTAGTATTTTCCAAGCAACAACTCAGATTCAAGAGCAGACGCTCGCATTTGTTCCGAAAATTGTAGCGGTTTTTGTATCCATTATCATTTTTGGACCATGGATTCTAAATACGGTTATCGATTTCACATACAATCTGCTGAATAATCTTCATAATTACATCGGTTAGGTTGTGAGTGGATGAATGCGATCGTACAAGGTTTTCCTATTTTTTTGTTGATCTTTTGTCGAATAACTGCGTTTTTCGTCGTTGCGCCTGTCTTTTCTTCGCGAGGCGTGCCGAATGTCTTTAAACTAGGACTCGGTTTTTTCATTTCATTTATCGTTTTCCTAACGTATGGAATGAAACAATCGATCGTGCCTGATGCAGAGTATGTGCTCATCTTGTTTCGCGAGATATTGATAGGTGTGTTAATGGGCTATGTTGTTTATTTATTTTTCACTGTGGTTCAAACGGCTGGAGCTTTTATGGATTTACAGGTTGGATTCGCAATGGCAAATATCGTTGATCCGCATACAGGAACTTCTGCCCCACTGCTTGGTAACTTTAAATACATGTTGATTATCGTAATTTTCCTCATGATGAACGGCCATCATTTTTTATTGACAGGCCTCATGGACAGTTATCAATGGATGCCACTCGATAACGTACTGTTCAGTCGTTTTATGAATGGTAGTATAACGGATTTTTTGTTAAGAACATTTAGCAACACTTTTTTATTAGCCATTCAAACTGCAGCACCACTAATTGTTGCGATGTTTCTTACAGATGCTGGATTAGGGTTTTTGACAAAATCAGCACCTCAATTTAACGTATTTGTAATCGGAATTCCCATTAAACTTATAATAGGTCTTTTTTTATTAATTTTGTTAATGCCGAGTCTTGCAGGTATTTTTGAAAAATTATTTTCCATTATGTTCGAGTCATTAGAGCAATTATTAGGAGTTGTTCAAAGACCACCGACTGTGGGGCAATAGGAGGAATACTTGTGTGCGGGATTATCGTCTAAAGCTTGATCTCCAGCTTTTCAGTCAAGAAAAAACAGAACAGGCAACTCCAAAGAAAAAGAGTGAAGCTAGAAACAAAGGACAAATTGCTAGATCCTCTGATCTACCAGGATCATTTATATTACTGTTTATCTTTATGGGCTTTATTATGTTTGGTGATTATTACAAGAAACATATTATGATGCTATTTGGGAATCTGTTTGAAGACTGGTTGCTCATGGAACTAACCACGGGCAACGTGCTGTCACTCTTTATTGATATATCAACTGAAATGCTCTTAATATTAATGCCTATTTTTGTAATAACAATGGTTATTGGGGTTTTAGGTAATGTTATACAGTTTGGATTTCTTTTAACAGGTGAACCGTTAAAGTTGAAAATAGAGAAGTTGAATCCAATAAGTGGTTTTAAACAAATTTTTTCTGCTAAGACGATCGTTGAATTTTTGAAAAGCGTCTTGAAGCTACTAATTATTGGTGTTTTAGTTTATATCACAATTTCAAAAGAATGGGAACGAATATTAGTTCTTGCTAGTCTACCCATTCAACAAATATTTACTTTTACTGCAAGTTTAACGTTGAGATTAGGGATAGAAATCGGGGCTGTACTAACTGTATTGGCAATTGCTGATTATTTCTATCAACGATACGAACACAATAAAAGTTTGAAAATGTCAAAACAAGATATTAAAGATGAACATAAGAAATCTGAAGGAGATCCGTTGATTAAAGGCAGAATTCGCCAGCGTCAGAGGAGAATGGCGTTTCAGCGCATGATGCAGGAAGTGCCTAACGCGGATGTCATCATTACCAACCCTACACATTTTGCTATCGCACTGAAATATGATGCCTCTAAGATGGAAGCACCGAAGATCATTGCAAAAGGGATGGATCACGTGGCGCTTCGCATTAGGGAGATAGCTAAAGAAAATGGCGTAGTCATGATGGAAAATAAACCACTTGCCAGAGCGTTGTATGAACGGGCTGAAATCGGGGATGTCATTCCTCCAGACTTGTTTCAAGCGGTGGCTGAGGTGCTTGCATATGTATACAAAATGAAAGGCCGAGTAAAATCATCTTAACACTACGGGAGGAGACGGCGTCATGAAAGCAAAAGACTTTGTAGTATTATTTGGCGTAATTGGCATTGTACTCATGATGATAATCCCGATCCCAGTCCTACTACTTGATATACTCATTATTTTAAACATTTCAATTGCCTTGATGATTTTACTTATTGCGATGAATACGAAGGAAGCGCTGGATTTCTCTATCTTCCCTGCAATACTGTTAATAACTACCCTGTTTCGACTAGCTCTAAACGTCTCAACAACAAGAAATATTTTATCTCATGCCGAGGCTGGGGAAGTTGTCGCGGCCTTCGGCAGCTGGGTAGGCGGAGGACAAATTGCGATAGGATTTATCGTCTTCCTTATCCTTGTTGTGGTGCAGTTTATCGTAATCACAAAAGGCTCGGAGCGTGTTGCTGAGGTTGCGGCAAGATTCACGCTTGATGCAATGCCCGGTAAGCAGATGAGTATTGACGCGGATTTGAATGCCGGACTGATCAATGAGCAGCAAGCAAAAGCCCGTCGTTCGAAAATCGAGCGGGAAGCTGATTTTTACGGAGCGATGGACGGTGCAAGCAAGTTCGTAAAAGGGGATGCAATTGCATCTATTATTATTCTAGTCATAAATCTAGTCGGTGGTTTCATTATCGGTATGGCGATTCACGACTTAAGTTTTGGCGAATCGCTCTCCACTTTCTCTATTCTGACTATTGGTGATGGACTTGTGAGTCAAATCCCTGCTTTGCTTATCTCGACAGCGGCTGGTCTTATTGTGACGAGAGCAGCATCAGACGGCAACTTGGCAGAGGATGTTACCGCTCAATTATTCAAGTATCCTAAGTTATTGTTTATTGCGGCAGGAACAATCGGATTACTCGGTTTAACGCCAATCGGTCCGCTAAGAACGTGGCCGTTTGCAATTATGCTTGCTTTTGGCGGCTGGTATATGCAAAAAGCAATCAACAAACAGCAAGAACAAGAGGAGATGCTCGTTGAAGAGCAGCAGATCGAAGAAGTTCGCAGCCCAGAGAGCGTAATTAGTTTACTGCAGGTTGATCCGATTGAATTTGAGTTTGGTTATGGTCTTATCCCTCTAGCAGATACCCAGCAGGGTGGAGACTTGCTTGATAGAATCATTATGATTCGCAGGCAATGCGCTCTTGAGCTGGGACTTGTTGTTCCTGTTATACGGATTCGCGACAACATTCAATTGAAGCCAAATGAATATGTAATCAAAATAAAAGGAAATACCGTAGCTCGAGGAGATTTGTTGCTGAATCATTATCTGGCAATGAGTCCTGGGTTTGAGGATGATTCCGTTATTGGGATTGAAACGGTAGAGCCTGCTTTTGGATTGCCAGCCATTTGGATTGATGAGCAGATGAAGGAGAGGGCAGAGCTCTCCGGGTATACCGTTGTTGATCCCCCATCTGTAGTTGCGACGCATCTGACAGAAATTATTAAACGACATGCTCATGAGCTTATTGGCCGGCAAGAAACGAAGCAGCTTGTTGAGAATGTTAAAGAATCATACCCAGCACTTATTGAAGAACTGATTCCTGCCATCCTTACTGTTGGTGATGTTCAAAAGGTATTGTCCAAGCTGTTGCGCGAGAAGGTATCCATTCGTGATCTGGTGACGATATTCGAAGCGTTAGCGGATCATGGAAATTATACGAAGGATCCTGATATATTGACGGAATATGTAAGACAGTCATTATCAAGACAAATTACGCAACAATTCTCATCAGGCAGCGATACGCTGAAAGTGATTACAGTAGGACCGCAGCTGGAGAAAAAAATCGCTGAGTCTGTTCAGCAGTCGGATCAAGGCAGTTATATCGCATTGGATCCGATATCCACGCAGCAGATCTATCAGAAGCTGAACGAGCATGTCAATCGTCAGATTCAATCAGGCCAGCAGCCAGTTGTGCTCGCTTCGCCTACAATTCGCATGTACCTTAGACAAATTGTTGAAAGAACGATGCAGGATGTACCGGTGCTTTCATACAGTGAACTAGAGCCAAACATTGAGGTGCAAAGCGTTGGGGTGGTGAATTTATGAGAGTGAAACGATATGTCGTAAACGCATTGCCTGAGGCCGTGTCGTTAATTAGAAGTGAGCTAGGTAAAGACGCCGTTATTCTGAACACAAAAGAAATCAAGGTCGGCGGCTTTATGGGCATGTTTAGCAAAAAAAAGATGGAAGTTATTGCAGCTATTGAAACGAATCAAGCCAATCCCCCAGCTCAAGCGCAGCGGGCACCGAACCCGCAAGTCGATGCTGCTGTCGAACAAATCCTTCAATCGGTACAAAGAACGGCTACTGCAGTTATGGAGCCGCCACCAGCACCTTTGATTGACGAGCAGGAAAAAAAACGCAATGAGCGGGAACAATTCATAATTGATGAAATCAGAGATTTAAAAGAATATATGGTCACTTTGTCAAAGAAGCAGAGTCAAAGCACAGAGCTGTCAGAGCATCTGATTGCATTAAGTGACCATCTTGCTGAGCAAGAGATGGATTCGCAATGGATTGAACGCTTGCTTAACGAAATTTTAGACAAGCAAACGGAAGAAGGAACTTCCTATAATAAAGAGCAGGTCTGGGAGCAGGCATTTTTGCTGCTCGAAGCCTGGCTTCAACCTTATAGCGGAAGCGGCATTAGCGATCAAGTCAGAGTAGTACATTTCGTAGGTCCGACAGGTGTTGGCAAGACAACGACTATTGCAAAGCTGGCAGCTGAACAAACCATCAAGCAAGGGAAAAAAGTTGGGTTTATTACTTCAGATACTTATCGAATCGCAGCGGTGGACCAGCTTAGGACTTACGCTAACATTTTGAACGTTCCGATGGAGGTTGTTTTTTCGCAAATGGATTTGCCACGCGCATTCAAGCAGCTTGAAGAGCGTGAATTAATTTATATGGATACAGCAGGTCGAAATTTCCGCAGCGAGCTTCACGTTTCAGAAGTGAACAGCCTGCTTCAAACGAGCGAGCCGAGCGAAACGGTGCTCGTGTTAAGCATGACAGGCAAAACACGTGATATGGCCGCAGTTGCAGATCACTTTTGCAAATACGGTGTACGGAAGGTGCTATTCACAAAGCTTGATGAAACATCCGTATATGGAGCCATTTTCAATCTCATCATGAATTATGAGCTGCTGCCGACATACATGGCAAGCGGGCAAACCGTTCCGGATGATATTGAAAGCTTTAAAGTTGATTCGTATATTCGACAGCTTTTGAGGAGTAGTGTCTCATGATGGACCAAGCTGAAGCGTTGCGTAACTTAGTCAAACAGCAAGAACGCGGTGAAGATGTTCTTGCGACTCGGGTTGTAACGGTAACCAGCGGGAAGGGCGGAGTAGGGAAGTCGAATTTTAGTTTGAATTTTGCTCTTTCATTGCAGCGGTTAGGTAAAAAAGTACTTGTTTTTGATGCTGACATCGGTATGGCAAATATCGATGTACTGATGGGGGTTTCATCGACTTACAATCTCTATCATTTGCTAAAGCAAGAAAAAACAATCTGGGAGATTGTGCAGGAAGGTCCAGAGGGGCTTCACTTTATTGCAGGGGGATCCGGGTTCCGTGATTTAATGGACTTGTCATTGGAACAGTTGGACCGATTCGCGGCTGAAATCAGCAAGCTTCACGGCAAATATGATGTCATTCTGTTCGATACTGGCGCTGGATTATCGAAGGAGACCATGAAGTTTATAACGGCTGCTCAAGAAACGATTGTCGTTACAACTCCTGAACCTACATCGATTACCGATGCATATGCTTTAATTAAGATGGTTAAAGGAATGGAAGCAGACATTCAATTCAAATTGATTGTTAACCGTGCATCCGATGCGAGAGAAGGAAAACAAACCGCGGACAAAATCAGCATGGTTTCACAACGGTTTCTCCAATCGGAGCTTCCGCATCTCGGCATCCTCCCGGATGATCCCAATGTTTCGAAGGCTGTGAAGCGCCAAGTACCTTTTACCCTTGCATACCCGGGAACAGAGGCATCTATTGCTATTAATCAAATTGCAAAACGTTTTCTTGAAATCCCACAAAGTGATACAGTTAGCGGTGGCGTCAAAGGATTTTTGCACAAAATGTTCAGACTCTCAAGATAATCCTTTGGAAGTGAGGAGTGAAAAGAATGGTTCCTTACCGCGTACTTGTTGTTGATGATTCCGGATTCATGCGGAAGATTATTAGTGATTTGATCGTTCAAGACCCGCAATTTACAATTGTGGCTACTGCCGTGAACGGCCAAGAAGCGATTGAAGCAGTGCGTGAATGGAAGCCAGATGCTGTTACCTTGGATTTGGAAATGCCTCTAATGAACGGCATTGAAGCCTTGCAAGCCATTATGAAAGAAAACCCAACACCTGTTATTATGCTGTCAGGTATTAGTGAGGATAATACGAGAGAAACGATCAAAGCGCTTCAGTTCGGGGCCTTTGACTTTATCCGTAAGCCTTCGAGCGCCATTTCAAATGATATTCATCAGGTTGGAGAGGTCCTACTAGAAAAGTTGCGGATTGCAGTATTAACCAAGCGTTATCAGCCTGTTATCTCCATTAATGAGAAATCCGCTTCTATTATTGCAGAAAACCATCAAGCCAAGCAGCAGATTTCTGCTGCGATAGAGAAGAAAGTACAACCTGTGGAGCCAAGCCTTCCCACTCAGCCGACTGCACCATTTAGTTCGGACTCGATCTTGATTCCGAAGCCAGAGGAGCAGCAAGTGACGCAGCGTTCGGTATCCCCTTTACATAAACAGCAAAAATCTAAACGATCTGAAACTCCTGCTCCGAATAATGCGAAGCTAACGGCTCCAACACTGAAGCCGGTTGTGAAGTCGAAACTTCCAGAGATTAAGCCTTTAATTCCTGAACCGCCTAGTATCAAAAAAAGCAAGACTAGCGGAGCGACTGGAACCTTTAAGCATATTGTGGCTATCGGTACATCTACAGGAGGTCCTAGGGCCCTGCATGAAGTTATTACCTCTTTACCAGGCGACTTTCCAGCACCTGTACTTATCGTTCAGCATATGCCTCCTAAGTTTACAAAGTCGCTAGCTCAGCGGTTAGACAGCTTTAGCGAGCTTCATGTTGTAGAGGCGGAGCAGGGCGAGAGAGTTGTAGCAGGGAAGGTTTATATCGCACCAGGTGCTTTTCATATGGAGCTTGCAAAGGATGCCGCCGGATACTTCATTAGGCTCACCGAGCAGCCGCAGCGAAATGGTCATCGTCCATCCGTTGATGTTCTGTTTGAATCTTTACTGCCGATTCGTGAGCTTAAACGTCATGCTGTTATTATGACAGGAATGGGAAGCGACGGCGCAAAAGGGATGAAGCTGTTATCAGAGTCTGGGATTGAGACATCTATTGCAGAAGCCGAAGAATCCTGTGTGGTTTATGGGATGCCAAGATCTGCGGTAGAAGCAGGCTGTGTCAATCAAATCGTACCGCTGCAAAACATAGCTTCACAACTCGTGCAAGCCATGCTGAAATAAATAGGCCACACTCGCAAGAACATACTAACAGGAGGTGCTAGGAAATGGATATGAATGCGTATTTATCGATGTTCATCGATGAATCTAATGATCACCTGCAATCCTTGAATGAAAATTTACTTCGTTTGGAAAGCGAGCCTGAAGAACTTAGTATCGTTCAAAACATCTTCCGATCAGCGCATACGCTGAAAGGGATGTCAGCAACAATGGGTTTCGAAGATTTGGCTGCACTTACACACGAAATGGAGAACGTATTAGACCTCGTACGTAACAGCAAACTCAAAATGGACAGCTTTATCTTTGACACATTGTTCAAAGGGCTGGATGCCCTTGAAGCGATGGTTCAGGATATTGTTGGCGGAGGAACAGGCAAAGCCGACGTCACATCAATCGTAGCGTCATTGCAAATTATTCTTAAAAGCGACTACAGCGCGAGCAGTGCTTCAGCAGCTCCTGTCGTTGCAGCTAATGCATCAATATCAAGCGCATCAGGGGCGATGCTGCTCGATGAATTCCAATCTTCAATTCTTCTTCAATCGATTGAGACCGGCCACAATGTCTATCATATTCAAATCGCCATTCGCGATAATTGCATGCTGAAAGCCGTTCGTGCTTATATGGTTTTTGATTTACTCGAGCGAAATGGCGAGGTCATTAAATCTGATCCATCCGTGCAAGATATCGAGCAGGAAAAATTTGATTTTACCTTTTCTGTATTTACGATCTCAAACTTGAAGCAGGAGGATCTTCAATCCCAGCTTCTTAATATTTCTGAGATTGAAACCGCTGAGGTGACACTGTTAGATGCTGAATCATTAGCTGTACTCGGTCAGTCCACTGCGGCTGCGGCTGTTGAGACCGTCGAGGCAGCTCAAATTGAAGCGCCTGTCGTTGCTAAAGCTAAAGAAGATGCAGCTCCGAGCAGTCAAGCAGCTAAGGGACAAGCACCTGCAGCAGCAAATACACCTGCTAATGTTTCTAGAACCATTCGTGTTGATATTGAAAGACTAGATGCGCTGATGAATCTATTCAGCGAGCTGCTTATCGACCGAGTAAGACTAGAACAGCTTTCAAGTGAAATTAAACGCAATGATTTAACGGAAACCGTGGAGCATATGACGCGAGTCAGCTCCGATTTGCAAAGTATCGTACTGAAACTACGTATGGTTCCGGTGGATTCTGTATTTAACCGTTTTCCGCGTATGATTCGCGATTTAGCGAAATCGCTGGACAAAAAAATTGATCTTGTCATTACCGGTGCCGATACAGAGCTTGATCGTACGGTGATTGATGAAATAGGGGATCCTCTTGTTCACTTGTTAAGAAATTCCGTCGATCACGGCATTGAAACCGTTGAAGAGCGAATAGCGGCAGGGAAGCCAGAGACGGGAACGATTTACCTGCGTGCTTATCACAGCGGGAACCATGTATTCATTGAGGTAGAAGAGGACGGCCGAGGCATTCATCACGAGCGCGTGCTTAAAACAGCTGTTAAGAATGGTGTCGTAACCGAAGAACAAGCGAAGCTATTGTCTGCCGATGAAATTAACATGCTTATATTTGCAGCTGGATTCAGTACTGCTGATAAAATATCCGATATCTCCGGACGAGGCGTAGGGCTCGATGTGGTACGTTCGAAAATCACTTCGCTCGGCGGCAATGTTACGATTGATTCTGCATTTGGCAGAGGAACGAAGTTCTCTGTTCAATTGCCTCTCACACTGTCGATTATATCTGCGATGTTAATTAAGCTTGGTTCCGAGAAGTATGCCATTCCATTATCATCAATCGTTGAGACCGGCATTATTCGCAAGGAACAAATTCTGCATGTGCACGGCAATAAGATGATTGAGTTTAGGAATGTGATTATTCCGCTCGTATCGCTAAGCAAAGTACTCGATTCTCCTGATTTCAATGAGAACGAAGAGACAGAAACCGAAATCGTAGTCGTGCGCAAAGGTGAAAAATGGGCTGCTGTGATGGTCGATGAGTTTATCGGCCAAAGTGAAATTGTTTTGAAAACGTTGGGCAAATATTTGACCAATGTTGAAGCAATCTCGGGGGCTACCATTCTAGGCGATGGTTACGTCGCACTGATCATTGATCCGAATGCACTAATCAAATAGGGAGGTTTTTAGTATGGGAGAAGAATTAAAGGTTATCGTGTTTGCGCTTGGCAACGAAGAGTACGGTATCGAAGTAGATAAGGTTCGCACGATTGAAAGGCTGTCTCCAATTACTCGCGTCCCTAAAACTGCGGCATTTATAAAAGGTGTTATTAACCTTCGCGGTATTGTCGTCCCAGTTATCGACCTTCGCGGTCGCTTTAACCTTACGGAAACGACACCAACAGAAAATTCAAGAATTATCGTTGTAGCTGTAGCTGATATCGAGGTAGGTTTCATCGTTGATTCAGCAAATGACGTAATCGATATTGATACGGATGCAATCGACTTGCCTCCTGAGATCGTTGGCGGGATTAAAGCTAAATACTTAAGAGGCATTGCTAAACTTGGTGAAGGTCGACTTCTCATCATGCTTAACTTGTCCGAGGTACTTAATAAGAATGAAATCATCCAAATCGAACAGCTTGAGGTTTAAGAGGTGAGCTTATTTAGCCGATTTGAAGCGTTTGAACTGGATGTACTGAAAGAAGTCGGCAATATCGGAGCAGGCAATGCTGCTACTGCACTATCACGATTGTTGGATAAACCCGTCGATATGGCTGTGCCAAAGGTAAGCCTGCTTCCGTTCGAAGAAGTCGCTGAACGAGTTGGTGGTTCTGAGCAAATTGTAATTGCAGTTTTCCTCAGGGTGGAAGGCGAAGCACCAGGCAATATGTTTTTTATTATTGAAGAAGCCTCCGCGAGAAGAATCTTGAGGCAGCTGCTTTCGATAAATATGGAGGAGCAAGAGGGATATTCAGAAATGGAGCTCTCGGCGCTTTGCGAGATCGGCAACATTCTGGCAGGTTCTTATTTATCCTCACTTGCAGATTTTACTCATCTTACAATGGCACCTTCTGTTCCTGCGATCGCAGTTGATATGGCTGGTGCTGTACTCAGCTATGGTTTAATGCAGTACGGTGAGATGGGCGACTCGGCCCTATTAATTGAAACGACGTTTTTAGAGGATCGTCAATCACTGGAAGGGCATTTCTTCCTGATTCCGGATCCAGAGTCGTTTGAGAAAATTTTCAGGGCTTTGGGAGTCGTTTCTGAATGATACAACATAATTTGGTCAAAGTCGGCATGGCTGATTTAAATATTGCAACAGATGGAGCAATACTCAAAACAACCGGCTTAGGATCTTGTGTGGGACTTACTTTATTTGATCCCATTCGAAAAATAGCCGGAATGGCACATGTGATGCTGCCATCTTCAGAAATTGCCCGTGAGACCAAAATGAATTTGGCTAAGTATGCAGATACAGCCATCCCAGAGCTGCTGGACCGTATGTTAGCGGCAGGCGCGCATGTTATTAGCATGAAGGCTAAAATGGCGGGCGGCGCCCAGATGTTTGCTATGTCGGGGCATACCGATTCACTCAGAATTGGACCCCGTAACGTGGAATCCTGCACGGAGATGCTTCACCGGTTTAAAATTCCCATTATCTCACAAGATACGGGAGGCAGTTTCGGAAGGACAATTGAATTTGATAGTATTAGCGGGATGCTTTCGATAAGAAGCGTCCAGTTTGGAACAAAGGAGATTTGATATGCTGGGAACATGGCGATGGAATGTCGTATTTGGAATTTTCGGCACCGTGCTGACGGTAGCTTTCTCAATTGGAAATAATCCGATTGTTGTCATGCTGCTAAGAAGTATGTATGCTTTCATCGCTTTTTTTGTTCTTGCGTATGGAGTAAGAGCCATTTTGGCCTACATTCTTCAGCCTCCTTCATTAGTGGGCGATTCACTCGAAGATAATGATGGTAAAGGTACACAGCTTGACTTAAAAACACCTGACGAGTCGGCGGATTTAAATGCATTGCTGAAATCGCAGCTGCAGGATGGAGGATCATCTCCGACAACTGATTCTCACAATAATGCAGCAGTTGATTTCAAACCGTTAAGCCCGCCGCAATTGCTATCTACAAAAAATACACAACCTGAAGAATTGGTTAAAGCCATTCGTCACCTGACAGGAGAGTGAGTCGATGACTGAGCAGAAACCCCCTCATTTGACAAACTTGCAGATGTGGCAAGCCTGGAGAGAACAGGGCGATTTGGAAGCGAAAAAAAGTCTGATCGAACAATATTTGCCTTTAGTTGATTACGTTACAAACCGAATGGCTATTGGACTTCCCAAAAACGTTATAAAAGATGATCTTGCGAGCAATGGTGTGATGGGACTAATCGATGCCATCGAGAAATTTGATTACGAACGCGGCTTACAGTTTGAGACCTATGCATCTTGGCGAATTCGCGGAGCTATTATAGATGGGCTGAGACAAGGAGATTGGGTACCGCGTTCGGTCAGAGAGAAAGCGAAAAGAGTTGAAGAAGCCTACCAGCATTTAGAACAGCAATATTTGCGCTCTGTCACAGATGCGGAGATCAGCCAGTATCTGGAGCTGACAGAGAAGGAATTTACGAATATGTTGCAAGATATTTCGGTCACTACCGTATGTTCGCTGGAAGACCCGATAAGAGAAGAAGAGTCAGAGACGAGAATGTCGTTGCTTGTGGATGACAAAGCTAAAAACCCTGACCATAAAGTACATGAGTTCTACATTAAGGAATCGCTGGTAAAAGGCATTGACAGGTTAACGGAAAAGGAACGAACTGTCGTTTCATTGTTTTATTATGAAGAGCTGTCCTTGAGTGAGATTGCAGAAGTAATGTCACTATCACCGTCGAGAATCTCCCAGCTCCATTCCAAAGCCATTCTACGGCTGCGAGGAGCTTTGGCTAAGCATAAAGATCAACTCATGCAACATTAAGAGAGGAGGAGTCAGGTGGATAATCTACAATTAGAATCATACCTAAGCATCCAGACATCAGCCGATAAGCTGTCTGCCTTTATTACATTTAGCAGGATTACGGATGAATTCGAATGTAACGGCGATGAGCTTGAACGGTTTCTAAGAAGCAAGGGAATCGTTTATGGTCTTCGAACAGAAGTTCTTAATCAGATTGGCACTAATCCTCTCACATACTGCAAAGAACAAACACTTATCGCACAAGGGGAGCCGCCGCTACCAGGCAAGGATGGATACGTTAAGCTAGTACATGATGTGAACAAAGCTAATAAGGCTCCAGCAGAGCTTGAGGATGGCAAAGTTGATTTCAAAGAGGTTGTACAGCTAAAAAATGTCAAACGCGGTCAATTGATTGCGGAGCGGTTTGATCCCACACCAGGTCCAGCGGGGAAAACGGTGACAGGCGAAGAAATCCCTTCTAAGACGGGGAAATCGGTCCGTTTTAAAGTAGGCAAAAATGTGGTATTGAACGATCAGCAAACTGCAATGTATTCCGCTATAGATGGTTTGATTTCTTTGACAGATAAAGAAAAAATCAATGTCTTTCCGGTTTATGAGGTTAATGGGGACGTTGATTACAGCGTTGGCAACATTGATTTTGTAGGTACCGTTGTCATTAGGGGCAACGTTCTTAGCGGCTTCCGCATTAAGGCATCCGGCGATATTCGCGTAATTGGCGGGGTGGAAGGTGCCGAAATTGAATCGGAAGGCTCAATTGAAATTACAGGCGGGATATTAGGCGGGAACAAAGGTTTTGTCAAAGCGGCTCGCAACGTACGAAGCAGCTTTATTCAAGATAGTAATGTAATAGCGGGCGAAGAGGTGCTTGTTTCTCAAAGTATCATGCATTCTCATGTAAAAGCTGGAAAGAATGTCATTTGTTCAGGTGCTAAAGGCCTTATTGTAGGTGGTTTAGTGCAAGCTGGTGATTTGGTTAGCGCAAGAACGGTAGGGAATTCGATGTCTACTGCAACTATAATTGAAGTTGGTGTCAATCCTGAGTACCGTACGGAACTGCTCGATTTGAGAACAAGAGGCAGGCAGTATTTCGATAATCTTGACAAAACCGATAAAGCGCTTACTATACTTGATCAACTAGCAGCTGCGGGACATCTTACTCCGGAAAAGCTTGCTCTGAGAATAAAATTAACGACGTCCAAGCGTCAGATCGTCATGGAAAATGATGCTGTCAAATCACGAATTCTTGAAATTGAAAGGACGCTTGAGGATACGGAACGCTCAAAAGTGGATGTCAGCAATATTGTTTATGGCGGGACAAAAATTGTAATTGGCCGATATACAAAGTTTGTAAAGGATTCTTCCCAGCGGGTTTCTTTTCGGTATTCGGATGGAGATATCGTGTTAGTACCGTACTCAAGCTAGTTCATTGTTGATCAATAACCCAAAGGGGTGAGTTGATATGACCTTCAAATCGATTGACTTACAGATGTCTATACCGCGCACGCAGGAATTTAGCGGCATGCATGGTCAAGCACTTCATAAGCCAGTGGCGGATCAGAATACGCTGGCTGCTCAAACAACGAAACAAACCGAGCTTTTGCGCGGCAAGAATACGGCTGTTGAGCAATCCAATGGAGCTCACATACGCAATGATCAGGATGGAGAGCAAGGTAATGCTTACCGAAACGCCAAACAGGAGCGAAAAGAGCCTTGCTTAGATAATGAGGAGCAAGATCATCCACCTGCACATCCATACAAAGGGCATCGATTGGACTTAAAGCTTTAGAACCAGGCTATTTTAGAAAGGCAGGCTAAAACGATGCAGCCTTACTTGCAATATATTATTTTACTCGGAGCGGTTGTCATTGTAGGCGGCTTAGTTATGCCCCGCAAGAAGCAGGAAGTAGTAACGCGGCCGAAATCCATGGAAAATATGGAGAACGCGCTGGAGCAGTTTATGGAGAACATGGAAAAGGATAATGAAGAGCTGGTTCTTTTAGTAAAAAACGCACAAGAAGAATCGAAATCGGATGCTGTTCGAAAAGAACAGCGCATTGCGCAGTTGGAAGCCAGATGCGAGCAGCTAACGGAGCAGCTGCAAGATACGCTCACCAAAGTGAGTAAATCTGGCAGCTTATCAGCTATAGAATACGCACAGCATACATCAAGCGATTCGAATCAAACACAGTTCCCTGTACCTTCACAGCAAGAGGCTATGCATATACTGGATGCACAAGTAGAAGCAGAAACGGATAAACAGTCGATACAATCGCGCTACAAGGATCTTTTTTCACTTTATGAGCAGGGCAAATCGATAGAAATTATATCGAAGAAACTGGGGATGAACAAAGGCGAGGTTCAGCTTATTATTCAGCTGTCTAAGCAAGAGGAGGCATCCCGTGCTTAAAAATCGAATATTTTTAATCGGATTAGGCTTGGGTATTATGATCGGTGCCTTGTTGTTTCAATTAATGCTCTCAGGAGAGCAGAGCAGAGAGAAGCTGGCAGAGCGGGACAACGAGACTACGGACAAGTTATACACGCAGATTGAAGTCGATGCATTGCTTAAGGCAGAACGTGATTCCATTGAGCTTGACCAAGACGTTGGATCTGAAGCTAGCAAACAAGAAACGCAGCCGGCCGTAACCCCAGTACCGAGTGCAGAGCCGCCGAACAAGGTCGAGGAGACTGCTGAGAGTCCGACTGTAGTACCTGAAAATGAAAAAGCTGTTATTAATCATGTGATAAGAATCAAAGCTGGCATAGGTCTATCCAAGACGGCTGAGCTGCTTACTTCAAATCATATCATTGATGATGGCGCAGCATTTATTGCTGAAATGAAAAAGTCTAAAAAGCTGGTTCGCGCCGGTTATTTTTTGTTTCATGAAGACAGCACAATTGAACAAGTTATAACTGTAGTAACAAGCCAACCGCTTACGGAAGAACAAGCGGCGGCATTATCATCAGCTAAAAATAGTTAGTCTATCTTTCGGAAACGAATGTTGCGCGAAGATTGTATTTATGGTATATTAATTCACGGTGTTAAAAACGCACGCAGGTCAATTTTGTCAAATGGTGCTTCCGCCCGGCGGAAGTTTTGACAAAAGATGCGACTAGCGGAGGAGCACTAAAAAACCATTATTAGGAGGTGTTGAAGAAATGGCGGTTATTTCCATGAAACAGCTACTAGAAGCTGGGGTACACTTCGGTCATCAGACTCGTCGTTGGAACCCGAAGATGGATCGTTATATCTTCACAGAAAGAAACGGGATTTACATTATCGATTTGCAAAAAACGGTTAAGAAAGTTGACGAAGCGTACAACTTTGTTAAATCGATCGCTGCAGACGGCGGCACTATGCTGTTCGTAGGTACGAAAAAACAAGCTCAAGATTCCGTAAAAGAAGAAGCAGAGCGTTGCGGCAACTTCTATATCAACCAACGTTGGTTGGGTGGAACTTTGACTAACTTCCAAACGATTCAAAAACGTATTGATCGTTTGAAGCAACTTGAAAAATGGGCTGAGGATGGCACTTTCGAGGTTCTACCTAAGAAAGAAGTTATCATTCTTAACAAAGAAAAAGACCGTTTGGAAAAATTCCTCGGCGGTATCAAAGGCATGAAAGGTTTGCCAAGCGCGTTGTTCATTATTGACCCACGCAAAGAGCGTATTGCAGTTGCAGAAGCTCGCAAACTTGGAATTCCAATCGTAGGTATCGTTGATACAAACTGTGATCCGGATGAAATCGACTACGTGATTCCAGGTAATGATGATGCAATCCGTGCCGTTAAGTTGTTGACGTCCAAAATGGCTGATGCTATTGTTGAAGCTAATCAAGGCGAACAAACAACGGCTTAATTTAAAGCTTCAGTTATTCAACAAAGGGTGGTCAGATGGTGATAAACCTCTCACTGCCCTTTTTTCGAATGTAAATCATTAAAACCAATATTAATTATTTGCGAAGCTACATAGACTTCGTGAAACCTATAGGAGGGCTTACAATGGCAGTTAGTGCTAGCGCGGTAAAAGAGCTTCGGGAAAGAACTGGAGCTGGAATGCTTGATTGCAAGAAAGCTTTGGACGAAACAAACAATGATGTTGAAAAAGCAATTGCGGTACTTCGTGAAAAAGGTTTGGCGGCAGCAGCTAATAAAGCAGGTCGTATTGCAACTGAAGGCGTAGTTGAATCATATATTCACGCAGGCGGCCGTATTGGCGTTATCGTTGAAGTAAACTGTGAAACGGATTTCGTTGCAAAAACGGATCAATTCCGTGAGTTTGCAAGAGACGTTGCTATGCAAATCGCTGCAGCTAACCCTAAATTTGTTAGCCGTGAAGAGGTTTCTTCCGAAGAACTAGAAAAAGAGCGCGAAATTTTGAAAGCTCAAGCGCTTAACGAAGGCAAACCTGAAAAAATCGTTGAAAAAATGGTTGAAGGCCGTATCTCGAAATATTACGAAGAGTTCTGTCTTCTTGAGCAATCGTTCATCAAAGATCCAGACAAAACGATCTCTGTATTGCTAAACGAAAAAATCAGCAAAATCGGTGAAAACATTTCAATCCGTCGCTTTGTTCGTTATGAACTTGGTGAAGGTCTTGAGAAAAAAGTTGACAATTTCGTTGAAGAAGTTATGGCACAAGTTAAACATTAATCCGAACGCACAGGCGGGGCGGGGCGTCCGCCCCGCCTGCTTGTATGAATAGAACATATTTGAAGGACCTCAGCAAAAATGAGGTGCATGATGGAGGTATTAACGTTGGAGCAGCCTGTTTATAAACGTATCGTTTTGAAAGTCAGCGGTGAATCATTGTCTGGGCAAGAAGGTTATGGCATTGAAGCAACTGTCATATCATCAATTGCAGATCAAGTGAAAGAAGTCGTAGCACTTGGGATAGAAGTAGCTATAGTAGTTGGCGGCGGCAATATATGGCGCGGCATAGCTGGTTCTGCTAAAGGAATCGACCGCGCAACAGCTGATTATATGGGTATGCTGGCTACACTTATGAATTCACTCGCACTTCAAGATGCGCTTGAACAAATCGATGTACCGACTCGCGTCCAAACTTCAATTGCAATGCAACAGATTGCTGAGCCATACATCAGACGTCGTGCTATCCGTCATTTGGAGAAGGGGCGCGTCGTTATATTTGCAGCTGGAACAGGAAATCCTTTCTTCTCTACGGATACTACAGCGGCATTGCGCGCTGCAGAGATTGAAGCTGAAGTAATATTAATGGCGAAAAACAAAGTGGACGGTGTATATTCAGCCGATCCGTTTAAAGATAGTACGGCTGAGAAATTCGAGGAGCTTACATACCTGGATATGCTTAACCGTAATTTAGGCGTTATGGATTCAACCGCTGCATCGCTTTGCATGGATAATAATATTCCTCTTATCGTATTTGCGATTACAGAGAAAGGGAATATTAAACGCGTCGTGCTGGGTGAGAAAATCGGAACGATTGTGAGAGGAAGTGCGAAATAATGCCACAAGAATTGAAAAAAAACGCTGAAGAACGTATGGATAAAGCAATCTCGGCCCTAAAACGAGATTTGTCTTCACTACGTGCGGGAAAAGCAAGTGCATCATTATTGGACCGTATTCAAGTTGAGTATTATGGATCAATGACGCCAGTGAATCAGCTTGCCAACATCAGTACTCCTGATTCACGTACATTATTTATCCAACCGTGGGATAAAACATCGATGTCAGCTATCGAAAAAGCGATTATGAAATCGGACCTTGGTTTAACGCCATCGAATGATGGCACATCCATTCGACTTTCGATTCCGCCACTTACGGAAGAACGCCGTGGCGAGCTCGTAAAGACATCGAAAAAGCTTGGTGAAGAAGCTAAAGTAGCCATTCGCAACATTCGTCGTGATGCTAATGACGGCATTAAAAAGCTAGAGAAAACGGCTATTTCCGAGGATGAATCGCGCGGTCACCAAGAGGATATTCAAAAGGCGACCGATAAGTTCATCGCTGAAGTGGATAAAGTACTGGTAACAAAAGAAAAAGAAATTATGGAAGTATAATAATCTCTGGGCCCCTCCGCTAGGTGGGGTTTGGTTTTGATTTCGGTTGGGAGGAAGTAAGATGATCGAGCGACTTTGGGCCAAATTAGGCAAATCGTCCTTACAGCCGACTGATTCTGTGGCCTCAGAAAACGTGCCTGAGCATGTTGCGATTATTATGGATGGTAACGGCCGTTGGGCTAAACATCGCGGATTGCCAAGAATGGCAGGTCATCATTCTGGGATGAAAGCGATCAAACGCATCACTATTGCAGCAGATCGGCTTGGCGTCAAATATTTGACGTTATATGCATTTTCTACGGAGAACTGGAAAAGACCAAAGGCTGAAGTGGATTTTCTGATGAAGCTTCCTCAGCAATTTCTTGAGATTGAATTAGAAGAGCTGATCGCAAACAATGTACAGGTTCGGATGATGGGGCATAAAGAGGATTTGCCATCTTTCACATTAAGCGCTGTTGAGGAAGCCATCGTAAAAACGGCTAACAATACTGGCCTTGTTTTGAACTTTGCACTTAATTATGGAAGTCGCAAGGAAATGCTTGAAGCGATAAAAACGATCGCTTCGGATGTACAGCAAGGACAACTGTCAATCGATGATATAGACGATAAGGTGATGTCGGATCGATTGCTCACGAGCGGATTGCCGGATCCGGATTTGCTTATTCGAACAAGCGGAGAATTGCGATTAAGTAATTTCATGATGTGGCAGCTTGCTTATAGTGAATTGTGGTTTACGGATGTGTATTGGCCGGAATTTACGGAAGCGCATTTTCAAGAAGCGATTCTGGAATATCAGCGTCGTGCGCGTCGATATGGTGGATTGTAGCTTCAAGCAACGGAGTGTGACTTTTCATTGAGACAACGAATTATTACGGGTGTAATAGCAGGTGTAGGTTTTATCGGTTTAACTGTGGTTGGTGGTTGGTTATATACCGCTCTGCTCGTCTTACTGGCAATTATCGGCTTTACTGAATATGCGCGCATGAATGGTGTAGCATGGTCGCATCCGTCTTCATTGCTCGGATACGCGGGTGTGCTACTGTTTGTGCTTCCTTGGTCGGAGTGGGGAATTAGTGTTCCGTCCACGTTGGCAATCCTTTGGATATTAGCCTTCTTGTTGCTGGCACTTACCGTGATTACAAAAAATAGAACAACAATCGATGGCGCCGCACTTATGTTGCTAGGCGCTTTATATGTAGGTTACGGCTTTGCTGCAATGGGTGAGGTTAGGCAAATTGAAACTTACGGCATGATGTGGACATTTTTGTCTTTTGGATGTATTTGGGCATCGGATATTGGCGCCTATTTTACTGGACGAGCTATTGGTAGAACAAAGCTATGGCCATCCATCAGCCCGAATAAAACGATTGAGGGTGCACTCGGAGGCGTCTTGTTTTCGTTGGCGGTTTCTGCTGTCTTTGCATTATGCTTTCCGGATTTTATTACGCTGTCGAAAGCTTTGCTGATTGGCTGCATAGCTGCTGTGGCTGGCCAATTCGGAGATTTAATACAATCGGCTTACAAGCGTGTTAGGGATATTAAAGATACTGGAACACTGCTTCCGGGGCATGGCGGCGTTCTTGACAGATGCGACAGCTGGCTTATCGTATTTCCGCTATTAGTGCTTACGGAGCTGCTACCTGTATAGGCCAGGAGGATTTGCATGAAAAAAATTAGTGTATTAGGTTCGACGGGATCAGTTGGAACGCAAACCTTGGATGTCGTCGCTCATCATTCCGAGGAATACAAAGTAGTCGGATTATCCGCTGGTTCTAATGTTGATTTGCTGATTGCTCAAGCCAGGCAGTTTAAACCGACGATTGTAAGTTTGGCATCCAAAGCAGATGCTGATGCAGCACGTACTCATTTGCCGCTCGGAACCAAGGTCGTTTATGGCGAAGAAGGTTTAATTGCAGTTGCGGCAGAAACAGATGCCGATTTAGTCGTGACTGCAATTATGGGCAGCAGGGGCCTTCCAGCGACGCTCGCAGCAATTGATGCGGGCAAAACGATTGGACTTGCTAACAAAGAAACGCTAGTGACGGCAGGACACATCGTGATGGATCGAGCTAAAATGCGCGGAGTATCGATATTGCCTATCGATAGCGAGCATTCCGCTGTTTATCAATGCTTGAACGGCGAGGATCGCAAATCGGTTCAACAAATTACTTTAACGGCATCGGGCGGTTCCTTTCGTGATCGGACAAGAGCCCAGCTTGAGGGAGTAACGGTTGCCGAAGCGCTTAACCACCCGAACTGGGCGATGGGAGCAAAGATTACGATCGATTCCGCGACGATGGTTAACAAAGGCTTAGAGGTTATAGAAGCGAAATGGTTATTCGATGTTACATACGACCAAATAGATGTCATTATTCATCCGGAAAGCATTATTCATTCCTATGTTGAGTTTTCCGACAATAGTGTGATTGCGCAGATGGGAATGCCAGATATGCGCGTACCGATTCAATATGCCTTGTCGTATCCGCAGCGGAAGACGACACCGACAGAGAGGCTGAACCTTGCTCAAATCGGCAAGCTTCATTTTCGTGAAATGGATTTTGAGCGATATCCGTGCCTGCGATTGGCTTTTGAATGCGGAAGGCTGGGACAATCTGCACCAGCTGTGTTCAATGCAGCGAATGAGGTTGCCGTAGCACGGTTTTTAAAAGGCGAGATCACATTTCTTGACATTGAACGGATACTGGAAACAGTAGTCGGTCAGCACAGCGCAGTCAATATTCATGATGTGGAGACGATTGCGGAAGTGGACGCTTGGGCACGCAGAATGGCTGAATCCGTTTAAGTTGGCCGAAAACCGGTTCTCTTGTATCGGACGGGAGAATAATGATAATCTATGTACAGGCCGTAATGAACAGGAGGCTTCAGCTTAATGCACATGATTCAAGTTGTGTTTTTGACTATACTCGTCTTTTTCGTCATTGTGACGATTCATGAATGGGGTCATTACTATTTTGCCAAACGTGCGGGCATTTTGGTTCGGGAATTTGCCATTGGGTTCGGACCGAAGCTGTTTTCAGTCAAGCGCGGAGAAACAAGATATACGCTTCGTCTAATTCCTGCAGGCGGATTCGTGCGAATGGCAGGCGAGGACCCGGAAATCGTCGATGTCCAGCCTGGCCAGACGATTGCGGTTCGAGTGAAGGACAATAAAGTGACCCGACTCTATTTGGATCGCCTTGACGAGCGGAGCGGCGTCATACGCGGTGAAATTGTTACCATTGATTTGGAGCACAAGCTTTCAGTAACATTGGATGTGGAAGGCGAGAATGAAACGTATTCGGTTCATCCAACTGCATTAATGATAACAAAAGGCAAGGAAACCCAAATTGCACCAATCGATAGACAATTCGGGAGCAAAACAGTTCCACAGCGTGCGCTTGCTATTTTTGCAGGCCCGATGATGAACTTTATTCTTGCTTTCGTATTATTTGCTGCCTACATCCAAATGGCCGGCATTCCAGTAGAAAATCCGGATAAGCTGCTCGTGGGCGATATCTCAGAGGGGATGCCCGCATCGAAGGCGGATCTGAAAAAGGGAGATGTTCTTGATGCCGTTAACGGCGTCAAAATCGGTGCCGATTTCGATAAGATGATTGAAATAATCGGGAAATCGCCGAATGTTCCCATTCGTATCGATATCATCCGTGACGGCAAAGCACAGCAGGTCGTCATTACCCCAGAAGCTAATAAAGAAGGCGTAGGCAAGGTAGGCATCAGCGCTTCAACTCCTACGCGTTCTGCAACCTTTGGAGAAACCTTTACCGGTGCTGCTAAACTGATGAAAAGCATGACGATTAGTATTTTTGAAGGCTTCAAAAAGCTGATTTTCGGAGAATTCAAGCTGGATGATCTCGGCGGTCCCGTACGCACAGCCGAAGTAACCAGCCAGATTGCACAGCAAGGCATTGTTCAATTAACTTCTTGGACAGCGCTGCTTAGCTTGTACTTAGGCATATTCAATCTATTGCCGATACCGGCACTCGATGGGAGCCGTCTCATTTTCCTTGGAATTGAAGCGATACGCCGTCGTCCAATTGATCCAAATCGCGAGAGCATGGTTCATTTTGTGGGTTTCGCGCTCATCATGCTTCTTATGCTCGTAGTCACCTATAATGATATTTTACGTTTAGTAAAAGGGGAGTAATTGGTCGCTTATGTCTAAAGACAAACAATTCGTAACCGAAATCACGCCGCAGGGCGAGGATTTCTCAAGATGGTATCTCGACGTAATCAAAAAAGCGGAGCTTATGGATTACTCGCCTGTAAGGGGCTGTATCGTATTCCGCCCGGAGGGCTATGAGCTTTGGGAAAATATTCAGCGTGACCTGGACCGCCGATTCAAGGAGACGGGACACCGGAACGCATACTTCCCTTTGTTCATTCCAGAGAGCTTCTTTCAGAAGGAAAAGGAACATGTGGAAGGCTTTAACCCTGAGCTGCCTTGGGTAACAGAAGCGGCTGGCGAGAAGCTTGAAGAGCGTCTTGCCATCCGTCCGACATCTGAGACGATGTTCGGCCATATGTATTCGAAGTGGATCCAGTCTTACCGTGATCTTCCGCTACTGATCAACCAATGGGCGAACGTTGTCCGTTGGGAGAAGCGCACGATGCCTTTCCTTCGCACAAGCGAGTTTTTGTGGCAGGAAGGCCATACAGCTCATGAGAACGAAGTAGAAGCACGTCAAGAAACGATGCAAATGCTTGATGTATACACGCAATTCGTCGAAGAGTTTCTTGCAATCCCCGTCATTAAAGGGGAAAAGACACCTTCAGAGCGATTTGCCGGTGCAGTAGATACGTATTCGATTGAAGCCATGATGAAGGATGGCAAAGCCGTTCAGGCGGGTACTTCGCATTACCTCGGAACTAAATTTGCTATTGCGTTCGATATTAAGTATCTCGATCGCGAGAATACGCTGCAATTCGCGCATACGACTTCTTGGGGAGTAAGCACAAGACTTATTGGTGCGTTAATCATGGTTCATGGTGATGACAGGGGTCTTGCTTTGCCTCCAAAAGTTGCGCCTACACAAGTTATTATGATTCCGATTGGTCCTGCCAAGATGCGTGAGCAAGTAGTAGGTCGTGTAGATGAGCTGTATGCGGAGCTCAAAAAAGCTGGCATACGTGTGCGCGTTGACGATCGTGCTGATGTAAGTCCCGGCTGGAAATTCAATGAATACGAAATGCGCGGTGTGCCGCTTCGTCTGGAGCTTGGACCGCGCGATATGGAAAACGGTCAAGTGGTTCTCGTATCTCGTATTACAGGCGAGAAGCGTATCGTCAAACAAGACAACCTAATTGCTGAAATTGAAACGATGCTCGATGAAACGCATCATGAGATGTTTAACCGTGCCAAGCAATTCCGAGTCGATAATTCCCGTACGGTAGATACGCTTGATGAAATGAAAAGCTTTTTGGAAGAGCAGCGCGGCTTTGTAGAAGCAGGCTGGTGCGGCTCTGCGGCATGCGAGAAGCAGGTAAAAGAAGAAACCGGGGCAACAAGCCGGAACATTCCATTCGAGCCTACTGTTCATAAAGAGAACTGTTTAGTATGCGGCGACTCCGCTAAACATACTGTCGTATTTGCAAGAGCTTATTAAGGACTGAAGCTAGTTCGGTTCGGATCTTAAGGGGTTGATTTTTTTGGGCCAAACCGCAGATAATCGGCAGCGCTTCGAGATGCTATTGCAGCAGTCGGGGCTGCCGAAAGAACTAATACAAACTTATTTTCAAGATGGATATATCGAGCAGGTTATAGTAAGCAACAGTAATCGTGAATGGACGTTTTGCATACGCAAAACGTCCATGGTTCCTTTACAGGCCTACAATGGCCTTTGTCAGGCGGCGCGTATAAAGTTTGAGCATATTGCTGAGGTCAAGTTTATTCTCATTTATGATGAGGTCGTGGAAACAGAATCTATCGTAACGCAATATTGGGGTTTGTTCATGGAATGGGCGCAGCGTGAGATTGCCTCCGTTAACGGCTGGCTTCAAAAAGCGACGATAGCGGTTGAAGGCGATACGTTGATCTTGTCCCTTTTGGACAATACGGGATTGGAGCTTGCTAGAAAAAAACGTCTTGATGATGAAATTATTCGCTTCTATAATCAGTATTTTCAGCGTTCCTGCAAAGTCAAAATGATTATTAGCGAGTCTAGACAGGACATTTTGGATGAGTACGCACTCAAGATTGTTCAAGAAGAACGAGAATATGTGCAAGAACTCATGGCAAGTTCGCAAGCAGAATCTGATCTTGTTGATGATTCTGAAATTAGACTTGCGGTGGGCTATGATATTCGTGAAGAGCCAGTTCCACTCATGAATATCGTTGAGGAAGAGAAGAAAATTACCGTTCAAGGCTCCGTGTTTGGCCTGGATGTAAAAGAGCTTCGCAACGGCAGTACCTTGTTTACGTTTAACGTCACCGATTTCAGTGATTCGATTGCAATGAAAATGTTTGCAAAGACGAAGGATGACGTGAAAATACTCAATCAGCTCTCAAATGGCAAATGGGTGAAAGCACGGGGCAGAATCGAATACGATCGTTTCATGCAGGAGCCGGAGCTAGTCATGATGCCGAATGATTTGCATGAAGTCAAATCACCGCCTGACCGCATGGACAAAGCGGAAGAAAAACGCGTTGAATTTCATCTGCATACGACAATGAGTGCTATGGACGCTGTTACACCAGTGGATACGTACATTAAGACTGCAGCCAAATGGGGCCATCAGGCGATTGCTGTAACGGATCATAGCAATGTTCAATGTTACCCTGACGCTAATAAATCAGCAAAAAAACACGGGATTAAAGTGCTGTTTGGTGTGGAAGCCAATATTGTTAACGATGCTGTTCCTATGGTATTGCATTCGAGGCCTGAGCCACTGGCAACGGCAACTTATATCGTTTTTGATATCGAGACGACGGGCTTGTCTGTTATCAATAATAAAATCATAGAGCTGGCTGGCGTTAAGATGCGTGATGGCAAAGAAATCGATCGTTTCTCGACGCTGATCGATCCGCATGAGAAAATTCCTTACCATATTCAGCAACTGACCAATATTAATGATGATATGGTCAAAGGACAGCCGGAAATTGAGCCTATGCTTCGCGAATTTATTTCGTTTATTGGCGATGACGTGCTTGTTGCGCATAATGCGCGATTTGATATCGGATTTATACAAGCGAATTGTAAAGCGTTCGGTATGCCTGAGGTGAAAAATCCAGTTCTGGACACCCTTGAACTCGCCAGATTTATATATCCGTCGCTCAAAAATCACCGTCTGAATACGTTGGCGGATAAATACAAGGTTAGCCTCGAGAACCATCACCGTGCAGTAGATGACTCTCTTGCTCTCGGCGGTGTGCTGTACGGCTTAATTGCCGATGCGGCAGAACGGAATATTACGAATCTCCACCAGCTTAATGATTATGTCGGCATTGATTTATCGAACTCCAGGCCGTTTCATAGCAATGTTTATGCTCTCAATGCAGTTGGCAAGAAAAACTTATTTAAGCTTATCTCTTTATCCCATACGGAACACTTCAAGCGTGTTGCAACGATTCCAAAAACGAAGCTTACCGAGCACCGTGAAGGCTTGCTTGTTATATCAGGGTGCGAGAAAGGCGAGTTTTTTGAAACCGTCCTGAACAAGTCCTATGAAGAAGCGTTAGAGGTTGCTCGTTTCTATGATGTTCTCGAAATCCAGCCGATCGATTTCTATATGCATCTTGTAGAGAAAGGTCTCGTCGGCAGCCGTGCAGAGATCGAGCAAGCCCATCGCCGGGTTTGTCAAATCGGGGATGAGCTGAGCAAGCCGGTTATTGCGACAGGAAACGTCCATTACTTGAATCCTCGGGACAAAATGTACCGCGATATTACGATTCATGGGATTACAGGCTTTAGCCCGCTTAAAAGCATACGCAAGCCTGACGCTCATTTTCGGACAACAGAGGAAATGCTGGAGGAATTTGCTTTTTTGGGAGATGCAAAAGCCCGCGAAGTTGTTATCACTAATACGGTAGAGCTTGCAGAGCGTTTTGAACCTTTCGACATGTTCCCCAAAGGCTTGTTTGCCCCGGATATCGAAGGTGCGGACGATGAAATCCGCAATACCTGTTATGATACGGCGAAGTCTATGTATGGAGAAAACCTGCCGCAGGTGGTCATTGATCGGTTAGAAAAGGAACTTATTCCAATTATCAAATTCAAATTTTCTGCGAACTACTTGATATCGGAGAAGCTGGTCAAAAAGTCTAATGCTGATGGTTATTTGGTTGGCTCAAGGGGATCCGTAGGCTCATCGGTCGTGGCGACGTTTCTTGGCATCTCCGAGGTTAATCCGCTGCCAGCGCATTACCTTTGCAAAAATTCGGATTGCCGGCATAGTGAATGGTTTCTAGATGGCAGCATTCCGAGCGGCTTTGACCTTCCGGATAAATTATGTCCGAATTGCGGAAAGCCGATGAAGGGCGAAGGACAAGATATTCCGTTCGAAACCTTTCTTGGATTTAAGGGCGATAAAGTTCCCGATATCGATCTTAACTTCTCTGGCGACTATCAGCCGATTGCCCATAACTTTACGAAAATCATGTTCGGTGAGAAAGCGGTATTCCGGGCAGGAACGATAGGAACAGTAGCTGAGAAGACGGCATATGGGTTCACTAAGAAGTATGAAGAAGAACATAACAAGAAATGGCGGGGAGCAGAGCTCGCTAGGCTAGCTAGCGGCTGCACCGGCGTAAAACGCAGCACAGGGCAGCATCCTGGGGGGATTGTCGTTGTTCCCGATTACATCGAAGTTGAGGATATTACGCCTATTCAGTTCCCGGCAGACGACGTAAACGCAGAGTGGAAAACGACACATTTCGATTATCACGCCTTCGATGAAAACTTGCTTAAGCTCGATATACTGGGACATGATGATCCGACTATGATGCGGATGCTTCAGGATTTGACTGGTGTTGATCCGATAAGCATTCCAATGAATGATCCGAAAGTGATGAGCATGTTCAACTCTACAGCGGCACTCAACATACCAGGCGAGCGAATCCGGTCTTCGGTAGCCACTTATGGCGTTCCAGAAATGGGTACAAAATTCGTAAGACAGATGCTTCAGGAAACGCAGCCGTCTTCTTTTGCGGATTTACTTCAAATTTCAGGTTTGTCTCACGGTACGGGCGTATGGCTGGGTAATGCACAAGAGCTTATAAAGAAAGGCACTTGCAATATCAAGACGGTTATTGGGTGTAGGGATGACATCATGCTCTTCCTCATCTACAAAGCTGGGATGGATGCCGGTCTTGCCTTTAAGATTACGGAAAGCGTTCGTAAGGGGAAGGGACTTACTCCAGAGTGGATAGATGAGATGAAGCGCTGCAAAGTACCCCAGTGGTACATTGACTCCTGTCTGCGCATCGAGTATATGTTCCCGAAAGCACATGCTGCCGCATATGTCATTTCTGCTGTACGTACCGCCTACTTCAAGCTTTATTATCCGATTGAGTATTATGCAACTTATTTCACGGTAAGAGCGGATGATTTTGATTTGGAGCTGCTATGCCAAGGTTATGATGCGATATTGCGAAAGCTGATCGAGATCGAAGCAAAAGGATTCAATGCGCTGCCGAAAGAGAAAAACATGGTTTCCCAGCTCGAAATGTCGCTTGAAATGACCGCTCGCGGTTTCTCCTTCAAGCCGATTGACCTTTATCGCTCGGATGCTACCAAGTTTCTGGTAGATGGTGATTCTCTCATTCCGCCTTTCGCAGCGATAGCTGGTATTGGAGATAATGCGGCACGCAATATTGCTGCATCTAGGAACGAAGGCGAATACCTGTCAATTGAAGATTTCCAGATGAAATCCAAGGCAACCAAGACGATTATCGAGGTCCTTGGAAGCATGGGTTGCTTCCGTGGTTTGCCTGAATCCAACCAGCTTTCCTTGTTCTAGAATTGGTTTCAATAGAAAAGATTTCTTGTCACTATAGTGCGGTTATGTTATAATTTTTCTGGCAATGATGATGATAAAGACTTTGATGCAGAAGAGTGGGGAAACCCACTCTTTACGTTTTGTAAACGGCAAAATGGCATAGTGCGTATAAACAGGAGGTCAACTGAATTTGAGTACATCCAAAATCAAAGCCGCTGTCCAAGAATTGGCTCTGCCATACCTCAGCAGCAATGGATTTGAACTGGTTGATATTGAGTATGTGAAAGAAGGAAGCAACTATTTCCTTCGTATATTCGTGGATAAAGAAGGCGGCATCGATATTGATGATTGCGGCCGTATTAGCGAATTTATGAGCGAGCAGCTGGATAAAAACGATCCGGTTACCGACGTTTATTTCCTTGAGGTTTCTTCCCCCGGTGCAGAAAGACCGCTTCGGAAGGAAGAGGATGTTCGTAAAGCTATCGGTAAACACGTTTACATAACGACATATGAACCGATCAGCGGCGCTAAAGAATTTGAGGGGCTGCTGCTTGCGTTTGACGGGGTAAATGCGATCGTTCGAACTGGCAAGAAGGAGTATACGATTCCTTACGATAAGGTAGCCGGAGCTAGACTGGCTATCGTATTCTAAATATTCGTTTTTTATATTGAAAGGGGGAAATTCAGTCCAATGAGCATGGATTTTATTGAAGCATTACAAGAAATAGAAAGAGACAAGGGAATCTCGAAGGATATTCTTCTTGAAGCGATTGAGGCTGCGCTTATCTCCAGCTACAAAAGAAATTTTAATACCGCGCAGAATGTGCGTGTTGACATTAACCGCCATACTGGCGTAATTAAAGTTTATGCACGCAAAACGGTTGTCGACGAAGTGCTTGATCCGCGTCTTGAAATTACGGTAGAGGCATCTCGTGAAATCAATCCGCATTATCAAATCGATGACATTGCGGATATTGAGGTTACGCCGCGCGATTTCGGGCGAATTGCGGCCCAAACCGCTAAACAGGTCGTAACGCAGCGCATTCGCGAAGCTGAGCGTGGACTGATCTATAACGCATTTATCGATAAAGAGGAAGATATCGTTAACGGTATCGTTCAGCGTCAGGATGTCCGCAACTTGTTTGTGGATCTTGGCAAGGTCGAAGCGGTACTTCCACTTACTGAGCTTATGCCTACCGATAAGTTTAAGCACGGCGATCGCGTAAAGTCTTACATCACGAAAGTGGAGAATACGACTAAGGGTCCTCAAATTATTTTATCCCGTACGCACCCCGGCTTGCTCAAACGTTTGTTCGAGCTTGAAGTGCCAGAAATTTACGACGGCGTAGTAGAAATTCGCTCGGTTGCCCGCGAAGCAGGCTTCCGCTCCAAAATTGCGGTTCATTCCCGCAACACCGAAGTTGATCCGGTAGGATCTTGCGTCGGTCAAAAAGGACTGCGCGTTCAGACGATCGTAAACGAGCTTAAAGGCGAAAAAATCGATATCGTTCGTTGGTCTGAAAGCGTGGATGAGTACGTTGCGAATGCACTTAGCCCATCGAAGGTGCTTGAAGTTATCGTATTCGAACAAGAGAAAATGGCAAGGGTAATCGTTCCTGATTACCAGCTTTCGCTTGCGATTGGCATTAAGGGTCAGAATGCAAGGCTGGCAGCTAAGCTGACTGGCTGGAAGATTGATATTAAAAGTGAAACGCAAGCGGAGCAAGAATATGGCCGTCCGAAATCGTTGACTACCATTATGCACCAAGACTCGGTATCCATCGATTAATCCGTTTCGGCAATGATAGCGTCAATTCAGCTGGCAGAGGAGGGGTGTGCAATGAGACCGAGAAAAGTACCGCTTCGCAAATGCGTCGCTTGTCAGGACATGAAACCGAAGAAGGAACTCATCCGGATTGTGCGGACACCGGCCGAAGAGGTGCAGATTGACCTGACAGGGAAAAAAGCTGGACGCGGCGCGTATCTATGCGGCAAAGTGAGCTGTTTTAAACTGGCGAAAAAATCCAAAGCGCTCGATCGAGCGTTGAAACAGCAAGTTGGAGAACATATATATGACCAGCTCGAGCAGGATTTCGTAGCGGTAGAGGAGCAGTTTATCGCGAATAAGGAGCTGATAAGCGATGAAGCAGAATAAAAGCTTATCACAGCTTGGCATGGCGATGCGTGCGGGAAAGCTGATTACAGGGGATGAAATTGTCCTCAAAGCCGTCAGAAACAAACAAGCATTTCTCGTTATCATCGCAGGAGATGCTTCAGACAATACGAAGAAAAAATTTCGTGACAAATGCAACACCTACGGAATACAACTCGCCGAAGCATTCGATCGTGAGCAACTAGGTAGGGCGATTGGTAAGCCAGAACGGGTTGTGCTTGCGGTAACCGATATGCAGTTCGGAAAAATGATTGCGAGTCATCTGAGCCATAATACGGAGGTGGATCATATTGGACAATAAACAAGACAGCAAGGATAATAAAGATAAGCTGCGCGTTTACGAGTATGCCAAGTCACTTAATATGAGCAGCAAAGAAATTATTACGATTCTAAAAAGACTGGATTTGCCAGTTAATAACCATATGAGCGTTATGGAAAATGAAATGGTAAACAAAGTCGAAGGGTTTTTTCGCAATATCAAACAAAACGCTGCCGTTAAGCGCGCACAGGAAACGACGAACGTCTCGGTTTCCTCCGCACAGCCTACTGCCAACAAGCCGCAATCGCAGCAGCCGCATCAGCAGGAACGAAAGCCGCAATTGATTCAGGAAAACAAAAATACTACGCAAGACAGACAGGGGCCTATGAATTCTATTAATACGAAACCACAAACCACAGAGCAACAATCCGAACAACGACCAGCCGGACAACAAACGAGTCGTCCAGCGCAAGCATCCAGCAATAATCGTCCAGCACAGAGCAGCAATTCCAGCCGTCCTTCACAGGGCAGCAACAATTCCAGCCGTCCAGCTCAAAGCGGACAGGGCAGCCGTCCTTCACAAGGCAGCTCCAGTCGTCCAGGGCAAGGCCAAGGCGGACAAGGCAACCGTCCATCATCTGGAGGACAGAGCCGCCCGCCGCAAGGAGGACAAGGCAGTTCAGCTAGTCGTCCTAGCGCTCCGCGCCAAGATGCTTCCAGTCGTCCTGCTCCATCCGGTCAAAGTCGTTTTGACTCCAAGCCGGCGCAGGGGCAAGCGCGCGGAAACGACAACAGAAATGCAAGACCAGGCCAGAAGAAATTTGAAGACGGCAAGCCAGGCGGCTTCAGAGGCAACAACGGCCGTGGCGGTCAAAAAGGTCGCGGTGGCAAGTTCCAACAACAGCCGCCACGCGAGAAAGTTGACAATACACCGAAAAAAATTATCGTTCGCGGTACAATGACTGTCGGCGAACTTGCCAAATTGCTTCATAAGGATGCTTCAGAAGTTATTAAGAAGCTAATTTTCTTAGGCGTTATGGCTACTATCAACCAAGAGATCGATATGGATGCGATTCATTTGATCGCTACTGATTACGGCGTTGAAGTAGAAGTGAAAATTCCGGTTGAGGAAGATTCCTTCGAAACGGTTGAGGAGTCAGACGAGGATGGAGATTTAGTAACACGTCCTCCAGTTGTTACCATTATGGGTCACGTTGACCATGGTAAAACGACTTTGCTTGATGCTATTCGTCAAACAAACGTTACTGGTGGAGAAGCAGGCGGTATTACACAGCATATTGGTGCGTACCAGGTTGAAATCAACCACAAGAAAATTACTTTCCTAGATACACCGGGTCACGAAGCGTTTACGCTAATGCGTGCGCGCGGTGCACAGGTTACCGATATTACGATTATTGTTGTCGCAGCCGATGATGGCATCATGCCTCAAACCGTTGAAGCGATCAATCATGCCAAAGCTGCCGGTGTACCTATTATCGTAGCGGTAAACAAAATTGATAAGCCTGAAGCGAACACAGAAAAAATCAAGCAAGAAATGACTGAATATGAGCTTGTTCCGGAAGAGTGGGGCGGCGATACGATTTTCGTCGAGGTTTCCGCTAAGCAAAGAATCGGTCTTGAAGGTTTGCTTGAGATGATTCTGCTTGTTGCTGAAGTTAACGACTACAAAGCGAACCCTGATAAGCGTGCAAGAGCAACGGTTATCGAAGCCGAGCTCGATAAAGGAAAAGGTCCAGTTGCCCGTATTCTCGTACAACACGGAACATTGAAAATCGGAGATGCTTTTGTTGCCGGCAACTGTTTCGGCCGTATTAGAGCAATGGTTAACGACAAAGGCCGCCGTTTAAAAGAAGCTGGTCCTTCAACTCCGGTAGAAATTACAGGATTAACTGAAGTTCCGCAAGCTGGCGATCCGTTCATGGTATTTGAGGATGAGCGCAAAGCTCGCGCAATTGCTGATCGTCGTTCGATTAAACAACGTCAATCGGATATGGGCGCTAATACGCGCGTAACGCTTGATGATCTGTATAACCACATCAAAGATGGTGAAATTAAAGATCTGAACGTTATCATCAAGTCCGACGTTCAAGGGTCATCTGAAGCACTAAAAGGCTCGTTAGCCAAAATCGATATCGAAGGCGTTCGCGTTAAGATCATTCACAGCGGCGTTGGAGCGATTACGGAGTCCGATATTATATTGGCATCCGCTTCGAATGCGATTGTAATCGGCTTTAACGTTAGACCTGATCCGCAGGCAGAAGCAACAATTGCCCAAGAAAAAGTCGATGTCCGTATGCACCGCGTTATTTACAACGTAATCGATGAAATTGAACAGGCAATGAAAGGCATGCTTGATCCAATCTTCAAAGAGGTTGTAATCGGCCACGCTGAGGTTCGTAACGTATTTAAAGTGACGAAGGTTGGCGCAATTGCAGGCTGTATGATTACTTCCGGTAAAATCACACGTTCCGCGGAAGCGCGTTTGATTCGCGGCGGCATAGTGGTCTTTACGGGCAAAATCGATTCCTTGAAACGTTTCAAGGACGATGCCAAGGAAGTAGCACAAGGCTACGAATGCGGCATTACGCTAGATCGTTACAACGATGTTCGTGAAGGCGACACGATTGAAGCGTTTGTCATGGAATCAGTAGAGAGGTGAGTATAGTATGGCTAAAATCCGGGTAGGACGGGTTGGCGAACAAATTAAAAAAGAGCTAAGCCAGATTATACAGACTGAGCTTAAAGATCCAAGAATCGGCTTTATTACCGTAACAGGCGTAGAAACGTCAAGCGACCTTTCTCAAGCAAAAGTATACTTAAGTGTACTTGGCAGCGAAGAGCAGAAGGAAGCAACGCTAAAAGCGCTTGCTAGCGGAACTGGGTTTATCCGTACAGAGCTTGGCAAGCGCATGAGACTGCGTCATACGCCAGTATTGCTGTTTAAATTTGACAGCAGTATTGAATACGGCAGCCGAATTGAGGCTTTGCTTGAAAATATCAATAACGGAAATTCGGCTCGATGATGGAACAAGGCAGCTATTTAAAGGAGCTCGATGCAGCGCTGGCATTTATGAGAACTTACGATGACTTTCTGGTTGTTTCTCATGTTCAGCCTGATGGGGATGCGATAAGCTCGACTGTCGTTATAGGCTGGCTTCTTGAAAAGCTGGGTAAAACCTTTATTCTGATTAATGAAAGCGAGCTGCCTTCGCGGCTTAGCTTTCTGAATCAATTTGATTCCATTATTCATTATAAGAATGCCATTCCGGAGCGGAAATTCGATGCGGTGATATCCATTGACTGCGCTGATTTCAAACGGATCGGTGAGGTTTCGAGCAGCTTTGCACCTGATGCAAAGCTGCTCAATATCGATCATCATCCGACCAATAATGGATTTGGCACGGTCAATGTCATACGTGCAGAAGCAGCAGCTACCGTTGAAATCTTGTTCGATTTGATAGAAAGAGCTGGGATCGCTTGTGATCTGGACTGCGGAACAGCAATCTATACCGGTTTATTAACCGATACAGGCGGATTCCGTTATTCCAATACGAGCCCGCGTGTAATGGAAATTGCATCGCAGCTTCTTGCATTGGGAGTATCGGGAAATGAACTTGCAGATCATCTCCTTGAGAAAATGACAAGAGCCAAACTCAAGCTGCTTCAATTAGCCTTGAATCGACTTACTTTCTCAGATAACCAGGAAATCGGCTGGGTTTATATCGGAAAGGATGATCTTCGCGAAACAGGCGCTGTTCCTGAGGATCTTGAAGGAATCGTGAATTACGCGTTGAATGTCGATGGGGTTGAAGTGGGTATTTTGTTCAAGGAAACAGAAGATGGTGCAGTTAAAGCGAGCATACGTTCAGCCGGTAAAGCCAATGTGGCTGCCATTGCGCAGCAATTCGGTGGCGGAGGACATGTTCGGGCGGCAGGCTGTCGTCTGGAAGGCTCGTTACCGACTTCGATTGCCGTGTTAGTTGAAGCAGTGAGAAAGGCGTTGGTTTAATCGATGGACGGCATTTTGGCAGTTTGGAAGCCCGAAGGCTGGACTTCCCACGATGTGGTCGCTAAAGTTCGCCGAGTGTTAAAGATGAAACGAATTGGACATGCAGGCACGCTTGATCCTATGGTCACCGGCGTATTGCCTCTATGTCTTGGACGTGCAACGAGAGTCGTTGAATACGTGCAGGAGCGTCCGAAATCCTATGAAGCAGTACTGCAGCTTGGCATCTCAACCGATACGGAGGATCTAACCGGTAAGGTGGTCGAAAGCCAAGCATCAGTATCTGTAACAGAAGCAGAGGTTCGTCAAGCTTTGACTGGTTTCATTGGTGAGATCGAACAAGTACCTCCGATGTATTCAGCCGTTAAAATTGATGGCAAGCGTTTATATGAGCTTGCAAGAGAAGGCAAAACGGTGGAACGGAAGTCTCGGAAGGTGACTATTCATGAAATCAACCTTCTGGATTTTCAGCTTGAGCTTGATCAACCGAGAGTAACTTTTTCTGTCGTGTGCTCCAAAGGTACATATATCCGCACGTTATGTGTGGACATTGGTAAAGCGCTAGGGGTTCCTGCAGCAATGGCTCACCTGACGAGAACGATGTCTGGCGGCATTACGAAGGAAAGCTGCTTGACGCTTGAACAAATTGAGGAATTGCAGCAAGCAGGAAAGTTGAATAACCATCTGATTCCCGCCGATGAAGCGATTACGCATTTAGAGCGCGCAAGCGTTCCTGAATCGATTGGCCGGCTTGCTTTAATGGGACAGAAGGTAGGGCTTGCCCATTCTGGTATCCATTTGGACATTATGCAGAATGAGCAGCTAGTACGTCTTTACAACGAGCATGGCTCTTTTCTTGGTATTTTCCAGATTGACTTTGGTTCTGCTGTTTTCAAGCCAATTAAAGTTTTTTCGGCATAATAAACGTTCTAGAAAGCTAAAAGGAAATGCAGGTGTTTCAGCGTTGGAAATAATTCCATTAAGTTTCCCTTTAAACGGTTTGTCCATGTTATCGCTGGACAAACCGCTTTCCATAGCAATCGGCCATTTTGACGGTGTCCATCGCGGTCATCAAAACGTCATTCGCCAGGCGGTTAATGAAGCAAAGGGCTCTGATATGCTATCGGCGGTTTTAACATTTGATCCGCATCCGAAGGAAGTGCTAGGGCAAGGCGAGCAATACTATCGTTGTCTAACTCCACTTGATGCGAAAACTGCTTTATTTGCCGAGCTTGGAGTGGACCTGGTCTTTATAATGAGATTCGATACGGAATTCGCTTCGGTCTCACCAGAGCGTTTCGTAGCTGAAGTACTGCGTACACTGCGGGCCAAACATGTCGTAGTGGGTTTTGACTTTAATTTTGGACATAAAGGACTCGGCAATGCTGATGCCTTGATGAAGCTGGGTCAACCCGATATTTCTGTCGAAGTCATTGAGCCTTTATTCGAGAATGGGATTAAAGTTAGCAGTACTTATATACGAGAAGCGTTGGAGCAAGGGGAGATTGAGCTAGCAGAACGCTTGCTCGGACGTCCTTATGAAGTAACAGGCAGTGTCGTACATGGAGATAAAAGAGGTAGGACTATCGGTTTCCCAACTGCAAACCTCCAGATAACAGCACCATATATAACGCCACGTTTAGGTGTTTATGCGGTTACAGCTTGGTTAGACGGCAAAGCGTATTCCGGTGTTTTGAATTATGGACTGAAGCCAACCTTCAACAAGGATGGTCTGCAGCCCGTAATGGAAGCTCATTTATTCGATTTCAACAGCGATATCTATGATGAGCAGCTGCGTCTTCAATTTATTTCATTTATTAGGTCAGAGAAGAAGTTTGATTCGATAACAGAGCTGATTGAACAAATCGGTACTGATTCTCGGCAAGCGAAAGAGATACTCGGGTATTCCGAATAGTTGGTTTGTGAACAGTTTTCATTGCAAACTAATGTTATCCTTCTCGACATTTGTCCAACATATATGTTATACTATACAACGTTGTGAGTAGTCATACGATTTGTATGAAGTATTCATTAACTTAACCTTAGCTTGGATGTCCGTTCTCACCGACGGCTTCGTGGCTATTGGCGATTATCAAGAAGGAGGTGAATTAGGATGGCAATTACACAAGTACGTAAAAACGAACTGATTGAGACGCATAAGACACATGCAACTGATACCGGTTCTCCGGAAGTTCAAGTGGCTATCCTGACTGAAAACATCGTTAACTTGACTCAACATTTGCGGGAGCACAAGAAAGATCATCATTCCCGTCGTGGTTTGCTCAAGATGGTAGGTCAGCGCCGTAAGCTGCTTGCATACCTTAAAAACAATGATGTTAGACGTTACAGCGCATTGATCGAAAAACTCGGCCTACGCCGCTAAACTATGCGTAATGAAAAGCAACCTGGTTGTCCTGCCGTCCGGGAATAACGGATAAGCGGATTCGGGTTGCTTTTTGTAATAGGGAAGCACCTATAATTACCTGCGTATTGCAGTAAAATAGTCTACATAGAAACGTATAGGAGGGATATAATGGTACAACGAATTGAGATGGAAGTAGGCGGAAGACCGCTATCCATCGAAACAGGCCGTCTTGCAAAGCAAGCAAATGCTGCAGTAACCGTGCAATATGGAGATACTGTCGTATTATGTACAGTGACAGCTTCTGCGGGTCCAAAGGATTTGGATTTCTTTCCGCTAACGGTTAACTATGAAGAGCGTTTGTATGCGGTTGGTAAAATTCCAGGCGGATTCATTAAACGTGAAGGCCGTCCAAGTGAGAAGGCTATTCTGTCGAGCCGCCTTACAGATAGACCTATTCGTCCATTGTTCCCAGAAGGCTTCCGTAATGATGTTCAAGTAATGAACATCGTTATGAGCGTGGATCAAGATTGCTCGCCTGAAATTGCTGCAATGATTGGTACATCTGCGGCATTATCGATTTCCGATGTACCGTTTGACGGCCCAATTGGCGGCGTTAATGTGGGCCGAGTAAACGGTCAATTTATCATTAACCCGACCGTTGAACAAAGCCAAGAAACGGATATTTTCGTGGTCGTTGCCGGTACGAAAGATGCCATCATGATGGTAGAAGCCGAAGCGAACGAGGTTTCTGAATCCGTGATGCTTGAAGCAATCATGTTCGGACATGATGAAATCAAAAAGATTGTAGCTAAAATCGAAGAATTGCAGGCTGTTGCCGGCAAACCGAAGATGGAAGTTAAGCTGCGCAAAGTCAATGAGCAAGTTAATGCCGATGTACGTGAATATGCTTCTGCTGGTTTAGTCGATGCAATTAAAGTAGAAGAAAAGCATGCTCGTCAAGACGCAATTGATGCAGTAAATAGCGGGGCTGTTGCCCATTTTGAAGAGAAATATATTGATACGCCTGAGCTTCTGTCTGATGTCAAGGAAGTGCTTTATGATATCGTGAAGGAAGAGGTACGCCGTCTAATTTCACACGACAAGATCCGTCCGGATGGTCGCTCGCTCGATGAGATTCGTCCAATTGAATGTGATGTTGCGATTCTTCCGCGAACGCACGGAACAGGATTGTTTACGCGTGGACAAACACAAGCGCTAAGTATTTGTACGCTTGGTGCAATGGGTGATGTTCAAATTTTGGACGGCATTTCGCCTGAGGAAACAAAACGGTTTATGCATCATTACAACTTCCCTCCATTTAGCGTAGGTGAAGCTCGCCCACTTCGTCCACCAGGTCGTCGTGAAATTGGTCATGGCGCATTAGGCGAACGAGCATTGTCGAAGGTTATTCCATCTGAAGCGGAATTCCCTTACACAATTCGCCTTGTATCTGAAGTGCTTGAATCAAATGGATCCTCTTCGCAAGCAAGTATTTGTGCTAGCACGCTGGCTATGATGGATGCAGGGGTACCGATCAAAGCTCCAGTAGCAGGAATTGCTATGGGTCTCATCAAAGATGGCGACCATTTCGCGATCTTGTCGGATATTCAAGGGATGGAAGACCACCTTGGAGATATGGATTTTAAGGTTGCAGGTACAGCTGAAGGCGTAACGGCCATTCAAATGGACATTAAGATTGCCGGCATCAACCGTGCAATATTAGAGCAATCGCTTGAGCAAGCCCGTCAAGGACGTATTTTCATACTTGGCAAAATGCTTGAAAGCCTGCCGACAACTCGGACTAGCTTATCCAAATATGCTCCGAAAATTTTGACGCTTCGTATCAATCCGGACAAAATCCGTGATGTAATCGGTGCCGGCGGCAAGATTATCAACAAGATTATTGAAGAAACAGGCGTCAAAATCGATATCGAACAGGATGGAATGGTATTTATCGCTTCTTCTAATGAAGAGATGAACCAAAAAGCCAAATCCATTATTGAAGGTATCGTGAAAGAGGTTGTAGTTGGTGAGATCTACCTAGGTACGGTTAAGCGCGTTGAGAAGTTCGGTGCTTTCGTTGAAATTCTACCGAACAAAGATGGACTTGTCCATATTTCCCAACTGTCAACTGAACGTGTTGCCAAAACGGAAGATGTTGTTAACATCGGCGATCAAATTAAGGTGAAAGTAACTGAAATCGATCAACAAGGACGAATTAACTTGTCTGCAAAAGTGTTGATGACGACTGAAGCTGCACCGCAATAGACATTTATGTTTATGGTCCATATATGTGAAATATGAAAAGAGACAGATTCAATCTGGCTCTTTTTTGCTTTTTGTTGCCTACATCATCGTTAACAGCGTGGAGCTGCTGCATAAACTCGTCCAATGATTCATACATATGAATTAACATGCTGGTTTAAGGTCAAGCTTAAAAGGCATGCTAGGACTTTTATGGGAGTGGACGAAATGATGGTGAGGAAGGCAGCGATGATTGTATCAAGCATGCTGCTCGTGCTTGCACTGGTAAGCATGAATGAGGATGTTTCTAGATATCTGGCTACTATTAAGTATAAAGACAACGTTACAGCAACAACAAACATATATATCGGGACGAAAGAGCGCGATCGATTGTTGGCGGTTATCCAGACAGAAGCTGATAAACTAAAGGTTTCACCAGTAAACGCGCGTATCGACCGTGTGTGGAGAGCCATTCCAGGTTACAATGGTTTGGAAGTGGATGTGGAAAAAACATTGGAAGCTGCTTTGCTTGCACTGCCAGCAGAAACAATTCAATATGTCTTCAAAGAAGTTGAACCTCAAATTAAGCTGAATGATTTGGGACCGCATCCGATCTATCGAGGAAACTCTAATAAGAGGATGATCTCTCTAATGATTAATGTGGCATGGGGCAATGAATTCATGGATGCCATTCTTAACACACTGAAGAGTGAAAACGTAAAGGCAACTTTTTTTCTGGATGGAAGCTGGTTATACAAAAATGTGGAGCTCGCATCCCGCATTCAATCTGAAGGGCATGAAATGTCCAATCATGCCTATACGCATCCAGATATGAAAGCACTAGACAGACAATCGCAATATAACCAAATTGCAAAGACAGAAGCGCTTCTGAAAACGAAGCTTCACGTTAATAACAAATGGTTTGCTCCGCCTTCAGGTTCTTTCAACCAAACGACCGTTCAGATTGCCGAGGAGATGGGGTTGAAGACGGTGTTATGGACGATCGATACAATTGATTGGCAGAAGCCGCCGGCGGACTCGGTTATTAGAAAAATATCCGCCAAGCTTGAGCCTGGAGCTTTAATCTTAATGCACCCAACAGCAACGACGCGTGATGCGCTTCAGGGCATCATAGCGGCTGCAAAAGCAAAAGGGTATGCGATCGGAACGGTAAGCGAAACGCTTTCTTCTAAACGGCTTCCTGCTGCGGTTGAGGGAGCCGACTGATTCTGCTATAGTAAAAACATTCATGTTCAAGAAAGCATGTTTAACGATGCGAGTTTTGTAAGGCGAATATTTTTAATGATATTGTCTGCATTTCGATTTGCCGATCGAAACACTAGGAGGACTACTGATGAACAAATATATGCTGAGCAACGGATTACGCGTAGTTGTTGAATACATACCGACTGTTAGATCGGTTTCATTTGGCATTTGGGTCAAAACTGGGTCAAGAAACGAGACGCCGGAAAACAACGGGATTTCGCATTTTATTGAACATATGCTTTTTAAAGGAACAGAAAGCCGTACGTCAAAGGACATTGCAGATCTGTTCGATGGAATTGGAGGCAATGTAAATGCGTTTACCTCCAAAGAATACACATGTTATTTCGCCAAAGTGCTTGATGAGCATTTGCCGCTCGCCGTTGACGCTTTATCCGATATGTTTTTCAACTCGCAGCTAGATCCAGAGGAATTGGCTAAGGAGAAGAATGTCATACTTGAAGAAATATCGATGTACGAGGATACTCCCGATGACAAAGTGCATGACGAAGCGTCACGTGCTGCATTCGGTGACCATCCGTTAGCCTACTCCATCTTGGGGCTAGAGGAACGGTTGACGGCGATGACTTCAGAGACGCTGCGCGGATACATGAATGACAACTACACGCTGGAGAATGTCGTTATCAGTGTTGCAGGCAATGTAGAAGAGCAAAGTTTATTAGCGCTTTTGGAAAAGCATTTCGGCAGCTTCACCAATAGCAAGCCGGCTTCCGCGATCGTGACGGCACCATCCTTTCATGGCGATTATCTGTTCTACAAGAAGAAAACGGAACAAAACCATTTATGCATATCGTTTCCGGGCTGTTCGATTACGGACTCACATTTGTATGCCATGATTCTGCTGAACAACGCTCTAGGTGGAGGCATGAGCTCCAGGCTATTCCAAGAAATTAGGGAAAAGCGCGGCCTTGCCTATTCCGTTTACTCCTATCATACTTCTTATGCGGATACCGGGTTATTTACGCTATATGCCGGTACTGCGCCGAAACAAACCAAAGACGTGCTTGATTTGACGATGGAACAGCTTAATGAGCTATCCGTCAAAGGGTTAGGCGAGGATGAGCTGCACCGCGGCAAGGAGCAATTGAAGGGGAGCCTGATCTTAAGTTTGGAGAGCACGAGCAGCAGGATGAACCGTCTCGGCAAAAACGAGCTGATGTTAGGCCAGCATTACACATTGGATGAATTGCTGAACCGCATCGATTCTGTAGAGATGTCGCATGTGGTTGAGGTTACGAAAAGAATGCTGTCCGTTCCTTTTTCCGTAGCGATGGTAGGCTCGAATGATAAGGCAGCAGCGCAATTGGGGAGGAATCAATTTGTATCAGGTACTGTTTAAGCGTTTATCTGGAAATGAGGATATTGCTGTTCCGCAAAAAATGTCTGAATGGGCCGCGGGCTTCGACCTGCAAGCAGCCGTTGAACAATCAATCGAGCTGCAGCCAGGAGAGCGCAAGCTTATTCCAACAGGCTTTGCGATGGCGATGCCTGGAGAGCTTGAAGCGCAAATCAGGCCGCGGAGCGGTTTGGCATATAAACATGGCATAACCTGCTTGAATTCTCCAGGTACGATTGATGCCGATTATCGCGGTGAAGTGAAGGTGCTGCTTGTTAATTTGGGGCAGCAACCATTTACCATTACACGTGGCGAGCGTATCGCGCAAATGGTGTTTCAGCTTGTGCCAGCGGTTTCCATTATCGAGGCGGAAGTGCTTCCCGAAACGGTGCGAGGCGCGGGCGGCTTTGGTCATACAGGCGTTTAGAGTAAGCAATTGCATATAAGTTCCAACTTGGAAGAAGATCGGGTTATTTGCCCGATCTTTTTTTATTTTTCACCCCGCTCTGGGCGCAAGCATAAGATGATCTTGAGCGATTAGCAAGAAAGGAGTGGAGCTTAATGCTAACAGGCGTCCGAGTGCTGTTGCTTGGCGGTGATGCAAGGCAGCTTGAGGTCATTCGCAAGTTGACAGAGCTTGATGCTTCAGTCACTATATCAGGATTTGACGGCTTACATTCATCGCTGGACGGAGCCGTTCAGGCGGAGTTTGAGGAACAGTTGTTTGAAGCTGTCGATGCACTGCTTTTGCCTGCGGTAGGTACCGATGACCAAGGTATCATTCACGCTGTATTCAGCGACCGGGAGATGCAAGTAACAGAGGGGCATTTTTCGAAGCTGCCTAAACACTGCACGGTTTACACCGGAATGGCAAAGTCTTATCTGCGCCAGCTTTGCGAGAAACATTCCTTGTCGTTAGTCGAGCTGTTTGACCGTGACGATGTTGCGATATACAATTCGATCCCGACGGCAGAAGGCGCTTTGATGATGGCGATTCAGAATACGGATATCACAATTCATGGCTCCTCTTCCATGGTCCTGGGCTTCGGAAGAACGGGCTTCACGATGGCACGTACGTTGAAGGGTTTAGGGTCTAAAGTGAAGGTTGGCGTACGTCGTTCCGAGCACTTCGCAAGAGCGGCAGAAATGGGCTTTGAGCCTTTCTACATCAGTGGTTTATTGCAGCATGTGAGCAATATTGACTTGCTTTTTAATACAATTCCGACTATGATAGTCACAGCGCAAATTATCGCAAATTTACCTTCGCGGGCCGTCATTATTGACCTCGCATCGAAGCCTGGCGGCACTGATTTCCGCTTTGCAGAGAAGCGCGGGATTAAAGCGATGCTCGCGCCCGGACTTCCCGGTATCGTCGCACCCAAAACAGCTGGACGTATCATGGCGGATTGCTTATCACAGTTGATTTTGGACGATACGATTAAGCGGGGGAATGGGATATGAATTGGTCTGGAATTACGGTGGGCTATGCTTTGTCAGGCTCACATTGTACGTTTGCTGAGGTTATGCCAGAAATTAAACGGTTCGTCGATGCAGGTGCGAATGTGGTGCCGATCGTATCGAATACGATTATGACTACGGATACGCGGTTTGGCAAGTCCGAGGATTGGCAGACACAGCTTAAGGCGATTACAGGAAATGAAATTATTTCAACGATTGTGCAGGCGGAGCCGCTAGGTCCATCCAAGCTGCTAGATGTGCTTGTAATTGCACCGTGTACTGGAAATACAACAAGCAGACTAGCGAATGCGATAACGGATAGTGCCGTTCTTATGGCCGCCAAAGCGCAAATGCGCAATGGACGCCCGCTTGTTCTTGCGATTTCGACGAATGATGGACTAGGTTTAAATGCTGCTAACATAGCGAAGCTATTAGTGGCTAAACATATTTATTTTGTACCGTTTGGCCAAGACAATCCTGTGCAGAAGCCGAATTCGCTTGTTGCTAGAATGGATTTGGTCTTGGAAGCATGCGAAGCTGCCCTTCAAGGCAAACAGCTGCAGCCTCTGCTTGTCGAGCGGCATTAAGGACAGATGGACGAGGGGAGACGACTACAAATGTCGAATCAGCGATTGTTTAATGTTGCAGTGGTTGGTGCAACAGGCGCAGTTGGAGAACAAATACTACATTTACTCGAGTCCAGAAACTTCCCTATCAAACAATTAAAGCTATTATCTTCTGCCCGTTCCGCAGGTAAAATCATTACCTTTAAAGGTCAGGAGCATACGGTTGAAGAAGCAACACCTGATAGCTTCAAAGGCATTGAAATCGCGTTGTTCAGCGCGGGCGGCGACGTAACAAAAGCGCTTGCGCCTCATGCGGTTGAGCATGGAGCAGTATGTATTGACAATACGAATGCATTTCGTATGGACGAGAATACTCCTCTTGTCGTCCCTGAAGTCAATCTAGAGAAGATTAGCGAGCATAAGGGTATAATCGCTAATCCCAATTGTTCCACTATCCAAATGGTAGCTGCGCTTAAGCCGCTTCAAGATCGTTACGGAATAGCACGCATTATCGTATCTACGTATCAAGCAGTATCCGGCGCCGGGAGCCTTGCAATCGATGAGCTGCTTCGTCAGACAACTGCCTCGTTGAATGGAGAAGAAGTAAATCCCGCTATTCTACCTGTGGGTTCATTGCCTGTTAAGCATCAAATTGCATTCAATGCGATTCCACAGATTGATAAGTTCCAGGACAACGGCTATACGCTAGAAGAAATGAAAATGGTTCGCGAAACAAAAAAGATTATGGGTGACGAGTCGATTCAGGTTACGGCGACTTGCGTTCGTATTCCTGTTGTATACGGGCATTCGGAATCTGTTTATGTGGAACTTAAAAACGACTACGATTTGGAAGAGGTTAAACAGCTGCTTGCGGACGCACCGGGCGTAACGCTTGTTGATGATCCAGCAAATCAGCAGTACCCTCTAGCGACTGAGGCTGCCGGCAAGCCGGATGTTTTTGTTGGTCGCTTGAGACGCGATCTTGGGTTTGAGCGCGGACTTAATATGTGGATTGTATCCGATAACCTGCTCAAAGGCGCAGCATGGAATGCCGTACAAATCGCAGAACATATTTCAAAAGGTTAATGTATTAAGCAGGTCATTGTTTGCTTTTTCCTGGGATCGATCATGGAGGATTATATTATGCGCATCCTGATTCAGAAATTCGGGGGCACTTCACTATCTACCAATGATGCCAGAGAACATGTGATCGAACATATTACTAGAGAACGAAACGATGGTTTTGCCATTGTCGTTGTTGTCTCCGCTATGGGACGCAAGGGTGATCCTTATGCAACAGATACTTTATTGCAGATGATACGTGATAATGGCGACAGCTTGCCGGCTCGCGAGCGAGATATGCTGCTTGGCTGCGGAGAGATTATTTCCGCAGCTGCTTTATGCAGCTTACTCCATGCGAGCGGGATTTCTTCCGTTGTCCTCACTGGCGGACAGGCGGGCATGATGACTGACGAGCAGTACGGGCATGCACGGATTAAAGAAATCCGACCAGAAAAGGTGCTTGCACATTTGCGGGAAGGTACCGTCGTTATTATAACGGGCTTTCAAGGAAGCACGGCGCATGGCGATACGACAACACTAGGACGAGGCGGCAGCGACACTTCGGCTACAGCTCTAGGAGCAGCGCTTCGAGCAGAGATGGTTGATATCTATACGGATGTGAATGGCATATTGACAGCCGATCCTCGAATTGTTGAGGAAGCGAAACCATTGCCTGTAGTGAGTTATGCTGAAATCTGCAATATGGCTAGGCAAGGCGCGAAGGTCATTCATCCTCGTGCTGTGGAGATTGCACAGCAAGCACGCATACCGCTGCGTGTAAGATCAACATTTTCCAAAGAAACTGGAACGCTTGTTACGGATTCAGCTGAGCTGAAAGCAGAGCTATCTGTCAAGGATAGGCATGTTACCGGCATTGCTCACGTTTCTGGGATTACCCAGATTTCAGTGAAAGCGATTGAAGGCCGAAATGACGTACAGCTACAGGTTTTTCAATCGATGGCTAAGCATCGTATTAGCGTAGACTTTATTAATGTGACGCCTAGCGGTGCAATATATACTGTTTTTGACCAAGATGCAGAACGAGCAGTAAAGGTATTGGTAGAGGCTGGTTTTGCCCCTTCTGCCATTAATGGCTGTGCAAAAGTATCTGTAATAGGCGGAGGAATGAACGGGGAACCCGGCGTTATGGCACGTATCGTGGAAGCGCTGACGGAGCAAGGGATTTCCATTATGCAATCTGCTGATTCAAATACAACGATTTGGGTGCTCGTTCGTGAAGCGGATATGGCTGAGGCACTTCGTTCTCTCCACGCGAAGTTCGAGCTTCATCGATAGAGAGCAACACTTTTAGGAGGAATTCAGATGGAATTTGGAAGACTGATTACCGCAATGGTTACACCATTTGATGGGGATGGTCATATTGATTGGCAAAAAACGGGCCAATTGATCGATTATTTAATTGAGGAACAGCAGAGCGACAGCCTTGTCGTGTCAGGTACGACTGGTGAATCACCGACTCTTTCCGATGAGGAGAAACTGGAACTGTTCCGATTTGCTGTCAAGCATGCAAACGGACGCTGCAAAATTATTGCAGGTACAGGCAGCAACAATACGGCCCATTCCATCCATTTGACCCAAGATGCTGAAGCTGCTGGCGTTGATGGAATCCTGCTTGTCGCACCTTATTACAATCGTCCTAGCCAAGAAGGACTCTTCCAGCATTTCAAAGCAATCGCAGAAGCAACGACTCTGCCGATTATTTTGTATAACGTGGAAGGCCGTACAGGCGTAAATATCTCTGCGGATACAACGCTTCGTTTAGCTCAAATCGACAATATTATTGCGACAAAGGATTGTGCTAATACGGAACAGCTGTCGCAAATTATTAGCGGAGCACCTGAAGGCTTTAGAGTATACAGCGGTGATGACAGCGCGACGCTGCCGTCTTTGGCTGTAGGCGGCTATGGTATTATCAGCGTAGCTAGTCATATCGTGGGCGTTCAGATGAAAGAGCTTATTCAAGCTCATTTAGACGGCAATGTTCAGGAGGCTGCTCGTATTAACGGAATGCTGCTGCCTGTGTTCAAAGGTCTATTCTACTGTCCGCATCCTGTGCCTAACCCAGTGGCAGTAAAATATGCATTAGGCTTAAAAGGCGTTTCAGTTGGCGGGGTTCGATTGCCGCTCGTTACCGTTAATGAAGCTGAGGCCGCATTCCTACGCAATTTATTGGCATAATTATTCGATTTTAGTTATCCCAGCCGGTGCGTCCAGCATCGGTTTTATTTTTTGGGGAAACCTAATTCAAAATAGCAATATCGTGTTTCACTTGTATTCCAGCTTTTTCTTCATGTATAATGATTTCAAGTGACTGGGTGCGGCAAATATTTGGAAATGAACTTAACGTCAGAGCGGCATCTGACGAAACACGTGCATAGGTAGCGAGAAGTTCGGCATCACAACACCTATGGATAAGTAATGTTTAGCTTTGCTTTTCCATATAAACACAATAATTACGAGGCCATTCTAGCTTCGCAAAAATAATCAGATGCTCTGAAGCGAAATTGCTTCGACAAATTTAACAGATGATTACGAAGCGGTTTTCGCTTCGCAAAATTTTAAGGAGGAAAGATACACTTGTCTAAGAAGAACAACCAGGATAAACTGCTCATTTTTGCACTAGGCGGAGTAGGCGAAATCGGAAAAAATATGTACGTTATCCAGTATAACAATGACATCGTTGTCGTTGACTCGGGCTTGAAGTTTCCAGAAGAGGACATGCTCGGGATTGATATTGTAATACCCGATATCTCCTACCTTACTGAAAATCGCGACAAAGTTCGCGGAATTATTATTACGCATGGTCATGAAGACCACATCGGCGGATTGCCATATGTATTGAAAAGCCTAAATGTTCCGTTATATGCTACAAAACTTACAATGGGCCTAATTGAAGGGAAATTGAAGGAAGCTAGCTTGCTTGGAGAAACGAAGCGTATTCTTATCAACGCAGACAGCGAAATTCAATTAGGAACCATCCGTGCGTCATTCTTCAGAACAAACCACAGTATCCCAGATTCCGTTGGCGTTAGCTTAGACACCCCGGAAGGTACTGTTGTCCATACAGGTGACTTTAAGTTTGATCATACTCCGGTTAATGAACAGTTTGCAGACTTGCAACGCATTGCCGAAATCGGAAAACGTGGCGTATTGGCACTTTTATCCGATAGTACGAACGCTGAGCGCCCTGGCTACACACCGTCGGAAGCTCAGGTTGGAGACAACCTTGAAGATATTTTCCGCAAATCATCACAGCGCGTTGTTGTTGCGACATTCGCGTCGAACGTTCACCGTATTCAACAAATCATTAACGCTGCCATCGCGACAAAACGCAAAATCGCTGTTGTCGGACGCAGCATGGTTAATGTTGTTGGCATTGCATCCGATCTTGGTTACTTGAATATTCCAGAAGGCATGATTATCGAGCCGGAGGAAGTCAATAAGCTTGCAGCTGATCGCGTCGTTATTTTATGTACAGGCAGTCAAGGCGAGCCGATGTCGGCGCTTACGCGCATGGCACGCTCCACTCACCGCAAGGTGGATATCCTTCCTGGCGATACCGTTATCATTGCAGCAACGCCTATTCCAGGTAACGAACGTTATGTTGGTCGTACAGTCGATGAATTATTCCGTCTTGGCGCGAATGTCATCTATGGCAACGGTTCGGTATCCGGCGTTCACGTATCCGGTCACGGCAGCCAAGAAGAACTGAAACTAATGCTTAACCTCATCAAACCGAAATATTTTATTCCGATTCATGGTGAGTACCGTATGCTTCGTCAACATGCGAAGCTGGGAGAAGCAATCGGCATTGAACGTGAGAACATTTTCGTTATTGATAACGGAGATACTGTCGAATTCCAGAACGGAAACGGTCGCAAAGGGTCGAAAGTACAAGCAGGTAACGTTCTGATTGACGGTTTGGGCGTCGGCGACGTTGGTAATATCGTATTGCGTGACCGCAAGCTGCTTTCGCAGGACGGTATTCTAGTCGTTGTTGTTACACTCAGCAAGCAAGACGGAGCGATCTTGTCTGGTCCGGATATTATCTCGCGTGGTTTCGTCTACGTACGGGAGTCCGAAGGTCTTCTTGATGAGGCGAACCGCATTGTTACATCGACTTTAACACGTTTGATGAATGATAAAGTCAATGAATGGGCTTCGCTTAAGACGAATGTGAAGGATGCGCTTGGTCGCTTTTTGTACGAGCAAACCCGTCGTCGTCCAATGATCCTGCCTATTATAATGGAAGTATAATACAATAATTTTAAAAAGAAGAGAATCACTTGTCCACTCCGCAATTGCCGCGGCGGATACAAGCGATTCTTTTTTTATATCTGCTAACAGATGGGTTGCAACTGCATAAATTCGACGAGAGACCCCATACTATGACAAGCAATATCACAAGAGGGGGATTGTACATGTATTGGCATTCACGTATGGATATTACAGCAGAGCTGCCCGAACCAAATGCAGATGACAAAAGGAAAGCAAGTGCTGTCGTTGAAACGATTCAACAGCTAGGTCAGACCGCGACACCAGCAATGACGGAATCAAACATATTTTGTATGACGATTATCGGGCAAGTAGAGGGTCACCTTGTATTACCGCCGCAGAATAAAACGACCAAGTACGAGCATCTTATTCCTCAGCTAGTCGCAGCAGAACAAAATCATAAAATTGAAGGCATATTTATTGTGCTCAATACAGTCGGCGGTGACGTGGAAGCAGGACTAGCCATAGCCGAAATGATCTCATCTTTAACGAAACCTACGGTCACGCTTGTCCTTGGCGGCGGTCATTCCATTGGCGTCCCGATCGCTGTTGCAGGAGATATGTCTTTTATCGCTGAAACCGCGACAATGACGATTCACCCGATAAGGCTGAACGGATTAGTGATCGGAGTCCCGCAAACGTTTGAGTATTTGGATAAGATGCAGGAGCGTGTCGTACGTTTTGTAACCTCGCATTCTAATGTGTCCGAGCATATCTTCAAAGAGCTGATGTTCAAGACAGGTGAGCTCACGCGTGATATTGGTACGACGGTTATTGGTTCCGATGCAGTAAAGCACGGGCTAATTGATGCCGTTGGCGGTTTAGGAGAAGCGCTCAAAGAGCTGAATAATCGAATTGAAGCGGCCAAGCAAAGCAAAGTGGAGGTGACGCTCCAATGACGCTTTATACGAATATGCCTTTAGAAGTCGTTCTCGAGGGTTTTCATGACGATAGGGAAAGCATGCAGGAGATATGGACAAGCGGAGTTAAAATGCAGGTCATTCCCATTGCTCCTGGGATGGGGAAAATTGTTAGGTTAATCGAGTGTGGCCTAGATGATTATTTGAACCCGCAATTCACGCCAGGTACTATTATTCAATATCGATAACGCCAAACGGATGTTCGTACGAATGTCTCATAGGAACAATTGCCCACCTATGGTATAATCTTTTACCAGAGGTGACCGAATTGGCTAAAAAAAAGAGACGAAGAAAATCATTAGGTACTAACCTAAAATACGAAGTATACGGCATTTTGCTTATTACGATCTCCATTATTGCTCTCTCCGGGGAAGCGGCTGTCGGGCGCTCGTTATCCAAATTATTTGGACTTGTGCTCGGCAAGTTTTATTTTGTGCTCGCAGTAGTCGGTATTGTGATTGGATTAACGGTTATGATTAAACGGGCTTGGCCCAAAGGATGGACGAATAAGCGGACAGGCTTGCTTATTTTGGTGCTTGCTTTCACATTGATGAGCTCGATCTCTGAAATTGAACAAAAACTTAGTCCTACCGTAGATCTCACCGGAACGTTAATATTTAAGCAGTTAAGCAGCGATCTGCAGCTGTTATTAATAAGTGTTCCAGTGGAGAACGATTTGCCTATCCGCGATAAGGAAATCAGCGGCGGGTACGTAGGCGCAATTCAATACGCCATGTTTTTCTCATTATTCGGTTATTATGGTGCGAAACTCATTATGTTCGTGATGTTTGCGATTTCGATTATGCTCATGACTGGCAAGTCTTATGTAGAGCTGGGGAGAGTAGTAAGCAGCCGTGGTACGCGCATGTTTAAGCTGCTGGCGTCCAAATGGGCCAAGCGATCTACTATACGAGCGTCAGCTGCAGCAAGTGGAAGCACTGGACAAGGTGAATTGGACGACGATGACACGATTGATGACGAGCATGACGACTACGTAGCCGCTCCTCCTAAGAAAAGAAGATCCTTGTTTTTCTCATGGCGGTCTACCGCTGACAAAGTGGAATCGGATACCAAAGAGGAAGGGCTTGATGATTGGGTATTTGAGCCAAACAGTGCTGATACAGCAATAGGGAGCAAGCCGGCATGGCTGAACGAGATAGAAGCGCCTTGGGAAAAATCAGGTACTGATATACATAATGCTCCCGTTCCAAATGAGCTTGAACATACGCAATCAGAACCGTGGGTTAACGATGAGAAAGGCTTCATTATTGACCCCGATATACCAGAAGTCGTAGATGAAGCGCCTTGGATTGAGAACGGTATTGCGCCAATTAGAGCTGAGGAGTCAATGCAATCTTCTGATTCAGATGATTGGGAAGACGATGCGGATATTAACGAAGAGCCTGATGCATCCGAGCAAGCATCAGAAAATTTACAAGCAGGTTCAGAGGCACTAGAAGTGGATGAGAATCACGTGCAAGCGGTACCGCGTCGTCCAATATCTGCGGAGGAAGCTGTGACCGTTAAGCCATACCAGCTGCCGCCATTTTCTTTGCTGACGAAGCCGAACCTAATGAGCAAAAATGCTGATGCAACGGATATGTACGACTCCCGAAGGAAGCTGGAAGCTACATTAGAAAGCTTCGGCGTACGCGCGAAGGTGCTCGATGTTGTTAGAGGACCAGCCGTTACACGCTATGAGGTCCAGCCAGCGACAGGGGTAAAGGTTAGTCGTATTGTGGGTTTAACTGATGATATCGCTTTAGCGCTCGCCGCTAAGGATATCCGTATGGAAGCTCCGATCCCCGGGAAGTCGGCTATCGGCATAGAGGTTCCGAATATGGAGGTATCCGTCGTGACGATGCGCGAGGTAATGGAAACGGCCACTTTCCAAAATGCTGCATCCAAGCTGTCCATTGCATTCGGACGTGACATTTCGGGTCAGACTATTGTCGGGAATTTGGCGAAAATGCCCCATTTGCTCGTAGCTGGAGCCACGGGCTCTGGTAAGTCAGTTTGTATTAACGGTATCATAACGAGTATCTTGTACAAAGCGGCTCCGGATGAAGTAAAGTTTCTGATGATCGATCCGAAGATGGTCGAGCTTAATGTGTATAACGGCATTCCGCATTTGCTGGCGCCTGTCGTTACAAATCCAAAAAGAGCATCGCTTGCGCTTAAAAAAATCGTCGTGGAGATGGAGAGCCGCTACGAGCTTTTCTCGAAATCTGCTACGCGTAATATTGAGGGTTATAACACGTTAATGGCGGATAACCCTGCGGCTGTTCTTCCATATATCGTTGTAATCGTGGATGAGTTAGCCGATTTGATGATGGTTGCTGCCAATGACGTTGAGGATTCAATTGCCCGCTTAGCCCAAATGGCTCGTGCTGCCGGCATTCATCTGATTATTGCGACGCAGAGGCCTTCTGTCGACGTGATTACAGGCGTAATCAAAGCAAATATACCTTCGCGCATTGCGTTTGGCGTATCCTCCCAAGTCGATTCTCGTACCATTCTGGATATGGTCGGAGCCGAGAAGCTTCTGGGCCGTGGAGATATGCTGTTTTTACCAGTTGGCATGTCTAAGCCCATCAGGGTGCAAGGTGCTTTCTTATCGGATCAGGAAGTTGAGACGCTCGTTAATTTCGCCCGTGGTCAAGCAGAAGCTGAGTACAAGGAAGATCTTGTGCCTGAGGTTGAAGAAGAATCGGCGGAAGGAAATGAAATGCTTGATGAACTCTATGATCAAGCCGTTCAGATTATCATTGAAGCGAAGCAAGCATCTGTGTCGCTGCTGCAACGCAGGATGAGAATTGGATATACAAGGGCGGCAAGGTTGATCGATCAGATGGAGGCACGCTCTATCGTGGGTCCATACGAAGGAAGCAAGCCAAGGGAAGTTCTGATCACAATGGATCAATTCCAAGCTGGGAAAGTTAGCTCGTAATCCCTGTCGTATGCCGAATACGGAATAAAGTGCATAGAAGCGGATTGAATTTCTCATACTAAAGTTAGGTAACGCTACCTTAAGCGAACTAACTTGCAAGAGAAAGGCAGATCCCATCATGAGAAATCGTTTGATTCTGGCAACCTCGATTATCGTGCTGTTGTTGTTTGGCTCTTTTACGATGCTGTACGGAGATCGGGAGAAGGCAGCGGAGACGTTTAGCAATGCTACCTTGACCGTAGGCTCATCCGGACAAGACGTAAACGAGCTTCAAGGACGACTGAAGCACCTCGGATATTTCAAAGGAGAAGTAGACGGGAAGTTCGGAACGGGAACTAAAAACGCAGTAACTTGGTTTCAGTGGAAGTTTGGTCTGAAGTCAGATGGCGTCGTCGGCGCAAAAACAAAGCTTAAGCTTTGGGAAGCTACAAAGAGCTGGAAGCCTACTGCAGCTGCCCCGCCAGCATCTAATTCGGAAGCGAGCGGCAAGGAATCAGCAAGTTCAGCTGGCAAAGAGACGACAATAGCCAAGTCCAACCGTCTAGGCTTGACCGAGAATGACCTGCAGATGATGGCCAACGCCGTTTATGGCGAAGCGCGCGGCGAGCCTTATGAAGGACAAGTTGCTGTTGCTGCTGTTATTATCAACCGACTGAAATCGCAGAGCTTCCCTAATACGATATACGGCGTTATTTTCCAGCCAGGCGCGTTCACTGCGGTTGCAGACGGACAAATTTGGCTCACGCCAAATGCAAAGGCTAGGGAAGCGGTAGAAGATGCAATCAATGGCTGGGATCCATCCGGGGGCTGCATTTACTACTTTAACCCTGACACCGCAACATCGAAATGGATATGGACAAGGACACAAATTAAGACGATCGGCAAACATATTTTTTGTATGTAACTATAGGACACTTACGAGAGGAAGCAGCCGTTACTGCCATAAGCAGCAGTGGTTGCTTCTTCCATTTCCTATAGGGTAGAATGGTATAGTGATTTGTCTAATGGAATAGATTTACTCTATAACGCGCCGATGAAAGGAGCAAACCGAGTGACCACATTCGAAAGAGGACAGCTGCAGCGAATAAGACTGCATGTGCTGCCTACAAAACGATTCAAAACGTTTGCTATTTCCTTATTTGCGGGACTGACACTTGATGAAGCAACGGTAACGCCGGTTGCTTTACTTCCTTTTGTACTGAGAAGAGGCACTGCCGATTTGCCTGAAACCATAAGCTTCCGAGAAAAGCTTGACGATTTATATGGAGCGGGCTTCGGGTTTGATGTATATAAAAGAGGCGATTCCCAAATTGTCCAGTTCCGCATGGACGTTATAAATGACGCATTCGTCTCCTCGAGCACGCCGTTGCTTGCTGAATCGCTGCAATTTCTAGGCGATGTCGTAACGGATCCTTTGCTTGAGAAGGATGCTTTTAACTCAAAATATGTAGAAGCCGAGAAAGTCACGCTTAAAAAACGTTTGGAAGCAATCGTGAACGATAAAATAAGGTATGCTGCCGAGCGCTGCCTTGAAGAAATGTGTGCGGATGAGCCATATCGCTTACATCCGCTTGGCAAGCTGGCGGAGATTGATTCCATTACACCGGCTTCGTTATACGAGCAGTATGAGCAATGGCTGGATCAGGCTGCGCTTGATTTGTATGTCGTGGGAGATACAACGCTGGCTGAAGTTACGGAGCTCGTTACGCACGCATTCAAGCTTAAGGAAGGCTCTCCCTCGACTTACGCAACACCTAATGTTCATCATAAAGTCAAAGAAGTAAAGCAAGTAACGGAGCGCATGGAAGTAAGCCAGGGCAAGCTCAATTTAGGGCTTCGCACGGGAGTAGGCTACGTTGATGACGAGTATCCTGCTGCGCTGATGTATAACGGTATTTTAGGTGGTTATCCGCATTCGAAGCTATTCCTGAATGTCAGGGAAAAAGAGAGCTTAGCCTATTACGCCGCTTCCCGGCTAGACGGCCATAAGGGACTTTGTACGATTCAATCCGGCATTGAATTTGCTAATTATGACCGTGCCGTCGTCATTATTAAAGAACAGCTTGAAAGCATGCGCGCAGGCAACTTGTCGGAGCTGGAGTTGAATCAAACGAAAGCGATGATTTCCAATCATCTTAGGGAGCTTCAGGACTCTGCTTATGAAATGATTGCCTACGATTTCAACGGCGTACTCACGGGCAAGCACAGAAGCGCAGACCAGCTGCTCGAGCAGGTACAGGCGGTCACGCCAGCCGACATTGTAAAAGTAGCTGAAGGCGTGCAGCTGGATACGATTTACTTTTTGCGTGATCGGAAGGAGGCATAACGATGCAAACCCTTAACTATCCTAACGTGCAGGAAACGCTATATCGCGAGGTGCTTGATAACGGGCTTGAAGTGATCGTGCTGCCGAAGGAAGGCTTCAATAAAACGTATGCGACGTTCTCAACAAAATACGGTTCGGTAGACAATCATTTTTCAGTTGGCAGCCAAACACCTGCCAAGGTACCTGACGGAATCGCTCATTTCCTTGAGCACAAAATGTTCGAGGAGCCTACTGGTGACATATTCGCAGTCTTTGCATCCCAAGGGGCTTCTGCCAACGCTTTTACGAGCTTTGATCGCACCGTGTACTTGTTCTCGGCAACCGAGCAAATCCATGCGAATTTGGAAACCTTGATTAATTTTGTTCAGAATCCTTATTTCACGGATACTAACGTGGATAAGGAAAAGGGAATTATCGAGCAAGAAATCAATATGTATCGCGATAATCCGGATTGGAGAGTTTATTTCGGGTTGATTGACGCGCTTTACCATAAGCATCCGGTTCATATTGATATTGCCGGCACGGTTGATTCCATCAGGCAGATTGATAAGGAAATGCTTTACCAATGCTACGAAACCTTTTACCACCCTTCCAATATGCTGTTGTTCGTCGTTGGCGGCGTTCAAGCGGAAGAAGTGTTCCAGCTGGTTCGCGACAACCAAAAGGCCAAAAACTTCGAGCCGCAGGATGCGATTTCCCGTTATTTTGACGATGAGCCGGATTCGGTCAAAATAAAGCGGAAAGTAACCGAGCTGCCGGTCTCGCTTCCTAAATGCATGCTTGGCTTTAAAGATAAACGGGCGGGACTGACCGGCGAAGCCCTTCTCCGGCAGGAAGTGACGACAAAGCTTATGCTGGAAGCTTTAATTGGTCCTAGCTCTAAGCTTTACCAGCAGCTGTACGAAGCGGACCTTATATCTGATTCCTTCGGACATGAATACAACTCTAGCACGGGTTATTCATTCTCCGTTATTGGCGGCGACACTCGCAGCCCGGATGAATTGATTGAACAGTTCCGTTCAGCGGTGGAAGCGGCATTGGCTAGCGGCATCGAACCGACCGCGTTCGAGAGATCCAAAAGGAAAAAGATCGGCGGATATTTGCGGATGCTTAACTCCCCAGAAGCGATCGCCGGTGAATTTACGAGATATCGATTCCGAGACAGCGATATGTTCGACGTTCTGGATTTTTATGAGAAATGCACCATTGAAGACGTGAATGCCCGCCTTCGCGAGCATTTCGACTTTGAACAATTGGCCGTATCGATTGTGGAACAACCAACGGCATGAAGACGCTCCAACAAATGACGGTGTTGATTACGGGGGGAGGCCGCGGAATAGGGGCAGCGATTGCCAAACGTTTCGCAGCAGAAGGAGTCAATATCGTCATTCATTATTTGGAGTCTCACGAGACAGCTAATGAAACCGCCAGAACATGCATGGCTTTAGGCGCCAATGTGTTAACGATCTCTGCTGATTTGCGCTCAAAAGAGCAGCTCGCGCGGATGCGAGACAAATTGGAGAGCCATCAGATGCTTCCTGATATTTTGGTGAATAACGGCGGCATTTCCCATTACGGCATGCTGATGGATGTTACGGAAGAGGAATGGGATAATGTCATGTCCGTTAACCTTAAAGGCATGTTTTTATGCTCGCAGCTATTTATGCCGAATATGGTCGCACAGCGATATGGACGAATTATTAACGTTTCTTCCATTTGGGGAATGTCGGGCGCCTCTTGCGAGGTGCTCTATTCTACAACAAAAGGCGGAATGAATGCATTCACGAAGGCACTTGCCAAGGAGCTCGCGCCAACGGGGGTCACGGTTAATGCCGTTGCCCCCGGCGCTGTTGATACCGTGATGATGGATAGCTTCAATGCCGAAGAAAAGGCTGCGATTCAACAAGAAATTCCTGTTGGACGATTCGGCTCTACCGAAGAAATCGCATCACTCGTATATTTTCTTGCACTGCCGGAGTCTTCTTACATTACGGGCCAAGTCATTAGTCCGAATGGCGGCTGGCATACCTAAGTCCAAACAAGTTTGATTTCGGACAAGCCAGCTGCATAATATGAGATGCTTTTACGCATGATATGACTGTTGATGATTCTTTTCTATACCTTTAGGAGGCGAGAGAACATGTCAACTGTCCTTTCTAATTTTGCTACATGGAAGCATTTCTTGGCAGACCGTGTATCACAAGCGAAAAAGATCGGCATGACGGAAGAAACGATTTCAAGCTTGGCTTACGAAATCGGTACCTTTCTCGATGAGAAGGTAGATCCGAAAAATGAGGAAGAACGCGTATTGAAACAGCTATGGGATGTCGGTGACGAGGCAGAACGCAAAACGCTTTCTTGCCTTATGGTCAAGCTCGTCGAGAAATCGTAGTTGTCTTTTAACGAGTCGTCATTCTCCTCAAGTAGAAGCAGAAGCAGGAAAGCCTCCCAACAGGAGGCTTTTCTGCAATGTTTCTTTTTGGGTTGCAGGATTGTGACGAAAATTGTAGAATTATGTTTCATGACGTACATATCCATCATTTACATACTTCTATAAGAACAGGTTTAGGACGGTGACAGCTTTGGAGTCGAAACAGTGGTATATGGAATATAAAATACATAAGAACAGGCCTGGCTTGCTTGGAGATATCGCGTCATTGCTTGGTATGCTGGAAGTCAATATTATGACTATCAATGGCGTTGAGGATCGGACAAGGGGTATGCTTCTTCAAACAGATGATGACGAGAAAATCGAGCTACTTGGTAAAATGCTCCAAAAAGTGGATAATATTACGGTTAATAAACTGAGAACGCCTACAATCGTTGATATTTTGGCTGTTCGTCATGGACGTTATATCGAACGGGATTCAGATGATCGCAAGACGTTCCGGTTTACGCGCGACGAGCTCGGCATTTTAGTTGATTTTTTGGGCGAGGTGTTTAAACGTGATGGCAATCAGGTTATTGGATTACGTGGGATGCCTCGCGTTGGCAAGACAGAGTCAATTATAGCTGGCAGCGTGTGTTCGAATAAGCGCTGGACATTCGTGTCGTCCACCTTGCTGCGTCAAACGGTTAGGAGTCAGCTGTCCGAGGATGAAATGCAGCCAAACAATATTTTTATCATCGATGGAATCGTAAGTACCATTCGCTCCAATGAGAAGCATTATGGCCTGCTGCAAGAAATTATGGCTATGCCGTCCACAAAGGTTATTGAGCATCCGGATATTTTTATTAAGGAATCCAATTTCGATTACAGCCATTTTGACATTATTGTGGAACTGCGCAATACGCCAGATGAAGAAATATCCTACGAATCTTTTACCGCTAACTATACAGACGATTTCTAATTGGAAGGAGGCCGTCTCATGTCTGATTTGGGAGAATTACTTCGCAAGGCGAGAGACCAACGCGGATTAACACTGGACGATATTCAAGAAACAACAAAAATCAGAAAACGGTATTTGGAAGCAATCGAAAGTGGTGACCATACGGTTTTACCAGGTCCGTTTTACGTACGGGCATTTGTGAAAAATTACTCAGAGGCTGTTGGTCTCGATCCCGATGAAGTGCTTCGTTTGTATCAGCATGAGGTGCCTGCAGCCCCAGTTGAGCAAATTGCCGAGCCAATGGTCGTTAGGTCGCCGCGCCGAGTGAAGTCTCAATCCTCAGAGCGGTTGGGCAAAATCGGCTTTAACGTGATGATGTGGTCTTTTCTCATTCTCATCGTGGTCGTTATTTGGGTTTATGTGATCAATAAAGATTCGGATGGACCGAAACAAGTCGATAATAGCACGAATATTACAGACGCCTCGGAGCCTCCTGTCAAGAATGAGGATGGGGTTGCCGGCGGCAGTACAAATGCGCCAACAAACGAGCCAGTTGCTCCAACTCCGACTGAAGCGCCAACGACGGTCGTATTCGGCAGCAAGGTTGGCAAGGCGGATCAATACGATATTGGCCCAATCGGCAAGCTTCACAAGGTTGAAGTGAAAGTTGCAGGCGGCAGAAGCTGGCTGGAGGTTCGTACGGAAAGCAATAAAGGAGAAAAGCTTTATTCCAAAAATGCTGAAGACGGAACAACCGAATCGTTTGATCTAAACGGTGTTATCTACATAAATGTGGGTAGGGCTGATCTAATCGAAATAAAGGTAGATGGCGTATTGGTTCCTGACGGTGATCGTGCGACATCCAAAAAGGTTTTGCTGCAGCCGTTATCCGGCGGCAGTGAAACACCTGAAGGAACTATCACGCCCTCAAACGATGCGAATCAATCACAATAATGAACACTGTAACAAAGGAGAGGTTTTTTTATGGCTTCAGAAAATGCATTTGATATCGTATCAAAAGTTGACATGCAAGAATTAGTTAATGCAATCAAGCAGGCGGAGCGGGAGATTGAGACTCGTTTTGACTTTAAAGGTAGCAAAAGCTCCATTGCGCTTGAGAAGGAAGAGCTTGTCGTAGCGTCAGAGGATGATTACAAGCTGAAAAACGTGCTGGATATTCTTTTATCAAAAATGGTTAAACGTGGTGTTCCAATCAAAAACTTGGATTACGGTAAAATTGAAGGTGCTTCCGGCAATACCGTTCGGCAGCGGATTAAGCTTCGACAAGGCATCGAGCAGGATGTTTCCAAAAAGATTAATATCCTCATTCGCGATTCGAAGCTTAAAGTTAAAAGCTTGATCCAAGGCGATCAAATTAGAGTCTCGGGCAAAAGCCTGGATGATTTGCAAGCGGTCATGAAGCTTCTTCGCGAAGCAGATCTTCCAGTAGAACTGCAATTTACCAATTATCGCTCGTAATAACGAAGCTTCGTTTCGTCGGAATTCGAGAAACGGAGCTTTTCATTTAGGTGAAGCATGGTTGGAAATGGGGCTTTAGCCGCTTTTGACACGTGTATTTGCATGTATTATACTTGTTGAGATAGCTTTACAGAAGGATCTGGGGGATACATAAATGAGAGAAAGCACACAAGCAGACGCTCAAGGTTGCTCTGCGCTCGGTCTACAGCCGAAGCAGATTTCCGGTCATATTCTTGAACAAATGGTTCGCGTATCGCACACCTATGAGTTAGATCGATCCGAGGAGGGAATAGCGTGAATCTGGCGAACCGCATAACACTTGCCAGAATATTTTTGGTGCCGGTTATTATGTTTTTTCTGCTTATCAAAGTGGATTTGGGGTCGTTTAGCATTTCAGACTTCTCCATTACATACAATCAAATCGCAGCGGCACTCATTTTTATTGTGGCGGCAAGCACAGACGGGTTAGACGGCTACATTGCCCGCAAAAACAAAATCGTAACCAATCTAGGGAAGCTGCTCGATCCGCTGGCAGATAAGCTGCTCGTTGCCGCTGTCCTCATTTCGCTTGTTGAGATGGATAAGTTGAACGCGCTTATTGCGATCGTTATCATTAGCCGGGAATTTGCTGTGACAGGTCTTCGCCAAATTGCGCTACTGGAAGGCTCAGTTATGGCAGCCAGCACATGGGGCAAGTGGAAGACCGCGATTCAAATCACGATGATTATCGCGTTATTGATTAACAACTTCCCGTTTAATTTTATTGATTTTCCATTTGATGTCATTGCCAGCTGGGTGGCTGCGGCTATTACCGTATACTCAGGCATCGATTATTTCTTGAAGAACAAGCATTTAATTCCGGTAGAATAATGTTAAAGCATCTTTCCGTTTGACGGGGAGATGCTTTTGCTTATATGGCATTAAGCCAGCCCATAATTGGACGTGGAGGAGATATCGAATCATGAAAGCAGAAATTATAGCGGTCGGGACGGAGCTGCTGCTCGGTCAAATCGTAAATACGAATGCGCAGTTCCTGTCCCAGAAATTAGCCGGTCTCGGCGTCGATGTTTATTTTCAAACGGTAGTTGGCGATAATGCCGGGCGGTTGCGGGAAGCGATTGAAATTGGTCGAAGCCGTGCTGACCTGCTTGTATTTACAGGCGGGTTAGGTCCGACGCAGGATGACCTTACAAAGGATGTACTGGCGGAATACCTAAACCGCAACCTCCTCATCCATGAGCCTTCAATGGCTCAAATCGAGCATATGTTCAGCTCCCGAGGCATTCATATGGTGGAGAGCAATCGCAGGCAGGCGCTGATGATCGAAGGTGGAGAGCCGCTTGAGAATACGACAGGACTTGCTGTCGGCAACGGGTTATCCGTTGATGGAACGTTATATTTGCTGCTGCCTGGTCCTCCCCGCGAGATGAAACCGATGATGGACGGCGCAGGCGAAGCATGGCTGCGCGCAGAACTCGGGGCAGCGGATCCTCTCTATTCACGCATCCTGAAGTTCGCCGGTATTGGCGAATCGAATTTGGAAGCGAAGCTGATTCCATTGATTGACGGGCAGATCGATCCAACCATCGCTCCCTATGCGAAGGAAGGCGAGGTGTCTATACGTGTTTCCACCAAAGCGGGCTCGGCTATCGACGCTGATCAGAAAATAGACGAAACGGTTGCCAAAATCAAAGCCTTGGTAGGCGAATTCCTATATGCGCAGGAGGATATCCCCCTGGAGGAAGAGGTTATACACCTTCTAAGAGCCTCAAGACGCAAGCTAGCGAGCGCGGAAAGCATTAGCGGGGGATTGCTGGCGGAGCTCATTACGAACGTTCCTGGGAGCAGTGGGGAGTATGTAGGCGGTGTTGTGACTTACACAAATATAATGAAGCATCACTTATTAAGCATTCCCCTTACGCAGCTTGAAGGCGAGGGGGCGCCCGGCGCAATAAGCGATTCGACGGCTGCGATCATGGCAGAACGCGTTCGGGAGCTCTCCGATGCAGACTTCGGTGTCTCGTTGACTGGCGTAGCTGGTCCGGCTGAATCCGAGGGCAAGCCTGTCGGGCTGGTGTATGTGGGGATTTCGCAGCGCGGGAGGGCTACTGAGGTGTTTACGTTAAATCTTAGCGGCGGCAGAAGCATGATCAGGCTACGTGCTGTGAAATCGGCATTGTACCGGTTATGGCTCGCTCTTAATAGAGAATAAACGAGCATATTAACATTCACCTGCTTTTGCTTCCGGTTCTATGCCATAAATAATGTTTGTCAATTGCCGGACAGCCCGTTATAATAAAAGACAGTTACCGGAAGAACCGTGGCGAAGAATACTTTGCTGCGGTTTTTTTATGTCCATAACTAGGGGTGAAGCAAAAAGGCGAATGTATGTTCGAAAAAATGCTTGTCATCCCGAAAGAAAAAAGGTATCATAACATTATAAATAAAGAAGGATGTGAGTTTCTTGTCGGATCGTCGCGCTGCACTAGAAATGGCTTTGCGTCAAATTGAGAAACAATTTGGTAAAGGCTCCATCATGAAATTAGGAGAATCTACACACATGCAAGTTGAAACCGTGCCTAGCGGTTCACTTGCTCTTGATATCGCTTTAGGAATAGGCGGCTTGCCGCGTGGACGTGTTATTGAAATATACGGACCGGAATCATCAGGTAAGACGACCGTTGCGCTACATGCGATTGCAGAGGTTCAACGCATTGGCGGACAAGCTGCATTTATCGATGCGGAGCATGCGCTAGACCCGCTTTATGCAAGCAAACTTGGTGTAAACATTGATGAGCTGCTGCTATCACAGCCGGATACGGGTGAGCAAGCTCTAGAAATCGCAGAAGCACTTGTTCGCAGCGGTGCAGTTGATATCGTGGTTATCGACTCCGTTGCCGCACTCGTACCGAAAGCAGAGATTGAAGGTGACATGGGTGATTCTCACGTCGGTCTACAAGCCCGCTTGATGTCACAAGCATTGCGTAAGCTATCTGGTGCAATCAGCAAATCGAAGACGATTGCAATCTTTATCAACCAGCTTCGCGAGAAGGTTGGCGTCATGTTTGGTAACCCTGAGACAACACCAGGCGGCCGAGCATTGAAGTTCTATTCCAGCGTACGTCTGGATGTACGCCGTATTGAGACCTTGAAGCAAGGCAATGACATGGTTGGTAACCGGACCCGTATTAAGGTTGTTAAGAACAAAGTGGCACCACCGTTCAAACAGGCCGAAATCGATATTATGTACGGAGAGGGAATTTCGAGAGAAGGAACCCTTGTTGATTTAGGCGTTGAAATGGATATTGTACAGAAGAGCGGCGCATGGTTCTCTTATAATGGGGAGCGTCTTGGCCAAGGCCGTGAGAATGCGAAGCAGTACTTGAAAGACCATAAAGATATTGCCGAAGTGATCGAGAAGCAGATTCGGGAAGCGAGCAATTTGTCGGCAGCAGCGACTCAAGCTAACTTTAAAGCTGAGGAAGAAGACGACGAAGAGTTCGAAGATCTGGAATAGATCGGCACTGAAATCATACGTACCAATGCTTCGCCGCCCTGTTTGGGGCGGCGAAGCTGTGTTTAGAGAGGATGTAAATCGTGGCTCCAAGCAATGTCGAGAATGAAGAAGAATGGATGATTTTGTCTGTTCGCCTTGATAAAAAAGAACGAAAATTATATCATCTCTTTGCTGAGTCCGAGGAACCGTTGCTATCTGTCCATGAGGATATATTGATACGATTCCGTTTGGCGAAAGGTCAACTGTTAACGGAAATTCAAATCGAAGAAATAAGAACGGAAGATGAACGTTACCGTGGTTATATACTAGCAATCGGCTATTTAGGCGCTAAACCGAGAACGAGAAAGCAGATTGAGCAATATTTGAGCCGGAAGCAGTTTGAGAATGACAATATTCAATATGCGCTAGACCGTTTAGAAAGGGAGCATATTGTGGATGATGAACAATATGCACGTCAATTCGCTGCAGGGCGATTGAAGAACGGCTTGAAGGGCCGACGCTTCATTAAACAGGAGCTGCAGCAGAGGGGCGTGTCGAAAGAGGCCGCTGCGGAAGCCATTGATGCATTGGACGAGGAAATCGAACTTGCGTCCGCGAAGAAGGCTGCAGAGAAGAAATGGCGATCGCTAAAAGGAGAGACTTTCGAGAAAAAGCGCAAGCTTATGGGCTATTTAATGCGCAGAGGCTTTCCGGGAGATATCGTCAAGAAGGCAATAAAATGGATAGATCTAAACGGGGATGAAGACGCATTCGAGGAAGTTGATGGGCTTTTGCTTGACAATTGATTTTACGAAAAGATAAAATGAGGTTGTATTCCTTCAATATTGAATCAATTTTCCTTCCAAAAGTTGATTCAATACGATTATTTTCGTCAAATTAGTAATTGTTGAAACGGTTTGAAGCCGGTTGAAAACCTAATATCATCCCAAGCAGTGCCTTGGTGTATGCAACAAGGAGGTGAACAAGATGTCTGAGATCATTTGGATCTTGATCTGTCTCTTTGTTGGCGCAATTTTCTTTGGGATTGGTTATTTTATTCGAAAATCGATTGCAGAGGCCAAAATTTCGAGCGCTGAGCAAGCTGCTATTGTTATCGTAGAAAATGCGAAGAAAGAAGCGGAAGCTCAGAAGAAAGAAACCGTGCTAGAGGCAAAAGATGAAGTCCACAAACTTCGTTCCGAAGCCGAGAGAGACATTCGTGAACGTCGCAACGAAGCTCAACGTCAGGAAAGACGTTTACTCCAAAAAGAGGAGTCGCTGGATAAAAAGTTAGAAGCGCTAGAACGCAAAGAAGAAACTGTAGCCAACAAAGAAAAACGGATCGAAGAAACGCAAGAGCAGATCGATTCCATCTATAAGCAGCAGCTAAGCGAATTGGAACGGATATCGAGTCTGACAACGGAAGACGCGAAATCGATTATTTTATCTAATGTTGAGCAGGAAGTACGACATGAAACAGCACAAATGATTAAAGAGATCGAGCAGCAAGCGAAAGAAGAAGCCGATAAGAAAGCCCGTGATATTATATCACTTGCTATTCAGCGCTGTGCGGCGGATCATGTGGCAGAAACGACGGTTTCCGTCGTAACATTGCCTAATGAAGAAATGAAAGGCCGCATTATTGGGCGAGAAGGCCGTAATATCCGTGCTTTGGAAACATTGACTGGTATCGATCTAATCATCGACGATACACCGGAAGCGGTCATTTTATCAGGTTTCGACCCGATAAGACGCGAAATTGCCCGCACTTCTTTGGAAAAGCTTGTGGCTGACGGTCGTATCCACCCTGCCCGCATTGAAGAAATGGTTGAAAAATCTCGTAAAGAGGTGGACGAGCGCATCCGTGAATACGGTGAGCAGGCTACCTTCGAGGTTGGTGTTCACAGCTTGCATCCGGATTTAATCAAGATTTTGGGACGATTGAAATATCGGACAAGTTACGGTCAGAACGTGCTGAAGCACTCTATGGAGGTTGCATACTTGACTGGATTGATGGCAGCAGAGCTAGGCCAAGACGTCACGCTCGCGAAGCGTGCAGGCTTGCTGCATGATATCGGTAAAGCTTTGGATCACGAAGTAGAAGGATCACATGTTGAGATCGGTGTGGAGCTTGCTAAGAAATACAAGGAGCATCCTGTCGTTATTAACAGTATTGCTTCTCACCACGGAGATACGGAAGCAACTTCCGTTATCGCGATGCTCGTAGGTGCAGCTGACGCATTGTCCGCTGCGCGCCCTGGAGCTCGCCGTGAAACGCTTGAAACGTATATCAAACGACTGGAGAAGCTTGAGGATATTTCCGAATCGTTTGAAGGCGTGGAGAAATCGTACGCGATTCAAGCTGGTCGCGAAGTGCGCGTCATGGTGCAGCCAGAAAAAATCGATGATACCGAAGCATTCCGCCTAGCACGTGATATTACGAAAAAAATCGAAAGCGAGCTTGATTATCCGGGACATATTAAAGTTACGGTCATTCGAGAAACTCGCGCGGTTGAATATGCGAAGTAAGCAACAATAAAATATCGGCTTTTCAGAAAAGTGGCTGCCAGTTAGCCACTTTTCTGTTTGCAGGCGTACAAAAAAGGAAGTGTACTTATTTATGAATGTATTATTTATCGGCGATATCGTAGGCAATGTTGGCAGAAGTGCACTGAAACGGGTACTTCCGGCTCTCAAGAGTAAATATAACCCGCATATTATTATCGCCAATGGCGAGAATGCAGCTGCTGGACGCGGAATAACGGCAGCCATAGCGAAGGAATTTTTCGAATGGGGCGTCCACGGCATCACAATGGGCAACCATACGTGGGATAATAAAGATATTTTTGAATGGATTGACGATGAGCCTCGAATTGTGCGACCGGCCAACTATGCAGAAGGCGCACCCGGTCAAGGCATGGCGTTCATCAAGGCTGGCGGGAAACAGCTGGCAATTATTAATTTGCAAGGAAGAACCTTTTTGCCTCCGATCGATTGTCCATTCCGCAAGGCGGATGAATTAATCGAAGCGGCCAAGGAGAAAACAAATAACATTCTCGTCGATTTCCATGCTGAAGCGACATCAGAGAAAATTGCGATGGGCTGGCACTTGGACGGCAGAGCTTCAATCGTGCTTGGAACGCATACACATGTACAGACAAATGATGATACGATTCTGCCTGCAGGCACGGCTTATATCACGGACGTGGGCATGGTCGGACCGAAGGAAGGCGTGCTGGGAATGGAGCGAAATGCAGTGCTGCATAAGTTCATCACGCAGTTGCCGGTTCGCTTTGTAGTGGATGAAGGAAAGTGGCATTTGCACGCCATTTCTGTGCAGATTGACGATGCGACAGGCGAAGCGCGCAAAATCGAAAAAATAAGGCTCACGGAAGACGAATGGCTGCTTATGTAAAGTTTTGAATCTTTGAAAAGTTCCGACAATTCAGAACAGTTTGTGAATATCCCGAATAAAAGCAGGAATTTTTTAATCTCCCTCGAATACTATTTAAAAGTGGAATCCATCCAACAGTCCAAGGGGAGGTTCTTTTTATGGATGTATTAAAAGTTTCAGCAAAATCCAATCCTAATTCCGTTGCAGGCGCGCTAGCTGGCGTTCTTCGTGAACGTGGTGGTGCGGAGCTGCAAGCCATTGGAGCTGGTGCGTTAAACCAAGCAATCAAAGCGGTTGCGATTGCAAGAGGTTTCGTGGCTCCCAGCGGGGTGGATCTGATTTGTATTCCGGCTTTTACTGACATTGTTATTGACGGGGAGGACCGAACAGCAATCAAATTGATTGTTGAACCTCGGTAGCAAGTCCAAGCGGCGTTAAGTTGCAAGCCAATTGGATCAAATGAAACGATTCGCCTGTTTACGACGTAGACAGGTTTTTTTGATGTATAGGAACGGATAAGAGTTTGCTCATCCTTTCACTATACGATTCGCCGAAACGATGGCGTCTATAGAATGGACGCCGTCAGGCGTTTCCTCTCACTGTGAGCATAACGAATGGTGGTGCGTCTATGAAAGTGGTAGATTTTCATTGCGATGTGCTCTGCAAGCTGTTGCTAGACGAGCATTTAACGTTTCAAGACAGCAAGCCGGGCAGCTTGGACGTGACATACGAGCGCTTGAAGGCGGCAGGGACGGTTTTGCAGACCTTTGCGATCTATATTCCCGAATCGTTAAATGGACGTTTAGAGCCCATTCTGGAGAGTGTGGATCGCTTTTATCAACAGGTGCTTGCCTGTAAAGACATGATGTTAGTTCGGTCCGCTCAGGACTTGGAATTATGCTTGAAAACGGGAAAAATAGGAGCATTGCTATCGCTTGAAGGCGTTGATGGGCTTCAAGGGCAGATATCTATGCTTCGAATCCTGCAGCAATTGGGTATTCGCGCTGCCGGTTTGACATGGAATCATGCGAATTGGGCTGCTGACGGAGCAATGGAGCCTCGCGGCGGAGGTTTAACGGCTGCGGGAAGACGATTTGTTGAGGAGTGCAATAAGCTGGACATCATGGTGGACGTATCGCATTTGTCAGAGCGAGCGTTTTGGGATGTTGCCGAGCTTTCACAAAAACCGTTCCTCGCATCCCATTCAAACGCAAGAGCGATTTGCGATCACCCTCGGAATTTAAACGACAGGCAGATTGTGGAGATCATTAATAAAGATGGAATGCTCGGCATAACGTTTGTACCATGGTTTGTATCCGGCGCGGAGACCGTCGTAATCGATGACTTGCTCCGGCATATCGAACATATATGCGAGCTTGGCGGTGAGAAACATATAATGCTAGGGTCGGATTTCGACGGCATTGATCGATATATTGGCGGACTATCACACCCTGGGGAGCTGAGCTCGCTTACGGATGCTCTGCTGAAACGTTATACTTCGCTGCAAACGGAGCAGTTCATGTCCGGAAATGCGCTGCGATTTCTAAGAAGCAATCTACCAGTTTGCTGAAAATGGTTCATTCTGTTTGCGGTATCGTTTTGATCGCAAACAACTATATTTCAATTAAGCGTTTACAACTTGATTTTTGACGGTGCGCGCTTTAAAATTGTTGTGACTGTCATGCTTTTTACGATATAATTACAAGATGATATATTTTAAATTATAGGTACGTATATGCCTTAGGCGATACAATCTCTATATTTCTCGGAATGAAACGCGCCGCGCCGCAAAAGACGGCGATAGCTGTTTCACCTTATACAAGTACGTTCTAGAAAAAGAGGAGTTGGGCATTTTGATTAGTCAATTGTCTTGGAAGATCGGGGGCCAACAAGGAGAAGGCGTAGAGAGTACGGACCGAATCTTTTCCACGGCGCTTAATCGCTTGGGCTATTATTTATATGGGTATCGGCATTTTTCTTCACGTATTAAAGGCGGTCATACCAACAATAAAATTCGTATAAGCACGAAGCCTATTCGTGCTATTTCTGATGATTTGGATATTCTGGTCGCGTTCGACCAAGAGAGCATCGACTTGAACGCCAAGGAACTGCGTTTAGGCGGCGTAATCGTTGCAGATGCGAAGTTCAATCCGACGGTCCCAGAAGGCATAGAAGCTAGATTGTTCGCGGTGCCAATTACGAAGATGGCCGAGGAGCTCGGTACATCGCTTATGAAAAACATGGTTGCCTCCGGTGCATCTTGGGCGTTGCTAGGATTGCCAATCGAAGTTTTCAACAAGGCGGTAGAAGAAGAGTTCGGCCGCAAAGGCGCTGCAATCGTCGAGAAAAATATTGAAGCGGTTAAACGCGGGGCGGAGTTCGTCCTTGAGCAAGCTGGCGGCCCGCTTGATGAATTCAAGCTTGACGAGGCAGATGGCCAGCAGAAGCTGTTCATGATTGGGAATGAAGCGATCGGACTTGGCTCCATTGCTGCAGGCTGCAGGCTGATGGCAGCTTATCCGATTACTCCAGCGTCAGAGATTATGGAATATTTAATTAAAAAGCTATCAAAATTCGGCGGAACGGTTGTTCAAACCGAAGATGAGATTGCAGCGGTAACGATGGCGATCGGCGCAAACTACGCAGGTGTCCGCACGATGACAGCTTCGGCAGGTCCCGGCTTATCCTTGATGATGGAAGCCATCGGTCTGGCAGGTATGACGGAAACGCCGCTTGTCATCGTAAATACGCAGCGGGGCGGCCCGTCTACCGGATTGCCGACAAAGCAAGAGCAATCTGATCTCAATGCAATGGTATACGGAACACATGGCGAAATTCCCAAAATTGTCATTGCGCCGGCTTCAATCGAGGATTGTTTCTTCGATACAATTGAATCGTTCAACCTTGCCGAGGAATACCAAGTGCCGGTCATTCTAATGACTGATCTTCAGCTGTCTCTAGGCAAGCAATCATGCGAGCCGTTTGACTACGATAAGATTGTGATCAAACGTGGCAAGCTGGTGGAAAATGTGCCAGAGCTTGAAGGCCATGACCTCTTTAAACGCTACGAGCTAACGGAAGACGGCGTTTCACCGCGTGTATTGCCAGGTGAAAAGGGCGGGTTGCATCACGTAACGGGCGTTGAGCATGATGAGACCGGACGTCCTTCCGAGAATGCAACCAACCGTCTGAATATGATGGATAAACGCTTAAACAAGCTGAATGATATGTATATTCGCGACGCGATCCGCATCGATGCTCCTCATGAAACGCCTGAGCAGCTGATTATCGGGATGGGATCGACCGGCGGAACGATCGATGAAGCAAGAAGCATGCTGGCTAAGGACGGAATAGCAACGAACCACATAACGATTCGCCAAATTCATCCTTTCCCTACAAAGCTGCTCCTGCCTTATTTGCAAAGCGCCAAAAAAGTAATCGTGATTGAAAACAATGCCACTGGACAACTGGCAGCTCAGATCAAAATGAATGCCGGCTTCGCTGAAAAAATCGAGAGCTTGCTCAAATATGATGGCAATCCATTCCTGCCTTCGGACATTTATAAAGCTTGCAAGGAGTTGAGTCTAGATGGCAACGTTCAAAGAGTTTAGAAATAATGTCAAGCCTAACTGGTGCCCAGGCTGCGGAGATTTCTCCATTCAAGCTGCTATTCAACGCGCTGCGGCCAATGTAGGCTTAGAGCCTGAAAATTTGGCTGTCATCTCTGGTATCGGTTGTTCCGGCCGAATTTCCGGGTATATTAACGCATACGGCTTCCATGGCATTCATGGACGCGTGCTGCCTATTGCACAAGGCGTTAAGCTTGCAAACCGGGAGCTCACGGTAATCGCATCAGGCGGCGACGGCGACGGTTTCGCAATTGGAATGGGCCACACCGTACATGCCATTCGCAGAAATTTGAACGTGACCTACATTGTCATGGACAATCAAATCTATGGATTGACAAAAGGCCAAACCTCCCCGCGCAGTGCAGAGGGCTTCAAAACAAAGTCAACGCCGGAGGGATCCATTGAAACAACGTTGTCTCCGCTTGAAATTGCTTTGTCTGCGGGTGCTACGTTTGTTGCTCAATCGTTCTCCAGCGATTTGAAGCAATTGACCAAGTTGATTGAAGAGGGTATCAATCACGAAGGCTTCTCGCTGATCAATGTGTTCAGCCCATGCGTAACCTTCAATAAAATCAATACGTACGATTGGTTTAAGGAAAATATCGTGAACCTCGAGCAATTCCCGGATTATGATCCATCTAACCGCGTGCAGGCCATGAATAAGATCATGGAAACGAATGGGTTGGTGACGGGATTGATCTATCAGAACAAAACGCGCAAATCTTACGAAGATATGATTACAGGCTTCAAGCCGGAAGCCCTTGCAAAACAGAATATCAAGATTACTCCGGAAGAATTCGACAAGCTTGTAGCGGAATTTAAATAAGTGGTATGATAAGCATGCGGTTTAATAGCCGTGTGCTTATTTTTGTCGCAAGAACCCATAAATACAACAGGATAACAGGAGAGTGACAACATGATACATAGAGAAGTTACGATAGGAGTATCCGCAAGACATATTCACTTATCACAGGAGCATGTCGAGCTTTTGTTCGGTAAAGGTTATGAGTTGACAGAAATGAAGCCATTGTCTCAGCCAGGACAATATGCTGCTAATGAAACGGTAGCTGTTTCGGGTCCCAAAGGGAGTTTCGCGAAGGTTAGAATCTTAGGTCCTGCCCGCAAACAAACACAGCTGGAAGTATCCCGTACGGATGCTTTTGCATTAGGCGTTAATCCGCCAGTAAGAGAGTCAGGCAACATTCAAGGATCCGCGGGGATCAAGCTTCAAGGGCCTGCTGGAGAGCTTGAAATCGAAGAGGGCGTCATCGTAGCTGCCCGTCATATCCATTTCCACACAAGTGATGCAGAGCGCTATGGCGTTGCGGACAAGCAGCTGCTTCGCGTGCGTTTCCCCGGAGAGCGTGGCGTCATATTCGAGCAGGTGGTTGCGCGCGTCTCTGACCAATATGCGCTTGACATGCATATTGATACGGACGAAGCAAATGCCGCAGGCGTCAAAAACGGTGACAAAGCCGAAATTATCGATTGATAAAGTCTTCTATCAAGCGTAAACGGCTGAAGCCATCCACTGGCGGCTAAGCTTTCGTTTCGCGTAGAAATATAGAGAAAGTTGGCGATATCATATACTTTCCTATATTTTAAGAAGAAACGCCTGACGGCGTCCTTTCAATAGGCGCCATCGTTTCGGTGAAACGTATAGAGAAAGAATGAGCAAACCCATACACTTTCCAATACGGCAAGTAGAAACGGCTTCGCCGGTGGGTATCCGTTTCTCGTAGAAATAGAAGAATTCTTTATCGCGTGAAACATATAAAGTCTTATATGTATAAAAAGACAGCTTCCTTGTCGTCAATGACGATTCGGAAGCTGTCTTTTGCATTACAAAGGTAAGTAAAATTTGTTAGTGGCCCATCATCATGGACATTTCAGGCTTCTCATCCATGCTGGTGCCTTTCTCTTGCTTCGGTCTGCGAAGCAGCAAAGCAGCAATTGCACCAACGATCGAAATAATAGCGAGAATGAAGAAAGTGTCGCCGTATGAGGAGTAAACAACATTCGGGCCAGGATTTGTGGCACTATAATGCTCAACCCTGCTCGCAAGAATAGTTGATAAGCCTGCGATTGCAAAGGAAGTCATGACCTGCTGCGCAGCTGCCGTGAGCGAAGTGACACGGCTTACAAGCTCCCTAGGAGCGGACTGCATGATATGCGTGTTAAGCGGCATCATGGACAAGCCCATGCCTGCTCCGAGCATGGCAAGTGGAATCATCAATGTAAGAAGCGTCGTTTCGGCAGTTATTTGGCTTAAAATAAAACCGGCTACCGTAACGATGGCTAATCCCGATAGGACGACAGGACGCGCTCCGAAACGGTCGAACAGCTTGCCGCCAATCGGCATGAAAATACCAGCTGCAAGAGCTTGTGGCAGCAAGATAAGACCTGTGTCAAACGCTGAGTAGCCTTTTGCAAGCTGCAAGAAAATCGGTGCAAGGAACAAGGTTCCAAACAAAGCGATCTGCACGATCCATTGCAAAATGATGCCCCGTGTGAAATCGCTGGATTTGAAAACGCGAAGTTCCAGCAGGGGTTCTTTGCGGTTAAGCTCTACGATAATGAAAATAATGAGTGCTACGCCACCAACGATCATGCCGACTAGCGCTTCTGGTGATGTCCAGCCGCTTCCGCCGCCGCCTTCACCGCCGCCAGCTGAGCTTACACCGTAAGCAAGCATGGCAAATGCTAGTGGAGCGAATATCATCCCGAGGAAATCAAGGGAAGGTACGCGTTTGCGCTCAATATTAGGCAGTGTACGAAGACCAACGATAACAGCGATGACGCCGATCGGAAGATTAATAATGAAAATCCAGTGCCAGGATACATAATCAACAAGGTAGCCAGCTACTACAGGACCAAGAGCAGGAGCGAGCAGCATCGGAATGCCGATCATGCCCATAACAGCACCTTGCTTGCCTGGAGGGCTCAGCCTAAATGTGAAGGCCATCGCAATTGGAGCGACCATACCGCCGCCAAGGCCTTGAATGATGCGGAATACAATAAGCTGCTCAGCCGTCGTTGCGAGTGCGCAAAGAGCAGAGCCAAGTGTAAACATAATGATGGAGAACAAGAAAACCTGCTTGGCTCCAAAACGATCCGACATCCATCCCGCGAGCGGAATGACAGCGGCTTGTGCAAGTGCATAGCCCGTGATCGTCCATTGGACAATTGACATCGAACTTTTGAAATCCTCCATTAAACCAGGCATGGCAACGTTCATTGCTGTACCATCCAAAATGACCATAAACATACCGACAATGATGGCGATTAGCGGGGCAATAATATTGCGAATCGACATGGGATCGCCGGTAGGCGCTGCTTTCTGTGAAGCGGAAGCCATTTCAATTCCTCCTATCCGTATATGGGGGGTCTATTCTTCCTATTGTTGACCTGCCATAAGGAATCAGGCTACAATAAAAAGATGACCGCATCTATGTGCGGACAATTGTCCGCACTACTGAATAATAAAGACGAAACGGGCAATTGTCAATCGTTACATTTGTAAAAGCGGAAAAAGGAGATAGAACGATGACTGCACCAGAAAACAGCAGGACGAAGCAAGCATTGAGCAAAGCAATTTTGCATACTGCCAATTGTTTGTTTACGGAGCATGGGGTAGAATCGGTCAGCATGCATCAAATCGCGAAATCGGTAGGAATCGGACAAGGAACTTTATATCGGCGTTATTCAAACAAAGGCGATTTATGTATGGATATGATGAAAGAGAACTTTGATATCTTCATCTCGGAGATCGATGTATATTTGGAATCAGCCGTTCAGCACTCCGTTCAAGAACGACTCAGCAGCGTGATGCGAAAAATCATAGCTTTTATTGACAAGGAATCGAGATGGCTTGGCGTCATGCAGTCTTTTAATAAAATGGAGAATCAAAAGCCGGACTTCTTTCAATCCCCGCCATATTTATATTTGCATAGCGTGCTCAAAAATCTTTTTATAGAAGCGTTAGAGAAGAACGAAATCACCTCCATTGATCCCTGTTATGCGGCTCATTCTTTTATTTCGATTCAGTCGCCGCATACGTTCAAGCAGCTAAGAATTGTTATGGGCTATTCATGCGAGGAAATTCAAGACCGTTTTTGTTTGACCTTTATTGACCCTTTATTCCGTTAACTGGTATAATACTGAATTGGGCTATACAAGCATACTAAGCAACTATTAGTACCCATAAGGAAGTGAAATGGCAGTGACAAAGGATACAAATCAGCTCGCTTCGGATAAGAAGCAAGGGCTGCTAAAGGATTACTCCAAATATTTTGATTTCAGCGATGCGAAAGTGATCGACCAAGACGAGAATTCAACGACCTACCGCATTAAAGGAAGGATCGTCAACATAAACGCCGCACCTAGCCATAAGGATGAGAAAAAGCGCGGCAAAGAGGATATCGAGGTGCATTATGACTTCGCTATTCCGGATGAGCTGAGGACTATGGGGGTTGGCAAGCATTATTTGATCCAAACCTATGGCTGCCAGATGAACGAGCATGACACAGAGGTCATGAAGGGCATGTTCGAAGAGATGGGCTATACGGCTACGGAGGACCGCAACGCAGCAGATGTCATTTTATTGAATACATGCGCGATTCGCGAGAATGCTGAGGATAAGGTGTTTGGCGAGCTTGGCCATCTGAAGACGCTCAAAACCGAGAAGCCAGACCTGCTGCTTGGCGTTTGCGGCTGTATGTCGCAGGAGGAGTCGGTTGTCGGACGTATTTTGCAAAAGCATGCTTTTGTGGATATGATCTTTGGAACGCATAACATTCATCGCCTGCCTCATCTCCTCCAAAACGCTTACTTCAGTAAAGAGTTGGTTGTGGAGGTTTGGTCCAAGGAAGGCGATATTATAGAAAATATGCCTAAAAAACGCGAAGGCATGCGTGCTTGGGTTAATATCATGTACGGCTGCGACAAGTTCTGCACCTATTGCATCGTACCGTATACGAGAGGCAAGGAGCGCAGCAGGCGCCCAGAGGATGTCATTGCGGAGGTTCGCGAGCTCGCTAGGAAAGGCTTCAAAGAAATTACGCTGCTTGGTCAGAACGTAAATGCTTACGGGAAGGATTTCGAGGATATCAGCTATCGTTTCGGCGATCTTATGCATGATATGTCCAAAATCGATATTCCGCGCATTCGCTTCATGACCAGCCATCCGCGTGATTTCGATGACCATTTGATCGAGGTGCTTGGAACGGGCGGTAATCTAGTGGAGCATATCCATTTGCCGGTGCAATCGGGCAGCACGGAGATTTTGAAACGAATGAGCCGCAAATATTCGCGTGAGATGTATTTGGAGCTGGTAGGCAAGATAAAGAAAGCCATTCCGAACGCGATGCTCACTTCGGATATAATCGTTGGTTTCCCTGGTGAAACAGACGAGCAATTTGAAGATACGATGACGCTGGTGAAGGAAGTCGGCTTTGACTCCGCTTATACGTTCCTATACTCCCCGCGCGAAGGTACGCCTGCCGCAGGAATGGAAGACAACGTGCCGCTAGAGGTGAAGAAGGCTAGACTTCAACGACTGAATGCTCAGCTTGCAGCAAATGCAAGAGAGAAGAATGAGCAGCTTTGCGGGCAAATCGTAGAGGTTCTTATCGAAGGCGAAAGCAAAAATAATGCGAACATCCTATCAGGACGCACACGCACGAACAAATTAGTTCATTTGGAAGGCCACAAGGAATGGATCGGCCAATTCATAATGGCTAAAGTGACAGAAGCACAAACCTGGTATATAAAAGCAGAAGCGATCGAACAGGATGCACAAGAAGCCGTAAGCTAACGGCAAAACAGGAGAGATGACAAATGGCAGAGCAGCAAACGGCAGAAAACCAAGGCGCACATTGCGACCATGATCATGAGCATGGAGAAGGCTGCGGAATTCCGAGCTTCCATACACGCGATCTGATCGTTCGCGACGATATTACGACAAAAGCGAAAGAGCTTGCGGATCTCATTTTCACATCGGAGGAAGTGCAGCACTACCGCCGTGCCGAACAACAAATTAATGGCAACGAACGCGTTCAGCAATTAATTACGAAAATTAAAAAGAAGCAAAAGGAAGTCGTTGCGTTCGAAACGACGTTCAAAAACGCCGATATGGTTAAAAAAATCGAAGGCGAAATGGAAACGCTGCAGGACGAGCTTGACGGCATTCCAATCGTATCCGAATTTCAACAAAGCCAAACGGATATCAACTACTTGCTGCAGCTAGTCATCTCGATCGTACGAGACACCGTTTCCGAGAAAATCAGCGTAGAGGATGCATCGGAGCCGGCTCCCGAGGAATGCAGCGACTAAGCTCGCACTAGCAAACAATAGAAGAATATTAAGATGCGCTTGCCGAACGGGGCAGGCGTTTTTTTATGGATATCGATCGCGGTTTGTAACTTTTTCCAGAGCTTAAACGTGTATAGGCATAAGGGTATGCTGAGGAGCCATTCGGCAGGGCAAGGGGGAGATGGCAGCGCCGAATAGTATTGATGAGCTATATATGTTGTATATGAAAGATGTTTATCGATATTTATTGTTCCTCTGCCAGGATCGCCATACTGCAGAGGATATCGTGCAGGAAACGTTTTATAGAGCGTACTTGTATTTGGACAGCTACAAGGGTGAGAGAGTAAAGCCTTGGCTATTCCGGACTGCCCATCATGCGCTCATTGACTATAAACGGAAAGAGAAGCGAACGAGTCCTCAGGAGGCAGCTTATTTCGAGAATTTGCAAAGCCGAGTTACACCGGAAATGCTGTTTCTGCACAAAGAGCGGCTTAGCGAGCTAGGGATTCTGATTGATAGGCTTCGGGAAAAACAAAAGCAGGCATTGCTCTTGCATGACTGGCATGAGCTGTCGTATGCGGAGTCGGCAGACATTATGGGGGTTGGATTATCTCATTATAAGGTGCTTTTATTTCGGGCAAGGCAGACGCTTAGGCAGCTGCAGAGGGAGGCGTATGATGTCTGAACGTTTTAAACAGTTACTGAGAGACTATGAAGACGATAAGCTCTCAGCAGAGGAACGGGCGGAAGTGGAGCAGGAACTGAAGAAGCTTGAGGTTTATCAGACCTATATGGATGAGATGCTCGAGAGAGGGAATAATCCTGCTGATTTAGGTGTGCTGCGCAGTTCTATGGAGTTAAACCCAAAACAGGCAAGAAAGCTGATGAAGCGGGGGAAAAGAAAAGCACGATTTTGGAGCGTGGGAACGGTATTTGGCATGCTGCTCCTGTTTGGTTTATTAAATTCGAGCCTGACATCCCTTTATTACACGACAGGCAGCCCTATGCGCCAGAGCGTTTATAGCGATGTCTTGCGTTCAGCGCTATCGGTATCGCGTCCTAATATTGGGGTATCACTTAGCAGCACGCCAACTAATGTTTTGGCTACCCGATTTTTTGGCACCATCAGCAAGCAGATTGGCAGCGAGAGTGAAACAGTAGGCACTTATTCACAGACATTCAGATTTAATCAATGGATCGGTTCAAGAGTGGATACGTATCTTGATACACAAAATCGATTGAATTTGTTTTTCTATTTGCCGAGCGCAACGGAAACAGTAAGGAGTAGTAATGAATGGGCACGATTAGAAAAGCTACCTGAGGGGTCAGTGGCCGAAGCGTACGTCTCTTTGGATCATTATTACGAGCAGAGTGATGTACTATCCAAATTCGATGGGAAAGAGATGGAGCTAGTGTGGTATGCCGTTAGAACGGCGGTCGAGGGTTCTGAAACTGGTGAGCAAGCGGTTTGGAATCCGCTAGGATTTCCGTCCATACCATTGTATCATCATGATAAAAGCGGTTTGCAAACGGATGATTACAAGCAAACACTGCAGCTATTGCTCAAATACAAGTCAATAACAAGGTCTGTTGTCTCGACTGAACTGGTTAAGGACGCTTTGGATTATGCGGATGAGAATGGCGTTCAGATTTACGGCGTCGTAGCGACGGGACCAGTCAAGGAGCTTCTGAAATTGCAGGAGGTTAGCTTTGTAAAGGCCATTCGACTGGGTGAGGTACGGTTGTGGAATTGGAATCAAAAATAATGCGTATTCCGATGGGACTGACCACTGTTTTATAAAGTCGGTCAGTCTCTATTGACGAGAGTCAATTGGAATACGCATTTTTATTGCGATAGGACGGTTTCTATCCTTTAATGGTTAAATTCTGGTTGCTGCGCTTGACGGTTGACGAGCGAATATAGACGATGTAAGGTGTTAATGAGATAGCCAGAATGGCGCCAACAAGCGACTTTAATGCATCGCCAATTATGAATGGAAAGAAGCCTACAGCCATGGCTTTCTGGAATGAGAATTCAGTTATATGCATGAGCCATGGTATGCCTGGCAGGTAAGAGAAAAGTGAACTGAAAAGTTCGAAAATAAGGAAGAATACAACAACGGCTAATCCTTTATTCGCTTTGGAACTGCTCATTCGCAGAAAAGCTCCGATCGCGATACTGACGAGCATAGCGCAAAACGGGAATGCAAAGATAAAACCGCCTGTTGCTCCCGTTAGATGGGCGATTCCTCCCGCGCCGCTGAACAAAGGCAGACCGATTGCCGCAAGAACAATGACGACGAATATGCTGAGAAAGGCATTGCGCGGAGATAGGAACAAACCGGATAATACAACGCCCAGTGTTTGCAGGGTGATCGGTACGAGTGAACCGCCAAGCTTAATCGTAAGTGAACTCATGATAATAAATAAGGCTGCGAATAAGGCGATAAATACGAGCGAGCGGATATTGTTGCTTTGCATACGATTGAACGACTCCTTTATGTAGTTGCGATTTAATTGTTAACCCTATATATTTAAAAGAGGTTAACAGTTCGAATTGTAGCATAGCCGATCGATTTGGGGAAGAGGTTGGGTGAATTTTTTTGAATGCCGATTTTAAAGTGGAGTTAAAGCATGTTTGCGTTACCCCACCTTCTATGAGAGAAGGTGCAAAGTCCAAGTCCATTTTAATGGATATCTCATTAACCATTGATCATGGCGTTTGGCTCTCCTTGTTAGGCCGCAACGGAAGCGGGAAAAGCACGTTGGCCAAAGTAGCGGCGGGATTTCGTGTTGCCGGATTGGAAGGAGAAATCATTCGGAAGATCCATACGGCTGCAGAAGGCAGGCCAGTACCGATTGTGATGCAGCAGCCGGAAGCTGCAATAGTTGGGGCAACGCCTTGGGAGGACGTTGTGTTGTTGCTAGAGCAGAATGAGCTTTCGGGGTTGGACATACCCGCAGAAGCGGAAAAGTCGCTTCAGCGCGTAGGTATGGGAGAAAAGCTCCATCAGCCGATCGAAACGCTCTCAGGTGGACAAAAGCAGCTAGTAGCCATTGCCGGTTGCTTGGCGGCTAAATCACCAATGCTGGTTCTCGACGAGGTAACGGCCATGCTGGACCCGGAGGCTTCCAGTATGGTGCTGGAGCACGTAAGAGCCCTTCATCATGAAGGTGTCACAGTTGTATGGATAACGCAAAAGCTGGAAGAGCTTCGGACTGGCGATCGCATTATTGCGATGGAAGAAGGAGCAATCGCGTTCGATGGGAATGCTGACACTTGGTTTGAAAGATCACAAGCAGGCATAAATGACAGCTGGTGCGAACGGCTTGGCTTTGAAGCTCCTTATGCGGCACAAGTTGCTTGGGAGCTGGCCGAGTTGGGGATTCAGCTGTCACCCTTTCCATTGACGGCAGAGATGCTGGCTAGGGCGGTGAATCATGTTGAACGCTGATTGGAGGTTGGACAAGGTTTCCGTTAACGCAGATGGGAATGATGGAAAGCCGCTGCTGAAGGATATTGATATGACTTTCAAAGTTGGCGAAATTACTCTGCTAATCGGACATAATGGAGCGGGGAAGTCGACGCTGCTGGAGACAATGGCTGGCCTACGAACGATTGCAGCTGGCGAAATTAGGCTTGGCGACGAGCCGTTATGGATACAGGGGAAGCGAAAAAAACGATTAAATCAGAATGTCGCGCTTCGCCTCGGCATCGCGATGCAGAGTTCCGAATCGCAGTGGTTCGCCCCGACAGTCCGTGAAGAGCTGCTGTATTCACTTAAGCCTTATGGCGTATTAAAAGAGCAATCAAGCTCGAGAATAGCGCAAGCGCTTAACGAGGCTGGCTTGCCGCTGGAGCTGCTGGAGCGCGATCCATGGACGCTCAGTGGCGGTCAGCAGCGACGGCTGTCGCTCGCCTGCTTGCTGGCGTGCGAGCCGGAATGGCTGCTGCTCGATGAGCCGACGGCGGGGCTTGACGCCGTCGGCATTCGCCGCCTGTGCGCGGTTCTTGAAGCGCACAGGGCGGCAGGGCGCGGAGCGGTCGTTGCCACGCACGACCTCGACGCGCTGCTGCCGCTGGCGGACACGGTCGCCGTGGTCAGCGGCGGCACGGTCCGCGCAGCGGCATCTGCGGCGGCGGTAGCGGAGGCCGCAGAAGCGCCGCAGGCGCTGCGCGCGCTGGCAGCGCTGCGGGCGGAGGCGGCTTTGCCGCCTGGGGTTCCGGCGCCGGGAAGCGGGGCGCCGTGGCCGACGCCGCGTGAGACGGCGGCGGCCATTGCAGCGCAATTAAAGCTGCGTAAGGATCATTCTAGCAGCGAAGCCCATGCTGGCGACGTTTGCCAGCAACAGGCCCAAACCAAGCAAACTGCTGCTGCACGCCTCAATGAGCAGAATAACTTCCCTATAGAAAGGTCGAACCAGAGAACAACAATATCTCGGAACGACCAATTTGATCCCCGCGCGCTTGTACTCGTTTATCTGTTTCTTGCCGCGTGCATATTAGCACAGAAAACGATGCTGGAAGTAGTCGTTGCCACTTCCGTTACGGCAGTTTTGTCAATACCGTTTCGCGCGCTGATATGGCAGTGGATTCGTGTCATTCGTGCGTATGCCATTATGATCATCGTGTTTTGCATAATTGGAGGCATCGAGCTGAATCCCTTTACTTTCGATGTGGAAAAGGCATGGCCGGTTGCAATGAGGTTTGGCAAGCTTATGCTTGTGATGGTGTTAGGCATGCCTATGCTGAAGCTTATGACGCCTTACCGGCTCCAGCGCAGCATTGAACAAACATTTGGTTGGCTTGAGAGGCTAAAGCTGCCTATTCATAGCTTCGCACTTATCGTTACGCTAATTTTTAGGTTTATTCCCCTTCTTACAGGGGAATGGGAGAGGTTTGCGAAGCTTGCGCATGCGAGAGGAAAGGCGGCAGCGCCGCCTAAATCGGTACCTATTAAGCAGATCATTCCGATCTTGATTCCATATGTACGCTCTATTCTCCGTTTGGCGGAGCAAATGGCAGATGCGCTTGAAGCAAGGGGTTTCGGCTATGCGAGGCGCAATCCAGTGTATGCGTTCCGCCTCACATTCCAAAAGGCGGACGCGGTTTTAATCAGCATTGGGATAGCAAGCGGATCATTGCTGTTGATTGTGGCTTATTTGCTTTAGCTGCATAGAAACCTGATTCATCCAATGACCCTCGTCATCTGCAAGCAGCGTCCGCCATCCGTGCGAAACTGCTTGCTTTAAGTTTGTTTGCTGATCATCGACAAATAAGACTGGTGAGCCTAAAGGCAACAATGAAATTACCGATTCAAAGATGCTCGGATCAGGCTTTTTCAAAGCTATTTGGCTGGATATCGTGATCGTATTCAAAAAAGGTCTAATCGTTGAGAGCAAGGGATCGACCCATGCAGACAAATGGTTGCTTAGTATATGAATGTCGGCAAGCTGCTGCCATTCCGGTATGTACGCGAGAGCGGGAAGCGGCTTCAAGCTCATGTCAACAAAAGCACGACCCTGCACTTTGTTTAACGTCGGTACATGAGATATAATCCACTCCCAAAATTGCTCTTCTGAAAGATGGCCGCGCCATAAAGACTCACTTATTTCTCGCTTGTAAGCGGAGTATAGATGTTCTTCGGAAACAGCCGCTTCAATTGCTAACAGCTGCCAGAGCAACGGAGATAAATTGGTGGCAAGTACGCCGCCGATATCGAGAACGAGCTGAGGCTTGGTCATCCGCTAATCTCCTTTGCTGTGGATTGCTGCAATCGATTGGCTGATTTCCGTTCCGATCTTGCCCACACCGTTACGAGAATAAAAGCAGCAGCCCCTAATAATGAACCGAATAGGAAGCCTCCATTTAATCCCCAGCTCTCATTCAACCAGCCTGCAAGGAAAGGTCCAGAGAACATTCCGATTGCGTATAAGGCTTGGTACAAGCCCATTGCAGTCGCACGTCCAGGCAGCGCCACGTCTCGAATAGCAAGTCCGAGGAGCAGAGGCATATGCAAGCCTTGCGCGAATCCGTTGATCGCCTGAGTGAAGATAAGAAACCCGAATGAATCTCCGAATACCATCGCGGCCGTGCAAATCGTGCTTAATAGAAAGCCGGCTCCAATCGTACCCCAGTTGCCGAACCTTGGCGTGAACCATCTAGCGGTTACGAGCGAAGCGAATGCATGGGGCAGCATGAACGCGAAGACAAGTATCGTTAGATTCAAGCCGGTAGCGCCTAGCTCTTCCGCTTTTAAGGGTGTAAAGCCAAACATCGTGATAAACAAAACACCATGAGCTAGAATGGAGAGCAAAGACACTTGCAGCAGTGTTTTCGTTCGCACCACATTTTTGATCATCGCAAAAGACATTCCCGGTTGGTTGCGCAGCTTCTGTTGCGGTTCCTTGATAAGAAAGGCAAGTCCAAGCCCAATAACAGCAATGACAGCTCCGAGAATAAATGGTGCATTTTCGCTAAAACCGTCCGTGAGCCAGCCGCTGAGCAGCATGCCGACCATTTGCCCGGAAACGGTCATGACACTTATATTGCCCATCGCTTTCCCGGTCTGTCCAGCTCCGAAATAACTGGCGTACAGCACGGTGAATGCGACCCAAGTAGATGCGCATACACCTGCCATAAGCCTGCCGGCCAGCGGCCATAGCCATGATCCGGGAATAAGAAAGAGCAGGCAGCTAATCGCTGCGGTGAGCATGCCGAGCACAATAAATGGCTTTCGCTTCCCGAATCGGTCAGACAGAATGCCAAGCGGGAACCTGACGAACATTTGCACGAATCCATAGCTCCCGAGCACAATCCCGATAAAGGGCAGGGACAGTCCGCGATCGCTAAGATATGGCGATAAGGTTGGGACGTATACGTACATCGAAGTCCAGTATAAAATGGTTATAACGGTGAAAAGCACTCGCTGTGCAGCCGTAATTTGATTCATAGTTGTTGAAATCCCCTCTCTTTTTCACTTTAGCGCAAAGCGGCTTGCATTGTCACTTCCTATTTTCAAAGCATCGCTTGGAAACTTTGCCCAAATTGAAACGTATAAACCAACGGCGGTAGGTTTGTTAAACACGGCAATATCCACTAATTAATGAGGTGAAAGCAGATGAAAACAAAAAACAGCCATTCAAAAGGATTACTAAAAGAAATAAAAGAATGGACAATATCGCTTGGTATTGCGGTTGTGGTAGCTATGTTGTTCCAAAACTATGTGTATGCGCAATCCGAGGTTCAAAATGTTTCCATGCAAAACACGCTTATTGCCGGGCAGCGATTAATTGAAGATAAATGGTCCTATCACTTTCATGAGCCCCGCCATGGAGATATTGTAATCATTAATGGGCCTGAAAGCGACCTTCGGTTAATTAAAAGAGTGGTTGGTCTGCCAGGCGATATCATCGATATTCGTGATGGAGAAGTATACTTGAACAATGAGAAAATCGAGGAGCAATACGTCAAAGGACAAACATTTGCTGGCAGCGTAGCCGTGCCATTCACAGTAGGAGCGGGTCAGCTGTTCGTCATGGGCGATAACCGCGAGCATAGCTTGGACAGTCGGGCGATTGGGCCGATAGCAAGATCGAGTATCGAAGGAAAAGCGGTCTTACGGATTTGGCCGCTACCGAAGTTCGGTGCACTTAGCAAGTAAGGGAGATGGATTTCCAAAATGCCGTTTACGCTATCGCATCCATTGTTTGCTGCCCCGCTCAAAAAAATAATACCATCTTTAAGCACAACCGGATTAATACTTGGGAGCATGTCACCGGATATTGAGTATTTTATTGCGATGCAGCCTTTCCGTTCAATCGGTCATGACATGCTTGGTTTTTTTCTGCTCTCGCTGCCGACATGCATCGCTTTTGCCTTTGCGTTCCATTTGATACTAAAACCCTCTCTGCCTAAGCTTCTTCCGAATATTGCTGGCATTGACCGGTTTGCCTTACACGAAAACCAGCCTTGGCAGATGAGCAGTATTAAGGATGGGGCTGCGTTTGCAATTTCACTGCTTATCGGCTTCCTATCGCATGTCACGCTAGACCACTTCACACACAGTGGAGGGTGGTTCGTGGTTCGACTGCCGTTTTTGCAAAGCGTGTTTCTGGGCGACAGCGTTTTTCATATTCTTCAGCTTTCGCTGTCTGCGCTCGGGTTAGGCATGCCATGTTTATATTTGATGTTTCGTTTCTTTGCCTATAAAAAACGCAACAAAAAGGTTGAGGCAGCAAGACAGACAATTAGCCCCAAAATAAATTGGGGGTCTGTTTTTGTAGTGGCTGTTGTTTTTCTATCAGCCAAGCTTCTTAGTGCTGGCAGTTTTTTTTCAATAAGCATTTGGGTTGTGGCACCGATTACTTCTGGTTTAGTGGGCATTTATTTTATGACATTAATTAATCAAGCGACAGCAAACGGGCATAGAGCTAACGCTATTTACTCGGTATGTACAATAGCTGGCCTCATTATATTATTTAAATGTCTTGCTTCTTTCGCTGCCGTATCAACTGCTGTCTGGATCATGTATATATGGCTGTTGACGGCGTCTATTCTGGTAAGTGCACTTCGTTGTCAAAACAAATAAAGGTTGATCACATTAATGATTAATTACATAAAATAATTATTTGTTTGAATTATTAAGCATCAGGCAACCAAACGTAATAATTTTGTAAGAATTGGTTACAAGTTCGTTTAGAAATGTCCTTTATGATAAACCATAGGTTATAAGATATTGATGAGTGAGGCGTGAGCAGAATTGTCGATACGGGTAAAGCTTTATATGTCTTACTTAGCGATGGTATTTCTGCCGCTCATATTAATGAGTCTTTTTATGATATTCGTCTTTTATGCTCGCGGCGTCGAGGATGTCAGGCAATATTTTGAAAAGGAAAGCAAAGAGCCTTATCTTCAAGCCTTGGTATATGGCGAATTATCCTACGTGCTGCGCAATGATGCCGGACAGCTAGAGAAAAGGGAGTACGTCGCGGAAATCCAACACAGGCTGGGAGAGCATTGGGCTGGGCTCGTCATCTCCAGAGAGGGACAGATCAAATCTGTCGCGCCGTTTCTGGATCAGACAGCACCGAACGAGAATTGGAAACGTTTCTTGGAAGAAAGGCCATCGAAGGTAACGTTCAACTCTTTCCAATTCGAGGTGAGCTCGCTGGATTTCAACTATCCTGACGGCGGTGAAGGAAGTGCGTTGATATTTAGGCGCATCGATACCGTGCCTATCTATTGGCGTCCTGTAGGAACGGTTTTTAGCCTCGCCTTTATCGGCTTAACCAGCTTGCTGCTCACTTATTTTGTATCCAGGAGCATTATAAGGCCCATTAAAGAGCTGGAAGCAGCTGCGCTTCAAATCAAGGACGGCGATCTCTCTCATAAAGTAAAAGCAACCACAAAGGGGGAAATCGGGCAGCTAAGCAATGCGTTCGAGGATATGAGAGTGAGACTGAAGCACTCGATTGACCAGAGCCTTTTATATGAAGAAAACCGAAAAATGCTCTTGTCACATATTTCCCATGATTTGAAAACGCCGATATCGGCCATAAAGGGTTACGTTGAAGGAATAATGGATGGCATTGCGAATACCGACGAGAAGCGCATCCGATATATGGAAACGATCTATCGCAAAGCATCAGATATGGATCAATTGATCGATGAGCTGTTCCTCTTCTCGAAGCTGGATCTCCAGACCGTGGCGTTTGATTTCAAAATGATAGATATACGCCGCTATTTGGAGCATTTCATGGACGAGCAGCGCTTTGATTTGGAGAAATCTGAGGTGGAATTAATCTATCTCACCCATGAGTCAGAACCGCTGCTCATCGCAGCTGATCCAGACAAGCTTAGCAGGGTGCTGACCAATATACTGAACAATTGTGTCAAATATATGGGGCAGCACGCCGACTCATTCAATAAGCAAGTTTTTGTAAGGGTTAGGGAGCTGCAGCAGTATGCACTCATTGTGATTGAAGATTCTGGTCCTGGTATTGAAGAGGATGATTTGCCGTTCATATTCGATCGTTTCTATCGAGCGGAGCAATCGCGCAACTTGGAAACAGGTGGGAGCGGGTTGGGACTTGCCATCGTCAAACAAATAATCGAAGGGCATGGCGGTACGGTTTGGGCAGAAAATGCAGAACAGGGAGGTGCCAGGTTCTGTCTGAAGCTGCCTAAATCCACGACCGTCCATACGGTGGATGAGCATGAAGAGCATACTAATCATTGAAGACGAGAAAGCCATTGCCGAGCTTGAGCGCGATTATTTGGAAAGTTACGGTTTTGGCGTACACATTGAAGGCAGGGGCGATATCGGCCTTCAGAAAGCGTTGGAAGGGAGCTTCGACCTCGTTATATTGGATGTGATGCTGCCTAAGGTAGACGGTTTCGAGATTTGCCGTCAAATCAGACAGTCTATTAACATTCCGGTGCTCATGGTGACGGCTAAGAAGGAAGATATAGACAAGATAAGAGGCCTCGGGCTTGGAGCGGATGATTATATGACAAAGCCGTTCAGCCCGAGTGAGCTTGTCGCCAGAGTGAAGGCCCATTTGGCGAGGTATGAGCGTCTAACGGCAGACAAGAGCGAACGAGGCGAGCATATTCGTATTCGCGGCTTGTTTATTGACAAGCTCTCCCGACGGGTGATGATCCATGAGAAGGAAGCGATGTTAACCTCCAAGGAGTACGAGCTTCTGCTTCTGCTTGCCTCGAATCCTAATCGCGTCTTTGAAAAAGAAGAGCTGTTCGAGCGAATATGGGGCTTGGAATCAAATGGCGACGCAGCTACGGTCACGGTTCACATTCGGAGGCTGCGCGAGAAAATAGAGCATGACCCGTCAAAACCTCAATATATCGAGACGATATGGGGAGTCGGTTACCGTTTCAAAGTATAGATAGAAGATGAGGGAGTGGAATAACTTGAAGAGCATTATCCGGTTTTCATTGAACAACAAGTTTGCGTTATGGATTTTGACATTGTTAGTTTTATTTGCAGGCCTTTATTCCGGTTTGAACATGAAAATGGAAACCTTGCCTGACATTACGGTACCTATCGTCAGTGTCACTACGGTTTATCCCGGCGCTGCGCCGGAAGAAATTATGGAGAAAATTACGAAGCCGATTGAGCAAAGAACTAGAAACTTAAAAGGCGTAGAAATTATCAGCTCAACCTCCTACGAAAATGCATCGTCGGTCGTTATTGAATACACCTATGAAACGGATATGGAAAAAGCGGAAGCAGAGGTGAAAAACATCCTCGCTGAGGTATCGCTGCCGGAAGGCGCGCAGGATCCATCCGTATCCCGCATTAGCTTAAACGCATTTCCAGTCGTTTCATTAAGTTTATCTAACGACAACTTGAACTTGGAACAGCTCACAAAGGAAGTGCAGGATAACGTGCTTCCGCGTCTGCAAGGAATTGAGGGCGTTGCAAGCGTCCAAATTTCAGGCCAGAACGTGCAAGAAGGAGAGCTTGCGTTCAACCAAGAAAAGCTGAAGGAGCTCGGATTGACCGAGGACACGGTAAAGGGGATCATTCAAGCATCCGCTGTATCGGTTCCGCTTGGCATTTATGAGTTTGGCGATTCAGAGAAAGCACTCGTGGTTGACGGTAATATCTCTACGGAAGAAGACCTGAACAAAATGGTCATCGTGCCAGGCGTCAAGCTTAGTGATATTGCGGATATAAGCATTATTGACAAAGCCGAGTCCATTTCCCGTACGAACCAAAAAGATGCGATTGGGCTAAACATCGTGAAATCTGCCGATTCGAATACGGTTGACGTTGTTAATAATGTTAAGGACGAAATTAAAGAGCTCGAAAGCAAAAATGAAGGCTTATCGTTCGTCATGACGCTTGACCAAGGGAAACCGATTGAGGATTCGGTTCACACGATGCTAAGCAAAGCTATTATAGGTGCTTTGTTCGCAGTTATTATAATTATGATTTTCTTGCGTGATATTCGGTCCACGATTATCGCAGTCGTGTCGATTCCGTTATCGATTCTAATTGCAATGCTTATTCTAAGCCAAATGGATATTACGTTGAATATTATGACGCTCGGCGCAATGACAGTTGCGATTGGCCGGGTTATCGATGATTCGATTGTCGTCATCGAGAATGTATATAGACGGATGGCTTTAACGACAGAAAAGCTAAAGGGCAAAGAATTAATTCTAGATGCCACAAAAGAAATGTTCGTACCCATTCTAGCTTCAACCATTGTTACGATTGCGGTATTCCTGCCTCTAGGCCTGGTATCAGGCATGATTGGCGAAATTTTCTTGCCGTTTGCGCTAACGATCGTTTTCGCTTTGCTGGCATCGCTGCTCGTTGCGATTACGGTAGTTCCAATGCTTGCTCATATGATGTTCCGTAAAGGGATGAAAGCGGGCAAAGCAAACCATGATAAGCCAGGCCGCCTAGCTGAATGGTACAAAGGCGTACTGCGTTGGTCGCTTGACCATAAAGCAGTTGCATTTGGTTTGGCCGTTCTGTTATTGGTAGGCAGCTTATTCCTAGTTCCTGTCATCGGCACGAGCTTCTTAGCCGGAGACGAGCAGAAAATGATGGTTGTTTCGTATAACCCTGCTCCAGGTGAAACGCGTGAGCAAGTAGAGGCCATGGCGCTTGAAGCCGAGAGCAAGCTTTTTGGACGCGAAGGCCTTACAGTTGTACAGTATGCGGTTGGTGGGCAAAACCCGTTTAGTCCGGGAGCTTCGAAGCAAGCTTTGTTCAACTTAAGCTATGACGAGGATTACAAAGATTTCAACGCCGAGAAAGAAAAAATTATCCCGCTCCTTCAAGAACTGGGCGGCAAAGGCGAATGGAAGCAGCAGGATTTCACAGGCGGGGGACTTGGCGGATCTGGCGTATCGATGCTCGTATTCGGACCTGACATGAAGTCGCTGCAGCCAGTCGTAGATGATCTAACGAAAAAGCTAGCCGATAACAAAAACGTGAAGAACATTGATTCCAGCTTGTCGGAAACATATGATCAGTACCGAATTGTAGCCAATCAAGAAAAATTAAGCCAAAACGGCTTGACCGCCGGACAAATTGCAATGGCATTAAGCCCGGTACGCGAGCGTCCGGTATTGACAACCATCGAAAAGGATGGCGAGCAATTCAATGTTTACGTCAAGGTTGAAACGAAAACCTATTCGAATAAAACAGATCTTGAAAACGTGAAATTGATGTCGCCAATGGGGACGGAAGTGGCTCTTAAAGACGTCGTGACGATCGAGGAGGGCGAAGCGCCTAACACGGTAACAAGGCGTGATGACCGTATCTATGCGGAGGTTTCCGCGGATGTTACTGCTTCCGATGTAGGCAAAGTTTCAGCTGAAATTCAAAAGATGATTGATGAAACGGACCTTCCGGCGGGTATTGATATTGATATGGGCGGTGTAACCGAACAAATCAATGAATCCTTCACCCAGCTTGGTCTGGCTATGTTAGCTGCTATAGCGGTCGTTTATCTCGTGCTTGTCATTACCTTTGGCGGTGCAATGACGCCGTTTGCTATCCTATTCTCCTTGCCATTCACGATAATCGGTGCGCTGGTCGGGCTGCTTATCGCTGGCGAAACGCTAAGCGTGACAGCGATGATCGGAGCGCTGATGCTGATCGGCATTGTCGTTACGAATGCGATCGTGCTCGTGGACCGCGTCATCCAGAAAGAAAAAGAAGGCCTATCCATTCGCGAATCGTTGATCGAAGCGGCAGGCACGCGTCTTCGTCCAATCCTAATGACGGCTATTGCTACCGTTGGCGCGCTTCTTCCTTTGGCATTCGGGTTTGAATCAGGAGGATTAATTTCGAAGGGAATGGCTGTTACCGTAATCGGCGGACTAACAAGCTCTACGTTATTGACGCTAATCATTGTTCCAGTCGTGTATGAATTCTTGAACCGCAAACGCAAGCATCGTGCAGTTGAAGAAGTTTAATATAAGATACGGTCACCGGCCTAGCGCCTTGGTGACCGTTTTTTTATTTCCCTACCGCAGCAGAGAGCCCAGCACAATTCAGCGCTAAAGCCACTATGCACCGGAATGGGATAGGATGATTAGAACTAGGCCAACCTATACCTATCTCTTTCCATGCAGACAGGTGGTGTTGAAATGCTGCGTCATATCGTGATGAAGGCCGTATTTGTATTGCTGAGTCTTGCCCATACCGAGGTTGCCTCGACGGAATCTTCAGCTCTATTCTCGGAGCCGTCCTACGCCAAATGGGGAAAGCTTGCCGTTCTGGAAACGAAAAAAATGTACCAGGATGCTTCGATCGTGGACTATAAGTACGAGGGAAGAAAAATGCTGCCTAGTGGTCAAGCAAATGAAAGTTTTGTGCTGTGGGTGCACAAGGATACAAAGGAATTTGGCGTTCGAGTTGTTATGACCATTGAACCAAGCACGGACCAGTTAGTGAGCTTAAAGCTAACTGAGATTAATGCCGAATAAATTGAAACATTGCTTTATCGTTGTCGTAATAAAGAAAAACAGATATAGACTTCAGGAAATGAAGAGGAAGGAGTAGATGTATGATAGTTTCAACTACGCCAACAATTGAGGGACATCCCATTCAAGAGTATATAGGTGTCGTTACGGGTGAAGCGATTATGGGAGCCAACGTCGTTAGGGATTTCTTCGCATCTATTACGGATATAGTCGGCGGTAGATCCGGTGCCTACGAGAGCAAGCTAAAGGAAGCGCGCGATGTTGCTTTCGATGAAATGAAAAATCAAGCAGCAAGACTCGGGGCCAATGCCATTGTTGCCATTGATATTGATTACGAGGTCGTTCGCGAGGGTATGCTGATGGTTGCAGTGAGCGGAACAGCAGTCCGACTCTAACCCGTTGTTTAAAGTTGAAAAGACAAAACTTCGATAGGCTTAAGCGATGCTTAAGACAATCAGAGTTTTGTCTTTTTTTAAGATCACCCGAAATGGAAAATATGTCGTCTACACAACCCAAGCAAGTCTCGAAAAACAGATTAGTCCAGACTCGGACTTCTGAATGAAGCTTCGGCAGATGCTACGATCAATCGGTTGTTGGCTGCCAAAAACAAAAGGAAGCGTTCATTCTCCTGCAGTCAAATGTACGCAAGATAGACATGCCAAAAGTTGCAGGGTACAATGTTTGTATGTGAGTTCACTATAATCAACGCTTGAAGGGAATGGGCAATATGTATCCAGAAATATCGGCAGCAGAACTAGAAACACAATTAAAGGACGGGAAATCCATTAATCTCATTGATGTGCGCGAGCCGGATGAATGGCAGGAAGGCCATATTAAAGAGGCACGCAGCATTCCATTGTCAGAGCTGCAGGATCGAATCAGCGAGCTTCAGCAAGGCGACCAAGAGATCGTCCTGATCTGCCGCAGCGGCGGACGCAGCGGGAAGGCATGCGATTTTTTGCAAGCTCAAGGCTATAAAGTAGTCAATGTAACAGGCGGCATGCTGCAATGGTCAGGCGAGGTTGCATTCGGCAGCTAAAGCAGTTATGGGTTCATTGATGATTGTAAAAGCCTCGGTTCCGGGGCTTTTTTTATTTTTGGCGCGCTTTGAGGTATCCTTAATATCATAAGATAGACAGTATCATTTAGATAAGACAGCTAAGAGGCAAAGGATAGGGTGATTACAATGATTGTCATAAAAACGAATGAAGAAATAATGAAAATGAAAAAAGCGGGCGAGATTCTAGCCGCTTGTCACCGCGATCTGCGGACTTTTATACGGCCGGGTATCACAACGAAAGCAATCGATGATTACGTGGAGCAGTTTTTGAAGGAGCAAGGTGCGATCCCGGAGCAGAAGGGCTATCATGGCTATCCATTCGCAACCTGTACGTCGGTAAACGATGTCATTTGCCATGGTTTCCCTGGGCAAACCGTATTAACGGAAGGAGATATTGTCACAGTTGACATGGTCGTTAATTTGGACGGCTGGTTAGCCGATTCCGCATGGTCCTATGCAGTTGGCAATATTTCCGAAGCTTCTAAGAAGCTGCTTGAAGTGACGAAGGAATCGCTTTACAAAGGCATTGAACAGGCGGTGGTAGGCAATCGGATAGGCGATATTTCACATGCTGTCCAAGTGTATGCAGAGGCTCACGGTTACTCGGTCGTCCGAGACTTTATTGGGCATGGAATAGGACAAAAAATGCACGAGGAGCCGCAAGTTCCCCATTACGGCCCGCCTAACAGAGGTACTCGCCTAAAAGCCGGAATGGTACTCACGATTGAGCCAATGCTCAACACGGGCAAGTATCACAGCAAGATTGATCAAGACGGATGGACAGCTAGAACGGCTGACGGTGGGCTTTCTGCGCAATATGAGCATACGCTCGCCATAACCGAGGACGGACCCATTATTTTGACAGCGCAATAAGATTGGAGAAAACAGGCTTTCGTCGTTGACGGACGCCTGTTTTTTCTTTTGCCTGTCACTTTTCGCTTCAACAGGTTGTCTATTAATTGTAGGAGTCGTTTCATTTATTCCTTTGCATTGAAATGATAGGGAGAAAGCAGGGATTGTGATGAGTAGAAGAAATGCATATATCCTAATGGCGGTGACAGCTGTATTGCTAATGGGACTAATATGGGAGGCTGTGAGTGCACAAACGGATCATTTTGCCTATTTCCAGCGTTTTGCAATAACCGTTCATAATGAATCGGATTTCGATCTCGTATCGATTGAAACGGGAATCGTGTCGAGCAGCGAGAAGGATATCGTCGATCGCCGCATCAAAGCCGGCGCAAGCGCAGTTATTAAGCCGAAGCTCAGCATGTCTGGCGAAGGAGCTGTCTATTTGAAATATACGGATTCACAGGGCAACACCAAGGAAACGATTGCTTGCGGGTATACGGAGTCGCTAACGGGTCGGACTGCAATCACAATTGATAATGACGGCATTTCCAAAAACGAGCAAAGGTGTTATTAGGCATTAAGCAAGGCGAGTAAAAGGCTAAAGGAAACGATTTAGAAACGCCGGAAATAAAAAAAGACCGATTGAGGTATCGGTCAAACCTTTTTACACGAAAAACGTATTGGCAGCTCTATGGATGATACTTCCATCAGACATGCGGATTGAATCATCGTTATATCCGATAATGGTTGAAGCGGGTCTGATCTGCATGCCGTTTTGCATCGGTTTAATTTTTGCTTTTGCTGCAATCGCAACTTCAAAATCTTTGTTTGTAATCAGTTTTTGTCCAGGTGTAAGCTTGATTTTTTCTAGCATGTTAGGTTGCCTCCATACATCTATATGTTTAGTATACCAAGGACAAATCATACACCATTTGCCTATAAATAGCCAATGGGATTGAATAGCTGTACACATGCAGGTTCCATTCATGCAATTCGATTGCCTGTCATATAGATAAACGCAGAGAGGTACAGGCATGAGAAGGCGATGGATGGAAGGCGGTGCTTAGCTTGATAGGCGAGCGAATCGAGCATGGATTTGAAAACGATTGTACGATAGATTTCGCAGTGCAGGGCATGAGCTGTTCTGCATGCGCGGCAAGAATAGAGAAAACAGTAAGCAAGCTGAACGGCGTGGCAATGGTTGCCGTGAGCTTTCCGCTCCGGACTGCGTGGGTACAGTTCAAGCCTGCTGAAATCCATGCAAAGCAAATTGCAGAGAGAGTCAATCAGTTAGGATTCATAGCCATGCTGAATGAAACGGCGAAGGAGGGGCTCCATAAAGAGCATCGCGTGCTGAAGCTGCGCCTGATTATCTCAGCCATTCTTACGCTGCCGCTATTGATCACCATGCTGCATCATATGCCGCTATTAACACCGTTAATTAATTATTTGCCTGCTTGGTTAAGTTTTCCTTGGCTGCAGTTGATATTCGCTACGGTTATTCAATTTGTGATCGGTATGCCCTTTTATTTCGGAGCCTATCATGCGGTACGCGAGCGCAGCGCAAATATGGATGTGCTCGTTGTGATCGGAACAACGGCTGCTTACTTATATAGCCACTATGCAGTTTTCCAGAATGGCTTGTTTCATTCCAATATGGATGCAGCACCGCATGCTCCACCTCTATATTTCGAGACCTCAGCAGTCGTAATGACAGCGGTGCTGCTTGGAAAATATATTGAGACCTCTGCCTCCCTTAAGGCGCTGAGTGGAACGGATGGTTATGACAAGCTGCATAACCAGAATGCTGTTGTTGAACGGGCTGGAGAATGGATACGAATGAAGGCAGAGTTCGTAAGGGCAGGCGATATCGTAATCGTGCAGGCAGGCGAGGTCATCCCTGTTGATGGTAGAATAACAGCCGGACGATCTACAGCTAATGAATCCTTGCTCACGGGAGAAAGCCTGCCGGTGTCGAAGGTCGAGGGAGATCAGGCGTGGGCAGGGACGCGCAATGAGACGGGTTTGCTGCGGATTCGCACGCAAGCTGCCGGACATGATACGATGCTGAACCGCATACAGGAGCTTGTTCGTCAAGCACAGCGGTCGAAGTCTGCGATCCAACGAAACGTGGATGCGGCAGCAAGCTGGTTCGTGCCGGCTATGCTTGTATTCGCCATGAGTACGATTGTCTTATGGGGCATTTTCCTAGAGCCTGGCAACTGGAGCAAAGCATTAATTTGCGGCATTGCGGTGCTATTGGCTGCTTGTCCCTGTGCGCTTGGCTTGGCTGCCCCGATCTCCTTGGTTATTGCTTCTGGCAGACTAGCCAAGCAAGGCATTATTGCTAAGGAAGCTGGAGCGCTGGAGCGGCTAGCAAGCATTCAAACGGTTATTTTCGATAAAACAGGAACATTGACTGAAGGCAGGCCGCGTGTAAGTGCTGTACTGTCTGATCAAATCAGCCGATCTGCGCTGCTTCGAATGGCAGCAGCTGCAGAGTTGCAATCGACGCATCCGCTTTCTGTTGCCATCTTAAATGAAGCGGGACGGCTTGGGCTTGTCATACCTGCTGCCAGTGAATATGAATTTACGGAGGGTGGAGGCGTCGAAGCGATCGTCGAAGAGCATCGCTTCGGCATTGGAAACGCAAATTTTGCACATCATCGCAAATGGTCGTTGAACGACAACCTACTCGCATTTGCCAAGCAGCGCGAGGAGCTTGGGGAGACGGTGCTTTATGCAGCGGTAGCTGGTAAAGGCATAGGCGTCATGGCTTTCAGCGACAGCGTGAAGGCGCATGCCAGGGAGACGGTGAAGCAGCTGAAGGAACTGGGTGTATCGTCCATACTTGCCACAGGGGACCATCAAGCGCCAGCGCATGCTGCCGCTAAGGCTGTAGGCATCTTGCAGGTTCATGCTTCCATGCTGCCTGAGAGAAAGCTCAAACTCGTTGAGCAAATGAAGCGTAAAGGAATTCGGGTTGCAATGGCAGGTGACGGCTGGAATGATGCGCCGGCGCTTGCAGCCGCCGACGTTGGTCTTGCCATGGGTGAAGGTACGGATGGTGCGCTTCAAGCCGGCCATATGACGCTGCTGTTCTCGCGGCTGCAAGCGATCCCGGAAGCGATTAGAATCAGCAGGCTGACGATTCGAAACGTTCGGCAAAATCTAACATTCGCATTTGCATACAATGTGATCGTCATTCCATTTGCGGCAATGGGACTGCTGGAGCCATGGATGGCAGGAACAGCAATGGCGCTCAGCTCCGTGTCTGTAGTAGGGAATGCACTGCGGTTGAAAGGCTTGCTGAAGCGAAGAGCCGGTGTCTATTCATGACGTTGACTTGGCAGCTTATCGGCTTTATTATTCTTACTGGTTTATTCAGCGCGCCGCACTGCATGGGAATGTGCGGAGGAATCGTATCCGCTGTTTCATTGAATTCTACAGCTTCTGTGAAGAAATCGATGCTGCTTTACAACGCAGGACGTATCGTTTCCTATGCTTTGCTGGGAGGCGTAATGGGGACCGTAGGCTCATTTGTCGACGTAGCTGGAAGGTTTGCCGGGATGCAGGGGCTTGCATCCATTGTCGGCGGCTGCTTTCTCCTTCTCTGGCTTTGGCGTCGATTCCAGCTGCCGGTTATGAACCGTCTTTCTTCTTTTTTATACAAGAAGCTGGTTCATGGCGCGAAACAGTCGAACAAGCAGGAGACCATTCATCTGCTTGCCACAGGCATAGCTTTTGGATTTCTTCCCTGCGGGCTCACCTATGCCATGCAAATGACAGCAGCCTCTACCGGCTCCGGTTTAACAGGGGCTGCCGTCATGGCCTTGTTCGGTTTGTCTACTTTCCCAGCACTGGCGTTAGCCGCATCGGTCGCTGCGTTTGCCAACAAACAATGGCGCCGTTTCATGCGTAAGGCAAGCTTTGTTACGGCAATTGCCGTTGGTTTGATTTCCATACTGCGCGGGCTTGCCGTCAATGGTCTCATTCCGACCGTAAATCCATGGCTATGGTAGCCTCTAATGGATTGCTTTCAGCAATCTGCTTATTTCATAAGTTTGCTCATTGCTTTCAAGCGTTAACGTTGCTTTCCAGATGCCTGCCATTAGGGGAATGCCATCTCCTCCATATTTGCCAGTGGCTACTTCTGTCATTTCGAACACATAATCACCGCAAACCATGCTCAGCATGTCAAGCTTCACCTTTATATTAGCATCATGAACCGGAAAGCCCTGTGTATCTTTTATCTCAACCGTGAATTGATTATCGTGCAAAACCTTGGCGGGGTAATCCTCAATGGTCCACCTTATCGTACCGCTGTCGAAGGCATGCTCCGTCGTTTGCGGAGGGTCAGCTTCATCCTGTTGAAACCACCAAAAAGCGAAACCGATAAGTAGCGCGAGCAAGAAGAAAATGAGGAAAAATTTCAAATATGAGGTGCGGACATTGTCATTCGGCTGCATGTGATGGTTTGTCCTCCTTGATTCGTTTTATTTAATAGGATGCTCATTTAAGTTACCTATGCGGGAATCGTGTGAAGCAGAACTCGGCTAGCTGGAATGAATTGCGGCTGTTTAATGGACAAATACGCGATGTCGGTGTATATTAACTACTGATTAATCAATCGTAAACGGACAGGTGCGGATAGGAGATCGTCTTGCAAGGTATCAACATCTTGCATTGCTCTTTGAAGCTTAAAAGGGAAGACCGGTGCAATTCCGGCACGGACCCGCCACTGTAAGGTTGGATAGCGACGCTTAAGGCTTCGTTACGACCGAGTCAGAAAATCTGCCAGTCCTTACATGCGCTTAAACCTACGTGGAAATAGGGAGGGTGCTCGGGAAGCTTGTCGCTTTGCAAGTCATGGAAGAGCGTATGGGAGCATTTCTGGCACAATTGCCGGTGATGCTTTTTTTGTTTTGACAAACTTAAAAAGAGGTGCAGAAACCATGGTAAGAAATAACCGTAACTTAATGAAGACACTGTTTGGCTTGTTGCTTGCGGCGATGCTTGTTGTCACAAGTGCATGTGGAGTAAACAAAGAAGCAGAAAACCAGCAACCTCCAGAAACAAACCTTGCGAATTCGGCTGCCAATAAGCCGGAAGAAACCAAAGATGCAGCCACACAGGCAACGGTATATCCCTATACGATAAAAGACGATACAGGGACTGAGATTACTTTTGAGCAGCAGCCAACTAAGGTTGTGACGCTCGTGCCTAGTGAAACAGAAACGATCTATGCGATCGGTGCTGGAGAGCAAGTAGTAGGCGTCGATCAATGGAGCGATTACCCTGAGGAAGCGGCGGCAAAGCCAAGGGTTGGGGATATGACCACCAATATTGAGGCTGTAGTCGCATTGAATCCGGATCTAGTTTTGGCTTCGTCCACATTGAACACAGATGCAATCGCAAAGCTGAGAGAGCTTAAAATACCCGTGTACGCATCAGACCCGCTTACCTATGATGCCGTTATTGCCAAATTAGAAATTTTAGGTCATATTATGAATAAACCTGCCGATGCGGCTGAAATTGCAGATCATATGCGGCAGGTGAGGCAGCAAGTAACGGATGCGGTGAAAAACGCGGAGCGAAAAAAAGTGTACATGGAGTTTTCACCAGGCTGGACAGTCGGCTCCGGCACTTTTCTTGATGAGCTTTTAAATCTGGCCGGCGGCATTAATATTTCTGCTGCATCGCAAGGCTGGTTCGAGGTCAGTGCAGAGGAAGTCGTTGCTCAGGACCCAGAGCTGATTATATACCCTGATTTGAAGGAGGATCCGAATCCGATCGTCACTGGCATCGAAAGCCGCCCAGGCTGGGATGTCATTGCCGCAGTGAAAAACAAACAGCTGCATGCAGTGACGGAGAATCCGCTTGTGCGCGTTGGACCGCGTTTAGCGGACGGCTTGCTGGAACTCGCTAAAGTCATTCATCCGGATCTCGTGAAATAAAGCGATGACCTATAAATTGGTTTGGTACGGAGGAGCAGCCATGCTCCTTCTTGCTGTTTCTATCGTGGTGAGTTTAACGATTGGCTCGTCGGGCATTTCGGTACGGGATGTGTGGGGCATATTGCTTCATCAGCTGCCGTTGTTCTCGAAGGAAGCAGGCTCTTATTCGGCGGGCGAAATCGCAATCGTAACGCAAGTCAGATTATCCCGCGTGCTGCTCGCTGTTCTGGTAGGCGCATGTCTGGCGCTGGCGGGAACAGGCTTTCAAGGTGTACTCCGCAATCCTTTGGCTGATCCATATACGCTTGGCGTTGCATCAGGCAGCTCGGTGGGAGCGGCATTTATTATTTTATTTGGTTTGCAGGCGGCGATGGGAATGTGGACTATCCCGATTGTTGCATTCGCAACAGGAATGGCTACGCTGCTTGGCGTGTTTTGGCTTGCCAATCATAAAGGCGTTATACATATGGAAACACTCATACTTTCCGGCGTCATTCTGCAATCTTTCCTAGGTGCATTTGTCTCCTTTATGGTTTCGATGTCAGACGGCATCGTCAACCAAATCTTGTTCTGGTTAATGGGGTCTCTAGCCATGCGGGGCTGGGATCATGTTTATATGCTTATTCCTTTTCTACTGATTGGATTGCCCTTATTGCTTGCCTACGGGCGTCCGCTCAATTTATTTGTATTAGGTGAGAGGCATGCTGCCCATCTAGGCATTCATGTGGAGCAAACGAAGCTGATCGTCTTGATCGGCTCTACGCTGCTTACCGCGGCTGCCGTATCCGTGTCTGGCGTCATTGGTTTCGTTGGCCTTGTTGTGCCGCATTTGATCCGGCTGCTCGTTGGACCTGATTATCGGTTAATTACCCCGCTGTCGGCTATCGGAGGCGGTATATTCGTGTTATGGGCAGACACGGTAGCGCGTATAGCGTTGACGCCGAAGGAGATACCGTTAGGTGTAGTAACCGCTTTAATCGGTGCGCCATTTTTTGCCTATTTGCTGCATCGGCGAAAGAAAGGACAAGGTGGCGCTTTATGATCGAGGTTCGCGAAGTGATCCAGGATGTGAACGGTCGACAAGTGTTGAAAGGTGTATCCTTTACGTTTCAAAAAGACCGTATGTATGGCATCATTGGACCGAATGGCGTCGGTAAATCAACGTTGCTGCATTTGCTGTCCGGCGTTGATCGGCCAAAGCAGGGAGAAGTGCTTCTAAGTGGTCGGCCGCTGACGTCATATCCCCGTAAAATGATTGCAAAACAGATGGCAGTTCTGCAGCAAAACGGGCTTCCGCCAGTTGGCTTTACGGTGCGGGAAGTCGTCAGCATGGGACGTTATCCATACCAGAACTGGCTCGGAAGCGAAGATGAGGACTCGGTGAAGCTGGTCGAAGAATCCCTTGTCGCAATGGGCTTGAAGGAGCTGGAACTGCGCACAATGGATCAGCTGAGCGGCGGGGAACGCCAGAGAGTGGCACTGGCCAAGCTCATGGCGCAAGGTCCGGCGATATTATTGCTGGACGAGCCGACCACCTATCTGGATATTGGCTTTCAGTCACAGCTTATGGATACCGTAAGAGCATGGCAGCGAAAGAGCGGGCTGACCGTCATCGCGGTGCTTCATGATTTGAATCTCGCCGCATTATACTGCGATGAGCTTGTGGTATTGCATCAAGGGAAAATTGAAGCTGCCGGTACGCCGCAGCAGGTGCTTACTACGTCGCTTATTGAGCAGGTATATGAGACTAAGACGACTGTCATATCGCATCCGATCACAGGCGTGCCGCAAATGATGCTGCAGCCTAACTTCAAAGGATGATGATCACATTTACTGGAAGGGGCCGATGAAATGGAAACCCAAGCATATAATCATCTATTAGACGTTATTCAAGCTATTCATCCATTCGATGATGAAGCCGCAAAGCTTGCGTTAAAGCATTCTGATTCCTTAACTAAACCGCCGGGAAGCCTCGGCAAGCTAGAAGCGGTCGCGGCACAGCTTGCCGGGATTTCAGGTAAGCTATGGCCGGATTTGTCCAGAAAGGCCGTTATCATTATGGCGGGAGACCATGGCGTCTGCGAAGAAGGGATCAGCGCGTTTCCGCAGGCTGTAACCCCTCAGATGGTAGTTAATTTCTTGAACGGCGGAGCGGCTGTCAATGTGCTTGCTAGACAAGCAGGGGCAGAGGTTGTATGTGTAGATATAGGCGTCATTGGACATATCGAGCATGAACGGCTCGTAAGCAGAAAGATTGTACGCGGAACAGCGAATATGGCAAAACAAGCCGCCATGAGCAGGGGAGATGCGCTTGACGCCATATTGGTGGGCATCGAAATCGTCAATGAGCAAATAAACCGCGGCAGCAGGTTGTTTGCGACAGGCGAGATGGGAATTGGCAATACGACGGCAAGCGCGGCTTTAACGACCGTGCTGACCGGGTTGCCGCCTGAGGAGTCGGTGGGCCGAGGGACTGGAATAAATGAAGCAGGCTGGATGAAGAAGGTCGAGGTTGTTAAGCGGGCGATTGAAGTCAATGGGCTGCATGCAGCTGGAGCTGATCCCATTGACGTATTGGCAAAAGTAGGCGGCGCTGAAATCGCTGGCCTTGTTGGCGTGATCATTGGGGCTGCGGCAAGCGGCTGCCCGGTTGTTATTGACGGATACATCTCGTCTGCGGCTGCTCTTGTCGCATCACGAATTACCGAAAAGACTTTGCCGTATATGATCGCTTCCCATCAATCGCAAGAGCAGGGACATGCAAAGCTGCTTGATGCGATTGGCTTGACACCAATGATTCAACTGGATATGAGGCTAGGCGAAGGAACAGGCGCCGTGCTGGCATTTCATTTTATTGACGCTGCGCTGCTGCTGATGCAGGAGATGGCTACATTCGAGAGCGCAGGCGTTACCAAGGGCTAGGTGAGGGGAAGTTGGCAGTATTCATCACAGGCGGAGCACGCAGCGGCAAAAGCAGCTTTGCGGAGCAATACGCAATGAAGGTCGCAACAAAAGGCATATACATAGCAACCTGTCAGCCGTTTGATGAGGAGCTGGAGCAGCGCATCTCCAAGCACAAATTGAATCGTAGGGACTCTGGATTTCAATGGACTACGATTGAGGAGCCTTATGATGTCGCTGAACGGTTAGAACAAATCGTTGGCGAGCAGTCAGCCTCTGAAGCGCAGGGGATGGACTTGCCTGTCATCCTGCTTGATTGCTTGACGCTATGGTTGACAAACTGGTTGATTCGGTTGGACGATAATGAAACAAAGCAATCAAGCTTGGGCATCGAAATTGCGAAGCTGCTTAAGAGCATTCAAAGCTGCCCTTTTCCATTGATCATCGTATCGAACGAGGTGGGCGATGGTATCGTTCCGGCCTACCCGCTCGGCCGGATTTTTCGTGACGAAGCGGGCAGGCTGAACCAGCAGGTTGCCGCAATCTGCGAGCGTGCTTTTCTGGTCACTGCGGGCATACCGATTGAATTGAAAGCTATCGCTTTTAGCTGGGAGCAGCTATGATCCTCTATTCGATAAAGGAGCTTTTTTTGCTTGCAGCAGCTGCTTTGGTCATCGATTGGATCGTAGGTGACCCGAAATGGCCAACACATCCCGTGATATGGATTGGGCGCCTTATCCGGTGGCTGGAACGAATGCTGTATCAGAAGCGTTGGAAGGGAAATGCTGCTGTCTTAAGAGGTCTAGGTGCCGTTTTGACATTAACGACTCTAGGCGTTAGCTATGCGGCGATAGGGGGGTTGGTATGGGCCGCGGATGCTGTACATCACTGGCTGGGTTATGCAGTAAGCGCATGGTTTATTTCAACAACGATTGCGGTCAAAGGACTCAAGGAAGCTGCTATGCAGGTCTTTCGGCCGTTAGCAGAAGGCAGACTGCGCGATGCCCGTAAATTTGTCGGCTATATCGTTGGCCGGGACACGGAACACCTGAATGAGCGTGAAGCCGCGCGGGCAGCAGTGGAGACCGTAGCTGAGAATACGGTCGACGCGCTCGTATCCCCATTCCTATTCGCTATGATTGGCGGGGCTCCGCTCGCCATGTTGTACCGTGCCGTGAATACGCTGGACTCCATGGTGGGCTACCGCAACGAAAAGTACGAATATTTTGGTTGGTTTTCAGCCCGTACAGACGATGTTTTCAACTATATTCCGGCTCGCATAACAGGCGTAATGCTTACGATCTCTGCACGATTGGATCATAGAATGAGCGCACGGGACGCATTTCGCTCCATTCGGGCATTCGCGCATCTGCACCCAAGCCCGAATAGCGGCATTCCGGAGTCGGCTGTTGCAGGAGCGCTAGGCATTGAGCTAGGCGGCTTGAATCACTATCTAGGTGTGCCAAGCGAGCGTGCTAGAATGGGCTGGCCTTTGCGTGAGCTTGATGCACAAGACATCTTGCTTAGTGTGAAGTTGCTATACTTAGTTAGCTATCTGCTGTTCGCGGGGGTGATTATTGGATGTTTCTTCGTGAGTTGAAACTGCAAGCGCAAGCGCTTGCTGCGGCTCTTCAATTTCTAACACGATTCCCGGTCCCGGTCAACGTCGCGTTTCATGGTCCTGTATTGTCGCGCAGCGTGGTTTATTTTCCAGTAGCAGGCATGCTGCTCGGAGCATGCCTGTATGGCTTCGCGTGGCTGTTCTCGCTGTTTGTGCCTGCATGGCCAAGCGCTGTTCTCATGGTTGGACTTTGGACAGCGCTTAGCGGCGGGTTGCATCTTGACGGATTGATGGACACTGCTGATGGTGTTCTCAGCCATCGATCCCGTGACCGTATGCTTGAAATCATGAAAGACAGCAGGGTAGGCGCAATGGGCGTGCTGGCTGCGGTGCTGCTGCTCATGCTAAAAGCGTCGCTGCTCGCCGAACTTCTAAGCAATGGACTATCTGCTTCTGATGGATGCATGCTGATGATCCTTCCGATCTGGAGCCGAGCTTGGATGAGCGCAGCCATAGCCCAGTGGCCTTTTGCGCGGGTAGGCGAAGGGATAGCTGTTTTATTTAATGAGGTTAAAGGTGTTCATGCTGTTGCTGCAATGCTGTTGGCGGCGATTAGTTCCACTGTCATACTAGTGCTTGCCGGGCATGGGTTGAAAGCATCTTTGCTTTGGCTGCTCGCATTTGTAATTGTCACGACGAGTGTAGGCGGTGGTTTGGCTGCTTGGCTGAATCGAAAGCTAGGTGGACTTACAGGTGATACATACGGCGCTATGAATGAAATGATTGAAGCTATGCTGCTGCTCGTCGTCGTGATTTGGCTGCATGCGCAATAAAAAAAGGAGCTGGAAGTTGATATGTTGGAAAGATACGGTCATGGTGGCGATTTAAGGACCGCAGAGGAAGCTTTTGATATACCCGCACAGAAATTCGTCGATTTCAGCTCGAATATGAATCCGTTTGGTCCACCGCCAAGCGTGAAGGAAGTGCTGCATCATTACACGGAAACGATTGGTCAATATCCGGATCCTGCCGTACGTGGTCTGCGTCGAAAGCTGGCAGAGAAGCATGATATCGACGAGAATTCAATCGTAGTTGGGAATGGGGCTGCCGAGCTGATTGATCTCATCGTACGGGCGCTGCAGCCCAAATTAACGACGCTCGCCATTCCGTGCTTCGATGAATATGGGGACGCGATCCGAAAAACTGGCGGCGCGATTTATGAAATCAAGCTGTCGGAGCATAACCATTTCACCTTGCATTCGAACTTCGAGCATCTTTGCGAAGCCGCTGCGGCGGGCTCGCTATTCATGCTTGGCTCGCCTAACAATCCGACTGGACAATTGGTTGATCCCGAGCTCATACACGCGCTTCTCAGCCGAGGCGCATATGTCGTCGTGGATGAGGCGTTTATGGATTTTGTACCTGATGAAGCCAAGTACAGCCTCATCCATGAAGCGACAAGAAATGAACGGCTGTTTGTTATCCGTTCGATGACGAAGTTTTATTCCGTCCCTGGCATTCGGTTAGGCTATATCGTCGGGATGCCACGAACATTAAGCGGATTAAAACGGCTGCAAATTCCTTGGAGCGTGAATTCCCTTGCCCAACTAATCGGCGAAGCCGTCCTTGATGAAACCGAATATGCCGAGCGTACCCTGTCATGGCTGCAAGATGAACGAACGTGGCTTACCTCGGCGTTGCAGGCGCTAGGCTTTGAAGTAAATCCGAGTGCAGCCAATTACTTGCTCGTGCGAATTCCGAGGAATGCAGGCCTGAGCGCAAGCATGCTTCAGCTTGAGATGGGCAAGCAAGGCGTACTCATTCGCGACGCGTCGCGGTTCCCAGGGCTAGATCATACCTATATTCGGATTGCGATTAAGCTGCGCACACAAAACGAACAATTATTAATGGCGTTAAGTAAATGCTTGTCGATACGTAGGTGATTATATAATTAACGTGGCTAACTAAATGCTTGTCGATTCGTAAGTCATTATATAATTAATAAGATTAATTAAATGGTCGGTGCAACATGTATTCGCTCAGAAAGAAGTCTGGATATGTGCCGGGATTGACTTGCCATAAAGGGATAAACGAAGTGAAAGCTGAATTCTGATCTAGTTGGCTTAGGTGCGTTAAAAGGAGGATGCGCAATGGCACAGCCTTTTCGGCAAGGGTCTCGCTATGTATCGAAGCTGTTTAACGGTGTAGACATCAGACTGTTCGAGGATCGAATGGAAATAAGCAGCAGTGTGAGCTGGCATGCTCTAAGCAGTGCCATTCTGCCAGGCGGCTTCTCGTTTGCAAACCGTATTATAAACTGGAAGGTTCCGCTGGATTATAACGGTGTTGATCCGGTGCTCGATATGATGAATCAGTTTGCCCTATGGGGATCCGAACCAGCCAGCACGGTTGGTTTGATTACGGCTGCCAAGCTGACGCATGCATCGATTACGGAGAGTGAAGGCGATCGCTTTAACCTGCTCTGCTGCACGACGGTCGGGACGAGGAACGCGGCTAGGGCAGGAATCCGGCGTGACACCTTCTCGGCTTATAGCCCCGGAACGATCAATACGGTGCTTCTCATTGATGGGCAAATGACAGAATCCGCGATGGTGAATGCCATTATTACCGCAACCGAAGCGAAGGCAGCTGCGATGCAGCACCTCGGCATCATTGAGCATGCTTCAGGTCAAATCGCTACCGGAACGACAACAGATGCAGTTGTAATCGGAGTCAGCCAGCGGGTCGATTGGAATGCCGTTCACGCTTATGCAGGTGCGGCTACGACCATAGGATGCAATATTGGCGAATCCGTGTACAGAACAGTCGTTGAAGCGACACGGACGCAGCACGAGGAATAGCGTGAGATTACAGATGCTCTATTATCGTGTAAAATAGTGGAGTTGAGCACTCGGCTTAGCTATAGATGCTGCGAGAAGCAGAATGGAGGACGTATCCTTTGATACGCATTGTCGGCTATACAAAGCAAAAGGAATGGTTAACCGATCTGACCATCGATGATCTGAAATCAACGGAGCTTGATTGGTATTGGGTCGATTTCAACAACCCGAAAGAAAACGAGTGCCGCTTGCTCGACTCTTATTTCCATTTCCATCCGCTGGCCATCGAGGACTGCTATCATTTGCTGCAGCGTCCAAAGATTGACCATTATGACGATGTGCATTTTTTTGTGCTGCATGAGGTAGAGCGAAAAACGCTGACTGTTAATGAAATCAATTTGTTTTTAGGGCCAAATTTCATCGTCACGTTTCATTATGAGCCGTCGCCTGAAATCGAGGAAGCACGAAGCAAGCTGCTAACGAGCAGCAAAATGGGAGAGAAGGGACAGCTTTTTGCCGCCTACCTGGTAATGGACAAGCTTGTCGATCAATACTTCCCTGCAGTCCATGAACTCGAGGATCAGCTGCTGGATATGGAAATAGGAAATGACGACGGACAAAGCCAGACACTGATGACAGATATATTCAACATAAGGTCCAGGCTGCTTCGTTTGCGCAAAACGATCGTTCCGATGCGCGACTTGCTGTACAGGCTGACCAATTCGGATCGCATTGAAGGCATGGACCAATATTTAGCGTTTTACCATGACATTTATGATCATTTGCTTAAGCTCTCTGAAATGATGGATTCAAGCCGTGAAATGACGGCAGATTTGCGAGATAACTACATTTCATATAACTCGAACCGAATGAACGCGATAATGAAGACGCTAACGGTTATTACAACCATCTTTATGCCTTTGACGTTTTTAGCCGGCATCTACGGAATGAATTTCCGCAATATGCCAGAGCTCGAATGGAGCGGCGGGTATTTTGCGGTTATTATCGTTATGCTTGTGATTGGCCTCAGCATGTATGCATGGTTCCGCAGCAAAGGCTGGTTTAAATAAATAGGTGATAGTTAGGAGATATGTCTGTTATGGAGATGAAAGAGCCTGTTCGAATGAGCAGAAAAAAGAGGTTAACCATAGCGGGTATCATGATTGGAATTGTGCTCGTATTGGTTCTTATGCTCTATCTTATGATTATCGCGCTTGGAAACCGAAACGAGGCAAATTTACTGAAGTCTGAGCAAGCGCTGCATTATACGTATATGACTGAAACTTCGAAGAATGGCATAAAGCTGCATGTCCTGCAGACGCGGCCGGCTTACGTTACGCTGGAAACCATCAACAATAATGTAACGCTTACCGGCAAGGTTGGCATAAACGGAGGATTTTTCTACGGCAACCAATTGCTTAGCATCGGCGTCGTAAACAGCATTCCAGTCAACAAAGAAATCGGTAATTTCGGAACGGGCAGCGAAAACGTGAAGTACGCTCGCGGAACGCTCGTCTGGGATGGGGCTTCCGATCAGCTCAGCGTACAGGTTGCGAGCAAAGCCTCAGAGCTTAAGCTGAAGGATCATACGCGGTTTTGGGCACAGGGAGGCATAAGCATGAGTCTCGGTGACGATGCGAACTGGATGCAGCAGGCTGCAAAAGAGAACGCCCCTTTCCCAGAGGATGACCGCTTGCGCTCGGCGGCAGTGTACGATGCTAACGGGACCTTATATTTAATCGTGAGCGAAACGAAAAGCTCGTTATCCGTTTTTAGGGAAGCAATCGTTCAGACGTTTGGCGGCGGAAAGCTTGTAGACGGCATTTTTCTTGACGGAGACGGCTCTTCTCAGCTTTTGAGCAGCGAAACAGCCCTTCCAGGCGACAACCGTCCCGTTGTACAGATGCTTCGAATTGTGAAGTAGTTAGTCTATTGGCAAAGGAGCATTTAGGATGAATCCCATGCAATTGCCGATTGATTCGGTACTGCCGCAGCTTCTTGCGGCACTTCGCAGCGGAACGAACGCGGTACTGGTGGCGGAGCCAGGAGCGGGAAAGACAACGCGCGTACCGCTTGCGCTGCTGGATCAGCCGTGGTTGTCCGGCAAAAAAATAATCATGTTGGAGCCGCGAAGATTGGCAGCAAGATCAGCTGCCAAGTTTATGGCCAGCAACTTGGGTGAACAAGTAGGGCAAACGGTTGGCTACCGCGTAAAGATGGATACAAACGTAGGTCCGCGCACGCGCATTGAAGTGGTGACAGAAGGGGTATTAACGCGGATGCTGCAAGAGGATCCTGCTCTCGAGCATGTCGGAGCCGTCCTATTCGACGAGTTTCACGAAAGACATTTGCACGGCGATCTGGGGCTTGCGCTCTGCTTGCAGTCGCAAACGCTTTTGCGCGAGGATCTGCGGCTGCTCGTGATGTCCGCTACGCTGGATGCTGCCCCAATTGCCGCGATGCTGGGCGAAGCACCTATTATTCGCAGCGAAGGACGGGTATTTCCGGTCATTACGCGCTATCTTCCGCACAAACAGAGCGGGCCGTTGGAACCGCGAATGGCTTCCCTAATCCTTGAAGCGCTGCGTTCCCATGATGGTGACTTGCTTGCCTTTCTGCCTGGCGCAGCCGAAATAAGACGCACCGCATGGAAGCTGAAGGAGCTTGGTCTGCCGCTATCGACTCGCGTTGAGGAGCTTCATGGCAGCTTGCCGCTGGAGCAGCAGGATGCGGCAATCGCGCCTTGTTCCGCTGGCGAGCGAAAAATCGTTTTAGCGACGTCCATTGCGGAATCAAGCTTAACGGTCGAAGGCATTAAGATCGTAGTCGACAGCGGCCTCATGCGTATTCCGCGGTTCTCTCCGCGCACCGGCATGAGCCGATTGGAGACGGTGCCCGTTTCAATTGCCTCCGCGGACCAGCGGCGAGGCCGGGCAGGGCGGCTCGCTCCCGGGACTTGCTATCGGCTATGGTCGGAGCAGGAGCATCCCTACTTGCCAGAGCATAATAAGCCCGAGCTGCTGGAAGCTGATCTAGCTTCGCTTGCACTAGAGCTCTCCATTTGGGGTGTACAAGACCCAGCTGAACTGGAATGGGTTACCGCGCCTCCTGCGGCTGCATACGAGCAAGCTGCATCGCTGCTTCTGCAGTTGAATGCAATTGACTCACAAGTGAAGCCTACGGCAAGCGGACACCAAATGGCAAAATTCGGCTTGCACCCGCGGCTAGGCGCCATGATCATTCGGGCATCCGAATTCGGTGCCGTACGCATAGCCTGCGAGGCGGCGTCACTGCTGAATGAGCGCGATCTGATGGGTCAGGAGCGTAATGTTGATTTACAGCTCCGCATGGATCTGCTGCATCATTTGTCCAAGCATAGGGAGGGCAGCGTAGAGCATCCTGCGAGTGCGGCAGTTCGACGGATCGCTTTGCAAGCAGCACAATGGGAGCGGCTCATTACTTCGAATGTTGAGCGTACTGCTAAGTTTAGCAGTGCCGAAACTATCCCCATCGGTATTCTTCTTGCGTTTGCCTATCCGGACCGGGTTGCTCAGCGCCGCAGCGATGGCCGATATCTGTTGGCGAATGGGAGGGGAGCGGCGCTTCCTCAGCAGCAGCCCTTGTCACTCTTTCCCTATCTGGCTGCTTGCGAGCTTGACGATTCAGGCGGGGAAAGCCGCATTCGGATAGCTGCCGAACTGCATCAAGCGGATCTGGAACGTTATTTGCAAGACAAGCTTATGAATGAAGAGGTTATTGAGTGGGATACTGCAGCCCAGGCAGTAAGAGCTCGCAAACGCCTTCGGCTTGGTGCTCTTATCGTCAAAGAATCCGTTCTGCAGCAGCCGAATGAGGATAAAGTGGCCGAGGTCATCCTTGCCGCGGTTCGGCAAGCCGGGTTCGCGATCCTGCCAATGAGCAAGCCGGCACAGCAGTTAAAGGCTAGAATGCTGCTCATGTCCCATGCGGGCAAGGATTGGCCTGATGGCACAGATGAAGCGCTATTGGAAACCGTTGATGAATGGTTGAAGCCTCATATTATCGGGATGAAAAGCCGAACGGATCTTCAGAGGCTTCCTATGCAGCAGCTGCTTGAGAGCAAGCTTAGCTGGCAGCAGAAGCAAGAGCTGGACGAGCAAGTGCCGACACATTATGTCGTCCCGAGCGGTTCACGCATACCGATTGACTACAGTGATCCTGGGTCACCCGTGCTTGCCGTCCGTCTACAGGAGCTGTTTGGCATGAAGGAAACGCCAAGACTGGCAAGAGGGAGACTTGCTGTGACGCTCCATCTCTTGTCACCATCGCAGCGGCCAGTGCAAGTGACGCGTGATTTGGGAAGCTTTTGGGAAAATGCTTATTTCGATGTGAAAAAGGATTTAAAAGGACGTTATCCGAAGCATTATTGGCCAGATGATCCATATGCGGCAGTGCCAACGAACCGGACGAAGCCGAGGCCGCGCTGATCGAATCGGTTCCGGTGACAGCTGAGATCTTGGAGAGGGGGAGACCTATGGCTGCGATTTATTATGTTTTAGCTGCCTATTTGCTCGTTATAAATGTGTATACCTTTTCTTTGATGGGCATGGATAAAAAGAGTGCCAGAAAACAGCGCAGGCGCGTTCCGGAGCAAAAACTTTTTTTGCTTAGTGCGGCCGGCGGTGCCATCGGTACTTGGCTTGCAATGAAAGCTTGGCGTCACAAGACGAAGCATCGATCATTTACAGTTGGCATTCCATTCTTGTTTGGACTGAATATATTGCTCGTTCTGGGGGCCGTATGGCTGATTGGGACTGCGCTAAACTCTTAATTGCTTTGAGAAGCCGACCTATGGTATATTGGGGCTTCTCTTTTTTTATTTCGTACACCATAACTTAGGAGGTAACTGACTTGACAGTTCAAAGTGCCTATCAAGAAGAACAAGATCGATTAACGAAATCGCTCAATGATATTATGACACAGCTTCAGGCGATTGGCCCGCGCTACAAAGGTGATGATTTCACGGAGCAAATGCTTGATTTACAGCAAGAGGAACGGAGGCTGCGGCTGGAAATTTCGAGGCGCGAGCCTTATTTTGGCCGTGTAGACTTTGAAGAACTTCCGGATGGCGAGATGAAGCCGTTATATATTGGGAAAGCCGGTGTCGCGAAGAAAGACAGCAACGAGCTGCTTGTTATCGATTGGCGGGCGCCAGCCGCCAGCGTTTTCTATTCCTTTACGGGAGGGGAGTCGCCTGCATCCTACGAGTCGCCTGACGGTCAAATCGAAGGGCATGTTCATTTGAAACGAAACTTTATGATTCGTCAAGGTGAAATTGTAAGGCTGGTAGACAGCTATGTGCGTGGTCAGGAGGAGGGCTCGGTAACGGATGAGTTCCTTCTCTACCGTCTCGGAGAGAATAAGGACAACAAGCTGCGTGACATCGTATCGACCATACAAGGCGAGCAGGACCGGATCATACGTGCGGATCGAAGCAAAGCCTTGTTTATTCAAGGCGTTGCGGGAAGCGGGAAAACAACCGTTGCGCTGCATAGACTCGCTTTTCTTCTCTATCAATATGCCGACAGGATGCGAGCGGAACGAATGATTATATTCGCACCGAACCGTATGTTTCTCGACTACATATCAGGCGTATTGCCCGAGCTTGGCGTAGGCGATATTCAGCAAACGACATTCAGCGATTGGACGGTTGAGCTTCTGGAGAAAACCATCTCCGTAAGCGACGCCTCGGAAGCTATGTCGTATTGGTTCGAGGAGCGCCGTACCGCAGAGGAGATCGAACAAGCCTCGGGCCGATTTAAAGGAAGCCTGGACTTTAAAGCAATCGTAGACGAGCGGATTGCCGATGTCGAGCAGCGTATCGTTCCTGTCATTCCGTTCACGCCGATTGATCGTATGGAGCTCTCGCCAGAGCAAATGCGCGAATGGTATGAAACGGACTATGGCGATGAAACGCTGATGAAAAAACGCGACCGTCTAGTCAGCCGCATTCGCCGCTGGATGGAATCCGAGCTGAAGATGAAGGGTATCGCAGACAAAAAAATCCGGGCAAAAGCGCTTACCAAATTCAACAGCTTCACGAAAAAGATTCCTTCCTACACAGCGCTGCAGCTGTATGCTTCGATGTTCAGCGGCAAGCAGCTGGTCGCAAGTATTCCAAAGCGGATCGCGGCTGCGACAGCGGAGCGTCTGAAGAAAGAAGTTGCTGCGGCAGAGGACTTGGCTCCGCTCGCGTACATCCAGCTTCAGCTTTTTGGACTTCCGAAGCAGGCGTTTGATCATATCGTCATCGATGAAGCCCAGGACTATTCGCCGTTTCAGCTTGAAGTGCTGCGTCTATGCCAAAGAACGGCTTCGATGACCGTATTAGGGGATTTGCAGCAAGGGATTCACGCTTATGCGGGCGTGCAAAGCTGGAGTGAGCTTACTGCATTGTTTGAGGAGGAGCAGCTAGGCTATTTCGAGCTGAATCGATCCTATCGTTCTACGATGGAAATTATTGAATTCGCCAATAAAATCCTTGGCAGTATGATTGGCGAGGTTAAGCCTGCCGTCCCGGTATTCCGCAGCGGAGATCCGGTTATCGCAGAGCCAGTGACGGATAAAGAGTGGCTTCGGTCCATTGCTGAAACTGTTCGGGAATGGCAAGCTAAAGGCGAATACGAAACCATATCCGTCATTGGACGGACGGCTTTGCAGTGTGAGACTATCCACTTGTATTTGCAGGAGAATGGCCTAGATGCATCACTCGTGCAAAGCAAACAGCCGGCATATGGCGGCGGCTTGTCAGTCGTTCCGGTGTACTTGTCCAAAGGGCTGGAATTCGATGCTGTTCTGATCGCAGATGCGAGTGCTGAGGATTATTCGCCGCTAGATGCGAAGCTGCTGTACGTGGGCTGTACGCGTGCGCTGCACAAGCTGAAGCTTTATTACCGCGGGGAGCTGACTATGCTGCTTGGCGAATAAGCTTGTCTGAGGGCCCCAAACGGGGAGCTGTGCACAAGGATTCATGATTACAGAATGACCGCCGCGGCAATCGCGGCGGTCATTGATGTTTTCTGCGTACTTGGCTGCCGCGATTATAGATTAACAAATAGATCAATAATGTGAACAACGAATCCGATTTCTCGCAAGCTTCGTATTATTTGCATATGAGGAGAGTGGCGATATGGCACAAGTCTACGATACGAAAGAGCAGCTGCAGGCTTCTTTGCAGGAAATCGAAGCATGGGAGAAAGCTCAGAAGGATTTATGGTTTTGGGAAAAGCTTGGACGGCTGCCGTTCATGCTGCTAGATAAAGTAACACCGAAGTTCATTCAAGCTAAGCTTGGCCAAGCCGTGGACGAGATTGGCAGCTATATTCAAAACGGAGGTAAATACCTCATTTCAGAACGCTCTATTATTGAGCGACTGCAGCGGAATGCCACGCAAAGCGGTTTTATACTAGGCGATGAGGAACACGTTCATACGCTTGAACACGCGGCGCAGATGCCCCTTGCCGTTATGAATGAAACAGCGGTTCAGCTTGCCTCAAGCCGTTCCACGATGGCGACGCTTCAAGGAGCGACGACGGGAATTGGCGGCATTTTCACATTAGCGATCGACATTCCGGCTGTTCTGGGATTATCGCTAAAGGTTATACAAGAGATTGCAATCTGTTACGGCTTCGATCCGAAGCTAAAGGAAGAGCGCGTTTTCGCCGTAAAAGTCATGCAGTTCGCATCATCGGACATTGTTGGCAAAAAAGCGATCATCGAGGAGCTTAGCTCCTATGAGAATGCGAGCGGAAGCAAGCAAATGATGTCGCAGCTGCAAGGCTGGCGTGAAGTCGTAGCGGTATACCGCGATAATTTTGGCTGGAAAAAGCTGTTCCAGATGATTCCGGTAGCCGGCATGCTGTTCGGAGCCTTCATTAATCGAGGCATGCTGAACGATGTGGCAGAAGCGGCTACGATGTTATATCGAAAACGCAGAGTATTGGTTAAGCTTGATGAGAACGAGGAGCAGACAACTTGACAACGATGACAAAAACTCAGCTCGCGAGGGAAGCAACCGTATTTCTAGGTGAGCTTTATTACGAGCTCGAGAAAACGGAAGCGGAAGCAAAGCGCCGAATGGACGAGGTTCTGGAACAAATCGAGCGAACAGGGAGCTATGAGCATACCTATGAAGAGCTGAAGCATGGAGCCAGAATGGCTTGGCGCTACAATAATCGATGCATCGGCAGGTTATTTTGGCAGACGCTGGAGGTATTCGATGCACGCGATGCGGTAGATGAGCATCAAGCTGCGGATCGAATTATTCAGCATATCGACTTTGCTACGAATCGCGGCAGAATTCGTCCAGCGATTACGATTTTACCGGCCAGAGGCACTAAAAACAGCATGAGGATTTGGAATCATCAGCTCGTGCGTTACGCGGGTTACAATCAAAAGGATCGAGTCGTAGGCGATTCATCATCGCTTGCTTTCACCTCCGCCTGCGAAAAGCTTGGTTGGCGTGGCGAGGGCACGCGCTTTGATTTATTGCCGCTTGTCATCCAGAAGGGCAATGAGGTGCCGAAGTGGTTTGAATTGCCTAAGGAGAGCGTGATTGAGGTGCCATTGACGCATCCGAGCCATGACGGCTTCGGGGATTTAGGCTTGAAATGGTACGGTGTTCCCTTTGTCTCGGACATGGAGCTGGAGATTGGAGGCATTTGTTATGGAGGCGCTCCATTCAACGGCTGGTACATGGGAACGGAGATCGGTGCAAGAAATTTGTCAGATGCTGACCGCTATGATCAGCTTCCTAATGTCGCTAAGCTGTTTGGCTTTGATATGTCAACGAATACGTCACTTTGGAAGGATCGCGCGCTTGTTGAACTAAATATAGCCGTGCTCCATTCCTATAAGAAGCACGGCGTAAGCATTGTTGATCATCATACGGCAGCTGAACAGTTTCTGCGCTTCGAGAAGCAGGAGCAAGAGAAGGGCAGGGCTGTGACGGGTCGATGGTCGTGGCTTATCCCTCCAATGTCGCCCGCAACGACAGGCATATGGCACCGCAACTATGACGATATTGAACGGACGCCAATTTATCGTTCACAACCAATGCCATATTGATGGTAAAATAGCTTCCTGCTTAGAGAGGTCTCCCCTAATCAAGTCGGCGGTTAATTGACCGTATAGCGATACCAGCGGAATACATACCTCGGTCTGGATGCGTTGAGCCTCCGACGAAATAGAGGTTGCCCGTTCAAAGTGCTTCGCGATGAAATGATAAACTCGCCATTTAGCTTGCGATCTGTAACAACGCCGTAGATGGAGCCATGTTGGAGCCGTATAGCGAATGAATGTCATCAGGCAAAAATGAATGCTCCCACGCAATGTGATGACGCAAATTGTCCGCACCCATTCGCTCCAGCTTATCCAGCACGAGCTCGCGATAAGATTCTTAGTAGGTCGTCCAAATCTCGCCTTCGCGGAGCGGTGGGACATGCGTGAGGGCGAACCAGTTTTCTTTGCCTGCAGGAGCCTGGGAAGGCTCGCTTTTAGACGAAATCCCCACATAAACGTTAGGATCAGCTGAAGGTCTTTTATTTACAAACATATCTTGAAGCTCTATCTCCGTTTAGCAAATAGGAAGTTATGTCGGACACCGCTGGCATGGCCATCCTCCGTTATGAACTCAATTACCCTCAATTACATCACTGTTCGTTCGAACCTCGACGCCGAGCTCGACCAGCAGCTTCAACATTCCGCGTGCGATATTAATACCGCCCTCAACAAAGTGAAAGCCAAGACCCATTTGCACGTAAATAAGCTGTGACAGTACGGCAGGTGCTGCATAAGGCGATGAACCAATATACATGAGCATGAAGTTGAACAGCTGCTTCAGATGCGGATGGCGCCAATTATGCTCTGTTTTCGGTACCATCGAGTCAAGCTCCATAACATATGGATGAAGGGCGGATTTGCCAAAAAAATCTGTCGGCGGCCACATCGTCATACCTGCGGCAATTCATGCTCGAAACGCGGCGCGGATAATGGGCTTATTGGATTATGCTTCTTTCGACCCCCTTATTCAGCCTTTGGAATGAAGGGGGTGCATGATTATCGTGATTGCCTATACACTTGCGGCCAATTTGGCATGCATTCTCGTGCAGCGCTACATTCATTCGAGGTTCTCACGCCTGATGTCACGAAGGGACGAGATATGCTATCCTAAGGAGATGACATCAGCTCGCTTGGAGGAATTATAAACGTGGATTTTAACATGCAATATTTGTCCTTTTTCGTTATTCATACCGATGGAGAGGAGAGTGCGGCCTCATCAGGCAAACGGTACAAGCATTACCAGACGCTGGAGGAGGACACCTATGAGGACAGCGAAATTCAAAGGTTTCTGGATGACGAATTTAAACGGATCGTAAAACGCAAGGTGGAGCGCAATCCGAATTCGGCAGGGGCACCAACCAAGATCGGCAGGTTTATGGTAGAACCCGGCTACGAGCTGGGCAGCAACCAAAACTACAATTTGTTCCAAAGACTTCGCGATGCCGACTCCAAAGAGCGCTTTATCGGCATAGCGGATGAGCTCGTGCGTATCTACATGGATACGAGCGCTGTTCGCGGCGGTGCCTTCATTATTGCGTTATCGAAGCTGAATACGTATTTCGACGAACCGTTTTTATTTTTGCTCAAATGCGACTTTGAACCAAAAATCGCTAGAATTTCCGATGAGAAAAATTTAATCTCGCAGGTTGAGATGGCCATAAGCGCACGGAGCATCAAATCGATTCAATATCCGCATATGCCGGAGGAAGGGATGCTGGAGCATTGGGAGCTCAAAATCCATCAAGCATCGCATGCGCGTTATTTCGAGGATTTTTTGAAATACGTATCGTATGAGAAGCCGCTGCCTGAAGTAATGGGTGAACAGGTTGTTGAAATGGTTCATCAATATATCGCAGATAAGTGGCAGGAGGATGAGAGCTCCGAACGGCGCGAGGAAGAAAACGCGGTTGAAGTATGGGCGGCAAGCGAGAAGAGAGACCTTCAGGAATGGTGGACGCCTGAGCAGGTGGAGACTGCCGCCGCGGCACTGGTGGAACAAAAGCCAGATCTGCCTTTTTCGTTCAAGTTGGGCGATGTGACGGTAAAGGGGCTATTGGCCGATTTCGGGGACAGCATTCATTTCGCCAAACATAATGGAAGATACGTTGTCGTGATAGAAGGCGACTCCTTCCAATTCGATAAAGGGATGTCGCCCGTTGAGCTTGTGCAGCCGCTTGATTTGGTTGACGTGATGCCACGAATCGGCAGTAAGCAGCCCGCTGAAGACGCGGACTCGGGTTACAGCTATACGCCTGCCGGGGAAACGCCGCTGAGCAATGATGACGTGCCATGGTAAGGCTGCAACAGGTATGAATGAAAGGCGAAAAGGAGAGGATAGTTAAGTGGACAACTTATTTTTTATAGAAATAGGCATGGGATGCGACCTGCATGGTCAGAACATTACGAAGGCATCGGTGCGTGCGGTACAGAACGCTATTCACCACAATTCTATGCCTGGTCTTCGGTCCGTGCTGCCGGGAGGGTCTCTTGATAACATGAAGGTGCGCGTCAGGCTCGCGCTTCCATGCGATCATGAGCTGCTTGATTTGGAGCAGGTTAAGGCTGTATTGCCCTACGGCCAAGTCACGATCGAAGTGATGGATGGCGGGATGCTCACGACCAGCGGAATTGTTCTGCCTGATAAAGATGACAAAAACGATTTGATCTATATCGTGAATGCATCGGTAGAGGTAGGCTACTAATCGCATCTCCAGTTGCCCAAAAGGGAGAACAGTATGGTTTTAAAGCTAGGACTATTCGCGCTGCTGCTCGTATTTACCGCTTTCTTCGTCGCGACTGAATTCGCAATTATCCGAATGCGCTCAAGCCGCGTCAACCAAATGGTTACAGAAGGGATCAAAAATGCAAAAGCCGTAGAGCAGGTCACGAACAAGCTGGACGGTTATTTATCCGCTTGCCAGCTTGGCATTACGATTACGGCTCTCGGCTTAGGCTGGCTTGGAGAGCCGACGATTGAGCTTGTGCTGCATCCCATCTTCGATCGTTTACATATTGAGGGCGATATCAGCAATGTGCTCTCGTTTATCGTCTCGTTTATTCTAGTGACTTACCTGCATGTGGTGCTGGGCGAGCTTGCGCCTAAGACGCTGGCCATCATTAAGCCAGAGGAAGTAAGCCAATGGGCAGCGCCGATCATTATCGTGTTCTACAAGGTGATGTTCCCGTTTATTTGGCTCCTTAACGGATCTGCCAATTCCTTGGTCAGACTGCTCGGTTTGAAGCCGGCAAGCGAGCATGAGGCGCATTCCGAGGAAGAGATCCGGATTATTTTGTCCGAGAGCTATGAAAGCGGGAAAATCAACAAAAGCGAATACGGCTATGTGAACCGCATCTTCGCTTTCGACGAACGGCTCGCTCGTGAAATTATGGTCCCAAGAACCGATATGGTGTGCTTGTATGCAAACCATACGCGCGAAGAAAACCTGGCAACGATTAAGAGAGAGCAGTATACGCGCTTTCCGGTCGCAAAGGGCAGCAAGGACAACATTATCGGCGTCTTGAATACGAAGCAGTTTTTCCTTCGGTATGAGGAAGACCGCCATGTAGAGGTCTCCTCACTGCTGCAAACGGTCATGTCAGTGCCTGAGGTGATGCCCATCAACAAGCTTCTTCGCAAAATGCAGCTGGAGCGGGTTCACATCGCTGTCCTGCTTGATGAGTACGGCGGAACGGCGGGCTTAATTACGATCGAAGATATCATCGAGGAGATTGTTGGGGAAATCCGCGATGAATTCGACGAGGATGAGGTAAAGGAAATCGAGCTTTTGGAGCAGCAGCGTTATATGGTCAACGGAAAAGCGCTAATTACCGAGGTGAACGAAGCCGTAGGCACGGAGCTTGCATGCGAAGAAGTAGATTCTATCGGCGGCTGGCTATTTAACTTGAAGCCGGAACTTCCCGTCGGTGAGCCTTGGGTATTCGACAACATCACGTTCACCATTCGTGAGCGTGATGATAACCGTATTCGCAGAATCGAAATTCAAACCGATTTTCATGAAAATGAAATGGGCACCTATGGACATGCATAAGCTATAACAATGGAACAGAATAAGAGGATTACCGAGGGGGAGATCGGGCGTTGGGCGATTTAATTACTGCGATTATTATGGGTATTGTTGAGGGATTGACGGAGTTTTTACCTGTATCGTCAACGGGTCACTTAATTCTGACGGCGGAGCTGCTGAATTTCAAAGGCGACCGGGCCAAAACGTTCGAGGTCGTCATTCAATTCGGTGCCGTGCTCGCGGTACTGGTGCTTTACCGAAAGCGGTTCGCAAGCCTGCTTAATTTCAAAATAGGCAAAGGCTCGGGGCTGAATGCCTTGCATATTATTGTGGCGATGGCGCCTGCTGGCGCCTGTGCCGTACTGCTGCATGCCTTCATCAAAGGCGAGCTGTTCGCGGCCGAAAAAGTATTAATCGGCTTAGTCGCAGGAGGCATACTGATGATCATTGCCGATCGGGTCCGGAAGAAGCCTACGGCGGAAGAGCTTGATGATATTACATACAAGCAAGCATTCGCGGTAGGCTGCTTCCAGATTTTGGCCCTGTGGCCGGGCTTTTCGCGATCAGGTTCCACCATTTCGGGAGGCATGCTGTTCGGTGTAAGCCAGAAAGCGGCAGCGGAATTTACTTTCCTGGTATCTGTTCCAATTATGGCTGGCGCAAGCGGCATTGATCTTCTCAAGAGCCGGGAGTTTCTCACGACAGCTGATTTGCCATTGTTTCTGATTGGTTTAATCGCAGCTTTTATCGTAGGCATGATCGCAGTCGTAACGTTCATTAATATGATGAAAAAAATCAAGCTATCCTGGTTTGCCTATTATCGATTTGCATTAGCCGCACTCTTTTACTTTATTCTTTTTTAAACGCTGAACGATTCAAGATCCAGCTGAAAATCAAGCGTAATTGATAGCCATTATCATTGGTTTCCTCAAAGCGTCGAGAACCGTTTTCAATTAGGCGGAATGGCGAAAAAAACATGAAAAAACATCTATCATTAATTTATATCTAAGCTATTAATTTTTCTGATAAACCAAAAGAAATCAGGGCGAAATGCCCTGATTTTTTTATTTTATGAGTCAATAACGGATAATTGTATAAAAATAGGTGATTTCTCGCGGACGCGGGTCGTTGAAGGTTTTGTCTGATTATGTTAGGTTAAGTAATATTGAACTACAGAAAAAGTGCCATGTGCACACCGTGAATTGATAATGATTGAAAATGATGATTTTATGTTTATGAGAGGTGGATATTGTTGCAACTTCAGGTAACGAACAGTCCGTTTAACCAGGAGCAAGTCGAGCTATTGAATCGCCTGCTTCCGACACTAACCGAGTCTCAGCAAGTATGGCTGACAGGGTATATGTTTGCCCGTCAAGCAGTTGCTGGCACGCCATCAGCAGAGGCCGTTGTTCAGGCCATTTCAGAAACGCCTAATTTAGAAGAAATGGTTTCCGTTAGCCATGTACCAGCTGCATCACGCGAGGTAACCATCCTATTCGGCTCGCAAACAGGCAATTGCCAAAGACTCGCAACAGGGATGGCGCGCAAGCTAGAAGAGCAGGGCATGCATGTTACGCTTGCTGCCATGAACAAATACAAAACGAACGGCTTGAAAAAAGTCGAGAACTTATTGCTCGTCGTCAGCACTCATGGCGAAGGCGAACCGCCGGATAATGCACGCGCTTTACACGAGTTCTTATATAGCAAGCGTGCTCCCCAATTCGACAATTTATTTTTCTCTGTTCTAGCATTAGGCGACACGTCCTACGAGTTTTTCTGCCAGACGGGCAAGGATTTCGATCAGCGTCTCGAGGAGCTTGGCGGCAAACGCTTAAGCCCGCGTGTCGATTGTGATCTAGATTATGACGAGCCAGTTGCACAATGGTCCGCTCGGGTCATTAGCGCTTTGAACGAGCGTCTTAACGGCGGCTCGACTGCAGCAGCAGCTGTTCAGGCGCCAGCTCCTGAATCGTCTGCCGTACAATCCGCATATTCACGTACGAATCCTTTTAAGGCAGAGGTGCTTGAGAACCTCAACTTGAATGGCCGCGGATCTGATCGGGAAACACGTCATTTGGAACTGTCGCTTGAAGGATCCGATCTGCAGTATGAGCCAGGAGACAGTCTAGGGATTTATCCGGAGAACCATCCTGAATTAGTAGACGCCATTATACATGAATTGAATTTCAACCCTGAAGAAATCGTTCCAGTGAATAAGAACAATGAGCAAGGCTCATTACGCGATGCTCTTCTTAAGCATTATGAGATTACTGCTTTGACTAAACCGCTCCTTACGCAAGCAGCAGAGCTCACGGCTAACCCTGCACTCCACGAGCTTCTTGCGCCAGGCAACGAACAAGCGCTCAAAGAATATGCAAGCGGACGTGATCTGCTTGATCTTGTACAGGACTTTGGACCATGGCAAGCAGACGCAAGCCGTTTCGTAACGATACTTCGCAAGCTTCCGGCTCGCTTGTATTCCATTGCAAGCAGCTTCAAAGCGAACGAAGATGAAGTTCATTTAACGATCCGAGCAGTCCGCTACGAGGCGCATGGCCGCGATCGCTACGGGGTATGCTCGATTCATTGCGCAGACCGAATCCAACCGGGTGACAGTCTTCCGATCTATATTCAACAAAACCCGAACTTCAAGCTGCCGTCTAACTCCGATGCGCCGATCATCATGATTGGGCCAGGAACCGGCGTTGCTCCGTTCCGTTCATTCCTTGAGGAACGCGAAGAGCTGGGCGCAGAGGGGAAATCGTGGTTGTTCTACGGCGATCGCCATTTCGTTACCGATTTCTTGTACCAAACCGATTGGCAGCGGATGCTTAAAGACGGTGTCCTGACGAAGCTGGATGTTGCTTTCTCGCGTGATACGCAAGAGAAGGTTTATGTGCAGCAGCGGGTACTTGAGAACAGCAAAGAGCTGTATGCGTGGCTGCAAGAAGGCGCCCATGTTTATATTTGCGGCGATGAGAAGCATATGGCACATGATGTGCATTCCGCATTGTTGACGGTTATCCAGCAGGAGGGCTCGCTAAGCGCAGAGGAAGCAGCCGCTTATCTGAATGATATGCAGGAGCAGCAGCGCTATCAGCGCGACGTATATTAATAAATAACGAAAACAACGAGAGTTCGCGAATGATTGCGAGAGGAGACAGCAACAATGGCAAAGGAACAAATGGTTAAGCCAATCGGCGGGCCACCAAGTGAAGTAGAGCATATTAAGATCGAAAGCAATTACCTGCGCGGAGCATTGGTAGAAACGCTGAAAAATCCAATTACAGGCGGCTTGCCCGAGGATGACAATAGGCTGTTGAAGTTTCACGGGAGCTATATGCAGGATGACAGGGATTTGCGCAATGAGCGTGAACGCCAGAAGCTTGAGCCCGCCTATCAATTCATGTTGCGGGTTGTATTGCCGAGCGGTGTAGCCACTTCCCAGCAATGGCTGGCTATGGACGGTCTGGCACATAAATACGGCAATGGCACGCTTCGTCTTACAACACGGCAAACGTTTCAAATGCACGGAATATTGAAATGGAACCTGAAGCCAACCTTGAAAAAAATCAATGCCGAGCTGATGACGACGCTTGCTGCTTGCGGCGACGTAAACCGTAATGTAATGTGCAGCCCGAATCCGTTTCAATCCGATCTTCATGGAGAGGTAAGCCACTGGGCGCGCCAGGTTAACGACCATTTGGCACCGCGTACCCGCGCTTATCATGAGATTTGGCTTGACGGCGAGAAGGTTGTTGACGGCCAGCAAGACGGCGCTGAGGTTGAACCGATCTACGGACCGGTATATTTGCCTCGTAAATTCAAAATCGGCTTTGCCATTCCGCCTTATAACGACGTGGACGTGTTCTCACAAGATATCGGATATATCGCCGTTATTGAAGATGGGAAGCTAAAAGGCTTTAATATCTCGGTTGGCGGCGGCATGGGCATGTCGCATGGCGACACGGCTACTTATCCGCAGCTCGGCAAGGTCATCGGTTTTTGTCCGCCGGAGCGCATTGTAGCGCTTGCCGAAAAAACCGTAATGATTCAGCGTGACTACGGCAACCGTTCCGTTCGGAAAAACGCCAGATTCAAATATACAATTGACCGCCACGGCATTGAATGGTTCAAGTCGGAGCTGCAAAACCGTTTGGGTTGGCAGCTTGAGGATGTACGTCCTTACCAATTCGTAAATAACGGCGATCGCTATGGTTGGTTGAAGGGAAGCAACGGCAAATGGAATTTGACGGTGTACATCCAAAGCGGACGGATTGACGATCAGGAAGGTTATCCGTTAATGACAGGACTTCGAGAAATTGCAAAAGTTCATACCGGCGATTTCCGTATTACACCGAACCAAAACTTAATTATCGGCAATGTAACGAGTCAGAAAAAACGTAAAATTACAGAATTGGTCGAGCAGTATGGCCTAACGGACGGCGCACACCATTCTGCGCTGCGTAGAAGCTCCCTGTCCTGCGTATCTCTGCCAACCTGCGGCCTTGCTATGGCTGAAGCGGAGCGGTATTTGCCCACGCTTATCGACAAGCTAGAGCCAATCATAAATGAAGCGGGACTTCGCGACCAAGAAATCAACATTCGGATGACCGGCTGCCCGAACGGGTGCGCAAGACCGGCGCTCGGCGAAATTTCTTTTATCGGCAAAGCATTGGGCAAATACAATATGTATATGGGTGCTGGCCATGCCGGCGACCGGCTCAATAAGCTATATCGTGAAAATATTGATGAAACCGAGATTTTGGACACGCTTCGCCCGATCATAAACCAGTACGCCAAAGAACGTGATTCCGGCGAGCATTTTGGAGATTTCGTTATTCGTGCGGGTTATGTGAAAGCTGTCCATGATGGTCAGGAATTCCATAACTAAAAAATAGCTTTCAATAAAGCAGCAAAAAGACCAAGGCGCTGGCCTTGGTCTTTTTGCTGCTTTATTCGTTATCGTATGCGATGAGAACGATGATTGTTTTGCCCGCATGTTATTCGCGAAGCAGTTTTTTGTCGAGCACGAAAGTGCCGAAGGGCAGGAAAGCGGCAATGAATGCTGCAGCGGCTTTGAAGATCGACCAACGATGCACGATCCAAACATGTAGAACCGCTAACATATAAAGAACAAATAAAAGCCCATGCAGACCGCCAACAACAGTAACAGCTTGGGGAATATCCGCCCAATATTTAAGGGGCATAGCGATTAGCAGCAATACCAGAAAAGAAATTCCTTCGTAAAATCCAACGACGCGCAGTCGGCCCATGGCCGTTTTGAACATGTGATTACCTCCGATTATTATTGAGTCTTTCGCGGTTCTAAACCAGCCCACAGTAGTTCTACGATTTCGGACGCGGCTTGTTCCACTGTTTTTTCGCTATTGATAATTTCTTTGCGATTTTTTACAGTCAGCATCGCGGTAAACAAATGGGCCAGGAGCATCGGATCGTTAGAGGCGATCTCACCTTCATCGATAGCTTTTTTGAATTCAGAGCCGATCAGGACATGAAGCGCTTGCTCGCTTGCTCGAATGCTTGCAATCTGCTCAGCGGACAAGCCAGAGGACGCTTCGCGCATCATCGTCTCGAATTCGACATGTGCGTTTTTCATATGGCGAACGGCGACGCTAAGCAACCTTTCTTTTAGAGTGCTATCTACTAGGAGAAAGGCAGCGGTATTATCGTAAGCCATTTTCAACACAAACTGTAGGCATTCTGTGAACAGAATACTTTTGTTGTTGAAATAATAATATACGCTTGCTTTCGTTATCCCGCAAGACTGTGCAACGCCTTCCAAGGACACTTTCTCAAATCCCTGGTCCATAAAAAGAAAAGCAGCCGTGCGCAAAATCTGCTGCATGGTCTGAATTGAACCTGTGCCTTTTGGCCGGCCTGGCTTGCGTTTTATTTGCTCTTCGCTCATGGCCATGACCTCCATTCATCAAATTGTAATAATTTTAGATTGATTAATTAACCTTCGGGTATATATAATTAAATCATTGCTTGTTTTCATTTTAAACGATAACAGGGAAAATGTGAAATGGAGGATATGTCAAATGATCGAAAAATTAGCAGGGTTAATTGCTGGACCTCGTACGCGATGGGTTACACTAATCGCATGGATCATACTTGCTGCAGTTTTGAGTGTGTTTCTTCCGGCCGTTGGAGAGAAGGAATCAAGCAATGCGCCAAATTTGGAAGCAGACAGCCCTTCAGTGCTTGCAGACAAGCTTATAAAAGAGAAGTTTCCAAGCTCATCCGGCATCCCGGCGTTAATCGTCTGGCATCGCGAAGATGGGTTATCGGATGAAGATTATAACCTTATACAAAAAACGACTCAGCATATCATGGAGAACCCTTTGAAAGAACAGGGCGAGGTTGTGCCTCTTCATGAATTGCCTTTGCCTGCTTTGAAGGGTTTTGCTTCAGAAGATGGAACAACGCTGGTTCAGCCTATTTCCTTTGGAGCGAATGCAGAGACTGAGGTTCTCAAAGAAAACATTGAGGAAATCAAAGTCATCATCGGTGATGCTTCTGGCAAGAAACCGTTTGAGGTTGCTGTAGATGATGCATCTGAGTTAAGCGTCAGAGTCAGCGGTCCGGCGGGCATCTCGGTTGATGCGACCGATTTGTTCAAAGGTGCAGATGTATCGCTTCTTATCGCAACCGTGCTCATCGTACTTGTTCTTCTGCTGTTCATTTACCGCTCGCCAATTCTTGCTATTATTCCCTTGGTCGGCGTTGGCTTTGCATATGCCGTGACGAGCCCGCTGCTCGGCTGGATGGCAGGCGAGGGCTGGATTACGGTCGATGCACAGGCGATATCCATTATGACCGTGTTATTGTTCGGAGCAGGTACCGATTATTGTCTGTTCTTCATCTCACATTTCCGTCAGGAATTAACGCGTGAGAATGACAAAATGAAAGCTCTTAAACGTTCTTTCAAGGACGCATCCGGCGCTATTGCGATGAGCGGCTTTACAGTGGTCCTTTCTTTGCTGGCTCTGCTTGCGGCGAAGTACGGAGCATATGACCGTTTTGCGGTTCCGTTCAGCTTATCCATACTTATCATGGGCATTGCAAGTCTAACGCTAGTCCCAGCATTGCTTGCGATTATCGGAAGAGCCTCTTTCTTTCCATTTATACCGCGTACGGAATTTATGGAGCAGGTGCGCGCAGGCAAAAAAGGCAAGCCTTATCGCAAACCTAATCCAGAGAAAAAACTGGGTTCCAAAATCGGTAACCTGGTCATTGCGAAGCCATGGACGGTTGTTATTTCTTCCGTCGCCATTCTAGCTATTCTGGCTATCTTTTCCATTCAAATTAAATTCACCTATGATCTGCTTTCCTCGTTCCCTGAGGATATGCCTTCAAGAGAAGGATTCGAGGTTATTTCCAAAACCTTCACGCCAGGCGAACTCGCGCCTATCACGGTTGTGGTTCAAACGAATGGGGCGGCAGATGCTGATTTGGCTGGCAAGCTGGGCAGCGTACCGCTTGTCGATCACGTGCAGGAACCGAAGCAAAGCATAGATGATCCTAACCTGATATCGTATTCCGTTATTCTGAATACGAATCCCTATTCACAGGAAGCGATGGATACGATACCTCTTCTAAGGGAAGCGGCACAAGCTGAGCTTTCGCAGGCTCAGGTTGCCGATGCCGATGAAAAGGTGTGGATTGGCGGACAGTCAGCAACACAGTATGATTCCAAGGAGCTGACTGACCGCGATAATCTTGTCATTATTCCGTTAGTTATCGGACTCATTATGATACTGCTGCTGGCATACCTGAGATCCGTGACAGCTACCCTTTACTTAATTGGTACGGTGTTGCTCTCTTATGCCGCAGCTCTCGGTCTAGGTTGGATCATTCTTCATTACTTTATGGGCGTTGACGCCATTCAAGGAGCAATTCCGTTATACTCATTCGTATTCCTTATTGCACTCGGCGAGGACTATAACATATTTATGATCTCGAGCATTTGGAATAAACGGAAGACGATGCCGCTGAAACAGGCCATTAAAGAAGGTGTAAGCGAGACTGGCGGTGTCATTACGTCGGCAGGGTTAATTCTTGCTGCTACCTTTGCGGTGCTTGCCTCATTGCCGATTCAGGTGCTTGTCCAATTCGGAATTATTACTGCAATAGGCGTATTAATGGACACATTTATCGTACGTCCATTCCTTGTTCCGGCGATTACGACTTTGCTTGGCAAAAAAGCATTCTGGCCAGCGAAGGCAGAGCTAGTTGAAGAAAATACGCAAACGTTGAAGGGCTGATCTGCAAGGAAAGCTGCTATCATTGCAAAAGCAATGACAGCAGCTTTTTTTGATCCCAACAATGCAACATTTTCCCAAATATTAGCGTATAAGCTATAAGGCTGTTAACCATGCCTAATACGTAGAATCAGTCGGGGGACATCATGATTATTAAAAAGAGAAGCATCATTGTCGGAATTGCCGCAATCATTATTGCTGTTAGCGTCTTTACTGCACCGCGCTCAGCTTTAGCATGCTCATGCGTTGAACCTGGATCGGTACAGGAAACGATGAAGAGGAGCGATACCGTCTTTGAAGGGACGGCGATATCGGTCAAATCGATAACATCGGATATATTTCGTTCCTCAGGGTCCCGTATAAAAGCAAGCTTCCAGGTTAATGAAGTTTGGAAGGGCCATGTCGCTCCGCATATTGAAGTGCTTACCGCTGGATCAGAGGAAAGCTGCGGATACTCCTTCAAGGAAGGTGAACGTTATCTCGTATACGCCAGAGCTACAGGCTCATCTCTAGAGGCCAGTCTCTGCAGCGGAACCTTGCTGCATCACGAGGCTGAAGAGCATATCGCGCTGCTTGGCAGCGGATCTCTCCCGCCACATCCGAGCAGCGAGGCTCAGCAGCAGAATGATACATCTCCGCGCAGCATAGTGATTGCGAGTATTGCAGCTGTACTGGCTGCCGCAATTGTATTTGCGCTGGCAAGGTCAAGGAAACGGCTTAAATCAAAAACATAGCGACGATTGTTGTAACGCAGAGACCAATTAGTACGGGCTTCAAGTTGCGGCGAGCAAGCTCAAAGGGATCAACGCCGCAAATGGCCGCTGCAGGAATAAGCGCCCAAGGGATGATTGTTCCGCCGCCTACCCAAATGGCTGCAACTTGGCCAAGCGCCGTTAAAGTAGCTATGCCTGAACCAATCGCATGACCGAAGAGCTGGGCAACGGAGCCTGCCAATGAAATGCCGGAAAAGCCCGAACCGTCAAGGCCGGTTACAGCTCCTACGACCGTGAGCGTAATGGATCCGACAACTCCATTAACGGGTACGATATGCGCGAGTGCTATCCCTAAATCGTTGACGATTCCAAGTGAGCCCTCAGGCAGCTTTTCACCAAACATCGACAGAAAACCGGAGTCTCCCAAGTAGAAAAACGCAGCGATCGGAATGACGGGGCCGAACACCTTGAATCCGAATACAAAGCCATCGATTAAATAACTTGTCGTCTTCTCCAATCCTTTTCCTCGATGTGTCAGCATAGTAATAAACAGCATGATGAGGATGGCCGTTCCGCCAATGAGAGCAGTGGCATCTCCTCCTTGCAAATCCAGCATGAACATGGCAATGACATCGATTGCGAATAAAACGGGAATCGCAATCGCAAGCGTTTTTTTCGTGCGAAGCGACAGTGCGTTGCGGTCTGCTGTATCGTTCAGGTTCGAGTTAGCCGAAGTCGTTGAAGCAGATGCGATAAGCCCGTCTCGCCATTTGCCTGATTTCTGATCCCTTTTCATCATCCAATAAGCTGCGACCGTAGTTACGGCACCCATGACGATGACAAGCGGAATACTTGCTTGCATGACGGCGCTTACGGGAATGCCGGCCGCGCCAGCAGTGAGCTCGGGAGCTCCTTGGATGATATAGTCCCCTGAAAGCGCAATGCCGTGACCGAATAAGTTCATGGCAACGGCTGCGCCGAGTGCAGGAAGGCCGACACGAATGGCTACAGGCAGCAGCACTGCGCCGATGAGCGCAACTGCAGGAGAAGGCCAGAAAAACCAAGATGTCACCATCATTATAATGCCAATTCCCCAGAAGGCTAGGGCAGGGGTTCTAAGAAACCGGGTAAATGGCGATATCATGATCTCATTAATACCCGTTCGGATGAGAATTCGGCTCATGGCAACGATTATGGATATAATGAGAATGGTCCCGATCAACTCTTTTATGGCATAAATAAAGCTGTTGAAGATTCCGCTTACGGACCCGCTTGCCGAGGTCGTCGCAAGTATGCCGATACCCAATATACCTGCAATGCAGATTAGCGTGGTATCCCGCCTCATGAGCATAAATCCAATAATGGCAAGCACGAATCCCAAATATAACCAATGAAGTGCCGTTAATTGAATGTCCATCCTGATCATCTCCTTGTGACATACACGAAACCAGCCTTTGCTGAGCTCGTATAGTACTGTATGCAAGATCAAAGATAGGCGTTCGTCTCGGAACCGGGACGTTTATAACAAGGAGGAGTTCGATGATAAAGCGAAGCGTATCGATGCTGATGATCGCGGTAATGCTAATGACCGCTGGCTGTGGTATTATTAACGATGTGAGTCAAACGGTAAATTTTGCAACGGAAACGACGGATTACTTACAATCGCTAACGGACTTTGGTCAAAATATGAATACCCTTGCAGAGCAGGCGATGACAGATCTGGACGCTAGAACGAATCTGAAAGAGCAGCTTGTCGCATTGAAGGATCAAGTAGTTCAATACGGAAGCCTGCAAGTACCGGATTATGCCAAGGATATCCACCAATCGATTGCGGATTATAACGCGACGCTGCAGAATGGAATCGATCAAGCTCTCACTAATATCGAGCAAGGTAGAGCGGTTTTCGATTCAACGGGCATCCCGGATACGATTAACAAAATCAATGAGCTGCTGAATCAGATTAACCAGCTCGCACTGTAACGAATAGGAAGGAAGAATGAAAGTGATTAACGTTAATGTGTTAGAAGCAACGATGACGTATTCGAAGGAAGACGGATATGTAGGCAAAGTTCATTTTGGAGTGGAAGGCCATAAGAACGAATATGAGATCGCCCTTCATAGCAAAAGAGGGAAAGAATGGGGTTATGGCTTGTTCTTCCTGCACGAATCAGGCAAAGAAGAAGAGCTGCTCGCCTTGGAGGATTTGCTCGAAGAGGATGATGAGCTGTTTGATTTCTTAATCGAGACGGCTAAAGAGAAATTAGAGAAACAAGAATAGCAGCAAGTAAAAAGAAACGTCTGATGGCGTCCTTTCAATAGACGCCATCGTTTCGGCGAAACGTATAGAGAAAATATGAGCTATCTCATATACTTTCCTATACGTCTAAAAAGCTCATGCGGACACATTTGACAATGTGCTTGCATGAGCTTTTTGCATTAATGGCCGCTCGAAGAGGTCAGTCCGAGCTTGCGGATAATGAGCTTGCTCTCCTCATTGAGACCGACGAATGCAACCTGTTTGTTTAAAAGTTCATATTTGTTTTTCACTTTGACGATTGCGGTGACGGCAGATTGGTCCCACACATGTGATTGGCTGAAATCCAATGTAATGTGCGCAGGATCATTCTGATAATCGAAGAGGGAAACGAAACGGCTCGTCGTACCGAAAAACAGCTGGCCAGAGATGTTGTACGTTCGTCTTCCGGATGAATCAGATAATTTCGAAATCCGTATTTTAGCCATTTTCCCAACGAACACGAACGCGCTTAGCACGACTCCTGCAAATACACCTTTGGAGAGGTCATGGGTAATTAATACAATGATGACCGTCACGATCATGATGACTGCATCTGCCCTAGGCACCTTATGGATTTGGATGACCGATTTCCAATCAAAGGTGCTGATTGAAACCATAATCATGACGCCTACCAGCGCAGCCATCGGGATTTTGTTCACCATATCGCTAAGCACCATGATGAGGAAAAATAAAAACGCGCCAGCAACGAAAGTGGATAATCTTGTTCTCCCGCCTGATTTGGTATTAATGACAGATTGTCCGATTAAAGCGCAGCCCGCCATGCCTCCGAAGAAGCCCGTTGCCATATTTGCTATTCCTTGCCCGCGAACCTCTTTGTTTTTATTGCTGCTTGTATCTGTCATTTCATCGAGTACGGATGCAGTGAGCAGCGATTCCAACAGACCAACGATTGCTAAGGAGAAGGAATAGGGCAATATGATCCAAAGCGTATCCAGCGAAAACAAAACATCGGGTATATGGAACATAGGCAGTGTGCTTTCAACTAAGCCGCGATCACCTACGGTTTTGAGATCGGCTCCAATCGCTACGGCAATTAATGAGACGATGATGATCGCTGCTAATGGCGAAGGAATGACCTTGGTGAATTTGGGCAGGACATAGATGATAACAAGCGTTAAGGCGACTAGAGCATACATGATCCAGCTTGCACCGACAAAATGGACCAGCTGCGTGGTAAATATGAGTATGCCGAGCGCATTAACAAAGCCGAGCATAACGGAATGCGGCACGAATTGGATGAGCTGTCCTAGCTTGAGCACACCCATGAGGTATTGCAATATACCCGCCAAAATCGTCGCAGCAAATAAATATTCAATGCCATGCTCCTTTACGAGTGAAACCATGAGAAGTGCCATGGCACCCGTTGCTGCCGAGATCATGCCCGGCCTGCCGCCAACGATAGAGATGATAACGGCGATACAGAATGAAGCATACAGTCCTACCATCGGGCCCACACCGACCATTAACGAAAAAGATATAGATTCAGGGATAAGGGCTAAGGCAACAGTAATTCCTGCGAGAACGTCACCGCGGACATTCGAAAACCATGAGTTTTTCAGTCGAGTAAGCAAAGCAAATAAACCTCCTGTTTTTATAAGCTCGAGAATCTGCGGAACGGCAGCTTTTCTCTTGTTTGACTTTTCACTCTCAGAAAAGTCGGGGCCGATGCACACTGAGCGTAATTATACAACAAATTAAAAAAAGAAATGTAAAGCAAGTCCTTCAATTAAGCGCTTACATCATGTGATATCGATAAAATCCACGCAATTGCTCCATCTTCGATCATTAGTTGAATGCAAAAAAACCATCGCATGTGACCGATGGTTTTCCTTGGATCCGATCTTACATCGGACGCTCAACTTGATTTTTATGTTGTTTGCCCTTTACATACTTATAAACGATAAAACCGAGCAGGATGGCAGCAAGTCCGTAAATGACCCAAATCCCATACTTGTATATATGATCCGATAGATTTTGAACCTGATCGCCAACGAAAGATCCAATGATAAAATAAGCAAGCGTCCAAACAAAGGCGGAGGGATAAGCGAACAAAGCAAAACGTTTGTAAGGCATTCGGTTCATTCCCATCACATAAGGAGTAACATGCCTTAAGAAAGGGAGACAAAGACTTAGACTGATCGCATAGCCTCCGTAGCGCTCGCTTAGCTGCTCGGACTTCGTAACGAATTTGCCAATATTTTTTTTGCTGCTGAACCAGTTGGATAATTTGCTTCCAGCGAATCTTCCGATGCTGTATCCGAATGTCATGGCTGAGCAAATGCCTAGACATGTCATGATGAACGCAGGTACGGGCAGCAATACGCCTGATTCCGATAAAGCGCCGCCTGTCATGACAACGGCTTCGTTCGGTATAGGCAACCCGATGAGTCCGAGGCATAAGACAAGAAACAATGCGAAATATCCGACTTCTTCAATGATATTCAACAATATGTCATACATTTAGCAACATCCTAACCTACCAATAATTAGAATTTATATAGAATCACTCCAAATAGGTTATCATATCTGCACCCTATTTGGATACCATCTATACGCTTATCAAACCGAAAGGATTCAAATTTAACCATTTCGTAACTAATTGCATGAATGGAGGAGCTACAATAAGGGATAGGTTTGATCTGTATGAAGGGGCGGCTATTCTCATGTTTGATTTCCAACAAAAGGTTGAGGCATTACGGCGATACGAATCGCTTTGTTATACATTATGCCTTACATTGCTCATAGAAGAACAAGCAGCGTGCAAAGCTGCCGAAAAAACATTATGCAAGCTGTTTGAAGATCTAGAGTTTTGGCAAAAGCCGGAAACCGAACGATCCAGCTATTTACTGCGGCTATGTACCAGGGAATGCATTCACTGGAAGGGTCAAGTATTGTCGAAATCATCGTAGTCATAATAAAAACGTTGATATTTCAAGCTTGCAGCGATCATAATAGAAAAGATCCATTTTGCCATGGATTGTAATTCTAGATTATTTTCTCCGAAAGGATGAACCATGAACGCTTCGCAGACTCGCAAAAAAGTAACCGTTGCCTTATTCGTAGCTACATTTCTCGCAGCAATAGAAGGTACAATTGTAAGTACGGCCATGCCCAGCATTACGGGGGAATTGCAAGGTATCCGGCAATATAGCTGGATTATCTCCATTTATCTGCTCGCAACCGTCATTACGACGCCTGTGTACGGCAAGCTATCCGATTTGTATGGGCGCAAGAAAATGTTTGTGATCGGCGCCTTGATTTTTCTTGCGGGCTCCATGCTCTCCGGCGTAGCGCAAACGATGAATCAGCTGATCTGGTTCAGGGCTCTGCAGGGCTTAGGCGCAGGTGCGCTTACCACGATTCCTTATACCATTATCGCGGACATGTATTCCTTCGAGCAGCGAGCCAAGGTACAGGGCTGGATGTCGAGCATTTGGGGCATTGCTGGAATCTCCGGTCCGTTGTTCGGCGGATTACTGGTTGACTACATATCTTGGAGAGCCATTTTCTACATGAACCTTCCATTTGGCATAGTGGCGATTTATTTGCTGGCGAGCTCCTTGAAGGAAACGCTGGAGAAGCGAAAAAGACATATTGATTATCCTGGCATTATAACCTTTACGATCGCGATGTTCAGCCTGTTGTATGCGATGACTCTTATCCGTAATGAAGATGGAAGCGGTACCGGCAGCGCATGGCTTATCGGAGCGCTATTTGTTTTTTCTGTCTTATTTTTCGTGATATTTGCCCGTATAGAAATGAAATCCCCTGAACCGATTATTCCATTCCAGCTTTTTCGGAATCGAATGATAAGTATGGCTAATCTGGACAGTTTCTTGCTATGTGTCATTAACGTTGTCGTTATCTTTTATTTGCCCTTATGGATACAAGGGGTTTATGGGAAGCCTGCCACGTATTCCGGACTTGCGATGATTCCGCTCTCGGTTGCTTGGCCGCTTGGCTCCATTCTGGCAGGAAATTGGATTTCTAAAAAAGGCTTGCGCTTCATCGCGGTTGCCGGATCATGCTTCCTGTTCGCGAGCAGCATCGGTTTTTCTTTCATGAATGCGTCTACTTCGATTGCCTTATTTGTTGTTTATACCTTTCTGGCTGGCTTGTCGTTTGGTCTGTCGCTTACCTCTTTAACCGTAGCCGTATCTTCTTCAGTAGGCTGGGAGCTGCGCGGTTCTGCTGTGGCAAGCAACAATTTCATCCGAACGTTAGGCCAAACCATCGGCATTACCGTATTTGGCTTGCTGCTTCATACAGGGAGCGCTGAACAGATCGAAGCCTCCGTGCTTGCTGGAAGCTTGCATACGATTTTTGTTTGGGTAGCGGTATTGTCCGTATTCGTTGTGCTTGTGTCTATGAGTATGCCGGCGCTTAAGCAGGCTGAACATCAGCAAAGAAATGCTTCTTAGGAAAGGTCGATTAGGACATGCATGCGAATGAGCTGAAATTAGAACACCATTTTCTTGCCGAAAGAAAAATCAAATCGGTCATTGTGCGGCAAGGGACGAGGAGCATATTGGAATGGCATGCGAGCGGCAAGGACATAATCGGACCGCTTTACTCCTGTACGAAGAGTGTCCTGTCCCTGCTGATCGGAATGGCCATTGATCAAGGATTGCTGAAAAACGTGGATCAGCCGATTACGGACTTTTTAGACCATCCCGCTGAAATCAAAGAAGCTCTCAGCCGCATAACGATTAAGCATCTGCTTACAATGACGTCGGGTTTTGATTGGCCTGATTTCGATAAGCCTTACAAAGCCTTCAGAGCTTCGGAAGACCCTGTACAGTACGTATTTAAGCAGCCGTTAATTTCTGACCCAGGCACGGCGTTTGCCTATAACTCCGGCGGTTCTCATTTGCTGTCCGCTATTCTCACGAAAGCGGCAGGAATCTCGGCGCTTTCATTTGCCAAGGAGCATTTATTCGAGCCACTCGGCTTTCAAGGTGCCCGTTGGATGGAACGAGGGGGAGTAAATGAGGGCGGCACAGGTCTTTTCTTATATAGCAGAGACTTAGCCAACATAGGCAGTTTGCTTGTTCAGAATGGATGTTATGGCGGGAAATCTTTCGTTTCATCCGAATGGATTACCGAATCAACACAGCTTCATCATCGCGGATTATTGCATTATGAGCCGCCGATTTATGGCGGCTATGGTTACCACTGGTGGCATTCGCCCGAGGAACACAACTCGCAGTGCGATTGTTACTTTGCTTTCGGTCATGGAGGCCAATATTTGCTTATAGCACCTGAGTATGAGCTGACCGTCGTTGTCCGGAAGCAGATCACGAAGCGAAATGAAGCGGAGTGGTCTAGAAAACTCATTTTTGAACAGATTATTCCTGTATGGTCAGGGAAAAAGAGAAACCGAGAGCATTCGGAGTTATTGAAGGATTAACAACAGTGAACGTTAATGGATTTAGGGATAGGATGCCAATCAAGCGGAATCATTCGGCTTGATTGGTTTTTTTGACGTATAGGAAAGTATATGGGTTTGCTCCTACTTTCTCTATACGCTCCGCTGAAACGATGGCGTCTATTGTAAGGACGCCGTCAGGCGTTTCTACTTATCTATTTTAAATGTTAATTATATGTCAGGTGTGATCCAATGCAAGTCATTCTGCATATAAATATTTCGTAAGAAGTCTTGCGTAACCTACAAATGTGTTTTATCATGTTATATAAACTTACACAACGAAAGCAAGAAAGGCGTTTTCCTTCCCTTATGGTTACATGCAATTCTCTAAAGATTATTTTCAGAAAATTCTGACATAATGAATTGCATTTGAATTGAAGAATAAGCCTGCAATACCGTTGGCCTGAATAAGCTAATAAGTAGCAGTTATACGCGCTTTAGGGGGATTGAACATGACAACCATACTTATTCAGAACGCCGTCGTTATGACCATGAATGAACAAAACGATATCTTTACAGGTGATGTATTAATAGTAGGCAATCGGATAACAGAGATCGGTGTTGGACTGCAGGGAATTCGAGCGGATCGTATCATAAATGCGGAAGGTAAAGTTTTGCTGCCCGGATTCGTACAAACGCATATCCATTTATGCCAAACGCTTTTTCGAGGGAGAGCTGACGACTTATCGCTAATAGATTGGCTAAAGGAAAAAATATGGCCGCTTGAGGCAGCGCATAGCGAGGATTCCGTCTATTACTCCGCGTTGCTTGGTATTGGGGAGCTCATACGCAGCGGAACGACGACCATCCTCGATATGGAAACCGTTCATTATACGGAATCGGCGTTTCAAGCGATTAAGGAAAGCGGAATAAGAGCGATCTCGGGCAAGGTCATGATGGATCACGGGACGGAGGTTCCGCTTGCCTTGCAAGAGAAGACGGAGAAATCGCTGCAGGACAGCGTCGATCTGCTGGAGAAATGGCATGGTGCGGAAAATGGCAGAATTCAATATGCCTTTTGCCCACGCTTCGTCGTTTCCTGCACGGAGGAGCTGCTCATTGGCGTGCGTGATCTCTCGGCGGCTTACGGTGTAATGGTTCATACCCATGCATCGGAGAATGTAGGCGAAATCGCGATGGTTGAAGCGGAAAGGGGGATGCGAAACGTCGTATATTTGGACCACATCGGTCTGGCAAAGCCTAACTTAATCTTGGCACACAGTATATGGCTGGATGACGAAGAAAAAACAATCATCCGTGACCGGGGGGTGAAGGTTACCCATTGTCCAGGATCGAATATGAAGCTGGCATCCGGAGTTGCCGAAATTCCATTGCTGCTGGAGCAAGGGATTGATGTAGGGATTGGTGCTGATGGAGCTCCATGCAACAATAATTTGGATATGTTTCAGGAAATGCGGTTAACGGCTTATATGCAGAAGGTAAAGCATGGGCCAACCGTCATGAATGCGAAAACGGTGCTTCGGATGGCGACGATAGGCGGTGCCAAGGTGCTTGGCTTGGACAAAAGCATCGGGAGTATTGAAGTAGGGAAGCTTGCAGATTTGCAGCTGCTGGACCTGGAGGACTTTCACGTATATCCATCCTTTGACGCGGATTGGTATTCAAGAGTCGTATATGCCGCGACAAGGGGGGACGTCGATACGGTATTGATCGATGGACGGATCGTAATGGAAAACAAGCTTGTAAGGTCGGTAGACAAAAAGATCGTTTTGAAGGAAGCGGATCAAGCGCTCCGCAGGCTGATTCAACGTTTGTAAAGCTGTAGCATGCACCAGTTGCTAAGCTGTGAGAAGAAAAGAGCTGCTCCATAAGGGGGAAGGATTATGGATATGCACGAAATATTGGAGGCTCTGCATCTGCAAGATGAGAGTCAGTGCGTGCTGGCTACGATCCTCTGTGTAGAGGGTCATTCATATCGGAAGGCAGGTGCTTCGATGCTGTTCAAACCGAATGGTAAGCAAATTGGAGCGGTTAGCCCGGGCTGTCTGGAGCATGATTTACAGGAAATCGCGGATGTTGTGCGTACTTCGGGCCAGTTCTCCCTTATTAGCTACAATATGAATGCTGACGAGGACGCCATTTGGGGAGATGCTATAGGCTGCGGCGGCGAGATTCGATTGCTGCTTGAGCCGGTTCATGGGCAGCTGCTGAAGCTGCTGCTGGTAGCAAGAGAAAAGTTGGAAGCAGGCATAACTGTAAGGCTGATGCGAAGCTGGGATGACGCTGGAATCGATTACGTGCTGCATGATCTTGCGAATGTCGAGACAGATGCTGTTTACTGGGAAGAGGTAGACGAGCGCTATCATTTGTTCGTTGACATCACACCTAGGCAAAGGCTCGTCATATTCGGAGTGGGTAAGGATGCGGAAGCGATTTACGCGCTGGTCAAGCAAATTGGATTCCAGGTCATTGTAGTCGATTGGAGACCGGCGTTATGCACGCAGGAACGGTTTCCTGAAGCGGCAATTATTACAGGATCGCCTGAGGCAATCGCTGAGCAGCTGCAATTCCGATCAAGTGATTATTTGATCGTTTGCAGCCATCATTTGCAGCGGGATAGAGAGATGATTCGCGTAGCGCTTCCTCTGCAGCTTGTTTATATCGGTATTCTAGGCTCGAAAAAGAGAATTCGAATGTTATTTGAAACATTTTTAATCCCGTCGAATGTGAGAGCTCCAATCGGTCTTGCGATAGGGGCGGATGGGCCTTATGAGATTGCTGTGAGTGTAGCTGCGGAGCTTATCGCCATACGTGCAGGTCGCAAGGAGAGACTGCGGAAGGAGCGGAGGCAGGATGAATATTACAGCCCTCTATTTGGCAGCAGGACAGAGCAGGCGAATGGGCATTAGAAAACAAACGCTCGAGCTCGCGAAGAACAAACCGCTCGCAAGCTTGGGACTGCGTGCCCTATTAACCAGTCCAATTGACGGTATCACTGTAGTTGTGAGCCCAGATGATCAAGCCAAGTGGATTGCGGCAGAGTATAACTTGGCAAAGTCAGCTGGCCTGGCGGCGAGTAAAAAGGTGTCAGTGGTGACATGCGCGGAAGCAGAATGCGGCATGTCATTTTCCATACGCGCCGGTCTTCAAAATATGATGGATCAAAATCCTTCGCTTGATGGTGTACTAGTTGCATTAGCAGATCAGCCTTTCGTTACACCCGATATGTTCGCGGAGCTAGTCCATTTTTGGGGAGCGCAGCCTGTTTTGGATTTTGTCGCGACAGCCAGCCAGGACTTTTCACAGAAATCAATCGTGTTAACCCCTCCTGCTTTATTATCTAAGACTATGTTCCCTGCAATGCTAGCGTTAGACGGAGACACCGGAGCGCGTAAATTGTTCCATTCCCCTACATTCAAAGGATTTGGCTTAGTTGCTGCAGATGAGCAGGCGTTGTTTGACGTGGACACGCCTGCTGATTTTGATATGGCCAAAAAGCGATTTTCGGGCAAGTAAGAGGGTGCTAGAATGTTATCGTGTGAATATATATAACATAATTGACAATGCGTTTGTGCACAAAACACAAATTTCGCATTGAATGGATATCTTCAAACTATTAATGTTATATATATTGACATATAGATTACATGATCATATATTGGGATTACGTTATCGGTTGAAAACAAGACGGGCGAAGCAGCCTTCGGCTGCAAGCGAAGGCTTGCATAGCGGATAGCGCAATGAGAGAAGGGAGCGTCAATGCTAGACTTGTATGCTGACAGTTCTTACAAAACAGAGAGTCGGGGTGGAATGGGATGAAGCATCGTAAAAAAGCAGTTGCCGCAAGTGCAGCCTTTTTATTAGCTCTCGTATTCGTAATAAGCGGCTGTTCCAGTAGTAAAACGAACCATGTAAGCAACAATTCTACAAAAACGCCTGCTGAGACTGCCGCCGGAAACGCAGCCGCGGAGACGACGGCAAAGCTGCCACGTGTTGCATTTGTTTACATCGGGCCGCCAGGCGATGGAGGATGGACCTTCGAGCACGACAAGGGCAGGCTGTTCATGGAAGAAAAGCTGGGCATCAAGGCTGATACGGTAGAAAACGTGCCTGAGAGCGCAGATGCAGAACGCATCATTACGGAGCTAGCCCAGAATCACGACATCATTTTCACGACTAGCTTTGGGTACATGGATTACACCCTCAACGTTGCCAAGAAATTTCCTGACGTGAAATTCCTTCATACGGCAGGTTATAAAACGAATGATAACATGGGTACCTTCTTCGGTAAAAATTACGATGCCAGTTACTTAAGCGGAATTGCAGCCGGCAAAATGACGAAGAAAAATGTCATCGGCTATGTAGGAGCTTTCCCGATACCGGAAGTGATTTATAACATAAATGCATTTATGCTGGGTGTCCAAAGTGTAAATCCAGAAGCAAAGGTTAGCGTAGTATGGACGAATACTTGGTATGATCCGACGACGGAAAGGCAGGCTGCAGTAAGTCTGCTGGACAAAGGGGCAGACGTGCTGCTCGCCTATCAGGATTCGCCGGCAACGCTTCAAGCCGCTGCAGAGCGTGGCGCAATGGCCGGAGGCAATGATTCGGATATGACAAGATTCGCTCCGGAAGCCTACTTAACGAATCCGATTTGGAACTGGGGCCCTTATTATACGAAGACCGTACAGTCGGTTATAGACGGGACATGGAAAAGTGAGCAGTATTCTGGTTCATTAGCCGATGGCATGGTAGATATCGCACCACTCGGTCCAAACGTGCCGGAAGAAGTCAGGACGCTCGTTAACGATACGAAAACAAAGCTAATAAACGGTGAAATCAGCGTGTTTACCGGACCGATCAAGGATGCCGCTGGCGCAGTAAAGGTGGAAGCAGGAAAAACCTTGACGCTGGAAGAGATATTAGTCATGGACTGGTTCGTTAGCGGAGTTGATGGGACAATACCGAAATAATCGCTGCTCTCTCATAGGATAAAATCGACAAATCCCTGAATGAAGGGATTTGTTGATTTATCCGAAGCTTTTTGGTAAATGCGATGATGGATGCTTGGGAAAGGATGGATGGCATGCATAACCAATATTCGGTAGAGATGCGTCAAATCGTTAAACAATTCGGTTCTGTCATGGCTAATGATCTCGTTGATTTCCGGGCAAAAGCAGGCCAGATCCACGCGCTGCTTGGCGAGAATGGGGCAGGGAAAAGCACGATGATGTGCATGCTGTCCGGCGTGTACAAACCAACAAGCGGCGATATTCTTTTACATGGTGAAATGACTAAGATTAAATCGCCAAAGGATGCAATAAGGCATGGAGTCGGAATGGTTTTTCAGAATTTCAGGCTCGTTCAGACGCTGACAGCTGCGGAGAACATCGTGCTTGGCGATAAATCATCGTTCTGGCGAGGCGGCAGATGGCTGAAAAATAAACAGGAAGAAATCGAAGCTATCGCTCAGCAATTTGGATTAACCTTTCCCGTAAATCGGCCGATCTGGCAGCTGTCCGTCGGGGAGCAGCAGCGCGTGGAGATTGTAAAGACACTATATCGCGGAGCAAGTCTCATCATTCTAGATGAACCAACCTCCGTGCTTACTCCAGGTGAAGCTGAGCAGCTGTTCACGACGCTGCAGCATATGAAGAATGAAGGGAAAACCGTAATCTTGACCACGCACAAGCTCAAGGAGGTGATGGCCTCCTCGGATCATATCTCGGTTATGCGCAAAGGAAAGCTCATTCACAGCATGGAAAAGTCAGCTACGAATGAGCGTGAGCTTGCACAGCTGATGGTCGGAAAAGAGCTTGGAGAAAGCATGCCGCTTCTTGCAAGGACATCAGGCAAACGATTGCTCGACGTGAGTGAAGTTGACGTCTATGCGGAGCAGGGAAGGAAATCACTTGACCGTCTCTCTTTTCATGTCGATGAAGGCGAGATCGTTGGGATAGCCGGGGTGGCAGGCAACGGACAAAAGGAGCTTGCCGAAATGCTTACAGGGCTGAAGACGTGGAAGAATGGGGCCATTGCTTTTAACGGAGAACCGTTAACAAACGGCTCGGTTCGGTCGGCGATCGAGGCAGGAATTGCCCATGTCCCTGAAAATCGCATGAAAAGCGGTCTTGCCGGCACTTTGGGTATTGTTGATAATTTGCTGTTCAAATCCTACCGCAATGTGGAGCGCTCGCGATTCGGCATGCTGAGAATAAGCAAAAATCGGGCTTGGTCAGCAAGCTTGGTGCAGCAATTCGACATCAAGACACCGAATCTGGATACGCCGGTTCAGCAATTATCCGGGGGAAATCAGCAGAAGCTCCTTTTTGCCAGAGAGATTCACCAGCAGCCTCTGTTAATGGTGGCCGTGCATCCGACGCAGGGCCTCGATGTTGGCGCTACGGAAGGCGTTCATCAGCTGCTAAGTGAAATGCGGGAAAACGGCAAAAGCGTATTGCTCATTTCGGAGGATCTGGATGAGGTGATCAAGCTATCCGATCGAATTATTGTCATCTTTAACGGGCAAATGGTTGGCGAGGTTGCGAGAGAACAAGCTGATCGAGAGAAGATAGGGATGTATATGGCAGGTCTCCAGAACGCGGAGGGGGCAGCCGGATGAATGAAAACAAGCCAGCGCTTCATTCGGAGGGAGCGATATCAGCCGAATCCGCGCTTAAGCAGGACAAAGGGAAATGGCGTTCCTATCGTATCGAAATAGACAGTGCCAAAAAAGAGAATACATGGTGGCTTCCGTTTATATCCGTAGTTCTCGCCCTCTTGGTTTGCGGAATATTCATCGCGGCAAACGGCATGAATCCCTTCCCGGTATACAAGAAGATGTTTATGGGCGCTTTCGGTACGGCCTATGGCTTGACAGAAACACTCGTGAAAACCATCCCGCTGCTGCTTTGCGGACTAGGCGTAGCCATAGCCTATCGTATATCGGTATGGAATATCGGTGCGGAAGGGCAATTCGCTGCAGGAGCAATGGCTGCCACCGCGGTTACGATTTATTTGCCGGATATGCCGAGTCTGCTCGTAATTCCCACAATGATTGTGTTCAGTATCGCAGCTGGCGGCATTTGGGGCCTTCTGACAGCTATCCCTAGAACCTATTTTCAAGTCAATGAGCTGGTCACCTCGTTAATGCTGAACTACGTTGCGCTTCTGGCGATGGATTATTTCGTGTTTGGCCCGTGGAAGGATCCAGACGGCATGAATTTCCCAGGTACCAAAGTGTTCTCGGCGGCGCAGTCGCTTCCCGTGTTCAACGATACGCGACTTCATCTCGGGCTGCTGTTCGGCGTCATTGCGATTGCGTTATACGGTTTTTTTATGAAATACACGCGTACGGGCTACGAGCTTCGCCTAATTGGAGCAAATCCCGAAGCAGCTAGGAATGCGGGCATTCGCATCAGCAGGCATATCCTTCTGGTCATGCTGATTAGCGGCGGTTTGGCGGGACTTGCAGGCATGGCAGAGGTTTCAGGAGTGACTCACCGGCTCATGTATGGCATTTCACCAGGATATGGCTATACAGCAATTATCGTTGCGTGGCTTGCGAAATTACATCCTGCTGGACTAGTCGTTTCGTCTTTTTTATTTGGTGGGCTTATCGTAGGCGGGTTCAGCGTACAGACGATCGGTTTGCCATCTTCTATCTCTGAAATGCTTCAAGGAGCTATTTTGTTTTTCCTCATTGCAGGCGGCACGTTGAGCAAATTTCGGATTCGTCAAACGGGATGAAAAGGAGCTTCTGAGCGATGGAAATCGTCTATCAAATGCTGCTTGCAGCTATTTCCTCTGGTACGCCGTTGTTGTTCGCTGCGCTTGGCGGCATTCTCATCGAACGGTCCGGCATCATCCAGCTGGGCGCTGAAGGCTTGATGCTTATGGGTGCCGTGACAGCATGCCTTACTTTTATTCATACGGGAAGCTTAACGGTTACTTTACTGGCCGTGTGCGGAATAAGCATAGTATTAGGCATGATTCACGCCTTTCTGAGCGTATCGCTTCGGGCTAACCAAATCGTATGCGGCTTGGCGATGACCTTGTTCGGGGCGGGGCTTAGCGCGTATCTCGGGAAGCCCGTAAGTGGACTGCCCGTTCCAAGAGCCGTACCGAAGCTGGATATGCCATGGCTTGAAGCTGTTCCTTTCATTGGCCGAATATTTGCCCATCTTGATTATTTGACTTGGTTTAGCTTTGTGCTTGTCATCGCGCTGCATATGTTCATCCACAAAACGTCATGGGGCCTGCATCTGCGGGCAATGGGCGACAACCCAGCTACAGCAGATGTAATGGGCATTCCGGTGCATGCACTGAGGTACGGTTATATTATCGCTGGCTCCATATTAATCGGGATTGCAGGCGCGGATTTATTGCTCGTGTACTCGCCAACCTGGACGGAAGGCATGACGACGGGAAGAGGATGGATTGCAGTTGCTCTGATTATCTTCGCGAGATGGAATCCGGTTCGCGCTCTCATTTGCGCATATTTTTTCGGTGCCTTAGACATGCTCGGTTTCCGAATCCAGCTGATCGGAAGCGAGATACCGTCCTATTTCTTAAAAATGATTCCGTATATCGTCACTATACTCGTTCTGATGTTTCTCGGTTGGCGGAATCGCAACAAGCCTTCCGGATCGCCTGAAGCGCTTGGCGTGCCTTATATTCGGGAGCAGAGGTTCTAATCAAGGCAAGGAGGAGAACGATGGGAATGAATGCACAGGGGAGCATGGCGTTTCCTCAAGTATGGCATCCGCAAACGGCAGCAGAGGCTTGGCATTTGAAACAAAGCTTCGGGACGGACAGCGTTTATGTATCCGGAGGTACTTTGCTGCGGACGCAATGGGAATCCGGCGTCGCTGCGATTCCGAAGCATTTGATCGATCTAAGTGCGATCCGCGGTTTGGGTGAAATAAGAATCGGTGAAACGGGACTTGTGATTGGAGGTCAAGTCAGCTTGGAAGCATGCCGCACTCATCCGATCATTCAGCGTCATTTCCCAATTGTTACTGAAGCTTTGCGGCAAACAGCGGCACCTTCCATTCGGCGGTTGGGGACGATTGGAGGCAATATTGCCTCCAATATTGGCGATTCCCTTCCTGCTTTGCTTGGTTACAATGCCCATGTGGTTTGGTATAACGGCATGGAGGATCTACAAATCACCTTGTCGGAGTGGCTCAAAATCGCCGGCATGCTTCATACGGAGCGGCTTCTTCTCCAGATTCAACTGCCTTTCCAAGCGGATGAAACACTTGAAGGCCATGAGGTCGAACATTTGCGTTCGGTTATTTCGAAAACAAAGCGTTTTAGCGCTTACCATAAAGTCGGGCGTCGCGAAGCTTTTACGCCGTCGGTTGTAACAGCTTCCGTATCCGGTTCCTTGTCGGAGAAGAAGGAAGTAAATGAAATCCGAATAGCGCTCGGTGGCGGTCAGATGATCGCGCAAAGACTCGAAGAGCTCGAACGGGAGTTGCTAGGAAAGGTAATCGATGTTCAACTTTTACGCCATGTGTACAATCGCATTATGCAGCTTTATAAACCGCGCGAGGATTTATTCGCATCTGTTTCTTATCGCAAAACTACAGCGGCCCATTTAATTGCATCTGAACTGTGGAAAGCAGCGCATCAATAGACAGGACGAGAGGAGGGGCCCATATGCTCTTAAACCGTGAAAACAGCGGATCGCGTTGGCGGATTCGGCCAGATGGAGCAGGAAAGGTGACAGGCGGCTTAGTATATCTCACGGATATGACCGCGCAGCCGATGCTTTACGGGCTCGTGCTTCGCAGTGAGCATCCGCATGCCCGCATCATTTCGATCCAAACGGAGAGAGCAAAGCAGCACAAAGGCGTTCATGCCGTGCTCACGCACCGGGACATTCCTGGGCTGAATGCCTTCGGGATTGCCCATCCGGATCAGCCTGTTCTATGCGCGGACACCGTGCTTTATGTCGGTGATGCGCTTGTTGCGGTAGCGGCCGAATCAATGGAGCTTGCTCAGGAAGCGCTTGAGCTCGTTGAAATTGAATATGAGGTTCTTGAAATACTGGAAGATCCCGAGAAAGCGCTGCTCGCGGATGCGCCGCAGCTTCACAAAGGCGGCAATGCCATGCACCGCACTGCTTTCGCGAGAGGCGATGTCGATGAAGCGTTTAAGCAATGCGCTATTGTTGTGGAAGAAACTTATTATACGCCACGCCAAATGCATACCTACATGGAAACGGAAGGAGGCTTATTCGTTCCTGGCGAGGATGGGCGCCTGACCGTTTATTCGCCCACACAGCATGGCTTTATGGACCGAATGCAGCTAGCCCGTATTCTCGCGGTATCGCTGGAACAAATACGGATTGTTTCAAGCCCGATAGGCGGCTCCTTCGGCGGCAAGGATGAGTTGAACGTCCAGCCATATGGCGCATTGCTAGCCATCCAGACAGGCAGGGCCATTAAAATGCACAATTCCCGGCAAGAATCGGTTCGGGCGGGATTAAAGCGGCACCCCATGAGAATGGCAATGAAAACGGGAGTAGATGCTGCGGGCAGATTGCTTGCGCACCAAGTCGATATTTTATCGGATACGGGGCCTTATTCTACGCTAGGGGCTGAGGTGCTTAATTTCGCGACCGAGCATGTGATTGGTCCTTATAAATATGAGAATCTGAATGTGAAGGGGATATCGGTTTTCACGAATAACGGAATGTCGGGCGAATTTCGCGGCTTTGGCGGCAACCAAGCGATATTTGCACTCGAAGGGCAGATGGATCGCTTGGCAGAACGGCTCGGTATGTCGCCTTGGCAATTCCGAAAGCTGAACATGCGGCAAAAAGAAGATTTGGGACCCTTCGATCAGCCGATTGCGATGACCGAAGGCGCCGAACGGGTGTGGACAGCCGTGGAGAAGAGCCGGCTATGGCAGGAAAAGACTCTTTTGGAGCAAAGCGCGATTGCAGTCAGCACAGATCCATGGCTCAAAATAGGCATCGGTGCCGCCTTCACGATGCATGGAGCAGGTCTCGGAGTAGGCATTCCAGATCCTGCGGGAGGCCGGCTGCAGCTAGCAGCGGATGGGAAGATCGAAGCGGTGTTCGGTTATGAGGAATTCGGTCAAGGGCTGCTTGCCTCACTCGAACAGATGCTTATCGAGCAATTCGGTTTCGGTGCAGCAGATATCAGAATGATTATCGGAGATACGGATATCGTGCCCGATAGCGGATCGACGACGGCCTCGCGTGCAACCGCCATGATGTGGAAATCACTGCAACGGTTGAAAAAACCTTTTACAGATCAGTTATTAAAGGAAGCGGGAGCTATAATGGGGTGCCAGGCAGAGGAGCTGCAGCTAAGAGAAGGCGGAATAGGCAAGCAAACGAATGATCAAGTGCTGTTATCTTATGCAGACCTCGCCAGCAAGGCGATATTTCCAATAAGCAGCGAAACCTCCTTTTCATTTCCGACCTCGCCTACGGAACGGGTTGGAGCGCATTTCATGTATACCTATTCGGCTGTAGTGGTGAAGGTAGAGCTAAACACGTTAACGGGCAGGGTCAAGGTGCTTCAGCAGTACCATGCGGTTGCGGCTGGGCCGGTTATTAATCCGCAAGGCTACCTAGGCCAAATCGAGGGAGGCAGCAGCATGGCGCTCGGTTTTACGCTGCTGGAGGATGCCGTCATGGACAAAGGACATTATATGACGCGTAATTTGGATACGTATCTGATTCCGACGATTGCAGACCAGCTTGGTCTGGTAGAGGTTGAGCCGATCGAGCATCTGCCGGAGCAGGATGAATACGGTCCAAGGGGCATTGGAGAAGTGGGCTCGGTTACGCTAGCACCTGCCATCGCGGCTGCCGTTCGGCAAGCGAGCGGCAAATGGGTGACAAAGCTGCCGATCGAGCCTGAATTTTTGCAGGAAACGCCATTTTTTCTAACGGGGGCGAGCGGCAATGACCGAACATAGCAAACAAGCGGAATCGACGTTCGCGCTACGATGTGTCATCAACGGGGAAGCACAAACGATAGAAACGACCGCATCCGCGAGATTGCTAACCCTTATCAGAGACGAACTCGAATTAACGGGAACAAAGCGTTCCTGCGATATTGGGCGCTGTGGTGCCTGCATGGTATTAATGGAGGGTGAAGCCGTTAACTCCTGCTTGGCGATGGCTTATCAATGCGCAGGCAAAAGCATAACGACAATTGAGGGCATTAGCAAAGGCGGGTTTGATCCCATTCAGCAGGCGTTTCTAGAAGAAGGCGGGTTCCAATGCGGGTATTGCACGCCAGGGATGATCGTTTCGGTCAAAGGTTTGTTAGATAGCAACCCAAGCCCCTCGGAGGATGAAATTGCAGAAGCGTTGTCCGGAAATATATGCCGGTGCACGGGATATGGCGGCATTCGGCGCGCGGTTACAAGAGCCATTGAAGGGAGGATGCTGGCCAAATGAAAATCAAACGTTCGCACATCGAGTATTTAATAGAAAGCATTGCAGTCTCCAAGCAGGCAAGGAAAGCGGGAAATACCCCTTTTGGTGCCATTCTCGTTGACGCAGCTGGCGATATCGTACTGTCTCAGGGGAATGTGGAATTGACAGAATCGAATTGTACAGGTCATGCGGAGCGAACGTTGATGGAGCAGGCGTCCAAACGGTATAGCCGGGAAGAGCTCTGGCACTTTACTCTCTACACGTCGGCTGAGCCTTGCGCGATGTGTGCTGGCGCCATTTACTGGGGCAATGTGGGAACAGTCGTATATGGCATTTCTGAAAAACGGCTTGCCGAGCTCACGGGAGATGACGAGCAGAATCCGACGCTGGATTTGCCCTGCCGCATCGTATTTGCTCAGGGAAGGAAGCCGATTCAGGTGATCGGTCCCATTCCTGAGGTTGAGGAAGCAGCGGTTGCCGTACACGAGGGGTACTGGACATGAGCATCACGTTGGAGGAGCTTAATGCTAGCAGCCGTGAGCAGTTCATCGAGAAGCTAGGCGCTGTATTCGAGCATTCGCCTTGGATTGCAGCTTCAGCTTTCGGTGCAAAGCCTTTCGCTTCAATAGAAGCGCTGCATGCCGTAATGATAAATGTCGTACGTGAATCAAGAATGGAGACGATCATCGATTTGTTCCGGGCGCATCCCGATCTTGGAACGAGGCTGGCGGTCGCGGAATACTCGGCCAAAGAACAGCAAGGTGCTGGACTTAACCAGCTCTCGCACGAAGAATACGAGCAGTTCTCCGGGTTAAACCAAATCTACGTGAAAACGTTTGGTTTTCCGTTCATTCTGGCGGTGAAAGGAAAAAACAAAGAACAGATTCTAGCGGCGATGGAATCGCGGATATGGCATACAAGCAGTGAAGAAATAGAGCAGGCATTGCTTGAAATTGAAAAGATATCCGGATTTCGGTTAAGAGATCTCATCATCGAGTAGAGAAGGGACGGATAACTATGCTAAAATTACGCAGCGGACGCACCCTTTATTATGGAAAAGGAGATGTGCTAAGCTACCGGACATATGCCGCGCCCCTTACTGTACGTCCTATTGAAGTCTCGCCGTATAAAGGCGAAAGCAATATTATATTTGCTCACAACATTACGTTCTCGGTCAGCAGCGAGGTACTGCTCTCCTCCTTTACGGAAGGCGATAACACGCAGGTCGTTGCCACGGACTCGATGAAAAATTTTATTTTGCGACAAACGGCCGAATATGGGGGAAGCACCACGGAAGGGCTCCTTGCCTTCATTAGCGAACGTTTCATGAAGCGCTATCCGCATATTGATGCGATAGAAATTCAAGCAGACCGTCTTCCGTTCAGTGCAGTCTCCGTTGCTGATGATAGCGGCTGGAGGGATAGCCAGCTTGTTTTTCGCCGATCTCATAACGAGCATGCCAGCGCGTCGCTGAAGTGGAACCGCGACGGAGATGCCGGCATTCTTGCCGAGCATGAAAGCGCGTTGTCGCATATCCAATTGATTAAGGTAAGCGGAAGCTCCTTTTACGGATTTGTCCGTGATGAATATACGACGTTACCGGAGAGCTTCGACCGTCCGTTGTTTATTTTCCTCGATATTTTTTGGACCTATGAAGATGCGGAAGATGCATTCGATAGTACGCGCGGGAACTATGTTCCTTCCGAACAAATCCATGATCTTGCCCATACGCAGTTCCATGCCGAGCAATCCCCTTCGATTCAACATTTAATCTATCGGATCGGCATGAGCATTCTCACTCATTTCCCTCAGCTTGCAGAGGTTCGGTTCGAGTCCAACAACCGGACATGGGAGACGGTTGTTGAGCCTGAGCAACCAGCTGGCGCAGGTGTATATACTGAGCCGCGCCCGCCTTATGGCTTCCAGGGATTCACCTTGTCCCGAGCTGATCTGGGAGATGGAGGGGATAAAGCGTGAGCGGCCGAATTACGACGCATGTTCTGGATCTGGCTGGAGGGAAACCTGTCAATGGGATGACGATGGAGCTATGGTACTTGGGCAAGGAAGCAGAAAGCATGGAAGCAGGAGAAATGCCTCAATTAATGGGATGCTACCAGACGAATACAGATGGCAGAGCGGATACTCCTTTGCTTGAAGGAGAAGCTGTTCTGCCAGGCGTATATGAGCTTATATTCGCGGCAGGCCGTTACTTTAGGCAAATGGAGCATTTGTCTGCTATTAAGGATAGCATATTTGATTTTATTCCAATTCGATTCCATATCAAGGATGCTGCTGGCCATTACCATGTGCCGTTATTGGTTGCTCCAGGCGGATACAGCACTTACCGGGGGAGTTAACTGCAGCGCCTTGATGTATACGATCGATTGCGGATGTGTATGAATATACCGAGAGGGGACTGGCAATGACGTTAATCAATGAACATTCGACAGCTGTGGGGACGTTATTGTCCCAGCTGCCAAAGGTCGATCTACATGTACACCTTGATGGAAGCGTGAAGCCTGAAACGCTGCTTCAGCTTGCGAGGGAGCAAGGAAATCCGATAAATTTCAATACGGATTCTGAATTGCTGTCCCATATGCAAGTAAGCGAGGATTGTCAAAGCTTAAAGGAATATTTGAGTAAATTTAGTTTCGTTTTGCCTTATCTGCAAACCGCTGCGGCGATTGAAAGAATAGCTTTTGAGGTTGTTGAGCAAGCTGCCAAGCAGCGGGTAAAATATATCGAGGTTCGATTCGCGCCACAGCTTCACCGCCAAATGGGATTGTCCATTTATGAAGTGATAGAATTTGTCCTTAAAGGGCTGCGTCGCGGTGAGCAAGCTTTCGGAACGACAGCAAGAGCCATCATCATTTGTATGAGAAACCATCCGTATGAGATGAATAAGGATGTCGTGCAGGAAGCAGGGCGATTCTATAATAAGGGCGTCGTTGCCGTAGACTTGGCAGGTGATGAAGCATCGTTCCCGGCGGAGCTGTTTCTTCAACTGTTTGCTGATGCGCGGCAATTAGGCTTACCCGTTACGATCCATGCTGGAGAGGCAGCCGGTGCCGAGAATGTGAAGGTAGCCGTCACTGACTTAGGAGCTCTGCGGATTGGGCATGGCGTGCGGATGCTGGAGGATCCGAGTGTCGTAGCACTCGTCAAGGAACGCCAGATTCCGCTTGAGATGTGTCCATTAAGCAACATGCAGACCAAAGCCGTCTCTGGCTGGGCGGCTTATCCATTGCGGCAGTACATGGAGCAGGGGATCGTCGTTACGGTCAACACGGATAATATGACAGTCTCGGATACGACCCTGCAGAAGGAGTATGAACGTTTGATCGCAAATTGCGGTCTTACCATAAATGATATCGGTACGATTATTATGAACGGCTTCAAAGCTGCTTTCTTGGAGGAACGTGAGAAGGCGCGTTTAATCGTACATGTTGAAGCGGAATTAACGAAATTAGGACTGCAAGTGTAACAGCCTGAATAAATCAAATTACATGTATAAAAGGCTTCACATCGGATACGTGATGTGAAGCCTTTTTGATGTGCACAGCGGTTTTAGGTTTCGAATTAATAGCTTAATTGTTATACTTATAGGAATTGCAGGGATTAGACGGAAAAAACGGGAGGTTTTGCTTCAATGCTACAATCAAAAGTTCGCGATGGAATTATCGGACTATGCGTGGGAGACGCGCTTGGCGTGCCTGTTGAATTCCAATCACGTCATACGCTGCGCAATAAACCTTTGACAGACATGATCGGCTACGGTACGCATAACCAGCCCGCAGGCACATGGTCGGATGATAGCTCGCTGGTCTTCTGTCTGATGGAGAGTGCCGCAGCCTTTCCTCAAGTCGATCTGTACGACATCGCAGAACGTTTCGTCAATTGGTTGGATAAAAATGAATGGACGCCGCATGGCGTAGTTTTTGATAGGGGAATCGCCACTGCTTCGGCAATCGAGCGATACAAGGAATTGTGCATTCGTCCGGATCTTGCGGGAGGAATAACCCTAAATAGCAACGGGAATGGTTCATTGATGCGAATATTGCCGCTTGCTTATTGGTTCAAACAAGAAACAGCGATGGATCGGAAAGAACTTGTTTCCAAGATTTCTTCGATAACGCATGGACATCCCATCTCCAAAATCGCATGTGTCATTTATGTGGAGCTGGCGATTCAATTGATCGAAGGCCAATCGCTGGCGGCCAGCATTAGCCATATGCAAGAAACGGTATTGACGTTATACAAGGATGAGCAGCCGAATAACATGAAGCCCTTCGAACGAGTGCTCAAAGGCGATCTTGCACTATTGGATGAAGGGGATATCGAATCCTCCGGGTATGTTGTACATACGCTTGAAGCTAGCCTATGGAGCTTGCTTAAGACGAGCAGCTATACCGAAGCTGTACTGCGTGCCGTTAATTTAGGTGAGGATACGGATACAACTGGGGCGGTGGCAGGAGGTCTGGCTGGATTATTGTACGGGGAGAAAGCTATTCCGAGTGATTGGATTCGCAAGCTTGCTAGACTGGACGATATTCAACAGCTATGCAACCGATTCGAAGAGGCAATTCGCCCAACTTATTAAGGTGGAGATGAAATGGAAGACCATCGATACGATAAAGGAGCTGCTTGCTTCAGATCAATAAGGTTGGCAGCACTTGTAGCACAAACACAAGTAATTATCCTATTTAATGAGGTGAATAGAGAATGGAAGGATTAGCATTAAGGAATGTATCACCTGATCATGTGGATCTTCAGAAGTTGATTCGCCATCTCGACCAGGATTTATTGCAGCGGTACCCGCAGGAAGAAATTTTCGGACTCGATTTTTCGGATGAGAATATTAGTGAGGTGAGTTTTCTCGTTGCTTATTGGAACGGCATCCCTGTAGGCTGCGGAGCTATTAAGCCCTATGATAAGCACTCGACTGAGCTGAAGCGTTTCTTTGTTGAAGAGCCCTATCGCAATAAAGGGATTGCTAGGGAGCTATTAACGGAGCTGGAAATGAGAGCGAAATCGATGAATTTCCGAAGCATGAAGCTTGAAGCAGGAGAGGCGCAGCCGGAAGCGCTGGGCTTTTATCGGAAGCATGGGTATGAGGCTATCGATCGTTTTGGCCCTTATCAAGATAATGAAAGCAGCGTTTGTTTAGAGAAGCAGCTTTAGGGCTAGTCTGCCTATTGACATATTGGAGGAGAGCGAATGAACCTTAAGCCTCGTAAAAGGATCTATTCATGGCTTTTCCTGAGCATTGTTTATATTGCGAATATGGTTATTCAGTTTATTTCATCAACGAAGAATGGTGTATCCGACGCGTTAGTTGCCTTTTATTTCGTATCGGGCATCGTTGTATTGAGCCTCTTCGTTATATCATGCTTAGAATTAGTAACTAAAAATAATCGAATCATACGCGTAAAGCTAATCAGCAAACATAACCATTCGATTTATGTGCTGCGAAATGACGGCAAGCTGAAGAAATATCACATTTTTGAATATGATGTGTTAAACAAGCTTGAGCCAGGGCAGGAGTTATCTATTACAGTATCATCCATAACCGCGATGCCTTATCATATTCAGTCAATAGAAGTTTCAAAGCAAGAGCCTTTGTCCACGCTAGCCGTACAATATAAAAAAATCGGCAGCTATAGCGCATGGGCAAATTTGAGAGTAATAGATTCCATTCGCAGCAGCAGCGAGCTTCAATTGGAGAAGCCGATCAGCTTGCTGAATCATATTGTTGCGGCTGAGAAAATATGGCTTGCCCGGATTAAGGGCGAGAGTACTTCGGCAATCGCGATATGGCCGGCATATACGCTGGAGCAGTGCGAGCAAATGGCCATGGAGAATAAAGACGGTTATACTGCATTGTTAAATCGACTGCAGGATTCGGATTTTTGTTCTGAAATCACTTACTTCAACAGCCAAGGACAATCATTTTCGACGACGATTATGGATATATTGGCGCATGTTTCACTGCACGGGAGCTATCATCGCGGACAAATTGCAACGCTTCTTAAACAGGCTGGCGGCATTCCCGTAAATACCGATTACATCACGTATGTCCGGCAAATATGAAGCTGGATCTGAATTCGATGTTGAATATCACTCCCCGAATCGGTAGTATAGAACAGTGGCAGAGATAACAAGATAGGGATCAGGCTTACGAAAGCGTATAACTGCGCTATTGCGAAGGTTAAACATATACGATTCCAACGTTAGGACGAAAGACTAGGAGGAGCAGCATGTCTAACTTAATGAATGACAAAGTAGTTGTAATTATGGGAGTGGCCAATGATCGAAGCATCGCTTGGGGAGTTGCTAAAGCGCTGCATAAGCAAGGAGCAAAGCTGATCTTCACGTATCGCAAGGAAAGATCCTTGGATAAGCTGAATAAGCTGCTCGAGCAGCATCAAATCGAAGCGCTGCAAAAGGTTTCTTGTGATGTGCTTGATGATGCCAGCATTATCGCCGCATTTGACGAAATTCAGAAAACCACAGGGATGATTCACGGACTTGTGCATTCGGTTGCTTTTGCAGAGAAGGACGAGCTTCAGGGTGAATACGTTGATACGACTAGAGACGGTTATTTGCTGGCGCAAAATTCAAGCTCCTATTCATTGGTTGCAACCGCTCGCGAAGCGAAGAAGCTGATGACCGAGGGCGGAAGCATCGTTACTCAAACTTATATCGGCGCTGAGCGCGTAGTGAAAAATTACAATGTAATGGGCGTAGCGAAAGCGGCGCTAGAAGCGAGCGTCATGTATCTTGCCGAGGATTTGGGCAAGTATGGAATCCGTGTAAATGCGATATCGGCAGGTCCGATTCGCACGCTTGCTGCTAAAGGCGTTTCCGGCTTTAACGACATAATGTCTACGATTGAAGAAAGAGCCCCGCTTCGCCGCAACATTGATCAGGATGAGGTTGGCGATGCAACGATGTTTCTGCTGAGCAGCTTGTCCCGAGGCATAACAGGCGAGGTGCTGCATGTCGATGCAGGCTACCATATCCTTGGATTATAGAAGATTGGTTACATCGTTTCTTTGAATCGCAATCCTCAGAGAACGAGGTGAAAAACAGGCACAGCCCTCATCAGCGGGCTGTGCCTGTTTGGTTTATTTGGCTTGCAAAGCCTGATTGATTTGGCTGTTGACCGTTTTCAGATCAACAGAGGCGATGGACTTGTCCTGCAGTTTATATTTTTGTTTGAGGCTCAATATGCGATACACGCTTTTATCGAGCATTTCCTTAGCAATAGCACCATCGCGTGCGGCAAGCTTCAATGCTTTGATTACAGATATTTGCAAGTCGTAATCATGACCGATCAGGATAATATCTGTACCCGCTTGGATCGATCTGACCGCTGATTCTCCTACGTCGAAATGCTCCGTTATGCCGCCCATTGTCATATCATCGGTAATGACGACTCCGTCATAACCTAATTCCTCACGAAGCAGATTGGTTACAATGGTTTTGGATAAGGAAGCGGGATACGTTTTGTCGAGTTTAGGAATGAGCAAATGAGCGACCATGATGGCATCGGCTCGCTGGTTGATTGCCTCCACGAACGGAAGCAGCTCGAATGCTTTAAGCTCGGCCATAGATTTGTTTACGACTGGCAAATCTAGATGGGAATCAACAGAAGTATCGCCATGCCCTGGAAAATGTTTCACTACCGCTGCCACTTGTTCAGACTGGATGGCTTTCATCGTTTCGATACCGTGAGTCGTAACCGTCTTGGCATCTGAACCAAAGGATCGGTTTCCAATAACAGGATTGTCAGGATTGCTGTTAATGTCTAGAACCGGAGCGAAATCCATATTAAAGCCTAGAGAGCGAATTTCGGTACCAAGCGCCGAACCGACTCCGCGCGTGTAAGCGGCATTGTCTCTTTTGCCAATCGTGGCAGCAGGCGGTATTTTTACAAAGTTATCAGGCATGCGGCTTACTTTTCCGCCTTCTTGATCGATGCTTAGCCAAAGCGGTGCTGCATTTTTTGTATTTCTTTCCTTCAACGCATTTAGCAGCTTAAGCGTTTGGTTAGGATCGGTAATGTTGTTTTTATAGAGAATAAAACCGCCTACATGATAGGTATCAATCAGCTCGGTCGTGGGAGCCTGCAAAGTAGTTCCTTCCACGCCGACCAGCACGAGCTGCCCAATTTTTTCATCCAACGTCATCGAAGCTATTTTTTCTTTGAGCGGATCATTGGCTGCCGTAGGTACGGTGGCAGGCGACTGCACCGGTGCCGTAGTGGGGCTTGCGGTAGGTACGGTGGCAGGCGACTGTACCGGTGCAGTAGTGGGGCTTGCGGTAGGCACTGGAGATGCCATGTTATTAGTAACGTTATTCTGTCCGCATCCGATGCATAGCATGAGGAGCGAGAAACTGGCAATGAGTTGCTTGATCATCAATATAACCTCCTTTTTGCAATATCCCCTTGATCGGCAGTATGCATACCACTGCATGGTCATTCATTCTGACGCTTGGACGATTTAGGATGTTGCAGGTTCATGAAGACAATTATGGCCGGAGCAGCAATGGCCTGAGCATATTTCAATGATGTCGAACATAGGTTGTAGAGGTCAAATAAGCAAATTGGGGCTTATTTATAGAGTAAAAGGAGGACTAAAATGGAAGAAGATGAACGAGAACAGGCTATGCTCGGACAAATCCCTCAGCCAATCAGGCCGAGCGACGGGGCGGGCAACATAGACCTTGGTCCACGTGACATTATGCGGGATATGGAGAATCCGAACATGCTGGTTCCGCCTGTTACCGATTCGGGGCTTTTACCGAACCTGAAGTTTTCATTCTCGGATACGCATATGCAGCTCAACAATGGCGGATGGTCTCGAGAGGTTACCGTCCGCGACTTTCCCATTTCGACTACAATCGCCGCAGTCAATATGAGTCTGACTCCCGGCGGTGTGAGGGAATTGCATTGGCATCAGCAGGCTGAATGGGCTTATATGCTCGTTGGCAGCGCAAGAATCACGTCTGTCGACCAAGTAGGCCGGAACTTCATTGCGGATATCGAAGAAGGCGATCTATGGTATTTCCCTCCAGGCATCCCTCATTCCATTCAAGGCTTGGAGAAGGGATGTGAGTTTTTACTCGTATTCGATGACGGGAGCTTCTCCGACCTTAATACGTTGTCCATCTCCGATTGGTTTGCTCATACGCCAAAGGATGTGCTGTCAGCAAATTTCGGCGTTCCGGAGAAAGCTTTCACGCATATTCCTCCTGATCAGGTATACATATACCAGGATCAAATTCCAGGATCGATCGAGAGCCAGCAGGTGCCTTCTCCATATGGCACCATTCCGCTTAGCTTCAAGCATAGATTGCTTGCGCAAACACCCCTACGAACGTCTGGCGGGACCGTGCGCATCGTGGACTCGACTAATTTCCCGATCTCAAAGACGATTGCGGCGGCCTTGGTAGAGGTGGAACCCGGCGGGATGAGGGAGCTGCACTGGCATCCCAACAATGACGAGTGGCAGTATTACTTGTCCGGTCAAGGACGCATGACGGTCTTTGCTGGAAACGGAGCTGCCCGAACCTTTGATTACCGAGCGGGAGATGTCGGCTACGTGCCTTTCGCCTTTGGTCATTACATTCAGAACACAGGCGATCAATCGTTATGGTTTTTGGAAATGTTCAAAAGTGATCGTTTTGTCGATGTATCGTTGAACCAATGGATGGCATTGACGCCACGAGAGCTCGTTCAAAGCAATTTGAATGTCGGTGATCAATTGCTGGATGCATTGCGAAAAGAAAAATGGCCGGTCGTTAAATACCCGGGGTACGGCTACCCCGTCAAATAATGCGCTTTTTAAAACCATTTCCAGCTGCCCGAAGGCATGCAGGAAATGGTTTTATTTGTTGAAGATATTCTCCTCGAGGACATCATGCTTATCACCGAAAACCTTGATCAAATGATGCTCTCCCCATGCGGAAAGCGAATCTAAAATGCTTTTTAAGCTTTGCCCGTAAGGAGTCAATTGATACTCGACCTTGGGAGGCACCTGATTATATACGATTCTTTCGATAATGCTGTCGTCTTCAAGCTCTCTAAGCTGCTGAGTAAGCATTTTCTGGGTAATTTCCGGAAGCAGACGCTTAAGCTCACTCGTCCGTTTTTTGCCATGCGTTAAGTGGCAGAGAATGATGCACTTCCATTTGCCGCCTATAACCTCGAGTGTTGCTTCCACGGGTACGTTGTACTTCTTCTTGATCAATGTCATTCTCCCCTATAGCTTGATACAGGTACTAATAAGTACCTATAGTACTTTTAAGTACGTACTGGTTATTTTTCATTGCATAAACGATAATAACATTCATCGGCCGATCTAAGCTACAACTTTTTGCATCATTAGAAAGGGATTGGGGAGAAGCATCATGACATTAGAGAAAAGAAGAAGTACGTTAGCCTTGCTTGCACTGGCAGTCAGCGCATTTGCTATCGGAACGACTGAATTTATTAGCGTCGGCCTGCTGCCGCTTATATCGGAGGATATGAATATTTCGGTTACGACAGCAGGTTTAACGGTTACATTATATGCCTTAGGCGTTACCTTTGGCGCACCGATCCTTACATCCGTATCGACAAAAATACCGAGGAAGGCGCTGCTGCTATGGATCATGGTGATCTTCATGATTGGCAATGCGGCTGCGGCGGCGGCGCCAACCATTGAGCTGCTGCTTATAGCGAGAATAATATCAGCTTTGTCACATGGCGTGTTCATGTCAATCGGTTCCACGATCGCTGCTGATGTGGTTCCTCAGAATCGCAGAGCAAGCGCAATCGCTATCATGTTCACAGGCTTAACCGTTGCAACGATTACCGGCGTTCCAATCGGAACGTATATTGGGCAGCAGCTCGGCTGGAGGGCCGCTTTCGTAGCGATTGTCATTGTAGGTCTTATAGCCTTTATTGCCAACAGCATACTTGTTCCGTCTGATTTGCGGAAAGGAACGCCAATTACGATGCGCGAGCAGTTCAAGCTGTTCACGAACGGGCGGCTTTTGCTCATGTTTTTAATTACGGCGCTAGGCTATGGCGGGACATTTGCCGTCTTTACTTATTTAGCCCCGTTGCTCCAAGAAATATCCGGCTTTCAAGAGAAGCATGTCACGTTGATCTTGCTCGTCTACGGTATTGCAATCGCAATTGGCAATATGATCGGCGGCAGACTTGCTAACCGAAATCCGCTTAAAGCATTGTTCTACATGTTCATCATTCAAGCGATAGTTCTATTTGTACTAACATTCACCGTCTCGTTCAAGGTTGCGGCGCTGCTTACGATCATATTGATGGGACTCTTTCACTTCATGAATGTGGCTGGACTTCAAGTTTATGTGGTTATGCTGGCTGAGCGGATTATGCCTGGCGGGGTGGATGTTGCCTCCGCCATTAATATAGCAGCATTTAATGCAGGAATCGCGATCGGCGCTTATTTAGGCGGCGTCGTTACCGATGCAATGGGATTGATTCATACCCCTTGGTTTGGCGGCATTATGGTAGTAGCTGCCGTTATTTTGACAGGCTGGAGCATGAAGCTCGAACAAAAAGAGAGAACAAAAGCAGTTTAAACATAACTTAGGAGGTTCATATGCAATGAAAAACTTACAATCAACGACAACGCTGCACAATGGGGTCCGCATGCCATGGTTTGGACTAGGTGTCTTCAAAGTGGAGGAAGGGGCTGAGCTTGAGATTGCCGTTGCCACAGCAATTCAAAACGGTTATCGAAGCATGGATACGGCGGCCATTTACGGAAACGAAGCAGGAGTCGGGCGTGGCATTGAGCAAGGGCTGCGTCAAGCAGGGATTGATCGATCCGAGCTCTTCGTTACCTCAAAGGTATGGAATGCCGATCTTGGTTATGAATCCACGCTGGCTGCATATGAGACAAGCTTAAGCAAGCTAGGTTTAGAATATCTTGATTTGTATTTGATCCACTGGCCCGTAGAAGGAAGGTTCGTTGAAGCTTGGCGAGCATTGGAACATCTGTATGAGCAAGGCCGCGTAAAGGCAATCGGTGTAAGCAACTTTCAGCCCCACCACATTGAAACGCTCATGCAGGCTGCCAACATTAAGCCAATGGTCAATCAAGTGGAATATCATCCGCGGCTGGCGCAGCTTGAGCTAAGAAATTATTGCGTGCAGCAGGGCATTCAGCTAGAAGCATGGTCGCCGCTTATGCAGGGCCAATTGCTCGATAACCCGCTTCTGCTCCAACTTGCAGCAAAATACGATAAATCGGTTGCGCAAATTATTTTGCGATGGGACTTGCAAACCGGTGTTGTGACTATACCGAAATCGACCAACGAAGCGCGAATTATGGCAAATGCGGCTATTTTCGATTTTGAGCTATCAGAAGCAGATATGGAGCTTATCGCCGGCATGAACGAAAATGTCCGTGTCGGACCGGATCCTGATCATTTTGATTTTTAATGGAAATGGAACAATGGAAATGGAACAAGTAAGAGGAGAACGATGTATTCAGTAACAAACAAAAAGCCTGGCAGGTAATAATGGGAGTGGCCTCGGAATCTATGAAAGGGGTCACTTTCTAACCCTGCTTGGCTTTTTTGTATGTGAATCTGGCAAGTGGCTTGAATTAAGAAGCGCAAAGCTTGTTTCATGTGATAAAATATGTTCATGACTCATCGATTCGTATGGAGGGATTCCGCTTGAAGCATGATGATGCTGGCGAGCTTGATGCGTATAGTGAAATACTGGGGCGCGTGAGGGCGTTATGTATGTCATTCCCAGGCACGAGTGAAAAATTGAGCCATGGAGCTCCAAGCTTTTTTGTTGCCGAGAAAAAGTCATTCGTGCAATATCGCCATAATCACCACAACGATGGAAAAGTTGCCCTTTGGTGCGCCGCACCGCCGGGTATGCAGGCTATGCTAATCGATTCGGAACCATCCGTATATTTCCGTCCAGCCTATGTCGGGCATTTGGGATGGATTGGCGTTAGATTAGATCGAAGCATCGGATGGGATGAGCTTGTTGGGGTCATTCAGGAAGCTTATCTAACGAGAGCACCAAAGAAGTTTATTGCGATGTTGAAATAAGCAGGCGGCTAGAAAACAAGCGTACATAGCATATAAAGAATAGAGGAATGACATTGAAGTTTAGACCTTGTATCGATTTGCATGACGGCAAAGTAAAACAAATTGTCGGAGAGACATTAAATACGGAAATCATCGAAAATTTTGTTTCGAAGCAGGATTCGGCTTTTTATGCAGAGCTCTTCAAGAAGGATGCGTTGACGGGAGGGCATGTCATAATGCTCGGAGGCGGCAACGAGGCAGCGGCCGTTCGCGCACTGGAGCAATACCCCGGCGGCTTGCAAATAGGAGGCGGCATTACAGCGGACAACGCTGCTTTTTATTTGGAAAAAGGGGCATCCCATATCATCGTGACTTCTTATATTTTTAAGGATGGACAACTTAACGAGGAGCATCTCTCTAAGATCGTATCGGAGGTTGGGGTTGACCGCTTAGTTATCGATCTTAGCTGCAAAGAGAAGGACGGCAAATGGTTCGTTGTAACAAATCAATGGAAACAGTTCAGCGACTTCGAAGTAAACTCAGACAATATTCGATTTCTTGAGCAGTATTGCAACGAGTTTTTGGTACATGCCGTGGACGTGGAAGGAAAGCAGCGAGGCATTCAGCAAAGTCTCGTAAGCGCACTGGCAGATTGGGTAGGCATTCCGACGACTTACGCAGGAGGAGCCAGATCCATCGAGGATATGGACCAATTCGATGAGCTGTCGAATGGGAAGCTGGACATTACAATCGGCAGTGCGCTTGATATATTTGGCGGACATTTGCCTTATCAAGAAGTAGTAGCTTACAGCAAAAATAAGCAAGCCTAAATGGTCGATGGATCCCATTGCGCTAAGCCTCTTCGCTAGCTGCCTTCTGGTTGGCTAGTTTTTCATATCGGCTTTGGTAGCGAGGGAGAAATGGATAGTGGATGTAATTCTGTTCAAATCGTAGGACATAATGAGAGTCTTCAAGGCAATTCGCTGAATGCTTGGGACAAAATCGACTATAAAGATGTTTGGCTTTGAATAATGTAGGGGCAAGCAGGAAGGTGATGAAGCGGTGAGACCAGATCATTACAAGCTCATGTATGAATTCGTACAGTGGGCAGGGACGCAATCACAAATCGAAGGAATCGCTTTGGTTGGACCATGCGCTGACGACGAAAACGAGGAAAATGCGAATTTGAGCTTCTTGCTCATTACGGACAAAAAGAACAAGACGATTGAAGCGATTCTTCATCAATTCCCATTCGAACCGCTCGAGCAAGCTTCCGTAGAAGAGCATGGGATGCTCTCATCGATCAAAGCCGTATACGCAAGCGGCATCGATGCTGATTACGGCGTCGCAGGGGAAGAATGGTTGAGGCATCCTCTGGAAGGTGAGCTGGGAGCTGCTCTTTCAATGGGATTTAAAGTTATTTGGGAGAGCGAAGGACTGTTCGATGGTTTGCATCTTGCCATAGCTAATTATGTGGCTGAGCAAATGCTGTCATGAATGGACATTATTTCATAAAAAGGCTGGTTCAGCTAGGTTAATCACCTGCTTTACCAGCCTTTCGCTTATGAGGGGAATGAAAATGTGATTAACTCTGATGTTAACACGTAGGTGGTTTCACCCGTTGCATTAGCCAATGTAAGGAAATTAGCATTAAACGCAAGTAAAGCTCCGGATTTTATCCCGTTTGATGTCGTGACTTTTATTGCTTGGCCTTGATTGCTTTTTAACAATCCGTAAAATGCAGTGCCTGGGAGAATGAGACGTCCGTTCGTTATAATCGCCATAATCCGTCTTCCTTTCCATGATGCTCCGTATCATTCAACAGGATTCTCGTGAACATAAACGATGTTCGCATAAAAGATACGGATTTCGTAGAGGAATTTTTCTTGCTCGAAGGACACAAGTATGAAGTCATTTCCTACCTGATCCAGCCTGCCAATGATGGCAACTTGGCCATAACCGTTGGTCATAACGAAAACCTCCTTGCCCAGCAAGGGAAGCAAATCGCCGGAAAGCGTTGTCGACATGCGAGGATACCTCTTTTCTAGGTGGGCTGGGTTAAAAGCTCGATATTCGTAATGTAGCCAAGTGGAATCGTCATTTGGGTACCAGAAAGAGATGCGATCCGAACAATAGTCTCCAGTACGGCAGCAACCGTTCCGGCAAATCCGGTAGGCTGTCCTGGTGTCATCACGTTAATGACGGAGCCTAGCTCCAAAAATCCGTTAAGGACAGCTATCAGCTCGGTGAAATCGGTTGAACCGGGCGTTCCGGGCGTTCCGGGCGGCCCCTGTACACCTTGAATACCTTGTGGTCCTTGAAGACCTTGCGGACCTTGAGGGCCAACTGCTCCAGCTGCTCCAGCCAAACCCTGCAAGCCTTGTATCCCTTGTGTTCCAACAGCACCACTTAGTCCGTTTGTGCCTGAAGTTCCGGGGGTGCCAGCTGGGCCGATTGCGCCCTGCGGTCCACTCTTGCCCGCAGCCCCTGCTGGTCCTTGTAATCCTCTTGGTCCTACGACAAAGCGGCGTTTGTGTCTCAAGCATGATTTCGGTTTTAGATTTTTCTTGCAGCATGCCGTTTTTTTCTTGTTCAATCCCGAGGTTCGGCGCTGGACCCGCGTAGATTTGGATGAAGCTATCAAAATATTATCCCTCCTAAATCGCTACTGCCTTCTATATATGTATCCGAAAGAGACCTGAAACGGACTAGGGATTACACCAATTATAGGAGCTGCTGCGATAGTTAGGCCTTATTTCATAGTTTTGAAACAATACCCTTTTCTTGGACAAGGCAGCATTTTGATAACTTAAAAGACGGACTATTCAGAAAACGGTTTAAGCTGTATAATCATGAAAATAATGAGGCTGATTAGGAAGACGAACAAAAATAATGTGGAGAAAGTAGGATTCATATGGATGAAAAATACCCCATTGGCCAATACAGCTTAATTGGAAAAGTAACGGCAGACCAACGACGGGCCTGGATAAGCCAAATCGAACAGCTGCCTAAGCGATTGAGAGAAAGCGTTGCAGGTCTGCAAGGCTCGGAGCTGCAAACACCTTATCGTACGGGAGGCTGGAGCATCATCCAAGTTGTCCATCATATCGCTGATAGTCATATGAATAGCTATATTCGGTTCAAGCTTGCACTGACGGAGGAGACGCCTACAATAAGGCCTTATTACGAGGATCGTTTCGCAGAGCTGCCTGATTCTGTGGATGCTGATATCGATCCGTCCCTTATTCTCATTACGCAATTGCATAAAAAATGGGTCACGTTGCTTGAGTCGTTGACAGAAGAAGATTTTCAAAAAGCTTTTTATCATCCGGAATCGAAAGAAACGTTGCACTTAGATTATACGCTTGGCCATTATGCTTGGCATGGCAATCACCATGTTGCGCATATCCTTGCTGCTAGGGAAAGGATGGATCAATAATTGATCAACTATTATTCAGATCGAATGATTACGGCTGCTGATTTATCACTAGTGTTCGAGAACTCAGGAATAAAAAGACCTTTTCAGGATTTAGCTCGCTTGGAGAAGATGATTGAGCATGCAGACTTGATCATAACGGCTTGGGATGGCAGCAAGCTAGTGGGCATTGCTCGGTGCTTAACGGACTTTGTCTATTGCTGTTACCTCTCGGACCTTGCCGTGAGCCGCGCTTATCAAAGGCTAGGTATCGGGAAGCAATTAGTTGAGCATGCAAGAGCTGCGCTTGGTCCATCCGTATCGGTTGTCCTTCTTTCGGCACCTACCGCAACGGAATATTATCCGCGCATCGGATTTACAAACACAGACAAATGTTTTCTTATCCCAAGAGAGAGCTAAGCTTAGCCTATGTTTCTCTCCTTAATTAGGAAATGTGCATTTCTTTATGAAGCTGAATGGTGTACGTTAATCGCCAAGAAACAAGCAGGTGGCTTCATTCTTATATCGAAGCTGCCTGTTCGTTTCTATAGTAAACGAGTAGTAGAAAATACTTGAACAACTCCGCCAAAAGGTTAATATGGAACTGACGGCATATTACATAGCATTATTTTTTGATATGATGGATTGTAAAATGAAGTGCGACACCTAAAAAAACAAAAGGCCCATGAAGGCTTCGTGTAAAATGGAAGTTACCACACCACCATTTTGTACAGGAG
>NZ_JACHXW010000004.1:225330-437276 GCF_014192395.1 Paenibacillus endophyticus | reverse complement strand
AAGTTAACCGCACGTGCGACATGCGTTTGCTGGGCGATGTCAATCCCAACGACGAGATGCTGAGCAGTAATTTTTTCAATGAGTTGATTTTGTCTCGCTTGCGATTTAAACTTCATAGTAGAGCGTCCTCCTGGATGATGGAATTTTAGGGCTATGACCCGTTTCGTACTTCCATCGTACCGAGGCGCTCGTTTTTTTGCAAAGCGGAAATTTAACGCTCTACAGGAATGCTAACGGTAATCCTTCGTCGAGACCATGATTTAGTGATCAATAAGAAAAAGGTCTATCGCCTATGCCATGAATTGAATATTTTGCGTCCACAGCGAAAAATCCAAACGAAGTATCCGAGGAAACTCGCACGAAATCGGATCATCACGGACTCGAATCAGCTCTTTGAAACCGATATTAAGTATGGTTATATCACTGGAGAAGATCGCTTCTTTTATATCCAATCCTGCTTAGACGTCTATGATCGATCGGTGGTGGCTTTTCATATTGGTTTACGTTGTGAAGCCAAAGATGTGGTTCGTACTCTGCAAGCTGCGTTGTTAAAGCGCCAGCTGTTTGAAGCTGTAGAAAAGCCGGTCATCCGATCCGACAACGGCCCCCAGTTTATTTCTCATATCTTTGAAAAGGCATGTGAAACCTTTGGGATAGAGCATGAACGAATTCCACCGCGGACACCGAATATGAACGCTCATATTGAGTCATTTCATCGCTTGTTACAAGACGAATGTTTAGCGCGATATGACTTCCAGACCTATGCGGAGGCCTATGAAGCCGTAAGTGAATTCATTCTTTTTTACAATGAACGGCGCATTCACTCAAGCATTCGTGATCTTTCGCCAACTGAGTTTCATGCAAAAAACCGGATTACACCAATTCCCATTAAAGAAGTACGTGTATAAATTGAAAAACGGAGTCTAGGCAAGTAAGGGTGAGTATGTGTCCAATTTTCGGGGGTTAATCCGATCTCCTGGTTCTTAATGCCCTCTTAGGTGATTATGGAAGTGCCCGTTTTTTAAAACGCCTAAAAAAAGAATTCACTTTGGATCAATTAGAATTAAGCGTTCCGCAAGACCATTCCTTAACGCCATACTTCATTGAGTTTTACCTGACAACTTCCCTTTCTTTATTTCGTCTGTGGCTCCAGCGTCAAAAGGATTTATCTTCAGAAGAATTTTTCAAGTTAGTGGAGAACCTATATTCAAGAGGGATTACGCCCTATCTTAAAGAATGAGTCTAGTCTGCGGATTGCCATTTGCCTGCATGTTGACAGGTTATCTATTGAAAGGTAGAATTGCTTCATGAACAAAAACAAAAATACTGCAGAACAGATATTGGACACAGCCCAGTCGATCGTACAGGAATTTGGATTTAATGGATTCAGTTATGCACACATTGCAGAAAAAGTAGGTATACGTACGGCTAGCATTCATTATTATTTCCCTAACAAGGAGGATCTAGGGAATGCGCTGATTGCGAGGTATTACAAAAATTTCATTTCCGGAATAGCTGAAATTGATAGCGTAACGGAGAACAATTTAGAAAAATTGCGAAAATTCATTTCATTGTACGGTGGACCTGTTCAAGATTATTGTCTTTGTATGGGTGTCATGCTTTCTACTGACCTCGCTACTTTGTCTAACCAAACCAGAGAAGGGATCGCAGAGTTATTCACTGCGAATCTGACATGGTTGGAACGAGTCTTGGAACAGGGCCGCCGTGAAGGGCAGCTCAGCTTTAAAGGTGATTCGAATGTGCTCGCTCATCAGTTTCTTGCATCGCTTCAAGGCGCGCAATTACTTGCAAGAAGTTTTCGCGATTTAAATCGATTTGATATGATTGCCAATGGTTTAATATCCGCTTTAACGTAAAGCAGGCGGATATTTACATTTATATTCTATCTTCTTATAGGTAGAATTGGGGCTATGAAAAAAAGAATTATGGGTTGACACTCTATCTACTAAAAGGTAGAATACAAACATGAACAAAATCAAAACAAAGCGAATATTTATTTTAGACACTTCTTAGTTTTCGATTGCTTAGCCATTTACCGGTTATGGCATTATGTTATAGGTTTAACGTGTAAAAGCGGTGGAATGGTCAGTTTCATTATTATTTAAAGAGGGAGACTGCATTTTCAAACAGCCTATTCTATCTTTTGATAGGTAGATAAACAATAGTTTAGAGCTCAATTTTCAGGCGATAAGGTTGCCATTAGTCGTTTCAAATGATGGAAGTAAGCAGCAATTTTTCTTAGAATTAGAACTGAAACTGAATGGCTTAAAGGAGGTGGCAACAGATGTTATACGAGCTGCGAATATATGATGTTCATTCAGGTAAAATGAAGGCTATTCAAGATAGATTCAAAGACCATGTTATTCCATTATTTATGAATCACGGCATGAAGGTGCTGCGTTTTTGGGAAGATGCGGATGAAGCAAACAACCGTCTTTACTATCTCGTTGAGCATGCCGATATGCAGACGCGAAACTTGAATTATGATCGTTTCCGCAATGATCCTGAATGGATTGAAGTCAAACGGATCTCTGAACTTGAGGGACCAATAGTTTACAAACAAGAAAGTGTATTTTTAAAAAATACAGATTTTTTCGACAACATATAAACATGATGCAGGCCATTTGTCCAGAAATACAAAAATAAAAATGAGACGGAGCAACTAAAATGAAAACACTTGTAATCGTTACTCACCCGAACATCGAAACATCCCATTGGAATAAAACGTGGGTGGAAGAATTGAAAAAGCATGATGAGATCACGATTCATGAATTATATAAAGAATATCCAGATGAAAATATCGATGTTTCCAGAGAGCAGCAGCTCATCGAGGCACATGACCGAATTATTTTTCAATATCCTCTATATTGGTACAGCACGCCGCCATTATTGAAAAAATGGTTTGATTCCGTGTTGCTATACGGCTGGGCTTACGGACCTGATGGTACAAAAACAAAAGGGAAAGAAATCGGAGTTGCGATCTCGACTTATGGTACGAAGGAGTCTTATCAAGCGACGGGGTCCAATGGTCTCACCTTAGAAGAAATATTGAGTCCAATACAAGCGCTTGCGCGTTTCATTAGTGCTTCCTACTTGCCTCACTTTTCAATAAATGACACATCTGATGTGTCGGAGGAACGTCTAACGCAGAGCAGCATCGATTACGTACAGCATATTAAAACGGTAAAAACGGTTGCTGGTAAATAATGAAGAAAAACTTGACCATTGACGTTTATATGGATACGATTTGCCCCTGGTGCCGAATGGGTACGACCAGTCTGCGACATGCTTTGAAACAGCTGCCAGATGGGATGAAGGCAACCGTACGTTGGCATGCTTATCAGCTTAACCCGGGTATTCGCCTTGAAGGTGAAGATTATCGCCAGGTTATGATGGGAAGATTAGGCGGTCCATCCCAATTCGAAGCAAGAATGAAGCAGTATAACGATACCGGTGCTCAATTTGGCCTTGCATTTAATATGGATATAGTGAAATATACGCCGAATACGACGTTATCCCATCAATTAATTGCGATTGCACCTGAGGATTTGCAAGAGCAATTGATAGACAATATCTATACGGCCTATTTTGAAAAAGGTATTAATATCGGCGAGTTGGATGAACTAGTTGGAATAGCAATAGCAAGCGGTGTAAAAGAGGATGCTGCTGAACTCAAAATGCGCCTTCTTAAAGGTGTTGGGCTTGAAAAGGTTGAAGAAGGACAACGGAGCGCGCAAGAGCTGGGAGTTAGAGGCGTGCCATTCTTTGTCATTAATGAAGAGATTAGCGTATCCGGTCTTCGATCTCCTGATGAATTTATTAACCTATTTGAAGCCAATTAAAACTGCGATGAATTACATCTAGAGTAAAGGAGCAATTATAAATGAGTATTAAGGGAAAGGTTTTTGTGATAACTGGCGGAAGCAGCGGGCTTGGGAAAGCTATGGCCATTGAGATGGTGAATAGAGGTGCGAATGTCGTAATCAATGGACGCCGAGAGCTGGAGTTAGCAGAAGCTGCAAAGGAGATCGATCCTAGCGGCAAACAAGTCTGGTTTGTTGCTGGCGATGTTGGAGATCCTAAGACTGCGAAGCGTTTAATCGACGATAGTGTTGCTCACTTTGGACGAATAGATACGCTGGTTAATAATGCAGGCATCTTCATCTCCAAGCCTTTTACGGAGTACTCAGAAGAGGACTTTGAAACGTATATTTCGACTAACGTCGTCGGCTTTTTCCATGTGACTCAGCAAGCGGTAGCGGAGATGCTGAAGCAAGGAACGGGACACATTGTTACGATCACTACGAGTCTGGTAGATCAACCATCCACTTCCGTTCCTTCTGTACTCGCTTCATTAACGAAAGGCGGCCTAAAATCTGCGACGAAATCTTTAGCCATTGAGTATGCTTCCCGAGGTATCCGTGTGAATGCAGTCGCACCGGGGATCATTAAAACTCCAATGCATCCCGTTGAGTCACATGAAGCTCTTGCTAGTCTTCATCCAATGGGTCGCATGGGCGAAGCGCATGAAATCGTTGATGCCGTCTTATATCTGGATTCAGCCAACTTCGTAACAGGTGAAACCCTTTATGTTGATGGTGGACAAAATGCGGGACACTAAGCCAATCCATGTGCAGAATAAATCAGATTAGCAATTCAAATAGAGAGGGGATCACTTATGCCGATCGTAACGATTCAAGTGACCCGCGAGGGCACAGCATCAGATCGTCAGTCTGTCACGGCGGAAGAAAAGGCGGCGCTCATCAAAGGAGTCAGTGAGCTCCTGCTCAACGTACTACACAAACCGTTAGCGTCTACTTTCGTAGTTATCGAAGAGGTTGATACGGAAAATTGGGGTTGGGGCGGACTACCGGTGTTGGAGTATCGCCAGAAGCTTGCTGCAATGCCTGAAAACTGACCGTACTGGGACATTAAACGAATAAATATAGACAGCAGTTCAAAGGAACCTTTGAACTGCTGTTTTTTTTGTGCGAAGCAATTAACATCCCGGAATCTCATGGCATAGCTTACTAAATTTCTTGTGCTATTTGACATATGTGAATGATCGATTTATATTAAATATCAATAGAATAAATAATTATAGGATAAAAACATGGTGTTTTAATAATCAGATAAGGTGGGTGGAAAATGACAGAACGCACAGACGAGGGGAAAGCTCTCGACTTGAGGCTAATCCGCGTAATTAAAAACATGGTGGCAACGCTTTACGGTAGCTTGGAGCGTGACATTGACAGCTACGGGCTTAGTATGGAGACCTTCCAAATTCTAGAATTCCTGTACAATAAGGGCTCACAGCCTATTCAGAAAATAAGCGAAGCTTTCTCGATTCCTAGCGGAAGTATTACTTACGTGGTAGATAAGCTTGAGAAAAAGGCGTTCGTGGAACGTCTGCCAATCCCTGGTGACCGACGGAAAACAAATGTGAATATGACGGAGGAAGGAAGGAAATACTTTGACAATATTTTCCCGCAGCATGTTCAGACGATCTCTGACAATCTGTCTTTTGCGACAGATGAAGAGAAGCTTGTGCTAATTGAAGTGCTTAAAAAAATCGGGTATGGCATCAAGAATCGCCAAGGGATTCCAATTGAAGAGGAAACCGATAATTCTAGCCCTGCAGATCATAAATGATCTGCGGGGTTTTCTTTTTGCAGCGTGCAAGACTAAGCCATCACCATCGGCTATAGCTCAGCATGCACCAACATCGATAGTCGAATATGTTTTTCTTCAATTGGAATAATAACAGCATGAATTCAAAAATATGGAGGTCCTTTCATGAGAGGGTTTAAAAGAGGCAAAACCAAGAAGTACGAAGATAAACTTAAAATGAAAGGCACTCATCTGGAGGAGAAAAATGAAATAGAGTTTACTGAGGAAATTGAGCAAAACGAAAAGTTACTAAAAGAAATCTTTCTGAATTGTTCAGACTTGGAGTACCGATGGATAGAAGATCAGGCAAATATGAGATGTCTCATTGTTTACATAAATAATTTGATAGATGAAAAACTGCTCGATGAGCATGTCATTAAACCACTGCTAATAAGAGATATTCCAAATGAAGCAAATGATCTTAAAAATAAGTGGATTTCTATTGGTACCACGAACAGTTCTGCAAAATTATCAGATACCGTGCGTAATTTGTTAGAAGGCCATGCCGCTGTTCTCATTTCAGGGAGCAGCCATGTGATGACGGTTTCCATTCCCGGTTCATCCAAAAGAAGTCTTGATGAACCGTCCTCCGAGCCGGTCATTCGCGGACCAAGAGACGGCTTTATCGAACATATTTCTACAAACATAAGTCTAATACGTGCAAGACTCAAAACGTCAAAATTAAAGATTGAATATATGACTTTAGGAGAGCTTTCCCAAACTAGAATAGCCATTTCATACCTGAAGGGTATTGCAGAGGATACTTTAGTTGAAGAAGTGAGAGCAAGATTGCTGCCGATTCAATTGGACGGTGTTCTTGACTCTGGGTATATTGAAGAATTTATCGAGGATCAACCTTATTCACCATTTCCTCAAGTTCATAGCACGGAACGTCCTGATGTGGTCGCTGCTGAATTGCTAGAAGGAAAAGTAGCCATCCTGGTTGATACAACGCCATTTGTCCTTATTGTTCCGATGACGTTCTGGACGGGACTTCAAGCAAGCGAGGATTATTATATTCGTTGGCCAGTCGCTACCTTTGTTCGATGGATTCGATTCCTTTTTATCAATTTTGCGATATTTGCCCCACCTTTATATGTGGCGATTACGACTTTCCATCAGGAGATGATTCCTACTAATCTTGTGCTGAGCATAGCAGCTTCGAGGGAAGCTGTACCTTTCCCTGCGATGATCGAAGCTTTGCTTATCGAAATTATATTCGAAGCATTACGGGAAGCAGGAATTAGGCTGCCTAAACAGATCGGCCAAGCGATAAGCATAGTTGGTGGTTTAGTCATCGGCCAGGCAGCTGTCCAAGCAGGACTAATATCAGCTCCTGTAGTTATAATTGTGTCCATCACTGGTATTTCCATGTTTACGATTCCTCGATATAGTTTTGCAAACGGAATCCGATTCCTTCGTTTTCCGATGTTGTTTTTAGCGGGGACTATGGGACTCTATGGCATCGTACTAGGATTTCTAGGCATCATTCTTCATGTGACCTCACTTCGTTCGTTCGGTGTTCTTTATTTCTCTCCAATTACTCCGCTAAAATTTACTGCCTTAAGGGATGTTTTCATAAGGATACCGATATGGATGAAATTTCGCCATTCTATAAAGCCTAAGTCACGGGAAGAAGGAAATTAGCAGCCACTCCTAGCAGGATGGTGTTGTATAAAAGGATTGGGGGGATTTAAAAGGTGAGAATGGGAAAAGGCATGATATTTCTCGTATTTGTTATCCTTTGCGGCTGTTGGGATCGTACAGAAATTAACGATCTTGCATTCGTTACAGCTACAGCATTAGATCTCTCGGATGACGGCAATGTGTTATGTTCCCTTCAAATCGCCATTCCTGCATCTATTGAAGGGGGGAGTCGCAGTGGAGGAGAAGCTAATCAATTTTTCATTATATCCGCAGAAGGCAAAGATGGAAATGAGATCCACCGAAAGCTTCAGAAGAAGAGCTCGCGTATATTATTTCTCTCGCATCGCAGCGTCATTTTCGTTAGCGAACGTTTAGCTGAGCAGGGAATCGGTGATATTTTGGATATCTTTACTCATGATCCAAGAAATCGCCTGAAGACCTATATCATGGTAGTAAAAGGGGGAGAAGGGCGGAACATTCTGAAAATGAATTATCCCTTGAAGCAAGTATCCATCGAAGCGGTGAAGGAAATGGAAATTTCAGGGGAGGATGTGGCAGTCACGCTACGTGATTTTTTTATGGCGCAAGCAAGTGAGGGGGTTCATCCCGTTGTCGGGACAATTGAACCCGATGTCCACTCCAAAGACACAGATAAGGAGATTTTTAACTTTGCTGGCGCCGCCGTCTTCAAAGACTTTAAACTATATGGATTATTAAACGATAAAGATACAATGGGGTTGTTGTGGGTAACCAATAAGCTTAAGACCGGCCGTATCACAACGAATTTACACAAAGGCGGGGAAGTCGGTTTGGTATTGAGCCAAGCACACAGCAAAATCATAACACAGAATCTAAAAAATGCCGTACAATTCAAGATCCAGCTTGAAGGCCAAGGCAGTTTGGCAGAGAACACTTCGAATTTGGATATTAACGAGCCGAAAAATTTGAAGATAATAAAAAATGAGTTGGAAAATGCTGTTAGGAAACAGGTTCAAGATTTTCTATTTAAAATTCAGAAGAAATATAAAGTGGATAGCGTTGGTTTCGGACAAGAAGTTTATAAGAATTATCCTGATAAATGGGCTGTTTTGAAACCGAATTGGAATACGATGTTTCCAAAGGCAACGATAGCGATTGAAGTTAACCTGACGGTAAAAGGAGCCGGTATGGTACATTCTTCTTTCGGATCGCAAGATGAGGGGGACGAAAAATGATCCTGCAAATTGCAGCTTTTATAATAGGCATGGTAGGCATGACGATTTACTGCGTTCAGCTTTTGTTGAAAAAACGACAGGTTAGAGCAGCTATATTATATAGTGGTTTGATGGGCATATGCATGGTCTACGGATCTTTTATATTTGCCAAGGTTCATGTTCCAAGCACAATTACGCCATTGAAAACCTTATTCGAACCCATCGGGAAAATCATTTTAAAACAATGAAATCTAAAGAGCCGACTTTTTCCATGACCGTTTTACCGAATCAATCATCAGAAGGAAAATAGGTATAACGATTTGGGTAAATAAGGCATGGCTTGGATATGTATATTTAAGATAATGACTCAAATCGGTTGAATAATTCACAAAAACAGAAACCGATCCTAATACGGACAATATCGTTATAGGGATTACGAAATCCCTATAGTTTTTAAGGTTAAAAAGATGACAAATACTTAGACAGATAATAAAGAAAGTCAGGGATATTTTTATAAAGCAACCCATAACCCATATCGCTACCGCTAAAGCTTCCAAGCGTTCAAAGCTTCCTTGAAAACCTATATACTGAATGACGCTTAATAAGGGAAAAGTTAATTTTTCCGTCAAAGGTCCAAATATCATAATCAAAGGTAAAACAGTAATGGCTAGAAGACCAGAGATCGTGCATAACCCAATAAACGAAGCTTTGAATGCTTTTTTCGGTTGGTTTAAATAAGGAAGAAGCCAGCCTAAAATAAAAAACTGACTTAAATATGCGGCAGGAAATATTGCCCCCTGAAGGACCGGGAACATACCGTTACTCAACACAGGACGAAGGCGCTCAGGATCATATTCCGCAAGCATGAGCATCAAGAGCGGAATCAATAAAACAAACATGACTAAGGCAAGGAACTCATTAGATCTTGCTATGGATTCGATTCCCATATAGACAGCTATGCCGCATAAAAGTGCTAATGATAAACTAACCATGATTGGCGGGCTTTTGTGGAGCAGAACCGTATTTATGAACTGGATATGCTGGTTAAGAATAATGAAATCAAAATTAATCCAGTAGTAAATGATATATAAGCCTAGACCTTTTCCTAGCCATTTTCCTACGATTTGTGAGCTGTACTGAATAATGGTTTGACCCGGGTAGCGATTGGACAAAGTGGTCATTACCCAAATGTTGAAAAACCCGATCAAGACAGCGGGGATAATCGTTATCCATGCATCTTGCTTGGAAATCTTAATCATTAAGCTTGGTATGATCAGAATGACGGTTGGCGCTATGAAGGAAAATAGCAAAAAACTTAATTGAGTTGCCGATATTTTTTCAGCAGATTTCATTTTTGTTCTCCTTCAGAATCGATATACACCAATTATTGCCTTTCTTAACTTCTTGTAAACAGGGTGACAGGATTAGCGAAACCGGCTCAACCGAAAAATGAGCAACAGTTTCATTCTTCGTAGTCGCGAAGGCTATAGGAAACAAAAAACAGGAAGTTACGATCCCGAAGGACGCAGCTTCCTGTTTTTTGCGATCAGATTCTTATGGTTTATTGGAGAACACAAGAAATGACGAGCCACTCGTGCTTTCGGTGCAGAACAACCGTATATGACAAGCTGCGGAGGAGTTAGCTAAGCTTTGTTAGATCTATGTTTTGGTCTTTAACACTTTGTTCGAAAATTAGCTTTGCCTTCCAAACTTGCAAGCAGAAACTTCTTCGACTTTCTCAATCGTTTTTGAATTTCTTCAATTTCGTTGATTTTTTGTTCTACCATTTTCTTCTTTGCCTCGTAAGATAATTGAAGTTGTTGGTTTACTAGCAAGCTTAACTCTTCTATCGAAAAGTCTACGGATAAAAGAGACTTCACGTCATCTAGAAATTCAACAATTTCTTCAGAATAAATTCGATAATTATTCGCATCTCTTTTAACAAATGAGTCTGGAATTAGGTTTTTGCGTTCATAGAATCTCAATGTAGATATGGGCAGACCCGTTAATTTTGAAACGTCATTTATTTTCATCGCATGTCCTCTTTACTTGTTGCTATAAACCTAGGTTTATAGTTCATAATACGAATATGATAACGAATGACATTCACAATGTCAAAAAAAATGCAGCGTTGTCAAAAGGAGAGGTTTTATGTTTAACCATATTTTGAATAACGATTTTGCCAATATAGTCAAGGGACGACGTTCTGTGCGTCAGTATGATGAGACCATTAAAATCTCGAAAGAAGAGATCAGCGAGATTATTATGGAAGCCAGTTTGGCTCCATCCTCTGCCAATATGCAGCCTTGGCGCGTCATTGTGGTTAATACGCAGGAGGGCAAAGAAAAACTAAGACCGCTTGTGCGCTTCAATACATTGCAAAATGATACATCATCAGCCATGCTGTTGATCTTCGGTGATACCCAAAGCTATTTATATGCGGAAGAGATTTACAATACAGCGGTGGAACAAGGAAAAATGCCGGCTGAGGTCCGAGACAGCCAACTTGAAACTATTCTGACGATGTTTCCGACTCTATCAAAAGAAATGAAAGTTGAAGTTGCAAAAGTAGATAGCAGCCTCTTTGCGATGCAGTTAATGTTAGTAGCCCGAGCCCACGGGTATGATACGAATCCAATGGCAGGTTTTGAAGTTGATCAGTTAGCAAAAGCATTCGATTTGGATGAGGAACGTTATGCTCCAGTAATGATTGTCTCGATAGGAAAAGCAAAAGAAGAGGGATATGAGACCGTTCGATTGGATTCTGACAAGATTACCTTTTGGAGGTAACTAATTAACGGTAAGCTATAAATGATTTGTTATAAAAGCAGAAACATTCCCAGAAGGGCGAAATCATGCAATCAAGTATATAATGAAACAGATAGACTTAACGACTCTAGCCGAATAAAGAACCTTCTTAGGAGTTGACATTATATGATGATTGTAGAGGATCACCTCATACTTTGGAATCATGTTTCGCTGAAGATCATTGATGTGAAGCGTACCAAGCTTCCGGTTGGCGAGCATTCGCATACGTCCCAGCTTTCGTCGAGTTTTCTACTATACGCGATACAAGGTCGTGCGCGAGTTCTGTTGGACGGAAAGGAGCACACAGTAGAGAATGGATATGTTTTCCACGCCGGTAAAGGTACAGTTCTTACGATCATGGACATTACCGACCCTGTTGAATATTACATGATACAATATTCGGCATCATTACCGCTCCCGTGCAGCCAAGATTTGCTTCAATTGATGAAACATACGGAACCGTTTGATGTCCAGTATGGGTTTGCGGTCGGCCATGCTGCTCCGCTGCTTATCACCTTGTCCCAAATGGAGCAGGGATGGAGCCAGCCCGAGGCGATGGCGAAGCTACATGTGAAATCATATTTTTATCAAATCATTTGTGAGCTAATGGGGCAACTTCAGCACCAGCAACAGGAGGACGAGACGCCAGATATCGTACTGCAGGCTGCCAGGTATATGGATGAGCATTTTGCCGAACCGATCACAGCAGATACACTCGCAAAGCTATTGCATTCCAGCCCTCGCACCATGCAGAGAATGTTCAACAAACGTCTTGATCTTGGTCCGATTGATTATCTCGTGCAGGTCCGTATAGAAAAGGCCAAAGCATTGCTATCTCGTACGAATGCGGGGCTCAAGGATATTGCGGAGGCCGTTGGTTATACAGACAGCTACTATTTCAGCCGGTTATTCAAGCGGTATACGGGCGTTTCTCCCAGCGCTTATCGAGAATCAATGCTGCAGGCCAAAAGTGCCGAACCGGAGAATAATGCTTTAACGCTTGGTCTGGTATCAGCTTGCAGCGAAGAGATGGCGTGGTCTGTTCCGCTGCAAGTCGCTATCCGACGATCACAACGGACGATTATTCATCTGAAGGGGGAGCTGCTGCTCCAGCGGCAGCCACAGAAAATTGCAGTGCTGGATCCCCAGTTTATGGATCATATGCTGGCACTTGGCGAGCAGCCGGCCGGCAGTGTCATGGTAACGAATGATAGGAACAGCTTTCCGGAGCATATGATTGAGAATCTGCGCATGATCATGCCCTTGGGAACGTTGGCTGCGCCTGATTTTGAAGCATTGCGTGCTTTGGCGCCAGATCTGATCATCTGCACGGAGTTCCAGATGGACATTTATGAAAACCTCTCTCGGTTAGCGCCGACCATCATGCTTGAGCGAAACCGTGATTGGAGGGATACGCTGCGAATCATTGGACGAATTATGGACAAAAACCGTGAGGCGGAACAAGTTTTGCAGCAATACAAACACAAAATCAATACTTTGAAATCGGCGCTCGCAGCAAAGCTGCATCGGCAGTCCGTGACGTTTATCCGGCCGAAGGACAATAGCATTAGGCTGCATACATGCGCGCATCGTACGGCGGCGATTCTTTACAAAGATTTGGGGCTGTATCCGCCGAAGCTGGCTCTTGACCGTAAAAGAACCAGCTCCATTCTTTCTTTGGAGGGTCTGCCGGATTTGGATGCAGATCATTATTTCATGTTGACCGACAATAAATATAAGGCTTGGTCCGATGAGATCCAGACTACGGCTGCTTGGAAAAATTTGCGTGCCGTGCAGCATCATCATGTTTACCACGCCGAAGCGAGCATTTGGATTGCGTATTACGGTCCTATAGCTATGAATCAGGTAGTTGATCAAGTAGCGGAAGTTTTCTTGGATGCGAAATAAGCTAGCATAACCTAAAGTACAGGAATGAACTATCGTTTGATCATCCATTTCTTAAATAAACACTGTTGCATTCAGATCTGTCGATTTGAGCAGCAGTGTTTTTTTGACGCCTTAATCTATAGCGATTGGCGCAAATATCCATTGAAGATCATAAGGCGAGTCGTTATAGTGTTGTAAGTGACGATGAGTGTCATTCTCAATTAAGAAGCGGAGGAATCATACATATGTATCCAAGGAACAAATTAGCGTGGACCTTTTTCTTGTTAGTAAGCTTAGTCATGATTCTAGGCGCATGCTCAGACAACTCCAATCAAGGCAGCAATAAGGCAGAGGCAGGAACGACGAATCAATCGCAAGCGACAAGTGAGCAGAACGAAAATAGCCACTCCGAAGCGGAGCCAGTTCCTCCAGCACCGGTCACTATTCAGCATCTGAAAGGAGAAATGACGCTTGAGAAGGTACCGGAGAAAATCGTAGTGTTGGATGTTCAATACGCAGATCAAATGCTGGCGCTCGGATATCAGCCGGCGGGAAGCGTAGTAGCCGAAACCGACAACGGACTTCCTCCATACTTGGGCGATAAGATGGGAAATATTCCGCTGCTCGGAACATATGTGGAGCCAAATCTTGAAGGTATCATAGCAATCGAACCGGATCTAATCATTGCCACTGAATTCCATGACGAGATTTACGATGAATTACTCAAAATCGCACCAACGATTTCACTAGAGCGCAACGAGGATTGGCGGACCGTACTGCTGAAGTTTGGGCAAATTTTGAATAAGCCGCAAGAGGCGCAACAGCTGGTTGATGGATACAAACAAAAAATAAGCGAGCTAAAAGCGGCATTGGCAGTAAAAATGAAGGATCAAACGGTTGCACTGATCCGGCCTAGAGATGCCATGATAAGGCTCCAAACGACCGCACATCGAACTTCTCAGATTTTATACGATGATCTAGGCTTGACTCCACCGGAAATGGCCGTGAACAGCAAGGATTCAAGTATGATGATTTCGCTTGAAGTGCTTCCTGAATTGGCTGCCGATCATATGTTTTTGCTCCAGGACGATACGAACTTGGAGCTTACGACTGAATTTCAGAACACGGCGATTTGGAAAAGTCTGAATGCGGTTAAGGAAAATCAGGTATATGCAGAGAATACAGCGCAGTGGATTGGCTATTATGGTCCCATTGCAATCGATTTAATCGTCGATCAGATCGCTGATGCACTCCATTAATTCAGCTCGAGCGTAGAGCCCTGGGAGGTTTTTGTATGAACAAGCTATCACGAATTGCACAGGGTGAATGGGAATACTTAAATCAGGAGTGGGGCTTGTGCGAATATGATGCAAGCCGTTCCGATTCTTCGGTGAGAGCTTCGGAATTGCTCGACGTAGAGAGATGTTCTGCGTATCTGGATAGATTGTCAGCGCTTTTGCAATCTCCGTCTCGGATGATCACAGCTTCGCAGTTTTTCAAACGATACGCCTTCATAACGGCTGTTCCTTTGCTTTACGCCATGACGGCGTACAACAAAGGACTGGATTTATCTGCCGAGAATTGCTTGATTGAACCTTCACAGAGTCATTCCGGGTTAGCGCATATAAGTTTAGCCTTTGCAGATGCGGTTATGCCCGAAGCTGCTGAACGGCATGAATGGCGCAATTCGGTCATCCAAGGCCTTTTCGCTGGTAATATAGGGAAATTAATTGCCGTCATGTCCAGCGTTGCCAATGTGCCCAAGCCTATTCTATGGGAGAATGTTGCCGTTCGTGTATTCTCGCTTTATGAGAAAAGAATCGGGGTAACGGGAGAACAGCATGGGCAAGCCCATGGACGAGTTGACTTTCAATATTTGATTCACGAGGCTCCTGGAGCGCTATTTGGGGAAAAACAAAATCCGTTGGGCCGTTTTTACGGAAAACCGACATGTTCATCTGCTTCTAATCCATATCTGCGGATTCGTAAAACTTGCTGCTTCTACTATGAAGTCTCCAATGTTAAAGAATACTGCACGAACTGTCCTATATTGAAGAGCTAAACGATATAAGGCTTGTTCGTCCAAGAATAACGTAAACATGTATAACGTAAACATGTATAACTAGAGGCTGACCCAATCGTGTTATACGACATTCGATATTTTTAATTGACATGCGAAAGGACCTCAAAATCCACCGAGAAGTGGAGGCTGAGGTTCTTTTGTTTGGTCATTTCCGTGAGGAACTTTCGAAAGAATACAGGTACGCGCTTCATCATCCCGCCAAGCGGTGAACGGCTGTTTGTCAGGCCATGCCTATTCGGGCAGACCGATATTGACCCGGCGTCTTTCCGGTATGTTTGCGAAATAAACGAATGAAATAGTTGGCATTCTCGATGCCTACCCGTAGACCGATTTCGGATACGGAGAGATCCGTGTTTTCAAGCAGTGCTTTGGCCGTCCTGATCTGCAGATCGTGCATATACTGGAGCGGGCTCATTCCCGTATGTTTCTTGAGGCAGCGGGCGATATAGTCGAAATGGAAGTGAAGCGACTGCTCCATATGCTTGGCATCAAATGGGCTGGTCAAATGCTGCTGCAGATAGGCGATCGCTTGGTCGCAGAGTAGTCTGGACCGGGGTACGTATTGCGTTCGCAACGCCGTTTGCAACTCAACGAACAGGCCGGCCAGCTGCGTCTGAAGCGGCAAGGAGCTTTTGGGCGATAAGGAATGATGCAGCTCCAGCATCCGTTGCAGGAACGGGACAACATCAAGGTTGTGAACGCTGGTGAATTTCGGAATATACATAACCTGCCGGTGCGGCGCGACATCATGATCGGTTCCTTTGGCAGAAGGGACGGACCACGGAATTTGCCCGTTGTCGATATTTCGCACGGGTGCCGGATGGACAAAATGGATCCAATAAATTTCAGTCGTTTCTTCGCAGGGGCGATGACCGACATGGGTGAGATTCGGTTCGAGCACAAGTATGGAGCCTTCCTTGATCTCGTATTGGACATCGTCTTCCGTTATATACAAAGTTCCTTGCATGACGAATAACATGTCGTAAACGTTGAACGACCGGACAAAGTGCTGCTGTCCCGGCGGCCAGAAGGAATGGCCGATTGTCAACAATTGGGGGAGTGGAGGGATCGTTAGTTCCAGACAGCGCATCGCGGGACATCTCCTATTCAGGGTAAGCGTTTTCTAATTGTATCACACACTTCCTGCTTGGAAGGTAGAAAACATGCTATAAAAAGTCGCTTATGAACCTGTCCGGCGGAACGTGGAGCTTATATAGTTAAGCTATACGAACCGGAAAGGAAGATACCACTTATGCGATTCCGTCAGGTCCATTTAGATTTTCACACTTCCGAAGCGATTTCACCGATCGGAGCCCGTTTTGACAAGAAACAGTTTCAGGAGATGCTGCAGCTTGGCCATGTCGATTCCATCACGCTATTCTCCAAATGCCATCACGGCTGGGCTTACCATCCGTCAGAAGCAAATGAGATTCATCCGGGGCTTGGCTTCGATTTGCTTGGCGCCGCTATTGAGGCGGCACATGAAATTGACGTTAAGACGCCCGTATACTTATCGGCCGGCCTGGACGAGAAGCTGGCGAGGCGCCATCCGGAATGGCTGATCCGCGACGAGAATGATCATACGAATTGGGCTAATGGCTTCATGGAGCCTGGCTATCATCAGTTTTGCATGAATTCACCTTACCTGGATATTCTGCTCGAACAAATTCGCGAAATGTTGTCCCGCTATGACGCAGACGGCTTATTCCTTGATATAGTCGGGGTGCGCAATTGCTACTGCCATAGCTGTGTCGAGAGCGTACGGCAGGAAGGAAACGATCCTCGGGAAGTGGCTGTGATGCGTCTTCTATGGGAGAATACGTACGCGAATTATACGGCAAAGGTAAAGGAAACCGTTGAATCGGTGAAGCCGGGGCTGCCGATCTTCCATAATGGCGGGCATATCGCTCGAGGCCGCCGCGACTTAGCTGTTATGAACAGTCATTTGGAGCTGGAATCGTTGCCGACGGGTGGCTGGGGCTATGACCATTTCCCGCTTTCGGCCAGGTACGCGCAGACGCTAGACGTTGAATTTCTTGGCATGACCGGAAAGTTCCATACATCCTGGGGGGAATTCGGCGGCTTTAAGCACCCGAACGCGCTGCGTTATGAAACAGCGCTCAGCATCGCGAATGGCGCACGCTGCTCCATTGGCGACCAGCTGCATCCCGACGGATACATGGATGAAGCAACCTATGCTTTGATCGGCGCAGCTTATAGCGACATTAAGAGCAAGGAAGCATGGTGCGTGAAGACGACGAACGTTGCGGACGTGGCGCTTCTGTCGTTAGAAGCAACCGGCGTACATGCGATGGCGGAGGCTCGGAATACGCATTCGGATGCCGGGGCGGTACGGATGCTGCTTGAGGGAAAAGTACTGTTTGACGTCATCGATAAGGAGCAAGATTTTACTGCCTATAAGGTGTTGATCCTCCCGGATTACGTGGCGGTGGATGACGGGCTGCAAGGCCAATTGGAGTCTTATCTGCAGCAGGGGGGTAAAATAGTCGCGACGGGCTGGTCCGGACTTGATGCTGAAGGCAATCGATTTGTAATCGATCTTGGTGTAAGGCATGTAGGGACGAATCCGTTCCGTCCCGATTATTTTCGGCCATCCTTTAAGCCTGGCAGCTTGGGAGCGACCTCCTATATTTTCTATTCCCAGGGGCAAAAGGTCGAGCTAGCCGGCGGAACCGAGCTGGGACAACGCGAAGATCCGTACTTCAACCGCGACGTATTTACGTTCTGCTCGCATCAACATACGCCGAGCAGCTATACTTATGGTGGACCTGGGATGGTAGAGAGCGGCAACGGCATCTATATCGCCTGGAATGTGTTTGAGGATTATGCGACCAAAGGAAGCTTGATCTTGAGAGAAGTCGTTCTGTTCGCGCTGAATCGGCTGCTTACAGCCAAGACGCTGCAAACGAGCTTGCCTGCGCAAGGCGTGGTCACGCTGCAAGAGCAGAAGGAAGAGAATCGGCTGGTCAATCACCTGCTCTACGCGTCTCCGGTACGTCGGGGCGAAGGGATTGAAGTGATTGAGGATATCGTCCCCATATATGATGTGGAGGTTTCCGTTCGGACGGCCAAGTCCGTGAAGCAGGTATATCTTGCACCGCAACTGACACCGCTTCCGTTCAGCTGCGAGAAGGAAACCGTTTCCTACACCGTACCCGTGCTGGAATGTCATCAAATGGTTGTCATCGACTACGAATAATTGAGAGTATCATAGGCAGACGCCCGGCTGGGGCGTCTGCCTTATTGTTGTGCCTAAACCTATTCATGTTATAGCGAATGCGTCATCATTTCATTTACTCGCTGCAGCCAGCGCTGCAATTCACGGCCAATCGCATGAGGATTCTCCTCCAATAGATGGTGGAAGCCTTTCCCGATATCGAAGAGCGTAAGGTTTTGTAGATGGCTCCGGCACCAGTCGAGCTGGGGCTCGCGTACTGTACAGCTAGGAGTGGCATAGAACAACAGCATCATACCCACGATAAATACGCTTTGACCTCGCATGAACGGCCATCCCTGCTCTGAGTCGCTGCGTTCTGCGCGTAGGGGATTACATTGCGGAACGCGTATGACCAGGTTGGGTTACCGTGCAAGAAAACAACCGGGGCGCCGATTCCTTCATCCATGTAGTGGAGGCGATGACCGTTTACCGTCGCATATCTCGATTCGTACGGATAATCTTTCCCGATTGTTTTCGTATTTATATTGGACACTTAGATACAACTCCTTGTCATGAATAACTATTGTATCCCGATCTTATCATCCCATCGAAGTCGGCTCATTGTGAAAATGCGACAAGTTATTGCTAAGAATAGCCTTCCCGTTGATTGCGGGAAGGCTATTGTCTTCATAATATAAATGTTAGCCTGTGGAGGAAGTTGTTTCGAATGTCTTGCCGTTCTCCAAACGTTTCATCGGCTGTCCATATTGTATGCCTATAACGGTCATGGCTGACGGCAATACTTTGACAGGGTGACGGTTAGCGAAGTTTGTCCGGTTAAAATCCTCTTGCAAAAGCAGGGCGTCTATATATGGAGACAGTTCCGGTAGTGGAGAGAAACGTTGAAGCAGCATGAAGAGTCTCCTCTGCAAAGTTAAATCAGATCTTGACCATTCTCATTTTCTGTATAGATGGATATCAAAACAATTGCTGTGTCCTCGCCAATGTTTCTTACTAAATGTGGCGTGCACGCATTCCAGCTGAATGAATCGCCTTCTTCGAACTCAGCCGCATCCTCTCCCTGCACCGCATATACGCTTCCTTTAATGACGATATGGACTTCTTCACCTTCATGTGCGTGAGGCGCAGCTCCTGTAGACGCGCCGGGAGGAAATTCCACGAGCATCATTTTAACGTTCTTCGTAGAGCTAAGATGCTCGACTTTTAATTTTTCCGGACCGCTTGTGGTGATTTTTCGTTCATCCTTCCGAACAAAGCTCATCCGTTCATCTTTCTTTAATAGCAAATAGGCTAAAGGTACGTGCAGGGCTTGCGCTATGTTTTCCAGTGTCGCTATGGAAGGGGACGTTTTATTTGTTTCAACCTGACTCATGAAACCTTGGGAGAGTCCGGTTGTTTCACATATTTGAGCGATGGTGATACTTTTTCGCTTTCGAATTGTCCGTATTGTGGTTCCGATATCCATCGCATTCACCTCTTGAATATTAGTAATATGAATTATAAATACATATTAACAATTTAAGTGTTGACAAGTCAATGATCGCATCGTTAAATTACTCATATAAATGTTATTTCCTTATCACTAATATTTATTGCGGCGGGAGTGAAGGACAATGACGATGAGTATAGTTGTTTCAATTATGATGCGAATGGTACTTGGCATTCAATTTATCTTTCACAGCGTAGATAAGCTTCACATGGGTATTGTCAAAAACGTACGGTCTAGCTTACCAAACAAGGAGAGTTTATATGATTCCGAAATATCAATATGATGTGCACCTGCCCGTTAACCTCGAACCTGGCAAGACCTATCCAACCATTTTCACCTTGCATGGCAAAGGCTCGAATGAAACAAATATGTTCGGTCTTGTTGCTCCGTTAGCCGAAGATTTCATCATCATTGGCATACGCGGCAATTTGCCGCTTGGCGCCGGCTATCAGTATTATGATTTGAAAAGCCTGGGTAATCCGATTCGGGAAATGTTTGATGAAGCGGTCAATGCGCTTGAGTCATTCATTCATTATGCAACAGATAAGTATCCGATAGATCCAGTCAAAAGGTATTTACTCGGCTTTAGTCAAGGTGCTATTTTATCAATGACACTTGCATTCGTAATGGGTGAACGGTTAAAAGGAATCGTTGCACTAAACGGATACATTCCTGACTTTGTGAAATCGGAGTACCCTATTCGAAGCATGAAGAATGTTGCGGGATTTATTTCTCATGGTGAATATGATTCGGTATTTCCGGTACGGATTGGCCATGAAACCGCTGCGTATATGAATGATCAGATGAATCGCTTGTTCTTCAAATTATATCCGACCGACCACGGCGTATCGGAAGAGAACCAACTTGATTTTATGAACTGGCTTATGAAAGATGCAGAAATAAACACCATTAAACACCAATAAGGAGTGAAGACCTATGATGCCTTCCTATTTTTTTGCGCATGGCGCCCCGTCAATCGTGCTTGAGGATAATCGTTATACAGATCTGCTTAAAACGTTTAAGAATCAAATGCCAAAACCAAAAGCAATCGTACTCTTTTCCGCTCACTGGGAAGAAACAGTTCAGTCGGTAAGCGCCGCTGATTCCTATGAAACCATTTATGACTTTGGCGGGTTTCAAGATGAACTTTACAAGATGACCTACCCTGCAAAAAGCGATAGCTCTCTAGCTGTACAGATTCAATCTTTATTTGCAAAGCAAGGTGTCCAAAGCGTTCTGGATGAAAAAAGAGGTTTGGATCACGGCGCGTGGGCCGTACTTAAGCTGCTTTATCCGGATGCGGATATTCCGGTTATTGCACTATCTGTAAATCGCAATTTGCCTAATGAGAAGCAGTACCAAATCGGAAAAGCGTTGGCTGAACTCCGCGAGCAGGATATACTTATCATTGGAAGCGGAGGCACCGTCCATAATCTAAGGAAATTAAACTGGCAGTCCAAAAATAATGAATCATGGGCAGAGCAGTTTGACGAGTGGCTGCAGAGCAAGCTTGAATCATGGGATACACAAGCATTATTTCAATATCGCGAACTTGCTCCATTTGCGCAAGAGGCCGTACCAACGAATGAACATTTTATCCCGCTCCTGCTTGCTATGGGGACGGGGGATTCCAATCGTAAAGCAACGCTTCTTCACCGCAGCTATCAATACGGCAACCTGAGCTTAAGCTGCTGGCAATTTAATTAAGATGGGAAAAGAGGACAGATCAGATGGCACCCGCAGTAAAAGCGGCAATGGAGAGAACGCTTATATTCTCAATTGCTGCGGTATATATTGCTTTGCAATTGACAAAGTTCGAGCTGCTAATCTATCTTCTGGGAGGCTTAGTGTTTGTTGCAATCGTCTTGCTGCTGCCGAAGCTTAAGGGAATGACGTTATGGCTAACCATGTCCTTTATGGTTACTGGAGCCGTGCTATTATGGCTTCAGAAAGCGGATGCTAGAATATGGTTTGAATCGGCTGGGATAAACGTGACCATCGTTACCTTGTTCCTATTCGCGCCATTATTCGGGATTCCGGTCCGCCTTCCAGCATACGTTGAAGCCTTGAAGAAGTTTTATGAAGTGAACTTGCGAAGCAAGTCCGCTTTATTCCTAGGAACGCAGCTTCTTACCCAGCTCATGGGTGTATTTATCAATGTTGGATCGATTCCGGTCGTTTATCAATTGGTCTACGTAAAGCCCCAGCCGGGCATGAATCTGCTGCTTGCAAATGCGCTAAACCGCGGTTTTGCCGGAGCAATTCTATGGTCCCCGTATTTCGCCGCGATGACCCTTGTGACCTCAGCGCTGGGTCTGCCATGGTCTTCCGTACTGCCTTATATGCTTGGGTTAGCGATCCTAAGCCTTTTTGTAAGCTGGTTGGTTGATTCTCGGGAATTGCTTCATATTGACCTAGCGGAACCTAGCCAGGCAGCGAAAAAAAAGGAGAGAGCGGTATTTCCGTTCGGACTCGGCATTTATTTGATAGCTGCTATTATTGTCATCTTGGCTATGGAGCGTGTGATCGATCTGCCCATGGTCTTATTAATTTGTTTGGCCGCACTTTCTTATCCACTTTTGTGGTGCTTTGTTAAGGGAGAAATGACCGTATACAAAGAAGGATTTAAAAATCATGTGACGGTCACTTTACCTGCTTTGCGGAAAGAGATCACACTGTTTCTAGCTGCTGGCTTCTTCAGCGGGTCAATCGGCGTAACGAAGTTTGGAGAGATTGTTCCGAGCTTGCTGGAGCATATTCCGCTGCCGGTAGCGGTCACATTTTCGATTTTCACAGTGGCATTAATTGCAGGTACCTCTTTAATAGGCCTTCATCCAATCGTGCCTGTTACCATACTTGCCGGAAGCATTGATCCTTTGCATGTTCAGATTAGTCCCATCTATTTCGCGGTGCTGCTGCTTGGAAGCTGGGCATTGTCTAATCCAATATCGCCCGCATCAGCCGTAAACAATTTGCTGGCTGGATTGCTCAAGAAGACGGTATTCGAGGTGGCAATGCCGAATTACAAATTTGCGGCCTGTATGGCATTGGGATTAATGATTTATTTATTGATTTTGGTGAAGTTTTAGATGTTGAACTTATTTAGGCCGCGTAACCCATGGTCATGTTTGAAACATAATCCTTTAGTGCTCGACATCAGTGTAGACCACCCTTAAGGGAAAAGCAGGCGATAACACCGGTTTATTCATGAAACAATTCCCATATTTTCCTCGTCTAAGTAAAAAACGTTGCTGCGAGGGGAACTTTATAATGAATGCAAAACATATGATTCTTATTAAATGCTTGTTTGTTATTCTCTTGTGTTTGTCCGGATGCGTTTCGAATCCGAATTCAGCTCTAGTCGTTTCTGAATCGAGCGGTAGTCCGAAGCCGACAGTTGATGCTATTTCAATGCCTTCTGGCATTGACGAATCGAAGCTGTCAGACCAGCATGCGTTTGAAGGATATATCGTAAAAAAAGAAGACAGCCGGATTCTCGTCGTCGAGCGTCGCAGCACAGATTATAGTGCAAACGGCGGAATGAGCGACTTCTATTCAGCGATCTGGTTTTCCGAAGTGACTGCTAATGTGGAGATCGGTCAGCAAGTGAAAATATGGATCAAGTATGGTGAATTAATGGATTCCTATCCTCAACAGGGAGAAGCAGAGCACCTAGTCGTCAAGTCTGGTTTGCAGCCTGAAGGAGCAACGATGAGCGAAGCAAAGGCTATCCGCCAAGCGCTATCTTCTCTATCCGATGAGAACTGGGAAATTCCGATTATTAAGGACGTCAATTATGATGCAACTGATTCCACATGGAAAATTTTTATCGGCCAGAACGGCGATAATAGCGGAAAAGAAATCATTACGAAGTAAGTGAAAACCCGAAAGCAACGTTTATTTCCGATTTATACAATAGAGAAGGTAGACGGGGAAAAATAAGCTTTGAAAGCACATAAGATTGATCCTTTATGGTTTTGGCATCGATAATGATGCACTGCTGACCTGTATCAATCGAAGGAGTATCTATAGCTTTACCATAAACAGGAAGAGGTTGCCGATATGAAACGGCAGCCTCTTCCTGTTAAATGGGAAAATAGTGCAACAAAATTTAACCAATTTCGTCTTAATCTGGTGGGTGACGTCATATTCGGATCATGAACAATCGAATAATGGTACCTCTGCGTGTGATTAGCGAAAATTTAGGAGCTAGCGTCTTTTGGTCCAATTCCGAGGTCATTCTCGCTAAAAACAACATAAAAGTAGTATTAACTTTGAACAGCAATATAGTGATGAAAAGTGGTGTGAAAATGCTGCTTGATGTCAAGCCATGCATCAAAGAAAATCGTATATTTGTTCCACTTCGTTTTATTGCTGAGACATTTGATTGCCATGTCAGTTACAGCAAATTTAAGGTGAATGTCGAAACTAAACCATTTTTGATCAATGGGGTGGAGCTTAAAGCCTTGCAGAAGAACGGTTTTCTAAAGGTTATTAGTAATACTGTTGCGTAAAGCAAATCTAATTCTAGTCCAATTCATGTGAGTGCAATAAAGATGCCCGCTGACCGGATGGTTAGCGGGCGCTTTAAGCTATTTATTGGTAATTCGCAGCAGTACTGATCGTGTATCTACTTTCATTTATTTGTATAGCAATAACTTCCATAGAGGTGTTAACATCAAATAGACCATATTTGTTGTTGAAATGGACATAGCTGCGGAATGGGATCGCAGTCAGAGCAAGTCATTTTCCAAAGGAAGGTGTTTTTACAGTGACTCATATTCATCAATCCATTCAGAACTATTTGGATCGCATCGGTTTTAAAGGATCGCTGGATGGCAGCGCAAACACGCTGGCAGACCTGCAAGAACAACATTTGTACACGGTTCCCTATGAGAATTTGGATATTCTGGCACGCAAGCCTTTATCACTTGATCCACAGGATCTGTATCAGAAAATTGTAGTGAGTCGGCGCGGGGGATATTGTTTCGAGTTAAATGCACTATTCGGATGGTTGCTGAGGGAGCTCGGTTATAAAGTAACGGATTTGGTCGCTAGGTTCTGGAGAGATGAGCAGCAGCTCCCGCCTAAAAGGCGTCATCATGTCCTCATAGTAGAAGTTGAAGGCATCGACTACCTGTGCGATGTTGGTGTAGGTGGGATCGTACCTTGCAGACCTATTCCATTAAATGAAGGGGTAGTACAGCAGCAAGGCAATCACGCCTTCCGGCTCGAAGTGGATGCTAATTTTGGCTGGTTGCTTTGCGAGCAGAAAAATAACGGATGGAATCGTATTTATTCCTTCACAGAGGAGCCGCAGCTGCCGAAAGACTATTTATTTGCGAGTTTTTGGTGTGAAAATGCCGATGATTCCATTTTTAACAAATACCCGATCGTTGCAATGCGAACGCCGGAAGGACGACGTACCGTTTCCGACCGTGAGTTCCGTATTTTTACCTCTGCCGGTGTAAGGACTTTCACGCCGAAGACAAACGATGAATTTAAATCAGCTTTGTCCACCTATTTTGGAATTGAGCATTGATTGCTAAATGAAGTGAAATTTCCCCTAAAATGGTTCGCTGTAGGATGGGATAGGTGTGCTGGACTAAAATCTATAGTTTTTCTGTGTTTTACTATGGAATGATGGGTTGTTTTCGGCTTTGAGAAGCACTACACTTTATTTATTCGTTAACCTCTATCGAAAAAGGAGATTTCAAATGAATAATAAACCAACACCTAACCAGCCGCTTGTCACTCATATTTATACGGCAGATCCCTCCGCGCATGTATTCGAGGGAAAAATTTATATTTACCCATCACATGATCTCGACCACGATGGTCCTAATAATGACAATGGTGATCAATATGCGATGGAGGACTATCATGTATTATCCATCGATAATTTCGATTCTCCGGTCGTTGATCATGGTGAGGCCATGCATTTGAAGGATATTCCTTGGGCTTCAAAGCAGCTTTGGGCACCTGATGCTGCCTATAAAAACGAAACATACTACTTATATTACCCTGCCCGCGATCATGACGGTATATTCAGAATTGGCGTAGCGACAAGCGCATCTCCTGCAGGGCCGTTTGCCCCTGAGCCAACTTACATGGAGGGCAGCTTCAGCATCGATCCTGCAGTGTTCATGGATGATGACAATCAGGCGTTCATTTATTTCGGAGGCCTATGGGGCGGTCAATTGGAAAAATGGCAGACAGGCATCTTCAAGCCAGATGAAACAGGGCCGGAGCAGGAAACGCCAGCGCTTGGTCCTCGGGTTGCGTTGCTGAGTGATGATATGCTGTCCATTCAAGGCGTTCCTCAGGAGATTTCGATTGTCGATGAGAACGGCCTTCCGATTACAGCTGGTGATGAGGATCGCCGATACTTTGAAGGACCATGGGTACACAAGCATAACGGCTGGTATTATTTGTCTTATTCAACGGGCACGACGCATAAGCTGGTTTATGCAATAAGCCAGAATCCGCTTGGCCCTTTTACATTTAAAGGGACGATTTTAACTCCGGTTATCGGGTGGACGACCCATCATTCAATTGTGGAATTCGAAGATAAATGGTATCTGTTCTATCACGACAGCTCCATGTCCGATGGCGTGAATCATAAACGATGTGTGAAATATACGGAGCTGCACTTTAACGAAGATGGAACGATAAAGACCATTCACTATAACGACTTATAATCAGACAGGTGAACGCCAATGTTTCCAAAATCCTATTCGAATTGTAATCGGTTCCTCATGAGCGAAGACCACCCTAATGGGTGGTTTTTTGCTTTCAAATAAAAGAACGGCATGGAAAAGATAACAGGAAACGAGAAACGATGTCGCAAACGTTATCCTTATCCATCACTAAAATAAAGTAAAAAGCTCCTGCAAGCTGCAGGAGCTTTTGTATTATTTCACCTACTGTACCTTGATAGTGCAGATTGTGGAGTTAGTGATTCAGGTTACTGTTTGCGAAAAATTCACGGGTTTCTTTGCGTGATTGAGGAGTGAGTACGCGATCAAGCTCTTCATTTAACCAAGTTAGCGTTTTGTTGCGCAGAAGATTGCGCATGCTATCCTCGGCATCAAGCATTACTAAATTAATGACACAGGAAGAAGCTTGCGTACAAGCTGCATATTCTTCATCGCGACAAAGGTAGCTGTTATTTTTAATATTTTTACATTGAAAAATGGGGGAAGCGCCTTCGACAGCTTCAACCACATCCCAAAACGAAATGTCCGCAGGAGGCTTTGCTAATTTATATCCGCCTTTTACACCAGGAACTGAGCTTACGATACCGGCTTTTGATAATTTTCCAAAAATTTTCGAAAGATAGGTTTCCGAAACACCTTGAAATGCGGAGAGCTCTTTAATCCCAATAGTCGAATCTTTTGGAATGTCAATTAAATATACCAAGCAATGCAGGCCATATTCAACTCCAATACTATACTGCATGCACACACCTGCTTTCTAGATAAAAAGATTGCTATTAATCATCTTAGGTGGATTTAAAACCCTTGTCAAATATGGGTGATGGGTATTCTTGCCGTAATGATCACTATTTGGAGTTGACAGATTTAAACTTAAGGTCTATATTGGGGATAAGATTAATCGACGATAAATGTTGTCGACGATTGTTCTGGTAGCGAAATTAAAATATAGCGAAAACGGAGGAATATACGATGAAAGTTAGATTAAATCATATGAGCGCTAACCCAGGTGCTTTGCAAGTAATGATGAAGCTGGAAGGGTTTATTAAGACAAGCGGCTTGAATGCAAATCTATATGAACTCATTAAGATTAGAGCTTCTCAGATAAACGGTTGTGCTTATTGTATGGCTATGCATACACGGGATTCACGGAAAATGGGCGAGACAGAGCAGCGGATTTATTTGCTTAGCGCATGGCGTGAAGCCCCTGTTTACACGGACAAAGAAAGAGCAGTGCTTGAGCTTACGGAAGCTGTAACTCGTATTTCAGAGCAAGGCGTGCCGCAGGAATTGTATGAAAGCGTTCGGGCTCATGTAGATGAGGCAGAATTTGTGACGATTATTATGGCAATCAACACCATTAATGCATGGAATCGAATTGCGATCTCTACAGGAATGTTCCCTGAAAAAGAATAAAGTTGCTTGATTTTAATGTCATATGCTGCAAAAATTCCCCGTACATCGACGATGCACGGGGATTGACTTCGTTTATAGCGTTATATTAACGTTGGTAAGGTGATAAGAATGAAAGACGATGATACCGTTAGGAGAGTTAATATGAGCTATAACTTGCTGCTATTCGATTTAGATGATACTTTGTTAGATTTTGGCGCTAATGAAACGGAATCGTTAAACAAACTGTTTCAGCAACAAGGCTATATTTTATCAGATGAAACATTTCAAGTATATCGTTCCGTCAACAAACAATTATGGGCTGAATATGAAAATGGAAATATCCTTTTGAATGATGTGCTAAACAAAAGATTTGCTGAAACGATGTTAAAGCTAGGAAAAGTCGTAGATGGCATGGAATGGGAAAATGAGTATAGGGAGCTATTGGGCAGTGGGAGCCAGCTAATGATTGAAGGAGCTTTGGAAGTTTGTCAAAGGTTATCAGCGTCCCACAGGTTATTTATTGTCACCAATGGCATCACTAAAACGCAGATCAGGCGATTGAAGTCATCTGGCTTGTATGATTTTTTTGAATATATTTTTGATTCGCAAAGTATCGGATTTCAAAAGCCATCTCCAAAGTTTTTCGAGTATGTGATGAATCATATTAAAGATTTTAACAAACAGGAAGCTCTCATTATAGGAGATTCATTAAATACGGATATCAAAGGCGGTATTTTGTCAGGGATTAATACGTGTTGGTTTAATAGGCATTCACTAGAAAGCTCTGCTGAAATTCAAAGTACTTATACGATCAATAGCCTAATGGAAATAATGGATATTTGCACCGCTGGAAATAAAGGGGAATTCAGTCCGCTTTTTTGATGAAACAACATTTGATGTTCTCATCCTCCGTGCATATACGAACAATAGCTAGTATTGCCAAAAAAATTTCGAGTGAAATGTCTCATTCCATCACAATTATTACTTTTAGGTGACTATATAACATAATAGTGCGTACTATTATTATTGTTACTATTCATTCATACTGGCGAGTATAAGATGTTCTTCACTCTTTTCGTAGAAGAACCTCCTATGCCAAACTAAAATAATGGTTAAAGGAGAGTCATCATATGGGTAAATTTGATGGTAAAGTAGCAGTCGTAACGGGAGGAACAAGCGGAATTGGCCTAGCAACTGCACAGCAATTCGTAAAAGAAGGCGCATACGTTTTTATTACAGGACGCAGACAAAATGAGCTTGATGAAGCAGTTGAATTAATTGGAAAGAATGTAACAGGCGTTCAAGGCGATATTTCCAAGCTGGAAGATTTGGACAAGCTCTACGAAACCGTGAAACAGGAGAAAGGGCATTTGGATATCCTCTTTGCAAATGCCGGCTTGGGATCGCTGCTTCCACTTGGTGAAATTACAGAAGAGCACTATTACAAAACATTCGACGTCAATGTAAAAGGAACGATATTCACGGTGCAAAAGGCATTGCCATTATTTCCGAATAAGATAGGATCGATTATCCTGACTGGTTCTACAGCAGGGGCGATGGGGAATCCAGCGTTTAGCATTTATGGCGCATCAAAGGCGGCGATCAGACAGCTGGTACGCAGCTGGATCCTTGATTTAAAGGGCACTGAAATCCGCATAAATGTACTCAGTCCCGGAACTGTTCATACGCCGGCTTACGATGATTTATTCGGTTCCAATTTAGAAAGCTTCCTTGCGTATGCTAAACAAGTTACACCATTAGGAAGAATTGGAGAAGTCGAAGAAATCGCTAATGCTGCCATTTTCCTTGCCTCTAAGGAGAGCAGCTATATTAATGGAATTGAACTGTTCGTAGATGGCGGGGTTGTACAAATCTAAAGTTAGAATATACGGTTGCAGATGTCTGAAAAACGGTGGCCTAACAAGGTCTAACAAGCACTAGGCAGATTGAGCCATTCATATATTCCTCTTCAAGTCACTTCTCAAAAACTGCCTTATGATCGCATAAGGTGAGAGTGAGCTTGAAGAGGTTTTTTTTTTGCGAAAAGAATAAATGGGGCAGGAAAAATCGGAAGCGTACTTATGCTTTTTTAATTAACCGGTCAGCTCGATCCTAAATCAAGCCTTGCGGCATCGGAAATGTATAGTTTTGGAGATCACCGAACATAATGGTGTTAACTCATACTACAGGTGCAGGCAAGGAGTAGACCATGCAGCGGAATAATGAACCTGCGAAGGATTCAACTAAACAAATGAAAGAAGCTCATAAAACGATCGCTGAGGTTTTACGACTGGCGTGCAAATCTAGTGATTTTCATCAATTTTCCCCGGTTGAAGGCGACTTTCCTGTTCGAATTCAAATTAGTTATTTTCAAACGCTAGTGGACAACTTGAAAATAAACCGTTACCTCGTTTCGGAAATCCAAAAAAATATCAAACATATAAATGGCATTGAGGATATGAAGAACATAATCCCCTTAGAAGAAATAAATGTGACCTATGATGCAGCAGAAGTGGAGAGAAAGCTGATTAAAGGTTATGTGCTCATCCAGTTAAACGAAACGGATGATGCATTCATTCTTGTAAACGTGAATATAACGGAACGCGGTCATCGCTTGAGCAATGACACCGAAAATGAATTTAGCGTCGTCGGGCCAAAAGTCGGCTTTGTGGAAAATATTGATCTCAACATTCACCTTCTTAGACAGCAAATGGCGGTGCCGGAGTTGGTGTTTGAAGAAGTAACAGTCGGGTCTATGTCCAACACAAAGGTGATGATCGTGTACCTGGATGGGGTGACGAACGATCAGCATGTGCAGACTGCCCGGCAGCGGCTCCAGGCGATTGACGTTGATATTATATATGACAGTTCGTTTCTTGATCAAATCATTTCAGACAACACCAATACGCCATTCCCGTTGTTTCTTTCCACCGAAAGAGTGGATCGCGTCATTTATGCCATTTCATCCGGCCAAGTCGCCGTTTTCTCCGACGGATCGCCTTATGTCATTACCGGACCGTCTACATTTTTGGATTTTTTTATATCGCCCGAAGATTATTACGTGCCGTGGATCATCGGTTCCTTCTTTCGCATCATTCGGATAATGAGTGTTTTTTTCTCTGTATTCGCTACTCCGCTTTATGTTGCCATATTAACCTATCATTTCGCCGTGTTGCCTGAAGCCTTGCTTGAACCGCTGATCATGTCACGGAGCCATGTTCCGTTTCCTCCAGTAATAGAAGCCATTTTTCTGGAAATCACAATTGAGCTGCTGAGGGAGGCAGGTGCGAGGCTTCCTACGAAAATCGGACAAACGCTGGGCATCGTTGGCGGTATCGTAATCGGGCAGGCAACGGTTCATGCGGCTCTGACCAGCAATATTTTGTTAATCATAGTTGCATTAACGGCGCTAGCCTCATTTACGACTCCTATTTTCAAAATGGCGAATACGATCAGGCTTTTGCGGTTTCCTTTTATCCTGCTTGCCGCTTTATGGGGAGGGCTTGGCATTACGGCTGGATTTCTTTTATTAACCGGTCATTTATTGCGGCTGAAATCGTTAGGGACGCCGTATTTGGTGCCGATATTCCCGTTCCGTACGGGTAATTTCTCAGACAGTATCATACGGGCATCGTATGCCTTTATGACAAGCAGAAGCAAATATTTAAAGCCTAAAGTGCTTACAAAGTATCAACCAAAGGAGGATAAGGAGGATATTAACGATGAGTAGCGTTAAGAATCTGTTGATTCCTTGTATAGCATTGTGTTTTCTTACCGGCTGCGGCAGCGATGGTGTTGTCGATCATATACGGAGCTTAACCGTGCTTGGGATCGACAAAAATGATTCCGGATATACGGGATCGGCTTTATATTCAGATTATGAGGATAAAGGGAAAATCAAGGTGCTCAACGGAAAAGGGAAGCAATCAAGGGAAATCTTCAACGAGATGGCCTTCGAATCCGCGCAGCCGGTCCGGATGGAGAAGCTCAAAATGCTGGCGTTCAGCAGAGAGGTTGCCGAAGGAGGAATTACTAATTTCCTTAAAACGATCTGTCGGGACCCTGTCATCAGCAACTATGTGATCCTGGCTGTTTTTGACGAACCATTTGCCGCTGTATCGGAAAGCCTTGCAGGGAAAGGGAGTCAAAATTACCCTTATCAATTAATCGAACAAAATATGAAGGAAAAAATGATTCCATATTCGAATCTGTCAACCGTACTGTTTGATTTTTATGGCACGGGACGGGATTTTTCCGTACCCTATCTCAAATTAAACCCCAAAAAGCAGGTTGAAATTTCTGGATATGCGATTTTCAAGGCAGATCTTTTAAAGCTTGTCTTGGATCAGGATGAAATGATATATTTCAAATTGCTGCAAGGCAACGCTTTGCGGGGGGATATTCCGTTTGTCATCCAAAAGGGCTCAAACGTGTCGCCAGCTATTTTCACAATTAATTCCGGCAAGCTGAATAGGAAGGTCATCCAAAATCAGGACGGGACAACATTGACTTATTCGTTCGTACTAAGCGGAATGGTAAATGAATATCCGGATTGGTTTTCATTAGATGTAGAAAAAAACACGCATTCATTAGTGCAGCAACTGGAGGCGCAGCTTCAAAGCCATCTTCTTGCCTTGCTGCACAAGTTCGTAGAAGAGGAAGTTGACCCGCTCGGAATCGGCGATTTGATGAGGACTCGCCATCGCAGCTGGTCGGAAGACAAGTTCTATGCGAACGAATATAAAAATATCAAATTCGATGTTCATTTCCGTACGAGCCTAAGCAAATCCGGAGTCGGGGAGTAATTTCGTCAGGAGGATATCCGGTGGGAAAACAAGTGAAGGAAAGCTTAACTGTATCGCCATATCTGCTATGGACCTTAATACACGGCACGCAAATGGGAAGCACCTTGTTGATTTTCCAAAGCCGCATTATTAACGGAGCCGAGATGGACTCTCTATTTTCTTTTGCGGCAGTGGGACTAAGCTTGCATTTGATTATTGCGATGATGTTTTATTTGCTGTCCCACTCAACGGAAGGCGACATTATTTCTTTGCATAACCAATTATTCGGAAAATGGGTCGGCAGCCTTATGACGTTTGTGTTCTATGGCTATATTCTTTTATTTATCGTAAATGAATTAAGACCATATATAGAAGTCATACATGTATGGGTGTTTCCGTATACACCGCTTTGGAGTTTGTCGATCTTGTTTCTGCTGGTTGCCTCTTACATTGTTTCCGGAGGCTTAAGAGTCATTACGGGTATTTGTTTCTTCTGTGTCATCATACCTAGCCTGTTGATCCCGTCGCTGTATTTCCCGCTAAAGCAGGCGCATTGGACGAACTTTCTCCCTCTGTTTAATCACAATGCTCATCAGTTCGCAGAGTCTGCCTATCATTCCTTAACTACGATGTTAGGTGTTGAGTTTTTGCTTTTGCTGTATCCTTTTATTAAAAACCAGGAAAAGTCTAAGAAATGGGCTCATATAGCGGTTGCCCATTCCACATTAATTCCATTGATTATCGCGTTTGTTAGCTTTTCCTATTTTAATATACAAGAACTGCAGCATACGATCTGGCCAACGCTTATATTGTCCAAAATCATTCGTTTTCCTTTTCTTGAACGATTTGATTATATTTATATTTTTATTTGGTTTTTTGTCATAATTTCCGCATGCTGTGTCGGCTTATGGGGTGCAATCCGAATTCTAAAAAAAACGATCGGTATCAAATCTAGGCCTTCACTATGGATAACCGGTGGTCTTGTATTTGTCATTATGCTTCCGATGAAAAATCCGATGATGATAGAAAAGCTGGATTCCGTATTGACCTTGTCCGGTTGGATTCTATTGTATGGATATATTCCGCTGCTATGTGCATGGATGAGCCTAAGGAGATGGTTTGCAAATAAAAAGAGCATGCACAATGAGAATTAGCAACCCAAGGGAAATGAATGTTCTTTTGACGGATAAATATCGAATGGTTATTCCAATTTCAGAATCTCGTACTCATCCTGGGCGAATGCTTCCTCAGCATAACCGATACCCCATGAGCAAAGTGCTTTTAATACCGTTTCAAGCGATTGCCCAAGCTCTGTTGTGGAATACTCGACTTTCGGAGGGACCTGATTAAACATTTTTCTAGCGATAAGACCACTTGATTCTAGTTCTCTAAGCGTTTGAATGAGCATTTTTTGAGTAATATTAGGAATGAGCCGCTTAAGCTCGCTCGTTCTTTTTGGCCCTTTTATGACATGGTATAAAACAAGCCCTTTCCATTTTCCTCCAATAACGTCCAATGTAACCTCTAAATCACAGTAATAGGTTTTCATAACTGAAATATCAGCTCCTTCATACAATTATCACTTTTTAACCACTATACTACAAATAAGACTGTACTGCTCGAAATGTTGCTATGATTCACAATAACATTTGTTAGCATGCTTGAATAGCTATTCCAGACTGCTAAACTTAAATATAGCCTTGAATATAACGATGCATGTATCTACATAAACAGGAGGTTCTAAGAAGATGGAAACAGAATTAACACGGTTACTGAACATTAAATACCCGATATTCCAAGCCCCAATGGCAGGCGGGTCGACAACGCCGGATTTAGTAGCTTCCGTTTCGAATGCCGGGGGACTCGGGAACCTTGGCGCCGGATATTTAACGCCTGAACAAATCCGGCTTGCGATCAGGGAAATCAGACAGAGAACAGATCGGCCCTTCGGCATTAATTTGTTCGTACCCGAGCAATCAAATACATCGGAAGAATCGATTTCTAGAATGAACGATTATTTGAATAAGATTCGTGCAGAGATTGGCATCGCTCCGAACCCTATCATCCCGAAATTTGCAGAGTCTTTCGAGGAGCAGGTACAAGCTGTTTTGGAAGAAAACGTCAAGCTATTTAGTTTTACTTTCGGCATACCGTCACTTGACGTAATTGAAGCGATGAAACAGGGCGGGACGATCGTCGTTGGCACGGCAACGACGGTCGAGGAAGGCAAGCTTTTGCAAGCTGCGGGGGTAGACGCAATCGTGGCTCAGGGAAGCGAAGCAGGAGGGCATCGCGGGAATTTCTTGAAGAGTACCACCGAATCCATGATCGGTACGATGGCGCTCGTTCCTCAAATGTTGGATCACGTTTCAATCCCTGTTATCGCTTCAGGCGGCATTATGGACGGTCGCGGGCTAATTGCCAGCCTGGCATTGGGCGCTTCTGCCGTGCAAATGGGCACCGCCTTTTTGGCGAGTGTTGAGAGTGGCGCACATGCCGAGTATAAACGGAAAATAAGGTCTTCAAACGAAGACTCAACTGAAATCACGAATACCTATTCTGGCAAAGCCGCTCGGGGCATTCTCACGAATTTTATGAATGACGTGCGTGCTTACCCCGGTCAAATTCCCGCCTACCCGATTCAGAACGCATTGACCAGGGACATACGCCAGGCTGCAGCCCAAAAGAATAATCCGGAATATATGTCATTGTGGGCAGGACAAGGTCTGCGGTTAGCTAAAGAGCGTCCTGCTGCTGAAATCATAAAGGAGACGATAGATCAGGCATCGGAGCTTATCCGTCGTTTTAAGCGTTTTGGCTAAAAAATGCATGTTTACGGCAGGGCATCGTTTTGCAAGAATCACAAGGGCAGTGTGCTTGAACGATAACCATCATGAAGGACATCTATTCAAACATGTCTTTCTATCGGATTATCGTTTAGGGCATTGTTCTTTTTTGTTACACGAATCCAGAACTCTAGATTGAAAATAAGAAACAAAAGCAATAAAAAATTCTATTTTTAATATTCAATTGAACCTATATGATTGTTTCGAAGGTTGGATTTAAGGGGGAGCAGGAGCTTGTGTTGTTAGAATAGCTTATTAGAATAGCTTAAACTCTGATGGTTGAGAAGTCTAAAGCTGCACGGCGAGGAGATAACAGCAATGAAACCAATCATACAGCTGCTTCATTTTGGCTATCATCAAGCGATGAGCTGCATATTTCCAGTTGCGATCTTTGGTACTTTAGCTCTTTCAAGCGCAATAGAGATTCCTTTCGTTTACCGATATGATGCCATTCTTCTAATCCTGCTTGCCGTGCAGTACCTTATGTACAGAAGCGGATTAGAAACACGAGATGAAATTAAAGTGATCTGTGTTTTTCACCTAATTGGATTGCTGCTGGAAATGTATAAGGTGACAATGGGATCTTGGTCGTATCCTGAGCCGGGCTTCACGAAATTGTTTGATGTACCGCTGTACAGCGGATTCATGTATGCAAGTGTTGCTAGCTTCATGTGCCAGATATGGCGAAGACTGAAGATGGACATAACAGGCTGGCCGGGGCTTTTAGCCGCGGGTCTGCTAGGCGGAGCCATCTATCTGAACTTCTTCACTCACCATTTCATTCCGGATTTTCGTTGGTGGCTGACAGGTCTCGTGCTCATTGTCTTTTGGAAAACCTGGATCATCTATCGGGTACGGACCAATACTTATCGAATGCCTTTGACGCTTGCTTTTGTTATCGTAGGTTTTTTCATCTGGTTGGCCGAAAATATCGCTACTTTTTTTAATGCATGGAAATATCCTGACCAGTACCAATCCTGGCAGTTGGTAAGTTTCAGCAAGATCAGCTCATGGTTCCTTCTGGTTATCATCAGCGTCATTATTGTTGCTCAACTGAAGCATGTCAAAGCTAGCCGGCATACGAATGTTTAACCGTCCGTATCGTATACAGCATGGATGATGAGAACTACTTTCCTCAAATCCGTTCAAAGTTTCACCTTTATATCATAGGTTTAATAATCAACATATCAAACGGAGGGGCAAAAAACGGCACTAGGATTAAAGACACGCGATGATGACGATAAAACGGGAGGTTTATATGGCAAATCAACATAATGGCAAATCACTGCGATTTCATCCACCTTATCACTTTGTAACACTCCCATTGGTTATGGCTGTATTTGTTTGGTCACTCATAAACGGCATTCAAGCATTGCGAAACGACGGCAACATTCCGAGCGCTGGCCTTTTCATGTTGATCGCCATAAGCTTAGTTTTTATTGCCATGATCGTTCGCGGGTATGCGACAAAAACCCAAGATCGGATCATACGGTTGGAAGAGCAGTTTAGGCATTATCGTTTAACCGGGCAAGAACTTGATCCTGCACTCTCTATCGCACAGATCATCGCATTGCGAAATGCGGATGACAAAGAGTTTACCGGTTTGTGTAAACGAGCTGTTGCCGAGCCGTTAAATCCTTCTCAAATCCGATCCCAAATCGAACACTGGCGTTTGGATTCGATGAGAATCTAGACAGGGCTGTCGATAGATATAGATAAAGCCAGCAATAAGCTCACGATCTGACTGCCTGAACAAGGCAGTCTTTTTTTAAAATATCATTTCGCCAACTTTCTCTATATTTCTACGCGAAACGTAAGCTTAGTCGCCAGAGGACGGCTTCAGCCGTTTACGCTTGTATGAAGACATTTAAAAGTCAAATAGATAATCGAGGTATTACTTGATTCGTCTCGAGAAGTACCCATAAATGTTCCGTTATCTCTTCTGACGAACAGGGCATTTCATGAGTAAGCCACCATTCAATGACTCCGACAGTCGCCGAGCTCAAAAATTGAACTAAAATATCTTTTTGCAGCTCGTTTAAGCTTAAATGATGATCAACGATTTGTTCGCGTATGCCTTGTATCATCATTTCTTGCAGGTGGTTTCTGAAGGAGGGAACGCCTTTATTCGTCAAGAGGGTTTTATAAAAAAACGCATTTTTCTCCATGAGTTCAAATGTACGCCGCAATGAATGCTTAGAAGGGTATGCATCTGCTGGATTCTCAGGCAAACAGCTGTCGATCAATTGTTCTATATTAACTTCTATGCATTTATCCAAAAGATCGTATTTGTCTATGTAATGCGAGTAAATGGTGCCTCGGTTAACATCTGCGTATTCTGCAATTTCGTTAATTGTGATTTTTTCGAAATCCTTGCTCGCCATTAGATGAATTAAGGCATTCATAATAGCTGTTTGGTTTTTTTTTATTCTTCGATCCATGGGATGCTCCTTTTATTAAACAAATGATCATACTTTGTTGAAAAACCGACAAAACTGATAAATCTAACGGTTGATTCACATTGGGCAAACGGATAACCTAATCATATCGAACAAATGTTGAAAAAACAACGATTGTACGTATGTACAGAAGGGGAGATAACGATGAGAATTTTAGTTTTTGGCGCAGGCGTCTTAGGCAGTTATCTTGCTCATGCCCTGGTGCGAGGAGATCATGATGTCACCGTTCTGGCCAGAGGTAAACGAGCAGAGCAATTGGAAAAAGACGGACTCGTTATTCGCCATTATTTTCAGCGCAGAACTACTGTTGATAGAGTAAACGTTATTCACGCCCTTCAACCAGAAGACTTATATGATCTTATTTTCGTTGTCATGAAATACAATGATTTTCAATCCGTGCTGCCAATTCTAGCTGAGAACAATAGCCAAAATATCGTACTTGTCGGCAATAATGCTGATGTTCATGGCATGCAAAACATTTTGCACGAGAGCAGTATTGTGAAAAAAAATGTCAGCTTCGGATTTCAGCTTAGCGGAGGTCTCCGTGAAGAGAGCGGACGCATCGTCTGTATTCGAGGAGGCGGGCAAATGGTACTAGGCAGTCTCACCGGTGAGATCCCATTCAAACATGTAGTAGAAGATGCCTTCAAGCATGTAAGCTACAAATTAACCTATCACGATGACATGGACGCGTGGCTTAAAAGTCATATCGTGCCGATAGTGGCATTGAACTCGATTAGTTATCTTTACGACGGTGATTACAAAAAAGCGTCTAAAGACAAAGCTCTTTTGAAGCAAGCCATCTCCGTTATGGATGAAGGGTTTCAGGTATTGGAGAAGCTAGGCTATACGGCTATTCCAGCTTCACTCGTAACCATCATTCGCAAGCATCGAACCGGATTATATTATGGGCTAAAAATGTATCATCATTTACCTTTTATTAAATGGGTAGATGGATCGTTTAGCGAAATAGCAGCCTTGTATGATACATTCGATAAATTGAAGCAACAAGCAAACATATCGACACCGAATTGGAACGCGTTTGAGAAACGAGCGACTGCTAAGTTTTCAAGTCATAACCTTCTCATTAACGGGCAGCATGCGTAGAATAAACAGTATCATTCAGTTGTTAAACCACCTTTCCAGGTGGTTTTTTTATGCGTTACCTTTTCCGTTAAAATCTTTCTTTGCGTCCACCCCCTGAAATCGACATAATTCGACGAAAATGTATAGGAACAATATATAAGGAGTGAATCCCGAAGGTGAATAATTATAAACGCTTCCTTCAGAATCAATTTGAAAAAGCGAAATCTACCGCGACAGAATTCATCTCTTCAAGAAGTGAAGAACAAGAAAAAAACATGATAGAGCTCCAATCACAGCACTATGTTGAGCTGAAATCACTCGCTGAAATGCAGCAAACGACAGTGCAAGCGATCGTTAACGGAATTGTTGTCCAATATTTAGCAAGCACCCCTAGCGAGTCAGTGCCTATTTCAGTGGATCAAAAAGAAGATAACCCGCTTCTTTATTTGGATGCCATTTGCAAACTAGTGGATTAAGGAGCGTAAACACATGGATAACCATTTGAACATACAGGATACGATTTTTTTGGATAGTACAGCTTTAGCTGCATTAATGAACCCTGAAGACCCACGCTATGTGAAAGCCCGTTCCCTGTTTCTGGATTTGCACGATCTGGAACGGAATTACATAACAACTAACTCCATCATATTTGAGCTTCACGAGTGGCTTCGCAATGAATACAGCTATCAGCAGGCGGAATATTTTCTGAAAGCAATTGATAAAGCGGTGAGTAAAGGCAAGCTGGCGGTCATCTCCAGCAGCCACGAATTTGATGGGGAATCACGCAGACTGCTGATGGACAGGCCAGAGCTCCATTTCTCGCTCAGCGAAGCATTCACTGCTGTGACCATGTCTTATTACCAGATAAAACGCATCTTTACCTTCAATCGCAATTACATGATGCTAGCCAATTTAGATAAGGAAATTCGTATTATTCCAACGAATTAAAGCTCTTTCGTAATTCGGCTAAACAATCCATTTCATATACACCGAAACCTGTCCAATGCGATAAGCTGACACCGATACGTTATCGGCGTCAGCTTATTTTTTTGTTTTGATTGCGTTGTTCAGAACATTTTTATCTCTGAGATATGAAGTTTGAATATCATTGGCTTATTTGTTAAACGCTGCCCAGCCAAATGATAGATACGGATGCACTAGTGATCGGTTGTGGAACCACATTTGGATAAATAATGGTTGAGCTTAAATCAATGGCTGGCTGGACCGTTCCCGCCGGGAACAACGGTCGTACTTCCAAAACGTCGCCGGCTGCCAATCTTACGATGACAGAAGCGCCAACGCTCGTAATCTGTTGATCTTGAAAAGCAGCAAGCCCAGAGACCGTAGAAGGAAACAAGACGTTGTTGACGAATAAGCCAAATGCACAATGAGTTTGTCCCGGAATGGGAAGGAATGAAACTTGCCAGCTAAGCGAATAATCGCCGGCAATCGGAACCGTGATGGAAGTTGCTGTCGCGGTTATGCCGCCAACTGCTATTGACCCCGGCTGATCGAATTGATTGAATCGTACGAGATCTGCAGGAGTTATGAATTGGCTGCCGGTATCGAATACGCTCGCATATACAGGTGAGAAAGTACCTGGAATCCCTTGTATTCCCTGTATTCCCTGAGGTCCTTGCGGTCCTTGCGGACCTTGCGGTCCAACTGGCCCTTGTGGCCCCGCAGGTCCGTTCATGTTAATAATCGTATTGATATTGTTGATTACTTGAGTAATCGTGGTCATTTGAATGGTCGTCATTGTAATGTTTTGCACGGTTATAAACAGCTGATTGATAACGACTTGTACTTGCATTGCTTTATCGAGAATCGATGTTGCGATTTCGTCCAAAATTCGAATAATCTCCTTGAGCAGCTTGATTAGCAAAGATGTGTTGCATATGCGATTGCGCTTTAACCAATCTTCGATTCTAATCAATTGCACGCGAAGGGTATGATTGCTAGCCATACTGCTCTCGCTGAGCGTCCTTGGAAGAATTTGTTCGATTGCTTCAAGTACCTCTATAAGATTGTTAACTTCGGAAGAAGGCAATCTGTTGGAGCAATGACGCTTTTTCTTTGGATTGCATGCTATTCTCTTCTTGCTGCTGCCTATTCTTGAAATAGGCTTTCTAATCGCCACGATCTCACCTCCAGCGTAATCTCATAAAACAATATATGAAGATCGAATAGATTCGTCTTCCGCACTTGTCCCCTATTGAAATAATTAGACGAGTATCATTCAATGATTGATGTGAGGGATGGATATTTCACTAGGATTCATAGCCTTAGTGACCAAAGAAAATGGAAGATTGGTTTTGCAGGAATAATTAAAAAAAATGTCGAAATACTTTTGAATAGCAAGGGTAACGAGTGATTAACGGAGCAGAAAATGAAGATACTACTCCTGGTCTCAAACGGAATGAAGAACAAGAAAATCGCTCAGCGGTCGCAGAATGGGGTGGAATCAGCATGAAAATCATTGTCATTGGAGCGGGCATTGCAGGAGCATCAACCGCTTACCAATTGGCTAAGCAAGGAGCAGATGTCATCATTATCGATCGGAAAGATGAAGGACAAGCGACGGACGCTGCTGCTGGCATTATTTGCCCTTGGCTGTCGCAGCGCCGCAATAAGGCTTGGTATCGGCTTGCAAAAGCTGGAGCGCGCTACTATCCCATGCTGATCAAAGAGCTTGAAAGCGAAGGGGAAACGGATACCGGTTATGCAAAGGTGGGGGCACTCAGCATACATACGGATTCTGTGAAGCTAGACAAAATGGAAGAGCGGGCATACGGGCGTATGGAAGATGCGCCAGAAATCGGTGAAATTACACGGCTTGATGAGAATGGGACACGAGCGCGATTCCCGCTGCTTGTGGATGGATATTCCTCCATACATATTAGCGGAGCTGCCCGAGTCGATGGCCGCGCACTTCGTGATGCGTTGCTCCGATCTGCACAAAGAAACGGAGCAGCGCTTATATACGGGGATGCTAAGCTAGAATATCAATCCAAACGTGTTACAGGCGTAACGATAGGGGGAGAACGCTACGAGGCTGATATCGTTATCGTCTGTGCAGGAGCTTGGGCGAAAATGCTGCTGCAGCCTTTAGGCATTCAATTCAACGTCAGCTATCAAAAAGCACAAATTATGCACGTACTGATTCCGGATGCTAGCCAAACTACGGGCAGCTGGCCAGTCATTATGCCTCCTTCCGATCAATATTTGCTCGCCTTCGCGCAGCAAAAAATCGTAATGGGGGCGACTCATGAAAATAATATCGAAGGCTATGATACGAGAATCACACCAGGAGGCATGCACGAAATTTTGAACAAAAGCCTTGCATTTGCACCCGATCTGGCGGATAGCACGTTCCAGGAAGTCAGGGTAGGCTTTCGTCCTTTCACAGCTGATTTCCTTCCAGTCATAGGCGCCTTTCCCGATTGGGAAGGGTTGTTGGCTGTAAATGGCCTTGGTGCCTCAGGCTTAACGATGGGCCCGTACATCGGAGTCCAATTGGCCAAATTAGCAATGGGCATGGAGTTAGATATTGATTTAACGGATTATGACATGAGTAAAGCCATTAGCTAACCTTCGTTTCATAGCCATTAAGCTGCAAGAAAACGAAATATACTTACTTTGAAATCCGCTTTTTCAAGCGGGTTTTTTTATGGAATTTTTGATTGAATTATTGATGAAATGGATCAATCAAAGGAACCGATATTTGAAAAGCTTCCTCAAAGAAGGCTACAGGAACGAGGAGTTCGCCATGATCTCCGAGAAATGAGGATAAAGGATTTTGCTGCGGCGTTCCGTTAATGACAATTTTTTCTCCCCAATGATTGATTTGCAGCACCAAATCTCCCTTGGTCATCGTGACGCTAGAAGTGGATTCATCCCATTGGATGTCGGCGTCGATCATAGCAGCAAGCTTCCTAGCGGGAAAACGGCTCTCGTTATAGGAATGAAGGGCAGCTGCCGAACTCATTTTTTTCAAATTTTCTCCAGGTATCCGAAACGCAATACGATACGATTCGTTTTCTGGTTCCAAGAGGAATAATACTGTACCGAATCGCGGCTGTTTCATTTGCTTCAAGGCATGAATTGTCTGATACATTTGTTCAAAATCATTAGTAACCATCCCCCTCTGGAATTGAAAGGTAACATCGAAGGTTAAGGCTTCCTGCTTGTAATTCGGGACTATTCCGCCATTTTTTCTGGCAGCGTAGCTGGCTGCTGTGCAGCAGGTGAAGTCCATATATAGCGCACTCTTAAACTCCTCACTCATATTTACTAAATGCTGGAGCACATCTTCTCTCACCTGATGGAGCCATAATGTGCCTACATAGTCGTCCCTGAAGCCGCCAGAACTTTCATCGCTCGGGTATACGCTAAATTCAAGATTTTTTGCGTTTTTCGGGTGAACGCGTGCTTGGATGGGTTCGATATTATCCCATAAATAAGTGACATGTTTAATCGCCATGGGCTCGTTATAGGTTTGCTCTAAATAATTATTCACTTTGTAACCATAAACCGTTTTTTTAATCATTCCATAACGCAACTCTAATACGCCTACTGCAAGCAATAGCAGAAATAAAACGATCGATCCTACTACCATTTTCCCTTTCACATTTCTCATTCTCGATATGCAGCTCCCTTCTTATAAGTAGACGTGATGTATATTAGATTTGTTTCCAATTACAGGGGATGGTCTACGTATTCGATTTTCTATTGGAAAGGAAAGACGCTGGAAAATATAAGCGACAATGATGGAAAAAACGACACCCTCACCGAAAAGTCGGTACAGGGTGTCGTTTTTATCATGTTGACCTTTGCCTTGTTTTAAGAAAACATAAGAAGTTTAGTCGGCTCAAGATACTGGGCTGCCTATCATTTATAGCATTACACGTTATTTATTACGGTGATCCCCGTCTTGCAATAGTGAAGTAATTTCCTGCTTGTACAGCTCTAGCTGCTTCGCAAGCGCTTCTCTAATGGAAACTTCATCATTGGCTTTGACCGCTTTCTCTAGGGCTATCATGCCATTAAAGAATGGAGAGACTTTGATTTCAATAGCTGAATTAGCCGTTGTAGTTCCAGCAACGGCAATCGTGCCGCTCGCATGCAAAGGTACGCTCGTTAGTTGAGCAGAGACGTGATCTACGGCGTATGCCTTAATGGATGCGAGTTCTTTTTCGCTTACGGGAACCGCTTGAAGCGTTGTTGGAGCGGCAGTTGATAAGCTGAGCTCCTTCGACGACAGACTTAGACGAGGTAGTGCGACTCCTGCCTCATTAACTTCTCCAATGCTAACTGCTTCGAAGCGTTTTGATACAAGGCTATCGTATTGTGCAATAACAGCCTGCCACTCCTTCACCGAATCTTTTGCATAGGTTTCTGCCAGTTTAATGGGATCAATGAGTTGGAATGCAGCGGTGCTGGCAATGGCCTCTAATTTAATCGGCTCCATCAAGTGAGTTGAGGAGATCGCAGTAACGCGGTCCAGCTTTGTATTGGTGTGGGCGGAGTCTGCAAAAACAGTAGGGCCAGCTACAGCTGACAGCAGCAAAGTGGACAAGGCGGCATTTTTGAAGATCATTTTGTAATTCATGGTTAACACTCCTTCAAGGTTTGGGTTTGTCTTACAGGACCTAGTGTATCGTTCAATGATGGCAATCCATGTGAAGATTTGTGGAAAAACAGTGGCACAGCCCCTTTCGTTACTCTAGCTTGCTATAATAATAGAGATCCAGAATAGGAGGATATGCAATGAACCCATATTTAATCGCGATCATCGACGATGATCAACATATACGCGAGCTGGTTGAGGCTTATTTGAAGAAAGAGCAATTCCGTACGGTGGCACTGGCAAGTGCTGAAGAGGGGCTGGTGCAGCTGAACGTGGAACCGCCTGACATGTGGATTCTAGATATTATGCTTCCCGGCATGGATGGCTATGAGTTTTGCAGACATATCCGCCGTGACGCGGAGGTTCCGATTATGATGATCTCCGCTAGAGATAACGAGGTTGACAAAATATTAGGGCTGGAGCTAGGCAGCGATGATTATATGGTTAAGCCTTTCAGTCCAAGAGAAATGGTAGCCCGGGTCAAACGACAGCTTCAACGCTGGTATAAGCGAAGGACGAGGGAGGAAGAAAAGCAGGTTTCATCGGTTGTGCTGCTTGAAGCAGGCCAATTCCAACTTGCTCTAGACGAAAGACGCGTATTCTGGTGCGGGGAGGAAGTGGATGTGACATCCAAGGAGTTCGCTCTGCTTCAGACGCTTGCCGAACGGCCTAATCGCGCTTTTGCCAGAGATGAGCTGTTGACCCTTATCTGGGGTGACGATTATTTTGGGAGCGATCGGGCGGTCGATCATTTGGTGAAGCGGCTTCGCAAAAAAATCGAGGAGCTTCCCGTGGAAGCGGTATGGGGACATGGTTACCGTCTGCGGATGAATGGAGGGGAGATGCGGCATGAAGCTTCTTTATCAGATTAATTTGGCGTTTGCATTTCTGCTCATTCTCGTTCTGTCGCTAACAGCCGTAATGTTCCATTATGTGCTGCTTGATCATTTTATAGAGGTTCAGAAGAAGGATATGATTCAAATGGGGCAGTCCATTTCATTGAACCTGCAGGAGGTGGGTGAAATAAAAGCCTTGCCAGCAAGCAGCGTGGTGGGAGGCGCCATAGCTTCTGTAGCGAAGCAGTCGCTCGTCGAGGTTGATGCGATTTTAACGGATGCCAGCCAAAACATTTTATATAGTTCGCTTGAGCCCGTGCAGGTAGATATACAGTCCGTGCCCATTCTGCAACCGAGCGCGCTGGCTGCTTCCAGTTCTACGACAGGAACTCAATTCATTACGGCTGCAAGCACGATTCCGCAAGGCGGTACCTTGACCCTGCTCACACCGATTAGCAAAATAAAGCTAATTGAGCAATCGTTGCTGGGCAGGCTGCTTATCGTGCTTTGCGGTGGCGTCATATTTGCTTTTTTGCTGAGCCTAATGATTACAAGGAAACTCATCAAACCTCTCATGAAGCTCCAAGTCGAGCTGAAAAAGGTTAAGGGACGCCGCTTCTCGGAGGTAAAGCTCATTAAAGCCGATGGCGAAATAGGAGACGTTGCAAAGTCGGTTTACGAGCTTGCTGGCGAGCTGAACAAATATAATGTTATCCAGCGGCAGTTTATTCAAAATGCGTCGCATGAACTTAAAACGCCATTGATGTCGATTTCAGGCTACGCAGAAGGAATCCGTGACGGGATTTTTGAAGGGGAACAAGTCGGTAAAGGACTGGACATCATTATGAGCGAAAGCAGCCGGCTGAAAAATATCGTGACGGAGATGACCCTGCTCGCTAAGCTCGATGGAGAGGAAGAGCATTTTAAGCCAGACCGCGTCAGCCTGACCGAATGGATTGAAGAGACGATAGAGCGTATCAATCCCGTGCTGGTAAAAAACCATGTGACGATAACGACTTCCATTCTTCCTAGGGATAGAGGAAAGCTGGCGATTTATGGTGACCAGGACAAGCTGATGCAAGCGCTCCTGAACGTGGTATCCAATGCGGCTAGACATGCGCGCAGCACCATTCTAATTCAGGCTGGAATTGGCCTAGATGGCATTGAGCTATCAATAATAGATGATGGTGAGGGTATATCTGAAGAGTTGCTGCCCCATCTGTTTCACCGTTTCGTGAAGGGCAAGGATGGGGAAACAGGGCTTGGCCTTGCCATTTCCCGCGCGATTGTTGAGCGATGCGGAGGAATGATTTCGGCTCAGAATCGTCCTGAAGGCGGTGCACACATCCGTCTGCTATTTCCGGTAATCGTACAGGCAGCAGCTTAGATGCATAGTAGGGCAGCGTTCCTTCAGAGATGCATTGCGAGTTATCTAACGATGTTTAAGTTAACATGATTGTATAGGACCCTATTGGAAATCAAAGAAAGGCTTCCGATTTTATTCAATCGGAAGCCTTTCTTTATGTTAACCATTACATGTTGGATTTATTTATGCGTGAGATTGATGTGGTCTAGCTCCGTGCTGCTATTGAAAATGAAGGAAAGCTGGTAATCGCCGCGATTGTATACGATTTTCTTCTGGGTCAGTTTACCATTGTGGATCGTCTTCGCAGAGCTCGGCATTCCCCATGCTTTGTATAGCATGCTTTGCGTAATGCCGCCAATATTGTTTTGCCGCTCCACGTTGGTACCGAAATAGCGAAGCTCGCGAATTTTGTTCAATTTATAGGATATGGCATAACCGGGATGACCCATTTCGGCATGATAAACGTCAAACGCATCCGCATCCTTGCCAGGCGCTTCCGCTTTTCCAATTAGGTCCTGTACGTCTTGGCGGGTGCTTGTACCGAGTGTTAGTCCTTTAACATTGCCAGGGAATTGGCCTTTTAGTGCTACTTTGTAAAAGCTATTCAGCGTCTTAAGCGCTTGAGCGTTATCGGCTTTGGAAACGGCCGCTGCGGCGGCTGCTTTGTCCGGAACGAGTGATCCTGTAAAGCTTGCGACAGAAAGAGCGGATACGCCTGCGATCATAGCGGCAATTGTTATTTTTTTGATGCGTTGTGTCTTATTCATGATGGATTTCAAATCTCCTTTATGTGCGGATTATGAATCAATTGCTCATTCACACATACAAACGCAGGCACCAAAGAATATGTTGCAGCGGTTAGGCGAGTTTGTGCAGCAAACTTCGGAGGCAGGGAATATGTGGTCGGATCTATCCGTAAAAAAACCTTCAACACCACTTTAAAAGTGGAGGTGAAGGTTCTGGCTACTTCCGTATTTTACTAGGACGATTCATGAATGCATGAAATAATCTTACCGAACTTTACGCAAATTAGTCTTGACGTTACCTGAGCGTTCCTGTTCCTTCAGCTGAGCAAGCAGCTTATCTCCTTCGACGTCAAGGTTCGGCAGAAGGCGGTCTAACCATTTCGGAAGCCACCATGCTTTATCTCCGAATACGGCCATGACTGCCGGTACGAGAGCCATACGGACGAAAAACGCGTCGATTAGTATGCCGATCGCAAGCGCGAAGCCGATCTGCTTAATCATAATATCATGTGCAAAGATAAAGCCGGCGAACACGGAAACCATGATAACTGCAGCCGCTACGACGACTCTGCTTGCTTGATCGTAGCCGTGAATGACGCTCTCTTTGCCATGATGTCCATGAACGTAGGACTCTCGCATGGAGCTGACAAGGAACACTTGATAATCCATCGCTAGCCCGTATAGTATGCCCGTAACCATAATCGGCATGAAACTGAGCAGCGGACCGCCCGTGTCGAAACCGAATAGATCATTCACCCAGCCCCATTGGAATACGGCAGTCGTTATCCCGAAGGTGGCGAGAATGCTGAGCAGGAACCCGACCGTCGCTTTGACGGGAACGATGATTGAACGGAATACGAGAAGCAGAATGATGATCGAAAGAATGACGATAATAATGACGTAGATCGGGAACACCTCAGCCAGCTTCGACGACATATCGATGTTGATGGCTGTAAAACCAGTAACGCCTATCTTAATGTCATAAGACTTCGACATACTGGAGTCATTGGCACGGAGCTCCTGTACCAAATCCTTCGTCTCTTTATCCGTAGGACCCGTTTTTGGGATGAGGCTAATAATGGCCATATCTCCGGATTCGTTGACGCCCATAGGCGTAACGACAGAAACGTTGTCATGCTGCTGCAGCTCTTGAACAAGAGCACCAAGCGCTTCCATCGTAATGGCTTCCGAAGAACCTTGCGGCTCGGCAACCAGGAGCAGCGGGCCGTTGAAGCCCTCGCCGAATCCATTTGAAATCGCATCGTAGCTCTGTCTTGCTGTTGTATCAAAGTTCGCAGTCGCACCTGATGGGATGCCCATTTCCATTTTCGCAGCAGGGATTGCGGCCGCACCGAGGATAACGATGACGGCAACGATGATAGCCCAGCGGCCTTTTACGACTCCAGATACCCAGCGATGCGCGAACCCATTCGGATTTTTGCTGCTTTGGCTGCTGTTCTTCGTGCGAGCCTTGGCCGAGCAGATGCGTTCACCAACGAGACCGAGTAAAGCCGGCAGCAGGGTCAATGCGACTAGCACATTGGCAAGAACAGCTACAGCGGCAACAAGCGCCATTGCAGACAAGAAGCCGATCCCGATAACAACCATGCCGCACAATGCAATAATAACGGTTAAACCGGCAAAGAATACTGCACTGCCTGCGGTGCCGACTGCTCTGCTTGCCGCTTCCTGTGCGCTAATTCCCTGTTCTAGAATCATGCGGCGCTGACGGTTGACGATAAACAGAGAATAATCAATACCGACAGCAAGCCCGACCATAAGTGCCAGCACAGGCGTAAGATCGGTCATATGGAAAATATTCGAGAAGGCAAAAGCGCCGCCTACACTTATTCCAACTCCAATGAGAGCAGTCAGAAGAGGCAAGCCTGCAGCAACAACCGAACCGAGAGTCATGAACAGAACTACGGCAGCGACGGCAATACCGATGGCTTCCGTCGAGCCGATTGCAGGCTTAGTGGACAGCGAGTCACTCGGCAATGCAGTAATTCCGGTCTTCTCGACTGTCATGACAGCATCGATGACCGAATCAGGGACCCATTCCGGCAGCGACATTTGCTGAACCGTAAACTGGAATTGGAACAGGGCAACGCTGCTGTCCGAGGCGATCATGACGCCCGGTACCGGAACGCCATCTATCATCAGCGGGCCGTAGGGCGGCAATTCGCTTGCAGCTCCTTGCGTTGACCCGGCAGCTGCTTCGCCTTGCGTCGTTTGGCTGCCTTGCGCAGCCGCGTCAGTCATTGATGCTCCAGCTTGCGCAGCCAATTCAATCGGATTAATTACATATTCCAGCTTGTATACCTCATTAACAGCTTCGTTAATAGAGCTCAAACGATCCGGCGTATTCAGACTCTCGCCCTCTGGCGCCGTAAATACAATGCTTGCCTGTCCGCCTGATGCTTCGGGCAGCTCTGCTGTTAACTGGTCCAGCACTTTCTGCGATTCAGTGCCCTCGATTTTCATGTCAGAAGTAACATGAATGCCATTGATACCCAAAATCGTGAGAACAATGCCGAGGAGCGCGATCCAACTGACAATGAAATACCATGGTTTGCTATAAGCTGATTTGCCTAATCTGTACAGAAAAATTGACATGCGTTAATGATTCTCCTTTGCATAAAGAAATAACATGTGATCTTGAACTAGAAACCGTTGCGCAAGTAACCGAACATATCATCCAAATAATGATCGAGTGTAACTGCTTCAGGCATTTCAGGGGCAGTCTGTCCAGGAAGCAGCACGTTGAGGCTGCCATCCAGCAAGGGCAAGACAGCTCCGTAAACAGCGCCGACGAGCAGATGCGTGTACCCTTCGGGATAACGTCCGTGGGATAAGTTACTTATTGTCTCCTGGGCGGATATTTGCAAACGGTGCAGCCCGCTGAGTATGTATGGCTCAAGTGACGGGTACTGCTTCGAAAGCGAAACAAGCTGTTGTAATTTCACGAAATGATCTGCTGTAAGCTGCATCTTCATCAAATGATACAGGATCTCAAGGGGAGGGACATTTTCGTTTAAGCCTGCTATCCATTCCTTGATTTCATCAGCGCCATTGAAGATGAGAGCCGCCGAAGCGATCGCTTCCTCCTTGCAGGAATAGTGATTCGCAAACGTTCTTCTGGAATAACCGGCACGCTGAACGACATCCTCGACGACAAAGCCGTCCAACCCTTTCTCCAGAGCAAGAGCGAAAGCTGCATCGGCAAGCGCATTCCCGGTTGCTTCCCTTTTCATATCGCGTAAACTTTGTTTGTTCATCATGTAACGCTTAAGCGTTCACCTCTTTTCAGATTGACTAGCAGCTTCTTTAACATGGAATGTATATATATATTATTGCCCAATGGGCAACGATGCACAATGAGCAAGTTGTGACGGATTTGTGGCGCCGAGGTTTAAGTCGCAATCTACCCATAAAAAAGTCGGGAAAGTGCTAATCAAGGAGTCGCAAATATGTTAGTCGACTAACAAGTTATATGCTAAAATGAAATGGAGCTGAATTGGAATAGAGACAAGGAGGGCGAAATGAAGGCAGACCGATCAATTGCGCTGGAACTCCGAACGCTGAGAAATATGCTGCAGAGACAGGTTGACGGGTTTATGACTCAAAAATACGGCGATCAATTAACCGGCATGCACGGTTGGGTGCTGAAGTATTTTGTCGATAACCAGGACAAAGAAATTTTTCAACGCGATTTCGAAAACAAGTTTACGATTCGTCGTTCGACGGCGAGCAAGATTTTGCAATTAATGGAGAAAAAGAACCTCATCACAAGGCAGCCTGTTCCCTACGATGCACGATTGAAGCAGATCATCCTTACGCCGACCGCGCACGAGTATTATGAAGCGATAATCGGCAAGTATGCTGAAATCGAGCGCGAGTTGAAGAAGGGGTTAACGCGAGAGGAGCTCGATACCTTTTATTCTGTGCTTGATAAAATTAAAAGTAATCTGGAGTAGCAGTCGTCAAAGTTGTTAGGGCGGCTTTAATTATTGTAATATGGTTAGTAGACTTACAGTTCTATGGCTAACAACATGGTGAAGGAGCGTTTGATAAATGCTTAAGATTTTGAAATATTTCAATCCTAAAAATGTTTGGTTTATCGTCATCAGTACCGCATTTATCGTGTTCCAGGTATGGCTCGATCTCAAGCTACCCGATTATTTGGCAGAAATCACAAAACTAGTACAGACGGAAGGCAGCTCCTTAAGCGAGGTCTGGAAACCAGGCGCCTACATGATGATATGTGCGATTGGAAGCTTAATTGCGTCCTTTATCGTCGTCTATTTGGTTGCGCAGAGCGCCGCTTCACTCGCGAAGAGGCTCAGAAGCATGCTCTTCGACAAGGTTGAGTCGTTCTCGATGGCCGAAATGAATCAATTCTCGACGGCGAGCCTTATTACCCGTTCCACGAACGACATTACGCAAGTACAAACGATTGTGGCTATGGGTCTTCAAGTCATGATTAAAGCGCCAATTCTAGCAGTCTGGGCGATTGTAAAAATCTCCAGCAAGAACTGGCAATGGACGCTCTCTTCCGGCGTATCGGTCGCACTTTTGCTTCTTATGATAGGGATCGTTATTTTATTTGCCATGCCGAAGTTCAGATTGATTCAAGGGCTAACGGATCAATTGAACCGGGTAACGAGGGAAGGATTGAATGGACTGCGTGTCATTCGTGCCTATAATGCGGGACCAAGCCAGGAAGTGAAGTTCGATCACGCGAATCGGGAGTTAACCGATGCGAATCTGTTCACTAGCCGATTAATGGCTTTAATGATGCCGGTCATGAGTCTGATCATGAGTGGATTAAGCTTAGCGATTTATTGGATCGGCGCCTATTTGATCAACGGGGCGGATACAGCGGCAAGGCTCGGCTTGTTTAGCGATATGGTCATCTTCTCTTCCTACGCCATGCAGATTGTTATGGCCTTTATGATGTTATCGATGGTGTTCTTCATGCTGCCGCGGGCATCGGTTTCTGCCAAGCGTGTAATGGAAGTTTTAAATACGGAACCAAGCATCAAGGATGGCGGTTCGAGATCGGCTAATGCCGCCAAAGCAGGAGAGATTGAATTCCGGAATGTTGGCTTCAAATACGCAGATTCGGATGAATATGTGCTTAAGGACATTAGCTTCGTTGCGCGCAGGGGCGAGACGGTTGCCTTCATCGGCTCGACGGGCAGTGGCAAAAGTACGCTGCTGAACTTAATTCCGAGATTTTATGACGTGTCAGAGGGAGAAGTGCTTGTCCAAGGTTTGAACGTGAAAGATTACACGCTGCGGGAACTTCACAACAAGCTCGGTTATGTTCCTCAGAAAACCGTTTTGTTTAGCGGAACCGTCACGTCGAACGTCGCCTACGGGGATAACGGTCGTGTGGAAGGCTCGGCTGAAGATGTGAAGAAAGCGGTAGCGATCGCCAAAGGCCAAGAGTTCGTTGAAAAGCTGGAAGGCGGATACGAAGGCAGTATCTCGCAAGGCGGATCGAACTTGTCCGGCGGGCAGAAGCAGCGGTTATCTATCGCTCGTGCTGTATTCCGGAAGCCTGACATTTACATTTTCGACGATTCCTTCTCAGCACTTGATTATAAGACAGATCGTCAGCTGCGCTCCATGCTGAATCAAGAAACAACCGGCGCCACGAATCTGATCGTGGGGCAGCGAATCGGAACGATTAAGGAAGCTGATCTCATACTCGTTCTCGACGAAGGCAAGATCGTAGGAAGAGGCACGCATCAAGAGCTGCTTCAGACCTGCGAGGTATATCGTCAGATCGCGAACTCTCAGTTATCGAAGGAGGAGCTTGAAATTGGCTAAACAACAGGTTGCAACCAAGCAAAGCATCGATTTCAAAGGCACAATGGGCAAGCTCGTCGCGTATTGCCGTCCTTATGTTCCTCTAATTATAATAGCCTTGCTGCTGTCCGTCGTCGGTACGATATTTACGATTGTCGGGCCAAGCAAGCTGCAAGAAATGACGGATCACATTACCGTAGGGCTAATGGGCGAAATCGACATGGATGCGGTGCTCGGCATTGGCATACTTCTTTCCGTCCTTTATGGATTAAGCGTCATCTTTTCGTTCTTCCAAGGCTATATTATGGCTACGGTAACGCAGAAGGTTACAAAAAGTTTGCGTACGCGAATCTCTAAGAAGATCAACAAGCTTCCACTTAAGTATTTCGATTCCAACAGCAACGGGGACGTGTTGAGCCGTGTCACGAATGACATCGACACGATCGGACAAACCATGAATCAGAGTGTCGGCATGCTTGTCACTTCCGTTACAATGCTAGTTGGCTCATTGGTTATGATGTTCTATACCAATGTATGGATGTCGGTGACTGCGATTGTTTCGACGTTTCTAGGATTTGCGTTTATGACTGTGATGATCAAAAAATCGCAAACCCATTTCGTGCATCAGCAGGCGAATCTGGGTGCAATGAATGGCCATGTCGAAGAAATCTTCTCAGGCTACGATGTCGTTAAGGTTTACAATGGCGAGCAGAAGGCGAAGGAAACCTTTAACGAGATCAATGAAAAATTGTATGAAAGCTCATGGAAGTCGCAATTCTTATCCGGCTTGACGATGCCGCTTATGATGTTTGTCGGCAACTTCGGCTATGTGGCGGTATGTATTGTCGGAGGAGCATTAGCAATGGATGGCCAAATTTCGTTTGGTGTTATCGTTGCTTTCATGCTTTATGTCCGATTGTTCACGCAGCCCCTAGGGCAAATCGCGCAAGCTGCGACAAGTCTGCAATCGACCGCAGCCGCAGCCGCACGCGTTTTTGAATTTCTGGAGGAGAAGGAGCTCGAAGACGAGAAGCATAAATCGAAGATGCTGAAGAATGTAAAGGGGCAGGTAGAGTTCCGGAACGTTACCTTCGGATATGATCCGAATAAGCTTATCATTAACGATTTCTCAGCCCGCGCGTTACCGGGCCAGAAGATCGCCATCGTTGGGCCGACGGGTGCGGGGAAGACAACCATCGTTAATTTGCTGATGCGGTTCTACGAGCTGAACGGCGGGGAAATTACCATCGACGGCGTACCGATCCATGAGCTACCACGGGAAAATGTTCATGAGCAGTTTTGTATGGTGCTTCAGGACACATGGCTGTTCGAGGGGACGATCAAAGAAAATATCGTCTTCAATAAGCAAGGCGTTACGGATGCCGACGTGAAGGACGTCTGCAAGGCGGTAGGTATTGATCATTTTATCCGAACCTTGACGCATGGCTACGATACGGTCTTGAACGAGCAAGTGAATCTATCCGCAGGGCAGAAGCAGCTTATTACAATTGCAAGAGCGCTCATCGCGAACGCCCCGCTGCTCATTCTCGACGAGGCGACAAGCTCTGTCGATACGAGAACGGAGCTTCTCATTCAAGAAGCGATGGACCGGCTAATGGCGGGAAGAACCTCGTTCGTCATTGCGCATCGGCTGTCAACGATTAAGAATGCCGATATCATCCTCGTCATGAAGGACGGTGATATTATTGAGAGCGGCAATCACCATGAGCTGCTAGCAGCGAACGGTTTCTATGCTGATTTGTACAACAGCCAGTTCGAGACGGCGGAAGCAGTCGTGTAGGCAATGGTAGGACAACCCGGAAATAGCATGAAATAGCGTAAGAAGCTGGATCGAGTAATAATCGGTCCAGCTTTTTTTATTTCAAAGCAAGTTCCAGATTCATGACGAGCTGCTGCGCAAGACTAGAAACATAACTAATGAAAGTTCATGATCTTGAGAACGGATCATTTCATTCAATTGGCGGAGATGAAATAATAGATCATGCAGGGAACATAAACGAGGGGGAGTACGATGAAAGGGCAACGGAAGTTAATTGCAGCAATGATAAGCATCATTTTATGTATGAGTATGGTGGTCGCATGCTCGAACGGCACGAATACTGGAAATTCACCAGAAGTGAAGGAAACGGAAAGCACGAGCCCCACTAGCACTAACGAAGAAAGCCCGACAGTCGAGCCACAGCCTAATGATCGAACGAAATTTGATCCGCCGGTTACGATTACAGCAGCTCTTCAGCTGAAGCCTTCTGACAAGCTGCGGAATGGAGATACGCCTGAAGATAATCCGATCTCCCGCTGGTTTAAAGATAACCTGGGCATCGTTACCAAGTATAAATGGGTGGTTACCGACTCATTGGAGACTAAGGTGCGATTAGCTATGACAAGCGGAGAAGCACTGCCCGATGTCCTATCCACATCAGGAACGTTATTCGAAGATCTAGTCGCCTCAGGCAAAATTCAGTCGATAGACGAAGCTTTCGAGAAATATGCTACGGAGAGAGTCAAGGACTCCTATATCAAAAACCCGGAAATTTGGAATTCGGTTAAACGAGACGGCAAAATATACGGATTGCCGACAATTTCCAATGGCATCGTAGGAGCAACAGTGATGTGGGTCCGGCAGGATTGGCTGGATAAGCTCGGTTTGAAGGCTCCTACCAACATTGCGGAATTTGATGCAGTTATGGAAGCGTTCACTAACCAAGATCCAGATCGCAATAACAAAAACGATACGTACGGATTGGCATTGGGCGGGAATACGGGCTACTATCACCCTACAAGCAACTACATGGCAGATACTTCCTTTATATTCGGCCAGGATCAACCTTACTTATGGATCAAGGACGAAAGCGGCAGCTTGCAATACGGATCAACCCTATCAGGCGTCAAAGATGGACTTGGGAAGCTCAAGGATTGGTTCACTAAAGGATATTTAAGTCCTGATTTCGGAACGCAGGACGCTGCCAAAGCGATGGCGGATTTCACGTCGGGCAAAGCCGGCATCGCGTTTGCACCTGGATGGTCAGGAGGCTGGCCGATTGGTACAGCGGTTGCGGAAGCAGAAGGCAAAAATCAATCGCTGTCTATTAAGCCTTATCCGCTTCCGGCAGGGGTGAACGGCGAAGTGGGGCGGCAAGCTTCGCTTCCATCCTATGGGACCTATGTGTTCAGCAAAGATTTCAACCAAATGGAAGCGATCTTCAAATATTGGGATACGTTATATGGCTGTGCGATCGAGGATCCGAAATGTCCGTTCGATAAGGGCTACGGCGAAGGGTATGACTATGTATTGAAAGACGGCAAGCCCGAATGGAAAGACGTTCCGGATGGCATCGTGAGCCTAAATGCGTACTTAATGCTTTCTCCTGCATCGGGGACATCGCCTACGAATGTCATGGAAGGGCCGAATATTTATCAGCGCGTCGCTTCGGGACAATTGAATAATGTCTTTGAGCAGAAACTAGCAGCGAGCAACGGGAAATTGACGATTGATGGGTTCGCCGTTGCTTATGAGCAGCTTGCGCAAGACGTGCCGAGCGGATTTTACGGTGCCAATACCACAACCATGAAAGAGAAGTGGGATCAGCTCTCTACGTTGGAAGAGCAAACGTTCCTGCAAATCATTTATGGCAAACAACCATTGGATTATTTCGATACCTTCGTTAAGCAATGGAATGATCAGGGCGGCATGCAAATTACAAAAGAAGTGAATGAAGCTGTTACGAGCATGAAGTGATATACCGTTCATGATTAAGAAGCAAATGCGGAGAACAAGGCTAACGATTTCACTCCGCATTTGCTTATCCATAATCAAGCATCGATGGGAGAATTACGGGATGAAAATGTATTTTCGAAAAACATGGCCGCTCCATCTCTTCCTGCTGCCGTCAGTCTTGTTATTAATCGTCTTCAATTACATTCCGATGGCTGGGTTTTTGATCGGTTTTGAGGATTTTAAGCCGTGGCTAGGAATCTTGAAGTCACCGTTCGTCGGGCTGAAGCACTTTAAATTTATGTTTAATGACCCAACTGCCATACAGGTCATCTGGAATACCTTTATCATTGCCATATTCAAAATTATTGTCGGCGCCATCGTTCCCTTTGCATTCTCTTTGTTTCTTAACGAAGTGCGGGCCATGCTGTTCAAAAGAACGATTCAATCGCTTATTTATTTGCCGCATTTTTTGAATTGGGTTATTCTCGGGGGCATTTTGACAGATTTACTAGCTACTAACGGATTGATCAATCAGCTACTCGAAGGTTTAGGACTTAACCGTATTTTCTTCCTAGGCAGCGGAGACTGGTTTCGCTTCACCTTAGTTACGAGCGATGTATGGAAGGAATTCGGCTTCGGGACGATCATTTATTTGGCGGCTATGACTGGCATTAACCAAAGTCTTTATGAAGCTGCCGATATCGACGGCGCCAACAATTTCAACAAAGCGATTCACATTACGATCCCGGCTGTTATCCCGATAGCAATCGTAATCGCTACATTATCCTTAGGCAATATTTTGAATGCAGGTTTTGATCAAGTCTACAATATGTACAATCCGCTCGTTTACCAGAAAGGCGATATTATCGACACTTACGTGTACCGCGTAGGTCTTTTGCAGGGCTCGTTCAGCTTGGCTACGGCGGTTGGTTTCTTCAAATCGGTCATCGGATTCGTGTTGATTGCCACAACGTATAAACTAGCGTCTAAATATGCCAATTACAGGATTTTCTGAGAGGATATAAAACGATGCTCAAACTTAAGTTTTCTAACCGGATGTTTCAGTATGCAAACCATCTGTTCCTATCGATTGTTGCCATTCTGTGCATCCTTCCGATGATCCACGTACTGGCTGTATCGTTAAGCTCGAATTATGCGACGACTTCTTTTTTGGTCAAATTATGGCCGATCGGATTCACGTGGGATGCTTACGAGAAAGCATTAAACAGCAACAATTTTCTGGTTGCATTCAAAGTAAGCATTCTTAGGACGGTTTTTGGAACGCTGATCTCGATGACGCTTACAATGCTGGCCGCTTATTCGATGTCCAAGGACAACCGATATTTCCGTGGCAGAACCGTTTACGCATGGTTTTTTGTATTCACGATGCTGTTTCACGGCGGACTCATCCCAACTTATCTTGTCGTGCAAAAGGCAGGTTTAATGAATTCACTTTGGGCATTGATACTGCCTGTTGCCGTCAACGTATTCAATGTGGTTCTGATGATGAATTTCTTCCGCGGCATTCCGAAGGAGCTCGAGGAAGCTGCCGCGATAGATGGGGCAGGCCATTTCCGTGTGTTATTCACAATATTTTTCCCGATCTCCTTGCCCTCTATTGCGACACTTTCTTTGTTCACGATGGTCTTTCATTGGAATTCTTGGTTTGACGGAATGATCTATATGAATCAGGCAAATAAAATTCCATTGGCTACCTTCTTGCAGGCTTTGATCGCAGGGTTTGATTATACGCAGATAGGTCTTAACCCATCGGATCTGGAGAATTTATCGGAACGCTCCTTGAAGTCGGCACTCATCTTCATCGGAACGCTTCCCATCCTGCTCGTCTATCCTTTCCTGCAAAAATATTTTGTGAAGGGAATGACGTTAGGTTCGGTGAAAGAATAGGGCGCGCTCATGCTACAATAGTAGGAAACGGAGTGGGGAGGCGCAATCCTTGAATGTCATCACGAAGGTGATTCTTCTAATCGTTTTAATCGTAACACCGATTATCGGCCTGTTCGCGTATACGAATCAACAGAGCGTTCACGTAATAGAAGACCAAATCAATACGAGAAATGAAGAGAAATTATCTTATTTCCTCAATGAGATCGAACGATTGTTGGATCAAAATATGATGTACGCGACGCTCGCGACTAAAGATCCCGAGATTCGCGACGTTTCCTTCGGGAATTTGCCGCCATCCGGTTACGACCGGCAAAACGTGATCCAATCCATCCAGAGCAAGCTCCGCTTATTCAGCATAACCAATCAAGTGATGAACGTGATTTCCGTGTATTTTCCCAAAAGCGATCTATCGCTTTCTACCATGTCATCTGCCATATTCGGGCAAGCGGAAGTCCAGAACCAATTTACCGCGAATTGGAAGCTGAATAAAGTAGACGTTAACGGCGTTCAAATGGAAGCGTTCTCTCGCTACTTTTTCTCGCCGTATCAAGTCGATCCGCATAATCTCATGAACGCGGATCTGATTATTCGCGTGGACTTCTTCACCCAAAACATAACGAATCTGCTAGATGGATTTACTTTGGCCGGCCATAGCGACGCTTTTTTCTATCATAGTCCGGATCAGGTGGTATACAGCAGCAAAGCGAACACCGAGCTGATCCAGCAAGTGATGAAGCTCTACCCATTGGATCAATATACGAGTAAAACCAAATCTTATGACATTGTCAAGATTGACGGAAAGAAGTATCTGCTCTACACGTTGGCTTCAAGCAAAATGGATTGGAGCTTGGTTGATATCGAGCCGCTGGACCAAATTTTGCAACCCGTCGTCGTTAGCCGGAATTTGTTCTATGTCATCCTGCTGCTTTTATTGTTGTTCGGCATCGTTTCGGCTTTGTTGTTATATTCGCATATCCATGTGCCTATCCGTATTTTAATTCGAGGCGTGGAGCATATCAAAAACAAAAACTTTGCCTATCAGATTAAAAGCCGCCGAAAAAACGAGTTCCAGCAGCTTTTCGATTCGTTTAACGGGATGGCTGTCGAAATCGATCAATTGCTAAAACGCGTATATACGGAAGAGGTGCGATCCAGAGAAGCGGTTATGAAGCAGCTGCAATCTCAAATTAATCCGCATTTTCTATATAATTGCCTAGCCTACATTGTGAATATGGCGAAAATGAACAAAAACCAGTCGGTCATTGCCATGGCGCATAATTTAGGCGACTACTATAAATATACGACCCGCAATGAATCGCTTGTAACTACTCTGCGGATGGAGATCGATTTGGCCATCAGCTATTTGGACATTATGAATTCACAACTCGATAAGCTGGCATACACGATCACGATTCCGGAAAACATGTTGGATTTCCAAATTCCGAAGCTGCTCATTCAACCCATTATCGAGAATGCGATCGTCCATGGCTTGGAGGATAAGCTTGAAGACGGAGTGATTGCCATCACGGGGATGGCAGATCAGGTGTGCAGGCTGGTGATTGAGGACAATGGTTCAGGCTTGACCTCGGATGCTCTCCAAATGCTAAGGAAAACGACGGGCCAAGAGGTTAATATTTCCGAGAGGACAGGATTATGGAATGTGAATCACCGATTAAAATATTATTTTGGAGAACATTCCGGCATTCAGATTGATCATTCTGCCCTAGGCGGTTTGCGAATTGAGCTGTATTGGGAAATAGTCGAGAAGGAGGGAGCGGCATGATATCTTTGTTAATCGTGGATGACCAGAAGCATCAAGTGGATTCGTTAGCGACAACGATGCCGTGGGAGCAGTACGGAATCACTAAGATTCATACGGCGTACAGCGGTCAATCCGCTTCAGAGATCATTAGAACGCATCCCATTGATATCTTGATTACGGATATCCGTATGCCGGGCATATCGGGGCTTGAGCTTATTGAATACGCCAACGAACAGAATAAAAAAGTCGATTGCATCCTGCTCACCGGCTATGCAGAATTCGAATATGCGAAACAAGCGATCGAGCTGCATGCCATCTATTACTTAATTAAGCCGGTACGGGATGAGGTGCTGTTGGATGCGATTAGCAAAATCGTGGATAAACGCCAGAATGAACGTCAGCAGCATCAAATCTTCGAATATGCGACCTCCATCGTGCACCAGAACCTTCCTTTATTAAAAGAAAACCTGCTGCTCGAGCTGCTGCAGAATACGGATATTTCCATTAATCAGCTAACGGACAAACTGGACATGTATCGGATTCCCATCGCATACGGTCAGCTAGTGAAGATGGCTGCCATAAAATTAGATCCGTATTTCTATGAATCTTATGGTGCGGCAGACATGAAGCTGCTCCAATTCGCCGTTCTCAATATGGCGGAGGAGCTGCTTTCCGAACCCTTTCATATATGGGCATGCATCGCGCCGCAAGGCCATTTGATTATGCTTCTCCTACCCAAGCTGAAGGAGGGCCAATCTGATGTGCAGTGGGATTCGGCGCAGGAGAATATATGGCTCTCTCTAGCCAATAAGCTTACAGAAAACGTGGATTATTATTTGAAAGGGCAGATTACGGTCTATGTTTCGAACCCGGCGCAATTTCCGGAGGAGATTCATTCCGCCTATTCCTCGATTGTCTCCAAGCTCATGAAGTCGAATCAGCAGCGTGGAATGATTGTTTCGGCCCATCAACCAACTCCTGATCGGGACATAAAGCCTCTTCGCTCTCTCTATGAGCAGCCTTTGCTGTTAAGGCTAATGGATACCGGTAACCGGGAGAAGCTGAACCTTAAGCTTTCGGACATATTCGCAGAGCTGGAGCATTCCCAATCGGACTCGCACGCGCATCTGCGAGAGGCGTATTTGCATATGTTAAGCTGCTTTACGTACCTCGCTCACAAGAAGGGAAAGGTGCTGGAGGATATTATCGGTACAGCCTCCAATCGTGCCGAACACAATGTGATTCACTCGGCAAAGCTGCTGAAAGCTTGGAGTCTTGTCATACTGGACGCCTTATTCGATGAAGGCCCGCTGCATGTCGATGACAATCACCGTCAACTGGTGAACAAGATCCACTCTTTTATCGAGCAGCATCTTGGAACAGACGTGACGCTGCAATCAATCGGAGATTCTGTCTATCTGAACGCCATTTACTTATCACAAATTTACAAAGAAATTACAGGTGAGAATTTGAGCGAATACATCCTGCGCGTGCGCATGGAGAAAGCGAAAATTTTACTGGAGCAATCCTCCTATCGAATCTATGAAATTACGGAACGAGTAGGCTATCAAAGCTCCCAGCATTTCATCAGAACGTTTAAGAAGTATTACGGTGTGACCCCTGAAATTTACCGAAAGAGATAGTGCTCAGCATATCGGACCGTTACGTAAATAGGAGGTTTCCAATGAATGCCAGATTAGATTGGGTAGAAGAGGCTTGGCAGCAAGTAATCTCAAAGATTAGTCGGACAAGTCATTCCATTGGAGCTTCGTTTCCGAACGGGTCCGCAAATGGTCATTATGACCGAAGTTCCCCGCATGATTGGGTCGCAGGCTTTTGGCCGGGGCTGTTATGGCTCGTTTATCGGGAAACGAAAGATGATCGCTTCAAGCAAATTGCCGTTGAATGCGAAAGACAAATTAGTCAAACGCTCTGGGCATTCGATCAGCTGCATCATGATGTCGGTTTCATGTTCGGTTTAAGCAGCATAAATCAATATTTGCTCTTGGAAGATGAAGAAGCGAAGCGGCATGCGTTAATGGCAGCCAGCTTGCTCGCTGGGAGATTCAATGCTGCAGGCGGGTTCATCCGCGCTTGGCCTAACTGGGGAGGAGAGGATCACAGCGGATGGGCTATTATTGATTGCCTCATGAATCTGCCGCTTCTTTACTGGGCCTCTCAAGAAATCAATGATCCGCGATACCGACATATTGCTGACATTCATGCAGATACCGTGCTTCGGGAGTTTCTTCTTGAGGATGGCTCCGTTCACCATATTGTCAGCTTCAACCCGGAAACAGGCGAGCGGATCGAGGCACTGGCCGGACAAGGATATGCCGCCGATTCGGCCTGGGCAAGAGGAGCGGCATGGGCATTGTACGGATTTGCACGTTGTTATTCTTACACGGGCAAGGTCAAATATGCGATCGCTGCCAAGCGTGTCGCGACATTTTTTCTTGACCATTTGCCTGTGGATAACGTGCCATATTGGGATTTCAGACTGCCGGAGTTCGGCGACGATGCGCCTAGAGATTCTTCGGCAGCCGCAATTGCCGCTTCAGGACTAATCGAATTAGCTGAAGGATTGCCTGGTGTGGAAGGGGAGATGTATAAGCAGCGAGCCGCAGACATTCTTCGCTCCTTGCATGAGAATTATGGCGCATGGGATTCGAATGAGGAGGGGCTGCTGCTCCATGCAACGGGTTATTTTGATAAAGGCATTTATGTAGATGCGCCGCTCATTTACGGCGATTATTATTTTGCGGAAGCTTTGCTCAAACTTAAAGATTCGGCATATGCCAAAAAAGAAGAGGGAAATTGAAAATGAAAACAAATCGAATAGAAATTGTAAAACCCGGCTACTTCGGGACTTCAGCTGCTGCGGATAGCCGCCGGGGAGAATTCGATATCGGGAACGAAATACTGATTGCTCACAAGGTACCCGTGGACTTTGTGTTTATCGGAGATTCGATTACCCACATGTGGGAGCTGAATACCTATTTTGGCCGAAGCGGGCTATTTATTGTGAATCGTGGAATAGGCGGAGATATCAGCAGCCATCTATTAAGAAGGTTCGAGGCCGATGTTATTCAACTGCAACCTAAACATGTTGTGATCAAAATCGGCGTGAACAATTTTTGGGCTTTGGACGGCTGGACAGCACAGGATCGGAAACCAGCGGACCAGATTATTGCGGGGCTTGTCGGCGATATTGGGGACATGGTAAAGAGCGCTAAGGAAAATGGAATCATTCCCATTATTTGCTCCATCCTACCAACCCATATGCCGCAATCCGGAAACAATGATATTCGCAACGCAAGCATCGTCACTGTGAATCAGCAGCTGCAAGAGCTGGCAGATCGAGAAAAGGCTATATACGTCGATTATCATTCCCTTATGACGACTGAAGACGGCCTGCAGCTGTGCGGCGAGCTTGCCGATGATGGACTCCACCCTCATTTGCTGGGCTACGATATTATGGCACGGGCTTTGATTGAAGCACTTGATGAGAACGGCATTCGTATCATTGTCTAGTATATGACTGCATTAAAAAGATCAGCTGAAAGTCAGGCTGATTTTTTTATGTTTAATTCTAGTTGCTATTCAACCACATTTTCTTTATTTTAGAGAAAAATAAATTGAAATGACTGACCGTTTCTGTCAGGGATTGAGGCGTATACTCATGATGCGGATGAAAAAGTTCTGGGAGGAATGGGTATGGATATGACAATAGAAGCAATTGTGAAAGAATGGGAAAAAGAGGCTGCATTAACGAGCAGGGTATTGCAGGCATTAACCGACGACTCATTGCTGCAGCGAATTATCGATGATCGCCGTACGCTGGGAGAGCTGGCGTGGCATCTCGTTACCTCGGTTCAATATATGCGAGCGCTGGGCCTAGATTTCAAAGGAGTAGACGAGGGTGCTGATGGTACGGATTCGGCCTATGAAATCGCGTTGGAATATCAGCGTATCAATAAAGCGATGCTCCAAGCGGTACAGACGCAATGGACGGACAGCCATCTTCACGAGAAACAAGTGATTGCAGGAGAGGAGTGGCGGAATGGCGAATCCATACAGTATTCCATATTGCATCAGGCTCATCATCGAGGACAAATGACGGTGCTGATGAGGCAAGCGGGATTGGTTCCGCCTGAGCTGTATGGCCCGACTTACGAGACGTGGGCGGATAAAGGAATGAAGCCTTTGAAATAATGGCCTAGCTAAAGGGCTCATTTCGGTCGCTTAAGGGAAAGAAGGTAAGGATGACGAAAGCGGACAATATGTTATCGATCCTGTGGCTGCTTCGGTCAGGCAAGCGTGTGACTGCCAAGCAATTGGCAGAGGAGTTGGAGATACACGTAAGAACGGTTTATCGTTGCATCGATTCATTATGCGCCAGCGGAGTGCCGATTATAGCGGATTCGGGACCAAATGGCGGCTACAGCATTTTAAGTCATTTCGCCGATTCTCCGCTCATCTTCGATGCCGAAGAGCAGAAAGGATTAATTCATGCCTCGATATTCGCAAAGGAGGCTGGTTATCCCTATTCTGATGCTTTAGCAAGAGCGATGGACAAGCTGAAGCACTATGCGAATGAGAAGCAGCTGGACCATCTCGAGCGCCACAGCAGCGGTTTATCGGTCATATATCCTCCTATAGACGGCGTTTACCAAGCGTATTTGCAAACGCTGGAGGAGGCGGCAGGACAAGGACGTACGCTCGAAATGGTATATGAGAGAGGCAAGGGGGGCCAGACACCTTCCAGGCTTTTTGATCCCTATGGAATCGTCTATTGGAAAGGCAGCTGGTATACGGTTGGGTATTGCGGGTATCGGCAAGAGACTAGAAACTTTAGGGTAGATCGTATTCGAAGTCTTGCGGAGACGGACGGAAGCTTTGAGCGTCCGCTGGCATTCTCGGCAAAAGACCACTTGCTCAGCAGCTTGCTTCTGGATCCAGCCGGTTCCGCTGAGCTTGAGACCGTAGGGATTAAGGCGAAGGAGCAGGTACTCAACGAGCTTTGCCGGCATTGGCTATTTGGCCATGCGCTAGTGGAGCGTAAACCAGAAGAAGCGGTATTCCGATTGGAGCGCTCAACCTTGCAGACTTATGTACCGTATTTTCTGATGCCATACAGTACAGGCTTGCAGATTGACTCCGAACTGCTCGTGCTGCAAATGAAAAATGCCAGCGCACGAATGCTTGCACATTACGAAGCTATGCTAACGGAAAAGAAAAGTGGAAAGGGTGTTTAGTGATGAGTAAATATGCGATGTTCGGAAAACTGACAGCTCAGCCCGGCAAAAGGGAAGAACTTGCCGATAAAATGCTGAGTTCCAGCGAGACATTGAACGATATGGAAGGCTGCATCTATTATATCCTGCATGCCGCTGAAGATAATCCAGATGAATTGTGGATTACGGAGCTGTGGGAGAACGAGGAGGCGCATGCCGCTTCATTGAAAAACGAAAAAGTACGAGAGCTTATTGGCAGCTGCAGGCATTTAATCGCTGGCGCCAGCGCAGTAAAAGTTCGTCCGCTCGGCGGAAAAGGATTTTAATGGAATGAAACAGATAAAGAACCTTCAATCCACTATAAAGTGGAACTGAAGGCTCTTTTTTTATTATGAAGCGTAATACGTTGAAAAGAAAAACTTATGCTTTGGAGCTGCTAAGCCAATCCTCAAACCGCGTCGACGTGATATGTGGGTTGTCGCCGGCGGGGACGAGAGATTGATCGTTCAATTGTGCGCCAAAGTAACGGGCATTGTCGTCAGTGATTACTTCACGATTATCTTGCTGAACATGCAGGAATCGGCGAACAAGCTCGTCAAGCCCCATCCGATCTGGTCCAGCCACTTCGACGGTGCCATTCGCGGGTGCAGCGAGCGCAAATTCGACTAAAGCTTCGGCAACGTCGCCTGAAACGATGGGCTGTACGGAAGCAGAAGGCAATCGAACGCTTTGCCCTTCCGTCGATACATAAGCGATGCTATTGATAAACTCGAAAAACTGTGTCGCACGAACAATCGTATAAGGAACCGCAGAAGACTTAATCAGCTCTTCTTGGGCCATTTTCGCACGGAAATATCCACTTTCAAGCAGACGTTCCGTGCCCACGACGGATAGCGCGACGTGATGCTTCACACCAGCCTCTGCCTCGGCTGCAAGAAGGTTTTGCGTCGATTTTTCAAAAAATGCCAGAACGGCGTTATCTTCAAACGAAGGCGAGTTAGCTACGTCTACGACTACTTGAGCGCCGTTAAGCGCAGCAGCGAGCCCTTCTCCAGTAACGGCGTTGACACCGGCGGACGGCGAGGCTGCTACTGCCTCGTGGCCTAGCTGACGAAGGTTGCTCACAAGTTTTGATCCGATAAGTCCAGTACCGCCAATAACGACTATTTTCATGTTAATCCTCCTAGTATGAGGCAGCCTTATTACTATGGTTGCCATCCATTCATTTGGTCATTCGAACATAAAACGACGTTGTCTTATTATTTGTGACAAATATGAAATGGTCAGTGTCGAATACTGACGGGCATTCATCATCGCAATGGAATGACAAGATAGACAAAGGGGTAAAATCCACAAATAACAATGTCGGATAGATTGCATTCTGAATCCGGTAAGATTAACTTCAGTGGATAATTGTGAAAAATGGATAGAGATAACTTGACTTAGAGCATACTCCAGCCTTTAATGTTGTATCCGTTGGGGAGCTTGTGGAAGTAGGAGGGAGGAATACATGCACAAAGATAGGGATAAACCAAGCTTTACGATTTCGGAAGTATCGGAAATGACAGAGCTTTCTGCTGATACGCTGCGCTATTACGAGAAAATAGGACTGCTCACCTCGCCACAGCGTGGCGCAGGCATGCAGCGAATGTATACGAGCGAGGACATTGGCCGCATTCGATTTCTAACATATCTGAAGCGGACCCATATGCCGCTCAAAAAAATACAGCAATATGTAAACTATTATGAGTTACACGAGGAAGCGCAATGTTTCGTTTTGCTCGATGAGCACCGGCAAGACATTGAACGCCAATTGAAGGAATTAGAGGCTACGCATCAATTAATCCAGTTCAAGCTTGCCCATTTTCAGGAAATCAAAGATGGTAAATCGAAGGAGAGCTACGAATGAATATAAACGACAATTGGGAACGTACGCCCCAAGCACCGCTTCACACGGGATATGGACCTCGGACAACCGCTGAAGAGCTAGTGAAGGGAACCGATTTGAAAGGGAAAATCGCAATCGTCACAGGCGGCTATTCGGGCATTGGCTTAGAAGTGTCACGCGTGCTTGCAGCAGCAGGAGCACATGTTATTGTACCGGCTCGATCACGGGAAAAAGCCGAAAAGGCTTTAGCAGCCATTCCTAACGCGGAGCTGGAAGAACTTGATCTTGCTAATCCCGATTCGATCGAGCAGTTCGCTCATCGCTTCGAACAAACAAAACGCCCTTTGCATATTCTCGTGAATTGTGCCGGCATAATGGCTATATCGGAGCAGCGCGACAGCAGAGGGAACGAGCTCCAATTCGCGACTAATCATTTAGGACATTTTCAGCTTGCTGCTCGTTTATGGCCAGCATTAAAGCTAGCTAACGGAGCAAGGGTCATCTCCGTTTCGTCAGGCGGACATCGGTTGAGCGACTTCCATTTCGAAGATCCGAATTATGTCCATCGTCCATATAGCAAATGGGAGGCTTACGGCCAATCCAAAACTGCGAATGCTCTGTTCGCGCTTGAGCTGGACAGCAGAGGGAGTGCGCATGGAGTAAGAGCCTTCTCTGTCCATCCCGGCACGATTGTTACCGATCTCTCCCGTCATCTGACCGACGAGGAAATGAAAAGCATGGGGGCACTGGATGAGCAAGGGCAGCGGGCGTTCTCAGAAACGACGGAAGAGCGAAAAACGGTGCCGGAGGGAGCAGCCACTATAATCTGGTGCGCAGTCAGCAGTCAGCTTGCCGGGATAGGTGGCGTATATTGCCAAAACGTTGATATTGCCCCTCTCGTTGCCAAGGATCAAATTGGGGAGTTTAGCATAGCCGGCGTATCGCCATGGGCTGTGGATAAAACGTCTGCCGAACGACTTTGGGCATTGAGCGAAGAGCTTACAGGGATAAGCTTTGCATGATTTCCATTACGTAAAGCGTAGTTTACCGGATGTGTGATTTGAGATTATTATTTCCGCAAGCCCTGTTTGTTTTTCTTGAAACGGGGCTTGTACATAAATAGTTTATGCTTGACAATGCAAGCAGCTGTGAATATAGTTAAGTGGTAAACAGTTAATAGATTAACCGTTTAAAGGAGGCCATATTGTATCGAGAAATGGAGCCCATTTGAACAACCGATATTACCGGTCCATGTATTTCTAACGTTGTATAAAACCAATCACCATTTGGTTCAGCAGTTGGAAGAACAACTTGGAAAGTTCGATTTGACACTTGGACGATGGTGTGTGCTTGTTGCTCTTAAGTCTAGCGGAAAAGCAATGGTACCGTCCGAGCTCAGTGATGACCTTGCGGTTACGAGAGCGAATATAAGCAATTTATTGAACACTTTGGAGCAAGCAGGTCGTATTCGCAGAAATTTCGATCCAGCGAATAGGAGAAGAATTTTAGTCCGTTTAACGCCAGAAGGCGACGAGCTCATATCGAATGTATGGCCTGTCTACGAGCAGACGATCGTTCAACATGTGGGTAATAAACTATCGCAGAATGAACAGGAACAGCTTAAGGTTTTGTTGAACAAGTTGTATTAAAAGTTTGAATGTCTGTCCTTTGAAAAGGACAGCTTTGTATAATGATTAATCGATTAACTATTAAACAAATAACTATAATTGAAAACTTCAATAAATTCGCAGGCATTAAAAACCATACCTTGATTTCAAAAGGAGAAACGAACATGACTATAGATAAAGTAGCAATTATAACAGGCGGCGGTGCTGGAATCGGACTTGCTGCAGCAAAGTTGATGGCCGCAAAGGGGATAAAGGTGCTCATAACGGGTCGTCAAAAAGGTCCTTTGGAGGCAATTGCAGCAAGCAATCCGAATGTGAAGGCTTTTGTCGCAGATGCGAGTGATCCGGAGTCGGCAGCAAGAACTGTTGATGCTGCGATTGCACATTGGGGTCGTATTGATATCATAGTGAACAATGCTGGAAGTGGTGTCATTCAACCTCTTGCTGAGGTGAATGCGAAATCGATTCATGATATTTTTGCGGTTAACGTTACGGCTCCTACATTGCTTGCCTCTGCAGCTATTCCTTATCTTGAAAAAACGAAAGGGACTATTATTAACATTTCCAGCACATATGGCAGTAAAGCAGCTGCTGGAATCTCGCTTTATGCGGCGAGCAAGGCTGCCGCAGAGCATTTGACACGCTGCTGGGCGCTGGAGCTCGCACCGAAGGGCATCCGCGTTAACGCAATCGCAAGCGGTCCGGTAGAAACGGCGTTTCTTCGCGATCGGATGGGCCTTTCTGATGATCAGATCCAAGCCGTCAAGGAGCAGGAACGTCAAGCAATCCCGCTCGGCAGAAGAGGCGTGCCGGAGGATGTGGCAAAATGGATCATGCATTTGGCGGATTCGGAATCGGATTGGATCACGGGTCAGATCATACAGGTTGATGGCGGGCTTGTCATTTCTTAATAGAAAAGCGAAAAACCGAAGCGGGCATCGCATGCCCGCTTCGGTTTTTGTATGGTTTATCGTCAATCCATTTGCAGATGCATGTCGAAATCATTTTAGAGTGAAATGATTTTTGTAGCGATATGGTCACAAAATTGTTTATCATGCTCGACAAAGAGAATGGTAGGCGTGTATTCCAGCAGCAATTCTTCAATTTGCATGCGAGAGATCACATCGATGAAGTTTAACGGCTCATCCCAAACATGAAGATGAACGTTTTCACTTAAGCTTTTTGCAATAAGCACTTTCTTCTTTTGTCCTCCGCTATAAGTTGAAATCTCTTTCTCCAATTGCAGTCTGGAGAAGTCCAGCTTTCTCAAAATGGATTTGAAGAGACTTTCATCAATGTCATTATCTCTTGCATAATCAGTCAAATTTCCTTGGAGAAATGACGTATCTTGGGAAACGTAAGAAATTTTAAGCTGGCTGTCTTTGCTGAAGCTGCCTGTATAACGGATCTCCTCGCCACAAATCAATTTGATGATGCTTGATTTTCCAGAGCCGTTTCTGCCCGAAAGAGCGATGCGCTCACCTTGCTCAATCGTAAAACTGAGATCGGAACAAACCTTCTTCTCATCATAATAAATGGAAACATGATCAAGCTCAGCAAGTTGGTTTTTGTGAAAAGCCATCTGCGAAATTTTCAAGCTGTCTGCATTTTCAATGTTTTTAAGCAGCTTAGACTTCTCTTCCACTGCGGATTGCTGCCTCTGTTCAATGGCTTTGGACCGTTTCATCATTTTGGCAGCTTTATGGCCGATATATCCTTTGTCTACCTTGGAACCGGAATTTCTTGTTCCGTTTTTTGTTTTTTCCACTTCATGCGACCAATTGCCCGTCCGCTTGGCAGAATCGGATAAGCGTTTAATGTCTTTTTTCAGCTTTTCATTTTCCGCCAGCTCAAAGTGGTCTTGCCGCCTTTTATTTTCCCACCATGCCGAGAAATTTCCTTTTTGGATCTCAATGTTTGTTTTATTGATGGAAAGGATGTGATCGACGCAGTTATCGAGAAAGGATCGGTCATGGGAAACGAGAATATAACCGCTTTTATGATTCAAATACTGGCTGACAAGCTTTCTCCCGGCCATGTCGAGATGGTTGGTAGGTTCGTCAATCAACAAAAAACGGTTTTCCTTCAAAAATAATGCCGCCAGCAGCACTTTTGTCTGCTCTCCGTTAGATAAGGATTCAAAAGGCCGATCCAACACGTCCTCCGTGACTTGCAGCAAGGAAAGCTCGCGCATCAATTCCCAATGAATATAATCCGGATAAATGTCGTGGATGACATCAAGCGTAATTTTCTCTTTGTTTTCAACATGGAAAGGGAAATATTCAAATTGGACACTTGCAGAAATATGGCCGCTGTATTCAAATTTGCCGAGGAGCAAGCCTAGAAAGGTCGTCTTTCCACGCCCATTTCTTCCCGTAAAGCCTAATTTCCAATCGGTATCGATTTGGAAATTCACGTTTTCAAATATGTTATCGTAACTGCCGTCATAGGCAAACGTAAGGTTTGTAACTTGTATTAATGACATCTTTTTGTCCTCCATAATGTTAAATATCATGCTATTATCATTATATTATCCGGAAGAAAAGAAAAAAACGCAAAAAACACCAGGCAACCGGTGTTTTTGCGTTAGACCTTACCCAACGATATGGCAAAAAGACGAAGCGAATATTGAAATTATCGCTAAGTACATTTATTCATGGAAGGATAAAGCTCCGGAAGCTGCCTTGTAATTTGGTGAACCATGTCAACGTGCATGTTAGAAGACAGGTTCACATGAACATCTACAACCTCTAGCTCTATCATCGCTTTATCCCTCCTTATAGTAGTATCGATTCATTAAAAAATAACATGGACTTATTCCTTAGTCAAGATGGCAGGGCGTATTTGGGCAAAAGCTTCGTGCCTTCGCGATTCCAAATGTTTATGAAAGCATGAACAACTTGGGGGTCAAATTGCGTTCCCGCATTTTTCTGAATTTCTGCAATGGCGTACCCAATATCCAGTTCGCCTCGATAGACTCTTTTGGACGTCATCGCATCAAAGGTGTCGGCAACGGCCATGATTCTGGCAGCGAGTGGAATTCGGTTCTCTGCAATGCCGCTTGGATATCCGAAGCCGTCAAATCTTTCATGATGATGCAAAATCATATCGAGTATGCCCGAGCGCTTAAAGTTCGAAATATGGCTGAGCATGTCATAACCGGTCAAGGGGTGTGCCTTAATGATTGTAAACTCCTCTTCTGTTAATCGTGAAGGTTTCATTAAAATATGTTCAGGCACTCCGATTTTTCCGATATCATGAAGAATGCCTCCAATAAATATGCGTTCGCAAGCCAGCTTCGACAAGTTCATTTCTTCAGCAATCCGCTTGGAGTAATAGGCCACATTGTCGGAATGATCTGCGGTATAGTGATCCCTTGAGTCCAGTGCTTTCGCCAATGTGAAGGTAAGCTGCAGCGTGTTCTGTTTCTGCTTCATGTAAAACAGAATCATGAATGAAATGGATGTCGAGGTAAGGAAATAGGTGATGCTTAATGTGAGAATACGCAAGAGGACGTTATCATGGACTTTAAATACTTCGGATTGCTCCAAAAAAACTTTAGCGACTACGATTATACCTACCCAAACGCTTCGTGCCCATGTTTCTTTCCAAAAAGCTAGACCAATGAGCAAGCAAAGCAGCAAATAGCCGAATTGAAACAATGTGAAATTATCAATGTATATATCTGTGAAGAATACAGCAAGAAAAAAAGCTGAAAATAAGCTTTTGCCTAAGTATCTGTTGTTAATGATGCTTTCTGCATGGTTTGCGACATAATTTTTCATATATTTAATTACTCCTGCGATAATAATGATGTGTTTTTCTATAATTTGTATCTGTTTTTCATATTATAAATCAAACAATGCGTTTTAGAAAGCAATGAAATACTTATTTTCATTCACCACTTGACTAAAGAGCAGCGATGCTTTACGATGATGTCAGTAGTCACTGACATTCTTTGGGGGCGGACTGGATGATGGATATAGAAAAAGCGAGCAGCAGCGATAAATTGTTATTAGCTGCCATTAATTTGATCTCCGAGAGGGGATATAATGGTGTAACGACGCAGGAAATTGCGACTGCCGCCGGTTTAAGCGAGAAAACGCTGTTCCGTCATTTTGGAAGCAAGCAGAAGCTACTCGAAGCCGCATTTGACCGTTATCATTATGCGGAGGAGATGCGTAAGATTTTCAAGGAAAAGCTGGTTTGGGAGCTGGAGGCTGACCTGTTAACCGTTTGCCGAACTTACCATGAGATCATGAACCGCAATCGGAAGATGATTCAAATCAGCATGAAGGATGAGGTTCAATTACCTGGCTTTCGAGAGCGTACGCATCAGCATCCGCTGCAGCTTTTGGAAATTTTGACGAATTATTTCATCGAGATGAGCGAGCAAGGAAAAATGATTCATACGAATCATAAGCTGCAGGCATTTACCTTTATGATGGCGCATTTTGGGGCGTTTATTAATGATTTGGATACGGGTAAATTGTATCCTGACATCTCGTTGGAACCATTCATGCAAGAGAGCGTGAAACTATTCGCTAGGGCATTGACTCCCTAGTTTTTTTATCTTCGGAATGTCCGTAAGTACTGACAGACAACTTGTGTATCTAATATGTGTAACCTGTAAAATGTGTAACCAATGATATTGGAGGATGATCATCATGGAAGTGGAAAAGAAAAATAATATGGTTTTAGATGAAAATTTTAAATTAAATGGTGTACGACTGGCTTATTTGCTCGCGGTAATCAATGCTGTGATTATAGGAATATCATTTCTAGTTGTTAAGAAGTCACTGGACTATTCCAGTCCATTCGACACATTGACGTTCCGTTTCGCGGCAGCATTCCTGATTCTTATAGTCTCGGTTGCGCTTGGCATAATCAAGCTGAATTACCGAGGCAAGCCATTATATAAATTGCTGCTGCTTGCGACCATGTACCCCATTGGATTTTTCACATTCCAAACATTCGGGCTGCAGCATGCTACTTCGGCTGAAGGTGGGATTATCAACGCGGTTACTCCTGTTATTACGATGCTGTTCGCATCCGTTTTTTTGAAAGAAGCTACGACGCTTTCTCAGAAATGGTTTACGCTTGTTTCGGTTTCCGGGGTCGTTTTTATATTCATGATGAAAGGAAGCAATATCGATTTATCTAAAATGTCGGGCATTCTGCTGCTGCTCATGGCCAGTATCGTATTTGCCGGATACAGTGTGTTGGCGAGGTCGATCTCCCAGCATTATAGTACGACGGAAATAAGCTTTTTTATGGTCGGCATTGGATTTATGTCCACATCGCTCATAACACTTGTTGGACATTCCGTAAATGATTCACTTGGTAGCTTGCTCGCACCTTTATCTAACGGCGCTTTTGTTCTTTTAATTCTATGTTTGGGTACGGTTCAGCTGTCAACGGCACTTATGGGTAATTTTATTCTATCTAAGCTTCAGGCATCTAAGGCAGGCGTGTTTATTAATCTCTCTACCGTCGTTTCGATAGCTGGCAGTACGTTTGTACTGGGTGAGGATTTGGCTTGGTACCATATTTGCGGATCATTCCTTATAATTATCGGGGTCATTGGTGCGAATTTGCTCGGCAGAAAACGATTCACGCAAAAAACGAAAGCTGTGAATCATGCAAACGCAGTTTAACAAAGGGATAGCATTCATTAAACAAGCTAATCCTGAGTGGAAAGGGTATAATAAACGTTAGTGATATTCAATCTTTTCATGAGAGATAGGAGTTAACCTAACATGACAAACCATCAGACTAATATAGATGCAGGATGGAACTTTGACAACAGCTATGCTCTTCTTCCAGATACTTTGTTTACCCGGATGACCCCTCCGCCGGTGAGCTCACCTGTTATTATGATTGTTAATGAGCGACTGGCTTCAGACCTGGGACTGAATGTTGAAGCGCTGAGAAGCGGGTATGGCACGGCGGTGCTTGCCGGGAACTTAATCCCGGAAGGCGCTGCTCCGCTTGCTCAAGCGTATGCAGGGCATCAATTCGGTCATTTCAACAGATTGGGGGATGGTCGCGCATTATTGCTGGGCGAGCAAATAACGCCACAAGGCGAGCGTGTTGATATTCAGTTGAAAGGTTCAGGAAGGACGCCATATTCCAGAGGCGGCGACGGCAGGGCGGCCCTTGGCCCAATGCTCCGCGAGTATATCATGAGCGAAGCAATGGAAGCGCTGGGCATTCCCACAACGCGAAGTTTGGCAGTCGTTGCTACAGGGGAGTATATTTTCCGTGAAACGCAGCAGACTGGTGCAATCCTAACGCGCGTCGCAGCCAGCCATATCCGTGTCGGCACCTTTCAATATATCGCGAATTGGGGGACTAGGAAGGAGCTGCAGCAGCTTGCCGATTACACCTTGCAGAGGCATTACCCGCAGGCTGCAGAACATGAGAATCGTTATCTTGCTTTGCTGCAGGAAGTTGTGAAAGGGCAAGCCAAGCTCATTGCCAAATGGCAGCTTGTTGGTTTTATTCATGGCGTCATGAATACGGACAACATGGCATTAAGCGGCGAAACGATTGATTACGGACCGTGTGCCTTTATGGACATGTATGATCCTGCTACCGTTTTCAGCTCGATTGATGCTAATGGACGTTATGCCTATGGCAATCAACCTCATATTGCGGCATGGAATCTCGCCAGGTTCGCGGAAACGCTATTGCCGCTGCTGCATGAGGACGAGGAAGAAGCCGTGCTGCTTGCGGAGGATGCCATATCGGATTTTATTGCATTATATAAGCGGAATTGGCTGGCGGGAATGAGAGCAAAACTCGGCATATATAATGAGGAATCAGAGGATGAAGACCTTATAAATTCGCTTCTTCACATGATGAAGGAGCAAGATGCGGATTACACCAATACCTTTCGTTCATTAACATTGGGTAAAAAAGAGGAAACGGGATTGTTAAGCACAGCCGAATTTGCCAATTGGCAGGTCCAGTGGCATGCAAGGCTGGGCAGGCAGCAGGAGACTAAGGAAGAAGCTCAGCAGTTGATGCGCAGCAGCAATCCTGCACTCATACCCCGCAACCACCGCGTCGAAGAAGCGCTGCAAGCTGCGGTTAACGAAAACGATCTTAATGTCATGCTGAGATTTTTACAAGCATTATCTAACCCATATGCTTATTCCGCTGACCAAGAGGCATTCGTGGATCTGCCTGCTCAGTCATCCTATCCATACCAAACGTACTGCGGGACGTAATGTCGATGTAAATGGGCATATCGATTTCTGCTATTTCCCGGCATTTGAACCGGGCGCATTATAACGAATAAACCACCCTGTAGTGAATATGCTCTCTCATTGTTAGTTGTGTTTAACAATGGAGATGCCGTTCATACCAGGGTGGTTTTTCATGCGATGGAGCTATCGCTCGCTTGTAATTAATTTCTTTGTAAATTGATAAAACGGGCTGATGACAATTCTTTGTGCTTCTGCTCCGCGAACCGTACCATACACACCACCAGATCGCAGCTTAGAAAAGCATGATTGATGAAATGCTTCGGGTTGTAGGTCATTCAATGACGCTCTGAACAGTATGCTCCTGCATATAGGCATTGATAATATCCGCTTTCAAGTCCGCTAACACTACGTATGAGCCACTACCAGACGTCCCGCTTTGTGCATCGTTATTTTCCCAATATGATTTGTAGTCGAATGGCGCCTTTTGATTCTTGGTCATGTCGATCGCCCGCCTTCACCTCTAAATTGTTGCGGCGCCAACAACTATTAATATGAATACGGACCGCAACGAGAACCGAAAAAGACGAAGGCTGCAGCCTATTTTATAATTTCGACGAACTTTTTTGCCGCACTAGAGAGGGGCATATTCCGCATAATCATGAGTCCAACCTGAGAGGGAGGCAGCTTTACGTCCAGTTGAATCTCAAAGAGCGAGCCCTCTTCAAGTTCCTTGGAGACGAACTCTCTGGTTACATAGGAGATACCGAGTCCTTTCCGTGCAAATGCGATGAGAAGATCAACGCTGCCTACCTCGATTTCAGGCTTAAGCTCATAGCCGTAGCCCTGGAATAATTCCGTGATGGCCATTCGGGCTCGACTGTTGCGCGAGAATAAGATGACAGGATGCTGTAGCAATCTATCCAGCGATACTACCTCATTCTTTAACTCTGCGAAATGGTCGCCCGCGACGAAGCAGTCCTGCAGCTGGATGCCTTGCCGAACCTCAAGCTGCGGATCAACGATCGGCATGCGGACAACGCCTAAATCAATTCGTCCTTCTTTCAGAAAAGCAATGATCTCCGGTGTTGTGCCATGAATCAATTGAAGCTTGATGCCTGGATAGTTGCGGTGGAAGGTTTCTAAGTAAGCAAGCAAATAATGCTTGAACAAGGAGTCGCTGCCGCCGATACGAAGCTCGCCGCTGTCCAGGTTTTTGAGCGCACCAAGCTTCTCTTCGGCGAGCGTAATTAGAATTTGTGACTGCTCTATGTAAGAGTAGAGGATCGCTCCCTCCTGGGTAAGCGAGACCCCTTTGGAGTTGCGATAAAACAAAGTGACGCCGAAGCTGTCTTCAAGCTGCTTGATGGCGTGACTGACGCTCGGCTGCGTAATATAGAGCGCTTTTGACGCCTGAGTTAAGCTTCCGGTCTTCGCAGACCAATAAAAAACCTTATACAACTCATAATTGTTCATAGACATGGTCTATAGCTCCTGTGAAATATATTAATTACTTGTATGGCTGTATTTCGTATTATAGTGGAACTAAGAAAAAGAAACCAGAGCATTCTGACAAATCAAGCGTAACGGCTGAAGCTGTCCCCTAACGGCTAAGCTAACGTTTCGCTGAAATATAGAGAAAGTTGGCAGAATGATACACTTTCCTATATTTTGAAAAAGCTCATGGTGATATATAAGGGTCATACTGGAGGGAGATAGGAAAATGGAGGCAACCACGTTTGTTTTGTTTGGAGCGACAGGGGATTTGGCCAAAAGAAAAATTTACCCTGCCTTGTATAATTTGTTTATCGATCAAAAGCTGCCGCAATCATTTTCCGTTTTTGGACTCGGCAGAAGAGAAGTATCCGACGAAGCGTTCCGGGCAAGCGTTGAGCATTCACTTCGCACTTTCTCAAGAAGAGAAGTAAGCGACCAAGAACAATTGAACAGCTTCTTAAGCGGATTTCGCTACAGCGTATTGGATGTCGGTCACAAAGAGGACTATAAGAAGCTGCTCGGCATGATTGAACAGCGCGAGAAGGAATTGGATTTAGCGCCTAACCGGATGTTCTACCTATCCGTTGGTCCAGAATTTTTTGAAACCATTGCAACAAATATTAAAGAAAGCGGATTGGGCGCAACTAGCGGTTGGAAACGCCTGATGATCGAGAAGCCATTCGGCCATGATCTGCAATCCGCGCGTGACTTGAATGAACATCTAAGTAAAACGTTTGAAGAAAATGAAGTATTCCGTATCGATCATTATCTCGGCAAGCCGATGGTGCAGAAGCTGGAGGTGCTGCAGCAATCGAATCCAGTGCTGCAAGCTTTATGGTCGAATCGGTACATTGCAAACGTACAGATAACAGCCAATGAAACGGTTGGCGTAGAAGAACGAGCCGGTTACTACGATAAAGTAGGCGCAGTAAGGGATATGTTCCAGAATCACATGCTGCAATTGCTGATGATGCTGGCGATCCATCTGCCTAAGAACAGTACGTCCAAGGACGTTCGTTTCAAAAAGAAAATGGTCATGGAATCACTCGAGCCGCTGGAGAAAGAGCATGTGCAATCCCATGTTGTGCGCGGGCAATATGATGCGGGTTCCATACAAGGGAAGCCGGTTGTCGGCTACACCTCTGAGCCTAGCATCCCACAGTCGTCAATGAATGATACGTTTATCGCAGCCAGATTGCAAATTGACGATGTTTTTTGGAGAGATGTGCCATTCTATATTCGTACAGGAAAAAGACTCAAAGAGAAATCAACTCGGATCGTGATCGAGTTCAAAGAGCCTTTGAAGCAGCAAACGAAAGTGAACGATGATACGAGAGTTCCTAATTTGCTTGTATTTGAGATAAGTCCGAATGAGGGCATTAGCTTGCAATTGAATACTCGCGATCCACAACATAAAGGTGAATTCAAACCAATTCAAATAGATTTCCACTCGATAAGGAGTGACGTGCCTGAAGCCTATGAGAATCTCATTCATGATGCTTTGCATGGTGATCCAACCTTCTTCGCGCACTGGGATGAAGTCGAGCTGTCTTGGAAATGGGTACAGCCGATATTGAACGCGTTCCAAGAAAATGCGGTACCGCTTCATCATTACTCAGCTGGGTCTTACGGTCCTGCCGAGTCGGATGCGCTGCTCGCAAGAGACGGTTATCATTGGTGGTTTGATTCCAAAACTGAAAAAGAAAATACAGATGCAAAAGGAGAACAATATGCCTATCACACAAACCATTGACCAACTTTCTATCGATACGATCCGCACGCTGTCCATTGATTCCATCAACGCTGCAAACTCCGGCCATCCGGGTCTGCCAATGGGTGCAGCTCCAATGGCATACGCGCTATGGTCCAAATTGCTGAACCACAATCCTGGCCATGCCAAATGGTTTAACCGCGATCGTTTCGTGCTTTCAGCGGGCCACGGCTCCGCATTGTTATATAGTCTCCTTCACTTGTCGGGCTACAACGTTACGATCGACGATTTGAAGCAATTCCGCAAGCTAAACAGCAAAACGCCAGGGCATCCTGAATTTGGCCACACGGACGGCGTCGAAGCTACGACTGGCCCACTCGGCCAAGGCTTGGCGATGGCTGTGGGAATGGCGATGGCAGAAGCGCATCTCGCTTCGAAATTCAATCAAGAAGGCTATCCCGTCGTCGATCATTACACGTATGCATTAGTCGGTGACGGCTGCTTGATGGAAGGCGTTTCTTATGAAGCGATGTCCATGGCGGGACATATGAAGCTTGGCAAATTAGTCGTTCTGTATGATTCCAATGATATTTCATTGGACGGGGACCTAAGCCTCTCCTTTGGCGAAAATATTCAAAAAAGAGCGGAATCGGCGCAATGGGAATATCTTCGCGTTGAAGACGGCAACGATGTCGAACAAATTACGAAAGCGATCGAAGCGGCTAAGCAAAACAGTTCTAAACCAACGCTTATCGAAGTTCGCACGATCATTGGTTACGGCAGCAAAGTAGCCGGTACAAACAAAGCGCATGGCAACCCGCTTGGCATAGAAGAAGCAAAAGCAACAAAAGCGGCCTATGGCTGGGAGCATGAGGAAGATTTCACGGTTCCTGCTGACGTAAAAGCTCATTTCGAGCAATTAAAGCAAAACGGCGAGTCGAAAGAACAAGCATGGAACAGCTTGGTCGCTTCATATAAAGCGAGTCATCCTGCGCTTGGGGAAGAGCTGGATAATGTCATCGATGGATCCGTACGGTTCGAAGCGGCTGATCTGCTAACCTTTGATTCTTCCAAATCAATCTCTACCCGTGTTGCAAGCGGTCAAGCGATCAATCATTATATCAAGTCGGTACCTTCGATATTCGGAGGCAGTGCAGACTTGTCCCACTCCACAATGACGGATATTAATGGAGAGCAAACCTTCGCCGTAGATTCCTATTCGGGCCGCAATATATACTTCGGCGTCCGTGAGCATGCTATGGGAGCAGCGGGCAACGGGCTTGCATTGCATGGCGGCGTAAAACCATTCGTCAGTACGTTCTTCGTATTTAGCGATTATTTGCGGCCTGCGATTCGTCTTGCTGCCATTCAGAAGCTGCCCGTTACCTATGTATTTACGCATGATTCAATTGCTGTCGGGGAAGATGGGCCGACACATGAGCCAGTCGAGCATCTCGCAGCGCTTCGGACGATTCCAGGTCTTACGGTCATCAGACCGTCAGATGCGAATGAAACGGCAAATGCATGGGCTTATGCCTTGCAGCAGCAGGATGGTCCAGTTGCCCTCGTGCTAAGCCGCCAGAATCTTCCGATATACGAAGAAACGAAGGCTAATGTCGATGGCGTGGCGAAAGGCGCTTATGTATTGTCCGAAACGAATAATAAGCCGGATGTTATCCTTATCGCAACGGGGTCTGAAGTTTCACTGGCAATGGATGCAAAAGCAGAGCTGGAGAAAGATAAACGATCCGTACGCGTTGTTGCAATGCCGAGCAGAGAGCTGTTCGACCGTCAATCCGATGCATACAAAGAATCGGTTCTTCCGGAGTCCGTCTCGAAGCGCGTATCGCTTGAAGCGGGTATTTCATTAGGCTGGGAACGCTACACGGGACCAAAAGGCAAAATATTGTCCATCGATACATTCGGTGCATCAGGTCCTGGCAATGAAGTATTGGATTACTTCGGGTTTTCCGTTAGCAACGTAGTTCGATTGGCGAAACAATTATTTTAAAAAATATTAAAACTAATTGGAGGAAACACATATGAAATTTTTTATCGATACAGCTAACCTGGTAGATATTAAGAAAGCTTACAAAATCGGAGTTTTATCCGGCGTTACGACTAACCCGTCGCTGGTTGCCAAAGAAGGCGTGAAATTCGAAGACCGTATCGCCGAAATTTTGCGTGAAGTGCCTGAGGTTGAATCCGTATCCGCTGAAGTAACGCCTGACGCTGTAACAGCCGAAGAAATGATTGCACAAGCAGATGAACTGATCAAAATCAACAACAACGACAAGAATATTACGATTAAGCTTCCCATGACGCTTGCAGGCCTTGAAGCATGCCGTTATTTGACTAAAAAAGGCGTTAAAACAAATGTCACGCTCATCTTCACAGTAAACCAAGCGCTCTTGGCTGCTCGCGCCGGTGCAACTTATGTATCACCGTTTCTTGGACGCTTGGACGATATTTCGGAAGACGGCGTGCAATTGATCGTCAAAGTGGCAGAATTGTTCCGCACGCATAAATTGGATGCTCAAATTATTGCTGCATCCGTTCGTCACCCCGACCATGTTACTCGCGTAGCTATGGCTGGCGCTCACATCGCAACGATTCCATTCAGCGTAATCGAGCAAATCTCCAAGCATCCATTGACCGATCAAGGAATGGAGAAATTCGCAGCCGATTGGAAAAAAACAGCTGAGCTGTAAAGCTTGAAAAAAATCAGAATCAAAGGAGTCGCACTATATGGCTATAACATTTGATTACTCCAATGCTTTATCATTTGTCCAACAGCATGAAATCGACTATTTCGGAGATTTTGTGAATGTGGCTCATCGCAAGCTGCACGAAAAGGAAGGACCCGGCTCCGATTATTTGGGATGGGTCAACCTTCCCCTTGCGTACGATCAAGAGGAATTTGCGAGAATTAAACATGCCGCTCAGCGAATTCGCAGCCATTCAGATGCATTGATCGTAATCGGAATCGGCGGTTCATACCTAGGTGCAAGGTCTGCGATTGAAGCACTTTCCCACACCTTTCACAATCAAATGGAAGGCAAAACGCAAATCTACTTTGCCGGACAAAATATAAGCTCGACGTACATTACGCATTTATTGGAGATGCTGGAGGGGAAAAACATTTCCCTGAATGTCATTTCGAAGTCGGGAACGACGACGGAACCGGCGATTGCTTTCCGAATATTGCGAGAGTACATGGAGAAAAAATACGGGAAGCATGGCGCTAGAAGACGTATTTTTGCAACGACTGACCAATCAAAAGGCGCGCTTAAGAAGCTTGCTGACGAAGAAGGATATGAAACCTTCGTTATTCCTGATGATGTAGGCGGCCGATACTCCGTATTAACGGCTGTTGGACTTCTTCCGATCGCAGCAGCCGGACTCGATATCGATCAAATGATGGCGGGTGCTGCGGCTGCTGCCGAAAAATACAACAATCCGGATCTAGCTACGAACGAAAGCTATCAATATGCTGCTGTTCGCAATGCGCTGTATCGCAAGGGGAAATCGATCGAGCTGCTGGCCAATTTTGAACCGTCCTTGCATTTTGTATCCGAGTGGTGGAAGCAGCTATTCGGCGAAAGCGAAGGCAAAGACCAGAAAGGTCTGTATCCGGCATCCGTCGATTTCACGACCGATTTGCATTCCATGGGCCAATACGTCCAAGAAGGGCGCCGCGATCTTATCGAGACCGTGCTTGCCGTGAAGAAACCGCGAATTGAGCTGACGATCCAAGAGGACGAGGGCAATCTGGATGGATTGAACTTCGTTGCAGGCATGACGATGGATGAAGTGAACAAGCAGGCTGCTCTAGGTACGCGGCTAGCCCATGTAGACGGCGGCGTTCCTAATCTAATTGTCGAATTGGATGAACTAACCGAATATACGTATGGTGAAATGGTCTATTTCTTCGAGAAAGCATGCGGAATTAGCGGGCTGCTGCTTGGAGTAAATCCGTTCGATCAGCCAGGCGTGGAAGCTTATAAAAACAATATGTTTGCTCTGCTCGGCAAACCAGGCTTTGAATCACAGAAGGCCGAGCTTTTGAATCGTATAGCGGCAGCCAAACCCGAATAATGTCATAGAGATACACATAAAAGCAAGGAGGAAGTCTACGATGTCTAAACAACAAATTGGTGTAATCGGATTAGCGGTAATGGGTAAAAACCTTGCCTTGAATATGGAAAGCAAAGGGTTCTCGGTTGCTTTGTACAATCGTTCGCCCGAGAAAACAAATGAGCTATTGGCAGAAGCCGAAGGTAAAAACGTAGTAGGCACTTTTAGCCTGGAGCAATTTGTTCAATCCTTGGAGACGCCTCGCAAAATATTAATTATGGTAAAAGCCGGTCAAGCGACGGATGATACAATAGATCAATTGGTGCCATACTTGGATCAAGGCGATATTCTAATCGATGGCGGGAACGCGTATTTTCCTGATACGCAGAGAAGGAACAAAGACCTTCAAGCAAAAGGCTTCCGCTTTATTGGAGCAGGTGTTTCAGGCGGCGAGGAAGGCGCGCTCAAAGGTCCGGCGATTATGCCTGGCGGGCAGCAGGATGCTTATGAGCTCGTAGAGCCGATCTTAACGGCGATATCCGCAAAAGTGAACGGCGATGCATGCTCCACCTACATTGGCGGCGATGGTGCAGGCCATTATGTCAAAATGGTTCATAACGGCATTGAATACGGCGATATGCAGCTTATTGGCGAAGCCTATCAATTGCTTAAAGATGTCCTGCACTTGAGTACTAGCGAGCTTCACGACATTTTCTCCGAATGGAACCGCGGCGAGCTAGATAGCTATTTGATCGAAATTACGGCTGATATCTTTGCAAAAACAGATCCAGAAACAGGAAAACCGATGGTAGATGTCATTCTTGATTCGGCTGGCCAAAAAGGAACAGGCAAATGGACAAGCCAAAGCTCATTGGATCTTGGCGTACCGTTGTCCATCATCACGGAATCCGTGTTTGCACGATTCCTATCCGCGATGAAAGAAGAGCGCGTAGCAGCGAGCAAGCTTCTGAACGGCCCTTCTAATTCAAGCTATGACGGCGATCCTAAAGCATTTATCGAAGCGGTTCGCAAAGCTTTGTATACAAGCAAAATCGCTTCATATGCACAAGGCTTTGCCCAGATGAGAGCAGCTTCCGACGAGTACGGCTGGAATCTTAATTACGGCAGCATTTCAATGATTTTCCGCGGCGGCTGCATCATTCGTGCCGGTTTCCTGCAAAACATCAAGGATGCTTATGATAAAAACCCTGAACTGAAAAATTTGTTCTTGGATGATTATTTCAAAGGAGTCGTTGAGAGCTATCAGGACGCATGGCGCAGTGTTATCGCAACGGCTGTTACGAGAGGCATTCCGGTTCCCGCTTTTTCTTCAGCACTCGCGTATTATGACAGCTATCGTTCAGAGCGTCTGCCGGCTAACCTGCTGCAAGCGCAACGGGATTATTTCGGAGCGCATACGTTTGAGCGTTTGGACAAAAAAGGAAGCTTCCACTTTCAATGGATGGACAATAATAACTAATTGGGTGTACTCCTATATACAAGATGGCAGCGGCTATAAGTCCGCTGCCATCTTTTTTCGTTCCAAAGGCTTTGTTCAACCTGGATTCCGATGAAGTGCATTTCGGTATTGACTTGCGAACATGTAACTGTTAAAGTTACAAGTAGAAAGCGCATCTTTTTTTTGTTACCTTTGTAACAATAGTTGTTACAAAGTTTAAATTAGAATCAAGGAGGATAAATCATGAATCATTTAATCGTATTTGCACACCCGCATGCAGAGAGCTTTAACCATGCCATTCTGAACACGGCGGTGGAGGCACTCCAGTCCAATGGACATGAAGTAAGCGTTCGTGACCTTAATAAACTGGGGTTCAACCCCGTTCTGACGACAGAAGACATAACAGCATTGCGCGAAGGGAATATACCTGCCGATATCAAGACAGAGCAGGAGTTTTTGGCAAAAGCAGATGTTGTCACGTTTATTTATCCGATATGGTGGACGGGTCTTCCCGCCATTCTAAAAGGTTATGTGGACCGTGTTTTCTCTTACGGATTCGCCTACCAATACAATGCCGAAGGCGGAATTGACAAGCTGCTTTCCGGGAAAAAAGGCCTGATCGTCAATACGTACGGGACGCCTGGCGAAATCTATGAGAGCATCGGAATGAACGATTCCTTGAAGCAGACGTCCGGCGACGGCATATTTGAATTCAGCGGAATCGAAGTCGTGGATCATCTATTATTCGGCGGCGTGACATCGCCAGATGCGAATGAAGCTCGTGCAAATATGCTTGATCAAGTGAAACGGAAGTTTGCTGCGCTTTAAGACTTTTATTCTAGGCTGATTGGGAACAAAGAGGCGAATGTGCTGCATTTCATGCTGCACGTTCGCCTCTTTCGTTAGATGACAGCTACTAGTCGAAGTATCCTTTGTTCTACTTATTGTATTGATGTTTTTTTATCATCTCTTTGATCAACTGATAGATTGTCGTGACACCAAGCCACAAGGCAACCGTTATGCCGGATAATGTAAGTGCGAAAGCAAAGTATTCAAAAGCAGAGTATTCCTGCATTTTACCCCAATCAATATCACCCTTTAAGTCTTCGATGACTTGATTCATGCCGTAAATTCCGCTTATGACCGTATAAATCGTTAGAATGAGCAGCAAATAATTGCTTCGCTTCGTCGTAAAGTTTTCTTGGTATTTGTATAAATCCGCCAGCGTTTGTTTTACATCCGTAAACAGATCGATGTTGCCGAATTGACTGCGAAGCTGAATGAAAATCTCTTTCCCCTGCGTTTGCGAAACGACCTCATTGAAATAATATTTGGCTGAGAAGGTCGTAATCGATCGGATCAATTGCTCGATCTTATCTTGATTCTCATCCAAGCGGATATGGGAATACAGATTAGACAGCTTCAGCAGCACGATTTTATGGAACAGATTAATGATCAGTGCATAGTAGTATTCGCCATACATATGGTTAGCGATCCGTGTTCGCATAGCTTGTTCTTCATTGGTGACACATACAAACGATGTTTCATGTGTGATGTAATAGGTATGCGGCGCCCAGCGGTCATACACATGCTTGTCGAGGTAACGAGTGATATAAGAGGGGTTCGTTGAGCTCATATAGGGTTGATTGTTTCCGTCAAATCCATCAATATGCGATGCGCGGAACAAGTCAGCTTCTGTCATTTCATTTCCGCTCTGAAATGCAATTAGGCCTTGTACATACATCCGCTCATCGACGAAAAAAGGATGCCTCGCGAAATAGGTTTCCTCCATTCCTTTCGTATTCATGAACGGAACGATGCCAGGTACGAGATGCTTAAACAAAAAATCTTCCACATCGCCATATTCCGATCGATCTGTTAGCCAGCTGACCTCACGGTCCCGGCTATTCATATCTTGCAGGACACGGAACCGTTTGGCGAATTCCATCGCTTCCGAAAAGTTGGCAGTGCCGCGCGGTATTTCAACCCGGATCGTAATAAACCCAAGATCGAATGGACAAAGAAATACATCCGTCGATTGCACAATGAAACCGATGCTGCGGGCTTTGGAGCGCATCGTGCATGCTTGGTTTATTTTTTTGGAATAGCGGTGCAATCCAGGTTTGTCCTCGGCGTGCGGGAATATCATGCTATTGGTAAAAGGCAAATAATAACGTTCCAAATTAAGATGGGATACGCAATAATCATCGCCGTAATACTCTGATTCCAATGCGGTGTTCTTTAAAGAAAATCGCGTGAAACCATCCGCTTGAAGCTGGAATACCAGCTTGTCTTTGCAATTCTTGTTTAAAGAAAACGGGAAAATGAATTGGAACAATGCTGCATCAAGCAGCATTTCCTCGGAACCGAGCTTATGCATGATCTCTCACCCTTTATTCGAAAATCATCATACAGCCATATACACGGTTTTGCTGGGATTCAAACGCGAGCACAGAAATCAGCATGCGAATGGATGGGGAAATAGGAGCGTTTGAATCGTTGATCCGGACTGGTTCTTGAACAAAGCGCCTGCGCACCACGACAAAGCCGCACAAGGCAAAGTGGGTATGATCTTCTCGTCTGGCGATAAAACAGTGGCACTAGAGAGCATTCCTACCAGCGTGCAGAATCGGACGAAAGCGCTTAATCCGGAAGCCAACTGGCAGCCGATCTATCCGCTCGATAAATCGATTATGTGGAAGTATAACGTCCCGGAGAGCACTATTCTTATTAGCAAAACGACTGCTGATAAAGCCCCTGACAAAGTAACGCGATCACTTGAAATTCTAAATGGGCTGACATGCGAAGAAGGTTTCCTGATGACGCATTATGGCCAAGAAGGCAAGCACTATACGAAAGACGGCAGCAAAGTAACGCTTAACGTTGAAGCATTCGAGACCGATATCGCAAAAGCCGCTGTAGGCATTTCCGATTACCGTTATTTTTGCAAGATGTTTAAAGGCTATAAGGGAATTACGCCTACCCAATATAAGAATAAGCAAGGATGAGTTGGCATTGGCCGCATCTTTGCTTGATTCAAGTTCATTCAAAATTGCGCTTTCTATCTAGTTTTTCAGGGGAGAGAATGACAATGCTTACGCGTAAAAAAAGAATCGGCATCATTGGGCTGGATACTTCTCACGCCAATACATTCACGCAGTTGATTAACGACAGCGATCATGCCTTACATATCCCTGGCGGACAAGTCGTGGTCGCATTTCCCGGGGGATCTGCTGACTTCGAATTGAGCAGCACGCGCATTGGAGGGTTTACGGACCAAATGAAAAGCCGATCAGGGATTAAGATCGTCGGCTCTCCCGAGGAGGTCGCGGAAGCTAGCGATGCCATTCTTCTGCTTTCTGTTGACGGACGTGTACATTTGGAGCAATTCCGCAGCATTGCTTCCTATCGGAAGCCGGTATTTATCGATAAGCCGATGGCGGTCTCGAGTACACATGCGAATGCGATTGCAGCGCTGGCAGAAGAGTACGGCGTGCCGTTGATGAGCTGCTCAGCGCTTCGTTATGCCGAAGGTTTAACGGAGGCTTTGACGGAGGAAGCGGCAGGCGAGGTGATTGGCATGGATTGTTACGGCCCGATGGCTCTGCAGGCGACTCAACCGGGCCTTTACTGGTACGGTGTGCATATGGCGGAAATGCTGTTCAGAACGTTAGGGAAAAGCTGTACGAAGGTAGTAGCTGTGACGACTAGTGAACATGAACTTATAAGCGGTGTATGGGAGAATGGCATGGTCGGTACGATTCGCGGCAACCGAAGAGGAAACGAAGCTTTCGGAGCACTTCTTCATCGGGAGTCGAAAACATGCCATATCGATGTATATGGACATCCAAAATCCTATTACGCCAGCCTTGTGGACAAAATCATGCGTTTTTTTGTGACAGGTAAGTCTGATATTGCGATGGAGGAAACGCTGCGCATAATGCGGTTCTTAGAGGCAGCCAATGAAAGCCGCGACACCGGTCGGTTCGTATATTTATAGGATGCATTGAATCCTATCATCCAGAGGAGGCGTGTGCTGTTGCATAATGAGCTTGAATTAAAGGTTGCCGTGCTCGGAGCAGGCGCCATTGCGAATGAGCATTTTGATGCGATTCAAGCTACAGACGGCTTATGTGCTTGTGCTGTTGCGGATGTTCAATGGGATCGAGCATCCGAAATGGCGAAGCAGCATGGCGTGAACGCTTACCTCGATTACCGAGAAATGATACGAATCGAGCAGCCGGATATCGCAGTCATCGCTTTGCCGCATTTTTTGCACAAGGAATCTGCTCTGTTTGCTGCAGAGCATGGATGCCACCTGCTATTGGGGTGATTGCCGTTCTTGAAGCTGTATACCAATCCGTGATGACGGGGGCGGAACAGAAGCTTTGAGCGGACTAAAAAGCACGACCGCGCAAAAGCATTGTTTGGAGGGATGAACCGTTATCAACTATGCGTTTAAATGGAATAGATTGGTTATAAATGACGAGGTTGTCCATTGCCGCAAGTGGCTATTGGACAAACTGAATAAATGGACAGTATGTCGTAATGGATGTATAGCATTTGTACCAACAGAGGTCTCCTCACTTGACGAGACTGCTCGCCTGATGGAAATACGGAGAAAATAATGAAATGGCGATGCCAAGGAGATTAATGCGGACGAGCAAAAGCCATCTTATTGCATGGTTGGATAAGATGCGCATGAAGTGTGAAAAATAAATCAGTCAAATGGAAGGAGATATTATTATGATATCAATGGAAAAGAAATTGTACACGGCTACAGTAAAAGTTGAAGGTGGAAGAGAAGGTAAAGCAGTTTCGAGCGATGGGAATCTTAATTTGGACTTAAGATATCCGAAGGAGCTAGGCGGACCAGGCAATGGAGTCAATCCGGAGCAGCTGTTCGCTGCTGGTTTTGCTGCATGTTTCGAAGGTGCGATGGGAACTATTATGAGGAAAAAAGGCATTAAAGCGGAAGGAATCTCGATAGATTCAAATGTTTCACTCGGTAAGGATGCGGATGACGGGTATGTGCTTGCAGTTCATTTCGACATTTCAGTAAAAGGCGTAGAGATTAGTGAGGCTCAGGAAATTGTCGATGAAGCCCATAAAGTTTGTCCTTATGCTAGAGCAACTCAAGGCAATATCGAAGTCATAACGAATGTGATTGGCTAACGTTTACTTAAAAGTGGCGTCGGGTGGTTTTCGCTTGCCCATAATCGCATGAAACATGCTACCATAGACCAAAAGTGAAAAATAGCCGTACAGGTATAGGCACCCTGTATGGCTATTTTTTTGTGCTTTCAATTCTTTTGGTCGAAATAGTGCTTTCTCTCCAGTGAACTTCATTCTTTTGGTTCTGGGACAGCTCATTATTGTTGTCATTGTACTGGCATCCAGCAGTATGCTAAGCTGCTTAAAAGACTTATTAAAGATGATGTCTGTAAATAATGGGGGATTAAATATACATGAATCACAGCACAGAAAAAGGGATAGCAATCGGTATTATTGGCCCTGAAGTGTTGGTCAATCGGATGATGAAGGTGCTGCAATCATTTCCGTCTTTCCGTCCGATAGCGAGCATTTACAAGAAAGAGGAGGAGGCAGCGGGGCTGGCTGCAGAAATAGCCAGCGAGGCGGAAGTCATACTGGTATCGGGGCCGCTCCCTTATCATCGGATTCGGGAAGAAACAAGCTTGGATGTTGCGCTTCATTATGTACCATTAACAGACACGAGCTTCTACCGGTCGTTGTCCCGATTGAAAAATGCGCTTGAGCCAGAGAAGCAGCTGCGAATATCCATGGATACGTTAGGGAAAACAATGGTTGCCAAATCATTGCAAGAAATTAATGAATCGCGCGTGCAGACGATTCTGTACAGCGGAACAGCTTATCCTACGATTGAAGCGTTGATTGGCTTTCATGTGCAGCTGTTCGAATCAGGAGCGTGCGATGCGGCAATGACAGCTGAAGCGGCCGTTTCTGAAGCGCTAACGGAGCGGGGGATACCGAATGAATGGATCATCCCAACCGACCAGAACATTACGGTTGCTTTGGAGAGGGCGCTGCTATCAACGGAGACCCGGCAAAGCAAGGAAGCGCAAATCGTAGTCGGCTTGCTTAATATCGACCATTTCGAGAAGCGTATTCATACGCATACATCGGAGCATGAGGTACAGAAGTTCAAGCTGGAGATTCATCGGATGCTGCTTGATTACGTGGAATCTTTGGACGGTTATTTGACCCATCTTGGCGGAGACGAATATTTGTTTTTCACGACCCGCGGCATATTTGAGAGGGAAACCGGCGGCTATAAGACCATTCCGCTCGGCAAGCATGCCAACCAAAAATTCGGCTTATCACTCAGCATCGGCATCGGATTTGGCCGTTCTGCGAATGAAGCGGGCACCCATGCGAGATCTGCGCTGCGCAAGTCGAAGGACGCTGGCGGAGATACTTGTTTTATTGTTAGGGAAGACAAGACATTTATTGGGCCGCTTGCGATGGCAGACCCGATTGAAATTACATTATCGATGACCGACGCGGCGCTGATTAAGAAGGCCGAGGAAGCGGGCATGACTTCCGTTTATTTGAGCAAAATGCTTGCGCATGTTGCGCGAAGCGGCCGCGTTGATTATATGGTGCATGAGCTGGCGGCCATTCTTGGTATTACGGCAAGAAGCACGCACCGGCTTGTTCTTCAGTGGATCGATTATGGACTGGTCCGGATCGCTGGGGTAGAGAAGGTTCCCAAAGGGAGGCCGCGCCAAATATTCAAGCTATCCTTCTTGGAAGATAAAGTGAATCATTAACCCGAATTTTCGATATTCGGGTTTTTTTTTAAGATATTAAAAGACAATTAAAAGATTTGTCTTTTAATTATGGGATCTCTATGATGAAGATATCCTCGCATCTGGAAGGGAGTTATTTTTCAAATGAGAACCATTGCACAGCTCGAGGCCAAACTGGCCGAACCGTCGGAAGCACTCATAAACGATATGAAGGCACTCAAGGGAGACATTCTCCTATTAGGCGTTGGAGGGAAAATGGGGCCGAGCCTGGCTAGACTATTGATGAATGCGCTCAAAGCTGCCGGCGTAAACAAAAAAGTGATCGGAGTATCGCGATTTTCAGAGGCGGGACTTCAGGCACAGCTTGAAGCGGAGGGGATCGAGACGATTGCTTGCGATCTATTCGACGATGAGAAGCTTCAAGCTTTGCCGGATATTGAAAATGTCATTTACATGGCGGGGAACAAATTTGGCACAACAGGCAACGAGTCATTTACATGGGCGATGAATGCGTACTTGTCGGGCAGAGTAGCCGAGAAATACAAGAATTCACGCATTGTCGTATTCTCCTCGGGAAATATCTACCCGTTCACACCGGTCGGCTTCGGAGGCGCAAGCGAAGCGGTGGCGCCGTCGCCAATTGGGGAATATGGTCAATCTTGTCTGGGACGGGAGCGGATATTCGAGCATTTTTCCAAAAAATACGACATTCCAATGGTTGTTTATAGACTCAACTATGCGATTGACATGCGCTACGGCGTGCTGCTGGAAATTGCAAAATCCGTCAAGAACGGCATACCGATCAATCTGACGATGGGACATGCGAATGTCATTTGGCAGGGAGACGCTAACGAGATTGCGATTAGATCATTGCTGGCTTGCGAAGCTCCGGTAAACGTTCTGAATGTCACAGGCCCGGAAACGATGTCGATTCGATGGGCAGCAGAAGAATTCGGCAAGAGATTCAATGCGGAGCCGATCTTGGAGGGCGTGGAAGCGGATCATGCGCTGCTGAACAATGCATCCAAATGCCATCAGCGTTTCGGTTATCCACGGGTATCTTTGCTTCAAATGATTGATTGGACAGCCGAATGGGTAGAGGCTGGCGGAGCAACGCTTAACAAGCCGACACATTTCCAGGAAAGAAAGGGGAAATTCTAAGCATGTCTACTCTCCTATCGCAAGAGCAGGCGCTCGCGCTTTATGAAGGGCTAGTCATTCCTGCGCATCCTCTGGCTCTTAACGAGCACAGGCAATTGGATGAGCGGCACCAAAGAGCGCTTACCCGTTATTACCTCGCTTCAGGCGCGGGCGGCATTGCTGTTGGCGTTCATTCGACGCAATTCGAAATTCGCGACCCGCAGCATGGATTATTCGAGAAAGTGCTTCGTTTGGCCTCGGAGGAGGTTGAGGCCGCGAAGCTCTCCCGTCCGTTCCTGCGAGTCGCTGGCATATGCGGGCGAACGGAACAAGCGCTCAGCGAAGCCGCCATCGCAGCAGGCTTCGGATATGAAGTCGGGCTGCTGAGCATGGGCGGGCTTCAAGGCTGGTCGGAGTCGGACATTTTGAAGCGCACGGAAAAGGTAGCGGAGGTTATTCCCGTAATCGGATTTTATTTGCAGCCTTCAGTAGGCGGTAGAGCTTTCAGCTTCGAATTCTGGCGTGCTTTCGCTGACATTCCCGGTGTGATTGCGATAAAGATGGCCCCGTTTAACCGTTACCAGACGATTGATGTCGTACGCGCCGTATGCTGTTCCGAGCGCAGGGATCAAATCGCATTGTATACGGGCAATGACGATAATATCGTCAATGATTTGTTAACGGTTTACCGGTTCCAGGTGCAGGGCAGAATGGTTGAGAAAAGAATCGTCGGCGGGCTTCTTGGACACTGGGCAGTATGGACGCATAAGGCCGTGCAGCTGCTAGAGGAAATCAAACATGCGCGGATACAAGAAAGCCTGTCGCCGGAATGGCTGGTTCGAAATGTTGAAGTAACAGATTCGAATGCCGCATTTTTTGATCCGTCACACGGCTTTGAAGGATGTATCCCCGGCATTTACGAGGTTCTGCGCAGGCAAGGTCTTCTTAAAGGGACATGGTGCCTGAATCCGCACGAGGAGCTCTCACCGGGACAGAATGAAGAAATCGACCGGGTTTATTCGGATTATCCGCATTTGAACGATGATGAGTTCGTAAGAAGACATCTTTCTGATTGGCTTAAATAGGAGGTATCGACCCCGATATGCGGTTTAAAGATGTGTTTTCCATTATTGGTCCCGGTATGATCGGCCCGTCCAGCTCACACACGGCAGGAGCGGTTCTGCTTGGCAGAGTAGCCCGCGGGCTGCTTGAAACAGAGCCGATAGAGGCTGAAATCATATTTTACGGCTCTCTTGCTGCCACCTACAGCGGGCATGGGACGGATTTGGCCGTGACAGCAGGATTGCTCGGATTCGATACGGATGACGAGCGAATTCCGGAATCGCTGGAGATCGCAGAATTATCGGGGATGACGGTTGGCTTTCAGACGAGCAGCGTGCCTGCCGTTCATCCGAACACATTGCAGATTAAGTTGTCCTCCGGCAATAGGGGATGCCAGATGACGGGCTGCTCTATCGGGGGAGGAAATATCGAAGTGATTGAAGTGAACGGATTCGATCTTAAGTTTACGGGCAATTACCCGACGCTTATTGTCGAACATACCGATCAGCCCGGCGTACTCGCGAACCTGACAAGGCTGTTAAGCGAGGCTAGCGTTAACATCGGCTATATGGATGTTGACCGCAAGGCCAGACAAGGCCATGCGGCGACGGTTATTGAGACGGATGGCCTGATTCCCAAGGAGCTGCTCGGCAAAGCGAAGTTACTGTCGCATGTGAGAAGCATTCATTATATTGATTTGAATGGCGGTGCTTCAGAATGAGGTTCAGTTCTTTGAAGGAGCTCGCAGTCGTTTGCGAGAAAGAGGGCAAATCGATTTGCGATATTATGCTGGAAGACCAAGCTGCGGAATCAGGGCGCTCCAAGGAGCAGGAATGGGAGAAAATGAAAGCATATTACGGCATTATGAAAGACGCGGCTGCGAAAGGCATTGTTTCTGAGAAAACATCGCGAAGCGGATTAACTGGCGGCGATGCGAAGCGGGTGCATGAATATACGAGGAATCCGGATGCTTCGCTAGAGCCCTTCACCGGTCTTGCCATGGCCTATGCCCTCGCCGTATCCGAGGTGAATGCTTCAATGGGCCGCATCGTTGCGACACCTACGGCAGGATCCTGCGGCGTTATTCCCGGCGTGTTCGTAAGCAGCCAGGAGCGTTTCGGCTGGGATGACGATCATATGGTAAAAGGGCTGTTCAGTGCGGGTGCCATCGGCTATATCATTGCCAACAATTCGTTTATCTCCGGAGCCGAAGGGGGCTGCCAAGCCGAGATTGGATCAGCAATCGGAATGGCTGCAGGCGCCTTAGTCGAGTTGAAAGGGGGAACACCGGCTCAAGCGGTGCATGCGGTTGGGCTGGCGCTAAAAAATACGCTTGGCCTGATCTGTGACCCTGTAGGCGGCTTGGTGGAAATTCCTTGCATTGTCCGAAACGGGTTTGGGGCTGTCAATGCCCTTGCTGCGGCCGATATGGCGCTTGCAGGCGTACGCAGCGCCATCCCGACGGATGAGGTGATACAAGTCATGCTTGAGGTGGGCAGTGCGATGCCAGATACACACCGAGAGACGGCAATGGGCGGTCTAGCGCAGACGCCGACCGGCAAGGAGATTATTCGTCAGCTGGCCAAGGACAGAAAGAAGCCGGCTGTCAGCAAAAAGGAGGATACAAAATAATGGCTTCCGCATTAAATGATCTTCCTGCCTCTGCCAAAGCGCTGGAAGGGGAGCTGGTTGCGCTACGGAAGCAGCTTCATCAGCATCCTGAGCTCAGCCATCAAGAAGTTGAGACTTCCTCCACGATTGCTCGCTTATTGGGTGGTATGGATATGAATGTACAAGTCGGAATTGGCGGACACGGTGTCGTCGCGGACCTTGAAGGCAGCCGCTCGGGACCTACCGTAGCTCTGCGTGCAGATATGGATGCGCTGCTGATTCAAGAGGAGACAGGGCTTGCATTTGCTTCCGTGCGTCCCGGGATCATGCATGCTTGCGGGCATGATGCGCATACAGCGATCTTGTACGGCGCAGCGAAGCTGCTCACGAATCGGAAGGAGCAGCTAGCCGGCAATGTCCGATTTATATTCCAGCCGGCAGAGGAAATCAATGCAGGCGCGCAGGCTATGATTGAAGCAGGCGTGCTTGAAGGCGTGGACGAGATATATGGCCTTCGGTGCCAAGCGGAGCTGCATTACGAGGAGAAGGTACCGATCCTCGTCAACCATGTCGAACAGGTGCGCATTGTCGAAGAGGCAATAGACCGCATATACGGCTACGGCAATCGAATCGAAGCGAAGCAGATACTCGCAGGCGAGGATTTCTCGCTCTATTTAAAGCATGTTCCCGGCTGTTTTTTTTGGATAGGCTCTGGGCCAACGGGTCATGCCGAGCAAGCTTACGGGCTGCATCATCCCAAGTTCGATATCCATGAGAATTGCTTGGCAATGGGATCTGCTCTGCTTGCTGGAATTGTACTGAAGCGGCTTGGAAGAACGCAGGGTGATTCGGAATAAGATGCCTAGCACGAAAAATGATGATAGGCGTAATACGTTGATTTTGAATTTAATCGATCGATCGGTTATTATATAAAATATGAGACATAAAGATGATAATAAAAGCGAAGCGATTTTTCATGCGACGATTGAGCTCTTGAATGAAATCGGATTTTCCGACATTTCGATGTCCAAAATCGCGAAACGGGCAAACGTATCACAAGCGACGATTTATGTTTATTTTGAGAGTAAAGAGGATCTCTTAGGCAAAATTTATGTGAAGGTTAAGCAGAAGATGAGCTTGCAATTGTTTCAACACTTAGATGAGACGTTGCCTACTCGTGACGCGTTCGAGATGGTCATGAGGAATATGCTGCGGTTTATGCTGGATAATGAATCCTATTTCATGTTTTTGGAGCAGTTTGCAGCCTCGCCGCTGATCGGAAAGCTTTGTTTGGAGGATACATCCTCGATGTTTATCCCTTTATTCGAGCAAATGGAGAAAGGAAAACGTTTAGGAGAGATTAAGCCCATTGAAACGACTTTTCTATTAACGTATTGCTATTTTCCGCTTGCCCAGCTCGCTAAGTCTCATTTTAAAGGACAATACGAAGCCAGCGAGGATAATCTGCAAAACATGATACGGATGAGCTGGGATGCCATAAAAGCTTAATGGCATCCTATTGTTTTTAATGAAATAACCGATCGATCGATTAATATTTGAATGTTGGTTCATGGGAAAATCATTGGATGGCTTGTTTGCAGTGGAAAATGATTGATTAGCGCGAGGGAGACGATAAAAGTATGGCCATTCGAATGGAAACGAATAAGAATAAGCTTAAAATCATTTTAACAGGCGCTACAGGCATGGTTGGAGAAGGGGTTTTGCACGAGAGCTTGGCGCATCCGGATGTGGAGCAAGTGCTGGTTATTGGTCGTAAGCCATGCGGAGTGACCGATGCGAAGCTGAAAGAATTAGTCGTTCCCGATCTTTATGATTTATCGGCCATTCGCGAGGAACTCGGCGGCTATGATGCTTGTTTTTTCTGTATAGGCATTTCGTCTGCGGGCATGAGCGAAGCGGCATACAGTCAAATCACGTTTGATTTGACGATGTATGTGGCAGGACTGGTGTCAGCTAGAAATGAAAAGATGGTGTTTTGTTATGTGACAGCAGGCGGAACGGACACCGGCAAGAGCATGTGGGCGAGGGTAAAGCGGAAAACGGAGAACGAATTGCTGCAACTCCCTTTTGAAAAAGCATACATGTTCCGCCCCGGCTATATTCATCCGACCAAAGGATTGAAAAACGCGCACCGCTATTATGCGGCGCTGACTTGGCTGTATCCCTTCATACGCCGGTTGATGCCGAAACATGTCATTACATTGAGCGAGCTTGGCAAAGCGATGGTCCGTGTCGTTCAAAAAGGCAACGATACTCCTTATTTGGATAGCCGTGATATGGCTAGGATTTCTCGTTCATAATCGCGAGCTGCCTAACAGTTTGGCGAACGGCAAGCATCGTGAAGTTCCGTCAAAAGGTCAAATCGATCGCATATATTCTCTGCTGAAATTAAGGGTTCAAAGGCAGCTTCCTCTCGTTTAGGAAGCTGCCTTTTTTGCTGTTTAGTTTGCCTATGCCGAAAATAACGACAGCAAGATTTGCATTGTTTTCATACTTGCTTATTTCTCGATTATCGATAGACAATGATCCCTTGATTGAAGGAAAAAGTGTCCACATTGCTCTTACATTGCTTTGATTTTGAGGGTTGGTGCATATTAATGCGTCAACTATCCCAATATAACGTTATCCAATTTGAACCATGTAAAGAAAGGAATGCATATTGAAGCAAAGGCGGTGCATCAGTATTGAACGTACCAGAGCTGGAGTATTTGGACAATCCCATGCTGGAAAAGCTCGAACAAGAGATGTTGAGCCTTTCGATTAAGGAAAATGCAGACGTGCTTGGACAGTTCTTTCTGGATTGCGCTGATCTTGTCATGCATGATTTCGTTGTAAGCAGAAGCAGGGCTGCGACTGTCTTTTATTTTCAAGGGCTAACGGATACGATGCAGCTCGAAATGCAGGTCATTCGACCGCTTACAACACGAGAAGCAGAGTCAGGCGAGCTGGACAGCTTTGAAGGGGTCGTTATCAGCAACAAAAAAACGGTCGAGTCTTATGGCGACGCTGTAAGATCGATTCTGACGGGACGTTCGCTGCTGCTCATTGATGGCATTAAGGGCGGACTTTCCTTATGCCTAACAAAGTTTGAAGCGCGAAGCGTGGAGGAGCCTCAATCCGAGTCGGTCGTCCGCGGACCGCGGGAGGGCTTCACGGAAACCTTATCGACGAATACCTCTCTGCTGCGCAGAAGGATTCGCAGCTCCACGATGAAAATCCAATCGTTCGAGTTAGGCAGATACTCCAAGACGATCATTGATCTGATTTACATAGAAGGAATTGCAAGGGATGAAATCGTACAGCAGATCACTGATCGACTGCTTGCCGTAGATATTGACGGAATTCTTGAAAGCGCGATGGTGGAGGAAGCAATCGAGGATTCGACTTTTTCACCGTTTCCACAAATCCAAGCGACCGAAAGACCGGATGTTGCCGTAGCGGCCTTGCTTGAAGGTCGGATCGTTATACTAACCGAGAATACGCCGATTGCACTTATCGCGCCTACTACTCTTGCTTCTTTAATGCAGTCTCCAGAGGACTATTATCAGCGATTTTGGATCGGCACGACGATTCGGTGGCTCCGATATTTGTTTTTCTTCATTGCTTTGCTGGCACCCTCGGTATATGTAGCCATATTAACTTTTCATCAAGAGATGGTTCCCACAACGCTGCTTCTGCGGGTTGCGCAATCCAGGGAGGAAATACCGTTTCCTGCGCTGCTTGAAGCGCTCATCATGGAAGTTATTTTTGAAGCTCTGCGTGAAGCTGGAATTAGGCTGCCGAAGCAAGTTGGCTCCGCAGTTAGCATCGTAGGCGCACTAGTCATCGGCCAAGCTGCTATTCAGGCGGGGCTCGTATCTGCTCCCATGGTCATGGTCGTTGCCATTACGGGTATTTCGTCATTCATGATGCCGCAATATCCAGCAAGCATTGCGCTTAGATTGCTACGTTTTCCAATCATGATCCTGTCTGGGATGTTTGGGATATTTGGCCTTATGCTATCGCTGCTGCTTATCATCACACATTTGTGCACCCTGCATTCCTTTGGCATTCCTTACTTGTCCCCATTCTCTCCATTGCGGCCAACAGAATGGAAGGACTCGCTGATAAGAGCGCCAATTAAATTTATGAAGCAGCGTCCTGGCACCTATGTTGGCAAGAACAAAATGCGACAATCGGTTTATGCCAAAACAAGGGAATGAAAGCCGGAGGAGGGTTTCAATCGTGAGTATTCCAATATGGAAGTTGGCTTGTCTATGCTTGGTTCTCGCGATATTGCCGGGATGTTGGGATCGGATTGAAGTTAATGATATGGCGCTTATCATGGCGGTTGGCATTGACAAGGCAAAGAACGAGCACATCGAGCTCACGGTTCAAGTATTCATTCCGAATCCCTCTTCAGGTGGAAGTGATGGAGGAAGTACCGAAGGACGCGTCTATACGCTATCCCGTACAGGGATGACGCTGCCAGATGCCTTGTCGGTGATGCAGAGGGAGCTTCCGCGAACTTTTTTCTGGGGCCATGCCAAGGCATATATATTTGGTGAAGCATTAGCAAGAGACGGCATGCACGACCAATTTGATTTTTTGTTCCGAGATATTGAACCGCGGGAGCAAGCTAACATTTATTTATGCCGCCAAACCGCGAAAGCGCTGCTGCTTTCGTTAAGCGATCCCAATTCCTATGAAACGTTGATTAAAATGGGTCAGAAAAGGTCACTTGAGTCTTCAACGGTCATTAATGTAGCAGAAATGATTGCATCGGAATCGGATTCCTTTACTTTGCCGATTGCCCATGCCTCATCTTTCATGTCCGCAGGCGAAGAAAAGAACATTCTTATCGTTAAGGGTGACGCGATCGTAAAAAAAAGGAAGGTGGTCGGTTATTTAGATACTGGAATGTCAGAAGGACTGCAGTGGTTTCAAAATATGCGAATGGAACGAAATGTTGGAATCGCACTAGATAATTCGCAACAAAAAATAACGATAAAGCTTAAACGAAGCAGCGTACGTGTCATTCCTTCCATTAAAAACGGAAAATGGAGCGCACTTATGAAACTGAAAATTAACGCGGACGTGGCTGATAATGCGACCAAGCTTAATCTAATCGATAAGCATGACCATTTGAGAAAGATAGAGAAGCCGTTCAACGAAATGCTAAGCAGACAAATAGAATCGGCTGTCAATCGGCTGCAAAACCAATACGATGCGGATGTGCTTGGTCTTGCAAAAGCGTTCCACCATAAGTATCCAAAAGAATGGAAGCAAAACCGACAACGCTGGAATGAAATATTTAAGTCGCTGGACATTAAGATTGAGGTTGATACGATCATTAGAAATCCAGGCATATCAAACATTAATGTACGTGTGAACAAAGGGGAAAGGAGTTGAGCTGCTCATGGATTCCATGGTGTTATCAAATCGTCAGATTTTTTGGATGATTGCAAGCATGCAAATGCTGATGCTCATATTGCTTACTTCGTCGGCTACCGTTCAAATTGCCAAGCAGGATGCCTGGGCATCCTCTTTGTTGGTCGTAGTCATGGGTACCGGCATTGCGTATTGCTGCGCGAAGGTAAGCACGCTTTATCCAGGTCAGACTTTGATTTCATTCAGTCATCATCTTCTCGGCAAATGGCTTGGGCGTTTCGTAAGCATGCTATATATTATATATTGGATCATCGTGTATGCGGCAATATTGCGGCAGTTCACGTCATTTATTATCGGCACGATTTTGCCGGAAACACCGATTACAAGCATCCTTTTGATCATGTCGCTTGCCGTCATTTACCCTGCGATTCAAGGCATTACTGTGATAGGGCGTTTAAGCGAAGTGCTAGGGCCGATTATCGTCGCAGGGGTGCTCATCCCGATCCTGCTAGCCGTCAACAAAATGGATTTAGAACGTCTATCTCCAGTATTCGGCGATAACAACGCGCTTACGGTGATGTCGGCTGCAATCCCTTCAGCTCCTTTTCTTGGCGACTGTATCGTGCTCATGATGTTAATCTCTTTCCTGAAACAGAAAAAATCCGTCATACGGCACTCTGTCTTCAGCGTTCTGCTCGCAGGCTCGGGGTTCGTTTTGTCCATATTCGCAGTACTTATGATGTTTGGGCCTATGGTCACGGGAAGCTCCCCATATCCTTTGCTGCTGCTCGTTCGTTCCATATCCATTGGCGGGGTTGTCGAGAATTTGGATGCCATAATGACGGCGATTTGGATGATGAGCATCTACATTAAGCTCTCACTCTACTTGTTCGCCGCAAGCTACGGTACCGCCGAATGGTTCGGCACAAAGAAATGGCGTCCATTCGTCTGGTGGATTTCTTTAATAGGAGGCCTGATTGCATTAATCCCACGGAACTATGTCGAGGTGTCCATTGTATTTCCGACTGAGGTTGCCGTTCCATATATTTTCCCTCTGCTTAATGTATTTCTGCCGCTGTTAATGTTGATAATTGCCTTGGCTAAGCGGAAACGTACGGATCAGCTGCCTTATGGTTGACAGGAAGTATGGCTATGTTCTCCATTTGTGCTGCTCAACCAATCGGAATTCACGCGGTGATTGGCCGGTTTGCTTGCGAAAAAGCCTAGAGAAATAGTGAACAGAGCTGAAATGGTACTTTTCGGATATGTCCGTAATGCTCAAGTTCGTATGCAGAAGATCTTCCATCGCGCGCCCAATACGAAAGCGGTTCATATACTGGACTGGCGAATAGCCCGTTGTTTGTTTAAATATCTCGAAAAAATGCCCTCGGCTGAGATGAAGGTTTTCATAGTAATAAGCAGGAGGATATTCGGCACCGCTTAATATATTTTGTTCCATTTGCGCCAGGAGCCGTCCGATCCGTGGGTCCGGAATATGATCCTCCTTCAGCACGTTTTGAAGGAAATATTCGATAAAGTCTTGGAAATTCCGCTGCGTCGTTAAACTCCTCAGGAACGTTTTTCCGCTTGTATATTCTCCTGTTTTATAAAAGCTTTGAAAATGATCAATCCATGGGCGCATGGAATCGACCGTAAGAACCGCTGGTATTGCATAGGGGAAAGAGGGTCCAACAAGTTCAGCCACCAGCTGCTCAGCTTGATAGCAGATCGGTGCTGCCCAATCGGAAATCGCGCTTCTCTCCACATAGGACCAGTCAAAATAACAGCAAATATGGACCATCGGCCGCTCAAGGTCGGCTAACCATTCGTGATGCTGACCAGCTGGTATATATACAAGGCTGCCTGGCTCCATCATGTATGTTTTCCCCAGCATTTTTAATGTCCCCGTACCTTCGCTGATTAAATAGATGGAACTGGCATAGCAGATTCTAGGAAAGCTAGTTTGCCCACGGGCAAACGGATATCTTGTCGCGTAATAAACATAAGGATGAAAGCTTGAGAAAGTCATGTGAATGGTCTCCTAAACGCTTTATGAAGAAAATAACCTACTATTGTGCAAAAAGAAGACACCTATCTAAATACATATAACGGCTGCTCCCATACAGTTAATACTGTAGTTATAAGATAATATAAGGAGCGATCGATATGCAACAAGATTTAAAATTGCTGACTGATGAACAAATCATTCAATTTATTACGGAAGGTTATTTGGTGTTGCAGAATGAGCTGCCCAATGAACGGCATCAGAAAGTAATGAGCCACATCCATGCGGTATTGATGGAGGAAGGAAATCCCGGGAACAACATATTGCCAAGAGTGCCTGATATTCAAGCTTTCTTTGAAACACCGGTTGTAAGGGGAGCATTGACGGGCATACTTGGACCAGACTACTATATGCACCCGCATCGGCACTGCCATTACAACCAGCCAGCGAATCAGAACCCAGGGGGCGGACTGTGGCATAAGGACGGTTATTGGAGCGCAATGAGGAGCCACCGGCCTTGGTGGGCCATGATATTTTATTATACGCAGGACATCACAGAGGAGCTCGGTCCAACAGCGGTTATGCCAGGGTCTCAATACAATGAACATTTCCCCGGAGAAGATAAGCCGTTCCGATTGCCGACAGGTCCAGCAGGAACCATGGTGCTGGTACATTTTGACTTATGGCATAAGGCTTCGCTCAACACATCCAATCAGGATCGCTATATGCTGAAATTTCAATTCGCAAGACTGGAAGCGCCAACATCGCCAACTTGGGAATATGAGAACAAGACTTTTCAAGTTCCCGCAGGGCAAGCAGACGATACCTTGCTTCCCATTTGGTTGGATGTTTGGGACTGGCTGAGAGGCGGTTCTGCCGAGCGAGAAGAACGAACGGATGCGACTTTGGTTGATCAAAAAGAAGCAGTTCGATTAAAGGAAGCGGCAGAGGGGGATATAGAAAATGTAGCGCTGAATGCTGCCTATACGCTAGGGAGATCGGGTGAATTGGGAGTAGGCGAATTACTAAGTATCATGCGCTTGGGGTCAGCCGAAGCGTCGGTTAGAGCCGGATATGGCTGTATTGCTGCCGGGAAAGCTGCTGTCGAAGGATTGATCGATCTGCTTGACCATTCTGACGGTGAAAGGCGAGCATTGGCATGTTTTGCGCTCGGCATGATCGGAAGTCCAAAGGAACAGGTTGTGACTGCACTCATTTTTGCTCTATCCGATGGGCATGCACTGGTAGAGCGGCAAGCAGCGGAAGCGCTCGGATTCATCCATGCGACATCTCCTGAAGCGGTCTCATCCACAGCCCATGCTTTAGTAAAAGCACTAGAACAGGAGAAGATGGAGCAAACGATCGATTATTGGCCGCATCAGGGCTATATTGCGAATAAGATAGGCTATAGCGCTGCATTGACACTGCTGAGAACTGGGAAAAATGGAGAAGCAAATGAAGTCATACATGCACTCACCGCCGCGCTGGACAGCAAAGACCGGTACGTAAGGGCATATGCATTTGAAGCGTTGACCTACTTGCGGACGGAGAAAGCTGTAGAAGTCCTTCTTCGTTATTATCGCACAGCGCGGTGGTGCCCGGATACGAGCAAGGCAAGCATGTTTTAAGCATCGCAGTAGATTAGATCAAGGAGCGAGCCTTCATAAAGCGGCAAGAACCGATCTCCATAGATCATAACAGATAAATGAACGAGGCTGCCTATGGCAGCCTCGCTGTATGTAATCAACTGCTTTTGCTTGCAATCGGAATATAAAGATCTACCTCGAAGTACACCTCATTCGCTAACCCCACGTCAATATATTCGAAGAAATAAGGCTGGCAATGCGAATAGGACGATTCCGAAAGCCATATATATAGTCCCATAGTTCTTGCAGCTGGTGAAAAGTAAGCAACCGTGGATGGAAATCGCCTACATATTTAAATGCAGCATATTTTTGCGTGGGCAAAATACTCGTATGAAGCATGGGATCGAGATTGTTCATTTGTTGAACTTCGGCAGATGGGAAATAAAGCGTACGATCCGGCTCCTCTGTTAAATAAGTCAATCCGATATAGAGCTGATCGTTGGTTTTCTCCGGAATATGAGGATGTATTCGATAAAAGAATTCATTGCCTGCCGTGTTAGCGGTATGCTTGACATAATTCTCTGCACTGCTCATAACATGTCTGCTTCCCGTCAAATAGCTGGTTGATTTAATCACGAAAAGCGGTTCGAATAATACGCCATGAGTCATTTTCTTAAGCTTGCCAGTGTCAAATTTCTCCGTTATTGTGATTTGCTCGAAGCGCTTCCGAAGCCGTGATGGGGTTACGCCGAATTGCTGTTTGAAAGACCGGATATAGGATTGCTCGTGCTCGAAGCCGAATTCCAAACTAATATCCAATATATTCCAATCAGTATTCAGCAAATAATCAACGCTGCTGCTCAGCTTGCGGGCTCGAATGTACTCCATTAATGGAATGCCGGTTGCATGCCGCATCAATCGATGCAGATGGAATTTAGATAGATTTAAAGCAGCAGATATACGGTCAAGCGTAAGCTGCTCTTTCCTATTCTTTTCGATATAGTGAACGGTGTCCTCGATGATCCGATAGAAGTGGTTGTCGCCCATTCTAACTCCTTATAAGGTAGAGCAAGATTTGTTCATTTTATTATAGGTGATTTTATGATAATAACAATAACAAGACATTGCTCTATCATTATAAAAGATGGAGAGTGAATCGTTTGCCCTATCTATCTGTTCGGAATTGGATATCTTCGAATGAACAGCAGCTTGAGCGGATAACTTTGCTTGATTTGCCCTTGGAAGCGTCGATGAGAGGCTATCAAGCCGTTGAAATTTGCCATTTTCATTTCCCGTCGATCCAAACCTCTTATTTGCTGCGCCTGAAACATGCATTCTTGGACAGCGGCATAAGCTTTGACACGCTGCTTCTGGATTACGGAGACCTATCGAGTGATGACAGAATCAAGGCGAAAGCAGATTTTCGCTATATTTGCGAATGGATCGAAATCGCTTCAATCGCTGGAGCCAAACAAATTAGAATTATAGCCGGCGAGGCATTAGCCACGGACAAAGCTGCGATGCAAAGGGTTGCTAGGTGCTTAATGGAGCTTGATGAATATGCTGCCATGCTTGAAACTAAGGTCGTGCTGGAAAACTTCAAAACGCTCACGTCAAGCGGGGACAGCTGCCTGCGGCTTCTTGGCCAGACAAATTTTCAACTGCCATTCATAACGGATTTCGGGAACTTTTCCGGAAAAAACAAATATAAGGATTTGACGATGACGGTTCCTTTTAGCGTATCCATTCATGCCAAGCCGCAATATGACGAGAATGGCCAGCTGGACGAAAATGATTTCATGCAGTGCATGGAAATTGCGCGCTCTGCAGGGTATGATGGCTCTTATGTATTGATCCACGAAGGATCAGGCGATGCATGGATGGCGCTTGAGAAGGTCAAGCATCTCGTTATGCCGTTTCTCGCGCCGACGATATTGGAGCAATGAAGAGAGTATGTGAACCAGTTTTGATAGGAAACTGGTTTTTTTGCGTTAACGCTCACGTTTCATTTGTAAAAATATTGTATTTTATCCTTTTGTCGAAAGAGGCAGGAATTTGCACATGCGACACGAATAATATGTATACTCGTATTTTTGAATTAATTATGATAAAGACCGCAACTTTTCGTTCCCGGCCCGGTACAATGTAGTATAGCGGCCCGGGAATAATCCGCAGGTGGAGGAGGTTCGCCTGTCATGACTGATTCCCAATTAATACGTGAGATCAAGGATGGCAACGTCGAGCTGTACTCCGAGCTTATGCGGCGCTATCAGCGTAAAATATTAGCCTTTATCTATCATATGTTAAAGAGCGCGAAGCTTGAGCTGCTAGCAGAGGATTTGTGCTCCGAAACCTTTTATAAAGCATACCGCAGCCTCCATTCTTTTCGCGAACTGGATGCTTCTTTTTCGACGTGGCTATATACGATTGCTCGCAATACGGTGCTGAGTGAGCTTCGCAAGCAGAAATCGGCTAATGTTTCACTCGATGAATCCGGCTTCGAGCCTGTTGCAGCGCTTGATGCGGTACCGGAGCAGCAGGTGCTGAGGAAAGAACGAATGGCTATGGTTCGTGAGGCGATTAATAACTTGCCAGAGAAACAACGCTCGGCTCTTATTCTTCGGGAATATGACCAGCTAGACTATCAGGAAATCGCTAATATTTTGGGACAGACGGTCAGTTCCGTTAAATCACTGCTTTTCCGGGCTAGAGCAAGCGTAAAGGCGCAGCTGGAACCTTATTTCGGTCAATCGCCGCTGCTGGAAGAATTTGAAGGGATGAATACGAGATGAATTGCAACGATGCGCAAGACAAATTCGGCGAATATTGGGATTTACCTGAGCATGATGAGGTACGAATAGCGATCGACACTCATATGCAGCAGTGTAAATCATGTGCGGAGCAGTTTCAGCTTTGGGAAGAGAGCGAGGAGATGATTCGTTTTCTATCGGAGGATGAGGAAAGTCTAGGACCGATCGAGCATATGAACCGGAGCGTTATGGATCGGATTTATGCGGAAGAATCTTGGCTCATGCCCGTACCTCATAAGAGCTACCAATTCTCCAAAAATTTTCGCCGCAATATCGCGTTAATCGTTGCTGCATGCATGGCGATGTTTGCTAGTGCATTTTTCGTTTTTGTATTCGATGGTCAAAGCGGTGCTTCGCAAGCCGAGATCGCGGATTTAAGCGGTTTGATGGATACGGCGAACGCTTCAGGAGATGGTTTGGTATCCGCGGCTGGATTTTATGCCGAGGTTCCCGTTGCAAGCATCAGCGATCCATTCGTTTTAAAGGTGATGCCTGCTTTTCCGCAATATTATGTTGCTTTATCTTTGCTCGGTATTATTATGACATTGTTAATCTTGAATTGGCTATCGCGGACGCGAAGCTAAACATGGCCTGATATGAAGCTCCTATGGGGGCTTTTTTATTGTATCTATATAGATGAAGGAGCTGCATGCAGCATGTTAATCGGCTTGGTACGGCATGGCAAAACAGATTGGAATAAGGATGGCAGAATACAAGGCCAAACCGATATTCCATTGAATCAGGAAGGCATTTCGCAGGCAATCTCGTTAGCTGAGCGTTTGAGCCGTGAGGCTCGAATATGGGATGCGGTTATTTCAAGCGATCTGCAAAGAGCTAACGCAACAGCAAAGATTATAGCGGAGAGACTGAACATTCCGCTTCTGGACAGCGACCCGCGGCTTCGGGAACGGTTTTTCGGTGAAGTCGAAGGAACGAAAGAGCAGGAGCGTCATGAACGCTGGGGTACCAATTGGCGCGAAGTGGCTGATGGTGTAGAGTCGAATGAAGAGGTTAGGAAGCGGGGCTTAAGTGCTATAAATGATTGGAAGACGACGTTTCCTGACCGCAATTTGCTTGTCGTCTCCCATGGCAGTTTTTTGGCTCAAATACTAGCAGAAGTTTGCTCAGATCTAGAGGATCAATACTTATCTAATTTATCCTACTCCATCTTGGAGCTCAGGGATGATAGCTGGCATCCTCAGCTTTATAATTGTACGATCCATTTGCAAACATAATTGTTCGCTTAATGAGCTTTTTCCTTTACACGTAAAGGAGAGAGCTCATTTTTTATACAATCTTTCAGTGCGACAGGTTATAAAACGATAGAATTTTTCCCATAATGTAATCAACAGACGCTTATCCATTGCACAACACGCTTACGTAACGGATCGCGGACCATCTAGCGAATGTTCCTGCAGAAAGGAGAGAGCCATGAATTTATCGGATATGCTAGGTTATGCCGACATAAAGCAGCTAAGCAGCATTGCTGACGTTTATCGATGCGAGTGCAACGGCCATTCAAAAAACGATTTGATTCAATCCATTCTCTCTACCGTAAGTCGAAATGATGTCTTTGAAGCGCAAATTAGCAGCATGAAGATGGAGGATTTAAGGTTTTTGAACTCTTTGCTGTTCGAAGCGCGCAATTCCTTCAGCCTGGAGGATTTGCTTGCACGCGTTCAACAGAGTCGGTTTGGGGAAGATGCCAGTAAACAAGAGCCCGAGCCGCAGCCGAAAGCCAAACGCTCGAAAAAGAAAAAAATAGAGGAAGCAGTGCCTCTAAGCCCGCGTGAAATGATTGTGAAATTCAAGCAGCAAGGCTGGTTATTCAATGGTTTCAGCGGACCGAGCAGATATTTGTTCCAGGTTCCAAATGATCTGAAAGCACGGTTCCGAGACACGCTTGCAAGAAGATTTGCTTCTGACCTTGCCTATTCGGAAGAACCGCCAGTTTACCGTGATGAACAAATGTTGATCCATGATGATATCACACACTTGCTTCATTATATGTACCATAATGAGGTTCAGTTGACGGCTGACGGATCCATGTACAAACGGTTTACCTTGCAACTGCTCGAAAAGTTTGGCGTTCAGGAAGAACTGCCAACCAAGGGGGCGTGGCGTTTCGGCTATGGGAGGCATTTCAACCATTATCCGAATCGATTATCATTTATTTACGATTACTGCTATTTCGCCAATTACATAACGGAGAACCAGACGCAGCTCAGCATTACAGGCCTCGGCGAGGAACGCATGCGGAGCAAGCCGGCAGGCGAGGCGGAACAAATCTATCGCTTTTGGCTGAAGCTGTATAAAGGGCCAATTACGCACCTGCTGTCGCTTGTCCATTGGATAAATGCCTTGACGGTGGAATGGGTTACGGTTGACTCGCTGAGAACAGTGCTCGTTCCGTTTATCAAGCCTTATTTCTATGATGATGCGGATACGATTTTGGAGCAGCGTATTTTGGCTATGATGGTTCATTTGGGATTGCTTCGGCTCGGCGAGCATCCCATCAACGGCGCGGTTGTTAGAATGACCAAGGCCGGCCGCTCGATTGTATCCGGACTCGGGCTGGAGGATTTGGAGTCAGTACGGCTGCATTGACTAGCGGCATCACTCTTGGAGAATCATTCAATATAAGCTAGAGTATAAGCAAGTAATGAAGTAACCTAGCTATTTGAAACGAACAAAGGGAGTGAAGGTTATGTTGATTCCTTATAAAGGCATACAGCCGAACGTACATCAGAGTGTATATCTAGCAGAAGGTGCGAAAATAATCGGAGACGTATCGATTGCGGATAATAGCACGGTTTGGTTCAATGCAGTTCTGCGGGGTGACCTAGCGCCGATACGCATTGGACATAGCTGCAACATTCAAGACGGAGTTGTCGGTCATGTAAATGTGAACCAGCCTCTTCTATTAGCAGATGAGGTATCTATTGGACATGCTGCTATTATACACGGATGTACGGTAGGCAAGGGCACATTAATTGGAATGGGGGCAATCGTACTTAACGGCGCAGACATTGGTGAATATGCTTTAATAGGAGCCGGTTCGATTGTTACAGAGAATAAAAAAATACCAGCCTATACTCTATCAATTGGTTCACCTGCCAAAGTCGTACGAGAATTGACAGATGACGATCTGCTTCGCATGAGAAAGACGATGGAGAGCTATGTGACTAAAGGAATGGAATATAGGATCTCTTAACGCCGGTTTGGAGGTGTATCCTATGGACAAAATGAAAGTAACGTATGAAGCGATGCTAGGTTTGGCAGCAGAATTCGTGCTGGATGACGCTGTATTGAAATTTCAAACCAATCAAATTTATACGGCAATTGACAAAGCGCTGGCTGCAGGTGACGAGGATACGTTCTACCGTCTCGCAAAACAGCTGAATGCATTAAGAAAATAACGAATTGCTGCAAGGTCATTGGCCGAGGCAGCGTATAAAGCTTTCCAGTTTGGCAGGGCAAGTATGCTCGCTCTGCAAGCGGGAAGGCTTTTTTCTGCATTTTTGTTTGGCAAGATCGGAGTTTGGGTTTAACATAGGAGCTGTGATGTTTATTTGGCTGCCAATTATGTTAGGAGTGACCGTAAAAAGATGAAATTCAGCGAGATTGAAAAGGATCAGTGGGAGGAGCTAAGTCCGTTCTTGGATACATGCCTGCTGCCTATTACCGGAATGACGTTAGCAGTAAAGCCATTTGAAGCGACTGAATGGCTGGAGAGGCTCAGAGATGTGATGGACGTGATAGAAATTCCATTCAAAGGAAGGGTAGTAACTTATCCGGCTTGGCATTATCATTCAGATCGGACGCAGCTTGCAGCGGATCTGAACAACTGGTGCTCATCCGTGAAATTACTCGGTTTTCGTTATGTTATCGTTGCTACGGCGGACGCCAGCCTAATTCTGAATTGTCCATCCGTTGATTTGTGGGTCGCTCCTGGTTCTGATGGAGGACTTCCGCAGCAAAAAGAGATATCCGATGCCATACGAGCGCTCTGGAGCGGACAAGCTGCATCAACTTCTTGAAATTGTCGTATAATATAATCAAAATATGGGGAAAACAAATGCCAGACAAGGTCAAATGTGACAAAATAATAACAAATTATTGAACGGGTTTTTGATAAGCTTGCAAATATGAAGCCATATTCTTGACGCTCCCTAGCACCTAGGCTATTATAAGTTATGTCCTAGTTCGTCATGTGTTTTTGCCCTGCGGCAAGACGCGAGATATGGTTGGCAAAGGGGGTTAGAACAGAAGATGAGTAACCATGAACAACACGAGACCGCGCATCGACCGGTTCAGCGCAAAGAAATGTCCCGGCGTCAATTTTTGTCATATACGCTTGGCGGCACGACAGCATTTATGATGGGCGGCGCGGTATTGCCAATGGTTCGTTTCGCAGTGGACCCGCTCTTGGAAAAAAAGGGTGAGGGCACTTACGTAAAAGTTGTGGAAGAGAGCAAAATTACGAACGAGCCGCAAGAATTTAAATTTAAAATTCATCAGATCGACGGTTGGTACGTCAGCGACCCTGAACTTGCAGCTTGGATTTCGAAGGATGCGAACGGAAAGATTTTCGCGCTTTCACCAGTTTGTAAGCACTTGGGCTGTACGATCGGCTGGAACACAAAAGGCCAAAATGAGTATGATTGTCCTTGTCATGACGCACGTTATACGAAAGACGGGAAGAACATTACCGTCGCTCCGAATCCTTTGGATGAGTATGAAGTGAAGCTTGAGAACGGATTCGTATACTTGGGTCCAGTAATGCCGAATACAAGAACGAGTTAAGGAGGGCGTATTGCAGATGTTTAAAAGTGTATACAACTGGATCGACGAACGTCTTGACATTACGCCATTGTGGAGAGATGTAGCTGACCATGAAGTGCCTGAGCACGTCAACCCGGCGCATCATTTTTCCGCATTCGTTTATTGTTTCGGCGGATTGACGTTTTTCATTACAGTCATCCAAATTTTGTCTGGTATGTTTTTAACGATGTATTATGTTCCAGATATCATTAACGCGTATTCCAGCGTTGACTATCTGCAGCATAAAGTGGCATTCGGACAAATTGTACGAGGCATGCACCATTTTGGGGCAAGCTTAGTAATCGTAATGATGTTCCTACATACCCTTCGAGTGTTTTTTACCGGTTCTTACAAGGCACCGCGCGAAATGAACTGGGTTGTCGGAATGCTGATCTTCTTTATCATGTTAGGCCTAGGATTCACGGGATACCTGCTTCCTTGGGATAACAAAGCTTACTACGCAACAAAGGTTGGTGTCCAAATTGCTGAATCCGTACCGGTAATCGGACCATATCTCGCTTCATTCCTATACGGGGGCGATATCGTAGGCGCGCAAACGCTAACACGTTTCTTTGCGATCCATGTATTCTTCTTGCCTGGCGCATTGATTGCCATGTTGGCAGCGCACTTTATTATGATTCGGAAACAAGGTATTTCGGGACCACTTTAAGCGAAGGGAGGCTTACTTATGGCGCATGGTCATAATTCGAACGAGAAGGTTGTCTTTGTAGGCGACTCGCGTGTAAAGAAAAGCAACCATCCGAACATTCCGCCAGACTACACATCCTTCCCAGGGAAATCGGAAGCTTTTATTCCGAACTTCCTACTTAAAGAATGGATGGTCGGCTGCGTCGTATTGGTCGGTTTTCTAGTGTGGGTCATTGCTGAGCCGGCACCGCTCGGTTATCCAGCAGATCCAACGAACGCGGCATTCATACCAATGCCGGACTGGTATTTCTTGTTCTTGTATCAATTTCTGAAATATCCATACGTATCTCAGGATTACATCCTGCTCGGTACTGTAGGAATACCTGGCGTTATGTTCGGAGCCTTGCTATTGGCGCCGTTCTTGGATACAGGTAAAGAACGCCGTTTCTACCGTCGTCCTATCGCATCATCCTTGATGGGGCTGACGCTGATTGCTTGTGTTTACTTGACAGTCGTTTCATGGGATCACTACCAGCATCAGCTGGAGATCAATGGTCAAGTGCCAGAGCATATCGAACGTGAAGAAAAGGCGAGAGAAGCCGCGGAAGCGGGTCAAGAACGCCCGAACTATACAAAACCCGCTGTAGAGGCAGCACTTGTTGATGCAAACGATCCAGCAATGGACATTGCAAAGCAAGCGCAATGTGTAAGCTGTCATGCAGCCGATCTGAAAGGTCAAGGTTCCGTACCTAGCCTTGTCGGCGTTGGTGACCACATGACCAAGGAGCAGCTTGTAGAAGTTGTTACCAACGGTCGAAACGGGATGCCAGCATTCGCTGAAACATTGTCCGCAGAAGAGATTGACCAGCTAACGACGTGGTTATCGAAGCAGAAAGCGGCAACCGAATAACGTATTAACGGAAAAACCTGATCGATTTATGCGGTCAGGTTTTTCTTTGAATTTGCACTTCACATTTGTTCGAAGGAGAAGTGGTTCTATATGCTCTCTTTTTTTTGGAGTCGTCATTTTTTACTTAGTCGAGCCTTTTTATGGCCGCTGTTTATTGTCAATTTTCTAGGGACAATCTACGGGTACATTTGGTATGAAGATCAATTAGTTGCGACATTCAATGAACATCCGCTGTGGCGGCTCGTATTTGTTCCTGACTCGCCAACAGCGAGCTTATTCTTTACGATTGCTCTGCTTTATTTGTTATTTCCGCCAAAAAGCGAATATGGAATGGTAAAGATGGGGCGTTATATTATAGAAGCTCTAGCTGTCGTATGCTCGGTTAAATACGGGATATGGGCAGTTTCCATGATCGTTGCTGGCGCTTGGCAGGGAGCTGAGCTTAATTGGCAGCATTATATGCTAATGGCTTCCCATTTGGGCATGGCGTTCGAAGCCTTATTGTTTCTCAGATTTATGAAGACGGGTATCGTTTCGTTAGTGATAGCAACAGGTTGGCTGCTGCTAAATGATACGGTTGATTATACGTTTGGCGTTTTTCCTTACTTAGCGAGGGAGCTGCGGGATGATTTATCGGCGGTTCGCGGTTTTACATACGGTTTATCGCTTTTTAGTTTTTTAGCTGCAGTAATGACGTGGCGTTTCAGGAAGAAGGCATAACATAGGACATCCCCTCATAGAGTGATCTATGGGGGGATGTCCTATGAAGATACGGTTTATTATTCCATTCGTCCTTTGTATCCTCATGACGGCTGGATACGCGAATTCGCTTTGGAACGGGAATCAATCGCTGCATGCGTATGCCGACCTGCTTCCGCAAAGCACAGAACGGCAGCTTCAACGGTTCGACGCAATCGCAACCTCTATCTATGAAGCGGCTTATTCGAATAATAAACAAGCCGGTTTTCAACATATTCAGCTTCTTAAGCAGCTGATGGCAGACGATCTTATGCAATCCGCTGGAAGCTTGGAAGGCTGGTCTGCCATTGAATCGGATGCAAAGCAACTTGAGAAAAAGCTTGTAGGGGGAAGCTCGAATTCCAATTGGTTGATGGAAGCCGCGAAAATTCGCCTAGCAGCAGATGCGCTCGTCCATTCGGATCATGCATTGTGGCTTCAATATGAGAAAGTCATGCTTGATGATTTGTCCCGCGTGGAGAAAGCATGGAAGCGTCAAACCGACGATGGCGCCATTGCAGCAAGAGCTTCTATGACAAGTCTTGAAAACCACGTTGAACGCATCTCAAGCGCGCTGAGCATACAGTTCGGACTCGGAATCGAGAGGGAGCTTATGGAGAGAATCCAATACACCAATCGATTGCTTGAAGCGAACGCATCGAACAAAACGAACGAAGCGATGATTGACCGTTCCTTGCAAGCATTAAAAGCGTCGATGGATCGGCTAATCGATAAGAGCCGTTCTACGGAAAGCATGCCAGTCATTGCAACCGAACCTGTCTCGAATCCATTAAGCTGGACACTGTTTTTAGGAGCTGTCATTTCTGCTGTCCTAGCCTGGTCAGGTTGGAGGAAATACAAGTCGGATCCATTTGGCGTTAAGCCTCTTCCTTAAGACTATTCCATAATCAGGAGCAGCTACACTTCTTTGAAGCCTTCACCCAGTACATCCTGCACATCATTAATCACGATAAATGCCCGGGGGTCTATATTGCGAATAATCGTTTTGAGACGGCGAATTTCTTGCCGTTGAACGACGCAATAGACGACCTCTTTTTGTTGCCCAGAAAAGGCTCCCATTGCAGGAATGATGGTTACGCCTCGATCCAGCTCCTGTGTTATTTTTCTCGCAATCGTTTGGCCCTGATCGCTAATAATGGAGAAAGCTTTGGCAGCATAAGCACCATCCTGAATGAAATCGATGAGCTTAGAAGCGATAAATACGGTGACGAGCGTGTACAGAAACTTTTCAATCGGAATGTAAAACAAGGATAAACCGATAATAAATGCATCCAGCGCGAGAATGATTTGTCCCATGCTCATCCCTTTGGAACGCGATACGATCCTTGCTACAATATCAACGCCGCCAGTTGTCCCGCCAAATCGAAATACAATGCCAAGACCGATCCCGAGCGTAACACCTGCGTAAAGTGCTACGAGCATGTAGTCGTGCGAGCCTTGAAATGGGATAATCCATTTGAGATCGATTAATAGCTCCATTAGAGCAAGAAAGCCAGATAGCGCAACAATTCCAACTAATGTATATAGCATCTGTCCGGAGCCAAGGGCCTTCCACCCTAGAAAAAACAAGGGCACGTTTAAAACCAAAGTAGAGATCGACAGCGGAAAACCAGCCGCGTAATTGAGGAGAACCGCAATCCCCGTTGCGCCGCCTTCCATTAACTGATTAGGGAGCACAAAATAATGCAGCCCGAAAGCATATATTGCAGTTCCAACCAGAATAGGAATAATGATCCGGAGTTGTTGAATGAGTTTTACCACTCGGCTGCTCTCCCTTGTTATTTCGTTCAAATCATGACCGTATAATCGCCTGCGGTTGGATATGTTCGAAGTCATTTGTTGCCTCTTAGTATGGCTTTATTTCGCGATTCGAAAAACATTGATTTTAAACATGGCTTTACGTTAACATAAGGAAGTATAGCTATCGACAGAAAGGAAATGTAACGATGTCGGAAAAAACATTATCAGATATTCAGCGAGAAGTAGATGAATACATTTCGCAATTCAAAGAAGGCTATTTCAGCCCGCTCGCTTTGATGGCTAGAATGTCCGAGGAAGTTGGCGAACTCGCACGCGAAGTAAACCATTTCTATGGAGAAAAACCAAAAAAAGCCGATGAAGCGGACAATTCCGTGGAAATGGAGTTAGGCGATATTTTATTCATTCTCTCTTGCTTTGCGAATTCGCTCAATATAGATTTGACCGAAGCGCATAATAAGGTTATGCATAAGTTTGCGACTCGCGATGCGAATCGTTGGACAAAGAAAATAACCGAACAGTAAACAAGCTCCCTACATATGCTGTACCATCAACCTGTGTACAAGGAGGATGGGCGGATGGATGGCGAGAGCTGCATCAAAAAGGCTTATGAATTCATTCTTAACAGCGATTTCGAGCAAGCGATTTACTGGTTCGAGCAGGCAATAGATGCCGAACCAGAGAATGCGTTTTTTCATCATACATGCGCAGTTTCATGTGCTCGCAGCGGCAAATGGCCCAAAGCAAAGCAGCATGCGGAGACAGCGCTTGCGCTCGATGAGGGCAACGCGGAATATAAGTATCATCTTCAAGTCGTTGAGGCGAAGCTTCTGCTCGCAGATGCCGATATGCTTCTTGCAAAGGTGCCGCCTAAGCTTGCCGAAGCAGCAGAGCTGCTAGAACAAGCTGTAAGGCTCGATCCTCTCAGCTTTGATGCGTTCTATACGCTTGGCGTACTATATGCATCGCAGCATTTGTATGAGAAAGCAGCATATCACGCTAAAGAAGCGATGCGGCTTGATCCAGGCCATTCGGCTGCGAGAAGGCTGTTTGCCGACGTAAACCGGAAAAGACGCATGATGCGCATTCGAATAAATGCAACAAAAAGAAAAAGGAACAGGTGATGATGATGTCGACTCAAAAAATAAGGGTTGCCGTAGCAGGTGCTAGCGGTAGAATGGGCCGCGAAGTTGTGAAAATGGTGCTGGAGGACGAGTCGCTTCAATTGGTAGCGGCCGTCGCTCCTTCAGCAGGTCCGGTGGATGCGGGTAGCTTTGCAGGGAAGCCAGCAACAGGCGTTATTGCTGCCGCTACGCTGGACGAGGCACTGAGTGCGGTTCAAGCAGATGTCCTTGTAGATTTTACCATTCCTCAAATGGCTTACGGTCATACTAAAACTGCCGTTGCTTTCGGTGTTCGTCCCATTATGGGGACAACGGGTTTTACGCCGGAGCAAATCGAAGAGTTGGACGAGCTTTGTCTGGAAAAAGGGATTGGCGGATTGATTGCCCCTAACTTTTCGATCGGGGCGATCCTAATGATGAAGTTTGCCGCTGAGGCTTCCAAATACATGCCGCATGTCGAAATCATTGAATATCATGGTGACCAGAAGCTGGATGCACCTTCGGGAACATCCATTAAAACAGCCGAACTAATTTCTCAGGTGCGCAAAGAGCTTCGACAAGGCAATCCGCATGAGGAAGAAACGATTGAAGGCGCTCGCGGCGGCTACTACAACGGATTCCGTATACATAGCGTTAGGCTTCCAGGTGTTTTCGCACAACAGGAAGTAGTTTTCGGAGGCCATGGTCAAACACTTAAAATCCGCCATGATTCGTACGATCGCGCAGGCTACATGCCGGGCGTCAACTTAGCGGTCAAGAAGGTTATGAATTACAGCGGCTTGATTTACGGCTTCGAACATATCATGGATTAACTCGAATCGGCAGCAGGAGAGGGGAACAAAATGTTAAACATCGCATTTATCGCACATGACCGTAAAAAAGAAGAAATCGTTAATTTTGTAATTGCCTATGAAAAGGTATTTGTTCCTCATAAATTGTATTCTACAGGTACGACAGGTACCCGCATCATGGAACAAACCAACCTGTCCATCCACCGGTTTATGTCAGGCCCGCTTGGCGGAGATCAGCAAATCGGAGCAATGGTAGCTCAGAATGAAATGGATCTTATTATCTTTTTGCGCGATCCATTAATGGCTCAACCGCATGAGCCGGATATTATTGCGCTACTTCGCTTGTGCGATGTACAAGGCATCCCCGTTGCTACAAACGTTGCAACCGCAGAACTGCTTGTTAAAGCATTGGAACGCGGGGATTTTGCATGGCGTGAGCTCGTTCATAAATACAAACCAGGTATTGCGGAATGACGAGCGAACTCGATATCCTTGTTTTTGGGGCGCATGCCGACGATGCGGAGATTGGCATGGGCGGTACAATTGCCAAACATGTACAAGCCGGTCACAAGGTAGGTGTCTGTGATCTGACGTACGCCGAAATGTCTTCCAATGGAACAGTAGAATTGAGAAAACAAGAGGCTGCTGCAGCCTCAGAGGTTCTAGGACTGAGTGCGCGTACAAATCTAGGCTTGCCTGATCGCGGTCTCGAGCCGTCTCGCGAACAGATTGAGCGAATCGTAACCGAGATTCGGCTTTTCAAACCTCGTGTCGTGTTCGCTCCGTATTGGGTGGACCGCCATCCCGATCACGTAGCCTGCAGCCGGTTAATCGAGGAAGCCGTATTCAATGCGAAGCTTCGCCGCTACTTGCCGGATCTTCCGGCTGTGCAGGTAACTCAGCTTGTTTATTATTACATCAATGATTCTGAGCATGAATCGTTGGTTGTTGATATTAGCGAATTCCATGAAACAAAACGAAAGGCACTGCTTGCATACCGATCACAATTCGAGACTGCAGCTGAAGGATCGGATCGCGTCTCGACACCGCTGACGAATCGTTACATAGAACGGGTTGAAGCGCGCGATTCTTTGCTTGGACAAGCAAGAGGCTGGGCATATGCGGAAGGCTTTGCAGTAAAGCGCCCGCATGCCGTACAATTTTTTTGACAAATCGTACAGCTCTTGTGTAATACAATGATTATACGTGACGAACACAGGAGGTGCGACAACAGTGGCTAGAAAATTAAAGATTGGCATAACTTGTTACCCGACGCTTGGAGGGTCAGGCGTTGTTGCTACGGAACTAGGCAAGCTTCTCGCGGAACGAGGCCATGAAATTCATTTTATAACGCACAGTATTCCTTTTCGCTTGGGTCATTTCAATAAGAACATATTTTTCCATGAGGTGGAAGTGAATGACTATTACGTTTTCCGATACCCGCCATACGATCTCGCATTAGCAAGCAAAATGGCGCAAGTCGCCAAAATGCAACAGCTCGATCTGCTTCATGTCCATTATGCGGTTCCGCATGCAGTATGCGCATATATTGCGAAACAAATGAACGGTGACGGCTTGAAAACGGTGACGACGCTCCATGGCACGGATATTACCGTACTTGCGCAGGATGAATCATTAAAGGACTTGATAAGGCTTGCTATCCACCAAAGCGATGCCGTAACAGCCGTATCCAATGATCTTATCAATGAGACTAGAAACCTGCTTGATATTACGACACCTATAGATTTAACTTATAATTTTGTGGATAAACGCGTGTATTATCCGCGGGATGTGGTTTCGTTGCGTTCTGATTTTGCCGCTCCGCACGAGAAAATATTGATGCATATCTCCAATTTCCGTCCTGTAAAACGGGTGGGTGATGTCGTGGACATTTTTTCGCGCGTTTCGGAGAAGATACCTTCTAAGCTTTTATTGGTGGGTGAGGGGCCGGAGTTGTCGAAAATCCAATATCGGATCAGGCAGCTTGGCCTTGAAGATCGCGTTCATTTTCTTGGCAAGCAAGAGGATGTCGCGCAGGTCATTTCAATGGCGGATGTACTTCTGCTTCCTTCTGAGAAAGAGAGCTTTGGCCTTGTCGCACTAGAAGCCATGGCTTGCGGCGTGCCTACGATCGGTTCCAACGCGGGCGGTATTCCTGAGCTCGTTACGCATGGCGAGACTGGTTTCTTGTCGCCGATCGGCGATGTCGAAGATATGGCAAGAAATGCAGAAAAGCTGCTGTCTGACGAGAAGCTTCATGAGCAATTCAGGCAAGCTTGTATTTTTAGAGCCCGCAACGAATTTTGCAACGATGTGATTACAACCCAGTATGAGCAAATTTATTATCGCGTGCTTGGTATCGAGGCTGACTTGCCTATTGCCGTCTGCAGCGATTAACAGAATAAGCAAATGCAGCCAAGGATGGTGATAGAAATGCAGCTTGCATTTTCTAATCTGATAATATCCGCGTTGCCCATCGTTAGAAGGCTTCGAGAGCATCATTTCGAAGCCTTCTTCGTTGGCGGCGCCGTACGCGATACGGTGCTTGGCTTGCCTATCAAGGATGTAGATATCGCGACCTCAGCAACGCCTGAACAGGTGCTTGCGCTTTTCGATCACTGCATCCCTACAGGCTTGCAGCACGGAACCATTACCGTCGTGGAGAAAAACATGGCATACGAAGTGACAACGTTCAGGCAAGAATCCGCATATGAGGGGCACCGAAAGCCTGAGAGCGTATTATACATAACAGAGCTGGAAGGCGATTTGCTCAGACGGGATTTCACGATGAATGCGATGGCGCTTGCAGAGAACGGGGAACTGCACGATCCATACGGCGGGCTCCGCGACTTAGAGCTTAAACAGCTTCGCTCAGTCGGCGATCCGAATGCACGCTTTCAAGAGGACGCGCTGCGCATGCTGAGAGCGGTTCGTTTCATAGGCGTCTATCGACTGCGACCATCTCACCGGACTTGGCGTGCATTAAAGCGGCATAGACAGCTGCTGCGTTTCATTGCGATGGAGAGGGTGCTGACGGAGCTCGATAAGATGATGGAAAGTGAATCACCGCAGAGAGCGCTTCACTTTGCGGTTGTTAGCGGCTTGTTAGCGTATCTAAAGGAGCCGCTCAGTGAAGAAGCGCAACGCGTACTGCATCAAGCAGGCCGAGATATACCCGCAATGAAGAAGACATTTGAGAACATTCATGAGCTCAAGCAGACGCATACACGATGGGCTGCAGTCGCTATCGGCCTGAAATTATCACAACCAGCCTTGCAACAAGCGCTTCAGGTGCTTCGGTTCTCCAATGCTCGAATGAAGTCTATATCGTCGATCGCAGACGTACATCATGAAATGTTTGATTTTAGAACCGATGTATCACTGAATGCTCAGAAGCGTAAGTGGCTAAGCATGGTGATCCATTATGGAAGAGAAACCGCGTATGAATGGCTTTCGGTGATGCGGTTGATGCCAGAAGCTGCTCTACGCCTCTCAGATGAACAGCTAAGCGATCTGGAGCGATGGAGCGATCAAATGATCATCTCCAAGCTTAAACAGCTTAGCGTTAATGGCAAGGAGCTTGCTGGTTATTTGGCTAAAGAAGCGGGACCATGGATCAGTGAGTATTTGACTCGGCTGCTACTACTTGTAGCGTGCGGCGAGCTTATAAATGAGAAAAGCATACTGCTTAAGCAGGCAGCGCTTTGGGAGGTTAACAGTCATGAACTATGAGCCATTGCTTCAATTGTTTGTGGACAAGCCTGGGGAATATGTATCGGGAGAAGTGATCAGCCAAGAGCTTGGCGTTAGCAGAACAGCAATCTGGAAGCAAATCCGAAAGCTGGAGGGTGCAGGCTATCAATTCGAAGCATCAAGAAGGTTAGGCTACCGCCTGTTAAGCATTCCTGATCAACTGTCTGTTGAAGCTTTGTCCAGCAGGCTCGATGCGCAAACATTCGGTAAAACGCTTCATTGGTTCGATACCGTGGAATCGACACAAAATTTGGCGCGAGCAGCTGCCGAAGAGGGCGCCGAAGAGGGGACATTGTTTATCGCGGAGCAGCAAGTTAGCGGCCGCGGCCGTATGGGCCGTGGCTGGGTGTCGCCGCGAGGCAAAGGAGTATGGATGAGCATGGTTCTGCGTCCTTCCGTACCCATTCATTTTGCGCCTCAGCTTACTTTATTGACCGCAGTAGCGTTATGCAGAAGCTTAAAGAGGCTAACTTCACTGCCAATCGGCATCAAATGGCCGAACGACTTATTGATAGACGGCAAAAAAATAAGCGGTATCCTGCTTGAGTCTGCAGCCGAGGATGAGCGCTTGCGATACGTGATAGCCGGTATCGGCATCAGCGTGAATCTGGAGCAGCTCGATTACCCGGCAGAACTGTTGGATAAGGCAACCTCCCTGCGAATCAGCAGCGGTACGAAATGGGACAGAGAAGACGTAATCGCTGATTTTCTAAAGGAGTGGGAGCAGCTGTACTTCTTATACCAGGAGCAAGGATTTGGTTTAATCATTACGCTGTGGGAAGCCCTCTCCGTATCGCTTGGCAAATCGGTTCGTTTAGTTACGCCGCAAGGCGAAATGGTCGGTGTTCCCATTGGACTTGACGATAGCGGAGCAATCCGGATAAAGCTGGCAGACGGCACCATTAAGCCTGTTTTTTCAGCCGAGATGGGTGAACCGCTTTAGTCCGCGAGAAGCCGTTTACGGATTGCGGAAAGTTTGGTAAACTAGAGCTATCAGGCGGTATTCGAATGAAGCTGCACTGGTAATTATATTAATCATGTAAATGGTTGGGAATGCACACTCTGCTCTGAGCCGTAGGGACCGAGACAGAAGGAAGCACAACAAGCAAACGTTTCCTTTTCAGTTTGGGGACCTTTTTAGCAGCGGCTAAAAGGTTTTTTTGTGTTTATCCTATCATTGAACGGAGGATGAAGCTGATGAGGAAACGACTGACGATTACGAATTTGAAAAAAATGAAGCAGGACCGCAATGCGATTTCCGTTTTAACAGCTTATGATTATCCTTCAGCCAAGCTTGCTGAGGAAGCAGGAATTGATGTCATTCTTGTCGGAGATTCGCTCGGGAATGTCGTATTGGGTTACGATACAACGATTCCCGTTACAATCGACGATATCGTTTATCATACACGAGCGGTTGCCAGAGGTGCCCAGCAGACGTTCATCGTAGCCGACATGCCTTTTATGACATATGGTATCGGCCGCGAATCAACGCTGCGCAATGCAGCAAGAATTATGCAGGAAGGCGGCGCACAGGCTGTAAAGCTTGAAGGCGGCGTTGATATAGCAGACGATGTAGCCGCTCTAGTGAAAGCGGGTATACCCGTAATGGGGCATATTGGGTTAACGCCTCAATCGGTGCATCAGCTTGGCGGCTACAAAGTGCAAGGTAAGCTCGATGCTGATGCGCAGCGACTCATTAATGATGCGAGAGCAATAGAAGCAGCAGGTGCATTCAGTATTGTGATTGAGCTTGTAACCGAACCGCTTGCCGCACTCATTAGCGAATCGCTGACTATACCGGTCATCGGAATCGGAGCAGGAAGATCATGTGACGGCCAAGTGCTCGTATACCATGATATACTGCAATACTCATCTCCATATTTTGAGAAAAAGTTTGTTAAAACCTATGCCGATATCGGAACAACGATCAGAAATGCTATTCAATCTTATGTCGACGATGTGAAATCCGGGCAATTCCCTGAGGAGGAGCATGTATTCTCCGCACAGCCGGCAGATCTTCCATCCCTATATGGCGCCACGATTAATTCTGCTTCTGAGTCAGAAAAGAAAACCGTGGATTCTAAAAAGGGGGTACGGCTCACATGATTATTTGCCGTACGAGGGCCGAGCTTAAGCTAGCGCTATCTAACCTGAGGGAACATAACAAATCAATCGGGTTTGTGCCGACGATGGGTTTTCTGCATGAAGGGCATGCGTCATTGCTCAGGCAAGCAAAGGAAGAGAACGATGTCATTGTGCTTAGCATATTCGTTAATCCACTCCAGTTTGGACCGAATGAGGATTTGGATCGATATCCCCGTGACGAGCAACGGGATTTGGCATTAGCAGAGGAAAATGGCACTACGCTTGTATTTTTGCCTTCCGTGCAGGAAATGTATCCGCAGAAGCCGTTAACGTCGGTTATCGTAAACCAAGTAACGGATCGATTATGCGGCGCAACTCGACCAGGCCATTTCGATGGCGTCGGTACCGTCGTCAGCAAGCTGTTTCATTTGGTGAATCCAGATCGAGCATATTTTGGAATGAAGGATGCACAGCAGGTCGCCGTTATCGAGCAAATGGTCAGCGACCTTAACTTCGATGTAAAAGTGGTTGCTTGCCCAATTGTTCGCGAGCCGGACGGACTTGCATTAAGCTCAAGGAATGTTTATTTAACGCCTGAGCAGCGAGAGCAAGCCGTTGTGCTCTCAAGAACCCTTCGGCTTGCAGCAGAATGGAAAGAAGAGCGTGGAATGACGGCCGAGCGGCTTGAAGCCAAAGTGAAGGAAGCACTGAACGCAGCAGGAGAAGCTGTCATCGATTACGTAGAACTGCTTCGTTATCCGTCCTTGCAGCCACCAGAGGCTGCAGCAGAGCTGCATACCTTTGCAGAACCATTGATTTTGGCGTTAGCCGTGAAGTTCGGAGCAACGCGGTTAATCGATAACCATATTTTACAGGCAACGGAGGTGCATTCGAATGTTCAGAACGATGATGAAATCCAAGCTTCACCGGGCAACCGTAACGGAAGCGAACTTGAATTATGTAGGTAGTATTACGATTGATGAGAATTTGATGGAAGCGGCTAACATATGGGAAAATGAAAAGGTGCAAATCGTTAACAATAACAATGGCGCGCGATTTGAAACTTATGTCATCACAGGCGAGCGGGGTTCAGGCGTAATTTGCCTAAACGGAGCTGCTGCGAGGCAGGTGCAGCCTGGAGACCAGGTCATCATCATATCCTATGCCATGATGACCGACGATGAAGCCAGAGAGCATAAGCCAATCGTTACGATCTTGGATGCCAACAACCGTCCGCTGCAAATGCTGAATCAAGAGCTTCACGCGACGATTCTGTGATCCGAGATTCTTTATTTTAATCCCTGCATTATGTAACGAATGGGATGCTGCATGAAAGTCACCTTTAAAACAGAAAATGAACATAACACTCCTTAATTCTTTGGCGAAGGCGGGTGCGGTATGTTCCAACATATGTTTTCATCCATGAATGACATGCTTGATCAAATTATTGAGCATTATGGCGATGCAGACTCCAAGGAAAAGCAGATTTACGAAGAACAAATGAATGAATTGAAGAAGGTCAGCGATACGTTTATCGAGCAATGGCTTGAGTTCGAAGAGAAGTTTGCTGATTTCAAGGAGCAGAAAGGTGAAATGTCCGATGTCCCGAGCTCTGCGGGTGCTGTTCTGTCCAATATGCCTATTAGTGGAAAAGCAACCTGCAATTCGGCAGATTTGGAAATTCCAGATGAGATTGCTTCCGTCATATCCAAAGGCCAAGGCTATTATAAATTATTTATGTTTTCTGAAGCAGAGATGCAATTTCAAACCGTTATCATTCAGTCGCCCGAATGTAATTTGGCTCGATTATTTCTTGGCATGACGAATATGCATCTTCAAAACTGGAGTGAGGCACAGCGGCATTTTCAAATGCTGATTGCCACAACGGACTTTCCCAAATGGCTGGCTATGGGCTATAATGCGCTAGGGTGCATTCAAGCGGTGCATATGAATATGGCGCAGGCAGAACAATTGTTTCTGAAGGCGCATGATGTTTGTCCAAGCTTTAAGGATCCAATGAATAACTTGAAGTCATGCCAGGAAACGCCTAAGCAATTATCGTTATATTTCGGAAGCACGGAGCTGTGCTGTTTGTGAGAGGATCGGGGAATGAATGAAATTTGCAGTATTGGATTTAGAAACGACGGGACATAGCTCGGAGGATGACATTTTGCAGGTTGGTCTAGTCATCGTTTCTGATGAGCTAGAGATTATTGATCAATATAGCTCCTTTGTTCGGCCTAATATCCCAATACCGGCCTTCATTACACAACTAACAGGAATTGATGAATCGGTCGTTGCGGATGCGCCGTCGCTCAAAGAGGTAATCGACAAACTTCTTCCTCTCTTGCAGGATGCTGTATTGGTTGCGCACAATGTCGGATTTGATGCAGGTTTCTTGAACCAAGCGCTAAAAAAATGCGGGATGCGTCCATTCGGCGGAAGACGATTAGATACGATTGAGCTGCTCAAAATTTTATATCCGACCATAAATACGTATCAGCTTGGAGCGGTCTCCGAGCTGTTCGGGATACCGCATGATCAGCATCACCGTGCAGATAGCGATGCTAGGGCAACCGGGCTTTTGCTTATTGAAACGGTTAAAAAGCTTCGCAAAATGCCGCTGCTTACTTTGCAGCGGCTTTCCGCGCTTGTTGATGACGACAGCGATTTAAGCTGGTTCATTAAGCACACACAGCAGGAAATGGAATACAAAAACGTATTTGAATCGAATGAATACGATTATTTCAACCAATTCGCTTTGAAGGTAAGGGAATGGAACGAGGAGCAGCCTCCGCGCTCAAGCAGCTCGAATGCGATGCCGCTCACCGATGTTTCTTTCGACAATTATTTGGCTGACGTTAGGCAGCGCTTCGAGCAAAAGTTCGAAAATTATGAAGAACGCGAAGCGCAGGTCGCGATGTTTCAAGAGGTGTACAGCGCACTACATCAAAATCAGCATTTGCTCATTGAAGCAGGGACGGGAACAGGGAAATCACTCGGTTATTTGATTCCCGCCTTGTATTATGGCATTCAGAATGGCAAAAAGGTTGTCGTCAGCACCCATACCATTAACCTGCAGGAACAGCTGAGACAGCGTGATCTGCCGTTGCTCGAGGACATATTGCCCTTCGAATTCAGAGCTTCGATATTTAAGGGCAGAGGCAATTATTTGTGCTTGCGCAAATTCGAGGGCAAGGTGAACACCAAGGATCTTGTTTCACCCATTGAAGATACGGTAACTGCCGCGCAAATGGTCGTTTGGCTTGGCGAAACAGAAACCGGAGACCAAGAGGAGCTTAATTTCGGCAACAAGGGAGCTGAATTCTGGTCAACGGTAGCCAGCGACACCGACTCTTGTCTGAATCGAGCATGTCCTTGGTTTAAGCGCTGCTTCTACCACCGGGCGAAGCATGAAGCCAATATCGCAGATGTCACCATCACGAATCACTCCATGCTGTTCACGGATGTTCAAGCCGATCATCGGCTCTTGCCTTCATATACGCATCTTATTATTGATGAGGCCCACCATGTTGAGGAAGTCGCAGGCAAGCATCTGGGCATGCAGATCAATTATTTTTCATTGACTCAGGTCATTCAGCGTTTATACAAGGATGCGCGTTCAGGCTTGCTGCCTGGGCTTCGCCAGAAGCTGTTATATGAGGATGATGCGCATCAGGCATCTTGGCTTGAAACCATCGATACAGTCATCCCAATATTCCAAGAAATCAAAGAACATTGGGATAAGTTATTCGAGATGTTCTACAGCTTCACGTCCAACTCATCTGATGGCCCTACGGAAAACGGGCAATCGGTCTGCCGGCTTAAAAAAAACGAGCTGCCCGCAGGATGGGCGGATGGCGAAACGGTAGAAGGCAATCTTCATACGGAGCTGAACCGCGTAGCGCGCACCGTTGAAAAAATGATAACGGACATTAAGGACCGCATCGATGACATAGCCGTGCAGGCTATTATTACGGATTTGAATGGTGCCGTACGTGACATTGTAAGGTTAAAGGATGAACTGCGTATATTCATTAAGCTCGAATTAACCGATTCCGTGTTCTGGATTGAGGCAAGCAGCGTATACCGCTATCGCTCCGTACAATTATATGGTGTTCCTGTCGACGTCAGCGCGCAGCTGCAGAAATACTTTTTCGATGTAAAAGAAAGCATTGTGCTTACCTCGGCAACCTTGTCTGTCCAAAAGTCGTTTCAGTATGCTGAAGAGCAGCTTGGCCTTACCGGTTACGAGGAACAAGGAAGGCTGAAAACCGTTCAGCTGCCTTCGCCTTTCAATTATAGAGAGCAGGCACTCGTCGTTATACCACGCAACTTCCCAATGCTAAAGGGAACGGCCGTCGATGACAACTATATGGAAATGCTCGTAACATCGCTTGCAGACGCAGCTAAGGAAACGAACGGCAGAATGCTCGTTTTGTTTACCTCTTACCGAATGTTGAAACAGGTGTACGAGCCGCTGAAGGAAAGGCTAAGCTCCTCAGGCATTCAAGTACTCGGCCAAGGGATCGACAGCGGCAACCGTACGAAGCTTACGAGACGCTTCCGTCAGACTCCGGAGTCTGTGCTGCTTGGTACGAGCAGCTTTTGGGAAGGCGTGGATATACCGGGAGAAGCCTTGATCTGTTTGGCCATCGTGCGTTTGCCATTCCAACCGCCAAGTCATCCCTTGGCAGAGGCCAAAGCAGAAATGCTGCAGCGGCAAAAGCAGAATCCATTTATGAAGCTATCCATTCCGCAGGCGGTTATTCGGTTCAAGCAGGGGTTTGGCCGTTTGGTCAGGACGTCACAGGACAAAGGCATTGTCATCATTTATGATACAAGAGTCATTGATACCTACTATGGCAAACATTTCTTGTATTCGCTGCCAGGTCCCAAGATCGAAACGATGCACACGGATCAGATGATCAACCGCATGCGTGAGTGGCTAAGTGACGGCATAAAGGAAGAATCGGACAATAAGACGATCGAGCCAAGTTTGGAGGAGGAGAAGCGATGAAGCAAACGAAAATATCGGAGGCTGTCGTTAGAAGGCTTCCCGTATATCTCCAAGTGTTGAATGAGATGGTAAATCGCGAGATACAGACCATCTCTTCGCAAGATTTAGGAAATAAACTTGATTTGAACCCAGCGCAAATCCGAAAGGATCTAGCTTATTTCGGTGAATTTGGTCGCAAAGGAGTTGGCTATGACGTCGTTTATCTCATCGAAAAGATTCGTCAGATTCTAAAGGTGGATCAGACGATTAAGGTTGCATTGGTAGGTGCTGGGAACTTAGGGCATGCCTTGTGCAATTATAATAAATACTCAAAGGATAATATGCAGATTACGGCAGTATTCGATGATCACCCGAGCAAGATCGGAACGAGCATCAATAACTTAACTGTTCTTCCTATGAGTGAGCTTGTTGCAACGGTTGCCGAGCAGAAAATTCGAATTGGCATTATCACGGTACCAGCCATCGAGGCACAAAACGTTGCTAATCAATTCGTAGAGGCAGGCGTGGAAGGGATTCTAAACTTTGCGCCTGCCATATTGAGAGTTCCGGACGAGGTACGCATTCAAAACGCGGATTTCACTAGAGAATTGCTAAGCATCGCCTATTATTTAGTTCGAGAAGGAGAGAGCCAGGATGAGTCAGATTTGGATTGAAAATGGTTTGTTTATTACGATGGATGATGCAGCTCCATCCTTTAAAGGACATATGGTCGTTACAAACGACCGAATTTCATACATAGGTACCGAGGCGCCTGTTGGGCTTTCTGAGGCTGTAGAGAAAATTGACGGAAGCAAGCTGGCTTTCATGCCAGGTTTAATCAACACGCATGGCCACGCAGCGATGAGTCTGCTTAGAGGCTATTCCGATGACCAAAATCTCCAAGTGTGGCTCGAGCAGAAAATGTGGCCGATGGAAGGCAAATACGTCGATCAGGACACGCGGGCTGGCAGTGGTTTGGCCATTGTAGAAATGCTGCGTTCAGGTACAACCGCATTTGTTGACATGTATGACCGTATGGACCAAGTTGCGCAAATGACGGAGCTAAGCGGTATTCGAGGGGTTTTAACCAGAGGTGTCATCGGATTATGTCCGGAAGACGTGCAGGAAGCTAAGCTTGCTGAAGCCATAGCTTTCGCACGGGACTGGAATGGTAAAGCGGACGGGCGTATTACAACCATGATCTCGCCTCATGCGCCTTACACTTGCCCTCCAGCATATATTGAGCGCTTTGTACAGGCTGCACACGACCATAACCTGCCGCTTCACACGCATATGTCCGAGACAATTGCAGAAGTTGAGCAGAATGTAAGAGATTATGGTGTCAGACCTGTTGAGCACTTGGATCGACTTGGATTCTTCTCTCGGCCAGCCCTTGTTGCACATGCTGTACATTTGAATACGGAAGAGATTGAACTGCTTGCGGCCAAAGGCGTAGCGGTGTCGCATAATCCTGTCAGCAACTTAAAGCTGGCAAGCGGTATTGCACGCGTACCGGAGATGCTTAGCGCAGGCGTAACGGTTTCTTTGGGGACAGATAGCGTGGCAAGCAACAATAATCTTGATTTGTTTGAAGAAATCCGCTTCTCTGCCCTATTGCACAAAGGAATTTCTGGCGACCCTACGGCCATTCCTGCATGGGAAGCGCTTAAGCTTGGCACAATCTACGGCGCGAAATCGATATGGCAGGAAAATGACCTAGGAAGCTTGCAGGTTGGCAAAAAAGCAGATTTCATCGCTATTGATATAGAACAGCCGCATTTCTATCCACAAACCGATATGATCTCCCATTTGGTATATGCGGGGTCTGGCCGGGATGTTAAGCATGTATGGATTGATGGACGACAAGTGCTCCGAAACGGTGAATGTACGTTCCTGGACGAGGAGAAAGTTCGTTACGAGGCGCAGGCGAGCTTCGATCGTCTGCTGAACGCCTAATGCGCGCGACAGCAAGGAAACGTCCTCCGTTCATGACGCTGCAGAGATGGATATTTCTAATCGTCGCTGCTCTCTTGCTGCTGTTAACCATCGTTTTCATTTATTTTCTTGAAATTCAGAATCCGCAGCGAAACGCCATCGAGGAAGCTGAAAAGAAAGCTATCGAAGCAGCAGGACTTACGCAAATCGAGCACGTGTACCATCAAGTTTGGGACAAAGAAAGCTGGATTGTGGAAGGAACCGATCAGGATGACGAGAAAGTGTTCGTATGGCTGGTGGATGAATCGAATCCGGAGATTGTGAAAGCTTCTACGGGAATCTCGATGCAAGAGATGAAAACCAGCTTCAAGGGCGAGCATCCAAATACGAATATCATCAGGATACAGCCTGGCTTGCTTGATAATCAGCGGGTATGGGAAGTGTATTATACCAGTGGAGACGAGACGAAGCATTATAAGTATGATTTCTATAGCTTTGATAGCGGAGAATTGATCAATTCCTATACGCTGCCTAACCGGACGGAGCCATAAGGCTCCGTTTCCTTTTATTGATAGACGAATCTTGCAGTCATAGATGATATACTATCGTATAGAGATAGTGATATACGGAAGTAGCATATAAAACTGCGGGAGGGATTTTATATATGATGAGACCGCGAGTTATACCCATTGTCATTACAGCGGCTATTTCGGCTGGCGTTCTGTTTGGCGGCTGGGCGATTTATAATCAAGTGGCTTTAGCTGCGCCTTTGGAGCAGGTGGCAAAAAACGTAAACGGCGTTATCGCCTCAGATAAACCGGTTATTGCCGGGGACAAGGTTACCCTTTCACTTGAGCTTGCAGACGACGCCAGCTTAAGGGATGTTTATGAGCATATTGAAGCAAACGGAAAAAAGGTTTTTGATGAACGGCAGTTGATCCTCAATATTAAACAAAACACAGATAAAGAGCTCGATGAGATATGGTTTGCGGCTATGTTCGACATCGCTGAAGCGATGGAGAATAAGACTTATTCCGGCATTCCTGCGGCAATGAACAAAGCGGCTGCCGCTAATAAGGATGTTGAAGTAACAACAGAAATGGATGATGTTAACGTATATGTGACGCTTAGGAATTCGGATGCTGTGAAATACGTCGTGCTGCCGCGCATGTCTGTCCAATTGGAGGCGTGGTAATATGCGTAAGTATGGAATGGAGATCGCGATAGGCATCGTGCCGGTAGGAATCGTTTTTTTAATTTTCATCGGACAGAATGTCGTTCCCATGCTGCTGCTTGGCCTTCTAGGCTTTGCTGTCGTATATGCGGCAAGAGGCAGGGGCAAGCTCACTGCGCTATCAGGTCAGAAACAGCGTGCCGGTGAAAAGGTAAGTCCGCTTACCTTTGAACAAATCGGAGGACAGGAGCGTGCAAAACAGGAGCTTGTAGAGGCGCTTGACTTTCTTGTCCATCAAGACAAAATTGCGAAGCTAGGCATACGACCATTGAAAGGTATTTTACTCTCTGGTCCTCCCGGAACGGGAAAGACGCTCCTAGCGAAAGCAGCGGCCCAATATACGGATTCCATTTATTTGGCTGCTTCAGGCAGTGAATTTGTAGAGATGTATGTCGGTGTCGGAGCCGGACGCGTCAGGGATTTATTCAAGGAAGCACGAACAAAAGCAAACAAGGCGAAAAAGAGCAGTGCCGTTATATTTATTGATGAAATTGAAGTCATCGGCGGTAAGCGGGATGGCGGACAGCAACGTGAATACGACCAGACGCTGAATCAGCTATTGACTGAGATGGACGGGATTTATGCCAATGAATCCCCGCGAATTTTGTTGATTGCGGCAACCAACCGCAAGGAAATGCTGGACAGCGCACTGCTGCGGCCAGGCAGGTTTGACCGACATATAGGCGTAGATCTTCCTGACAAAAAAGGCAGGCTGCATATTTTGAACATCCATGCGAACAATAAGCCGATAGAGCCTAATGTAGACCTCGAACGCATAGCCAGGGAATCATTCGGATTCTCAGGCGCTCAGCTTGAGAGCGTTATGAATGAAGCGGCGATTTATGCGATGCGTGACAGCAGCGAACAGATTGCTGAGAACCATTTGTCTATGGCAATTGATAAAGTGATGATGGGCGAGAAGACGGATCGCGAGGCTTCGAAGGAAGAACGAGAACGGATAGCGCTTCACGAGCTGGGACATGCGATCATGGCAGAACTTGTCCGCCCTGGCAGTGTATCACAAGTCGCTTTGTCGCCGCGTGGGCAGGCACTCGGCTATGTTCGTCATAACCCGCAGCAGGATCAGTATTTATACACCAAAGAATTTTTGAACGGCCAGATTATGATTGCTCTAGGCGGTGCCGCTGCGGAGGAAATGTTCTATGGAGACCGCAGCACCGGCTCCAGAGGAGATTTCGAGCAAGCCATGAGTATCGTCAAAACATTAATGGAATCAGGGCTCACCGAGCTTGGCATAATCGATACAAGCATGCTGACTAAGGACGTATGGGCATCGACGAACCGATTGATTTTGGATCAGCTAATGCTGCAAACCAAAACGATGCTGGAGGCTAGAAGATTGGTGTTCACACAGTCGCTTGAAACGCTGCTGCGTGAGGAAACGCTTAGCGGCGATGAGTTCAGAAAACTGTTTTCACCGAATTCTGCTGCATAAAACGTTTACAATATTACAATTTGAAGGCGGAGTACGTATCCGCCTTCTCTTTTTGATGAAAAACGTTATAATAAGAATGAATATAAATATAGAGAATGCTTCTCAATTGGTTATAAGAGGCATAAGTAACATACTAAAGGAGAAAATACATTGCACATAAAAACAGTGGGCGTGGTAGGAGTAGGAACAATGGGGCAAGGAATAGCAGAGATGCTGGCCTCAAGAGGATTGGACGTAATTATAATCGAGCGCTCGGAGGAGCGTCTTGCCTATGGCAAGGAAATGATTGTGTTAAGCCTGGATAAGCAAATCGAAAAGTGGGCGCTCACGCAATCGGAGAAGAAGCTTATTATAAATAGAATTCAAGCAACGACCAGCTATGACAGACTGGCTGAATGCGAGCTTGTCATTGAATCGATTACGGAAGATCTGGAGCAGAAAAAAGCCATATTCGAGACCATTGATCAAATCTGCGGGGCTGACGTGATTCTTGCCAGCAATACCTCTACACTCAGCTTAACAGAGCTTGCCAGCGTTACTAAACGACCTGATCGCGTAATCGGCATGCATTTCATCTATCCCGTATCCAAAATCGATTTAGTGGAAATCGTTCGCGGATTGAAAACCTCCGAGGATACTTTCCTCCAAACGAAGCACTTCGTTGAAGAAGTCATCAACAAAAAAGGGGTTATGGTGTTTGAATCACCTGGCTTCGTAACGACACGCCTTATCTGCTTGTTCATAAACGAAGCGCTTCATGTGCTTGAAGAAGGCGTTGCTTCTGCTGAGGATATTGATAATGCAATGCGAATCGGCTACTCCTTCCAGCATGGGCCTTTTGAAATGTGCGATCGCTTCGGCTTGGATTCCGTGCTTGCTGCCTTGGACCGGATGTTCCGCGAATATGGCGAACTTAAGTATCGTCCGTCTATCGTCTTGAAAAAAATGGTGCGAGCTGGTCATCTCGGCGCAAAATCAGGCGTAGGCTTTTTCAAATATGACAAGGATGGGGATCGGATATAATGAAAGTACTAGTCATCAATGCAGGAAGCTCCTCATTAAAATACCAGCTGTACGATATGCGTGATGAATCCGTTTTGGCGAGCGGACGCGTTGAAAGGATCGGAATGGATTCTTCCATCGTAACGCATGAGCCAGTCGATAAGCCGGAAGTTCGCAACGTTAGCGAAATTCTAGATCATGTAACGGCCGTGAAGCGGGTAATCGACATGCTGACGAATCCGGAATTCGGCGCGATCAGCCATTTAAACGAAATTGAAGCAGTAGGCCACCGCGTTGTGCACGGCGGCGAGGCGTTCAGCAGCTCCGTACTTGTGACACAGGAAGTCAAATTGGAGATACGCAGATTGTTCGATCTAGCACCGCTGCACAATCCTGCGCATATGATGGGGATTTCAGCGGTTGAAACGAATCTGCCGGATGTTCCGCAAGCAGTCGTATTCGATACAGCTTTTCACCAAACGATGCCTAATACGTCTTACTTGTACCCAATCCCAACCGTGCTTTACCGACGTCACAAAATTCGCAGATACGGCTTCCATGGCACATCGCATTCTTACGTAAGCGCGCAAGCTGCAAACTATTTGCAAAAGCCGCTTGAGTCTATCAAAATGATTACTTGCCATATCGGCAATGGCGCAAGCTGCGCAGCTATCCTAGATGGCAAATCATTCGATACTAGTATGGGAATGACGCCGCTTGAAGGCTTGATGATGGGCACGCGCAGCGGCGATATAGACCCGGCGATTGTACCTTTTGTCATGAACAAAGAAGAATTGACATTAAATGAAGTGAATTCTATGCTGAATAAACATAGCGGCATGCTTGCCATTTCTGGCATAAGCAGCGATATGCGCGAGGTTACCGAAGCGATGGTTGACGGTGACAAAAACGCTAAGCTCGCTTTTGACATGTACGCTTATCGGGTTAAAAAATATATCGGCGCCTATGCTGCGGCAATGAACGGTGTAGATACAATCGTGTTCACTGCAGGCGTTGGCGAAAACTCAGTTGCGCTGCGTAAAGCGATTTGCGAAGGGATATCCTTTCTTGGCATTGAGCTGGATGACGCTCGGAACGAGCAGCGCCGCAAGGATTGTCGCGAAATTACGAAGGAAGGCTCACGCGTGAAGGTTCTCGTGGTACCAACCAATGAGGAGCTGCTCATTGCTCGAGATACGTACAACTTAGTGAAGCAGTCCAGAACGTCATAGATGCATGAATAGGAGGCAGGGCTGGCAGTGAACAATGAGATATGGAAAGCGTACTCGCATGGTATGGCTGCTGCATTGCAAGAGGGCGGCGTTTATGTATCAGCGATGCTGCTGCGTACATACAGCCAGCTTGGCATAACGGATACAGAAGCGATGCTGCTGCTGCAGATCATGGTCTATATGGAAGCTGATATGAACGATTTCCCAACTCCAGAAGAGCTGGCTGAACGGATGGGCTTGACTGTGAATGAGGTTGGTCAGTCGCTTGGCAGGCTGATGAAGGACGAATTTCTTACCATTGACGAATATGTAGATAACGTAACAGGGATGCAATCGGAGAGATATAATTGGACAGGCTGGTTGTTAAAGGCTTCATCGCTATCCGCAGAGCAAAAACGGGAGTCGAGGAAGGCTGAACGACAACCCATTCGGCAGCCGCAAGCTCCAGCATCAGATTTGTTCAGTGTGTTTGAGCAGGAATTCGGGAGATTGCTTTCACCGATTGAATGCGAGACGATCTCAGGGTGGCTTGATCATGATCGATACACCGATGAAATTATTCGCTTTGCCCTCAAGGAGGCCGTTTTTGCCGGTAAGCTTAGTTTGCGTTATATTGATCGGATACTTATCGAATGGAGCCGCAACCGTGTGACAAATGCGGATGAAGCCCGCGCCCACGCGCAGAAGTTTCGGGGAGGAAGAGGTTAAGCCTATTATGGCTTAACCTCTTTTGTTTGTGCTGAGTAAAGGCAGAAGACTTATATCACTGGGAACAACTATGAAGCTAACGGTAGGCAGCCGAGTAATGCGTTCATGACGTCCATGCCAACGATCCCTTTGTTACTTTACGGAGTCTAAAACGTTTCTTAATTGTATTTCGCAATCCTAGTTTATTATCCTGTTCTAAATCTTGCTTGCAAACACAAGCTGAGAAGCTGAATTCAAGCTTTCCGTTACGACCGAATAGCCATGTCTCCTGAACCAGTCAGCCTGCTGCAAGGAATCCTTCCCGTTATTCGTTGTGACATCGGAAATGGCAATCCTTCCGCCGCTAAGCAGCACGCGGTCCATCTCTTCAAGCGCAACCTCCTGTTGGGCATGATCAAGATGATGCATGGCAAAGGAGCAAGCAATAAATGAAAAGCTATGTGCAGCTAGTGGCAGGCTTAGCATATTGCCTTGCTTCGCATCCACAGAAGGGAGCCTTCGGCGAACGATGGCGATCATCTCAGCAGATTGTTCAACGGCCGTTAGGCTGGCGCCTGCCTGGACAAGCAGGGCAGATAGATTCCCGCTGCCAGATGCAAGCTCAAGACCTGGCTCATTGCTAACCGGATCAATCCATTCAACGGTTCGGATGAGCGCTTGGTAATACTGGTCTTCTTCAAGCACACCTTGGAGTGCAGCAAGCGGTGTATCATTACCATGTAGAAGAGCCATCTCATCGTAATTCCATTGATCGCTCCAGGATGCGCGTATCATCCGGGAGCGCTTCATCTCATCGGCTGCATGCTCAAGCCTCTCCAGGTCAGGATTTCTGCTTCGCTGCCATTCTGAGATCGTTTCGTCCAGTGCTTGCAGCGCTTTGGTAGCAGTGATCCATTGCTCATATAGATTAGAGCGCGCACTGTCTAAGGTGCGTATAAAAATATCGGTGTCATTCATACGGCTTATCGTTTCTTGGATTGATGAGAGCGGCATGCCAAGCTCCCTTAGCGATATAATCCAACGAAGTCTAGTCAGATCCTGTTCGGAGTATGACCGGTATTTATTCTCGGGTGCTTTTTGGGGCTGGATCAGCCCTTTTTCCTCGTAAAACCGCAGCGTGCGAGGCGTCACGCCTAACTGCCGAGCAGCTTCATGCACTCTTATGATCATCACCTCTATTCTCATTATGAACGTTACCGTTACGTCAAAGTCAACTATTCAATCTCATTATTACATATGAGTTACCATGGCTAACGAAAAAAGATGCCAAAGCAGCCGCATGACTGTTTTGACATCTATATGTTCTATCTAACGATTGCCGCGCTGCAGAAGCTCCAAGCGGTACACGTATTCGAAAATGAATTCAAAAGCTTCCAGATGCCGTTTCGCTTCGAATGCATTGGCACCCCATGCATAGATACCGTGCTTACGCAGCAATACGCCAGGAATATGCTTAACGATACGTTCTGTTATTTCTGGCACGATCGAAGGGATGTGTGCGAAATTAGAAACGATCGGAATATCAATATGAGCTTCTTCATCCCAAATATTAAAACCTTTGATTAGCTCAACGCCATCAACCGGAACAGACTTGCGATCCCAGAAATATTCAGAAATTACGCTATTGAAAACGGAGTGGATATGGAAAATGGCTCCGGCGCCTGTGAGCTTGTATATTTCGCAGTGAATCAACGTTTCAGCGGAGGGCTTCAGGCGCGTTGCCTCACAAGGCTTGCCATCTTGATCAACGAACAAATAATCTTCTGGGGTATGTACGGTTTTGTCCTTGCCGCTCGCAGTTACAGCAAATTGGAAGTCATTCGGATTGAAATCTCCGACGCGGATAGATAAGTTGCCGCTAGTGCCAGGAAACCATCCGCGCGAAGCAAATAGCTCCTTCACCTCTTGGAGCTCGGATAAAGCCCGTTGTTTGTCTTCTAATGCGATTTGTTGAAAGCTCATTACGATTCCGTCCTTTCGTTGCTCATGCTTTGGATGATGTCATAGAATGTTTCATATTTGGAATGTGCAAGACCAAGCTCTTTGCATTTCGTCGTTAAATGAGAACGGGAATACACGCGATCGGCAAGCTTTGCACCTTCAAAATCGGTTACGCTGTCCCCGATAATGATGCGCTCATATTGTTCTGGAGGAAATCGGCGCATGATGGTTGTTTTGCACATGCCGCAATCGTTCGTACAGTTCCCGTCACATGGATTTGGCCATAAAATTTCAATGCGATCGCCGCTGAAGTCACTGCTGTTGCAATAAATATGATCGATTGGAATATGAAACGCTTCGAGAATGGGATAAACGAAAAAATCAATGCCGCCGCTCGTAACGTAGAACTCAATGTGCTGCTCCGCGCAGTAAGCGAGAAATTCGGCGAATCCTTCGCGTATGCGCGCATTCGATATGCTGAAAGCGATGACTTCCTCTTGCATGGAAGAAGGAAGGAGCCGGAAAAGCTGACCGACCCCATCTTTGATAGAAATTTCCTGCGCAATGGTTTGTTCGGCAATTCGCTCCCAGCCCTCAGGATTGAAATGTTTGATGATTGCAATGATATTGTCATTTACGGTAATCGTCCCGTCGAAATCACAGAACACGATGCGTTTCTTGGTTGTGTTAGTTTGTGTCATTATTCCCTGATCCCCCATGCGTTCACTGCGGCTTGCAATGCTTCATTACCGGGATGCGCTGCAGCATCACGGAGGGAAATGCCTTCCAACGCAGCTGATATCGCTTGACGGAACGCTTGACCGCCCGCTGCGGTACCCATGGGATGGCCATGAATGCCGCCGCCAGCGTTAACAACAACATCGGTTCCAAAATCTTTAAGGATGAGCGGTACAAGACCTGGGTGAATGCCGGCAGACGGAACCGGGAAGCTTGTCCGAAGGCCATGCAGCGGCGAGAGAAGAGCGTCTTTCACGGCTAGATTCTCTTCCTTCGGCATGACGACTGAGCCGTAAGGAGAAGGGAAGAGGACCAAGTCGGCGCCGGCAAGCCGCATCAGCTTGCCAAGGAGCAGCGCTGCGCTTATGCCATAATGCGGCGACGGGTACATTGCACCTGCCATTGCGGGATGAGCTGCTATAGGTACGCTGATCGATGAATCGCTGCTTAACTCGTGCAGCACATCATAGCCGTAAGCGAGAACGTTGAACAGAAGAGCATTGGCGCCTGCGTCAATCGCTTTGCGTGCGCTCGCAGCCAGCTGCGACGTCGGTCCTGTCAAATTCACGGCATACAGCAGCTTCTGACCTGTCTCAGCCTCTGCACGTCTTGCCGCTTCCATACACGCTTCGACACGCTTCTCCAGCGGAGTCAATGGATTCTCGAATAAGATCTCATCGTCCTTGATCAAATCAACGCCGCCAAGCGCTTGTTTGTAGAACTGATCCTGCAGGTTAGCAAGATCATAACCAACTACGGATTTAAAAATACTCATAAGCAAAGGACGGTCATGTACACCAAGCAGCTGCCGAACGCCGTCAAGTCCGAATTTCGGACCAGGGAAAGCAGATGCGAAAGATTCGGACACGTCTAAATCAAGCAGCTTGATTTTACCGTCCATCGAGAGCTTGCCGAATACCGTAACGAGCAGGGCAGGAAGATCCCGGCTGAAGTTGATATCCGGATAGGCGATTTGAATATCAGCGTACCGCTCGCCCGGTGCAGCATCCGCAAGTTCATGGACCGATATGCTAAGCACCTTTCCTAGATGCTTTTCCATATTTGCCTTTTGGGCTTCAGGAAGCTCTGTCCAACTGCCAACTGTCAAGCCGACAGCAATAGAGATTGCTTTTTTGTTGAAATCCGCTTTGTCATCATAAGTCCGGTAGGTAGCTATGCAGTATCCGTTCATTCCGAAATGCTCCTTTCGATGGCGGCTCCAAGCTCTCCTGCTCTTTCGGCAGAGCGATTGATGCCTTTTTCAATGGTACCTGCGAAATCATTCGCTTGCATAAGCTCAATTGCAGCTTGAGTCGTCCCGTTCGGGGAGGTGACTTTGCGCCTAAGCTCAGCAGGCTCCTCGCCTGTATGACGAACCATTTCAGCCGCGCCTAAAACGGTTTGCACTACAAGTTCTTTTGCCGCTGCTTCAGAGAATCCTAGCTTTATTGCCGATTCGATCATGGATTCCATGAAGTAATAGACATATGCCGGACCGCTGCCCGAAACGCCTGTAACGGCCTGTTGAAGCGACTCATCCACTACGGCGTTAATGCCGACGGAGCTGAAAATAGCTTCCGTGAGCAGCGTTTGCTGCGCGGATACACGATCGGAATAACTGATGCCGGTTGCGCCTAAGCCAATTGTGCTTGAGGTGTTGGGCATCGCCCGAACGACTGCAGAGTGACCGCCAAGCAGTCGTTCAATGGATTGTATGGATAAGCCGGCAATTACGGAAATGATGAGTTGATTTGGCGAGATAAATGCTTTAATGCCGGCAATCGCATCAGCGGCATCCTTCGGCTTCATGGCTAGGAAAATGATATCGGCTTCCTGCAAATAGGATTCATTTTCTTTGCCTTGCAATATCGTTTGAACACCGTAGCGCTCGTTCAGCTCAGTCAAGCGGTCAGCATTCTGGCGGTTAAGCATCGAGATGCGGTTCGCTTTTATCAGCTCTTTGTTAATGATGCCTCTTGCAATGGCTTCTGCCATGGAACCCGCGCCGTAGAAGCAGATTTGCAGGCTGGCAATACTTGTTTGCGTTAATTGTGACATTCGTACATTCCTCCGATATATCGGTTCATGAATAAGCGATGAACCCATTGATTAGCCTCTGATTTGACCGTTCCCATAAATCTGATATTTCGTTGAAGTGAGTGCAGGCAAGCCCATTGGTCCGCGAGCATGGAGCTTCTGCGTGCTGATACCGATCTCAGCTCCGAATCCGAATTCAAAGCCGTCTGTGAATCGAGTAGAGGCGTTGTGGTACACGGCTGCTGCATCCACTTCCTTAATGAAGCGTTCCGCATGAGCTTTGTTTTCCGTGACGATGCATTCTGAATGCTTTGTGCTGTACCTTCGAATATGCGCGAGAGCCGTATCCAAATCAGGTACGACATGTATATTTAAAATATAATCACTATATTCTGTGCTAAAATCCTCATCTGATGCGATTTTCATGCTAGGTATAAGAGCAGCCGCCTGCTCGCAGCCCCGAAGCTCAACGCCAGCTTGGATAAATCGGTCAGCGAGAGTCAATAGATGCTGCTTGGCAAACTGTTCATGTAGGAGCAATGTTTCCATTGAATTGCAGACCGATGGGCGTTGCACTTTTGCATTAAAAGCGATCTCAGCAGCCATATTGTAATCCGCGCCGGCATCTACATAGGTATGACATATACCGGCACCTGTTTCAATAACCGGCACGGTTGCATTCTCGACGACATTACGAATTAAAGACGCACCGCCGCGGGGAATGACTACATCCAGCAGGCCATTTAATTTAAGCATTTCATTAACCGAGGCACGGTCCGAATCCTCAATGAGCTGTATAGCGTCAGCCGGCATTTCCGTCAACCGCAGTGCGGCTTTGAGAACTTCAACGATTTTACGGTTGGATTCAAGGGCTGCCGAGCCGCCGCGAAGGACGACGCTGTTGCCCGTTTTCAAGCATAAGCCGGCAGCATCTACCGTTACGTTTGGTCTTGCCTCGTAAATCATTCCAATTACGCCGAGCGGTACACGGATCTTATTTACTTTCAATCCGTTAGGCCGATCAAAATGCTCCAAAAGCTCGCCGACTGGATCAGGAAGTTCGACGATTTGCTTAAGGCCTTCGGCAATAGCTGCAATTCGGTCAGGTGTTAGAGCTAAACGGTCAAGCATGGATGAGGTCGTTCCATTCTCGCGACCATTGTGCAAATCAAGCGCATTGGCTGCGATTATCGCTTCCTGCTCGAAGAGTAGAGCATCAGCCATGCGCAATAGGGCCGCATTTTTCTGAGCCGTAGTCAATTTGTTCATTATCGTTGAAGCATCTTGTGCCAATGCTGCTTTTGTCCGTACTTCGCTTGTCATAGTAGCAAGCCTCCTTGTTATTTTAATGAAATCCATTCGTCGCGATGAATGAACTCGATTCGGGATACGTCGATTCTTCGTTTGACTTCCTCAGTAGTAAGTCCCGCAACTGCTTGAATTTGCCAAGCTGCGTAGTTGACAACCCCTCGTCCGATAATCTCGCCTTTCTGATTGGCTACTTCAATCACGTCTCCAGGCAAAAATTCGCCGAGCACTTCATGGACACCAGCCGGGAGCAAGCTTTTTCCGCCTTCGAGCATGGCTAGAGCAGCACCTTCATCCACCGTTGCGCGGCCAAGCGGTATGGAGTGAAAACCTAGCCATTGTTTCTTCATGGGCAGGCTGTTAAGTTTGGTGTCGAAATATGTACCGCGGCCGTTGCCCTCAACGGCTAAAGACAAATCGCCTTCTTGCTGAACCTTGCCGATAAACGCGTGCACGCCACCGCGCATCGCGATTCTGGCCGCCTCAATTTTGGAACGCATGCCGCCCGTTCCGACCGAAGAGCCTGCGCCGCCTGCCACCTTCATAATATCCTCGGAAATTTGATCGACGCGTTCAATTTTGACCGCTTGCGGATTTTTACGAGGGTCCTCAGTGTACAAGCCGTCCATATCCGTGATGATGACAAGTTTTGCCGCTTTTGTCATGGCAGCTACGAGTGCGGACAAGCTGTCATTATCTCCGAACTTCGGAACCAGCTCATCCGTAGCAACCGTATCGTTCTCGTTAATTATCGGAATAATGCCAAGTCGCAGCAGTTCCTCTATTGTCATGAGCGCGTTTTGTATACGCCGCCTATTCGAGAAGTCTGCTCGCGTAAGCAAGATCTGGGCTGCAACGATGCCATAGCTATTGAAAGCTTCTTGGTAGGCTTGCATTAGAAGCGCTTGCCCAACAGCTGCCGCGGCTTGCTTCTCATGTACGATCTTAGGCTTAGTTGCATATCCGATCTGACGAAAGCCGGCAGCGACTGCGCCAGAGGTAACAAGCATGACGCTGTTGCCTTTCTTATGCAAAGAAGCGAGCTCTGATGTGAAATACTGAATGCGCTCCCGATTCAAGCCGCCTTCATCGGAGGTAAGGGAGCTGCTGCCAATTTTAACGACTATGCGTTCCGTCATCTTTATCCCATCCTATGCTTGTTTCATGACGACAAAAAAGACCTTCGTCCATAAAGGACGAAAGTCTTAGCTTCCGCGGTACCACCTTTGTTGACAACCCAATTATGATAGGGGTTATCCAGCTTAAGCCTATAACAGAAGGCGCTGTCCGGTTCATGGCCGGCCGCTCGGAGGTAGGTTCAGCAAGCGGCCTTCGGTAAATTCTCGCAGCCCATGGAATTTACTCTCTGATCGCGACCCTTCTTGCTTACTTGTCCCGTCATCACGTTCATGTTCAATTCCTACAAGCATATCACGATCCAAAGCTGCTGTAAAGCAAGGCATTGCCCCGATTTAATGAAACAGATTCAGCTTGCCAATTCGTTCAACCGCCTCTTGAAGGCGCTCTTCGCTCGTTAATAGTCCCAGTCTGACGAATCCCTCGCCATGTGTTCCAAAGCCTACTCCCGGTGCTACCACTACGTCTGCTTCCTGCAATAACAAATCTGCGAAGGCTTCCGACGTGAAGCCTTCTGGAACGGGAAGCCAGCAGAAGAATGAACCGCCTGGGCGAGCGGCCTTCCAGCCGATTCGATCAAGGGCCGTGAACAGCGCTTCTCGGCGTCGCTCATACATGGCTCGAAGCTCATTTACGCATTCTTGGGGGCCTGTTAAAGCAAGCGCGGCCGCTTCTTGAATCCCGCCAAAAAGGCTGCAATAGTAATGGTCTTGAATCAAATTGATGAGCTTAATGATCTGCGCATTGCCGATAGCGAAACCAACGCGCCAGCCTGCCATATTGTAGGTTTTGGACAGCGTATAGAATTCGACGCCAACTTCCTTGGCGCCAGGCGTTTGAAGAAAGCTGATCGGCTTATGCCCGTCGAAGCCAATCGCACCGTAGGCGAAATCGCTCGCGACAACGATGCCATGCTTCTCGGCATATTGTACGGTTTGCTCATAGAATGCTGCACTTGCAACAGCGCCTGTCGGATTGTTCGGATAATTCATAAACATTAGCTTGGCTCGTGCCGCTAGCTCCGGGCTTATCGCTTCATAATCAGGCAAATAGCTGTTTTGCTCCGTTAAGGGCATAAACGACATCTCGGCACCGGCTAGCGCAACGCCAGACCAGTAATCCGGATATCCGGGATCGGGCACCAGGCACACGTCACCCGGGTTCAGCAAGCACTGGCTGATCTCGACTAATCCGGTTTTTCCTCCGAATAAGATGGCGACCTCAGTCGTTGGATCGACATCAACGTTGTAATCTTCTTTGTACCGCTTTGCAACAGCTTCCTTAAGGAAAGGGTAGCCGCTGAAAGGGGGGTACTTATGATACAACGGGTTGGCAGCTGCTTCCTGAAGCTTGGCAACAATATGGGGAGGGGTCGGCTGGTCCGGATTGCCTTGTCCCAAATTGATAACATCGCGTCCTTTGGCTGCTTGAGCATTCGCTTTGGCGACCAGCTTGGCAAAAAATTGCGTCGGAAGACCGTTCATCCGAGTCGCAGGTTGAATAAGGTGTTGACCGATTTGTGTTTCCATTCCCTCACACTCCACATGGCAAAATCGCTATCTATAGTTAAGCAATAGCTTTAATGTAGCATGAATGCAGGGAGATGAGAAGCTAAAGCCTAAGAACTGGGGACGCCTACCTTTTGAAGGAACGGCTTGATATCGGCCTTGAACAGGAATAAGTAAGGTCTGCGCTTCTCATCAAAAACGAGCAGAATCGGTGGTTTATCCTTGCAGTAAAAAAGGAATAGATCGTCGGAGGTTACCGACACATCATTCGATTTAATCGTCACGGCTTTCGCTAGAGGCACGCGGTACACATAGCTGCAGCTCTCGTCATTCGTTACCTGCGGAGCCAAACCGCTAATCGAATTGACCCATGATGAGGCAAAGGATTGATACTGTGCATCATTTGGAATCGTTTTGATGACTTTGCCGGCAGCGACATCGAACACTTGCACGGGTTTCAGGCCTGTTTCCGTGGCTGGAGCGGTATGTGCCTGGTGAGCGGGATAAGCGGAAGCAAGTTGTGCGAACAGAAAGAGCGAGCAGCATGCCAGCAGCATGGCGGCTATTCGTTTTGGGTGCATAATTGACATTCTCCTTTTTGAAGCAAAGTTGTTATTCCTTCTTGTTACAGTTCCCATCTTGACACAAATCCATGACAAGGTATCATTAGGGAAAAAAAGCAATAACGGGAGGAACCCACCATGAGTCAACAATTGCGGATAGCATTGCTGCAAATGAACATAGAAGCCGGAAATCCGGAAGTCAATTTCACGAAGCTGGCAGCCATGCTTGAGGAAGCGGTCAGCCAGCCGGTTAAGCCGGATGTCATCATGTTTCCTGAGATGTGGAATACAGGATATGCGCTTACGGAAATCAAAACAATCGCAGATAAAGACGGGGCTCGAACCAAAGCGTTTCTATCAGACTTCAGCAAGAAACATCAGGTCCATATTATTGGCGGATCAATTGCTGAGTTGAAAGGGGAGAACGTGTATAACACGATGTATGCGTTCGACCGCAATGGCGAACAAATTGCGGACTACTCCAAGATTCATTTGTTCCGGCTTATGGATGAAGAGAAGTATTTGGCAGCAGGCGAGAAGCCCGGTCGCCTGGAGCTGGAGGGATCAGGAGCAGGAATGATGATCTGTTATGATATTCGTTTCCCGGAACTCGCCAGAAAGCTGGCGCTGGAAGGAGCCAAGCTGCTATTCGTACCTGCAGAATGGCCGCATCCGCGCCTGCATCATTGGAAAACTTTGTTAACCGCGCGCGCAATCGAGAATCAGATGTTTGTCGTAGCCTGCAACCGCATGGGTACGAGCGGAGATACGCAATTTTTCGGGCACTCGCTTATTCTTGATCCCTGGGGAGAGACCGTTGCCGAGGCAGGAGAAGAAGAAACCATTTTGTATGCGGATATCGATTTGACGCTTGTTGATTCGGTTCGATCCAAAATACCGGTATTCGAGGACCGCAGGCCTAATATATATGAAGCTTGATCACGGATAGTTGCTTATCGTTTTGTTCAACGTTCGAATAAAAGCTTCTGACGCCTTCGATAAATAACGGCCTTTGCGGCTGGCAATGACCAGCGTTCTTGTCGGCTTCTGCGCTAAGGAAAGGTAAACAGGCGCGAATTGAGAGCCTTTGATTCGCGTAAGCATTTGCGGGACGAATGCTATTCCCATGCCTCCGGCAACGAGAGACTGGATCGTCTCGATATTGCTGCTTTCGAATACGATTCGCGGTGAAAATCCAACCTGCTCGCAGAGGTCTACCGTAATTTGGCGGAAGCCTTGCCCTCTTTTTAAACCTATGAAAGGCTCTTCCTCCAGCTCGGAAATATCGATCGGGTCGATTCTTTTCGTTAAATGATGGTTCGGAGGGACGGCAAGGCAAATCTCCTCTTCGAGAAACGGTTCCCATGAGAGTGAATTATCGATTAATGGGAGAGAGAGGAGACTAAGATCCGTCCCGCCGCTCGCTGTAAGCTGTTCAAGCTTGGCCGTTGTATCTTCGACGAGTACTACCTCGATTTGTGGATATTGCTCACCGAATACGGGCAGCACCATTGGCAAGATATGCGAGCCGGTGATAGGCAGCGTGCCAACGACAAGACGGCCGCGGCGCATCTGAGCCATATCATCCATCTCTTGTTTAAGCTGCTCGACCGCATCAAGAATCGCTTGCGATTTGCTTACAAAAACTTGTCCGGCTTGCGTGAGCTCAACGGAGTTGGTCGTTCGGCGAAACAAAAGCACGCCTATTTCTTGCTCTAGTTTGGATAGCTGCTGACTAAGAGATGGTTGAGCAATATGCAGTTTCTCAGCAGCGCGCGAGAAGTTTTTCTCAGAAGCGATCTGGATCACGTAATTTAGCTGTCTAAGCTCCATGCAGATATCTCCTTTATTTGTATTATGATGAATTGAAACTTCCATTATAGTTATTACCTATAGACTTTATAGATATTATATCTTGGATCAATGAAGAAAGAAATGCTATAGTAGGTTCAGTTAAGAAATGCAGAAGATTTAAAGAAACGATGGGGTGAATATAATGACGAAAAAGACAATGTTTGAAAAGATTTGGGACAATCACGTCATTCATCAAGAAGAAGGCAAGCCAAGCGTTATTTATATCGACTTGCAGCTTGTTCACGAAGTAACGTCACCGCAAGCCTTTGAAGGCTTGCGTTTATCCGGACGCAAAGTACGCCGCCCGGATCTTACATTCGCAACGATGGATCATAACGTACCAACTAAGGATCGTTTCAATATTACGGATCCGATCTCGAAACAGCAAATTGACACGCTTACGCAAAACTGTAAAGATTTTGGCGTAACGCTGTTTGACCTTGACAGTATTGACCAAGGCGTTGTTCACGTAATGGGACCTGAGCTTGGCCTTACGCACCCGGGCAAAACGATCGTTTGCGGCGACAGCCATACATCCACGCACGGCGCATTTGGCGCATTGGCTTTTGGTATCGGTACAAGTGAGGTTGAGCACGTTATGGCAACTCAGTGCTTGCAGCAATCGAAAGCAAAAACGCTTGAGGTTCGTTTCAACGGTACGAGAAAGCCTGGCGTTACGGCGAAGGATTTGATTCTAGGCGTAATCGCTCAGTATGGCACGGATTTTGCTACCGGTTATGTGATCGAGTTTACAGGCGAAGCAATTACGAGCTTGACAATGGAAGAGCGCATGACGGTCTGCAACATGTCAATCGAAGCAGGCGCTCGCGCTGGCCTGATTGCTCCTGACGAAACGACTTTCAACTATCTACGCGGTCGTCAATATGCACCAGCTGACTTCGAAGCAGCTGTAGAAGCTTGGAAGCTGCTTACTACGGACGAAGGTGCAGTATATGATACGGTTGTTCACTTCGATGTAGATGCACTTATCCCGCAAGTAACCTGGGGTACTAGCCCTGGTATGGGTACAAACATCACGGCAAAAGTGCCATTCCCTGCTGACCTTCCAACAGAGAACGAGCGCAAAGCCGCTGAAGCAGCGCTTGACTACATGGATCTTAAGCCAGGTACGCCAATGAATGAAATTGCTATTGATTATGTATTTATCGGATCATGTACAAACGGACGGATTGAAGATTTGCGTGCGGCTGCCGAAATCGCTAGAGGCTACAAGGTTAGCGACCGTGTAACGGCAATTGTCGTACCAGGTTCTGGCCGCGTGAAAATTCAAGCGGAAAAGGAAGGTCTCGACAAAATCTTTACGGAAGCTGGCTTTGAATGGCGCGATGCGGGCTGCTCCATGTGCCTAGCGATGAACCCGGATGTATTGAAACCAGGCCAGCGCTGCGCATCGACTTCCAACCGAAACTTCGAAGGTCGTCAAGGACGCGGAGGACGCACGCATCTAGTATCGCCAGCAATGGCTGTTGCGGCTGCGGTTAAAGGCCATTTCCATGATGTGCGCGACTGGGAAATTAAATCCGAAGTGTTGAACTAACTGAACGCGAGAGAGGGGTATATCCGATATGGAACCGTTTAAACAACTTACAGGCATCGTCGCCCCGGTCGACCGGGTCAATGTCGACACCGATGCAATCATACCTAAGCAATTTTTGAAGCGCATTGAGCGCAGCGGCTTCGGCCAATTCCTTTTCTTCGAGTGGCGCTTTCATGAAAGCGGCGAAGTAAACGCTGAATTCGAACCGAACAAACCACGTTATGAGGGTGCATCAGTGCTTGTATCCCGTGCCAACTTTGGCTGTGGATCTTCACGTGAGCATGCGCCTTGGGCGATTCTAGACTATGGTTACAAAGTCATTATCGCTCCTTCTTATGCAGATATTTTCTATAACAACTGCTTCAAAAACGGCATTCTGCCAATCAAGCTTAGTGAAGAGCAAGTTGAAGAGATTTTCCAACGCACAGCAAAGCATGTAGGTTATACTCTGAAAGTCGACCTAGAGAACAAGCAGCTGTCTGATGATTTTGGTCTAACAATCGATTTCGACCTGGATGAGCACCGTCGTCAATTCCTTCTGCAAGGATTGGATGACATCGGCTTGACGCTTCAGCATGAAGATAAAATTACAGCATATGAGCAAAAGCACATTGCTACTTTGGTTTAGGAAATGAAGCAAAGAGGACAAAGCAGCTCGTTAGAGCGATTTGTCCTCTTTTTTCCTTTTAACGCAACTTTTTCTGACAAGCTGCGTCTATATTTGCGTCTGTAAAAGTCGAATGCACTCATTCGATGCGGGCAATTTCAGTCATCGAGGTGGGAAATGAAAAGATTTGTGTCCATGTTGTTGTTTATGTCGTTGTTTTTCACGATGTTCGCCACTGTAGGACAAGCTGCAGAGGTCGTCCCAAAGCTATTTTTGAATGGTAATTTGTTAACTTCAGCCGTGAACCCGCAAATTATTAACAATGCAACAGTTGTGCCGGTTCGAACAGTATCAGAAGGCCTTGGTTATCAAATTGTCTGGGATAATACGACCAAAGCGGCGACGGTCACTCATGGCAGCAATATCATTAAGCTCAAACTGAATGACAATATTGCGCTTGTGAATGATCAAAAGGTTCAAATGGATACTACGGCATCCGTCATTAAAGGCACCACATTAGTTCCGCTTCGTTTTATCGGTGAGCAGTTCGGTTTGGATTTCGAGTGGAAGGCGACCGAGAAAGAAGTACATATGTATGAGCATGCGACTGAACCTACTGAACCCGTTATTCCAACGGATCCAGCAGTTCCGACAGGCCTCATAACAGAGGTAGCCTACAATGGAGAAAGCACGCTGACCGTAAGCTACGAGGGTGTTTCAAAGGCAAACAAGCCATTGGTATTAGACAGCCCGAAACGAATTGTATTTGATTTTCCAAATACGGGGCTAAACACGTTTTTGAGCGGACAAGCCGTAATCGATGTTACAGACAGCACTTATTTGCAAAAAATACGTTATTCTTTATTCTCGAATTCTCCGCCAACCGTTCGTTTGGTCATTGAGATCAGTGAGGATACCGGTTATGTGTTGACCGAAGATTTGGGTAAATTCAAATTAACATTCATGCCGCTAGCGGATGTACCAGTTGATCCAAACCTACCTGTTGATCCACCGATCGTAATAGACCCGCAGGAACCACCAGCGTCCAATGACATGTTTGACGTTGTGATAGATCCTGGACATGGAGGATCTGATCCCGGTGCCAAAAGCGTATTGAACAGATGGGAAAAGGAGTTTAACTTAAGCGTTGCGCTTAAAATGAAGGCTCTGCTCGATAAGGAACCTAAAATCAAAGCTCACTTTACGAGAACGGGAGATACGTACCCCTCTCTAGATGATCGGATTAAATTTGCTGAGAATTTAAAAGCCGATTTATTTATGTCCATCCATGCGAATAGCGGTGCTGCTTCGGCTTCAGGCGCTGAAACCTACTATTACCGTGAGAATAGCAAAGCACTGGCTGCCGTTATCCATAAACGCTTGATTGCAGCTACCAAAATCAAGGATCGCGGCGTTAAGAAGGAAGCATACAAAGTCATCAAGCAAACGACAATGCCTGCTGTCCTTATCGAAGCTGGATTCCTGTCTAATTCTAACGATGCAAAAATGCTGTTTGACGATGCTGCTCAGACACGAATTGCAACTGAGCTTGTAGCCGGAATCAAGGAATATTTCAAAGTGAAGTAGAAAGCAGGTGTTCAGTGTTATGAAACGATTCAAAGCACGCGGACTGCTTGCTGTCATGGTTGTTTCCGCTGCAATAGCAGGCTGCGGGGTCCAAGACAAGCCAAGCAACAATCAAGGCAGCGCTCCAACAGCGACGACAGCGCCTACCATTGAACCGACACCCGAAATAAAAGAAATCGAAGCTACTATTTACTTAACCGATGCCGAGCTGACTGAAACAGTGGAGAATAAAGTTAAGCTCTCGTACGAGACTGATTCTGATTTGGTTTCAGCGGCAATCGAAGCCTTGCAGCAGGATGCCGGCGATAATGCTTTGTCTTTATGGAAACCAATCGAGGTCAAAACCGTAGTACTCGAAGATGGACTTGTTACAATCGATATCCATCTGCCAGACGAGGCTCGTCTCGGAGCGCCAGGTGAGATGTTCGTCATCGAGACGCTCAAGCAAACACTTTTTCAGTTTGAGTTCGTTAAGTCGATTGCGTTATTGGTTGACGGTGCAGAAATCGAGACGCTGATGGGGCATGTTGAACTGGAGCATCCGATGTTGAAGGAACAATAGCATGATATCAAATGGCTTCGCTCCGCTCACTGAATGAGCGGCGAGGCCGTTCTGCGTAATTACATATGACAATCAGGAGGAATAGTCGTTTATGACCATGCCATTTGCAGGTAGGAAGCTATTGATCGGAGCACTCGCTTTTTCATTGGTGGCGGGCAGCGGAGTGATTATTCCAACAAGCCAAAATTACGTTGCCGCTGCTGCGTTAACAACACCTTTTAAAGATGTGACAAGCGGACATTGGGCGGAGAAACATATCGCTAAGCTGGCTCTTCAAAAAATTATCGAAGGAAATACGACTACGAGCGGTGCGTTCGTATTCCGTCCAAGCGAGAATGTAAGTCAACAGGAAGCAGTGCTCATGGCGCTGCGCTTTGCAGGATTAGACAAGAAAGCAGATCAAGATGAAATCATTGGTTTTCCGAATTCCTTCTCGGTAAGTGCTTTCTTCAAGGCTTACGTTACGCTCGCCTTTAAGGAAGGTCTGCTCGATCAAGTAGAGGAATTCGATTTGGCGTCGAAAGATACGAAGAACGCTTGGGGAACAAAGCCAGCTACCCGCGAATGGGTAACGAAGCTTATGGTACGAGCTATCGGCCAAAAGCAAGAAGCGCTGAACTTGCAAAACACAGCTTCTTCTTTCTCAGATGCTTCCCAGATTAGTGCGATCTATAAAGGTTACGTCAATCTTGCTGCTAAGCTGGAGCTGGTTAAGGGCGTAACATCCGTGAAGTTCGATCCTAAGGCGAACGTAACACGCGCTAGCCTTGCAACCATGTTCAGCCGTGCGGAAAGCCAATACCCTGTTGCATACGAAGGGCAGGTCGACGGAATCATTTCACGTATTACCGATAACGCGATAACGGTCTACAGCGATAAGAAAGAAACGAGCTATTCGATCAATGCGGATACGCTTTATTATACTTACAATACGGAAACGCCTATTACGAAGCAGCAATTGCTGGAGTATGGGGATGTTACTGTCATTGCCAGAGACGGTAAAGCATTATACGTCGAGGTGAAGGGTGACAAGGCACATACGTCTACAATAACAGGTACGCTTGATCGGGTTATTGCAAGTGAAAAGAAAATATATGTCTGGGTGAATGACAAGCCGGTTGAGATTTTTTATAACGATTCGCTTTCCGTCGTCGACAGCGATGGGAAGGCATTAGCATTGACAGCGATTAAGAGGGACAGTGCGATCTCCATTGTGCAGGATGCATTCCGCGATACGCCAATCGCCGTCAAAATCGTAGCTGCACCGCAAGCGTCATCGACAAGCGTGAAAGGAACGTTCTATGGCACGGATGGAGAACTAATCACGGTCATGCAAGGCACTACACTTGTTTCCAAGTTCATGACAGATGCCGTGACTCTGGAGATTGCAGGATTAACTGGAGCCACAATTGGCGACTTGATTAAAGAGGCGGATGAAGTTGAGCTTACGCTGAACGAAGCGGACCAGGTTACGAAAATCAAGGTTGCTAATCGAAACGTAAAAACAGTTGCCGGCGCGCAAATTGCTAGTTTCGTATATGACAAAAAACTGTTGACCGTCGTTGACGCTTCTGGCGGCAATGCCCAGGCCTTATACTTTACGGATAAAACGAAAATCGAATATAGCGGTAATCTCATTACATTAGCTTCGGCGACGAGCTTGTTGACTCAGAATCGCAAAATCGTGATTACTTATACAGGGAATTCGATTGTTTCCCTTCAATTCGTAACGAAATATACAGGCAATCTCGTTTCTATGAATTCGGCGTCAAATTTGATGATGGTTAAGCTGGATAACGGTTCTACGGTCGCTTTGCCTTATAATTCTGCTTATGTAGAGCACCCGTCCATCACAAGTGCCGCGTTTAGTGACTTAAAGACAGGCGATCTGATCACATTGGAATTAAACAACACGCAGGACCGTGTAGCTACGATAAAAGTACATGGAAATGCCCAATATGAGGTCGTTTCCGTTGATGCCACAGCGAAGAAGATACGCGTGAAAAATGCGATGACAGCTGTCTTTGAATTATCCGTAATTAGCACGGAAATCACAAATGAAGCAGGTGCCAAGCTGACGGTGGAGCAAGTTGCGCCAGGCAATCTGATCAACGTCAGCTATATCGGCAAACAAGCGGTCACTGCACGTACAGTAGCAGCCACATTCGGCAAAGTGCAAGCCGTATCGGCAAGCAGCGTGACGATCGTGGATCTTGCAGGTCAAACGACGGTGTATAATGTAGACGCAGGGTTCACTGCCATTAAAGGCACTTCTCAGAACAACGCATCTAACCTAATCGCGGTTGGCGACTATGTAGAAGTGCAGAAGTATGAAGGCAATAAGACGCAAATATCAGTGGCGATTGGTGAAAGCCGGATTTTTACAAGCTATAACATAGCTAGTGCGCAAATTTGGACAGAAAAGGTTTCGGATTCCGACAATCGAAATTATTTCAACGTAAACAGCAATACAAAATATTTTTATAATGGAAACGTGACTGCCGCAACGGCTTTCAAAGCGGGCGAAGCCATTACGATTTATGGATTCAGAAACTATGCGATCGCAGTGGTCAAATAGCAAATGAAGTGAAATAAGCCCATTTTTAGGGTTAGATATTTATATTTTGTGAAAAAACTGCCCTAAAGGGCAGTTTTTTTATAGAATGTGCTTGATTACGGTTGCGAAGCGTGACAATATTCGCTACACTTTGAACGATAGTGTTTGATTAGGGGAGAGGACGATGAGCACGAAACAGAAAATGCGTCATGTACTGGATATCATTGCGGAAATGTTTCCAGATGCACACTGCGAGCTTAACCATAGCAATCCGTTCGAGCTTACGATAGCCGTGCTGCTGTCAGCGCAATGCACGGATGAGACGGTCAATAAGGTTACGGTGGGCTTATTCGAGAAATATAAGCAGCCTGAGGATTATTTGAGCGTTCCGCTTGAAGAGCTGGAGCAGGATATTCGCCGCATCGGACTGTTTCGAAGCAAAGCTTCGAATATACAGAAGCTATGCCGAATCGTTATCGATAAATATGACGGTGAAGTGCCAAGGAGCCATGAAGGATTGACGGAGCTGCCAGGCGTAGGCAGAAAAACGGCGAATGTCGTTATGTCCAACGCATTTGGCGTGCCTGCTATCGCAGTCGATACGCATGTGGACCGCGTGTCGAAGCGGCTTGGATTCGCTAAGCCGGATGATTCGGTTCTTGAGGTAGAGAAGAAGCTCATGAAGCTTGTGCCTCGCGAGGAATGGACGTTAACTCACCATAGGCTCATCTTTTTTGGCCGCTATCATTGCAAAGCGCAAAGCCCGCAGTGTCCGATCTGTCCGCTGCTCGATTCGTGCAAAGAAGGAAAACTACGTATGAAGCCAGGCTTTAAAACCAAAAATAAGAGCATAAAACCTAAAATAGCCAATGAAGGATGATGACAATGAACTGTATTTCTGTGTACACAAAAAACTTTGAGCTTTTTTCCGATATTTATGAGCAAGTGCTAGAGTCTCCTCCAGAAGAAAACGAGGACATCGTAGTAGAAGGCATTACCGTAAGCGGCTCCGGCGATGTTCCTGAGCAATATATCGAACGTATGCGCGTTAAGCCCGAAGTTGTCGTTATGCGTGACAAAGAACGCAACATTATGATCTTGCAGCATGGCAACGTATTTGAAATCTGCCTGCCGTCTGAAGAAGAGCAAGCCGTTTAAGGAGAAGCAAATGACAGAAATAACCGTGCAAAGCATAGCGGGAGCTATATCCGAGGCAGCGGGCTTGATGGCCGCTGCAGGAGATACATTACATGCAAAGCAAGCACAGGAGCTGAACAGTAAGCTGACCGAGGGTCGGCTTACTGTCGCTTTTTGTGGACATTTTTCGGCTGGAAAGTCAACTTTGATTAATCGTTTATGCGGTACGAAGCTGCTGCCCTCAAGCCCTATTCCAACCAGCGCGAACGTTGTTTCGATTCGCGGGGGCGATCGGGCATACGCCGAGGTAGAAACAGTCAAAAACGGGGTTCGCTCGCAAGCAGAGGTACCGATTGATGAACTGGACCGCTATTGCGTAGACGGCGAGCAGTTTACTTCCGTTTCGATCATTTATCCGAGCGAGCAGCTGGGCAACCATACGGTTCTGCTTGATACGCCTGGTATTGATTCAACGGATGATGCCCATCGGATGGCTACGGAATCAGCGCTCCATCTGGCGGACGTGGTGTTCTATGTGATGGACTATAACCATGTGCAATCCGAAATCAATTTCGCATTTGCCAAGCAGCTGAAGGATTGGGGCAAGCCCTTATACTTTATTGTCAATCAGATTGATAAGCATCGCGAGCGCGAGCTTTCCTTCTCAAGCTATCGCCAAAGCGTAGAAGACGCATTTCATGCTTGGCATCTAGAGCCGGCAGGAATCGTCTATTTGTCGTTGCGCGAACCCAGCCATCCCCATCAGGAATGGGACAAATTTCTCGGTCTGCTAGACGGACTGCAGAAGATTCGGGAGCCGCTCTGCATTTATAGCGTAGACGCTTCTTTGCGTCATCTGGCTGCCGGCCATTTGAAGTGGAGCGAGCTTCAAGCTGAGCCTGAGCGTGAGCGGTTGATCCAAGCAGCGGGCGGAGAGGAAGCGGCAGCCCGCGTATCGTTTGAGATGGATCGCTTGAAGCAAGTTATTGAGCAGATTGGGAACAAAAAAGAAGTGTACCGGGCACAGCTTCGCAAGGAGCTTCAAACGCTGCTCGACAATGCGAATATTACGCCGGCAGGGCTGCGTGATTTGGCGCAATCTTTTCTTGAAAGCAGAAAGCCTGGATTCAAGGCAGGGTTGCTGTTTGCAGCTGCGAAAACGGCTGCCGAGCAGGAACGGAGATTGACGGCTTTCAGCGAGGAATTGAATAGCTTGATCAGCGCTTCAATTGATTGGCATGTGAAGCATTTGCTCCGCACGGAAGCCGAACGGGCGGACTTTGACGGCGCTGTTCTTGAAGCGCAAATGGCGCAAAGCCTCGCTTGGCTCCCTAATGCGGAATGGCTTATTTCACGGGTGAAAGCCGGTGCAGTCATTAGCAATGAATACACGATGACGTTCAGCCGCGATCTGGCAGCGGACGTGAAGGCTGAATATCGCCAGCGGGCGCTAGTGCTGATTGACGCGCTGGCGGATCATGCTGCTGCGGCAGGCGATCTGGCCGCGGCTGAGGCACAGGCACAGCTTGCAGCGCTTCGCGCGCAGGCTGGCGCACTTATGGCGCTGGCAGCGATTGCGAAGCGAGCTGGCGAGCATGAAGCGCGCCTTACGGCAGCGCTGCATGATGCGCCGGCTAGGCCGGCATTGCCCGCGCCGCGCGCAGCGGCCGGGTCCGGAGCTGCGGCGAAGGCGGCGAGCGAGGCCGCTGAAGCTGTTGCAGCTGCGAGCGAAGCGCAGCTGGCACGCGGAGCCGCAGGGGCGCAGCGTGATGCTGGAGCGCGGCGCAGCTCGCTCGCGGGCGGAGCCGCCCTCGCGCAGCAGCATGGCGCAGCCGCGCGCTTAGCGGGCGCGGCGGAGCTGCTCGCGCCGCATGCAGCGCTGGCCGCGGCTGCGGAAGCGATGCGCGACAAGGCGAAGCGGCTGCAGGACAGCCGCTTCACCATCGCGTTGTTCGGCGCCTTCAGCGCCGGCAAATCATCGCTCGCAAACGCGCTGATCGGCGAACCGGTGCTCCCGGTATCGCCTAATCCGACGACGGCGGCGATCAACCGGATCGTGCCCCCAACGGCGGAGCACGGCCATGGCACAGCGCGCATCGTCATGAAGTCGCGCGCTGCAATCGAAGACGACGTTCGCTACTCCTTAGCGCTGCTCGGAGAGAAGGCCGGCATCGACCAATTGCCCGATGCCGCAGCGCTTATGCGGGCAATTGACCGCTTGACTCCCGATTCTATCGGGGCAGGCGGACGCCCGCATTTCAGCTTCCTGCGCGCAGCCCGCGCAGGCTGGGAGCGGCATGAGCCGCTGCTCGGACAGCAGCTCTCCGTCGATCAAGCCGAGTATGAGCGCTACGTAGCAGAAGAGTCACGCTCTTGCTTCGTAAGCGAAATCGAGCTTTACTACGATTGCGAGCTGACCGCACAGGGCATCGTGCTCGTGGATACGCCTGGCGCGGATTCTGTCAATGCCAGACATACTGGCGTTGCCTTTAATTACATTAAGAATGCGGATGCCATATTGTTCGTCACTTATTATAACCATGCCTTCTCGCAAGCAGACCGTCAATTTCTAATGCAGCTTGGCCGGGTTAAGGATCAATTCGAGCTTGATAAAATGTTCTTCCTCGTGAACGCAGCGGATCTTGCAGCAGACGAGGAGGAGCTGACGGGCGTGCTGAAGCATGTTGAAACGAATTTGCTGCAGCATGCGATAAGATCGCCGCGCTTGTTCCCGGTTTCAAGCCTGCAGGCGCTTGACGGCAAGACGGATGGAAATGAGGAGCTGGTGAAACGCTCCGGCATTGAAGCATTCGAGCAATCCTTCCTATCCTTTATCCAGAATGACCTTGGCCGGCTTGCAATTGAAGCAGCCGAACAGGATTTGAGACGGGCGGCAGCAACCGTTGCAGGCTGGCTGAAAAGCGCGGAAGGCGATGCTTCCGTGCGTGAGGCAGAGCTTCATGCACTCCAAAACGCCGTGCAAGCGGCGAAACAGGATATTGCGACCCTGCAAGCGGGATCATTGCCTGAACAGCTGAAACAAGAGCTGAGCGAATTGCTCTATTATGTCGTTCAGAGAATTCAATATCGCTTCGGCGAGTTTTACAATTTTGCCTTCAATCCAGCTTCCTTGCAGGATGACGGGCGGGATTTGAAGAAAGCGATCTGGACCTCTTGGCTGGAGCTTCAAAGGCTTGTTCAGCTTGAGCTCTCGCAAGAGATGCTTGCTACCTCCCTGCGCATGGAACGAGGCATTCACACCCAGCTGCAGAAACAGTTCGCAAGCACAGCCCAGCGGCTGGAGTCGACCATCGCCGCGTATAGCGCGGTTCCTTATTCACCTTCTGCACTTCCAACGCCAGAGCAGCCTGCAGCATGGGAAGCGCAGTCGGTTGATGCTAAGCTGCTGTGGAGCCGCTTCAAAACGCCACGCCATTTCTTCGAAGGCGAAGGGAAGTCGCTCCTTCGCAAAGAGCTGGATACGCTGCTTGCCCCTTCCTTGAACGGATGGATGGCCGAGCAAACAGCCGCTTGGACCTTACTGTATGAGCAGATTTGGAGCAATGCAGCCGAGCTTGCGGGTTCGAAGCTTGCCGAAGACATGCTTGCATACGAAAGCGGCAAGCGAAGCTCCCTTGCGGGAAGCGCGGATATCGTTGAGCTTAGCCAGCTTCACAAACAATTGATTCATCTCTAATAGTCAATGGATATAGTCCATCCTATCGCATTAACAGCTGAATGCTTTTGCGGGTACCGTCGGTTCCCGCAAAAGCATTTTTTTATTTTGTGTGTTTCTGTGCAAAAAGTGAGCAATTGGCACATATTTGTCACGATTTAGGACCATTTGAGAGCATTAACCGTTTCCAATTTACATATCGCGACTATAAGCGGATTCAATCAGTTATATGCATACTTATACAGTTTGCTCGCTTTTCGGGATGCTGATAATATTCACTCATACTTACAAAATAGCAACGGGGAGATGGATTTACTTGGACGTTTTAAGACAATTGAAAGCATTTTATTGGGCGGAACGAAAATTTTTGTTCTCTTCCATTTTTTGCTTGATGTGCGCTACGGCGCTCGGACTTGTCTATCCGAATTTGCTGCGTTACCTGATTGACGATGTGATTACACCAAGGAAGTTCGAGCTAGTGCCGACACTTGCGTTCACGGTAGTCGGAGTCGTTTCGTTTAAAGGCTTTATGCAGTTTTTGCATGGATTCTTTGGGGGGCGGCTTGGCAATAAGGTTGCATTCAGGATGCGCAACGGATTATACGACAAGCTGCAAACGTTATCGTTTCAGTATTATGACAAAGCGAAAACGGGCGATCTCATGTCGCGCCTAACTGCGGATCTAGAGGCGATCCGAAACTTTATCGGCTTTGGCTTCGCTCAAATTTTGAACATGGTGCTTATGATTGTCTTTGGCGGAGCCATGATGCTATCGATTCATTGGCAGCTTACCTTGATCACATTGGTGACCATTCCACTGCTCGCCTTCACGGCTGTTCGGTTCGAGAAGAACATTCATCCGGCATTCCGGGAGATGCGTCAAGCGATGAGCAATCTGACGACTGCGGTACAGGAAAATATAACTGGCGTGCGTACTGTTAAATCGTTTGCGCGCGAATCGCATGAAGTATCGAAGTTTTCGGTACGGAGCGAGGCTTACCAGACGAACCAAGTCGGGGCAGCCAAGATTTGGGCCAAGTATTTTCCTGTCATGGAGCTGGTCGCCAACTTAAGTGCGGTTATCCTGCTCGTAACGGGCGGTATTCTAGTCATTAACAAATCTCTTCAGCTTGGTGAATTCGTAGCGTTCTTCAGCTTGATCTGGTACATTATTGGACCGATGTGGGGACTTGGCTTTCACATTAACAACTACACGCAGTTCAAAGCTTCAGGCGAGCGTGTGCTCGGGTTGCTGAATGAGCATGTGCATGTCAAAAATATCGAAGACGCCATTGAGGTTAATAACGAGACGTCGAAGGGGCATGTCCGCTTTGACCATGTCACCTTTAATTATCCAGACAAATCACCAGCCGTTACCGATCTGGTTATTGATGCGCCCGAGGGCTCTGTAATCGGCTTGCTAGGTGCGACCGGTTCAGGGAAATCAACGATTATCCAATTGCTCATGAGAGCCTACAATGTTAAAAAAGGTACGATAACGCTTGACGGCATTGACATTCGGAATCTGGATGTAGCTAGCCTGCGCCGCTTGATCGCGCCGGTCTTCCAAGAAACATTTTTGTTCTCGGCATCGATTCGCGACAATATTGCTTATGGCGTACGAGATGTTACGCCAGAGCAAATCGAATATGCGGCTAAGCTCTCGAATGCACATGATTTCATCATGGAGCTGCCGCTAGGCTACGATACGATCGTGGGCGAGAGAGGGATGGGCCTATCCGGCGGACAGAAACAGCGGATCGCGATTGCGAGAGCGTTGATCAAAAATCCGCGGATTCTTATTTTGGATGACGCAACCAGTGCAGTCGATATGGAAACGGAGCATGAAATTCAAGCAGGCTTCAAAGAGCTGATGGCAGGGCGCACAACCTTCATTATCGCGCATCGGATCTCGTCGCTGAGGCATGCTGACGAAATCATCGTATTAGATAAAGGCCATGTCGTGCAACGCGGTACGCACGCGCAGCTTATCGCGCAGCGTGGTCCGTACAGAGATACTTACAACATTCAATACGCTGATCATCCGCTCGTAGACGGACTAGATGCCGAGGATGCGAATGATCGGAAAGGGAGTACCGTCTAATGAGCAGCAGTGTCAAAGCAAAGGCAAGCAATAAAAACGAACGCTTCATCTATCAAGATGACGAGCTGATCGAAAAGCCCTTTAACTGGGGGCAATTACGCCGTTTGTTTATGTATATGAAACCTTACTCCAAAGAGCTGATGCCGGTTATTATTATGATGATTCTGGGTACGGTGACACGCCTTGGCGTGCCTGCGCTCGTCATATTTGCGATCGATGAAGCGATCGCTCCGGCGAACGGCCAAACAAGCGTGCCAAAGCTGCTTATCATCGCGGGCCTGATGCTATTTTTGTATATTATTCAATGGGCTTCCAATACGTACCGCATTAAATATACGAACATTATCGGCCAGAAGGTTATTTATGACCTGAGGAACCATTTGTTCCAGCATATTCAGAAGCTAAGCTTCCGCTTCTACGACAAGAGACCGGCCGGCTCAGTGCTTGTGCGTGTAACGAACGACGTTAATGCGCTGCAGGATCTCTTTACGAACGGCGTAGTCAATCTATTGATGGACTGCGTTCAGTTATTCGGTATTGTAATCATCCTGCTTGTGTGGAACTTCAAGCTGGGACTCGCGGTAATGATTACGGTACCGCTCATGTTCCTGGTGTCAACGACGCTCCGCAAAAGAATACGGTTCGCTTGGCAGGACGTGCGCATTAAGCAATCACGCATCAACTCTCATTTGAACGAAAGTATTCAAGGGATGAAGGTTACTCAGGCATATGTGCAAGAGAAGGACAATATGAGCTTCTTCGACCATATGAACTCGGTTAACGTGAAATCATGGAACAAAGCGTCTGCGCTCAACCAAGCGTTCGGACCGGTTATAGAGGTAACGTCAGCAATCGGAACCTTTATTTTATTCTGGTACGGCTCCCATCTGATCCAAACAGGAGCCATCACGATTGGTTTGCTCGTTGGTTACGCCAATTATATCGGCAACTTCTGGGATCCGATCAACCGTCTCGGCCAGATGTATTCCCAGCTGCTTATTGCGATGGCATCATCAGAGCGAATCTTTGAATTTATTGATGAGGAGCCAACCGTAGGCGAACTAACGCATGCGAAGCCGCTTCCGCCAATAAAAGGTGCGGTGACCTTCGACCATATCGTCTTTGAGTATGAGAAGGGACGGCCGGCACTCAAAAATGTCACAATTGACGTGAAAGCAGGCCAATCCATCGCACTGGTTGGCCACACAGGTTCCGGTAAAAGCACGATTATCAACCTGCTATGCCGTTTTTATGATCCGGTTGAGGGACGTGTTCTGATCGATGGGATCGATATTAGGGATGTGACAATTGAGAGCTTGCGCTCACAGGTTGGTATCGTGCTGCAGGATACGTTTATATTCGCGGGTTCAATTCGCGATAATATCCGTTATGGCCGATTGAATGCGACGGACGCGGAGATCGTTAAGGCGGCCCAAGCGGTGAATGCGCATGATTTCATTATGGATCTGCCGGATGGCTACGATACGCAGGTTGAGGAACGCGGGAATGTGCTTTCGATGGGGCAGCGCCAGCTTCTATCCTTCGCTCGGGCGTTGCTAGCAGATCCGCAAATTCTAATCTTGGATGAAGCGACAGCAAGCATCGATACCGAGACGGAGCTCAAGATCCAAGAAGCGCTCAAAATATTGTTGTCCGGCCGTACGTCATTTATGATCGCTCACCGCTTATCAACTATTCGTCATGCCGATGAAATTATCGTGCTTGATCATGGTCAGATTGTCGAGCAGGGCAATCATGAAGCATTGATTGCGAAGCAAGGCGTGTACAACGGGCTAATCGAAGCTCAGTATCGTTATCTGTAATAGGCTTTTGCAAAAATAGTTGATTTTTCATGGTAGAACCTCCACAATGGAAGAAAAAACGAACCGAAGCGATCTTCTTGCCGTGTTCAAGGCTAGGGATCGACTTCGATTTGCTTCCAGGAGGTTCTTTTTCTTTATGTATGGATCACCGTTAACTACAAATGCTCGTAAAATGCTGCTGCTAGGCTCAGGAGAGCTCGGCAAGGAAGTCGTGCTGGAGGCTCAGCGCTTAGGCATTGAGACGATTGCAGTGGATCGCTATGAGCATGCGCCGGCCATGCAGGTCGCACATCGCAGCTATACGACTGATATGCTGAACGGAATGGAGCTTCGCAGAATCATAGAGAAGGAAAAGCCGGATTTCATCGTACCTGAAATTGAAGCCATCGCAACCGAAACGCTTCTAGAGCTTGAGAAAGAAGGCCATCGCGTAATTCCAACGGCTCGTGCTGCATGGCTTACGATGGACCGGGAAGGCATTCGGCGCCTAGCTGCAGAAACATTGGAATTGCCGACAGCTCCTTACCGTTTTGCTGATTCGCTGGATGAGCTGCGTGAATCTGCTGCGGTGCTCGGATTTCCTTGTGTCATTAAGCCTATCATGAGCTCATCAGGAAAAGGTCAGAGCGTATGCCGCTCCGAAGCAGAGCTTGAAGCTTGCTGGAGCTATGCGATGGAAGGCGGGCGCGCCAAAAAGCAGCGCATTATCGTAGAAGGGTTTGTGACCTTTGAGTCCGAGATTACGCTGCTCACTGTCCGTTCCGTTTCCGGTACAAGCTATTGCCCGCCGATCGGTCATGTGCAGAAGGATGGCGATTATATTGAATCCTGGCAGCCGCATGATATGACGGCAGCGCAGATCGAGCAGGCGGAAGCGATCGCGCTTCGTATTACTGATGAGCTCGGGGGATACGGAATTTATGGTGTGGAGCTGTTTATTACGAAAGACGGAGTCCTATTCAGCGAAGTTTCGCCGCGCCCGCATGATACGGGCATGGTGACTATGGCAACGCAGGATTTATCGGAGTTTGCCTTGCATGTGAGGGCGATCCTCGGCTTTCCGATTCCTTCCATTCGTTTGTTGACGCCTGGCGCTTCGCATACGCTCAAAGCAGACAGAGAAGCTGGCGAGTTCCGTATTGGCGGCGTTGAAGAGGCGCTATCCGTGCCTCATACCCAAGTCCGCGTATTCGGTAAACCGGAGACCAAGACGGGAAGACGCATGGCAGTTGCGCTAAGCACAGCCTCAAACGTTGAGCAGGCGCGTGAATGGGCACGAACAGCTGCTGAAGCTCTCTTTATTGAGTATGGCAATTAGATGAATATAATATGAATACTAAGACCGATTCCCGGAGATATCCGCTTGGGAATCGGTCTTTTTGCATTTCGGCATATATATGTCACTATACCTAACATTGGTGTTAAAAGTATCTCGCTCCCTACCGATATAGGTTGTAGATTAGAGAAAATACATAAGGTAGGGGATTCTATGCTTAATCGATTGTTGCGACCGTTTGCTGCGGTCATGTCCAAACTCCGTTATGGTCAAAAGTTTGCTTTTATCAGTTTTTTGATGGTTATACCGATTGGGATGCTGTTGTATGTATGGATGTCGGAGCAGCAGCAGGAGCTCGTTTTTATCAAGAATGAAAGAGCGGGTGCTTCGGAGATTAACGAAATTATGCCGTTCATGCTGATGATTCAGCAGCATCGTGGTTTAGCGAACGGTTTCTTAAGCGGGAATTCGGAATTAAAAGCGGAGTTGGACAAAAAAGAGCAGGAAATCAACCGTTTTATTGCTGATATGAATAAAACGATCCAATATGAGGCATTTCCTGAATCTTCTGGTCAGTGGCAATCCATTGCAGAAGAGTGGAGTAAGCTTGAAGGATCATTTAGTGAAATGAAAGCAAAAGAAAGCTTTGCGGCTCATTCGGCGATCATTGATCAAATGAGATCGCTTATCGGCAGCTATTCGGACGAGTCAGGGCTCTCGTTGGACACGGCTATAGATTCCTTTTATTTAATGACAATGCTTGTGCAGCAGCTGCCGATATTAATGGAGAACACGGCAGTCATCAGAGGGCAAGGAAATGGCGTTCTCGTATCGAAATCCTTACCCGAGGATGCCCATATCACTATTTTGCTTGAAATGGCCAAAATGGAAACTGCCTTTAAAGATTTGAACAAAGCAATAGGCATTGTTGAAACCTGGAATAAAGGGATTCATACAGATTTGCTGAAGGATGGCGAACGATCCATCGATGCAGCAGACCGGTTCCAATTGCGGGTGAAGTCTGATATTTTAGATGCTCCACAATTAAAAGCGAAGAGCGACGAATTTTTTGCAGAAGGGACGGCCACGATCGCGGTGCTGACTGAGCTGTTCACAAGCGTGAACAATGATCTTGATCTTGTTCTTCAGAACAGAAGCGAGGAATTATCCCGCAGTAGAAATCTCATTCTTAGCGTTACGCTCCTTATCATCCTGTTGGTCGCTTTGTTCTATGTAGGTTTTTACCGCAATGTGATGGCAACGGTTAATGCGCTTAAAACTCGTGTAGAGCAAATGGCTAAAGGAGATTTGTCGCAGGAGCTTCAGCTCGATACGAGGGATGAGCTGCAGCACGTAGCTCTTGCCTTCAACGAGATGTTAGGCGCTTTAAATGTTCTGATGCGGCGAAATCAACACGTTTCGGACAATGCTGCATCATCGTCAACACAATTAAACGTCATATCGCTTGAATCAACTACAGCGATGAAGCTTATTGCTGACGCCATTCAGAATGTCTCAAACGGAACGGAGATGCAGAGCCTTTCAACGAGCGAAACGGCATCAGCAATGAATGAAATGTCAATCGGCATTACTCGAATCGCCGAAGCGTCTTCAGATGCCGCAGAGTCGGCCTTTCATGCTGCCGAGCATGTTAAGTTTGGGAATCAACTTTTAGAAGAGACGGCTCGGCAGATGAGCAATATTAAGAGCTCACAAGTTGAATCTGCACAGGTCGTTGCGAGGCTGGACGGACACTCTGTTCAAATGGAACAAATAATTGGGGTCATCATGACGATTGCCAGGCAAACGCGGCTGCTTGCATTGAACGCCAATATAGAGGCTGCAAGAGCTGGTGAGCATGGGCGCGGTTTTAGCGTCGTTGCCTCGGAGGTTGGCAAGCTGGCAGAGCAAACTGCGCTGTCTGTGAAATCAATAGAGGAGCTGTTGTCTGCAGTTCGAACTCATGTTGACGAGACGGTAGCCGCAATGAATGAGATGCGGTTAGAGACAGATACGGGCTTGCAGTCGATTGGGAATACACAATCTACGATGAGCAGAATTTTATCAGACATCAGGAAGATGAGTGAGCAGGTACAAGAGGTATCCGCAGCGTCAGAGCAGATATCAGCAGGTATGGAAGAGGTTACGGCAACGATAGATGAAGTAGCGGACGTATCGCGCAAAACCTCTTCAGAGGCGGTAACGATGGCCGCTGCTGCTGAACAGCAGCTAGCTTCGATGGTAAAAATCCAAACGTCATCGGAATCGCTGAGAAAGCTTTCGCAGCAGCTTCAAGATGATATGAGCCAGTTTGTGCTTGCAAGAGAGTGAGAAGCAAGTTATTATAATTAACGATCATTTGATTTATTGGCACGCTTGACTTTCACGCTGAAGCGTTGCCAGAACGACTAAAGGCAGGTGTTATCGTAGATGGGGAAAAAACAGAAAAAAATAGCTTCTACACCTCCTAGACAGGCATCAAAGCCGGAGTCTGAAAACGGAGTAACCCTAAAGGATTTGTTAAGCAGCGATGTGCTCAGCAAGCTTAAATTACAGGCTGACGAGATGAAGCAGGCGGATGCTGCAAAGAAAGAGGAACAGCGAAAGCAGGAGGAAGATAAGAAAAAAGCAGAGCAAAAAAGGCTGGAAAATGACTTTTCTTATCTGCTCGATAATAGCGATCCTAATTGGTCCAAGCATAAATAACGCGAAAAAGCACCTCACGGTGCTTTTTTGTTTGAAAACAAGCTTGCCATCCGAATTCGTTCCGCTGGCTCTACAGTCAGAGGACTATGAATGACTATGAGTTAGTTAATTATTGGTGAGAGAGAGCAATTGATGCATCTACTATTTCTGCTTGCTTTCGAACTCTAGACAAGGCTTGCCGGATGATCGGTATACGACCATGCTGGGCAATTGATTGGTTTTGAAGCCGAAAGCTTTGCAGCCCTTGGACGCTCCAGGCTCCCAAGTGATAAAGTAATATTTGCATTTCATACAATCGATTCGTTCAATCGCATTCATCGTTTAACCTCTGCGCATGTTATGAATTTACATAATAATCGTAACCCATAATACGGTGGTTGACCTGTTTTGTCAATTAATCGGATTAGAATAGATGATGTTTCAATGCGAAGCATTCTCTTTTTTGCATCAATTTTTGGCTTTCATACATAAATCCCATTAATCTGCAAAACATGCTAACATCATCTTTATTAACCTGTGCAGTAATTGTACTTGCAGGATTATGGAACATAGGAAGAATATATGGTATCGTTTTATTTTTGCTGGTGCAAATCCACTAAGGAATGCTGCTTCAAAAAAGAACCTTGCTGGAAAATGCTGTTTAGCAAGCATATTGTGTTATCCTTATAGGTATTGCAGTGAAGGATTCATCGTGCTTCATACAATCTATTAATGGACTTATCCCTTGCTATGCTTACAATGTTGGCGCTGCGCAGTTGTTTCTCTACTTGGATGTCTTTACGAAACAGGACAGTTTGAATTAAAATAGCTTGAAGATACGGAAACGTGATTACAGATTGGGGGACGCTCATGTCAGAGCAAACAGATCTCTTTGCAAATACAGCGGCCGCAGACCGGAATTATGAGGCCGATGATATACAGGTACTTGAAGGCTTGACGGCAGTTAGGAAAAGACCGGGCATGTACATAGGCAGTACAAGCAGCTCAGGCTTGCATCATCTGGTATGGGAAATTGTCGATAATGCGGTCGATGAGCATTTGGCCAAGTTTTGTTCGGCTATCGAAGTGACCTTGCATAAGAATGGGGCAGTTACCGTTCACGACAACGGTCGAGGCATACCAACCGGCATGCATAAGACCGGCATTCCTACTCCGCAAGTCGTATTTACTATACTGCACGCAGGCGGAAAGTTTGGCGGCGGCGGCTATAAAAAGTCCGGCGGCCTGCACGGCGTTGGCGCTTCGGTTACGAATGCCCTCTCCGAATGGCTGGAGGTCGATATATTCCGCGATGGGAAGATTCACCGCCAGCGTTTTGAATATTGGGTGGATGAGTCTGGCAGGGAGCATGTCGGCGAACCGGTACGCGGACTGGAAATTATCGGTACGACAAACCGGACAGGCACGAAGGTCACTTTCAAACCGGACGGACGCGTGTTTCAGAACGGCACAACGCTAAGCTACGACACGCTTGCGGAACGTCTGCAGGAAATCGCATTTCTAAACTCGGGACTTAAGGTGTCGATTAAGGATGACCGCAGCGGCAAGCAGGATGTGTTCCATTATGAAGGCGGTGCACGCCAATTTGTTCAATTTCTAAACGAAGAAAAGACGGTACTTCATGATGTCATCCATTTTGCAAGCGAGCGGGATGAAATTGAGGTTGAGGTTGCCCTTCAATACAACGATGGCTACACCGAGACGATTGCTTCCTTCGTCAACTCAATTCCGACACGCGGCGGCGGAACGCATGAAACCGGTTTTAAAACCGCATATACTCGCGTTATGAACGACTATGCCCGCAAAGCTGCGATGCTCAAGGATAAAGACAAAAATCTTGAGGGCAATGATTTGCGCGAAGGCATGATGGTTGTCATTAATATTAAGATGTCTGAGGTTGAATTTGTTGGACAAACCAAGGACCAGCTTGGCAGTTCATCAGCCCGCAGCGCGGTTGACGCGATCGTTTCGGAGAAGATGCAGGTTTTTCTCGAAGAGAATCCGCAAATCGCGCAAATGCTCCTCAAGAAATCGCTTCAAGCGTCGAAAGCACGCGAGGCTGCCCGCAAGGCGCGCGAGGAAATCCGCAGCGGCAAGAAGCGCAGTGAAAGCTCGAACCTGAATGGCAAGCTCACGCCTGCCCAGTCCAAAGATTACACGCGTACCGAGCTGTTTATCGTGGAAGGCGATTCCGCAGGCGGCTCGGCGAAGCAGGGCAGGGATTCCAAATATCAAGCGCTGCTGCCGCTCAAAGGCAAGCCGATGAACCCGGAAAAAGCGAAGCTAATCGATATATTGAAAAACGACGAGTATAAAGCGATCATTTCGGCAATCGGCGCTGGAGTCGGGTCGGAATTCGTCGCGGAAGAATGCAACTACAATAAAATTATTATTATGACGGATGCGGATACGGACGGCGCGCATATTCAAGTTCTGCTTCTAACTTTTTTCTACCGGTATATGAAGCCGTTGATTGATCTGGGTCGCGTCTATATCGCACAGCCGCCGTTATATAAGATTACACGTAAATCAGGGAAGCTCGAAACGATTCGATACGCATGGACCGACGAGCAGCTACAGAACTATTTGAAGGAATACGGCAAAAATTACGAGCTGCAGCGCTACAAGGGTCTAGGGGAGATGAATCCCGATCAGCTATGGGAAACGACGATGGACCCGGAGAAACGTACGCTGCTGCAGGTGCAGATCGAGGACGCAGCCAAAGCAGAGCGCAGAGTATCTACGCTGATGGGCGATAAGGTTGACCCTCGAAAGCGCTGGATTGTTGAGAACGTTGATTTTACGGAATATGAGGAATAGGGGGAATACTGAATGACTATGCTGGAACAGTTTTTACCGGCGTTTTTGGAGGAGGTTGTAGGAGACCGCTTCGGACGCTATTCAAAGTATATAATACAGGACCGCGCTATTCCTGATGTTCGAGACGGTCTTAAGCCGGTTCAGCGCCGTATCTTGTACGCGATGTATGATTCTGGCAATACGCCTGACAAACAGTACCGCAAATCTGCGAAAACGGTCGGCGATGTCATGGGTAATTACCATCCCCATGGAGATTCATCTATCTATGAGGGTATGGTCAGAATGGCGCAGCCATGGAAGATGGGGCATCCGCTCGTTGACGGACATGGAAACTGGGGCTCCCAGGATGATGATCCCGCAGCAGCCATGCGGTATACCGAAGCTCGCTTGTCCGCCATCGCGATGGAGCTGCTTCGTGATATCGAGAAAAGAACAGTTCAATTCAAAGATAATTTCGATAATACGACGAAGGAGCCGGTCGTGCTGCCGTCGCGGTACCCCAATCTGCTCGTAAACGGGACCAGCGGCATCTCTGCCGGCTTTGCCACGGAGATACCGCCTCATAACCTTCGTGAAGTAATCGATGCGTGTATCGCGCTTATGGGCAACCCTGAGCTTCCGCTTGAAGAATTAAAGAAATATGTCAAAGGGCCGGACTTTCCTACCGGTGGCATCATCATGGGCGAGGAAGGGATACGCGACGCGTATGCGACCGGCAAGGGACGCATCTATATACGCGCAAAAACAGCAATCGAAGACATGCGCGGCGGAAAGCAGCAGCTTGTGATTACTGAAATTCCGTATCAGGTCGTCAAATCACGGCTTGTGACGGCGATGGAGAACATTAGGCTGGAGAAAAAGGTCGAAGGCATTGCCGAGGTTCGCGATGAAAGCGGGCGCAACGGGCTTCGTATTGTCGTAGAGTTCAAGAAGGATGCTGACGCGCAGGGGATTCTTGCTTATTTGTTCAAGAAAACGGACCTGCAGGTTGCATATAGCTTTAACATGGTGGCGATCGTAAACAAGACCCCTATGCAGCTGGGCCTGAAGCAGATTTTGTCAGCGTATATCGAGCATCAGAAGGAAGTCGTAACCTTCCGAACCAAATATGATCTTGAGAAAGCAGAAGACCGCGCTCATGTTGTGGAAGGCTTAGTGAAGGCACTCAATATTTTGGACGAGGTTATCGCTGCAATCAAAGCTTCGAAAAACCGTGCTGACGCTCAAGATAACTTGATCGCTAAGTTCGGCTTCACCGCCCGGCAAGCAGACGCAATTCTCACTTTACAGCTGTATCGCTTGACGAATCTTGAGATTACGACGCTTGAGAAAGAGTTAAAGGAAGCGATGAAGAAGATTGCATATTTGAAATCGATACTGGCAAGCGATAAGAAGCTGATTGGTGTCATTAGAGACGAATTGCTTGAAATTCAAACGAAATACGGTATTGATCGGCGTTCGGATCTCCGCGGTGAAATCGAGGAGCTGAAGGTGAATCTGGAAGTATTGGTTACGCCGGAAGATGTTTTGGTAACGCTGAGCCAGGATGGTTATGTGAAACGGACGAGTATGCTCTCATTCACGAGATCAGGCGGAGAGCTGCAGAATGCCGGCGTTAAGGAAGGCGACATTATAAGAGAGCGATTGGCAGTCAATACGATTGACAATCTGCTGTTATTTACGCGCAAGGGACAATATTATTTGCTTCCTGTGCACCAAATACCAGAATTCAAATGGAAAGAAACCGGAACAGCCATCGTGAATGTCGTTCCTATTCCAAAGGATGATTCTATCGTCAGCGTCATTCCGATCAAGGATATTTTGGCATCGACAGCTTCACTCGTATTCGTGACGAGGAAAGGGCAAGTCAAGCGTACGGAGCTGAAGGAATATGCTACCACTAGATCGACAGCAGTAGCGGCTTGCAAGGTGTCCGATGGCGATGAGGTTATCCGAGTTGTGCTAAGCGAGGGATCGAAACAGATCATGCTCGTGACGAAGCAAGGGATGAGCATTCGATTTGCGGAGACTGAGGTTAACCCGATGGGCAGGGTAGCGACAGGCGTCAGAGGCATTCAGCTGAAGGATGGAGACGAGCTTATCGCAGCGGAATGGGTAGCTGAGGATGAAGGCGAAGTACTCGTCATAACCGATATTGGGTTCGCTAAACGGACACTGCTACTGGATTATCCGATTCAGGGCAGAGGAGGCAAAGGTGTTCAAACCTTTGAATTCAAAGAAGGTAAGCGAGTACGTCCGAATGGAGCATCTTTAGTTGCAGCCTATTACTGCAAATCCGAGAAGGAAATCGTTGCGATTACTTCTTCAGGCGCTAAGCTTGTGGCTAGCTCTGAAAAAGCGCCAATTGAAGAGCGTAAATCGATTGGCAAGCTTTTGATCCCTGTAGAAAAAACGGATGTCATTGTAAATACGCTGGCACGCTCCATCCAAGATGTTAATCAAAAGGTCGATTAGGCGGGTCAAACCGTTCAATAACCTCTAAAATCGCTTCAAGCATGACCCACAATGGTACCAGCTCATCCGGGCGGTCCAACCATTGTGGGTCTTTTATGATGCCGTAATTTTTAATTTTTTGAATAATGACTGCTTTTCTTTCTTCCACAGGCTGCACGCTCCTTGCTTTACAAGCATAAATAGACATAACACTGGGCCTTCGCCACATTGTATGTCTAAAGCTGTCAGAATGTTCAACTTTGTATCGATTAATAGCGCAAATTATTAATTGGGTTAATCTTTTATTCGACAATGAAGACTGCTATAATAAATAACAAATAGAAAGAAATTGACAGAGAGCAGGTGTGAGAGTATGGTGTCTGTAGAATTTACTCGATTGTGGACGAAGCTATCACGTGATTGGAAAACCAACTTGGAGCAATCGCTTGCACCGCTAACGGAAGGCCAGCTTAACGTCCTGGAATTGCTGCTGCAGCATCAACCGATGAAGCCGTCGGATCTATTGCAATATTTGGCAACAACGCCGGCTGCCATTACAACTCTGCTCGACCGAATGGAGCGGAATGAGCTTATTGAACGTTCTCGAGATGATAATGACAGGAGAATCGTGTGGGTGAATGTGTCGGAGAAAGGTAAAGCCGAGGCAGATCGCGGTACAACGATTCGGACCGAATTAATCGAGCAATCGCTGGACCGCATTTCTTCGCATAATCAGCAGCTGTTGGTTTATCTGCTCGGTAAGGTTGCTAATTTGTAAAGGCCTGCGCTATCTAAATGCTTATTTCATAGAATCAAGCCGATTGCGCAGCATGTTGAAGTTTTTCTGAAGCACCACGTAGTCGGCTTCTGTCAGTAAAGCGTCATTGGATGCTGCAATTGTAGCTTCTACAGGCAGCACACGGTAACGGAATGAACGATCTGGCTTATAGCGATGTACCCATGTCGGAATAGATTCAATGTCGGTAATATCTACAGTACCATCAGTCATATTTTTACGAACATTCACTTTGAATATAACTCCGTAATCCTTCGAATCACCACGCTGATTAGAAATGAAATTCCCCATTGAATAGATGATAAGTCCTTTTTTTGCATGTCCGTTCTCATCACTAGTTTCCAATACTTCATAAGGCTGTATCACATGCGGATGCGAGCCCGCGATAATATCTGCTCCAGCAGCGATTAAGCTCCGCGCTAGTCGTTTCTGCTCATCATTCGGTGCAATTTGGTATTCCGTTCCGAAATGGAGAGAAACGGTTATGAAATCTGCGCCAGCTTCACGCAGACGGCTGATATCGGCTTTTATTTTCTCTTCGTTAATAAGTGAAACTAAGTAAGGCTTGCCTTCAGGAATGGGGATGCCGTTCGTTCCATACGTATAGGCAAGCAATCCCATTACGATCCCATTCTTCTCGGATAATAATAGACTGTCAGCTTCCTCTTGCGAAGATGCCGTTCCCTTGAACGGAAGTTCGAGCGCATTTAGATTCTCAAGCGTACGGAGGATTCCTGTTTCACCCTGATCCAATGAATGGTTGTTGGCATTGGTAATGAAGTTAAAGCCAGCAGCCTTGAGCGCCTCGCCGAGCTCTTTGGGAGCGTTGAACAGCGGATAACCGGAATAACCAAAGTCGGCGCCAGCCATTGGCGTTTCTAAGTTAGCAATGACCCAGTCTCCCTTTTCTAGTATAGGCTTTACTTCAGCAAAAAACGGATGAAAATTATAACGATTCGTTTTTTTGTCAAAAGATCCGGGAAGCTGGGGGGTATGCATCATAACGTCGCCAACGGCCATCCATACCGCATCAGCATAAACTGGCTTTGGTTCCTCTGTAGGAGGCGGCGGGGTAGGTGATGGAGTTATCGTTGCCTGTGCCACTTCACTATGCGTTGGCTCTGCGCTAGCAACTGGATTCTGATCATTAGGCGAAGGGACGGAACCCCTTAATGCTGGAACGAGAAAAATAATGAGTAAACCAATTAAAGATAATAGTAACAGCAGGGCTTGAAACTTTCGGTGCCGTTTGCGGCGCATCATGTATTCGTCCTTCCTTGTTACGCACGGCTTAGCATGCTAGAGGCAGCCTCAAGTTGAGGATTCGTCCACCATGTCCAAACATCTGATCCGCTAGGCAATGAGCGAAAGCTCATCCATTCCTTAGAGACGGGATGGGGGGCCGAAACAGAGGTTGACCATAAAGCAATTTGATTTATTCCGCCAGTAGGCTTTGCGCCGTATTTGAGATCGCCTACCAGCGGACATCCAATATGGGCTAACTGTGCGCGAATTTGATGCGGTCTTCCCGTATGCAATTTCACAGCAATAAGTGAATAGCGACCGGAAACGGCCGCCACTTCATAATCGAGTATCGCCTCTTTGGCTTCCATTGTCGGTTTATTGAATACGGTAACCTGATTTTGTTTATTGTCCTTGCGGATATAATTCGTTAACCTTGCTTGCGATTTGCTAGGTGTACCCTGTACCACGCAGACATACGTTTTACCGAAATCACGGTTGCGAACCGATTCGGATAATCTAGAGGCTGCTTTCGAGGTTTTGGCAAAAAGCATAACGCCGCCTACCATTCGGTCAAGCCGGTGTACAAGGCCGAGAAATACATTTCCCGGCTTATTGTAGCGATCCTTTAAATCTTGCTTTAGCAGTGTCAGCATGTCAGGGTCGCCTGTGTCATCCTCTTGGGAGAGTATCCCGGGCGGTTTCACGACTGCTAGAATCTGATTATCTTCGAATAGAATGTGAATCGGCATTACTTCGACTCCCAACGACCAAGTATGCCGCAAGGCAAATTCAAGCCGGATTTCGTTATCGGCAAGCCGATTTCCCCGCAATTGATCTCGCCGCCGTATTTCGCGTTCATCGTCATATGCAATAGGTTATGCAGTACGGAAGGAGATAGCCCTGTGGTGTAGGAGTTAATGAGTAGAAACAATGGATTGTCCGATAGAATGGATGTACACGATTGAAGAAACGGAAAAAGATTTTCTTCTAACTTCCACGTCTCGCCATTTGGACCGCGTCCATAGGATGGCGGGTCCATGATGATTGCATCATATTGCTTGCCTCTGCGCTGTTCGCGCTGTACGAATTTGAAAACATCATCTGTGATATAGCGAATGGGCGCGGATTCAAGGCCTGAGAGCTGAGCATTATCCTTGGCCCATTGGACCATGCCCTTTGCGGCATCGACATGGCATACTTCGGCGCCGGCGGCAGCTGCTGCAACGGTTGCTCCACCGGAGTAAGCAAACAGGTTCAATACACGGATAGGCCGGCCAGCAGAGCGGATTTTATCCATCATCCAGCTCCAATTGACAGCTTGCTCAGGGAATAGTCCTGTGTGCTTGAAATTAGTGGGCTTAATATGGAAATTAAGCTCGCCATAAGAAATCGTCCAGCGCTCGGGCAATGTTTCGTTCATGGACCATTGGCCACCGCCTGAATTGCTGCGATGATAATGACCGTCGGCTTTCTTCCATAGGCCCGTTTCGTTTGTAATTGGCCAAATAATTTGCGGATCGGGCCGGCGCAGCGTATAATTGCCCCAACGCTCGAGCTTATCCCCGTCACCAGTATCTATAACCTCGTAATCTACCCATTTATCTGCTATGTACATGTTTTTCGTAACCCTTCCTTGACGTCGTTTTTGTAATATAATAAATGTCATCGATAATTATATCGAAGCTGACACAATGAAGCAATGAATCCTAAGCAATTGCAGGCTGGTATTTATTCGAAGCTTCATGGATAGGAAACTTTGCAAGCATGCATGGAGCAGCTTTGTTAGATGATTGTCCATATGGTTCGAAAAAAAGGAGCAATGAGTCAATGATGAACTTCGAGTGTGAATGCGGCAACAAAACGGCAATGTTCGCTACAGGTGACCGGGACGAGCAGGGTAGGGAATTTATTGAGATTGAAGATGATGAGCGGCTTACTTTCATAATCGGTGACAAAAGCGTTCTTTTTCGCTGTTCTTTCTGCGGCTATACCTACCGTCTAGAGCAAATCTAAACAAGATGCGCAACCAGCTTAGTTGGAATGTTCTAAGCTTCTTCGTCTGTTTATTTATGCGTTATAAAGTGATCGGTCTAATTGTTTCATGAAACAGGCTGCCTCTTCGACCCTAGCAAGGTTTGAAGAGGCAGCCTGTTTTGGTCCATCATCTTATGGGGATTCGAGGATTTGAAACGCTTGCCTTGCAACTGAGCCTATGCTATGAAATTTTAAACAAAAATGCTTGTACAGCTTGTTTTCAACTGCTTTGCACAAGTGAATTACTCCGGTTTGTTCTTTTGAATTTTAGCAGGATTGTTGATTTTGTAGGGAATCGGATGCTTCGTCAGCTTCTTGGCGACAATTTTACCTTCGAAGTGAATGATATCTCCAATCTCCAGCTCGAATTTCTTAAGTGTCGCGCTATGGCTTGACCATGCATCTTCAATAGCAATCGCAGGATCTTCGATGGATACAGCTTCATAAATGACAACCTCATCCTCTGTATCGGAAAAGTTGTTAGGCACAGTCGTAAATTGTTTGACTGTAGCAGTCATTTTCACTTTTTCTTCCGGAAGCTCGAGCTTAGCCTTCTTTTCCTTTTTTGCTTTTTCTTTCGGTGGAGCTTTTACTTTAACCGGTTGCAGCTCCGTTTCTTCCACCTGGACAGCAGGTGTTGCTTCAACTTCCATTGCTTCGAGTTCTGCTATCTCGGGCGCAGCAGACAGCTCTTCTGCCACAGCCTCTTGATTGGCAGCTTCTTCAGTAAGGACGGCAGCTTTCGATCCATAATTCGCAGCTTGCATTTCTTTGAGATAGGAGGGGTGAATGCAATGCTTCTGACCATTATCAAATGCAACGACGGCCGTCATTTTATCTGCAAATCCAATGATGCTGCAAGAAAGCTGGCTTCCATGGCCTTTATAAGTAAACATTTTGGTTTTGGCTGCCTTCTCGGAAAGCAAGCCCCATTCCTTGCATTTTTCTATTTGCTCCGCATCGTTTTCGAATTCTGTATACGTTTGAGGTTCAATAATAAAAGGATGTACCATGTTTTTCTCCGCCTTTCGGTTTGTTCAAGTATAGGAAAGTATGTCCTTAAGCTATACATTCTCTAAATTTTTCGGAATGAAATGCGCTGCGCCGCCAAAGGAAGGCGGAGCCGTTTCACCTTGAAATATAGGAATGTATAGTATTTCACATTACTTTCTCTATATTTCTACGCGAAACGTAAGCTTTGCCGCCAGAATACGGCCTTCAGCCGTTTACGCTTGCCTATTATTTTATCACTTTTTTGACATGAATGCGTTTAACTCGTGTCGAATGTGCAAAAAAGAGCAAATTTTGTATAAAACTATTGACGCTAGTTTTAATATCCTATAGGATTACTTATATTATCAGACATAATATACTTAGGGAGAGAAATCAGAATGATTAAGACGAGAGTACGCGCGGTGTTCGGCTTGGTTATCGCAATTGCGATAGTGGCATCAGGCTGCGGACAAGCGAACAAAGGGAATTCGAATGGCGAAGCAGCCAACGAAGGAACAAAAACGATTGAAAATCTACCAGCGGCAATTGCAGCCAAGGATGAAATTAAACTGATGGTCATTCGCAAAATCGGCGGTGACGATCATACCGCACAATTTTTAGCAGGAGCAAAGCAAGAAGGAGAAGCACTTGGCTTTAAAGTCGATACATTCTCAGCGAATGGCGATACGGCCAAATTCCATGATGCAATCGCGCAAGCAACGGATGGCGGCTATGATGGCGTTATTATCTCGCATGGCGACGACGAGGCTACTGTTGCAGACGTACAGAAGCTGAAGGACAAAGGCATCCCTGTCGTTGCGTTTGACTCCGTGAACGAGCTTACGGCCATCGAAGGCGTTACATTGACTTCGCAAGACGACGAGGCGCTTGCTCAATATTCACTTGATCAGCTTGTTAAGGAGCAAGGCGAAGAAGCGAAGATCGTATACTTGTGGGTTGACGGTTTTCCTCCAATGGTTCGCCGCAACAAGATCTATCAAGATACATTGGCCAAATACCCAGGAATCAAAGAAGTTGAGCGCTTTGGCGTTGCGAATGACAACACGTCGGTTGACACGCAAAACGCGGTTGCCGCTATGTTGACGAAGCATCCAAAAGGCGAGATAGACGCAATTTTCGCAACTTGGGATGCCTTCGCCAGCGGTGCAGCTAGAGCAATTGTCGAAGCAGGCCGCACCGAAATTAAAATTTACGGCATTGATCTCTCGAATGCTGATTTGCAAATTATGCAAGAAGAGAACAGTCCGTGGGTTGCAACTGCAGCAGTTGATCCGAAAATGATCGGAGCAGTAAATGTAAGACTGCTTGCCAAAAAAATCGCAGGCGAAGAGACGCCTTCAACTTATAATTTGGAAGCAGCGCTTATCGACCAAGAAGGTCTTAAAAAATCAAGCGAGCCGGTCAATATGGTTAACCTTGCTGATATTTTGCCAGGCTGGGGCACGACTGATGCTTTCGAAGAAGACTGGATGAAGTCTTTGAAAGCAGCAAACGGCAAATAATCGACAAATGATGATATAATAGTAATAAAAATGGCGCCCTTATCCATATGGATAAGGGCGCTCTATCCTGTTTGGGGAGGAAGGTGGGTCTGTTGTTAGACTCAAAGGCAAGCGAGCTGGTCATGAAGCGGATATCAATCGCCTTTCCAGGCGTGCAAGCATTGTCGGATGTAGATTTTCGTACAGCTGCCGGCAGGGCGCATGCTTTGATCGGGGCCAACGGAGCGGGTAAGTCTACTTTGATGAAGGTGCTCGCCGGAGCCCATGACCATTACACCGGAAGCATTTCCATTGATGGCAAGGAAGTACGTATTCGTACGCCTAAGGATGCGAAAGACAATGGAATCCAGGTTGTCTATCAAGAGGTCGATACGGCATTAATTCCTAATCTATCCGTTGGCGAGAATATTATGCTGGAGCAAACAGTACATAACATGAAAGGGAAGCACCTGATTCAGTGGAAGGAGCTTCATCGTTCTGCACAGGCTATTCTGGACCGTATGAACATTAAAGTCCCTACAAAGAAGCTCGTACAGGAGCTAACGCTTGCCGAAAAGCAAATGGTGCTTATTGCACGTTCCGTGTCTAGGGAATGCCGATTTCTAGTGTTGGACGAGCCTACAGCTCCGCTAAGCCATAGCGAGACCGATCAGCTATTTCGTCTAATTCGTTTATTGAAAGTTGAAGGCGTTGGCATTATTTTCATCTCGCATCGACTGCCTGAGCTCTATGAAATTTGTGAGGATATTACGATTATGCGTGACGGGAAGCTAGTTGTAAGTGAAGAGCTTGCTAATATCGACCAGCATAAAGTGGTTGAGCTCATGCTTGGAGCGAGAATGGAAGGACAATTCCCTCATGCAAAGAAAGAGATCGGCAAGAAACGGTTCGAAGTCAAAGACATCCGAGACGGAGATAAAGTAAACGGAGTGAACCTGCATGTATGCAAAGGCGAAATCATCGGGTTGGCAGGCTTAGTCGGAGCAGGCAAAACAGAGCTTTGCCGTGCCTTGTTCGGTGCAGCACCTATTGTTTCCGGACAATTGTTTATCGATAACCGCGAGCTTCGCATTCGGTCACCGTACCAAGCAGTCAAGAATGGCATCGCACTAGTCCCCGAAGAACGCAGGCGCGAAGGGATATTCGTTGAAGAATCCGTAAGCGTGAATTTGACTGCGGCCATCCTATCGCGGTTTACGAAATGGGGGCCCTGGCTAAGCAAGTCAAAAGAGAAACAAGCCGCAGTAGAAATCATACAAAGCTTAGGCGTAAAGACACCGAGTGCAAATGCTAAAGTCAGCAATCTATCGGGCGGCAATCAGCAAAAGGTAGCGATTGGCAAATGGCTGCTGGTCGATGCGGATGTATATATATTCGATGAGCCTACCAAAGGGGTGGACGTAGGCGCAAAGCGCGATATTTATGAGCTTGTCGCAGAACTTGCCGGCAGGGGGAAATGCATCATTTATGCATCGAGCGAGATGTCGGAAATGATCGGCATAACGGATCGGATCTATGTCATGTTTGACGGGCAAGTCGTAAAAGAACTGGAGACACAGCATACGAGTGAAGAAGAGATTTTGCTACATAGTACAGGAGGCTTATTAACATGATGGCTGCCGATTCCACTCGGGAGAAGAAAAAGGTTCAGATCGTTGATTTTTTATATAAGTATGGAACGCTTATTACCATTTTGCTGCTAGTCGTCTTTTTTGGTACGGTAACCGATAATTTCTTAAGCACGACCAACATCATTAATATATTGCGCTCGATCTCAATCGTAACCATTATAGCCATTGGCCTTACCGTTTCGCTTTCAGTTGGCGGATTTGATCTGTCTGTAGGCTCTGTCGCCTCCTTAGCGAATGCACTTGTCATCTCCATGTACGTTTGGCATGGTCAAAGCTTTGGGCTCGGGATTGCGGTAACGATTGTGTTCTGTCTCGTCGTAGGCGTAATCAACGCATGGCTGGTCATTAACTTCAAAATACAAGATATGCTCATGACGCTTGCTACGATGTTCGTGTTCCAAGGTGTCGCGCTCACGTATACCCGCGGAGCAACGATATCGCAAAATATGGTTATGCCTAGCGGGGATTTCGCAACCGGGCAAATCCCGAAACTGTTCGGCAAGCTCGGACAAGTGCCGTGGATTATTGTTATTATGCTGGTCATCGTCGCAGCGGTCCATCTGTTCCTAACGTATACGAAGCATGGCCGCTATATGTATATGATTGGCGGAAACCAAGAAGCCGCTAAGCTATCTGGGATTGCCGTGAGCAGATACCGGCTGTTTGCCTATATGATCTCCGCATTATTCGCTGCAATAGGCGGGATCGTGCTTGGAGCTCGGGTCATGAATGCTGAAGTAAATGCTGGCGGGCCTTATTTAATGGATGCCGTGGCTGCTGCATTTATCGGATATTCCGTATTCGGCGCGGGCAAACCGAATGCATTCGGTACATTTGCCGGTGCGGTTTTAATCGGAATTTTATCCAACGGATTAATTATGCTGTCGATTCCGTATTACGCGATGGATATTGTTAAAGGCTCTGTACTAGCGCTTGCGCTGGGCATTACGTATTACAAAAGAAAACATTAGTTGCCAATCATCACCGTTTGGGCTTGTACCCAGGCGGTTTTTTCTTTGTTATCAGCTGAACTCAGCCTAAAGACGGAGAAGGAATCCAACCGAGGCGTGAGTTTATGCGCTTTAAGATCTGTCAGAATGAAAAGACATACATTCGGGTGGGGGTTAGGCAATGAAAGAGATCATTACATATTCGGGCATCATAGAGAAGCCCTATCAGGAAGTCATTCATTATATGTCGACGATGCCTACCGGAAGCATAACCGCGAATCATTTGCCGCTGCTTCTATCGGGAGCATCTGGAAGCGAAGGTTCCCTTCACGTCAAAGGAGGACCGCAATTATATACCGTGTATACAGGAGAGGAAGCTTCTGCAATTCGAGTGGCTTATGTGGATGTAGATTCTGCGAATGGACATTTCACCATATTTGGCGGCTGGTGGTACCGCAACGATTACGAATTAAAGCCGCATGCCAAAGGGTGCCAAGTGCGTTATTCGATTGGAAATGCGGCATCTCCGCTCAGCAGCTGGCTCGTCCCTCTGTTGAAGGACTACCGTAGCTTGAAGAACGAAAAGAGAACCGGCCGTGTGATGCGTGCTTTCGATGATTGGATCGCTGTTGTTGCGGTTAGGCTGCAGTGCAAGACTTACAGAGTAAACTAGAATGATTTGACAATGATAATCGTTATCGTTATATTTTATTTAGGAATGATAATAGGAGTGATTATGATGTTCATACAAGTAAGAACAATTGAGGTGCAAAAAGGGCATTCGCAGCAGATCGTCGACGATTTTGGGCAAAAAAGCCATATTGACGGGATGGAAGGCTTAATTGACATTAACATTATGGTGAATCGCAAAGCAAAAGACTCAGAAGAAGTTGTCATTTTGGTGCGCTGGGAATCGGAGGATGCTTGGAAAAATTGGGAAAAGGACCCGGTTCATCTTGCAGGTCACCGAAATAGGAAAGACGAGGAGAAGCCTTCATTTATTATTCATTCATCCGTCTCCATGTACGATGTCAAGAAAATAAAACCGGGAACGTTCGGGAAAGAACAGACCGTGTAAAAAAGGTTTGATCCGCTTCTATTTGTTTTATTAATTCAAAACATAAAAGAGAATGTGAGTAAATAGGACCAGAAGCAAATAGAAAAGAGAACCGTAGGGCTAGTTGCCCTACGGTTCTCTTTATTTGGGGACTAATAGCAATAATAACGTTCCCAAATTTTAAAGGAATCGTCCTTATTCTTGTCCCACCAGCAAATTTCATCCCACCAATCATCATCGTCCAACCAATCGAACCAGCCTTTTTTGTCCCAATCCTTATCCGAATTGTGATTGTTGGAAGAATTGGAATTCGAATGATTGTTATTGCCGTTATAACCGTTGTTACCGTTATTGCTGTAATTGTTGTTATTGCTCTTCGTGACCGAAAATACCGAAAAAATGCTGGACAAGAACCCTTTTTTATTATCGGAAGTAGCTTTACCTGATGAAGCGAACGCAGTCGCGGGGAATATACAAAGACTTAGAAGCAGCGTAAGACTAATGATTTTTTTAAGTTTGGACATGACAGTACCACCTCCCCCGCCAAAGCTTCAATTGCGAACTTTATGTTCGTTATAAAGAATTTTATAGTAAAAAGACTAATTTGTAAACGAGCTTTTTGCAAATAAATGGATAGTTTGGAGGAGGTCCAAGGTCATGGAGCCACTTTTTTTTTTTTGATATTTTCGATTTGACAATATCGACGCGATTTGATATTATTTTGATAATGTCATTATGAGTATATAAAATAGCGAAAGCGAGGTTTTCATTATGTTTGGATTCCGGTTCGTCAAGTTTCAACCAAGCGATTATGTCATTAAGGTGAAGAACGGCAAGGTTATACAGGAAGGAATAGGTTTATCCTTCCATTACTATGAACCTACAACGTCCGTCGTAGTCGTTCCCATCTCTTCGATCGATGTGCCGTTTATGTTTGAGGAAATCACCCATGATTATCAGACGGTGACTGTGCAAGGCCAATTGACTTACCGTATTGTCGATTACAAGAAAACGATACAGCTTCTGAATTACACGTACAATCTGAAGAAAAAAACGTATATCTCGGATGATCCGGGCAAATTAGCCCAGAGAGTCATTCATATCGCAAAAGTACAGGTTAAGAAGCAGCTAGCGCAGCTGCCGCTCAAGGAAGCGATACAATCCAGTGAGCAGCTTGTTCAGCGCATCACAAGCCAAGTGAAAGGGAGTGAAGAAATCGGCAATCTGGGCATAGAGCTCATGGGGTTGTCAGTCTTGGCGGTTCTGCCGAATAAGGAAACCATGCGGGCGCTCGAAGCTAAGGCTCGGGAGGGAATACTTCGGGATGCGGATGATGCGTTATATGAGCGAAGAAATGCTTCTATTGACCAAGAAAGAAAAGTGAAGGAAAACGAGCTTCGTACTGAAATAGCAGTCGAAACGAAGAAAAAACAAATTAAAGAAACGCAGTTGGATGCAGAACGTCTCGTGAAACAGAAGCAGAACGAAATGAAGGAAGAGCAATTATACTTCGATACTGCCTTGGAAGAAAAGAAGAGAAGCTTAATCGAGCTTGCCATCACGAATAAAAACGCGCAAGCAGATGCCAAGGCATATGAGCTTGCAGCTGTCATGAAGGCTATGAGTGGAATTGAGCCATATGTTCTGCAGGCAATGACGAATATGGGAATGGATCCAAATAAGCTTATCGCCATTGCGTTCCAGGATATTGCGGAAAAAGCAGAGAAGATAGGTCAGCTTACGATTACTCCGGATCTCTTGCAAAGCATGATGTCCAGTCCAACAGCGACTTCATCAGCCAGCAATAGAGGAGGACAAACGAGATGAGCGAGGACGCCTTCAGCCAGAAGTTTATTTTGATCAAAAGAAAAACTCGTCTCGAGGAATTAATTGTTCGCTATAATACGATTCAGCAGGCACAATTCTATATCGAGCGACTCGGTGCCGATTTCAGCGATTATTTGAATGAGGATTCACATTACCGAGAGGCCGTTGTCCAGACGGAGGCGGAGTTGAAAACGTACGGCAGGGTACAGGTTATCGACAGGGAGTATGTATCGCAGTTTATATTCGGCAAGCATGACATTGTAGTTGCCGTTGGCCAGGATGGGCTTATCGCCAATACCATGAAGTATTTGAACGAGCAGCCTCTGCTTGGCGTTAATCCAGACCCCATGCGCTGGGATGGTCTCCTGCTCCCCTTCACCGTTAAGGATTTAAAAGTGATTGTGCCCGATGTTCTTCAAAAAAGGCGCCAGACCAAAGAAGTAACGCTAGCTCAAGCTCAATTGAATGACGGGCAAATGCTGTACGGCGTCAACGACTTGTTTGTCGGACGAAGGACGCATGTATCGGCTCGCTATCAACTCGAGCTTGGCAATCAAATTGAGCAGCAATCCTCCAGCGGGATTATTATTTCAACTGGGCTAGGAGCAACGGGCTGGTTTAAAAGTGTCCTTGCTGGAGCAGCAGGCATTGTTAGCGGGGCATCGAAACAAAAAGTGACGCTGCATGACGGTGAGTGGGGATCAGAAGAAAATCCATTTTCATGGGATTCGAAGTATTTGTATTTTACGGTAAGAGAGCCCTTCCCGAGTAAAACAACGGCAGCTGAGCTTGTATTCGGCCAGATTAATGAGCGCCAGCCGCTCCGCATTACATCTCAAATGCCAGATGACGGTGTCATTTTCAGTGATGGCTTCGAAAGCGATTTTCTAGCCTTTCATTCAGGGGTAGAGGCAACTATCGGCATCGCAGCAAAAAAAGGTCAGCTTGTCGTTTAGTCGGATTGTTTTGACTGTCGGCAGCTTATATTTTCCCATAACATGTAAGCGAGTTTATAGGTATACTGGTAACAGTACGTCTTTATACTCAAAGTTACTAGCAAGTTCGTGCTGCACCCAGATAATATAATAGGCTTACGAAACGGAGATGAATGCATGCTGTTGTCAAAAGGACAGAAAATAGATGTAACAAAGGGACGCAAGCTGGTATCTGTAAAGCTATTGTTTGGATGGAAAACAAAGGACAGCTCGATTAGCATTGACGCAGCCGCGTTCCTATTATCGGATCGAAGTCGCTGTGAACGAGATGAGGATTTCATATTTTATGGAAATCCAGCTGCTCGAAACGGATCAACTGCTCATAGCGTGATGTCCGATGCGAATGATCGAGAATCAATCACGATTAATCTGCAGCGAACGGATGAGCAAACAGCCAAAATCGCTTTTACCGTAACGATTCATGAAGGAGAAGAACAAGGCCAATACATGCAGGATGTATCTGGATTATATATGCGAATTATCGATGAAAGCAGTAACGAGGAGCTATTCCGCTATGAATTCGGTGATGAATTCACGAAGGAAACAGCAGTAGTCGTTGGCGAGTTGTATAAACATCAAGGCGAGTGGAAGTTCAATGCGATAGGCGGCGGTTTCTATGGCGGTCTTGAAGCGTTGTGCACAAACTTTGGTCTCGAAATTGAAAGCGGGTCTGCTGAGGCTGCAGCTGCGGTAGAGGAGCTTGTGCGTTCGCCAATTGACTTGCGTAAGAAGCTGGTACAAATAACATTAGAGAAAAAACAACTCACTAACGTGGTTGCAAGAGTGGGAATCGTGCTCGATATTACGGGATCCATGCAAACCTTGTACAAAAACGGCACAGTACAGGAGGTCGTAGAGCGCATATTGGCAGTCGCAAGCAAATTCGATGACAACGGCGCTTTGGATGTTTGGGTGTATGACACGCATTTCAGCCGGTTGCCGTCTGTCACGGAACAAGATTTCGGACAATATGTCGAGAATAATATTTTGAACAACAATGCCATTCATAAATTTGGACGAAACAATGAGCCTCCTGTCATGGAGGACGTTGTTAAGAAATATACGGACGAGGAGGATGACGGAACGCCTGTCTTTATTATTTTCATAAACGATGGAGGAGTCGTCAAGCCGATCAAAAAGGTGATTACTGCTGCATCCGTACATCCGATCTTCTGGCAGTTTGTAGGTATTGGTCATTCCGATTTTGAAGTGCTCAGGCAGCTGGATACGATGGAGGGACGTGTCGTCGATAATGCGAATTTCTTTCATCTGGACGATATCGCTGCAGTTACTGACGAGGTGTTGTATGATCAACTGTTGAATGAATTTCCGAGCTGGCTGAAGGCAGCTAAAGAGAAACGTATCATTCGGTGACAATCAAAGGAAAAGATAATCAAGGCCAAGCCAAATAAGAGCCAGTACCTCCTCGATGGAGGCGCTGGCTCGTTTTTTGTTTAATCCGCATCAGCATGACAGCTTCTCACGTCAGGCCATGAAATTACCCATTGTACGCAGAACACTTGCGCAAATAAAGGTAGAAGAAGCGGTATGCGTGCAAAGTATGTTTTTCTATAAAGAGCCTGGCTCTCACGGTCAAGCTGCGCATCAGGATTATTATTTTATTGCTCAAGGCTATGTTCTCCGAGCTCAGCTTCAACAAATCGAATCCATTCCTTCGACGCGAAGGATAAATATTTGTCGTTCCGCCAGATCATAGACAATTGCCAAGGAATGGCGGGCTTCTCAATGGATAGCGTGTGAAATCGATTGCTGTCCAATTGCATGCAAATCCCTTCAGGCAGTAAGGTTATGCCATACTTGGCGGCGACCATTTCCGTCATGAAATCCCACTGAGAGCTCTCGAATACAATTCTCGGCTCGAAGCCTGCTGCTTCACAGTGCTCCTTAATGACCTGCTGGATCGTGAAATCGCTGCGGAACATGATGAAGGATTCACGCTCCAGCTGCGAGAGCTGAGCTTTGTTCATGAGTGCTAACGGGTGCTCAAGGTGAACAACCAATCTTAGGTTTTCGTTCATGCACGGCAATACATGGTATCTTTCCATATCTTTAATCGGGAGGATGACCATGCTGAAATCCAAGTCGCCTTGAAGAATATCCTGCTCAAGGCTTTTGCCGCCTTGTTCGATGATCTGCAGCTTGATTTGAGGATAATGGGTTAGAAATTTTTCAATGACAGATGGCAAAAAATAGCTTCCGACCATAGGCGGTATGCCAAGGCGAAGCGTACCCTTCTTGAGGGAAACAACCTCCTCCAGCTCACTCGACATATCCTCGAATGATTGAATAATGGGTTTAGCCGATCGCAAGATGGACATGCCGGCGTCTGTTAAGGTGATTTGCTTGGCAGACCGGTCAATCAGTTGTACGCCAAGCTCCTCTTCAAGCAGCCTTACCATTTTGGAAAGAGAGGGCTGGCTGAGATGTAGCGCTCGTGCTGCTTGTGTGAAGCTTCCCGCTTCAGCCACCGCAACAAAATATGTCAATTGCTTAAGGTCCATAAGGGCATCTCCTCTGCGTAAAATATATATGCATCTATAGTTAAAAGGAATGCCAACTATTCGATATATGTATTTTACCTATATGTCTGCGGGGTGTAAACTTAGCTCTAACAAATTGATTGAAGGAAAAGGTGTTTCCATGAACATATTAAGTAAAGTTGCCATACCCCATGCATCCCGTCCCGCTTCAGATTCGCTAACCATAAAAGAGTCGATCGTACTTCCACCGGATACGAATCATCATGGCACGATTTTTGGCGGCAAGCTAATGGCCTACATTGACGATGTGGCTACGATTGCTGCAACCAAGCATTCACGCCGTCCCGTTGTGACAGCGTCTACGGATTCTGTAGATTTTCTCTATCCAGTAAAGAAAGGCGATGCAGTAAGCTTATCTGCGTTCGTCACGTGGTCGCATAAAACCTCAATGGAGGTTTTCGTTCGTGTCGTGACGGAGGATTTGCTGACCGGGAAACGGAAAGTGTGTGCTACTTCATTCTTAACGTTTGTCGCGCTAGGCGATGATGGCAAGCCGGTAGAGGTACCAGGTGTAAACGCGCTTTCCGATGAAGAGAGACTGCTATTCGATACGGCACCTGAACGAAAGGAAGCGCGCCGCATTCGCAGGCAGGAAAGCAAACATTTTGCTAACTACATGGGTACGGACTCCGCCATTAAGAATGTATATGCGCCGCCGGTATCTGGACAATCTGCTAATAAAGGATATGAATCGGCTTGGGGTGTTGAATGGTAATAGGGATAACCTATTGCTTCATACGTTATACAAAGCGGGCTGCTGGGAGAGGAGTTTGCCATGAGCCATATAGGAAATGCTGTTGCGAAGGTACTGCTCTATTTTGCTGTATTCCTGTTTGGAGTTCCGGCGATACTCTTTTCAGTTTTTGTGATCGGTCTCACTGAGGATATGAAATCAGGAGCTATGATGCTCCTTACAGCATCTGTTCTATTTCTGGTGCTCAGGCTTAACCGTAGTCAACATGCGCTTGAGCCAAGAAAAAATGGTTATGGTAGATATATCCAAAATGACAGTAGTTATGATGAACAGAGTATGAGTGTGATGAGGGAATATGCAGCGCCACCTCCGTTAAGTGATATATACCGCGAAATGAAAGATCGAAATGTAGAAACAGAAGAGCTTTATCGAATGATTAAGGCGTGCAACAAGGTCGATGAGTAGCCTCTTTTCTTTTTTTAATGTAAAATAAGTGATTAATCAATTATTGATTATCCTCATCATTTAGTAGGATGAAATTGGCATATTAAAAAATACTAATCCCATAATCCCCCTCATATCAGCTAAAATGTGCGAAAGCTAAGGAATAAAGGGGATGATTTGCATGGAGAAAAAAAGATGCTTATTTTGTTCGGAATTTGTACCTGTAGAGCAAAAGGGAGAGCATGTCCATTTTCTAGGATGCCATTGCGCGCCGAATAGCTTTTATGGTTTGAAAAGCGACCATTATCTAACGATTCATTCGTTGCCATATACGGTTAAGAACAAACGATTTTCACTTATTTCGGGCTATATAAGAGAGAAGACAGACTGCGGAGAAAAGGTACTGCTTGGAATGGAAGAAATAGAAGCAATCGAGGATGCAGCGATAATTCCGGTAACAATCGAGGATAAGGAAAACCGGCTGCTTCAGTTTATTTATCGCAACGCGGAAGGGCCTGAGGATTCTATACTCATACAACCGTTAAGCAATCATTTCAATTTGACGTATTCTCCGAACTTGCAAGAGCTGGTCTACATTATCGAGAAACTCAAAGAAGCACAGCTGCTGATTAGGGAAGGACTGAGCTTCAAGCTGACGGATAAAGGCTGGAACACTGCAGCAGCAAGCGCTGGGGGGAGAAAGCTCAAATCATGCTGTGTTTTGCTGCCTGATGATGAGGATACGCGCAGTACATGGCTGGAAGACATTTTTCCAAAAATAGAGCAATGCGGATTTCTGCCAAGACTGCTTCAGCAATCGCGCCCCGAGCAATTGGAGACACAATCATTACTTGAATACGCAGAAAGCAAGGTTATGATCGCTGATATTACAGAGCATTCACCTGAGGTATATTTTGCTGCTGGTTATGGGCTCGGTAAAAATATACCAGTCATATGGACCATGAGAAGCAGCAACCATGCAGAGCTCACTGTTCGCTCGCACCCGATTCGTCCATTAATGTGGGAGAATACGGCGGATCTTGCTTCCATGCTGCAGCAAAGATTGAATGGTAAGGCATAGGAAGAAACATTCAAAAAACACACGCAATAATTGGTGTGTTTTTTGTTATTTATAAATGAACATATCGATCATAAACGGTATGCCACCCAGTCTTTTTAGCTGCACATAGACGTTGGTTTCAGAGCAGCGTTGAAAGCAGCTCGGTTCTGCCATAGAAAGGATAAGATTTCAGCTTGTTCTTCAAAAAAGTACTCCTGGCAATCCGAATAGTCTTGTCCAAGCCCATGCACGCTGAATCGTTCCTCGCCATAACTCATCAATGTCCATTGGCCGCCACGTTTACGGTCTTCGAATACGAGATAAAATTTCTGACCTTCGCTGTCCCACTGTGATAATTCTTGAAAATGGTCTAAAATAAAATGAATGTCTGTTTTCTTTTTAATCAGCATGAGCAATCTCCTCTTTCTGTATAAATATAGTTGGCATATATTATTATGAACTTGCATAAGAACAACACAAGAATATATGATTTAACTGAAAAAGTATGTCAAACGATAGGAGCAGATTTTAGGATTCTTTGACGGAAAATGGCGATGGCTAGTCGAATCAACAGGTGGAAGAAGCCTTCGAATGACTATTTATTTTGCTTGCTGCGCGGAATCAATGTGAGCGGCCATCATTTGATCAATATGTCAGAGCTTCGCGAAATTGGAAAACGATTCTGAAGCTGGATGGAATGAGGAAAGCATTGGAATCATAAGAAGTGGTGCTTTTGAGAGGCACCAACTGAAACGCCAGCAAATGCTTCTCCTCTATAGCAAAAGCTTTAAACTAAGCTTCAAACGTTTCGCTATCCAAACTTACTTGCCATTCGATACCGAATCGATCGGTAAGTTGACCATAACTTTTGCTCCAAAAAGTTGATTGAAGCTCCATAGTAACTTTCCCGCCCTCTGAAAGTTTTTCGAAAAGGCTTCTTGTTTGCTGTTCATCTTGGCTGACTATGGTTAAATGGATATGATTCCCTACTGTAAAGGGCATGCCAGGAAACACATCAGAGAACATGACGATCTTTCCCATAATATTGACTCTGGCGTGCATGATTAATGACTTTGCTTCGTCGGGCAGCGGATACTCAGGGTTTGGCGGCATATCACCAAAGGTTGCGAGGTGTGTGACTTCAGATCCGAATACTTCAGCATAAAACGTTGCAGCTTCACGGCAATTTCCATTAAAATTCAAATAAATCTCAAGCGACATGTTCAAGACTCCTTCACGGTTTTTATGTAATGGCTTGTCCTGGTATTCTAATCGAGGGTTTAACTTAAACCGATTTTCTCACAATTCAGATCCTGTTGATTTGATTCTAAGCATTTACTGTACTTCATGCAAATCCCTACAGACATATGATTGGATCTGGTTGCTTTAAAGGCCGTTTTATATAGGAATCGAACTTCGGCACGTCCATGAACCTCTTCGCAAATCATGCAATAAAACGTTTCTTCTTCAACCATTATCCGTGCCTCCAAAGGAAATTGATTTATTGAGAATCATATTTACCCACTATTTATCAGCGTGAAACATCAATGAGAAAAATTTAACAAATATTAAAAGTTAAGCGAATTAGGAATGTTAAAATCGGCTTCCAAACATGAAAATGGCCCTCAGATTATGAGAGCCAAGTTTTTGCTATTAGTAGCCTCCGCCAAATACTCCACAGCTACAAGCGATTATCACCAATAGGATGAAAAGCACAAGGATCGTTCCAGTGTTATTGAAAGCACCACCTACAAGACCGGACATAGTATACAGCACCTCCTTGCATGTTGAGTACTCAGTAATGTATGCCGAAAGTTTCCTTTATGATTGGGTGTTTGTTCCGGTGGCAAATCATCCGTGACAATCGAATCGTTTGAACGCATTCATAATAAGGCATCCTAATAAGAAAGGGAGCTTCAGGGGTGAGAGAGATGTTGAAGAAAGAGATCATTGCGGATGTGACTAAAGCCAAGGGAAGAAAAAGGTTATATCATTTCACAAGAGTGAAAAATTTAAGCGTGATTTCACAATTCGATTCTTTGTACTCGAGTCAATTGTTGTATCCTCAGTCAAATGCGGAGCGCCGTACAGCACCAAAAGAGGTGGGTTTTCGGAATCAAAATGTGATTGTGAATGCTCATCTTCGAATTCCAGATCAGATGATTGATGCGTCATACACACAGGAGCAGTTCCGCGCTTGTTTGAATGGTCATGTGTTCTTTTGGCCGACAATTAGAGATTGTAGAAAGATGATTGAAACGTATGCAAAAAGAGAGAAGAATGAAGCGTTTGCCGTACTTGAATTTGATGCTCCTGCATTTCTACAGGAACATTATGCGGATATAAAAATAACGAAATATGATTCGGGAAGCTCACCGAGATATCCGCAAAAATGCTTATATAGGAAAAGTCCGAACATGTTCCTGCCATTGACACTATTTAAAAGTAAAATGTGCTCGCTTGTTCCAGTCAAATCTTCAGAGATCAAAGAGGTATTGGTAGAAAACCACGCTTCATGCATTTCAAAGCACTTGCTGGCGGTGTATACAGAGGATTTTCGTCATATTCCATCATGCTGGTCCAAGCGGGGAAAACCCTGGTCTGAATTATGGAACGAAGTTGGACAGAATAAGAGAACTGGTTCGGTTGAGTCTGAGTTTTTCTAAGCAAACTAAAGTAGTATTTATGAGAACGATCAGTAAAAAATAATTCTTTACCGATCGTTCTCGATATGTTACTATCATTTCTAGAGGAGGGGTGAGCAAAGTGGCGAGGGCAAAAGAGTTTGATGAGGATGCAGTATTGTTTAAGGCCATGAAGCTGTTTTGGGAACAAGGGTATGAAAAAACGTCAATAAATGATCTTATCGAGTGTATGGGCATTCATCGCAGAAGCTTGTATGATACATTTGGAGATAAACATAAACTATACCTGACAGCGATTGACCGTTACAGCAAGCTGGTCAACTCGGAACTTCATTCAGGTTTACTCGGAGCAAGCCCTACACAGGCAATTGGTTTCATGTTCGATTTCATGATCGAAGGCGTTGAAGACAGTCCTCCAGGCTGCCTATTTGTAAATATGGCTGTCGAGCTTGCCTCGCGGGATGGTGAGGTAGAGACGAAAGTAAACGATAACTTTACTAAATCGGAGCAGCTTCTAACAGGTATTATTCAAAAAGGAAAGCAATCAGGTGAATTCACTTCAAGTTTAAAAGCGGAAGAGCTTGCCGAAAGTTTACACAATATGCTGCTGGGGCTAAGGGTACTTGCTAGGACTTCAACTGACAAAAAAAAGCTGTATCGGATTGCCAACGTTTCTAAAAAAATATTAGATAAGTAGTTTAAAAAAATTTCTTAATTTAAGAATGATCGTTCTCGAATTATAATACGTTCAAAGGAGCATGATAGAGATGATTTTATTCGATTCTAAACATGGAGAAGTTGCTTGGGATGAAGAGCTTAAAGCCGTCATCATTGAATGGAAGGGATTTGCTTACGGAGAGGAGTTTCAATTAATTATGTTGAAGGGGATCGAATGGATTAAAAAAATGAAAAGCAACAGATTATTAATGGATGCTCGTAAAGGTTCAGCAATAAAACCGGATGATCAGGAATGGATAGCTCGACATTTTGTCCAACGGGCATATGGAAATGGGCTTCGTCATTTCGCTATGGTATTGCCGCAGAGCATGATTGCTAAGTTGAGCCTGGATCGGGCAGTTAACCAATTAGGCGTGCTCCCATACCAGCTGGTAAATTTCAGTGACATGAAGGAAGCAAGGCATTGGGTAGCTGAGACGCCTGCTGTTGCAAAAGCAAATTAATTTTTTTTGATAATTCGAGAACGATCATTCTAAAAACAAATAACAAGATAAAGGAGATAATTATAATGGGAAAATTGAATGGGAAAGTAGCATTAATTACTGGAGGAAATAGCGGGATTGGGTTAGCAACGGCAAAGCTGTTCGTAGCACAAGGAGCAAAGGTTGTGATTACGGGCAGAAATCAAGCTACTTTGAACGCTGCAACAGAAGAAATAGGACCAGTAAATAGTATAGCTGTACAGGCGGATACTACGGATCCTGAACAAATGAAAAAAGCTGCTATTGCTGCTGTGGAAGCATTCGGCGGATTGGATATTGTATTCGCTAATGCAGGCATTTCTGGCCATACGCCAGCAGGTGGAACAGAACTTTCTTTATTCGAGGATATAATGAAGGTCAATGTGACAGGCGTGTTTTTCACTGTGCAATCTGCTTTGCCTTATTTGAGAACTGGAGGTTCGATCATCTTAAATGGTTCTGTACTTGCTAATGCCGGAAGCCCCGGATATTCTGCGTATGCGGCAAGCAAAGGTGCGGTCGTTAGCATGGCAAAAGTATTGGTTTCAGAACTGTCACCGCGGGGTTTACGTGTGAATACCTTGTTGCCTGGAGCAACTAGAACACCAATCTGGGGGCAACCCGAAGGCTTGGCTAAAATGGAATCTGCACTCACGCGGTCTATTCCTCTAGAACGGTTGGGAGAACCGAATGAGATCGCGAATGTAGCTTTGTTTCTAGCATCGGATGAATCTTCGTATGTCCAAGGAGCAGAGATCAGCGTTGATGGCGGAGCGGGCTCTTCTCCCTTTGGAGCACCTATTTATCGTTAAGTTGTTGGTATGATTAACTGCATTAATGCAATTGGCTTGAAACGCACAGACCATTCTCTTTTTTTATAGAGGGAACGGTTTTTTTTGTTGTTGTTGTTGTACCATTTCGATTTCATGAGGCACCGATATGTCAGTGTTGTAGTTGTAAACACTGAGCTTAACTGTAATTCTTTCTGCGTAATGGAGGTACCCATTTCTGGACACACTGTTATAAGCAGGAATTTGGGAGGACAGAGATGCGCTCTATATTCAAACGAAATCAGGCTAATCACAAAGCGAAGACAACAGAGCAGGTTTTCCTTAAACAGCAAGGCCCTAATCTGTCTAAACCAACCATACTATCGGAGACGCTTGAGATCATCCGAAAAAACACGGGGAATAGCACCGATCTGATTATTAGACAATTCCAAATCGATACTGCCGACGTTTCGATTGATGCGGCTATCGTCTATTTGGACGGTATGGCCGATTCGACAACGATTATGGATTCTTTGCTGATTGATGGCAAAGAAACAGGGATTTACCGCAACGCAACTTCCGACAATCTAATACAAAAACTGAAGTCATCTCTACTTAAAGTTGGGGATATCAAAACAATTACAGATATGGACAGCATCCATATAGCTATTTTCTCTGGTGATGCGATCGTTCTCGTCGATGGAAGTGCGGAAAGCATTGCTGCCGGAGTCAGAAAATGGTCGGAGCGGGGGGTCACAGAGCCGCAATCACAGACCGTTATTCGTGGCCCTCGAGAAGGCTTCTCCGAATCAATTCGAATCAATACGGCTCTAGTACGTAGAAAAATCAAAGATCCCAACTTGTGGCTTGAGACAAATCCGATTGGGAGGATCTCAAAAACAGATGTTGCTATTATGTTCATAAAGGGCATAGCGAACGAAAAGGTTGTCAATGAAGTTAGAATAAGACTAGCGCGAATAGATACCGACGCAATCTTGGAGAGCGGTTATATCGAAGAGTTCATACAAGATGAAACCTATACGCCCTTTCCAACGATTTATAATACAGAGCGTCCTGATGTCGTCGCTGCAGGCTTGCTAGAAGGCCGAGTTGCCATTCTTGTAGATGGAACGCCATTTGTATTGCTTGCGCCTGCTTTGTTCACACAGTTTCTGCAAACAGCCGAGGACTATTATCAACGTGCAGATATTAGCTCCTTGCTGCGCATCCTGCGTTTTGTATCGCTATTCATCGCCTTATTTGCGCCATCCATCTATATTGCAATTACAACTTTTCATCAAGAAATGATTCCAACGCCGCTCTTGATTAACTTTGCTGCTCAGCGGGAAGGGATTCCGTTTCCTGCGTTTGTGGAAGCGATCTTAATGGAAGTGACGTTTGAGATTCTGAGAGAAGCAGGTGTTCGGATGCCACGAGCTGTCGGACAAGCTGTCTCTATCGTTGGTGCTTTGGTCATCGGGCAAGCAGCGGTGGAGGCAGGTCTTGTCGGTCCGACGATGGTCATTATTGTGTCAATTACGGCAATCTCTAACTTCGTAATCCCTTCCTACAGTTTAGGCATTTCGGTACGGATGATGCGATTTATTCTAATGATGCTTGCCGCGTCCTTTGGGTTATTCGGTATTCTTGTTGGTATTATTGCGCTTGTCCTGCATTTATGCAGCCTACGGTCATTTGGCATTCCGTACATGTCTCCATTCGGACCGCTCGACATGGAAGACCAGAATGATAATTTGATCCGCCTACCTCACTGGTTGCAGCATCGAAGACCTCGATACATAAGTCAAGGTAATGAGATTCGAGAAAAGAGCACACAGCCAAAACCACCAGAGCCCTAGGCAGCAAGAAGGAGGCATTGATTGATGAGCATTCGAACAAAAGCGGTATGGCTGCTGCTTGTCGTGATCGAATTATTTATACTGACCGGCTGCTGGAATCGAAGGGAACTTAATGAATTGAGCATTGCATCTGCCTTCGGATTTGATAAAAAGAAGGATCAATATCAGCTAACTGTTCAAGTGATCAATGCCAGTGAAATATCTGCAAATAAATCAGGCGGCAAACGATTGCCAGTCATAACTCAGCAATTGGCAGGTGGAGCAACCATATTTGAATCAATGAGAGAGCTCACGAAAACAACACCACGTAAAATATACTCTTCACATATACGCATTGTTGTCATAGGAGAGAAGCTCGCACGAGAAGGTATTGCTCCGGTTCTAGATATTCTCTCTAGGGATCATGAGCTTCGAACCGACTTTTATTTCATTATCGCTAAAGGTACGAAAGCTGAAGATATTCTCAAAGTTTTGACTCCACTGGAGAAAATTCCATCCAATAAATTGTATTCCTCCTTGAATTCGGCTCAAAACAGCTGGGGGGTTACTTCCAAAATCGATCTGCATGAACTCATTTTTGATCTGGTGAGCAAAGGCAAGGACCCAGCGCTAGCTGCCATCAAAATAAGCGGCGATCCTGAAATAGGTGAATCTCAGAAAAATCTGGACTCTGTTCATCCGCCAGTAACACAAGAGTACGACGGGATGGCTGTCTTTCATGAGGATCGTTTGGTTGGCTGGCTCAATCCTTTTGAGAGCAAAGGCTATAACTTTATTCGGGGGCAAATTAAAAGCACAATTGTTACCGTCGGTTGTCCCTCAGGCGGCAAGATTAGCATTGAGTTATTAAGAGAGAATACAAAGGTAAAAGCACGAGTGAATGATGGGAAATTGAATATGGAAGTTAAAATCCAAGCTGAGGGTAATATAGGCGAAGTTGCTTGCGGAAGCGAAGATATAAGCAATCCTGAGACCATTAAAGGGTTAGAATTAGCAGCAAACAAGGAAATAGAGCGAATGGCATCCGCTTCAATTACGAAAGCCAAACAATTAAAATCAGATATTTTCGGTTTTGGGAATGCGGTTCATCGTTCACATCGGCAATTGTGGTATCCACTGGAGAAGGAATGGGACGAGCATTTCGTTCATTTACCGGTGAATATTGAAGCTGAGTTGAGCATACGGCAAACAGGCTCAGTCGTTGAATCATTTTTGCAAAAAATGAAAGGAGATTGAGATGTGGATTATTATTGTCATCTTTGCAGTTGGTATCATGGCAGCGCTGCAGCTCCCTTCATTAAACAAAAAAAAACTGCGAAAGGAGCGGAGCGTTTACCTTCTGCTCCTATTTATTGCATTTGTTTTGGCGTCGCTCGAAAGTTTGAGAATCAAAATTCCAAATCCGCTTGATGCCGTTACTATTGCAGTCAAGCCTATAACGATGGTGATTAACTATATCTTTCAATAGAGAAGCGGGAGGACCATATCATGCTGGAGAATGGGCAAATAAGCAGGCAACAGCTATTCATACTGGTCTTTTTGTTCAGCTTGGGAAGTGCGATTCTCATTGTACCGTCTGCCATGGCTTTGACTTCCAAGCAGGATAGCTGGATATCCGCACTCCTTGGCGTATTATTAGGAATGTTGCTGCTTGTCCTTTATCATTCGCTAGGTAAGTCCTTTCCAAATCAAAATCTGGTTCAATACAGTGAAATAATAGCGGGGAAGTTTGTTGGCCGATTGATCTCCTTTTTGTATTTGACCTTTTTCTTGCTGCTGTCTGCATTAGTGCTTCGCAACATTGGTGACTTTATGACGACGATTGTGATGCCGGAAACGCCTATTCAAGCGATTTTTATATTGTTTATGGTGATTATCGTTATGGGAGCAGGGTTAGGTCTTGAAGTAATAGGGCGCGCGGCAGAAATTTTTTTGCCTTGGATTTTATTGCTTCTATTCATCCTGATTGTTTTTATCATGCCTCAAATGGAAATGAATCGGTTATATCCGATATTTGAGGCTAGCGTCAAAGAAATGATTAAAGGAAGCCTCACGATTCTAGGCATTCCTTATTTGGAGCTTGTGATCTTTTTAATGATATTGCCATATGTGAGGCAAACAAATAAGAGGGGCAATGCATTCCTATGGGGTGGCTTTCTCGGCGGGCTTGTATTATCAATCATTACCTTGCTTTGCATATTGGTGCTCGGTTGGGATTTCACTTCCAGGCATAGCTTTCCCAGCTATACGCTTGCAAAGAAAATTCAGGTCGGTGAGTTTCTTCAACGCATCGAGGTCATGATGGCTGTAATTTGGTTTCTAACTATTTTCTTTAAGCTTGTGCTTTGCTTTTATGCGGCAGGATTGGGGCTAGCTCAGCTGCTTCGGATGCAAACCTACCGGCCATTACTGCCACCACTAGCATTAATTACGGTCGTACTCGCACTCATCGTATATCCCAACAACGTATACTTTCGTTCATTTGCATCTCAAACCTGGTTTTCATATGCCTTAATTTTTGGTTTCATTATTCCTATTACATTATTGGCTATCCATAAGTTAAAAAAGAATTAATCATACTCAAATACAGAGCTGTCAAATTTCCTATTAATTCTCTCTATTTTTTATGATATTATAATTGTTAGTTGCTAGTGCCAAAGAACTATACAAATATTGTAAAAAGAAAGGGAAAATATTAAGAGATATGGTAAACCAATTGCTTATTCATCTTATTATCATATTGTTTCCGATCTTTATCCAACAGTTCTTTATGGTCCGCATAGCTAAAAGCAATATCATTTATCAATTGATAAACGGCTGTTTATTTGGATTATCAGCTGTATTGTGCATGGCATTCCCCGTAAACGTTATCGATGGCTATCAAAGTGATCTTAGATGCGTTCCTTTGATTATTGCTTTTTTATACGGTTCTGGAAAATATTTTCCTGGACTCTTGGCGCTGTCTATCGGTGTATTGTACCGGCTTTATGTAAATGGAGATGCTATGTATCTTGCCGTATTTTCTTTTCTGCTTAGCGTAGGTCCAGCCTTTTTTTTTGCAAAATCTTTTTTTAGTTATCGAAAGATCAAAAGAGTCGTTGTATCCGTGATTCTAGCAGCCAATAGCTCAATTGTTTCTTTTGTGCTCCTTATTATATATTTGAAATCACGGCCATTGAATCTACATACGGAATCGCATAGCTTATGGATCATTGCCATTCTAACGATAGCAACGTTAATTGGCATGGGAATCTCTTCTATGCTAAAAGAGCATCTCATTGAAACAGCCTATTTGAAGCTTGAGCTGGAGCGAAGCGAGAAGCTCAAAATCGTCAGTCAAATCGCAGCATCCGTCGCGCACGAGGTACGCAACCCGTTAACGGTAGTAAAAGGTTTTTTGCAGCTGCTGCAAGAATCGGTGGACGATAAGAAAAAAGATTATTTGAAAATCGCTCTTGCTGAGCTTGAACGGGCCGAATACATTATTACAGATTATTTGAATTTGGCGAAGCCTCATGCAGACCAGCTTGAACTGGTAGAGGTTCCTACTTTCCTTGGCAGCACGCTCGAAATTATGAATTCATACGGATTAATTCAGAATGTTCAAATCCATCTTAACTGCAACCAAACCGATTTATATGTTAGAACGGACAAGCCGCGGCTATCTCAGGTTATCTTGAACTTAATCAAAAATGGCGTGGAAGCGATTCCGGAAACAGGAGAGGTAACTGTAAATGCCTATTACCGGAATGAAGAGATCTTTATTGAAATCATTGACACTGGAAAAGGGATGTCCAAGGAAGACTTGAGTCAGATCGGGACAGCTTTCTTTACGACAAAGGATACAGGAACAGGACTTGGCATTCTCGTGACCATACGAATTATTGAAGCGCTTCACGGTAAAATCTCATTTGAAAGCGAGCTAGGCAAAGGAACGAAGGTTACTCTTCGTTTTCCAGCAGCCGAGTCTTAGTATAAATCCTTGTACTAATAAAAGGCTGCACGCAAATGCGTGCAGCCTTTTACTGTCTTTACTCCGTGATTGAAGAGCGCCGCTTAAGGCGATAGTTCGTGTATAACAGCTTGGAGTTGCCTACGTAAAGCAAAACAACCTCTGACAATGGATTAGCGGCTTCTCCATTATTTATTTCGGAGCATCATCGTCCATAGCTCCGTGCTTTCATAGCCTAAGCGCCAAGCGGCGACACCGGCTAGATCATAACGCTTCGCCATATCAATTCTTGCCTTGACCGTAGTTTCGGTTTCTGCCCAGAACAGATACGTAAATCCATCTTTGGCATATTTATATTTCATTTGGCCTGATTCCGAATCGAATATGCCTTGCGCATTCGTGTCAGCAATCAGCTTAGGCAGCTCTTTCATCACAACAGCACGGTTTCCGACGAGTTTATTTTGGCTATCAAGCTTCCATTCCCTAACATAAAACGGTATGCCCAGCATAAGCTTGCTGCGGGGGATGCCATAGCTTAGAAATTGCTTAATGCCTTCTTCCGCCCATTTAAGCCCAGCGACGGAACCAGGTGTTTGGCTCCCGCTCCAATGCTCGTCGTATGCCATAATGATGATGGTATCGACAACGGTTGACAGCGCAGCGTGGTCATACGCCGTAGCATGATTCCAGCTTAAGCTGCCGCGCGGCAAATCGATGGAGATTTGCATGTTTTTGGCATGAACAGCTTTTGAGAGTGCAGTAACAAAGCTTGTATATGCCGTGCGGTCGCTGCCAGCGACCTCCTCGAAATCAAGGTTAAGCCCAGAAGCCCCAAGCTGAACCAGCCTAGCCGTAAGATTCGCAATAAATTTCTGCTGTGCCGCTTTGTTTAGGAGGAAGGAGGATGTCATTTTTTTGTTGAACTGATTATGAACGAGCGGCATCACTTTCATTCCTTGCGCCTTCAAGGCGTTCGCGACTGACAAATCAGAAGTATCCGTCAACGTTCCGTCAGCGGAGGCTAGCTCGAACCAAGTTGGCGAATCGATCGATAAGCCTTGTGTATTTGCTGCGTGATTTAACACGGTTGCGCTAGACGCACTGCCGTTCCAGCCCATATAAGCGAGCTTTTTAGCATTGCTCCAAATGTTGCGGCCGTCGCTCGTTCTTATTGTTGCATTCGAGTAGGCCTTGGCATACGCCACCGCACTCTCTCGCGAGTTAAAGGATTTTAGCGGATTATCACCTTGGTATACGGATAGATAAGGGACGCCTGACCAATATACTACTCCATTGTAAATGACCTCGGCATTAGTTATTTTCTTAGCGGTTTGAACCGCCCCATCCAAGCTCCATGCAGCATGGATGATCTTACCATTTTGTGCGATCTGATAGGCAGGTACGTTAGAGTGCACGATTTTTCCCGTTTTTGAATCCAAGACTTCGCTTCCAGCGATGGAAGCAGCAGCCGTGATGGCATCATAAAGAAAAGCGTAAATCGGCTTGTCTTGTACTGGAACCCCGCCAATAGCTAACTGGTAGACTGCAACGGCATCACGCTGTGCTTTAATCTGAGATGCTGTGAGGTTGCTCCATATCCACTTGTTCGATGCAAGATCGATAATATGCGCATTGCCCCATTTTTTTGCTTCTTGCTTGGCAGCTTCAAGAGAGGCAAAGGACCAAGCATCTTTGGTGTTATCACCTTGGAATAATTGGAACTTAGCATAAGAATGATAGCTCCAGCCTATATTCGCTAAATCGCGTATATGTACGTTGCGAAGCTTCTTGGCAGTAGATAAGGCGAGAGCATAAGAAGCGAATTCCCATTTGGGATTGGATAGGCCTTTCTGATACACTTTATAACGCGGGAAGTTATCCCACACCCAAGTACGATCGGCGATCTTTTCTACATGGCTGTAGCTGAATTTGCCTGCATAAGCTACCGCTTGTGCTTCTCCAACAAATTCACGCAAAGCTTGGTCATTCTGATATACGCGATACTTTGTCATCTGTGAAACGGCAGCAATGGTAAGATCTGATGCTGCATGCAGCACATACTGACTGAATAATAGCAGGAATAACGCCGTGCAAAGTTTCTTTCTCATAAGCTAGCAACATTCACTCCTCTCAGGGTCAAGTGTTTAGACGCAAGAAGAGTACGGAGGTTTCTCGAAATGAGTGATTATTTCTCTAGTAATTATTAGGAGACATGATCATGCGGAGAAAAACACAAAAAAACATCCAGCAGCCGTTTATCTTTCGATAATACGAGCTTCTGGATGCTTGAATCTACTCGACTGCGATATCTGCCCAAAACTCCTCATCTGCATCAAGAGTGATGCCGGAGCGGAATACGCGTATCTGGTACTGCTTGTAAATATATTGTTCAATGGCCTCGAGAATGTTAGCTTCAATGATATATTGGCTGCGTCCATTTACCCAAACCTCAGCCGTGAAACCATATTCTTCTTCCCAAGATAGCTGCACCTCTACGTCTGTGGGATTGACGCCTCTGCGGTCAGCCATGTTTAAGCAGATGGCGTTGATAATTTCGTCCGTATAAATGCGCACCGTTAGTATGGTCTCCGACGATCTGGCGGGGTACGTTTGCTTTTCAAGTATACAAATGCTACGCGAATAAGCATGATGATTGCGAATATCGCAAGCAAATTAATCATTAGACCGAGTATATTACCGAAAGCGCCCATTCCGGCAAACAAGCTTCCGAACATCAAGCCTGCCAAACCGCCGATCATTAAGCCTTTCATTAAACTGCCTCCGCCAAAAAATCCTGGTTTTGTCGCACCGGCTGTTGTGCCTGCTTTGGTACCGGGATTCGTCTGGTTGACATTTTCCGATTTTTTCGGGTTCTGAGTAACGCTTTGTTTCGGTGATTTAATGCCCCCGCCACGTGGTTTTGCATCAGCGTGCTGTCCGAAGCCTAGTGTCAAGAATAGCGCGAACGCCAGCATGACTATAAATCCTTTTTTCATCTGTCTGTTCTCCTCCTGATTTACATTGATATATCGATTGATATAGAAATAGAATACGGCTAAAATAGACGAAGGTTTCATTTCTCCACTTAGGATTGGTTTAAATGTATGAAAGTATAAGCGACATATGCTAATATTTTTAAAAAGATCGACATCGACATGAAAGACTTCGCAAGTTGGTAAAGGAGGCAGATATGCATACATTTCCTAAATCGTATATTGATTATCTCGTGGAGTTCCACGGATCAAGGGATTATTTCGAATGTCATGAGCTGCTTGAAGAATATTGGAAAGAACATCCGGAAGATCCGCTTGAACAGACATGGGTCGGACTAATTCAATTAGCAGTAGGGCAATATCATGCACGAAGAGGGAATTTGCGAGGCGCGGAGAAAATGCTTCAGCAAGCCGAAAAGAAGCTGTCCAATGCTCCACTAGACAACCTCGGAATTGATTGGGTAAGCTTGCAGCGGCAATTAAGCACGAAGTTGGCTCAATTGACGCAGAGAACCGTTACACCGTATATAGATATTGATCTTAATATAACCAATGAAGACTTGAAAACGGCATGTACAGCAGCTTGCGCGCAGCGCGGGTTCATTTGGGGAACGCCGAGCCCCATGCAGGACGAGTCGATTATTCATAGGCACACAAAGCGGGACAGGTCGGATGTGATTGCTGCAAGGCAACATGCTTTACTCGCAAAAAAAAGAGAGCGTAATGGCATGTAATTCGTTGCCTTTACGCTCTCTTTCTATAAGACTAGGCCTGCTGATAAGCACCATCCACTAATTCGAGTTCGCCTGTTTCAGAGTCGATGATCAGTCCGTGCACGAGAATGTTAGCAGGGAGAAGAGGGTGATTGCGAATAATGCTGACGCTGTTAATGACACTGTCGCGCACATTATCAAATCCGGTTAGCCATCGCATCAGATTAAGGCCGGAATGCTTTAACGTCGTGATGGTTTCGGTTGAAACGCCGCGCTCTTCCATATGCTGAATGATAAGTTCGGGATTGAGTCCAGTCATCCCGCAATTGTTGTGTCCGATTACAAAAACTTCATCAGCCTGCAGTTCATATAATGCGACTAAAATACTGCGCATGATATTGCCGAAGGGCTGTGTAACGATTGCGCCTGCATTTTTAATGATTTTGGCGTCGCCGTTTTTGAGGTTCATCGCTTTAGGCAGCATTTCAGTAAGTCTAGTATCCATGCAGGTTACAATAACCATCCGTTTGTTCGGATATTTGCTGGTTGAATATTTCTCATATTCGCGGCTTTCAACGAATAGTTTGTTATCGTTTAGAATATCGTCGAGTTTGCTCACGCTGCACTTCCTTTTGTTAGAAAACGAAGATTAGTTGTATAAATCTGGCTGTCGCTTTTGAGGGAGAAGCTGTCTCGTGCCGCATCATAATCAACGCGCATCCGAGGCTCGTAATAAACTTCATGCCGCGGCTCATAATAAAAGTCAAACGGCTCACCTTGAGCTAGTTTGTCATCAACGGAGGGTTCTGTAATCAATTGAAGAGCAGGCACACCGCTTACGACGCAGCCGCAGCCTTCTGTATCATGAAGAAGCTTAAGCTCAGTTTTACCATCTGTTAGATAGGGAGATAACCGATCTACTGCTGTTTTCGAGAAAATAATATGCATAATGGTTTCCTCTCTTTCTCTCTATTGCACTGTATGACGAGCAGGTTTAAGATGATTATAAGGATTGCAATACGTAAGATCAAGTGAAGTTCCAATGAAGAACAAGCAATGACAAACAGCTGTTACAGAAAACGGAAAGGCGGAATGAAGATGACAAATCAATCAACCGAGGCCTTGCAAAGCTTCAAGGATACCATTCGCAAAATTAAAAGCTATGAGGAAGCACTCGGAGTTCTTTATTGGGATTTGCGGACAGGCGCTCCCCGCAAGGGAATGGATAACCGATCAGAAGTGATCGGAGCTTTATCCGCTGACCAATTCAAGCTGTCAACATCCCCGGAGCTGGGAGACTGGATATCTAAGCTTGAAGAAACGTCGGTATACGCTGGATTAACGGAAATGGAGCAGCGGTTGGTAGCCGAGACCCGCAAAGAATACGACCGCAGTGTCAAAATACCTCCAAAGCTGTATCAGGAGTATGTGGTGCTTGCTTCACAGTCCGAGTCCAAGTGGGAGGAAGCGAAAGAAAACAATGACTATGCGGGCTTCCAGCCCTATCTGGAGAAAGTGATCAGTTATACCAATCAGTTCATTGATCTGTGGGGACCGAAAGCGACTCGTTATGATACGCTGCTCGATCAATATGAGCCAGGCATGACTGTTGCTGAACTGGACCATGTTTTTGGCGGCTTGCGTTCGCAGCTGGTACCTTTAGCGGCAGCCATCGCTCAATCACCGCACCAGCCGGATACGGCATTTCTAAAACAAAATTACGATAAAGAGGCGCAAAAAGCGTTCAGCTTATACATATTGGAGCAAATGGGCTATAACTTCGAAGCGGGACGCCTGGATGAAAGCACCCATCCATTCGCTACCGGCCTTAGTCCCGGCGATGTTCGGATTACAACGCGATATCTCGAAAATGACGTAACAAGTGCCTTGTTTGGCACGATTCATGAAGGCGGTCACGCTTTATATGAGCAGAATATTATGGAAGAGCTCATTGGTACGACGCTATGTACGGGAACTTCGATGGGGATACATGAGTCGCAGTCGCGTTTTTGGGAAAACGTGATCGGACGCAGCAGACCATTCTGGGATCGCTATTTCGGCGAGCTGCAAAAACGGTTCCCAGGTCAGCTCGATGTGAGCGTGGATCAGTTCTATAGAGGGAACAACGTGGTTCAGCCTTCTTTGATACGCATCGAAGCGGATGAGCTCACTTACAACCTGCATATCATTATCCGGTACGAGATGGAGAAGCTCATCTTTAACGGTGGAGCCAAAGCCGCAGATCTTCCAGCCATATGGAATGATAAGTATAAAGAGTATTTAGGCATAACACCGCCAAACGATGCGGAAGGCGTTCTTCAAGATGTCCATTGGTCAGGCGGAGCATTCGGATACTTCCCTTCTTACTCGCTTGGAAATATGTATGCGGCACAAATCGCTGATACGATGGAGCGCGAGCTGGATGGCTTCTGGTCAAACGTCGGAAACGGCAACCTGCTGCCTATAAAAGAATGGTTGACCGAGCGCATTTATAAATACGGAAAACTAAGAACGCCTTCTGAGCTTATCCAAAGCGTGACAGGCAAGCCGCTCGACCCTCAGCATTTGGTGACCTATTTGACACGGAAGTACACAGATATTTACAAGTTATAGTCCTAATCAATACGTAGAGGAAGGCTGTCCCATCGTTACGACGATGCCGGACAGCCTTCTTTTTGTGTGCCTATTCACCGTCGTTCTCTTTGTGGCATAGGCTGGAGTAAATTTATTAAACGCGAATACGCAGGAGGGACTCACGGATGAACAGACGTATGGTAATGTCGCTGCTGCTTGTAGCAGCACTTGTAATGACTACTGTATTGGCAGGCTGTGGCAATAAGGATTCAGACAAGGTGAAGGTGAGAATTGGAGAAGTCACACGGTCTTTGTTCTATGCGCCGCAATATGTGGCAATAGAGAAGGGCTATTTTGAAGAAGAAGGGCTTGACGTGGAGTTGACGACGACGCCTGGAGGCGATAAAACGATGACCGCGCTGCTGTCAAATGCCATTGATGTTGCGCTTGTAGGCTCAGAAACATCCATTTATGTGTATCAACAAGGGACGGACGATCCTATAATCAACTTCGCTCAGCTGACACAGACCGATGGAACTTTTCTGGTTGCCAGAGAAGCAGTTGAAACCTTTGATTGGAACGCGTTGAAAGGCTCTGTGTTTTTGGGACAAAGAAAGGGAGGCATGCCCCAAATGGCTGGTGAATTCGCGCTTAAGAAACTAGGCATCGACCCCCAAGCTGATTTGGAGCTTATTCAAAACGTAGATTTCGCGAATATACCGGCTGCTTTCGCATCTGGCACAGGTGACTATGTACAACTATTCGAGCCGACAGCTTCGATATTTGAAAAGGAAGGCAAAGGCCATGTCGTAGCATCATTTGGCGCTGAAAGCGGACATCTTCCGTATACCGTATTTATGGCTAAACAGAGCTATATCAACAAAAATGAAAAAACGGTGCAAGCGTTCACGAATGCCATCCATAAAGCGCAGCTCTGGGTAGAGAGCAACACCGCCGAAGCAATTACAGACGTCGTTTTGCCTTATTTCGAAAATGTGGACCGCGATATTCTAATCAGCTCTATTGATCGCTATCAAAAGCAAGGCTCTTTCTCTGTTGATCCCGTGATTGATGAAGCAGAGTGGAACAATTTGATTGATGTGATTACCTCCGCGGGCGAACTGGAAAAACGTACCGAGCACAGTGAACTCGTGAATACAACCTTCGCAGAGAAGTCGATAGAAGCAGTCAAATAAATGATTACGCAGGAATGGGAGGCTTGAGCATGAAACAAGAAACGGTGCTTGAGCTGCGGCAGCTGACCCATGTATACGTGAATGATAAGGGAGCCTCGCTGGCAATTGAGCATATTAATCTCAAGGTAGAGCGCGGTGAGTTCGTGAGCTTGGTCGGGCCGAGCGGGTGTGGCAAGACAACCGTTCTAAGCTTGCTTGCGGGCTTGTTTCCCCCTACCAAAGGGCAAGTATTGCTCAATGGAGATCAGGTTTCAGGACCCTCCTCTAAGGTAGGCTACATGCTGCAGCAGGATTATTTGTTTCCATGGCGTTCAATAAAAGAAAATGCGGCAATCGGCCTTGAGATAAACGATCGGAAAACAGAGAAGGGCTTGCAATATGTGGATGAATTGCTTGAAGAGCTCGGCTTGCCGGATTCTGCCCGCAAATATCCGCAGGAGCTGTCCGGCGGGATGCGGCAGCGAGTTGCGTTAGCAAGGACGCTTGCTACGGAGCCCGAGGTATTGCTGTTGGATGAGCCGTTCTCAGCGCTTGATCTGCACATCAAGCTCCAGCTTGAGGATCTCGTCCACCAGACGCTCAAGCGTCTAGGCAAGACAGCAGTGCTCGTCACTCACGATCTGGCTGAAGCTGTCGCGATGAGCGACCGTGTTATCGTGCTTGGCCGTAATCCAGGCTATATTCGCAGCGAGCTTGCGATACCGGATGAGATTCGTCTTGCCTCCCCGATGACTGCACGCAAGCTTTCAGGCTTTCAGGGGCTTTTCGAGCGACTCTGGACAGAGCTGGATCGGGATGATAATGAAGGGGGTTCGACAGGTGGACGATCGCAATAAATCGGGCAAGCACGAGGAAGTATCGCCTGTCATTCCGGGCGGCATCAACATGGAAGAGGGCAGACGCTTCTGGCTGAGCGAGCTTCACAATCGGTTTAAGCAGCAGAAGCGCAAGGTTACCGCTGCAGTCATTTCGACACAAGCCGTACTGCTATTAATCTTTGTCGGTTTATGGGAAGCGGCAGGGCGCAATGATTGGATTGATCCGTTGTTATTTAGTTATCCTTCCAAAATGTTAATGCAGCTTTGGAGGACGATGGCTGACGGTTCCATTTGGCCGCATGTCGGAATGACCGTAACCGAGACGATTGTGGGCTTCGTTCTTGGAACCTTGATAGGCACGGCATTAGCTGCAGCCCTATGGTGGTTCCCGTTTCTGTCTCGTGTATTCGATCCTTATTTAGTCGTGCTTAACAGCATGCCCAAGGTTGCACTCGGACCTATCTTTATCGTAGGTCTTGGCCCTGGTTTTATGTCGATCGTTGCGATTACCTTGTCGGTGACAGTCATCATTACGACATTGAATATTTACAATCGATTTCGAGAAATCGATACGGGGTACATTAAGGTAGTCAGGCTATTCGGGGCATCGCGTCTTCAATTATTCAAGCTGGTCATCTTGCCGGCTTCCTTCCCTGTTATTATCTCCACGCTGAAGGTGAATGTAGGATTAGCGTGGATTGGCGTCATCGTTGGAGAGTTTCTCGTTGCAAAGCTTGGGCTAGGCTACTTGATCATATACGGATTTCAAGTGTTTAACTTCACGCTTGTGTTATCCAGCTTGATTGTAATTGCTGTAGTTGCCACGATTATGTACCAACTCGTCGCGGCACTTGAAAGAAAGTTGACGGCAGGCTGGCGTGAACGGTAGGATGTAGACATAAATCCTACTGTATTCGAGGTAATTTTCATGGGCATTCGTATCATTAAAACGGCATTAGCCGCCATCGCAGCTATTTACACCGCTGTATATTTAGGACTGGAGCCGCCGCTTGGCGCAGGAATTCTTGCAATACTCGGCGTTGAAGTGACGCGGATGAAGGGGCTGAAAAGCGCCTTTGTTCGGTTCGTAGCCTCTGCGCTTGGACTTTTTTTCGCATCGCTAGTCTTTTCCTTGCTTGGTTTTCATATCTGGGCAGTGGCCATCTTTATCCTCATCACGTTTCCAGTGCTGTCACGATTCCAGCTTAAGGATGGCATCGTGACAAGCTCGGTTATCGTTTTCCATTTGTTTAATCATGGAGAAGTAACGACGGATATAATCGGCAATGAAATTTTACTGTTGTTCGCGGGCTTAGGCTGGGCAACGGTTGTGAATATCATTTATATGCCGAAGGATGAGCATCGGCTTAACGATTATCGATCTTCTATCGAGCAGTGCTTGGGAGTCATGTTTCAAGAGATGGCGGTCACGCTCCGCAATCCTACGCATGTGTGGAATGGCGGCGAGATTCTGGAAGCATTCACCGCGATTGAGGAAGGTGCGCTGCGTTCAGTACGCAATCGGGAGAACAGACTTTGGGGGCAAGAGCATTACTGGTCCAGTTATTTCGAGATGAGACGGCAGCAGCTGGAGTCGGTCCAGCAAATGCTGGTGGAGCTGGCATTCGTTTATCAGAAATTCCCGCAGGCAGTCATGATCGCGGATTTGCTAGACCAGCTTTCAAGCGACGTGAAATCGGATGTGTACCAAGGTACAGTCGAGGAGCGCCTAAGTGAGCTGTCCCAGCTATTCCGTGCGATGGAGCTTCCGAAAACGCGTGAGGAGTTCGAGATAAGGGCATCACTGCTTATGCTGCTTCGAGAGCTGGAGCGGTATTTGGGTATTGCGAAGCGGCTTAAAAAAAGAAAAGTCATGTTGTCCGAACTTCAGCCATAGAATGTAAAGGGAAAAATTCGTTGCGATGCAAGCGTAAACGGCTGTGACGACAAATGGAGGCGCAGCTTTCGTTTCGCGAAGAAATACAAGCGCAGCGCTATAGGGAGAAACCTATAAGGTCTTGCATTTCAAGCGTAAACGGCTGTGACGACAAATGGAGGC
>NZ_JACHXW010000004.1:0-225231 GCF_014192395.1 Paenibacillus endophyticus | reverse complement strand
TTTCGTTTCGCGAAGAAATACAAGCGCAGCGCTATAGGGAGAAACCTATAAGGTCTTGCATTTCAAGCGTAAACGGCTGTGACGACAAATGGAGGCGCAGCTTTCGTTTCGCGAAGAAATACAAGCGCAGCGCTATAGGGAGAAACCTATAAGCTCTTGCATTTCAAGCGTAAACGGATGTGCTTTCATTTCGGTGCAGGCAGCGTTTTGCTGAGAAATATAAGAATCATTATAAGTAGGAGACTTATGTATCCATATATTTCATTGCGAATCGGATATTTCCGACCTGGGGCGGCCTAGCAACATTTCGCTGCGAACAATATGGATGCCAATAAGTATAAAACTTATATAATCTTATATTTCGAGAAAATAAACAGTCACCCTAGACGAATGTCCTGCATAAGCCTAAAGAGTTAAAACCTCTAGGTTTATCAGGACATTTTGTTTGTTATATTCGATTTTGACCGCATTTTGACCGCATCTTCCATGAGTGCAGAGAATTTGTTTGATGCATCGAGGCGTTTAGTTTTTGTAACGTGCAGGTAAACCCGTTTAGTTACCTGGTCGTCCTCGTGACCTAACCGCTCCATGATCTCAGTCAGTCCTACGCCAGCTTCAGCTAGCAATGAACAGTGAGAGTGCCGGAGGCTGTGGGGGGATAGATCCTGATTGTTCCCGCTGATGAGCAGCGCCTTCTTCATTTTGTATTCGATCGTCGATTTGTTGTAAGGATAACCTAAGACTCTTTCTGATGTAAATATAAAGTCGTGATCCTTGAAGGGACTAGCAGGATGATTCTTAATAGTGTTCTGATGAAACTTATGCTTTTTTAATTCACTGATGATTAAGAGATCAACAACAATTTCTCGTTTAGATGATTTTGTTTTAGGTGGCAGCAGAATAAAGTTCAATGTATTGTGTTTAGGTAGGTAGCATGTTTTCGTAATATTAACGGTATGTTCTTCAAACGAAACATCTTTCCACTTCAAGGCGAGCAGCTCGCCGATTCGCATGCCGGTATATGCCAGCATCAAGAATAAAGTATAATCTTGGTGCTTCATTGATTCTTTGACGGCGAACAGAAAGCTCGCCAGTTCTTCCTTCTCCATGAATTTTGGTAATTCCTCGTCTTCGAGCTCCTCGACCGTCTTCTTTTTCCTTGTTACTTTGGTGTGCTCAGTCGGATCACGTTTGATTATCTCATCTTGGATAGCCTTCTTAAAGATTAGCTTTCCAGTGGAATGAATGATCGAGAGGGAGTTATCTGCATAAGTTGCTCCTAGATCGTCGAGGATGCTTTGATACAGCTTCCGATTGATATCCTTTACTTTGAGTGCTCCTAATTTCTTGTCCAGCACATCGACCATACGGGACCTTAAATCCAGTGTTGACACTTTCACAGACTTTCCGTAATCTTCAAGCCATTCTTGAGCGAATTCAGAAAAGGTAATGTTATTGTCAGGGGTATATAGCCCATTGGCAACTTCACGCTCAATATCTGCAGCAGCAAGCCTTGCCTCGGGTTTGGTTGCAAAGCCGCGCTTTGTGGTAGTCTTCCGTTCGCCGGTTAATGGATCTTTGCCGACATCAATTTTAAATAACCAGAGCTCGCCTTTGGTTTTTGTTTTGTATTTCTTGAAAGATGCCACACTCCTACACGCTCCTTTAATTAGAAAATCAAGCTAAGGTATAATCTTATCCTGTGATGCGTGCGTACAGAGCCGTAAAGGTGCTTTTTAGACGTTCTAACTGATAGGTAGTATTTGTGTTAGTAAACCTATACAAAGCGTTAAACGTGGCTTGTACTGCATGATACTGAGCCTAGACGATGGATGAAGCCTCAAAGGTTCATTTATGCCATGGTTAGTATCTAAATGGACAATATATAAGAACTTTAAGTTCTTATCTTTCTTTACATTCTTATTATTGTTCCGCGTTTGTTCCGTGACTGTTCCAAGTTCCGAATGCAAGCGTATCTAATCCCTTGCTGTTGTTAGTGATTCGGCTGCTTAATACTGTTCCAAGTTAACTCTATTTCGTGCAGTCCATCTGCAATGCTCATGCAAGCTTTTAGGACGCTAAAAAGATGCTAAATGAGTTAATGCATACATATACCGAGTTATTGCATGCAGAAACCCCCGAAATGTCTGCAATAAGTACACAAAGTAAAGGAAAGTAAATTAAATAAAAGTAAATTAATAGATTGTATTTTCGCTTATTGGAAATCTAAGAATTTGAGTAAACATAGCTTTTAGCTATATCTTTAGAATCTTTTATCTTTAAAGATTTAATATCTTTCTTGGTACGCGACGTAGCGGTCAGATTAGGGGAATCTGACCGCTAATTAGTTGTTTCGATACATATTTTCCTAGTATTCCGAACTGACCGCTAATCCGTTGTCAGATTTAGAATCCCATTCCGGATATTTTTTGTTTGAGTTGCTGACTTTTCGCCAATCTGGCGTTAACGAAAAAGATGAAAGGAACACAGGCAGCACCGATCTGGTGCGCTATTCTATCATGGTGGTTCGCTATGTTAGAGTTTTTGCTTGCCAATTTTGGAAAGACAGGCATTCTAACCTTCTGAATCGGAATGTTTGGTTTAGGTGTTGATTACTGACGATCTGGAAAAAGCACTTTGAGCATGTCTAGGATTCTCTGACGGTCATTATCTGTAATATTTTTTCCGTGATAACGTACAAACTTATTATCCAGAAATTCCTCTAAATCAATAGTAACTCGCTGGTCACGCAAAAAATTAATAAAGAGCTCGTTATTATGACCAGCTTCACAGCCTAGTGCAACTCCTGCAAGTTTAACAAGGATGTCTAAAAACTCTGAATAAGAATCATCAGGTTCGTCTAGATCGTATAGATCCTGCTCTTGCAAGGCATCAAATAAAAATTCTGGTGTCACCTTAACCACTTCTTTAAAGAAAATATCCTTATCGAAATCCTTATTCGGATGTTGGGGAAGTGCGAATAAACGCTTCAATCTTTTTTTTGATTCTTCTTCATCTCCCGCAGATAGACACAATTTTCGAGCGGCATTATAAAAGTACCACCTAGAATTAAACATAATAATTTTTATTTCTTCCACGCATTTTTCAATAAACTTTCCGTTCTCAATCGTTATAGCTGCTTCAATTTCATCGATCAATCTATAAATGCGCTCAGGAGTTAACATTAGTATTGCTAAATCACCATCATTACTTATATGCCCTGCAGCTTTCATTAGGTCTAAATAGTCAACGTCAAGGTGAATATATAATCGCTTTAAGATATCAGGAGAAGGAACCCCACGTTTTCCATTCTCTACATTTGTTATATACGACTGAGACACCTTTGACTCATCTGCTAAAGCTTTTAATGTTAGTCCTTTGTTTTTTCGCAAGCCCCTGAGATACTCACCAAAATTAACTAATTCCACTTTCTCCACACTCCCTTTTGCATATATTTTAGCTCATTTCGGTCTCAAAAGAAACTTTTTTCTTTACAAATGATTCAAGCGATGTTACGATCTCTTCAGAAACTAAAATCTCAAATGAGACTTGAGGTGATGAGGTTGAAAGTAAAGTTAAAAGATTTCGATTCGTTTAACTCGATGGTATTTAAGAAAGGCCACTCCAAACGCTCTTTTGCTCAAGCCGCACAAATCGGGGAAGCGACTATGATTCAAATCAGTAATGGCGATCGATTTGCGGGACCACGAGTTGCTAAAAAAATAGTTGATGCATTAGGGGTTCCATTTGATGAGGTTTTTGAAATCGTCAAGCCAAAACCCGCCTCAAAGTAAATTGCCTTACAAGCATTCCCCGCACCACGCACAATAAACAAGACGCAGGCTGCCTCAGCCGACTACAACAATGAAAAGGGAGCAACTATATGAAAAGCGATAGTTTAGTTGAAAGCAAGACACTACGCGAGGCGCATGTGGATCGTACCGAGATTTTGGATAAGGTTAAGAAGTTGGAGCTGTTGCCGGATGACGTGAATGCAAGCATGGAACTAACTGCTGAGTACTTCGAGGTTGGTAAAGAAGCAATTAATTCATGTATTAAGGAAAATCGTATTGAATTGGAAAGTGATGGTGTCAGGGTTTTGATTGGCGATGAACTCAAGTCTTTAAAGGACTTAGGTGTAATAAGCAAAAACACAGCGTCTTTCACAGTCGTTCCACGCCGCGCTATTTTGCGAATTGGGATGTTGCTTAGGGATAGCGAAGTTGCCAGAGCTTTAAGGGATCGTCTGCTGGATGTGGAATCCGAGCGTCCTAAGGCAGAGCAGCCGAAGGCAAACAGCAATTCGGAATTGCTTCACTTCCAAAAGGAAACGCACATGCTTGGCGTGGTAGCCGATATGCTCCGCCTTCCTGACAGCGGCCGATTGAAATTACTAGGTGACTTTAACGAACAGCACGGACTTGTAATTCCCTTGCCGGCATACGTTGACGAAGAGATCACTGAATCCGCAAGCGCTTTGCTTGAGAAGCACGAGGTCGGAATTAGCGCGATGGCATTCAATCAGCTCCTCATGCATCACAACTTGCTTGAGAAGATGGAACGCCTTGGTACCAGTGGATCTAAGAAGTTCAAATCGCTAACGGACACTGGTCAGCGGTACGGCAAGAACCTGATTAACCCAAAAAACGCAAGGGAGACGCAGCCGCATTACTATGCACGTACCTTTCCAGAGCTGCTCTCGGTGATTGGACTTACATCAAATTGAGTTTTGTTCACGGAATCTCGTAATCAAGTTTTATTCAGCCGCTAAAGCACTTATACAATCTGAAAGCGAGGTAGTTAATAATGCAAATTAATCTAGAGCCCTCCCCAGACTTCCTGACCGCGATCCGGGAAGCTGTCCGCGAGGAAGTAACATCCATGATGGCCTCGACTAATAGCCTGGATACGCAGTTAATGACCACGGAGGACGTTGCCGCGTTCATGCAAGTGAGCCTTTCGACCGTACGTTTATTTGCTAGACAAGGGATGCCACATTTTCAAGAGGGATATGTTATTCGATTTTTGAAGTCGGACATTATTTGTTGGATGAAGAACAACGCAGTCTATCTGGAGAAGTCTGGCATGCTTCAAGCAAAATAGCCCATCAATCATCCGATCAAGGTCGGACTGGCAGTCCAGGCTTGAGAACGATTACGAACGTTAGGAGGCAAGGCAGCGCAACCGATCACCATTAATCCATTATTCAATAAAAGCCGCGGGGCGTTCCCGCAAGCATCATTCTTAATCAAAGGCAGTGAGAACTTCGCAATTACTTCAGATGGGGTTTATTTCTGCCTTGTGGAAGTCGTGCCGGCTCCGGATCACCCAGGCGAGTACTAGAAGCGAGAGAACGGCAACTACATTATGGTCGGAATCGACGAGCTTCGCACTGTGGCGGGCTTGTAAGAGATCATAGAGTAGTTGAAAACATTGTCCGCATACGATTTATTGACCCGCCATTATAACGACTCTACGATTCGTTCTTTGTAAATAAGGCAAGGGAATATGAGGTCAGATACGACGCGGACCCTGAGCCGTTGGATTTGAACGGCGGCCGCAATAGTAGAGATTACTGAAGAGGAGAAATGCACATGTGCTACGGCGTAAAGGTGGGTAATCAACTCAATGTCCGGACAGCTAAAGGAAACTATATCGCGTTAAGCCTTTGGGCAAAGCAATGAAGGAGGAGAGCAATTTGCATAATGTGATGTTCAATGCAGTAAAAGGGCGCTTGCAGATCGAAGAAGTTTTCTTTGCAAACGGAGTTACACCCGATGAAATAAAGCTGTTAGATACTGTGGAGAAGCAGATCGCTAAGGCCTATCATGCAGGCTATCAGGCAGCAGTGCGCGCTGCGCCGCAGCTGTGGTCAAATCAATGCGCATTCGGTTATGCCATAACAAGGCTCAGCGCGTAGGTATGGATAAAGAAGATATACAACGGCTAGTGCGATCATTACACCGCACGTTCGACGAGGTTTCCTTGGAAGAAGCAGCAGAACGCTATCGTAAGTCACCTTACTAGGGGAATGGTCGAATTCCTTATAAGGTAATCACAACATACGGAAGAGAGGTTATTGCAATGGCGCATCCCAATGAAGAGAAGGAAACAACTGCGAATTACGATTATATCGATGATACTTGGAACGTTTACACATGCGTTCCTAAACACATCACAAAGCTGAATAAGATTTCAACTCCGTACTGGACTGAAATCGAAGATGGTCGGATTATCGCGGGTAAGTGGAGGTTGAAGGGTAGTCAAGTTAGATTTGCTACTGAGAACGTCACGAAAATGAGCGACGAGCGAAAAGAAGCTTCTAGGCAGCGGATGTTTGACATGCACTCAAAACGTGCATCCATCGTCAGAGAATAGAACGTAAAATTCATAATGATAAGGAGCAACAGACTATGACTAAAAAAACCATCAGCCCCGCGCTACTGCCTGAGCCAATTCAGTTGGACGAGCATGAAAAGGCGTTAATCACGTACATTCGTTCGTTAAGCTGGGAGATTGTTTTGGAAGCTGGAGACGGGATGCTTGACCAAGCTCGTGAATCAGAGCTAATCGCATTTAGGGAATATAAAAGGGGCAATCATACAAGCTCTCAGGGGTTTGAGGACCGGGCGAACATGGTCCGCAAGCTGGCCGAACTTACAGGCGCTGCGAACGCCGAGTATAGGGCGAATATGGCGGCAGAGGACGGTGACGCGAATGACAGAAAGGCTATTTAGTCGTAGGGCGGTTATGCTGGCATCGGAGTCGGAGCAAGGAGCACGGCTTGTCGAGATCGCGGTTGAGAGTGTTCGGTTGGCTAGGGAAGTCAGTGACGATCGGAAGATGGGTGTTCTGGATTGCGCGGACAAGCTTCATCGGATGGTAGAGCTGCGGGAAGAACGGGATGCAATCATTCAAACGTTTCATGATGTGATTGAATTACAAGAGGCGTTAAGCGAAGAATGCGGTTCACTATTGATCTCGGAATATCTCTTAATGTGCTCGAAAACCTTGGCTACGACATGAGCAGACCTAAAGCATTTTTGGAGGGCTGGGTGTTGGGTAAGCAGGTAGAATACAAAAAAAATCACTCTACTGCATTTTCCTTGGACGGGACGCAGAAGTGATTTCAGGAGTAAACCAGAAGGCCTGTTGGCATTTATTTTAATTCATCCTCCTCAAAAATGCAACAGCCTTCTGGATCCTAACTAGAAGGGTTGTGCGCATCAGTGGAAAATAGCAATGAATTAACGGAAATACTTCAAGAAGATTTTTGCCGTGAAGATTCTAGGTTGATTTGGCGATTGAATCAGTTTTTCCAAAAGATGCTTTGTAGGTTGAAAGCGAAGGCAGATTACTCGAATGAGACTGGAATTATTAAAGAATCATTTCGAGATGCTATTAAAAATTTTGCTTCAACTATTACCAAATATTTCTGTTCAATAGGCGAATCAGTTAGAGTTTCTGCTTCTTTCCCTGTAGATTCCCCTGATGACAAGATTGAATTGTATTTTAGATTTGAAAGTGCTTTGAGACTAGATTTTTATATTAGTGAATGAGTTTCATTTTTCTGAACTGTTAGGAAAAATAGCTCAATGGAAAGGGAGTGGGGCTGTGAAGAAAACGCGGCATCCAGGGTTGGTGAGGTGATATGGCAAAGAAAAGAAAGGATTTCGGTTTCAAGCAATTTGAAACTGATGTTAGATCAGCGGACAAACATCATATTCGCATAACTCGCAGCATGATGAGTACTGGAGCTTGGAAGACGCTAACCGTTCATTCAAAAGTGCTCTACATTGAGATGAAGAACAAGTACACCGGCAGTAACGAGAATGATATAAGTTTTACATACAAGGAAGCTGCCGAGATTATGAACGCACGAACATTCACGAAATCCGTAGACCAGTTAATTGAATATGGCTTTATTAAACTGATTGAACAGAACTGGACTACACGCAGGCCCAATATCTATGGTTTCAATGATCAATGGAAACTCTTCGCATCGGGCAAGCAGGACGTTAAATTGAGGAAGAAACGGGCTCCTCCAAATTAATTTGGCTAGTGTATTTATACACCACAACAACATGTATTTATACATTACGTAAGGACGTTTTTGGACACCGTTTTAGATTTTAGACGTGTATTTTTACACTACGGGGAAAATTGTAGAAAAGTCAGTCGTATCAAGGGATTGAGGTCAGTTTTAGCCTCAATTTCTAAAAAGCCGTTTTGTAGTGTATAAATACACGTCCTTTATATATAGCCATACCAGCGTAGCGTTTTGGTGTGGCGTGCACTTCATTTATTACGTCATTGCAAAGGTTCTGAACGAATCAATGGGGATCTACAAAAACGGTCCGAAAATAGTACAAAGAAGGTGAGACTTTTGGCGAAGAAAGAAGGAAAAACCTATCTCGTTAGCTTTAAAGGAAATCAGTTATTGATTGAAACGGACCGCACACGCCCACAGGCGCTTGAAGCCCTTCTTACGCTGATCTATCGGGAGTGGAATAAAGTTAATCCTGAGCGGCTGGACGCCTTCATGCAACGTGCTAATGATCAACATAAGCGCATCAAGGAGAAGCTGCAGCCTCGCGAGCCCGAACCGGAAATGGAGATTTTGGATTTTAATTTTTGGGAATCTATGATGCAGCGGATTCGAGAGCCTTAACTTTGCAGGAAGGAGGATGCATGTAAATGGCACAAAAAGTTGCTATGACGATTCTATTTGACCGCTATAGGTTGTTTAACCACCTTATAGAAGGCGGCGACGAAACTAATTTTGACCAGCGGGCAGCCTTGATAGACGCGATAGACAAAGCAGTGAAAGACATGCCGGAAATGGAGAAAGAAATCATCCAGCGGCGCTATATCACGCCAGAAAGTCCGTACTTAAAAGATTATGTTGTGTTTGAACAGCTGGGCATTACTCGAGCTGCCTATGTAAATTCCCGTAACGAAGCTTTCGAGAAGATAGCGGCAGCTTTGTGATTTGCGAAATATGAATCAATAACCCATAGAGAAAAGGATGATCAAATATGACAGTTATCAACATGATTAAGAGCGATGCAGGGGAAGCAATGCACCTGTTCGAGGTAATGCAGAAGCATGGAGTTAAGTGCAGTTTGGAAATGAAACATGGAAACGCCGATCCTATGGTTTCAATTGCTTCTGCTGCTGTACAAACCGAGTATGTCAAAGGTAGTGATAACGATACGGTTGTTGTTAGCTTGAATGATGTTAACCTTGCATTCCCTCTAGGTGAGTATTCTTATTCGAAATTTATTAGCGATATCCAGATTGATATTGCTATCGCATCAGAGAGTCATACGGCATGGTTCAGTAGCAAAGCAATGTCCCTGGAAGCGATTGCTGAAGCAAAAGCATATGTTGATCTGGCTCATTCCCTTATTGTGCTAGACAAGCACGAACAGGCTCTAATTGCATACTTGCGGGAACTATCGTTTGATGACCTTCTGGATGCAAACATGGCTCTTCTTGACGAATCCGATCGTGCTCAACGGGAAGCTATCCAGAAACAAACGACTACGGATCGCAGAGAGGCAGATGGTTTCCGTGAACGTGCTGGAAACCTCAGAGAACTTGCGGAGCTGCTGGGGCTTGCCAACACCGACTACCGCGCCCATATCGAAGCTACAGAGAGCGAGACAAACGATGCAGGCAAGTAATAGCACCGCCGCTCTAGAACGCCCGCACAGCGACACAGCGGAGTTGGAGCGTAACACCAGCAGCAAGCCTCCACGCTTCGGAGGATAGAGCATGAGCGGCGTACGGGCTCCAAGGGTATCAAATACCTAAGCAATTTGATTGACCAACTAGATTGCTTAAAGCGCGAGCGGCGTAAGCTGCTGCTTGGCAAGCTATTAACCGTCAGCTAGTTATAGGCATTTTCTATTAAGGTGGTGATGTAGTGCAAGTTTTTTCAATAAGAGAGCCGCCCAAGGAACGGTTAGTCTCAAACCTCAAATTATGAAAAGGCAGGTAATACACATGACAAAGAAATATAACCAGGTAGTTACAAACTCGAAAAATCAGTCTGATTTTGAAACAATCAGAACGCCACATAACAGCCATGTCATTGATAGCGCCATCCGAAACGGAAAAACGGTTGGCGAAGCTGCAATTGAAATCGTTAAGGCGGGGCTTCACCTTTCAACTGAAGAAATCGAACAAAAATCTGTTGAAGCTATTGTCGCTTATGCCAATGAATACGCGGCCCAGCGAGATCCATATGTCGCTGCGAGAATGAAACGCGAAGGCCTTATTCCGGACAATTCAAGCACTGGTGATGAAGACGTTGATATTATCGTTGCGGAAATCCAGTCGATAATGAATAGCCGCAAGTAACATTGGAGTCAGGCGAATGAGAAAGGGTGTTTCATTTGTTCGAAGCTGAACCAGTTAACACCTACAGCGTTATGTCAGAACGTCCGATGCATGAAATCGTGGATTGTTTCAAACTGGACTATCCAAGGCGCAAGGTAGCTTCCGCAGTAGAACAAGACGGTCTATATGTAATTCGATACAGCGAGCCACTTAAAACCCAAAAGTAAGTCATTCATACAAAAGGAATGGTGAAAGTAAATGAAAAAGCAAATTGAAGCAATGAATCAGGCAAAAGAAAAGCTCGAGGTGCGCATTAGCGACCTTAATACAGGAATTAAGAAAAAAGCTAACGAAAAGGCTACCGCAGAGGCGCTTTACCGCGAAATGCTTCTGGAAGATTCCAGCGGAGAGAAGACTCATTCGACAACTGAATTGAACAAGGTCAAGCAGCGCGCAGAAGCCTTGGAACTAGAAATTCAGGTCGATTCAGATCGACTGCAAGTATTGGAAGCCGGTAAGGAGGGAGCGGTCAAAAAGTTCCTGCCGGATATTCAAGCAGCGCGCATAAGAGCGTTGGAAGGTATTAAGGTCGAACTTGATAAAATTGAGGAGGAAGCCCGCGAATTACGCGCCAAGCTCACTCTTAAGGTCATGGAAGCAAATGTTCCGTTAAAGAAAGCGCAGGAGTTGCTTCAGGATCTGAAAGGAGCAGAGTACATGGCCGGTGTTCCATGGGATCGTCAAACAACTGATGTTGGTGTCCCAACAAAACCAAAACTCTATACCATGATGCCAATTGGTATGGGTCAGGGAACGAAGACATACGACGAATCTTGCATTATGCCCGCTGAGGAAGAATTAATTAAAGCTTATGCACGCGGAGAAGTTCCAGCGTGGATTAAGCATTACGCTAATACGGGCAAGCTGGTTACGGATGAAGAAGCAAGGGAGCATGCTGCGAAACGGAGCAATTCCTCAGAAGGTAAGGGCTTCGTAGACCGTCTGCTTAACAGGTAAGCAAGCATTTCATTTGTTAAATTAGAACTAATTACGAGCTGTATCCCATTATAGGGATGCAGCTTTTTTGTATACTCATTTTGAAAGATTTTAGACGTAAAGTAAAGTCGTAGACTGACGCTGTTTTTGAGCTATCGTACCAAGGGAGCTTAATGATTGCTACCCTCCGACGAACTAAGTTTCGCAGGTGTGTCCGTCCGAATCCGCTCCCTCGAAACTCTCAGGCATACCAAAGGACGATTCAAACGATGCGTGTGTACCTATATATTCGCTTTACGCGTTATATATTGTGTTAATAATGGAGTTGCCATTATTAATACTACTCCAGTGGTTATGTAGATTAGCGGGGTTCTTATTTCAATGTTAGTATAAACATAGTTATGGATGTAATTATCTATTATATCGTCTCCAAGATCTCCAAATAGGAAGATGAATCCTGTACTAATCAAATCACAAATTCCGATTATTAAAAAAATAAAACCAATGAACACAATAATCAAATATGTGATATTCCAGAATACTTTTTCATTCTGTTTAATAAAAAAAGTTAATAGTTTCTTTCGAGAAAATAATAAATAAACTCCTGTTAGCATATAAGCGAATGGACCAATATATTGATCTAAAATCATGAATTTTGACTCTTCCTCGAAAAAGTATGAAAAAATAATATTCGCAACATTAATAAACGAAAAGATAACTAATATTAGTCCTAATAAACTTAACCCGATAGAAACAACTTTCCTATTTATAAACACCATGACTCTACCTCCATAATCCATAAAAATAATTGCATTCCTTTAGTTAGCGTCTTATTTGTAAACTTTGTTAACATCCATTATTTAAGGTATTCGCGAAGTGAATTAAACTATCCTGCCAGTTACTTCAATGGAACAGGGAGCAGCGCCGCGGCGGTCTGCTCCCTGTTCTGCTTGAACTATCGTTCCCAGTTTGCTTAATGGAGAAATATCTAAATTTTCATAAGGAGTTTTACATATTCACCATACTCATCTTCACCAATAAATAATACGTTTATAAAACCCTTCTTTTCATATAGATGTTTTGCGTTTAAGTTATCTGTATCTACGCCAAGTGCTATTTCCTGATATCCAAGTTGTTTAGCATAATCAATCAAATAATCAATAATAATGCCACCTATTCCAAGATTGCGATGCTCTTCTTTGACAATCATTCGAGACAGATAAATCCGTTTATCTAGAATTGTATAATCTGGGTCATTGCTTTTAAAAACTAAAGAACCTTCTCCTATAAATTCGTTATTCTCTAAATAAAGGTAATCCTGTTTCCGCTTGCTAATTCGTCATAAAACATCTTTGCCATTTTCGGATTATTTTCCATATCCCAAATATTACTGCACTTATCACAGTCATCGAGTTTTAACTTCTTTATTTCATACGAAATCATAATCTACCCCTCTGTTTTTTAGTTGTAGAAAGATACGGTTGTTCCATTATACTGCTAGTTAGCTCAACGAGGCTGCCGTTTCATTCCGGCAGCTTCGTCCTGGTAATTGTTAAGCTATCGTTCCCAGTTAGCTTAATCCTAAATCTCTCAGGCAGACCGAGGGCCGAATGGCCCGAAGCGTGAATACGGTGTTATCTGACGTATTCGACTTCTATGAAATCCTTACAACTAGACCTTCCCCAATAGAATAAAAAACCTCATCATTCATCATGTATAGGCATTTCCATTCTTTATATATAGGAATATCAAATATCATTACTATTGGTTTCATCAAAAAATTAATCTCAAATATTTCAAAGTTTTCTGAATTTATTGCCTTCATTGCTTGCTTAAGAATTAGCTCGCACTGATTCTCAGACAAAACTTCATTGTACATTCCAATTCTATTCTCATAGATATAATCGAGTGTATATGTAGGAGCTCCTTCTGAGCTATAAATCTTGGAGCCTTCTAGTCTCCATAACTCATATAAATCAATAACTGTAGGTTTAGCCCCAAAACAATCATTAGTATTTCTATTCATTTGTTTCATTAGAGTAATAAATTCAATATATTTAGCTCTAGTCCAAAATATTGTTCCTTGATTAAACCTCAAATTGGATTGGAATTCCCGATTACTTGAAACATACTTTGAACTCAAAGGCTCTTTCCATATAATATATTTATTAAAATCAATAACTTCTATAAACCCAAAGTCTGAACACCCAGGATAATAACAATGACTACAAACGTCAATTTGTATTAAACTTCCAAACTCAGCTTCTAAGTTATAGAAGTAATCTGCAATTATATTTTTATTTACTCTAAGGAAATATGTTCCTTCCTTATGATGAACTAATTCAAATTCTTCTACCACCATAAAAGTTCACCTCCAAATTCGACCTTCGAGTATGTCAGATAACGTCTTTTTTGTGAACTTCGTAATTCGCCATACCGAAGGTATTCGTGAATTGATTCCGCTATCCTGCCAGTTAGCGTAATGAAGCAGCCGATCATTATGATCGGCTGCTTCCGTATTAGCTTAATAAGCCACATAAATTAAAGGGGTTGGTAAATAATAATCATAAAAGGAGTCTGTAAGTAAAATGAAAAAAATAGTCTTTTCTTTTTTTTTATCACTTGTTCTTGTTGCTTCTATTCAAATCAATATAGCTTCGGCAAATCAACCCGTTGAGGACTCAGAAGAACTTAGGCTACAGGATATGCTCATGAACTTGCTAACTCCTTATATTAGTGAAGTTCTTGATAACTATTACCGTCCAAATATTTTAAAAACTTTTTCGCCTGAAATTACACCGTGGAAAATTGTAGTAATCGAAACCAAAAGAGTAACAGGATTCCGTGGCTTTAAATTAGAAATTTCATTTGAAATTGAGCCGACTGCAGGACACCATGTTCCAGTAGGAAAAGACCGATTAACGTATCGAATTTCGTATGGACCTTCAGTAGAGTTAATTAACCACACCCATTTAGCTACATATGTTTTACCTCCTGAGTTGCTAAATCCGTGATTAACTATTCGATTAACAGTTAGTTGAACAAATGGCTGCCAAGCGGCAGCCTTTTCAATATAGAACTATCGTTCCCAGTTAGCGTAATGAGCTATGACGTTCAGCCCTTTCTTAACAAGCGCTTCTTAACCTATTGTTCAGGGCTTCAACTATTAACGCTTGTTACGCTTTTCATAAAGATGTATATCCAATGCTTCAATTCCCCGTGTCGCTAATTTAATAAATAAATATAGACTATACAAACCAAGTAAAATTAGAAGTCCATAAACAATGAACAATACGAATGCTATACCACTCAAAGACAATCAACCTCCTCAAGATTGAATGAATTGTTATCATTTGCTTATATTACCATATAAACTCACTCAAAGGTGAGCTTCGTCCTTCCGCGTTAACCTGCCAGTTAGCTTAATGACTATAATTTGTTTGAGAAGAAAAACTTCGAATCCTCACGTTATATGGGTCCCTCTGGGCTTTCAAACGACTGCGGGTACGCGTGAGCCCGATTTCCAGCTAGTTTTATTTCAAAAAATCTCCTTCCGCTTCCACATTTGGTCGCAGCGATTTGTAGAAGTTGAATTTTTCTTCATCAGAGACGAAATATCATTTGACGGAAAATTCTAATTCATACGGAAGTAAGGGAATCATAGCGCTCGAAAGATTAACGGAAGTCAAATACAAGTCAGGCCTCTCGATCGCTCAATAATCAGGTCGTCTATCTTAGCTACGTTATATTGACCATAAATCTAACTGCGGCAGGTTTATTGCAATATTAGGTGAATTACTTTAAAAGCAGAGATTAATTTAGTAAATGAGTAAGCGATGCTTGTGATATATGTTAACAAAATGGAGGTGCATCTTTTGAAGAAGTTTCGCGGTAAAAAAAGATATTTCAGAAAACTATGGTCATCGGTTGAAACTTTTCAGGCACATGTTGATGATGATTCTTGGTATGATTATTGGCATAGACATCTCGACTTCTTTGGTTTAGGAAATGACAGTTTGAAAGTAAGAAGGACACACATTAAAGCGCATATCTCACTTTATACAAGAATTTCCAAGCAGCTTGAACAGCTAAATAAACCATATCAAGCATGGGTATGTATTCATGATGAGGATACGGGATCTGATGCAGTCTACGTACACACACCAAACTCTAATTCGGACAATTTTCCAGCAAACTTTGATTTTCTCAAATGGGATTGTGAGCTTCCAAATACCTTTTATGATCTCGTAGATACATCACAATTTAATTTTGGATATTATGAATCTGAGATCGAACGTGTTTATTACATTACATACAATCAAAAAACCTTAAATCTCATTAAGTGAGATATTAAACTCCCTAGGAACACGAAACTTCAACAAATAAGGAGTAGTTTGCGGCGGTAGCTGCTCCATTTCTTTATTAAGCTAACTGGCAGAATACTTGAATAAACAGGGGGAAATAACAATTAGTAATAAGAATCTAAACCAATTTACATTGGAAGATGTTATTCAACGGAAAATACATTTCACAAATACAAATACTATATTTAGTAGAACAGATTTTGAAGAAGATTATAAAGGTGAATTGCTGGCTTACAATGAAATGTTGACGGATATTAAAGAAATGAAGGAAGATGAATTTGTAAGCAAGTACCTAAGAATAATAAAAAAACTTGGAGTACAGTTTGAAAACAAAGAGTTTACAGATGAAAGAGAAATTGAAAAAATGTCAGGCTATAATAATGCCATTGTTTCTATCTTAAAGTGTATAGACCCGATTTATGAGTTTGATCTATAAGATAGCTAACGGATAACGATAGCTGAAATACAAGCTAATTAGAGGAGTCGGGCATGAGCTATATGGAGCGGAATGTATGGATAGAAGCTGAAGTATGGGCCGAAGGCTCATGGAATTGTAACGATTGTAATTCTGATGTTATTGTTGTCTTTCCGGATCGCTCCAAGTGGATTGCAAGCTTTTTTACTTACTCAAATATCGACACACTAAGACAAAAGAATATACAGACTGGTGAATGCATGAACGGGTCGTATTTTTGGTCCAGCGACATGGTGTTAATAGACGCTATTAGCAGGGAAAGAATTGAACAACTTATTGACCATTTAATTAAACATGACGACTTTCAATCGATTTTTAATCGGTACCCTGATGTAGATGCAGAAGAAGATCAGCACTATCCTATTAGTTTTTTTACTACTGATGACATGTTACGCTAACGGATAACTATTGCTTTTACTAAAGAATAATTTAACGAGGTGATAAGTATTGATCTTTGAAAAGTATGAACCTGAGTTTTCGCCAATAGATTATTTTATTACTCGTTTCTTTGTTGGAGATGATTGTTTATTTGAACAGGAAACAAAAGTTTCATTGCCTACCTTGATAACAGGTGATATGATTGACATTTTTGATGAAAGTTATCTAATTGAAAGCAGGGAATTTGGTTTTAACGAGAAGGCTTTTATCACAGTTTATCGCATAAAAAAAAGTTAACTGAATTAATGGTTCGTTAAGCTAACTGGGAACGTTAGTTAAACAAAAGTGAAGTAGTCCATAACTTTAAGCTCAGAGGCTGGTTAGCAACCGGCGGTGATTATATGATAGTCGAAATTGATGGTTTTTTCGAGAATTCATTTCTTATCGGCAAGACATGTTCAATAACAGAATTAAGTGATATGTACAGAATAGCCAAAAACCAATGTACGAGCATGAGTGAGTTTACAGATGTTTTTTGCAGGCTTTTTCAATTTGAGCGGGTGCCTTCATTATATTTGGAGAGTGTCAGATCTGAAATCGTAATTGATACCGATACTGATCACATTTATGCGCCAAGATATTAAGCTTACTGGAACTATAGCTTCATAATCACCAGGACGAGACTGCCGGCATAAATCGACAGCCTCGTTGAGCTAACGGGCATTTTTGCTCAATAAAATGGTAAGCAATAGTTACGAAAATGAGGGAAACGATGAAGAAAAGGTTGAGAAAAAAATTGGGGTTACCCTGGAAACAGCAACATAATGTTTTACTAAACTCCATTCGGTTAAGTCGAAAGAAACATAAAAATTCAAGTTGGAACGTATTAAAATATAGTCTTTTGCCAATTGGAGATCATGACTACAAGTCCTTAATCAGTGAATATTGGGATGAAGAAAACCAAATAAGTGATTATTCCTTTGCATCCCATTGGCTTATCGCTGTGTATTGTTTTGATTATAACAGCTTTAGAATTCTTACCTTTCCTTGTTCAAGTGATGGAAATAGCCCAACCATTTCACCAGTACGAATAGCTGATTTTGGTCGACTATCGAGTAATGAAGGTGCATACGCTGGTTTTGACGAAGCGAGCCAACAAATATTGAATGATATTTATTGGGTCTAAAGAGTGAAGCTCGTTGAGCTAACGAGTAACGTTAATTGAAGAAATTCAAGAATGATTGAATTGGATTTTCAGGCATCTAAAACAGAATAGAGAGATGACATATGAAGATTTTCACTGATGAATCAGGTGACTTTTCGCTCAAGAACTCAACGAGACCAAGCATGGTGGCAAGCTTGATATGCACTGAAGACATGTATGAAGGCATAAAGCGTTTCATGAATACGATGGAGAAACGTTATAATGGCGGTGCTGAAATTAAAGGCTCAGACTTAACATATGAGCAGCGTCTTCATGTATGTGAATTTTTGAAAAAGAACAGCGATCATTTAAAAGTAACGATGACAATTGTACTGCCCTCAGTGGTAACGCATGAGGATTTGAACCTGTTCAGAACCAATCAAGCTGATACGTTTCAAAAAAATAAAGATTGGTACATTAATGCCGGCGGGAAAGTTCAGAAGGTATTAGAAGAATATGATCGTATTGCAAAATTAGCGATGTACCAAAGTAGACTTAGTGATGAAGAGTTTTTACAGGCCCTCTTGCTTACTCAGCAGATGGAGAGGGTTATTAAGTTTTGCATTGTGTATTTTATGGAGCGAAAGCATAGACGGTATTTTAAGGACTTTATATTTTTATTTGATCGGAAACTTCCGAATAAATTATCCGCAATGGAGAAATATGTATTAAACTATGTCAAAGCATTTTTGGACGGAAAGTCCAAGATGGGAATGACTATCCCGATCCCGAATGTATGGAAGACGGGTCATCCGTTTATTGACCGTTACATGATTACAATGGAGGATGGTAGGGAGGCTTTTTTTTTAAATGAATTGTTAAAGAATTTTGAGTTTGAAGACTCGAAAAATGATCCTGGTCTACGGATGGTAGATATTATCTCCAACACGATATACCAACATGTATTAAATCCAAATAACCTCGAGATCGCCCAATGTTATGATACGCTTCAATATGCACTCGGCTATCAAAACAGAATGTCACAATTTCATATCATCCTTAAAAAAAGTTTTAGTCTTTTGAAGCGTGAGTAAGTATGTTTATCGGCTACAGTTGTTGGTCAAATCATGTATGATTCGGCAACATGTAAGAAATATCGCGTGAAAGGGGGGGCTTACTTTGGGATTACATAAAGATTTGATAAAGGCGAAACTTACCAAGCAACGAATAGCCATACTGACGGATTAGGACCAGAAGCTGTTTGGTATAATTGAAGATCTAACGGAATGGACGGTCATTCTGAGGGTAAACAGACAACTCCATTGCGCTAACGGGAAACGATAGTGGAATAAAGCAGCGGCTGTAAGGACTTAGTTTCACGTCCCTAGCAGACGCTGTTTCTTTTATTGGTCTATAGAATTTAAAAAACAACTTGTGCTTTCACAATCTGAGTTTCATCACTTTCGCTTTAACCTGATTACTCAAGATATGAAATTCAATACTTTTAGATGTAGCGTATTTTTCTTGTTTTTCAACCATCAAGTCTACTAAGCGAAAGCGAAAGTGAATTCTTAAAATAAAATCTAGCAGGAAATCGGGCTCACGCGTACCCGCAGTCGTTTGAAAGCCCAGAGGGACCCAAAAAACATGATTTTTCTACTTAAGTAAATGACATTAAGCTTAGGGGCAGTATACCTTCTTTATGTTCCATTTTATGGTACAATATTTTGGGAACGGACCTAGATTCTAAATGGAAAAAAGGAGAGCTAGTAATGGCATACACAATTCAACAATGGAGAAAAAGAATTAGAAATAGAGCTGATATGTCTAGCTTCCTTTTTCATCTGACGAAGCCGAACGGTAGCTTAACTAGCACCGATGTATTATTAAAAATTTTAAAAGAAAGAAAGTTGATAGGTTCTGACTCAAGTGGGTTTATTGGTGGAAGACATACTGCCGTTTGTTTTCAAGATGTTCCTGCATATGGTTTGAGTCAAAACACTTACCATGAACAGCAATTAAGAGAACAGAATTCTAGTACTAAATTGCGGTACAATCCAGTGGGAATTGGTCTACCTAAAAGATACTTATATACCTTGAAGGGAGCAAGACCAGTAATATATGAGCGAAAAGAGACAGCGAGAAGATTCATCCCTCAAGAGGAATGGTGGAGAATTGTTGATTTTGATTTGGGCAACGCTGACAATATAGTTGACTGGACACATGAAAGAGAGTGGAGAGTTAAAGGTGATATGACATTCAAACTATCTGAAGCAATCGTTATAATACCGACGAAGGAAACATATAGAACATTTATGGATAAAGCAGATGATTCCATCATTAAGGGAATCGGTGGTATTACTGTGCTTGATCCTGTCTTGAGTTAGCACTACATAGAACGTAAAACTTAATTGAAGATTATTTTGAAAAAGGGAATATTTTAATAAATGCATTTGGAGATATTGTAATTGCCTTGCTACTGAATATATGTTTGTTAATTGCGATAATATAGAACTATAACTTAACAATTACTATGAGGAGGCTGCTGGCATAAATCGGCAGCCTCGTTGAGCTAACGGGCAGATTAGTTTAGGTATCATAAGGAAACCATTCATTGTTTAACGAACTAAATACCAAGTATTAAAACCACAAAAGGAGTTAGAAATGAAATATATACAAAAAAATATCTATGTGGAGATAAGTTCATTTAACTATTGGTGGGGGATTTACGGCTTCTCTGACTTAGAGGGATGGGAAGATATTGTATTCTATGAAAAGACTGATCAAGATTATATTAGACTTGGAAGTACATGCGTATGTACTAAGAATTATTTAAGAGATGGACTGGAAGATCTAGAAAATGATGCAGACGAATTGGATTTTGTTATTAAAATTAAAGAACATTTAATCGGTAATGAAATTCACTACCATTATTATTATGACAGTCCTAACGATGAAGATTTTTTTGAACTTTCATACGAAAATCTACCCAAAAATGAATATAATATTAAACCCAGATCATTCGAAATATGGCATCCTGATGAGGTGATAAATCAAAAAACCATAACAGAATGTGTGAAAGTAATATGTTCAAGATTTTTAAATATTGAAGCTGCAAATATAGAATATTATGAAGCCATAACTTTTGAAGAAGCCTCTGCATCTTACCTTGAAGAACAATCACGCTGGGTAAGTGCTAAAGATTTTGTATTTACGGACGAATTAATAGACAATCTTATGAATAAGATGTCCAAAACTAAAGATGAAATTCTAATGATTTTAAACAAAAATATCAAATAACTTGAGGATGGCTCATTACACAGTTAACCATGCACGGAAACCCCCCTTTATATATTAAGCATCGCAGGGGTAATAGTATCAATAGTAAAATCATTCAAGCGGCGCGGCTGCTCCCTTTCTTTATTCAACCAACGGGTAACGATAGCTCAAAACAGCGTCAGTCTACGACTTTACTATAAGTCTATGGCTCACGCTGTTTCTATATCTTAATACTTCTATAAGGCACATGTAGGAGATGGACGATTTTGAAGTGTTGCCCTCAAATATTAGTATCCTCACTTAAAGCATGAACGTCAGGGCATTGTTTATACTTTTGTAATAAATCAATAGACGTAATTGGAAAAATAAAGTAGAATTTCAGAGAAATATAGGGAGGTTACACTGTGAAAAAGGCATACATATTTACTTTTTTATTATCCGCATCATTACTTACAGCCTGTGGAAACAGTGCTGTAGAAGCCAAGGTGACAGCATTGCCAGCTTCAATTAATGAAGCAACCAATGAGCCCCAGGCGACACCTATTCCGTCTCCTGAGGTTACAATAGCTCCCTCTGAGATTCCTGTTCAAGATAATGCTGAACATACCGATGAAGTTATAGTTGATGCTGAAATAGATACTTCTGTTTTTGCTTTTGCCCAAAGCGTTGATATAACTGATGCCAGGGACACTAATAAACATATTGATCTTGTCGTAAATATGAGTGAAGAACTAACTCCTGCGTTAGCGACTCAACATGTATTCTTACAAACATATGATTTCTTACAACAAAAGGACATTGAAGGTGCTGATACAATCACTATTGGTGTAATGAACGGAAAATTTCGAGTAACGCAAATTACAGTTGACTGCAAGAAGTTTGTGGCCGGCGAAAACTTATTAACATCTGTAATGGCTGCTTCAAAAATCGATAAGATGGACGATGTAGTTGTTCAATTCGGTAAGGAAACCGGTTTCTGGTGAACTACCCAAATTGTGAAAATAAAACATCGACAAAAAAAGCCGCTTACGAATTTTCACGGTATCTATCTTGTTTTAGATACCGGAGGTCCAGGAACAAGAATAGCTAATTTGAAGACTTTAATATCACAATTTGAAGCTGAAGGTAAACGTATGCCAATAGTGTTTTTTCTTGATGATAAACCAAAACTCTTGGCAAGTAGATTTGAACCTGAGTAATCAAGTGTTTATCGATATTAAATATTGAATCAATGATGTATAACATTGTTTGCTCCAAAAGTAGCCTCGACGTAAACGCCGAGGCTTTTTTTAATAAGTTATTGTGACCGCATTTTGACCGCGAATCATTTACTTTTATACCTCATATAGATGTAGTGAGACGCAGCGAATGAATGTTAATATCCCACTGCTAATGAACATATACAATAATATGGGACCACTTAATCAACATTTGCCTATGTCCTGCATACACTTTAAATGAATGATTGTATGGAGGAGGTTAAATCAATGACTATTGCAGATAAGCAGCTCCAGTACAGAGAAATAATTACGAAGGCTGTCTGCGGCAAAGGTCGTAAGTTTTCCACTGTAACCCATACCGTAACGCCGCCTCATAATCCGACTAGTATTCTCGGAGCATGGATAATCAACCATCAATATGAAGCGGTTCGTTCGGGCGACGGCATTGAGGTAATTGGTACTTACGATATCAACATTTGGTATTCGTACAGCAAAAACTCGCAAACAGACGTAGCTAAGGAATCCGTGCATTACGTTGAGCATGTCAATCTATCCTATGTAGATCCTAAGCACCGTCCATCTACTGTGGAAGTGTCTGCTGACGTCATTCAGGAGCCGAACTGTATCGAAGCGAATATTTCTTCGAACGGCTCGAGCGTCGTGATTCGCGTAGAGCGTGAGTTTTCGGTGGAGTTAGTCGCCGAGACTAAAGTTTGTGTAGCGGTTCTTCCAGGCGGTTGCGGCGACCTGGACGGCAAGGATTTGGAATTCAGCCTCGGCGATAATGATTATGAGGATTTGGATCCGGATTTGCTGGACGACGAGCTGTAAGCAAGCCGGGAAGCTTTGCTGTCAAGGTATCATATGCTGCGGGAGCAGCAAATTCGAGGGCGAAAGCCCTCTTTTTTTTGGAAATATTTAAAGCTCCAAAAAAGCTCAATAAATGATCGTTAAAGGCGGGAAGAGGAATGGCTTCGACTTGGGTTTGGCGAGGCAGCTACGACCGACTTGAAAAAGTAGAAGCGAACCGAGAAAAAAAACATCTATCGGGCGAGCGCAACGGACAACCGCTCCATGCCGAGTCTTGGACGGAGGTAAAGCCCGGCGATGCCGTACTCGCATGGACGCAGAACCGTTCGATTGATGCAAACAGATTCAAAGGCGCCTGGGTACTAAACCTAAAAGGACACCATGCGTCATCTCTTCCTTACGCTGAAAAGGAGAGGATCTGGCGACGTGCAGGCTTGTCTGGAGGTTCGCCCTTAGATAGCGAGCGTTTATTCCGTGTATGCATCATTCATCTTGAGCCTGTGGAATTGCAGCGAATCGATGCGTCAGGGAAAGCGATGCAAGGTAAGCCGCTGCTCCAAGGCAACGCAGGAGCCTGGCCGGATGATCCTGCGCTGCGGAGAGTGGTGCGTACCGCGGTGGCAGCGCTGTATGCGCTCGGGCTCGATATCGGTGAGGCCGAGGTCGGGCTTGGCGGGGACGGGCGAACTGCTGTCCGCGATGCTTGGCCGATGCTGAGGGATACGAGGCAGGAGGCTGCGGTGCTGCGACGATTCGCCGCATGGCATGCTGCGGCGGGAGCGGGAGCTGTGGATCGGCAGCTGCTTATTGGCGCCGATCCGGAGTTTGTACTGGTGACGCCGGAAGGGAAGATCGCTTCGGCGTCACGGTTTTTTGGAGCTGGTGTCGGTGGGGCAGCCGGGACCGACGCCTTGCTCGTAGGGCGACGGCTGCTTTATCCCGTCGCCGAGCTGCGGCCCGAGCCGGCCGAAGACCCGGCCGCGCTAGCCGCCAACGTGCGGCGCCTGCTGCTTCGCGCCGCAGAGCGCATCAGCGACCCTGCATTGCGCTGGGCCGCAGGAGCAATGCCCGTGCCGGGGCTGGCGCTCGGCGGGCACATACACCTTAGCGGAGCGCCGCTGACAAGCCGCTTGCTCCGCCTGCTCGACAGCTACGCGGCGTTCCCGCTCGCGCTGGTAGAAGACCCCGCCGGGCGGGCCCGCCGTCCCCGATATGGCATGCTCGGGGACTTCCGCCTTCAGCCGCATGGCGGGTTCGAATACCGGACGCTGCCTAGCTGGCTCGTATCGCCGGCAGCTGCCAAGGCTGCTTTCGCGCTTGCGCTCCTTTGCGCGCGGGAAGAGCACAATCTCACGTACATCCCTGCTCTTGACGAGCGGTATATGGAAGCCTACTATAGCGGTGACCGCACGGAGCTGGCCGGTTGCTTGGATCAGGCAGCAGGCCAGCTAGGGGCAACTACAAGCTATGCTGCTTATGCTTCTTACATTGAGCCGCTGCTCGATGCAGCTAGGCGCGGAATGACATGGGATGAGAGCGCAGACCTGCGCGTCAAATGGCGGATGCCGCATTGAGGCCCGTAGAAAACCGTTGCCTGATTCTTAAACACCTCTTCATCACATTCGCAATAATTCTTACCATTACCTCTTGCAGCATCCATGTAAACATTTTCGATTAACAATAAGATTATCCCTGCTAACGCTCACCGCGGCGCTGTATGGATAATCTTTTTTGTTAAACGATAGGAAAGGATATCGTAAGGCTATACTTTCTCTATATTTCTTAGAATGAAACGTGCAGCCAATGGATGGCGACAACCGGTTCACCTTGGCGTATAGGAAGGGATATGTGTTTGCTCATCCTCTCTCTATACGTTTCGGCGAAACGAAGGCGACTATTGAAAGGACGCCGTCAGGCGTTCTTCTTAAAAGATAGGAAAGGATATCATTTCGCCAACGTTCTCAATATTTCTTCGCGAAACGTAAGCTTAGCCGCCAGAGGGCGGCATCACCCGATTACGCGTGAGTCATGGGATTCAGTCCTTATTTGCTTCGCTTATGGCGCACATCTGTTCCGCTTGTTATAATGGATATCTGATGTTTTCTGGATTGGCAGCAATGTTTCATTCGCTTGACTTACATGTTTATAGATCTGTTGACGTTTTTGAGGGGGATCCGAATGGCTGGATATACGCCGATGATTTTACAATACTTAGCAATAAAAGAAGAAGCGAAGGATGCTTTTTTGTTTTTTCGCTTGGGTGATTTTTATGAGATGTTTTTTGATGATGCAATTGCCGCTTCACGGGAGCTGGAAATTACACTGACAGGCCGCGAGGGCGGAGGCGAGAAAAAGATACCGATGTGCGGCGTGCCTTACCATTCCGCTGAAAACTATATAAGCCGCCTCGTCGATAAAGGCTATAAAGTTGCCATTTGTGAACAGGTCGAGGATCCTGCGGCAGCCAAAGGCGTCGTGCGCCGTGAAATCGTTCGGATCATTACGCCGGGTACGGTTATGGAAACGAAAGCGCTGGATGGCAATTCCAACAACTTTATCGCTGCTATCGTGCGCGTTGGCGGCATTTTGGGTTTATCTGCTTGCGATTTGTCAACAGGCGAGTTTTATGTGACATCGTTCCCTGAGCATCTGGAGGCGCTGATCGATGAGATAAACGTTTATCAGCCATCCGAGCTCGTCGGTGACGATGAGCTGCTCGCCCGTATTCAAGCAGCGGCAGTATGGAATAGACAGCTTTTGCTTACCGCACGCCAGCCAATGGCGACAGACAAGCTTCTGGAGCAATTCGGCGAAGCTGAAATAGCCAAAGTGAAGGGAGCGCGACTGCAGGCGGTAAGCGTTCTGACCGGTTATTTGGAGGAAACCCAAAAACGTTCACTCGGGCATGTGCGCGCCATAACGAGCTACGAGCCAAACCAGTTTATGATTCTAGATCACTATACAAGAAGAAACTTAGAGCTGACCGAAACGGTGCGCGACCGCAGCAAGAAAGGCTCGCTTCTTTGGTTGCTTGATCGTACGCAAACCTCGATGGGAGCTAGGCTTCTGCGCCGCTGGATCGATAAGCCGCTGCTAAGCAGTACGGCAGTGGAAGCGCGCCTGGACGCGGTAGAAACCTTGTATCTCAACTTAATTCTAAGAGACGACATTCGTTCGGAGCTGCAGCCGATATATGATTTGGAGAGATTGGTCGGCAGAGTGGCTTTCGGCAGCGCGAACGGGCGGGATTTGAACGCGCTTCGCAGCTCGCTAAGGCGCATTCCCCAGCTAACCGAGCTTTGCGAGCATTCCGGCTCTGACGTCCTGAAGGCACTTGTTGATGGGACTGACAACTGCTCTGATCTTGCGGATCTTATCGAAACAGTGCTCGTAGACGAGCCTCCAGTAACGATTAAAGAAGGCGGATTAATCCGCGCAGGCTACGATGCTTATTTGGACCAACTGCGCGAAGCGAGCACCAATGGGAAGAAATGGCTTGCCGAGCTTGAGCGTCAAGAGCGAGAAGCCACTGGCATCAAAAACTTGAAAATCGGCTACAACCGCATATTCGGATATTATTTAGAAGTCTCCAAAGGCAATTTGTCTTCACTTCCAGAAGGAAGATACGAGCGTAAGCAAACGCTCGCGAATGCGGAACGGTTCGTAACGCCAGAGCTCAAGGAAAAGGAAAAGCTGATTCTGGAAGCCGAAGATAAAATGGTTGATTTGGAATATGAGCGGTTCATCGAGCTGCGCGACCATCTGTCTCTTCATTTGCACAGGCTTCAAAAAGCAGCCGCCATTATTGCCGAGCTTGATGTTTATCAGTCGCTCGCTACGGTGAGCGCAGAACGCCGCTTCTCCCGACCCAAAGTAACCGAAGGCTACAATCTTCATATCGAGGACGGCAAGCATCCAGTTGTGGAAGCGATGATGGATGGCATTCCATTTATATCGAACGGAACTGCGCTTCATAAGGACGAGCAGTGGATGCTTCTTATTACCGGTCCGAACATGGCCGGCAAAAGCACATATATGCGCCAAGTCGCCCTCATCTGCATCATGGCTCAAATTGGCTGCTTCGTCCCGGCTAAATCTGCGGAGATTCCATTGATTGACCGTATTTTCACGCGTATCGGTGCAGCGGACGATCTGATTGGCGGGCAAAGCACCTTTATGGTTGAAATGAAAGACATACAAATCATGACCGACAAAGCGACAGCTAACAGTCTCGTCATTATCGATGAGCTTGGCCGCGGAACCTCTACAGGTGAAGGGATGGCAATCGCTCAAGCCGTTATCGAATATGTCCATCATCATATCGGTTGCAAGGCGCTTGTTTCTACTCATTTCCATGAGCTTGCGCATCTTGAGGAATCCTTGCCGTCTCTTGCCAACGCGCGTATGGCCGTCGAGGAAAGCGGCGATAATGTAACCTTCTTAAGAAAACTGATTGCTGGAGCAGCGAGCACCAGCTATGGCATTTATTGCGCTCAGCTCGCTGGCTTGCCTGAATCAATAATTGGAAGAGCGTATGAGCTGCTGGATGAAACGCTTGACGGCGAAACGACAAAGCCTGCTCCAAAGATAGATACCTTCGCTTATGCACAGACCGCTCCCGCGGCAGAATTCGTTAAGGAGGCTGTACAGCCGAAGGGAATCGTACAGCTTTCAATCTTTGATGAGCCAGCAGCAGCGAACGAGGCTGAGCCTGCTCGGAAGAAAGCAAGTCCGAAAGCTGAGCAGCTCGCCGAGCAGCTGCGTAAGCTGGATTTGTTTAATCTCACGCCGATGCAAGCCATGCAATGGCTGAACGATATGAAAAGCAAACTGAACAATTAACAAAGCGGAAGGAGGTTTGTGATCGCTATGGGAAAAATCAAAGTGCTGGACGAGCAGCTTGCCAACCAAATCGCAGCCGGCGAGGTTGTCGAACGACCTGCTTCGGTCGTGAAGGAGCTCATCGAGAATGCGGTCGATGCAGGCAGCACGACTATCGATATCTCGATTGAAGAGGGCGGCTTGACACTCATTAAGGTAATTGACAATGGTTATGGTATCGAGGCTTCTGATATCGTGACGGCGTTTCAGCGGCATGCGACAAGCAAAATCTCTACGAGCAGCGACCTCTTTCGAATTGCAAGCCTGGGATTCCGCGGAGAAGCGCTTCCGAGTATCGCAGCGGTCTCGCGGTTGCAATGCATGTCTTCGGACACCGCTACGGGTTTGGCGCGACGCATCGTGATTGAAGGTGGAAAAGTTACGATTGATGAACCGGCCAACGCGCCGCAAGGAACCGAAATGACGGTTCGCGATTTATTTTACAATACGCCTGCGCGGCTCAAATACATGAAGGCCATTCAGACGGAGCTCGGTCATATTTCTGATTATGTGAACCGGATTGCGCTTGCGCACCCTGGGATCGCGATTACGTTCAAGCATAATGGCAATGTCCTGCTTCGAACGCTGGGTTCCGGTGACAGGCTGCAAGTGATTGCTGCTGTATATGGCTCTAATACGGCAAAAGTAATGCTGCCTGTCGAAGCGGAAACTTCTGATTACGAGCTTCGCGGTTTTATCTCTAAGCCTGAGCTCACGAGAGCTAACCGCAACGGTATTACGGCGATTGTCAACGGTCGATATATTCGCAGCCATACGATAAATCAAGCGCTTCTGCAGGCATATCACACGCTTCTGCCGATTAACCGTTATCCGCTTGTCATTCTTGAGCTGGGCATGCATCCGAGCTTGCTGGACGTCAACGTTCATCCTTCCAAAATGGAGGTTCGTTTCAGCAAGGAGCCTGAGCTCCGCATCATGATTGAGGATGCGATTAAAGCCGTTCTGCGTGGGCAACGGCATATCCCAGGACCCGAATCTATAACTAAAACGGAGCGCTCCAAGCCGCTGTTCGTGCAGGATGCCATCTCCTTTCACAGGCCAGAGCCCGCTGCGGATGCCTTCAAGCCTTTTCAGCCTAACCCAATTAACCCGACTTACCCGGCTAATCCTGCTAGCCAGTCCAATAAAGGCTCCGGTTCATCTTATAAGGCGCAAAATGTGGAGAGGGAATACGTACCGCGGAATGCCGCAGAGAAGCTCTACGCGCCGCCAAGCTCAGCCGATTTGGGTCAGATGGCTGTTCGTGAAGCGAGCCGAGCTTGGGAGCAATCTGCGGTTTCCTCATCGGATTTAAGACTTTCGAACGAGGGGATTTCGTCGGAATCCATGCCTGCGGAAGCTGCTGCAACTGATCGTTACGAAGCACCGTTACCTACTCCTGCGGTCCCATACGCGGATGCTCCGATTGCGAAGCTTCCATCGGATGATGACGCGCCGAACGAATCAGAGCCAGCGTTTCCAGAGCTCTACTGGATCGGTCAACATCATGGCACCTACATTGTGGCGCAGTCTGAGGAAGGTTTGTATTTGATCGATCAGCATGCTGCTCATGAACGAATTAATTATGAATATTATTACCAAAAGTTTGGCAATCCAGAGGCTGCGAGCCAGCAGCTGCTCGTACCGCTCACCTTGGAATTCACTGCGGGCGAAGCTTCCCAGCTAAGGGACCTCATTCCATTATTCGCTCAAGCGGGAGTGGAGCTTGAGCCATTCGGCCTGCAAACATTTCTTGTTCGCTCATATCCGGAATGGATGCCGCAGGGCGAGGAGCAGTCTCTTCTGGAGGAAATGGCGGAGCTTCTTATTGCGGAACGTAAATCGATAAACATAGCGAAGCTTCGGGAAAAGGCGGCTATCATGTGCTCCTGCAAAGCTTCTATTAAAGCAAATGACCGGATGAACCGTGAGGAAGGCGAAACGCTGCTTGCGCGTCTTGCCAATTGCAAACAGCCCTACACTTGTCCCCATGGTCGTCCCATTATCGTTCATTTATCCACTTATCAATTGGAAAAAATGTTCAAGCGGGTGATGTCGTGATTGTCACCACAACGGCTAAGCCTTCCCAGCGCGCACTCGAGCAAGCGGGCAGGCTATCCAGCGAGCTAGCTTCCCCGTTCAAGGCGCGCGGCAATTTAACCGTTGCTAAGCTGCTGTCCTTGAGCGGGGACAAAAAACTGCTAGTTGTAACGGAGGAAGAGGTACGATATTACGAAGGTCAATCGGACACGCCTCTTTATTTCCATCCCAGCATGGCTTTTGTGCGTGTGAAGCGGATGCGCAGGGGAGAAACAGATCCGCTCATTCAATTATCAGGCTGTGAATCCGGTGACCAGATTATTGATTGCACAGCGGGACTCGCTTCGGACTCGCTCGTATTTTCATATGCCTCGGGACCTAGTGGGAAGGTTACCGCAATCGAGAGCGAGCCTGTCCTATGCGCGCTTGTCAGAGAGGGCTTAGCAGGTTATGAGACAAGCCTGCCTGATGTGGATGCTGCCATGAGACGCATTGCAATGACATGCATGAACCATCTGGAATACTTGAAAGGATTGGCCGATAACAGCGTGGATATCGTCTATTTCGACCCGATGTTCCGCAAGCCGATCAATGAGTCTAGCTCAATGGAGCCTCTTCGTTCCATCGCCAATATGAACGCATTGTCAAGCGAAGCCATTGAACAGGCCAAACGCGTAGCTCGGAAAACGGTAGTTCTTAAGGAGCATCAAGCCAGCGAGGAATTTGCAAGGTTAGGCTTTGAGCGAAAACATGTGAATACATCGAAAATTGCATATGGAGTGATAAAGCTTTGATCATAGATTCTAACGAAGAGTTGGACTTACAAAACCAAAATCCGAAGCGGAAGCAGCCTTTATTAGTGCTTATTGGGCCTACTGCTGTGGGCAAGACGCGAATGAGCCTGGATATTGCCAAAATGTGGGACGCGGAAATCATATCCGGTGATTCCATGCAAGTCTATCGGGGTATGGATATCGGTACGGCCAAAATACCTATAGACGAGCGTGAAGGCATTCCTCACCATCTCATTGATATTATGGAGCCGGACATTCCTTATTCGGCAGCCGATTTTCAGGCAGGCGCAACATCCGCGATCGAACAGATTGCAGCTCGGGGCCATTTGCCTTTTATCGTAGGAGGAACGGGGCTTTACGTAGAGTCCGTCTGCTATCAATTCCAGTTCGCTGACATCGGTTCTGATGAAGCCTTCAGACAAGAACAGGAGCGCTATGCTGCCGAGAATGGCGCTGAGATGCTTCATGCCCGTCTCGCTGCCATCGATCCGCCCGCGGCAGAACGGTTGCACCCGAATGACCTTAGACGCGTGATACGCGCCTTGGAGGTTTTTCATATGACGGGACAAACGTTTTCCGAACAGCAAGCAGGCCAATCGAAGGTGTCTCCGTACGAACTTTGCATCATCGGTTTGACTATGGACCGTGCGGAGTTGTATCGTAGAATAGAGCAACGGGTAGATTTGATGATGGAACAAGGGTTAGTAGAAGAGGTGAGGCTGCTACTGGAGAGAGAAATGCCGCCTGCCGCTGTTGCGATGCAGGGATTGGGCTACAAGGAAATCGCGGAATATTTGCAAGGGAATTGCACGTTGGAAGCAGCGGTAGAACGACTAAAGAGGGATACGCGAAGGTTTGCCAAGCGTCAGCTCTCCTGGTTTCGACACATGAATGACATTCATTGGATCGACATGGGGGAAAATTTTCACAACAATTTGCAAACCGTTCATGCTATAATAGCAGGAAAGTTTCAAGTTAATCTTGAATATACTTCTAATCAATCTTTTTAAGACGGGGGTAACGTCCAATGAACAAATCGATCAATATTCAAGATACGTTCCTAAATCAGCTTCGCAAAGACAACATACCGGTTACGGTTTTTTTAATGAATGGCTTTCAAATTCGGGGCGTTATTAAAGCGTTCGATAATTTTACGATTATCATTGACAGCGAAGGTCGTCAACAAATGGTATATAAACACGCTATTTCGACGTTTACACCGCAACGAAATGTTTCATTGATGCAGCAGGATCACAGCTCTTCCGAAGCATGAGCTTTACACGGATATGAAACTTTCTAATAACGAGTATCGTTTAACTAGATAGCGGCATGCAAGAGCAACCCGCTCCAAGCTGGGTTGCTCTTTTCGTTTCGTGGAAATGCTAGATAGAAGATCTTGGAACAACAGGAGGGGAGTCAGCAATGGCTGAACGACCGAACAGAAAGACCGTACCGAAACAAAAGAAGAAAAAAAGGATTTCGGGACGCAAATGGTTTTATGGTTTGTTTTTCACGGCGGTAATTGCAATTGTGTGTGGAATAATCGGCTATCTGCTTATTATTCTTAATGGTGAACGGTTACTCACGGAGAATGCCAACAAGCTCGTATTCGGCGAGTCATCCATCATTTACGATGCGAACAACATTGAGATCGCAAGATTGTCTGATCCGAACGAGAACCGTGAAATCGCAGACTTCTCTGAAATTCCGAAACAAATGTTTGATGCCATAATCGCAACGGAGGATCAGCGCTTCAGAGAGCATTCCGGAATTGATTTCTTTGCGATCGGAAGAGCTGTCGTGAAGGACGTAATCGCCCGCAGTGCTGTTGAGGGGGGAAGCACCATCACCCAGCAGCTGGCCAAGAACGTATTTCTGACTGCTGATAAAACGTTTTTCCGGAAAGCGACAGAAGCTTCGATTGCTGTCGCACTCGAACAGCAGTATACGAAGGACGAAATTCTTACGATGTATTTGAACCGAATATTTTTTGGCAAAAGGGTTCACGGCATCAAGGAAGCGGCTAAATTTTATTTCGACACTGACGTAGATAAGCTGGAGCTTTGGCAGGTCGCAACGATTGCTGCGATGCCTAAAGCGCCAAACCGCTACAACCCGATAGCGCATCCGGAGGACTCCATGAGCCGGAGAGCGGTGGTGCTAAAGTTAATGTTTGATCAGGGCTATATCACTGCAGAAGAGATGGAGCAGGCAAAAGCGGTCGTTTACGAAATTCCCGAAAACCACATCGAACGAACAACAGACAAATATCCGGCATTCGTTGATTACGTTGTGGAAGAAGCAACCGTAGCCATGAATCTTTCAGAGGAAGAACTCCGAATCGGCGGATTCAAAATTTATACGACGCTTAATGTCGAGGCTCAGAATGCGATGGATACGCAGTTCAATGACGACGGCAATTTTGAGAAAAGCGTGGATGAACGCCAGGTTGAAGGCGCGATGGTCATCATTAATCATCGGAACGGTGAGATCCAGGCGCTTACCGGAGGCCGCGACTATGTGAAGAAAGGTTTGAACCGCGTAGATGTCAAACGGCAGCCAGGCTCCGCATTCAAGCCGATTATCGCATATGGTCCTGCTCTTGAATCGGGCAAATATTATCCATGGACAGTGCTTGCCAATGACAAGAAATGTTATGGAAACTATTGTCCAACAGACAGATGGGGCGCCAATCCGGTATCCATGACGCAGGCGATCAAGGATTCCCGAAACTTGGCAGCCGTATGGATGTTGAATCAAGTTGGTCTTAAAAGTGGTTTCGCATTCTCCAGCAAGCTAGGCATCGAGCTTGATGCGGAAAACGATCGTAACCTTTCAGCGGCGCTTGGCGGATTAACCAATGGCGCAACACCTATGCAGATGGCAACTGCGTACAGCGTTTTCGCCAACGAGGGTAAATCTGTCGATACGCATTCGATTCGTAAGATTGAAGGCAAGACAAACACGATTTACACGTATAAAGCTCCTGCTTCCAAGCAGCTAATTTCTGCTGAAACAGCTTACTATCTGACTGAAATGATGCAGACTGTCGTTGAAAAAGGCGGTACGGGAGTGAAAGCGGCTATTGGCCGTTCACTTGCAGGCAAGACAGGCACGACACAGCACGGTATCAAAGGTTTTAGAGGCGACGGCGTGAAGGATGCCTGGTTCGTAGGTTATACGCCGGAGTGGACAGCATCCGTATGGATGGGATACGATAAAGTCGATATCGACCATTATTTGAAGACTGGAAGCATCCAGGCTGCAACCATGTTCTCCAAGGTCATGAAGCCAGCAATGAAAAACATTGCCAAATCCAGCTTCAAAAAGCCTCAAGGGATTAAAGAAGACAAGCCGCCGGCAGCCATTACAAACTTCAATGCGGTATTTATACCGGAAGAAATGCGCGTTCAGCTTTCTTGGGATCCTTACCAAGACGGCAAGGTCACCTACGAGGTATACCGCAAGGAAGCGTCGGAGAGCGAGTTCATTCGCTTCGTAGATTCTCTTACATCTACAGGAGTAGATGATATGAGCGCCTTCCCGGGCATGACGTATGAATATTATGTGGTCGCGTATGATGCGGAGAATGATTTGGAAAGTGCTCCATCATCCAAAATTAAAGTAGCAATTCCAGAAACGGAAATGATACCAGAAATACCTATGGAGCCGGACCCCGTCGATCCTGACGGTGGCGAAATAACGCTGCCGCCAGATGGTGAGGAAGATTTGCCTACACCTACACCCACGCCTACGCCAACGGACGGCAACTTGCCTGTAGAAACGTTGGATCCAGGTGAAGGCGGCGAAACCGGTGAGCCAACGCCGACGCCTGATCAGGGCGCAGGTACTAATAATTCAACAAACGCATTTGGTAACTCTGAAACTGGCGGCAATTCGCAAGGAACGGGTGGTTAGCAATGACGGATAAGAGAGTGTCGCGTTTCCTAGCTCTAATCGCACTGATTGCCGTAGTCATGATGGCTTCAGGCTGCGGGAAGAGCGGAACCGGAGCAAACGGCGGAAACAGCGCACAGGCTTCAGCCAAGACGATGAGCTGGGACAAAATGCCAGACATGCAAATTGATCTTGATAAATCGTATGTGGCGAAATTCAAAACGACAAACGGAGAATTCTCGGTGAAGCTATACGCGGATGAAGCGCCGGTTACGGTTAACAACTTCGTATTTCTAGCTCGTGAGGGTTTCTATGAGGGGCTTGCTTTTCATCGCATTATTAAAGACTTTATGATCCAAACAGGTGACCCCAAAGGAAACGGAACAGGAACTCCTGGTTATGCAATACCGGATGAGCTCAGCACAGAATTGAAATATGAAGAAGGCACGGTCGCTATGGCGAATGCTAGCAAGCCAAACTCGGGCGGCAGTCAATTTTTCATCTGTACGGGGGCGGAAGCAGCCAACTTGAACCGCGAACCAAATTATTCGATATTTGGAAAAGTAGTGAGCGGTATGGATGTTGTAAAGGCTATCGCGGAAACTCCGCTCAAGAATAACATACCAGCGGAGAATATCTTGATCGATTCCATTGAAATTGTTGAGCAATAGTGAAGAATACCGCCTATTTAGGCGGTATTCTTTTTATTTTATTGCGGACTGCTTGGTTTATTTTGCTTGTCGGCTGGAGATGGACGTTAAGATATGGTAATCTTTTTTTATAGGTAAATTCAGCTGTCGCGTTTTACAAGGAATTCACAGTTAGAACAAAACCGAGAACAGTCGTGGACTTTTCAGTCGCGCTAATCTCAATTGAACGGAAAGGTACGTTCCGTATGAAGAGAAAATTTTCAGACCGCGCCAACTGGCGGCGTATCTTGCGCAAGAGCTATTCCTGCTTAGCGCTTGACGGCGACGAGTTCAAAGGTCTCGTGACGTTTTACCGTATTCATGAGCTGCGTGAGCCGTTGTGGAAGGAATATAACGGCCGCAAGCTTTGTTTGGCCGACCGGGGATATCTTTGGATGCAGCATTTCCCTAGAGGCGAGCATTTCGTTGTCACAACGATGTTCGATGATAAAGGCCGAGTCGTGCAGTGGTACATCGATGTTTGCAAGACGCAAGGCTTAACGGACCAACAGGTGCCTTGGTTTGATGATTTGTATTTGGATGTGGTTGTGCTTCCGAGCGGAGAAGTTTTCTTGATGGATGAGGATGAGCTTGAGGATGCGTTGAGACATGGCGATGTCAACAACAAAGATGTAGCGTTGGCTCGCAAAACAGCAGGGAAGCTTCTCTCGAGCATTCGCAACGGCCGATTCCGGTATTTCACGCTTAGCTTGAAGCATCGGAAGAGCTTGCTTGAGCGTACCGGGGAATTAAGCGAATCATGAAAACGGCAGCAAATGTGAAGAGCAGCTCACGGAAACGATCAAGAAAAAGGCGTCCGTGGCTGCTCTTGTTGCGTGTTGCTGCATGGGTCATATGCGCTGGCGTATTTTGGTGCGGTTATTTACTATGGTTAATTAATGGTTACGATACCGAGAAGCCATTGATTAAAGCAGACGCTGGGATAGTGCTCGGCGCAGCTTTATGGAATAACGAGCCTAGTCCTGCTTTGAAGGAAAGATTGGATTTTGCGCAGGAATTAATTGAAACCGGCATCGTGGACAAGCTCATTTTATCTGGCGGACTTGATGGGAATGGCTCGACCAAAACGGAAGCGGAAGGGATGCGCGACTATCTGGTCGCAAATGGTATTTCAGCTGACAAGCTGTTGCTAGAAAATAAAGCAACGAGCACGTACGAGAATCTGGCTTTTAGTCAACATATCGCAGATCAGCACGGGCTGGATATGCTGCTTGTCATCACACATGATTATCATGCAGCCAGAGCAAAGGAAATTGCAAAAAAGCTTGATTTCTCGCCTTTACAGGTCGCTGCAACAAAATCCAAAGTGCTTAATCCCGTATATAATGAGTCGCGCGAAGTACTTGCTTTCACCAAATGGAAGCTTGATTCGCTGCTGCTTACGTTAGGAATTGTTCCTCCTGATTCATCGCCGTAAATCTGCTAATATGCTGCTGCAAGGTAGAATAAACTTGTAGTGCGGTCAGGCCGCGACAGCTTTTGAAGCAAAGGATAGGTGATGCGACAGATGAGTGGACACGTCATTTCGGGGCCAGGCAATGGCTCCGCAAGACCTTCCCGTCAAATTAATGTAGTCCTGAGAAGCCAAGAAACTTTCCAGACTGGAGCGTCAGCCCATGCTTTGGAGTCGGAACCGCTCCCTGCTGTGAAGCCTCTGCCGAGCGAGGACCATTACGCGGACATTCAAAAAGAACTAGAACCGATGATCGGTATGGAAAATGTGAAATCACTGGTTTATGAAATATATGCGCTGCTCTACATTAGCCGAATGCGTTCCGAAGCAGGATTATTTGGCGGCTCTCACGTGTATCATATGATTTTCAAAGGAAATCCGGGCACGGGGAAAACAACGATTGCAAGAATCGTAGCGAAGCTGTTTCAGAAGATGGGTGTTCTCACGAAGGGTCACATGATCGAGGTTGAGCGTGCTGATCTCGTTGGCGAATACATCGGGCATACGGCGCAGAAAACCCGTGATCTCGTGCGAAAAGCGATGGGCGGCGTGCTGTTTATTGATGAAGCGTACAGCCTAGCCCGCGGTGGCGAAAAAGATTTCGGCAAGGAAGCAATTGACACGTTAGTGAAGTCGATGGAAGACCATAAAAATCAATTCGTGCTCATTCTTGCAGGCTATCCGGCTGAGATCGATGATTTTCTGCTAACGAATCCGGGGCTTCCTTCACGTTTTCCAATCCAGATCGAGTTTCCGGATTATTCGGTGGATCAATTAATTCAAATTAGCGAGTTAATGGCGAAGGAACGCGACTATGTATTGCTGCCACCAACGATATTTAAATTAAGGCAGCATCTCATGCAAGAGAAACTCAGCACGATGTTTTCTTTCAGCAATGCCAGATATGTGAGAAACTCTATCGAGAAAGCGATTCGGTTTCAAGCAGTCCGTTTGCTGTCGCAATACGCAAACTCCGTACCCGCGAAGCAGGAGTTAATGACGATTAGGCCAGAGGATTTAAAATGGGATACGAAGCCGATTTCAGGCTGATCGATTAGAAGGAGCATAAGATGAGCGACAAAACATTCGATACGAATCCCGATATGATGGAGAAGGCTATTTTGATCAGCTTGGTAACCGCGAAAGACAAACGCAACGGCGGAGACCCAGAGATGTCGCTTCAAGAGCTTGCACAGCTTACGGAGACGGCAGGAGTTGAGGTGCTTGCAACGATTACGCAAAACAAGGAAAGTGTGGACTCGAAATGGTTTATAGGCAAAGGCAAAGTTCAAGAGGTTAAAGCATTGGCTGACGAATTGGGTGCAACGACAGCTATTTTTGATCAAGAGCTGTCGGGCGCCCAAGTACGTAATCTTGAAGAGTCGCTCGATTTGAAGATCGTTGACCGGACCCAGCTCATTCTGGATATTTTTGCAGGACGCGCTAAAACTCGGGAAGGCATTATACAAGTAGAGCTTGCCCAGCTTAGCTATTTGCTTCCAAGGTTGTCGGGGCAAAGCAAAAATCTTTCGCGTTTAGGCGGGGGGATCGGCACCAGAGGGCCAGGGGAATCAAAGCTTGAAACTGATCGTCGACATATCCGCGATCGAATATTCGATTTGAAGACTGTTCTCGAGGAAGTTGTAAGGCATAGGAAGCTGCATCGTGAGCGGCGCAAGAAAGCCGGCGTCACTCAGGTTGCACTGGTCGGCTATACGAATGCGGGTAAATCGACTTTGCTTCGCGAGCTGACAAATGCTGACGTTTATGTAGAAAATCAGCTGTTCGCAACACTAGACCCCACCTCCAGAACGCTCGAATTGCCGAACGGAAGAGAAATCATTTTGACAGATACGGTAGGGTTCATTCAGAATTTGCCAACGGATCTCATTGCTGCTTTCCGAGCTACGCTAGAAGAGGTCTGCGAGGCTGATCTGGTACTTCACGTAATCGATAGCAGCTCGTCTGTACGCGAAGAACAAATTGCTGTCGTAAACAAAATATTAGGCGATCTTGGTGCTTCTGATAAGCCGTATATTATGGTCTATAACAAAAGGGATATGTGTGTGAATAACGGTTCTTTGTCGGATCTGCCTATTACAGGCGGTGACAATCTTGTGATTAGTGCCTATGATATCGGTGATCTCGAGCTATTAAAGCAGTCTGTTCAAGACAAGCTGAGCGGTGATGTTGTCGTGTTTAATGTTCCGGCTGAGCGCGGTGACCTAATCGCTCTTGCTTATCGAAGCGGGGAAGTTATTCACCAAGAGGTAACCGAGGATTCACTTAAACTTACCGTTCAGGTCAGCAAGCAGGATTATGAACAGCATGGATATCGGTTGAAGCATTATATTGAATAATGGAATACATACATTAACGGAGTCGAGTTGCTTCGCAATTTTAAGGAGTAGATACATATGAATAGGCAGCATGAGAATCAGAAGCTGTGGGAGCATCTCGAGCAGGTTGCTGAGCAGTCAGAGATGCTTGCAGCAGAGGCTTTTCGCAGAATCGATAAGATTGCAGAACGCAACCAGTGGAAGGTCATCGAAGCGTTCCAGCGCCACAAGGTAAGTGACTTTCATTTCACAGGCTCGACCGGATATGGGTATAATGACCGCGGACGTGAAATACTTGATCTCGTGTACGCTGATGTAATGGGAGCGGAAGCCGCTATTGTAAGGCCGCATTTTGTGTCGGGTACGCATACGATCAGTTGTGCGCTGTTCGGTGTGCTAAGACCTGGAGACGAGCTCCTGTATGTAACAGGACGGCCTTATGATACTCTCCATAAGGTCATCGGGAAACCAAATGACGGAATGGGCTCTCTCCAGGATTTTGGCGTGAAATATTCGGAGGTACCGCTTCTTGAGGGAGGAGGACTTGACTGGCAGCTCATTGAAAAGTCGATTTCCGAGCAAACTAAGGTTATCGGCATTCAACGCTCCCGCGGTTACGATTGGAGAGCCTCCTTTACAATTGCCGAGATTGAAGAGATTGTTAAAAGAGTGAAGGCGATAAAGCCGGAGCTCATCGTTTTTGTCGATAATTGCTATGGGGAGTTTACCGAGCTGCTCGAGCCTACTCAGGTTGGCGTTGATCTTATGGCAGGTTCGTTAATTAAAAACCCAGGCGGCGGTTTGGCTGAAACTGGCGGCTATATTGCCGGGAAAGCATTCGCCGTAGAAGCTGCGTCCTACCGATTGACTGCTCCCGGCATAGGTGGCGAGGTTGGCGCCATGCTGGGAACTCTAAGACCGATGTTCCAAGGCTTGTTTTTAGCGCCTCACTTGGTTGGACAAGCCATCAAAGGCAGCGTGCTTGCAGCTGCTTTGTTCGAAGAACTTGGCTTCGAGACGAAGCCGAGATGGAACGAACCGCGTACAGACCTTATTCAAGCTGTACGTTTCGGACAAGCCGAGCATCTGATCGCATTCGTACAAGGCATCCAGCAAGCTGCAGCAGTCGACTCGCATGTCGTTCCAGAACCTTGGGATATGCCAGGCTATGAGAATGCTGTCATCATGGCGGCAGGAACGTTCATTCAGGGGGGAAGTCTAGAGCTCTCAGCAGACGCGCCTATCCGCGAACCTTACATTGCATATATGCAGGGCGGTTTAACCTATGCCCACGCCAAATATGGTGTTCTAACCGCATTGTACCGACTAGTGGACAGTGGTTTAATTGTGATTAAACCTTACATAACTTGACACATTTGCGTCGGAAAGGTTAGAATGAATCTATAAATGAGCGACTGGAAGGTTGATGCGACATGGCTGACGATATTCGCAGAAATATGGCTCTATTTCCGATCGGCATCGTAATGAAGCTGACGGATTTAACGGCCCGCCAAATCCGGTATTACGAGCAGCATGAATTGATCGTCCCTGCGAGAACAGCAGGAAACCAACGGTTATTTTCGTTTAATGACGTAGAACGGCTTTTGGAAATTAAATCATTGATAGAAAAGGGCGTTAATATCGCCGGCATTAAACAGGTTATGAATCCGGTTTCCAAAGAATCGGACGATGCGACGATCGTTAGTGAGCAATCGGAAGTTAAGCGTCGCGAGCTCTCCGATCAGCAGCTGCATCGTTTGCTTAAACAGCAATTGCTCGAGAAAAGACCGGGTCAGGCTTCGCTCATTCAAGGTCAATTGACCCGTTTCTTAAATAAGCGCTAGTAGGACTTTTATAACCATTGATTCGCAAACTAAGGAGATGATTCTGTGAGTTACACTAAAGAGGATATTAGACGTATAGCACAGGAACAAAATGTTCGATTTATTCGTTTGCAGTTTACGGATTTGCTCGGAACAATCAAAAACGTAGAAATTCCGGTTAGCCAGCTTGAGAAAGCATTGGATAATAAAATGATGTTTGATGGATCTTCCATTGAAGGATACGTGCGTATTGAAGAATCCGATATGTATCTTTATCCCGATCTTGATACTTGGGTAGTATTCCCATGGGTAACCCAAGACCGCGTTGCCAGACTGATCTGTGACATTTATATGCCTGACGGAACGCCTTTCGCAGGTGACCCGCGCGGCATTCTGAAGCGCGCTTTGAAAGAAGCAGAAGGACTTGGCTATACTGCAATGAACGTCGGTCCAGAACCGGAATTTTTCTTGTTCAAGACGGATGAGCGCGGAGAGCCTACAACAGAACTAAACGATCAAGGCGGATATTTCGATCTGGCGCCTATGGATATGGGTGAAAACTGCCGTCGAGAAATCGTATTGACGCTTGAAGAAATGGGCTTTGAGATTGAAGCATCCCATCATGAGGTTGCTCCAGGCCAGCATGAGATCGATTTCAAATATGCAGATGCGATTAAAGCTGCAGACCAAATTCAAACATTCAAGCTCGTTGTTAAAACCGTTGCTCGCGAGCATGGTTTGCATGCATCCTTTATGCCTAAACCGCTGTTTGGCGTGAATGGCTCAGGCATGCACTGCCATCAATCGTTGTTCAAAGGCGATACAAACGATTTCTATGACGAGAAGGACAAGCTCGGTCTAAGCACGACTGCGCGTCAATACATGGCAGGCATTCTGCTTCACGCACGTGCAATGGCTGCGATTACGAACCCAACAATCAATTCCTATAAACGTCTAGTCCCAGGCTACGAAGCACCTTGTTACGTAGCATGGTCCGCAAGCAACCGTTCGCCTATGATCCGTATACCAGCTTCTCGCGGTCTTAGTACGCGCGTAGAGGTTCGCAACCCGGATCCGGCAGCTAACCCATACCTTGCACTTGCTGTTATGTTAAAAGCAGGATTAGACGGCATTCAGAACAAATTGCCATTGCCAGCTCCTACTGACCGCAATATCTATATCATGACTGAGGAAGAGCGTCAGGATGCAGGTATTCCGAGCTTGCCTCTTGATCTAAAAGAAGCTTTGGATGAAATGCTGCGCAGCGATATTATCTGTGAAGCGCTCGGCGATCACGCGCTTGCGCATTTCTATGAACTTAAAGAAATTGAATGGGATATGTACCGCACGCAAGTTCACCAATGGGAACGCGATCAGTATTTGACGCTATACTAAAAAAGAGAAACCTTAACGCATTCGCGTTAAGGTTTTTTTATTAGATAGGCTATGTTAAATTCAAATGTTGATATTTGACCATAAGAAAACCGCCTTCGCTGAAAAGGCGATTTATTCTATCGTGTCCCGATAACGCAGTAGAGGTGAACATACTATTTACTTATTGTTCCTTCGCTGATCAGCCTTTCTTTATCCTTCAATGAAAAAACACCAGGCAGCCATTCTTCTAATTGACCGTTCCCTCCGATGATATGTCCATTATATTCATAAATGGAGGCGGAAATTTTCTTACCTGTTTTTTGTGTTTCCTTTAGCATATAGGTTGTAATTTCAGCTTCATTATACGGTTTCAAATCAATACCTGCTATTTGTGCATCTAAATGAGTTTTTTTGTATCCTGAGTTCTTTCGCTGATTTTGTCTTCAATATGCCAGCCAAATGACTCAAGGTACTCAATATGGTTATCGTCAATCTGCTCGGTTGGCTCTTTACTGCAACCAATCAGAAACGCAATACAAAAAAAAGAAAATAAAACAATAATTCTCTTAATCGCATTCAACTCCCTTCATTTTCAGAGGTAAAGACCGACATATGAATGTTGGAAATCTTCAACTATTCTGCCAGACCGCTTAACAAGAATAAGCAGCAAGCCGAAAATTCAAGTTCATGCCGGTCACCGAAAATAGGCATGATTTGACCAATATGTTTTTCTTGCTCGATGCGGTATTCTCATATTTCTTGCTGTCTATGTAACGATACCAAGCCTAATAATGTTGCAAATATTTGGTTGAAAACATACTTGGTCATTGCTGATGTCTTGATATTTGGCTTGGCCGCCTCGTATACGTGGCTTGCGTTCGGCGATATTCCGTTTGCCCTAGCGCATTTCCTTAGCGAATAAATCATGAAGTCAATGAAACGAACCTAGAGATGAGTTCTACGTGTGCGCTGAAGAGCGGTGTTAGTACCATATAGAGTTAGTACTATTCGTTTGTCTCCAAGCTTGTTATATTCAAATTAACTACTGAAGAGTAATGGAGAATATAACAGCATTTAAAGCAGGAGATGAGCAGCATGGGTGCAGCAAATGTACAAGATGATCGAACAAATAGCATATATGTTTTGTTGACCAACACAGGTACTTTGTTTACGAGGGTAATAAAAAGCTTTACAAGAGCCCCATATAATCATGCTTCGCTCGTTATGGATGAAAAGCTAGAAGGGGTATATAGCTTCGGCAGGAAGCAAGCAACCAATCCATTAAACGGAGGTTTCGTAAAAGAGGATGTTTATAATGGAACATTTAGGCACTTTCCCGAGACAAAGTGTAAGCTTCTTCGTATAGCAGTGACGAATCAACAAAAAACAAGTTTGGAGCAGATTATTTGCGAATTCGAGAAAAACAAGGATATATACCGCTATAATCTGATCGGCTTGATTGGCGTTTTAATTGATACGGATTTACAGCCTGCACATTCTTATTTTTGTTCACAATTTGTAGCGGATTCCTTGCGCAGCAGCGGTATTCAACTATGGAACCGACCTTCGACCTTGGTAACTCCGAATGACTTTCTTGTACATGAACAAGCAGAGACTGTTTTCGAGGGGTATTTGTATGACTATCCGCTTATTGAACGGCATAGATTAGGTGAAATTGCTAAACGTTTTAATCCTGAAGTGCTTTTTGGTTAAAGCGCTGTTAAAAAGCCGACGATGCCTAACCACATTGACAAAACAAAAGGAGAACATCCATGAAACCGGTATGTTCTCCTTTTGTTTTGTCTTTCTTTCACACAAAGATAATTACTTTATGCAAATCGGTTGACGGTGCCCGCCATGAAATCCTCCGCCATGGAAGCCTCCATGTGGGCCTCCGTGAAAGCCGCCTGGCCCTATGCCATGAAAGCCGCCTCCAGGGAATCCGCCGTGCCACCAAGGCCCTCCGAAGCCGCCTTGCGGGAATGGCAATGGGAGAGGGAGCACTTCAGGGTAAGGATACGGATAAGGATAGGGATAAGGGTACGGATAAGCAGGCGGATATGGGTAAAAAGGAGTTTGAAGAGGTCCTAATGCCATGACTGATTCCTCCATTATGTTGCTTTACGTTCAGCCTATGCTTCAAAGTCAATCCACGAAACTTGCCCATCTTAATTTAGCCCTCTTGCAAGGAAACGGTTGATTGAGAAAAATGGAATGCTTCGATCACTAAAGCGGTTTAAACATACAAAAAAAGACCCTAGGGTAGGGTCTTTAATCTATTTATAATTTGTAAATGCAATTGAACATTTGATTAATAACCGCCGAAGCTCATGCAGCTGCAAGCAATAATCACCAATAAAATAAAAAGAACCAATATAGTACCTGTGTTCGTAAATGCTCCACCAACGTAACCGGACATTTCTCAATGCACCTCCTTACGTCTTGAGTACAACATATCTTATGCAGGACAGAAGTGCAATGATTGGATATTTGCCCTAAAGCAGATACGCAACGGCTTCTCTTGAATCATTCGTATTTCATTAAATATCACTTTTTTCAAAAAAAAGGCTGGATCAAAAATGCGATAGCATTCGATCCAGCCTTTTCTTTATGTAAACGATCATGTATTAATGGATGTCGCGGAAAAGTCCAATCACTTTGCCCAGTATCGTTACATTCTGGAGTAAAATCGGCTGCATCGTAGAGTTCTCTGGCTGTAAGCGGATATGATTTTTCTCTTTGTAAAACGTTTTGACTGTTGCTTCATCGTCTTCAGTCATGGCAACTACAATCTCACCATTGTTAGCGGTTTGCTGTTGACGAACGATAACATAGTCGCCGTCGTGAATGCCTGCTTCAATCATGCTCTCGCCCATTACATTGAGAATAAAGACACTGCTGTCCCCAACGAAATGGGCAGGAAGAGGGAAATACTCTTCAATATTTTCAGTTGCGGTAATGGGGACGCCAGCGGTTACTTTACCGACAATTGGCACTTTAGCTACGGATAGCGGAATAATGCCATCGACGCCATCTTGATCTAGAATCTCGATTGCGCGAGGTTTGGTAGGGTCACGACGAATTAACCCTTTTTTCTCAAGGCGGTCTAGATGGCCATGCACAGTTGAACTCGACAGCAATCCAACAGCTTCGCCGATTTCTCGAACGGAGGGTGGATAGCCTTTCTCCCGAACTTCATTTTTAATAAATTCTAAAATTGAATGTTGTCGGTTAGAAATCTTCGACACAGTTATCACTCCATTAGTAGGTTTGCAAAAAATTATAACATAGAACCGGAGTTCGTACAAACATAAGTTCTCAAGTACAAAGGTTCGCATTTTTTGTTGACACCAAACGTTTGTTCGTGTAATCTGAAAATAGAACAAACGTTTGGGGTGCTGATAAATGATAATGAATCCGAGTTTTTATAAATCAATCCATGAGCAACATGAGAATAAGGCCGTGCCGAATAGAATTGGCCGCTTTGTAAAACGTAATTCAGTAAAGGCTATCGTATGCTTTGTTTTTTTCATTCTTTTATTTACTAGTTTTCTAATGATGGGTACGGATGCATCTGGTAAAGATCCGGCAACAGCCTCGAACGAGGAGCAGGTCGTAATTGTTCATTCAGGCGATACGCTATGGGCGATCGCAAAACGCTTCTCTGATTCGAAACATGATATCAGATATATTATTTATAAAATAAAAGATCGCAATGAGTTAAATACTTCAGAAATTAATCCTGGGCAAATGCTTATCATTCCTTCTATTTAATTATTTTCTCTTATTTTGTATACATACTTTCTAATACCACAGCTTTCTAGATCAAGCAGATCTTAATGACCTGTTTGGTTTAGGAAGTTTTTTTGTGTGTGGTGCAGGGTTTCTTTTACATTTCGTCGTCTATTAAAGGGGACTGAAGGGAGAGACGACATTGTTACGTGTAGAGCAATTATCACATTCATTTACGAACGGGATAGAAACAACAGCAGTTTTGCATCAAATTAGCTTTCAAGTACAAAAGGGAGAAATGATCGCTTTACTAGGCAGCTCTGGATCAGGCAAATCTACACTGCTCAATTTAATGGCTGGGCTTATGAAGCCGACTGAAGGTGACATTTTTATTGCTGGTCAAAACATCGTTAAGATGAATGAGAATCAACTAGCGGAATTCAGACGTAGTCATATCGGATTTATATTTCAAGCCTATGAGCTCATTGCGAATCTTACGGTACGGGAGAATGTCGAGCTTCCGCTCGTATTTCAATCCGTACATCCGGCAGCGAGGAAGAAAAAGGCACTAGCCTTATTGGAACAGGTAGGCATACCAGAAAAAGCAGAGATGTTCACGTCGCAGCTTTCAGGCGGGCAGCAACAGCGTGTCAGTATAGCCAGATCGTTAATTACGGAGCCCTCCGTCATATTTGCAGATGAACCAACAGGCAATTTGGATACAAAGACAGAGGAAGAAATTATTATGATTCTGCAACAGTTAAACAAAACGATGGATACAACCTTTATTGTGGTTACACATGAGCAAGAGGTAGCGGCACGGACGGAGAAAATCGTAACGCTTAGAGATGGTTATTTGGTAACTGAGCAGGATCAAAAACGGAAACAAACGCATGCAGGAGGACTATTCCATGAGAATTAGCGATGTTACGAGGCTATCATGGGACCAGGTGAAACGCAGAAAGGTAGTCACTGGGTTGTGCGCAGCCGGCATTTCAATCGGATGCGCAGCCATTATCGTCGCGATGAGTATCGGCGAATCAGCTCAACTATACATAGAGAAACAAATGAATAGTTATTTGAATATGGATGAAATTACGGTTACTGCAAATAGCGGACCACAAACAGGAGGTACTGCTTCCGAAGCCGCTACTGATTCCACCATGCAAGGAAAATTGACGGAACAGAAGCTGAACATCATGAAACAGATGCAGCATGTAGCTGCTGCTTCACCTTATCAGCAGCTTAATTATATGGAAATGTTCACTTTGGACGGAATGAGCTCACAATATCAAACCGAAGTGATCGGAACGGATTTGGAGATGCTAACAGCTTTCGGAAATATATTCATCCAAGGTGGACCTTCCAATATGGAGGATGCAATCGTTCTGAACTATGGTGCAACGTTAGGCTTAATCGAGGAAGAAACGAAAGCGAAGCTCCAAGAGCAATTAAATGCAGATCCTTATAATGAAGCTGTCATACAACAATATGAGAACACAGGCAAGATGCCGAGTGTTATGTACCAGAAGCAAATTCAGTTTCGCTACGAAACGGAAGGCGGACCAGTGTTCAGCAGGCCGCTTAGGGTAATTGGTGTATTAAAAAAGCCTAGCGGTTCCAGCGACGTTCAACTGATGTATAACAAAAAGGGATATGTCTCGCTTCAAACGGCAGCGCGGCTTAAGAAAGATCTAAAGCTAGCTGAAGATGACCAAGAAACCTATCAATCCATCATCGTCAAAGTTGATAATCAATCGAAGCTTGAGAAGGTTGAAAAGCAGATTCAGAAATTGTCAGTAACGACACAAACGAATTTGTACCAGAAGGAAAGATTGGCGAATGAATTCAAGATCATAATCATAAAGGCAGCTGCATTAGGTATCGGGGTTTTCATTCTGATCATTGCTTCGATTTCGATAGTAGTAGCCATGACGATGTCTACCTACCAGAGAAGAAGGCAAATTGGCATCATGAAGGTGTTGGGGGCTAACTTGGGTCAAATTAGAAATATGTTTATAGTCGAAGCGGCATTGTTAGGATTGCTGGGAGGGCTGCTCGGCGTATTATTTTCTTATTGGATCGTATGGGGGATTAATGGGCTAATTCATCAGTTATCTGATGAACAGGATGCTGTCATTATCTTTATTCCGCTAATGACGATCCCAATTGGAATGGCGTTCGCGCTGGCTACAGGCATTTTATCTGGCATTTATCCAGCTATTAGCGCGTCAAGAACAGATGCGCTGACTGCGATTAAAAGAGATTAACTACGAGTTCGAAGGAGTATTGTGATGAAGAGTAAAATAAAATGGATCATTTTCGGAATAGTCATTATAGCCATAAGTTTTGGGTTGTTTCGTCTTGGAAACCCTTCCCAGCCAGACATGCTTGAAACAGAATCAGAAGCAATTGTGTTTCAAGTAACCAAGGGAACCATATCGAAAACCGTTGAAGTGAAAGGAAAGTCATTATATGAGCAAGAGACCCTCGTTTACGCACCTTACAGCTCAGAAGTGTCCGTATGGAATGTGCAAGATGGACAGCAGGTCAAAGCTGGTGACGTTTTGTTTAAATTAAATCAATCGACAGTACAAAACGAAATTGTGCAAATGGAAGCTAAAATGCACAAAGCTAGGCTGGAAGCTAAGCTTAATGATTATCTCATTCAATCAGATGAGGATTTCAACTTACTGGAGGCATCTGAAGGGGAACGGAAAAAATCTTTAGTAGAAAGAGAAGTATCCAAGCTGAACAAAGAGCTTCGTGAAGTTACGATTGGTATTCAAGAAAAAGAACTTCAAAGCAAAAAAGAAATGCTTAACAGCTCGATATACCGTTCGCCGGCAAAAGGGATTTTCTTATTTGATAATCCAAGCAAAAGACCGCAAATGGTTGGCCAAAATGAATATGTCGGCAAGATCGTTGATTTGAGCAAGCTGCAATTTATTGCACTTGTAGGGGAACAGGATATTTTCCGCATAAAGGAAGGCATGTCGGTAAACGTCATGATGAGTGCAAAAAAGGAGTTAATAATTAAAGGGAAGGTTCAGAGTGTTTCCAAATTCGCTAAATTCGGCACGGATCAGAATAATTTGAACCAAGCAGCGCAATTCGAAGTTGTGATCGGACTTGAATCTAATGAATTTTTGATCGCGGGGCTGAGCTTGAGTGGTTCAATTGAGACAGAAAAGCAAGAGAACGCAACAATCGTGCCATCCATCGCAATTGCTCGCGAGAAGGATAAGTACTTCGTTATGCATGATTCTGGGAATGGCAAATATGAGCGAAAAGAAGTTAAGATTGGATTGGAAACCCCGGAGCAGACTGAAGTCCTAGAAGGCTTAAAGCCAGGCGATCAAGTGGCCCTACCATAAAGCATCGCCTTGACAACTTAGCTCTCAAAATGTCAAAGTATAGAGTAGAGGTTTTTCCATCATGAGAGGAGTAGAGCAAGCAATGGAGTTTTCAAAAATAATTGAACGGATTAACGAGCTCGCTCGTAAAAATAAATCGGAGGGCTTATCCGATGCCGAAATCACTGAAAGAGACGAGCTTCGCAAGCAGTATTTAACGAACTTTAAGAACAATTTCCGTCAACAGCTTGAAACGATTGAGATTGTCGATGATAAAGACGATATCAAGCATTAAACGTATTAGCGAGTTATCATTTAAACCCCATTGGAGGTCAATTAGATGAATTATAAGCTATTGGGAAAAAGCGGACTTGCTGTCTCTGAGCTATGCTTGGGTACGATGACGTTCGGTAACACAACAAACGAAGCGGATGCAATCGAAATGATTGACCGATTCGTTGACCGTGGCGGGAACTTTCTTGACACGGCTGATGTATATGTTAGCGGCCGTTCGGAGGAGATCGTAGGCAAAGCTATTAAAAAAAGACGTTCTGATATTGTTCTAGCAACAAAGGTACGGATGACGACCTCAAGCAATATTAATGGAGTAGGGCTTTCCCGAAAACATATTTTGGATGGTGTTGAGGCTAGTTTGAAACGGCTTCAAACAGATTACATTGACCTTTATCAAGTGCATGTATGGGATCATGCTACGCCGATAGAAGAGACGCTGCGCACACTTGATGACCTTGTTACTTCGGGTAAAGTCCGCTACATAGGGTGCTCCAATTTTTTTGCATGGCAGCTCATGAAATCATTGGCCTATAGCGATGCTAGCCGTTATGTGCGTTTCGTATCCATTCAACCGCAGTACAGCTTGGTTAGCCGGCAAATGGACCGTGAAATGCTGTCGCTATGCTTAGAGGAAAAAGTAGGCATTATTCCTTGGGCACCATTAGGCGGAGGTTTTCTGACTGGCCGTTATACACGTGATGAGCCTAAGGAAGGTCGCATGACTACTAAGGTAGGGGAAAGCGCGTGGATCAACCGCGCATCCGACCAGAACTTCTCAATTCTTGATGCGGTAGTAGAGGCTGCAAAAGAACTAGATAAAACACCGGCGCAGATTGCTTTAAGATGGCTGATCCAACGTGAAGGAATCACATCACCAATATTCGGAGCAAGCAAACTAGAACAGTTCGAAGACAATATGGGTGCATTAGGCTGGGAAATGCCGACGGAGATTTGGAATCGATTGAATAGCGCTAGCGCGCTGCAGGATGATTATCCGAACCGATTTATCGAGAAATTCCGTCGACCGTTCGAATAGGGCAGTATAATAGGAGGAGAATGAGCTTGTCACGTTCCTGGGAGCGCAAAGTGCGCAAAAACATGACTGTTGTTAACAAACAACGGAAAAAACAAGGTAATGGTCAAATTGTATTTAATGCCGAGAAATCGGAGAAAATCGTTGGTCGCAACTTCATTGCACCGATATTGCTCATATTGTTTATTGGCATGTACGTAATTCTCATGCAAAGCTCGACTCAATTCAAAACGGATACGATGTTTTGGGTAACGGTTGGCTGTTATATTCTTTTGGCAGCATTGTTCTATTTCAGACGTCCTTACATAACGATTGGCAAAGATTATGTACAAACGCGCCGAATGACGGGCGACAAACGAATTACTGCAGCTGCAATCAAAGGAATTAGCGCGCAGAAAGGCTATGTCATCGTTGAACAGCAAAAGGGCGGCAACTGGGTTTTTGCAAAACTAACGAACCGTTTCCCGACGGAGGAAATTGCTGCAAAGTTAAAGGTTTTTGCAGAAGCAAACCATATTCCTTTTCAGGAAAAATAATCAGGCAGGAGAGTTTGGACAATAATGGCTAAACAAGCGGTATTATTTGATTTGGATGACACGTTGCTTTGGGATGACCGAAGTGTAAAGGAAGCATTCGAGGCAACTTGCCAGTCAGCAGCAGATGAAACAGGAATAGATCCCGCTGCATTGGAGGATGCAGTGCGTCGTGAAGCAAGAGGTCTATATGAGTCTTATGAAACCTTTCCATTTACGAAAATGATTGGAATCAATCCGTTTGAAGGACTCTGGGCACCTTTCCTTGAAGGCGAACAAGAAGAGTTCCGCAAATTAGAGCGCCTTGCTCCCGGATATCGAAAGGCTGCTTGGACACAAGGCCTTAAATCGCTCGGCATTGATAATGAGGAGCTTGGAGCGAAGCTTGCTGAGCAATTCCCTGCTGAACGTCGCGCACGTCCGATCGTTTATGAAGAAACATTCCGTGTGCTCGAGCAGCTTAAAGGGAATTACAAGCTGCTATTGCTTACCAATGGTTCTCCAGATCTACAGCGGGAGAAGCTTGCAGGCGTACCTGAACTACTTCCTTACTTCGATCATATTATAATTTCAGGTGAATTTGGTCAGGGCAAGCCGGCTGCCGCCATATTTAAGCATGCACTTGAGCGACTAGACATTGAGGTCGAGCATGGAATTATGGTTGGCGATAAGCTGACGACTGACATTCTAGGAGCAAATACGGTGGGAATGACGTCTGTCTGGATTAATCGTCATGCTGCCGTACGCAATGATGACATTATTCCATCGCATGAAATCAAGCATCTTGAAGAGCTCCTTCACCTTCTCGAAGCTTAAAAAATGGAACTAAAAAGCCCCTCATGGCCAGCATTCGCTGCTGCAGAGGGGCTTGCATTATTTATGAATTGAATTTACGCTTCGCTAGATGCAAATTTCTCATCAGCGAAAGGGTGTGCAATCCAGCCTTCTGTTTCAATAAAGAGACGTACGGCAACGATTTGACGGTTATCCATAAGCGTGAAGAAATGCGGCTTGTATTCCGGTACGGAAATGACATCGCCAGCTTCGAGCTCAACGTCAAAGTAACCTACGTCGTCCGTACCCTTAATGATAAAGATACCTCGTCCGGCTGTAATGGCACGAACTTCATCTTCTGTATGCGTATGGACGTTTTCAAACTTTTTAAGCAGCTCGTCGAGGTTTGGTGTAGCATCGGATAATGCGATGATATCCCATGTTTTATAACCGCGTCTCTCAGCAAGATCTTTGATTTCCTCGTCATATGTCGTCAAAATTTCTTGTTTTTCTTCATCGGAAAGCACAAATTTCTGTTGAAGCCCTTCTGCCAGCTTGGCTGGGTTCCAGTGCTCGTAAAGCACCTCTTGCTTATCTAGAAATGCACGGACAGCCTCTTCACCTTGAATCCGTTCCTCTGTATTGCGAATTCTAATTTCAGCCATGAACATTCCCTCTTTTCCTATAGAAATTAAATGATATACTGATTATAAAACAAAATAATTGGATTGTCGATGGATTACCTTTTCACACAGAAGGTATTCTGCTAAACTATGTGTTAATGATTTTGGGAAGGGTGTAATAAATTGTCGAAACCGACCTTACAACAAATGCTTCAACAGCGTATTCTCATTCTGGACGGCGCGATGGGGACGATGATCCAGCAGGCTGGATTGAATGAAGATGATTTTGGCGGACCAGAGCTGGACGGCTGTAATGAAATGCTCGTGCTGACTCGTCCTGACGTTATCCAATTGATTCACGAGCAATATCTTGAAGCAGGCGCTGACATATTAGAGACCAATACCTTCGGAGCTACAAGTGTAGTGTTGGCTGATTATGACATACCTGAGAAGGCTAGAGAGATCAACTTGGCTGCTGCTAAGCTTGCTCGTGATGCATGCGACAAATACAGTACTCCAGAGAAGCCTCGTTATGTTGCCGGCGCACTCGGACCTACGACAAAAACATTGTCTGTAACCGGCGGCGTCACCTTTGATGAGCTTGTAGAGAGCTATTATGAGCAAGCGCTTGCTTTGATTGAAGCAGATGTTGACGCGCTATTGCTTGAAACATCACAAGATACGTTGAATGTAAAAGCTGGCAGCATCGGAATCCGCAACGCATTCGATAAGCTCGGCAAAGAGCTTCCAATTATGATATCCGGAACCATTGAGCCGATGGGCACGACGCTTGCAGGTCAAACCATCGAATCCTTTTATATTTCCTTGGAGCATCTAAAGCCGATTTCCATCGGTCTTAACTGTGCGACAGGGCCGGAGTTTATGCGGGATCATCTGCGCACGTTGAGCGAGATTGCTAATTCTGCAATCAGCTGCTATCCGAATGCGGGCTTGCCGGATGAGAACGGACATTACCATGAATCGCCTGAATCGCTTGCGAAAAAGATGTCTGCGTTTGCCGAGCAGGGCTGGTTGAACATCGCAGGGGGCTGCTGTGGAACGACACCTGACCACATCCGTGTGATGGGTGAGACGATGGCCAAATATGCGCCGCGTAACAAGATGGGTTCGCATCCGAACGCGGTTTCCGGAATTGAGACAGTCTACATTGAACCAGAGAACCGCCCAATCATGATTGGTGAACGTACGAACATCTCCGGATCACGTAAGTTTAAACGACTGCTGAAAGAAGAAAAGTTTGATGAAGCTTCCGAAATTGCGCGTGCGCAGGTTAAGGGCGGCGCGCATGTCATCGATATCAACTTGCAGGATACAGACATTGATGAAGCCTATGCGGTTCATCAGTTTTTGCCGCAGGTTGTAAAAAAGATCAAAGCACCATTAATGCTCGATTCGACCTATGACCATATTATTGAGCTCGGTCTGAAATATTCGCAAGGAAAAGCGATAATTAACTCGATTAACTTAGAAGACGGCGAATCCAAGTTCGAACAAATTTTACCGTTGATTCACCGATATGGAGCAGCTGTCGTAATGATTCTAATCGATGAACGCGGTCAAGCTGTAACCCGTGAAGCGAAGATGGAGGTTGCTGAGCGCTCCTATAGGCTGTTAACGGAAAAGTATAAAATGAACGCCGAGGATATCATTTTTGATCCGAACATGTTCCCTGTCGGATCTGGAGATCCTCAGTATATTGGCTCAGCCGTCGAAACGCTGGAAGGCATTCGCATGATTAAAGAGAAATTCCCACTTGCCAAAACGATCCTTGGACTTAGCAATATTTCCTTTGGTCTACCGGATGCTGGCCGCGAGGTGCTTAACTCCGTCTATTTGTATCATGCGACAAAAGCCGGACTTGATTATGCAATCGTCAATACGGAAAAGCTGGAACGCTATGCTTCTATTCCGGATGAAGAACGTCGTCTGGCAGAGGAACTAATCTATAACACGACTGATGAGACGCTAGCATCCTTTGTAGCTGCTTTCCGCGATAAGAAGGTTGAGAAAAAAGAGAAAATTTCAAATCTTTCGCTAGAAGAGCGGCTTGGTTCTTATGTTGTAGAGGGAACGAAGGAAGGTTTGATTCCGGATCTCGACGAAGCGTTGAAAAAATATTCCGCGATGGAAGTCATTAACGGACCGTTAATGCGCGGAATGGAGGAAGTAGGCAGGCTGTTTAACGGAAACGAGCTAATTGTTGCAGAAGTGCTGCAAAGCGCAGAAGTCATGAAGGCGTCCGTTAACTATCTGGAATCTTTTATGGAGAAAAACGAATCTTCTGTAAAGGGTAAAATCATCCTTGCTACGGTTAAAGGCGATGTTCATGATATCGGGAAAAACCTGGTCGAAATTATTTTATCAAACAATGGCTACAAAATAATAAATCTGGGCATAAAAGTACCGCCGGAGCAATTAATCGAGGCATACCGCAATGAAAAGGTTGACGCAATCGGATTGTCGGGATTGCTCGTTAAATCTGCGCAGCAGATGGTCATTACAGCGCAGGATTTGCGTACGGCAGGTATTGATGCTCCAATCCTTGTAGGCGGCGCGGCACTTACGAGGAAGTTTACAAAAACGAGAATCGGTCCAGAATATGACGGCCTTGTACTTTATGCCAAAGATGCAATGGATGGTCTCGATATTGCGAATAAGCTGATGGATCCAGAGCACCGAACGCGGATGGAAGAAGAAATGGCCGCATTCAAAGCTTCGGGCGGATTAGAAGAAGAAGAGAAAAAACCATTGCCACAGCTGACACGAGCCGTTCGTTCCAAAATCTCTCCAGACGCTCCTGTTTTTACGCCGCCTGATTTGGACCGACACATTCTTAGGGATGTACCGCTGCCGCATGTTATTCCTTATGTTAATATGCAGATGCTACTTGGTCATCACCTTGGACTGAAAGGCAACGTCGACAACTTGCTTAAAGAGGGCAATGAAAAAGCTGTGCAGCTTAAAGCTACGGTTGATGAAATTTTGCAAAAAGGGACATCGGACGGTATCATTAAGACGCATGGCATGTACCGTTTCTTCCCGGCGCAATCCTCGGGCAATGACGTTATCATTTACAACCCGGTTGATCCTTTGCAAGAGATCAAGCGTTTTACATTCCCTAGGCAGCAGGTAGAACCATATCTATGTTTGGCGGATTTCTTGAAATCGGTGGAAAGCGGCGTGATGGACTACGTTGGTTTCTTAGTCGTCACAGCCGGACAGGGTATTCGCGAGCTTGCTAATGAATGGAAGGATAACGGGGACTATCTTCGTTCACATGCGCTTCAATCTGTTGCTCTTGAGGTGGCGGAAGGTATGGCTGAACGCGTCCACCATATTATGCGCGATATTAGCGGTTATCCTGATCCAGCGGAAATGACGATGAAGCAGCGACATGGTGCACGCTACCAAGGCATTCGAGTGTCATTCGGTTATCCAGCGTGTCCAAATCTTGAAGACCAGGAGCCATTGTTTGATCTCATGAGGCCGCAGGATATTGGGGTGGAACTAACCGAAGGTTGTATGATGGAGCCGGAAGCGTCCGTTTCCGCAATGGTATTCGCTCATCCTGAAGCGCAGTATTTCAATGTTGAAAAAGTATAGTTTAAGGTAGAAGAGAGCCCTTGAGCGTTCGTGTATGCGAGCTTGAGAGGGCTCTTCGTTTCCATTCATGAAGTTAACTCAGCTGCTGTTAAGAATGAGGTGGATGTACAAATGAAAATGTGGTTTTTAGGAACGGGAGCAGGCCGTCCTTCCAAATATCGAAATGTTACCGCAATGGCGCTGCAGCTGCCAGAGCCTCATTGCAGTTGGCTGCTGTTTGATGCCGGAGAGGCGACACAGCATCAGATTATGAGTACATCGCTAAAATTAAATAAGCTGGAGTTCGTATTTATTACTCATTTGCATGGCGATCATATTTATGGCTTGCCAGGGCTGCTGAGCAGCAGATCGTTTGACGGGGGAATTACTCCCGTACATTTGTATGGGCCTGCAGGAATCAAACGATATATAGAGACCATATTCAGCATAAGCGCTACTCAGCTCGATTATGAGCTGATCATTCATGAAATAACGGGAGATGAAGCGTTAATTTTTGAAGATGGGCGATTTAAAGTGGAGGCCAGGCTGCTTGAGCACAGAATTCCAAGCTTCGGGTACCGCATTACCGAGAAAGACCAGCCAGGAAAACTGCTAGTCAATAAGCTGATCGAGTTAGGTGTAGAAGCAGGACCATTATATGGTCGGCTTAAACAAGGCCAATCCATCACGCTTGCAGACGGTTCGGTTGTGCGTTCTGAAGAGGTGACTGGCCCATCTTATATTGGTAGAATCGTAACCGTTCTAGGTGACACGAAGCCCTGTGCAAACGCTAACAAGCTTGCGTTAGATGCGGATTTACTCGTTCATGAAGCAACCTTTGCAGCAGGCATGGAGGAGAAAGCACATGAATTCGGGCATTGCACGACGAAGGAAGCAGCCGAAACAGCTGCAAGTGCAAAGGCGAAGCACCTCGTTATGACACATTTTAGCGGACGTTATAGCAACGAAGATCTTAGCCAGCTCGAAGGAGAGGCAGCTTTGTATTTCGAGCCAGTTACGGCAGCCAGAGATTTGCTCCAGGTTGAGGTAAAACGTATGAGTCAGAGGGAATAATAAAAAAACGTGAGGAGCTCCTCACGTTTTTTTATTTCTGGTCTTTCCCAAAATGAAACGAGAGGAAAACGGATGCGAGTACGATAATCACGATGATTCCGAAGAACACAAACATTTGATAGGGATTCGGAACGAATGTGCTGACTATCATGAGCAGGCCGCCATATACATAAAACTTTGCTGCCGCCCGATGCGTGTTTTTCCAAACAGCCTCGTTCGCCAGTGTATTAGCCGTCTTAATCCCAATCAAACTATCGGGCTTTAGTCTAGGCATATAAAAACCTGAAACGGCTAGAATGACACCGACCATGGGAATGACAACCTTCTCGATATCAATGTTGAGTCCGTAGCCGTATGTAATCGTTACGCCATGTAGAACGAGAAGAGAGAGCAGGATAACGTTTTGAATCACATAGAGACTGTGCTTATGCTGTTGGAAGTTTTGTTTTTTTGGCAGGATAACGATTAAGATGACCATAAGTGCGGGAAGCAGCAATAAGGCAAATGCTTTATTCGCTAGGCCGTCAATCTCTTTGTTTATGTCCCAGTGTATGGCCATCAGTTCCGGCATATACGGATAGGTGACTATGCTTGCGATTAGGGCAAATGAAACAATAAACCATGATAGCACATTAGATTTCAAGCTTTCTCATTCCCTTCAGAATTGGTTGGCTGGAAGGAGATGATCCAGTTTAATAGTTCATTGAATACGGCTGAGTTAAGGGAATAATAAATATGCTGGCCATGGCGTTGATCCCATACAAGGTCCGCTTGTTTGAGCAGATTAAGATGATGGGAAATACTGGGCTTTGTCATTTGGAAGTGGTCGGCGATTCCACCTGCGGTCAGATCTCGTTCACGAAGCAGTTCCAATATTTTTCGTCTATTCGGATCTGAGAGCGCTTTAAAGGAGTCATTGATGGACATAAAAACCATCCTTTCGAGTTAAGCATGCTTATGTTTAGATATTTAAAGAAGTATCTAATTAATAAATATCATTTTACTATATCGATTTCTGATATGGCTGTCAATTCAACGCATGCGGGGCGTTTTCTAATTAAAAGCTAAACTTGCGTCAGCCCTTCGTTTGGTTATAATTATGCTTCGCATAAGTAGAAGGAAAGACTAGTAAAGGGAACAAATATTCGCTAAAATATAAGGTATTGCGAGGTGAGAATTTATGATAAAAAAGAAAACACTTTCGGAAATCATTCAAGAATTAAGAGGCAATGAGAACATTATTAATTGGACTGAAATCGAGCCTCAAGAAGCTAAGGCAAAACCGATACCCGAAAGCGTTGATCCAAGAATTAGATCAGCACTAGCCAATCGAGGTATAGAACAGCTGTACACCCACCAATACACAGCCTACGAAACCATTCGCAAAGGTGAAAATATAGTAGCCGTAACACCAACGGCTTCAGGAAAAACAATGTGCTATAACCTGCCGGTATTACAAGCCATCGCTGAAGACGATAGCAGTCGAGCGCTTTATCTGTTTCCGACAAAGGCACTCGCACAGGATCAAAAAAGCGAACTTAACGAAATAATCAGCGAAATGGGCATCGACATAAAAAGCTTTACCTATGACGGCGATACGTCTCCTGCGATTCGAACGATTGTTAGAAATGTAGGACATATCGTAATTACGAATCCTGACATGCTCCATTCTGCTATTCTGCCTCATCATACGAAATGGGTCAGTTTATTCAGCAATCTTAAATATATTGTCATTGATGAGCTGCATACGTATAGGGGCGTATTCGGAAGCCATGTTGCGAACGTTATTCGAAGGTTGAAACGCATTTGCCATTTTTACGGCAGCAATCCCTTATTTATTTGCACATCGGCGACAATTGCAAACCCGAAGGAATTGGCAGAGCAACTGACGGGGAGCCCGATGCGGCTTATTGACGATAATGGCGCGCCGCGCGGCAGAAAACATTTTGTTTTCTATAATCCGCCAATCGTAAACAAGCCTTTAAACATACGGAAAAGCGCAACCGTAGAGGTTAACCACTTGGCAAGGGATTTCCTTACGAATAAAATACAGACAATCATATTTGCACGGAGCCGAGTGAGGGTAGAGATTATTTTAAGCCATATACAAGAGCTCGTCAAAAACGAAATCGGCACCAAATCCATTCGGGGCTACCGAGGCGGCTATTTGCCGAACCAACGACGGGAAATCGAAAAAGGCTTAAGAAACGGCGACATATTAGGCGTTGTCAGCACGAATGCACTGGAGCTTGGCGTAGACATCGGTCAGCTGCAAGTATGCATTATGACTGGGTATCCCGGGAGCGTAGCTAGTACATGGCAGCAAGCTGGCAGAGCGGGCAGACGACATGGGGAAGCGCTTATTCTTATGGTGGCCAGCAACACGCCGATTGACCAATATATTGTCCAAAATCCCGAATACTTTTTTGATCGGTCACCTGAATCCGCGAGAATCAATCCGGAAAACTTGCTCATATTGGTCGACCATGTTCGCTGTGCTGCGTACGAACTGCCGTTTAAAAAGGACGAGCCATTCGGTTTGTTGGAGATAACTGACATTTTGGAGTATCTTACTGAAGAACGAGTGCTCACCCATGCGGGTGATACGTTTTATTGGGCTAATTTGGCTTTCCCGGCAAGTGAGGTCAGTCTACGTTCAGCCGCGCAGGAGAATGTCGTTATTATCGACCAGACAGAAGCCGCAAACGTGAAAATTATTGGGGAAATGGACCGATTTAGCGCAATGACTCTTTTACACGACGAAGCGATTTATTTGCATGAAGGCGTGCAGCACCAAGTCGAAAAGCTGGATTGGGAGCACAAGAAGGCATACGTTCGCAAAGTCGATGTCGAATATTACACAGATGCGAACCTAGCCGTTAAGCTTAAAGTATTAGCAACCGATCGGACGGAGAATAAACGATCCTCCGCTATCCATTATGGGGATGTCGTCGTAAATGCGATGCCGACGCTATTTAAGAAAATCAGGTTGAGCAGTTTTGAAAACATCGGTTATGGTCCCATTAATTTGCCAGAGGAAGAACTGCACACCAGCGCGACTTGGATCGAGTTGAAAGAAATAGATCCCGCGATCGAAACTAAAACACAGGAGCAGCTTCTGCTCGGCATCGCCAACGTATTAAAGCATATCGTTCCTATTCATGTCATGTGCGACAGAAGCGACATTCACGTCGTATCGCAAATAAGAGCGGAGCATACGCAGCTGCCTACAATTTTTATTTATGACCATTACCCAGGCGGCATTGGCTTAGCGGAGGATGTCTATAAACGGTTTGATGAAGTGAAAGAAGCTGCTAGAAAATTGATTAGAAAATGTCCTTGCGAAGACGGATGCCCATCCTGTATCGGTACGGAAATCGAAGGGCTTAACGTGAAACTGATGAGTGTTCAGCTACTGTCTCAATTGTAATTGGTGAACAGCAATATCGAGAAGAAAGCTGCTTGATGAAGCGGAGGTGCGCAATGAGCAGTATGCGCGATAGAATGAATCGGTTGCGCGGGGAAAGCACGAAAGTGGACATCGTCGCCGAAGAAACGAATATAGAATTCAAGTCGCTGGCCGAGCCGGATCAAGCTGAGCATCCAGATCGATTATCGCCAGGATGGGCAGCCTTCGGTGTAGAGCTGGCGACGAATGAAACAGGAAGTTTTCTACGAAGGGTAACTCGCTATCCGATGGATTACCGTCATGGCTTGCATGCATTACAAGAGTTATACGCCGCTGCGCCTGGTTTAGCTGCATTTCATCCTTCGGAGCAATCAGCCGCGGAGCAAATACTTTTTTTGGATCTTGAAACGACTGGATTAGGCGTTGGGGCTGGTAACGTCCCCTTTATGGTCGGCATAGGATATATGTCAAAGGGACACTTTGTCATTGAGCAAACGTTAATCAGGCATCCAGCTGAAGAAAGAGCTATGCTTATGTATTTGGCGGAGAAGCTTCAGCAATTTTCTTTTTTATCAACCTACAATGGGAAGACGTTCGATTGGCCTCTCGTTGAAAGTCGGTTCATCATGAATGGACTTGGCCGTAAAATGTGGGAGCCCAAGCATCTCGATTTCTTGCACCCAGCAAGGTCGATTTGGCGAAATACGCTTGTGTCTTGCAAACTAAGCCATGTGGAGGAAGAACGGCTTGGGATTGAGCGTGTTGACGATGTGCCTGGGTCACTTGCACCGCAGCTTTATTTTCAATATTTAGCGGATGGCAATCCAGCACCGTTAGAAGGCGTGTTTAAGCATAACGAAACGGATATGCTCTCGCTTGCTAGTCTAGCCATCCGCTTCGGTCATTTGTTGAATGGAAATATAGAAGCGTATATCCCGCTTCCGGATGAACCGGAGGAAATGGTTAGAACAGGACTTTGGCTAGAACGGATGGGGAGAAAAGAGCTGCCGTCGCAGCTGTTTGATCTCTTTATGAGCATCCAGCATTCGAAACCTTCTACACTCGTCAAGCTTGCCGCACGTGACAAGAAGGCTGGAAATTGGGGTCGTGCTGTGTTATTGTGGCAGAAGGCTATTATTCATTCTCCCACTCATTTTGGACCAGCCGCACATGAAGCGAGTATAGAACTTGCGATGTATTATGAGCATAAGCTTAAAAATTACGACTCTGCACTCAGCTATGTAAATACGGCCTTTGAGCATGCCTTACATCAATCGTCGCTATTTCGCGCTGATACCAAAAGGAAAGCAGAGCTTGAAGCTCTTCGAAATCGCATTGCCCGCCTACGCCGAAAGGCATTAAAAACGATATAAGCTCCGAATTGCAGCAGCATAGAATGAAACGGCCTACGTGGTTGCTGTTAGACGCCTGGGAGGTTTCATGACGATGATAAAGGAAAAACACATAATGCGAGGTTTGCTCATTGATCTCGATGGAACGTTATATCACGGCACGCATCGGATAGATAATGCCGATCGCTTAATCTCTTATTTGCAAGAAACGAATATGCCGTACCGCTTTGTTACGAATAACTCTTCAGCAACGCCGGAAGAAGTAGCTGATCGGCTTCTGAGCATGGGAATTCCCGCCACGGCGGCAGATGTATGCACGTCTGCGCAAGCAGCTGCAGGGCATATTGCGCAATTGCATCCGGGGGCGGCCGTATTCGTCGTTGGTGAAGCCGGTCTCAAAAACGCCGTTATCGAGGCTGGTTTGCGGTTAACGGAGGAGGATCAGCCGGATTACGTTCTGCAGGGAATCGACAGAGCTTTTACTTATGATCGCCTAACGAAAGCGGTCAGGTATATTCATGCCGGCGCAACTTTTGTCATGACAAATCCTGACTTGCTGCTGCCCTCTAGCGACGGACTCATACCGGGAGCAGGTTCAATCGGAGCCATGCTCCGTGCTGCAGGCGGGAAAGAACCGATTCTAATCGGTAAGCCATCATCCATTATAATGAAATATTCACTACATGAGATTGGATTGCAAGCGAATGAAACGTGGGTAGTCGGAGATAATTTGGCGACAGACATTGCTTTCGGAGAAGCGGCAGGCTGCGGAACGGCACTTGTTCTAACCGGCCTTACGAATGCTGATAACCTATCTTTTTATTCAAAACAAGCAGGCTGCGAACCAACGGTTATTTGCGAACATTTAGAAGAGCTTCGTTCATATATAGCTGAACATAGAGAAGCATAACCATATTAACGAAGGACATAGGAAGGAAGCGAAACTTCATGCAGGAATTGCCGGAACTGGATATTTACCGGAGCTTGTTGGCTGAGAAATTTGCGGGGGCTCAAATATCTGGAATCGAGGTATCAAGCTCCAAAATATTTCAAGCAAGCAACGAGCAAATGCAACGTGACATCATAGGAAAAGTATTATGGTTTGTCGAGAGGCGCGGCCTTCACCTTTTGCTGCATTTGGACAACGGGAAACGTCTATTGCTTCATTTGGGGCAAGGGGCTTATTTGTATATCGGAAACCAAACGGATCTACCGAGCCGCAGCGCGCAATTAAAGCTTGTTTTTGGCGAAGTGATCTTATACGGCGTAGGATTGCGGGCAAATGATTTACAGCTTCTAAGCGTCAAGGAAGTGGAAGAGAAACTCGGTAAATTTGGTCCGGATGCACTGGATAAACGGCTGACGCTAGAGCGTTTCGTTGCCCGGTTTGCAAAGAAAAGAGGCGCGATTAAAGCGGCATTAATGGATCAAACCGTCATTTCCGGAATTGGAGCGGCCTATTCGGACGAAATCTGCTATTCCGCTGCTATCCGGCCAGATGCCAAAATTCCGATGTTCGAGCAGGAGAGCTGGGAACGCCTATACGCTGCGATGCATAAGGTAATAAAGGAAGCGATTGCAAACGGCGGCGGCGGTGAACATTCGATTTCAGCCATCGAGCATGCCGCTGGCAACCGTCCCGCCTCTTTTCAAGTATATGACCGGGAAGGTCAACCGTGTAACAACTGTGGAGCAGCGATTGAAAAGATCGATGTTTCGGCTCGCAAAGCCTATGTTTGCTCAAGCTGTCAAAAGGATCTTTAAATGATCGCAAGCGGAAGCTAATCATTGAGCAGGGGGGTCAATCATGATACATGTTTATTTGGATGATTACCGAGTTTGCCCCAAAGGATTCATTCTGGCCATAAATGCCGAGGAATGCAAGCAGCTTCTAGATTTAGAGCAAGTTGGCATTCTATCGCTTGATTACGATCTGGGCTGGGCGCAGCCAACAGGCTATGAAGTGGTTCGACACATCGTGGAAACGGGCCGTTACCCGGAGCAAATCTACTTACACACTTCAAGCAGCGCAGGTCGGATGCAGATGTACGACATGCTCATGAGCAGTGCTCCTGTTGATACGAAGCTGCATAACGGTCCGATGCCTGATGCTTTGTTGAATCAAATTGCCGGACGGTTATCGTAACATACACGGGGGACGGGAGAAAATAGCTCCCTTCCTTTCCCAGGGTATTGAGTAATTCATAAATGAAAGAGGTTTAACATACGTGAGTCAATGGATCGGAACAGCCAATCAAACTTATGCACCTTATGCGATGGAGGAGCTTCGCCGACTTGTAGATGGAGTAACCTTCACGCAACTTGCGGCAGGTGAGGTTTTTTTATGGACGAGCCCGCTCGACCGTGATGGAACGCTACAAGCCATCCTTCAGCAAGAGCCGATCTTTCTTCGCCATATGCAGCCTGTTGACCGTACAATCGATATAACAGGGAATGCGAACGACCTTGAGGATTTGTCCAACATGGTGCGCAATGCCGTTTTGTCATTCGAGAACAAACGGGTCGCCGTACATATTAGACGAACCTCCAAGACTGCGTTTATGTATACAGCAGCAGATACGAAGGCCGTTTTGGATGCTGTCCTTGAAGAGATTGGAGCCGAGCCTGTCGTACAGCTGCCGGATATTATTATTGCTATTTATGCTGCTGCTGAAAAGCTGTATGTAGGTTTGGGCGCTCCTGCTGACATGCTTTCGGATTGGCCAGGCGGTGCGGTGCGTTTCCAGCGCGAAGAGGGACAAGTATCCCGCGCGAAGTTCAAGCTTCTTGAAGCAGAGCGGGAATTCAAACTAAATTACGCTGACTATCAAAATGCGCTTGATGTTGGCGCGGCACCAGGCGGCTGGACATCGCTCCTTCTGGAGCGTGGACTACGGGTAACAGCCATAGACCCAGCTGAATTGCACCCATCATTGATGGCGTATCCAACACTCACCTATTTGAAGCGAAATGCCTCAGAGGTGAAGTTCAACCCCGGTTCGTTCGATCTGCTAGTCTGTGATATGAGCTGGAGCCCGATGCTCATGTGCAAGCTCGTTCTGGATCTAGAGCCTGCGCTTAAAAGCGGGGCAACTGCGATCATTACAGTGAAGCTAATGCATCGCAAGCCGTTGCAAACCATCAGAGACGTGATTTCAAGACTATCAACGGAATTTAGACTGCAGAAGGCAAAACAGCTGTTCCACAACCGTGAGGAAATTACATTACATTTGATCAAGAAATAAAAAGCCGCGCCCGCCAACTGGCAGGGCGCTGTTTTTTAACGAAATTGCTGATTCCATGAACAGGACATGCGGATGCTCGAGGGAGGCACAATAGTTTGATCTATTTGAAAGCGCTTTATATGAATCTTCGGATTAAGCATAAAATGTTTGTTTTAATCTCTGTCATCATGCTGGTTGTTGCCGTCTTAGCTATCATCATTCAACAATATGCATTTGATTTCTATGACCGGGAGATCTACAAGCAATCCTCCAAAGCGTTGAGCTTGTCTTCAATCAGCATAGAGAATGAGCTTAAAAAGATGGAAAAGCTTACGTTCATGCTATCTACCGATTCGACGATCCAGCATTATCTGCGATCCATTAAAAGCGGTTTATCGGATTATGACAATTATGTGGTTAAGTTGACCGTCAAGGAACGAATGGTCAATATAGGCGCATTGGATAAATACGTTTTGTCTGCACAGCTTTATGACGTAAATGATAATGAATATGCGGTAGGCGCCAATTCGGTTACATTATTTCAAGATAGGCTTAATGAATTCAAGCAATTAACGACCGTCAATAAGGGCGGGAACACATGGATAGCCCCAAACAGCTATGATAAATCTTTAGTTGCTGCTCGCGAGGTCAGATCCTTTGAGCAGCTAAACTTGGATTACATTGGCACATTAGCACTGCGTATCGATATGAACAAGCTATTTCGCGATTTAGCGAAAGGCATGAACAGCAATGATGCACAGCTGATCATTATGAATCATAATGAAGCCGTTTACCCGGAGGCGTCCGAGTTCCCCATTGATTCTTTAGCAGCCTTGTCAGGAAAAGAAGGCTATAAAGTGATCAAATACGAGGGCAGGCAATATTTTGTAACGTTTATTGCGTCCACCTACACCGATTGGACCTACTTCACGCTCATCCCATTCGATGATATTTTTGACCGGGTTGTGAAAGTGAAAAATACGATTATTATTATTTTTGCGATTCTTTTTATCGTTATTCTATTTATTGCTGTCAGCTTTGCGAAAGGGATAACAGAACCAATCGAACGTTTGAATGCGAAGATGAAGCGCGTACAGCTCGGTCACTTTGAATATATGGAGGAACCAAACGAAAGGGCGCTGGCGATGGATGAGGCTGGACAAATGCACCGAAACTTCCGTATTATGGTTGAACGGATTAACGAGCTCATACATGAAAACTACGTGAAGCAATTGACCATACGCGATACGGAGTTCAAAGCGCTTCAGGCTCAGATCAATCCGCATTTCCTGTACAACACGCTGGAATCGATCAATTGGTCGGCTAAGCTGAGCAACCAAACCCATATTTCACAGATGGTAGAGGCGCTCGGGTCGCTGCTCCGTACCTCCATCAATCTGAAGGAACCGCTGATTCCGCTAAGCAAGGAGCTCGATATTATCAATCATTATGTAACGATACAGAAATATAGGTTCGAGGAGCGTTTGGACTTTCAGGTTGATGTACCGGATACGCTGATGCATTGCAGTATTCCTAAGCTTTCCTTGCAGCCGCTGGTCGAGAACGCCATCAATTATGGACTGGAACAGATGATTGACACTTGCAGCATTAGAATCGCGGCATTTACCGAGGACAATTGGCTGTTTATTACGGTCGAAGACAATGGTCCAGGCATGGAGGAAGCCTTTGTTGCACAACTGCTGAGCGGACAAGTGCAAACGAAGGGCTCAGGGCTGGGTCTCAAAAACATTGAGGATCGCATAAAGCTTTTATACGGCGAAGCTTACGGATTAATGGTTGAAAGCGAGCCAAACGGTGGTACGAGAGTCAAATTAATGCTTCCTTATGAAATGAGGGGTTCCCATGTATAAGGTATTGCTGGTGGATGACGAACGCATAATCGTAGAAGGTATTTCTCTTACGGTGAAATGGGAGGAGTATCAGTCGGAGTTGGCTGGAACAGCGCGCAACGGACTTGAAGCAATGGCTTTCATTGAAAGCCATATGCCGGATATCGTCATATCCGATATTAAGATGCCGGGGATGAACGGTCTTCAGCTTGTGGAGAAGGTGCATGAGAAATACCCGCATATTGCCTTTATTTTATTATCGGGTTTCAGTGAATTCGATTATGCAAGAACAGCGATGCAATTCGGCGTAAAACATTATTTGCTTAAGCCATGCAACGAGAATACGATCACGGATGCGCTAACCGAAGTGATTGCTGAGCTTGAAGAGCAGCAGTCGCAGCAAACGTTCATGACCAATATCCAGAAAGAGCTGTCCAAAGTGCTTCCGCATGCCAAGGAGCAATTTTTGAAAGAGCTTGTTACGAATAAAACCTTTGGACAGAGGGATTGGGACGACTTTGGAAATCTGTTTCATATTACCGTTGAGAATGACAAGGTACAGCTGCTCTTATTTCAATTAGAAGGCAAGTTCGAGTTCGAGCATATGTTTGCCGTAAAAAACATTGCCCAAGATGTGCTTGGCAAATCCATTGTTCTATTAAGCACAACAATTGGCAAGCATGTGCTGCTATTAATTAAGGAGATTAGCGATAAAGATATTTTGTTTCCAATGCTTATTGCCATCAAACAAACATTTTCGACCTATTATAAGCTCGATGCCACCGTTGCTGTTAGCGATGCAGGTCCTATAACCGATGCCCGCAAAATGTACCGTGAAACGTTGGAATGCTTAAACTACCAGTTTTATTTGGGTGAGGGCAGCATCATCACTCAGATGGATGTCGAGCGTGGTGACGACAACATTCTCAATACATTCATCTATGACGAAGAGCCGCTTTGCATGCATGTGAAATCAGGTGATTGGGCATTTGTCCAATCAGAGCTTCAGCACTATTTTTCTTTGCTAGCTGATAGCCGTATGGATACCCATATATCGAAGTCTTATGTTATTCCGCTCTACATTTCGATTGTGCGGCAAGGCAGACCTGAGGAGATTAACGATTACTTAACGCAAATCACTCGGTTCGACAGCTACTGTACACTTAGGACAATCGAACAATTCGTAACCGAAAGCGCAGAAAAAATTTGCATGCAAAATTATCATACGCATTCGAAAAAGCACTCTCTAATTATTCATAAGATGATAAGCGTAATTGAAGAGCAAATTTCGAATCCTGATTTGTCGCTAAATTGGGTTGCTAGCGAGATTTTATATATGAATGCTGATTATTTGGGCAAGCTCTTCAAGAAGGAAACGGGTGAGAAGTTTTCTAATTACGTTGTTCGTCTGAGAATGGAACGGGCAATGGTAGAGATCGAAATGACCGGCGATGTTAAAGTGTTCGAGTTGGCAGAAAAATTCGGTTTCGGCGATAATCCGCAATACTTTAGCCAGGTTTTTAAAAAGCATACCGGATTTACGCCATCCGAATTCAAAAGGTCGCCATGATGGCGACCTCTGTTTTTTTAACAAAGAAAGCGGTTTTTTTAATTCCGATGCTTCTGCATTCGACCTATAATAAAGCTTGTAAACAACATTAAAGAGTTTGGAAGGGGCGTAACACAATGAAAGCACCAAAGAAAATGCTTTTGACTCTCATGACTGCTGCGATGGTTCTCGTAAGCGCTTGCGGAGGGAATAATGGCAATGGTAACGCAACTAACTCCACGAATACACCTGCAACAGGAACTGAATCAACAGAAACAACCGAAGCAAAACCAGTAACACTTCGAATTGCATGGTGGGGCGGTCAGCCTCGACATGATTATACAATGAAGGTTATCGAAATGTACAAAACTAAAAATCCACATGTTACGATCGAGATGGAATATGCGAACTATGATGATTACTGGAAGAAGCTAGCGCCACAAGCGGCAGCAAACGAGCTTCCCGACATTATCCAAATTGACACGCAAAACTACTCCCAATATGCAGGCAGAAAACAATTGGCAGATTTGACACCTTTCCTGGGCAAACAAATCGATGTTTCTGACATCAGTCAAAATGCGATTGACGGCGGCAAGCTAGGCGATGGCCTTTACGGTATGAATCTTGGTGTCAATGCACTTGGACTTAACTATGATCCGGCACTTTTGAAAAAAGCAGGCATTGATTCCATTCCTGAAAACTTCACATGGGATGACTACGTTGCAATGGCAGAGAAAGCAAAAGCTGCAGGGTTGTACTTCGATAGCGGTATGCGTGCAGAAGTATTCTTCGGATACTATCTCCGTACGCTAGGCAAAACATTGTTTAATGCGGAAGGTACAGGTCTTGGCTATGAAGACGACCAAATGTTTACAGATTTCTTCGGCATGCTGGCTAAACTTGTTGTTGATGGCGCTGTTCCTTCTCCAGACGTCCTGGCTCAAATCAAAGGTGCTGAAGACAGTCATCTTGTACTTAACCAAGGTATTGGCGTATGGCAATGGTCGAATCAATTCGTAGGCTTGCAGCAAGTAGCTAATCGCCCGCTTGCTATTGCTGCGATGCCGGGTCCTGAAATGACGAAAGGCTTGTTCTTGAAACCAAGTATGTTCTTCTCCGTTTCTGAGAATTCAAAAGTAAAAGAAGAGGCAGCTAAATTTATAAGTTTCTTCGTAAACGATATCGATGCAAATAAATTGATCCTAGGCGACCGTGGTGTTCCAGTTGCAGCGAAAGTCAAAGAAGCACTGAAAGAAGTCTCTACTGAAGCACAAATCCAAGTATATGATTATGTGGCATGGGCTGAAACAAACAGCTCTCTAATGGATCCAGCTGATCCAATCGGCTCTGCCGAGGTATTCAAATCGTTGACTAGCCTTGCAGAACAAATGAACTACAACAAAATCAAGCCAGAAGAAGCGGCAAAGAAATTTAGAGACGAAGCAACCTCAATTCTTAAGAAAAACAAGTAATATTGTTTGAGTAGATGCGATGGTTGGTCAGTAGATCGGCCATCGCATCTTCTACTTTCAGCTTTAACCATTCGATTGATTGTGCCACTAAGCGCAGCTTAAGCTGATCCGCTTGGATACAAAAGAAAAGGCAAGCTAGACTTCGTATAGGAGCTGGATATGATGAAATCGCTATCATTTAAAAACAACTTGATCGGTTACACTTTTATCGGACCATTTATCATTGGATTTTTATTCTTTACTTTAATTCCAGCAGCAGCATCGTTATATTTTTCTGTTACGGATTATGATCTGCTCTCGACACCGTCCTTAATTGGATTTGAGAATTACTCGACGATGTTCACGGATGACTCCAAATTTTGGGCGTCGTTAAAGGTTACTTTTTTATACGTGTTTATTGGCGTACCGCTTAGGTTGGCATTTGCCTTGTTTATCGCAATGATCTTGAATACAGCCTCGAAAGCAATCGGGTTATATCGGACTGTTTATTATCTTCCTTCGATTATCGGCGGCAGCGTTGCCGTATCGATTATGTGGCGCAATCTTTTCGGAGACGAAGGGGTAATAAACATTCTGCTAAATTCACTCGGTTTAGATAGCGTGAGATGGTTTGCTGAACCGATAGCGGCACTTTGGATGTTAATTACATTGTCCGTTTGGCAATTTGGATCTTCCATGCTGATTTTCCTTGCGGGTCTTAAAAACATTCCGCCAGAATTGTATGAAGCATCGAATGTGGATGGTGCAGGCCCAATGATCCGATTTTTCAAAATTACGATTCCCATGCTTAGCCCAATCATTTTGTTTAATACGATTATGCAAACCATTGGGGCATTTATGACATTTGTTCCTGCCTATATCATCTCTAAAGGCGAAGGTGGTCCGCTGGATGGTACTTTGCTGTATTCCTTATACCTGTTCCGTCAAGCATTCGTTTACTTTGATATGGGTTATGCATCCGCAATGGCTTGGATCATGCTGATCATCATCGCTATTTTAACAGGTATTCTGTTCTACACATCTAAAAAATGGGTGCATTATGAGTCGAAAGGTGGCCATTAATCATGCTATTTAAAAAATTGAAGTGGCCAATTTACCACGTTTTTGTTGCAGCACTCGCATTGGTCATGGTTTATCCCGTATTATGGCTGTTGATGAGTTCATTCAAACAAAGCAATCTGATTTTCGCTACAGCGGATTCTCTCATTCCTCAGCCTTGGATATGGGAGAATTACAAAATCGGCTGGATCGGTATTGCAGGCCAATCCTTCGGTACTTTCATTATGAACTCTCTCGAAATTGTTATTATTGCGACGATTGGAGCCGTTTTGTCATCGGCATTTATTGCTTTTGGTTTCGCAAGACTTAACTTCACGGGTAAAACGTTCTGGTTTGGCATCATGATGGTTACACTAATGCTTCCACATGACGTTGTACTCGTACCACAATATATTTTATTCGCCAAAATTGAATGGCTTAATTCCATTAAACCGATAGTGGTTCCGCAATATTTTGGAATTCCGTTTTTCATCTTCCTGCTCGTTCAGTTTATTCGCACCATTCCGAACGAGCTTGATGAAGCTGCAACTATTGATGGCTGTGGAAAGTTCCGATTGTTTTTCCGGATCATATTGCCGCTGGTCGTGCCAGCACTTGCAACAGCTTCAATTTTCTCCTTTTACTGGCGCTGGGAAGATTTGCTCGGACCGGTACTTTACTTGAACCGTCCAAGCTTGTATCCGGTTTCGATGGGACTCAAAATGTTTTTGGACAGCGATACCGTTTCCAACTGGGGTGCGATGTTCGCCATGTCTATCGTTAGCTTGATTCCAGTACTGGCTATATTCTTTGCTTTTCAGAAGTACATTGTTGAAGGGATCAGTACAAGCGGTTTGAAGTAGGGCTAGACATGAAAGAGGAGAGAGGAAGATGGAGATGCCGCAGCTTCAATTTGACGAAAATCATATTCGAGAAGTGATAGACCGCGTAGTGGACCGTACATTCAGAATGGACTTTAGCTGGGATTGGCCGGGCGGAGTGGCTTTCTATGGCGTGGCGGAAGCCTATGAAGCAACCGGCAACAAACGGTATATGACATTGCTGCAAGCCTGGGTGGACGAGAAGCTTGAGGATGGACTCCCAAAGCTATCCGTTAACGGTGTTTCGATCGGGCATGCTCTCATTTCCCTTTATAAGGCAACAGACAATGATCAATATTTGGAAGTGGCCATTCAGATGGCTGATTACTTAAAGAACGATGCCGTTCGTTTTGCTGACGGAGTGTTCCAACATACCGTAAATTCAGAAACCTACAATTTTCCTGAACAGGCCTGGGTAGATACGATGATGATGGCAGGCTACTTCCTCGTGCGAATGGGGCATTTGCTTGATCGCGCCGATTATTTGGAGGATGGTCTTAAACAATATCATGGACATGAGCATTTCCTTCAAGATCCTGTTTCAAATATGTATTATCATGGCTGGGACAATATTGCTCAGAATCACATGTCCTCCATTTTTTGGGCGAGGGGCAATTCATGGGCGGCGCTGACGATGGCGAAGGCCTTGCCGCATATTGCGGTACAGCATCCATCGTTCATGATTATCGAAGGCTCAATGAGAGATCAGCTTAGCACGCTCGTACGTCTTCAAGCCGAAAATGGCTTATGGCATACCGTGCTTAATGACGATACCTCTTATCATGAGACTTCTGGATCAGCTGGCATTGCAACCGGTTTGTTCGCCTTTGGCACGTTGTACAACAAGTATATACAGCGTTCAATTGAGGGGATCTTAAGCCAAATTACCGAGGATGGCTCGGTCATGAACGTTTCAGCGGGTACGGCTGTTATGAACGATCAGCAAGGTTATCGCGAAGTTTCACATAAGCGTGTGCAAGGCTGGGGGCAAGGACTTGCACTCGCGTTTCTTGCCGAGCTTCTTAACTCCAAAAAACATGTCTTCTAAACGCAGCTTGCTCCCGCTAGTGCTCTATGATACAGTTGATTTTATAAGAATAGTCCAGGAAAGCATCCTGATGCCGTTTGTTTCTACAAGCCGCATTGGGATGCTTTTTGTTATGGAGGAGGAAATAATGGGAAATGATGCTGCTTGGTTTGATCCATATCCTACAGGGAGCGTGCTCGATGGCCGATACCGGATTGCCGGTATTCTAGGAAGAGGGGGAATGGGAATTGTATATGCAGCAGATGATCTGCGGCTGGGCAACAAGCTCACTGCAATCAAGGTTCTTGCACCTCGTCCAGGCGCTGCCTTACTAGCCGAGGAAGCTAAGCTGCTTATGATGGTTGATCATCCGCATTTGCCTACTATTTTGAATTATTATCCCGCTTCGGGAGATCTGCATGAGACTTACGTCATGACATATATAGATGGACATACCGTGGCTGATTATTACCGCGCAAATGGAAGTGGATTGACATTTAAGCAAACTATGCATGCAGTAAAACAGCTCTGTTCAGCTTTGTATTATTTGCATACGCAAGCCCCGCCCATTATACATAGAGATTTGAAACCTTCAAACATCATGATCGATGCCAAGTGGCAGGTAAAGCTTATTGATTTCGGCATTTCCAGGCGCTTTAGGCCAGATAAGGGGCAAGATACCGTACAGCTTGGCACAAAGGGCTTTGCCGCACCAGAGCAAGCTGGCAGCGGACAAAGCGACGAACGAACGGATATATATGGATTAGGCGCTTTATTGTTTTTTATGGCAAGCGGCGGTCTGATTTACCATCCGGTTTCTCATCATGCAAGCCGAGACGACTCCTTTTCCTTTTTGAAAAGGGATACGCCTGCAGCTTTCAAAACGGTATTAAGAGGACTGCTGCAATTTGATCCCCGGCTGCGTTATCAATCTATAAGGGAAGTTGAGACAGCGTTAGCACCTTTTATGTATCAGTCATATGTCTCGGATGAGTATATGACTGTAGCTGCAAATGAGATTCAAACAGCAAAGTCACCACTCTCCGTATGCGTATTATCCTTATCTTCTGGTGCAGGTGCGACGTTTTTGACTCATACATTAGCCAATCTGCTCGGTAATAAAGGCATTTCAGTATCTGCTGCGGAATATGAACATGCGAGACCGGAATGGCATGCTTGGCTGAATGGGATACGCAAATGGGATGACCCTGATGAACGGAAAGCTGTGGCGCTAGACCCGCGTTACATGCTTTATAGGCAGAAATTGCCCGCAATGAATTGGTTTGCCCTTCAGGCTGTACAGGATACGGAAATGACGCTTGCAGATAACCGTTTTATGCACATGCTCAGACAAACGGATGCCTCGGTCCATTTCATCGATTTATCACAAAGATGGACCGATTCACATGCACTGCAATTAATGCGTAGTGCTCACTTTGTTATTGCTGTAGGCGATCCCACCGTAGCCAAGTGGCGAGCGTGCGATCTTAAACAGCTCCATGATCTGAGCTGGGAGACCGAAGCAGCAGGCTCACGACTCTTATTTGTCGCAAATAAAGATGTGTCTTTCGACGCAAGGCGAGCATGGTTGGCCTTGTTTCCCGCAAAACCAAATGCAATTGTACCAAGATTGCCAGACGAAATACTGCTGTCACAGCAGTGGAGAGGCCAATGGGCTACGGACAATAAGAGGTTGGCAAGCAAACTAAATCAAGCGCTAGCGCCTATTTTAAAGCTTCTCTGCAATGAATTGAACACAGAATGACCGATTATGTGGTACAATGATACGGGTAAAAACGTGAATCAGCAATTTTTGAATATGGTCTATAGATGAATGGAGATAAAAAGAAAATGAGTTTGTTAACAGTTGAGCAATTATCGCATACGTTTGGCGATCGTGTTTTATTCAGGAACGTTTCTTTCCGCTTATTGGCTGGTGAGCATGTTGGCCTTGTTGGCGCTAACGGAACAGGCAAGTCTACTCTGATGAATATTCTGACGGGCAAGCTGCTGAAGGACGAAGGCAAGGTAGAATGGACGCCGCGTGTTCGTTATGGCTATTTAGATCAGCATACGAAGCTGGAAGCAGGAAAAACGATTAGAGATGTGCTGAAGGACGCGTTTCTCCCGATGCTGCTTTTAGAAGAGGAATTGAATACGATCGCAGCGCAAATGGGTGAAGCAGATGCAGAAACATTAGATGCACTGCTCATTCGTATGGGGGAGATACAAGAAGAGCTGGAGATCGGGGATTTCTACCTGATTGACGTAAAAGTAGACGAGATGGCAAATGGGCTTGGTCTTAATGCGATTGGGCTTGATCGGGATGTTACGGCACTAAGCGGCGGACAGCGCACCAAAGTTCTGCTAGCCAAGCTGCTGCTGGAGAAGCCAGGCGTGCTGCTGCTCGACGAGCCTACGAACTATTTGGACGAAGAGCATATCAATTGGCTGACCAATTACCTGAAAAACTATCCGCACGCATTTGTACTCATCTCTCATGAAACTGGCTTTATGAATCAGGTTGTCAACGTGATCTATCACCTTGAGTTTACGAAGATGACACGTTACTCGGCGAACTATGATAAATTTCTTGAAATGGCTGATTTGAATAAAGCCCAGCATATCGATGCTTACGAGAAACAGAAGGATTTCATCAAGAAACAAGAAGATTTTATCAATAAAAACAAAGCCCGCGCATCTACTTCAGGCCGTGCCAAGAGTAGGGAGAAGCAGCTTGACCGCATCGACCGCATCGACAAGCCGGAGGAAGCGGCGAAACCGACCTTTAACTTCAAGGAGTCGAGAACTAGCGGCAAAACAGTGTTTGAAGCAGAGGGTATGGTCATCGGCTACAACAAGCCGCTTCTGCCTGAAATGAATATGGTCATTGAACGCGGCGACAAAATTGCGATCGTTGGGTGCAACGGCGTCGGCAAATCAACGCTTCTACGTACGATATTAGGGGTAATTCCTCCGCTTGACGGAAAGACCTATCTTGGCGATTATTTAAACCCGGCTTATTTTGAACAGGAAGCAAAAGCGCCTACCATGACTCCGCTCGAGGATGTGTGGGATGAATTTTCCTTCATGAGCCAAAGCGAAGTACGGGGAGCTCTCGCTAGGTGCGGACTGAAAAACGAGCATATCACGCGTGCCTTGAATCAATTGAGCGGCGGCGAACAAGCGAAAGTTCGGCTCTGCAAGCTCATGATGCGAGACAGCAACTGGATCTTGTTCGATGAGCCGACAAACCATTTGGATGTTGTTGCCAAAGCTGAGTTGAAACGTGCGCTGAAGGCTTATAAAGGCACAGTGGTTCTCGTATCTCATGAGCCTGAATTCTATGAGGATTGGGTAACCAAAACGTGGGATGTAGAAGCTTGGTCTATGCAGAAGCAAAGCAGCTAAGGCTATAAGCCGAATTACCCGGCTTTTCCAGATAGGAACCGCATGACTTGCGGCAAGTGCCGGTCTACGCTCTCCGTAGATCGGCTTACTTGCATTTGTGAAACGTCTTCATTATGATAAATTTAACCCTTATTGCTTGCGATACAGCATGAAGGCTGATTATATCGATCATTTTCAATTGGAAGCAGGTGTACCGTCAACATGAAGGAACGAATTCTTGTCGTAGAAGATGAAGCGGGCATTTCCCGCATATTGCAGCTTGAATTAGAGCATGAGGGCTATACAGTTGGATCGGCTGCAGATGGTCGGACAGGCTATGAAATGGCATCAACGGGTGAGTGGGAGCTTGTGCTACTTGATGTGATGCTGCCAGAAATGAGCGGAATTGAAGTATTGCGGTTGCTGCGTCAAGCAGGGAATCCGGTACCTATCATATTATTAACTGCACGCGATACGGTGCCGGATAAGGTAAGCGGCTTCGAGCACGGCGCTAATGATTATATTACGAAACCATTCGCTATGGAGGAGCTGCTTGCACGCGTCCGTAACATTCTGCGAATATTCCAGCAGTATCCAAAGGAAGCGGAAGGCTCGGATATGATTAAGGTTGGAGATTTAACGATAGAGCTGCGTACACGCAAGGTTTATCGCAAGGATATACTCATTGAATTGACGCCGCGTGAATTTGAGCTGCTCGTATATCTGGTCGAGAATAAAAATGATGAAAAGTCTCGCGAGGATATTTTATCCGAGGTATGGGGCTATGATTTCATTGGCGAGACCAATTTGGTCGACGTTTATATTCGTTATTTGCGCCAAAAGCTGGACAAGGGATATCGCCACAAGCTCATTCATACCGTTCGCGGTGTTGGTTATATGGTTAAGGAGCCGGATGCATGACGCTGCGCAAACGGTTTACGCTCTTTACGATTTTTTGGCTTATTTTCATATTGATTCTCTTTAACATATTCGTATACTTTTACGTGATCAAGATCACGACCGAAAGCGAAGAAGAGGTTATTGCGAACAAGGTGAATCTCATGCTGGAAAATCCCCGAATTCAGAGCGGCCGCGGGCTTAATTATCCGGAGCTGCTCAACGAATATTACAACGTAAATGAAATGATTAGGATCATTGCCCCGAACAATAGAGTCGTTAACATCACGGGCTCTGATGAACTGCTGCAGGAGCTGCCCGCAGCGTTCGAGACTCATCACCACACAGGGATGATAACGAAAGGCGGCGAGCGAATCTTATTTATGCGGGTGCCGCTCTATGACGGCAATCGCGTAATTGCGATGCTTGAGATCAACCGTATACTTGATGAGCTCGATGATTATTTGCAGGTGCTGGTTGCCGCGCTTAGCGTGACGAGCGGAGGGGCCATCTTGTTCGCCATATTCGGAACCTATTGGTTTACGTCTAGATTAACGGCGCCGATCCAACAGATGGTAAATACGATGAGAGAGATTGACCGAAGCGGCAAGCTTAGACAGATCGAGCTGAGCAGCCGGGAAGAATCTGCGGAATTGCTGCAGCTTGTCAGGGCGTTCAATCAAATGATTGAACGCCTTGACCGCACCTTTGCGAAGCAAAAGCAATTCGTTGCGGACGCGTCTCATGAGCTCAAAACGCCGCTTACCGTTATAAGCAGCTATGCAGGCATGCTGAAGCGGTGGGGGCGAGATGACGTGAACCTGAGGGACGAGGCAATTGAGGCAATCGATAAAGAAGCGAACCGTTTGCAGAATTTAACGAAATCGATGCTGATGCTGGCAGAAGCCGAGCAAGAGGATTGGCTAAAGCAAGAGCTTTTTGATGTTGTTCATGTGGTAGATGAGATCGCAACGATGCTGCAAACGACATTCGGACGACCGATCAGAGTGAAAGCGATGTCCAAAGTCGTTCGGATGGTTGGCGACAAGGATAAAATTAGACAGCTTCTCGTTATCCTGCTGGACAATGCCATCAAATATTCGAAAGAACCGATTGATATTACGATTACGCTCGTAAGGAATATCGTAAAAATAGAGGTCAAAGATAAAGGGATGGGCATCCCGGAGAACGAAATTCCGCATTTGTTTGAGCGCTTCTACCGTGTGGATGGCGCCAGAAGCCGCGCAACCGGAGGTGTCGGCCTCGGGCTATCAATTGCCAAGCGGATTATTGACTTGCATGAAGGAAAGGTAGATGTGTTCAGTTTGCCAGATTTAGGCACGACAATTACGTTGCAATTCAAGCAGCGTAAATCTTAAGCGAAGCGGGAGGTTTCTTCAATATGAAATTCCGTACGGCAGCTGTTCAATATAAGCTATCGGATATTGAATCATTCGAGCAATTTGCCGAACAGGTTAAGCATTATGTGCGCAATGCAGCCGAATATGGCGTTCAGTTCCTGCTGTTTCCAGAATTTTTAACGACACAGCTTATGTCAATCGGTGATGGTGACGGTGCAGCGCTTACCATTGACCGCCTGCCTGACTTCACGGATAGATATGTGGAGTTGTTCCGAGCTCTGGCGAATGAATATGCGATATACATTGTAGGCGGAACGCATGTTATCCTGACTGCAGACGGAAGCCTGCGCAACGCGGCGCATCTGTTTCATCCAGATGGCAAGGTTGACGTACAGCACAAAATTCATATTACGCCATCAGAGGTTGAAGGCTGGAATATGTCAGCTGGTGAAGGGCTTGAGGTGTTCGAGACCGCTTTCGGAACGATAGCCATGTTAACCTGTTATGATATTGAATTTCCGGAGATCGTACGCATGGCGCGTGCTAAAGGTGCTGACGTCATATTCTGCCCATCCTGTACCGATGACCGCCACGGTTTCTACCGTGTGCGTTATTGCTGCCATGCAAGGGCCGTTGAAAACCAAGTCTATATCGTGACTACAGGCACGGTCGGTTCACTGCGCAAAGTGGATCTTATGCGTGCGAATTTCGGTCAGGCGGCTATCATCGCGCCTAATGATATTCCGTTCCCGCCAGCCGGCATTCTAAGTGAAGGGATCATAAATGATGATATGCTTGTCGTTGCCGATCTGGATCTGGCGTTGCTCGAAGAGGTAAGAGCAAAAGGCTCCGTAACGACGTGGAGGGACCGCAGAACGGATCTTTATACGGATTGGAACTAACTTTAATCTGCCCAGGCGAGAGGAGCGAGTCCCGCATTGCATAAAGAACTATACATATTCCAAGATGACAAGCCGGTCAAAGCCATCATTCGCCCTTATAACGATTCGGATTTTGAAGCACTTATTGAGGTTCAGCGGTTAAGCTTTCCTCCTCCATTCCCAGTGGAGCTTTTATGGAATCGCGAACAGCTCTTCGAGCATATCGAACGTTTTCCAGCAGGAGCCCTGTGCGCAGAGGTGGATGGCTGTATTGTCGGATCGATGACTGCTTTGCTAGTGAATATGAATGATTATAGCCACGAACACAGCTGGGAGAAGATGACCGACAGCGGATATATTCGCAACCACAATGGAGAAGGCGATACGCTCTATGTTGTCGATATTTGCGTCGTGCCGATGTTTCGGAAAACAGGAATTGGCAAATGGCTCATGCAGTCGATGTACGAGACAGTCGTTCAGCTTGGATTATCGCGCCTCCTAGGAGGCGGAAGGATGCCTGGCTACGGGAAGCATATACAAGAATGTTCACCGGAAGCTTATCTGGAAAAAGTAATGACTGGAGAATGGAAGGATCCCGTCATCACTTTTTTATTGAGATGCGGGCGAATACCAGTAGGGATTGCGCGCGATTATCTGGAAGACGAGCAATCGAATCATTGTGCAGTCATTATGGAGTGGCGCAATCCATTCAATCAAAGGAGAGAGCTATCATGTTGATATATCATCGGATTACATCTATAGAAGATCAATATTTCGGATCGCTTCATAAGCTTTTGCAGACGATCTTCCCGCCAGAGGAAGTTTTGGCTTACGAATTATGGCGTGAGCCGCTCGAAGACAAGGGAATCCATGTTTATGTAGCCATTCATGAAGGAGAAGTTGTCGGTTCAACCGAGTACCGTTATTACCCAGCTCTACGCGTCGCAATGACAGACTTTACAATCATCGGCAAGCCATCGCTTGGTATAGGAAGATTTCTGCTTCGCAATCGCGAACGGGATTTGCTAAAGCTCGCGGAACAGTCAGGTACAACGCCGATTGGCATGTTTGCCGAGGTGTATGATCCTTACCGCGCGGAAGAGCATGCATTCGGAGGCGTTTCGCCAATGAATCCTTTCGTTCGGCGTGAGGTACTGTCTCATATTGGCTACAAACGGATTGATCTGGCCTATGTGCATCCCTCTTGGGATCATGAAGGTCATGCAGTGGCCGAACTCGACTTATGCTTTCTCCCACAGAATGAAGATTTGGACAGCATTGATGCTGCATTGGTAGCCGAATTTCTCAATGGCTACTACTCAGCTTTACCCAATAAGCCAGAGCAATGGGTACGCATGATGGAACATATTCAAGCTTCAGAAACTTTATCTTTATTGCCGTTATGACAAAGATAATCTTCAGGGGTACCGGCGATTCCATGGGCGTTCCCCGCATTTATTGCAGGTGTGAGGTATGCAATGAGGCGCGAACCACTGGACATAACCGCAGGCTGCGTTCTTCCGTTCAGCTTGAAATCGCAGATGCTGGAGTGGTATGGATCGATTGCGGGCCTGATTTCGCCAAACAATTGGAAGCAGCAGATTTGCGGGCAATTGATATTTTATTGATTACTCATGCACATTTTGATCATATCGGCGGGTTAGTGGAATGGGCAGATGCTTGCCGCTGGACCCAAAAGAAGGGCATAGCTTATGCGCCAACCGAGGTTATTGCGGAAATTAATGAAAGGTTCCCTTGGCTTAAGAACCAGATTCAATTCCATGCTTTCGATCAACCGGTTATGATTGGCAAATGGCAAGCTACAAGCTGGCGGGTGAATCATGGCAAGAACGGATATGCGTATGCTTTTGCATTTTTGAATAAGGAAACGAAATATAAGTGGGTATACTGCTCGGATTCGATCGGTTTGACTGACGAGCAGCAGCAGCCACTGGCTGAGCTTGACCTGCTTATCCTTGGCACAAGCTTTTATCATGAGCCCTTTGCTTATGAAACGAGGTCCGTCTATGACGTGATTGAAGCGTTAGACCTCATTAGCAAGTGGCGGCCCAAACAAACGCTGTTGACCCATATGTCTCATGATATTAATCTTGCAAAGGATTATAAACTGCCTGCGAACATCCGGTTTGCTCGTGCAGGCCTTGAGCTAAGCCTTTAGTGTTCATTTTAAGCGTTGAAGCTTGACAAACAGCTTGTCTATTTTGTACATTAAAGACGTAAGTTTATGAAAGTGTTTGTTAATATGCTTAAAGGGGAAATTTTAATGTTTGCTGGTGTCCTTAACTCATAAATTGGATATTGTTGGAGAGTAAGTTGGTCTTGCTGCTAACGTATGGTTTTTTGCGCCATACAGCGAGGCTCTATTTCGCTATCCGACGCCAAGAGTTATGGACATGAGGATTTCCGCCTGAAGCAATTCGACAGCGGCCCAATCACCGTGCTATCCAGCGCGGTTTTTTTGTACCCATTTTTTGCCCTTCGTTTTTGATAGGCATATAGGGGTACTTGGAGCTTAGTCAATTGAGACAGAAATGGAACGCGCCCGCGTTCTGTTTCTGTCTCTTTTTTTGTTTAAAATAGAGGAGGCCGAAAAAATGAATGAAGCATCATGGAGAAGGTTAGAGTTCGATAAAGTGAAGGCAGCGGTTATTAGCTATACCGTGTCGCCAGCCGGGAGACTGCTCGCTGAGCGCCATGCGCCAAGCATCAAGCATCGCCAGGTAGAAGCATGGCTGCAGGAAACGCAGGAAGCAGCGTTACTGCTAGGGAGCGGGGCTAGCATTCCTTTGTCTGCAATGGAAGGTGTAGATCCATTCCTGGCTTTGCTTGGAAAAGGCCGCATTTATAACGAACAGGAATTGGAACAATTAGCCGTATGGCTGACTTCAGTCGTGCAAATGAAAAAGTATATGAACAGCAAACGGGAAATTGCGCCAACGATCGCATCATATGCGGAATCGATGTATGATTGCCCCGCGCTGCGAGAAGAATTGAACCGGTGTATCCGTTACGGACTCATAACCGATCAAGCTAGTGCGGATCTTGCGTTTATACGCAGGCATATCTATGCAACCGAGGATAAAATCCAGAAAAAAATGGAGCATGCTTTGGGCAAATATCGAACGGCTCTACAGGATCCCGTCATCAGCAAACGCCGTGACCGCTTCGTTATTGCAGTCAAGAGAGAGCTTCGCAAGCAGGTTCCCGGAACCGTTTGGGATGAATCATCGAGCGGACAAACCTTATTTGTTGAGCCGCATGATGTCGCAGACTTGCAAGTAGAGCTGCAGCAATGGAAAGCCGAGGAAGAGAGAGAGCGTACCGTAATATTGGCTCGTTTATCCGAGCAAGCGGAAACGTTCTCCGCGGAGCTGTTTCAGAACGTCGAAGCAATGGCTTCCTTTGATTTCATAACAGCTCGTTCCAAGCTTTCGCGCGCCTATAACGGCCAAAGAATTAAATTGTCAGAGCAGCCGGTTATTCGTTTGATCGGCGCACGGCATCCTCTGATTGGTTCATCGAGCGTACCGCTTCATGTAGAGCTTGGTACACGGTGGAAGCAGCTCATCATAACGGGGCCGAATACTGGAGGGAAAACAGTAACCTTAAAAACGATCGGCTTGTTCGTGCTGATGGTGCAATCGGGGCTGCTTGTACCCGTAGAGGAGGGCAGTGAGCTTGGTATTTTCCAGCATGTGATCGCAGACGTTGGGGATGGACAAAGCTTAGAGCAATCGTTGAGTACATTCTCTTCTCATATAACCGTGTTGAAAGAGATGATGGAAGCAGCCGGTCCAAGATCATTGCTCTTGTTGGATGAACTAGCAGCAGGTACAGACCCTACAGAAGGGATTGCACTTTCTATCGCCTTATTGGAGCAGCTGCTAAAAAGCGGTGCATTGACTGTGGCAACTACACATTTCAATGAAATCAAAGCATTTGCAGCACGAACGATAGGCTGCCAGAATGGAAAGATGGCTTTTGATGCGGATACGTTACAGCCGCTCTATCGGCTAGAGATTGGTGAAGCTGGAGAGAGCCATGCATTTTCTATTGCAAGACGCTTCGGATTGCCGGAGCAGGTTATGCAGCGAGCAGAGCAGTTGCTTGAGAAGAAAAAGAATTCTGCTGCAGAGCCGATCGATAGCGGGATAAAGCAAGGGGAAGAGGCTAAGGCGGGCATCGTACTATTGACCAAGCATGAAGGAGATCTGACTCGCAAATCTTTGGAGATAAAGGTAGAGGATAAGGGAGAAGCTTCAGTCAAAGCAGCAGCTCAGCCTTTTGTGAAAGGAGATGCCGTTTGGATATATCCGCTAAAACGGATGGGGGTTGTTTACCGACCAGCAGATGAACGCGGAAATGTTATCGTTCAAGTGCAAGGACAGAAACTGACGTTCAATCAAAAGCGAATGAAGCTCTATATTCCTAAAACGAAGCTGTATCCGGATGAGCAGTACGATCTCGACATCGTTTTCGAATCGAAAGCGAACAGAAAATCTCGCAAGCTGATGAGCCGAAAGCATGTGGAAGGACTGTCGATTGTTACGCCGGAAGAGGATAGCTGATTGGATTGCTGCGAATACGACGAGGAGAAGCGCAAATGGTTACGTGCAGCTTTTCCTCGCCTATGCGTGACGTTTCCATCAACTAGTCCCGGCTTTGGATAACGAGCAGTAATCCGCTAGCAATTGCAATACGGCCGCTCTCTGACAAAAGAACATTGCTGATACCGAGTGACTGGCCGATGGTCAGGGAAGCATCGTCAAGCGGGTATTGGAAGCCGGTCAGCGTTATTCCCGTTACCTTCAAGGAAAGTGGAAGCAAAGAAACATTGGGATAGCCATGATGACTAATAAAAGCCGTATCCGTTAAAAGCGTTATTTTGTTATGGTTGTCGATTATAGAAGCGGGTACCTGTGCTTCGGAAGCTAAAGCGAGCAAGTGAACGTTAGCCAAGGAGTGATCGAATCTTGTTCCTAATGCACCGATCAATATGATCTCGCGAGGCTGCAGGTCAAGCGCAAGCCTCATAGCCATCTCGGTATCGGTATAATCCTTGTCTATCGGATCACAAGCGATCGTCTGGCTGCTGCTGGACCGGATAGCAAGCAGTTCTTGCTCGGAGACGGAATCAAAATCACCGATTGAGATATCAGGCCGATATCCATGGTTGACTAAAAAACGGGCGCCGCTGTCTGCCCCGATAAGCAGATCGGCAGTATCTATATGCTCAAGAGCAAAGGGGCCCAGCTGGCCGCCCGTACAAATGACAATGCGTGGCTGCATCACGTATGATCCTCTCTTCTTAACAGAATGTACAATAAGCCAATATTAGTATATAGCCTTTTGCCGCTTAAAAACTAGAGGCAAGCTCATAGTTGGGAAATATACTCGCTTCTTATAGCAAAATTTGTCGTTGCGAAACCGGTTGCTCCCAGCTAAAATGGTTTAGGAAAGAACCGATGAAGCAGGTCGGTTCATGGACGGGAAGCGAGGAGCTATTGCAGTGAGCATGGACATTTTTGGGATTTTCAGTATCATTGGCACGATAGCCTTTGCTGTCAGCGGAGCGATTGTCGCCATGGAGGAAGAGTACGACATATTAGGCGTATTCGTGCTTGGCTTAGTCACTGCGTTCGGTGGCGGCGTCGTGCGCAACTTGCTCATCGGGATGCCGGTAACCTCGCTATGGAGCCAAGGCTACTTGTTCAAAATCGCGATGATCGCGATGACGATCGCGTTTCTTCTGCCGGTCGTTTGGATTCAAAGATGGAGGAAAAGCGAAGCTTTTTTTGATGCGATTGGATTATCGGCTTTCGCTATTCAAGGCGCGCTTTACGCCACGCAAATGAAGCATCCGCTGAGCGCAGTTCTTGTTGCAGCCATGCTGACAGGTATCGGCGGCGGCATTATCCGCGATGTGCTAGCGGGCCGCAAGCCGCTTGTGCTTAAGGATGAGATTTATGCGGTATGGGCGATGCTCGGAGGCCTAGTCATTGGACTGGGCTGGCTAAAATCGACTTTAGAGCTGTTGTTTTTATTTGTCGTTATTATCAGCTTCAGGATGCTATCGGTGTATTACAAGTGGAAGCTGCCAAGAAGGTCGCTTCATATCGATACTTCCGAAGAGCAACAGAAAAGAGGTCGTACATGAAAGCCAAGGTTTTGTTTGTTTGCTTAGGCAATATTTGCCGTTCGCCAATGGCTGAAGCGGTCATGCGCCATCAGATTGATAAGGCTGGATTATCTGATGTCATTGAAGTGGATTCTGCGGGTACAGGCGATTGGCATCTCGGACATCCGCCTCACGAGGGCACGCGAAAGCTGCTTGATCAACACCGGATTTCGTATCAAGGCATGAAGGCGCGTCTAGTAACAGGCAAAGACTATGAGTATTTTGATTATCTGGTATGCATGGATACGAAAAACTTGCGCGACATGCGCCAGATGCTTGAGAATGCCGGAATCGAATTTGACGAGTCAAAGCTATTTACATTCATGGAGCTAGTAGAAGGACATACGTTGCTTGATGTTCCGGATCCTTATTATGACGGCAATTTTGAATTTGTTTACGAGCTTGTGGACAGCGGCTGCAAAGAGCTTCTGCGACGGGTGGAATCTGATATCAATCAATCGCAGTAATACGAAAAAAGCTGTTTAGACGCTCGGTTAAGAGCGATCTAAACAGCTTTTTCATTATTCTACCTCGATAAAATAGCATAGCGCCTTATCGAGCTCTTTTTGCCAGAAGCCCCATTGATGCTTGCCATCCTTCTCTTCGTAGAACACCGATGCTTGCTTATGCTCCAGCAATGCTCTCGTGTTTCGGTTCAATGCTACGAAATCGAATACGCCGCGATCGGTTTCGTAAGCGTCCTCCTGAAGCCCTACGATCATATATATCGATAACCAGCTTAGGTCGGCTGCTTCTGAGATAATGTGCTGCGAAACGCCGTAATATGCGCCGGATAATGACATAACGCGAGTAAACAACTGAGGATATGCCAGAGCCAAATGCAGCGATACGGAGCCGCCTAAAGAATCCCCTGCAAGCAAGCGATGCTCCGGGTTCTGCCTTGCGGAGTACCTCTCTTCAACGAATGGAATAAGTTCTTCTGCGAAAAAACGAATGTAATTGGCATGCCGCTCTCCGTCAGGCGCATATTCTTCGGTTCGAAGCTTCTTGTCCACATCGACGCCTACAATAATGAAAGGCTCCAAACCCTCGTCTAATATTAATTTGGTAGCGGTTGTGGCGATTCGCCCGAAATTGAAAAAGTCTTCGCCGTCTTGACAATATACGACAGGATAGCTCAATACTTCATTGTAGCCTGGCGGCAAAAAGATGCGCAGGTTGCGGGCTTGTTCAGGCAAGTAACGGCTAGGCACGGTTTCTTTTACGATCGTTCTTTTTAAATATCGTTCATCTGTCATGACTTTCTCTCCTTATGACTTGGAATTATTGAATGGAAAACTACGGTTGTGGGTAAACAATAGAAAGGCATACAGGGAATCACATCTATTTCTGTCTTGTTGTATTATGCTGTTATATAGAAAAAATAAGTCTGTAGCATATACAATTTCTTAACAGAATGATGAGAATCAGCGAAAAAACAAAGGTTTTTTTGTTTTTTGCTTTGACCATTTTCGTTAAACAGGTTTATAATAATTCTATAACAGAGGTAAACGATTTTCAAATATTTCGATTGAGGTGAGCGTTCAAAATGAGCAAATTGCCATACGAAGTTCAAACGGAACCGGTAACTCCGCTTTCTGTCTTGTCACTCGACGGGGATGTTGTTAACTCGGATTTAATGCCGGCATTGTCTGATGATCAATTAAAAGAAGTGATGTACCGCATGGTATTTACACGTACTTGGGATGAGCGCGCAGTCAATCTTGGACGTCAAGGAAGACTTGGCTTCTATGCGCCAGTATCCGGCCAAGAAGCGTCAATGATCGGCAGCGAATACGCACTGAATAAAGATGATTTCATTTGTCCCGGCTACCGCGATATGCCACAAATCGTATGGCATGGTCTGCCAATGTATAAAGCTTTCTTGTACTCCCGCGGTCACCAAGAGGGCGGCCGTATACCTGACGACGTGCATGTTCTTATGCCGCAAATTATTATCGGCGCACAGATTTTGCATGCGACTGGCGTAGCCATGGCTTTCAAAAAGAAAAATGAAAAACGCGTAGCTATCACCTATACAGGCGATGGCGGCTCCTCGGAAGGCGATTTCTACGAAGGCATGAACTTTGCCGGTGCGTATAAACTTCCGGTTATCTATGCCGTTCAAAATAATGGTTACGCCATTACGACTCCTTATGCTAAACAAACAGGCGCGCTGTCCATTGCACACAAAGCAGTTGCTGCCGGCATTAAAGGCGTACAGGTAGACGGCATGGACGTGCTTGCTGTTATCAAAGCCGTTCAAGAAGCAGCGGAACGCGGTCGCAATGGCGAAGGCGCAACGTTGATCGAGATGCTTACTTACCGTTTCCGTCCACATTCCATGGCGGATGATACGACGAAGTACCGTACAAAAGAAGAAGAAGCAGAATGGGCGCTTAAAGATCCGCTCGTTCGTTTCGGCAAGTTCTTGGAGAAAAAGGGCTTGTGGTCGGATGAAGACACAAACCGCGTGAAAGAAGAAGCAAAAGCAACGGTAAACGAGCAAATTAAAAAGACCGAAGCAGTTGAAAAAATGACTGTTGCAGGCTTGATCGATAGCATGTTCGAAACAACACCGAAACACCTGGAAGAACAAAAGGCCGATTTTCAATAGAAGAGGAGGATCAGACGATCATGGCTCAAATGAATATGTTGGAAGCAATTCGCGATGCGATGCGCGTAGAACTTAAACGCGACTCAAACGTTGTCATTTTCGGTGAGGACGTAGGCAAGGTCGGCGGTGTATTCCGCGTAACAGAAGGATTGCAAGGAGAATTCGGCGAGGATCGCGTATTTGATACGCCGCTTGCTGAGTCCGCGCTTGCAGGGATGGCAGTGGGGATGGGACTTCAAGGCTTCCGCCCAATTGCTGAAATTCAATTCGTTGGTTTTATTTATGAAGCGCTTGACCAAATGTTTGTACAAGCAGCGCGCATGCGCTACCGTTCAGGCGGTCGCTACAATTCACCAATCGTGTTCCGTACGCCTTTCGGCGGCGGCGTTAAGGCAGCTGAGCTGCACACGGATTCCCTTGAGGGTCTGGCTATTCAAACGCCAGGTATTAAAGTCGTCATTCCTTCAAATCCTTATGATGCAAAAGGTTTGATGATCTCAGCAATCCGCGATAATGATCCTGTCTTTTTCATGGAGCATCTAAACCTCTACCGTGCATTTAAGGCTGATGTGCCAGAAGGTGAATATACCGTTGAAATCGGCAAAGCAAATGTTGTCCGCGAAGGTACCGATGTAACGATCCTCACTTACGGGATGATGGTTCACACTTCGGTGAAAGCGGCTGAAGAGCTTGAAAAAACAGGCGTAAGCGTAGAGGTAATCGACCTTCGCAGTCTTGTACCGCTTGATATTGAAACGATCGTAGCATCCATTCAAAAGACAAATCGTGCGATTGTCGTTCAAGAAGCACAGAAAACGTCAGGCGCGGCAGCGGAAATTATCGCTCAAATCAACGAGCATGCCATTCTTCATTTGGAAGCTCCAGTACTTCGCGTAGCGGGACCGGATACCGTTTATCCGTTTGCGCTTGTTGAGGATGCATGGCTTCCTTCGGTAGCTCGCGTTTCTGCAGCGGTTCAAAAAGTATTGAACTTTTAAAGGAGGTTACCAGCATTGGCTAAATTCGAATATCGTTTCCCAGAGCTCGGCGAAGGCTTGCACGAAGGCGAAATCGTGAAAGTAAACATCAAAGTCGGCGATACGGTTACAGATGATGATATTATTATGGAAGTCCAAAACGATAAAGCGATCGTAGAAGTGCCTTGTCCGGTTAACGGCAAAGTATTGGAAGTGCTTGTAAAAGACGGTCAAGTATGCCACGTTGGCGAAATCGTTGCTATCATTGACGCTGAAGGCGAACTTCCAGAACAAGCAGCTCCAGCAGCCGAAGCACCGAAAGAAGAAGCACCGGCTCCAAAAGAAACGGCTGCACCAGCGGCTGAAGCGCCGAAAGCGGAAGCACCTGCAGCTGCAGCTACTGCACCAAAAGCAACTGGCGGTCTTGTTCTAGCGACTCCTAGCGTGCGCAAGTTCGCTCGTGAGCAAGGCGTAGACCTGACGCAAGTTGGTGGAACGGGCAAAAACGGCCGAATCACTCGTGATGACGTAACAGGCTTTGGCGGTACGCCAGCTGTTGCGGCTGCTGATACTGCGGCATCTGCTGCCGAGCAACCTAGCAATGCTGAAGTAGTTGCAAAAGGCGCTGGCGAAGCGAAGCCTGCACATACTGCTTCGGGCACAGCATATCGTCCTGAAGAGCGCGTGCCTTTCAAAGGTATTCGCAAAATCATTGCAAATGCGATGTCCAAATCCGTTTACACGGCTCCTCACGTTACCATTATGGATGAGGTTGACGTAACGGAATTGGTAGCACTTCGCGCGAAATATAAGCCTTATGCCGAGAAAAAAGGCTCCAAGCTTACGTACTTGCCATTTATCGTGAAGGCTCTTGTGGCAGCTTGCCGCGAATTCCCGATCTTAAATTCTACGCTTGATGAAGCTAACCAAGAAATTGTGCTTCGCAAATTTTACAACATTGGTATTGCTACAGATACGGATAACGGTCTTATCGTTCCGGTTATCGAGGATGCAGACCGTAAAAACCTATTCAAAATTGCGGATTCCATCCGTGATCTAGCTGCTCGCGGCCGCGATGGCAAGCTTGCTGCTAGCGAGTTGAAAGGAAGCACCATTTCCATCTCGAACATCGGTTCGGCAGGCGGCATGTTCTTCACGCCGGTTATCAACTTCCCTGAGGTTGCTATCTTGGGTACGGGCAGAATTACAGAGAAAGCGATTGTACGCAATGGCGAAATCGTAGCAGCACCTGTAATGGCTCTTTCACTCAGCTTTGACCACCGTCTGATTGATGGCGCAACGGCACAAAACTTTATGAATTACATCAAAACACTTCTGGGACAACCAGAATTGTTCATAATGGAGGTATAAGACATGGTCGTAGGTGATGCTTCCCTAGATATTGATACTCTAGTCATTGGTGCGGGTCCAGGCGGATATGTTGCAGCGATTCGCGCAGCTCAGCTTGGTCAAAACGTACTCATCGTGGATAAAGAATATGTAGGCGGCGTATGCTTGAACGTGGGCTGTATTCCATCGAAAGCTCTGATCTCCGCTTCACATCAATATGAATCAATCAGCCATGCTTCCGCTTTCGGTATCGAGGTTGGCGAAGCGAAGGTTGACTTTACTAAAGTGCAAGAGTTCAAAGCAGGAATCGTCAAAAAATTGACAGGCGGCGTTGCTTCACTTTTGAAAGCGAACAAAGTCCAGTATTTCCAAGGCGAAGTCATGTTCATCAATGAAAACGAAGCGCGTGTATTCAACGATCAAGAAGCACCGCGCTACCGTTTCAAAAACTGTATTATTGCTACTGGCTCACGTCCAATCGAGCTGAAAGCATTCCCTTACGGCGGCCGCATCGTATCATCGACTGGCGCTTTGTCCTTGCCTGAAATTCCGAAAAGCCTTGTCGTTATCGGCGGCGGCTATATCGGCATTGAGCTTGGTCAAATGTACTCCAAGTTCGGTACTAAGGTAACGGTAATCGAGGGTTCTGATGCGATTCTTCCTGGCTTCGATAAGGATATGTCCTCCATCGTTGCGAAGAAACTGAAAAGCACGAACGTTGATATCATCACTGGTGCACAAGCTAAAGGCGCTGAGCAAACGGATAAAGACGTTACGGTTACTTACACCGTTGGCGATAAAGAAGAAAAAGTAACGGCAGATTACTTGCTTGTAACCGTTGGACGTCGTCCAAATACGGATGGTGAGCTTGGCCTTGATCTAATCAATGTGAAGCTTTCGGATCGTGGTCTGGTAGAAGTCGATGAGCAATGCCGTACGAACATCCCGCATATCTTTGCAATCGGCGACATTATTGCTGGGCCTGCACTTGCTCATAAAGCCATGTATGAAGGTCGTGTAGCGGCTGAGGTTATTTCCGGCCATTCAAGCGTAATTGACTACAAATGCGTTCCTGCTGTTTGTTTCTCCGATCCGGAATGTGCAAGCGTTGGATACAGCGAAAAAGAAGCAAAAGATAAAGGCCACAACGTTAAAGTCGGCAAATTCCCGTTCGCTATCAATGGGCGTGCAATGTCCCTAAATGCAAACGAAGGTTTTGTTAAGCTTGTAGCTGATGCAGACTCCGGTCTTGTGCTAGGCGCGCAAATTATCGGTATTGAAGCTTCCAACATGATTGCTGAGCTTGCGCTTGGTATCGAAATGGGCGCTACGCTTGAAGATATCGCGCTTACGATCCATGCACATCCGACACTAGGTGAAATTGTATTGGATGCAGCTGAAGTTGCACTGGGCCATCCTATCCATACTTTCATTAAATAAATCGCATTCCATTTGCACCATTAGAGGTCACGCGGCTCCCCAGCCGACGGGGCCTCTTTGTGCATCTATCGCATTCGATTCTTGCAAAGAGGTGTTCATAATGAGGGAAGAGACGATGAAACCGGCAAGTGAATCCAGGACGATCATGACACAGCTCATTTTCCCGCTGGATACGAACCCTTACGAGACGATGTTCGGCGGCAAGGTGATGGAATATATGGATAAAGTAGCTGCTATAGCTGCAATGCGGCATGCCCGGATGCAGGCCGTCACTGCATCTACGGATAGCTTGGACTTTTTGGCACCCATTCGCGTAGGTGAAGTCATTGAGGTTGAAGCATTTGTTACGTGGACCAATAGGAGCTCCATGGAGGTTTATGTGTCCGTTAGCTCTGAGAATTTGTTCAGCGGCTTGAGAAAAACGACGGTAACCGCCTTTTTTACGTTTGTCGGATTAGACGAGAACGGCAAGCCAGCCTCCGTCCCCACCGTTATTCCAACGACAGACGAAGAAAAAAAGCTGCATGCTTCGGCACCAGAACGCTATGCGCTGAGAAAGAAACGAAAGCAGGACAGACGAGTTGAATAGTGGTATAATAATTGTTATTTTTACGATTTTTTATTTAGAATCGGGGGCGGTATTGAAATGAGCAATAGCGAACAAACCTACTTGCAATTGTTAAAATATGTGTTGGAGCATGGCACCAAAAAGGAAGATCGTACAGGTACAGGCACAATTTCTGTTTTTGGGTATCAAATGCGCTTTGATCTTAGCGAGGGATTTCCGCTGCTAACAACAAAACGCGTTCCTTTTCGCCTTATAGCGAGCGAGCTGATTTGGTTTATCCAAGGGGATACCAATATTCGCTATTTGCTGCAGCATAACAACAACATCTGGAATGAATGGGCTTTCAAAAGATGGGTGGAGAGCACGGTTTATACGGGTCCAGACATGACGAATTTCGGATTGCGCTCGCAAACGGATTCTGCGTTTGCCGCGGATTACAATGAGCAGATGGAGCTCTTTAAGCAGAAGGTCCTCACGGATGATCGATTTGCTGAGGAGTTTGGCGAGCTTGGCAACGTATATGGCAAGCAGTGGCGGGAATGGAAAACGTCACAGGGAGATACCATCGATCAATTAAAGGATGTTGTTGCTACGATTAAGCAAAACCCTGACTCGAGAAGATTGATTGTGTCGGCTTGGAATCCGGAAGACGTGCCTAGCAATATGGCGCTTCCGCCATGTCATACGATGTTTCAATTCTATGTGACTAACGGCAAGCTGTCTTGTCAGTTGTACCAACGCAGCGCTGATATTTTTCTTGGTATCCCGTTTAACATCGCTAGCTATGCTCTGCTTACTAATATGGTCGCCCATGAATGCGGACTAGAGGTTGGGGAGTTCATCCATACGCTGGGTGATGCCCATATTTATACGAACCACATGGAGCAAATTAAAACCCAACTAAACCGTGAGCCTGGCACTTTGCCAACGCTTGCGCTTAATGCGGATAAGAAGTCCATTTTTGACATTGCGATGGAGGATCTGAGCATCGAGAATTACAATCCGCAGCCAGCGATCAAAGCGCCGGTAGCTGTTTAGATTGACAAACTTTAAGGGTAGAAAGGTGCTGCTTTCATGTCAATTACACTAATAGCCGCAATGGATCGTAACCGGACGATCGGCGTAGATAACAAGCTGCCATGGCGCTTGCCTGCCGAGATGGCTTTTTTCAAAAAAACAACCTTAGGCAAAACGGTCGTGATGGGGCGGAAGACGTTTGAGTCGCTCCCAAAGCCGCTTGTCGACCGCCTCAATGTTGTCTTGACACGCCAAAAGGATTACGAACCAGTGGGCTGTGAGATTGTTTACTCCGTCGCTGAGGCGATTGAGCGTTTCAAGGGTGAAGAACTGATCGTAATAGGCGGCGCGGATGTATACGCACAGTTTCTTCCGCTCGCGGACACGCTGCTGCTGACGGAAGTAGCTGTCGAAGTTGAAGGCGGAGATGCATTCTTTCCTTTGTTCGCTGAATCGGACTGGAAGCTTGTGGAAAGCGAGCCCCATGAGAGCGACGAGAAGAATAAGCATGCCTTTACTTTTCAGACCTTCATTCGTCGCACTACCTAGTAATTATGGCTAAAACCGAACGTTTGACGAACGATATGTCATAAAGTGCAAATGATTGTACGTATAATCCATTAACGATCTGAACACATGAATGCTAGGATATTGTAAAATAGTAATCGAGTGCTTTAGACAAAATATTCGTTTTTAAGAAAGTTTGTTATTGAATATTTGATGGATTCCCGATATAGTTTGAAGAGAATCGTAGCATTGGTTAACGGGAAATATGGATGGAGGAAATGCGATCATGTCTACACCTACTGGTTTTATGGAATATCAACGCGAACTGCCGGCCGATCGCGACCCGCTGGAGCGTATTAAGGACTGGCAAGAGTTTCATAAGCATTTTTCGGATGAACAGCTTAAGACGCAGGGAGCTCGCTGCATGGACTGCGGCACACCTTATTGCCATACAGGCATTGAGCTCGCAGGCTCTGTTTCGGGTTGTCCGGTGAACAACTTGATTCCTGAATGGAATAACCTGATTTATCGTGGGTTGTGGCGCGAAGCGCTTGACCGTCTGCATAAAACGAATAACTTCCCTGAGTTTACCGGCCGTGTGTGCCCAGCTCCGTGCGAAGGTTCATGTACGGTTGGCTTGATCGGCGATGCTGTAACGATCAAGACGATTGAGCAAGCGATTATTGACCGCGGTTTTGATGAGGGTTGGGTTGTTCCTCAGCCTCCTAAAGTTCGCACAGGCAAACGCGTTGCAGTTGTAGGTTCCGGACCTGCCGGCATGGCAACCGCTGCCCAGCTTAACAAAGCGGGACACACCGTTACCGTCTATGAACGCGCAGATCGCATTGGCGGATTGCTCACTTATGGCATTCCGACAATGAAGCTAGAGAAGCATGTCGTACAGCGCCGCGTAGATTTGATGGAAGCTGAAGGCATAGAGTTCGTTACGAATACCGAGATCGGGAAAGACATTACGGCGAATGAGCTTGTTGAGAACTTCGACGCTGTTGTGCTTTGCGGCGGTTCAACAAGAGCACGCGACGTACAAATGGAAGGCCGCGATTTGAACGGCGTTCATATGGCAATGGATTATTTGAACGGTACAATTAAAAGCTATCTGGATTCCAACTTGGAAGACGGCAATTATATTTCGGCGAAAGACAAAAATGTTATTGTAATCGGCGGCGGCGATACGGGTTCTGACTGCGTTGCTACCGCACTGCGCCATGGCTGCAAATCCGTTACACAATTCGGTACGCATGCCAAAGCACCTCTAGAGCGTGACAGCATCAATAATCCATGGCCGCAATTCCCGAATGTCTACACGCTTGATTATGCGCATGAAGAAGCGAAAGCTCTATTCGGCGAAGACCCGCGTGCATTCTCCGTTCTTACGAAGAAGTTCGTAGGAGATGGCAATGGCAACTTGAAGGAGCTTCACACCGTTCAAATTGAGCGTACAGTCGATGAAACTGGACGCAAAATATATAGTGAAATTCCAGGCACCGAAAAAGTTTGGCCAGCGGATCTCGTATTTATCGCTGTAGGCTTCGAAGGTCCGGAAACGCCAATTATTGAACAGCTTGGTCTTGCTCAGGACAAACGTTCGAATGTAAAAGCGAGATACGGCAAATACGTAACGAGCGTGGATAAAGTTTTTGCTGCAGGCGATATGCGCCGTGGACAAAGCTTGGTCGTTTGGGCTATTAACGAAGGTCGTGAAGCTGCCCGCGAGGTAGATAAATATTTGATGGGTGCTTCGATGCTTCCATAAGGTAAGCGAAAGTCAGCAAGAAACCAAATACAGAGACAAAAAGTGGAGCGCCTTCGGGCGCTTTTCTTGCTATTTGAGCCTGTAGAGCATCGAATGATTGTTAATATGATTAAATATAAATTTGATCGAATTACGGAGATTATATACCGCTCATTCGAGGCTCATATTGAGTAAAGAGATGAGCAGTTTGCAATGTAACCTTGAATTTCCAACTAGCGCCAGATGTTGATGCTCCAGACGATGGACTTGATTTCAGCTCATTTGTCGTCTGTATGCTTATGGAGACCATCGTTCAAATCGTACCGCTTGACGAAGGCTGTGACTGCGAATACCCATTCACCGTATGTGTAAATAGGTTCAAATAGCTGGATTTATTATGAAGCGGATTATTCAGGAAAGATTAGCAGAGGAAGTTCCCAATCGTAAGGAAAGTTGTGGTAAAATCGGTGTGAGATGACGTGAAGGGGCGATTCGTCATGCCAGCAGAAGAAGCTTATATTCTGTCACCAACCGATATTAGGAATATTCGAAGCTACGTTCAGCGCAAATATGCGGCGATGCCGCATGACCAACGCGCAGAAATCGTTGCGGATGCAGTCAAACGCATCATACATAAGCAGTTGCCGCAATTCGATCTTGCATTGAGGCAAACGGTCACGGAAACGTTAATAAGGACATCTGTTTTGGAGAAGCAGCGGCCAGTGAGGGCGGAAGATATTTTTGAAGCTTGCATGTCTCTTGATCGGTCGGACTCTGATGTATACGACCCGTTGCATGATTGGGTGGAGCAGCAGCTTGCCATTAGCTGTGAGAAGCCTCTCATGCAGCGTCTAATGGACGAGCTGCGAATTCCTGAAGAGCAATCGGTTACTCATATGAAAGACGCTGAGAATGGCATTCTAGCTCAGCTGAAGGCAAGGCTGGATGCTGAAGGCATTGTCGGAGGAAAAACTAAAGCGCCAATGGGACAAGCCCAAGTGATCAGCATGCCTCATCCCGGTTGGAGAAGAAGCTTAGCAAGCACAACAAGCTGGAGAAATGCCATTTATGTTTTTCTGTCTTTTTGCTTGATAACAGCTACGCTCCTCTATGGCTGGTCATTGAACAGACCATCTATCAATATGCTGCAACCGCCAGCTACCGTGTTGCCGGCTAAGCCCATACCGCTTGAGGTTGACGGATTGCCTGCCGAGCTTCGTTACAATGAGATCGATCAGAAGCGGCTGATCCAGTATTTGAAGTCCAAATCATCCATACTGGCTGAGCAGCCTTATTTCGGAGCTATCATAACAGCAGCTAAATCATTCGATATTCATCCCGTTATTTTGTTTGCAATTACTGGCCAAGAGCAGAGTTTTGTGCCGACATCCAATAAGCGGCATAAAGAAATTGCCAATAACCCGTTTAATGTATTTCATAGCTGGCAGGAATTCAATACAAATATTAAGCAATCAGCGGAAATTGCCGCACGGACCGTGTATCATTTAAGCTTGAATCGACCAGACGAGATCGATCCATTCAAATGGATCAATCGGAAATATGCGGAAGACCCGAAATGGTCTGACGGCGTTCGCGCTATTTTTTATTCGATTTTGTCATATCTAGATGATCCGAAGAAACAGTAAAATGAAGTTGCCCTTATACTATTAATGGCTTTAATGATAACCCGATGGGGCTTAACGTCCCGTTGGGTTATTATTTTGTTTCATGCATTTTGCTTCCTGATTCGGATAAAAGGATTCCATTTTGACACGGAAGTCTGTAAAATGTTTATGAGGAAATCCAGAGTCGAGCGAACAGACGCTTAATTAGAATAAGCGGGCTACTCGATTTGCGAATTGCGTAATGAAGGAGCGAATCACTTTTGAAGACATTAATCATTGCGGAGAAGCCTGATATGGGGCGGAATATTGCAGCCGCAATCGATCCGAAAGCAAAAAATCACCGTTCCTACTTAGAAGGCGAGCACTACATCATAACGTGGGCCATTGGCCATTTGATTGGATTAGCGGAGCCAGATGCGTACGATGACAAATATAAAAAATGGAACATAAATGATTTGCCGATTATTCCAACGCAATTTAAGCTGGTGCCGAATAAAAAAACGATCGACCAGCTTAAAGTAATCGGCGATCTTGCGAAGCGGAGTAATCTTTTGGTTAACTCTTGCGATGCGGGACGCGAGGGACAATATATATTTTCCTTGATCCAACGGCATCTGAAGCTCAATCAACCCGTCAAGCGGCTATGGATCTCTGATCTGACGCCTGAGACGATTCGGAAAGGGTTCGACGAGCTCAAAGAAGGAGCAGAATACGAAAATTTGACAAGAGCGGCAACGGCAAGAAGCGAAGCGGATTGGCTTATCGGCATGAACGGCTCACGCGCTTTTACGACAAAACACAATGTTCTGCTGTCTGTTGGGCGCGTCCAGACCCCCGTGCTTGCTCTTATTTATGATCGGCAGAAGCAGATCGAGGCATTCTCTTCTTTGAAGTTTTTTGAGCTGGAGGGTCATTTTGCACAATCGGAAATGTCCTATAAAGGAATGTGGCAGGGTGAGCGAGCAACTGATCAAGCTAAAGTCGAAGCGATTGCGGCAAAGGTAAAGGGCAAGGAAGGACGCGTTGCTTCCTACGAGGTGAAAGAAACAAAGGAATATCCGTTCAAGCTGTATGATCTTACGTTATTGCAGAGGGAAGCGAACGGGAAATATGCATTTTCTGCCAAAAAGACGCTTGATACCGCTCAGGCGCTCTATGAGAAGCATAAAGTTATTTCATATCCGAGAACGAACTCTAACTATGTGACGGAGCAGAACATACCCGAGATGCACAAAACGCTTAATGCGCTTCAAGGCACGGCCTATGACGACCTCGTCAAAGGAGCAAACCGATCATTGGTGCACAAAGGCAATAAATTTATTTGCAACCCGACCAAGGTTGAGGATCACCATGCGATATTGCCGACGAACCGCAAAGCGAACGGGCTAAGTCCGGATGAACAGAAGCTGTACGATCTCATCGTGAGACGATTCCTATCTCAATTTTATCCGCCTGCCGAGTATAAGGTGCATACCGTGTTGACAGAGGTCGAGAACGAGCATTTTAAAACGACGGTGAAAGAGCTTCTGCATTTAGGCTGGAAGGTTATTTATGCCGATCAGAAGAAGGAAAAGGCAAAACCGTCCGCGAAAGGCAAGGATAAAGACGATGCGGATGAAGAGGAAATTGAAGTAAGCGAACCGTTCTCGATTGTGGCAGACGAAGGAATTGTATGCTCGGATGCAATCGTGAAGGAAAAAGATACGCAGCCTCCCAAGCACTATACCGAAGGAACACTGCTTAAAGCGATGGAAAGCGCCGGCAAACAGATCGAGGATGAGGATGTTCGCGATGCAATGAAGGACTCAGGCTTAGGCACGCCGGCCACGAGGGCAGCAACCATTGAACGGCTGAAAAATGTCGGATATGTCGAAATGCAAGGAAAGAAAATTCTAGTTACCCAAAAGGGGAGAACCGCAATCGAGCTGATTCGCGGTGCTGGCATAGACCTGTTGACATCGCCTGAAATGACTGGTTTATGGGAGCGGCGATTGAACGAAATATCGAGAGGAACCGCTTCAGACGGGCAATTCATGGAAAATGTCAAAAAATTTGCAACCATGATCGTGGATAAAGTTCGTGTCCAATCCCGCGCGGCTAAAACATCTTTTGAAAGTGAAGCTCCGAGCGCTGGAAGAGGGGCTTCCGGCAAATCGGCAGCAGCTACCAAGACTCGAGCCGTGAAACCTAAAGCCACCGGAGCCGCCAGAAAAAGCACTTCGGCTGCAGCCGCATCGCCTGGTACCATAACATTGATCACGAATTGTCCGAGCCCTGGCTGCGGCGGTTCCATCTTTATGGGACGGAAGGGCTATGGCTGCTCCCATTACAAAGAAGGCTGCAAATTCGTCATATGGAAAGAGAGCTATGGCCGCAGCTTAACGGATTCGCAGGTAAAATCGCTCGTCGAGAAAGGAAAGACGACGAAGCTTAAACTTCAGCTAGCAGATGGTACGCCTGCTGAAGGCAGAATTGTCATCCGCAATCTTGAAACAGGCGAATTATCCATTGAGCAATAATCCCGCTATACTATGCACGCAAACAAAGACCCGGCTTGTTCTCCTGCGCGATGAGAACAAGCCGGGTCTATTTATGTGAATAAGGAGTGAATGTTAGCGGTTCACGTAACCATGAATCGCATCAGGTACATCCTTCAGGTGATCCAATGTCAAGAAAGCGCCTTTCGGCTCTACCTCGATCTGAATGACGTTGTACTCCCATTCGGATATGGCGCGCATATGGATAGCGTGTATACCTGCAGTCAATGCGGGCACGACATCTGTGCGAATCGAATTGCCGACCATCCAAGTGCTGTTCCTGTCAAATACGCCGGTAGATAGGATGTTTTCGAGCGCATCGCTGTTTTTGAGACGGCGGATATAGATACGCGACTCAAAATAGCGCTCCAAATTCATTTTCTCAATCTTGCGGCGTTGGATAGGCAGCTCGCCACCCGTATACAAATGCAGCTCGTGTCCTGCTTCTGCCAATGAAAACAAAGTTTGCTCCATATTTGGATACGGCTCTGTATCATGTTCATACACGCTTAAGCCAAGCTTCCATAACAGATTCTCTTCATTGGTTGAGCGCTTGCGACCCGTTAAATGGGAGAAATGAATGTACGTGTCGACAAATGATTGCGGGAAATGCTCGCTCTTAAAGCCGAACACGGCAACTCCTGCAATATCGATCTCCATCTGCTTATCACGGATCGCTTGGGCTGATACTAGCGGTGAGCTACCGAACCAAGTCGTCATCGCATCGATGAACTGGTCAATGACCAAATAGAAGTATTTGTTGCAGTGAATGAGTGTATCGTCGAGGTCAAACATAATTTGTTGTTTCATAATATGCGATCTCCTTTGCGGGACTTGAAACTGTATGATCAATCTACCGCAAGTGGAGGGGTGGAGTCAATGTACGAGGAAAGGTTGTACGGATATCACATCATTATCCAGTATATTAGGCATGCTATACGTGGAGGTGATTGAGATGGTCAACATTAGAAACAATAAGGGCGATAATTTCCAAAATCATTCCAGCTTGCGCGGGCAATCAGGCAAGCTTAAAACTGACAAATTCGCCAAGCGTCCACCAAGCCTTAATGGCATAAACAAACAGCTTCCATAGAAAAAGCAGCGAATATAAACATGCAGAGGAGAGCAGGGGTTATTCCCGGCTCTCCTCTTACGTAACATTATGCATATTTGAGCTGCGAGGCTCTTAATTGATTTTTAATAAAAGCTATTCGCCTGCGAACATAAAAATCTTTGCTTGCGCCTTTCAAGTCCTTGGGAGTGATCACCTCCTCTGCAACATTATCGATGATGATAAGCCGTCCATCGGCGTAAAACTTAAAAGTTAAGTCGCGTCCAGTACGTTCATTCTCTACATAACGGAAATTTTCGCAGATGTTATTCATGGTGATCAGGCCTCCTCCAAATGGTTGAATTCGACGATCAATGGAACGTTTGTTCTTGTTTTTATTATACCAAACATTTGTTCGTATGGAAACTGTTTTTTGTTTAACGTAAACTAGATTCATAGAAGCAGTTGCTGCAAACAGAAGGAGAGCGGAAAATGATTAGAATAAAGAATCTATCTAGACGAATTCCCGGCGGGCCTAAGGTGCTGGACGACATTAGCTTTGAGGCTTATCCTGGCGATTTTATTGCGATAAAAGGAGATAGCGGAAGCGGCAAGTCAACCTTGCTTCGCTGCCTCGCTCTCCAAGAAAAATGGACGGAAGGAACGTACCAATTCGATGGCAAAGATATTTTCAAGCAAGGCTTTTCCGGAAAAATGAAAGTGAAGCAAGAGGTAGCTTATGTGGAAGAGAAGCCATACTTGTTCCCCAACAAGACGGCTCTTAAGAATGTAATCATTGGCTCGGTTTCACAAACTCCGGCTTGGCGCAGGTGGACAGGCATGGTAAGGAGCGACGATTACATGGGCGCTATGGATATGATCGAGAAACGCGGACTTATAGATAAAGCCCATCAGAAGGCGAGCACGCTAAGCGGCGGCGAACGCCAGCGGATGGCTATCGCAAGAGCGCTCGTTCATGGCGCGAAGGTTATTGCGGCTGATGAGCCCGTATCGGGTCTTGATCCGCATACAGCGGATCAAGTGCTGACGGATTTGAAAGCGCTATGCAAAGAGCAGGGCGTTATCGTCATCGCTGTTATGCATCAAGGGGATTGGGCAGAGCGTTTTGCCGACCGGATTCTTGGCCTGAAAGGCGGCAAGCTCGTGCTTGACGTCAGCGGCAGACGACTGACAGAACGAGAGAAATCATTGCTGTGAACGAACTCGAGCTGCGTCTTATTAGTAGAGAAGAGCTGGATGAAGCAATAACGCTTGAACGCCGCTGCTATTCGCCCGAGGCAGCAGCTTCGCTCGAAGGCTTTCAGTTTCGGTTTGACCATTATCTTGCGTTTTTTTGGACAGCATGGTTGGGCAACCGATTAGTCGGAATGACAAATGGCATCCGTACGGGTAAGTCCTCATGCGGGGATGAAATGAAAGGCGATCAAGCTGACGAACGGGACGGCAGAAACTTCTGCGTCCTTACCGTTGCAGTCGATGAAAACCAGAGAAGGCAAGGGATCGGAGCCAAACTGCTGCGCAAGCTGATCGAACAATGCGAGGTGCAGCATATCGAAAAAGTGATATTAATGTGCGAAGAGCATCTTATTCCATTCTATATGGCAGAGCAATTCGAGCTGAAAGGTGTTTCTGCATCTACGCATGGGGGGATTACGTGGTATGAGATGAGCCGTGAGCTGCATAAACTGAAGCATCTTACCGAATAGGAAGGTGTCTTTCACATGTCATTTCAATCCCCTGTCGTCATTCAAACCGCGAACGCAGAGTTTCCAAAAGCAGAGCTGTCCATTCCTTATGTGAGCGGTGGTAAAAGCGAGGCTGCTGACAAAAAAATAAATCATACCATACATCAAACCGTTCAGCAGCTGGTTCACAGCCAAGGAGATCTGGACGATCCGAACGCCCAGATGCTGGGCTACTTCGAGCAGAAGAACAACCAGAAGGATTACTTAAGCCTATCCTTGTATAATTACGCCTTTACAGGCGGGGCGCACGGCATGACCTTGCAGCATTCGCTAACTTTTAAACAATCGACAGGTCAAACGTATACGTTATCCCAGCTTTTCAAGCCAGGTTCCGATTATGTGGGCCGCATTAGCAAAATCGTCAGCGCTCAAATTAAGGCCAGAAATATCGAGACGCTCGAGCCCTTCAAATCGATTCGTCCCGACCAAGACTATTACGTAGCGGATAGATCACTTGTCATTTATTTTCAATTATACGAACTCTCCGCGTATGTTTATGGTTTTATTTATTTTCCGATTTCAGTATATGAATTACAGGACATTATTAACGAAGATGGACCGCTTGGGGCGATGCTTGTAAATGATTGAGCTCTAGCACGCCTACATTTGCAAAGCTGCTGTTCGGCAGCATAGCTTCCAAGGAGATACGAAATTGTCTTATTTTCTTATTCTATTTGCTGCTGCACTGGTTGTCGCTGTCTCGTTTATTTTCTATCAGCAGCGTAAAATAGAAAAGGAGCATCTCGACAGCAAACATAGGTCTGCCCCGCAGGCAATCGCTCCGACAGTATCAATCTCTACGCATTTAAACAAACCAAAAGCAGTCGTTGATTCTGAAAAGAAGGTGCACACTATGAAGGATGGGCATACCGCCAATTTGCTTATTGTGGATGATCAGTACTCGATTCGCCTTATGCTCTCTGAATTGTTCACTGCGTCAGGAATACGTGTATTTGAAGCAGAAACCGGTGTTGTCGCTTTGGACATCTGCTCGATTGAATCGATCGATTGCGTATTGCTGGATTTAAAATTACCAGACATGGACGGCATTGAGATTTTACAAGGCATAAGATCAATCGCAAGAGAGGTCCCGGTTGTTCTCATATCGGCTTATGCTTCGCCAGAGAAGCTGGAGGATGCGGTAGCGCTTGGCGTCAGTCAATGCTTCACAAAACCGTTTGATATTATTGAGTTGAAAAACGTAGTCCTGCAGTTATGCGATCAATATTCAAGAAAAGCCACTACCTAATCATAACGAGCTAAAGGAGCCTCTCATCTTCATTGATGAGAGGTTTTTTTTTTCACATTGAAAACCGTTTTCTTACGCATTGCCAAGCGAAGCATGAACTCGTTTTTCATGGTACGGCAATATATTAGATTCGTATTAGCTCAGACTGGAGCATAGATGACGGGTTCCGCTTGCCATTTATCGAGGGGGATTGTACAACGGATGGGGGGAAATGATACGATTGCATTGTAGGAAATATTCGGACAATTCAAAAAATCATTTCCCGGGCTAACGCAAGATGCTACACAAAAGAGTGGTTTTCGACATGCCCGTAGACTAATGGCATAGGACTTGTCGAAAGCGATTTCAGCTTATATTTAATGATATAAATAATTAATCATATTATATCTCTTTGCCAACTTCTGCCGATGAAGATTATAATAGTCAAATACGAAAAACATAGGAGGCAAGCAGGAATGTCGCAACAAACGGATAATGCTACTCTCGTTTCCCTAAACGTTGGCGAGCCCGCAGCCATCGCTCATGGTTCCAAGCAAATTCAATCAGGGATCTATAAGGTTCCATCGCCAAATGCGCATCATTTATCGAGCACGGGCTTAAATGGCGATGGTCAAGGGGACTTGATTAATCATGGAGGCCCGGACAAAGCGGTCTGTGTTTATTTTGAGCGAAGGTTTGCGAGCTGGAAAGAAGAGGCGGATCTATCGTTTACCAGCGGAGCATTCGGCGAAAATTTCACCTTATCGGATTGGACGGAGGATGACTTGTGCATTGGCGACGTTATCCATGCCGGAGAAACCATTCTTCAAGTAAGCCAGCCGAGACAGCCATGTTATAAGCTTGGATTAAGGCATTCCTTGCCTGAGTTGCCGGCCCGCGTTCTGAAGAACGGCTATACAGGCTGTTATTTCCGAGTGCTCAAAGAGGGACAAATCGCAACCGGCACAACATTCACAGTAGCCAGCCGTCATCAGGCAAGGAAAACGATAGCAGAAGCCAATCGCGTCATGTACCGCAATAAAGACGATATCCAAGGCATTCGCGAGCTGCTGGTCGTGAAGGAGCTTGCGGCAAGCTGGCAGGAGCAGCTTGGTGCACGGCTGGAGAAGCTGTTGAAGGAAAAGCAAGGAGGATAAGCAGCTTGAATGACGATATCAATTTTACCGTCTACTTGAATGAATATCATTTCCCTGAGCCGTATGAGGTCAATCAGCGCGATAGCGGAATGAATAATACGACTCGGGTTATTTTGTCGGGCAATGAACGATACGCGTTCCGTATTTATAATAACCATAAAGATGTCGAAATCGTGAGGCTGGAGCAAGAGGTGCTATCGGCTCTTGCACAGCAATCCCTTCCGTTTCAAATTCCCGTTCCTGTTCGAAATAAGCGGGGAGACACGCTGAGCATAGCAGAGGATGGCACGCTGTCGGCATTGTTTCATTATATAGACGGAGACAGACCGACAGCGTCCAATCCCGAACATGTCTATGCGCTTGGACAAATTGCGGCTCTGCTTGCCAATGCGTTGGAATCGATCAAGCCTGACCGCTTACCGCTTTATAGCCCTTATTACGAGCTCGAGTACACATATGCAGCGATGGATGAAGCTGCATTTCTCTCGATGGCTGATCGATCAGACGCGTTACGTGCTAGAAGCATTAACTTCGAGTACTTGCAGCGGGAGCGGAACCTGCTTAAGGAAGTGTGCGTTGAGCTCGAAGGCTGGCCCAAACAATGGATCCATGGTGATTTGGTCTTCAACAATACCGTTTCACGGGAGAATGCCATAATCGGAGTGCTCGATTTTGAATTTGCTACCATGGATGTTAGGGCTATGGAGCTTGCGGTTATTATTGTGGACCTGCTCAAACCGGAAGATGCTGAGTTGAAAATGAAAATACAGCTCCTTGTCAATGGCTATAAGAGCATATGCCCGTTAACTGCGGAGGAGCTTCAGCTTTTGCCTCGATTAATGAAGCTTAGGTTGCTGGATGTTGCATTGCACTTCGCGGTTCGGTTTAGAGACCAGCTGGATAAAGATGATGTCCTTTGCCAGATTGTTGACCAATCGGCATTCGGATGCAAATGGATCACTGAAAATTGGGAGGATGGGATCACATGAGTTTGGCAAAGGCGCTCGGATATGGCGAGGATGAGAAGCTGCTGCTCGTAAATGCAGACGATTATGGTTTATGTCATTCTGCAAACAAAGGCATTCAGCAGCTATTGCTGGAAGAAACGGTTAGCTCGGCTACGCTGATGATGCCATGTGCTTGGGCGAGAGAAGCAGCGCTTTGGAGCGCAAGGCATCCGCATCTGGACGTAGGCGTCCACTTCACACTTACAAGCGAGTGGGATTCGTATCGGTGGGGTCCCGTTAATCGCAAAGGCTCAACGGATTCCTTAGTAACGAATGAAAACTATTTCCCAAAAGATTGCAAAACCTTTGAGCAGCACGCAGATGCCCAGCAAGTTCAGGCGGAGCTAATCGCTCAGATAGAAATGGCTTTGGCTATGGGGATGAAGCCATCGCACGCTGACAATCATATGGGCAGCTTGTACGGACTCGCAACTGGCCGGCATTTTCTGCCTGATGTGTTAGATGTATGCGCTTCCTATGGACTGCCCTTCCGGCTGCCAAGGTATTTGCTTCAGGAGAACGGTCAGATCGCACCACCTGAGCTTGCCGAGCAGGCGAAGCAGCTTGCACAGCTTGCAGATTCAAAAGGAGTCGTCATTTTAGATTATCTAGTCGGTCTCCCTTTTCAACTGCAGGACGGCGAAGATTTCGATTCGTTGAAAGCCAGCATGCAGCAGCTATTGCGAAGTCTGCACGCTGGGGTAACCGAGCTGATTATACACCCGTCATTGGTTACGGAGGAGCTGAATGCTTTTCACGGGCAGCCGTTAAAGAGGGGAATGGAGCTGGAGTTGTTCCGTGACCCTGCAATTAAACAAACGCTTCAAGACGAAGGAATTCTCATGATTCGCTGGCGAGAGCTTCAGAAGCTGCAGCGCGAACGCACTGGATTTATAACATAATAAGGGAGCTGAACCATGTCATTCAATGCGATCAAACAACTTGCTGAACAGGTGAAGATAAATATCGGGCGTGTAATCATCGGGAAAGAGGACGTTGTCGATTTACTGCTCATTGGACTCATAACCTCGGGACATGTTTTGCTGGAAGACGTTCCTGGTACAGGAAAAACACTGCTTGCCAAATCCCTATCTAAGTCGCTTGATCTTACTTTTAGACGCATTCAATTTACGCCCGATTTGCTGCCTTCCGATTTGAGCGGCATTCATTTCTACAATCAAAAGCTTAGTGAATTTGAATTCCGGGCCGGACCCTTGTTCACGAATTTGCTCCTAGCTGACGAAATCAACCGGGCAACGCCGCGTACGCAGTCCAGCTTGCTTGAATGTATGGAAGAGAGGCAAATTAGCATCGATGGGGAGACGAAGCTGCTCTCGCGTCCATTTATGGTTATTGCCACTCAGAATCCAATAGAAAACCAAGGCACCTTCCCGTTGCCGGAAGCACAGCTCGACCGTTTCTTGTTCAAAATAAAAATGGGTTATCCGACTACCGAGGAGGGCCTGCAGCTGCTTAAACGCTTTAAGTCGAATGACCCGCTTGCTGAGCTGGGGCCCGTAGCAGGTATAGACCTGATTCAACAAGCGCAGCAAGCTTATTCCGCAGTTAAGGTAACAGATGATGTGCTCCACTATTTGCTGCAAATCGTGGAGCACACACGCAAGAGGGATGAGGTTGCGGTTGGCGTTAGCCCAAGGGGTAGCCAGGCGCTGCTTCGAGCTTCTCAGGTTCATGCGATTCTCCGTGGACGCGACTTTGTTACGCCCGATGATATCAAAGCAATGGCCAAGCCCGTTCTGGCACATCGCTTGGCTATTCGCGGGATGCAGCGTGGGGTGAATCAAGCAGACCTGATTATAGACGATATTATTCGTATGACCGCGGTGCCTGCGGAAGCCGGCGTTGCGGCACAATAGGCGGAGCTAGATGATTTTATTCTGGTTTATCGTAGCTGCCATATTCATTCTCGGATTGCAAAGCCGATTGTTTCAACGGTTTGTGCTGCGTCATATGAAATATGAACGTCGCTTCACTTCAAAGACTAGTTATAGCGGCGAACAGGTGGAATTGGTTGAAGAGATGGCCAATGCGAAGTGGCTTCCGGTTCCGTGGCTTCGAGTCGAGTCGCAGCTGTCCACGCACCTGCACTTCAAGCAGCAAGAAAATCTCACGGTAAGCAGCGGCCAGCTCTATCAGAATCATAAAAGCTTCTTCACTCTTCCGCCTTATACGAAGATTAGACGAACTCACCGCATTACGTGCGCAAAGCGCGGCTGGTATAAGCTTCAGACGGTTACACTCACCGGGGGGGATCTGCTTGGTATGTCGCATACTTCCGAGCAAATTGCGCTTCATGGCGAGCTTCTTGTGTATCCGAAGCCAGCAGAGGTACCTGTCCATGAGCTGCCCTACCACAGCTGGCAAGGAGACCAATCGGTCAGCCGCTGGATTATTAATGACCCTTTTATCATTGCGGGCGTTCGTCATTATCAAGCAGGCGATACTTTTAAGCAAATCAATTGGAAAGCAACCGCCAAGACTGGCGATCTGCAAGTGCATCAATATGATTTCACGGCTGACCGCAGGCTAATGGTCTATTTAAACGTTGATGATGCCGAAGGAATGTGGCGGAGCGTGACGGATCTCCTGCTTATCGAGCGTGGCATCGAATGGGCTGCAGGCGCGGCAGAAGCCGTTATCCGTCAAGGCATGGAGGTTGGCTTTGCAGCGAACATGCCAGTCATGGGAACGAATGAGAGCATTCATATTGAGCCAAGAGGCGGAAACGAGCATTTGCTCGGAATTTTCGAAGGCATGGCCAAGCTGGAAATTGAACGTACAGAGCTATTCCATCATTTGATAGAGCGCGAAGCACAGAGCGGCTACAGTGAACGCGATGTTCTGATGATTACTGCTTATTGGAATGAAGAGCTTGAGTTACAAGCAGACCGGCTCCGATATAATGGAAATGCGGTTGCAATCTGGCTGTTGACCGACCAAGCCATGCATGAAAGCAAGAACGACGAACAAGCGGCATCTACAGCCGAGCGGGAAGAGGTGCCTGCGTGAGGATGTCCCATCCCTTTAAATTTTTAGGACAAGGCATAGTTGAATTATTATTCTATTTGCCAATCGTACTTATTGCTGCTGTATATCTTTTGCCTGAACCAACGATATGGCTTTGGATAGTGACGTTTCCATTAGGTTACCTTGCAGGCTCTTTGGCCACTAAGAAACGAGCAAGCATGCGTTATGGAGCAAGACTTTTGCTGGCTGTTGCGATAGGCTGCGCGCATGGCTCGCTGGCTATATTATCAGGAGGAGATTCTGTCATACTTGCGTTTTCGGTAGCTGCAATCCTTTCTTCCATTATGGTGTTCAGAGGCATGAGCGGCCAGCTGAAAGGCTGGACAGCTTCGTTTCCCAATACGCAAATGCTGGTAGGCGTAATCATGTATGTAGCCATACAGCCTTTAAAGCTTATGGTTTTCAAAAAGCTCATCCCTCTTAACGGTTTATTAATCGTCTGCGGCATCGTTTGCGTTATCCTTTTTTTCTTCTTTGCGAACGAGCGCCATCTGAATAGCGAGACCTCCGAAATGGGCAAATCTTCGGCAACGGTTACGTTTAAGCGCCAAAACAGGATCATGATGATTGTCATTGTCTTATTAATCGCCATCATCGCCTTGTTCCGGCAAATCCAGCAAGCGATCGAGCGATTCTTTCATCAGATTGCTGATCTCATCATGAGCTGGCTTAACCGTCCGAAGGAGGAAACTTCTCCAGCAGAGCAGCTGCCTGACGCGGCACCTCCACAGATGCCCGTCGAAGAGATTAAGCCTCCTTCCGATTGGATGCTGCTATTGGAGCAGATTGCCAAAATAGTAGGGATCGTGCTTGCCATTGCGGCTGCTTGCATCCTTATCTATTTTATTGCGAAAAAGGTCATCAAGTGGGTACGTCTTGTGATCGCCAAGCTGCAGGAGCGCGGAGCTGAAAATCGCGGCAATAATGGTGGCTACATCGATGAGGTTGAAAAGTTAACGTCATTAAACAGTTGGCGGGAACAGCTCGGAAACGAGCTGAAGAAACGTTTCCAGAAAAAACGGAATTTTGCCGAGGAGTGGGACGAACTGTTCACCAATGCGGAAAAAATCAGATTTTTGTATGCTCGTAATGTACGGGCGGGTGCTCAGCAAGGATATGTTGCAAAAGCGCATCTAACACCTAGGGAAACGGCCGAGGAGCTGGCTGAGTGGCAGGCAGGGAAGCTGGATGCAGGCGGATTGAAGCAGCTCGTTGAAGTGTATGAAGAGGTGCGGTATGGTGATAAAAGCGCAAAGGACGAGTTGGTTGACCGATTAAAGCAGCCATTCGTTAAAAACAGCAAAGAATAAGAAGTCGAACGGCGATGAGTCGTCTGCTAAAACAACTTTCGTTAAAACGGCTAGGAAAAAAAGCGAACCAGCAACGACAGCTGGTTCGCTTTTTTTATGGAAAGGCTAATCCTTTCTTTGACTGCTGGACGCGGCTTTTGATATGCTCGGCTATCTTACAGCCATGGTATCTTCCTGATTCTATAAATATTTCGTTTGCTTCGTGCCGGGAGGCCACCACCCCAGCCAAATATATGCCAGGAACATTCGTTTCCATTGTTTCCTCATTGAAAGTAGGGAAACCTTCTTCCTCCATCGTTACGCCAGCGGCATTCAGGAACTGGCGATCAGGGTGAAAGCCGGTCAGCGCTAGAACAAAATCATTGTCAATCCGTATATCGCGTTCAGGTCCGTTTATCGTTATCGATTGATTGTCGATAGCAGTTACGGTAGATTGAAACAACATGCGTATCGAGCCATTTGTGACCTTAGCTTGAAGCCCGGGCTTAACCCAGGGTTTAATGCTTTTAGAATAGTCTTCACCGCGATAGATGATCGTTACATCTGCTCCTACGCGCTCGAGCTCCAGCGCTGCATCAATTGCCGAGTTGCTGCCGCCAATGATTGCAACCTTCATCCCCACGTAAGGATGGGATTCTCGGAAGAAGTGGCTTACCTTTTCAAGCTTTTCACCTGGAATCCCTAGTTCGTTTGGATGGTCAAAATAACCTGTCGCAATAATCACATAGGGGCTATTATAGAGCGATTTCTCACCAAAACGATTTTCTCCATGCAGCATAAAAGTATCATTGTCAGGTGTAATCGCTGTAATGGACTCATATGCTTTTACTCGGAGCTGCTTCCGCTGGGCTGCTGTTCGGTAATAGTTCAGCGCTTCAAGCCTGGAGGGCTTGTCATTGGCGGTCGTGAAGGGGATCTCGCCTATCTCAAGCTTTTCCGGCGAACTGAAAAAATGCATGTAAGTTGGATATTGGGAAATGGAGTGAACGATATTTCTTTTCTCTATGATAAGTGGATTTAAACCTATGCGTCCAAGCTCTATGGCCGCAGCCAATCCACACGGACCTGCTCCGATGATAATGGCGTCTTCGTATTGCATCGATGTAAACCTCCCATAATAGTCTTGTTGTCTTTCTATTTAATAGACTGCTTAACGATCATTTTACTTCTCCGCACACATATTGTGCAAATTTGGATGAATGGCTATCTTGTACAGGCATGCGAATATTGTATAATAATGTGGAAGCGTTCATAATAAGTAAGTTAATTACTATGATGATAGTATAATCGAATGAAGATAGGAGGAGATCACATGCGGAGACGTTTTGTAATAGAGGCAGTATTGTTGGCAACGTATGGGCATCTTCTAGTTCCAAGCCGTCCCATTGAATATGTCATTCCTTATTCTTCCATTGCTGAGCTGTACGAAATGAGAGATGGTGCCGAACCCGTTATGGATGATCCTGACGATGATGGGCATGTGAAAAATAAAATTAATGAGCTGATCGCTTTTTTTGAAGATTCACTCAACCGTAAAAAAATTGAAAAAGCGATGCAGGTCCCATGGAGGGAAAGCTCTCCGCTTCTGCTTAATGATTCGATTCAATTTACGGTCGTTCACGCCGTTGATAACGCGCATTATGGCGAGTTGTTTGATCCAATTGAAACAGAACTGCTGCTCACGAGCTTGAAGTTTAATGTTCCATTGCTTTCAGACCAGTTTGAGTTTCAGGATAAGTTAATCGAGGCGGAGGTACCTGTCCAGATTTACGATATTGAGGATTTTGAGTTTGCCGTTGAAGAAGGCATTTCCGCGAGCGATTTGGATTTGCCGATTGAGTCGGATCGATTTTAATTTTTTTTTTGCAAGACCTATTGCACAAATCAGGAATTCGATGTTAAGATTTGGATGGGTTAGGAAGTTATGATCAACACGGAAGCTAAAGGGGGGCTAGGGTATGTTTAACATTTGGACTGGAATGATTGACGCTAATGAGCAGAATAGCATCAAATTCCAAAGTGTCAAACAAACATGCCTACTGGCCAGCCTTCGTTCAATAGTGTGTTAGCGCAGCTTGTCTAATTGCCGCTTCACACTGTCATACGGAGATCTCAAGCCATTTTTGGCTTGAGATCTTTTTTTTGTTTCCAATTGAGGGAGGGTTAGTCTGATGAAAACGCTTTTAAGAATTATGATTTATGTCAGACCGAATGCCAAATGGGTATTTATTGCCATTGCAATCATGATTTTGGCCACATTTTTTGATTTGGCAGCACCTTGGATATTGGGACGCATTTTTGATGAAGGAATCGAAAAGAGCGACATGTCTGTCGTAATTGGTCTTACGCTCGCGCTAGCTGGTATCCAAGCTTTGAAGAGCTTAGGAATGTTCGTTCAAGGCTATTCGCAAGAGCTGGTAGGACAGAATGTCGTGTTCAAGCTCCGGAAGGAGCTATACGGTCATTTGCAGCGCCTGTCGTTTTCATACTTCGACCGTGCACAGACTGGCCAGCTCATGTCCAGGATGACCGGGGATATCGAAGCGGTAAAAAACTTTGTCGGCTTCGGAGCCATGAATTTGATTACAGGCATGCTTACATTTGTGGGAACGACCATCTTCATGATGACGATGCAGTGGAAAGTCACGCTTATCAGCTTGATTACAATTCCGTTTATCTTGTTTGTCTTATTCCGTTTCAATCACCGGGTTGGACCAGCTTGGTCTAAAATTCGGGAGCAAATGGGTCGTTTAACAACGACGCTTCAAGAAAACATTTCCGGTATCCGTGTAGTAAAAGCATTCGCTACAGAGTCTGTCGAGCAGCGGAAATTCGCTGAACGAAATGAGCAAAACTTTGAGACCAATATGGACCGCGCAAGCCTGGAAGCCAAAGCATTTCCATTAATGAACTTTTATGGCGGCCTTACTTTTGTGTTGATGATCTGGATCGGTGCTGTTTTTGTAGTGCGCGACGAAATGTCAATAGGGACGTTTATGGCGTTTCAATGGTACACATGGGGTATTATTTGGCCGCTTAATATGCTTGGCTGGCAAATCAATATTTTACAGCAGGCCATTAAGGCTGCTCCGCGCGTATTTGAGGTGCTTGATACGCCGGTCGATATCGAAAATCCCTCAAATGGAAATGATTCAACGCATATGTCAGGCCATGTCACTTTTGATCATGTCGTTTTTCATTTCGCAGATCAAGACAAGGAGATGGATAAGCCGATACTAGATCAGGTGTCGTTCAAGGTAAAGCAGGGTGAAGTCATTGGCGTTCTTGGGTCAACGGGTTCAGGAAAAAGCAGTTTAATTGGCCTGCTGTCTCGATACTATGACGTGACCAGCGGAAGCGTACAAATCGATGGGATAGACGTGAGGAAATATGAGCTGGACGGCTTGCGCAGGAGCATTGGCATCGTGCCGCAAGAAACCTTTCTCTTCTCAGCGACAATAAAGGAAAATATCGCTTACGGATATCCGGAAGCGACGCAGGAGCAGATCGAGAATGCCGCTCAAAAAGCGCAAATTCACAGCTTTATTCAGAGTATGCCAAATGGCTACGATACCCGCATCGGAGAACGCGGGGTAGGCTTATCCGGCGGTCAAAGACAGCGGGTTGCTCTTGCAAGGGCCATACTGATGAACCCGCCGATCCTAGTACTGGACGAAGCAACGGCAAGCGTAGACACAGCAACCGAGTCTGCCATCCATGAAGCTTTGCTCGGTGTTATGAAAGGACGTACAACGTTCATTATCGCGCAGCGGTTATCATCGATTCAGCATGCGGACCGTATTCTTGTTCTTGAGAACGGGAGATTAATCGAAGAGGGAACGCATAGAGAGCTAAATGAAGGAAGCGGGTTTTTCCGACAGCTGTTCGATAGACAGAACCAATTCGCGAAGCAATAGAAAAGAGGTGGGAGCATGAGCCAAACCGAGTGGGACCTTGATGAGGATCAGGAAGAGAAGCCGTTTAACGGTAAATACATGAAGCGCATGCTGCACTATTTGCTGCCTTATCGCAAACTAATGACACTTGTGGTTGTTGTTGTTTTTATCAATATGCTTTTAAGCTTGTCTGAACCGATCATTCTTGCTTATCTCATCGACAAAGGGATCGGCATGAAAGACTTCACCGTTATTCATATATTGGCAGGTGTTCTGTTTGGCGTGAAGCTAATCGGTTGGCTGCTAAGCTGGATGCATACGAGATGGATCAATTTCACGGGACAACGGATATTATTTGATCTGCGCCAGCAGCTGTTCAATCATTTGCAAACCTTGTCGTTTCGCTTTTTTGACGGCAGACCAGCCGGAAAGATCATGTCCAGAATTACGAACGATACGAATGCCATTGGTGAGTTGATTAACGGCGGGTTAATTACGATGGTCATGGAGTTCACTCATTTGCTTGGCATCGTCATTATTCTCGTTTGGATGGATTGGCAGCTTGCGCTGCTCTCCTTTATTATGATGCCACTGCTGTACCTGATCGTTTCGAAGCTGAGGCCCAAAATAGAAGGCTCATGGTCGCGTTCGCGCTCAACGATGTCAGCCATCAACGGGAATTTGAACGAGACGATACAAGGCATTCGCGTCATTCAGGCATTTTCTCGCCAACAGAAGAACAATGAAAAATTTAATGGCATTAATCTTCGTAATAAGCAAGCTTTTATGCGTGCCATTACATTGGAATCTACCGTATACCCCTTAGTTGAAATGATTGGCATGCTGGGAACATGCATCGTCGTTTGGTATGGTGCGATGCGGGTAATTGACGGGGCGATCACGCTTGGATTTATTATGGCGTTCATCAACTATTTATGGCGCTTCTGGGGACCGCTTAGCGCGTTGTCCAAAGTGTACAGCCAGCTTCTGTCCGCAATGGCTTCCGCGGAGCGGATTTTTGAAATATTGGATACGGAGCCAGAGGTGAAAAATGAAGTTAAGGCGCGTGAATTACCGCAAGTGCGAGGCGACGTATCATTCAAAAACGTATCATTCCGCTACGAGGAGAATAAACCAGACGTACTTAAAAACGTTTCATTTGAGGTAAAAGCAGGGCAGCGTGTTGCCCTCGTTGGTCCAACCGGTGCCGGGAAGAGCACCATCGTTAATTTATTGATGCGTTTTTATGATGCGAGCGAAGGCTCGGTGCTTATAGACGGTATGGATGTCAAGCAAGCAACACTTGAGTCGTTAAGGAAACAGATGGGAATTGTACTGCAGGATTCGTTCATATTCGCAGGTACCGTGGAAGACAATATGCGTTATGGAAACGAAGAGGCAAGCGATGAGGAGCTGCAGCGTGCTGGAGAAAGCGTCAGACTTGACCGAATCGTGAGCAAGCTGTCTGACGGCTATCAAACGGAGCTAGAAGAGCGCGGTTCCAAGCTTTCTGTTGGGCAAAGGCAATTGCTTGCTTTCGGCAGGGTATTGCTCTCCGATCCAAGAATACTCATTCTTGATGAAGCGACTTCAAGCGTAGATACGGAGACGGAGCAGCATATTCAAGAGGCTCTGCAGAAATTATTGGCAGGCAGAACTGCATTCGTTATTGCCCACCGTTTATCGACGATCAAGGATGCTGATCTTATTCTTGTTATTGAGAACGGGGAGGTTGCCGAGCAAGGCTCTCATTTGGAATTAATGAAGCTAGGCGGTTTGTATGCGAATTTGGTCCATACCCAGCTGTCCATGCAGGAATCAGTCATGCTGCAGACGAACATGAATTGAGGAAAGTGAAAGAGGAAGAACCGCATCACTGCGGCGCTTCCTCTTTTTTTGTTTGATCGATCGCTTTGGCCATCGTTTTATCCGTCAGATGGGCATAAATCTGCGTCGTTTCCGGTGAAGCATGACCAAGCTGTTCTTGGGTTTTATATATATCGTTGCGCAAATAGTAGTCGGTCGCGAAGCTGTGCCTAAGCTTATGTACAGATAAATAAGGTTTTCCGAATCGCTTCGCATATTTAATGACCATTTCTTGAATGGCGCGTTTCGTCATGCGGGAGCCTTCATTTTTACCGTTGGCAATGGCCAGAAACAGTGCCTTCTCGCGTTTTGGCGCCTTGTAGCGTACGTCTCGCAGCGTTAAATATGCTTGCAAATCCTCAACAGCCTCTTGCCGGAAGTACACTGGGGTCTTGAACGTATCGTCATTTTTACCTTTGCGATAAACGTAAGAGAGCTTTTTTTTCAAATCAATATCGTCCACGTTTAAATTGACAAGCTCTGAAACACGCAAGCCGGAATGAAGAATAAAGCTGATGATACAGGCGTCCCTTATCCTATTAAGCTCGTATGCATATAAAGCTTGTTTGTTTGTCGCCACATCCGTCCCGTAATGCTGTTTGATATAGGCCATGAATTCCGTGATTTCTTCCTCTTGCAGCAGCTTGCCCTCTAGCTTTGCGGCAGTATCCTTAGGTTTATGCGTCCGTTTTATCGTTACCTTGGCCATTACGTTCCGTTTGAGAAGCGGGTAAAATTCCTCGTCTTCTGCAATTTGGCTCAAATAATGAAATAAAGAACGAAGGGAGGACAGTTTACGGGATATTGTGGTTTTGCTGTTTCGTTCCGCTTTGTATGTGGAGAGGTACATGCGGAAGCCGTCTATACTGTCCATATGAAGCTTTTCCAGCTCCAACAATGTCACTTCCCGCATAAGCTGAGCTTGTGATAATCCTTCGGCCATTAACCAATTCAAGAAGGTTTCATAATCGCGAATGTACTCCACTAAGGAGGAAGGAGATAAATCGGGAAGCTTATAGCTGATAAACTTTTCTATATACCATGGCATTGCTGGGAGCTTCTTATCGAGCTCCAGGCGATCCTTTTGTTTCAGTATATTCATGCTTGTCCAGCCCCTATGATTAATGTCATAAAATATGTAGGTGATTAAAATAACATAAATATTATTATGTTAACAAAATTCGAAACCTCTAACCCTTTCATGATTATTGTACCAATTCTATCAAAAGGAAGACAGCCCATTCATGTACTACGAGCAAAAAACTGCCCTCTATCATGAAAGATGATTAGAGGGCAGTTTTAGAAAAGACAGTTTAAACATTGATGGCTGTAAATCGGCGGTTGAGAAATTGCGGATTTTCGATTTCATCGAGCAGAACAGCTGCATAATCTTCCATACTGATTTTGCTTTGATGCTGTTCATTCATTATGAAATGATCTTGTCCCAGTTGAACTTTGCCTGTTTTTTCGCCAGGTTCGAAGAGAGCCGCAGGACTTAAATAAGTCCATTTGAGTTCTTTTTCGCCGCGAAGCGCATCCAGTTGATCGCTTTGCGCTTTTGCCGTCGGGTAAAATAGTGGCGGGAATTTGGGCGTATCCAGTAGCCTGGTACCTTTCTCATCGACTAACAAGCTGCCTGCACCGCCGACATTATACAAGGTCGTATCGTTGCTTTGCTTAAGTATGCGAATCAAATGGTTGATCAATTCAACATGCTGATGCTCAAAACCTTGTCTGGCAGAGAAAGCATTTACAACTGCATCGAATGCGTTCAGTTCGGAACCAAGCTCAAATACATCCTTTACTAGCACGCTAATTCCATCGGCGTTTGAAATTTTAGTTGCATCTCTCACGATCGCAGTAACTTCATGACCACGATCTTTCGCTTCCGCAACAATTCGGCTTCCGGCACGCCCAGTTGCGCCAATAACAGCTATTTTCATCATAATAACTCCTTTTAGATTCATTTTTTAGTAGTGAATAACGATGTAATGGAGATAGTTGCGACTGCTTATAAAAAAATAGTGACGACCACTCGCTAGTGTAACAATTATAGTTACAACTCTGGTGAATTGTCAAGAATTCGATTCAGATTTTTGGATGATTGTAAATTAGTAAATGTATGTAATTCCGATATCGCGGTTACATTTCCATAGTAACTGTGCTAAACTCGAACGAGCCAGTCGACAGGTTGCCAAACTTATTCCAATTTGCGAAGGAACGTGCACGCGCAAATGAAAAGGGAGGTTCATTCCACACAATGAACATAAAATTTATCACATATAGTATGTCGCTTATTCTCGGGTTTATGATGGTGTTTAGCGCTCCACTAGAAGCAGCTTATGCCGCACAGTCGGCTACCTTGAAGATAGGAAGTTCCGGTCCTGATGTTCCGGATCTACAATATCGGTTAAAAACGATCGGATATTTCAATACAGACGTAACAACCTACTTCGGAACGACCACTCTGCAGTCGCTTAAACGGTTTCAGAAGGAATACGGATTAGCAGCCGATGGCGTTGCCGGGAAGCGAACTTGGGAAACGCTCAAAAAAGTGTCAGTAAACAAAACCGAGCTTGATTTGCTTGCAAGGATCATTTATGCGGAAGCACGAGGCGAATCCTACAAGGGACAGGTTGCTGTCGGTGCGGTCGTGATGAACCGATTAGGAAGCTCTAGTTTCCCGAATTCCATCAAGGAAGTCATTGAGCAGCCTCAGGCGTTTACGGCAGTAGATGACGGTCAATACAAGCTGACGCCTAACAAGCTTGCTTACCAGGCCGCACAGGAAGCTGTGAAGGGATATGATCCGACAAACGGCGCGCTGTATTATTTCAATCCCGAAACAGCTACGTCGGATTGGATTTGGTCGAGAAAGCAGACGACGAAGATCGGCCGCCATATTTTTGCCATATAGTTCAGGGTGGATTCTTATGCATAAGTCGCGCTTGCGGCTTGTCATGAGAATCTTTTTTATTTCCGGATTAAATCATGCACACTTGTTTTCAAAGTTGAAAACAATCATGTTACAATAGCAAAGATAGCATCACACTTTTTTTCAACTATTATCGGAGGTGTTTTTTAGTGAAAGTGGAAATTTGGTCGGATTATGTGTGTCCGTTCTGTTATATAGGAAAAAGAAAGTTTGAGCTTGCGCTTGAGAAATTTGCCCACAAAGATAAAATCGAAGTAGCATTCAAAAGCTTTGAGCTGGATCCAAGCGCGGATCCGAATTCGAATGTGAGCACATACAGCATGCTTGCCGCCAAATATGGGATGAGCGTGGAAAAGGCGAAAGAAACGACGCGTAATGTTGCGGAACAGGCAGCAGCAGTCGGGTTGAGCTTTCATTTCGATCTAGCAGTGTCAACCAATACATTTGATGCGCATCGCCTCGTGAAATACGCGGCACAGCAGGGTAAGGACATAGAATTGTCGGAACGTTTATTCAAAGCTTATTTCACAGAAGGCGAGAATATCGGCAATCACGAACGGTTGGCTAGCCTGGCAGCAGATGCTGGACTCGATGCGAGCGAGGTGCTGGCTATGCTTCAAACGGATCAATATTCCGCTAAGGTTAGGGAAGAAGAGACGGAAGGAAGCCAACTAGGGATAAAGGGAGTTCCATTCTATGTCATTGATCGAAAGTATGCCGTGTCAGGTGCCCAATCGCCTGCAGTGTTCTTAGATACGCTCAATAAAGCATGGGAAGAAAAGCATCCTGCATTCATCCAAGTGGAAGAATCCGATCCTGATGTATTATGTACGGATGGTTATTGCGCGCCAGACTCATCCAAATCTTAACTTCGAATGATTGGAGCTCGACATGAAGGATATGAGCCAGGGAGAGACGCAATGTCAGATTAAAAGATCCGGCAAAATAATCGAACTTGATCATCTAACGGCAACTATTTCGATTAATGGGAAAGCAATCAAGGTTCCAGCATCCAAGATCGCTGCAGAGGTTGAGAATGGCGATCTAGTCTGTTGGGCCGGAAGTATGTGGACCATAGAATCTAATACTCAATCAGAGGAGCAATGAACAATGGGCATGAACACTAAAATTGGCGGGGGCGGGTTTCACCATATTGCGATTCGCGTGTATGATTTCGATAAGACGGTTGCATTCTATACGGAAGTTCTAGGCTTTGCGGAAAAGGTTCGTTGGGGCGAAGGCGATGGGCGTGCGATTATGCTCGATACAGGCGACGGCAACTATTTGGAAGTATTCGCAGGCGGCAAGGAAGGGCAAAAAGAGGAAGGCGCATTTCTGCACCTTGCACTTCGCTCTAACAATGTAACCGAAGCAATCGAGCACGCAAGAGCGGCTGGGATGGAAATTACGGTTGAGCCGAAGGACGCTGTGCTAGGCGGCATACCTGTGCGAATCGCCTTTTTCAAGGGACCAGATGGAGAGATTATCGAGCTTTTTGAGAGCACTGGCGAGGATCAGCTTTAAGAAATAATCCATTTGTCGGATGGGCAATCAAGACTTATAATAGATTACGGTATGAATATGTATCGTTGATTAAGCAATGAATTGCAATTGTTAAGGAGGGAAATCATTTTGTCATCTACATCACAACGATTGCTAGTATTCGCCGGTTCTTATGCAGAGGCAGAAGATAACGGCGTCTATGTGTATGCATTCGATGAGGAATCGGGCACATTACATTTAACGGACTCAGTAGCAGGACTCAAAAATCCGACATTTCTAAATGTGGATGCGGGGCGCAACCTGTTGTACGCGATCGCCGAAACGGTTAACGATGCCGGGCAAAAGGTAGGGGAGGCAGCTTCGTATGCTATCGACCCTGCAAAAGGTGCAATTAAGCAGTTGAATCGTGAAATCACAGTAGATTCCACAACCTGTCACATCCAACGCGATGCGGAAAGCCGCTTCTTGACCGTCACCAGCTATCACGGCGGAATGATAGGACTCTTCAGCATTCAGGATGATGGCATGATCGGACAAAAACTCGATGTTAAGCAGCATGAAGGACACAGCCTGCATCCAGAGCGTCAGGATCGTCCGCATCCGCATTCCTCCTTTTATAGTCCAGATGGTCAGTTTTTACTCGTTTCCGATTTGGGCCTTGACCGCATTGTCACGTATAAGCTGGACGCAGCCGATCAGAAGCTGGTCTACCAAAGCGAGGTGGCATTGCATCCCGGCGCAGGTCCCCGTCATTTGACGTTCCACCCGAACGGAAAATTTGTCTTTGTCATTAATGAAGTGGATTCAACCGTTACTTCTTTTACATATGATAATGAGACAGGCCAATTACATGTTTTGGAAACTGTAAGTACGCTGCCAATTGGCTTTGACGGCGAAAACTCTTGTGCAGAAATAACGATATCTGCTGATGGCAGCTATCTGTATGGCTCTAATCGCGGGCATGACAGCATCGTGGTATTTGCGGTTAGTGCGTCAGGTCAGCTTTCGCTCGTCCAGCACATTTCGGTAGAAGGCGGTCATCCGCGCCATTTTGCTTTAACGCCAAACGGACGTTATTTGCTTGCGGCTAACCGAGATTCAGACAATATCGTGACGTTCCGGGTGGATTCAACCAGCGGTGAGCTGACTTTTACCGGAAATCGTATAGAGGTATCCAAGCCAGTTTGTGTCGTTCCTGTTTATTTAACGATATAAATAATTAATGCTATAAGTAAAGAGATGAAAAGGGGAATACCTAAGCGTGGCTACAACCGAAGACGAAAAACCGAAATTAAAAGCGACGAAAATATTTAAATGCAAAAATCCAGACTGCAAAGCATGGGTTAGAGATGAATTTGCAGCATCTGAGCAAGCATGCCCCATTTGCAAAGGACCGATGCTTAGAAGCATGCGTCATCTGCCAGCTGTTCAAAACAAGCCAAAACCGCAGCCGCGCAAACCTAAATCAGATTATTAAAGAAATGTTTTTCATAAATCTCAATCCAGCGTTTCTCAACGCGGGTTGAGATTTTTTTTTGTTTTATCAATGGACAGTGTGAGCGTATGTGTCTTTCCTTATGTTAGGATAGACATAGCAAATAATGATAGGAAGGTATGGATACATGCTCTTTTATTTCATCGCACTATTTACCGCAGGCGCAATTGTATTTGCCAACCGGCCGAGAAGCGAGTCGAATCGATGGGCCTCTTATTTCTTGCTTGCTGCTTCAATTGGAGGAATTGCTGCACGATTGAATGAAAGTGGTTTTTCCCAAATCGCGTATGGACTGCAATTTTTAAATTATACGGTTACGCCATATTGCGTTCTTATTTTCAGTCTTGTTTATGCGAATAAAATACAATTGCTCGGTATAAAAGGCATGCCTAAGCTTTACGCTGCACTACCCATTCTTTTGATGCTCGTTTTTACAGTACTTTCAAACAACCAACAATGGTTCTTTAACCTGCTTTTGTTTTGGAGTGCTCCGTATTATCTCGTTTCCTGTTACATATTGGTCATTTCGTTCTGGAAAGAACGTGATTCGCGATTAAGACGGAACCGATTTATTACGGCAGTTATCATTGTACCGACACTTCTAGCCGTATTATTTTTTATCTACGTTGCCAAAGTGATATCGCCTGATTTCGAATTTTTCAATTACATTTCGGTGTTTATGATTTATTCACTTGTTGTGGCGTTGCTTTGTACGTTTATGTACGGCGTGCTCGGCGTGAGGCTTCGAATTGAACATGATCCGATGGAGGGCAAGATGCGAGCGGTAAACTCTGGCACATCGATGCTCAATCATACGATTAAAAACGAAATCGGCAAAATCGCAATTAGCTCCGAAAATTTGCAAAGCTCGCTGCCTGATTCGAACGAACAGGCAAAGCAGGATATTAAGATTATTATGAACGCATCGAATCATATGCTGGCTATGATGGAAAGAATTCATAGCCAAATCAAGGATATTGTATTGAAAGAGGAGTCTGTTTCATTGGCCTATTTAGTTGAAAATACGCTCAAGCAGCATGAAGCATTGCTGCTGAAGCAAAACATTATTTTGCATGCTGAATATACACTAAAACCGGTGATCCTTTGCGATCCTACTCACATAAGCGAGGCAATCGGCAATCTGCTATTGAATGCAGCCGAAGCCATGCAGGCGGGCGGCAACATTGCCGTGAAATTGTCAAACCATAAGTATGGCATCGAGCTCTCCGTACATGATAACGGAATAGGCATCTCCGAGGAGCTGCTTGGCCAAGTATTTGATCCGTTTTTCAGCAGCGGCAAAAGCAGCAGGAATTTCGGGCTTGGTCTCTCCTATGTATATAATGTGATCAACAAAAGCGGTGCTAAGATTACAATGACAAGCAAAGCTGGAGAAGGAACAACGGCTGCTATTATTTGGCCAAGGCGGAAAGTTATTGCGTTTTCTAAAGGAGGATCATCCGAGTGAGTCCGATAAAGGTTTTTATTGTTGAGGATGACGAGGATTGGATAAAAGCGTTGTCTTCCTTCTTAAACCGTGAAGCTGACCTGCTTATAGTTGGTACGGCAACAAATTCAACAGATGCGCTTCAAATAGCCAAGTCCATACACATAGATGTTGTACTCATGGATATCCAACTTGAAGAAAGCGAATATGATGGCATTCAAACCGCGATATTAATGCATGAGCATACGCAGGCAAAGCTAATCATGTTAACTTCCGTAAATGACGAGCGGTCAATGACACAAGCATTTACGGCTGGTGCTGTGCATTATTTGGAGAAAACCCGTTACCGGGAATTGCCTCAAGCGATACGAGGCGCGATACATCATCCTGCACCAATGGAAGCGTTGCTCAAAGAGCTGGCTCGTCTGAAGCGCGAGGAGCAGCTGCAGCTGCTCACACCTGCTGAACGTGAAGTATTCGAGCTTATAGAAGCTGGCTACACACAGTCGCAAATTGAAAAGAGGCTTTACAAGGCAGAGAGCACACTCAAAAACCAAGTAAATAAAATGCTGAAAAAATTCGGCGTCCGCAGCAGCAAGGAAGCTGTTGAGAAGGTTAGACGAAGAGGGCTCTTCCAAAAAGATGAGTAGGGAGTTCGAAAACACAATTCCATGCAGGGTATACTAGGAACTCCGTTACTATTTGAAGATGGAAGGTTCAATTGAAACAATATTCCAAATGATAGGAACGTTTCTTCTTAGATGTAACAATCCTAAATGGAGCTCGGATATATTGCACAAATAATCAATAAACCGCCACAGCTGTGAACTGCACCTCCAAAAGTTAGATGGTGTCTAACTTTTGGGGTGCAGTTCACTTATGCCCTGGCGGTTTTTCTTACTTTATGCAAATGGAGGTTTCTTATTGATTAGTTTGCCACTATAGACTCATTCCTTGTCTGCACTTTCGGCGGATGGACTGGTGAATACATAACCAATGAATGCTAATGCTAAAATCATGTTTATTTCCGTTACTCGTTCGAGGCGTCTACTACGCTCGTACTAGCCGAGCTATTGGTTAAAGTTATATTTGCTATTATGAAAGGATAGCTAAATCAAGGGGCAACAAGATAAATTCCGGAGAGGCTCAAATCGTTAAACGATGTCCAGATTGGCTCATATACTTTATAGGTACCTGCTTCAATTCCACTTTCTGTGTCAGGTAGCGTAACTACACCAGTATGAATTCCGGCGATATCGAATGTCCAACCTTCAAGATCATTGTTATAGGCATAATCCGTTAATATCGGACCACCGCTGTCACCGCCCATTGAGGTATAGCCGGTAGCCATAACCTCATTGTTTTTGTAGCCGTATCCATCTCCTCCCCACCAAATATCAACATTGGCATACTCGATTGTACCAGAAGTTGTTGTGCCGCTATTTGCACCTCTTAAATAAATGGTATCGCCTACCGTATCGCTCGTATAGACTCCCGTAACCATTGCCATATTGGAAGAGGAGGGATACGGCACTCGTGGTCGTCCTATATAATTAGAATTCAAAGTAATATAACCGGAATCGGAAACTGCAGATGAACCATCGCCAGGAGAAGTGGTTCGAAATGAGTAATTACCAATCGTATTCGTTACCCAAGTGGGCTGATACCATGCAGATACCGTTCCAACAGTTTGACAATGACCGGATGTAACCAAAACGTCTTGGTCAGATGAATTTATACCATAATATCCTCCAGTACATATTGAATAGATTGATGTTGTCGGATCGCCTGGTTTCGGACGGATATTGCCGCTGATTTTAGACCCCATCGGAATGAGGGCACCCCAATTAGTATTATCAGTTTCTACTTTAAGCGCCGAGGCGGGGAGCGTTGTAAATTCAAGCATATCTGGCTTGGTAAGCAAGGATGAAACGGCTAGTTTCTCCTTTATATCCGATTTTTCGTCTAAAGCAATAATCAGCTTGTTATTTTTAATATCCGGGATGAGCGCAAGTACTGTTCCAGGTTTAACACTTTTTTTAATTTTCTCTTTTGCATCTACAATATTCAACCATGAGAATTTGCTCACATTGAATTCGACTTTATCTTTATTTTTTATTGCTTCTCTCACAAGCTTTTTCAGGGGTTCCGAATCTTCAGTAATTAGAACGGTTACTGTTCCTGTATCGGCGTCGTAATAGTGGCCTGCAAATCGAGAAGGTGCTTCTTCAATCATTTTTTTAATGGTAGGGATGTCTTGTTTCACCCGTTGTTTATTAGCATAATCATCAAGAAGTGCACTGTTTTTCAGTTCTCCATGAAGTGTAGTAAGGTCTACATGATACGGAAAAGGAATTTCGTTCACTTCATTTTTTTGAGTCGCAGCTGCGATTTCCGAAATGGTTCCTTTAAAAGCCTTCATCTCACGAGCATACGTACCCTCTGCACTAACAGAGTAAGTACTGATGGAGCTGGAAATTAATGAGCCGGCCAAGATAACTGCAAGAATAATTTTTCTTTTGATCAATCGTTTATCATCCCTTCACGGTAATTCTATTTACTAAATTGTAGCGTTTGGGAAAAATTCACAAAAAAAGCAGACGACAGTATGACCATGTCAGTTCCTTTCCGGTCTTTATTTTGCTTTATTTTTGAATTACTCGGTCGTAGCCGATGAAGGTCAAGTTGTTGAGTCTCCTTTCTAAAGGTGCTACTAATAGATATGACGATGCTTCATCACAAAATCTTACGATATCACTAAAATAAAGTTAATAAATTACTTTTCAGTCTCTATGAACCTGACTGAAACAAAAGCATGGCTATTATCGTCTGATTGGTTGGAGGTGTTTATTTTTGAAAAAGTTGGTAATAATTCTATTTTTTTCATTGCTTAGCTGTCATTCTATAGAACCCGAATCTATAGCAAAGACAATCCTTAACTCGACTATCACGTCAAGTGCTGAAAAAGATCTTTTTTCCGTTCATATTTCTGTTCAAGAGCATGTTAAGACAAATGAGGCTTTTACGATTAAGGTTGAATTTAAAAATGAGGCTGAGCGAATAATCGAGATTATGAGCGGGGAGCCATTGTTTTACTTTGTCATATGGGACAGTACCGGGAAGGCAATTAACACGATTGCAAGAACGGATGTCGGGGTTGTACGTCCACTGTCAGTGGATGAGGTTATAACTGAGAAGCATCTATATGAGTTTAAAAAGAGAGGTATATATGAAGTTTCGGCAATTGCGGAGTTTACACTTCAGTTCGGAGACGACAGTAAGTTCTATAAATTGGAAACGGTTCGGAAGCAGATCAAGGTTAATGAATAATTAGACTACCTGCTTGTTTGTTACAGTTGAACGATGGATTAGTCGGCAGCACGGCATTATCCGGGTTTTGCTCAGTGATAGGTAAAAGTTCGCTTCGAACTGGTTTGATCCGGATCGAGCGGCGACAATAATAAGCGCCTCGGTATGATGGGAGAATTCAATGTTCATAGCCCTATAAATCCCATCATCCTGAAGGTCGCTATATTAAAGTATTAATTTCAGGACAAACAAAAACAATTCATAGAAAAAATTACTGCTCAGTAATTAGGCATCGGGATCGATTTGAGTTTAGATTGACCCGTTAAGGAATGGGAGTCAAAACTTCCAAGGGCAGTGACTAACGTCTATTGTATGACACTCTCATACTCATTATAATAATTCATTTACATTCGTCCATTTTCTAAGAAAATGAACAAGCAGTTTTTTTCGTGCCCTTACCAGCCGCTGAGAGAGAACGTTCTCAATAATATGCAGTTCTTTACAAATTTCCCGGTAGGATTTTCGTTCCATATAAAACATAATCAGAACGGTTCGATATTCTGGTTTTAGTTCGTTAATGGCCTGACGAAGCAGTTCGTTTCTCTCTTTGGTTTCAATTTCACTTGCAACACTGATCTCATGTACAGAAGCTTCATTTATATTAACTGAGGAAGTGCTTAATATCTTACGGTCTTTTTTTAATTTTCGTAAATAATCAATGGTGGTATTCCGCGCCACGGCTTTCGTCCAGCCTGGCAAATGCGTATCAGGACCTAGTCCGGGACCTTTGGCAGATGCTTTGATAAAGGCATCTTGAATGATGTCTTCGGTCAACGTACGGTCATGTGTCAAAAAAAGGGTATCGTGATAAACGAACTGATAGAAGGAACGATAAACCCATTTCTGTGTATCTATGTCCAAGTCTCCAATTGGATTTCGCAGCAAACTAAACCATTGTTCCATATAACTCCCCCAAAGAATTTTTGTGAAGAGAGGGGCTATTAATGACAGTTGAATTTCTTGGATTCTCTCCCCCGTGTACGATTCGTTACCTGGAAAATAGCAGAACACGACCTTCTAATTATACAACACTTTTAGTAATTTTTGGTATATATTTACACCTACTCAAAGACTCTAATATTGTAGTCGCGGACTACGTTAAATCGGTATGACAACATGTTTGAGATATGTAACGCACAAAAACACTACGGCCGAAGCAGAAGCGATTACTAATCGCCTCTTACAGGTAAATAAATCCTTAAGGAGGTTGCTGATTTAGATCATTATGTTATTCCGGCAAGTGATTACATCACTAATCTCTCAATTGAAACAGTAACACTTTCGAAATCATTTGAATTGGTTACATGGGCTGCACAATTTTTCAGATCAATTATCGCGTCTCCATTGCGATGTGAAAACCGTAAATTTGAAATAGAACTAATTCTTTAAAGTAATCCCCTAATACCAGTGCAATTTCTGATTTTAATGCGATATGATTAAGCACTAATAGCACTTCCTCAAATCATTAACCTCGTATGTTCCGTTGTAAAGAGAATTCCCAAACACATTTTCGGTTTTACTGACAAACGAAGATACACGCAAGACTAAAAAGAAAGAACTGCTTTCTTCGAAACGAGGACGATCAATGTACTGGATTAATCAAATGCGTTCAATGGTTGCTAGATGCAGAGAATAACAAAACCCACTCCAATGGAGCCTCTGCTACCTGTTCATTGCAGTACCGCAATCACTGAGAAACCGAATTTATGAAGAGGTGGCTCGCAATCAATTCCATTCCTTTAGAAGAACGGATACATGTCTCACATCGATTACAAGGAGAACAATGGAATGTTATAAGGGTTCGTTTCAAGCCGAATTTATTAAGCTAAAACCGAATGCGGTACCCGTGGGGATAAAGCCAATACGTGAGGAAAGAAGGGAATAGATGGCGGAAGCCGTTTATTCCTTTTGTCACTTGCTTGCATGGCGTTGTATAATAGCGGTAGACTAGATAAGAAGATTCAGGCTGACAAGACTCAGGCTGCTGAGTCCGAAGGAAACGGAGTATAAACCCCATGAAAAAGTTTAAGAAATTTTACATCGAGACAACAAGCATATGCAACCTATCATGCAGCTTTTGTCCGCCAACTTTGCGCGCAAAGGGCTTTATAAAAGTAGAAGATTTCAGAAAGACGCTAGAGCAGATTAAGCCTCATACCGACTACATTTATTTCCACGTAAAGGGTGAACCGATGCTGCATCCCAAGATGGATGAGCTGCTCGATATTAGCCATGAGATGGGTTTCAAAGTTAACATAACGTCCAATGGTACGCTGATTACTAAAAACAAAGAAAAGCTGCTCAATAAACCGGCTTTACGGCAAATTAATTTCTCGCTGCATAGTTTTGATGGGCATGCCGGTTCTACCAACAAGGAAGGCTATCTTGCTGAGATTTTATCATTCGTGAAGGAAGCGGTCGCATCCAGCAATATTATAATATCTTTCCGGCTATGGAACTTGGAAATGGACAATGAAACGAACCAGCAGAAAAATAAAAATCGCGAGCTGCTTGGGATGATCGAGAAGGCATTCAATCTAGACTATAATATCGAAGAAAAATTTATCCCCGGTTCTGGCGTCAAAATAGCGGAACGCATCTACTTAAATCAAGATCCTGAATTCAAATGGCCAGATTTGAAAGAGCCGGAGTATAACGGGAAGGGATTCTGCCACGCGCTTCGCAATCAAGCAGGAATTCTTATTGACGGCACGGTTATCCCTTGCTGCTTGGACGGGGAAGGCGTCATTAATCTTGGTAACATTCATGAGACTCATTTCTCGGACATTATCGAAAATGAACGTTCGACTAAGCTTTATGAAGGATTCTCAAGACGGGAAGCAGTGGAAGAGCTTTGCCGGAAATGCGGCTACCGTCAACGATTTGGGTGATCATGCGCCAATACGATCACAATAAGCTTTCGGCTCCTGCGAAGGCTTATTTGCATCGTTTCCAAGCAAGTTCGAAATCTCTAACATCTCGGGAATCTATCAAACAGAGCAGCATAGTTGCAACGTGAATTGTTGGAGAGGGCTGTTTTATGTTATGATTTGTTCCATGCCGTTCTATTTCGTCATGCTATCAATTAAAAGAGTTAGGAGATTCGACGACAAATGGACTTTTTTACTATTTTAAAAGCGATTATTTTGGGTATTGTGGAAGGTTTGACGGAGTTTGCTCCGGTATCCTCGACGGGACATATGGTCATCGTCGACGATATGTGGCTCCAATCGGAGCAATATTTGACGAAGTACGTTGCGAACACATTCAAAATTGTCATTCAGCTGGGATCGATTCTAGCAGTAGTCATCATCTTCAGAAATCGGTTTATCGACTTGCTAGGATTGCGGCGCGGCGCTCAAACAGAATCCAAAGACGCATCACAGCCTCAACGCAAGCTAAAGCTTACGCATGTAATCGTCGGTCTAATTCCCGCTGGCGTGTTCGGTCTATTGTTCGATGATTACATTGATGAGTATTTATTTTCGATTGAAACCGTATTGGTTGGTCTCGTCATCGGTGCAATATTTATGATTATTGCCGATCGCTTTCGACCTGCCAAAACCAAAGTGGATACCGTTGATCAAATTACATATAAGCAGGCGCTCTCCGTCGGCTTGATTCAATGCTTGTCCTTATGGCCAGGCTTCTCGCGTTCCGGGTCAACGATTTCGGGCGGGGTGCTTCTCGGAATGAGCCATCGCGCCGCAGCGGACTTTACTTTCATCATGGCAGTTCCGATTATGGCAGGTGCCAGCTTGCTGTCCTTGGCGAAGAACTGGGAATATTTCACGCTTGATTCATTGCCGTTTTTCATTGCAGGTTTCCTAAGCGCATTTGTATTCGCACTGCTTTCTATCCGTTTTTTCTTAAAGCTGATCAATCGAATCAAGCTGGTTCCGTTTGCAATTTACAGAATCGTGCTGGCAGCTGTCATCTATATCGTTTATTTCTAAAAAAATGGCTTGCTCCTGTAGAAGGGAGCAAGCCATTTTTATTCGTTTAATGGGTAAGCATGCGGTTTTTGCGCCTCGTAAATTCCAATACGCCCCGAACAAAGAAAAGCAATGACGCATCCAATAAATAGATAAATGGCTGCATCCGAGCCGAATAGCTCAATGCCCATAATAAAGCACGCAAGAGGTGTTTTTGCCGCACCGCTGAACACGGACACAAAGCCTATCGCTGCTAGCAAGGGAACGGAAACATGCAGAAGCCCTCCAAGCGCACTGCCAAGCGTGGCGCCGATGACAAACAAAGGTGTAACCTCGCCGCCTTGAAAGCCGGTGCCAAGCGTTAGTGCGGTAAAAACGGTTTTGAGCAGAAAGGCAAGCGGAGACGCCGCTTCTTGAAAGGCTTGCTGTATGAGCGGGAGGCTAAGGCCCAAATAATCGCGTGTACCCAGAGCATAAACCAGCACAATGATGATAAGGCCGCCAACGGCGCTTTTGAGCACTGGATTTTTCAGCCATTCACTGAAAAGCTGCTTGCATGCGCGCGTGAGCTGCGTGAATAGAAACGCGGCCAATCCGAATAAGACGGCTGCGCAGAATACCTTTGCAACGAGCAGCCAGCTGAGGCTAGGTATCTCTCCAATTGCATAATGAATATGCTTGATCCCCCAGGCGCTTGTAACCAAATGTCCCGCAAAGCTGGCGATAAAACAAGGAAGCAGCGCTTCATAGCTAATGACGCCAATGGCGAGCACCTCCAAGCCGAAAACAGTGCCTGCAAGAGGAGTGCCGAAAACAGCTCCAAATCCGCTGCTGATGCCGCACATGAGAATGATTTTACGATCCAAAGGCTTCAGTCCGATAAGCTTGCCGAACCATTCGGATAAACTTCCGCCCATCTGAACAGCCGTCCCTTCGCGGCCAGCCGAACCGCCGAACAAATGCGTTACGAGCGTTCCGAAGAGAACGAGCGGTGCCATGCGGAGTGGAATGGCTCCTTCTCCCGAGTGAATTTGTTCGATAATTAAATTATTCCCTCGTCCTGCTTCTTTCCCGAACTTCAAGTAGAGAAAGCTGATGAAGGCGCCTCCCGCGGGCAGCAGCCAAAGCAGCCAGGGCTGTTTGCTGCGGGTGTCCGTAACCCAGTCGAGGGAAGCTAAGAACAGAGCGGCTGCCGATCCGGACAGTATGCCAACAGCACCAGCAAGCAGCAGCCATTTGAACATGTATTTCGCTAACATCTGTGGAGATAGCTTCCGAGCTTCTACCATGCTGATAAACTCCTTGTTCACCTATGTCATAAACATGTATCTATAAGCTATTATACAGGTCTCCTTATATAGGTAAAGCACATTAAAGAAGTGAACGAAAGGTGAACCACCCGTCATGAACGCCGAAAGAGACCCAAATCAGATGATAAATATTTACTAAACAATAAAGCGCCACAGTAGCTAGAATGAATGGATTCATCCATTTCTTATTTTTCAAATGATAGTAAATAAGAATAAGCAGTAGGGGAAGCACTAGCTTCACAACATAATAGCTAACTATATTCCATTCATAAATGCGTTTGACAATGGGATTCATTTCTTCAATCAGAAAAAACCGCAGCCCGATATCCGTAAAAGCGGCATCCGAAAAGCAAAGCAGCAATAATCCTAGCAGCATTGCCTTCATGTCCCATTTTTGAATCGTTGCAATCAATGAAATCACTCCATTCAAAAGAATTTCGCATAATAGATGCATATGCCTCATATGGATTATCATTCCTGTGCCCATTCCGTTGAAAAAAAGGAGGCATAATGTTGAAGCGAATCTTAATTGGGAGTCCCATACGCCAGAAACCGGCTGTTTTGCGCTATTTTATAACCTCGCTTGAGAGACAGCTCACCGATTCGCTAGCGATCGATTTTTATTTTATTGATGACAATGATAATGAGGAATCTTCACAGCTGATAAATGATTTCATGACAAAGCAGCATTCGAAGGGCAGTCAAGTTACCTTAAAAAGAATCGATTCGATAACGCCGTACGCAAGAGACGAGTTTACCCATTATTGGAGCAATGATCTCATTGATAAAGTAGCGAATTGGAAGGATGACATGATCCAATCGGCGAGAGAGCAGCACTATGACGGATTATTTCTTATCGATTCGGATCTGCTGCTGCATCCGCAAGCTCTGCAATCTTTAGTTTCATCAAACAAAGAAATTATATCGACCATTTTTTGGACGCAGTGGCAGCCGAATACGATGGAGCTTCCTCAGGTTTGGCTTAAGGACACCTATTGGCCCTTTCAATCCGATGGCACAATAAAGGATGGATTCGGTGCGGAGGTAGCTGCCAATTTCATTATCATGCTGCGTAAGCCGGGCATTTATGAGGTAGGCGGGTTAGGCGCGTGTACCTACATTAATCGGTCAGCGCTAGAGAAGCCAATATCGTTCCAGACGATAACGAATTTATCGATCTGGGGGGAGGATCGGCATTTCTGTATTCGAGCGGCTGCGCTTGGCATCAAACTTCATGTTGACACTCATTTCCCGGCATTTCATGTTTACCGTGATTCAGATTTGACAAGAGCGAAGCTGTTTATGGAAACAACGCAAGTCCTAGTCGAAGGAGGGGCAGTAGCCCTTAATCATACTCATACTCCTATTCATACTCCTGCCCCTGCACATGGAAAAGGCTTAACCATTCATATGGCAAATGCCGGCCCGAAGCTTGTGCTCTCCATGATCGTCAAAAATGAAGCAGATCGGTATTTGCGTGAAACACTTGAGCATCACCGGGGTTATATCGACCATGCGGTCATTATTGACGATGGAAGCACGGATCATACCGGTGATATCGTGCATGAATATCTTGCAGGCATCCCTTTAACCTATATCAAGAATGAAAGCTCACAATTTCATAACGAAGTTAAGCTTCGAACGCAGCAATGGCAGGAGACGATTCGAATGAAGCCGCAGTGGATTCTCAATATGGATGCGGATGAGTATTTCGAACAAAAATTCAAGGATGAGCTGCCGGCACTTCTGACTGCGCCGAATACTTTTGCTTATATGTTCCGGCTCTATGATTTCTGGTCAGAGGATCATTATCGCGAAGATCAGTATTGGAACGCTCATGCCGTCTATCGGCCTTTCTTATTGAAATTCGTCGAGGGCTACTCTTATGAATGGAAGCAAACTCCGCAGCATTGCGGGAGATTCCCGCAAAACATTTATTCAGTGCCTCATAAAACGTCTGATCTGCGCGTCAAGCATATGGGCTGGGCGAGGCCGCAGGACCGCTTATACAAATATGAACGCTACAAGCTGTTGGATCCGGATGCCGTCTATGGTTGGAAGGAGCAGTATGAATCCATCCTCGACGAAACTCCGAATCTGGTCAAATGGATAGAGTAGCCTTGCATATGGATAATTTATACTTTGACTATGCTTACATTCTAATGATATATTTGAATGTACGTTAAGTGAAGGAGATTTCACAGCCGACTGCTTATTCATACGCAGTCGGCTGTGCCTACTATATGGAGGCAAACGACCCTTGAACAAATATCCGTTTGATTTTGACCCGAAACAATCTTTTATTTCGCAAGCGAGTGATTGGATCGCAGATGTGTTCTACGAAAAACTGCCCGAGGCTGGTTTTGAAATACGGGACGAGCAAATTTATATGGCTTTTCAGCTTGAACGCGCATATGCCGACAAACAGACTATTTTTGCCGAAGCAGGAGTAGGCACCGGGAAAACGTTCGTGTATTTGCTATATGCGATCACTTATGCAAGATATACGAGAAAGCCGGCTATTATAGCATGCGCGGATGAATCGTTAATCGAGCAGCTCGTGAAGCCAGAAGGGGATATTGCGAAGCTGGCCCGTTACTTGGATCTTACAATTGATGCGCGTTTAGGAAAATCGGCCGATCAATATATTTGCTTAAAGAAGCTGGACCAAGCCCGTTCCGGACAAGATGATGCCGAGCTGTTTGACAGCATCTACCGCGAGCTCCCAAGCTTTGTGCACAAGCAGGATTCGATGCAGAGCTTCCACCCGTACGGAAACCGCAAGGAATATCCGAACTTGAATGACGAGCAGTGGAACCAGCTGGGTTGGGATGTATTCCAAGATTGCTTGGTCTGCGATGTTCGCCACCGCTGCGGCCAGACGTTGTCTCGAGACCATTACCGAAAAGCGGCCGATGTCGTGATATGCTCCCATGACTTCTATATGGAGCATGTATGGACGTATGAGGCCCGCAAGCGCGAAGGTCAGCTTCCATTGCTTCCTGAGCATAGCTCTGTCGTGTTCGATGAAGGGCATCTATTGGAAACAGCGGCACAGCAAGCGTTAACCTATAAGCTGAACCATGCGGTATTCGAAGGCATTGTAACGCGGCTGCTGCAAGAGGAGATACGTGAATCTTTGGCAGTCGCCGTCGAGGACGCGATCACGCAAAGCGAATTTTTATTCAAAATGATGAACAAGCATAGTCGGAAAGTACAAGCTTCCGACCGTCGTGAAATCATTTGGAGCACTGAGCTTATTCGCGAAATCAATCGCCTGCAGGACACGCTTTCCGTCATTGAAGAGGAGCTTGTATTCGAGAGTGGTTTATACACAATCGATACGTATCAGCTCAAGATCGTTGAAGAGCATTTGGAGATGATCCAATTCGCGCTTTCTCTATTCAAAAAGGAAGACAAGCCCATTAGCTGGGTATCGGAAGACAAAGAAGGCACATCCCTTGTCATCATGCCCAAATGGGTAAAGGAAGTGTTGAAGGAGCAGGTATTCTCGCGCAAAATGCCAATCGTTTTTTCGTCAGCTACGCTTTCGGTAAACGGATCTTTTGACTATATGATGGATATTCTGGGGATGGATAGCGCAATATCCTTCTCTGTTCCTTCACCTTATGACTACGAGCAGCAGATGACGGTCGCGACACCTGATATGGGTTTATTTCCGAGTATAAACGAAAAGATGGCGGAAACCTTCCGCTTGCTTACGAAAAGCGGCGGAAGATCGCTGCTGCTATTCCCATCCATGGAGCAGCTTGAACAATTCAAGACTGAAGCTGCGAAGCACGCTGCGGCTGCATCATTTACCTTCTATTATGAAGGGTCCAGCGAAATCAGTTATCTGATCGAGCAATTTCAACATGATGAGGCTAGCATTTTGTGTGCGGTAACCCTTTGGGAAGGACTCGATATTCCAGGACCATCCCTTTCTCAGGTCATCGTATGGGAGCTTCCGTTCCCTCCGAACGATCCATTGTTCGCCGCGAGGAGGAACGATGCCGAGCAGCCTTTCGAGCAGGTAGACATGCCGTATATGCTGCTGCGTTTAAGGCAAGGGATCGGACGTTTGATCCGCAGACGAGAGGACAGCGGTTCAATCATCATTTTCGGCGAGAAGATGAATGAAAGCTATGTGCGTGAGCAGGTGGAGCAAATCCTGCCAAAAGGCGTAGCGCTTAGCCATTAATACATGATCGATGTTGGATACAGGAGAAGGGGAAACCCTTCTTCTTTTTTATGCGGTTACCCAATCAAGCTGGTTCATCAGAGCAGTTGTTCTGATAACCAGCTTTTTATTATTTTTACATTCGTTCGTTAACGGGTTTATAAAGGGTATTATACGGCGAAAATATGGATTATTCGACAATTTCCAACATAGGGAGAGAGAGCATGATGGCAGCAAGCATAGAACTCAATAGGCCAGAAATATTTGTATATATAGAGGCTGCAGTTGTGCTTTTTGTCCCATTAATCATTTCCATGATTTTCAAAAGGCTGCGCCAAATGAAGGATGATCAGCTTAAATGAGCAGTCAGCTAAACAACAAATTAACTGAAATGCGTGAACGGATGTCGTTTCATTCGGATGTCTGCATCCGGGAAATTACCCTTGGCGCGACTGAAATAAAAGGAGCGATTGTATTCGTAAACGGTCTAGCTGACCGTGATTTAATTGATCTGCATATTCTCAAAGCATTAATGACGCTTAGGCAAGACTGTGCGCCGTTAACAAAATCATATGTGATGGAACGGGTATTAACGATCAGCCAGCTTTCAGAGGTACCGAATATAGAAGAAACGGTTGCCAAAGTGCTTATGGGCGCAACCGCCATCCTCATTGATGGCATTCCGGAAATTCTTTTGGCCGGGACCACCAAAAATAAATCAAGAAACATTGAGGAACCGATATCAGAAGCATTGGTAAGAGGACCAAGAATGGGCTTCAACGAATGTTTATCGGACAATACGGCTATGCTTCGCAGACACGGCGAGAATGACAGCATGGTATTTATGAGCATGCAGGTAGGTTCACGCGCCAAAAAGGATCTCGTTATTGCCTACATGAAGGGGATTGCTGAACCCGAGCTAGTCGAAGAGGTAGCAGCACGGATATGTAAAATCAATATTGATAATTTACCGGAATCGGGCTATGTCGAGCAGCTCATTGAAGACGATTTTCTTAGCCCGTTCCCGCAAATCCAGAGCACGGAAAGGCCAGACAGAGTGATAGGCGCCATGATGGAAGGACGAGTTGCGATTCTGCTGGACGGCACGCCGTTCGCCCTAATTGCGCCTGTTACCTTCAGCATGCTGCTTCAATCGCCAGAGGATTATTATGAGCGCTGGTTAGCCGGCTCCTTGCTAAGACTGCTTCGATTTTTTGCCGCAATGATCGCATTGCTTACGCCAGCCATGTACATCTCATTTATTTCTTTTCATCCAGGATTGATACCGACAAAGCTTGCCATATCCATTGTTGGCTCAAGAATTGGCGTACCTTTCTCCTCGCTCATTGAAGCCTTGATTATGGAGGTTGCTATTGAAATATTGAGGGAAGCAGGTCTGCGACTGCCCAAGCCCATCGGCCCTGCGATGGGAATAGTAGGAGGCTTGATCATAGGGGAAGCTGCGGTACAAGCAGGTATTGTGAGCCCGATACTAGTTATCGTTGTTGCTGTAACAGCGATTTCATCCTTCTCTATCCCACAGTATAGCGCAGGTATTGCGCTGCGCATGCTTCGGTTCGGCGCCATGTTCTGCGCGGCAGCATTCGGGTTATACGGCGTCGTATTGTTTGTTCTGCTGTTAAGCGCGCATGTATGCCGGATTAAAAGCTTTGGTGTACCATATGCAAGTCCAGGAGCTCCTTATCGGTTAGGGGATTGGAAAGATTTTTTTGTACGGGCACCTATATTTATGATGAGAAAAAGGCCAGAAATGATGCACCAGGAAAGTAAACGCCGGCAAAAGAATGAATGACAGACGGAAGGAGTAGACCATGACACAAAAGGCTCAAGATCGTATTACGACCGTGCAAGCAGCCGTTATCGTCTCTAATTTTTTGCTCGGTTCGGGAATTTTAACGCTGCCGAGAGCTTCGGCGGAAGTGGTCGGAACACCAGATGTCTGGTTCTCTGTACTGCTTGGAGGTTTTGTAGCCATTGGAGCGGGCATTCTTATGGCGGTATTATCGAAATGGCATAAGGGGAAAACCGTCTTTCAGTATAATCAAAAATTACTTGGCAAATGGATCGGAGGGACAATCGGCCTTGCTTTTGTGATCTATTTCTTTATGACGGCAGCTTATCAGGTACGTGCGCTCTCGGAAGTCACACAGCTATTTTTACTTGAAGGAACGCCATCCTGGGCAATCGTCATGGTGTTCATGTGGGTGAGTCTTTACTTAATGTTTGGGGGAATTAACCCGATTGCACGATTATTTGAGCTTATCCTGCCGGTAACGATCGTCATTTATCTTTTAGTCATGTTAATGTCTCTTAAGTTATTCGAATGGGACAACCTGCGACCGTTTCTCGGACAAGGCATCTTGCCTGTTCTGGATGGCGTACGTTCAACGGCACTCTCGTTTCTTGGCGTGGAAATCATATTGGTTATTACAGCTTTCATGAGCAATCCTAATCATTCTGTTAAAGCGGTAGTCATCGGCACGAGCATCCCGCTTGTCATCTATATGCTAACGGTCGTCATTGTAATTGGCGGGTTATCTCTAGATGGCGTGCTGACAAGAACGTGGCCGACACTCGATCTTATCCGAAGCTATGAATATACAGGGCTAATATTCGAGAGATTCGAATCATTGCTATTGGTCATATGGATCATGCAAATCTATTCGACATTTACGATCACTTATTTTGCATCAGCTTTAGGGTTATCGCAAATCTTTCATTTCGATATTAAAACTTGCTTATATGGTCTGCTGCCTATTGTATTCACTCTTTCAACACTGCCTCAAAATATTGATGTTTTGTTTGCTTTAGGCGATTTTTTGGGCAAATCCGCTTTTTTCTTATTTGTTCCCATTCCTTTATTATTGTTGATCATAACAAAGTGGAGGAAAGGAGCCAATAAAGATGCGGCGGAGAAAAGTGGATCATAAACGCTGGATTACAGGTTGCATGGCCACCTTGATTCTTTTTCTTCAAACGGGATGCTGGAGCAAAGACGAAATTGAAGATCTTAGTATTTATGTGGGAATGGCACTCGATCTTCCATATGAAACCGTACTGGAACGAAAGATGGATCAGCTTGGCTCCGACTATCGCAAAAGAAACCATATCTCCTTTACGCTGCAGATTGTAGATAAGCAATCGGAAGCTAAAAGCGGGGATACAAAAGACGACCCGACTTCTAAACCTTATTTGAATATATCGGAAACGGGCGATTCGCTATTCGAAATGATACGGGAATTTGCCACGAGGCTGGAAAGACCGGTTATCGGGCATCATTTGAAGGTGATCGTTATCAATGAAGCATTGTCGAGGCGATATAGCATGAATAACTTGCTTAGCTTTATGCTGCGTGATAATGACATCAGGCTTAACTGTCTCGTTATGATGAGCAGCGGTACAGCAAGGAAAGTGATGGAGGCGAAAGGTAATTCGATTATTCCTTCTTTTCGATTAAACGGGATGGTGGATAACCGCTATCGTACGTTAAAAATCATTCCGCCTGTTTCGCTGTCCAAACTGGAGAGTCAAATGAATGCACACGCAAGCTATTTGCTGCAAAACGTAATAGCGGTCAATGGTGAGGTGAAATTGTCTGGAGCTGCAGTCATTCTCGGGAAGACGCAGAAATTTATTGGACGATTATCGGAAGAGGAGCTACTGGGAACCATATGGCTTACTGGGGAGGGAAAAGGCGGTGTCGTCAAAAGTTACGATCCCAAGACGAAGCAAGTGATTACTTATGAGCTTAAATCAATGAAAAGCAAAATAAAATCTCGTGTGGTGGGTGGAAAGATTAGCTTTCATGTAAGCATAGAATCGGATGGCCGGCTCATCGAGGAGTGGATGGAAGGAAACGAGACGATCGATGACGAGTTTATTATTCGGTCAGAAAAAGCGACATCCAAAGAAGTACAACGACTGATTAAGCTTGGATTAAATAAAATCCAAAATAGATACAAAACGGATGTCGTCGGGTTCGGTTCACGCTTATCCATCGAACATCCAAAAGTATGGAAGCAAGTGAAGGAAAATTGGGATGAAACGTTTAGCCAAGTGCCTATCACGTATGATGTAAAGCTGAACATTTCGGAAACGGGCTCAAAGCAAGGACATTAGCTCGTTTATTTCCCTTCATTTTAGACAAAAACGGATTCTAAAAACTGCATGAAATACATATTTCACGCAATTTGCTTTTATATCGACTTTTTAGCTGATATACTAGACTAGTGATCACTTGATTGGCATCATAATTATGGATATTTATGGAGGAAATGAACGAGAATGGGACAGCATGAGGTTGCCGACTGTTACGGTCTTGAAATGGAGCTCTTCTCTATTTGGATGAAAAATAAAGGAATGACGAAATCTACCCACCGTGCCTATATGAGTGATGTTAGCTTTTTTCTTCAGATGGTGTATCCTGCCGAAACCAAAAAAATTTCCAAGATGGAAATTATGCGATACATGGCTGCTTGCCGAGAGAAGGGAGCAGGGGATGAAGCGCGAAATCGAAAGCTGTCATCACTACGCTCTTTTTTCAAAGCGTTAATCGAGATGGAGCATATGGATAGCAATCCGGCAGCGCTTATAGCGAAATCAAAGCAGGAGAAAAATCGGATACCTGTATATTTGGAGGAAAATGAGCTGGAAGCGCTCTTGCACGCGATGAAAGGGAAGTATTATATCCGTAATGTATCCATCGTATTATTGATGGCGTATGCAGGATTAAGGGTAGGCGAGATCCATCGAATGAACGTACAGGATTTACAGCAGGACGGGTCGATACATATATTAGGAAAGGGGAGGAAATGGCGTGTCGTACCGCTCCCAGATGCATTAAGGCAAATGCTGAATGAAGCGCTCGCTGACCGAAGAGAATCGAAGCAGGGCAAGGAGCAGCCTTTTTTTGTCTCGCAATTCGGACGGAGGCTGTCTATTCGGATGATTCAGACGGTTGCCGACGAAACGATCAAACAGCTCAAGCTATCGATGCCTGCTCTTGCAGATAAGCGCATATCCAGTCATAAGCTCAGGCACTCCTTTGCGACGATGCAAATTCGCAGCGGTACCGATATACGCACGCTCCAAGAGCTGCTAGGACATGCTAGCATTGAGACGACTCAAATTTATACGCATATCGATAATAAACAGCTTCGAAGCGCGATGAATAATATATCCAGTAAAATACCAGTCCAGTTTCAGAATAGATAACGTAATTATAATTATGTAAACATATTAAGAAAAAATGAAATGATCAAAAAAAACGCTTGACAGATACCGAGCAGATATCTGTCAAGCGTTTTTTGTTAATGCGCGCCGGCTACGACCAACTTTCTTCTTTCGTCTCTTTCTTCAGGAAGCATTCGCGGGCAATTGTAGCATTTTTGGCCATCCACTCTGCAGTCATACATACAGCATGAAGAACGAAGCATGAGCTGGCCGCCTTCAGGAGCCCACGGGTTATCAATAAAACGTGGTTTATGGACAAATGGGTTGCGCTTGCGATTAAAAACCTCAGCTGGAAGACTGAGAATGACATCCAGGTCCCGGAGAAAAGCTTCGACCAATGCTGGATCTTTAATTTGTTCGAGCACATAATGACGTACCTCATTAATTTGCCCGCCAACTTGGCTCCAGATCATGCCGGATTTCACGTCAGCACCGACTGCAACCGCTTCAACGATATCATTGATTTCGTTCTGAAAGGAGGAGCTGAATGCTTTTTCCAGAAACGCTTTCCGCTCTTCGACGGCAAGGGGAACCTCTGTCCAACGGAGCTCCTTTATTTTGAAGCCTAGATGTGCGTGATCATCATGGGATTCGAGCTGATACGTTAAATTATCGAGCGACAAATCCAAATAACGGTTGTATTGAGCGGCAAAAATAAGGTTTGTGATACAAAGGTTGAAAAAGGATATGCCCACAAACGATGCCGCTAATTGAATGCTAGTCGCTTGAACCATATTTCCTGCTGTAATGAGAGTATGATACGCGATCTCCCGGTCTCGGAAATCGGTAGCCGGAAGCTCGAGCAGCGGATGCTCCGCACCTTTCGGTGAAATATGAAAAAACATATCGACCAGCGTAAAGTCCATTTGATTCGGCATTAGCTTGCTCCTCATTTATCATAATGAAATCAATTATAGTTATGAATATGAAATAACGATAATGATTATCATTATATTCACTATTTCAGTATAGGAGGGTGCTAGTGTGCTGTCAATACAAATGGCGTAACAATCGATTTCACTCGGTCAAGCCCTTCCCACATGTCTCCCGGTCCATCGTAAATAAGAACATAAGCACCATTAAATCCAGTGGAATCAACCTTGCGAAGATAGCTGATCAGCTCATCTTTATCGGGAATCCCATTTGAATCGTAGTTTGGCTTCACGTGGATAGAAACGCTAAAGGGAGTAGTAGCACCGATTTCTTCCGTTTTTCCTGATCCGTGATAGTTGCCGAAATCAGTAATAAAACCAATCTGATGGTTCGTTTGCTCGAGTAATTTGATGCTGCTCTCGGCAGTTGAAGTGAGCAGTCTGAAGTTTTCCGTAATGACATGAACCGAAATAGATTGCCCGTAAAGTGCCAAATCAGTCAAGGCGGCAGCAGATAACCGGATTGCCTTATCATCGGTGGGGGAGGCTTCGCCTGCCACGACTCTGATTTGTTTTGCGCCGCAGAGTGAAGCGATATCGATCCATTTCTTGATGTATTGAATATCGGCTGCGCGCTTAATCTCGTTCTCGGATGTTAAATCGCCATAGTCGACAAGCAGAGTATCAAACTTCATATTAGCTCCTTCAAATGCTGCTTTGAGCTGTTCTAAATAAGCGGCTTCCGTTGACGGGAAATGAAAGTGGCAAATCTCAAGCGCTTGATAACCTCTTGCAGCAGCTTCTCCCGGTAATTCCAGCAAAGTGAGGACCAGCGGCTGTTCTTGCTCGTTAATGGTATGGCTGTTTGATTCGGAATCCCACGCGGTCATACGAAGTGGGCCGAGCAGTCTATGCAAACTCCATGTGCTAATCGATAGGTATGACATGATTCATCCCGCCTTTTATATTGATGGTTCAACTCATGTTAGCATACCATTAAAAAGAGGATAAAAACGTTCCGATATTGTTCTATAATTCCACGGGATAGTGTTTTTTTATGCTAATCAAGTTGACTGTCTTTTTTTGCTTAATAATCATTATGCTTTATAATAAGAGGTATAGTCTGCTCGTGGGCAGAGAAAAAGAGTTTGGATAGGGAAGGAAAGAGAAGCATGGAAACCAAACGCATTACGAATGAAGAACAACTAGAAGAGGCCTTTCGCATTCGCAAAACCGTATTCGTAAAGGAGCAAGGGGTAGCAGAGGAAATAGAGCTAGACGAATTCGAAGATGCTGCTGAGCATGTGCTTGTTTATTTCGAGAATGAACCAGTTGGAACAGGTCGAGTAAGAATCGTTGACGGCTATGCAAAGCTGGAGCGGATTTGTGTACTAGCCAGCCATCGGATGCATAAACTGGGCAAAGCGATCATGGATGAGCTAGAAGCCATCGCTCGCGACAAAGGTGTTAAACAAGCGAAGCTACATGGACAGGTACAAGCAGCTCCATTTTATGAAAAACAAGGGTATGAAGTGACTTCAACCGTGTTTATGGAAGAGAACATTCCTCATGTTAAGATGGTTAAAGATTTATAGCATTAAATAAAAAAGAGCCTGTGCATACAGGCTCTTTTCTTTATTTAGATGAGTTTCCGGCGGTAAAGGGAAGGGGACTCGCCTTTCACTTTTTTGAACATTTTCGAGAATAGCAGCGGGTCCGCGTAACCTACGGAATGAGAGATATCGGAGACTGTCAGCTGTTGATTGCGCATTAAATCACATGCCTTATCCATTCGGTATTGCAACAGGTACATTTGCGGTGAAAGCTGTTCTACCTCCTTGAACAAAGAAGAGAAATAGATACGGTCAATTCCGATTCGTTTGGCTAGCTCGGTGATGCTTATTTTGGTGTAGTAATTGGCTTTTATAAATTCAACGGCTTTGCGTACATATTCATCCTTCTGTCTCGGAATGTAACCCATTTGGTGAGGAGCCGTTAACATATCAATCCACTCCGGGAATAGTCGGAACAACAGGCTATGCAGAATAAGCTCACAATTCTTTTCGAGCGCCTCTGCTTTGGATAATAGATCGAGCCAAGGGTCGAACCAAGATGCAGGGGAGTATGTGAAAAAAGGCTTCTCTTTGCTGAGATGCACCTGATCAATCAGGCTGTCCACGCTTGTCCCTTGAAAGGCGATCCAAGAATAGACCCATGGGTCTTGCTCATCCGCTTTCATATGGCAGATGACATTCGGAAAAACCATAAAGCCTTGACCCTTTTTCAAATGGTACGTTATGCCATTTATAAGGTAGCTGCCTTTGCCTTCATGAATAAATAAAATTTTATAATGGTCCTTTACACCAGGTCCCCAGCTGTAATTAGGCTCGCAAAATTGTTTCCCGTGATAATAATAGATTAAGTCGATAGGTTCGCACATGCAGCTCAGCTCCTGTTACTCGTTTTTATACAACTTACATTATGACATATAAATCTTGCTTGCGGACATTCCTTCCTCAACTATTTATTACTATACTGTGTAAGCAAGCATAGAAGTGAACAGACATCATTGCATGTCATTCGCATGATTGAATACGATATGAATAGGGGACTGAATGAGATGCCATACGCTGCGAGTCAATCTCGTTATACCGAAATGCAATACAAACGTGCCGGGAAAAGTGGAATTAAACTGCCAGCCATATCGCTAGGGCTTTGGCAAAACTTTGGAGGCAATCAGCCGATTGAAAATTCAAGGGCGATGATATTGAAAGCTTTTGATCTCGGCATTAACCATTTCGACCTTGCGAACAATTACGGACCACCTGCGGGCTCCGCTGAAGAAACTTTTGGCGCTGTTTACAAAAAGGATCTTACTCCGTACCGTGACGAACTGCTCATCTCAACTAAGGCAGGGTATTACATGTGGGAGGGGCCTTACGGCGAATGGGGCTCCCGTAAAAATCTGTTGTCCAGCTTAGACCGCAGCTTAACGCGCATGGGTCTTGAATACGTAGATATTTTTTATTCTCACCGCCCAGACCCGGAAACACCGATGGAAGAGACGATGGGTGCCCTTGACCATGCGGTAAGACAAGGGAAAGCGCTTTATGTCGGATTATCTAATTACAGCGCTGAGCAAACGTTAGAAGCCGTTGCCATTCTTATGCAGCTTGGCACACCTTGCCTCATTCATCAGCCTAATTACTCGATGCTCAACCGTTGGATTGAAGATGGACTGCAGGATGTGCTTACCGAGCATGGGATTGGCTCCATTGCGTATTGTCCACTTGGCAGAGGACAATTGACTAATAAATACGTAGATAAAATTGAAGCTGAGTCCAAGCTGTCGAGCAGCACGATGAAGCCGGAAGCGATTGCCGCGCAAAGAGTTCAAAAGTTTCGCAGTCTTGAGGCCTTTGCCGCTGGAAGAGGACAAACCTTGTCACAGCTCGCCTTGTCCTGGGCACTTCGCGAAGGAGGCGTCACCTCTGCTCTTATCGGCGTAAGCCGCGTCAGTCAAATCGAAGAAAATGTAAAAGCACTCGAAGGTGCACCGTTAACGAAGCAAGAAATATCCGAGATTGACGCAATTATGCATCAAATCGGAGATATTCCATGGTAAGACAAAGCCCAGGCGCTGCTGCCTGGGCTTTTTTTTAATAAATATAGGAATACAAATCCTTAGGCTATACATAATCTATATTTCTCGGAATGAAACGCGCCGTACCCCCATAGGACATCGATAGCCGTATCACCTTATGAAATGCTTAATCTCTTCCTAAAAGCAGGAAATGAAGCGTTAATTGTGGAAATATTAGTTGAAAAACAACAGGGTAGGTGAGGGAAAAGATGACCGAATTAACTGCAGCTTATATTGATTCTCTCGCGTTGAACGCGGGGGCCATTAAAAACGGAAATGATCTCGTTCGGAAAAGCAGTTTTCAAAAATTGTGCTGCACGGAGGACGGAACACTGCTTTTTGGGGAATGCAAAGGCAGCGGCAAGGAACCTTACATCTGTTCAGCGGATTTCATCAAACCTGAGCTGCCTGTTTTCCGGTGCTCCTGTCCGAGCCGCCAATTCCCATGTAAGCATATTCTAGGTTTGATGTACGCTTATGCGTCCGATAAACCATTTGCCGTAGAGGAGCTGCCCACTGATATTGCTGACAAACGGGAAAAGGCGGACAAGCGGGATGAGAAAAAGAAAGAAACGATCGCCGCCCCGGCAAGCTCGGAGAGCAAGAAGAAGGTCAATAAAAATGCGTTGGCCAAAAAGCTAGCCGCTCAACTAGAAGGTGTCGAGCTTGCACACAAGCTCGTGCTGCAAATCGTGCAAACTGGACTTGCGTCATTGGATAAACGTTCCATTCGTATGTATGAGGATCAAGCGAAGCAGCTCGGCAATCATTATGTACAGGGGCTTCAAGCCGCAGTACGTGAGATTCTCATTCTAGCAGTCTCCGCTGAGTCAATCGAGTCTATATATTCGGAAGCAGCCGAGAAGCTAGCTTCCATACATGGATTAATCAAACGGAGCAGAGACCATTTGATAGCAAGACTCGAGGATCCTGAAAAACCAATGGATACCATTTCGGTACTGGAGGAGAAGATTGGACATGCTTGGCAGCTTAGCGAGCTGCGTGAGGTTGGACGTGTTCGAAACGACATAGAGCTCATCCAATTATCTTTCCATTCCTATGCGGATGAAGCACGGGGAGAATACGTAGATGAGGGCTTCTGGCTGCAGCTGCAGGACGGTGAAATCGTCATCACCAGAAACTATCGACCATTCCGCGCAGCTAAGCATATGAAGGAAGAGGATAGCTGCTTTCTTGTCGTTCAGACAAAAGATCTCTATGCTTATCCCGGCGATATGAACGTTCGGGTACGTTGGGAAGAGATGACGATGAGGGAGCCTCTTCCTTCCGATCGGACTGCCGTACGCTCCTTCGCGGAGCCATGCTTTGCAGCAGCGATAAAAGCAGTAAAAAACCAGCTTAAGAGCCCGCTGGCAGACAAAAACCCTGTTATGCTGCTGCATGCCGCACAGCTTGCCCATACGGATAGCGGATATGCCCTTATCGATGGACAAGGCGATCGGCTGCCGCTTGCAACGATTAACAGATTAAAGGATGCGACGATGGAGCTCCTTCCCATTTTGGATCAGGAAAGCTTGATCGATGCCGCGGTACTTGTGATGTTCGAGGATCATATCGCAGAGGGCAAGCTGGTAGCGCAGCCGCTAGCTCTTGTTAAGGAGAGAGAAACGATTCGTTTATTCTATTAACTGAAGTCGAAGGAGCAAATGATGAGTATTCTACTATTGCGAGAACTGCATGAGGATGTACGCAGGCTTATGGTTGCAGGAGCAAGTATGGCAATGGACGACACCCGTCTGAAAAGAGCATTGCCGCAGCTTCAGCTGCTGGGCGAAAAAGCGCCAATCTTCAAACGGGTAGCTGAAGAGGTGAGCAGCACTACCGAATCACGGCCGGAGCATGCCGCAGGCAAACTTCTTGATCTGGCTGTACTGCTTCAAGCGGTGCTTCACACGCAAAGCTCGACTGATACGCCAGGAGAGGTAGTTCCTGTCGGAACTACGCAAAGCAGGCAGGCAGGTACAACGATTACTTATCGCAAGCTTAAACCATTATTGGATGCGTTAACACTGCGAGGGTCTGGACGGCTTGAAATAATAAGGCAGGGCAAGGAAGAGGGCTCATTCGCCGATCTAAGAACATATTTTCCAGCTGTCCTTGCCTTGCGTGACAGTTATGCAGAAATTGCCGATTATGTTGCGGTGCATGTAATTCCAGCCTTAGGCAAAGCAGTGATCCCCGTACTACAACATGCATTCAATCGTGACGGAAACAGCGGGGATGCGAGAATTTTGATTGCACGCTACAAACTCAGCGATAATCCCGAAGAGCTATGGCCATTGCTCTCATCGGTTGCGAAAGAAGCAGCGCTTCCCGTTCGCTTGTCGGCCATTTCGTTAATGTCGGATTCGCCTCATTTCCAGAAGGAGCTGCTTGAACTTTCTTATTCAAGGAAAAAAGAAATACGTGAAGCAGCGCTGAACACACTATCCAGCTGGACATCGCCTGAAATCGATGATCGCTTCATGGAAGCGTTAATGGGCAAGGATGCTGAGTTTGCCTTATGGCCTATTCAAGTGAGTGATTCCGTGCCGCTGACAGAGAAGCTTCTGGACTATGGTCGATCCCTCATTGAAAAATCAGTGCACGATAGCCATGTAATCGGTGTACGCGAGAATCTCGCTCGCGTGCTGCATGGTCTCAAGCCTAGAGCTGACCAGCCTTCGGTTATCGCATTTTTATTGAAAGCCATGGACAACAATGAGCTGGAGTTCAAAGGGACAGAATCATTATCTGGCGAAGCCGCGAATCTATTATTGCACTCCAATGACAAGAATGCGTTATTATACCTTCACGAGTTGAGAGAAAACAAGGCATATTTTATCGGATATTCACTAAAAGCAGCTCTACATATTTATGATTCAGTCCAAGTTTATAACATGTATGAAGGATATTTCACTACGAAAAAGAGCAAGTATGTCAGTGATCTCCTTCAAGCCGTATATCAGTATGCCGAGAATCCGCTTATCTCGATTTCTTTCGACAACCAGATAACCAAGTCGTTTTCATGGGACGAGCGGTGGGTGGATCGTTTTATAGATTTAAATGAAGAGGAATTGGTGTGTCGCATTGTGAAAACGCCAAGTGAAAAAGTAATCGCCTATCTGCTTGAAAAGGCTAAGGTTTCACCACAGCTTCTTAAGCCGCGCACGCTGCACATTTTTTATGCTTTATTCAGACTTGGACATAGAGACACACCTGAATTAGTACTGTCCGCCTTAGAGCTTGCTACGAAGAAATCCTATTATTACTTGGATCGTGATTCACAATTTATCGTTGCCATGCTTCCAAACAGGTATGCTGAACAGGTATCCATGATCGCAGATAAAATCACTTATGAATACGGGAAAAACCAGCTTAAGCAGCTAGCCGAGCATATCGCCTCAAAACCTGCGGAATTCGTGCAGAACCAAGAAGGAGCGGAATTTCTATCATGGATAAAAAGCAAACTATCTTAAGGCAGCCCGCAGAGCTGCTGTACGCCCATGAATTAGAGGCGTTAAAGGCACATGACAAAGCAGAGAAACCGGCAGGCTGGCAGCTTTCACCGCGTTCAGTGCTCAATTTCATCATAGGTGGTCAAGCAGGCGAAGTTGCCATTACTCCCAAATATATTGGGCATACCCGTCTGGTTGAAATCGCAATCGCTACTTTGTTAACGGATCGCGCGCTGCTGCTGATCGGTGAGCCTGGAACGGCAAAGTCCTGGCTATCCGAAAACTTGACTGCTGCTATTCATGGCGATTCCTCCAAAGTCATTCAAGGAACGGCGGGGACAAGCGAGGAGCAGGTTCGGTATTCCTGGAATTACGCGATGTTATTGGCTAATGGACCGACCGAAGAGGCTTTGGTGAAAAGTCCGATCTACCGTGCGATGGAAGCGGGAGGCATCTCGAGATTCGAAGAAATATCCCGTTGTGCCTCAGAAGTTCAGGATGCGCTTATTTCGATCCTCTCCGAGAAAACGATCTCCGTCCCGGAGCTGGGCAAAGATGTTCCAGCAGAAAGGGGCTTCTCCATCATTGCGACTGCGAATACAAGAGACCGGGGCGTCAATGATATGTCGGCTGCACTGAAACGCCGATTTAACATCGTCGTACTCCCGGCTCCGTCGGACTTGGAGACAGAGGTCTCGATCGTTCGCAAGCGCGTCAGTGAAATCGCAGCCAATTATCGGCTTGGGGAGGCCGTTCCAGAGGAGGAGGCAATCCGTAAGGTAGTCACTATATTTCGAGAGCTGCGCGGCGGCATGACGCTCGACGGCAAGGAAAAGCTGAAGCAGCCTTCCGGTGCAATCTCCACGGCAGAGGCAATTTCTCTGCTTATTAATAGCATGGCGCTTGCAAGCAGCTTCGGGGACGGACTTGTTGCGGAGGAGGATCTAGCCGCAGGACTGCTTGGCGCCGTCGTCAAGGACGAAGCGAAGGATGACTCCGTTTGGAAAGAGTATTTGGAAAACGTGATGAAGAAGCGGGGAGCCGAGTGGAGAGGGCTATATCGAGCTTGCCGTGAGCTGAGTTCGTGAGCGTAGGTGCCGCAGCAAAGTGCGGCGTTCACATTTTTGGCATTCGCCATCTATCGCCAGCCGGCGCTATCCATTTAATTGAATTTCTGAATGAGACCAAGCCGCAGCTTGTTTTAGTCGAGGGCCCGTCAGACGCGACGAAGCTAATCAGTCAAATAACGCTAAGCGGCGTGAAGCCGCCGATAGCCATACTTGCCTATACCGAGCAGCTGCCGATTCGAACCGTTGTTTTCCCGCTGGCTGAATATTCTCCTGAATATCAAGCTTTTCATTGGGCAGCGGCACATGGCGCTGAAGCAAGGTTCATTGATTTACCTTCCGATGTATCTGTCAGTCTGCATGCCAGCAGGAGAGCAGCGGTCAGGGTTGAGAAAGAAAATGCACGTGAGTTTTACCAACAATCAAATGAACGGTATAAGAAGGTGGCGGCGCTAGCCGGAGAGCCTGATTACGACACGTACTGGGAGCGGCATTTCGAGCACATGACCTCTTACAATGCGTATCGGAATGCCATTCACGCCTTCTCTCATGAAATGCGTCAGCTCTCTGAATCAGAAGAACGGATGCATACGCCTCTTGAATCGGCTCATAATGAAATTCGCGAGGCCTATATGCGAACTCGAATCGCCGAAGCGATCGCTAGCGGAGTTTCGGCAGATCGCATAGTCGTCGTAACTGGCGCTTATCATGCATCTGCGCTGCAAGCAGATCATGCTTTGATGACGAAGTCGGAAGAAGCTTCATTGCCATCCGTACCAACGAAGCTTACGTTAATGCCTTATTCGTATTATAAGCTTTCCACTCATTCTGGATACGGTGCAGGCAATTTGGCACCTTCCTACTTCGAGCTAGCTTGGCAATGCGCAAAAGACCGTGACACCGAGAAGCTTCCTTCCCTTTACTTGGCGTCGATCGCCGGACATATGCGAGCCAGCGGCAACTTTCGTTCGGCAGCATCTGTTATTGAAGCAGTTCGCCTTGCGGAATCACTAGCTTCCTTGCATGGCGGCAGATTGCCAACTCTACAGGATCTTCATGACGCTGCAATTACCTGCCTCGGGTACGGCGAGCTTTCGAACGTAGCGGATGCACTTGCAAGAACGGATATAGGCACTGCAATTGGCTCATTGCCCGAAGGGGTTAGCCAAACACCGATTCAGGATGATCTGAATCGAAACTTGAAATTGCTGAAGCTGGAGAAATATAAAACAACGGTTGCGACGGATCTCGAGCTGGATCTGCGGGAAAACCGCAGAGTGAAATCCGAGGAGGCAGCATTCCTTGATCTGAGAAGGTCTTTTTTTCTGGAGAGACTTCAATTGCTGGCAATAAGCTTTGCCCAAAAACGGGCAGTCAGGCAGGACGGAGCAACCTGGGCTGAAATCTGGGTGCTGCGATGGACGCCTGAAGCTGAAATCGAAGTAGTTGAATCCATCATGAAAGGCGAGACGATAGAGCTGGCCGCAGCTTTCTTTATTAAAGAATCGCTGTCGCAGTGTAAGAATACACTTCAAGCGGCTGAGCTTGTCAAAGCAGCTTGGCACTGCGGACTCCCATCCTCCATGGAGGATGCACGCCAGATGCTGCAAGAGCTGGCTATTGATGCAGGAGATTATGCGCAGGTTGCCAGAACATTGAGGGAGCTGTCTCTTCTGGTGCAATTTGGCGATGTACGAAAAATGGACACGGCGATCTTAGTCCCGCTGCTTGAGCAGCTGTTTCTGAGAGGAACGCTGCTGCTCGTTGATTCTGCTGCATGCAGCGACGATGCTGCAGTGGAAATGTCGAGTGCCATCATCGATATGCATGCCGTAGCACAGCAGCATTATGACGTTGTGGATGATGTCAGATGGATAACGCAGCTAGAGGAGCTCGCTTACCGCGATGATCGAAATGCCAAGCTGTCCGGCCTAGCTTTCGCACTGCTACTTGAGCGAAGCCTAATCGATAATGAACGTTTGGCGAGGGAAGTATCCCGCAGGCTATCGCCAGGCATACCCGCGGATATCGGAGCCGGATGGTTTGAAGGCTTGTCCTTAAGAAACCGTTACGTGCTGCTCTCTCGCAGGCAGCTATGGGAGCAGCTCAATCATTACACCGCATCGCTGGATGATGAGCAATTCCGTCGCTCACTAGTCTTTCTTAGAAGAGCCCTTGCAGCCTTCGAGCCAAGGGAGAAGAATGCGATCGCCGAATTGCTTGGCGATGTATGGGGATTTGGCGCATTGGAATCCGCAGATGCCTTGCAGCGCCCGCTTACCGGCGAGGAGCAACAAAAATTGGAAGAGCTCAATGAGTTCGACTTTGGAGACCTATGATATGAGAGATCAAGAGCAATTCGAGCAATTAAAGCGCTGGCGGCTAATTCTGGGGCAAGCGGCAAATGATAAGCTGACTGGCATGGGCAATGGACGGCAGCTTCTTGACGAAGAGCAAACGTTGATGGATGAAGCACTTGCAGCCATTTATGATGATACAACGGATGACGTATCCAACAACAACGGGAGAAATTCGGCAAGGTCGGCTGGCCTTGGTTCCTCATCGCCCAAGCTTTCTAAGTGGCTCGGGGATGTCCGCAGCTTTTTCCCTTCTGATATCGTGTCGGTCATTCAATCCGATGCCATTGAACGAAAGGGATTGACGCAGTTGTTTTTCGAGCCGGAAACATTAAGTCAGGTAAAACCGGACATCCGAATGGTGGCTACGCTTCTTTCGCTAAAGGGAAGAATTCCTGAGAAAACAAAGGATACGGCAAGAATACTCGTTCGTGAGGTCGTGGATGAGATTATAGCGCGGCTTGCCCATGAAATCCGTCGTGCCGTTACAGGCGCTCTCAATCGTCGGAAGCATTCACCGCTGCCTTCCATTTCCGGATTGGATTGGAAAACGACGATTCGGCGCAATCTTAAGCATTATGACCCAGAACGGCAGCTGCTCATTCCGGACAAATTTTATTTTTTCGAACGCGCGAAGTGCAGCAAGGAATGGACTGTCATCCTCGATATTGACCAAAGCGGCTCTATGGCTGATTCCGTTATCTATGCTTCGATCATTGGTTCTATATTTGCCAGTCTGCCGTCACTTGATACGCATGTCGTCGCCTTCGATACGGAAGTTGCAGATCTAAGCGAGCAGTGCGCGAATGATCCTGTCGATATGCTGTTCGGCATTCAGCTCGGCGGCGGTACAGATATTAATAAGTCCGTTCAGTATTGTGAGCCATTCATCCATGATCCGAAGAAATCGCTGTTCATCTTAATTTCTGATCTATATGAAGGCGGTAACCAATCCGCGCTCATTCGGCGTATGGAAAATATGCGCCAATCCGGCGTTAGTGTTATATGCTTGCTCGCTTTGTCCGATGGCGGAGTGCCTTCTTACGATGCAGAGCTTGCAAAGCGGTTTTCCAGCTTAGGCATTCCATGCTTCGGCTGTACGCCGGACCGGCTTCCCGAGCTTATTGCTGGAGCGCTTCAAGGGCAGGATTTGCTTGCGCTTGCCGGAGCCATTACGAATGCGGGCAGAAAAAGCATATAAACAATTTAAGGATTCTTAAGACTTATTTAAACTTTAATTACAAGCCTCTTAAACGTTGAAGGTTATCTTTAGTAATAGATAACGAGTCAACTTTAGGAGGTTTTTTTGTGAGAACAAAGCTGTATGTCCTATACGGCGGCAAATCCGTCGAGCATGAGGTTTCGCTGAAAACGGCATATACCGTCATTAAATCCATAGATGAATCCAAGTTTGAGGTTTTCCCTGTTTATATTTCGCGCGAAGGCATTTGGTCCGTGCCTGAAAAATTGGACTTGAGCAACCTGCAGCCGGACGATCTAATCGCAAAGCCAAGCGCAGCCAAAATTTCGGAATCCATGGGACGAATTCTCATGAATCAATTGTCTTTGCCAGGGCGAAAGGTCGTCATGCCGCTGCTGCACGGCTCGAACGGGGAGGACGGAACCGTTCAAGGCTTGTTAGAGCTTCTAGGCGTTCCGTATGTAGGCAATAACGTACTATCTTCTGCGCTTACAATGGATAAAGCGATTTCCAAGCAGCTGCTCGCTGAAGCAGGCATTCGGCAAACCGATTATGTTGTTTTCCGCTATGAGCAGTGGCTTGAGGATCGTGAACAGCTGCTTGAAAGGGCGGAAGAGAGTTTGGCATTTCCTTGCTATGTGAAGCCAGCTTCACTTGGTTCAAGCATTGGCATAAGCAGATGCATGGATAAGCATGAGCTAGCGGCGGGAATTGCCGAAGCTTTCAAATATGACAACAAGCTCGTGCTTGAGAAAGAGGTTGCCGGCAGGGAGATTCAAGTAGCGGTAATGGGCAATGAGAAGCCGTTAGCCTCTTTGCCTGGTGAATTCATACATGAACATGTATTTTTTGATTTTGATTCCAAATATTTGGACAAGCAGCTGGTCATGTCGATTCCTGCACAAATTTCCGAAGAGCTGACCTCGCAAATTAGAAAAATAGCCATTCAAGCCTATCAGCTTCATGGCTGCTGCGGCCTTGCACGCGTAGACTGTTTTCTAGACGTAGAAGGCCGTTTGTACGTAAACGAAATTAACGCGCTGCCCGGGTTCACGAATCAAAGCATGTATCCCGTCATGTGGGAACGAACGGACGGTACCCCTTATTCAGCCTTAATTGAGAAGCTCATTGATTATGCTTTCACACGCCATGCAGAAAAAGAATCTATTCTTTATCAGAGGTGATGCCAGATGTACAGAGATACTTGGGCTGAGATCAACTTAAAACAAATCCGTGCCAACTTGACGATTATTCGCCAAACGCTGCCCGCGCAGGTTAAGCTCATGGCCGTCGTGAAAGCAAACGGTTATGGCCATGGCGATGTCGAGTCTGCTCGCAGCGCAGAGCTAGCAGGCGCTGATTATCTAGCCGTTGCTTATTTGGAAGAGGCGATTCATCTGCGTACAGAAGGAATCATACTCCCGATTCTTATTCTGACTCCGATAAAGCCTGATGATGTACAGCTGGCCATCGCCTTTGATTTGATGCTGACGGTTACAAGCGCCGCATGGTTCAAAGCAATGAGAGCCTTTAAAGCGGAAGCATCCTGCTCAAAGCTGAAAGTGCATGTGAAAATGGATACGGGACTCGGTAGAATCGGCATCAAAACGAAAGAGGAATGGGACGAAATAGTGCCATGGCTCCGTGCGGCAGACATGGTGGTTGATGGTTTTTACACGCATTTCGCAACCGCTGGCAAAGAGGAAACGGCTTTTCTTGACCAGCAAGCAGATCGGTTCAAGACGATGATGGCTTGGAGCGAGCGCTCAAGTATCCGGATTAATCATTTCCACTGTGCAGGCAGCGCCGCAGCTCTGCGTTTCCCGCATTTAGCGCTTGACATGGTGCGTATCGGTGCAGCGATGTACGGCTTTTATCCTCAAAAGCTGATTTCACACTTGCGGCTTGAACCGGCGCTTAGCCTGCACAGTCGACTGATTCAGGTGAAAAGGCTGATGAAAGGCGAATTCCTAGGCTATGACAATTTGTATCAAGCTGAAGCGGACGAATGGATTGGCACCATACCTATTGGATATGCGGATGGGTGGTCGCAGCGCATGCAACAGACCGAGGTGCTCATAGAAGGAAAGCGTGCTCCGATCGTTGGGAAAATCTGCATGGATCAGCTCATGGTGAGATTGCCGGAGTACTGCGAAGAAGGCGCAAAGGTAACCTTGATTGGCAAGCAAGGGGATGAGGAAATCACATTCAGCGAGCTAGCTGCCCACATCGGTTCGGTTCCACAGGAGATATCAACGTCATTAACAGCAAGAGTTACTAGAGAATACACAGGCAAAAAGGAGGCGGAAGCCAGATGGGGCAAAGAAATCCTTTCATACAGATCGAACAACGTCCTTATGTAAAGCATTCCGCGGTACAAGCAAGCCGGAGGGAAATACATGAAGGCTCGCTCGTCTTGGTGAATCGCACCAATCCGATTCAGCAACCACTCTCAACGGACAAGCTGCAGGCATTAAGCATATATCCGAATCTCAACGAGCTGCATGATGGCATGCTACTCGAGAAAAACTGTCTCCAGCAATTGGTCGCCCTTCTTGAAGCCTGCAAAGGCTTAGAAGACATCGTAGCGGTAAGCGGCTACCGATCTAAGGATGAACAAGAACAGATTTATGCCAGCTCATTCATAGAGAACGGTCCTGAATATACGGCTTGTTATGTGGCAAAACCCGATCAAAGCGAGCATCAGACCGGTCTTGCCATCGACGTTGGAAAACGTGACAACTTTGTTGATTTCATTGCGCCATCATTCCCAGACAGCGGGGTTTATCAGCATTTCAAGCAACTAGCGGCACAATTCGGTTTTATCCAGCGTTATAAAAAAGGGAAAGAATCGATAACGAACATTTCCTGCGAGCCCTGGCATTTTCGTTACGTTGGCTTTCCGCATGCGGAAATCATGGAGAAAAATGATTTTTGCTTAGAGGAGTACATCGAATGGATTAGAAGCTACTCGTATGCCGGTGAACGATTCAGATATGAAAATGAGTCGCTGCAGGTTGCCATCTATTACGTACCTGCCGAAGATGCGCCATCGACGACTGTTCCGATCACAAGCTGCGATCTATATCGAATTTCCGGCAATAACAGTGACGGTTTTATCATTTCGGCGTTTACTGGAAAGGGACATCAAGTCCGTGAACAATAAGCGAAACGAAGGCGGTCTGGATTGGTTAAAATTCGTGGCAGCATTGTTCGTTATCGCCAATCATACGGGTCCGCTGCTGTCATTTGACGAATATGCTGATTATCTATTTAGCGGCATTTTATCTCGCGTAGCCGTACCCGTTTTTTTCATGTCCTCCGGCTATTTTTTCTTTCGAAAGCTAACCGGCGATCCAGCAGTCGACCAGAAAGCACTCATGAAATATGTGAAAAAAATCGCTTATTTATATGGAATTTCCATCTTGTTATATGTTCCATTGAACGTATATAACGGTTATTTTTTGGAAGATTTCACGGTATACTCTTTTATGAAGGATCTCGTTTTTGATGGTACATTCTATCATTTGTGGTATTTGCCTGCGCTTATTGTCGGTCTATGCCTAGTCTATGTGCTGTACCAAAAGCTCTCCATACGATGGCTGGCGGCTGTCGGCTCCTTGCTATTTATACTGGGTCTGCTGGGTGACAGCTATTATGCGGTAACCGAAAATGCAGCTGGCTTAAAGCTAATGTATGACGCCATGTTCCAAGCGTTCGATTATACCCGCAACGGTTTATTTTACGCACCTATATTTCTTATTCTTGGCGCATGGGCAGCGAAACATCCGAAGCCGGAAAGAAAGCCGATTGCTTCAGCGGGGCTGTTTCTCGTCTTTCTCGGTTTCATGTTTGCCGAAGCCATTCTGCTGCATGAAGCCGATTTCCCTCGTCATGATAGCATGTATATTTTTGCGATTCCGGCAACTTATTATTTGTTTCAATGGGCACTGACTTGGAAATGGAACTTTAACAAGGAATACCGTGAATGGCGCGTATGGATATATATCCTCCATCCGCTAGCGATTGTGCTGGTCCGTGGAACAGCGGAAGCAGCGCATCTTGAAAAATGGTTGATAACCAATCATTTGATTCATTTCACCGCTGTCTGTGTGGCATCCATTATAATGGCTGTAGCCGCTGTGCGAATATCCGTCATAAAATTCAAACTTCGGCCATAGATATGATAGTGGGAGATGTTCGTTAAGCAAGAAAAACGAGAGGAGAAGCCAAGGCGAAGGAGCATTACCTGCAGCTGGGAGGGATTGCAATGAGTGTCGAACTGCTCATTCAACTGCTCATGCTTATCGTAATGATCATCGATATGGCTAACCGATCAAAAGATTCGTAATGATGAAAGGCAAAGCATCCTAGCGGTGTTTTGCCTTTTTGTTTTGAAATGAGTCGCATATAAAGGAAATGATTGTCTTTCAGCGAATGTATAGGACAAGCGATACAAATATGGATACAGGAAAGGAGCTGCCTTATGATCGAATGCCCGTGGTGCAGCAATCAAGTCATATTGGATGGAACCATCTGTCCGGAATGCAAACATGAGGTAATGCCTGAGCATTTGGATTCAAACGCAACCGATCAAGACCAATCCTTGAATCATTCTGATATCCATCTTCTGGATTTAGGTAAAGAGACCATAATCGCGAATCATTATACTTGCGTAAAATGTCGGCACACGGAATGCGATATCGATGAAATAGCGACTACCGGCGCTGGTTTAAGCAAATTGTTCAATGTTCAATATCATCATTATTTATTTGTGTCCTGCACGCAATGCGGTTATGTCGAAATATATAACCCCATGTATTTGTCCCAGTTGACTGGCGGCAATCATGTGAACGAGGAGGATTAATTTAAAGCTTATGACTGTAAAACGAATGGATTCAGATAAAGAAAGCAAAAACATAGAGGCTGGCCATCAGCAGGTCATCGATTTTTTGAGTACGCTTGAGCATCCGCTCAAGAAGGAAGTGGAGGAGGTACGGAAGCTCATATTGAGTGTGGATGAATCCATTACGGAGCATATTAAATGGAATGCGCCAAGCTTCTGCTACAATCAGGAGGATCGTATAACGCTTAATTTGCAAGGAAAAGGGTTTTTTCGAATTGTTTTTCATTGTGGAGCGAAGGTAAAGTCGCAACCGAAGAATGATCGCATCATTAACGATAAAACAGGCTTGCTGGAATGGGCTGCAAATGATAGAGCAATTATAAAGCTGACGGATTGGAATGATATACAAATGAAGAAAGAGCAGCTCAAGGAAGTGGCTGCCGCTTGGCTCGCTGCAGCAAATAAGTAACAGAAGAGACGATACACCGTAAAGTTCAATCTATAAAAGTTTCAAATACAACCAAAAAGCGATGCAGTCCTGTGCATCGCTTTTTGGCTTTTCTATTCTAATTAAGTTCCCATTCCTGGAGAAGCATCAGTGCAGCTCCAGCCGTTACAGCATCCTCGGTCAACTGGCCTTGCGTAAACTTTGGCTCATATTGAGGTGAGTAATAAATATTGCTGCGGGCTACCTGTATAACAGTATCGTAAATGGATTTGTGAGCATTTACTAACGGCCCGCCTAGGATCACTGCTTCGGGATGCAAGATATTGATCAGATTGGCTATTCCGATTCCCAAATAAGTGGCAGTCTGCAGAAACTGCTCGGTAATGAATGCATCCTTTGCACGGTAGGCTTTCTGCAGCGCATCGAACTGTACTTGCTCCGGCGGGATGCCGGAGAGTGAGCTTGCACGGCCTAGCTTGAGCTGTGAACGTATTTTCTTCTCAAGAGCAGGGATGGAGACAAGCGCTTCAAGCGCGCCATAATTGCCCTCATCTCCCAGCCTTGGTCCATCCGTTTGTATGATCATCTGGCCGAATGAGCCTTCCATATCTACAGCACCTCTAACGATTTGACCACTCGCGATCATGGACGTTCGAAGGCCGACCCCAGCGTGAACGTAGAGCATATGTTTAACTTCCTCATTGCGAAGCGCCCAATGCTCCCCGATAATGGCGGTATTGGCACCATTATCGAGCAGGGCAGTCAGCCCTAAACGCTGCTCGAGCCACTCGCAAATTGGAACATTGCTCCATCCCTCAGCTGGAAAATAACGCGGCTTCAGCATAATGCCGTCTTCGCGGCTAAGCGGGCCTACAGCGCCGATGCCAATTCCGATAACCTTTTCCCGGTCAATTCCGCAATCCATGAGCATTTGTTCGGCAAGCTTCGTAATTTTGGCAACAAGTGCCTCAGGCGTCATTTTCTCGTCCATCTTCCAGCGCTCGAAAGAGAGCGGTTTAAGATTCAAGTCATACAGGCCGATGGAAGAGGAGAAACGTGAAATTTCTAACCCGAACACCGCGCGATGGTCTGGATTTACGCGGTATAGAATCGGTTTCCTCCCACCGGTAGAGAGTCCTAACTCAGATGCGAGAATCAAGCCGTCGGTCAATAACTCTTCAAGCAGGCGGGACAAGCTGGTGCTCGTGACGGTCATCTTGTCCATTAAAGCGGCCTTGGACACCAAACCATTGCGAATTATAAATTCAAAAACCTGCTTCTTTATTGTAGGATGCTTCATATTCATTCTATTATCTCCATTTTGTCCAAGTAATTATATCGGATATAGATCATTCTCTATTATATGCTTTTGACGGTGGCATGACTAGTTAAGGAGCGAATTTTCAAGAAAGAAACGGTTTCGAAATATGGATTGCTGTGAAAAAACGGCTTTTCATAAGATAACTTCCTAAATTTCGACAATTAACACCGTTGTCAGATGGATAAAGAAGTTCTATAATGACGGTATGAGCTGCATTATCGATAATCCGAAGCGAGGAGGGAAATAACGTTTTTTTAACTCCATATGATAACGCTTTCTTTTTTTAATAGACATTATCGATAATCGATAATATCAAATGAGGACGTGAGCGAGATGCTGGACAATATTCCGATAACATCAGTAAGCTCCATCAGTGAACAGGTATTTACCGCAATTAAGAAAGACATACTCGCTGGAGACCTGCAGCCAGGCGCAAGATTGCTCGTGCTTGAAATCGCAAAGAAGTTCAATATTAGCCAAGCACCCGTTCGAGAAGCGCTTGAGCGCTTGAAATCTGCCGGCTATATCACGAGCATACCGAATAAAGGTTCAGTCGTATCCACGATAACGTCCAAGGAAATCAAGGATATATTCGAGCTCCGAGAAATTATGGAAGGATTCGCGGTTAGAAAATCGATGCAATTTCTAGACGAGGACGATTTTTGCTATTTGGAACGCATCATTCGGCACATGCACGCGGCTCACGAGCAAAAGGATATTCTGAACATTTTGGAGTTGGATATGGAGTTCCACGGATTTTTTTATAAGCGCTGCGACAATCATATGATTCTTGAGCTCTGGACACGGATGAGAATGAAGGTTATGCGCTTCATGGCAATCTCCAACCGCCATTATTCAACGGATGGGCTTGCTGATTGGCATCTTAGGCTGGTCGAGGTGCTTCGAGAGGGCAATTCGGAATTGGCGGAGAAAACCTTTATCGAGCACATGCATTCTTACAAAAGCATTCATCTGAATTAGTGTCATGCATCTCGCAAGTTAACCTTACAAAAGGGGAAGTGGAGTATGCGTAGCGAGGGATTACTGTTCAAAGAAGATGTGATTATGACTTGGATGAGGGATCGTTTTTTTCGGAATCTAGTGGCTTCAGCAAGCCCGGTTAAAATGGATTTGAAGGACAGCTTGTCTCAGCTTCAGTTAAACCCTTATTATACGTTCCCCGCAATGGCACTGTTAGAACCTACAGCCCATTTCTCCGACGAGCATGAGAAGGTATTGTACTTGGAGCGGATGCGCGATCACTTGCAGAAAAACATTTCAAATGGCAGCGTTGTGTTCGTAGATGAAGAAGGACGAGTAGGGCTCCTGTTTTCCTGGGTTTCAAAGGATCAAATTCAGATGATTCAAAGCATGCTGAAAGAGCAATTGCACCTGCAGGTCAACATTGGAGTCGGAAAGCCCTGCAGTCATCTATGCGATGTCGTCCATTCCTACCGGCAAGCGGCAAGAGCTTTGCAATTCAAATTTTACCGCGGTACAGGCTCGATTATTTATTATGGCGAGCTTGGTCGCTTCGAATCGCTTAAGCAGTATCCGTCTGAGCATGAGAAGGATTTGTATGATGCTTTCAAAGCTTCGGAGACAATAGAAGAGATTCAGATCTGCGTAGAACAGTTTTATGGACGAATCCTGCAGAAGGGTCCGCTAGACGCCCAAAGCGTCTATGACCTGACGGTCAGGCTGCTCGTCGGCATTGAGAAGCGGGTGCTCACCGAAACGGAAAATGTCATTGCGTATGAGCGATTCGACGTGATGTCGATCGTAAAGCTTGAAACATTGGCTGAGACGAAAAAATATGTGGCTCATTTCCTGGTCGGTTTGAGGGATGTGCTTTCACATAGCCAGAAAGAGAGCCATCGCAGCATCATTAAAAAAACCATTCATCACATGGAACAGGAATGCCAGTATGCCTCTCTGCAAAGCGTTGCTCAGAAGGTGTATATGACCCCAACGTACTTGAGCCTTCTGTTCAAGCTAAATACGGGGAAAACCTTTATCGAGCATCTGACGGACATACGGATCGATAAGGCGAAGGATATGCTGAGAAGCACCCACTTCAAAAATTATGAAGTAGCCGAGAAGGTCGGTTACCAGGATCCGCGATACTTCAGTCAAATCTTCAAGAAAAAGGTGGGCCTCTCGCCAAGCGAATATAGGGAATCCATCGGACGATAACGGGAAGAAAGAAGGACTCAATCGGCTAGCTGCTGCCAATTGGAGTCCTTTTTTTGTTGTGCATTATGCTTTTTGAATTTCTAGTTATAGACGAACATCGCTTTGCGGCCCATTTCGTTCATTCTTTTTCGCTTCAGCGAGCTCGGTTTCCCAAGTGAGATGACGGTAGTCGCTTGCAGCACCATCGTTCTCGAACCAGTCCAAGAAATCGGTCCAGAGCGCCGTATCCCAGGCAGCATCAATTTGAGCCGTCGAGTAGACGCTATCGCGGAGGCGAACGAAGCCGAAGACGTCACGAACCTGCGATTTTTCCGCTTGCACAACCGTTAATTCGGCCAAATGGGGAGGGATGAATATAACGCCAGCAGGCGTGCCGAGGACGACATCGCCCGGCATGCATATTGCTTTTCCGATGCGTGTCGGCACGTTCATGCCTACCATCGTCACATCTGCGATGGCTGTCGGATCACTTCCCCGGTAGAATACGTTAATGTTATCGATCTCAACAACCTGCTGATTGTCGCGTATGCCGCCCCAGATGACTGCTCCGCCGCGCTTGGTGCGGGTAGAGATTGCTGTCGACAAATTCCCGCCAACATAGGTGCCCAAATGGACCTTATCGAACATGTCGACAACGGCAACGTCGTCCTCCACGAGCTCATCAATGACCCATTGATTAAAAAATCCTTTTCTGCCTTCCTGCTCATGGCCGTGTTTGAGCAGCGTTTCATGCAGATCCGGACGTTTAGGGACCATGACGGCCGTGACGGCGCGTCCGACCATCACTTTTTGCGGGTGTATGATTTTGAAATCGCCTTCAAATTGGAATGCATAACCTCTATTCCATAAAGGGCCCCAAGCCTCCTCGAGCGTAATTTTACGCATGCGGCGAAGAACGTCCTCGGATACTTTGGGGCGGCCGTTAGGGAACCGTTCACCATCCCATTGGGGAGTAAGCTGAATAATGTCTTCCGGATTATCAAATTTCATCAAGAGCACCTCTTTCGCAATGTAGAGTGGAAGTCCAAATATGACTTGCATCATACGTCTATTGTTAAGGACAATCGTTATTTTGTCGATGCGACTTTCTTAAGGCATTTTTAGACGCAGTATGAATTTTTCACCCTATATAAAAACAAACGAATTCATAATATATTCCCCTTCAACCATGTAACCGCTTTCGTATAAAGTAAGGGAACATTATCTATGAAAGGGGAGGAGATGATTCGGGTGAAAACAGAAACCGCGATTCCTTCATTGCAAGCAACGAAACCAACGAAACCTAGGCAAAAGCAGAAAGGGACACACCATGTTGCCGGCTATCTATTTATTTCGCCATGGCTGATCGGCTTTTTGCTGCTTACGCTTTGGCCTATCGCACAATCGTTCTATTTGTCCTTTACCGAATACTCTTTGCTAGAGGATCCCGTATGGACAGGAGCAGACAACTATACCAAAATATTCGCAAGCGACACGACATTTACGAAATCGCTCAGTGTAACGTTTATGTTCGTTCTGTTCTCCGTGCCGCTGAAGCTGTTTTTCTCATTAATGGTCGCCTTGGCATTGAACAAAAGCATTAGAGGGATGAACCTTTATCGTACGGCTATTTACTTCCCGTCATTAATCGGCGGAAGCATTGCTGTTGCTGCGTTATGGCGCAATATGTTCGGAATTGACGGCTATATCAACCAAGTACTCGCTTGGTTTGGGGTAGAAGGCGTCGGCTGGATCTCAAATCCCGATACGTCGCTAGGTACTTTGATTCTACTTAACACTTGGCAATTCGGATCAACGATGGTTATATTTCTAGCGGGCCTTAAGCAGGTGCCGCAGGAGCTTTATGAATCTGCTTCTGTAGACGGGGCAGGCAAGGTACGAAAGTTTATCAGCATCACGCTGCCCATGCTCTCGCCTGTCATGTTCTTCAATCTTGTGCTGGGCATTATCGGATCCTTCCAAACTTTTACGTCCGCTTTTATTATTACGAAGGGCGGACCGATCAACTCCACGTACATGTATGCCATGTTCCTCTACGAAAAAGCATTTAAGCATTACCAAATGGGTTATGCTTCAGCCCTTGCCTGGATCTTGCTTACGATTGTCGCGCTTCTTACAATCATTAATTTCATGGCATCGAAATACTGGGTGTTCTATGAGTCGGATGGAGGGAAGACCAAATGAATTCGGTGCGCGCGAGACTGTCGAGCCATTTGTATTTAACCGTGTTTTCCTTCCTCATGCTGTATCCCATCATCTGGTGGGTAGGGGCATCGCTCAAAAAGACGGAGGAGCTTAGTCTTCCGACGCTGTGGCCATCGAAGCCGATGTGGAGCAATTACTGGAATGGCTGGCATTTCTCTTCGGAGTATACCTTCGCTCATTTCTTCGGCAACACACTGCTGATGGAGCTTGGAAATGTGCTCGGCGGGGTAGCTACAGCTGCAATCGTCGCTTACGGGTTTGGGAGATTGAACTTCAAATTCCGCGGTGTCTGGTTCTCCATATTGCTGCTTACGATGATGCTTCCCAATCAGGTTACTGTCGTTCCCCAATATATTTTGTTCAACAAGCTAGGATTTGTAGACAGCTATGTTCCGCTTGTACTTCCGCATTTTTTTGGCGGAGGAGCATTCTTCATTTTTCTTCTGGTGCAATTCATACGGGGCATTCCGCGAGATCTCGACGAAGCCGCAACGATCGATGGAGCGAGCGTATATGGCATCTTTTTACGCGTCATCCTTCCGCTGCTGAAGCCAGCGCTCGTGACGGTTGCGATCTTTACATTCATATGGAGCTGGGATGATTTTTTCGCCCAGGTGCTTTATTTGAGCTCAGTAGACAAATTCACTGTTGGACTCGCGCTGCGGATGTTCATTGACCAGTTCGATATTCAATGGGGGCAGCTGCTAGCCATGTCATTGCTGTCTATCTTACCATCTGTCGTTATATTTTTCTTGGCGCAGAAGCACTTTGTCGAAGGAATCGCTACGACCGGCTTAAAAGGATGAAGGTTTCACAGTTCAACCATATAAAGGGGATGAATGCGAATGGTCAAAGGTTGGTCAAAGAGCTTTGGATTGTTGATGTTGGTCATGCTGTTAGTGCTGACAGCTTGCAGCGGAGGAAGCAACAGCAATACGCCGGCAAATGAAGGTGAACAAAGCACGGAAAAGCCGGGTAACGAGGGCGATAAGGGTGCGGGCGCTGCAACGACGCTCAGCATCATGTGGTGGGGTCCTGACGCCCGTCACGAGGCGACCAAAAAAGCGCTGGACATTTACACGAAGCAAAATTCAAACGTAACATTCAAGCCGGAATTCATGGCATGGGATGCGTTCTGGCAGAAGCTCCCGACGCTTGCGGCATCCAAATCGATCACGGATGTGCTCCAAATGGATGCGGCTTATCTTCAAGAATACGTATCACGCGGTCAATTAGAGGATCTCTCTGATATCGATTTAACCGGCATAGTTGATCCGACGGTCATATCCAACCTGCAAATTGATGGGAAGCTCTATGGCATTCCGCTTAGCCAGAACGCGCAAGGCCTTGCATTCAACAAACCGGAATTAGAGCAATATGGCATCCCGCTTCCGCATAAGGATTGGACCTATGATGAGTTTTTCCAATGGGCCAGAGATGCAAGAGCCAAGCTTCCGGAAGGGAAATACCCGATTGGCGATACAACAACTTGGGATAGCTATAACTATTATCAAACATCAATGGGGAAACCCGCGGTGATGTCGGATGGCGGCAAGACGTTTACGCTCGACAAAGAACTATTCATGACGTTCTACCAAACCTACGAGGAATTCCGCAAAGCCAAAATCGTTCCGCCAGCCGAGAAAGCAGCCGCTTTCCTCGAAAACGATCCCCAGGCAGATCCAATGGCTTCCGGTGTCGTCATGACGCGCGGCGCAACAACGGGCTCGGTCAGTGCCTTGGAGCAGCTAATGCCAGGCAAAGTTGGCGTCGTCAACCTGCCGGTTGGCCCTTCAGGCGGCGGCTGGGCGCAATCAACGATCTTTCTAAGCGTTAGCGCCAATTCGAAGAACAAGGACGAAGCGAAAAAGTTCCTACGATGGTTTATTACGGACAAAGAAGCCGGTCAGGCACTTGGCTTATCGCGAGGCATTCCGATTAATCCCGACATTTATAAGGAGCTTGAGCCGACCCTCGAGAACAAGGATAAGCTGGGCAAAGAACTTTATGATCTGTCGCTCGATAAGGCGCTGCCATTCTATCCGCCAGCAGCTGGTTTCTCGGAATGGGTCGACACGTACAAGAAAGAAATGGAGGCTGTTACATTCGGTCAGCAATCCATTGAAGATGCATTTAATAAGCTCGAAAAAATGGGCCAGGAGCTTGCCTCTAAGGCTGGCAGCAAATAATACAAGTAGAAAGAGGTGCTCATAGCATGCAGCTTGCAGAATTTTTTTCTTCCCAGCCCAATCGATTATGGACGCTTGCCAAGCAGCTTGGCGTAAACCATGCAGTGGGAGGATTGCCATGGGAGGAGAAGCATGAAAAACCTTGGGATCTTATGCCGCTTATTCGTATGAAGCAGCGTTACGCCGACGCCGGCCTTACCCTTTCGGTCATTGAATCCATGCCGCCAAGCAATGAGATCAAGCTCGGTACGGCGGGACGCGATCAGGAAATCGAAGTGTTCGAGCAATTCATTACAAATATGGGAGCTGCGGGTATTCCCGTACTTTGCTATAACTTTATGGCGCAGTTCAACTGGTTCCGTACCTCGACGACGACTCGTACGCGCGGCGGAGCGCTCGTCTCCAGTTATGACCACAGTCTGATGAAGGATGCCCCGTTGACGGATGCGGGACTGGTAAGCGAGGAGCTGCTGTGGGAGAACCTGCAATATTTTATGGAGAGAATCGTTCCAGCAGCGGAGAAGGCAGGAGTAAGGCTGGCGCTTCATCCGGATGATCCGCCGATTACACCGATTCGCGGCATATCCCGTATTCTTACGAGCGCAGCGGCGCTGCAGCGGGCCATTGACCTTGTCCCTAGCGAGTATAATGGCATTACCTTATGCCAAGGCACGCTTGCTACGGCAGGGGAGGACATTCCAAGCGTCATTCGTTCATTCTCCAAACAGAACAAAATGTTCTTCGTACACTTTCGCGATGTACTCGGCACGCCTGAAAAGTTCGAGGAAACCTTCCATGATGACGGTAAAACCGATATGCTGCAAGCTATGCGTACTTATTACGACGTCGGTTTCAATGGTCCTGCTAGACCGGATCATGTCCCTACGATGGAAGGCGAGGATAATGCAAATCCGGGCTATGAGCTGCTTGGCCGGCTGTATGGCATCGGATATATTCGAGGCTTAATGGAGGCTGCTTCGTCGGATAAGGCTGTGAAAGTAATCGCGGGAAGCCTTTCGATCTAAAGGCCTTGCAGAATATCGCATTTCAAATGAGCATCTTCTGCTTCCCTGCATGCGGGGCGGCGGAGGATGCTCTTTACGATTCTATGTGTCATCTGAAAAATGATTTGAGTAGTCATTCAAGATTAAGACATTTGTCGGGATATTGGCATTTACAGGTATATGATGGCTATAGGATGATAGCTCCAAAAAGACATAAGAAAAGAGGAGCGCCGGAAAGCGCTCCTCTTTCTGTCATGCATGTCCTTTGACTAACTCCATAGACGGTCATTGGAATGATAGTGATTCCATTGATCGGTGGACTCCCATAGACCAGGAATTTTTGGATGCAGATGCTGCGCAAGAACCTCGTCGTTCAGATCGTCTATGCCGAGACCCGGGGCGTCACTCATATGAATAAAGCCATTCTGGACGAGCTTCTTCGGGAGCTTGCTGCTGATGATGATATCATCCCACCAAGGCACCTCGCAGGAATGGAATTCGAGAGCAAGGAAGTTTTCTGTAGCTGCAGCAACATGTGCGGCGGCTAGGCAGGCAATAGGGCTCTCCGCCATATGAATAGCCATCGCCACGCCATACTCCTGCGCCATATCTCCGATTTTCTTTGTTTCCAATATACCGCCAGTCGTGAGCACATCTGGATGAATGACCGATACGCCGCCGGCTTGAAGAAGTGGGCGGAAATTTTCCTTCAAATAGATATCCTCGCCGGTACAAATCGGAGTGGCCACGGCTCGTGAAAGCTTGGCATATTGATCAGTATACTGCCAAGGGAGCATATCCTCCATCCACGCAAGGTTGAATTTGTCGACTCGCCTGCCAAGCTTAATGCAATCCTCAAGTCCAATGTGACCGAAATGGTCGACTGCCAGCGGAACCTCATAACCGATTACGGCACGAACATCCGCTACATACTGCTCCAGCATATCCAATCCTTTCTCCGTCACGTGGATCGCCGTGAACGGATGGGGAATATTGTGAATATCGTAGTGCTGATTGCGGATATCGCGAATTTCTTCGTCGGTCAGTGTATCGTGATTATTGCTGTACCTGTTTTTAGAGGCGTTCCGCATTTCGTCGATAAAACCGACTGGTGCGCTTAAGGTGCCCGGTTCATTTATAATTTGACCGATGCCCAAATCCATTTTGAGAAAGGAGAAGCCCTGCTCCATTCGTTTCTTAAGGGCTAACCCCATTGCGGTTCCCGTGTCCTTGCCAACAACCTCCGTATCGCAGTACATACGGATTTTTTCGCGGAATTTACCGCCTAGCATTTGATATACCGGTATACCGTATGCTTTGCCTGCCAAATCCCAAAGCGCGATCTCAAGGCCGCTGACACCGCCGCCTTGTCGGGCATGGCCGCCAAACTGCTTGATACGCCTAAAGATTTTATCAATATTGCAAGGATTTTCACCTAATAAACGTCCTTTTAAAATTTGCGCATACACTTTATCCGCACCATCGCGTACCTCTCCAAAACCAACCAACCCCTGATTGGTATACACTTTGATCAAGCTGCTGTGGAAAGGGCCGCCAACGATGTCCGTAAACCGAATATCGGTAATGCGAAGCGTGGAAGGGCTGGAAAAATTGCTGACATGGGCAAGCGTTTCCTCAAAAGACGGATTATTGGACACAAAGGTCACTCCTTGGTAAGTAGAATGGGATTGTTCTAAAATGCTCGGGCTAAAGCAGCATACTGCCGCCGTCAAGCCTGATAGCAGAGCCAGTCATGAATTCGCTTTCATCGGATGCGAGAAAGCAAACGAGCTGGGCAACATCGAGCGGGCGGCCCACGCGTCCGAGCGGGAATTTCTCGCGGATGGGACGAGACTGCCTTTTGTGCTTATCCATTTCCTCAGCTGTCATGAATGGTTTCGATTCACGCGCGCTTTGCTTGCCTACGTCGACTGCGCCAGGTTCGATCGTATTAACCGTAATGCCATATTGGGCCAGCTCAATCGCGCTTTCTCTACCCAGCATGCGAATGCCGCCTTTCGTCATGGAGTAGACCACATCGAAGTCGGTAGGCCGCTTGCTATGAACCGAAGACATCAGAATAATCCGGCCGAACTGCTTTGCCTTCATATAAGGAACGACAGCCTGTATGCACTGCCAGTATCCTTTTAGATTAATATTGAACATGCGGTCAAAATCAGCTTCACTATAGTCGAATAAAGGATGGTTAAGCTGAAGCGCAGCGTTGTTGACTAAAAGATCGACACCGCCATAATGTTCAGCTATACGGCTGACCATTCGCTCTATTTCCAGCTTATTGGCAACGTTAGCCTGCACGAGCAGGCAGCTTCCGCCTAACTCGTCAATCATTTGCTTGGTATGGAGCGCGCCAGCATCGCTTTGGTTGTAATGCACGGCGACTTGAACGCCGCGCCTAGCCAGTTCAACGGCTACGCCCTTGCCGATACCTGTACCGGCGCCTGTAACTAATGCGATTTTGCCTGCGATACTCATGCTACACCTCCAGAACGGCGGTTAAGGTTTTTTCATTTTGACATTCATATAATGGAGCAGAAAGCCGCCATCCAGTCTAATATCCGCGCCATTTATATACGTGGAGGCATCAGACGAGAGAAAGTAGATGAGCTCGGCTAGATCTTCCTGCGTCCCAAGGACAGCATTCGGAACCTTGTATTCATAGTCGTTATATAGCGTCGAAATCGTGCTATCGAATAGCTGCGAATCTCCTTCGATCGGTCCTGTTTCAATCGTATTTACGCGGATGCCGAATCGGCCAAGGACAAGAGCGGCTTCCTTCGCCAGCATGTTGACAGCTCCCTTGGCGATGCTGTAGGTAAATGCTGAGCCGGTAGGTTTCTCCGCATGAATGGAAGAGACGTAAATGATCGTTCCTGCTTGCTTCTCCTTCATGAGCTTCCCGGCGGCTTGCGTACAAATAAACGCTGATTTGGCATTGACAGCTATACTTTGGGAGAACTGTTCCTCATCCGCATACTCGATTGAGCTTGGTAAAACCACTTTGCTGTTATGGACAAGAGTGGTTACCGTACCAATCTGCTGCTCGGCGTATTGCAGCATATCCATTACATCAGCATGCTTGCAAAGATCAATATTGACGACAATCGCTTGTTTACCCGATTCCTCGACGAGCTTCAGCTCTGCAGAGAGGGCTGCGCCTCCGGATTCACTGTTCAATAGGAAGTGCGCCCCTTCAGCAATGAATCTGCGAATAGCCGCTTTGCCGCTGGCGCTATCCGAATCTGTAATAAAAACAACATAAGTAGACAAGAGCATAGATCCCCTCCAACATGCATACTGGAAAACGAGATGAAATCATAGCTTAATCTTAGTGAGTTTGCCCCTCGGGTGGCGATGCCGTAAAGTTATGATTTTGTTTGTTTTTTTGCAAACCGTACACTGGACGAATGCATGAATCATGCAGCATTCATCTTTTCAAAGAAACAGGTAATATGAAAATATTAAAAATATGCTTCTTATGCTACTATGGATGTAAGATCCGCCGTTTCAGCGTATAGGCATTGATTCCATGGCATCGTCTCAAATACCCAAAACGATAAGGAGCGATAAACGATGAAGGTATTATTTATTGGAGGAACTGGATTAATTAGCGAAGCCGTTTCCAAGCTGGCGATTGCGCGAGGCATAGAGCTATTTCTGTTTAATAGGGGCAAGCGCGATGAATTCGTGCCAGAAGGGGCCCAAGTCATTACAGGTGATATAAGAGACTCGAAAGGGGCCGCCGAAGCACTCGGGAATATGCAGTTCGACGTTGTCGTAGACTGGATCGCTTTCACGCCGGAGCATGTAAGCGTTGACATCGAGCTGTTCCGTGGGCGTACGAAACAATACGTATTTATTAGCTCCGCTTCCGCCTATCAAAAACCTCCGCAGCATTATATCATTACGGAGGAGTCAACGCCGCTTGAAAATCCGTATTGGCAATATTCGCGCGACAAAATCGCATGCGAGAAGCTCTTAATGGAAGAGCAAGCTAGTAGCGGCTATCCCGTCACCATTGTTAGGCCATCCTATACGTATGGGGATACGATGATTCCGGCTTCTCTTAACAGCTGGCAGCATCCTTGGTCAATCGTTGCTAGAATTCGTGCAGGCAAGCCTATAATCGTACACGGCGATGGTTCGTCGTTATGGACCATGACACATAATACGGATTTTGCAAAAGGTTTTGTCGGACTATTAGGCAAAGAAGAAGCCATTGGACAAGCCTATCATATTACATCGGATGAAGTATTAACCTGGAACCAGATCTATGAAGCAATAGGGGCAGCTGCCGGTGAAGCGCCTAAGCTCGTTCATATCGCGTCTTCGTTTCTGATCTCCCATGATCCGGACCTGGAAGGCGGATTGCTCGGGGACAAATCAGTTACGAGCGTATTTGACAATAGCAAGATTAAAGCACTGGTTCCTGATTTCGATGCTGCGTTATCCTTTGCAGAAGGAATCAAGCGTACCGTTGCTTGGTTTGAGGCCCATCCGAGCCGGTGTACGGAGGATGAAGCATGGAACCTACAGATGGATGCCATTATCGCTGCACATGAATCCGGCTTTAAAAAATAAAGCGCAAACGTCTGTCCATATTTGAAAAAAGCTCTTATTCCTTAGGGAATAGGAGCTTTTTTGCGTTTGAATCTACCCTCAGGAATGAAGAAAATAGCTTGGATCATTTACTGAAAATTTCCTCATAATTCGCAATTCACGGAAAATATGGCCGAAACCTCGTCTTTTGATGGACGGACCGACATATACTCATCACAGACCGTCCACTTTTTCTCGATGCCTGCTTATAATCGTGATCTAACTTATATCGTAACAGGTATACTTCATTAACTTAAGGGAGAGGTATAATCATGCGAAAAAAGTTGAGTCAGCATTTATTTGTTTATTTTCTTATATTGTCGTTAATCGTCACATTGGGTATGTACGTGCAACCTTTGAATAATGATGCTAAAGCGCCTGTCAGCAGCACCTTGCCGGCGGAGGAAACGCTGATTGCCGTATCGGAGCCCGTACTTGAGATTCCGGCGATTGAACCATCTCCAGCTTTAATCCCCGCATATACGCCACCCTCCACACAGCATCATGCATCAGTCATTAAACCAACCCTTTCCATGACCAGTCCTCCTGAGCCAAAGCAAACTACCGAAAACAAGCCAGTCTCGGCGGACATTATTGAAAAGCCGCTGCCTACATATGAAGTTACTGCCTTTTACTTAAACATACGGAAAGAGCCGAATGCCAAATCCGAAATTCTAAGCGTCGTGAAACAGGGAACGCCATTGATGATTACAAAAGAAACAGCAAATGGTTGGTTAGCGCTGAAAGACGGCGGATTCGTCCATGGCGGGTATGCCAAAAAAATGAAAAAAGAAGTTTCCATTCTGTCTGTCCCAGATTCAAGCAACAGACAGCCAACAATCGCAATCCTAGACAACGGCGCGCAAATTGCGCAGCAGTCTGAAAGCATAGATGAGAGCATTGAATCAAAGAACGAGGAGAGCGCTGAAGAGAAGCTGAACGCGCCAACCTCGATCGTCGAATCCGATTCCGGTCTAACGGAGGAGCATATCGCTACCATATTTGAAGGGACGGCGCTATCGGGGCATGATTTGGAACAAGCTATCCTAGAAATCGAGGATGAATACGGCATCAATGCTTACTTTACGATCGCTGTTATGAAGCTGGAGAGCGGGAACGGAAAAAGCCGTTTGGCTAAAAGCAAAAATAACTTGTTTGGCTTAAACGCCATTGATGGAGATAAGTACAACAAAGCGTTCAGCTTCGAAACGAAAGGGGACAGCGTACGCAAATTCGGCCAACTGCTCTCCAAAAACTACGTAGGCAAAGGTCTTACCACCATCGAGAAGGTGGCTCGGAAATATTGTCCTGCCAACTCCAAGTGGTCGAGTTTAGTCAAAACCATTATGAAAAGCGATTATCGAAAGCTGTAGCATGGCAATTTTACAGCCAATATGGTATTTTCAACTTCTAGGTGATTGAATAAGATCATTGACCAAAGGAGGCTGCCGCTATGAGCGATATGGTTCAAAAAATGCCCTTCGGCTATGAACCGCCAGTAGATGAGCGGAAAGGCACAATCGTATATTATGATTCCTTCGAGCATACAACAGATCGAGAGCTGGACCTCGCAGCTTCGATTGCCAAGGAGCGTTCTTTTCGCAAGCTGGTGCTTTATCCCCTGCACGAGCAAAGCATGAAACGGATGTCCAAAGAGGAAGTTAAGCCCTTCTACAAAAGGGAGGATCGACTGCATTTATGGAAACAGGAGCGCGGAGCAGCCGATGTTGTCGTTGAAAGACTGGAGATTAAACGAAAAAAATATACGCCGATCGATTCGGCACTGAGACATTTGGCAGAGACTTATCCGAAACCATTGTTTTTGCTCATGACGGGCGAGTTGGCTAATTTGTTCGCATCCTATTCATCCTTCGATGAATGGATCATCAAAATCAGATTGCTGCTAACGGAAGAGCCCTCCAGCTTGCATCCGAAGCTGATCGCAAACAAGCATAGATGGGAATCCATTGTGAAAAAATAGAAAAGAGCTGCCCGCAGACATCGTCGCGGACAGCTCTTTTTTTGACGTATAGGAAAGTATATGGGTTTGCTCCTACTTTCTCTATACGTTTCGCTGAAACGATGGCGTCTATTGAAAGGACGCCGACAGGCGTTTCTTCTTATGCAACAAAATTCTAGCCAGTTGATGGACTGTTTGGCACATGGCCTTTCTGATTTCGGTTTTCTTCAGTCGAAGCAGCTGTGTTATTCTCAGCTTCGCTTGAGCTTGCTGCGTAAGCCTCGTTTTTTGCAGGTATGGATTGGTTTTTGTGCTTTGCCATTTGATAACCTCCACTTGTTCATATGCTCGTCTTAGAAAGCAAACATAGGTTAACCATGTTCGGTGGATTTCATTTGCAGGAATCGCTGATTGGATAGAAAACGAAGGACTGGAAAATAATAATCCAACCTAGTTCCATGAAAGGGAACCTATGAAATGAATGCAATAGCCTTTGATCATGATCAGACTATTTCACCGCATATCGAGAAGTCACGCGTTCAAATGGAGGCTTTGCTGAAAGACTGCAGCGATGCCGCTTATTTGGAATGCAAGCTTGGCGGGCAAGTAAAAGGCATATTTTGTTACTTCAACGGTCTAACGAATGAAGAACGATTGAATGAAATTAGATTTGAAATGTCAGATTGGGATATCGGGAATGCGGAGAAATGGTTGGAGTCAGTGGAGCAGGAAGTCACGTCTTTCAGTTGCACAAGAATGGAATCGTTTACCGATATGATGGATCAAATGACGCTTGGCAATTCGATTCTACTGGTCGACGGTTTTGATTTCGGCTTTGTATTCTCGCTGTCGGATTGGCGGAAACGGGCGATCGAGGATCCGGTTGCGGAATCCGTCATCCGAGGACCGCGGGAAGGTTTTACGGAGTCCCTTGATGATAATATGGCGATGCTAAGGAGGCGAATTCGCAAATCATCCTTGAAAATGAAAGGGATGGTAATTGGTGATTTCACCAAAACAAGGATCGTAATCGGTTATATTGAGGAGCTTGCCGCCCCGGAGCTAATTAAAGAAATCGAAGAGAGGCTGTCAGCCATTAAGGTGGACGGCATACTGGAGAGCGGCAATATTGAAGAATATATTGAAGATGAGCCGTATTCGCCGTTTCCGCAAATGATCTCGACTGAACGTCCAGATACGGTAGCTGCGGGTTTGCTTGAAGGACGAGCCGTCATCTTCACGGACAATACGCCTTTTGCATTGGTGGCGCCAATCAGCTTATTTTCACTGCTTCAATCACCAGAGGATTATTACCAACGCTTTCTAATCTCTACATTTATCCGTTGGCTGCGTTATTTGTTCTTTTTGGTTGCACTGCTAGTTCCGTCTGCTTACGTTGCTCTGCTTACCTACCATCAAGAAATGATTCCTTCTGCACTTCTACTCAGCATAGCGAAATCACGAGAATCGATACCTTTCCCCGCGCTGGTTGAGGCCTTCATTATGGAAACGATGTTCGAGGCGCTGCGGGAAGCGGGTGTGAGACTTCCGAAGCAGGTTGGCGCTGCTGTCAGTATTGTTGGCGCGCTTGTAATTGGACAGGCTGCTACCTCGGCAGGATTGGTCTCCTCGCCAATGGTTATGGTTGTGGCGATTACAGGCATTGCCTCTTTTCTGCTGCCTCATTATTCGATTGGGATATCCATACGTTTGCTAAGATTTCCGATCATGCTTATGGCCGGTGTTTTGGGATTGCTTGGCTTATTGCTCGGCGTGATCGGAATAGTTATCCACCTGAGCGGCCTGCGCTCTTTCGGTGTCCCGTACCTGTCGCCGATAGCGCCAATGATGGTCGGTGAATGGAAAGACGTCGTCATGCGGCCTCCTGGCTGGGTTTCGAGGCAAAGGCCAAAATTCACAAGAAGCGGGGGAGGCTTTCGTAAAGGAGCAAGACGCAAAAATATAGGCACTGCAAGCAATAAGGAGTGAGTAAACAGCGATGAATCGTTTCCGAACTCATGTGTTTCTATGCTGCCTATGCTTCTTAAGCATGGTGCAGCTAACCGGCTGCTGGGATCGGATGGAAGTCAACGATATTGCGATTATTGTCGGGGCTGGCATCGATCAAGCAAGTACGAATCAGGTGAAGCTCTCCGCTGAGATCTATATTCCCGAGGAGAATAATTCGGAGTCTCAGAGCGGGGGAGGAGTCACTACGAATAGCGGAAATGGCAAAACATTCGTTTCAAGCGCTACAGGCTCCTCGATGGCTGAAGCCATGTACAAGCTGCAAGAGCGTTTATCGCGAAAGCTCTATTGGGGCCATAATGATATTTTCGTATTTGGGCAAAAACGCGCAGAGAAAGGCATTCAGGATGACCTTGACTTCATTCTACGATATGTTCGGATGCGCGAGAGAGCCAATGTGTATGTCGCGGAAGGAAAAGCATTCGACATTCTCGGCATTATCCCTAAGCTCGAACCGAATTCGATGGAAGCGTTAAGCGAGCTTTCTAAAACGGAAATCAGCACGACTGTCGATTTAAAACAAGTGGTCCAGCAGATCGTAGAAACGCCTGACGAATCCTTTTCTATACCCTATATCAACCGTGGCACGCTTGTTACGGACAAAAAACATAATCGAAACCCAAACGTTTCTTATTTTCAGGGCGTCAGTCTTTTTAAAAAGACAAAGATGATCGGAAGCTTGAATACGGACGTTACTTGGGGATATTTCTGGATGACGAATAATATTAAAGGCAATACGATTATTGCGCTCGACATGCCTCACCACGAAACGATTGCCATCCTTCTCACGGGAAGTAAAACGACGTTAACACCGCGGATTACCGCAGATGGGAAATGGATAATGAAGGTTAAGGTTCGCAGCGAAGGCAATCTGCTGCAAAATACGTCCGCCATTGATTTCATGAGTCCGAAGCAGCATGCAGAAATGGTCAAGCTTGCTAATGAAGAGGTAAAATTCAGCATTACGAATACGATGCGAATTTTACAAAAAAAATACAAGGTAGATGTCGTTCAATTCGGCGATGAATTCCGCAAAAAATACCCGAAGCAATGGAAAAAAGTGAAGCCCAATTGGAGTACAGCCTTCCAGCAGGTGCAGCTTGAATTAGATGTCATGGTTGATATCCCGCGACCTGGATTTCTAAATAAATCGATCGTTCAAATGAAAGATGTGAGCAAATAAATGCCTTGGACAACAATAGCAATTGTATGGGGAACGATCGGTGTATACGGCTTGGTGAACCAGTCATGGAAGAAGCACACAAGGCATGATAAGTTGCTCATCTTCAGCCTACTTGGCTTATCATTGCTTTTATCTGTTTGTCTCGGCATAAACCCGAAGCTTCCTGGGTTAACAGAAGGGGTAAATGCACTGCTTAGCCCCTTTAAAAGCTGGTTAACACCGTAAGCTAAAATAAATGCTTTTACGAATGGATACGAATTGACGGTTCAGATAAGGAGATGGATGCTATGGTACAGGGCAGGATATCCGCCTTTCAATTATCAATTCTGATGTTTCAGCTTATACTGAGCTCCTCTGTTTTATTGATGCCATCGATTTCTACTGCTCTTTCGGGCAAGGATATGTGGATGACACCGATTCTCAGCTCGGCACTTGGTTTCTTTACAATCTGGATGGTGCTTAAAATTCATGAAATCTCTCCTAATGGATCGTTTTTAGAGCTGCTGGAGACAACATGTGGGCGATGGGTAGGCAAATGCTTCAGTTTAGCTTTTATTCTTTTCCAAATTCATATTGTAGCTATTACAATTAGAGATTACGGCGAATTTATCGTTACGAATTTCTTTTTGAAAACACCTGTCCAAGTGATCATTGGCGCTATGCTGCTTTTGTGCGCTTGGGTCGTGAAGAGCGGTATCGAAGTGATGGCAAGAACCGGTCAAATATTCATCCCAGTTATTACTTTATGTACATTGGTTATTTGTATATTGCTAATACCGGAGCTTGACCCCACCGAGATTCTGCCTATATTCGAACGAGGGGCCGCCCCGATTGCAAAGGGAACGGTCGTCGTGGCAGGATGGTTCTGCCAGCTTTCGCTCATTCTGTTCATTTTGCCACTAGTGAAAGACGTAAAGGAAGTACGCAAATGGGGTTACCTTGCCGTGACGGGAATTATGCTGATGATGCTGATAGCTAACCTTACCGCTTTTTTGCTGATGGGGGAGAGCACCGCTTTTTTCAACTATCCCTTGTTAACCGCTTCACGCTATATTGCTTACGCCGAATTCTTCGAGCATGTTGAAGCTGTCGTCATGATGGTATGGGTGCTTGGAGAGTTTTTTAAAATCAGCTTCTATTACTACGCGATCTGTAAAGGACTTGAAGAAACCTGTAGGGTATCCAAGCCTGAAGCATTGGTCCTGCCCGTGTGTGTGCTCTTGTTTACATCAACCTTCTGGCTCGCCAAGGATTTTCAGACGGTAGGGGATTTCATAGCGGTATCCGGAACGCTGTATATCCTCGCCGGCAATTTGATTTTTCCGTTATGCATTTTTTTCGTTGCTCGAATGAAACTGCGGTTTAAAATGAATCAAACATAAAACTAAGCTTGGCTTCCTTAAAGAGGAAGCCAAGCTTAGTATGAATTACGGTATCCTTATTTAACGCCGACAACATGCTCCTCGCAAGCTGTAGAGCAATAGCCGTGCTTCGTTTCTTGACAATCCGTGCATACGATATGCTGCAAATGGCAGGAATCATCCGCGCAATTGATATACGTGTCAGCAGGCTCGCTGCAATGATGGCATTTGCCTACGACAACCGCTTCATCGGTCTGATTGATGACAACGGAGGTACGCTCATCGAAAACATAACACTTGCCATCGAACAGCTTGCCTTGCACTTCCTCGTCCTTGCCGTAGGTTACGATCCCGCCATCAAGCTGATAGACATCATTAAAGCCCTCGCTCATCATGACGCCGGTCAGCTTCTCGCAGCGGATGCCGCCCGTGCAATACGTAAGAATAGGCTTGTCTTTAAATGCGGCCATGTTCTCGCGAAGCCATTCCGGAAACTCCTTGAATGTCTCAAGATCTGGGCGGATCGCGTTGCGGAAGTGGCCCAAATCATATTCATAGTCGCTGCGGCCATCCAGCACAATAACATCTTCCCGCTGCAAGTACTCATGGAATTCCTTCGGGGAGAGACGAGTGCCGCTTAATGTATTCGGATCAAGCGGTTTGTCGTAACGAAGGGTTACGAGCTCTTTTTTGTATCTTACGAAGATCTTCTTGAACGCATGCTGATCTACGTCGTCGATTTTGAACACCATATCCGCAAACAAAGGGTTGGCATGCATATGCTCGATATATTGCTCCGTCTGCTCAACGGTTCCCGAAAGGGTGCCATTTATGCCTTCGTCAGCAATAAGAATGCGGCCCTTCACGTTTAATTCCTTGCAATATGCGAGATGCTCTGCGGCAAACTGCTCAGCATCGGGTACAGCTACGAATTTATAATACAATAAAACGCGATAGGGTTTAGCTTCGTTCATCATAGTCGTTCCTTTCCGGTAAACAAATAAAAGCATACTATATTATAGTTGACTGGTATCATAATTTCAATAGAAAGACTTATGAAATCAGATGTCCAAAACGCTTCAGCTCAGGGTGCATTGGGTGAATCTGAGCGCCTAAGCATTTTGAGTGCGCATACTAATCCGTTAACCAGCAAAACATGTATTTGAGCCTCTCAGGCAAAGGAGATGCTCCTTGGCATTAAAACAACAGCTCTACGAATCGTTTGGCGGCAATTGATAATGAAGTCTCACGTTTGAAGGCTAACCCGATGGAACGGATCGGCACGGTTTCGCTTGGTTTAAGCGCAAAGAGCTTCGCATCATTCAATAGTTCCTGTATGAAGGTTTGAGTGACAAATGCTGCGCCGTAACCTCGAATGGCGAGCTCGACCAACATGTCCATACTGCTTAGCTCCATATCGGCCTCGGCCTTTATCCCTTGCGACAAAAACCATTGATCCACGAACATTCGCGTACTGCTTCCTTCGGATAGAAGCAGAAGCGGGGTATCTGCCAGCTGTTCCACCGTGATCGTTTGGCCGGACAGATGCTGATACGCGGTGCCTACGACAAAGCATTCTTGAATGTCTGTCACATGCTGCACGGTCAGCTCAGGGTCTGAGAATGGCAAATGTACGAAGCCGATGTCGATGATCCCCGCTTTTAGCCTTTGCCGAATGTCAGCCGTTTTGCCTTGAAGTAAGCGAATGCGAACGGCCGGATATTCCGCCTGGAAAGAATCAAGTAGAGGGAGCAGCAGATGCTTAATGACGGGACCGCTGGCTCCAATTTTTAATTCGCCTGCGCTCATTTGCTTGAGCGCCAGTAATTTCGCCTCCCCTTGCTGCAGGATAGCGAATGATTTCTCAGCATACTCAAGTACGGCTGCACCCTCAGGGGTAAGTTTCACTCCTTTGGAGAGCCGATCGAACAGCTTCACCTCAAGCTGCGCTTCTAATTGCTTGATCGCATAGCTAACGGAAGGCTGTGTGATATGGAGATCTTGGGCCGCCTTCGTTAAATTGCCGAGTTTCGCGGTATGCATAAATATGCGATACCAATCCGTGTTAGCTTGCATGATATAATCCCTCTCTATGGCAAGAGTGTTTTTTTTTGATTTCATTTATTTCATTAACGAAATTATAATGGACAGATAAAGAATGCGTCAATGCATTCATTCGGGAGGAATTAGCATGGCAGGGAATACCTATGGCGAAAGTTTTAAAATTACGACCTTTGGAGAATCACATGGAGAAGCCGTCGGGGTTATCGTCGATGGCGTCACCCCAGGGGTAGAGCTGGATGAAAAATACATACAAACCCAGATGGACAGACGCAAGCCTGGCCAATCATCCGTCACGTCTCCACGCAAGGAGTATGATGTCATCAGCATACTTTCGGGAATGTTCGAAGGAAAAACGACAGGAACACCGCTCTTTATTATGCTGCACAATAAAGATATGAGGCCGGATGCGTACAGTGATATTCAATATTCGTTCCGGCCAGGTCATGCGGATTACACGTATTTGCAGAAATACGGCATCCGTGACCACAGGGGAAGCGGGCGAGCATCCGGACGCGAAACGGCGGGAAGAGTTGCAGGAGGTGCAGTAGCCCGCAAGCTGCTTGAAGCAAAGGGAATCAGCGTCGTTGCTTACACGACCGAAATCGGCGGCATTAAATGCGAAACGTTCGTGGAGGAATCAATTGAACAAAATGCCGTGAGAGCATGTGACCCCGAGGCTGCCGTAAAGATGATCGAAAAAATCGAGCGTTTGGCGGAGATTGGCGACAGCTGCGGCGGGATCGTAGAGTGCCGTATAAGAGGCGTGCAACCCGGCATCGGCGAACCTGTCTTCGATAAGCTCGATGCGGAGCTTGCCAAAGCAATGCTCTCTATCGGGGCGGTTAAAGGCATTGAATTCGGAGCTGGCTTTGCTGCTGCGGGCATGCTTGGCAGCGAGCATAACGATGAGATGAATAAAGAAGGATTCCTTAGCAATTTTGCAGGTGGCATTATAGGCGGCATTAGTACGGGGGAGGAGATTGTATTCCGGATCGCGGTTAAGCCTACCTCTTCGATTTCGTTGCCTCAGCATACTGTTGACATCCACGGCAACGAAAAAATGATTGAAACCATTGGCAGGCATGATCCATGCATTTGCCCGCGCATTATTCCTGTCGTAGAAGCGATGGCTTGTATCGTTGTCGAGGATTTATTGAAGCGTCAAGCAGCTATGCATGCATGAGCATAAGCATGAGCATTACATTCTAGAAATGGCAGGATTGACCGAATGCTGAAATAAACCGAGCTTGGTGCTCGGAAACTCTTGTTATGTTATGATTATTTATAATAACGCGCACGAGAGGAGACCATCCATGAAACCAAACGTTTTTATTGACCGAAATGTGTCTAGCGAGGTAGAGGCCTACCTGGCTCAATACTGCACGGTCGACAAATGGGAAGAGTCTTCCCCTATACCTCGCGAAATTTTGCTGAAGAAGCTGGAGAATGCGGAAGGGCTCTTGACTGCCGGAACCCAAGTAGACGCCGAACTGATAGAAAATGCACCTCGGCTAAAAGCCGTAAGCAGCATCAGTGTAGGTTACAACCATTTCGATTTAGACGCGATGAGGGAGAACGGTATTATTGGGACGCATACGCCACATGTTCTTGATGATACGGTTGCAGACCTAGCTCTGGCTCTTATGCTGGGTACGGCAAGACGAGTTGCCGAACTGGATCGGTATGTAAAGGAAGGTCAATGGAAAGCTGGTATAGGGAATACATGGTTTGGACAAGATGTTCATCATGCTAAGCTCGGAATAATCGGTATGGGCCGAATTGGCGAAGCCGTGGCGCGCAGGGCGAGGTTTGGCTTCGACATGGATGTCGCCTATTTCAATCGCAGCCGCAAGCCGGAGGCTGAAGCGCAATTAGGCGTCCGCTACTTATCTCTTAATGATCTGCTCGCTGAATCGGATTTTATCGTTATGCTGGCGCCATTAACGACTGAGACCAACAAGCTAATCGGACAAGAACAATTTAAGCTAATGAAGCCGACAGCGATTTTTATTAATGTTTCGCGTGGGCAAACGATTGATGAAGCTGCTTTGATCGAAGCGCTGCAAGCTGGAACGATAACGGCTGCTGGCCTTGATGTGTTCGAGCAGGAGCCTATTCCAGAGAACCATCCCTTTTTGACCATGAATAATGTCCTTACGCTTCCGCATATCGGATCTGCAACCGAAGCGACTAGAGCTAACATGGCGATGCTGGCCGCTCGGAATCTTGTGCATGCGTTAACGGGACAAACCCCGACTAATACTGTCGCCGAGCTTCGATAAACTTCTTATTCGCATTCATATTGTTTATTTACGTATAGAAGATCTCTATTTGCTACTCATCCAATGAAGTGATAAAGTGAATTCATCGTCATTCCGATTATTCGAATCGGGATTTATGAATTTCATTGAACAAAGAGGTGGCATGATGAGCGAGGTATATCGATTAGCTCAATTAGAAGATGCAGAGAGACTTCTTCATGTAGTATATGAGGCTTATGTAACGATTAGAGAGCTTGATCTGCATTGGCCGGCTGCTCATGCCGATCTGGCATTGATTCAAGATAATATTATTTCAAATGAGTGTTATGTTCTGGATGTTGACGGTGAAATTGCTGCGACGGTTACTTTATCTAAAGGCGATGAGGTTAAGTCGATTACGCCATTTCCGTTTATTAAATGGTTTGCCGTTGACCCCGCCTATCAAGGAGTGGGCATCGGCAACAAACTGCTTAGCTGGCTTGAGCAAACCATAATAAAGGAGAAAGTCGGAGCTGCCGCAGTAACGCTTGCAACTGCCGAGAAGCATCCATGGCTTCTTGCGATGTACGAGAGGCGAGGGTATGAAAGGCTGCATGTTTTTGACTTTGAAAACGGGGACGGTCCTATGCATCTATTGAGAAAAATCGTCAATCCGATCCAGTATGAAGCTCAATCCGTGGAAATGTGAATAAAATAGGACTACTTCCAAATTAGTTGTGGAAATTCAGTTCCGATTCATTTACGTGAGATAGGTTTAAAACTGCCTTCAGCGCCATTTTTACAGTAGCGTTGAAGGTTTTTTGTCCATGTAATGAGATTGGCCAGATCTGCATAACCCTTATGGTGCAGCTCCAGTACTCATACTTATACTCATGCTCATACTCATTCAAGCTTTACTTTTTGGCTTTGGCTGATCATGATGATACGATAGGAATGGTTCATCCAAGGGATAGAAAAGAGGATTGGTTACTATTGAGCTTTTATTATTTGGCGCTACTGGTAAAACCGGGCAATATATCGCACGTTATTTGACGGAGCAGCAGGTTTCATATCGAAGGTTTGTGCGCTCTGCGGAGCAGATGCTGCCTGGAAGCTTTTTAGGGGATGTACGTATTCCGCAAGACGTAGATCAAGCGATGACCGGCGTTACATGCGTCATTTGCGCACTCAATACCGAAGGAAACGGCACATTAGCATCTGGACTGGGGCATATAATCGAGGCAATGAAGAAGCATAAGATCAGAAGGCTCATTACGATTGGAACCGCGGGTATCCTTCAAAGTGAAGTACAGCCCCATCTGTATAGATATCTATCTGTTGAAAATAAACGGATCCACCACGAAGCGGCAATAGAGCATGAATCCGTCTATAACATGCTCCTTCAATCGGAGCAATTAGACTGGACAGTCATTTGTCCAACTAGGCTCGTAGAAGAAGAGCGTACAGGAGAATACCGTGTTCGCAAGGATGTATTGCCAACTGGCGGGACTGCTATTTCGTTTGCCGACACAGCTGCATTTGCGGTTGATGTTTATATGAATGAGAAGCACATCCGCGAGCGTGTAGGCATTGCTTACTGAATGAGATCGAAACAAACAACCTGTATGCCGCATGAATGCGGCATACAGGTTGTTTGTTTGGTGACATCGATTATTGTCCCATTAAGTTGCCTTCAGTCTGACAACTGCGACGCGATTGGAGAAGAAAGTAGCTCCACCGCCCATATCCGCCAGACGTTGAGGCGTGAGTGCATTGACGGCTTGATGTCCTTTTCGATGATCATCCCACCAAAGTCCTTGTGTTACGAGAACGCCGGGAAGCACGTCACTTCCTATGCGCAGCCTGATCTCGACCTCGCCACGGCCGTTTCGTACTTTCACCCGCTCTCCGTCCAGCAAGCCCAAAGCTTCTGCGTCGCCGCTATGCATATGCAGCAGCGGCTCCTTCTCCAGCTTCTGTAGCCGTTCTTGGTTCGCGAAGGTCGAGTTGATAAAGCTATGGTTCGGTCCCGTCATAAGCAAGAAAGGATAGATTTCAGGCTCTTTCAAGGGTGAGTGCGTTGGAAGGGGGGAATAACCGTCCTGCAGCATCTGCTCGGAATAAAGCTCGATTCTGCCAGACGGCGTTGGAATGACAGAGGTTACAGCAGGCAACGATTTCCCGCCGGCCTTCATCCAAGAATGCGACTGCAGCGCTTCGAACGTAATCCCCGAAAGGAATGAATTATGCTTACTGTCCAACGCTTCTCGAATCATTTGTTCCTCCGTAATATCAAACGCCTCATGTTCAAAGCCCAATCGCAGCCCCAGCTCCTTGAACAGCGTAAAGTTGGACTTGCATTCTCCCATAGGCTCCATTATTGGCTCGTGAAGCTGTAAATAGAGATGCCAATAGGAGGTGTATAAATCCAGATTCTCGAAATGGGATGTAGCCGGCAGCACGATATCCGAATATTTGCAGGTGTCGGTCAGAAATAAATCATGCGTGACGGTAAATAGGTCGTTACGCATAAGACCTTTGCGAACCCGGTTCTGATCGGGAGCCACGACTGCTGGATTGCTGTTATAGACAAACAGCAAGTTGACCGGGGATGCGGAATCTAGAAGGGCATCGCCAAGCTGATTCATGCTTATCGTTCTCACGCCAGGATCCGGCATTAAGTCCGGCCTTTCGATTTGGTCGGCGTTAAGTCGTGAATACCAGCTGTTGCCCTTTATTGCGCCGCCGCCGCGAACACCCCATTGGCCCGTCAGAGCAGGCAAGCATGCTATCGTTCTTATAGCCATGCCGCCATTGTCATGATGCTGCAGGCCGTTGCCGATTCGAATAAAAGAAGGAGTGGTCTTCCCGTACAAGCGGCTAAGCTCCTCGATCTGCTCAGCTGGTACACCAGTAATCCCTGCAACGTATTCAGGCGTATATGCCAATGCTTGAGCTGCAAGCTCATGGTATCCTATGGCGTGCTGTTCTAGAAATGCTTGATCCGCAAGCCCGTCTCGAATAATGACATGCATCATTCCGAGTGCGAGCGCAGCGTCTGTTCCGGGGCGCAAATGGATGAACTGATCTGCCCACGCCGAGGTTCGGTTGCGATGAACGTCTATATGAATGATCGTAGCGCCGTTCTTTCGTGCTTCGGTTGCCAGCATGGCTTGATGCATATTCGTTGATACTAAGTTGCAGCCCCAGATAAGAAATAGTTTCGCATGAACCGTTTCTTCCGGGTCAATTCCGATGGAGCCACCCATCGTATAAGCATAACCTGCTGATCCTGCCGCATTGCAAATGGTCCGGTCAAGCCTGCTTGCGCCGACTCGATGGAAAAAACGCCGATCCATTCCTTCTGCATTCAATACGCCCATATTGCCATAGAAGCTATACGGCAATATCGCTTGCGGCCCATCCTTCGCAATAATGGCTGTCATGCGGATGTTGATTTCATCGTAGGCTTCTTCCCAAGTTATTCTCTCGAAGTCCATATTTCCTTTTGGCCCTTTGCGCCGCATCGGGTAAAGAAGCCGTTCAGGGTGGTACACGCGGTCGTTTAGCTGCCTGACTTTATTGCATATAGCGCCGCGAGTCACAGGATGTGCCGCATCGCCAGTAATTTTCGTTATTTTTCCTTCTTCGATCGTTACGCTGAGCCCGCATGTATCCGGGCAATCAAAGGGGCAAACAGAACGAACTGTTCCATTCTGAACAATAGTACTCATGCAATCTCACTCCATCCGATATCCGAAATTATGTTTTCCTATCATAGCATAAGAAGCGGGTGGTCATGCCGTTAATTTTGGCGGATCGAGAGGGAACATAGCTTTTCCAGTGAAACACCTATTGACTTAACCTTACTTGTCATGTAACATTCATAGTGCTTAAGAAATCGATTACCAACTGAATAGCTTCGTATAACCTCACGACATTTTTGGATCAAGCAGGGTGAGGGTTTCTACGGGGAGCCTTAACTTCCTAACTACGAATATGCGATCATTACGCGATGATCTTGTATTCCTAGTTAGGATTTTTTGCGTTTAAGTCATTGATTCAAGCGAACAAGAGAGGTGTTGACAGCAAGATGAAGTATATTTTATCTGTATTTATGGGAGCGGCAAGCTACGGGATTTTATCCACAATCGTAGTGCTTGCATATGGTAAAGGTTATGAGCTTGGAGAAGTAGTCGGAAGTCAATTGCTGACTGGCTTTATCCTTGCCTGGATTCTCACCTTCATCATGAAATGGCGCGAGAAAAGGAACATCAGCAAAAGGATGGAGTCGCGCGTTAAGCCTACAGCGGTTTCCACCCGTTTAACCTGGAAACAGAGGCTGCTTCTAATGGCAGCAGGAGCACCTACAGCGATTACAGGTCTGCTATATTATCAGTCACTGCGTTATATCCCGGCGTCGCTCGCTATTATATTGTTGTTCCAATTTACATGGATCGGCGTTTTGATCCAAGCGATCGGACAGCGGAAACGTCCAAGCGGCGTCATGTTTTTCACCATTGCCATCTTATTTGGAGGAACGATGCTTGCAGCTGGCATTATGGAGCAGGGAACGGGAAACTTTAATGTTATGGGTGTCGTCCTAGGCCTGTTGTCAGCAGTTAGCTACTCCATGTTTATTTTGTTCAGCGGCAAAGCAGTACCTTCCGTCCACCCTGCATATCGCAGCGCTTGGATGATTACAGGCGGATTGGTTCTTGTGTTTATTGTATTCCCGCCGACATTTTTATTTAACGGCCAGTTATGGGGAGATTTGCTGCTGTATGGCTTTCTGCTCGGCATGTTCGGAGCCTTTATTCCGCCTGTCCTGTTTGCGATTGGCGTTCCTCATATCGGAGAAGGCATGGCAGGTATCCTAGGAGCTTCAGAGCTGCCGGTAGCAGTTTTGCTGTCATCCTTCGTACTTAACGAGCATGTTAGCGCACTCCAATGGATCGGTGTGATCGTAGTGTTAGTCGGTGTGGCACTGCCGGAGCTGATTAAACGAAGAAAAAACGGGTTAAATCGTCGTACAGGGATTTCTGTTTAAGGATAAACGGCTTTTCTTGAATAAGGGACTGCATTCGCATGGATACTAGATGGATCTACTGATATCATCTTACCCAGGGCTTCGAGGGGAATGGAGGGAACCGATGAAGTTCGAGTGCATTATCATAGGCGGAGGGATAGCCGGTCTCCAGGCAGCCATACAATTGGGAAGATATCGTCACCTTGTTGCAATCATCGATGCTGGCGACGGCAGATCTTCCCTTTGCAAAAACTATCATAATCTAATCGGATTTCCAAAAGGCGTGAGTGGACCTGAGCTGCTTGCTTCCGGGAAACTGCAAGCAGAGCAGCTTGGAACGGTGTTCATACAAGGCAAGGTTTCTCAAGCAATGCGCGATGGCGATGATTGGATATTAGAAACAGCAGACGGTCGTTCGTTCCGTGGAGAACGAATATTGCTTGCTACAGGCGTTAAAGACCGCATCCCTGATTTCCCCATGCTGATTCCATGCATGGGAATCAGTGTTTTTGTATGTCCGGATTGCGATGGGTATGAGGTAAGCGATTCGGCCATATTGGTGCTTGGCTCTGGCAATGCAGGCGCGAGAATGGCTCTCGTGCTTACGCACTGGACGGCCGACATCATCTATGTGAATCATGAGCTGGCACCGATTGATGACTCGCTGCTGGCGAAGCTGAAGGAGAGAGGCATTACTTATCATAATCAAGCCATTCTTGAGGTGCTGGCAAACGATGAGCAATTCAACGGAGTAGCCCTTCAAGACGGCTCCATCATCCTGCGGTCTCGCTGCTTCCTCGCATTCGGCGGCAATGAGGTCCGCTCCAGTTTGGCCAAGCAGCTGGGTGTTCAGCTCATGAAAAACAACCACATTATCGTTGACCCTCGTACGAAGCAGACTAACGTTAACAATGTTTGGGCAGCAGGCGATGTCATTGCCCACTCCGAAATGGTCACGTTAGCGATGGGAGACGGGAGTCAGGCTGCCGTCTGGATCCATAAGAGCCTGATTGCTACATCGAAGTAACGATTTTATCGATGATCCCGTATTCCAACGCCTCCTCCGATGACATATAATAGTCTCGATCCATATCCTTTTCGATTTTTTCAATCGGCTGACCTGTGCGTTCCGAACTAATCCGGTTCAGCTTCGCGCGAATCTTCAAAATACGGGCAGCGCTGATCGCAATATCGCTTGCTTGCCCTTGAACGCCGCCATGCGGCTGATGAATCATAATTTCACTATTCGGCAGCGCAGAGCGATGTCCTTTTTCACCGGCTAGCAGCAGAATTGCCGCGAAGGAAGCAGCAAACCCCGTACAGATTGTGTGAACTGGCGGTTTAACGAACTGCATCGTGTCCAGAATAGCAAAGCCAGCCGAAGTAGAGCCGCCGGGGCTGTTAATGTACATCGATATTTCTTTATCCGGCTCCTCGGCAGCCAGAAACAGCAGTTGGGCAACGATACTGTTCGCAACAGAGTCATCAATCGCTGAACCGAGAAAAATGATACGATCCCGCAGCAATCTGGAATAAATATCATAGGATCTTTCACCTCTGCTGGACTGTTCGACTACATAAGGAATAAAGTTGTTCATTCGTTGTTCCTCCTTGGTTGCATTTGCACTCGTAAGGTAAACGATCAATGGCAGCTAAAAGATACGGCTTTTTTTTCACGGATTGCGTATCCTTTCGGCCGTTTCATTCGTTTACATCATAAGCACGTTTCTATCCGTTGGATGGAAATAACGTTAATAGAAGGAGGCAGGTGTATGAAGGTAGCGGATGGTTCGCCGACGATCGAAGTGAATGAACAAAAAAGCATATTAGAAGCGTTATATACGACTTTGCATCGCTATTGCCTCTCACTTACGAAATCAAGCTGGGATGCCGATGATCTCGTACAGGAGACATGGTTAAGGGGCATGCCCACTCTTTTAAATGCCACGCATGCCAATCCGGAAGCGTTTCTTCTGCGTATTGCCAAAAATGTTTGGACGGATCAATGGCGGCGAAATCATTCGTATCGGATGACTATAGAGCGAATAATAAATTCGGATGCTATAAAGGATCAATATTTAACGGATTGCGAAGTACCGCTATATGCATTGATTCGGCATTTGTCCCCCATACAGCGGAAGGTATTTCTGCTTCGCGAGGTGTTTCATTATTCCATAGCAGAGACCGCTGAGATGCTGAGCACAACGGATGGTGCCGTAAAAGCTGCTTTATTTCGGGCTCGTGATGCATTAACAGCAGCAAGAGCCGAGCTTGAGTCCGGTAAAATATCGCTTCCTAAGGAAGAGGAGTGGACGCAATGGCTGCGCGTAATGACAATAGCTTATCATGCCGGTGACATTGCGTTATTAATCGAGCTGGTTCAAAGAGATATTGCGGAAGCACCTTTGTTAATGGGCAAAACGACACGCAATAAAACGGCTCGCCAAAAGCCGCAGCCGCAATACCTAAAAAGCTCATTCATGTCGTACGCAGCGTGATCATGTCTCTCTATCGAAGTAGCTGATGCATGCAGGCATCAGCTTTTTGTTTGCCTCGGATTCATCCGTTTACATGAAATAAGCTATAATAGAACAAAAGCAAACGAGAGCTGAGGCAAATAGGATGAATAAAAAGCTGATTTTTTTTGACATAGACGGTACTTTGGTTGATCACGAAAAAAAAATCCCGCCTTCAACCAAGGATGCGATTGAGCAATTGCAATCGGCGGGACATGAGCTGGTTATTGCCACGGGCAGAGGACCTTTTATGTTAAAGTCTGTTTCCGAAGAATTAAAAATCGAATCATATGTTAGCTTTAACGGTTCGTACGCCGTTTACAATGGCGAAGTCGTATACAGCCACCCCATTGATCCCGCCAGAATTGTAGAGCTTACCAAGCTTTCGCTAGAAAATAATCACCCTTTGGTCTATATGACGCCGGAAGGCATGCGCTCAAGCACGCATCAAACAGCCTATCCGTACGAAGCTGACGAGGGCTTGCGTAAGAGACTGCCGCCACTGGAGCCGGATTACCACATTGATAAATCCATTTACCAATGTCTCCTTTATTGCAAAGAGGAGGATGAAGGCTGCTACAAAGAAGGCTTTGCAGAGCTTGGCTTCATTCGCTGGCATAGGTTTGGGAGCGATGTTCTCCCTCCAGGAGGCTCGAAAGCCATTGGCATTCAGGCACTGGTTGAAAAATCCGGCTTTAAAAGCGAAGATATCTATGCATTTGGCGACGGAATCAATGACCTGGAGATGCTGCAGCATGTTCATCATAGCGTCGCGATGGGGAATGCTCCGGATGAAGTGAAGCAGGCTGCCCGTTATGTAACAAAGGATGTAACGGAAGACGGAATTATGTATGGATTAAGAATGCTCGGCTTGCTTAAATCGTAGACCAAGAGGGTGCTGTCCGCTGGGAGAGCACCCTCTTAACCTATCTAATGACTCTTCTCGCCGTTACATAGGTCTTGTCCCATGTACTGCCCTTGAAATTGGAGATCGTAACGCCTACACCGACTCTATACGTGTGCAGAAGCTTGCCGCTGCCAATATAAATGCTGACGTGATTAATAATGCCGTCACGGTTCGTGTCGGTGAATATAAGATCTCCGGCTTTCAGATTGCTTTTAGACACGTAAGAGCCCGACTTCGCTTGCTGCTTAGAGGATCTAGGCAGGCTGACTCCTACTTTCTTGTACACGTACTGCGTAAAGGATGAGCAATCAAAGGAGCTTGTTATGCCTGATTTGGCTCCGAATTTATAAGGCACGCCGATATATTTTTTCCCGATGGAAACCACGCTGCTTACTTTCGAGGAGCTTGATGCTGTCGCTGCGTGCGCCGATTGGGGCATTGCAATGGATCCTGCGCATATAGCGATAGACAAGCTAATTCCTATACCTGCGACGGCTTTCTTCATACGGTTGTTCGTCAAGTTAATCATGTTGTTCCTCCTTGGATTGTGAATCTAGTGAATCGACTAGAAATACCATAACATAGATTAAAAACCCAACAATTACCTATGAGGAAACAAAGCCTTGCTATTACTGATAAAAATCGTATTTATTAAAAAGTGATGATAAATAAACGGCAATTTTTAACTTGACAGCGGGATCGCTGGTAAAGATTATTTATAGCTGTTTTTTCACTATCGAGAGCTGGTCATAAGGATATATACTGATGAAGTCGGGCCGACAAATGAATAGGAAAGGAGCTGATCGAATTGATTAACAACATGGAGGTGATCTCCGTTTAGACGGAGATCACCCATACGAAGGAGACCGAAAGGTCTCCTTTTATTTCGTTATCGCGCTTGGATGGAAAGTTTGGAAAACATTTCTTGTCAACCGAAAAGGCTTACAATATAATGACAGAGTGCAAGGCGAAAAAAGCTGAGAGGACGGGATCGTCATCCATCGCTTTTTTTGTTTATATGTAGATGAGGTTTACCAAAAATCGAAGGGAGGAAGTAAAAAATGTTGATGACAACGAAATCCAATAATCTTACAAAGATGAGCATCTTCAAGGAGGACGTTTATAGTGAACTACAAAAATGGGAGAGATGTGCTTCCCCCTAGCTTATTGCAAGAGCTGCAAAAATACATTCAAGGCGACTTGATCTATGTACCTAAGCTCGCGGAGCAAAGAGCCCATTGGGGCGAGGTGAGCGGAACACGCAAGCTTCTGGCGGAGCGAAATAAGGAAATTTATCTTTATTACTCAAACGGATGGTCAGTCGCTGACTTGGAGCGGAAATATCATTTGTCAGGCGAGAGCATCCGCAAGATTATCGTGAAATCCAGGTGACGAACAAGTGGAGTCCGCTGAATGATTGAAAACAGGCCGTCATGACGGCCTGTTTTTTCTTATGTTGGAGGAGTTTTACGGATTCCTGCAAGTAAGGAAGTGAAAAACGAAGGAATTCACGACCAAATGTCGAATGAGTATGAGATTGTTGTAATTTGGCGTGATATGTCGAAAAACGAACGAGAAAATAGCGGAGGATACCAAAATGAAAACATTGCTTATTGCTGAGGATGAGCCGATCTTACGGATGCTCATAGCAGATACGCTCGAAGATGAAGGCTATAAGCTTGAAGAAGCGGCGGACGGGGAAGAAGCGCTGCAAAAAATAAGTGATACAAAGTTTGATCTGATCATTTTGGATTACATGATGCCAAAAATGACCGGGATCGAAGTAATCGAACATACAAGGCGGCTAGAGAACAGGCAGAACGCCAAAATATTAATGTTATCCGCGAAGAGTCAGCAGTCAGAGCAGGAGAAGGTGCTTCATGCAGGCGCAGATGGCTTCATGTCCAAGCCCTTCAGCCCTTTGGAGCTTATCGACAAAGTAGAGGAGATGCTTCGTGGGAAAGCTGCGCCGCTATTTGAATAAACGAATTACAAGACAATTTGTGGCCATGATGGTGCTCTCATTGTCTCTAATACTGTTTGGCGCCGTGTTTGTTTTGGTAAGCGCAGTATTAACCTTGAAGAGTTATACAGCTGAAACAACATTGCTAAGACAGAAGCAAGAGCTCGTCTCGGAAATCGCCGATCATTCCAACGAAGTTATATTAAGAGCCCGAGGTTATTATGTTTATTTATCGGATTATGAGTATGATCAAATATTTGCTGAAAAAGTGCTATTGGATAAAAATTTGGTGGACATAAAAAAACTGAAGCTAACCGCTTCGGAAGAAGAAGTCATGCGGAACATCGAAGACTTTTTCACTAATTATTTTGATGAACTTTTACCCAAAGCGATTGAATATTCGAAGTCTCAGGATTATCAAGCGTTGCGAGTCCTTATATCCGCAGGCGAGGATAATCCTGTGAATAAGCTCATTACATATTCGCATGATCTGGAATCCCAAGTAAGGCTTATTGCCGAACAAAAAAATGATCAATTGATCGAACGGCTATCGTATCAAGCATTATTATTCATTGCCTATATTGTATTTATATTAGTGCTATCCTCATTGTTGACGAGAAGGGTTGCGAAGGCAATCGGCGTTCCTTTATTGACGCTGACAAGCCAAGCTCGCAACTTTGCTAACGGGGAATATACCGAAGTCGATCTGAAAGATCGAGCAGATGAACTAGGCGAGCTGGCACGTACATTCCATATGATGCTGACTCAAATTCAAAGCAATGAAGAAGAGCTTGTTGCACAGAATGAGGAGCTTATTGCCCAGCAGGATGAGCTGCAGGCTCAGCAGGAAGAACTGCAGTTAGCTGTTGAAGTGATGGAGCAGAATGAAAAATATTTGCTGAAGCGAAATAAATTCATTCAATCGCTCTCAAGTACGCTTGATCAGACTGAGCTTCTAGAAAGCATTATTACCAATATCGTCTCCATTACCGAAAGCGAAAAAGGCATCATCGTTAAATTGGATAGAGAGCATGAATATGCATCCGTCGGCATATCTGAGGATGCGGCGTTGCAGTTCATTGAAAACAGGAATGATGGCATATTGCTGAGAGCATTGCAAACGAAAAAGTCGTACAGCATTACGAGGGATTGTTATGCCGGCGAAAAAGGATACCATGATAATCCGATGAAGGCGACTGATCTTGTGCTGCCTATTCTGAATGCAAGCCAAGAAATCGTAGCATGCGTTGTCATTACGAAAGTGAATCGCGAAATATCCATGCAGGAAGAGGTCGAGATCGCAGGGTTGATGACGCAAGTGTCCTTAGCCTTTGACAAGCTTCAGCTTTACGAAATATCGGAGAAGCAGCGTTTAATGACCAGCGACATGCTCGATACGATTCAAGAAGGTATTCAATTGCTTGATTTGGATGGTACAACGCGCCAAATTAACCGTAAAATGTCTGATATTTTGCCTTTTTTCACAGATGCAGAGCAAACGGTGATGATGACGGATGAACAATTAAAAAACCATATTCGCACCGTTGTCGCTCAACCGGAAATGCTTATTCCGTTTATCGAGGGTCTGGTCCAATCCGGTCATTACCAGGGTATGCGCAGCATTACCTATGAAGTGATCGAGCCGGAAAGACGGTTTATCCAGCTATATTGCGAACCGCTTTACCGCAATGGCATAAAATTCGGGCTGCTGCTCGTACACCGGGATATTACGAAGGAATATGAGGTCGACCGGATGAAATCCGAGTTCGTGAGCACCGTAAGCCATGAACTTAGAACGCCGCTTGCCAGCGTACTCGGATTTGCCGAGCTTTTGCTGCATAGGGAGCTCAAACCAGAACGCCAGCGCAAATACATGACCACGATTCATCAGGAAGCAAGAAGGTTAACGACATTAATTAACGATTTTCTAGACTTGCAGCGGATGGAGTCGGGCAAACAAACCTATGAGCTTAAGCTATTATCATTAACGGCGTTAATAACCGAAGCGGTTGACATGCAGCAGTTATCGGCGCCAAACCATCACATACAAGTGAGACATGAGGCACCGAGCACTATAGTGCTTGCAGATCGTGATAAAATGCACCAGGTTATCATTAATTTGCTTAGCAACGCCATCAAGTATTCGCCAAACGGCGGTCAAATCGATATTGTTAGCGGCATTAATCATAATCAATTTTATATTCGAATCGAGGATCATGGACTGGGCATCCCGACAGAAGCAATGAAAAATCTATTCAATAAATTTTATAGAGTGGATAATACCGATCGCCGGGAAATTGGAGGAACGGGATTAGGATTGGCTATCGTAAAGGAAATCGTCACGAAGCATGAGGGTAAAATCGAGGTGCAATCCGAATTCGGCAAAGGAAGCATCTTTACCGTTACACTGCCCATTGCCGAGCAGCCAAACCCAATTATAAGCGAAGAGAGTAACATAGCCGCATGGGATGAAACCTCCATACAAGTCATGCTTGTTGAGAATGACAATAATTTAGCAACGCTTCTTAGCGATGAGCTTCTCGCAAGTGGTTATATGGTTCATTTATTCAAAGAAGGTGCATTAGCTATCGAAGCCATTGAAGAGCTGAACCCTGATATTGTAGTCGTGGATCTCATGCTTGAATCCGGCGTAACCGGTTGGGATTTGATTAGCAAAATAAAAAAAACGGATCTCTTATTGAATTTACCGATCATCATATCAAGCGCATTCGAAGAAAAAGACAAAGCCTCGCAATGGGGAATTACAGAATTTTTAGTGAAGCCCTATTTGCCGGGAAGACTAAGTGCTGCTATTTCACGCTTGCTGCGATAATTGAAGGAGCTTAAGGCTATGAAAACGGAAAAATATATACAGCTCATTCAGCAACGAATCATCCAAACCATTGATGAATGGACGAGCCAGACGGTCGTGGAGGAACAGGAAATCCATCGTTTTTTTCATAATCTTAAGGGAACGAGCGGAACGCTTGGATTAGTAGAGATAGAAAAGTTCTCGGAGTCCAAAGAACATCTATTCGCTGAAAAAAGCGATAAAACATTTTCGCGCACGGAATGGTCTGAGCATCTTTTTCCTTTAAAAAGCATGATCACACCTGTGCAAGCAAAGGTAGAGCTCCTCAATCACAGCAATGTGAATGACGTTTACTTGAAAACCAGCCAAGATAGCCTGAACGATCACAAACGTGTGCTGGTCATAGACGACGATGTGGAATTTGTCACCTATGTCAAAGAGGTTTTGGAAAAAAGCGACTACCAGGTGTCCATTGCGCTAACTGCCGAACGCGGTTTGAAATTGTTCTATCAATGGAAACCATGTCTCCTCCTTCTGGATATTGTGCTGCCTGATCAAAGTGGGATGGAAGTGCTTCTTCAGATCGTTGAGAAAGCAAAGCTTGAGCATATTCCAATCATGATGGTTAGCGGTAATTTTACCGTTGAAAACCAGATCAACGCATATCGATCAGGTGCAATGGACTTCCTTGCGAAGCCATTTGATGTAGACTTGCTGACAGCGCTCATTGATAATCGTTTCATGATGAAAATGGACTGGGATCGGTCTATCACGCTCGATGAGTTAACCGGTGCGTTCAACCGCAAACATTTCAATCATGTGATCAAACAACAAATTGATGCTTTCAATCACAAAAAAGATCTATTTTCGCTAGTTATGCTTGATTTGGATTATTTCAAGCATGTCAACGACGAATACGGCCATTTAAAAGGAGACGAAGTACTGCAGGCTTTTGCTGCAACGGCTCGGGAAGCCACCGCAGGCAAAGGGATATTTTGCAGGTATGGCGGTGAGGAGTTTGCGCTCATACTACCTCACTTAGACAGCATTGGAGCGGCCAGCGTAGTCGATAAGCTCCGCAAACCATTTAACAGCATTAAATTCCAGGCCGGGGAAGAAACTTTTCAAGTTACTTTCTCGTCAGGCATCGCACAGCTAGCAGAAAACAACAGTCAGCCTGAAAAATGGATCGAACAAGCAGACCACGCGCTTTATAGTGCCAAAAGGGCTGGCCGAAACCAAACTATCGTCTATTCAACGGATATGCAAGAAAAGAAATCGGAAGCTTTGCTTAATCTTGTCGTTGTAGATGATGATCCGCTGATTAGAGATATTCTCATTAGTCGGTTCTCTGATTGGAGGCCGACAACCCATACGAAAGTTAATGCTTTTGGGTTCGAAGACGGCAAGACGTTCTTGTCCTCAGAGTGGTATAGAGATGGCGAGAAGTATATTATACTTCTGGATGGATCCATGCCTGAGCTTGATGGTTTGGATGTCCTGCGAGAGCTGCGCGAAAGCTATCCCGAGCAGCAGCTGCTTATTGTCATGCTGACAGCCCGCAATCAAAAGGAGGACATCATTCAAGCTTTGGAAATCGGCGCAGACGATTACGTCGTTAAACCGTTCCATATGCAGGAATTGATGCTGAGAATTGAACGCTTGGCAAGCCGAATGATGAACGATTAGCTGCAGCAAAGTTGTCCAAAAAGGGTAAGCAAAGCAAGCCTATCCCTTAAAATGCACAAAAAGAACCATCAGCGCCACTTTCAAAAATGGCGCTGATGGTTCTTTTTAGCCTGACATTTCACAACACGCGGTAACTCGCATTTCCAAAACCGATTTTTGCGGCAGCCTCTTTGGATGGATTACAGCTGAGTTATTGCCGCTGGCAATTCAACTACGGTTTGCGGATATTTGTAATCATTGCGAACACAGGTCGTATCTGAATCGTAAGTCGATTGAGAGAGCTTATGCGAGATAGAGAATATCGATAGATTCGGATTGACATGCAGTGAGGACTCGAAAAAGGAACAGTGTTCGAAATTGAAATCCAATGTCGTTATTATGATTACGCAGTTAGTGAACGTACAGCCGATAAAGCTAAAACCATCAAATGCAATCGTTTCGTTCTGGAAATGCTCGTTCGATATCGTATTCATGATCAGCGCTCCTAGTCTGTGATGGGATAACCTATTAAAAATTCTAGCAGATAGAAGATGTGATGTTTGTCGGTTATTGGTAGCATCACCCTAATAATTAACGACATAAATAGCGCTTTGATTTTCTAGTATTCAACCTGAATTAGGACTGCTATACTAATGGGTACAATAGATTGGGCTGGAGGTGCAGCATTGGATATTGAAATTTCAAGAGCGACGATTAAGGATGTTGAACAATTGGCAACCTTATTTAATGAATATCGAATCTTTTATAAGCAGTTGTCCGACGTACTTAGAGCCCAACAATTTTTAGCGGATAGGATTCAATTGGAGCAATCGATTATTTTTAAAGCGATCAAGCCCGAAAGCTCGAAGATGATCGCCTTCACTCAGCTATATCCGATTTTTTCATCCGTGTCGATGAAAAAAGCTTTCATATTGAATGATCTCTATGTCATTGAGAGCGATAGAGGGCAAGGCGTCGCAGAGCTGCTTCTCGATCGCGCCAAGACTTACGCGCTAGAGAACGGCGCGAAGGGCTTAGAACTCAGTACGGCGTGCGACAACGCCATTGCGCAGCGTCTGTATGAGCGCAACGGCTATGAGAAGGATGAAACGTATTTTCACTACTATTTAACGTTGTAATCGGAAGAAGAGGGGATAAGTAATGGAATCGAAGAAACTGGCTGCTGAGAAAGCGACGGAATCTATTGCTGACGGAATGATTATTGGTTTAGGAACCGGTTCAACCGCCTATTATGCCATTCAAAAAATCGGACAAAGAGTCCAAGAAGGACTTGCTATTCAAGCCATCGCGACATCCAAGCAATCAGAGGAGCTCGCCGTAAGCCTTGGCATTCCGCTGATTGCGGCATCGGATATCGATTACATCGACATAACGATTGACGGCGCTGACGAGGTCGATTCCCGTTGGAATCTAATTAAAGGCGGTGGAGGGGCACTCCTGCGCGAGAAAATCGTAGCTTCAGCCAGCAAGCAGCTCATTATTGTCGTTGATGAGAGCAAGGTAGTTGCTGAATTGGGACGATTCCCTTTGCCCGTAGAAATCATAACCTTTGGTTTTGAGATAACGATGCGCAAGCTGGAGAAGCTTGGTTGTCAACCAATCTTGCGGCAAGCCGGCGTTAAGCCCTACGTAACCGATAACGGCAACTATATCGCCGATTGCCATATCGGCAGCATACCGAATGCCGAGGAGCTTCATTCCGCGCTGCAGCTTATACCAGGAGTAGTGGATAATGGATTGTTTATCGGAATGGCTAGTCAAGTCATTGTCGGCTATATGAACGGTACTGCCAAGCAATTAGAAAAGTAAAACTGTTGCATTAAAGCCCGGAGAGACCGACCAATCGGTCTCTCCGGGCTTTTTTTGTTGCATTTGAGCCGTATAAAAAGCGATGACTAATTTCGAAACGAATGGTAAAAGCTACAAAAGTGAGCAATATTACCAATCTCATTTTGCCTAAAGTCATCTTACAAAGATCGGTTGGTGAAACATGCCTACACGCGGGAACAAGAAAAAGCAGGCTATGCCTATTAAGAAAGGTCCAAGCCAGACGCTGGAAAAGTTGAAAGATAGAAAAATAACTGCCGACATCGATAAGACGATTGCCTTTATTGATGAAATACTAGGCGTAAACGTAGATCTTACAATTCGTAAATTCCATGTTTTTGGCCAATATGATGCAGTCATCATCTATTTCTGCAATATGGTTAATCCAAACGTCATTAATCTTGATATTCTGAAACCGCTTATGTATATGCCACCTCATTTGCAGGGCAAACACATTCCAATTGATCAGCTTAAAGACGTGCTGCATAATGACGCGCTTTACCACAGCGATTGCAAATACGAGTCTTATCTCTCGATGCTGATCGAAAGTATTCTAAGAGGAGGAACCTTAGTAGCGGTAGATGGGCTTGAAGAAGTATTTCTATTTGAAACGAGAAGCATCGACAAACGATCTATTGACCAGCCGGCAACCGAACAGGTCATTAGAGGACCACGTGAAGGGTTTATCGAGCCGCTAGGAACGAATATATCGTTAATTCGATATCGACTGCAATCGCCTGATCTCCGAATTGAGACGATGGAGCTCGGATTGCGAACGAAATCGAAGGTTGCCGTTTGTTACATGGAAGGCCTTACAAATCCAGAGCTTGTCAAGGAAGTGAATGCGCGATTATCAAAAATCGATATAGACGGCATACTAGACTCTGGCTATATTGAACAATTTATCGAGGACAATCATTATTCGCCTTTCCCGCAGGTGCAATATACGGAACGCCCGGATAAGGTTGTTGCTAATCTGCTTGAGGGCAGAGTATCCATCCTCGTGGATGGATCGCCTTTAGCTTTGCTTGTACCTACCGTATTTAGCCAATTTTATCAAACGATTGAAGATTACACAGAACGATTCCTGCTTATGAGCTCAATCCGGTTGGCTAGGCTTATCGCGTTGATGTTCTCGCTTATCTTCCCTGCTATATATGTATCCATCATTTCCTTCAACCCGGAGCTGATTCCGACAGAATTTGCCGTTGCCGTAGCAGGAGGAAGAGCAGGAGTACCTTTTCCGGCGGTCGTTGAAGTATTAATTATTGAAATCTCCATGGAAATTTTGCGCGAAGCTACGATTCGGCTTCCGCAGCAGGTCGGCGGAGCCCTTTCAATTGTAGGGGTCCTCGTTATCGGGCAGGCCGCAGTATCTGCGGGCTTTTCCAGTCCGATTACGATCGTGATTATTGCCCTAACGACAATTGGATCGTTCGCTACGCCAGCTTATAACGCTGCATTGGCACTTAGGCTGCTGCGTTTTCCGCTGATTATAATGGCTGGCATATTCGGACTATACGGCGTCATGATTGGGCTAATCTTAATCGCCAATCATCTCTTGTCGCTGAAATCGTTCGGAGTCCCTTATTTGAGCCCGCTTGTGCCTGCCGAGTTCCAAGGCATGAAGGATTTATTGATAAGAGGTCCGTTATGGTGGATGAACAAACGGCCGTCATTTCTACAGCCCGTGGATACGGATCGGGTCAATAAGCAATCATTTGAAGAGCTTGAAGCGTCCACTACGAATGCGCTTGATCCGAAGAATGATAAAAACCAGCAGGGAGGATAACGAAATGGAGTCTCGTCAAATAACCGTCATTCAAGCGGCGGCAATTCTCGTTAGTACGATCATTGGCGTCGGGGTGCTGGCGCTTCCGCTTTTTGCCGTGCAAGCAGCGGATTCAGGCGCCCCGTTAGTTACGATGCTTGGTGTGCTGCTCGCGGTTATCGGCTTGGTTCTAGTAACCTTGCTAAGCATGAGATTTCCAAACCATACCTTCATTCAATATAGCGAGCTGATTATCGGCAAAAGCTTGGCTCGAATTGGCAGTGTGCTCATTATTATATTCTTCTCCATACTGACCTCGCTTACGGCACGAGAGTTTGGAGAAGTTGTCGTAACTTCCGTCTTAAGATCAACGCCAGTAGAGGTTACGGTAATCGTCATGCTGCTGCTCGCTGCCATATCGACACGGAATAACATCATCACTTTTGCCTACATCCATACTTTCTATTTCCCATTGCTCCTCGTGCCTGTGCTGCTAATTGCTGCTCTTTCCTTGAAAAACGCAGAAGTGATTAATTTATTGCCGGTTTGGGGGACTGATCCTAAAAAGATGTTAAAAGGAATGCTTACGATAGCAGCCTTGTTTCAGGGTACCTTCGTGTTGACAGCGGTCATTCCCGCGATGAAAAAACCAAGCAAAGCAATGAAAGCAAGCTTATGGGGCATTCTGATTGCAGGTGGTCTTTATGTCATCATTGTAGCTGCAGCCGTCAGCGTATTTGGTTCAGAGGAAATTAAGCAGCTATTGTGGCCGACGCTTGAATTAGCCAAAGCGACATCATTGCCGGCGAATATTTTGGAGAGGCTGGACGCTGCCTTTTTGGCCGTTTGGGTAACCGCTGTATTTACGACTCTCTTTTCCAGTTATTATTTAACGATTTATTTCATCAGCCATCTATTCCGTTTGCGCGAGCACAAGCAATTCTCGTATTTTCTCCTGCCTTTTGTATTCGTCACGGCGATGCTCCCGCAAAACATCGTTCAAATGTATGAAATTATCGAAAGCGTCGGCCGAATCGGCTTGTATATTACGATCGTTTATCCTACATTGCTGCTATTCATTTCAATCCTTCGCAAGAAGAGAGGTAATCCCATTGCGAATCAAATGGTGGATCCCAATCGTTAAAGCAATTTGCTGCTTATGCCTAGTTGTTCCATTCCTGACCGGCTGCTGGGATCGGCTCGAAATAGAGGAAAGAGCAGTTGTGTTAGGTGTGTCCATCGATGCCGTTTCATCCGATGATGCCAATGAGGAAGAAGATGAGGTTAGCCATATCAGCGGATCGATCCCGGCACCATCAAAGGGAATGGTGCGCGTTGCGGTACAAATCGCCTTGCCTGGCAGAATACCGCTCGGACCAGGTGAAGGCGGCGGTGGAAAGGGCTCTGCAGGCGAGACCGTATGGGTAATCGACGTGGTTGGCCATAGCATTGATGATGCGTTCATGAATTTACAACAGCAAGTTTCCAGCAAGCTGTTTTTCGGACATTTGCGCGTAATCGTGGTCTCTGAGAAATTAGCGCGAAGAGGGCTTGAAAATGTAAACGATTATTTTCGCAGAAACCCCGAAGTAAGACGTATGGCGTGGCTGATGGTAGCGAAAGGGAATGCGATTAAGTTTATGACCGCGACTCCGCAGCTAGAGAGGGTTCCTGCTCTCTATCTCATGTCCACCTTGGATGAAGGCATTCGGATGGGGAAATTTCCAAAGGACTACATCGGTATATTCTGGAGCAACGTATCCAAAAAAGGCCAGGAAGGTTTTTTGCCATACGTGGAAATGAAAAAGGAACAGAATGTCGGGATTATCGGGCTTGCTTACTTCAATGATGCCAAGATGGTTGGCGCGACCAAACCGCTGGAAATTGCCGGATATTTAGGTGTGAAAGGCGTGAATCCAGCAGGATACCGCGTGTACATCCAGCTGGACGGCGCACAGGAAAGCGTCATGACCAATGCGACGCATCGAAGATCAAAAATTAAAGTGAGCATTATTGATAACGTTCCGCAGTTTACGATTGATATTGCCATCGAGCTTAATTTAGAAGCGAAGCTAAACGAAAATGTAAAGATCAATGATCCCCGAATCTTGCAGTCGATCGAAAAAAAGCAAGAGGGATTATCGGTTCTGTTTTATTCGAATTTAATTAAGAAAACGCAGGTGAAGGGGGCCGATATATTCGGCTTTGGCGAATATGTCCGGGCCTTCAAGCCTCAATTCTGGCATGCACATGTCAAGACAGCAGAAGGTTGGCGAAGCATGTACAAGGAAAGCAAATTCGAAGTCAAAGTTTCGTTGAAAATTCGACGCATTGGAATGAAAGCCCAATAATATCCATAAAAAAGGGAGGCGTTACGGGATGATTAGCGAGAGTTATACGATGAGTTATTTAAATTACGTCATATTGCTCTGTTTGCTGAGCGGGATTTTGATCCTTGTTATAGATGTCCGCAGCTTTGAAATAGCTGGCCTAAACAAAGAGCGTAAAGTTTCAAAATTTTTAGGTTGGTTTAGTATCATTATTGGGAGTATTCTAATGATGTCAGAAATAATCTTTCAATAAAAAGGACGTGATCAGGTGAACGCAACCATCGAGCTGTTATTGAATCACCGCTCCATTCGTTCCTACTTAGACAAGCCACTAACAGAGGAACAAATACATGCAATCGTGCAAAGCGCGCAAGCTGCGGCAACCTCCAGTTACGTGCAGGCCTACACCATCATCGGCATTACAGACCAACAGGTGAAAGATAAGCTGGCTGAGCTGTCAGGGAATCAAGCTTATGTAGCCAAGAACGGGCATTTTTTCGTGTTCTGCTTGGACCTGCATCGACTGGAGCTAGCTGCCAAGCTGAATGGCGAGTTAACAGAAAAGGCGGAGCAAACCTTGGGTTCCACTGAAATGTTTATGGTTGGTCTTATCGATACCGCTTTGGCAGCCCAGAACGCGGCAGTTGCCGCAGAGTCAATCGGACTGGGCATTTGCTATATCGGCGGATTAAGAAATGAGCTGCCCGCAGTAGCCAAGCTGCTTCAAACGCCGAAGCGCGTCATCCCATTGTTCGGATTAAGCGTGGGATACCCGGCAAACCTTTCAGACATAAAGCCGCGATTGCCCTTATTAAATGTGTATCACGAGAACAGCTACATTCAGAATCAAGAACAACTCGATCAGCAGCTGCGCGACTACGATCGAGACATATCCAGTTATTATGCCGAGAGAACGAATGGAGCGCGAAATGACCGCTGGACCGAATCCATGTCGAAGCTGCTGCAAAACCCAAAACGACTTTTCATGAAGCAATTTTTAGAGGAAAATAAAATACCCCTAGACTAGTCGTTCCAAGTCTAAGGGTATTTGGTATGCTACTTAAACATTTTGTTACCGTTACACATTAACATGAGAAACGTCAGACATGCCGTCCATCTGAGCTTTTCCGCCTCTCGCCATCCATTTGTTTTTCCATCTCGCTTGCATGACAGTTAACAAGACGAGTGATCCTAACGTCACCGCACTTAATATGAGGAAACCGGATGTGTAGGAACCGGTGGATTGATACAGCTGACCGAGTATGAGAGGCAAAGCATAACCGCCAAGTCCGCCTGCTGCGCCGATAATGCCGGTCATGAGGCCAAGTTCGCTGCCAAAGCGCTGCGGAACGAGCTGGAATACCGAACCGTTGCCGGCTCCGAGGCACATCATGCCGATGAACAGCATCGTAATCACGATCGGCAATGCAGGCAGGGAAGCAACGGCTGCGAGCATCAAGCCGGCTCCTGCATAAAGGATGGTTAACATTTTCGCGCCGCCGATTTTGTCTGACAAATAGCCGCCAACAGGGCGGAAGAAGCTGCCTGCGATCACGCAAAAGGTAGTAAAGTCGGCTGCCCGAACAGGGGAGAGACCGTACTGCGTATTAAAGAAAATGGTTAAGTAATTTGACAGTCCTACAAAACCTCCAAATGTTACACAATAGAATGCGCAGAATACCCATGCATCACCTTGCTTAAGCACCTGAGCATATTGTGAAAGCTTTTTTGGAGCAGGACGATTGGGGCTGTTTTTCGCAAATATCGTGAATATGATAAATACTAGAACGATCGGAATGATGGCTAGTCCGAATACAACCTCCCAGCTTCCATAATGCTGCGCGATCCGATTCGCAAACAAAGTTGAAATAACGGTACCGCTGTTGCCGGCTCCTGCGATACCCATCGCGAGTCCTTGATGCTCCTTTGAATACCATTGACTAGCCAAAGGCAAGGCAGCAGCAAATGAAGCGCCAGCAACCCCGAGCAACAAAGCAACGACATAGAGTTGATCTAGGGAATCAACAAATTTCCAGCCCATAATCAATGGGACAAGGGTAAACAGCATACCGAACTGAGCCGTTCGTTTCGGTCCGATATAATCGGTCATGAAACCTAACACCAATCTTAGAATGGAGCCTCCTAATATAGGAAGCGCAACAAGGTTCGCTTTCTGAACGGGATCCATAGGGTAGTCAGCTGCAATTATAACGGCTAGTGGTCCGATTAACACCCAAATCATGAAGCTCATGTCAAAATAAAGAAATGCACTGAATAACGTAGGTTTATGCCCGCTTTGCCAAAATCCTTTTTTCTCCATCCCAATCTCTCCCTTATTCTCTGTAATAAAACCTAAAAAGCCGCAAATCGTCCTTGAATAGGAACGAAATGCGGCCTCATTGCCATTGGTTACACGTCATTGTGCGACCTAATTACTGTTTATGATCGGATCACAAAATTGTAATCCCAACTCGAATTATAAGATCACGTAATGTGCATGTCAATATACCTTACACAATTATTTTTCGCGGCATCGCAAATTCGAGATTTGGTGTTATATATATTGACATATACTCAGTCATCAACTAATCTATATTCTATAGAACGAGTCATGCACAGTGGCGTGCGAGCTCAAACGGCAACGATGCCTTTTCCCCAAACGCGGGAAAGGGTTTTTTCTGTTCATTTTTAATAAACAACGGGCTGGGGGGGATTAAATGTCGGTCATTAGCGTGCAAAACCCGCTTACAGCTTCTGTTTCCATAGCCGTCATGAAGTTGACACGAGATAGAAAAGAACCGTCGTTCGAGAAGGTTCCATTAGAAGAAGCCTTATCAAGGGTGCTTGCATCCGACTTTGAAAGCCCGTTTCCGCTTCCCCCATTTCGCCGAGCGGCCATGGACGGCTATGCGATTTGCGCATCAGCCTCAACAGGCGCCAGCAAAGAGCGGCCGGTATTGCTGCAAGTAAGAGACGAGATTCGCGCAGGGTATGTTGAAACGGATTATGCGATGGATGACGGCATCATGAATGCTGTTCGAATATTCACGGGAGCACCGGTACCGCTAAGCTATGATTGCGTCGTTATGCAGGAAACAGTTGTTGAACGAAAAAGTATCATTGGCAAACCTTCCGTACAAATCGATCGCCCGTATCCGCGCGGCCAGCATATCGCCGAAAGAGGAGAGGACGTCCCTCAAGGAATGAAGGTACTATATCGCGGCGCAGCGATTAGAGCGAAGGAAATCGCCGTGCTAGCCTCTTTTGGACAAACGGAGGTAACGGTATATAAACAGCCTGTCATTGCTGTCATACCTGTGGGAGATGAATTGACTATTCCCGGCGATCAAAGAAGCACAGGACAAATATATGACGCGAACGGTTTTATGGTCTCGGCAAGGCTCCGCGAGCTCGGCGCCAAAGTCATCCGGCACAATCCGGTGCAGGATTGCCCGCAAACGTTGGAAGCTTATCTTGCTAATGCTCTGGAGCAAGCCGATATCGTAGTCACTACAGGCGGGGTGTCAGTTGGGGATTATGATTATGTAAAGTTTGTCGCAGAAAATCTTGGCGGCATTCCCTTATTCACCAAAGTAGTAATGAGACCAGGCACTCCGACATCAGCGTACCAATTCGGATCCAAGCTGCTGGTCTGCTTATCTGGCAATCCATCAGCTTGCTTCGCGGGACTTGAGCTTCTCCTTCGTCCCGTCGTATTGAAAGCGGCAGGCAGAAATGAATACCGATCCGTATGGTTAGATGGCCGGTTGATCGATGGCATCCAGAAGCCTTCGCCATACCCGAGATATGCGCGTGCATTCGTATATCGAGGGGAAAAAGAGTGGATGGTTGAACCGCTGCGCAACGACAAGTCGGGCAATGTTGCCGCGTTTGCGAGAGCGAATGCGCTCGTCATTATAGAGGCCGGCGGGGCAGGTACCGAAGCAGGTCAAGAAGTCCGATTTGTTTCTCTAACGATTTAGCAAAAACATGCGAGTGGATGTGAACATACATGAGTAGAGAAAAATTAGTCGTTATCGGAAACGGCATGGCGGGTATCAGATGCGTGGAGGAAATAATCAAGCTAGCTCCTCTCAAATATCAAATTACGGTGTTTGGCAATGAGCCGCATCCCAATTATAATCGAATATTGTTGTCTAAGGTTCTTCAAGGCGATTCATCTATAGAGAGCATTGTCATCAATGATTGGTCATGGTATGAGGAAAAGGGGATTCGCTTGTACACGAGCGAAACCGTCGCCCAAATCAATACAGATTCGCAATTTGTCAAAACCGTATCGGGCATCCGAACAGATTATGATCATCTCATTATAGCGACAGGTTCTTCCGCATTTATCCCGCCAATTGCCGGTATCCATAAACAAGGGGTTATCTCCTTCCGAAATATAAACGATTGCCAAACGATGATGGCATATGCCAAAAAGTATAAGAAAGCTGCTGTCATCGGCGGCGGATTGCTGGGTTTAGAGGCCGCGAGAGGCTTGCTTAACTTAGGAATGGAAACCGATGTCATTCATAATGCGCCTTATTTAATGAATAGGCAGCTTGACCGAATGTCGGCAGACTTATTGCGCAAGGAATTGGAAGATCAGGGCATGAGGTTCTGGCTGAGCAAAGAAACCGACAGCATTATCGGTTTAAATCGTGCCAAAGGCATTCGATTCACAAACGGGAACACGCTTGACGCTGATCTCATCGTCGTTTCTGTCGGGATTCGCCCGAATACTGAGCTTGCCAAAAAAAGCGGAATTGAAACGAACCGCGCCATTGTCGTGGATGACTATATGCGAACAAGTATGCGAAATGTATATGCAGTAGGTGAATGTGCAGAGCATCGCGGTGTTGCATATGGGCTGGTAGCGCCGCTATACGAACAAGGAAAGGTGCTCGCTAGTACATTATGCGGACAGTCAACGGAGCCATACCAAGGCTCGGTCCCCTATGCGCAGCTAAAAGTGTCAGGCGTTGAGGTTTTTTCCGCAGGAGACATCCAATCCGACCAAGCAGAGACCGCTGTCCAAATCTACGACGGAATAAGAGGCACTTATAAGAAGATTACAATGAAGGATGGAATCGTAAAAGGTGCCATATTGTTCGGCGATTCCTCAGAAGGCACGCAGCTATTGAATCTCGTTAAAAAGCAGGCATCGATCACCGAGCTGGCTTCGAAAGCGACTTCGGGCGGGAACAGCGCGAATGAAGAGCTCATCGCAAATATGCCCGATCGCGAAACGGTTTGTGCATGCAACGCGGTAAGCAAAGGAGCGATCATGTGTGCGGTTCTAGAGGAAGGCTTGCAAACGACCGACCAAGTGAAGGATTGTACAAAGGCATCGAGCTCCTGCGGCGGCTGTCGCCCAATGGTAGACGCAATTGTGCAGTATGCGCTCCAACATGGGAAAGCAGGCATGACCATACAAGCTGATCCTATTTGCAGCTGTACAGAGACCAGTCACGAGACGCTAAAAGCGGCTATCGCTGCCGATCCGGACTCCGCGCCTAACGAACATATGGCTATGCTGGGATGGAGCCGAACTTCCGGCTGCACCATTTGCAGAGCTGCCATTCAATATTATGCTTCGCTCCACAACCAAAAGGCGATGATGGACGGTAAGGCAGATGCATGGATCGGTCATGCCAATCGGCTGCATGTTAACACACATGATGAGCTTGGCATTCGTAGCAGCTCGACCTATGATGCACAATCAATGGGCAGCTTGCTCCAAGCTTCTTGCAGTGAATTGTCATACCCTGCTGTCGTAAGGACGGCCATAGCATCCGGCCTACATCAGCCAGCAGGCGTTTTGGTTCATGATCTTGGCATTACCGGAGCACCTGCCGGATGGGAAATCTATGCCGGCGGTCATTCCGAGCACCCGGTCAAGCAGGCACATCTGATCGGAATAGCCGACACTGACGGGCTTGCCCTATCCTTATCCGTTTCCCTGCTTCAGCTGTACCGCGAAAAAGCAGAGTACGGCGAATCGATGTGGAAGTGGATCGAGCGAGAAGGCCTTATGGAAATACGGGAGAGGGTGCTCGACCCCGAATACCGGGATGAGCTGGTAGAACGGGCTGAAGCATCATCCCTTAGGGTAAGAACAGACGAAAGGCAAGGTGAGGAATATGCGGCAACTGCTAGCAGCGACTGAGGTGAATGCAGGCTACACGATGGATACGCAGTGCCCATTTTGCAGCGTTCAATGCAAAATGCGCATTACGAAGGAACTGCCGATTCCGGGCTCACGGCGATTTGCTTATTCGATCGAAGGGATTCCGAATGCGGCTTCTGAGGGACGTTTATGCGTGAAAGGAATGAATGCGCACCAGCATGCAACGAGCAAGGAACGCCTTATGCAGCCGTTAATCAAAAAAAACGGTGAGCTCGTACCCTCCACTTGGGAGGAAGCGATGTCACTCATCGAGGAGCGCTTCCAAGAAGGCAGCAGGGCTTTCGGCCCTCATTCGCTGGGTGTTTATGGAGGCGGCTCGCTGACGAATGAATCCGCCTATCTGCTTGGCAAATTCGCCAGAGTGGCACTGGGTACCAAATATATCGATTACAACGGCAGATTCTGCATGTCTGCCGCTGCTTCGGCAGGCAACAAAACGTTTGGCATTGACCGGGGGCTTACGTGCAGGCTTGCCGATATTCCTCTAGCGCGCTGCATTATTATGGCCGGCACTAATATCGCGGAATGCCAGCCAACCTTAATGCCCTATTTCAACAAAGCGAAAGAGAACGGCGCCACCATAATCGTAATTGACCCGCGTGCTACTGCAACGGCCGCCATTGCGGATATGCATCTACAGCTGAAGACCGGAACCGACGCTGCCCTGGCTAACGGCATGCTGAAGGTGCTTCTGGAAGAAAATCTGATCGATGAAGCGTTTATTGCAGAGCGGACGAATGGATTTGCTGAGCTTGCAGCGCATTTGGCAGCAGTGGAGCTCAAAGACATTGCCGAGCTAACCGGGGTTGAGGAAAACTTGATCCGCAATGCCGCAAGAGCTTACGGCGCCGCGGAAACAGGCATCGTGCTTACGGCAAGAGGCGTTGAACAGCAGACCGATGGGCATGTCGCGGTCCGGAATTTTTTGAATATGGTGATAGCGACTGGTAAAATCGGAAAACCGGGCTGCGGCTATGGTGCTGTAACCGGACAAGGAAATGGGCAAGGCGGACGGGAGCATGGGCAGAAGAGCGACCAATTGCCCGGCTATCGCAATATTGAAGACGAGAACGACCGTGCTTATGTCGCCAGCGTATGGGACATCCATCCTGACGAGCTTCCGCGCAAAGGCGTATCAGCCTATGAGATGATGGAGCTCGTTCATCATCGCGAAATCCGGACGCTGCTTGTCATGGGTTCGAATCCGGTTGTATCCAATCCGAATGCAGATTTGGTAGAAGAAGCGCTTCGCAACTTGGATTTTCTTGTCGTTGCCGATATGTTTCTATCCGAGACTGCCGTCATGGCGGATGTCGTGTTGCCCGTCACTGCATATTTGGAAAATGACGGCACCTTGACCAATTTGGAAGGGCGGGTATTATTGCGGGAATCGACAATCGAGCCGCCAGGCGAAACGAAGCATGATTGGCAAATCTTATGCGATATCGCTGAACGGCTTGGGAAAAAGAAATATTTCCCCTTCGTGAATGCAGAGCAAATATTCAATGAGCTAAGGGTAGCAAGCAAAGGGGGATTAGCCGATTATTACGGGATTACTTACGATCGGTTAAGAACGTCAGGCGGTATTTATTGGCCTTGCACCTCAACGGAAGAGGATGGGAATCAAGGCATGATGTTCGAGCATGCGTTTGCCCACTCCGATGGTAAAGCTATATTTTTTCCTGTTGCCAGCCGGACCCCTCAAGAAACGCCGAACGAGGAATTCCCATTAACCATGACGAACGGCCGTGTACTGTCGCATTATTTAACCGGTGTCCAAACGCGAAGAAGCCATACATTGGCAGCCCGAAATGTTGAGAACTACATCGAAATTCATCCTAAAACGGCGAAAAGGCATCATATCATCGATGGTGAATGGGTCGAGGTTACATCGCGGAGAGGCAGCTTCAGCGTTCGCAGCCGGTTCTCTGACAAAATCAGGGAAGATACGCTATTCGTGCCCATGCACTGGGGCGGCATACAAAACGTAAATAAAGCAACGAGCCCCGAGCTCGACCCGAATTGCAAGATGCCTGGCTTCAAAACCTCGACGGTGTCGATAACGCCTTTGCGACTCAAGCCATTGGCACACCTTATGATTTGATGCCGTAATTGTGAGATTAAGGCATTCATTATCCCTAATGAGAGGACCGATACATGTCGCTGCAGCGATGTGGATCGGTCCTCTCGCGCGTCCCGGCTTGACATAGAGCCTGCTCGTGGTTTACAACCATATACAGAGGTGAAAGACATGAGCGTTATTCGGTTGGAGAATGTTACGAAAAAATACGAAGATACTCTTATATTCCGCGATATTTATTTTCGGATAAGCAAGGGAGAGCGAATTGGTCTCATTGGTAGAAACGGTGCAGGAAAGTCGACCGTGTTCAAGTTGATTCTAGGCAGGGAAGAGCCAACAAACGGCAAGGTTGAGGTCGACCCGAAAGTAAAGGTAAGCTACTTTTCCCAGTTCTCGGAGCTAAGCGGCAACAGATCGGTCCGTGAGGAGCTGGAGCTGTGTTATGAGCATATTTGGAAGATTGAGCGTGAACTAAGCGTAATCGGAGAAAAGCTAGGCTACGCAACCGACGACACGGAAATGGAAAAGCTGCTCAATCGGCAGGCTGAGCTGTTCGAGGAAATGGAGCATCATGACGGCTGGAATGCCGCGGTAGAAATCGATACGGTACTGACGAAGCTAGGGTTCGATGAGCATGCTCGACAGCAGCCCGTGGATCAACTCTCGGGCGGCTGGCGCAACCGCGCTGCGCTGGCGAAGCTGCTAATCGAGCTGCCGGATGTCGTATTGCTTGATGAGCCGACGAACTTTTTGGATTTGGACGGGCTGGCTTGGCTCGAGCAGTGGCTGAACCGATTCAGCGGGACGATGGTGCTCGTTTCACATGATAGGCAATTTATCGATAGAGTCGTTACGCGTACGATCGAGATTGAAAACTATCATTTTCAGGAATACGAAGGCAACTATACCGATTATATCCGCAAGAAGAAGCTGCGCAAGAAAGAGCTTGATCGGCAATTCGAATGGGAAGAAGAGCTTCTTCTTATGGAATCCGAGGAGCTCGATAACCGTTCCAAACGAAAATCGGGCAAAGATCGCCTGTCGCGCAAGCTTGCAGATATGAAGAAAAGGATCGAGCCTCATCCGGTGAATGTTCTTATTACGGATATTTATGAGAATTTACGGTTTCCAGACAATTTATGTTCGGTCGAAGCTATCCACAAGAGCTATGGGGACAGGCAGATCTTCCACAACGTTAGCTTTGATATACAGAAAGAGGACCGGATTGCGATCATTGGCCCAAACGGAAGCGGAAAGTCGACTTTAATCAAAGTGCTGACCGGGCAAGAAGAACCGGATGCCGGCGTCGTTCGATTCGGGAAAGGCGTAAGCTATGCGTATTTCAACCGGATGTGGGATGAGCTGGATCAGAAGGACACAGTCAGTCATGCCGTAAATGTATTTGGCCTAGGTCTCGATGCTCCTCGCAAGAAGGTTACTAAGTTTTTATCCATGCTGCAATTCTCGGAAGCCGATCTTCAGAAGGTAATCGGAAGCTTGTCTGGCGGTCAGCAGGCACGGGTTGCATTAGCCAAATGCCTTTTGTCAGGTGCGGAGATTATCATTCTGGATGAACCGACCAACCATCTTGATTTGACGAGCATACAAGTGATGGAGCAGGCGCTGATTCATTTTCCCGGCGCGGTCGTAACCGTAAGCCATGACCGATTCTTTATCGATAAAATCGCCACAAAGCTGCTAACGTACGAAGCCGGCGGCAGCATCGTTCAACAGAGCGTATAGCCTCACTGATTGCTGGCGCTCCTGTAATCCCGTTTCACATTATGTTCTGGAGATGAGCAGGGTTGACTTGGACTACCTTATACCAAATGAATACCATCTTTATCAGCATGGTGATGGAAGCGATCCCGTTTGTGCTGGTTGGCGTGCTCATTTCCGGATTGATCCAGACTTTCGTGAAGGATCAATGGATTGCTAGGATCATGCCCAAAAACCGATTTCTCGCAACGATATTCGGCTGCGGGATCGGGATTTTTTTCCCTTCCTGCGAATGCGGAATCGTACCGATCACGAAACGCTTGATCAACAAGGGCATGCCGCTGCATGCCGGCATCGCCTTTATGCTGACGGGTCCGATTATTAATCCGATTGTCTTGTTCTCGACGTATATCGCGTTCGGGAACGATTGGGAAATGGTCGGCATACGTGCAGGTTTAGCCATCGCTGTTGCTTTTTCGGTGTCGATCATCGTTTCCTTTCTGTTCAAGGATCTTCCGTTCCGCATACAGGACGGTCAAGCTGCGGCTGCACACGAGCATGCCAGCGGTATCGCATCGGTACGCATTCCGATGCGCAAGCGACTGTACGAAGTGATTGTACATGCCGTTGATGAATTTTTCTCGGTCGGCAAATATTTAGTTTTGGGTGCTTTTATCGCGGCTTGCATGCAGACGTTCGTTCCGACTTCGTATCTGCTTCATCTTGGAAGCAATCCGGTAACATCTTCTCTCGTCATGATCGCATTAGCGTTTCTCATTTCACTTTGTTCGGAAGCGGACGCATTCATTGCCGCATCGTTCAGAAGCACGTTCACGGTTGGCTCTCTATCAGCCTTTCTCGTATTCGGGCCGATGATTGATATTAAAAACACGCTCATGCTGCTTGGAACCTACCGCAGCAAGTTTGTCTTTACACTTATTGCGCTCGTTACGGTATTTACATTAGTAGGCTCATTGCTGGTCGGGAGGTTATTCGGATGATTCGATTCATCATTTTATTCGGATTTTCTTTCATGTTTTTTATGCTTCACTACACCGGAGACATTAATAAATTTATCAATATGAAATATGCTTATTTGTCGATAAGCGCTGTTGTCATCATGGGACTGCTTAGTATTTTTGAATTTGTGCGTGTATCCCGTGAGCAAATCGCAGCAGAGAAGAAGCTGGCAGCAGAGGACTCACCCCCTGACTGCTCCTGCCATGATCATGAGCAGCGTGAACATTCGCATTCCCATCATGGACATGATCATGCGCACGGCAACAATACGAGAACGAAACGGTTTGTCAGCTATTTCATTCTGTTTGTGCCCATTATGACGGGCCTGTTTCTTCCGGCTTACGCGCTGGACTCAAGTTTTGTGAAGGCAAAAGGCTTCTCGTTTCCTTCTTTTGAAGAAAACATTGCAAATAACCCAGGAGCTCATCAGTTTTTGAAGCCGGATTCCAGCGTTTTTTACCGCAAGGACGATTACGACAACGTAAAAAACAAACAATTGGCAGAGTACATCAACCGCCCTAGCGTTGCCTTAACGGATGCCGATTATTTAAAGGGCATGGAGGTCATCTACAATACGCCAGAAGCTTTCATGGGGAAAACAATTAGCTTCGACGGGTTCGCCTATAAAGGGCAGCAAGTGGACGGCAATCATTTTTTCGTCTTCCGCTTTGGCTTTATCCACTGCGTGGCGGATTCCGGCGTCTTTGGCATGTTAGTTGAATTTCCGAAAAATACCGAAATCAAGGACGATGATTGGGTCCGCGTATCAGGCAAGCTCACATGGGAATATTACCAGCCATTTAAACAAACGATTCCCGTGCTGAAGGTTAATGAATGGCGTGCAATCGATGCGCCAAAGGATCCTTACGTTTACCGAACGACTTAAACTTAAGAGGCTGCTCCGCATGTCATTCAAAATGACACGGAGCAGCCTCTTTTTGTTTAGAATCGGATGGCAATTACAAATGAATGCTAACTGGCATTATTATCGAAGTCGTGCACATATACTACAGCAAATGCGGATACCGTCGAACTTTGTCCACTTGCTTCCGTTCAAGCGTAAAGGGGGAGGGCGATGCAGTTTTCGTTAAGTACGGAACAGGACATGACGCGGGCGTTCGTTCGTGAGTTCGCAGAGTGCGAGGTTGCGCCGCATGCCTCGGACAGAGATGTGCATGAACGGTTCGATCGCAAGCTGTTTGAACAAATGGCTAGTCTGGGCTTGGCAGCTATCCCGATCAGTGAGCAATATGGAGGCGCAGGCGGAGATTGGTTGACGTTTGCCATTGTGATAGAAGAAGTGTCCCGAGTATGCGCATCCGCCGCTGCAGCGTTGGCAGCTCATACGTTATTTGCGGCTTGGCCGATTTATGCATTCGGCAATGAAGGCTTGAAGGAGTCTTACTTGAGCAGGCTTACCAGCGGACAGCTGCTCGGCGGCTGCGCTTTGCCCAGCGTGAAGCGGCATGGCGCGATAAACGATTACACCCTTGCGTACAGCGGCAGCAAGAACAGAAGGGAGCTTAACGGGCGCCATAGCACGGTTTTGCAGGCAGGCGTCGCAGACCTGTTGCTCGTTTTCGCTCAATCGCGCAGGCAGAAGCGCAAGGACGAATCGCTTGCCTTTATTGTCGAGCGGAATTCGCCTGGCTTATTCATTGGTGAAAACATTCATAAAATGGGGCTTCGATCGCTCATGTTTAATTCCATGCATCTTGCGCATTGCTCGGCAGCGGAAGCATGCTTGCTCAGCAAATCGGAAGAGATGTCCGAATTCCTCACCTCCCTCTCGCAGCTGGCGCATATTAGCGCTGCAGCGCAAGCGGTCGGCATGGCGCAAGGCGCTTACGAAGCTGCGGCAGCCTATGCCAAGCAGCGCAAACAATTCGGAATTCTCATTGGAAAGCATCAAGGCATTTCCTTCAAGCTCGCGAATATGTGGACGCGAATTGAAGCGGCCAGGCTGCTTGTCTATCAAGCCGCATGGCGGAGAGACGAAGGTCTTAGCTGCAGCAGGGAAGCGGCAATAGCACGGAAATATTCAGCGGACTGTGCGGTAGAAGCTGCCATTGAAGCCATTCAAATATTAGGAGGCTACGGCTACATGCAGGAGTTCCGCATGGAACGTTATTTGCGGGATGCGAAATGTTTGGCATCCAAGCTCGGGACCGGCGGTATGGACATCGATTGCTTCTCACATATCGTCATGGCATAAGGAGTGATACAGGATGGCCCATGCGGTTATCGTCGGCGGGAAACGAACGCCATTCGGAAAACTTGGCGGAACATTCAAAAATGTAGACGGTGTCCAGCTAGGCGCATCAGCTATCCGCGGTTCCATGCAGCAATGCAAATTGGCATCAGCCGAGATTGACGGCATCATAATGGGAATGGTGCTTCAAGCCGGGAATGGGCAAAATCCAGCGCGCCAAGCCGCGATTCGTGCGGGACTGGACTGGAGTATCCAAGCGGACACTATCAATAAGGTGTGTGCTTCAGGCATGCGGGCCATTACACTTGCTGAGCAGTTGATACGCGCGGGCGATGCGGAGGTGATGATTGCCGGAGGAATGGAGAGCATGAGCCAAACCCCGTTCGCTGCGCGTATAGCAAGATGGGGGAATAAGCTTGGGCATGCGGAGCTGACCGATTTAATGATACATGATGGACTTCTCTGCCCGTTTCATGACGTTCTGATGGCGGTTCATGGCAATCAAGCAGCTGCGGAATATGGCATAAGCAGAACCGAGCAGGACGAATGGGCTTTAAGGAGCCACGCCCGGGCGTGCTCGGCCATGGACGCTGGATTGTTAGCGGAGGAAATCGAAGCATTTGCCACGCTTGGGAGCGTTATGATCGACCAAGATGAATGTCCCCGCCGCGACACGAGTGCACGCAAGCTGGCCATGCTCCAATCTATTGCAGGCGCTTACGGAACGATTACGGCTGGCAATGCGCCAGGCGTGAATGACGGAGCAGCTTCTTTAGTATTGATGTCAGCGGAAGCGGCTGCACGGAAGGGCTGCAAACCGTTAGCGCGAATAGCGGCACATGCCTCGATCGGAACGAGGGCCCCCCATTTAGCGGCAGCGCCTGCACTCGCCATACAGAAGCTGCTGCACAAGCAGAGCCTCTCGCTGAAGGATATTGATTTGTTCGAAGTGAACGAGGCTTTCGCGGCGGTTCCGCTCATATGCGGAGATATTCTCGGATGGGATGACGGCAAGGTCAATGTTGCCGGCGGAGCCATCGCGCTTGGTCATCCCATCGGTGCAAGCGGGGCAAGAATTGTGCTCACCTTGATGCACCAGCTGCGTCGAAGAGGCGGCGGTCTCGGCATAGCAGCGATCTGCAGCGGAGGCGCGCAAGGTGACGCGATTCTCATCGAGGTTCGGTAATGAAGCGAAGGGAGGAGATCAAGTATGGGCATTCAGACAGCAGCGGTACTGGGTGCAGGCCAGATGGGAAGCGGCATCGCGCAGACGCTTGCTGGAAGCGGCATTGCTGTTTTGCTATATGATCTGAATCGGAATGCCGCAGCGCTTGGTCTAAAAAGGATTGGCGACTCGTTAAACCTGCTCATCGGCAAAGGAAAGATGGAAGATAAGCAGCGCAGCCTGCTTTTGTCCAGGATCACGATCTCCACAGAGCTTGCCGATGCGCAAGCTGCGGATCTTGTCATTGAAGCAGCACCCGAGCGAATGGCTATCAAAAAAGAACTACTCGCCGAGCTTGACCGTGTCTGCTCGCCTCATACCATATTGGCAACGAATACTTCTTCTCTCTCCATTACGGAGCTGGCGTCCGCAACCGGCAGACCATCACTCGTCATTGGCATGCACTTTATGAATCCGGTACCCGTGATGCCGCTCGTTGAAATTATCCGCGGATTGGAAACCTCCGATGCCACTTATGATCAAATTAGACAGCTCTCGCTCGCGATCGGCAAAACGCCGGTCGAAGTCAGAGATTTTCCCGGCTTTGTATCCAACCGTATTCTCATGCTCATGATTAATGAGGCCATATTTACGGTTTATGAAGGGGTAGCCACTCCTGAAGCGGTAGATGAAGTGATGAAGCTTGGCATGAAGCATCCAATGGGACCGATTGCGCTGGCCGATTTCATCGGATTGGATACATGCCTGGCGATTATGGAGACACTCCATCATGGATTTGGCGACTCCAAATATCGACCATGCCCCTTGCTTAGCCAACATGTAAAGGCAGGCTGGCTTGGCCGGAAAACAGGACGCGGCTTTTATATCTATCCATAGCATGACAAAAGCTGCATCGGAGAGGGTGCATGGCGATGGAGCTCCGTTTTACGCGGGAACAAGTAGACCTGCAGGATGCAGTCAGGCAGTTTGCAGAGCAAGAAATCGCACCGGTCGTACATGAGATGGAAGAAACCGATCAATTCCCGTCCTCGCTTTTAGCAAATATGGCGCAAGAAGGATTGATGGGCATTCCTATACCGAAAAAATGGAAAGGAGCCGGACTCGATTTTATTTCCTATATTATAGCTATCCATGAGATATCCAAAGTGAGCGCGGCTGTCGGCGTAATCCTATCCGTTCATACCTCAGTAGGAACCATGCCCATTTTAAAGTATGGGAACGACGAACAAATCGCAAAATTCGTGCCTTCACTAGCCGCTGGGGAAGCCTTGGGCGCATTCGCTTTGACGGAGCCGCAGGCTGGTTCGGATGCAGCCGCAATTCGTACCTCAGCCGATTTGGTCGGCGATCATTATATACTGAATGGTAGCAAGCTTTTTATAACGAATGCAGGTGTCGCCCAAACGTATGTGACCTTTGCAATAACGGACGCCGCGAAAGGCTCCTATGGAATCAGTGCATTTATCGTTGAGCAGGATACAACCGGCTTTGCAATCGGAAGGAAAGAGAGGAAGCTGGGGCTTCATGGCTCCAATACGTGCGAGATCATGTTTGATCAGGTCCAGCTTCCAGTTGCTCAGCGCCTTGGCACTGAAGGAAGTGGTTTTGAGATAGCACTGGGAGCGCTAGACGGCGGCAGAATCGGCATTGCGGCGCAGGCGCTCGGCATCGCGGAGGCGGCACTGCAACTTACAATTGATAGAATGAATCAAGGTTTCATGCCGTTTGGAAGAACCGCTCCGTTGCATCGCAATTACAAAGCTAAATGGGCTGAGCTATCCGTTCAAGTCGAAGCTGCAAGAATGCTCGTATACCGCGCTGCATATTTGCGACAACAAGGACTTCCCTGCACGAAGGAGGCTTCCGCTGCCAAAATGTATGCAGCCGATACCGCAGTCAGGGTTACAAATGAGTCGATGGCTATCTTGGATATGGACGGCTGCTTGAGTGGCTCTGGAATTGAACGAATGTTTCGTGATGCTAAAGCTACGCAAATATATGAAGGGACAAATGAAATCCATAGAATCGTTATTAGCGGCCAATTGTTGAAATAATGTTTCTACGATGAAAGGCGGTGGTGAAATGTCTGCTGCTCCAGGCCAGCGGCTGCGGGAAGCCATTCAGGCTGAAGTGCCGCTTCAGGTTGCAGGTGCTATACATGCCTATTCCGCGATAATGGCTGAACGAGTGGGCTTCCGATCATTGTATTTGTCTGGCGCAGGCGTAGCCAACGCTTCATTCGGGCTTCCGGACCTTGGTATGACGACACTGTCGGATTGTTTGGAGGAAACGAGGCGCATAACAAGCGTGACGGAGCTACCTTTGCTCGTAGATGTCGATACGGGGTTTGGCGGAGCTTTCCAAATCGCAAGAATGATGAAGGAAATGAATCGAGCCGGCGCAGCTGGCATTCATATTGAAGATCAAATATCAGACAAACGATGCGGTCACCGCCCAGGCAAAACGATCGTAAAGCAGGAGGAGATGGTCGACCGCATCAAAGCCGCAGCGGATGCCAGAATGGATTCGTCATTTGTCATAATGGCGAGGACCGATGCAATTGCCGTAGAAGGCTTGCAAGCTGCGATTGAACGCGCCTGTGCTTGCGTGGAGGCCGGAGCGGACATGATCTTCCCAGAGGCCGTCACTTCGCTTGATGATTACCGAGCTTTTGCGAATGCGGTTCAAGTTCCCATCCTTGCCAACATGACAGAGTTCGGACAGACGCCTTTATTCACGGTAGAGGAGCTTGGCAAAGCCGGTGTTGGCTTGGCGCTTTATCCGCTGTCCGCATTTCGAGCGATGAACGCAGCGGCACTGAATGTATATCAGGCAATAAGAAGCGAAGGGACCCAAAGGAACGTAATGGACCGCATGCAGACAAGAGCCGATCTATACGATTACCTCAACTACTACGACTTCGAAAAAAAGCTGGATCAGCTGTACGGCTTCAATAAGGGGGGAAGCAGCGATGACGGTTAAAAAAAGTGGCGGGCTCGCCGATGTGGTTGCCGGGCAAACCTCCATTTCGACGGTTGGTAAAGCAGGGATGGGGCTTACTTATCGGGGCTATTCGATCGAAGATCTCGCTGCAAACGCCGTGTTTGAAGAAACGGCATATTTGCTCAACTACGGAAAGCTTCCAACTCTGCCGGAATTGCAGGCATACAAGATCAAACTCCGCAAGCTGCGTAAGCTTCCGGCAGGGCTGCTTCATATTCTGGAGCAGCTGCCCGCTGCCGCACATCCGATGGATGTGCTGCGCACAGGCGTCTCGGCGCTTGGCACGTTTGAGCCTGAGAGTTCCGCAACTGATCACCATGCCGTGACCGATCGGCTGCTTGCCTGCTCTGCTTCCATGCTCTTGTACTGGCATCATTACCACTCCCAGGGCATCCGTGTTGATACCGAGTCGGACTGTGACAGCATCGCCGAACATTTCCTTCAGCTGCTCCATGGCCATTCTCCAAGCAAGCTGCACGAAAAGGCACTTGATGTATCGTTGACTCTTTATGCTGAACATGAGTTCAATGCCTCAACCTTTGCCGCAAGAGTGACGGCTTCGACTTTGTCTGATGCTTATTCTTCAGTTACCACCGGTATCGGCACCTTACGAGGCAATCTACATGGAGGCGCCAATGAGGCTGCCATGGCGCTGATTGAAGCTTTCCCGAATCCTGCCAAAGCCGAAGCCGCCGTTAGGCACATGCTGCAAGAGAAGAAATTAATAATGGGCTTCGGTCATCGTGTCTATGCAGTCCGTGATCCCAGGTCGGATATTATTAAGCGCTGGTCCAAAAAGCTATCCGATGATGCACAGGACTGGGTTTTATATGATGTGTCTGAGCGAATCGAGCAAATTATGCGCAAGGAGAAGCAGCTATTCCCCAATTTGGATTTCTACAGCGCATCCGCTTATCGCTTATTGGGCATTCCAACCTCTCTGTTTACGCCTATATTTGTCATTTCACGCATTAGCGGCTGGATGGCTCATCTAGTAGAACAGCGCAGCCATAACCGACTTATTCGCCCGAATGCCGATTATATAGGTCCGGAGACAGCTAGTTGGCTGCCTATTGATCATCGATCGTGAAGAAAGGGAGGCTGATGCACCGATGTCGTCGCCGGTCTTCAACGCTAAGCCTGAGCCGGATCAGCTGTTAGTGGATATTGCCTCATATGCTTCTGCGTACAAGATTGAGAGTGATGCAGCTTACGAGACGGCACGCTACTGCCTCATGGATACGTTAGGCTGCGGCCTGCTTGCCCTGCGGTATCCGGAATGCACAAAGCTGCTCGGACCTGTCGTTCCCGGTACGGTCGTACCGCACGGTGCCCGCGTTCCGGGTACATCGTATATGCTCGATCCCATAACCGCGGCTTTCAATATCGGTTGTATCAACCGCTGGCTGGACTACAATGATACTTGGCTTGCCGCGGAATGGGGGCATCCTTCGGATAATCTTGGAGGCATTCTAGCCGCTGCGGACTATTTAAGCAGAAGAAACCTGTCGGAAGGCAAATTACCGTTAACGATGCGCGATGTATTGACGGCTATGATCAAAGCACACGAGATTCAAGGCGTGCTTGCGCTCAATCACAGCTTCAACCGCGTTGGCTTAGACCATGTTATTCTCGTAAAGATCGCCTCAACCGCCGTCGTCACTGCTATGCTTGGCGGGACGCAATCGGAAATTATCAATGCCGTCTCGCATGCATGGCTTGATGGGCATTCCCTTCGAGCTTATCGGCATTCACCCAATACGGGAACGCGCAAGTCCTGGGCTGCCGGCGATGCAACGAGCCGTGCTGTCAGGCTTGCATTACTCGCTCTAAACGGTGAAATGGGCTATCCTTCCGTGTTGTCCACGCCTGAGTGGGGGTTCAGTGACGTGCTGTTCAAAGGAAAGAAGCTGCAGCAGGCACGGAAATTCGAAAGCTATGTGATGGAAAATATTTTGTTTAAACTATCATTCCCTGCTGAATTCCATGGGCAAACAGCTGTTGAAGCGGCAATCGCTCTGCATCCGGAAGCCGCTCTTCGGTTTCATGAGCTGGATCACATCATGCTGACGACGCATGAGTCCGCATTGCGGATCATCGATAAGCAAGGACCGCTCCACAATCCAGCTGATCGTGATCATTGCTTGCAATACATGGTTGCAATCGGTCTGCTTTATGGAGGCTTGACCGCGGACCATTATGAAGACCTTGCAGCTGCAGATCCACGAATTGATCAGCTTCGCCTAAAAATGATTGCAAAAGAGGATCCATCGTTCTCCGCTGATTATTTGGATGAGAATAAACGTTCAATTGCCAATGCCGTTCAGCTGTTTTACCTTGACGGCACCTCATCAGAGCGTATAGAAATCGCCTATCCTGTCGGCCATAGTAGAAGAAGGAGCGAAGGCATCCCATTGCTTTGGCACAAATTCGAAGCCAACCTAAGAAGCCGTTTCCCTGTCAAACAGACTCAACTGATTATGGAGCTATGCCAGAATCAAGCTGGGCTCGAGGAAACCTCGGTCCCGCAGTTTATGGATATGTTCTTCATTTAATCAACAGCCTGCGATAGCCGCAGGTTTTTCTTTTTTCTTAAGACGGATTGTAAAATGAAGTGCGACACCTAAAAAAACAAAAGGCCCATGAAGGCTTCGTGTAAAATGGAAGTTACCACACCACCATTTTGTACAG
>NZ_JACHXW010000003.1:239053-479000 GCF_014192395.1 Paenibacillus endophyticus | reverse complement strand
ATATAGGAAAGTATATCATTTCGCCAACTTTCTCTATATTTCTACGCGAAACGTAAGCTTAGCCGCCAGAGGACGGCTTCAGCCGTTTACGCTTGAAATATAGGAAAGTATATCATTTCGCCAACTTTCTCTATATTTCTGCGCGAAACGTAAGCTTAGCCGCCAGATGACGGCTTCAGCCGTTTACGCTTGGCGTGACGCTATTTCATGCTTCAAGCAATAGTAAATATGGCATAGGCGAGCGCCCTGTAAAGGTCGTTTTTTTTTACGAGATTTATTTAAAATATGTCGAATTTAACATTCCGATAACATTTCTGCACATTGCTGTTGATGCTTCCGACCTATAGTGAGTTCAGAAGGAAATAGAAGGAAGGGTGATGGCGAGTGACATCGACTGTTCTGGAGAAAGAAAACCGTTTTGTAAATGAGCAAAATGAAGGTACTGATCCGAACGCACCACTTAACGGGCACCGGGAGCAGCAAGCAGCTGCTGGACAAGCACAGGAGCAGCAAGCAGCCGCAAGACCAACACGGGAGCTACAAACAGCTACCGGACAAGTACAGGATCAGAAAGAAGCGGAGAACAAAGCAAAGAAGGAAGCAATGAAGGAAGCAATGAAGGAAGCAGAAAAGGAAGATAAGGCATCGCCTGCTGCAAAGCAGCCAGTCTCGCAAACGGTGCGCTTGACGAATTTCTTGCGCCAAGCACCGACGATAAGCGCAGAGCGAACCTGCCGAGAAACGATCTCGGTGTTCAAGAAGCATCCGGAAAGCGAATGCATCATTGTAACGAACGAGCAAGGGGCTCCGATCGGCTTAATGATGCGCAATCACTTTTTCTTGAAGCTAGGCCATCGTTTTAGCGCCGATCTGTATGATGACAAGCCGATTACAAAGCTAATGGACGCAGCTCCGCTGCTCGTTGATCATAACGATGAACCGCAGCAGCTAATCGATAGCGCGCTAAGCCGGGATGACCGAGTGCTCTACGATTGCGTGATCGTCACCGCTAACCATAGGCTGGCAGGAGTATTGACCGTATCCGATTTGTTGAAGCTCTCCAGAATGCTTCAGCAGGAGGCAGTGGATGTACAGAAGAACACGATCCGCTCTGCTGAGAAGCGAGTGAAGGATATAGAGCATGCGGTAAGCAGCGTTCGTATGTCAACAGCGCAAGGCGAGTCGCTCTCGGCCCAAATGGTCGATCTAACGCTAACCGGCAAGAATGAGCTTGACAAGGTCACAGAAGCTTTTGGAGCGATTGCCTCCCATTCACAGCAGCAGGAAAAACGCATGAATGACTTGCAGTTGGAAGCAGGCTCGATCAGCAAGGTGTCCTCTCAAATCAAGGAGCTAGCAGAACAAAGCAACTTGCTTGCCCTTAATGCTTCTATAGAAGCAGCACGCGCAGGTCAGCATGGGCTTGGGTTTGCGGTAGTCGCAGGCGAGGTCATGAAGCTGGCCAGCCAAACGAAGCAGTTCGCGAATGAAATTACGACCTTAACGAAAACCGTCGTAGAAGCAATCTCGCAAACGACGGCGCTGGCACATGCTGGACGGAGCGAGACGATAGCCAGTGAAACGCATGTTAATGAGGCGGTAGAAGCCTTTAATCGCCTGTTTCGCGCCGCTGCGGATAACCGAAAAAGCAGCGAGCAGATCGGATTGTTGTCTGAACAGGCGCATCAGCAAGCAATTCATGTAGCTGACGAAATGGAGAAACTGCAGCAATCTTATTTTTAACATGGAGTTTACAAAAACAGAATACGAGGTTTACAAACGGCTAGTAGTATAAGAGGCACGGGGGATGACCCTGAGAGACAAAATAAGAGGAGTGGTAGAGTTGTTAAAGAAAAAAGGCTTTAAGGGGATCTTGATGTTGTCGATGGTGGTGCTGCTCGCATTTGCGGCTGCATGCGGTAATAATACAAACGGTGCAAATACAGGATCAGAAAATACAGGCGCTACGAACAATACGGCTACTAACGCACCAACGGAAGAAGCTGTGAAATTGTCAGGCGAAATTAAAATCGACGGTTCAAGCACGGTGTTCCCACTTACGGAAGCTGCTGCTGAAGAATTCAATAAAGAGCACACAGATGTACGCGTACCTGTTGGCGTATCCGGCACAGGCGGCGGCTTCAAACAGTTCTGTGCAGGCGAAATCGCAATTGCAGATGCTTCCCGCCCAATCAAGGAAGAAGAAGCAACAGCTTGTAAGGATGCAGGCATCGAGTACACGGAGCTTTCCGTAGCATTTGACGGCTTGTCCGTAGTCGTAAGCAAAGACAATGATTTTATCGACCACTTGACGGTTGAAGAGCTTAACAAAATTTTCGTTACAGGCAGCACAGTAGCTACTTGGAAAGACGTTCGCGACACATTCCCTGCTGAGCCGATCGTAATGTTCTCACCAGGCGCTGATTCCGGTACTTATGACTACTTCAACGAAGCTATTCTTGATAAAGCCGGCATTCGCAACGATAAAGCAATCAGCTTCTCTGAAGATGACAACGCGCTAGTTCAAGGCGTAGCAGGCAGCAAATACGGCATTGGCTACTTCGGCTTTGCTTACTTCGAAGAAAACCAAGACAAATTGAAAGTTGTTCCGGTTGACGGCGGCAGCGGCGCAATTGCACCGACTTACGACACGATCAAAGACGGAAGCTACGCTCCATTGTCCCGCCCGCTCTTCATCTACGTAAGCAACAAAGAGCTTGAGCGTCCAGAAGTAAAAGAATTCGCGAAATACTATATCAGCAACATTGGGAAATTTGCAGGCGAAGTTGGCTATGTATCCCTTCCAGATGAGCAATACGCTACGGAAGCAGCAAAAATTCAATAATCATTAAATGTGTCTAAATGAAAATGTGGTGTCTCGAGGGACATCACATTTTTCACGGCACATATGTAAACGAATTGTAAAGGCAAGAAGGAGGACGCCGCAATGCCAAGGCAAGGGCTGCAAACGGTCAATAAAGCTCAAACATTAAGCAAGGAAGCCTATGACTTCAAAAATAAACGCGTTAGCATCATGAATAAAGTGATGCCGATCCTATTGTTCCTATGTGCTTCCGTATCCGTTCTAACTACAATAGGCATCGTCGTCACGCTCATCTCGGAAACGTATCAGTTCTTTCAGAAAATACCGATTTTTGATTTCTTGTTTGGGACCAAATGGTCACCGTTAATCCCGCCCAAAAGCTTCGGTGTTCTGCCGCTCTTGTCAGGCACATTAATGATTACATTCATCGCTTGTTTAGTCGCTATTCCGCTTGGCCTAGCCAGTGCCATTTACTTATCGGAGTACGCGCCCAAACGGGTTCGCAAAATCGTCAAGCCAATCCTTGAGGTGCTGGCTGGCGTACCTACGATCGTATACGGTTATTTCGCTCTTAGCCTGATAACGCCGCTTATTCAAAGCATCTTCAACAGCGCTGGCGTGTTCAACGCGTTAAGCGCAGGAATCGTAGTTGGTATCATGATCATTCCAATGGTTTGCTCACTCAGCGAGGACGCGATGTCTTCGGTGCCGCGTACTTTGCGCGACGGTGCGTATGCCCTTGGCGCTACAAGATTTGAAGTTGCTTTGAAAATCGTCGTGCCAGCTGCTTTCTCCGGCATCGTCGCATCAGCCGTGCTTGCCTTCTCAAGAGCAATCGGCGAGACGATGATCGTTACGGTCGCGGCGGGATCAACGCCTAACATGACAGCCAATCCGCTCGACAGCATCCAGACAATGACGGCTTACATTGTTCAGGTCAGCCTCGGAGATACGCCGCACGGAACCATTGAGTACGGATCGATCTTCGCGGTCGGCATGACGCTGTTCGTCATTACATTCCTGCTCAATATTCTTGCCCAGTACATTGCAAGAAAATTCAGAGAGGAGTACTAAGATGAACATATTCCAAGATGCGAACCGCAAGCAAATTGCGGGCCGGCGGAGGACGGACTGGATGCTGCATATCCTATTCGTCATCGCGACCTCAATCGGCGTACTCGCCCTGTGCGCACTTATCATAGATATACTTATAGATGGCATATCCAGACTTCAGCCAGACTTGTTCACGAATTTCCCTTCCCGCAAAGCGGAAGGTTCGGGTATGAAGTCGGCACTCGTCGGTACGATTTATATGCTGCTAATCATGGCGCCGATCTCTTTCATCTTCGGTGTTGGCGCAGCCATCTATCTGGAAGAATATGCAAAAAAAGGCCGCGTTACAAGGATGATTCAACTGAATATCAGTACGCTAGCTGGCGTTCCATCCATTGTCTACGGCATTCTAGGCTTGACCCTGTTCGTTCGGCTTCTCTCGCTTGACCGCAGCCTTATCGCTGGCGCGCTCACGATGACGCTGCTGGTGCTTCCCATTATTATCGTTTCGGCGCAGGAAGCGATTCGCGCTGTTCCGAAATCGCGCCGCGATGCATCGTTTGCACTCGGTGCGACCAAATGGCAAACCGTTTCCCGTTCGGTTATGCCATCGGCTCTTCCAGGTGTTCTCACTGGCGTCATTCTTGCCATGTCGCGGGCAATCGGCGAGACGGCACCGCTTGTTATGATTGGTGCGCTTACGTACGTTGCGTTTTTGCCGGACGGTCTCAAGGATTCCTTTACCGTTATTCCGATTCAAGTGTATAACTGGCTGTCGAAGCCTCAGCTCGAATTCAAGGAGCTTGCGGCAAGCGGTATTATCGTGCTGCTCGCGCTCTTGCTGCTGATGAACTTCTCGGCTATCCTGCTACGCAACAAATACCAGAAGAACGTGTAAGGCGCTGCCGGCACAAGCACACCATTTTAGGAGGAAAACGACATGGAAGCACTTATTAACATTAACAAGCTGAATTTATTTTACGGCGCTTTCCACGCTTTGAAGGATGTATCGCTTACGATTCCCGAGAAAGCCATTACGGCTTTCATCGGACCATCCGGCTGCGGTAAATCGACGCTGCTTCGTACGCTCAACCGGATGAACGACATGATTCCGGGCACGCGCATCGAAGGCGGGATAGCGATCGGCGGGACCGAGATTTATTCGAATGAGGTAGACGTTGAAACGCTTCGCAAAAAAGTCGGAATGGTGTTCCAACAGCCGAATCCTTTCCCGAAATCAATCTACGACAACGTGGCATACGGGCCGCGCCTGCACGGCATCACAAGCAAGCGCGAGCTGGATGAAATCGTGGAAACCAGCTTGAAATCAGCTGTGCTTTGGGAAGAGGTCAAGGATCATTTGAAGCGTTCGGCCTTCGGCCTTTCCGGCGGTCAACAGCAGCGTCTCTGTATCGCCCGCGCTCTAGCCGTCAATCCGAACATTCTGCTCATGGATGAGGCAACCTCTGCGCTGGACCCGATCTCCACGCTCAAGATTGAGGAGCTTGCCCAAGAGCTGAAGGATAAATATACGATCGTGATGGTTACTCACAACATGCATCAGGCAGCCCGCGTATCGAACCAAACCGTGTTCTTCCTTAACGGGGAAGTTATTGAATACTCGGATACGGAGAAGCTGTTCTCCAACCCGACGGACCAGCGCACGGAAGATTATATCAGCGGTCGCTTCGGCTAAGCCGGAGTTAGCCATAAATGCAACTTAATTTGTAGGAGGAATGCCGTTGTGATGACCACACGCAAAGAGTTTGACCAGGGATTGGAGCATCTTCATAACCTGTTGATCGACATGGGTACATTCGTGGAAAAGGCGCTCGTTGAGTCAATGGAAGCGCTGAAGTCGGTTGATGTTTCCCGTGCCAAGCAGGTCATTGCGAAGGATCCGTCGCTGAACCAAATGGAAGAGAAGATTACAGAAATCGGCTCGAAGCTTATCGCTACGCAGCAGCCGGTTGCCAAGGACCTGCGCCGCATTTTGTCCGCGTTCAAGATTGCAAGCGACCTGGAGCGGATGGGTGACCTGTCTGTGGATATCGCCAAGGTTGTTCTCCGCCTGGAAGGCCAGGAGCTCATTAAGCCATTGATTGATTTGCCCCGCATGGCGGAAATCGTTCAGCTTATGACTTATGAGTCCATTCAGTCCTTTATTCAAGAGAACGTAGATTTGGCATACAAAATGGCGAAGGACGACGATCAAGTCGATGCCCTTTACGGTCAAATTACACGCGAACTGTATTCTCTTATGATGGAGAATCCTCGTAATATTACGCAATCGTCGCTGCTGAGCTTCGTTGGCCGCTATTTGGAGCGGTTCGGCGACCATGCTACGAACATCGGCGAGAGCGTCGTATACCTCGTTACGGGCAATAGACCGGATTTGAACGTGTAGCACAAATGTTCTTCTATAAAACCGTCAAAGCAAATATGCTTGGACGGTTTTTATATTTTCAGGTCATACGAACTACTTCGTGTCGAATTTTACCGAAAATTAACATATCTATGCATCTCTATTCACAATCGGCTGGTAAAGTAAGTGTCAAAGGAACTGAAATAGACGAAATTCGATCGAGGGGAATGGCATGAATGGAGTCGGGGTTGGGTTATTCAATCGGGATATGCTCCGCAGCATTAAAGAGCGCTGGCATGAAGGCGGCATAGGAGTCATTTATGTTCGATTTCGGCTGGGTAACGCGGCGGCGGAGAACGCTTTGCAGATGTGGGAAAGCGAAGAGAAAGCTTTATTTTGGCGGCAGCGGCTGGAATGGGATTACTTTTTTTTAATCGATCGCAAGCAGAAGGACGAGCCGATTATCAAGGTGATTGAAAAGTCGCTCGAGCGTCTGTATGGGAAGCTTCGCAAAGTCGTGTCCAATACGGAGAAGGAGCATGGAGCAGAGCATGAAGTAGAGGTGAACATTGGCATGTCTACCGCATTCCCCCCTGCAACAGGCCGCTCCTCGGAAGCGGTTGTATACCGGATGCTGCTCGATGCGATGGAGCATAGCGCTTATAATGTATCGCTTGGCAGGGAGAGGAAGGATGCGGGAGCGGCTGGCGTTCTGAGCCAAGCTGGTTACGGATTATCAGCTGTGGCTAGTGAAACGGTCATCCAGCAGGATTTGACGGGAAACCATGGGAGATCGGTTCGGATCGGAACGCTGGCCGTCCCGTTCCCCGTTTTTCCTGCCAGGGCTAGAGTGTCCGAAGTCGCTTACTTATTCGATACGAATGCGAAAGCGCAAGGCGCCGTTATTGTGGATCAAGGAAGGCCGATCGGCATACTCATGAAGGAAAAGCTGCATCAGATGCTTGCCGGTCAATTTGGGCTCCCCCTTTACTGGAACCGTCCGGTGGAACGAATCATGAATAACCAGCCGCTTATCGTGGATGAACAGCTGTCCGTCGAGCATGTTTCGCAGCTTGCGATGGCGCGTGAATTCTCACAGCTATACGATGTTGTGCTCATTACGAAGGACGGTCAAATGGCAGGAGCTGCCTCCATCCGTTCCATTCTGGAATGCATGACGACACTCCGCACGGAAGCGGCACGCACTGCTAATCCGCTTACGGGTCTGCCTGGCAATGAAGAAATTCAACTGGAGCTGAGCAGGCGAATCGGTGAAAAGGAGCCGTTCGCAGTCATTTATGCGGATCTGGATTATTTCAAATGGTATAACGATTGCTTTGGCTTCGGGATGGGCGATAACTTAATACGCTATTTGGGCGAGTTATTGCGCAGGGAGCTTGATCTCCTCGGCGGAAGCGATGATTTTATCGGTCATATCGGCGGGGACGATTTCATTGCGGTAACCAAGTCATCACTAGCCGAAGGCTTGTGCGAGGCGCTGATTAAACGATTCGATCAAGGTATAAAAGCATTCTATGGCGGCGTTGAGGTCACGAGCGTAGAGGACCGCCACGGAAACCCCGTTGAACAGGAGGGTGTGACGCTCTCTTTGTCACTTATGATGTGGGATGGCAGGGTACCACTTGCGACGGAGGAAATTCCAAGACGGGCAGCTATGCTGAAGAAGCAGGCGAAGGCGCTGAAGGGCAGCATCTGCGTCATGGATCATATTTCAGGAATGCATCATGGAGAGGAACGGAACCGAAATTGAGACAAGTACGGGACATATGGCGGCTAAACGGAGCGGACAACGAAAGCACCGGCCATCTTGGCATAATCTATTTGTCATGGCAGCTTTCCTCCGACGATCAGAAGGACAGCATGGCCTCGTTGCAGGAGCGGTGGCGCGAATTTGCGGAGCGCGAGGCGGAGGAAGCTTTTAACAGTTCACTGCTGTATGAAGGGCTTCAATGGGTGAAGGAGGATCTTTTCATACATATGCGATTGCCGACAGGTAAGGCCAAGCTGCTGGAGGGCTGGCTTTTGGAGCTTGCCCATAAGCATACGACGGAGTGGGAGCAGCGTTTTGTCGAAGGGTTGGACAAAATAGCCTCGGACAGCACGGAAGCTCGGCTTCATGTCGGTGTCGCCGTTGCGTCGAATGAGTCGAATACGGCTGACGGATTGGTCTGGTATGAGGTGATGAAAAAAGCGATCCTGCACGGCCAAGCAGCGGACGCGATGGAACACAGCATGAAACGGCGCGCAATCGATCAGATCATTTGCGATCGGATGATTTATCCGGTGTATCAGCCGATTGTATCGCTTCAGAAGCAAGGGAAAATATTCGGATATGAGTCGCTTACCAGAACCGTGGACCGCTCGTGGTTCGCGGGACCGATGGATTTATTCCTCTTCGCGGAGAAGGAAGGCTTAACCTACACCTTGGACCGGCTAGCTAGAGAGAAGGCGATAGACGGCTGCATCTCGCTGGCGCCGGATCAGAAGCTGTTTATAAATGTAATGGCGCAAATTATGGAGGACCCCAGCTTTTCGCCGGGTCAAACGTTAAGCTTGCTGGAGCAGCATAAGCTCTCGCCGCATCATGTCGTGTTTGAAATAACGGAGCGGAATTCGATTGCTGATTTCGGAACGGTCAAAAAAGCGCTGGAGCATTACCGGAGCCAGGGTTATCAAATCGCGATTGATGACGTAGGCGCGGGTTATTCCTCCTTGCAGTCAATTGTAGAGCTGCGCCCTGATTACTTAAAGGTCGACCGATCCATCGTCCAGAATATCCATCTCGATGAGATGAAGGAGCATATCCTGTATACATTGATCCAGCTTGCGCTCAAAATGGACATTTCGGTCATTGCCGAGGGAATCGAGCTGGAGGAGGAGCTGGCGAAGGTTCGCGAAATGGGCGTCCAATATGCGCAGGGCTATTTGCTAGGGCGGCCAGCACCGTTCGATACGAATAAGCTATAATCGTGAAGGTTAGGCTTTCCTTAGGCAGCGATGCTTGGGGAAAGCCGTTTTGTGCTATAATGGAACGTATGAAAGCTACATAAAGAAGGTGTGATTCCTTATGGAAAAATGGATGCTCATTGATGGAAACAGCATCATATACCGCGCGTTTTTCGCGATCCCGCCGCTGACGAATTCGTCCGGCAGCCATACGAACGCGATATTCGGATTTACGACGATGCTGCTCAAGCTGCTTGAGCAAGAAAAACCGACGCATGTGCTGGTTGCGTTCGATGCCGGGAAGGTTACGTTTCGCCACGAAGGCTACGCAGAATACAAAGGCGGAAGGCAGAAGACGCCGCCAGAGCTGTCGGAGCAATTCCCCGTGCTAAAAGAGCTGCTGGGTGCTTTTAATATTTCGCAGTACGAACTGGCTGGTTATGAGGCGGATGACATTATCGGCACGCTTACGAAGGCAGCTGACGACAAAGGCGTCGAGACATTCGTCGTAACCGGGGACAAGGATATGCTTCAGCTTGCTTCCGAAAAGGTGACGATTGCGGTTACACGCAAGGGTGTCAGCGAGGTTGATCTGTACACGCCAGAAGCAATCCAAGAAAAATACGGACTGGTGCCGATGCAGATTATTGATCTGAAGGGTCTGATGGGCGATGTCTCCGATAATATCCCTGGCGTTCCGGGCGTTGGAGAAAAAACGGCGCTGAAGCTGCTGCACGAGCACGGCACAGTCGAGAACGTCCTTGCCAACCTGGACAAGCTGAAGGGCAAGTTGAAGGAAAACATCGAGACGCATAAGGACGATGCGGAGATGAGCAAGAAGCTGGCGACGATCTTTCGCGAGGTGCCGTTCGAGAAAAGCATAGACGAGCTCAGCTATGCGGGTTATGACGGGCCAAAGCTGGCTGAAGCGTTCCGCAAGCTCGAATTCAAGTCATTGATTGAACGGCTGCAGCTTGGCGCGGAAGCAGGCGATATGGAAGAAGAAGCTCAGGCTGCAGCGGCTGATCTGTCGATTCACGTGATCGAATCCGAGCAGCATAAGGAAGCGCTTGACCGACTCGTGGACATACTCGGCAAAACAGATAAAAACGGCCTATACATCGAAGCGATTGGCGAAAACCCGCATCATGCCGAGCTGATCGGTCTCGCGATTGCAGCAGAAGATGCCGTATTCGCGATGCCTTACTCGGTAATTAAGCAGCCTTTTGCCGCTAAGCTGCGCGACTGGCTTGAGCAAGCGGATAAGCCGAAATACGGCTTTGACCTGCATAAGGTTGAGCTTGCGCTCAAGTGGAGCGGGATTGGCTTCGAAGGCTCAGCGTTCGACGTTCAGCTCGCCGCATACCTGCTTGATCCAACCGAAGCAAGCCAGACGCTGAGCGGCATCAACGAGAAGCAAGGACTGTCCCTGCTGCCGCCGGATGAAGCGGTATACGGGAAGGGCGCGAAGTTCAAAGTACCGGATGCGGATACGCTATATCGGCACTTGTCACTGAAGGCGGAAGCGGTTCGAAAGCTGGTGCCGCTGTTAACCGAAGAGCTGAGCAATACGGGGATGAGCAAGCTTTATTTTGACATGGAGCATCCATTGTCCCGTATCCTAGCAGGTATGGAATTTCAGGGGATTAAGGTGAAATCCGAGGAGCTGGAAGCGCTTGGCCGCAACCTGGAGGGGCAGCTTACGACGATCATTAGCAACGTGTACAAGCTCGCCGGGATGGAATTCAACATTGGTTCACCAAAGCAGCTTGGCGAGGTCCTGTTCGAGAAGCTGGGACTGCCCGCCAAGAAAAAGACGAAAACAGGTTATTCTACGGATGCTGAGGTACTAGAGGAGCTCGCGCCTTATCATGACATTATTCCGCTCATCCTGCATTACCGCCAGCTCTCCAAGCTGCAGTCCACTTATGTAGAAGGGCTGCTGAAGGAGGTACGCAAGGAAACGGGCAAGATCCATACCTATTACCGCCAGACGATTGCAGCAACGGGCCGTCTAAGCAGTCAGTTCCCGAACCTGCAGAATATCCCGATCCGCTTGGAGGAAGGACGCCAAATCCGCAAGGCATTCGTGCCGTCTGAGCCTGGCTGGTCCATTGTCGCAGCCGACTATTCGCAGATTGAGCTGCGCGTGCTTGCGCATATTGCAGATGACGAGAACATGAAGGAAGCTTTCATACATGATATGGATATTCATACGAAGACGGCGATGGACGTGTTCGGAGTTACAGCCGAAGAGGTCGATTCCAATATGCGCCGCTCAGCGAAGGCGGTTAACTTCGGTATCGTATATGGCATCAGCGATTTCGGTTTGTCGCAGAATCTTGGCATCACGCGTAATGAGGCCGGAAAGTTTATCTCGGATTACAAGGAGGTATTCAAAGGCGTTCGCCAGTATATGCTTGATATCGTGCAGCAAGCTAAGCGTGACGGCTATGTGGCGACACTTCTGGAGCGCAGGCGTTATCTGAATGACATTAATGCTTCCAATTTCAACCTGCGTTCCTTTGCGGAGCGCACGGCGATGAATACGCCTATTCAAGGTACGGCAGCCGATATTATCAAGCTGGCGATGGTGCATATGGACGCGACGCTGCGCGAGCGCAAGCTGAAGAGCCGCATGCTGCTGCAGGTACACGATGAGCTCGTATTCGAGGTGCCGCAGGATGAGCTGGAGCTGATGAAGACGCTGGTGCCGGAAGTCATGGCAGGCGCGCTTAAGCTGGACGTTCCGCTTAAGGCCGATATGAGCTTCGGTGACAATTGGTATGAAGCAAAGTAACCCGCTGGCGCGCTGTTTCGGGTATAATGGTTGTTGAGGTGAGGAGAATATGCCTGAATTGCCAGAGGTAGAAACCGTAAGAAGAACATTGATCGAACTTGTCGCGGGAAAACGAATCCAGTCCGTTACGGTTAAACTCCCGCGTATTATACAGCGCCCTGCAGAGACTGAACAGTTCGCAGATGCTTTGGCTGGACATACGATTCAGACCGTTGAGCGTCGCGGCAAATTTCTGCGGATCATATTGGACGGACTCGTTCTGGTCTCGCATTTGCGCATGGAAGGCCGCTACGGCGTATTCCCTTCGGACGAGCCGGTCGAGCTGCATACGCATGTGATATTCCATTTCGAGGACGGCACAGATCTCCGCTACAAGGATGTGCGCCAATTCGGCACAATGCATCTGTTCACAGCAGGGCAGGATCTGGAGCTGCCGCCGCTGAACAAGCTGGGCATAGAGCCGCTTGAGCCTGACTTTACTGTTGAATTGCTGCGAAGCAAGCTGGAGAAGCGGGCTACGAAAATAAAGCCGCTGCTGCTTAATCAAGAGCATATTGTCGGACTTGGCAACATTTATGTGGATGAAGCGTTGTTTCTGGCTCGCATCCATCCCGAACGTTCGCCTAGTTCATTGAAGCCGGCAGAGTGGAAACGTTTGTACAAGGCAATACGGTCGACGCTTGCGCATGCGGTAGAAGCGGGCGGTTCATCAATCAAGTCTTACGTGAATGGGCAAGGCGAGATGGGGATGTTCCAGCATCAACTGCTCGTCTACGGCAAGAAGGATGAGCCATGCCCGAACTGTTCGAGACCTATTTATAAATTTGTCGTAGGCGGAAGAGGCACGCATATTTGCAGTAAATGCCAGACATTGGAGGAAGCAGGACAGCTCAAGGCAAAGTAGCATTTTGGATCGACATGCACAGACAAATACTCCCCGCATATGATAAACGTGTTACGAACAATAGGCGAATGACTACTCGGAGCTTCTGAGTGAGCCGGATATTCGCCGTGCGGGGAGGGACTTTACGATTGTTCGCGCATGTTGCTTCACTGTTAGTGCTTGCTTTTGCTGTTAGCTTGGATGGATTTGGTGTTGGCGTTACGTACGGCTTGCGGAGAATTCGCATCCCTATGCTGTCGGTACTTATCATTGCTTGCTGCTCGGGTTTAATTATTTATTTATCCATGCAAGTCGGCGGCTTGCTAACCAGCTTTCTGTCTGAATTCGCAGCGCGGCTCATCGGTGCTTGTGTGCTTATTCTCATCGGTGGCTGGGCGCTGCTGCAGCTTAGAAAAGGAAAGCATGCTGACGAGTCAGGCGATTCTACAGTTGCTTCGCGGATTGAGAGTGCCGCTGCGGCTGAAGGCAGTCCACATGCCCATGCTGGCGAGATTGCGAGTGCTGCACTCGTTGTCATGGTTGAGCTGAAACGGCTGGGTCTAGTCATTCAGATTCTAAAAACGCCGCAAGCTGCCGATGTCGACAAATCAGGAACGATCTCCGCATCGGAAGCGGTCATGCTTGGCGTGGCATTGTCACTCGATGCATTCGGTGCTGGACTTGGCGCAGCATTGATCGGCTTGCCTTCCTTGCTGACGGCTTTGACGATCGCGGCTGCAAGTGCCATCTTCTTAATAGGCGGAATGCGTTTCGGCTTTCGCTTCTCGGCCTGGAGAGGCATGCAAACATTATCTTTGCTTCCTGGCATATTATTGATCATGATGGGAATCATGAAGCTGTTATAATTAGAGGTGAAATGGATGAGAATCGGATTAACCGGCGGTATTGCCAGCGGTAAGAGCACTATCGCCAACATGCTGGTGGAACGCGGTGCGCTGCTGGTCGATGCCGATCAAGTCGCAAGGGAGGTCGTGCTTCCGGGCCAGCCGGCACTGGAGGCAATCGCCTCTACGTTTGGACAAGCTGTGCTTGAAAGCGATGGCTCTCTTAACCGCAAGGAGCTTGGAGCTATCGTTTTTCAGGATAAAAGCATGCTGATGAAGCTCGAAGCCATTACTCACCCGGCCATCCGTGCAAGCATGCAGGCGACTATACATACCTTCGCGGAACAATTCCCAAACCGGCTGATCGTAGCTGACGTGCCGCTGCTGTATGAAACCAAGCAGGAAGAGCTGTATGACGGCATTATGGTCGTTTACGTGCCTGCAGAGCTGCAGAAGGTTCGATTAATGGCGCGGAATCAAGTTACGGAAGAAGAAGCCATTCGCCGGATCGCGCTGCAGATGGATATTGAACGGAAGCGTGCGCTGGCTGACTTTGTCATCGACAACAGCGGATCGCTAGAGGATACGAAACGCCAGCTGGATGCATTCTGGGAAAGTCAGTGCTTGTTATGAAAGTGCTGCTGAAGAAAAGAGTTCTTCTGGTGCTGTTGCTGGGGCTGCTGACGATTATGTTTCTGAAATCGGACTGGCTGGCCACTGTGATGTATCCCGTGAAATATAAAGATGATATTCGAGCCAGCGCATCCAATTACAAGGTTGAACCACATTTGGTTGCCGCGATTATACGCAGTGAAACGAATTACCAGACAGGCAAGGATTCAAAGAAAGGCGCTTTGGGCTTGATGCAAATTATGCCGGATACGGCAGAATGGGTCGTGCAAAAGGCTGGCTTTCAGGATGTTACGGAGGATACGCTTCGGCATCGCGCGGATGTCAGCATCGAGGTTGGATCTTGGTATTTGAAGTCGTTGAATCAGCAGTTTGACCAGAATATGGTCGCTGCCGTTGCTGCCTATAATGCTGGGCCGGGCAATGTTCGGAAATGGCTGGATACGGGCGTGTGGGATGGATCGATTGAAAAGGTAAAGGAAATCCCATTCGGTGAGACGAGGCACTATGTACAGCGGGTTATTTATTATTATAATAAGTATAAGGAGTTATATCCTAGCTTTTAAGTCAAACGAGCAGTTGCCAATTCGAAAATACAATGAAGCCTTGGTGGCCCGTCGCTTCTTGGACGGGCCCAGCCAAAGCTTCCGTTATTCATACAACTTTTAATGAATCATTATTTGTATTGACCAGCAAGGGATTGCTCGGCAATTTGCACTAGGCGGCGGGTAATGTATCCCCCGATGGAGCCTGCGTCTTTTGTAGCCATGTTGCCGTAGTATCCGTCTTGCGGAATTGCGATGCCTAGCTCTTGAGCAACTTCATATTTCATTTGATCAAGGGCAGCTGTCGCTTGTGGCACTACCAATTGGTTACTGCTGCGGGATGCGCTCATGTATGTTCACCTCCTTGCGGTTGGTAAAAGTATTATGTGCAAAAATCGAAACTTCATTACAGGAATTACATGGAAATTAAAATTTTTTTTGAATAGCCGAATTATAAGGCATTCAGCGAATAGGAAAGGAGGCAATATCGTTATGAAATGCCCATACTGCGACTATGCCGGAACGAAAGTATTAGACTCCAGGCCAGCCAACGAGAACAAATCAATCCGCCGTCGCCGCGAGTGTGAGAAGTGCAGCCGCCGATTCACAACTTTCGAGATGATTGAAGAAACGCCTCTTATTGTGATCAAGAAGGATGGAAGCCGTGAAGAGTTCAGTCGCGACAAAATTTTGCGAGGTCTCATCCGTGCCTGCGAGAAGCGGCCAGTGCCTGTTGAGCGTCTCGAGGTTATCGTATCCGAGGTAGAGAAGGAGCTGCGCACGACGGCTCATGCCGAGGTCGACAGCAGCGATATAGGAGCTATCGTTATGAATGAGCTGTATCCGGTTGATGAGGTAGCATACGTCCGCTTCGCGTCCGTTTATCGTCAATTCAAGGACATCGATATGTTCATGAAGGAGCTTAACAACCTGTTGTCCAAGCACCCCCTCAACAGTATGATAGATAAGGATTGACAGATATTAGCACGATATGCTAAGATCAATCTTGTCGTTATTTAGGGCCTTAGCTCAGCTGGGAGTGCGAGCTGGCTAATTATAGACCCATAAGATTTGCATACCTGAGGAATTAGAATTAGCACGGGGGCTTAGCTCAGCTGGGAGAGCGCTTGCATGGCATGCAAGAGGTCAGCGGTTCGATCCCGCTAGTCTCCACCATAAAACAACCGCGTAACGCTTGGTTTTCCAAGCGTTTTTTTTTTGAGTCGTTTACCCGCAAATTCCACCGAAGGTGGAATACTCCATTACGGAATACGGCATGAGCCTGGCTCCGGTTATAGAAGCCTTGCACCAATGGGGAGCGGCCCATATCGAGCGTAAGAAGCTCGGAGAAGCAGAAAATGAGCGAAAAGAACTGGACTAGCGTTCGAGATAGTCCGGTTCTATTTTGTAGCTGAGCATATGTGCAGGCGGTCGGAACCAATGTGTGTGAGCTTAAACCACTTCATTCGAAGTGGTATTTTTTTTGTTTGGTAGAGCCAATCTGCTTTGGAAGTTTATTGGAGGAATTGAAATCTCTTGGAGGTAAGATTGAAATCAAGCTTCGTTTGGCCAATCATTGGAATGAAACAAATAGCATGCCTTATCTTTATCGTCGTACTCTTCATGTGTTAACTACCTGTAAAGTTTAGCGAGACAACGTTGTTTTTTCATTAAATTAATATTGCCCCCGTAAAGGATAAGACTGCCTCATTGGAACTTTATTGCAACACTCGTATGATAAGATTAGTCCACAATATCCAGATTGTGTTCCGGGATTTTATTACAAGGTTAAAAGAAGTAGTGAGATTACGTATTTGCACGTACGCTTATCGCTCTTTGAACCCTGTTATTTTTTAAACTTGTGAAAACGCTAACATCGAGTCGATTGTGGACGGATGCGCTTTTACAAGATTGTACATATGGATGAGTAGAGGTGATGCGGCGGCGGGCATAAATGCGAGAATATGTGTGAGTCCATGAGTGGCTCATATCAAGATGAAAGCAGCATAGCTGAGGGTAGTAAAGGATTTATTTTTTGTGCACTACATAAATCATAGAAAATTTGAAAATACAGATCGCTTATACGCAATGCTAGAGGTTTGGTATGTAAGTGAAGAAGGTTTTGAAAGCTTTAAGCTAATCTTCAGAAACTAAAAATATTAAATATGGAGGAAATTTGAGAATGATAAAAAGACGGCTATTAGCCTATTTACTTATGACGTCGATGCTATTTACTTTGGCTTCTCCGCTAGCGTCAGTCAGCGCGGCGTGGGGAGATGCCGTATCTCTTTTGACCGTAAATGCAGGTGCAGATGGCAATACGGCGACTTACGCCGATGCGCCGGACGGGCAGAAAGCGTGGAGCTTAAACACGGGAACCTCAAAGGGCGGTGGCCCTTGGGATAACCTCTTCACGCCGAGCGTGGCGCCTCTAAAAGATGTATCCGCTTACAAAGACGGCTATTTCGCTTTTGAGATGTATATTCCGAGTGCCAGCTTTAAAAATATGCAAGGAAATAACTGGCTCGTCATCGTAAGCGACAGCAATCCTGCCGCAGATAAGTTTAACGCCGATTCTCGTCTCCAGCTTGATGTAAGCGGCGTTACAAACGCTGCGGTGGGCACATGGGCGACGGTCTATGCGAAGTTATCGACGTCAAGTGCAGTAGCCGGGAACTTCAATGACGCCTGGCTAGACAAAGTAACTAGACTGGCCATGCATTTGCAATGGGATACGAGTGTCCCTAGCACTGACGTGTTCATAAAAAACCCGCGTTTCCAGAAAAGTGCGTTAGGCGTTCCGGCTTCACCGTCAACGGCTCCCGCACTTGATGCAGCAACAAAAACAGTAACGGCGAACGCACCCGCTAGCGGGCAGGCTGTGGAATTCGCAATAAGCGAAGATGGTATCGCTCCTGCGTCCGGTTGGGCGGATGGAAGCAAAACCGGTAATGTTTATTCGCATCAATTTTCCACATTACCTTCGGCAGACACCTACTATGTATTCGCGCGTGCGAAAGCAGACAGCAATTACAACTTCATCGGCGCATCTACAAGAATAACCGTAACCTCTATTAACGAACAAACTTTGGTAAATGAAGCGGCGTCGTCTCTGACTTGGGATTCGATTAAAGGCAGCAATACTTCGAATAACGATGTGAAATCACAACTTATTCTTCCGACATCAATTGGAACAACTAACGTAGCATGGTCTTCGGACAACTTGGCGGTAAGCAACGCCGGAAGCGTAAATCGCTTATTTAATAGAGAAGAAGACAAAACGGTAGTACTCACGGCGACAGTAACCAAGGGGAATGCAAGTGCTACGCAAGCGATTACTGTGACGGTGAAAGCCGTGCCGGCGGCGGTAAACGCGCTAGCTGCGACGTATTTTCCTAATATAGAAGAGGGGACGGACAACGCTATTGCGCCGGACGGAAATAAAGCGGTTAAGCTGGGCGCTGGGAAAATAGGCGCCGGCGCTGAACGGCTTTGGGATGCGCGCTTTATTAATGGCAGCGGCAATCAGGATTTATTAGCATACGCGAATCAATATTTTGTTTTTGATATGTATGTTACGCATACGGATCTATTGAAATTGAATGGAAATAACTGGGTCGCTATGGCGTCTGGCAGCAACAATGTTGACACCAATTCGCGACTTAATCTTAATGTTAACGAAATCAAAAATGGAAAAGTTAATGAATGGATTACCGTTTATGCGCAATTATCAGCGGCAAATTCTCCGAATGGTTTCAATCCCGTTCATTTGGACACGGTGCAGGCAGTGAGATTGCAAATGCAATGGTCTTCTGTGCCCCAAGGCGACATCTATATCAAGAACCCGCGTTTCCAGAATAACGTGGATTCGCCGAAAGCTGTACCCGCTGCTGTTGAAACAGGCGAAATCGTGACTGTATCGTCCGCAGCGCCGACAAACGGCCAGGCTGTGCAGTTCGCGATAAACACTACCGGCAACGCTCCAGCAGAGGGCGATTGGACGATGGGGACTGTTCAATCAGGTGTTTATACTGCGGCACTTGCAAAACCAACAGGCAGCACCTATTATACATTCGCACGAACGGCTCAAAATACGCAATATCCTTTCGCAGGAACGCATACAAGAGTTAAAGTGGAGCATCTTGACGACAATCAGGCAGTAGCGGACGCGAAAACGAAGCTAACCTGGGACTCGATCAGGAACTCGAATGCGATTCAATCCGAAGTCAGAACGGAGCTGACGCTCGTGGCAACGGGTGCGAATGATACAGCAATAGTGTGGTCGGCTGAACCGGCAGGTATTATCGATACCGCGACTGGCAGCGTAACCCGCGACCCAGACGTAGGAAAAGCCGTAACCCTTACGGCGACAATATCCAAAGGCAATGCAGCACCTGTTAATGTAATTTTTAATTTGACAGTAGCCAGTACGACTAACGAGCTTGCAGAAGTGTTTATTGACTTCAACGATCCTGAAACATTTGATGCAGTCGATACAATTGGAAGCGGATTAAGCGATGGTGGAGATCCGGCTGGACCGTTTGAAGGACTTCAAGGCAACGGCATAGGCATCAGCCTCATCGGAGACGGCGGTACCGCAGTGGATATAGTGACTCAAAGCGGCGTAGATGCTGTGAAGGTTGGCAACTTTATGTACGTGATTGTAGATGACCTTAAACTTAAGCAAGCAAACAAGGTCGAATTAGCGGTCACATACTGGAGACCGAGCGCAACGAGCGGTATTTCGTTACAGTATAACACTATATATCCCGGCAATTTCTCTGGGTTTGAAGCGTATAGATCAGCGAGTATTCCGGCGAGCGGAAGCGGAAACGCTTGGGTGACTTCAAAGGTTATGCTTAACGGAGCGAATTTCGCAATAGGAGCACAGAATCAAGGAGCACACTTCCGAATCGGTACATCCGGAGAAATCATACAGAGCATGCGAATAACGGAAATTCCCCCAACAGATGAAGAAGCGGTAAAGCTTGTTTCGGACGCGCTGACTTGGGACGCTATCAAGGGTACGAATACAAGACAGGATCTGGTTGAAACTGGTTTGACTCTTGCTAAGGCGGGTTCAGCGAGTACGAACATTGTGTGGACATCTACCAACAACGCGGTAATCAACAGCGACACCGGCGCAGTAGCCCGTCAAGAAGCGAGTACAGCAATAACCCTCACGGCGACAGTAAGCAAAGGAACGGCAACACCAGTTGTTAAAACATTTAATATAGTGGTTCGCGGAACAGGCACCGGGACCGACGAGGATGCGGTAAACGATATGTTGAATAAGCTGACATGGGATTTAATTAAAGGCGTGAATGCGACTGAGGCTAATGTGACGACGAACTTAGTTCTTCCGTCAATGGGTGAAAATATGACGGATATTACTTGGACGACATCCGCTAACACCCTCATAACCGCTGCAGGCGTAATACCGACTAACCGTCCAGACGGCGGCGGTGAGGTAACGCTCACGGCGACGATAAAAAGAGGTCCTGTAGCTGCTCCCGTAACGGAGACGAAAACCTTTGTACTCACGGTTCCAGATAGATACGATTACGCAAAACATATTAGAGCAGCAATCGTTCAGGAAAATGATGCGAAAGATTGGGCGATTTCGGACTTTAACGTACTCGCTTTCGGCGCGAAAACAGCAGAGATGGCAGAAGTGGAAGGCATCGTACAATTCGACAACAGAGAAGCTTTCCAGGCGGCGATTGATGCGGCTTATAATGACGGCGGCGGCGTAGTCTACATTCCGGCGGGAACCTATGCATTCTATACGGAAACGACCGGCACAATAAGCGTTCAAAGCACGACTGGCAGTACAAACTACGAATATAAACAAGTTTTAAATTTGCGGGCAGGCGTACAGCTGCGCGGCGAATGGGATAACCCGGATGCGGATGGTTACGACGGTAAAATCGACGGCACGATTCTCGCAGTCTATGCCGGACATAATTCCGCCAATTATGACACATATGTTGACTCTGACGAGAGAGAAAATCAGACAGGCGGCAAAAAAGTAGCTAACGTATCCGATCGTTTCATTGACATGGAACAAGGCACAGGTGTAACGAACCTTTCGGTATGGTATCCGAATCAAGATATTAATGCGACAACCACTGTTGAAAAGAGAAACGAAGATGGTCAGAAGACAGGGGAATTCGAGGACATAAAAGGAATTCCGTATCCGTGGACATTCTATCAAAGAACTGGAAACAGCGTGACGCTTGATAACGTCACTCTCGTAAATGCTTGGGGAGGATTCATCTCGCTGCCGAGCGAAATGCATTATGTTTTGAACAGCAAAATGACGGCTCTCTACAAGGGCATCGTAATTCACACATGCACAGACATCGGACGTATCGAGAACGTTGACATGAACCCGAAATACTGGGCGAATTCCGGACTTGACGGCGCACCGTCTCTTTCGGACACCAGAGCGTACACAAGAGCAAATGCTACCGGATTCATGATGCACCGTTCGGACTGGGAATATGTATCTGGACTGAATATTTCCGGGTATAAAACGGGTATGTGGATCGGAAGAGAACCTGGCGGCGACGAAGCTCCGAACGCGCAGTTTTACGGATTGAAAATCGAAGACAGTGAAACAGGTATATATATTGACAACGTTAACGGTTTCGGTTTGCTTCTCTCAAACTCGGAATTCGGAGGCGACACGGCAGTATATTTCAACGAACGTTTCGACACTTCTGTTCAATTCAACGGAGTTGACTTCAAAGGTCCGATTGTAAGCAACGCCAGAGGCGGAGTCATATCATTCGAGGATTGTACATTCGATGAATATGACAATTTTGCGCTGAACTTCCTAAGCCGAGGCAACGCATTAGTCAGTCAGAGCGACTTCAAACAGGCTGGCAACCATGTAAATCTCGGAACAAACTTCGGAACGTTCAAATCGGTGAATTCCGGATACGATCTTAACATCGAGAGCGCTAACCTTGACGCTCACATCGATAGCCTCGAACTTGATGTTAAGGGTGGCGGTAATACCACCACGGTACAAATCGTTAATGATGTTGATTACCTATTTGAACCTATTCCGAAAGACGTGAAAACAGATATTGACGTACACCCGAGACCGACATCAAGCGCAGTGCTTAGACTTGACTTCCCGCGCTCACTGACAGGCAACGCACCGACCGTGGATATATCTGCAAAATTGCAGGAAGCTCTTGACTATATGAAAGCTAATCACGGCGGCGGCACGATCTATTTGCCGGGTGGAAGATATAGGCTGAATAGTCCTGTCATCGTTCCCGAAGGTGTTGAACTCAGAGGAACATGGGACGTACAGCATCATACACAAGGCGGCGGCACAGCGATATTTACTGCATACACCGGCGGCGCTCAAGGAGAGAACGGAGCTTCTCTCATACAGCTTAAGGCAAACGCAGGTCTCAGAGGACTTAACATTACGCAATCCAATATAACGAGCGTCAACCTCAATAACCCTGACCAAACGCTAAAAACTCCGTTTTTGGTACAGGGACAAGGTGCAGGCGTATATGCAATCAATTTAACCATCCCAATAGGGGATAAAGGAATAGACCTGGCTTCGTATAAAACCGATGGTCACTATGTAGATTACTTAGGCGGCACGCTCCTTAGAGCAGGCATCTGGGTAGGAGGCGGCGCGGAAGGCGGATTTATTAGAAATATGCAATTCAATCCGCATTACGCTTTGAGGCTTCCGGGAGGTCAAGGATATTCGGCACCTACAGGCGATTTGTACGGATTCGTGCAAAGATACATGAGTGCGCTCAAATTCGCCGATGTGGAAGACCAGACTATTTTCAACAATTTCGTTTTCGGTTCGGTATACGGCATACATTTCCTGAAAAGGGATTTGGGGAACGGCGAATTCGCATACCCCGGCAAAATGACGATGATTGGTCACGGCTCGGACGGAACCACGTACGCGCTCTATGTGGAAGATGCGGACGAACACACCAAAATAATCGCGATCAACTCGGAATTGGTTAATACAAACATCACGACGGAGCCTAACAGAGCGTACGTCAGAATGGGCGATACGGCTAATACCGCAAAAATCCACGAAGACGCTGAACTTGTTCTGTACAACAGCGCGTTCTGGGGAAGCCCGACCGTAGCGGGAGCGATCGTAAATAACGGTAACGTTCGTTTACAGCAAGCAAACTTCACTCAGCTGCCGGGCAACAATCCGGGCATAGATGTCCAAGGCGGTAAAGCGCATGTATACACTTCTTACTTCCAACCGACCAAGAACGGCCAAAATAATAATGTGTATGCCATGCTGCGCGAAGGCGGTACGTCGATAGAACTTAGCAACAATTATTATACCTCCGGTTTGAGAAACAGCACACCTGCCAGCAATCCGTACGGCATTTACGGCTCAGATTTAATTGCGGAACCGTTTGTGTTTAACCTAACCAAAGACGGAGATACACAACAATTCACTGTTAAGTATAATGTCGGAGGAAGAGCATCTGCACCCGGGACATTGACAATCGCTTCACCGGCTGCCTATGCAGAAGATTTTACTCCCGTTCCATTTAACGCGCTTGCGGCAGGCGAATCCGTAACCGTAGATTTACCGCATTATGTTGCGGGTCTGATCACATTCGAGATTCATCTCGAAGACGGAAAAGCATATACCTATACGGCAAAATTAGACGCGGCGTATGCTGAACAGGTAAGCTCTGCCGACGCGGAAAACCCTGCAAAAAATGCAGCAACTCCGGCATATGTCATGGATACAAAAGATTATGTGACTTCGGGAACGTGGGATAATCCGCAAGACCTCAGTGCAAAATCGCATTTCGCATGGGATGACAGCAATTTATACGCGTACATAGTCGTTACAGACGATGTGCACTTCAATAGCCAGACCGGAGGTAATATATGGAGAGAGGACAATTTGCAGTTAGGCATTGATTTACGCAATCCTGCAACCGACAGTACGATGCGGAATGAATTGGGATTCACGCTCACCAATAACAACGAAGTTATCGTATTTCCTTGGACTCGTCCCACAGGCGTTAATGCCCCGATTGCTCCGGTAACGGATATCGTGGCAAAGATTACGAGAGACGCAGATTCGAAAACGACGATTTACGATTTGAAAATTCCGTTTAATACGGTCCATCATAATGCTGCTCCGGAGCTCGCTGACGGAAGAATCGGACTATCAATCATGCTCAATGAATCTGACGGCTCGCATGAATCCGACAGCACCAGAGGCACATATGAAGTGGAAAGTGGACAATTGAAAAACTCGAGTTTATTTACAGATTTATATCTGATAAGCGCAGGCAACTACAATGAAAAGCTTGAAGCCTCCGCAGAGGCTGCTGTTTCAAAAGCTGTCGCATCTGGATCTGCTGCCGATATCGCTATGGCGCACAACTTTGTCACTATTATGGCGGACGGCGAAGTTAAAACGGATCTTCTTAACAGACTCGAAGGTATCAATCAGAGTAGTGAAATTAGCCCAACTGCCGCTGAATTTGATTTGAACCCAAGCAAGCATCAAGCAGCTGCGATAAAGCTGGAGCTTAAAGGGCATACACTATCAGCCATTAAGAACGGCAGCGAATTGCTGCAAGCTGGAACTGATTACATTGTGAATAGCGATCAGATTACGATTTCGGCGGCTTACTTGGCGAGATTGCAAAAAGGTACTGCGCAGCTAACGTTTGAGTTTAGCGCAGGCCAGCCGCAGGTGCTGACGATTACAGTAGTTGATACAACGCCTGGCAATAACGGCGGCAACAACGGTGGCAACAACGGTGGTAACAACGGAGGCAATACTGGAGGTAACGCTGGCGGGAATAACGGAGGCAGCACCGGCGGAAATGAAGAGAACCAGATTGAATTAAAGGATATTGCCGGACACTGGGCAGAAGCCGCGATTCGTAAGGCAGTGACAAAAGGTTTTGTGGTTGGCTACAAGGATCAGAGCTTCAAGCCAAATGCGGCGGTAACCCGTGCAGAATTTGCAGTGATGTTAACCCGCGCTTTGACTGTGCAAGGCGATGAAAAGCAGCAAGCCTTTAAAGATGAAGCTGACATTGCTTCATGGTCAAAGGAAGCGCTTGAGCAAGCAGTAGCAGCGGGAGTATTAAGCGGGTATTCGGATGGAACGCTGCGTCCAAATAGCGGTTTGACGCGCGCTGAGCTTGCGATTATGATTGCGCGTGCTTTGAAGCTGGAAGACCAAAACGACAATGCAGCAACCTTTACCGACCATGATAAACTGCCAGAGTGGGCAAAAGGCGCGATCGGCGCAGTAGCTGCAAAAGGGATTATGCAGGGCAAGGAAGGCGGCAAGTTTGACTTCCATGCAGTGGCAACCAGAGCGGAAGTCATTACAATTCTGCTCCGAATTTTGGAGATGGATGAGAAATAAGAAGGTCCGTCAGCAGAATTGCAGCAAGCGGATTGTAGCGTTTTAATCAGTGAGGATGTCAGCGGCGATTAGCCAAGGCTGGCATCCTTTTTATTTGGCTTTGTATGGTTAGGCATTGAAGCGCCATTGCAGTGGTTGCGCGTACTTGACCTGAACACTTAATTATCGCCAGGATGATTCATGTTTTTGTCTCATTCCAAAGTGGGCTTTTTAATTATGGTTCAACTTTTTATAGTCAATTTGACATGATTGTAATGGGGAAAAAGAATAGATTTAAACCAAATATTTGGGTAGTGTAATACAAAACGGTGGGAAAGCGTATCGCTGGCAGTGTTGAGGTCAGGGGTTCGATCCCATTACGCTCCATACAAAAAAACGTCACCGTATAACGAAGCCCAGTGAAGAACTCTCTTTCATCACGGGGCTTCATATTATGCAGCGGCGTTTTTTGTCATACGTTTAACGTGAAAAAGGAGCGAGATTCACATTTAAATTCCATCAATAAATTTTCTTCAGCAGCTCGAAAACTTCTTCGATCTCAAGCCCAAAGGATTTGTAATAGGAAGCGTCTATCACCATCTGCTTGAGTATCATTTCATTTCGTTTTTGAAGCATTTCATCCGATGAGAGATCGGTGACAAAACAGCCTTTGCCGGTAACCGTGTAAATTAATCCGCATCGTTCGAGCTCTTCCCATGCCTTTTTGACGGTGATGATACTGACACGAAGCTCCGTGGCTGCTAGTCGGATAGGCGGCAAGCTATATCCGTTTTCGAGCTCGCCCTTGAGTATTTGAGCGCTAATTTGTTCAAAAAGCTGTTGATAAATGGGCTTATCGGAGGTATTCGAAATTGCAATGTTCATTACATTTCCACTTTCTCAAATCGTTTGTTGGCAATATAATAAGCGATTATCGTACATATTGCAAAGACTGCAATGCCAGAGAGCAAGAGAGTAATTTGTATGGGCAAACTTTCAGCACCGGCTCCCTTGAACAGATCATTAACGAACGAGTTCTGTATGCCAAGCCATTCTGCACCCACGGCAAACAGGATAGCGGCTGTAATAGATGCAATCGATGCTGCGCCGTATTTATAAGCCGTCTTGTAATACATAGGTATAAAGATGATATTGAAAATGGCCAGCATGACGAACGATAATCCCCAAAAACCAAAAGATGGCGCAAAGAAATAGTAGGTCATATTTGGATATAAACGAATGCTAATCAGTCCATATATAACGGCGGTAACAATATGCAACAATTCCAGTATAACAATAAAGGATATCTTTGCTTTTACCATATCTGATTTTTTGACAGGCAGCATGCTCGTGAACATTAAATCGTTCTGGCTTTTGTATCCCCCGAACAAATTCGGCATCGTAATAAAACAAAAGTAGAGGGTGACAAGGAAATAAAGCCACGCGGGAATCAACATTAAGGCGCCTGTCAAAAAGGGCAATACATAAAAGAATGGACTTATGCCTAACTTTAATTCTTTGATCAATAAGTTATACATCCTGATCCTCCTTTCTCGAGAAATAAATCATAATTTCCTCAAGGTTGGGAGTGGATGATTTGATCGTTAAAGAAGGATCAAAGTCTTTCGTATGAATGAGGCCTGTAAAGCCGAAAGAATTTATTTTATACGAAATCAACCGGTCCTTAATCATGTCCAACTGCTCTTTTTTACCATTCAATAAGCGATACGTATCAACAAATTCCTCTTTCTCGGCACTGTTGATAATTTGCCCGTTATGGATATAGGTAATATAGTCGGCGCATTTCTCCAAGTCGGATGTGATATGGGTTGAAAAAAGGATGCTGATTTCGCCGTCTTGCACCAACTCTTGGAATATATCGAGCAGATTGTCACGGGCGGCCGGATCAAGCCCGCTTGTTGGTTCATCCAGAATAAGAAGCTTCGCGCCGTGTGACAAAGCAAGGGTCAAGCTGTATTTGACCTTCATCCCGGTTGATAACTCGGCTATTTTTTTATCTTCGATCAATTTAAATTTTTTCATATATTTGTGATACGTGTCATCATCCCAATTGCGATAAAACGTTTTGATCACATTCGTTAACGTTTTGATTGTGCTGCGGGTATAAAAATTGATGTCGCCGAATGCTGAGCCAATTTCTTGTTTCAACTCGAGTTCGTGCTCGGCCATATTTTTGCCCAAAATACTGATTTCGCCGCTATCCATACGGACTAGGTTCAAAATGGCTTTAATAGTGGTTGTTTTACCTGCGCCATTCGCTCCGATAAATCCCATAATATAACCTTTTTCCAGTTGAAAAGATATGTCTTTTAAACGAAAGTGTTCGTATTGTTTATTTACCTTTTTTAAATCCAACGCCAGCATATCGTTTCCTCCACCTCCGAATTGTGTATGTTGTATATGCACAATATATCGCCAAGGAAACACCATGTCAAGATATTTTTGCTAACGAATGATTGAAGCCTGTCACTGCACGGGGAATAAATTCAGTTTGGTTTAGGCTGGTAGGCTATCCCAATAGTCTTGAAGACATTTGAAATGGTACAATGTTTTAATATTCATTAAAATGACTATGTAAAAACGTTAAATCCCCCGTATAAAACTAAAATATCTTAACGTATACTTCCGTGTAAACGAATACAAGAACAAATATCCAAGGCGAAAGGGCATGTATATGGAACGTAAAAACTGGTTGCAAAAAGCAATATCGTCGATTAAAAACATGAGGTTTCAATACAAATTATTAATGGGTTATTTGCTCGCCTGCGTTGTTCCGTTACTATTTGTAAGCGCCATCATATTTCATGAATCGGCAGAAGGGCTTGAGGATTCCTCTGAGGAGTTTGCCTCCTTGTATACTTCGCAGATCAGGACAACTTTGAGCGAATTCATACAAGAATACGACACAGTGACAAAGTCGGTTCTGGTAGACAACGATCTGATCAATAGTATTGGAGAAGAGGGGAAAATGCCCATAGACGAGTTAATCATTCAAAAAGTCGCAGTCCAACGGCTGTTAATGAGGGTGACGCTGCTTAAACCGGAGATCGGCTCCGTTATGCTCATCAGTCGCGAAAACAGTGTGTATCAATATTCGACCACGGCAAGCAGAGTAAATGAGCAAATCTTGTTATCTCGCGATTGGTACAAGCAGATCCGAAGCGCTGATGATACGTTTTTCATTACCGGGCTGCATGATCGTTCTTATTATGATGATAAATCAGCTGGTGCTATGGTAACGGTAGGAAGAGTGTTATTCAATTACGACGGGGCATATGCAGGCATTCTTCTCATGGATCTAGATCCGTTCGCATTGCTTCGGCTTGATCATGAATTCGTTTTGGCTCGCGATAAATACGGCATTAGCGTAATCATAAGCAATAGCAAAGGAGAAATCGTCTACCATTCCGATGCGGCAAGCGGTCGATTATCTTGGCAGCATGTCCTTGAATCGGGAGATCAGTATAGGGCGGACGATAGCAGCAAGGACAAAATTATACTATCGGGAAGCACTACACAAGGTAATTTGTTCGTAAAGACCGAGATTCCCCGTTCGAAGCTGCTGCACAAAATCAACCAAATCAAGGGCGTGACGGTGACGGTTATCGTGATGAGCTGTTTGGTTATTACCCTGATCTCGGTAGGCTTGAGCTATACGATTACGAGACCGATTAAATCTCTGCGAAAAAGCATGAAACAGGCGGAGGCGGGGCAATATTTGCCTATTGAGAGAAAACAGGCCAATGATGAAATCGGAAGCCTTGTGCATAGCTACAATAAAATGATCATCACGATTCGGACCTTGATTAAAGACGTTTACATTGCGGAAATCAAACAGCGGCAAGCCAAATTTATCGCGCTTCAGAATCAAATCAACCCGCACATGTTGTATAACACGTTGGAATCGATCCGAATGAAGACGCTTGTAAAAGGGGACGAGGAAACGGCCGATATGATTAAGATATTGTCGCGCATGTTCCGGTTAGCCTTAAATAAAGAAGGCAAACATCATTCGATAAATCATGAATTGGAGTATACCATCAACTATTTGAAGCTTCAAAACATCCGGTTTGAAGACATGTTTAGACTCCATGCCACAATTCCAGAAGATATGCTGCATTGCAGTATCATACCGCTAATTTTCCAGCCAATTGTTGAAAACAGCATCAACCATGGCTTTAAAGATTATAGCCATCCCTTGAATATCGAATTGGAGGGCATTTGGACGGAAAAAGGAGATATTCTTATCCGTGTGACTGATGACGGAGGCGGTTTTTCATTGCAGAAGCAAGAGGAATTGCGTGCGTTGCTGGAAGACGCAGAAACGGATAAATATAAGCTCGAACAAACAGATTCAACTGAGAGTAACGGAATCGGCCTTAAAAACATCGCCGAACGAATTAAGATCCAATATGGAAACCGGTACTATCTGTCGATACAAAGCAGATTAGGTCATGGTACTACGGTCGAACTATTAATTCCTAAGCGATAGCCTGAACAGGAACGAAAAGAGAGGGGGCATTCGATTGAAAATTGTTCTAGTGGATGATGAGAAAGTTATTGTGGAAGGGATCAAATTTATCATAAACCGATATATTCCGGAATGCACGGTTGTAGGGGCAGCGTACAATGGCTTGGAAGGCGTTAAACTCATTCACAAATTGAAACCGGATATCGTGATCACGGATATTCGAATGCCGCAAGCAGACGGACTCGAGATGATTAATCGTTTAAAAGAGAAAGGCTGCCAGACGAAATTCATTCTTTTAAGCGGATATACTGAATTTGAGTATGCACGTAGAGGCTTGAATCTTGGGGTTCTGTCCTATATCAATAAACCGGTGGAAGAAGATGAGCTGCAGGCTTGCGTGTACCAAGCCATGAAGACGATTCGAGACGAGAAAGCAAAGTCGAGGGAAGTAGACGATTTGAAACAGAATATTCATAGCCGAATGCAAGAGCGTGCCCTTAGGGATATTCTTGATTTCGGTAGCGATAATATTGAACTAATGGAGGAATCGCTTGAGATTGCCCAATTCCAGACCGAGGGATCCTGGTTTGCTTGCATCATATTGGAATTTGATAGTAATAATGATGCATTGAAGGAGTCGGGCCTTCAACAGGTGTATGCCTTAATCGATCAGACGTTTGGCCAATTTCGGGCCGTACATCGGTTCCGTTACTCAGCAACTCAAATTGCAATGGTGGTGTCACAGGGAAGTCCCATCGGATACGCGGATTTGGTTCGTTCGATGCATCGGTTAAAGGAAGAAGTATATTTACAAACGGAATGGACCACGACCGTCGGTATCGGAACGGTGCAGAAAAAAGCTGCTGGAATCAGTCAATCCTTTGAGGAAGCCCGGTATGCATTAAGTTATAAAGTGGTCAAGGGAGCCAACGCCATCATCGAGTATACTGAGATCACCAATCAATCTGGACGTCGTCAACCTGTTTCGGACGAGATGATCGCTAAGCTGGAAACGGCCCTCGACAATGTGAACGAGAAGGAGTGCTTAGGCATCATACGTGAAATTTTTCGGATGATGGATGCCGAGTCCGGCTTGAATCCCGCGGATATCCAGCTACAGTGCCTGAACATCCTGTTAGCGAGCATTCGAAAGATGTCCTTTCAACAGCTTCAGCAGAATGATTTCTTAGGCCGTCATATTTTATCGTTGGAGGGAATGTCCAAGTTCCGAACGATGGAGTTTCTAGAGGAATGGATGACTGAGGTCATAAGAAGGATCATTCAATTCAAGCTGGAGCACAATATTCCCCAAAAAAAGGACATCATTGCAGAGGTCAAAGAATACGTGAAAGCACACTACAGCGAACCGATTACTCTTACGGATTTGTCTGCTCGTTTTTTTATCAGTCCCTATTATTTAAGCCAGTTTTTCAAGCAAAAGACGGGAGAGACCTATGTGAATTTTTTGACACAGATTCGCATCGGTAAAGCGAAAGAGCTTCTTGAGAAGACGGATTTAAAGGTATATGAAATATGCCAGATGGTGGGCTACACGGATACACAGCACTTTGCGCGCGTGTTTGAGAAGCTAATTGGCTTCAAACCAAGGGAATACCGGAAGAATTTGCCTAATGAATAATTTCATCGGACCACTCCATGAGGGAGTGGTTTTGTTTTACTTAAAAATGACCTTGTTTATCCTTAAAAATGCCTAATTGAGCGACGCTATCCTTGGTTGTATAGTATCACTGTAAGCGAATACAACAACTAGATAGTGGGGGGATAAATTTGAAAGCATTTGCAAATCTTCGATTGAAGGTTTACTGGCCGCTTTATGTAATGGCCATTCCGGGGATCGCGTTCCTCATTGTATTTAAATACATTCCGCTGGCCGGAGCTGTAATCGCCTTCAAAGACTATTCCGTATTCAAAGGGATTCTCGATAGTCCATGGGTAGGATTGAAGCACTTCGAGACATTGATGCAGCATCCCGACTTTGCCCGTGTGTTCGGAAACACGTTGATGCTTGGGTTTCTCAAGTTGGCCTTGGTGTTTCCGGTACCCGTGCTGCTCGCGCTGATGATTAATGAGATCCGAAAAACGGCGCTCAAAAAAGGGATTCAGACCGCATTGTATATCCCGCACTTTTTGTCTTGGGTCATCGTTTCTGGTATCGTATTCGACTTTTTTTCCTTAAACGGCCTTTTTAACATCGTATTGGGATGGTTGGGTAACGAGCCGCTGCTGGCGATGCAAGAAAGCGGGTACTTTAGACCGATTTACGTCTTATCCTCCATCTGGCGCGATGCCGGTTGGGGAACCGTGGTATATATCGCCGCCATCAGTGCAATCGACCCTCAGTTGTATGAGTCGGCGATGATGGACGGAGCATCCAAGTTCAGGCAGATGCGCCACATTACTTTTCCGCTTCTGTTGCCAACTGTTCTAGTCCTTTTCCTTCTTGAAATCGGTAACTTCTTGGATCTCGGATTCGATCAGGTCTACAATTTAATTACCCCTATGACCTATAGCGTAGGAGATATATTAGATACGTATGTATTCCGGACAGGCATTCAGCAAGCACAGTACAGTTTCGCTACGGCCGTTGGTTTGTTCCAGTCGATTATCGGACTTGTCATGGTATATATCTTTAATAGAATGTCGAAGAAAGTTTCGGATGGGGGGCTTTGGTAGACATGTTTGAAGCGAGAAGAGAGAAAATATTCGTATTTGGCATAACCATTGTTCTTATCTTGTTCTCCATAATAGCTCTGGTACCGCTCCTGTCCGTAATCGCAACCTCTTTCAGTTCAAAGAGCGCCGTGGATATGAATCTGGTTACCTTATGGCCCAAGCAGTTTACATTAGACTCTTGGGGGTATATCATTGATCGTCCCGATTTGTGGAAGTCGTTTTTCCTGACCTTGGTTACTACGTTGATTGGAACGGCATTGGCACTTTTAATGACCGCGCTGCTTGCGTATCCGCTTTCGAAGCCGGAATTCCGATGGGGATCTGTCATCATGATTGGTGTAGTGGTTGCGATGATATTCAAAGCGCCTATCGTTCCTTATTTTCTGACGGTACGCGCTATAGGGCTTTATGACAATCCATTGGTACTGATCATACCGCATATCCTAAATCCATTTAACCTAATCATCATGAGAACGTTTTTTAAGCAATTTTCCAAGGAATTAGAGGAAGCCGCCTTCCTTGAAGGCTGCGGATATTTCCGAATGCTGTTTCAGATGGTACTGCCGCTCTCCAAGGCCGTACTTGCGACATTGGCTTTGTTCTATGGCGTGGTGTTGTGGAATCAGTTCCAGCATCCGCTCTTCTTCTTGCAGAATCCAGACTGGTTCCCGCTGCAAATTAAAATACGGCAGTTTATCACGGACGATAACGTCATCTTAGCCGGCGTGACTTCCATGATCGATCAGAATTATAATGAGCGGACCTTAAGAGCCGCGACAGTTATTTTTGCCATCGTTCCGATTATTATGGTGTACCCTTTCTTGCAGAAGTATTTCGTCAAAGGGGCGATGATCGGTTCTGTAAAAGGGTAATGCGTGCAATCCAATGACATGTATGTTGTAAATCAACTTGACTACACGGAGGAAATCTGATGATTCCAAAAAAAACGGCGCTGCTGCTTGCGGCAGTCATCTTAGCGGCCATAGCCTTATCGGGTTGCAGCGGGAATGCAAACCAATCCAAAAATACAAACCAGAACCATACAAACAACATAGATGGAGTGGTCGATATCGAGGTTTGGGGAACCAATATCGGTTATAAACCCATAACCAAGGGCAGCCCTTTGTATGAATTTTATAAGGAAAAGCTCGGTGTCGGCGTCATCCATCCATATGTGGAATGGAACGGGGGCACCAACTACCTGAATCAGCTGAACTTAAAGATCGCAGCCAATGAAATGCCAGACATGTTCACTCCCCAGCAAGGCATTGAAGACAGCTTGGCCAAAAACGGAGCCATTGCAGATCTGACGGAATTGCTGCCGGAGTATGCCCCGAACGTATGGGAAGCGATTCCGGCGGAGATGTGGGATGTTGTCAAGGCGAATGACCCGACCGGCCAAGGCCACATTTATTACATTCCGGGTTCGGTGGATTACGGCAGGTACGCAGGCATGATCCGTCAGGACTGGCTGGACAAATTGAACCTGCAGATGCCGACTACGCAAGACGAATATGTTAACGTGCTGGAGGCGTTCCGGGATCAAGATCCGAACGGCAATGGTCAGAAAGATGAGATTCCTACCGGCGGCCGTCAGGAAACACGTTGGATGGACCATATCTTCGCAATGTACGGCGTTGCGATGTTCGAAGGGTATCCAGAGTGGGATTTGTATGGCGGCGAATTGACTTACGCAGCGGTGACTCCGAATATGAAAGCGGCACTGGAGTTCGCTGCTAAGCTGTACAAGGATGGATTAATGGACAAGGAAACGCTTCTGAACGACAAAGCGAAGTGGGATGGCAAGATTACGTCCGATAAGGTGGGGAACTACTTTCACTGGGTGGAGCATTTGAATCTCAATCTGGAAAACTTGGCAAAGAACACGGGCGTAAAGGCGGAATTCTCCATTCTCCCTATACCTAAAGTCGAGGGCTATGAGGGCTTTTATACGTGGAAGCGATTTGCTCCTCCGCAATGGGTTGTCAAGAACTCCAAGGATGAGACGAAGCTGAAGGCTACCCTTAAGCTATTAAATAATATGTACGACAAAGACAACTGGAAAGATTTGTACCTCGGCGTGGAGGGCATGCACTACACGATGAAGGACGGCAAAGCAATCAAGCTTCCGGATGACAAGAGCACGATGGAGAATCAAGTCTTAAATCCTTACTCGAGCTCCGCGACTCTAGCATTCACAAAAGATCTCTATAACGATACCGCATCGGATGACAGCAAGTGGGCAATCGAGCAGCTAACCAAAAATATGGATGAAGCCCAGAAATATGCGAAGGTCATTGCCGGCGACGGCATATCGGCCAGCATCTATGAAGGCTTCCCGGATATTAACAACCGTACGTTATTTGTGGAATACGCCGCGAAAATCATCCTTGGACAATACCCGATCAGCAAGTTCGACGAATTCGTGGAGAAGTGGAACAAATCGGGGGGAGAAGAAGTAACGAAACGGGCCAGGGAATGGTATTCCAAGGTGCATCAATAATTGACCAATGAATGAAACCTATCGGTTAAGAGAGCATGCTCTTCTTTGTATCAGTCATGCACAGACGCGCGCCTTTATGGGTGCGCGTTATTTGTTTCATCTCCCCCATAAAGCCAATGAACGGTATCGTAAACGAAGATGGAATTGAATTAGGAGGCTATGATGAATATTCGTTTGAAAGATGTGCTGGAAGGTCAGGAACAAAACTATATTCTCCCCTTTCTCTGGCAGCAAGGAGAGGAAGAGGGAGCGATTCGGAACGAGATCGCTCGTGTCCATGAATCTGGAATCGGAGCTATCTGCGTAGAAGCAAGGCCTCATCCGGATTTTCTTGGGCCGAAGTGGTGGCTGGATATGGATATCATAATGGACGAAGCCCGACGTCGCGGAATGAAAGTATGGATGCTCGATGATGATCATTTTCCTACAGGGCATGCCGCTGGCAAGGTGAAGGAAGCGCCTGAAGAGCTTCATCGCACATTTTTGGGCGAACGGCACATCGATACGATTGGTCCTGCGCAAGGAACCTCTCTACTGCTGGATACTTTACTCCTGAATGGGCTTCGGCCGACGTATTCGTTAAGCCAATACGCCAGCAGCAGCAGCAAGCTGCTTTCAGTCGTCGCGGTACGTCGTGATCCAATGACAGGAGCGTTAACCAGTGACTGCGTTGACATCACCGAACTCGTGCAGGAGGGCATTTTGTATTGGGATATTCCTGATGGGTATTGGCGGGTATTTATCGTTTCCGAGAACAAGGACGGCGGCAGTAAGCCGCAGGAGGATTATCTGAACCCGCTCGTTCGGGACTCGGTTCGAATTTTGCTTGATACGGTTTATGAGGCTTTTTACGAGCGGTATGAAGATGATTTTGGAAAAACCTTTGCTGGTTTCTTTTCGGATGAACCCGGATTCTATAACGATAAGACGACCTTTGACTTTCATTCGAAGCCAGGGAAACAAGGCGTGTCCCTTCCTTGGAGCAGTGAAATGCCTGAATTGCTCGAGCGTGCATTAGGGGAGAACTATCGTAAAAGTCTTCATCTTCTCTGGCATGATGCCGGAGAACAGTCGAACATCATTCGTTATGCGTATATGAATATAGTTAGCAAGCTATATGGCGATAACTTCTGCACTCAAATCGGGGACTGGTGCAGAGACCGCGGGGTGGAATATATCGGGCATGTGCTCGAAGACAATAACGTTCATGCAAGGCTTGGCTCCGGTGCCGGCCACTTCTTCCGTTCGCTGTGGGGACAGGATATGTCAGGTCTCGATGTCGTGCTTTGGCAGATCGTTCCCGGCTTCGACGAAATGTCGTTCCGCTGGCCTGCAGGGGAGACGGACAGTGAGTTTTTCCACTATGGTCTCGCCAAGCTGGGCGTGTCTCTCGGACACATCGATCCGAAAAAACAAGGCCGAACGATGTGCGAGGTGTACGGCGCATATGGTTGGGCAGAAGGGTTAAAGCTGATGAAATGGCTTACAGACCACATGCTGGTCCGGGGAGTTAACTATTTTGTCCCGCATGCTTTCAGCCAAAAAGCATTTCCGGACCCCGATTGCCCGCCCCATATGTACGCAAACGGGAAAAACCCGCAGTATCGGTATTACAAGCATTTGAATCATTATATGAATCGGATGAGTCACCTGATATCGGGCGGAAGGCATATGGCGACTGCTGCCGTCTTATATCACGCTGAAGCGGAATGGGCGGGAGAATCGATGTATTTCCACTTGCCCGTTAAGGCTTTAATGCAGCATCAGATCGATTGCGATGTCATTCCCGCGGACGTTATATTAGCAGCTGCAAGCGTGCAAAATGGCAAGCTGCTTATCAATCAAGAGAATTTTCAATGTCTGATCGTACCTTACGCGGATGCGCTGCCCGTCGAGCTGATACGATGTTTGGCCGCTTTTGCAGACCAAGGACTTCCCATCCGTTTTGTAGGCGGACTGCCGACACGTTCCAGCGAAGGCCGCGATGCAGCTTCCGAACTGTCCCTTCTTGCCGGTCACAACAATGTTAAGCTTGTGACGCTCAACCGACTGGCTGAAGTATTGCAAGATGACGGACATTACGATATTAAAATCGGCCAATACGAACCATATCTTCGGAATTATCATTACGTTCATGAAGGACTGGATCTCTTTATGTTCTTTAACGAGCATCCGAATCAGAGCATTCAGGCTGACATTTCATTATCCATTCAAGGCGATGTATATGTCTACGATGCTTTCTTAAATGGCTTAAGCTTATTGCATGCAAGCAGTGAGCCCGGCACGGTGCGCCTTGATCTCCATCCTTATCAATCCGTGGTCCTTCTCCATGGCGCTGAGCTTGAGCAATATGCTGCGCTTACACGGCAAGTAAAGGGGACAATCAAGGAGTTGGGAGACGAATGGACCATCTACATCGCGGATGCTGAACATTACCCTAACTTTACGGAATGGGGAAGTCTGCTTACATTAAAAAATATGAGCGGACCACAACTTTTACCTCGATTTTCAGGCACTTTTCGGTATGAAACGGAATTCGAGTGGAAAGAAGCCGGCAGTCGCGCATTATTGGATTTAGGCGATGTCTATGAAACGGCGGAAGTGTGGATAAACGGCGAGCAAGCAGGCGTTCGCATCTGTCCGCCGTACCAATTGGAGATTCAGGGCCTGATCAAGCAGGGGAGAAATAAGCTTGTCGTAGAAGTGACGAATACGTTGGCAAAGGATAAGCGCGATTACTTATCGGCTTTTGCGCAGCAAGAACCAAGCGGGCTCATTGGACCCGTCCGATTGACAAATATCGATACGGAGAAATGAAATTGATGTTCGTGGCAGGAGCTGCTGAAACTAGGCGGCTCCTGTTTTTTATGATCTAACTTATCCGCGAATAATCATCCATGAGGTCGAAGATATATGAACATTTTCCTTAAAAATGACCTTGTTTATCCTTAAAAAAGCCATATTGAGAGGCCAAACTCCGGGATGTATATTTACATTGTAAACGAATTCAATCAAAAAAAATGAAATGAAAGCGATTTCGAACTTTTCGGTTTATTGGCTAAAAGCCTTAAACATATAACTACAAAAAAAGAGGGGGCAAACAAATGAGATTCAAAAAAATGGGGATAAGCTTGGCGGCAGGCATACTTGCGGTCACGGCCATAACCGGCTGCGGCGGAAACGGAAACAATGCCGAACATGCAGACCAAAATGATACGAAAAAGAATCAAACGGAAAGCGTGAACGAAGCTGTCGATATCGAAGTATGGGGAACGAACATCGGTTATAAACCGATTACCAAGGGCAGCCCCTTGTATGAATTCTACAAGGAAAAGCTCGGTGTCGGCGTCATCCATCCCTATGTGGAATGGAACGGGGGCACCAACTACCTGAATCAGCTGAACTTAAAGATCGCAGCCAATGAAATGCCAGACATGTTCACTCCCCAGCAAGGCATTGAAGACAGCCTGGCCAAAAACGGAGCCATTGCAGATCTGACGGAATTGCTGCCGGAGTATGCCCCGAACGTATGGGAAGCGATTCCAGCGGAAATGTGGGATGTTGTCAAGGCGAATGACCCTACGGGCCAAGGCCATATTTATTACATTCCGGGTTCGGTGGATTACGGCAGGTACGCAGGCATGATCCGTCAGGACTGGCTGGACAAATTGAACCTGCAGATGCCGACTACGCAAGACGAATATGTTAACGTGCTGGAGGCGTTCCGGGATCAAGATCCAAACGGCAATGGTCAGAAGGACGAGATTCCTACCGGCGGCCGTCAGGAAACACGTTGGATGGATCATATCTTCGCAATGTACGGCGTTGCGATGTTCGAAGGGTATCCAGAGTGGGATTTGTATGGCGGCGAATTGACCTACGCAGCGGTGACTCCGAATATGAAAGCGGCACTGGAGTTCGCTGCTAAGCTGTACAAGGATGGATTAATGGACAAGGAAACGCTTCTGAACGACAAAGCGAAGTGGGATGGCAAGATTACGTCCGATAAGGTGGGGAACTACTTCCACTGGGTGGAACATTTGAATCTTAATCTGGAAAACTTGGCAAAAAACACAGGCGTGAAGGCGGAATTCTCTATTCTTCCTATACCAAAAGTGGAGGGCTATGAGGGCTTCTATACGTGGAAGCGATTTGCTCCTCCGCAATGGGTTGTTAAGAGCACCAAGGATGAGACGAAGCTGAAGGCTACCCTTAAGCTGTTAAATAATATGTACGACAAGGACAACTGGAAAGAAATGTACCTCGGCGTGGAGGGCATGCACTACACGATGAAGGACGGCAAAGCCACCAAGCTGCCAGATGATAAGAGCACGATGGAAAATCAAGTGCTAAATCCGTATTCGAGCTCAGCGACTTTAGCATTTACAAAAGAACTCTATAACGATACCGCCTCGGACGACAGCAAGTGGGCAATCGACCAGTTAACCCAAAATATGGATGAAGCCCAGAAATATGCGAAGATCATTGCCGGCGACGGCATATCGGCCAGCATCTATGAAGGCTACCCTGACATTAACAACCGTACATTATTCGTGGAATACGCTTCAAAAATCATTCTTGGCCAGTACCCGATCAGCAAGTTCGACGAATTCGTGGAGAAGTGGAACAAATCGGGCGGAGAAGAAGTAACGAAGCGTGCTAGAGAATGGTATACGAAAGTAAAAGGTTAGTCACGGAGTGACATGACCATTGATCATGAAAGGAATAGTTTTTAATTGCTTTAAGCAGGAGCACCTTGTTATCAAAAGGCGGCTCCTGTTTTTTTAAACCATTTGGCGGTTATGCGTAGAGCTCTGATGGGACTTTTGTTGCAAATGCAACAAAAATGGAGTACTATTTTTTAATCACACTTGAAAAATAGTATTGGAGTTGCGAATATGACGGAGATTTTACGCGAGATCGGAATGATAGCTAGAGCATTGGATTCCATTAGCAATATCGAATTTAAAGCATATGATCTTACTAAAGGACAGTACTTGTATCTCGTGCGAATATGTGAGAATCCAGGGATTATTCAAGATAAATTAGCTGAAATGATAAAGGTAGACCGAACAACGGCTGCCCGGGCGATTCAGAAACTGGAGATTCATGGTTTTATCGAGAAGAAAGACGATCCTTATAACCTGAAAATTAAGAAGCTATTCCCTACAGTGAAAGGGAATACGGTTTATCCTTATATCAGAAGTGAAAATGATTACTCCAATAGGATCGCATTATCCGGATTTTCCGAAAGCGAAGCGGAAACGATTTCCAAATTACTGCAAAGAGTCAGAATAAATGTGGAAAAGGAATGGGATTTCGTGAAAAAGGGAAACAAGAGAAACTATTAAAAGGCGGGTAAATAAAATGGCTATGCATATAAAAAATGTTTAAACGAAGATCTGGAATTACTTCAGAAAATTAGTATTGAAACATTTACGGAGACATTTAAGAAGCAAAATTCGGCTGAAAATATGAAAGCTTATTTGGAAAAGGCATTTAACTTAAAGCAATTAGATACGGAATTATCCAATAGCTCATCGGCATTTTATTTTATTTATGCAAATGAAGATATTGCCGGGTATTTAAAACTAAACGTGAATGATGCTCAAACTGAAAAAATGGACAACCATTCACTTGAAATCGAGAGAATTTATGTGAGAGAAAAACATCGTAAGCAGGGACTTGGTAAATATTTAATAAATAAAGCGATAGAAACGGCGACAGCACAGAATAAGGAAAAGATCTGGATAGGCGTTTGGGAAAAAAATGAGAGCGCAATTGCCTTTTATACAAAATTGGGTTTTGTTCAAACAGGAGCCCACTCTTTCCAAATGGGTGATGAACAACAGATCGATTTTATAATGGTCAAATCACTCATTTAGCAGCGAGAACAAGATTCTTTCTCCAGAAAGTCGTTTAAGTTCCATCGATATAGTCGTCAAAACGTTAGTGAGCTCTCTTTGCGATCATTACAATTATGTAAGGGCTAGGTATTTTTTCAAAAGAGGAGTGTTTTTTCACAATGAGAAGACGTATTGAGATGAACGATGCTTGGCGATTTATTAGAGAGAATGAAGAGCATGCGGACAATGAATCGTATAACGACCAGCATTGGAGCATCGTGAATATTCCGCATACATGGAACGCGATCGATGGTGCAAACGGCTATGAATATTATCAAGGGGCTTGCTGGTACAGAAAGACGTTTGTGATTGAATCTTCTTGCGAGGGGAACAGACTGTTTATTGAATTCAATGGTTCTAACAGTATAACGGATGTATACGTAAATGGCCTGCATATGGGCCAGCACAAAGGAGGATACTCCACGTTCAGGTTTGACATAACGGAGGCGGTTCATTACGGCGCAGACAATGTGCTTGCAGTAAAAGTCGACAATAAGGTCGCAGATGACGTCTACCCTCAGAAAGCAGACTTTACCTTCTACGGAGGGATCTACCGAGATGTCAACGTAGTGGTAACGAACTCCGTTCATTTGGATGTGATGGATTATGGATCTAATGGCGTCTACGTCATTCAGGAAGAAGTAACGAAGGAAAAAGCTAGCCTGATCATTCGTTCAAGACTAGTCAATGACAGTAATGAAGAGAAGAAGGTTCGACTTTGGGCAAACATTCTCGATGCGGATAATCAGATTGCAACCTACGCTGCGAAAGAGGTTGTATTGGCTGCAGGAGAAAGCAGTACGGAAGAAATGTGTTGCATCATAGACAATCCGACCTTGTGGCATGGCCGGAAAAATCCTTATCTCTACCGGGTAAATGTTTCATTAACCAGCTTTAATGACACCATCGATGAAATTTCTGTTCCTTTTGGAGTGAGGTACTTTCATGTCGATCCGGAGCAGGGCTTTTTCTTGAATGGCGAACATCTGCCTTTGCACGGCGTATCCAGACATCAGGACAGAAAGGATATGGGCTGGGCCATAACAGAACAAGAACAAGTCGAAGATATGGGATATATAAAAGAAATCGGGGCGTCTTCTATCAGGCTCGCCCATTATCAACATAGCCAGTTCTTTTACGATTTGTGTGATCAAGAAGGTATGGTCGTATGGGCGGAAATACCTTTCATCTCGATCATGTCACAGAATGAATGGGAAGGGATCAATGCAAAGCAGCAAATGTTGGAATTGATTAAACAAAACTATAATCATCCATCTATTATATTCTTGGGAGTGCAAAACGAGATTCAAATCGGCGGAGAACGGCCTGAGGTCAGAAAGCTCGTTAAAGAGCTGAATGAGCTGACTAAAAAGGAAGATCCTACCCGAATTACGACGATGGCAAATGTTCTGTTTGTTAATGAGGAAGATGAATATAATCGCATGACGGATGTGATTGGATACAATAAATACTACGGTTGGTACCACGGAAAGCCCGAGGATTTCGCCCCTTGGCTTGACAAGTTTCATCTTATTAATCCTGATGTACCGCTGTGCATATCCGAATATGGGGCAGAAGGTATTGTCCAATATCATAGTTCCGATCCTAAGATGAAAGATTATACGGAAGAATATCATACCCTTTTCCATGAGTCCGTTTGGAAGATTTTTGAGAAGAGACGTTTCTTATGGGCTACTTATGTGTGGAACATGTTTGATTTTGGAGCCAATATCAGAGACGAAGGCGGCGTTAAAGGGAGAAATAATAAAGGTCTTATTTCCTATGATAGAAAAGTGAAGAAGGATGCTTTCTATATGTATAAGGCTCACTGGTCCGATGAGAAATTTGTTCATATCGCGAGTAAACGATTCATAGACCGAGCAGAGGAATCCATTTCAATTAAGGTCTATTCTAATTGTTCTGAAGTGACGCTATTCGTCAATGGCGCCAAAGTTCAAACGCTAACCAGCGATGAGAAAATCTTCTGTTTTGAGGATGTGAGGTTGGTTGATGGGTTGAATGCTATTCGTGCTGTAGCCATCGATGGACAAGTTCAATACTCGGATGCTGCACAGTTTAATAAGGTGGATGAGCCGAATGCAAGCTATGAAGCCCCGGTAGAGGACAAGGGCGAGGAGGTCAGCAACTGGTTTGAACTGCCCGAACTAGATGGGAAGACCATGGAGGATCTGCAAATTACCAATGATGTATACTCCACCAGATGTACCTTTAAAGAGTTATATGAGAGCGATGATGCGGCAGCGGTGCTGAATCAATTTCTAGGAGAAGGCTTTAGAGAGAGGCCTACTTACAGCATGACTCAAGGATTCAAGATCGATACGTTGGCGGAAATGGCACCGGAACACTTCACTGAAAAGCTGTTATACGCGCTCAATAAAAAATTAACGCAAATCAAAAAGCGGCACTAACGACTATGGGTCTTGATTTTAGTTCGAGAGGGAGTGATTCAAGATGAAATACATCTGCAATCCAATCAACATGGAATACAAATATCAGTTTATCGAAATGAACGGAATGAAAGTCAATAGAGAAGCAGCTGACCCGAGCTTGATTTCGTTCGACGGAAAATACTTCCTGTTTCCTTCCATGACGGGTGGATTTCTGGTCAGTGATAATCTCGTGGACTGGGAATTCCATTCGTTAAACGATGTACCGATTTATGACTACGCGCCAGACGTAAGGATTATTGGGGATTATATGTATTTCACGGCCTCGAACGCGGAGAAAAATGGTTCTTTTTACCGGACGAAAGATCCTATTCATGGGCATTTCGAAGAGATCGAAGGCACCTTTCCCTTCTGGGATCCGAATCTATTCGTGGATGATGATGGACGGGTTTATTTTTACTGGGGATGCTCGAACGCTAAACCAATCTACGGAATTGAACTGCAACCGGAAGGCATGAAGCCGATTGGTGAGCCGGCTGAGCTGATATTCAGCAATCAAAACGTCATTGGGTATGAGAGGAACGGAGAAAATCATATTCCGCCTAAAACTCCCGAGCAGATCGAGCAGACTCTTCAAATGTACGTTCAAAGCAAGCCGGATGCAACAGAAGAAATGATAAATTATATTCGTATTGCGCTGGGGAATGATCCGTACATCGAAGGAGCATGGATGGATAAGCATGAGGGCAAGTATTATCTGCAATATTCCAGTCCCGGTACGCAGTATAACGTATATTCCGATGGCGTATACGTGTCGGATCATCCACTGGGCCCTTTTACGCTGGCTAAAAACAATCCATACTCCTTTAAACCAGGCGGCTTTATACCGGGAGCTGGACACGGGTCCACGATGGAAGATCGCTACGGTAATTTCTGGCATGCCTCGACGATGAGGATCAGCATGAATCATATGTTCGAAAGGCGCTTAGGATTGTGGCCTGCAGGCTTTGATCAGGACGGTGAGCTGTACTGCAATCAGCGATACGGCGACTGGCCGATGAAGATTGAGCAGGCTGAAAGCGACACATGGTCCAATCCCAGGTGGATGCTGCTCTCTTACAACAAGCCAGCGAGAGCTTCCACTCATGTGCAGGGGAAGGAGGCAGGGAAAGCAACGGATGAAAATGTCCAGACCTGGTGGAGAGCAGCAACAAACGAAGCGGGGCAATATTTGGAAATCGACTTGATGAATCCATGCGAAGTCCATGCGATCCAGATCAACTTTGCAGACGATCAATTAGATCTTTCGCTTCCAGATGGAGCGGAGTTGCGCGTAAGCGGACATACACCTCGCTATATTGATCATCGCAAGCATGTTACGAGGTGGCTTCTGGAAGGCTCGCTAGACGGAAAATCATATTTCGTCATCGAAGATAAATCGAATGCGGATACCGATCTAGCGCATGACCTGATCGTCAGGGAAGAGGGCTTGAAGGCAAGGTTTATCCGGTGCACAGTGATAGAACTGCCATATCGCCAACAGGCTTGTATTTCCGGTCTTAGAGTGTTTGGAATGGGCATTGGTGAACGTCCTATTCAAGTATCCGGAGTTAAGACCGACGTTCGAAACGGACTTGATCTTACCGTTGCATGGAACCAAGATACTGCCGTGGACACTGCCGCAGACACTGCCGTAGACACTGCCGTGGGCACTGCTGTAGGATACAATGTATTGTGGGGGTTTACGCCGGAGAAGCTGTATCACAGCTACATGGTTTTGGGGAAATGCGAGGTCAGCATAGGTGCGTTAATAAAAGGCGAGCCCGTATATGTCAGGGTGGATGCTTTTAATGAAACGGGAATTACGGAAGGCGAAGTTATGAAAGTCATCTAATTGAAGGATTGGGGTATTCATTTGCTAGACATACAAGCAGCCGGGGCCGAAGAGGACCCGGCTGCTTTCATATCTGGAGGAAAAGTCGGCAAAGCTTCATTCAACTAGTCGCCAAAACGTTAGTTGGCTTTGACGGCTTTGATTACAATGGGATGAAGCTAGTTTTTTAAAATATAGGAAAGTATATGATTTCGCCAACTTTCTCTATATTTCTACGCGAAACGTAAGCTTAGCCGCCAGAGGACGGCAACAGCCGTTTACGCTTGTTTGATAGTAACGACTAACTACGATAGGTAAAGGAGAGGAATCCATAATGTCGAGACAATTTCCCGAAAGCTTCTACTGGGGAGCATCTACTGCGGCACACCAGGTGGAAGGAAACAATGTAAATTCCGATTTTTGGTTAATGGAAAATTTGGAGGGGACTGTGTTTAAGGAGCGATCTGGCGAAGCGGTCGACCATTACCGTTTGTACAGGGAAGATATAGCGCTTATGGCGGAATTAGGCTTGAATTCGTATCGTTTTTCCGTCGAGTGGGCACGAATTGAACCGAAAGAAGGTCAGTTCGATCAGGAGGCTATTGATCATTACCGCGATGTTCTAGCAGCCTGTAAGGAGTTTAATATTATGCCGATCATAACCCTCCATCATTTTACTTCTCCGCAGTGGCTGATTCGTGCCGGAGGTTGGGAGTCCATGGAGACCCCAGCAAAGTTCGCGCGATACTGCGAGCATGTCATGCGCGAGTTAGGCGATTCTATTCCTTACGTATGCACGATTAATGAGGCGAACATTTCCATCGGAATTACCAAAATCATAAAGCGTCATCAGACACAGAATGCTGCGCAAGTTGGAATTAATACCGGGACGATGGAAAGCATGCAAAAGTATTTTGCCGCATTAGGTCAAGCATTCGGCGTGCCTCCCCAAGAAGTCCATGCCTTTTTAGCCGCAAGATCGGAGAAAGGGTTGGAAGTGATCTTCAAGGCGCATACACAAGCTAGAGAGGCGATACGAAAAGTTAGCCCGCAAACCCAAGTTGGCATAACGTTGTCCTTGTATGACATTCAGTCCATCCCGGGCGGCGAAGTGCATGCAGCGCATGCCATGCAGGAGGAGTTTCTTCAGTTTCTTCCTTATCTAGAAGAAGATGATTTCTTCGGTTTGCAGAATTATACAAGGTACGTATATGGTCCAGAAGGATATATACCACCTGCCGAGGATGCCGAGAAAACGCAGATGGGCAACGAGTTCTACCCGGAAGGACTAGAGTCCGTAATCCGGTATGCCTCGATGCATTTGAATAAGCCGATTATCGTTACGGAGAACGGCATTGGTACGGAGAACGACGAGCGGCGAATTGCTTTTATCGATCGTGCGCTGCAAGGGGTGCATAATTGCATCGGTGATGGAATACCGGTACTTGGGTATATGCATTGGTCGCTGCTCGATAATTTCGAATGGCAGCTCGGATACTCCAAAACCTTTGGGCTGCTCGCAGTGGACCGATCCACTCAAGAAAGAAAGCCCAAGCCTAGCGCATACCATTACGGAAATATTGCCAACACGAATCTATTATAAAGTGAGGTTACAGAATATGATTGAAGTGGTGTCGTTACGTACAGAGTATCTGGAGAATCCCTTGGGTCTGGACACGAAACGACCGCGTCTCGGCTGGAAGCTGCGCAGCGATGGCAAAAACGTCATGCAAACGGCCTATCAATTGCATGCATCCAAAGCGGATGACTTCGCTATCTTAATATGGGACAGTGGCAAGTTAGAGAGCGGCGACTCGCAAGGTATTTTGTATGCGGGCCCTGTATTAAATTCGATAGAACGTATCTATTGGCGAGTCAAGGTTTGGAGCAATCATGGAGTGGAGTCGGCCTTTAGCAAGCCCGTCTTCTTCGAAACAGGTTTGCTGCAAACGTCGGATTGGGAAGCGCGATGGATTGAACCGGAGAAGGAAGTAGACATCGATGCTTATAAACCGGCTCCTTATATTCGGAAGGACTTCACCGTAAAGAAAGGACTCGTTGCCGCGCGAGCTTGCTTTACGGCGAAAGGTTTGTACAGGTTTTATTTGAACGGTGCGGAGGGTACGGATCATCTGTACACGCCTGGGTTCACTTCTTATTATAACCGGCTGCAATATCAAATATATGACGTGACCTCCTTTGTGCATGAAGGCATGAATACTCTTGGGGTTATTCTAGCAGACGGCTGGTGGAGAGGGACAACCGGCGGCGCAAGCTTGAAAAACAATTTTGGATACAAGGTTGCTTTTTTGGGGCAGCTCATGCTGGATTATGAAGATGGGAGCCGCGAAATCATTGGTAGCGACAGCTCTTTTAGAACCTCTCAAGGTCCTTTGCTGAAGTCGGATATGAAGGCCGGAGAGCTATACGATGCCAGATTGAACATAACGGGCTGGAACCAACCGGAGTATGACGATGCTGCTTGGGCGCCAGTGCAGATGGTCGAGGATCGATTCGATCATTTAATTGCTACCCGCAGCGTACCGGTTAGACAGAAGGAAAGGTTCATACCAAAGGTATTGCATACGCCAAATGGAGATACGATACTGGATTTCGGGCAAAATATCGCAGGTTGGGTCGATATGAAGGTACAAGGAGAAGAAGGGGAAGAGGTCGTTTTGATTCATGGCGAAGCCTTGGATCGGGATGGTAACTTCACATTGCAGAATCTTGCGGCACATGGAGGGATAGAGGATTTTCAAGAGGTTCATTATATTGTGGCAGGAAGAGAAAGGGAGAGCTACCGGCCGCAGTTTGCTATCTTCGGTTTCCGATATGTACGGGTGAAGAAGTATCCTGGGGAAATAATGGCAGAGAACTTTACGGCTGTAGCCGTATATTCCGATTTAGAGGAGACTGGCGATTTCAACTGTTCGAATCCATTGATTAACAAACTTGTATCTAACTCGAGATGGAGCCAGAAAAGTAACTTTATGGAGATTCCTACCGATTGCCCTACAAGAGAAAGAGCAGGGTGGACCGGCGATGCACAACTCTATTGTAGAACAGCTTCAGATTTTATGAATGTATATCCTTTTTTTGAGAAATGGATGGCCGACTTGGCGGCCGAACAATTCCCGGACGGTTCGGTCGGAAGCACGGTGCCAACCGTGATTGGGCACCACAGCATGGAAGAATGGGAACGCTTTGCGAAGGTGAATACCGATCCCATGCTGGCGCTTCGCAGGCCAAAGCCCGGAACTGCCAGCATGCTAGACGGCTCTTCGGGCTGGGGAGATGCGGCGGTTATTATTCCATGGACCCTCTATCTTTGCTACGGAGACAAAGGGATTCTGGAGAGGCAGTTTGACTCAGCGAAAGCATGGGTGGATTATATGGCTGCCTGCGCGAAAACCGAAAGCGAGGAGTTTAAAGATTCACCGTTTTATCACAATTATACCGAAGGGGAGCTTGATGCCCATTACATATGGGATAGTAAGTTCCATTGGGGCGAATGGTTGGAAGCGGACACGAATTTTAACGATATCGTATCAGCTATGACTAGCTCCAGAGGATCAATCCCATTTGTTGCAACGGCGTATTTCGCGTATTCTAGCCGCCTGCTCTCTGAGATGGCATTTGTCCTTGGGAACACCGAGGAAGGCGAGAAATACAAGGCGCTCTATGAGAAGGTTAAACGAGTTTATAATAAATATTTCATTAAAGAAGATGGGGCCATGATCGAAAATAGGCAGGCTCCTAATGTCCGAACGCTTGCATTCGGGTTAGTGGAAGAAGATAAAAAACAAGCCGTTGCAGACAGGCTGGCACAGTTAGTTGAAGGACAGAATGATCACTTGAATACGGGATTCCTATCGACGCCCTTCTTACTTCAGGTATTAGCGGATAACGGCTACGCCGATCTGGCTTTCCGGCTGCTGGAGCAGGAGTCGAGTCCGTCCTGGCTGTTTGCCGTCAGTAAGGGGGCTACGACAATTTGGGAAAGCTGGAGAGGCATCTCACCCGAGGGGGAACTGTCTGGATCATTAAATCATTATTCATATGGGGCTGTGTGCGACTTTCTCTTTGCCCGTATAGCTGGCATTCGGCCTGTTTGGGAGAAGCCAGGCTACAAGCATTTTATGTTGAAACCATTGGCAGGCGGTTCGTTGACTCGGGCGGCTGCAACGTTTGAGTCCAGCTATGGAACCATCCGGTCAAGCTGGGAGAAGAAGGACCATGAAGTAAGCTATCGATTTGAGGTTCCTGCCAATACGACGGCAACGATTGTGCTTCCAGGCCGTCTAGAAGATTTGAAATATGGATTCAACGAGTCTGCGGATGCCTACAATGAAGGGGAGAGCATCGTATTGACAGTGGGGAGCGGCGAGTATATGTTTACGATCTAACCATGCTTGCCATGCGGGATAAAGTCTTGAAAGCAATAGTCATAAAGTCGTCAAACTGTTAGTTATGCGGGATATGGGAAGATATACTCAAAGTGCTAGCAATCAAATATATAGGGGGAATACGATGAAAAGGACATTCAAGTACACCAGGATTCTGCTTGCGTTAGCGCTTATGACAACACTGATCGCCGCATGCTCTTCAAACAACAACGGAAATAAGACTGGCGAGCCAAGTCCGACAACGGGAGCAGGAAATGCTTCCGAATCTTCTGAAAGCGCTGAAGATGCAATGAAAGAGCCCTATGCATTAACGATGGCGTTGCCTATATTCGGAGCAGTTCCGGCAGATATGAAGCTGGTTGAAGCTGAAATTAACAAGCTTACACAGGAAAAGCTGAATACAACCGTAACGATTCTCCCGCTTAGCATTGGAAGTTATGACCAGCAGATGAACCTGATGACATCCAGCGGGGAAAAGCTGGATTTAATGTTTACCTTCGGCATTGGAAGCAAATATGCCACAGATGCGATAAGCGGCAAACTTCTTCCGATCGATCCGCTATTGGAGAAACATGGACAAGGCATCGTGGAAGCTATTGGAGCGGAATATATGGAGTCCGCTAGAGTGAACGGACAAATTTACGGTGTTCCTACTATGCATTCTTTCGCGTCGCAGCCAGCCGTGTTCATGAGAAAAGACCTGGTAGAAAAACATAATATTGATGTTGATGCCATCCATTCCTTGAATGATTTGGACAACGTGTTTAAAACGATTAAGGACAATGAGCCCGGAGTGGTTCCGATTGCTTCCGGTTTATCGAAAACGATGGATTTTTACAGGAGCTATGATAAGCTAGGAGACGGTAATGGCGTATTGCCGGGATTCGACAACGATTTGAAATTAGTTAACTGGTATGAATCTGACGAATATGCACAGTTACTGAATAAAATGCACAATTGGTTTAAAGAAGGTTATGTCAATAAGGATGCTGCAACTACGAAAACGAATACAGCTGACTTGCTTAAGGCGAATAAGGCTTTTTCTTACATTACGATGAACAAACCCGAAATTAGAGCGCAGGAAGAGCGTCTTATCGGTCAAGAATTGGTGGTTGCAAATCTCGATATCGATGCGTACGCGGTCACTACTGATGTAATAGTCGGGTTATGGGGAATTGCCCAGCAGTCTGAAAGTCCGGAGCGCGTCATGAAGTTCCTGGAGCTAATGTACACAGATAAAGACCTTGTCAATCTTATTATTTGGGGAATCGAAGGCAAGCACTATGTTAACGTATCGGATAATGTAATCAAATATCCAGAAGGCGTTGACATATCGACTGTCGGCTATACGATGAATGCGCTAACGACGAGCAATCCTTTCATAGCCTATACATTCGAAGGCCAAGACCCGAAGCTCGGCCAAAGCGTTATGGAATTTAATGGTGCAGCGAATAAGTCAAAAGCATTAGGGTTTTCATTCAACCCAAGCAATGTACAGAATGAATTGACGGCGATTACGAATGTTACGAACCGGTACAAATCAGTTTTGGAAACAGGCTCGGTGGCTCCAGATTCCGTTCTTAAGGAATTTATTACGCAATTGAAAGCGGCTGGCATGGATAAAGTGATTGAGGAGAAACAAAAACAGTTAGACGCTTGGGCAGCATCCAAATAAGCAAAGCGTTAAGCTTGAGCCATAAGCCTTATAATAACAGCAGCAAAGTCGGGTCTACAAGTAGATCCGGCTTTGTTTATTGGAGGTTTATCGTGTGAAATGGACTAGAGTTAAATCGCTTAGGCGAAGGGGAGTTTGTCACTTATAATGTAAGAAAACAAATCAACAAGGAGTCGGAGAGCATGAAAAGGCTTACATTAAAGAGGCTTCACCTAAACTCATTACGAATTCAGATTACGTTAAGCGTACTGATTATGACGCTGCCTCTGACTGGAATGCTGCTTTACAACAATTTTTACGCGATTGACGTAGTCCGCGAACAAGTGGCTGATTCTTATAAAAATACGTTATCGCTCTATATGAACCAGATTGATTCGAACTTGAATGATATCGATTCCTATATCAATACGATTGCCGGAACGGGCTATGATTTAATTGCCCTTAAACAGGCTGAAACCGATGATCAGTATTATATGTCGAAAGCCTATATTTTCAACAAATTATCGTTCGATATGGCTTTATTTAAATTATTGGGTTCTTTTTTTGTTTATGTCGAGGAAAGACGCGACTATATGGATGTATACGCTACCGGTGTTTCCTATGAGGAAAAGGAAATTGTGCAAGCTCATATCACGAACATGATCACTCAACAAAAATTACCCAAAGGAATTAGGACCAAAAGATGGCAGCATACCCAAATCGGGCAAGAGCATTACCTCGTTAATATCGTGAAATCAGGAGATGTCTACCTAGGTGGCTGGGTTAAAACGGATGAATTGCTAAAGCCTCTTAGCGCTCTAAAACTAGGGGAGGGGGGGACTACGCTGATTGCTGACGATCAAGGCGAATCGATTACAAATCGCAGCCTTGTAGACAACGATGGAATAAACCTGAGGAAGAACGTAAATGAACATTATTTATCGGGATCGGATCGCAAATATCTTGTCGTCGGGACAGAATCCTATAGAGGCAACTTTAGCTTGGTTGCGGTTATTCCGGATCGCAACATTCTAGCGAACCTTCCCTATCTTCAACGGCTTATTTGGCTTATTACCATAAGCTCGTTCATAGTTATTCCGATTGGTCTTTATTTAATGAGGCAAGTTTTTCTTATTCCGCTTAAACGGATCTTACTTGCTATGAGCAGAGTCCGCGGGGGGGATTGGGGTGTCCGTGTGAATGCCGAACTCGGCGCAGAAGAATTTAAAATATTGGGTTTTTCCTTTAATTCGATGATGAATGAAATCCAGACGCTTCGAGTCAACGTGTTTGAAGAACAATTGAATAAGCAGCGAGAGGAGCTTCAGCGGCTGCAGCTGCAAGTAAATCCACACTTCTTCTTGAATGCTTTGAATATCGTTTATAATTTAGCTAAAGTCAAAAACCACCAATTGATCATGGAAATGACCATGTCATTGATAAAATATTTCCGTTTTTTATTTCGCAGCAATACATCCTTTGTTAGGCTAAATGATGAACTGCAGCACACTCGTCATTATTTGAGTATACAGGAACTGCGTTTTCCTGAGAAATTGACCTGGAAAGTAGATGCACCAGATTATTTAACAGATATTCCGGTTCCTCCTCTCGTTATTCAGTCGTTTGTTGAGAATTCGATTAAACATGCGGTAACGATGGAGGAATCTATCCACATCACGGTATATGTCGGTTTCGAAAATGAAGTAGACGGCTCTATGATGAAAATAAGCATAAAGGATACGGGGAAAGGATTCGAGGATAAGATTCTTCGTGACCTGCAGGCTGGCAAAAACATAGAAAATGAACAAGGTGAGCGAACGGGGATTTGGAATGTTCAAAGGCGGCTAAAGCTGCTTTATAACGAAACTGTCAGCATTTATTATGGCAACGATAAGGATACAGGAGGCGCCGTAGTGGAAATCATTGTTCCAACTCAACCTGTAATGGAGGGGAAACGATGACTTATCAATTGTTGCTTGTCGATGATGAATTGCATGCTATTGAAGGAGTCAAAAGCGATCTGAATATGGATAAGCTTGGGCTATCCAGGTTATTCACAGCTTATAATATGAAACAGGCGAAAGCAATAATTGAAAGTGAAAGAATAGACATTATGTTGTGCGATATAGAAATGCCGCAAGGGAGCGGTTTGGAGCTGCTGTCATGGGCAAGGGAGCAATATCCGAATCTTATCACCATATTTTTGACGAGCCATGCCGATTTCAAGTATGCAAAGGAAGCTATTCAGTTAGGGAGTCTGGATTATTTGTTAAAGCCCGTGCTTGCGGATGAATTAGAAAATGTAATCCGCAGAGCTCAGGGCATCATTGACCATAACAGTGAAATGATTAGGAATAAACAATCGCATCAATTTTGGATGAAGCATAGATCACTTGTCATTGAACGGTTTTGGTTGGACCTTATTAATCACACCATACCAAGTAATCCGGAAGCGATTCATAACCATGCGGAGTATCATCAACTGCCTGTATTAGATGACGCGATTTTTTTCCCATTGTTAATTTCAGTGAAAAAATGGAATAAACCATTAAGTCGGCGTGATGAAAAAATAATGGAATATGCGCTTAAAAATTCGGCTGAAGAAATCATAACGGGCAGCCATTTGAATGGGGTATTCTTTTTTCTTGACCGCGGAACAATGATAGGAATTTTTGCTGCGGATATGTTGGAAGACGGAAACCTAGATCTGCTTCCTCAGGCATGCAATCGCTACTTAGATCTGTGTAGAGAGTTTTTTTATTGCAGTGTATCTTGTTATTTAGGAAAGCCTGTTGAAGCTCAAGGAATTGCAGGGATGGTAACAAGCTTAAAGCAACGCGATCGAAATAACGTAGCCTTTTACAATGAGGTTTTTCCTTACGTTGAGAGGATGGATACGAATCAATCAATCGGGCTGCCAGATTTGAATATGTGGTTATCACTGCTAAAAACAGGGACAAAGGACGAGGCTATTCGCGAAGTAGAGAAGTCTCTCAATCAGCTGGTACAAAACCAAATCGTGGATGCCAATATTTTGCATCAGTTTCATCAGGATTTCATGCAGGCGCTGTATTCGTTTTTGAATATGAACGGCATTCAGGCGCATCAGCTATATGGGGATGAAGCATCTAGAAGGCTGTCGGAGTTAGCGGGACACTCTGTGGCTGATTTATTAGCTTGGGTTCATCATACACTGGACAAAGCCGTGCAACAAACGAAAGCAGTCGAAGAAACCGAAACGGTCGTCCAGACCGTCCAACGCTATATCGACCAAAATATAGGCCACGACATGTCGCGAGATACGATTGCCAATCATGTCTATCTGAATCCTGATTACCTATCTAGGATATTCAAAAAAGAAACGGGATACTCGATCTCTGATTATGTATTAATTGAAAGAATCAACTTGGCTAAAGAGCTGCTATCGCAAACCAACATCCCGATTAGTTCGATTGCATCGGCCGTAGGGCATACCAATTTCTCGCATTTTGCTAGAATATTCAAAAAACATGCTGGGCTGGGACCAACGGAATTCAGGAACCAATTTGGAAAAAATGACAAATGATCTGACTCAAAAATCAATGAAGCAGCAAGCCTTAAGCTAGAAATGGCGGTACAGGGATTACTACCCTGGCACCGCTATTTTTTTTTGTAAACCATGATCTGCTCACGACAATAGTCGTGAAAGTGGTAGATAAGAAGTCGGCTTAACGTTAGTTGAACTTACGTGAATTTCTTATGATAGGTCTATAAACAATAGACGAAGACAAGGATGTGAGTGTACATGAATCAGATTTCACCGGCGAATTCGACCGCCTTGCCTCAAACGAAATCGGAAAAGAAAAAGAAAAAGTATGATTATCGCAGGTACTCGCCGCTACTGGTCATGATGATACCAGGGTTATTGTATCTCTTAATCAATAACTATCTGCCAATGTTCGGGGTTGTCATTGCTTTCAAGGAAATTAACTTTGCGAAAGGTATTTTCGGAAGCGATTGGGCTGGATTAAAAAACTTTGAATATTTGTTCAAAACCTCGGACGCATTTATTATTACCCGCAATACGATTCTATACAATTTGTTATTTCTAGGTTTAGGAACGATTTTGTCCTTATGTGTCGCTATCCTGCTTAACGAAATTAAACAGAAGGTTTTTCTAAGAACTTATCAAGCCATTATTTCAATGCCTCACTTGATTTCTTGGGTAATTATCAGTTATCTGGTGTACGGGTTTCTAAGCGTCGAGAATGGCTTGATCAATCGAACGATTCTTCCGATGCTCGGAATAGAGGAGGGAATCATGTGGTATGCCGAAGCGAAGTTTTGGCCTGTAATCTTGACTTTCGTGGATCAGTGGAAGGGAGTCGGATATGGAAGTATTGTTTATTTTGCGGCATTGCTCGGGATCAACGAGGATTATTACGAGGCTGCGAGGATAGATGGCGCCAACCGCTTAAAGCAGATTATATACATTACACTTCCAATCGTAACACCAGTAATCCTTATGATGGCCCTGCTCCAGCTGGGAAGGGTGTTTTATTCCGACTTTGGTTTATTCTATCAGGTAACACTGAATTCTGGGGCACTTTTCGAGACTACGGCCACAATCGACACTTATGTGTTTAACGGTTTGATGGGAAGCGGCAATATGGGCATGTCTGCTGCGGCAGGCTTGTACCAGTCAGTTGTAGGATTTGTTCTCGTCATTACAGTAAACTATCTGGTGCGTCGCAAAAATAAAGAAAGTGCATTATTCTAGGGGGAAACGACGTGAAAAATGAGAGCCGAGTCATAACATGGTTTAGTCATACCGTTCTGATCATATTAAGCGTAATCTGTATCATTCCGTTCATCTTGCTGATCTCTGCGTCGTTGACGGATCAATCCTCACTCATAGCAAATGGATATTCTCTCATACCTAAAGTGTTCAGTACCGCGGCATATGAGTATTTATTCGACAGTGGATCGAATATTATTCGAGCTTATGGCGTATCGATATTCGTAACGGTCGTTGGCACAACGGTTGGCATATTCACCACCCTGTTGATGGCCTACCCGTTATCCAGGCCAGAAACGCCGCATCGCGGAATTATTTTGTTTCTCGTATTTTTTTCAATGTTGTTCCACGGAGGGATGATTCCTTCGTACCTTATTTATGCGCAAATATTAGAACTGAAAAACACCATCTGGGTATTAATTGTCGCTGGGGTTCTCACGAATGGTTATTACATCATGATGATGCGAATCTTTTTGCAAGGATCGATGTCGAAAGATTTGATCGAATCAGCGCAATTGGATGGAGCGAGTGAATACCGGATTCTGGGGAGCATCATTATTCCTACTTCCACGCCAATATTAGCTGTAATCGGGCTGTTCACGGCAATCATGTACTGGAACGATTGGCAGACCGGGATGATCTATATAACGAAGCCAGAGTTGTTCAGTATACAGAATCTCCTTCAAAGGATTATGCAAGACATTCAGTTTATTCAATCGAATATGAGTGCAAACGCAGGCGATGCCATGTCTCAGATGCCCTCGGATACGGCAAAGATGGCGATCGCGGTGTTAGGATCGCTTCCAATCTTGATCGCGTACCCATTCTTCCAGAGGTTTTTTATTAAGGGCATTATGTTCGGTGCAGTGAAAGGATAGTGGTCTCAAGGTAAAGCAAAGTAAGAACGAACAAAGGACAGCAAGAATGCCAATCCGGAAGGAGAGGATGGTTCTTGCTGTCCTTTTCGGTTTACCGATAGGTAACTTCAAAGATTAGATCAATTTTCTTAGAGATATCAAATTGGCCTTGTTCGAGCTTCCACAATACAATGACCCCAATGACACCAGCGACAAACGTATCCAACAAATCCTTAGGTGTCCTCGTTGAATGAATTTCGTTATTTTCGATCGCCTTTTGGATGAGATCGATGGACAGGCCTTCCGCATTGAAATAGGTATGAAAGTGCTTGCCTTGAAGTTCGAATTCCGCCAAGAGTATGTGGTACATAAAATCATGGCCGACTTTTTCGATGATATTTGCGTAATCGAGCGCATGTTTCTTTAAAATTTGTTTTGGAGAGCCTATGTCGAGCGCTAGCTTGATATGCATCCTAGCCTGTGAGGAGAACCAATATAATAGCAGATCGCTTTTACCTTCGAAATGATGATAGAAAGAACCGCGAGTGACCTGAAGTCGATTACATATCATGTTGATACTGATGTTCTCATAGCCATGTTCTCTAAACATTTGAATAGCCGTTTCGCACATGTTCTCTTTGGTCGTAATCATGTCTTTCAACTCCTCACATGCATTATAGCATACAAAGAAAAATAACTTCCGCTAGGAAGTTATGAGGGAGAGAGACGATTTACTCCAAAATTTCAGGATGAGCCCATTGTACAGGAGTAATTTTGCCTGCGCTCGAGCCAGCATCTATCGAGATAGCTGAACCGCTTATATAACGTGCCAAGTCCGATGCTAAAAATAGAGCCAGATGGCCGATTTCTTTTGGATCGCCTAATCTTCCGCTTGGCGAGAATATTTTTGCATATTGAGTGACGATTTCTTCAGGTGTTTCTCCCCAGATCGAAGTTCTGAAAGTTCCCGGACAAATCGCGTTAACGGTGATGTTATAAGGGGCGTAATCCAGCGCAGCGCTTTTGGTCAAACCTACAACGCCGTGCTTGGCGGATGAATAAATGCCCATGGAGCTGTTTCCCAATATTCCGGCTAATGAAGCAACATTAACAATGAATCCCCCAGACGATTTAGACTTTAGTATGCCTTCGACTCCATATTTCGTTCCTAAGAATACGCCTCTCAAATCAATAGACATGAGTCTGTCGAACTCCGCAGTAGAATATTCGTGAATAGGCCTATTGTCGGCGGCGATGCCTGCGTTATTGACAAGCCCGTCTAATCGTCCAAATGTCTCGATTGTAAAGTCTATAAGGTTTTTTACTTCTTCTTCATTACTTACATCAGCTTTGAAGAATGTTGCATCTCCGCCGGCAAGTTTAATTCCTTCTACAACCTGTAATCCTTTGTCGGTATTGATATCTGATATAACGACCTTCATGCCATTGTCCGCATAACATTGTGAAATCGCTTTGCCGAGGCCATCAGAAGCACCTGTTACTATAGCAACTTTGCCCTTAACGCTTGAGAAATCCGTCATGAAAAATCCTCCTTTTTTAAAACATACATGTGTATGTTTTTATTAGTCTAAATTTGATAGGCGTGCTTGTCAACCATAATAATTGCTAATCTGGCTCTCATTCCGAAATAGTCGTTAAAGTTCCATTGATGAAGTCGTCAAAACGTTAGAGGTGTGCAGTCATCATACATTAGGATGGAATTACAGTTCCTTTGGAATTCGAGTTCAGTAACATTCCAAACTAGGAAACATGCTGTAAATAGGATGAAAGTAGGGATGAATTTGAAGCTTACAGGGAAAGTGGCAATCGTTACCGGAGCTGCTTCTGGTATGGGGAAAGCCATAGCCGAGTTATTCGCAGTTGAAGGGGCTAAAGTCGTCGTTTCTGATCTTCATTTGGAGAATGCCACCCAAGTGGTGAAAGAAATCAAGGAAAAGGGAGGCGAAGCAATTGCCGTTCAAGCAAACGTAGCGATGGAAGATGATGTGCAACGTCTGTTCAACGAGACGACAAACTCGTACGGAACAGTTGACATATTAGTGAATAATGCTGGCATTATGGATAATTTCGTGCCTGCGGGTGAACTTACGGACGAGCTATGGGAACGAGTTTTCGCGGTCAACTCGACAGGACCGATGAGAACCATTCGGAAGGCGCTCGCCATTTTCTTGCCGAAGAGCGCGGGTGTCATCGTTAACATCGCTTCAGCTGGCGGTTTATTCGGATCACGTGCCGGTACAGCATATACGGCTTCTAAACATGCTGTAGTGGGGCTGACCAAAAACGTAGGTTTTCAGTATGCGAATAAAGGAATTCGCTGCAATGCAATTGCGCCGGGCGGCGTGATGACCAATATATCCGCTTCGTTGACAGCACCAAATCCTTTTGGAGCGGAACGCGCGATGGCGGGAATGGCAATCAACCCGCGGGTAGGGGATGCTGAGGAGATCGCTAAGGTGGCATTATTTCTAGCCTCGGACGAATCAAGCTTCGTCAATGGCACGATTATTACGGCAGATGCCGGTTGGACGGCATATTAAGATGGGTGAGGTCTCGGCAATGCTGTAGCTGGGATATTGTGTAGACGTTTTTGCCTAGGTAATCATCCTTCTGATATAATGAGGTGCATTCCCAAACATGGACGTTGGAGCATAGTTCTTCATGATCAGCCAAAGGCTGGACATGCGACGCTATGAGAAACCAAAGTGGAGGCAAGATCATGGGCAATACAGATATTTTTGAAGCAATGGCAAATGGTTATGACACTTCTGAAAGAATTCAAATCGCAAACATTGCATCAAACGCCATTCGTGAATTCATAGAAAACGGTAAAGATAAAAGGGCTATTGATTTTGGATGTGGAACAGGGCTTGTCGGGCTGAATTTGCTTGATGCATTCCAACATGTCGTTTTTTTGGATACGTCACCAAATATGCTTGAACTAATCAATCAAAAAGTCGCTAACGCTAATGTTTTGAATGCAGAAACGATTTGCTTTGATTTTGAAGCGGGAGCGAGATCCGACCTACATGCCGATTATGTTTTTATGGCTCAAGTTTTACTTCATATCAAAGAAATAGAGCCAGTGTTATCACGATTATATGAAGTGCTGAATCCGGGAGGCCATTTGCTGATCGTAGATTTTGATAAAAATGAAAACGTCATAACAGATATGGTCCATAATGGATTCGATCAGGGAAATCTTATTGCGCTTTTGAGCAAGATTGGATTCAAAGAAACGAAATCTAAAACCATTTACACTGGCAATAACATATTCATGAACCAGGATGCCAGCTTATTTATAATGGATGCTAAGAAATAAGCTAGCTAATGATTAGGGAGGTGCCGGATCTGCTGCTCGGTCAAATCGGCTCATCTATTCCAAAGGGGGTAATCCGACAACGGAAACGTTGTTGGATTACCCCTTTTTTTTTGAATGAACAATGAGCTGTGAAGCTTTTCATTCCATCCATTAAATATTGCTTTACAGGACACCTAATGGTGTTATATGATGATTTAGGACACTGAATGGTGTCCAATAATAAATGGATAAGGAAGATGACTCATATGCACATTCTAACCATCGTTCTTCAAAGCTGGCTGCTGTTCTCCATGGCATTCTTTGGTGGAAGCAAGCTGGCAGGAGCTAAACATCAGATCGAACTGTTCGATTCGATTAAGCTTCCTCAATGGTTCCGGGTTGTTACAGGCTACTTTCAAATTGTTGGATGTATAGGACTTATTATCGGCTACTGGTATGCTAGTGTTGCCGCTTGGACCGGCATAGGGATCGGCATTATGATGCTGTTGGCATGCCTTTCGCATTTCAGAGTCAAACATCCGATCGGGAAAATCATACCTGCCTTGTTAAATCTAGCGATAGCTATTGCATTAGTACTCTTATACGCAGACGAATTGCCCCAACTTTTTGGCTAAGTTCAAGTGCAGCATACTTAGGTAGAGAATGCTTGAATGGCAAGCAAGCGCTTGGGAGTTCGATCCCAATAGGCTCCAACAATCAAACCATTCAATCACGTTCTGAAGAGCACCCCCTATAATAGACATTGGTTAAGCCCCTGAGGCAAACTGATGAAATTATAGGGGGTGCATTTTGTTATTTTATGAAGCCTAAGACGGGACAATGCTCAGTGATCATTTTGCACGGATGTATCGAAATAAACCATATGATTCAGAGGGAGTTATCCGTTTGCTCGAATCCATTAATGGCCTGAAGCATTTCGATAAATGCTTCGAGCTGCCGGTTATCCCATTGGGCTATGCGTTCGTAAAAAAAGTTCTCTTTTTCGCGCAGAGCCTCAAACGTTTTTTTTCGTCCAAGCTCTGTGAGAGTGAGAAGTATTGCCCGGCGATCATGGGGAGAGCCATCTCGGCTAACATAACCTAACCGTTCAAGTTGCTTGACAAGACGGCTGACCGAGCTTCGGTCCATTGCGGTTGAATCTGCTAATTCCGATGCGCTCGTTGGACCGTGAGCATATAACCAACGGACGATATGGAAAGCCGCAGGTTGTATAGAAGAGTCGAAATAGGCTGAGGTTTTGACATTTAGCGCATGCGCTGCACTAATGAGTGCATTGAGCTGTACGCCGAGCTTCAGCTCCAATGGCCCTCTCGACATATCTTTATGTTCAAAATGCATAATGGCTACCACCTAACCTGGATTTTTAGAGAAGCTTATTCATCATATAGTTGACATATATCAATTAACCGCTATATAGTTGATATATATCAATTATATGATTTGGGTATGAAGATGTCAAAACACGTATAAACACATAGGTCCCATTTAAAGGAGAATGAACATAATGGCAAATCCAATCATTGTAATTACTGGCGCTACAAGTGGTTTGGGGCAGCTCGTTGCATGTGAAATGGCTAATCGTGGCGCTCATTTGATTCTCACAGCGAGGAGCAAGAGTCGCGCAGAAGCAACAGAAAACAGGATAAAGGAGCGGATGCCTTCAGCCCCAATAAACTTTTTCTTTGGGGATTTGTCCTTAATGAAGGATGTCAAACGAATAGGCCAAGAAATATCAGAAAAGTTTCCTAAGATAGACGTGCTATTGAATAACGCAGGCCTCCATGCATTTGAACAGCGGATTACTTCAGAGGGATTTGCGGAAATGATGGCTGTGAACTATTTTGCGCCATGGTTATTAACACATTCCTTGCGTCATTCCTTGCAAAAAGCGGGCAGCGCAACTATCGTGAATGTTGCTTCTGAAGCATCCCGTCGACATGGCAAATTTCAAATACCGGCGGATTTGCTTGATACTGCTCCATTTACTTATAGAGGCTCTTCAGAGCTATACGGAAAAACCAAATTGCTAAATATTATGTTTACTGCTGAACTTGCACGCCAGTGGGGTGGGACGGGAATTAGCGTTCATGCGCTGAATCCAGGTTTTAACGTTACTGGTCTCGGGAGGGAACTTTGGTTTGCCTCACTGCTTGAGCGCTTGTTGAATTTTTTTCGAATTGGCGATCCGCGTAGAGGAGCTGATAGTATGATTCGTTTAATGACAGATTCGAAGTATCAAGGCGTGACAGGGGGTTATTATAATGTAGGATCTGGCGATCTCATCGTACCCATAAATCCTGGGGGAGATAAGGCGATGCAGCGTCTATTATGGAACGAAACAAGCGCCATTCTACGAGAAAAAGGATTTTTTGAAAGCTGATCGGCGATTTGATATGGTTCATTCCAAGAAAAGCTCCCTGCATGCAAAAACGAGCCATAGAAGCAATTCTATTGGCTCGTTTTTATGTAGGATTCGAATTTTACAAATGGCTTCATAAAATGATGGCTATTATTGAACTAAAATCTAGCACCAGCCGCGCTCAGGCCAATCCTCCGCATAAATTACTGGACCGGGATAGTCCTTTGCACTTACGGCACCCGCAAACGTTAGAAACATACTGACAGCTAAAAACCCTGTTATGAAGCCTAGTCTTAATTTTCTCATCCATTTTAGTCTCCTTTTTGTTTGAGTAACGCGACAAATCATGAAAAACATATTTTAACAGGAATAGGTAAATGTTTACTGGTGATAAATAGACTATTACTTTATGCCCTAGGTTAGATGAAAATCCATTTGTTTGTGGTAAAAATTACCTAACGTTGACGGATAATTGCCTGCCATCCTTTTGCTTTTTTTTTCCTCTGTATTGGTTGTTTCAGATGGACGAAAGCGGCTTGGATAATAGACAAAGGGGATGTTGAATAATCGCCACTTATTTATGACCGAGTTGCTCCGCCAATCCGATTAGATGTCCTTCATTTCCTCGAATGTAGCAGAGCCGATACGAATTCTCGTATTGAACCACTTCGCCAACGAGCTGAGCACCATGCTTCATGAGTCGGGCTACCAATTCGTCCATGTCTTCAACGGTGAACATGACGCGTAAATAACCGAGGGCATTGACAGGAGCAGATCGGTGATCTGATATAGGAGCTGGGGTGAGAAATCGCGAAAGTTCAAGTCGGCTATGACCATCAGGGGTAACCATCATAGCAATCTCTACATGCTGTGAACCGAGCCCGGTTACGCGTCCAGCCCATTCGCCTTCGATCGTAGCTCGCCCTTCGAGCTTCAAGCCAATCTCCTCGTAGAATGAGATTGCATTATCAAGGGATTCTACAACGATGCCAACATTGTCCATTCGCAGCAATTTGTTTTTTGCCATAGTTTTATCTCCTTATGTGTACAAATGTATGATCTGATCATCTTCCTATTTATTCTATCAGCAATTACTAATTCCTTCCAACCGATGGGGACAGTAATGAAAAGGAAACAATGAATAAAAAAATACAGAGACTCAGCGGTCAGCTCTCTCCAAATGGTCTACGTATTCTTTTGCTTCTTTGAGGCCAACGCCGCTCGCTTTTCTAAACTCTTTGATGGCTTGCATTCTTTTTCCCGAAGCAGTTAGCATACGCAATCGCTCATCGATATTTGATAGCGAGCCGGCATGGTTCATATTCGGTGAAGAGGGAGAACTAGATAAGCTGGACTTGGGCGATGCAGATGAATCGGCTCGGTTATTGGACCAGTCCATGGTTAATTTCATTTCATTAAGCTGTTTTTGCAGGCTGATCACCTTTAGCAGCAGAAGTGACAGAATTAAAGCGCTTGAAGCAACAAACTCCACGATATCCACGTGCAATCCCTCCATCCTGTTTGTGCATTGATAATATCACATCAATGATTAAGCTCAGGGAGAAATGGCCTCTCACAGGCTCTTGCCGGAAAAGCGTCTTCGATCGGCTTATGGAAGTGGAAAAGTTTTGATAATGAGAATGATTATTACTATAATAAGAGAGTTGGAAGGTGCAAATAGATATGGAAGGTGAACATGATGACGTTACTGGAACAATTGCCACTATGGAATCATGCGGCTATTAGGGTGCTTGATATAAGGCGATCCATATTGCAAGCGAGCGAGAGCGTTCAAGGGTTTCGATTGCCAGCGAGTGCATTCTTGTTTGCAGTGAATGGGGAGGCGAGGATTCTTATCGATGGAATCGAACACCTCGCAGATCGCTGTTACGTATGCCATGCTGGCAAAGGCGCGACAATGGACATTATTCAAGTGGAAGAACCATTCGACTATTATTTTATTTTTTATAAAGCGGCTCTCGTTTTGCCATCTCGCAAGGAATTGTTACATGTATTTAAAAGCAATAATCCATTTCATATGCAATACGGTTTCGCTCCAGCCTATCCGCTGGGACTCCTCACGAGAATCGAACAGATGCATGCCTATTGGCTGCTCGACGGCGAGCTTGAGCGGTTTCATGTAAGAGCCTTATTTCATCAATTGGTGTATGACCTTCTGCAGCAGCTCCACGCGCGGGAGGGAACAGCCGCCATTCAGCCCGATTATGTAAGACAAACGATCCGCTTCCTAGAGGAGCATTATGCAGAAGCGATAAGTGTGCAGGATCTTGCTCTAGCTATGCGATGCAATGAGAGAAAGCTGCAGAGGTTATTTAAAGCAAAGCTTCGGATAGGGCCAATGGAATATCTCATTCAAGTTCGGATGAATCATGCACAAGCGATGTTATTGAACACGAACGTACCGCTTAAGACCATCGCAGAATCGGTAGGTTACGGAGATAGTTATTATTTCAGCCGCGCTTTCAAGAAGCATTGCGGCGTTTCTCCTCTTTATTTCAGGCAAAACCGTCGGATAAGTGCATCCTACATGTCGCGTTATTCCATTGGCTCGGCTAACAATGTCTCTTATAATAATGATTGTGATAATCATTATCAACAAGTTGACGGGGGAGTTTTTGGAATGAATCGGAGTAAGAGATCGGTATTGGCGGTTAGTTTGATGTTGAGTGTGATTCTGTTGTTGAGCGCATGCTCGACTGGGAACAGCGTTGGCAACAATTCGGGAGGGGCTAGTCCTACAGCAGCTTCAACTAATGTTTCTTCAAATACAAATGCAGCACCGACATCGCAGCCAGCGTATCCTGTCGTGATTAAACATATGAAGGGTGAAGAAACACTGGAGCAGCATCCTTTGAAGATTGCGGTGCTCGATACCAAATTCGTGGATCAACTCGTTACTTTAAACGAGCAGCCAGCGGGCAGCGTGAAAGCAGCAGCAGATAAATCGGACTTTCCTGCCTATTTGATGGATAAGCTTACAGACGTTAAAGTGCTGGGTACGAGGGATGAACCGAACCTGGAAGCCATTACGGCCATGGAACCGGACTTAATCATTTGTACGGAATTTCAGGAGGAAGTATACGAAAGCTTATCTAAGATCGCACCGACCATTATGCTGGACTTTAACGAGGATTGGCGGGATACACTCGCTACATTCGGGAAAATCGTAGGGAAATCAGAAGAAGCGAGTGACGTCCTCGAACAATATAACGAGAAAACGACTAAGCTGAAAGCGGAACTAAAAGCTAAGCTTGGTGAACAGACAGTGGCATTGATACGCCCGCGGGATGAAGGCATTCGCATCCATACGCCAAGCCACCGCGCAGCATCCATTCTATACAATGATCTTGGCTTGTCTGCCCCGCAGCAGGTACTAGAGGAGAAGGACACGGCCTATCAAGTTCCTTTAGAAGCTTTGCCGGGTGTAGGTGCGGATCATTATTTCCTTGTACAAGATGATATGTTCAAAGCGATTGTTGAAGAGTTCCAGCAGACGGAAACTTGGAAAAACGTCGAGGCTGTGAAGAACAATCAAATTTATGATGTGGATTCGAATGTATGGATTGCTTATTATGGGCCGATTGCCATCAACATGGTCGTAGATCGAGTTGCGGAAGTGTTCCTGGGTACGCCATAATATGACGGTTACATTATCAGCATCCGAGTGGGGCGATTTAGGCAGCAGATATCACCTAACGCCAAGTGATGATGGTTTGCCCGCTGATCGCTTCATCGTATCAAGCGAATTGCTGGATCGGGACAAATGCGAGTCTTATTTGGATCAGCTGGCTGCGGAAATTGGCTCGCCTTCGAGAAGAGTGACAGCATCCATGCTCGCGAAGCGTTATGCTTTTCTAACCGTTGCCCCTGTCCTCTATGCAATGACGGTAATGGATAAGGGCTTGGAGCTTGCGCCGAGCCACTGTCGGTTGGTTTCGCCTAGCGACAGCGAATATCTTCAAAGCCATTCTAGATTTCCTCATTTGAGCTTAGACGGTTGGAATGTCACTGAACCAGAAGCAGGGAAGCGGGCAGAGTGGCGGGATCAAGTGATGCGTCAACTATTCGAGGAGCATCTCACCCCATTATTTCATTCCTTGTCTATAGTTGGGCAGGTGCCTCGGGCAGTGCTATGGGAGAATGCAATGGTCAGGATTATCCCATTGTATGAGGATGGGTTAGAGGATGAAGAGGATCCGTTCATCTTAATGAGGCTGCATGATGATTTTAAGTTTATTACAGAGAAGGCATCTCCAAGCTTATTCGGAGAACGAAGGAATCCACTAAAGATGTTTATTCGTGGAAAGAGCACAGACCAGACCGGCAAACAGGCAGCCTATAAGCGCAAAACCTGCTGCTTTTATGATGAGATGTCTCCAGAATGCTGCAGAGCTTGCCCGAAACCAGTTAGCTGAGAAGGATAGCATTCGTGCGAAAATGGACGGCCAAGACGCAATAAAGCCTGTCAAGCTTGTCTCGACAGGCTTTATTGCGTTGAACGCCAAATTGAATAGGAAGGACAGCGAAGCTGTCTCCTTAGTATACAAATCGGAAACCTATCGTTTTGAAAAAATGTCGGTTTCTAAGCATGCGGAGCACCCTTCGGGATGCTCCTTCCTTGTTATGCGGTTTGAAATACCTGCCCTAACTGGATTATAACGATCGCCATTCGGGCAAATTTATTTAAATTTCTCAGGGAACTGCTTCACAATCCCTTCAGCAAGGGCGTCAGCAAGCATGATAATATGATCTTCCCCTTTGTCGAAGGCAATGATATCCGCTTTCCAGTCCTTCGATATCCTTGCCGTGACCTGATCCGTCAGCAATTGCAAATGGGTGTACAAAAGCTCTTGCAGTTCTTTCTCTGACCAGTTCGGGTTGGCGCTGCTTAGGAACTTGGCGATATCGTCGGCGTTCCGGTACCACTCTTCATTATGTTTTTTCAAATCGGCTTGATTACCGCTTTTTGCCGCATCGACAACCTTTCCTGCAATAAGGATATGCTCCTTCAACAGTTCAGCGAGCTTGTTGCCCGCCTCTTCCCCGTAATAAGGCTTGATCGCGTTTCCGATGTCTTGCTGATTTTGTATCAGTCTCGCCAGCACGTCCTGTTGATCCATTAATCCTGCAAGGGCGCTCACGATATAACTCCTTGTCCAAATCGCGTGATCAATCCACAGCTTCCTTAGATTTTGCTGAAGCTGTACTTGCTTAGGCTGTAAACATGACCTGGCGCCTTGCTCGGTTCCATAAGCTTGTGCGCTTAATGGGGACAAGCTGAATACGAGTAACATAATCAGTAACATCGACACTGGGAATCTTTTTTTCAAGTTTAGTAACTCCTTTGTATGTGGACTAGCCTTATTAATGTGGACAAAAACAACTATTTTATTCCAACAAGCAAACCCAATTGAATGTGACAAAAATGTAATAGTAGCCCCTTGGTTTATCATCAGATTCGTACGACAGTGAGGGCTGCAAGACATACAATTAGACACGAGTCGATGCCAGCCACTCCACCTTCCGAATTGCTTCTATTTCAAAAGTGTTCACAGCGGCTGCGATAATGCAGCTTGTCGATCAAGGGCAAACTTCACTGCAAGATAATATTGAAAAGTACCTCGATGGTTATCGATTAACGAACCCTTTCGGTACGCCTGTTACGATCGAAAATGTATTGACGCATACGACCGGCTTTGAAGTGCGTGAGCCAACAGATGCTAGCTATTTATTGGATTCATCCAGGCGTCCGATTTCCCTGAAGGAAAGTGTCTTCGATGTATTCCCGCCAGTGGTACGCATGCCCGGAGAGTCGTACATGTACGATAATTTCGCATCAAGGCTGCAAGGGTACATCGTTCAGCAGGTAAGCGGAGAGCCTTTTCAGAGCTATATGCAGAAGCATGTATTCGGACCGATCGGTATGACCTCCAGCAGCTTTAAGCTTAATAAGGGGTTAGTTGAACGGCTCGTTACTTCCTATGATATGGAAGGAAGTGTGTTGCTTTATTCGCTGTACTTCTCGGCTGAAAATGAGTCGCGAGTCATGCTGCCCTACGATATCATTTTTGAGAATAAGGAGAACAACTCCCTAGCCTTCCGCAAGCAATTGGAGAAGGACGGAATTGAATTTGTTCATTACCCAGTCGAAGCGATTCGTGTGACAGGCGTGTTTGGCAGCGGTGGTCAGGAAGGACGCAGCCTATTGCTGCTTCCAGCAGAGCAGTTGAGATCGAGTGATGCAAAGATGGATATACCAAGGCAAGGCGAGGCAATCTGGTATAAAGGCCAGAAGAAAGCTGTAAGCATCGAGCAGGGAATTGCCCATTACCCACAAGAGGTTCATGTCGGATCAGGCGGGTCTGATAGTGTCATCCATATTGCAGAGGGAATTGATCGGTATGCGGTTAACTTTCATTTGAGCGGCCGACAACTGGTCATGAGAGAGGCAGAACTGCATGCCATTCGTAAGCGGATGCCGGCTTCATCTGGGCAGGATGTTGTTCGATTAGATGCGTTTCAGATTGAAAATGCGAGCGAGCGTGCAGCGGCATCTCGTTTGTATGCGAAATTTGCGAAGACATACTCGGCGTCCGCTCCAGATTTTTACGCGTATTATCAGGAGTCGCTGCGAAAGTTCGGGCTAATCATTTTTATTGCCGGTTTTCTAGGACTCATCTTTCTAATCGCCACGGGCAGCATTCTGTATTTCAAGCAAATGACGGAGGCGGAGCAGGAGCGTGGCGTTTATACGATTCTGCGGCAGCTCGGATTCTCAGAGCGAGAGATCATGGGAGGCATTGTCCGAAAACAATTGTTTGTATTCACAATACCGTTGGCGATTGGACTGGTACATTCCAGCTTCGCCGTGAAAGCGGCCTCCGCTCTGACGTTGTCAGACATTGCCTTTCCGGCGGCGATGGCTATGGCGATATACACGGTTATTTATTTCGCGTTTGCTATTCTAACTATAGGCTATTATCGCCGTGTAGTTAGGCTGGCACTCTAGCTCCTCATAGATATGTCACATTACGCTTTCCTAAATCGTTATACAGGCACAAAAACGAATTTAGGAGTGAAAAGCATGAAGACATTAACCTGTATTGTCATTGGCGCGGGATACGCGGGTATCCATGCAATGAATGAAATCCGCAAAAACGTGAGTCATAGAAATAAAAGCCAGTCTATGAAGTTTATACTCATCGACAAAAATAAGTATCACCTTCGCAAGGTTATGCTCTTCAAGCCAGCGGTAACGGATGAAGACATTCGTACACCACTTACTCAGTTGTTTCCTGAAGGGGTCGAGCTTCTTCAGGGGACTGTTACGGAAATTAAAGAAGCAGAGAGTAAGCTGCTGCTGCGCGATCAAATGGATGTCGTACAAGAGCTGAGTTACGATATACTTGTAGTTGCAGCAGGAAGCAGGATCCGTTGTCCGGATGAATCACAAGGCGGACTGCCGCTTGCTTCATTGGAAGATGCCTTAAGCATCCGGACGGCATGGTCTGCTAATATGAGGCAAGCTGCCAAAGAAACAAATCCGACCGAACGAGAGCGCTTAATGACAATTGCTGTAGCGGGAGCAGGTATAAGCGGTATTGAAACAGCCGCGGAGCTAGCTTATCATGTACGGACAGATGCCGAGCATTTAGGATTAAACCCCGATCAGGTGCGCATCCGTTTGTACAATGCGCATGAAAGATTATTTTTAGATGGTCCTGACAAAGTTGCCGTGAAGCTTGAGACTATCCTAAAGGAAAATGGTGTAGAGGTTGTGCATCGTAGTCGTGTGCTTCTAGAGGAGAAGGGGAGACTTAGCTTGTCTGACGGAACAGAGCTGCCGGTAGGCTTGTGTGTTTGGACTTTAGGACTAATGCCCAATCCGATCGTAAAAACATGGGGCTTGCCGGTAACACAAGACGGATTTGTGAAAATTGATGCAAGCTACAGGGTACAAGGAGCTCGCGGTATTTATAGCATTGGAGATTGCGCGAAAGTTATTAATCCAGCTACGGGCCAGACGGATGGCATGACCTGCAAGGAAGCTATTCCTCAAGCCGCTCGGCTAGGCAAAGTGGTTGCAGCCGATTTGGAAGGACATCCAGCGCCTACGCATACTAGCTATATGGATAGCTTTAGTATCGGTCTTGGTCCAAAGAATGGATTGACGTGGGTAAATAAATGGGGGTTGGATTTTATGATCACAGGCAAGATGGGCTATCGAATCAAGCAGCTGGTATGGAATTTAGGCAGCTCAATTAAATAAACCTACCAATTCTAATAGAAGGGAGTGATGGAATGGAGCATTTATATGAGCAATACAAAAGGCTGCTGCTATCACTTGCCTACCAGCTGACCGGATCTTTCTCGGATGCGGAGGATGTCGTTCAGGACGTTTTTTTAAAGGTTTATGATGCAAAGCCGCAGGGACTAATCGAAGCCCCTCAAGCCTACTTGTGCAGAATGGTAACTAATCGCTGCAGTGATCTGCACAAATCAGCGGCCAAGCGAAAAGAAAAATATTTTGGCGAATGGCTGCCCGAACCGGTGCCTACCTCAACCGATGAAACATTTGAAATGATAGCTCGCAATGAAATGTTGTCTTATGGCATGCTGGTGCTTCTAGAACAGCTGTCTGCTGCCGAAAGAGCCGTATTTGTACTGCGCGAGGCGTTTGGGTTCAGTTATGCAGACATAGCGGCGGTCATCGATAAAAGTGAGGCAAACAGCAGAAAGCTGTATAGTCGTGCAAGAGTTAAATTAGGTCCATTCGATCGGGAAGAGGCAGTTGAGCTTGAGGCAGAAAAAGCGGTATGGGTGAAACAATTTCTGTCTGTGCTCGGTCAGGATGACGTGGATCAGGTATTGGCGATGTTAGGCAAGGATGTGGTGTTGATCTCCGATGGCGGCGGGAAGGTATTTTCTGCAGTTAATCCGATTGTAAGTCCAAATGCGGTTTCCCGTTTCCTTCTGGGGCTTGTTCGCAAAAATACGCAGCAAGGAGGAGCATGGACATTTACACTCAGTGAAATCAATGGTCAATTAGGTCTTATTATTCATTATGGGCAAAAGGTGGATTCAGTCTTTATGTTCCAAGTGGAGAACGGGCTTATACACCATATTTACATTGTCAGAAACCCGGACAAATTGAAACGCTTTTTATAGGGGGATGGATAAAGCGAAGGAGGACCTTATAATCAAAATTAAAAAGCGCAATCCTATATTTCTGATTATAGAAATCGTTGTAGCACTATTCGTTATCTTCTTTCTTTATTTCTCGTATAAAAATGATAATGATATTAACTTTGTTATGTTCTTTCTTTTAATGTCCTTATTCTCGTTCATTAGAACGATTGAAACAAAAGCGAAAAGTCATTTAATCGTTTTTTCAATATTTGTCATTGCAGCAATCTTCATGTTCGTAAGTTGAAATGCTTTTTGAATTTTCCATAGCTCAATACAACGATAAACGATTAACATGATTAGAGCAGCCTAGGTAGAAATGGATAGTTCGGTAAAATCAAACTCATAGAAAAGGGATGGATCAGGTATTAACCCTGCTCCATCCCTTTTTTGGGCAATTGCTGCATTTGGCCTCTTTCATAGGATTAATGTTCTTGTCTTTGAAGGAGTACGCACGGTCTGAGGCGAACAATATCTTTGGTGAGCTGCAGTCCTTCGCTGCGGAAGTATATTTCATGAGGACTTAACGGTTACGAATATCGTCGCGATGCCGAGCTTGCAGACATGGACGATCTATTGCTTGATTAGAATGAGGGGGAGCTGTGTTGGGGAAATGGATTTTTTAACGGAAGCTTATATTGCACAGGCGAACAGATTGCTGCGCCTGCCTCCAACGGTTTTGGATGCGTTGTATGAGTCGGCCGTCATTGTACGGGGACATGAAGGTTTGCTTGAGCTGCTGCGGCAATGCAAGCTTGATGCCTTATCAGAGACCGATGTCGATACGTTTGCGGCAGCGGTGGAAGGTTATCCCAAGTTTGTGGCGGATCAAGAGACATACTTAAGATCGACCATGGGGGACCATGCAGGCATGTTCAGCGTTATTCTCCTGCTCGGCCTGCTGGATTGGATGTCAGCCTATTATCGCTCACAAGGTATATCAGAGGATGTTCAAATGGACACGTTGGACGATTTATTAATCTGGATGAAGCATCATTACGAGGAAAAAGGAGCTTGGGGTCTTGGCAACTTAGCCTGGCTGCTTAACCATATGGGAGGGAAGCTACATCGGCTCGGACGGCTGCAATTTATACGGAAGGCATTCGATCAAGCTGTTATCGGACTGCGCAATGTGAACAATGGCCAAGTGATCCTCCTATCCGAGCAGGGAATCGCTTATCGCCAAGACGGAAGAGTGGACGGCACGAACGGGCAGTGGGAAGCCGAGCAGGGCTGGACCTCCAATTACGAGCAGACGCATGACAGCTATACTGGAAACCCTATTCTTCCAAGCGGCTTCGCAGAGAATACGACTGTAACGCTATCCACCGACGAGTGGCGTATCGTCATTCAACGAGGAGATTCCGCGCTGGAAATTCACATTCCGGAGGGGAGCCCAATGACACCGCAGTCATGCAAGGAATCGGTTGCTCGTGCGATTTCATTCTATCATGATAGGATGCCGGAGCAGTCGATTGCCTCGTTCGTTTGCGTTTCGTGGCTGCTGGACCCTCAGCTCGCCCAGCTCGTTCCCGAAGCTTCTAATATTTCTGCTTTCCAGAAGATGCTTCATTTGTTCCCGGTGCGGTCGGATGATCGTGAAACGTATGAAAGAGTGTTCGGAACAGACAAGCTTGACCTGTCAACAGCAAAAAAGGACTCAGGATTGCGGCGAGCAATCATCCTGCATGTCGAGAGCGGCCACCGTCTTCATGGCGGCGGCGGATTGCTGCTTGTGGAGGATCTAAGCAGTATTCATTAGACCATCACTTTTGATCTAATCGCATTGTAGAGAGAGACTGAGTGGAGTGAATGCATGTTTCACCTATTAGAAACAGAAAGATTGCTGCTAAGAGAGATTGCAATGGAAGATGCGGCTAGCCTATTCGCTTGTTTTTCCAATGAAAATGTGACGCGCTATTATGGACAAGAAACTTTAGCCCATATCGAACAAGCAGAAGCATTTATTGATTTTTTCGCAAATAGTTACAGGGAAAAAAGAGGAATACGTTGGGGAATTGAAATAAAAGGTTACGAGGGGTTAATTGGTACGATTGGGTTTAATGCTTGGTCCTCCAAGCATAAACGGGCTGAAATAGGGTATGAAATTCACCCTGGTCATTGGAGAAAGGGCTATAGCTTGGAGGCATTAGCCAGAGTTATTTCATACGGATTTGATGAGCTTGGCCTTACTCGAATAGGCGCCATCGTTTTTACAGAAAATGAAGCATCTCATCAATTGCTCGCCAAAGCCGGTTTTCAAAAAGAAGGAATATTAAGAGACTATATGTATCAAAATGGTAAAGCGCACGACACCTGTGTATATTCACTCCTTAAAAATAATCAATAGAAAACGAGCTCCCGTTATGTGCGAATCGCAAATGACGGGAGCTTATTTTAGTTTTCATAACCTATTTGCTTTCGCAGCCGGCGCGTATTATAACCGATGCTGCTTCGCTTTTAGATTCGATATGATACCGATTAAACCTAAAGCATCGTTCGTTTAACCATGTCATATGAAATACTTAGTTATAGAACTTGGCCATCTCGGATCAACCGTTCACGCAGTTGTCCATAATGCACGGCCTGCACGCTGCAGCCTGCTTTGACCGCAAGCGCCGCTGCGGTTGCCGCGGATTGCCCGAGCGCCATGAATACCGGCTCCATCCGAATCGAGCCATAGGCGATATGGGAGGAGGACAAGCAGACAGGTACGATTAAATTAACGCACTCGGATTCCTTGGGCACAATCGAGCGATAGCTGATCGGGTACGGTGCGTTCAATCCGATTTGCACATCACCCTCATTGGTGACGAATCCAGCTTCATTCACATGGCGCTGGACATTGTGCGAGTCCATTGTATAGGATCCCATGGCGACGCTGTCCGCGACAGGCAATCGGAGGAACAGATGATTCTCATTCATTACGAGATCGCTGACCATTCTTCTAGATTCCCGGATGTATAGCTGCGGAGTCCAGTGGGCGTTATCCGTAAACTCATCGAGCGGAAGTCCCCATTCCTTATAAAAGTCGCGAATGCCTTCAGGTATGCGCGGATGATTCTGCAGCGTCCAGACGAGACCCTTTTGATAGGCTTCATGGGCAGCAGCGATACATGCTCTTTCTGAATATTCAGCCTCGGGATAATCGTAATTGAAACCGATGTAGTCCGTGGAAAAACCTTTATCGTTGTTGGAGTCTGTCTTACGGTTAGGCAGCATTCGCAATTTGAAAAAGATGGTTTGCCCGCATTCCGCAGCACGAAACATTAACTCGTATTGCCGTTCGTCGTATTGCATTGGTTTATCAATCATGACGCGATTGCTCGGATCATCTGTTAGACACATGCGATAGCAGTAGGCTTGAAGGCGATGGTCGCCTTCTCCGTCTTCACCGCCGGCATCCGGATTGACACCTGGCAGAAGGCCGCTAGCTGGGTTTCCTTTCACGATATAAGGATCGATGCCACTCGGCAGTTGATTCTTCAATGCTGTGGCTGTCTGTATGCCATTGTAGGTTTCCCCGTACACATTGCCCGCTTCACGGCCGGCAGCATAAGAAACTCCGGCAGCTTTCATCAGATCGCCTTCATAGGTAGCGTCGATGAACATGCTGCCTGAAATCACTTTTCCTGATTCCAATCGAATGGACTCGATGCGAGAGGCAGACGTTGCAGCGCCATTCGTTTGCAGGAGCCGCTCGTGATAAAGGACCTCGATCCCTTCATCCTCTATCCAATCTAAAAACACAGACAGCGCTATTTTGGGTTCAAACATCCAAACGGGGTTTTGCTGCCCGTACTTCCGCCCAATATCCTCGTAAAACGCCAACGAAATGCCGCCGATTGCTGCTGTTTGGCCAAAGTCGGTATCGCCAAGCCCTCCGCTGCTTAACCCGCCAAGCCGTCCAGTAGGCTCGATGATGACAGTGGCTAGCCCCATTCGTTTGGCCTGAACGGCTGCAGCAATTCCCGCAGACGTTCCGCCGTAAATAACAAGATCATAGTTCATCATATCCGTCCTCCGATTCATTTGTATATATCAATGATCAAATATAAGCCTTACTAGTGGCGGCTATGCGAGTAAGACAATAATTATGCTAGAATCATTGTATACGAAGCTGCTATGGCTAGACGATTAACGAATCTATTATGTTTGTATAAATCTACACTCGAAATCGGAGAGGTGGCGATGAGCAGAAATGATTGAACTATTCGGAGCAGGCTTTGATGACCGGGATCCAAGCTGGAAGCGGCAACGGTCAAAAACAACGGCATGCGCATTAGCGCTGATTATTTCAGGCAAGCTTGTTTATCGCATTGATGGCGTAACCTTGCATTTAAGCAAGGGAGATCTGCTTTTCATTCCAGAAGGAAGGATGAGAGAAGCTTTCCATTCGGATCAGGATCATCATCAGAAATATTGGGCTACCTTCGTGATGGACGAAGCGGGTGCGGGGATGCTGCCGATGCTTCATCAGCAAGTTCCTATTGTCGTGAAGACGGGGCAATACGAATATATGAAGCAGCGATTCGCGCAGCTCATTCAGCAATGGATGGGCAAGCTGCCCTACTACGAGCCGATAAGTGCCGCTACGCTAACCGACATGCTGGGGCGTATGAATCGCGAGCTGGATGCGAAGCAATACCCGTCGCCTATGCTGAAGATCATTGCCCGCATCCAAGATTACGTGCTGACTCATTATCGCGAAGACATCCGGGTTGACCAGGTGGCGATGCTAGTTGGCCGCTCGCCAAACTATATATCTACGTTGTACCGAAGGCTGACCGGCAGCTCATTGAAGGAATATATCCACCAGGTGAAGGTGTCCGCTGCGCGTGATCTGCTCTATCACCATCAGGTGACGGTTGGGCAAGCAGCCGATTATGTGGGCTTTTGCGATCAGGCTTATTTCAATCGTGTATTTAAAAAAGTGTATGGTTTCCCGCCGTCCATTCTATTGAAGGAGCGCAATCGTGCTTTGAAGCCGAAGGGGGACAGTATAATCGAGTAGGAAGAAGGCAGGAGCATAGACGAGTGCCTCGGATGTACAGCGGGGGCAGCGATTGACAACGGCCGGGGCGACTTCGGAGCAAGGCTGATTATCTATACAAGCATGGATGAACTAATCCATTATCATACTTAAGTAGCTATAAAACGGAGAGGTGCGGCAGTTATACTATTTGCAAATGAAAGCAAGGAGGAAAGTCATGAAAGCAATCATTTGCACGGAATATGGCTCGCCTGATGTTCTTAAGCTCCGAGAGGTAGAAAAACCTGTTCCTAAGGATAATGAAGTATTGGTGAGAGTATTTGCGACTACGGTTACATCAGGGGATTGCAGAGTAAGAAGCTTTAAAAGCCCGGTTTTGTTATGGCTGCCCATGAGAGCCGTATTAGGCTTCAAGCGGCCGCGAAAGCCGATTCTTGGAGTGGAACTGGCTGGTGAAATTGAAGCGATTGGCAAGAATGTGACACGCTTTAAGCAAGGTGATCACGTATACGCACTAACAGGGATGAGATTCGGTGGATATGCCGAATACGTCTGTCTTTCAGAATCCGGGATGGTGGCTGAGAAGCCGGCTAATGCGACCTGCGACGAAGCGGCTGCCTTAGCATTCGGAGGTACTACCGCACTTCATTTCTTTAGAAAAGGGAATATCAGAAGCGGTCAAAAAGTGCTAATTTATGGAGCTTCCGGTGCGGTAGGAACCGCTGCGGTACAACTGGCGAAGCATTTTGGCGCACAGGTCACAGGAGTATGCAGCGCCTCGAACATGGATTTGGCAAAATCCTTGGGAGCTGAAAGAGCGATTGATTACACAACTGAGGATTTCACGAAAAAGGGCGAGTCTTATGATCTTATATTCGATGCCGTTGGAAAGCTTTCGAAAGCAGCAGCCAAAAAAGCCCTTGCTCCCAATGGGGCATATGTGTCTGTCGTGGGGCAAGGGATGGTAAAGGAACGGGTTGAAGATTTATTGTTAATCAAAGAGCTGGTGGAGAAAGGGGAGCTGAAGCCTGTCATTGACAGGCGTTATTCGCTCGCCGAAACGGCGGAGGCCCATTATTATGTAGAACAAGGACGCAAAAAAGGTAATGTAGTGATTACAATCGTACAATAAGGAGTTGCCTGAGCCTGATCAGGACATCGGTGCTTGGTTTCTTTCTCTATTGAAAGTGACGAAAGCAGCAAAGATCAGCAGGACGATACTTGTAAATATGAACCCTTCGGTAATGTCGAAGTGCAGCCATCCGAGCGTAGAAGATCCGGCAACAACGCCGAGGGAGAAGAAGGCGTAGAAGTAGCCATAAGCTTTCCCGCGCAGCTCGGCTGGCACGGCCTTGATGAGCATCGTATTGATCGATGGGAATAAGAAGGCAAATCCCACGCCATATAAGCCTAAAACAAGGTAAAGCGCTAATGTTGTCGTCGATTGGCTAATCAGAAGCTGGCTAACGCCCATTAATCCCATACCGATAGCCATCGTATGCGATGAAGCAACAAGGTCGAAGATCCGATTCGTGGGAAGTACAAAAATGAGCACGGCAATAATCCCGAACGTGCTCATAAGCGTGCCGCTTAATTTCGAATCATAACCAAGCGTTTGAACGTGTAAGGGCAGCAAATATGCAATGACGCCTTGTGAAAACATTAAGAAAAAGGCACCGCCATAAGCCTTGAGTACACCTGCGTTGAAGAGAGAGGCTCTTGAGGCAGGGACGGCAGTGTTTTTTTCTTTCCGAGAAATGGTATAAGATCTAAGAAAAACAGCCGACAGGACCGAGAGGGAGAATCCCAATAGGGCTACGCATGTAAAGACGAAGGGCACAGAGGTTTTACTTGCCATTATCCCGCTGAATGCTGGGCCGATAATGGCTGCAAGTCCAACAAAAGTGCCGGTAAAGGCGACTTTTTTCCCTTGTTGGTCATTCATAGTCGTATTCGCTGAGAATGTGAAAGCAGCGGGTACGATGAGACCGGCGACAAAGCCATGCAGAATTCGAACAAAGATAAGAACGAGCGGTTGATCAACGAGCTGATAGAGAAGCAGAGCGCCGCTTGACAGCAGCAGACCGACCATAAGAATTTTGAAAGGTCCAACTTTGTCGGTCATAATGCCCGATAAAATATTGCCGGCCGTATTGGCTAGCGAATACAGTCCAATTACAAAGCCCACAACAAATGAGCTGGCACCGACGGATGCGGCGAACGTGCTCATGACAGGCAGCTGCGAGAATAGATCAAAAAAAGAGAAAAATACGATGCTGTATACTAGCAGGGCATAGTTGAAGGGCCTTACCTTATATTTGGCAAGCGCCTTCTTCAACTGCCAATCCAGTAAAAAGTTGCCGAAGGGCACAAAAGCTGCGATAACGGCTGCAGCAGGCCAAAGGATACTCCATCTAACCCGAATGGCTGCGTAAAGTATAGCAAGCGCATAGCAGCTGAAAATGCCGCCGTGAATGCTGCCGACAATCGTTACCGCTTTTTCGATTCCCCATATGTATTTCAACGGCATGGCGATACTCAGCAATACTAATAATGAAATACCATCTAAAAGACCCGTCATACGTAAAATATTGATTGGATGTGCCCGCACTTTATATGCTCCTAGTTTATATTTTGGATTGGAATACTCTATTCTAACATGATATGAGCCGACTAAATACGCTCCGAAATGGGAACATTTTAAGAACGCCTTCTTTATGCGCGAAATTCAAATGCGTCATGTCATTTCCAGCCGCTGCTTCTAGATGGTATGATAGGAAGCAGGGGGGACAAGCTGATGAATAATGAGACTACTAACGAGGAAATAAACAGCAAGCAAGAACCGATGACCGAGGAGAAATGGGCCGAGCTGATAAAGGCTGTTCACCATAACGGCATTATTGCTCTAAAGATGCACTTTAACGAAGTTGAAGGGCAAGTGCTGAATATGGAAGCGTACGGCCCTGTTTTTGTTTTTCATGTGAAAGATGAATCGTCGAACGTATATGCCTGCGGCTTTTTTCTGCGCGAGCTGATCGCAAGATTCCAATCGGGCAATGCACCTGATGTATGGATGTCTTCATTCTTCACCGATCTGATGGAAATCGAGGGCGGGAAAGCACTTCCAAAGCCGGCTACAAGCGAAGATGAAGCAAAAGCAATCATCGACAACATTCTCGTACCGCAATGCATTAAGGCAGTCCGTGAGGAATTTGCTCCTGAACAGGTACATGCAGGTTTAGCATGGAACGAAGAACACGGTCCAGTCTTTGAAGCCGGATTCCCAGCTATTACTGAAGGAAATAACGTATGTGCAATTCCTTTGCATCTATTGTTGACGCACTTGCAGTTGAACCGAGATCCAGCTGAGCTTCTGCTGCAAGGCTTGTATGGTATCCGAGAACAGCATGGAATAGAATAAAACATGAAATCCGTTGAGTAAATATTTTTAAAAACACGCCACGCAACCTTTAGAGGTTGCGTTTTTTATTGTTACTTGATCCCGTCCATGGTGGTCGCATATGCGCTCGTACCAAACGTATGGCCTCCTGTAGAATGGATTATTATGGAATCGCTCATGGATGGTTCCCTCTTGCTCCATATCGCTTCTAATTGAAAATGATTATCACTTCAATTATAAATCGCCACGGATTTTGCTGCAAGCTATGACCTGGAAAACGAATAGCTCCATCTTTGCCAAAAACGGCTTGGTTGTTGACGCTATAGAAACGGGGTCATTATAATCAGCTTATGAACATACCCATTATATCTACGAAACTGTATATCCCGCCGCAAAGGCTTAAGGCAGCTTCCCGTTCCCGATTAATCGAAAGGCTGAATGAGGGTCTCCCTCGTAAGCTGACACTGATCTCCGCATCTGCCGGATTTGGTAAAACAACGCTGGCAACAGATTGGCTTGCAACCTGCAAGCAGCCTGCAGCATGGCTATCACTAGATGAAGCGGACAATGACCCCGCACGGTTTTTTACATATGTATCCGCTGCATTGCAAACCGTGGGGGTACATGCTGGAGCAGGCTTGCTTGCAGTGCTCCAATCTCCGCAATTGCCGCCAATCGAATCGATTCTCGTATCCTTGCTCAATGAAATCGCGCTCGCACCGCATCCTTTTATCTTCGTTCTTGATGATTATCATGTGATTGATGCACCATCCATTGAACATGCGATTGCTTATTTGATCGAGCATATGCCGCCGCAAATGCATTTAGTCATCGCGTCGCGTCATGCTCCTCGCCTCCCATTGGCTCGGCTGCGCGCCAGTGGACAGTTGACTGAGCTGAGCGTGCAGGACATGAGATTTACGTCCTCAGAAGCAACAGGGTTTCTTACCAAGGTGATGGGTCTTAAGCTATCGCCGACTCATATCAGCCAGCTAGAAACGAAGACGGAAGGGTGGATTGCCGGTTTGCAGCTAGCTGCGATTTCGCTGCAAGGTCATAACGATGCTGCCGGATTTATTCAATCATTCACGGGCAGCCATCGCTTCGTACTGGATTATCTAATAGAAGAAGTCCTTGAGCGGCAATCGCCAAGCATTCAAAGGTTTCTGCTGAGTACGGCGATCCTAGAGCGGATGTGCGGCTCTTTGTGCGATGCGGTGCTGAGCCATGACTCATCTGCACCCCAGCAGCACACACTGGAGGAGCTCGAACGTGCGAATTTGTTTATCGTTCCGCTGGACAACGAAGGGCGTTGGTACCGTTATCACCATCTATTTGCTGATTTGCTGCGGAAGCGGCTGACCAATAATCAAAATTCAGCTGTCAGTAAGATCGAGGTGGCTGCAGCAGAGCTGCATACACGCGCCAGTATTTGGTATGAGAATCATGGTCTAGATAATGAGGCGTTTCATCATGCAGCCGCCGCAGGCGATATGGAGCGGGCAGCCCGATTAGTAGAGGGAGCAGGGATGCCGCTGCATTTTCGAGGTGCTGCCGCTGCTGTACGGAGATGGTTGGAGTCGCTGCCAGCCCAAGCCATGAATGAGCAACCCTCGTTATGGGTGACATATGCTTCGGTTTTATTGTTCGATAGTCAGATTAACGGCGTTGAAGCGAAGCTGCGGTCTGCGGAAGCTGCGCTTCGGAAGGCTGAGCCGAATGCCGCAAACCGGGATCTTATCGGACATATTGCTTCTATACGTGCGACATTGGCTGTCAGCCAGCATGACGCAGAAGCAATCATGAACCAGTCTCTGCTGGCGCTCGACAATCTGCATCCCGATAACTTGCCGGTTCGAACCGCGACAACCTTTGCGCTTGGATATGCTTATCAGCTCCAAGGCGACCGTGCGGCGGCGAGGCAGGCTTATATCCATTCCCTATCGACAAGTGAAGAGATTGGACATTTCATCATCAGCATAATGGCTGCAATTGGTCTTGGCAGCATACAGGAAGCAGACAACCAGCTCTATTTGGCTGCCCAATCTTATCGGAAAGCATTGCAGCTGGCAGGAGACCCGCCCCTTTCGGTTGCATGTGAGGCGCATCTTGGGCTTGCCCGCGTTCTGTATGAATGGAACGATTTGGCTGCCGCTGAACAGCATGCAATCCGCAGTGTTGAGCTGGCGAAGCTGATTGAACGGTCAGATCGATTCGTTGCCAGCGAGGTGCTGCTCGCACGCGTGAAGCTTGCGCAAGGAGATGCCGCAGCTGCGGCTGCCATTGCAGCTCATGCTGCGAAACATCACTTTGAGCACCAAACGATTCAGGTTGCTGGAGCTCAGGTGCTTGGACTGCTCCGCCAAGGCAATCTAGCTGAAGCAGAACGGCTGGCCCAGACTCAGGATATTCCGGTCAGCCAAGCAAGAGTGCTGCTGGCTAAAGGGAATACGGCAGCTGCGCTTGCGCTGCTGGAGCGCTTGCTGCTGCAAGCAGAAGCAAAGGGGTGGCAGGATGAACGGCTTCAGGTCATGGTATTGCAGTCTGCTGCCCTCTATTTACACGGCGATACAAGCAAAGCCATTTCCATGCTGCGTGCCGCGCTGGCGATAGCGGAGCCCGAAGGATTCATGCGCATCTTTATCGATGAAGGCCAAGTTATGGCAGCGCTGCTGGCTGAAGCGGCTGCCCAAGGGGGCGTAACTGACTATGGGCAGAAGCTGCTAACCCTATTCGATGCGGGGACCAAGGCGCAGGTGAACCACAAGCTTAATGCCAGTGCTCGAACGAGCCTGACTGCCGCTCAGCCGCTTGTCGAGCCGTTGAGCGAGCGAGAAATGAACGTTCTGCATTATATCGCTTTAGGTCTGTCCAATCGTGAGATCAGCGAACGGCTATTCCTTGCTTTAAGTACGGTTAAAGGCTATAACCGAATTATTTTCGACAAATTGCAGGTGGAGCGTCGAACAGAAGCAGTGGCTCGTGCGCGTGAGCTGGGACTGCTATAACTTAATGGCCAGATGATCTTCATACTTCATAGTTCATACTTATTAGTCGTTCAGTCATGTCCAGCTCATTCATGTTACCATTATAAGTGTAACTATTCGATTTGGAGGGATGTTCAATATGAACGCGTATCATGCTGCTTCCGATGTTTCGAACCCCCGGGGAGGGCTAAAGCTTGCCGATATTCCTGCCCATGATCCATTCGTCGTTGCAGACGGAGCCACGCAAACCTATTATCTATATACGGGCGGAAGCCCAAAGCTGAACGGAATGGAGCGTTATGGCGTGCTCGCCTATAAAAGCCGGGATCTAGCGGAGTGGGAAGGGCCATATGTCGTCTTTACCATTCCGGACGGCGTATGGACGAACCCGCAGCACGGCGCATGGGCTCCGGAGGTTCACGCTTACGGCGGCCACTATTATTTATTCGTGACGCTCCACAATAACGATAAGAAGCTAGCCGGAGAGGGATACGGAGGTTATCCGCTGCAATGGCGTGGCACTGCCGTTGCAGTGTCAGACTCGTTGGATGGGCCATTCGAACTCGTTAAGAAGAATGCTCCGATTGTTTCGGAGCAGTTGATGACGCTTGACGGCTCGCTGTTTATAGATAATGAAGGCAAGCCATGGATGGTATACTGCCATGAATGGGTGCAGACAGGCGACGGCACGGTGGAAGCTGTTCAGCTGAATGCGGAGCTTACCGACAGTGAATCTGAGTCCGTTCATTTGTTTGATGGTTCGGAGGCGCCATGGGATAATGGCGAACATCCGCCTGACGGCTCGAAGTCGGTGTACGTGACGGACGGGTGCCAGCTGTACCTCACAAGCGGCAACCGGCTAATCATGCTCTGGTCAACGTACGACAACGGCAGCTATGTCCAGACAATCGCGCGCTCTCAGACAGGCAAGCTGGAGGGGCCATGGGAACAGCTTGAGCCGCTGGTTTACGACGACAGCGGGCATGGCATGCTCTTCCGAACGTTTCAGCATGAGTGGATGCTCATCCTTCATTCCCCGTTCCGGATGCCCGATTCTAGATGCAAGCTTTACGAAATGACCGATACCGGAGAAACATTTATCGTGAAAACGGCAAGGCGCGATCTCGATGGAAGTAATGATGTAAGCGCTGCCGAATAAGGTGCTGAATTCGCCGATGAACCATCTCAATTGAGATGGTTTTTTGTGTTTTCAGGGCTTTTTTATATTTTTTTTGTGTAATTCTGTGAAAATGTTAATCCTACAGGCGTATTTAGCTGTGTTATAATTTTGCCCAGAGGTAAGCATTGGCAGTTTAGACCAACTTGTAGTGCTGGGAGGTACGCATGATCAGAGAAGGCCGAAATGTTAACAGGCTTATTATCACAATGGTTTTGGGCATGCTTTTGCTTTGCAGCGGACCATTGTCTATCGTCTCGGCGGGAGAAGCGGTGTCCACGAATGCTGTGACGATCAAACAAAATGGCAAGATCGTGAAGATGACCGATCCTGCGTTCATGCAGAATGGGAAGTTATACGCCCCTGCAGCTCGCATTGCCGAACTGCTCGGAGCCACTTCGAGCTGGGATAAGATCAATGAGGAAGCAACGATACATACTGCTTTAGGCGATACTATTATAATGGGTAACGAAGTTCCCATTGTGTATTTTAACGAAAACCGTTACCGTCTGGATGGAGCTCCTGTCTTGAAAGATGGCAGGTTATACGCGCCATTGCGCCAGCTGTCGGAATTGCTGCACGCTGACGTCCAGTTGAACGCCGAAGCGGATGTTGTGGATTTGATCACCGTGCAGCCAGTGGTCATTTCGCAAGAATATGGGCTAGATGCCATTAGCAAGGAGCAAGGAAGCAGCAAATCAGAGCTGTTGAAACGAAATGAGCTGGATGGGAAGGCAGTCATCCAGTCCGGAACGAAGCTGAAGATCGTCATCCCTTCCGTTTTTGACAAGCCGGTTAAGCCTTATACGGAATCGGATCTTCAATTGCTTGCCAAGATTACGATGGTTGAAGCAGGCTACGAGTCATATGAAGGGCAGCTTGCCCTTGCAAATGTGATCCTTAACCGAGTGAAGAGCGCAAGCTTCCCGGATACGATACGGGATGTCATCTATTCAGGCAAACAATTCCCTCCTGCCCACAACGGCTTGCTGGATAAGAGTAAACCGAATGCAAGCGTGCTGCGCGCCGCGAAGGATGCCCTTAATGGGAAAAACAATGTTGAGAACGCCGTCTATTTCTTTAATCCAAATGTATCCAAAGGCGCTTTCTGGTCAAGTTTGGATGTCATTGCGACAATCGGCCATCATAGCTTCGCAAGATAGGAAAAACCGTTATGGCGAATAAGCCATAACGGTTTTTTGTATGCATAATAATGTTGGCAAGACGCTCTTATAATGGGCATCGTTCCCTCATATATAGATATAGAGGGGGGAAAAGAAATGTGGATAACGATGCTCCTGCTGCTCGGCTGTCTATCTGCTTTTATCGTGTTCAGGAAAAATACAATACCTGTAGTGGACGAAACCGATCATAGGTCGAGAAAGCTTTCTGTTATCATTCCCGCTAGAAATGAACAATTTAATTTGCCTTATCTGCTGGATTCCCTGCAGTCGCAAACGTACCAGCCCTTCGAGATTATCGTCGTGGATGATTTCTCCACTGACCGGACGAGGGAGATAGCGGAAAGCTACGGGGTCAAGGTCATTTCGGGCAAAAGTCTGCCACAGGGCTGGACGGGTAAAAGCTGGGCGGTATGGAACGGTTATTTGCATGCCAAAGGAGATGCCTTCGCTTTTTTGGACGCGGATATTAGGCTTGCGCCACAAGCGCTGGCATTGTTAATGAAGGCAAGGGAGCGCTCTAAGGGAGTCATATCGGTCGTTCCGTTCCATCAAACGGAGAAGCTGTATGAGAAGCTTGCGCTCGTTATGAATATATTGGGCATATTTGCGTTCACGTCCGTTTTCGAGAAAAGCAATCCTCAAAAAGGCGTTTATGGCTCGTGCATCCTAGCTTTAAGAGAAGATTACGAGGCGATTAATGGGCATGAGAGCGTCAAATCCGAGGTTTTGGATGACTTGCTTATCGGATCGAAATTTATGGAGGCGGGCATTCCCGTCACCAATTTCATCGGATATGGATTGGTCTCCTTCCGGATGTATCCAACAGGCATTCGAAGCCAAATCGAAGGCTTTAGCAAAGGCGCTATTTTAAGCACAGGTACTCTTAGCCTTTGGACGGTCGTTCCTATTGCGATTTGGACGATCGGTCTCCTGCTGACGAATGCGGTATGGCTGTTCATTAATACCTCATGGGCGTTGCCTTTAATGATCGGCTACCTCATTTACATGCTGCAATTGTTTTATTTCGCTAAGCACGTAGGCGTTTTTGGCATTCTGATTCCGGTGTTCCATTTCGTTTCTTCCCTTTTCTTTCTTATCGTGATGGGTTATTCACTATATCAGGTCGTTGTACTCGGCAAAGTGAAATGGAAAGGCCGGTACGTCAAAGTAAGAGGCAGGCGGGGATCATGATCATCGTGCTGACCGCATGCTTGTTTCTTTCCGGCTCCCTTATGTTCTCCTATTGGATCGCTCTGCTGCGCAAGAAGAACCTGAGAGCCGTAGGTGACGGAAACCCCGGAGCGATGAACCTCTGGAAGTCTGCCGGTTATCAATTTGGCGCTGCCGGCATGCTGCTGGACTTTCTGAAGGGATATCTTCCTCTGCTGTTCATCATTGGAAGTGGCTACAGCGAAGGCATGCTAATCGTTCCGCTTGCTTTGGCACCTATAGCTGGGCATGCCTTCAGCCCATTCCTTAAAGGAAAGGGCGGCAAGGCGATTGCAGTCACCTTCGGGGTATGGAGCGCCATTACGGCGTTCGAGGCCGCGCTGGCATATGCGATCATTCTCGCGCTGCTTGCGGCAGCGATACGCTGGCTGTACCGCAGCAAGCAGCATTCAGCGCATACCGACGGTTTACAGGTGGTCTTTGGCATGCTGCTTCTCTACCTCTATTTGTACGCAAGGGCGTTCCCTGCCGCCATACAATGGGTATGGCTCGGAAATATGGCTATTCTCGTATATACCCACCGGTCTGAAATTAGGGCTGGGCTGAAAAAAGTGCTCGTTAGGGGCAAGTGAGGCAGGTACTGTCGGCAGCAATCGAGCATGGCTTTCGGATAAAGGCGCGAGGCAAGAGGCAAGAGGCAAGAGGCAAAAGGAACAAGAAGAGCAAGAAGAGCAAGAAGAGCAAGAAGAGCAAGAAGAGCAAGGAGAGCAAGAGGCACAATAATAGCAAGATGAACAAGAAGAATAAACCCAGTCGCAAGCGGCCTGGGTTCATTCTTCTTGCAGTTGATGCTTATGCAGGTTTGAGCACTGTGCTAACCGTTCTACGATAAACAAGCAGGATGTAGAGGATGTCCAATATAAAAATCAAAACATACATAATCATGAGCAATACTGATTGCGGATCAAGCGCAAAGCAGATGACGGATGCACAGAGCGTTCCAATCATTTTGAAATAAGCGATTGAAAGGGACTGACCTTGGAGCTCTTTGGCAAGCAGCAGCTTAATAAACAGGATGGACATCAATAAGTTGATGAAAAAGGCCGAATAAATACCCATTTCGTCATCGAATTCAATCGCGCTACCGTAATGCAGCAGAAACGAAATGACAAGCAAGCCGGCGACGGAAGCATATATCAAGCGTTTGGAATATGGTGCTTTGACATACATGAAATATTGGAGCAGGATGACGCAGTCGAGTAAAAACCAGATTAAGGTTACGATTTGTTGAAGCGGATGAAACGGCATGATGAAAGTAAGCAGGAACTCCCAAGTGATGTTGGCGCAAATGCAAGCGAGCGGCATTCCGCAAAACTGATCCTTGAATCCTCTATAAATGACGAGAACATAGGCAGCTGTCCAGAATAAGGCAACTCCGAGAAGCAGAAGAAACGTGACAACTAGCGGCAGTTGAAGCTCCATTGGGTAATGAGCACATCCTTTCCGGGCGTGATTGACATGTATAAGAATTTATATGTTTTCACATATAAATGTGCTTATCTATCTCCGCGTAACGACTGCTTTTGCCAAAGAGGACGGCAACAGCCGTTTAGACTTTCATACAAGCATGCTTTTTGCTTGTCTATGTATATGAAACAAGCTATTCGAGTAGACCATGGCCGGAAGGCGAGTTACGGGGATACGTTTAGTTGTGATATACTGTCTATCAGGTATACAATTACACGGACGGTTCGTTTTCGGGGGGCAGGCAGTGATGCAAAACAATGAGTATCTTGATCAGGAACAACTGAAGGGTTTCCCTAATGGGGCGAAGCTCAGCTGGGGAATCGTGCAGCAGTCGAAACGGGGGCCTAAAGGCGAGCTAAGCATCAAAAAGATAGTGGATGCAGCTATTGCCATTGCCGACAAGGATGGGCTATCCGGCGTATCGATGAGCAGGGTTGCAGCTTCACTCGGTTTTACGACGATGTCCCTATATAGATATATTGCCAGCAAGGACGATCTGCTTCTGCTCATGCAGGATGCGGTATGCGATGTTCCGATCCCTCCGCAAGTGGCGGAAATCGATTGGCGGGCAAGTATGCGGGAGTATGTGAAGGTGTGCATTGCTGTTTTTTGCAAGCATCCTTGGTTTGGCGACATTCCGATTTCAAGCGTTCCGATAACGCCTAACAACCTGCAGATGGTCGATTGGATGCTTAGGTCCATGCGCGACTTTCCCTTGAACGAATACGAAAAAATGTCAATTCTCCTCCTGCTAAGCAGCTATTCGCGTTCAAGCGGAATCATTCAGCGTGACATGCAGCGGATGGTTCAAACGGGAGGAACCCCAGATATTTTTAGCGGTCTAAGCTACAGCAAGGCGCTTAAGCAGCTGGTTAAGGCAGAACGATTTCCAAGCTTGCATCCGCTTATCATGTCAGGGGCATACACAGGAGAAAATGAGAGCGAGAATACGGTAGGAGATGATTTCGATTTCGGTCTAGAAAGAATTCTGGACGGTATTGAGCACTATCTTGAGCGCAAGCAAACGCTGAAGCCGGACTGAACGGAATCGGACATGCCAAAGGGACTGGCCCACATGTCGGCTTTTGAAATCTCAGCTCCCGTTTGGTACATATATTGAAGATGAAAAAACCTTCAGCTCCACTATAAAAGTGGCGTTGAAGGTTATTTGTGCATGTTAGGGGATTGACCATTCGCATTTACTTTTTCGGAACAGTGCTTCGGAACAGTGCTGCAAGGAGCTTATCTCCGAGCCGTTTTCCGCTGAAAGGCCCAATTACACCAGATTAGGGAGATTAGAACAATGAATAAGCACCAGCCAATCGCAAACCAGCCGCTATTTAGAATGGGTGTGCCGGTAAGGAGACCGCGAATCGTTTCGATCACGGGTGTAATCGGCTGATGATTCGCAATGCCTTGCAGCCAGCTCGGCATGTTATCCGTTGGGACGAAAGCGCTGGACAAGTAAGGCAGAAAAAGCAGGATGAACCCGTAAGCACTGGCTGAGGAAGGACTGCCGGCCATCAATCCGATTGCCGCGAATAGCCAAGTGAAGGAGAGGATAAACAAAGCAATGATGCCTATGGCTGCCAGCCATTCAAGCAAGCTTGCGGAAGGCTTGAATCCGACAAGCAGCGCAACCCCGACAACAACCCCTGTTGCGAATAGGTTGCGTGCAAGGCTCGCGACGACATGGCCGGTAACTACGCTCATGCTCTGAATCGGCATAGTCCGGAACCGATCGACGATACCGTTAGTCATATCCATGGACACATCAACTGCGGTACTGGATGAGCCGAATCCGGCGCAGAGCAGAATAATGCCGGGAACGACATAGTTAACATAATTTCCGGTTGGGTCAATGGACCCGCCGAATACATAGGTGAAGAGCAGCATGAGCATGACAGGGAGCATGATCGCCATAATCAATGCTTCAACGTTGCGTAAGCTATGCCGTATGCTGCGTCCGATAAAGACGGCATTCGTCGTGGCAAAAGAGGCTCTCTTGATTGAGGTGCTTGCATTCATCATGATGGGGCCCTCTCCATTTCTTGGGAAGTCAGTGCGATAAAGACATCATCCATGCTCGGTTTGCGGATGCTTACGCGCATAGTAGGCGAGAGACTTTGCGTTAGCTCGTTCAAGGCTTGGTTCATGTCCAGCAGGGTACCGCTAGTAGCTGCGGTGCGGACTATTTCATCCTTTTCGTTGCGGATTTCAATGACTTCGCCGCCGATGCTGGACTTTAACGACTTAGCCGTTCCGGTCGCAACTACGCGTCCGCTGTCAATGACGGTGATGATATCAGCGAGCTGATCAGCTTCCTCTAAGTACTGAGTCGTCAGAAAGACAGTGATGCCTTGTTCTTTCAATTGAAGGATGATCTGCCACAAGGAGCGCCTGCTTATCGTATCAAGCCCTGTCGTCGGTTCATCCAAAAACAGAATGGGGCGCTTGACCACGAGACTGATCGCAATATCAAGCCGCCTTCGCATGCCTCCCGAATAGGTTTTTACGCGTTTTTTTGCCGCTGCTGCAAGATCGAAATGGCGCAGCAGCTCCTCTGTGCGGCTGCGTGATTCCGCAGCTGTTAAGCCAGAGAGCCGGCAGAGCATGCGCAAATTTTCTTCGCCCGTTAATACTTCGTCGACTGCGGCGAATTGCCCGGTTAGACTGATCGATTGCCTCACCATATCCTTGTCGGTCGCGAGATCATAGCCGGCAATCTTTACAATGCCATCATCCTGATCGTATAGCGTGGATAAAATGTGAATCAAGGTTGTCTTGCCTGCTCCGTTAGGTCCCAGAAGAGCATAAATCGTGCCGGCGGGAACTTGCATGTCAATTCCGTCAAGCACGACCTGATTGCCGAATTTTTTGCGCAGTCCAATCGTTTCAATGGCGAGCTTACTCATGTTTTCCTCCTCTAAAAATAGTGTATGATATAAACAGTATATGAGATACTCAGTTATAATACAACTATTCAAGGGTGGTATTTTTAAAAGAGCAAAAGGTGCTATAGGCTTACAAATAATCGCTCCGTTTTCAACAAGCCCTGCTGTCGCGTCTCCAAGCTTCGATTTTCCATGCCGGTGTAGTTATACCATTTGAGATTTCTTACTCCTATTTTACGAAAAGTACCGCGGAACATGATTTTGGTTATTGGATTTCCGAAAGCAGCTCCAGAAACGGAAGTCGCCAACGATGTGTTATCCATAATTTATTAAAAAATAATATTTGTATGAATTTACTAGATTTCTCAATCATGCTATATTTGAACTCTGTTTGCTTAAAACGCAGGCAGCCGAGTGGTATGAAGGGGGAAGAAACATGTTGAAAAAAGCAATTGCAATCTGGTTTGCAGCTATGCTCGCTATATCAGGCTGCCTTCCTGCTTTACCAGGAAGTATGGCTAGTGCAGCGAGCCGCAGCACGACTCCATCGGGTATTCCGATATCAGGCCTGGAAGCATTTGTCGATCAATACGTGGACGCATATATCGGCAAATCAACGGTAGGAGCAGCTATTGTTGTTGTCAAAGACCATAAGGTAGTATTGTCAAAAGGATACGGCTACGCAGATGTTCAGAACAAAGTACCCATCAGCCCGGAGAACACCGTTTTTGAATGGGGATCGATTAGCAAGCTTGCCGTTTGGACAGCAGTCATGCAATTAGCGGAGAACAATCAATTGGATCTTCAAGCGGATATTCGGACCTATTTGCCTGACCATTTCTTGTCCAAGCTCAAATATGACGAGCCCATTACGATGCTGAATTTAATGAATCATAATGCGGGCTTCGAAGAGTATATGTTCGATATGGCTTATCAATCCCCTGGGGAGGTTCGCCCGCTGGAAGAAGGATTGCAGCTTGCCGAGCCTGCACAGGTAAGAAGGCCAGGAGAGACAGTCGCTTATTCCAATTACGGGACCTCTTTGGCAGGATATATCGTTGAGCGAATTACCGGCCAGAAATTTCATGAGTATGTAGATGAGCATATTTTCTCCAAGCTCTCCATGCAACAGTCGACCGCGCACCCAACGCTAGAGAATCGCCCAGATCTGATAGCTGTCAAAGCACAAGGCTATCTGCACGCCGGCCCATCATCTTTTACGCCAGCTTCATGGAATTACATGTCGATGTACCCGAACGGCGGCAATAACGGCACGGCTGCAGATATGGCTAAGTTTGCACTGGCATTTATGCCACCAGCCGGTGATCAATCTCCTCTTTTCGCTCAGCCAGCTACGATTAGCGAGATGCTCTCTACAAGCTATGCGGCTGATGCAGATATGCCTGGCATTGCGCACGGCTTCTGGGAATACGCAGGCGCGCATAAGGGAGTCGGGCATGGCGGGAATACCATTGCATTCTCCAGCAATCTTCAGCTTGTGCCGGAGGAGCAGTTCGCTGTCGTTATTCTAACGAACCAATCGGCTGAATCGTCTATCGTTCATGGCTTGATGAAGGAGCTGCTAGGTCAGCGAAGCTACGCGCAATCAGTAGAAGAAATGCCTGACCCGCAGGAGCTGGAAGGAAGTTACGTGACGGCAAGGCGACCTTATAAAGGCTTTATGAACGTATATGCCTATCTCACGCTGCTCAAAGTGGTTCCTTTAGAGTCCAAAGAAATTCGGGTTTCGCTGGCGGGAATGAGCGCGGATTATAAGCAGGTAAAGCCTTACCTCTATGAAAAGGTTCGCGGCGATTCTTCGCTTGACGTGTTTATGCAGCTGCATTTCAAGGTTACGGATCATGCTGTTGACAATATAACCGCTTATACAACCGAATACCTCCCGCTGCCCAAATCTAAATCGACACCGGTGCTTGCCGGTTACGCCGCACTGGCAGCCGTTTCAGTGCTTTACTTTGCCGTGGCGCCAATCGTTATGCTTATCCAGTCATTGTTGTTTAGGAATAAGAATCGATTGAAATCGCGGGAGCAAGCTTTCTTCGGCCATATCGTTAGAGGGTTAACCTTGGTTGGAACCGGACTTATCGCGAATAATCTTATTCTTGCCCTTCGCATGCTAAGCAATTATGAACGTGCATATTCGGAAATCATCGTTCACATCATCATGAATGATATATTTGCCGTTTTGGCTGTCCTGCTGGCAGGCTTACTGTTTATGTATAGGTATAAAAAGCATCCGAATGTAACGCTTAAAGAAGCTGCTTTTGCTTGGCTATCTGTTATTTTACTGGCTGTTTTAATGGCATTGCTCGTGATTTGGCAGTTTTATCGTTAAATGAGCGGAGCCCGCTTTCGAAAGAGGGCGACCTGTAAAAGCAAATGACGTTTTATACAAAAGGTTGTTTGCTTTTTATCCATTGTCATCATTGTTTGCTTCGATTATATTGATAATTGTTCTCAATACAATCGATAAAGGGGTTTGACCAATGTACAAAAAACACGCTAGACTTTTACTTCTTTGCTTCTTGTTATTATCCGTAAGCGCCTTGGCTGCTTGCGGTTCAAAGGCTGACAACGAATCGGCGGCATCGAATTCGGAACAATCTACCACTCGTGTATATAAAGATTTCAGCGGTCATGAAGTGACGATACCGACTAATCCTCAAAAAATCGTCATGCTCGGCGATATTCCAGGCGATCTTCTTGCACTTGGCATTAAGCCGGCGGGCAACGATTGGCTGGGAGAGCCTTATGTTTATAAAAGTGAGCTGGAAGGCGTAGTCGATATCGGTTACCCGCATAACATGGAGAAGATTATTGAGCTTGCGCCGGATCTAATCCTGCAAGCGGGATACGGCGGGGATGACGAGGAGAAGATTTTCCAGGATATGTCCAAAATTGCGCCAACGGTCGTATTCAACCGAGATGCCGTCACGTATGACCGGATTCGCGAAGTGGCAGACATCGTCGGCAAGAAGCAAGTGGCGGAGGATTGGATTACGAGCTATGAGAGCAAGGCGAAAGCGACATGGGACAAAATTGGCCTGAAGCCGGGGGAAACCGCGACTGTTTATCTAAGTCTGGGAGGCGATTTCTATGTCATGGGCCATTTCAGCCTGACGATGTCTTTGTATCAGCCACAGGGCTTTAGCGCCAGCGAAAAGGTACAGGCGCTCATTGACAAGGCTGAGCCATTCTCGCTCATATCCCAAGAGGTTCTTCCGGATTTTGCCGGTGATCATCTGTTTCTGCTAAGCGCACCAGGCACGGAAGACGAGAAAGCGGCGAAGGCGCTGATCGACAGCCCGCTATGGAAATCGATTCCAGCCGTTAAGAATAATCGTGCTTATCTGGCCAGCATTTCCTGGAACGCCAGTGACCCGATAACGATGGAACGCTTCTTGGATGAACTGCCAAAAATAATGGGCATAAAATAAAGAGGAATGGGCAAGCGATATTTCAACGAAACAGTTGAATCGCTTGCCTTTTTTGTATACAATATTGATAATAATTCTCAATTAGAGGCAGGCATCATATGCAGCGTAAATCATCGAATTCAGCTTTATCGCTAATGTTCTCGCTTGCGGATTATCGGTTTCTGCAATGCGATATACGTCAAGATTTAACAATTAGCTGCGACAGGCATACGATTATTGCATTTTCTTCAGGAGAAGGCATGTATCAGATTGCGGATACCAAATGGAGCTTCAAAGCAGGAACATGCATTCTGCTCCCTCCGGGGAGTGAAATGAAATGGCATGCAGGCGAAACGGTGATTGAGGGTTATGTGGTTTCCTTTGATGCATTCGGCTGGGGTGACCGGACGCCGTTGCCGATTGTGGATAAGCAGTGGCCATACTATCGGCCGCTCATTGGTTCTCCGGCATCCCGGCTTCTCGAGCCGATCAAACGGCTTCGCCCTCTATCAGCGCAAGCAAGCCAGGCTGGGAGAATGCGGCAGCTTATTTGGCTGCAAGAGATGATTTGTCTGCTTCTGGAATTGAACGAGCAAGCGATTAAGCTATCGTCTGCCGAAGAGTCGGATCGGCTTCGCTTAACCGTCGGCTATTTGAATGAACACTATTTAGATCAAATTACCGTCGACCAGCTCGCCCAAATGGCGGACATGGGACGTTCGAAATACAGTATGGCGTTTCAGTTGGCGATGGGGAAGAAACCGCTGGAATACTTGAACGATTTGCGGATCGAGAAAGCGAAGCAGCTGCTGGAAGGCAATGAGCAGCCGCTTCGAGAGATCGCAAGGCAGGTTGGGTTTAACGACGAATATTATTTCAATAGGCGCTTCACGAAAAGGATCGGAATTCCGCCCGGCTTATACGCAAAGCTAAGCAGAACGCCGGCGGCTGATATCGGTGCTGTTCCGTCTGCGGTGCTTCCATCCGCCAGAACAAAACGAATCGTGGTAACCGGCTATACGCTTGGGGAGCTTCTGACACTCGGAATGAAGCCTGTCGGCGCAGAGCTTACGGTTATTGGGAGACAAGTTGTATTCGGCGATCTTCTGCATGGGGTGGCCGATGTTGGCTTGCTGGGGGACCCTTCCATCATAGATGGGCTTCGTCCCGATTTAATCATCTTAGGCAGCAAGCTGCATCGCCATCATGAGAAGCTTGGCTTAATCGCTCCAACTGCTATTATTGACAGCAATCTGGAGACCAAAGCGCGGCTGCTTGCAGTCGCGGAATTGCTAGGGATGACCGAGAAGGCATCGGAGTGGATTGAAGGCTACGAGAGACGATGGGAGTCGATGTGGGCGAATCGTGCTTCGGAAATACGGCCAGGCGAAACGGCTTCCGTCGTGCTTCTGCATATGGGAAAGCTTTATGTGATGGGGATGTCGGGGTTCGCAGCAAGCTTGTATCATCCGCAGGGCTTTAAGGTTTCAAGTACTGCTTGGGGTATACATGACTGCGGCGAAAGTTTCCGGAAGATCGAGGTGGACAACCTTGCGGAATTAGAAGGCGACCGTTTATTTCTGCTCTCGGATCCCCGGGAGATCAATAACAAACATATGCTTTGGTTAATGGATCATCCGAAATGGCAGTCGCTCGAAGCCGTTCAGAAGGGCCGGTTTCATATAGCGGACAGCTCTTGGAATTTCGATGATCCGGTTACGCGTGATCGGCTGCTGTCTGCCATGCCAAGTATTTTGCGCGCTCGTTCCGAAGCCGGCGACAACGTCTCAAGGCCTTTGATCGGCTAATAAAAATAGTGAGGATAACGTAAAACCAAGCTTCGTCATGTTGAAGCTTGGTTTTTTGTGCGAATTTGATTATAATCATTTACATACGTTCTGTATGTATGTTAATTTGTATTGAGGATATCATCTTTTATAGAGGAGAATGAAGGCATGAGAATGAACGGTTTCTATCCAGTTATTTTGACAAAAAACGTAGCCCAGAGTACAGAATTTTATCAGAAGCATTTCGAATTCCAGTCTGTATATGAGTCGGATTGGTATGTTAGCCTGCGCAATGGAAACGGTTATGAGCTGGCCTTGCTTTCGGCAGACCATCCTACGGTTCCTGAGGCTTATCGCAAGAAAGCTGAAGGATTGATTTTAAATATGGAAGTTGATCATGTAGATAAAGAATATGAGCGCTTAATAACCGATGCGAAGCTGTCGCTCGTACAGGATATTAGGGATGAGGATTTCGGGCAGCGCCACTTCATATTGTCCGATCCCGGAGGCGTGTTAATCGACGTGATTACGATGATTCCGCCTTCGGCCGAAGAGAGCTCCCATTACGTGGACGCGGCCTGGAAGAAAGAGGAATAGGCAAGGAGCTGCACCGGAATGCAGCAGAGGCAGCTTGAAGGAAACATAGGAAGCTTAAAGGAGACAGAGGCAGCTAGAAGGAGACATAGTCAGCGAAATGAAAAGAAATAAGCAGGATACGGCAATTACGATAAATAAGATTAAGCAGATTGCTCGAGAGCATTTCACCGATCATGGATATGCCGAATGCTCATTAGAAGAAATTGCTAGAAGCGTAGAGGTTACCCGGGGCGCTTTGTACCACCATTTCAATAATAAAAAAGGCTTGTTTCAAGCTGTGCTTGCATCCGTTCAGGAAGAAGTTGCGCAGCGTGTCGAAGAGGAAGCCTCTCAAAGCGAGGACATGTTCGAGCAGCTGTACCTTGGCTGTCGTGCCTTCGTGACGGCAGCTACTGAGCCGACAAATAGGCGAATCATGCTGATCGATGGGCCGGCCGTGCTTGGATGGGAGGAGTGGCGACAGCTTGACGCCAAGCAATCCATGAGACTTCTGCACGGTCAGTTGGAACTGATGCAGCAGAAGGGCACACTTAAGAGCATCCGGCTTGATGCAGCAACGCATTTGCTGTCAGGGGCACTAAATGAAGCAGCGCTCTGGCTCGCCCAAAAAACGGACGTGGAAGAAGCGGATGCAGCATTGGATGATTGTTTGTATACGCTGAGACGGCTGCTAGACGGCCTGAGTTAATGGAGTCTGAACAAGATACATCCATCGGAAGCAAAGCATTAGCGAGAGGAAGGCTGCCTTATAATCCAAGGCAGCCTTCCTTGCGCTAAATAAGCGTTTAACATCGTTTTGAACCGAGCGACTTCACTTTTTTCAACCATTTTGCCCGAAGCTCCGCGGTTGAAGGTTTGACGGGCCCGACCTCGGTTATGCGAACTGGGGTAATGCCGCAAAATTGTAGAATGTTTCGCTTCATTACGTTATGGCCGGCACGTCTGTAGATGAGTCTGTTGTACCAGGAGGGGGTATCAGCTGTGACGATAAGATGCGCGGATTTCCCTTTTAGCAGTTTATCCCATAGGCTGGAATTTTCACGGTATTTGAAGGCGAAGCCAGGCAAGAAAACCCGGTCGATAAAGCCTTTTAGAATCGCAGGCATTGCGCCCCACCAGGTAGGGTATACGAACACGATATGGTCGGACCAGCTAATGAGCTTCTGTGCTTCCAATAAATCCGGCTCCAGCTCCGTTCGTTGGCGGTATCCGTATTTCAAGTTCAACTCAAATTCTAGCTTGCTGAGGTCAATTGTGCGTACCTCGGCGCCGCTCCCCTGTGCGCCTACAGAATAGGCTTCGGCAAGTGCCGAGCAGAAGCTTTGGGGATCAGGATGTCCGTTAACGATGAGAATTTTCGATTTCATATGGATATCTCCTTTGTGTTTAGGCTTTTTAACAGGATGAACGCTGTCCATTAGGCTTGTTTTCGATATAATATAGTGGTGCAACCCTACAATTAGCATAAAGCGATAATGTAAATAAATGAATGATCAACAGCGCAGAAATGGTGATGATTCGCGCAAAGGAGGAAAAAAGCTTGAAGAGCCACGGAGTCGCCGTTTCAATGGTGTATCCAATCATGAAATCTATCGTTCACAAGGGATTCGAGACGGATCGCTATTGCAGCTATGCTTCATTCGATGCAAGCTTGCTGCAGGACGTGGAAGGGCGAATTGCGGGCGAGGAATTGGAGCGTTTAATGATTGCGGCTGCCGATTTCACGCAGGACGACTATTTTGGACTGCATCAAGGCGCTATGACTGAATTCGTAGATTTGGGTATTCTAGGTTACGTGATGATGCATTCCGATACGATCGCCGATTCACTCGCTGCGTATCAGAGATACAATGTCATTCTTTGCAGCGGTTTCAATCTGAGCTGGGAAGTTATGGGGGACGAAGTGGTTATAAGGTTGTATTTGGAACATCCGGGAAAGATGTCCCGCCATTGCGTAGAGGATATGGCCAGCTCGCTTTACCGATTGATTGGAAGGCTGAGCAATCGGCGTATTCCGGTTTACGGCATTGCATTTGAGCATGACGCTCCGCCGGATACGGCGCCGTATCTCCCCGTATTCGGAATGATGCCCCAGTTCGGTTCGACGAGCAACGTTATTCGAATGGGCAAGGAAATACTCGATTATTCCGTTTTGTATTCCGATGCAAGGTTAAGAATCGTATTTGAGGCTATTGCGGAAGAAACGCGGATCGAGCTGACCGAGGAAAGCGTGTTATCCGAGCAAATTGTGCAGTGGATGAGGAAATCCATGCCTGCCTTTTTTCCTTCGCTGCGGCAGACTGCCGAATCGTTCGGGACGAGTACAAGGACTCTTCAGTCGAAACTAAAGGAAGAGAAAACGACCTTCAACGATTTATCCACTCTCGTTCGCAAAGAAATGGCGATGGGTTACTTGAGAAAACGCGAATATTCCGTTGGTGAAATTGCTTATGCCTTGCATTTCTCGGAGCCAAGCGCTTTCCAAAACGCGTTCAAGAAATGGACGGGGTTGACGCCAAGTCAATACCGCACAACTCTGGTCCAAGAGCAAACGAGCAAGCAGTAAGGAAGGAGCCGGATCGCTTGACGAATACACGGAAGAGAAACGTGACCTGGCAGCAAGGCACGGTCAACCTAGACAATCATGCGTCATTAAAAGGACATCGAGGCGCTGTTATTTGGCTTACGGGGTTATCCGGGTCAGGGAAGTCTACGGTGGCAAGCGAGCTGGAGAAACGATTATTCAGGCATCATATACATACGTTTATACTGGACGGAGACAATCTGCGGCATGGGCTAAACCGTGATCTTGGCTTTAGCCAGACAGACCGCAAGGAGAACGTCCGCAGGCTTGGCGAGGTGGCGAAGCTGTTTGTTGATGCAGGTTTAGTCGTAATCGTAGCCGCGATTTCCCCGTTTCGAATCGATCGGGAGCAAGCACGTACATTACTGCCGGCCGACCGATTTTTTGAAGTTTTTCTTTCTTGCCCATTGAAGGTTTGCGAGCAAAGAGACTCGAAGGGACTTTACAAAAAGGCAAGGGCAGCAGAAATAACGGATTTTACCGGTATCTCGTCTCCTTACGAGGAACCGCGCGACCCGGAGATTATCGTGAAGACGGATGAGCTGAGCATCGATGAAACAGTCGATACGATATGGAAGAAAGTGATGTTAAGGGGATTCGCAGCGGAAGGGTAGGTCGGGATAGAAATGCTGCTTGACAGCTGTCCTACCTGCTATAACAAAGATTTATACGGAAAGAGGCGTCCTATGTCAGTCGAGAGCAGCAAAGCCAAGCTATTAGGTGCTTTTCTGAAGTCAAGAAGAGATCGGCTTCAGCCGGAGCAAGCAGGCATCCATCAATCATATGGCAAGCGAAGGGCGATCGGGCTGCGGCGAGAAGAGGTTGCTACGCTCGCAGGCGTTAGTGCAACCTATTATACATGGTTGGAGCAGGGCAGAGAGGTCACAGCCTCCAAAGTGGTGATCGAAAGCCTTGCGAAGGCGCTTCAACTGACGGCAGACGAGCGAAACCATTTCTTAAAGCTGTGGGATCCGAATGATACAGGTACCGCCCCCCCAATAAGCACTACGCTTAATCCACAGTGGCGCAATATTATCGATCAATTGTCTTACCCTTCTTTCATTTCCAACGAAAAGGCAGATGTGCTAGCTTGGAATCGCGGGGCGGCTGAACTGCTGGCTGATTTCTCTGCGCTCCCTGAAGGAGAACGCAACATGCTCCGCCTTTTATTCACAAGCTCCGAGCTTCGCCGCCGCATGCTCAACTGGGAGGAGTTTGCTTCGCATTCGGTTGCTGTTTTTAGAACCTATTTTGATAAGTATATCGAGGATCCATGGTTCAAAGAAATAGTGGAACAGCTGTGCGAGGAAAGCGCGGACTTTACTTCAATGTGGCGACGCCATGATGTGCAGCTTAAAAAAGTAAGCCGGGTGACCATTCAGCAATCCGATGCTTCAAAGGCAATTACTTATGAAATACAGTCATTAGCTAGCGCAGCTGATTATCCGGATCTGCACTTCTGTATCTATACACCGATACAAGCTTGAGATAAGAAGCAAACGCAGCGGCAGCTTTCCAACTTTGTTTTTCTGCCTAGTAATTCTATTGCTAGCATAAGCCTACTGTGGCTGTCTCTTCTTCCAATGGATACAATGAGTGCATGTTCTATTGCATGAGAATCAAGCGGAAAGAAGGAGTAGAGATGAAGAAAAGAAAGCTGGGGAGCGAAGGATTGGAAGTATCGGCACTTGGCCTTGGCACAATGATGATGCCAAACAATGATGAATCTGTGCGTGCGATCCAAGGCGCGCTTGATCTTGGTGTAACGATGTTCGATACGGCGGATCTATACGGCGAGGAATATCTTTTGCACCGATTCGGTGGGAACGAAAAGCTGATTGGTCGCGCCCTAAAGGGTCGGCGTGACGAAGCGATTATTGCGACCAAGTTTGGAATAACGCATAGTCAAGGTCCTAAAGGAGATCCAGCTTATATTAAAAAATCAGTGGATGCGAGCCTCTACCAGCTTGGTGTTGATTATATTGACCTTTATTATCAGCACCGCGTTGATCCGAATATACCGATCGAGGAGACGGTAGGAACGATGGCGGATCTGGTGAAAGAAGGGAAAATTCGCTATATAGGTCTCTCGGAGGCGCCTGCTGCTATCATTCGCCGAGCCCATGCGATCCATCCGATTACGGCAGTGGAAACCGAATACTCCCTATGGAGCAGAGAAGTGGAGGATGAGGTGCTGCCGACGCTGCGTGAGCTAGGCATCGGATTCGTTCCCTATAGTCCGCTTGGAAGAGGGTTTCTAACCGGTCAGATTAAGAAATTTGACGATCTCCCGCTAGATGATTACCGGCGTTTTTATCCGAGGTTCCAGGGCGATAATTTCGTTAAAAACGTAGAGGTTGTTACTCTCATTGAAACAATGGCCGCCAAGAAAGGCTGCACCGCCGCCCAGCTTGGTCTCGCATGGCTGCTGGGACAGGGCGACGACATCGTACCGATTCCAGGAACGAAGAGATTGGAACGGATTCAGGAAAACATAGGGTCTCTTCAAGTGGCATTGACGGCAGACGACTTCGCGGAAATTGAACGCATTTCGCCGAAAGACGCAGCCGCCGGCGGTCGTTTCCCCAGCTTCAACTAAGCATCAGACCGTTTCTAGACGTTGCTAGGCAAGACAAGCGGCTTCTAATGAAACGGTCTTTTTTTAAGTTCGGCAATAGAATTTCAGTAATCAGCATGTGCTCTAATGCAGCAGGGTAAGCGTAACCGTAATTGCATTGCTGATCAAAGAAGGCTCGGGGCGTGATTTCAGCAGCACGGTTAGTCCGATTAAGGCGATAAGCAGCGATTGCGCGACAGCCTGTGCGTTCATTTCCTCGCTTAATTCTCCCGAGCGAATTCCGCGTTTAATCGTTTCTTCGAAAAGCGCGGCCAAATAGTTCTGATGCTCTCTGGTCAATATTTCAAACTTGGCATGGTGGGGGGCAAGCTCAACCATTGTATTGATACAGAAGCAGCCACGGCGTCGCTCCGTGCCTGATTCCTGCGCGACAATCTGTTCAAAATATTCGCGAAACGCTTCCTTTACGGAAGCGCTTCTGCTCAGCTGGGCACGTGCAGCAGAAGCATGCATTTGCGTGTATTTGCGAAGAGCAGTCTCGAATAGCTCTTCTTTATTTCCGAATGCGGAATAAATGCTTGGCTTCTGGATGCCCATTGCTGCCGTTAAATCGTTTAACGAGGCAGCCTCGTAACCCTTCTCCCAGAACAAATGCATCGCGGTATCGAGTACTTTATGCTCGTCGAATTCACGGCTTCGCACCATAAGCTCATCCTCTTTTCATAACGATCAGTTTATAATTATTTTATGTGAATAGCTTATTAGTTGTCAAACCGTTGACTTTATAACAACTAAAACGTATATTAATCGTTATTATAACATACTGATCGGTAAGTAATGAATGACGATAAGGTTTTAGAGGAGTGTGGAGTTTGGAATTTTCAAGTCAAAAACAAAGCGAGCAGAATGTGCCGCCATCTGGCATGCAGGCGGCTGCGCTGCCGCGCATTCTGACGTTTATGTTTGCTTTCGCCGCCGGTCTTGCCGTTTCAACGATTTATTTTGCGCAGCCATTGCTGGAAACGATTGCGAATGAATTCGGCATCCCTCATTCTTCAATCGGGATAGTCATAACGGTTACTCAGGCATGCTACGCATTGGGACTGTTTTTACTCGTGCCTCTTGGCGATATGCTGGAACGGCGTTCATTGGTAATCGCCTTGCTGCTGTTGTCCGTCCTTGGATTATTGACGGCAGCTGCTGCCAATCACCTTATGGTCCTGCTGGCTGGGGTGGCAGTTATTGGATTGTTTGCGGTAGTCGTTCAAGTAATGGTTGCATTCGCAGCGGCGCTTGCTGCTCCAGCCGAGCGTGGCAGGGTACTTGGCACGGTTACGAGCGGCATCGTAATGGGCATTTTGTTAGCAAGAACCTTTGCTGGCGTTTTAACCGATCTAGCGGGCTGGCGGTCTGTTTATTTGGTATCTGCGGGGCTTATGCTAACGGTTGCATTCGTCATGTACCGGATGCTTCCGATGCATCGCGAAAATGCAGCCATGCTATTGCCCTATCCGAAGCTGTTGCAATCAATGTTCCGCTTATTCATGGAGGAGCGTGTGCTCCGAATTCGCGCAGCACTGGCGTTTCTCTTGTTTACCGCGTTTAGTATTTTGTGGACAGCGCTTGTTCTTCCGCTTAGCGCTCCGCCTTATTCTTTGTCCCATAGTGCGATAGGAGCGTTTGGCCTTGCAGGCGTTGCCGGCGCGCTTGCAGCTGCGCGGGCAGGCCGCTGGGCCGATAGAGGGTACGGACAGCGAACAACGGGAATAGCGCTTGCCGTGTTGTTAGCATCTTGGCTGCCGATCGGTCTTACCGGGCATTCCATATTTTTTCTAATTATCGGTGTTGTTGCTTTGGACTTTGCGGTACAAGCGGTGCATGTGACGAGTCAAAGCATGCTTATGAATATTAGCCTTGAATCGCGCAGCCGGCTGACCGCTGCATATATGATTTTCTATTCGCTCGGCAGCGCGGCTGGCTCTATATCCGCAACGGCGATTTTCGCGCATTGGGGATGGATGGGGGTGTGCATGCTAGGCGCAGCCGTTAGCGCATTGGCTTTGCTGTTCTGGGCTTGCACGAAGCAGTCGGGATCAGACGGGTAATCGAATAAGCTGTTTTTTCACGTTGAAGCACGGATATCCATTACTCATCGATGAATTAGCCATATTTAAAGTAAACGCTTACTGAAAAACGAGGGAAGAACGGCTATAATAGATTTATCTAATCGTCAATCTATCCATCCTTTCATTAATCTAGCAATTAAAACGAAATAACTGGCCGATTGTCGAAACATCGGCAAACAGGGAGCGACGCCAATGGAGACGAAACGCAAGCTGATTCCGGTACAAGAGGGGCCGTGGCAGCTGCTCTTTCAGCCGCAAATGACGGGAAACTATGTGAATGACCATAGCTTGGTTGCGGCGGCAGACGGCAGCTGGCATCTGTTTGGCATTACGAGCTTATTAGAAGGAATAAATCCTGAGCATGAGCGCTATTTCGTGCATGGGTGGGGGAGCACTCTTCTAGGCGGGCTTACGAATGAGGCCAAAACGATGGATCATGGGACGAGGGCATGGGCGCCGGGCGTGATCGGCCATGGCGGCCGATATTTCATGCTGTACGGGCCGTCCCCGACGAAGCTTGCGGTATCAAGCGACCTTCATCATTGGATGAACCACGAGCCGGAGCTGGTCGGAGAACCGCTCGAAGCCTGTCATCGCGACCACATGGTGATGCAGCTAAATGAGGAAACGTGGCTCATGTACGCAGTTGGGGTAAAAGAAGGCCGAGGCTGCGTGTCGGTGTTCGTCTCCAACAATATGATTCAATGGCGTTTCGTTCAATACGCGCTCGTAACGGAACAGTCTGCTCCGTTACGCCCTGCTTGGGGAGCCGTTGAATCTCCTTTTGCGTTCAAGCATGAAGGTTATTATTATTTGTTCATCACCTATACGGATTGCAGCAAAGATAATTACAATGACACGGTTGTGTTCCGGTCATCGAATCCATATGATTTCGGCTCCTATGACGGAGCGGGCGGCGGATTGAAGATGATTACCCGATTGTTTGGGCACGGTTCCGAGGTGATTCTGAATCAAGGTGACGGACACTGGTATATGACAACGTGCGGCTGGCGAGGAATGGGTACGCCGCATGAAGGAGCGGTATCAATAGCCCGTCTCGCTTGGAAAGAAGAAGGCTGTCCGTAATGCAGCGTGAAATGAATGCGGTAAGCGAATTAGGCATAGCGCCATTTACTGAAATAGAAGAGGAACGGAAGTTCCGTGAAAAGCTGGCGTCAGTCTGGAAGATGGCATAGCTGGAAATAAATATTTTAAATCCAAATAGAGGAGCTGCGCATTATGCAAAAGATTTCACCGTTCCTATGGTTCAATGACCAAGCGGAAGAGGCCATACATTTCTACCTGTCGGTATTCAAAAACGGGCGAATAATCAGCGTATCCCGTTATGGTGAGGCTGGGCCTGGACCAAGCGGCTCTATGATGTCGGGTACGTTCGAGCTTGAAGGCCAGACGTTCATGGCGTTGAATGGCGGGCCGCACTTTCCGTTCACGCCAGCGATTTCTTTATTTGTTAATGGTGAGACCCAGGAGGAGGTAGACGAGCTGTGGGATAAGCTCTCCGAAGGGGGAGCGAAGGAAAAGTGTGGCTGGCTGAGGGATAAATATGGTTTGTCATGGCAGATCATCCCGGCAGGAATGGGGAAGCTGCTTCAGGACAAGGATCCTGTTAAAGCGGGTAGAGTCATGCAGGCTATGCTGCAAATGGAAAAGATCGATTTAGCTGTTTTGATGGCAGCTTACGAGGCTGATTAAACGCATACGAGTCATATAGCAGCCGGGTGAGGCTGCTTTTTGCTTGTTGAGGAATCTTCCAGCTTTGTGTACGAATTGTCACGCCGGATACGTTTATTTATGGTGCATTATGCGCTGTTTGATTGGTAGCAGGCTGTTTTTATATTATAATACCTAGTAAGACGCTTCAGATTCAAATGGCTATGTCACGATAATCATCATATTTATTTATAGATTGGAGCATTAAAATGATCTATCGCAATTTAGAAGAATGTGTCATCGACTTGGAGAGAAATGGTCACTTGATCCGGATTCATGAAGAAGTCGATCCTCATCTGGAGATGGCTGCCATTCATATGAAAGTTTTTGAAGCGGGCGGGCCGGCCTTATTATACGAGAAGGTAAAGGGCTCCAAATTCCGGGCGATATCGAATTTGTTCGGTACGGTGGAGCGAAGCAAGTTCATCTTCCGCGATACGTGGGAATCGGTACAGGATGTCATTGCCTTGCGGAATGATCCGATGAAGGCGATGAAGAACCCGTTAAAGCATGTCGGCGCGGGATGGGCTGCCAAAAATGCGCTTCCGTTGAAAAAGAGCGGCGGCCTGCCTGCTGCCATGCACGAAATCAGCATTGCTGATCTGCCTTTGATCAAGCATTGGCAGGGAGATGGCGGCGCGTTTGTGACGCTGCCGCAGGTGTATTCAGAGGATCCGGACCAGCCGGGCATTATGAATTCGAATTTGGGTATGTACCGCATTCAGCTCGATGGGAACGATTACGTGCTGAATAAGGAGGTTGGCGTTCACTACCAGATCCATCGCGGCATCGGGATTCACCAAGATAAAGCGAATCGGCAAGGCGCGCCTCTTAAAGTAAGTATTTTCATTGGCGGTCCTCCTGCGCATACGCTGTCTGCCGTTATGCCATTGCCTGAAGGCATGAGCGAGCTTACCTTTGCGGGATTGCTGTCTGGCCGCCGCTTTCGCTACAGCTACATCGATGGTTTCTGCGTAAGCCATGATGCCGACTTTGTCATCACAGGTGAAATTCACCCCGGAGAAACGAAGCCGGAGGGACCTTTTGGCGATCATTTGGGTTATTACAGCCTTACCCATCCATTCCCTGTTATGCGGGTACATAAAGTATATGCCAGGCAAAACGGGATTTACCCGTTTACGGTAGTAGGCCGCCCGCCGCAAGAGGATACTGCGTTTGGCGCGTTGATCCATGAATTGACAGGAAGTGCTATTAAGCAGGAAATTCCAGGCGTAAAAGAGGTTCACGCCGTTGACGCCGCGGGCGTACATCCGCTGCTGTTTGCCATAGGCAGCGAGCGCTATACGCCGTACCAGCAGGTAAAGCAGCCCGCAGAAATTCTTACGATTGCCAACCGCATATTAGGGACAGGCCAGCTTAGCTTGGCTAAATATCTATTCATAGCGGCGGAAGAGAGCGAGAAGCTGGACACGCATCATGTCGAGGATTTCCTCAGTTATCTATTGGAACGAATCGATCTGCGCCGTGATATTCATTTCCAGACGAATACGACGATCGATACCCTTGATTATTCGGGCACCGGTCTCAATACCGGAAGCAAGGTCATATTCGCCGCCGCGGGGGAGCGCAAACGAGAGCTATGCAAGGCTGTACCCGATGCGTTAATAAACCTGAACGGATACGGTAAAGCTGCTTTGGTTATGCCGGGCATAGCAGCCATTCAAGGCCCTGGCTTTATAAGCTACGAGGAAGCGCAGCATGAATTGCAAAGCTTATGTGATGCCATTGCGGATAGAGGCGAGCTGGCTGCCTGCCCGATGATCATTCTCTGCGATGACAGTGCGTTTATGAGTGAAACGACAAACAACTTTTTATGGGCTGCTTTCACGCGAAGCAATCCCTCGCATGATATTTATGGCATCAACAGCTCTTATGCCTACAAGCATTGGGGTTGTGACAATGTGATTATCGATGCGCGAATTAAACCGCATCAGGCGCCGCCCCTTATTCCCGATCCTGCCGTTGTGAAACGGGTGGAGCGCTTGTTCGCAAGCGGTGCAAGCTTGGGCGGGATATTGAAAAACTAATGCAGCCGGCAGGCTGCTGGCTGTTCACATAAAAGCGACTGAGATCGATGGATCTCAGTCGCTTTTATGTATTCTAAGGTTCGTCGCACAAGTGAATAATCCCTAATATCCCTCGCTAGCGTACGATTTTACCCCTCCGCTCAGACACATTTCCCCCTGATTTTGACAGTGGAGCAATTGAATTCGATGAACGATTTACCTAAAATTTAGGTAAAGATGGGTAAGTCAATGGATGCAAAGAAAAGACCGGCACGGAGCAATGAAGCTGAATGCCGGTCATTCTAATGCTGATGCTTAGGCGAGTTACTTCAACAACCAAAGCGCAGGGACGATCGCAGGTTCCCAGGTTGCAATGGCTGTATGGGCTTGGCGGCATTCGTATAAGGAGCCGTTATAGGTCACGAGCGTGCCGATTGTGTAAGTCGTTCCCGCTGACCAAGCAGGAGCTGTAGAAGCGGATGCAGTCGTGCCATTAATGCTGCTTGCTGCCGATTGATTGTTTGCTGCGTCGATTGCATATACGCTGAATGAATAAGTCGTACTGGCAGCAAGGCCGGTAACCGTGTAGGAAGTTGCGGATGCAGGGACGGTAGCAGCCAATGTCGTACCGCGGTAAATGTTATAGCCGGTTACCCCGACGTTGTCTGTCGCAGCGTTCCACATCAGCATGAGGCTTGACGATGTTGGAGCGCCCATCACATGCAGACCGCCTGGAGCAGTCGGAGCCTGAGTATCAACGCCTCCAGAGGCATTCGTGGTTACCGTGATCGCATTGCTCGCGCTTGATTCGTTGCCGGCGCCATCCACTGCTTTGACGTTAAAGGTATAAGCGGTATTTGCCGCTAAGCCGGTCGCTTGATAAGCGAGCGTCGTTCCGGAAACCGTTGCAGCAACCGTTGCGCCTTTATAAATTTTGTAGCCGGTTACGCCTACGTTATCCGTTGACGCGTTCCATGCCAAGGATACGGTTGTAGCTGTTTTGGCTGGGGACGATAGGGATGAAGGCACTGTAGGCGCTTGTGTATCTACCGGATTGGTGCCGCTGAAATTGACATCGATAACATTGTAGAAAGCGTTGGCCGTGTCAGCTACTTCCCAAACGGCGAGAATGATATGATAGCCGCTGCGCTGGGGAACATTACAGCTGTTCGAGTAGGAGAACGGCGGCTGGGCGCCGCCATAGTTGACGGAACAGAATGGCGCAAGGTCGAAGGAATCGCGTGTCAGCACGGCGTTCGGATTCCAGTTGGTTTTTGTAATATAGTATTTCCAGCTTGCCGTTGAATGGTTGGCTGTCAGCTTCCAAGTAAAGGTGTTCTGGCCGGAGGAGAGGTTCACCTTTGCCCAGCGGGTAGCGGATTGCTCATCGAGCTTAGGGAACGCGCCGTTTGCGCTGGCGATCTTGCCGTCAGCAGGACCAGCGGCAGGAAATCCTTTTGGCGCTTCTAGGCTTTGAGGCTCGTAAACGATTGATCCGCAGTCCGTATTTTGACCTGATTTGCAAAGGGCTGCGCGGCTTGCAGGTCCTTCGACATATCCATGCGCAGAAGCGAGACCCGAGAATAGCGTTAAGCTAAGCGCTGCAATAAGTGCGATGGCACAGTAAGTAAAAAGTTGTCTAGCCTTCATTTGCTTGAAACGGATGGTTGTCAATATCATTGCCTCCTTCGAAATGTGGAATTGCCGATTGCTGACTGCAGGGATGTAACCAAATGGAAATGATTTTCGCTAGCTTAGCTCTAGTTAAAGGGGACATGACTCCTTTCTTCCCAATTTGTATATATAAACTCAAAGAGTTCATACCCAGCTTTGGTTTTAAAGGCAATCGTTGTGGCAGGATAGCGTCTAGAGGGGAGACAGTGAGTAGCGTTCATTTAGAATGAAAGCGTCAACGTGAAGATCTGTGTTCAGTGTATAACATTTGTTAAAAAAATATGAGGGTACTTTGGATTATTTACTCAATTTTGTGATTTAATAGTTCATAAATATGAATTTAATTATCATATAAAAGATCAAAATAAGTGTAAATCTTGGGTTTACAGTAAAGTTGGCAGCACAAAAGCTTGCCGAAGCAAGCTCGAATTAGTTTTTTTGAGTCTAGGCCTTTGGAATTAACCCCAGTCATTGCATGTTTAAGTTGCAGGGGGCGCGGCGCTTTTTCGGTACTCACCGGGCGATTGGCATATTTCACGTTTGAATAGGTTGTGAAAGGACGTTGCGCTCGAATATCCTACGCGTTCAGCAATGTGCTCAACCGCATCGTCCGTTGTTTGCAGCAAATGCTTGGCGGCGTCCATGCGAAGGCGAATCGTATATTGTATCGGGCTCATGCCGGTTGCCTCTTTGAAGAAATGGCTTAAATATGAAGGGCTTGTCCATACCGATCTAGCGATCTCAGCCAGCGAAAGCGGCTTGTTATAATGCTCCGCAATGAACCTCTGGGCAAGCTTAACGGCATGGTTGCGGTTGCTCTGCTCTTTGGCTGCGGCATGGGGAGCATAATACAAATGTCGGCACAACCGGGCAATCAGAATCGCAAGCTGCTGTTCAGCAATGAGGCTGGACTCCGGGGCACCGCTGCTCATTTCCTCATACATTTCGCGAATCATTGCAAGCGCTTCCGAAGTGTGGGAAGGCATATGAAATACGGCAGGCTTTTCAGGATCAAGCAAATAGTTAGGGGGAAGTCCGGATAGCTGCAGATCGGAGAAGCTCAAGCAGAAAAACTCGATGCCTTCGCTTGGCAAGCTCCATTCCTCATGCCACAGTCCTTGCTGGAAGAGAACAAAATGATGTTTTTCCGCGCCGTAGCTTTTACCGTCAATGACGTATTTCGCTTGGCCGTCAACAATAAACAGCAGTTCGGTCTGATCGGAATGGTGATGCAAAGGGTAATGCATGCCAGGCTGGGCGGAATACGTGAAGTGGGAAATGAAATGTAGTTTTGGCAGCGTCTCAATGATAGATCGGTACATGAGAGTTCTCCTTTAGGAAAGCAAGAATGAAGAGCTGAAATAGCAAGAAAGAGCATAAAAACCTTTTACATTATAGGATATAGTAGGGATGTGACATATGCAATATAAGAAGAAAGGAGATAGTTAGGATGCTTAAATTCCGTAAAAGAAAGCTATCCGACGAGCGTTTTGAGGCCTGCTCGGTATTTGATGTCAATGGTGATGGCGTAATGGACATCGTTAGCGGGGCGTATTGGTATGAGGGGCCCGATTACGTTAAAAAGCATCGAATATGCGATATTGCAGAAATAGACGGCTATCATGATGATTTCTGCGATTACCCTTTGGATGTTGACGGTGACGGCAGAATGGATATTATTACGGCATCCTTTTGGAGTCTCTCCGTTCGGTGGAGAAGAAACCCAGGAGAAACGGAAACGTTATGGGAAACGGCAGAAGCGGGACCCACGGGACATACGGAAACGCTGCGTTTCTATGACATCGACGGATGCGGCATTCCAGAAATTTTTCCCAATGCGATCGACGAGCCGCAAGCATTTTTCAAGCTTGTTTGCGATGCCTCGGGCAAGGGCACAGGCCAATTCACGAAAATAGTAATCGGCAGCGAGCATGCCGGACATGGAATGGGCTTTGCCGATATAAACGGAAATGGGAAAATGGATATCGTCCTGCAAAAAGGATGGTTGGAGCAGCCGGAAGATCCTTATGCCGGGCCGTGGGTATTTCATCAGGAATTCGACCTTGGTGCTGCCAGCATTCCGATTCTGGGCTATGACGTAAACGGAGACGGGCTTTGCGATCTGATTTACGGGGCGGCACATGATTATGGGTTATTTTGGATGGAACAGCAGATTGGGGCGGATGGAGCTCGCGTATGGAAGAAGCATGTGATCGAATTGGACGGATCGCAATTCCACGATATGCAGCTAGCCGACATCGACGGAGATGGACAGCTTGAGCTTGTAACGGGAAAACGTTATCGGGCGCATAACGACGGGGACCCGGGTGCTTTCGATCCAATTGGCATGTATTACTATCGAATCGATCAGGGGCGCTTTGAAAAGCATGTGATCGACTTTGGGAACGCGGAGGAAGGTGCTTCCGGCGCAGGTATTTATTTCTGGATGCAGGACCTGACAGGCAATGGGTACTTGGATATTGTCGCGCCAGGAAAAGAGGGGCTTTTTCTATTTGAAAATCTTGGATCGGAGGCCGGCTGTGATGGATAAAGTAAAGGTTGTTTTTGTTGGTACGGGCGGCTTGGGACAGCAGGCGCATCTCGCGAATTATGCAGCGCTCGATGAGCTTTGCGAAATTACGGCCATCGTTGAGCCGCGCCCCATGCTGGCGGCGGCAGTGGCGGCCCGATATAACGTTAAACAGGTCTATCATGATTACGAAGCCTTGCTGGAGAAGGAGAGCTTTGATGCGATTATTGCGCCGCAGCAATACCGAAAGCATAGCATTATCATCCCGGATTTATTGCGAGCAGGAAAGCCGATTCTTACCGAGAAGCCGCTTTGCTTGACCGTAGAAGCAGGCGAAGAGCTTGTACGCATTGGAGAGCAGCAGCAAACGCGGCATATGGTTGGCTACCATAAAAGATCGGATCCGGCAATGGAGTACGCCAAAGCATGCGTAGAGGACTGGAAAAAATCCGGCGATTACGGCAAGCTGCGCTATATCCGTATTTCGATGCCGCCAGGTGACTGGTGGATGGGCGCAGACAAGCCACTTATGACCGATGAGCCTTACCCTGAAGGGGAGTGGGAGCCATACTCGGCACAATTCTCTGAGCAGCAAAATCGCGATTATGACAGCTTTGTCAATTATTACATTCATCAGATTAATGCGATACGGTATGTGCTGGATGAGCCCTATCAATTGACGTTCGGGGATCGATCGGGCGTTCTATTGGCTGGCGAAAGTGAAAGCGGCGTATGTGTATCCCTTGAAATGGCCGCTTACCATACCAGCATAGAATGGCAGGAGACCGTATTCATTGCTTTTGAAAAAGGCTATATCCAAGTCGAGCTGCCTGCCCCGTTAGCAAGGCAATTGGCGGGGAAGGTGTCGGTCATGACCGATAACGGCCATGGTCAGCCTGCATTAACCCAGCCGATAATGCCTAACTTATCGGCGATGAGAAAGCAAGCAATCAACTTTTTGGCCGCCGTTAAGGGAGCCCCGACGGGCATTTGCACGGCCAAAGAAGCGCTTGAGGATTTGAAGCTTGCCGAACATTACATTCATCTTATGTCTGCATATTCCGCGCGTTGAGCGATATACGAGTATTGCTGGCAAAACCTTATCATTTCACTATGATGCGGCTCATCCGATGTGATACTATTAGGCTAGCAGATCAATTACGAGAGAGCAGGTGCTGGTCGTGGTATCACAAAGGATGGACAAAAACAAAGCTGGAGGCACGGGAGCCGAGAAGTCTTTATTTAACAGCACAGCAGGCTCCCAGTCAGCTGAAGTCGCGCCTGCGCAGCAGGTATCGGGGATGCAGCCAAGTGCGCTTCTGCAATTGCAGAGTAAGATTGGCAATCGCGGCGTTACGCAATTGATGAAAGCGCAAACGGGCAATCAATCACAGCAAACGATTCAGAAAAAGGATAATCACACCGGCATGCCTGATGGTTTGAAGAGCGGTGTTGAGAATCTTTCGGGGCTTGCCATGGATGATGTGAAGGTGCATTATAATTCCGCAAAGCCTTCGGGCGTAAACGCACTCGCGTATGCCCAAGGGTCGGACATACATATCGGGCCGGGACAAGAGAAGCATTTGCCGCATGAGGCATGGCATGTTGCTCAGCAGAAGCAGGGCAGGGTAAAACCGACTGTACAGTTGAAGGATGCCGTCATTAACGATGACGCTGGATTGGAGCATGAGGCGGACGTTATGGGAGCAAAGGCAGCCAAGACGGCCAGCAGCAAGTAATGGTTTGTTAGACGTTGTGTGAGCAGTCGGAGCTGGCTGCTATTGTTGGATTCGTAAATTTGGAATCAATCGGTTTTTCATAGCGTGGGGAGAAGACGGAAGCTGCGAATTTTTAGGTAAAAAAAGTGGCCGTACAGGTGTTAGCCTGCACGACCGCTTTTTTGGTTTATAGATAGTATGAAGTATGCTTGCTGTCTTATTTTACAAGGCCTTTTTCTTGCTTGAATTTCTCCCACTGTGCTTCTGTTTCTGTCTGGATTTTCTCTTGTCCGGAAGCAATCATCTTTTCCTTATACTTCGGAAGCTCTTTGGCTGGATCAACCGAACCAGATTCAAGCGCAACTTGGTATTCGTTGTTAACGGCTGTGATGTTCGCGATCTCTGCTTTAATTGTTTCTTCGTTTACGCCGAAGCCGCTCGTTGCTGGGACAATCGCGCTTTCATTAAGTGCGATGGTTCTCTCCCATGTGTCCGCAGCCTGGCCTGGTTTCAAGAATGCGTTGAATTGGTTGCCGAATACCCAGTCGCCGTTTGGCGCATAACCGGAATCCTTGATCGGCTCGATATTTTTATCGTCAACCTTGTTGTAGTGCTTGCCTTCGATGCCGTTACAAATGAGATTGTAGAGATAGCTGTCCGTATTCAGCAGGTTGATCAGCATAAGCGTGCGTTCTGCGTTTTTGGAGCCTTTGTTGATGACGTGCATAGCGCCGGCAATACCTGTGAAGTAGCTGTCAGAGATTGGTACGTAAACGACCTCGTTGCCGCCGTTCACGGCCATTTCTCCAATTTCCCCGCCTGGCTTGGAGGTGAATTCTAGTGTAACAGCTACATTTCCTTTGCTTTTCAAATCATTAATGTTTTGAATGATGGGAGCATCCTCGTTAATATAGCCGGCTTGGTACCAGCGGCGCATATCATCATAATAAGCTTTTTTCTCGTCAAGGATTTGCAGGTTGCTAATATACTTGAGTGATGCATCGTCTTTAGCGTAGCTTAGCGGAAGCCCCTCGCCAACCTTTGTGCGGTCTGTGAACAAGCCCCAAGAGTTTTGGGCAAGACCGAGCGGAATAATGTCAGGCTCGCTTTCTTTAAGCGTTTTCAGGAATGGCTCGATATCCTTGTAAGTTTGAATCGTGCTTACGTCAAGATTGTATTTCTCGATAAAGCGTTTTTGGATCGCCAAGCTTTTGGATTTGGCAGCAACCTGATAGATGGGGAAGCCGTATACTTTCCCGTCAACCGCAAGCATATCGGGCCAAAATTTATCAGGAATGTTAGCGCGGGCTTCCGGCGCGAACTCGTTGATCATTTCGTCTGTAATTTCTAGGTAAGCGCCTCGGTCGATATACGGCTGGTAATTGCCAAGCCATCCTTTGGAGCTCCATGCCAAGTCGAAGTCCTCGCCTGCAGCAAGCATTGCGTTCAGCTTAGGCTCATATTCGTCGAAGGTAAGAGGCTTAAGATCAACCGTTGCGTTAATTTTTTCTTTCAAATATTTGTTGATTTCATCGTTGACAAGCTTTTGGTCCGGACCTGGATTGGCAGAAACCGGGTAGATAAAGGTTAGCTTGGCTTCGGGCAGCGCAGGCTCTTCTGAAGCTGCTGCTTCAGGAGATTTTTCGGCGGCGTTGCTCGGCTCGTTTGTATTTGCCGGCGTATTGCCATTGTTGGAGCATGCCGCGATCATTGCGAGGCAAAGCATAAGCGCGAAGCATTTAATCAGTAACGCTGTTTTTGTTTTTTTCACGTTTGAACCCTCCGTTTATATAATGTTTTTTTATATGGCACAATAGTCGCTCCTTATCCTTTCAAGGAACCTACTGTAATACCCTTCACGAAATACTTCTGAAAGAAAGGAAATATGATAAGCATAGGACCGCCTGCGAGAATAGCCATGGCCATTCGGACAGATAAGGTCGGGAAATTCGCGTAAGCCAGCTTATCAGCGACCTGGGCAAGCGGTGAATTAGCCAAAAACTCGATCTGTGACAAAATGCGTACGAGCAGCAGCTGTAAAGGGATGTATTTGTCATTGTCAATAAATAACAGTGCATAGAACCATTCATTCCAATAGCCAAAAGAGATGAATAAGCCTAGCGTAGCTAATGCGGGTGTAGCGAGCGGCAAAATGATTTGGAAGAAAATCCGGAATTCCTTGGCTCCGTCAACCTTTGCCGATTCGATGATTTCTTTACCGATTTTGTCCAAGAAACCCTTCATAATCATAATATTGAAGGGACTCAGCAGCGTCGGAAGAATGAGAGCGAGCAGCGAGTTTTTCAAATGCAAGTATTGCGTCATCATGATGTAGAACGGGATGAGACCGCCATTGAAGAGCATGGTGAAAAAAATATAAAACGTAATCGGCCTGTTGTAGCGAAAGTCCATGCGTGAGATGGGATATGCGGTCATGGCTGTCAGAAGCAGCGAGAGCACGGTGCCGACAACCGTAATCAGTATTGTAACGAGATATCCTTTAATTAAGGGATCAGGCTTTTGGAAAACGATGCGATAAGCCTCAAAGCTCCATTCCTTAGGCAAGAATTGATAGCCATTCTGGACAAGGCTGTTCTCCGAGGTTATTGATATGATGACCACGAGTACGAATGGAAGGGCAATCATCAGGCAAAGCACGGTTAGAAAAACATTGATGACCCCGTTCATCAGGTTGAATTTTTTGGTAGTTGGCATAAATGATTCCTCCATTTTTAAAAGAGCGCATTATCCTTGTCTGTTTTGCGCACCAGATAATTGGCGGATACAACTGTGATCAAACCAACTACTGATTGCAGGAAGCCGACCGCCGCCGCGGAATTAATGTCGCCTAGCTTAGTAAGGGCGCGGTATACATAGGTGTCGATAATATCGGTTGTTGGGAAGTTCGGCCCAACGTTGTTCGGCACGAAATAATGCAAGCCGAAGTCGCCGCGGAATATGTTGCCTAGTCCCAGTATGAACAATATAATGACGAGCGGTTTAAGAAGCGGCAGCGTGATCCGCCACATCATCTGAATGCGGGAAGCGCCGTCAAGCCTAGCAGCCTCGTAATAATCGGTGCTGATGCCTGTAATGCCGGCATAATAGACGAGCGTAGAGAAGCCAATGCCTTTCCACAAAGAGACGAGCGGCAGAATGAAGATCCAAGGCGCCGTTTCCAAATACCATTTGTGGGGATCTAAGCCAAACCAGCCAATAATCGTATTGAGGTAGCCGCCTTTATGATCGAGAAAGGCGTTCGTAATATAGCCGACGAGCACAAAGGAAATAAAGTAAGGCAAAAACATCGTGGTCTGATAAATTTTGATGAGCTTGCCGCTCAGCTCGTTAAGGAGCAAAGCGAGCAGCAATGCGGCTACGGTTCCAAGGATGATGTACGACATATTGTAGAGAAGGGTGTTGCGGATAATACGGACGGCGTCCTGTGCTTTGAATAAAAACTCAAAGTTGTCGAAGCCGACCCATTTGCTGCCGAAGATGCCTTGATCATACCTGAAATACTTGAAGGCTAGAATGAGCCCGATCATAGGGATGTAGGCGATTACAAACTTAAATAATATGCCTGGCATGGCGAGCAGCAGCAGCTCCCGATTTTTTTTCAAATGCTTCCATTCCGTGCGAAGCCAGCCGGGTTTGCTCTGTGCGCTTGCTGCTTGTAGACCCGAAACTCCCGGTTCTGTTTTGGCCACTTGTGATCTCCTCCATCTGATGCGTTCCTGTTATGATGCCAATCATGCCATGAAGCTAAGGCTGTGGGTAGAATAGGTTTTGCGAATAACTGTATTCCAAAGGTGTAAAATATTCGAATTTGTGAATATTCGTAGATATGGCGCCAAAAGCAAAGACCCTTCGCTCACTGCAGGCAGTGTGCAAAGGGTCTATTCGGCTATAAATAGCAGCTTATGAGATCGATTTCTTCATCCGGTATTCCTTCGGCGTGCTGCCAACCTTGCCTTTGAAAAGGCGGAAGAAATAGCTTTGGTTGGCATATCCGCATTTGTCCATAATTTCGGTTATCGTATAGTTGTTCTGCTCAAGCAGCACTTGAGCATGAGTGAGGCGAACCTCATTGATATACTCCGTAATGGACAGCTTATAGTTCTCTTTGAACAGCTTGCCGATATAGGCGGAGGACAGCTTGACGCTCATCGCGATGGATTGCTGGCTTAGGTTGATGTCGGAAAACTTCTGCTCGATAAGCTCTTTCACCGTTTCAAGCATCATTTCGTTCCGTTCCATGTTGGCTGGGCGCTGGCCTTCGCAAATTTTGGCGCATAGCGACAGGAGGGAGAGATACATTTCCTCAAGCGTTTCCTTCTCCTGCGTAATTTGATGAATATAATCCAGATCGACAGAGAAGTTCACGACACGGTTCTCGTTTATTTCACTGGCTGCGTTTTTGATGACCCAGGCAAGATTGGATACCGCGCGAATCATATCGTCATATTGGAAGCCTGCGATTAGCGAAAAAGCTTTCTCCAGCTCATTGCCGGCGTTCGTCAGCTGTCCTTTCTTAAGCGCTTCTGCCAGCTTCTTCTCCGTTGCGTCTGGAAGCGAGACTTGCTTGCTTGACAGATTGCCTTTAATATCCTCCGAAGAAATAATAGCTTTATGCCCCTTTACGATCATATATTGGCTGAAACGGAGTGCCTGTGTATAAGCGGTCGACAGAAACGAATAATTGGAAATGACATCGCTAATGCCGCAGGACAATGAAATGCTGTAAAAGCGCTCGATCGTCTCTTGAATCTCTTGAAGCTTTGGTACGGCTTGCTCGAATCGACTGCCTGAGTCAGTCGCGTTTGGCGATAAAATAAGGACGACATGGTCACCTCTTATCTCGACGGCTTCGCAGGGATAGTGGCTGCCCATGATCTCTTGCGCGATGTTGATAATGGCAAAATTGTAGAGCTTGTTGGACGCTCCTGCCATATTGCTGCCGAAGGCTGAGAACTGGTCGATCTTGAGTACGCAGACGAGCAAATGATCCTTGACCGATATGTTGAGATGATGCTTCTCGATCAGATGCTGCATGTCATGGTCGGAGAACAGCTGGCTGTCGGACAAAAACCTTCGAATATAATATTTGCTTACAATTTGCTCGGAGCTGATTTCGCTCAACTGCTCAGACAGCTTCATATAATTGTCGCTCATAAGCAGAAGCTCATCTCCTGCGCCATTGCCGTCTTGCTTGCCATCAGGAAGATGGGGCCGGATTCGTTTCAGCATATTTTCAATCGGATTGTAAAGCTTATAGGACAATCCCACCGACAATCCGATCGCAAGCAGCAGGAAAAGGCCAGAGATCAGCAAGGATTGATTGCGTGTATGGTTTACTGCTCCCATAAGCTTGTCATAGGACTGGATATAAAGAATCGTCCAGGCGCCAAGGCCGTCATCCATGAAGGTAACCATTTCCTTCTCGCCGGAAAGCTGGCCTATAAAAAATCCGGAAGAGCGGGTTTCTTCTGCTTTATGAGCTTCTACAAGCTTTTTAACCTGCGTTTGAGCCTGATCGGATACAAAAGTAGCTTGAGGATCAGACGATAGCAGTGTTCCATCCTGTGTTTGAATGTAGATTTCGCCTTGATCCCGATCACTGGCTACATTCATTTTTTTCAAGCTTTCGAATACCCAGTCGGACTTAATGAACAAAATAATGGCAGATTGCGTGCTTGTGAACGGTTTCAAGGAATCCGTTACGATAAAAGCAAAGGTATCGATGCGTCCTTCTTGTTGTCCGAGGCTCATCGGAATGAGTCGATTTGTTGGCTGCGGATTCTTGGCATCTAGAAGCAGGCTCCTGATTCGCTGGTCCGTTTCGCCGCCGTCGAGCAGCAGGCTGCTGCTCGTTCCATACAGCTTCGACTGTGATTTGTTGTAGATGACCATTGAATGAAGAAAGGAAGAGCTCTCCATAATATTCGACATTTGACGATGGCCGCGGATCAGATCCATTTTGGGCAAATCATCATTAAACATAAGCGGGATTAGAAAATGGTCACGGTATACGAAATTGGAAAGCCTCGTAATGATATCGTTCATATAGGAAAGATTGTATTGAATTTGCGAGAGCACCTTCAGGTTGGATTCCTCTTGAATGCTTTTGACCGATTTCTCTAGAATATACGTATTGGATATCGATGACGCAACGAGTACGACCACCATGGATGCCATAATGGAGAACATGACCCGCTGCAAATATTTTTTGGATTTATAGAATCCGAATACCTTCATCTGATCCAAGCCCCCTGTGTCAACGATCTGTTTATTGCGGACCGATCTTATCGAATTCGATATCGCTCCAGCCAAGAAGATAGGCGGGTGACTTCGGCTGCAGACGGTAATCAGCCTTCTCGGCAAGCAGGAACGAAGGGTCCTCATGCAATGTTTCTTCGTCGTATTTGCCGTTTGCGAGTGACCGCCACTGCGCCCAGCCGTATTCCTCTCTGCCAAGAACGTCATCCCCGCTAGCGGTAAGCGGCAGGCAGCCAGCTATTTTGCAAGGCGCGCCGTTATTCCAATAAAGGTTGCGGTCGGCAGATGCGAATCTCGCATCGCTATAGTTAACAAAATAATATAGATAGCCTGAATTGTAAATGATATTGCGCGCAATTTCGATATCCTTGTTTTCTTCGTCAGCCATTTCCTGTGACCCGATTGCGGAGATAGCAGCCGGATTCTGGGCAAGGAGATTGTTAAAGATTCGATTCCCAATGCCCTTCGAGAAAATAAGCATCCAAAGCTTGCCTTCGCCTGTGCTGTATAAGCGGGTTATGACATTGTTAGTCACCGTGAAATCATCGGCTGCATCATCCAAATAAATGCCAAACCCAAAGGAGAAATGGATGCCGCTGTCATGCAGGTAATTGCTGTGAATGACGTTGCCTCTCCCAACTCCCCAAGCCTCAATCAACCCGCCGTCCTGACTGTCTGTCATAACCTCCGAAATATCGTTGTAAGCAATGAAATTGTTTTTGCTGTGCAGGAAATCCCAATGGTTCTCCCAAGTAACCGGAATGCTGTAAAGCTCGGAGGGCATCGCCTTGTGCCGAAGCCCCTTCATGGAGATGCCGTACCTAGGCATATTGGCAATGATATTGTGTTTTATTTGGTTATGTCCGCTCTGATAAAGGAGAATTCCGCAGCCATGTCCGACGAGCTGGCCGCCATTCTCGATTCGGTTATTCGTAATCGTATGGTAACCGTTCGTGAAGGAAGCGTCTGCGCTGTTGAATGGTCCTGCGCCAGGAGCAAATCCATTCAAGCTGATACCCATATAGCCGAAATGGCTAATGACGTTTCTGTCGATCGTTATGTTTTTGGCATAGCGGTCCAGATAGATGCCGCAGGTTCCGGATTGCTCAAGCCTGCAGTCTGCGATTTGAATGTGCTCGGCATGATTGCAATAAATCAAGCCCTCGCGATGCGCCTCCTGCTCCACATTGTCGTTCATCATGCGGTATTCGCGGAAGAAATCGGTGCAGGTGAGGCGAAGTCCTGCAAATTGCAGATTACGGACCGGCTCATTGGCACTTTTGCCATTGATTTCGAGCAAGCGCGTGATTCTTGGCGCGATTATGATCTGCTCGTTTGGATCTGTGACACCATCTTGAACAAAGTAGTACAGTGTGTTCGCAGCTGAATCCAAGTGGAATTGCCCTGGCGCCTGAAGGAAGTCCAGCGAGCCTTGAATATAATACCGGGAACCAGCACCAATTGGCCAAATGGAGGGACTCTCGAACAGTAATAGCTGCTCATCGGTATGAACCGAAGCGACTGGCTTCGTCTCGGAGAACCAATTCCATTCGCCTTCCCCCGGCCAAACAAATACTTGGGCACTCGTCAGATCATAGTGAGCGGGCAGGTCCTCCGTACGATAGCGGATGCCGCTTTTGTTCGCCTGTTCATGATCTTGCTCAATCAGGCTTGTCGTTTCAAAATAACCGACTGCGGGCAGTCTTGCCTGCTGAATTCGTTTGCCGTCGGCGTAAAGCGTGTGGAAGTCGAGGCCCGCATCCAGCTTTGCTGACCAAACCCTTCCTTTAAATGGGGTCCATCCGGTTATGCGTTTGCCGCCTGCTATAATGGCTTCTTCTCCTGGAAAGGACGCGTAGCGGATAAGACAGCTGTCACTCCCAGAATCTCTATCGTCAAACTGGAGTGGAGATTCTAGCTCGTATAGCCCGCCTCTAATCCATACTGCTACGTCTTGGTTCATTCCATTTTGGATAAGCCGGCGAACCTCTTCCTGTGCTTTTTTTATCGTAAGGAACGGTTCCTCTCTTGTTCCCTGCGCATTGTCGTCCCCGTTTGCCGCTACATAATAAACAGTGCTCATCCTTAAAAAACCCCCTATTTAGAAACTGTACATTATAGTTATAAAACCGATGCAGCACTGGGTGCAAGTGCTTTCAAATAAAGTACACTTAATCGTTTTTTTCACAGTAGACTGGTATCCGCTCCCGTGTTAACTTAACCTTCGATCGATAGAAATGAAGGATTTTGCTTATGTCCAAGTAGCATGCGAATGGAGGAAAAGGAAATGACAGATGGAGCAAGAAGCAGACAATATTTCGATGAAAATTGGTTTTTTCACAAGGGTGACTTGTTCATTCCATATGCGGTTAAAGGAGGGATGACGGGCGGCTTGACCGATTGCGGGAACCGAGAGGAAGGCGAATGGCTCGACATCGCCTATGTTGATAAAGAAGCGCAGCAGATGCAGGAAGGATGGGAGCCTGTTCAATTGCCGCATGATTGGTGCCCGGAAGGGCAGTTCATCAATGATCCCAACATGGGCTCGAGAGCAGGAAGCCATGGTTTTCTGTATGCAGGAATTGGCTTTTACCGCAAAAAATTCACGATTCCAGCTGGGCAGCTGGGGAAAAAAATAGAAATCGGCTTCGATGGCGTTACGGGCAGAAGCACCGTTTGGGTGAACGGGCATCTGATCGGCGAGCGTTTTGGCGGTTATACGAGCTTTACGTACGATATAACCGATGTGCTCCGTTACGGCGAGGAAGGGGACAATATCGTGCTCGTGAAGGTGGATGCCACCGACCATGAAGGTTGGTGGTATGAAGGCAGCGGCATCTACCGGCATGTGTGGCTGCAAGCGACTGATTTGCTCCATATCGCACCGTATGGAACCTATGTGACAACAACGATTGGTCAAGAGGGCACAGCCGTCGTTTCCCTAGAAACAAAGGTGATGAATGAGGGGGAAGGCAAGCGCGTATTCACATGCCATACCCTTATTAGCGAGCGCGCAGGCGGGCGGAAGGTTGCAGAGCAATCTAGCCATGCCGCTCTTATTGGACTAGAGGAAATAACGATAGGGCTTACACTCAAAATGGATGCGCCTGAGCTGTGGTCGCCAGAGCATCCCTTCCTATATATAGCGACGACCGAGCTGTACGAAGAAGATAAGCTGGTCGATCGGGTCGAGACGCGTTTCGGGGTAAGAACGATTGTATTTGATAAAGAGCAGGGCTTTTTATTAAACGGAAATCATTATCCGATCAAAGGAACGAGCAATCATCAGGACTTTGCAGGGGTTGGCGTTGCCATGCCTAAGGCATTGATTGCTTATAAGCTAACTCTCTTGAAGGAGATGGGCTGCAACGCTTACCGAAGCGCCCACCATCCGCCATCACCCGAGCTGCTTGATTTGTGCGATGAGCTGGGCATGCTCGTCATGGATGAGAATCGGAAGCTGGACAGCTCTGCAAGAGGCATGGATGAATTAAAAGCGATGATTCTGCGCGATCGCAATCACCCTTCCGTCATTCTATGGAGCTTGGAGAATGAAGAGGTGCTTGAAGGTACGGTTATGGGAGCCCGCATACTGCGGTCGTTGTCTCAGCTTGCACATAAGCTGGATCCTACGAGACCGACGATGGCGGCGATGAACCATGGCTGGAGCAGCGGCGGTTATGCGGAAGCGATCGACATTGTCGGGTATAACTACGGCCATCGCGGAGCGGACGTGGACGGGCGGAGAAAAAATCCGGATCGGCTTATACTTGGCAGTGAATCCGCAAGCTATACAACGACTAGGGGCATATACGAGGATGACCCGGTTAAGGGCTATTGCACGGAATATGGAACGAATATTCCTTCCTGGGGCTGCAGTCCAGAGAAATCATGGACCGATGTGCTTCGCCATCCGTACCTTACCGGTATTTTTGTCTGGACGGGCTTTGATTACAGAGGCGAGCCTACGCCATACGAATGGCCATGCATAAGCTCGCATTACGGCATGATGGATACATGCGGGTTTCCCAAGGATGTCTATTATTTGATGAAAGCGTTATGGGTCGATGAGCCAATCGTCCATTTGCTGCCGCATTGGAACTGGCCAGAGCGCGAAGGGGAGCAGGTTAAGGTGGCGGCTTACACCAATTGCGATTCCGTAGAGCTGTTTTTGAACGGCAGATCGCTTGGCGAACGGATGGTGAAGCCGCATTACAGCATGGAGTGGGCGGTAGCGTACGAGCCTGGGGAGCTTACGGCAGTTGGTAAAATAGGCGGGGCAGCAGCGGCAGAGAGCAAGCGGAGAACGGCAGGTAAACCGCATGCCATTCGTTTAGAAGCGAATCGTATTGCACTTAGCGGGGACGGTGCGGATGTAGCGGCCGTGAGGGTAACAATTCTGGATATGAGCGGCAACGTGGTTCCCTATGCGGATTCATTGGTGCATTTCCAGGTAGAAGGTGCGGGTAAGCTGCTCGGTGTCGGCAATGGCAACCCAAGCAGCCATGAATCAGATAAAGCAAGCAGCAGAAGGGCGTTTAATGGCCATGCGCTGGCTCTTGTGCAGGCAGGTCTTGGCCATGGAAGCATAACGCTTAAAGCAACGGCTGCAGGCTTGCATTCATCGGAAGTAGTCATTGGGGTCAGCGCCGTATAACGGAAAACGAATGAATATTGATGCAGCAAGAGAAAGGAGAATGGAAAATGGCGGTTGAAGCGATAGAAAAGTTGTTATCAAACGTAAAGGTTGAGGCGTTCATAAGAAGATACGAGAATGCTGCACAACTGGAGCAGTGCGAGATGACCTTGGAGGGAGCAAACGGGAGAACAGTAACGGCTGTAGGCGCGGAATGGAATGTAAGGCTGGATACAAAAGGCGATCCTGATCGGTTGGAGGGACTAGAGTTGACTGCAGTATTCCGATCAGCCGGTTATTCGGAGCAGACGGCTGCCTCGCTGTCGTTTTGCTTCAGCGACTGGTCGGAGCATAACTATGTGCTTGTTCCTGGAGCTGTATACAACGGCAACCGTTTCAACGTGCGCGAGCTGCCCTATGCGCCATGCTGGACCAAGCTTGCGGAGCGCGGTCCTGACATACCGACGACTATTACGGATGTTCCAAGGTTATCGGTTGACCGAGACCATGCATCTGCTTTTCATTTGCTGACCGGTGATGCTTCGACACCTGCAATCGGCGCATTCGACGAGAAGTCCGGCAATGGCTGGTTGTTTATAACCGAGCAAGCGACGAGCCTTGGCGACACCTCCATGCATATGGAGGAGAGCGATGACAGGCGTTCTGCCCAAATTTCGTTTCAAGCGCCGGGAGTCCGGCCTGATAGGAAGTACGAAATGACGACAACAAGCGTGCCAAGCACGGACAGGGGGCATGATTTCAAGCCAGGCGAAACCGTCGTATTGAAAACCAAGGTTTATCGGTTTCCATGCGATTCTGTAAACGGCTTGTTCGAGCAATTTGCAAAGGTTAGGCAGCAGGGCATGCCGAGCTCCCCGCTGGCGCCAAGTTTGCCGCTCTCCGCTGCGTGGGAAGTTCAGGAGCAGAAATACAATGCACTGAACTGGAATGAGCAGCTAGGCTATTACGCAGTCGGGACCATCGATATGAAGCATCAGGATTGGCAGATAGGATGGGTCGGCGGCGGTATGTCGAGCTATGCGCTGCTTTTGGAGGGCAATGAGCTTTCCGCTCAGCGGGCGCTGGACACGCTGCGGTTCATGTTCAGCAGCCAGACGGAGTCGGGCTTCTTCCATGGCGTCTGCTATAAAGGGCAATGGTACGGGGACGAATTCAGCGATGCTCCGGACCGGGACCATCCCGAGCAGTGGCATATATTGCGGAAGAGCGCGGATGCTTTGTATTTCATCATGAAGCACTTCATTGCTCTGGGGCAGGTGATGCCTGCATTCGTTATACCTGAGAGCTGGCTTGAAGGATGTAGACGGCTAGCTGATGCTTTTGTAAAGCTATGGCGCAGCTATGGGCAATTCGGCCAGTGGGTTCATTCCGGAACGGGGGATATTTTGGTTGGCGGATCGGCAGGCGCTGGAATTGCGCCTGCGGGACTAGCGCTGTTCGGTGCTTATTTCAAGGAGGACGCGTATATAACAGCTGCCGAACAGGCTGCGGAATATTTCTACCGCCAATTTACGAAGCAAGGAGTCACGACCGGAGGCCCTGGTGAAATATTGCAATGTCCGGACAGCGAGTCCGCGTTTGCGCTGCTGGAGTCCTACATGGTGCTGTTCGAAGAGACCGGTGATCAGGTTTGGCTCTCGCGTGCGGAGGAGGCAGCGATGCAGTGCATGAGCTGGTGCGTCTCGTATGATTTCCGTTTTCCACAAGGCTCAACCTTCGATCGGCTCGGCATCCGCACAACGGGCTCCGTCATTGCCAACGTTCAGAACAAGCACAGTGCTCCAGGCATTTGCACATTATCAGGCGATTCGTTGTTTAAGCTGTACCGGGCTACCGGCAACGGGCTTTATATGGAGCTGCTTAGAGAAATTGCCGGCAACATGGCACAATATTTGTCGCGGGAGGATCGTCCGGTTAGGGGATGGGATGGCGATGACATGCCGGCTGGCTATATGAGCGAGCGGGTCAACATGAGCGATTGGGAAGGACAGGCGTACGTAGGCGAGGTAATTCCGTATTCATGCTGGTGCGAGGTGTCTCTCATGCTCTCTTTTGCCGAGCTTCCCGGCATCTATGTGAACAAGAAAAGCGGCTCTGTGACTGTCATTGATCAAGTGGATTGCAGTCTTGTGGCTGCAGGCAAGGATGGATTAAAGCTTACCATTCACAATAAAACGAAGTTCCCGGCGCACATGAAACTGCTGGTGGAATCAGAGGATGAGGCGAAGCAGCCGCTCGGCCCATGCGCTTCCGTTTCATGGAAACGGGTTTCTGTGCCTGCAGGAGAAACGTTTGCACTTATCGTGTAATATTTGCGGTTATTCGAAAAATGTACAGCTGGATTATACATCGTTTGGCGAATTGTACACTTTGATTTTCATTACGTATTGGTCATGCTAAGAGTAACAGCAGCATTCACTCGGCGAGTCGGCTTATAGCGGAAGCCTTTCCCTGAAAGGGGTATCCGGCTAAGCCGGCTTCAGCATGAGCAAGCATCCTGCCGAAGACTGCCAAGCCCAGTGAGCGCATGCTATCTGAAATGAGAAAGGAAGATGAATGATGCCAAGAAAGCCCAAAAGTAAACGTATGTCCAAAAGTAACAAGCGGTTCATCAGCTTGTTATGTGCGGCAACACTGCTGCTGCCTGCATTGCCAATCTCTACCGCTTATGCTTCTATGTCATTAAATGTAACCGCTTACGGAGCAAACGGGAGCGATGAGCTCGATGATTTGGCTGGCATTCAGGCAGCCATTGATGGCGCAGAGGCTGGCGATACCGTTGTTATTCCGCCAGGCACCTACTACATATCCGATACAATTGAAAGCAAATCGGATATTAAGCTGATCGGGGAAAACCGCGATACGACAATTATCAAATATACGGGTGATTCCGTTGGTTATTTGATTTCGTTGAATGGCCGGAGCCATGTGGAGGTAGCGCAATTGACGCTCGATGGCAATGGGAACGCCAATGCCGATGGCGGCATCATCGCCGACGATACGGTTTCAGAGGGCAGTGGGGGACATTATCTGCACCATAATCGCATTATGAATATGACACGAGCCGAAGGTTTTGGTCCATTCGGGATTCTCATCGCCCATAATGATCATGCGGTCATAACGGACAACGATTTCAATGATATTGGCGTGGACTCGATGTGGGGAGCGGGAATGCGGGTTGGCTACGATTCCAATTATCCGACTATTCTTCGAAATACGATTGCGGATACCGGACGCGGAGGCATCTTCCTGAATGATGGCGTGGAAGGCGCAGTTGTCAGAAACAACGTTGTATCCGGTTCAGGGCATACAGATCACGGCTTGTCGATTGAGCTTCATACCAATGTAAACCATTCTTTGGTCGAGGATAATGTGGTCGACCACTGGCTAAGCGTAGTAAGGTCTGAGTATAATGCGATTCGCCGCAATACGATACAAACCGCTGGCGATACCGTTAAAGGCATGGGGCTGGAAATCATGTCCAATCATTCGATTACGACGGATAATCTCGTCGATGGTGGCCAGCAGGTCGGCATGCAGCAATCGCCGGGCACCGGTTATCAATACTGGGGCTTCAACACGATTCAAAACCTGGTGATGTGGGGCATGCAGCTTCAAGGCGAGGGTACGGGGGAGATCGAGCAAAACCAATACTTCTATAAGAATACGTTCCAAAATACGCAAACCGGCCATCCATCGGTCGCTTATCCAGGTTACGACGGCTATGCCGTAAGGATACACGGGAACTCGCGGAACATTACGTTCGACAGCAATGTCATTCGCGATAACGGCGGGAAAGCGATAGATATTACAGGCGCGGCAGGCGTCGACCGCATTAGCTTCATTAATAATACGATTACAGGCAACGCCGGCCCAACGATTGAAACCTATCCAGAAGCGGCAGTGGACTTGGAGTGGAGCGGCAATACGGTTAGCGGCAACGGGACAGATACACAGCTGGAGTCCCGTGGATTCGCAGATCCGAAGCCGACTGCGGACTTCGAAGCTCCGTTTACAGCCGAGACGGGAGAATTGGTCTCATTCACCAATGAATCAATGCCAAACGGCGGCACGATTGTCGAGAATCTTTGGGACTTTGGCGATGGTCTGCCAACAACGGACATCAACCCAACCCATACGTATTACGAGCCTGGCACTTACCGTGTAACGCTTGTCGTATGGAGCGACCTAGGCCGTGCGAGCTTGAAGGAGCAAGTGATTACGATTAGCGCTCCGCTCGATAAGGAAGCGCCGAGCGCACCAACCGGACTATCGGTTTCGTCGAAGTCTGACACAAGCATCAGCATCGCTTGGACGGCATCAACCGATAATGTCGGCGTGACCGGCTATGATATTTTGGCAGACGGGCAGCTTGTAGGCTCTACGGCTGATGCTGTAGCTTTCACGGCTTCGGGTCTGTCAGCTAACACGGCTTACAGCTTCACAGTTATTGCCAAAGACGCCGCCGGGAATCGGTCTGCGCCAAGCGCACCGCTGAGTGTCACAACGAACGGCTCTTCGTCGCCGGTTGAGACTACGCCGAAGATTCCTCCGATCAACCCTCATCCAGCCTCATATGCCGTTAAAAATGATGAGCTTGCTTCGTCAAACGGCAATGGCACGGTTACGGTTAAGGTGGAGAAAGGCATTCAAGATATTATCCTGCCCGTTGATGCAAGCACGCGGTTAGGCAGCAATGAGCTCGAGCTTAAATGGGAGCAGATTGCATTCACCGTACCAGCGGAGGTGCTGAAGCAGCTAGCTGAATCCGTTGCAGCGGCGGACCGGGCTGACAGCAAGATCGTGCTCTCGGTCAAAGAACTGTCGAAGGCCGAAGCCGATGCATTATTGGCGAAAGCAAACAGCTCTGCCCATTTGTCGGTCAAGGCTGACGGCTCCATATTTGATCTCACATTTGCACTGCGTAAGCGTGACGGCCAATTGTCGGAGTTATCTACGTTCACGAGTCCGATTGGCATTCGTTTGAAGACAGCTCAGCAACAAATCGGCAGTAAGCCAGGCATCTATAGAATTGCTGATGACGGCAGCTTGTCCTATGTAGGCGGAGAGTCAATAAATGGCGAGCTGGCAGGGAAAACGAACCATTTCAGCAAATATGCAGTACTGACGGTATCCAAAAATTTCACTGACGTACCGGATTCCCATTGGGCCTACGATGCGATTCATGAGCTTGCATCCAAAATGATGATTCAAGGCACGAGCGATGCTTCCTTCGAGCCAGGCCGCGAAATAACGCGAGCAGAGTTTACAGTCATGCTTGTTCATGCCTTGCAAGCACAGCTAGCGGAGGATGACGACGTGCAGCCGCCTTCTTTTACCGATGAGCAGAAAATAGGCGCTTGGGCGCTTAAAGCTGTTTCGCAAGCGACGCAAGCAGGCTGGATTAACGGCTTTGAGGATGGCAGCTTCCGTCCGCAGTCTGCCATAACACGGGCAGAAATGGCCGTTATTGCGGCTAAAGCACTTGCGCTGCAGCCCGCAGCAGAGCAAGCGGCGCCATTTGCCGACAACGATGCTATTCCGCAATGGGCGAAAGAGGCGGCGCATAATTTGGCGAGTGAAGGGCTGATCAAAGGGCGTTTAAACGGTGAATTTGCGCCTTCAGCAGCTTTGACACGCGCCGAAGCAGCAGCCATTATCGCTAACCTACTGAATCATTCCGAATAGCATTGTAACGGCGACAAATCCCGTCCTTCATCTGAGGGACGGGATTTGTGTAATTCTACTAATAATTAGGAGGAATTATTTGGACCATTCCTACTTTATCCACAAATACGTAAATTATATAGCGTTATATTGCATGGATTAGCCAATTGTACAGTTTCAATTGCGGAATAGATTTGGCATGATGGCTGTAGAAAGATGCAGGAGTGACGCCTTACTGTACATGTTAGAAGGGGGAGGCTGGTTGATGCAATAGGTCGCTTTTTGAAAGATACCGCTATACCATTCGATAAGGGAGAGGATGTTTGAAGATGAATTTCAAAACGATGAAATCGAAGCTGCTCGGTATTTCTTTATCTATTGCGTTGGTGCTTCCTATTATTCCATTGCCAGGCGCTTTTGCAGCGAGTTTAAATGTAACCGCTTACGGAGCGAGCGGCTCAGATGGGGCAGACGATAAAACGGCTTTCCAGAACGCGATTAATGCCGCTGTTTCCGGCGATACGGTATATATACCTGCCGGAACTTATCATCTAAGCGGTGCGGTTACGGGTAAAACAGGCGTAAAGATCAAAGGTGAAAACCGCGATACGACCATTATTAAATCCACCTCTACCGGGCAAGAAAGAATGTTCAGTTTCTATAATCTATCGAATGTCGAAATCTCCGATCTGACGCTTGACGGCAACAGCAACAATTCCGTGTTGTCCGCGGTCGTTTCCGAAGGCGGCAGCAATAACAAAATGAGCCAGCTGCGCGTAAAGGATTTTACCGCTTCGGCGGGATTTGGTCCATTTGCCCTGTATGCGATCGGCTCGCCGAATATCGAGATTAGCGATAATATCATTACAAATATCGGCGTAAACTCGGCTTGGGGCGGTGCAGTAAGAGCGGGCTGGGGCTCTAACTACGCGAAAATACTAAATAACACGATCCATGATACCGGTCGAGGCGGCATTTTCGCGAATGACGGCTGCCTATATGTTGAGGTTCGCGGCAATAACATTACGGGAACAGGCCATCATACGGAAGGCCTTGGCATCGAGCTTCACACGGATTGCGATTATTCATTAATCGAGGATAACCATGTCGATCACTGGATCAGCGCCGTGCGCTCCAAATACATCGCGGTCCGCAACAATGTGGTGAAAGCAACCGACGGCTCGGTTGGATACATGGGCCTTGAGGTTATGGTCGAGCACGGCGTTACGACAGGCAATCTTGTAGACGGCGGACAGCAAGTCGGCATGCAGCAATCGCCGGGAACAGGCTACCAGTATTGGGGCTACAATACGATTCAGAATATGGTCATGTGGGGCATGCAGCTCCAAGGCGAAGGAACAGGGCAAACCGAGCAATATCAATATTTTTATAAAAACACGTTTAAAGACGGACCGCGTGACAATCCGCAGGCTGCTTATGCCGGCTACGGCGGAAATGCGATCCGTATTCACGGCAACTCGCAGAACCTGACGTTCGACAGCAATCAGATCATCAACAATGGTCGAAAAGGCATCGAAATTACGACAGCTTCAGGCGTTGACCGTTTAAGCTTCATTAATAACACGATTACAGGCAACACGGGGGAGTCCATTGACCAATACCCGTCAAGCGCCGCGAATCTCGAGTGGAGCGGAAATATCGTTAGCGGCAACGGCACGAATACGCAGCTTACAAGCCGCGGCTTCTCGAATCCGAAGCCGGTAGCAAACTTCACCGCACCGGTAACCGTTCAATTGGGATCACCGATTACGTTTACGAACACGTCGACGGACAACGGTTCGATTTCTGAGAATCTATGGGATTTCGGCGAAGGTGTTCCAAGCACGACGGTAAGCCCTAGCTACACATACCAGAAAGCTGGCACATACCGCGTTACGCTCGTGGTTTGGGATAACGAAGGAAGAGCAAGCTTGAAGGAGCAAACAGTTAACGTGAATGCAGGCCCGCCGGATACAACGGCACCAAGCGCACCGGCAAGCCTGGCTTCCCCTTCGAAAACGGACGTATCCGTCAATCTGACATGGTCGGCTTCAACGGATAACATAGGGGTATACGGCTATGAGGTTTACCGCAACGGCACGCTGATTGGCACAACAACAGGTGTCGGCAGCACAGCTTATACCGCAGCAGGCTTGACGCCAAGCACGGCATACAGCTTCACGGTCAAAGCAAAGGATGCGGCCGGCAATCTCTCGGCGGCAAGCAACACGCTGAATATTACTACGAATGCGCCAGACACGACGGCACCATCGGTACCGGCAAACCTAGCTTCACCGTCCCATACGGATGTAAGCGTCAGCTTAACTTGGTCGCAATCTACCGATAATCTTGGCGTAACGGGCTACGAGATTTACCGTGGCGGCGTACTTGCTGGAACAACAACAGGCGTGGGCTCCACTAGCTTGACGGTTACAGGGCTTACACCAAGCACGGCATACAGCTTCACGGTCAAAGCGAAGGATGCGGCAGGCAATCTATCCGCAGCGAGCAGCGCCCTTAGCGTTACGACGAATGCGCCAGCCGTAAATACGTACATCAGTGATTTGACGTGGTCATCAGCAACAACGGGCTGGGGCAACGTACAAAAGGATAAGAGCAATGAGTCGCGTACCATTACATTGAACGGCGTTACTTACGCCAAAGGTATCGGCACGCATGCGAATTCCGAAATTACTTATAACTTAAACGGTAACTATTATCGTTTCCAATCCGATATTGGAGTGGACGATGAAGTGTTGGCCGTGAATAATGGCACCGTTACATTCGAGGTATGGCTGGACGGCGTCAAGGCGTACGACAGCGGAATCATGAATGCCAGCACGGCTACCAAAAGCATTGATCTGGATGTGACCGGCGTCTCTGTACTGAAGCTGGTCGTTGGGGATGCAGGTGATGGAACTGGTTACGATCATGCGGACTGGGCCAATGCTAGATTATCGTCCGCTTCCGGCGGAAACCCGAATCCAGGCGATACGACAGCGCCAAGCACGCCGGCGAATCTTGCATCGCCAAGCAAGACAGCAACGAGCGTGAACCTGACATGGGGAACGTCTACCGATAATGTTGCTGTAACCGGTTATAACGTTTATAACGGAAGCACTCTTGCAGGAACAACAACGGGAGCGAGCGCGACATCGGTCACGATATCGGGTTTGACCGCAAGCACGGCATACACCTTCACGGTGAGAGCGAAGGATGCGGCAAACAACTTGTCGGCTGCAAGCAATGCGCTTAGCGTTACGACTAATGCGGCTGCAGGAGACACGACTGTGCCAAGTGCGCCAGCCAATCTAGCATCTCCTAGCAAAACAGACACGAGTGTCAATCTGACTTGGAGCGCATCTACCGATAATGTCGGCGTGACGGGCTACAACGTATACAACGGCAGTACGCTTGCAGGTACAACAACTGGAGCGAGCGCAACATCGATCACCGTGACAGGTCTGGCTGCGAGCACGGCATATAGCTTCACGGTGAAAGCGAAGGATGCGGCAAACAACTTGTCGGCTGCAAGCAATGCGCTTAGCGTCACGACGAATGCCAGCTCTGGAGGCGGTACAGGCAACGGCTTGCTTGGGCAATATTATGCAGGCAACTTCGGAAGCTTGGAGATGGAGCGTACGGATGCCACGATCGATTTCGATTGGGGCGGTGACCGTCCGACCGTCAACGTTCCAGGAGAATGGTTCACTGTTCGCTGGACAGGTAAAGTACAGCCGCAATATACAGAAACGTATACGTTCTACACGCATACGGATGACGGTGTGCGCCTTTGGATTAACGGCGTGCAAGTCATTAACCAATGGCAGTCTATGAACGGCGAGCTAAGCGCAACAGTTTCTCTTACTGCAGGAGTGAAATATGACATCAAGATGGAATTTTTGGAGAATGGCGGAAACGCGCATGCATCACTCTCATGGTCAAGCGCTTCCCAATCGAAGCAAATTGTTCCGAATGCAAGATTGTTCCTGAACTAATGCAAGTGTAGTTAGAAGGACTTCTCCAACACAGTTATTCTGAGAAGGGCAGCTACCTAAGCATGTAACATAAGGTTGAACTAGAACCTTCAGCTCCACTTTTATAGTGGCGCTGAAGGTTCTTTTAGCATGTTATGGAGGCATAGTCACCCGAGTTCGCCGGTTAACGAAAGCAGGCGACGATATGCTCCGCGGGCATGAAACGGATAAGCTCATCGATAAGGAGTCGACCCAACTGTCCATTCGGGCATGTAAAGGAAATTGTAATAATATCCCATCAAATCCTCTCTTGCCCATGTAGTTAAGTCCTGAACGATATAGGCGAAAAGCCCCGTCAGGGCTTATTTAATTTAGAGAGTAAGCTCAGAAGCATGGCTAACTCCTGACCGCTCAGTTTGCTCATTTTGTCCGTAATGCGTGCCCGGTTCTCTGGCAAATGGTTCAACAATAGCGTTTGTCCCTCAGGCGTAATGGAAATGATGGTTTTTCTGCCGTCACTCGGATGGCTCGCTCTTTGTATGAAACCTTCATTCTCAAGCGGAATAAGCAGCAGTGTAACGTTGGATTTGGTGACGCCTATTTTCTGGGCAAGCATGGAGGGCAGAATCGTACCGCCTTCCTTCATGATTTCGACGAGGATACGAATTCTTGCGCCGTTTTGCCCTCTGGATTGCCAATATTTCTCCGAGACATCCACGAGCCTGGCGGTTGTTTCCACCAATGAGAAAAAAACCTGTGTGGGCAGAGGCAAATCATGTACATAATCTTGAAGGTCTTTCATCGTATTCCAATCACCGCCGATAAGTAGTTAAGTCCTTAACTAAAAGGAATGTACTATGCAAGGATAGATTTTGTCAATCGACTATCTAAAAGAAGGGGAGTAGATTCGAAATCATCGTTAATTGGTCCTATAACAAGATTTTGTTAGCTCAATCAAGCCGCTTTGCAAGTATTTGTTAAAGCGTTCAAGCTGTGTCAGGCCTATAGTAGAGGAAGTTGCCGAGCACCAAACCACAGCAGTCAAGCAGATAGAGGAGTGGCTAACCAATGAATACGAACATGGAGTTTGTTCAACCGCAGAAGGAAGCAGCAAGTTTAGGGCATCGCTTTAGAGCTAGCCTTAGGAATGAAGGCAAGCTGCTGCGCCGGGATTTGTTTTTGTATCTATTAGTATTTCCCGGGCTATTATATTTTCTTGTTTTCAAGTACATCCCGATGTGGGGAGTGCTCATTGCCTTTCAGGAGTATTCTCCTTATCTCGGTTTTCTTCATAGTGAGTGGGTAGGAGTGGAGCATTTCCAACGATTATTCGCTAATCCTGAATTTTACCGAATATTCAGAAATACGATGGCAATTAACGCTTTAAGCCTAATTTTCTTCTTCCCATTGCCGATCTTGCTTTCTTTAATGATGAATGAGTTGAGGCTTCAATGGTTTAAGAAGACGATTCAATCGATCGTTTATTTGCCTCATTTCTTGTCATGGGTAGTCATTGTAGGCATGAGCTTTCTTATGCTTTCGCAATCGGAAGGGGTTATTAATCAGCTGCTTGCTGCGTTCGGGCATGAGAAAGTAGATTTTCTGACCAATCCTGATTATTTCTGGGTACTGCTTACATTGCAGTCGATCTGGAAGGAAGTGGGGTGGGGAACGGTTCTGTTTCTGGCAGCGATCGCAAGCGTGGACACGCAGCAATATGAAGCGGCGAAGCTGGACGGAGCAGGCAGATTGCGCCAAATGTGGCATGTCACTTTGCCTGCAATCCGCAACGTAATTATCATTCTATTGATTCTTCGTATCGGCCATATCATGGACGTGGGCTTCGAACAGGTATACCTCATGATGAATGGCGCAGTGTCGGAGGTGGCCGAGGTGTTCGACACCTATGTCTATCGAGTAGGCATCTTGCAGGCCCAATTCAGCTACAGTACGGCAGTCGGGCTGTTTAAATCCTTTATCGGTGTGGCATTGGTCATATTTGCGAATTGGCTTGCAAAAAAATTCGGCGAGGAGGGCGTGTATTAATGAGCAAGATTCCCAAAACGGCGATTCGGGAAAGCGGCTTTGACCGTGCCTTTGGCGCTATAAACGTAACTATTCTGCTGCTGGTAGGCGCTTTATGTTTGTTCCCGTTCTATTATGTTTTCGTCATTTCATTCACGACGCCGGAAGAGTATCGCCAAGGAGGCTTGCTGCTATTTCCGAAAACGTGGACGCTCGTTTCCTACGAGTATTTGCTGTCAACCTCGACGTTTTTGAGGGCAACGGGCATCAGTGCGTTTCTGGCGGTCGTTGGTACGTTGTGCAGCTTGATCATTACCTCTTCCTTGTCCTATGGTCTTTCGCGAAAGCGAATGAGAGGCAGGAAACCGCTTATGTTTCTTATCCTGTTGACTACGCTGTTTAATCCAGGCATAATTCCGGGCTATTTAGTCGTAAAAGAGCTCGGAATGATTGACAGTCTATGGTCGCTAATCATACCGGTTATAACAAGCGGTTGGTATGTTCTGCTTATGAAGGGTTTTTTCGATTCAATTCCCGTCGGCTTGGAGGAGGCTGCCCGCATTGACGGCTGCAACGATATGAGCGTATGGTTCCGCATCATTCTCCCGCTTTCGCTGCCTTCACTCGCCGCCTTTGGTTTATTTTACGCGGTTTCATATTGGAACACGTTTTTTAGTGCGGTGCTGTTCATTAATGATACAGCCAAATGGCCGCTGCAGATCTTGCTGCAAAACATGCTGATCGATTCCTCGACAGCGATGGGAGGGGCGGCTGCCAGCGATACCGGCATGGCGAGCATCCCGTCCGAAACGAAAAAAATGGCGGCTGTCATCATCTCCACCATTCCTATTCTTCTGGTATATCCATTCCTGCAGAAGCATTTTGCAAAAGGGGCCATGGTTGGCTCTGTCAAGGAATGAGAGATATAATAAAAAGACCGATCAGGGAGGCAAAATGTAATGATTAGAAAGAGAAATTGGTTTGCGGGTTTAACAGCTGTTCTTGCTTTTACGCTCGTCATTTCCGGCTGCGGGGGCAATGGCAACTCAGCTCAGAACAACACGGGCAGCGAGGTGACAGACAAGGGGCCGACTGACTTGAGCGTGCTGACGATCTACTATCAGAAGGAACCGCCGGCGCCAGACAATCGGATTTTGAAGGAAGTCGAAAAGCGAACGAATACGAAGCTGGACATCACGTGGGTAACGCCAAACAATTTCAATGAAAAGGTAAACGTAACGCTGGCTTCCGGAAAGCTTCCGGATCTCATGCTTGTTACGGATACGAGCAATGCCGCATTTCAGAACATGGCCAAGCAGGGCGCGTTTTGGGATTTAACGGAGCTGATCAAGGATTATCCGAATCTAATGAAATTTCCAACGATTACGTTTACAAATAACCTTGTTGAAGGAAAGCTTTATGGCGTGCCGCGCGTTCGGCCGACTGAAGGAAATGCCCAGCCGTTAATACGGACGGATTGGCTAGAGAAGCTGAACCTAGCCGTTCCAACGACGATGGATGAATTATATGCGGTTATGAAAGCATTCAAAGACAATGCTCCGGATGGCCAAAAGGATACAGTAGGATTGTCCGGTTACGTCAATCAAGCCGATATGGGTCAATTTACTTTTATTCAGGAAGCATTTACGGGTACGGGCGGCAAGTATAAAGCCGTTGACGGCAAGCTCGTCGATATGACGTTTGACCCATCCATGCGTGATGCGCTGGAATGGCTGAAGAAAGCATACGATGAAAATCTCATTCCGAAGGACTTTGCTTTGCTTAAGCATGATCAAGCCAAGGATTTAGTGTATGCAGGCAAAGCGGGCATTTTCCCGGATAAGCCGAATCAAATACCGACGATGGTCAAAGAGCTTCAAGCTGCCGGCAAAGCGGATGCCGATTTGGAATGGACACCTTATTTGGAAGGGGTTAACGGAAAGTATGCAGCAAAGGGAACCGGCCACTTCGGGATGTTCGTCATTTCAAAAAGCGTGAAAGAGGAGAAAGTGAAAAAGCTGCTTGCTTTCCTCGATTACGGTGCGTCCGATGAAGGGCATGAGCTTGCAGCGTATGGCATGGAAGGCGAGGATTTTACTAAAGATGGCGTTAATTATGTGTTGACTGAGGCTGCTACTAACGATCTGAGCTTCCAGTTTATGCAGAACATATTCATGAAATATGATAAATATGGGAATTTAGGCACAGGCTTGCCTGCGGATAAGCTGAAGCATGAAAGAATGCTGATTGATCAAGCTGCTGATGCTAGCGTATCGAACCCTGTAGCGGGATTAATTACGGAGACGGGTTCGAAGCTAGGCAGCGATTATGATAAAAAGATTCAAGACTTGAAAACAAAGATCATTATGGGCAAAGCCGCGCTTGAGGATTGGGATGCTTTCACAGCTGAGCTACAAGCGGATCAAACCTATCAACAAATCATTGAAGAAATGAATGCAGCTTATCAAGCAAGAAATAGCACAAAATAATGACAGCGCCCTCAACTGCTCCCTGGAGAAGCTGAGGGTATGCTGTATTTAGTTGCCAGGCATGCAAAATGGATTTGTTTTCGGGGGTATGACATTGAGCAAGAGATGGACGTTGCGGGCTAAAACGGGGATGCTGCGAGGGGAATATTTTCGCAAAAGCTTAGTGCTCGTCCTGCTGATTACATGTATTCCTGCCATTATTATCGCAGCGAGCAACTATGTAATCGGCAAGAACGAAATCGAGAAGCAGGTATTCAAGACACATACACTCCGAATTGCGCAATTTGCCGATATGATGAACAGTCAGTTCGACCAGATTTCCATCGTAATGAGCCGTTGGTCGAACAATCCGATGTTCGGGAGCTATTTGGAAAATTATACATTTCTGGACCATATCGATGAAACACAGGAGCTTATGCAGACGATGACGGTCGTAGGCAGCTCAAGCCTACTGGTGAACGATGCGTATTTGTTTCTAAATGAGCAGCAGGCGCTATTGTCGGCAGATGGCATTGAATACTTGGAGCCGAGCAGCTTAGAGGCTTATCACGATGACCTTAGCCAAAACACAGGTCTGTTCTTATCATATAACCTTGCGATTAGTGCTCGGGGCAATACATCGCCAGTCTCGATTATATTCAAGCTGCCTTGGCATTCCAAGCATCCGTTCGGGGCATTTGTCCTTGCGATCAATCCGGCTGAAATCGAAAGAAACGTAGCTTATTTGCAGGCGGGCGATAAAGGAACGTCATTTCTGCTGCAGAGGGCGGGACAGTTTGTGCTTGAGCCCTCCGCGGGCCAAGCGGGGTTGTCGGCTGCTTTGAAGCAGCATGTGCTTGAGCATCATCCCGATCAGGGAACGTTCCCCTTCAAATGGAAAAAAGAAACGTATATCGTCTCGTTTGGCCAGGTTGAGCTTGCTGGATGGACCTACGTAACCGCAACGCCTTTAAGCGAATTGACGGAACCGGTCGTCCTCTCGTCTAGATGGATATTAATATGCAGCCTCGCTGGCTTGATGCTTGCCTTGCTGCTGTCATGGTATGCGTCACTTCGGCTATACAAGCCAATTGGAAGGCTGCTCGCCTTGCTTGGCACGGATAGAAACGGCGAGCCTGCCGCCGAGCGCGAAATGGAGTTTCTGGAACAGAAATGGATGACGGTCATGAATGAAACGAGAACGTTAAAGGAGAGGCTCCAGCAATCGGTGCCGTCCCTGCGCGAGGGATTTCTCCTACAGCTTGTCCAAGGCCATTTGTATGCGAGCAATGAAGCAAGCTTGAGGCATAGAATGGATCAACTAGGTTGGCCATCCGAGGATCGGCAATTTTCGCTGCTCTTAATTCAATTATCGGGCCTTCATGAAGACGGAGCTCGGTTTCGGGAAGATGACCGGCAGCTTATCTCTTTCGCAGCGGGCAACATCTCCGAAGAGCTGGCTTCCAGCAGAGGCATCGAAGCGAATCTTATTAATTTCCAGGACATGTCCGTCGGCCTGCTGTGCGCAGCCAGCATCCATATGACTGCAAAGGAACGCAAGGACATGCTGCAGGGTATGTCGCAGGCGTTAATCTCAACGCTTTCGGAAGTGCTAAGGCTGCGAGTAACAGTAATCATTTGTAGATGGACAGAGGAAATCGGCCGCATTCCTGAGCTGCTGGAGCAGACGAGGCAAGCGATCAGCTACCGTGCCTTGCAGGAAACCCACCAGATTATCGCTATGGAGGATCTTATCCCGCTGCAGCTAAATGATGCACAGTATCCATTCGTACAAGAGAAGGAGCTGCTGCATGTTATGCGCCTTGGTCTGAACGAGGAATCGGCATTGCTATTTACGGAGTATATGAATGAGCTGGAGCGGATCAGCATGCATGAGCTGAGCGTTCGGCAAGGGCTTCTGCAGCTGCTTGGGAGCGTAAGACATATGCTGATAGAGCTCGGTTTCGTGTCACATCCGCTGTTCAAGGAAGGGAATTTGTACGGCGATCTGTTGGCGTTGCCGGATATACTCGCCATGCGCGGCTGGTTTATGGACAAAATCATTAAACCGTACTTGGATGAGTTCAACCAAGCGCAAAACATAGGCGCTAGACGGGTTGTTGAAGAGGCGGTCCAGTTGCTGAAAAATGAATATATGCGTGATATATCGCTTGAAGAATGCTCGGAGCGGTGCCATACGAGTCCTTTTATGCTGAGCAGGTCGTTCAAGCAAGTGACAGGCTTCCATTATATCGATTACATTATGCGGCTTCGAATCGACAAAGCAAAGGAGCTTATTACAACAACGCCGCTCAAAATCAATGAGATTGCGGAAAGCGTCGGGTACCAGCATTCGTATTTCAATAAAGTATTTAAAGGCGAAACAGGCATGACCCCTACTGAATACCGGAAAAAATACAGCCACATCGAATAGGAGAATAGCTAATGACTAGACTATTTCAAACAAACGAGCATCGAGAGGTGCACTCTCTCGATGGCAGTTGGGATTTTGCAATAATCGGAGAGGGAGAGCCGAATTTAGGCCGCCTTTCATATTCGAATACGCTTATTGTTCCAGGCTGCTGGGAGATGCACCCCGATTTCTTGACTTATAGAGGAAGAGGCGCCTATCGGAAGCGAATTAGCCTAAAGAAAAAAACTTCGCTTCGCTTCGTGTTCAAAGGCGTGAGCCACACTGCGCATGTCTATTTAGACGGGCAGATTCTCGCGGAGCATTATAACGCTTATACGGCTTTTGATGCCATTGCAATAGACGTTGAACCAGGCGATCATGAGCTTACCGTCATCGCAGACAATCGGTTCGGGCCGGATTCCGCACTTCATATTCCGAATGATTATTACACGTATGGCGGGATTAACAGACCCGTTGCAATGGAGCAGCTGGACGAGCTTTATATCGAGAGGATCGCATTCACGCCGATCTGGGAGAATGGGAAGTGGAAAGCACGCATTCAAGGCTTTGTCCGTCATTTGCGCGAAGGCGGTCATCCATATCGCCTGCAAATCGAGCTTTGCGGCAGGAAGCTTCAGCTGGACATATGTTCGCCTATCGAAGCAGGCATAACCAGAATGGAAGGTACGTTTGATTTTAACGAAGCCGAGGCTTGGTCACAGGAAAGCCCGGTCCTGTATGAGCTGAAGTCGCAGCTCGTAGTAGACGATGCTGTTGTCGATGATCTGATTGAGCGTGTCGGATTCCGAGTCGTGACAACCGAAAAGGGGAAAATACAGCTTAACGGCAAGGATATTGTATTTAAAGGGGTTAATCGGCATGAAGACCATCCGATGGTCGGTTCGGCTCTACCGCTTCAGCTTATGGCGTTAGACGCTGATTTGATAACAAATATGGGCTGCAATTCGGTACGGACAAGCCATTATCCAAACGATGAGCGGTTTCTAGACTTATGCGATGAACGAGGCATTCTTGTGTGGGAGGAGAATCATGCGAGAGGGCTTAGTCTAAGCCAAATGCAAAACCCGAATTTTCACTGGCAATGCAAGCAGGTAAACCGCGAAATGGTGGAGCAGCATTACAACCACCCATCCATCGTCATATGGGCGATTCTAAATGAATGTGCAAGCAATACTCCCGAGGGACGTGAAATGTACAAGGAGCAGCTGGAGCAAATTCGTGGACTTGATGCCAGTCGCCCGCTTACCTTCGCATCCCATCATCGGGACAAGGAGCTTTGTTTTGATTTGGCGGATATCGTTTCATTCAACTTATATCCGGGCTGGTACGGAGATGAAGATCCGGGCGAGCTCTGCGATCTTGCCAGAGATTGGGCAGACGCAAGCGGCGGTTCAGGCAAACCGATGATCATGAGCGAGTTTGGCGGAGACGGCTATTACGGACATCGCGATGCCAGCAGGGTGCGCGGAACGGAAGAGCGCCAATCCGATATTATAGAAGCCAATTTATCTGCCTATACATCGAGAGGGCATATTTCTGGTATGTTCATCTGGCAATATTGCGATTGCAGGGTAACGGAAGGAACGGATTGGCTCATTACGAGAGCGGGTACGCAGAATAGCAAAGGGATCGTTGACCGTTACCGGAGGCCGAAGCTGGCTTACGCGACTGTACAGAAATATTTCAATCGCGAAATGGAGTAGTTCGATTTCATTTACAAATTTACCCTATAATGGTATGTTCAATGGATCGTTTTTCAATGACTGATTTGGTTTGAGAAATTCGAACAATGGATGACTTGATGAGGGGGGAATATGAATACGTAAATTTAAAATTTACCGCATGATTCTACTCTTAAGCTTGCTTGCACTGTTGACATCGGGATGTAAGTCCATATTTGAATCGAGATCGTCAATGATTGAACAGGGAAATATGCCAGCTGAAATGTTATTGACCCACGTTGATCTATTTAAGGGTGCTGGAGCAAAGTTTCAACCTTTCCTAGGCCCAATGTCCGGTGCGTTTGAGCTGAGCTATAAAGGAACAAAACCAAATGTATGGTTGGATATCGATATTTGGAAGCAAGGCAAAAAAGTATCATCGGGAGGCTCCATTGGCGATTTGTTTTTTCATCCTGATCTTCAAAAGAATCATAAAGTAGAAATCATCATATCCATCGAAGCCGTGTTCATTGATGGACAATATGAATTTAACACGATTAAAGTTAGAGCCGGAAACGATTCGGGATCGAGTCTCTCTACGTTTACTGTTCCGTGGGACAAATCATTAACATCAAGAGGCCTCATCTTTCCGAGCGACCCGCTAACATTCAAAGCGGATGATTCCATACCTGTATCGACGAGCACTAATATGATAAGTACCGCAGATTTATCGCCGGATTCTTTGAAAGGGCTTGAATCCGCTATTATTTTCACTTTAAGATTTGAGGATTAGCCGATGGAACACGCTTTAGCAAAACCATGCAAACAGAAGCACGATAAGCCATAATAGGGTAACCCTACACTGAACACTTTGAACATAGTGTTTAGCGTTGGGGTACCCTTTTCAACTATTAGAGTAAACAATTTCATGCCTTATGTTACTTTCAAGTAACTATATAACTCCAAAGTGCGTACTTTTTATTCCTCCCCGCAGCATGCACAATGAGGATGAGACCATAACGGATGAGGAGAGATACTTATGAGGGTACAGGAAACGCTGCCGCGCAAAACGGCACTCGTCGTTGGAGCCAACGGGGTTATTGGGAGAAATCTGATTGATTATCTCGAGCAGCTTCCCGATTGGGATATTATCGGCGTATCGCGGCGTGGCGGAGACACAAGAGGAAACGGGCGAACGCGATACGAAGCTGTCGATCTGCTAAATGAGAGTGAAACGCGCGAGAAGCTCGGTTGTTTAACGGAAGTCACCCATATCTTTTACGCCGCCTATCAAGACCGGCTTACTTGGGCTGAGCTTGTTGCCCCAAACCTCTCCATGCTCGTCAACGTCGTGGATGCAATCGAGCAGGCCGCGTCTAGCCTTCGGCATGTGAGCCTAATGCAGGGCTACAAAGTATATGGCGCACACCTGGGTCCCTTCAAGACACCCGCCCGAGAAACGGACGCCTACCATATGCCGCCGGAGTTTAATGTCGACCAACAGCAGTTTCTCGAACAGCGGCAGCCGGGAAGCAGCTGGACCTGGTCTGCGCTCCGGCCTTCGGTTGTATGCGGGTTCGCATTGGGCAATCCCATGAACTTAGCAATGGTAATATCCAGCGACCGGTTTCTATTTTTAACGAATTAATTCCCACATCTAATCGAGGCGTTCCAGACAAAATCTTGATCTTATCGCCATAAGCGCGCTCGGCATGCCGATCTCCCCATCTACACATGAGATGAAGAATCTCTTTTAGGCTCCAACCGTACTCGGTCAGCTCATACACGACTTTGGGCGGCACTTGATTGTATGATATTCGGTTAATGATGCCATCCTCTACCAGTTCCTTCAACTGCTGGGTTAGCACTTTTTGCGTTACCGCTGGGAGCAAGCTTCTCAGCTCGCCGTTGCGTTTCTTTCCGAACGTTAGATGGAAAAGGATGACCTGCTTCCATTTGCCACCGATAACCTCAAGCGTTACCTCTACTGCCGTATTGTATGTTTTCCCCGGTTCCAGCATATGTTCACATCGCCTCCCTGACCTTTACGATATCGTCTTAAGGCTATGCGCGCAAGTATCGCCTCTCCTGCAATCGTTCGAGATATCCGTTGTTTTTGGCCAACGTAATGGCTGTTCGACTCGATGCACGGTTTTTACCATTACGTTTTGTGTCTGAGCTGCTGGAATCGGCTGTAATATATATGACGAATCGCAAAACCGCAATCATATTCGAGAAAAAATAGCTGTACATATCCCAGCTGTTTGGTCCAATGATAAGTGATCCGAAATTTGTTCAATCAATAGAAAAAAATATTAATAAATAGAGCATGCTGTGCTAATCATTATATAGAAAGCTTAAGCTATCGGATATCAAGAGCTCAATAAAGACACGCTGTAATATCTTCGCATACCGGAGCGGCAGGAAAGGGGCCATCATTGGACTTTTTGCAGCCAAATAGCGTACACTATTCCCGTCGATAACATCATGCAAATGGAGGCTGAGAAATATGGGTAAAATTGCGATTTTCGGATTTGGCCGCATAGGCAGAATACTGCTGCGCGTAGCGCTTCAAGACAAGCTTTTCGTTCCGGTTTCGGTATCGGATATCAAGGACGTTGGTACACTTGCCGCGCTGTTCGAAGTGGATTCCAACTACAAGCGTTGGCACGAGGACGTATCCGCCGCAGAAGGCGCAATGGTCATTGGTGGGCGAGAGATTCTATATATTAATTCCTCGCAGGAAGTACCGGACTGGAAGGCGCTTGGCGTGGATCTCGTCGTCGATTGTACGGGCCGTGCCGTCGTTCGTTCCGTCGCGCAGGTGCATCTGGACCGCGGCGCGAAGCGCGTCCTGATCAGCGGGCCTAGCAAATCCCTCGATGATTGCGACGCAGTGCTGCTAAAAGGCATCAACCTCGACAGCTTCGATCCAGACAAGCACCGAATCATCAGCATGGCTAGCTGCACGACTAACGCCTTGGCTGCCGTCGTCAAGCTGGTCAAAGAAAACTACGGAATTAAATTTGGGCTGTTCTCCACGGTCCATTCCTATACCAATACACAATCGTTGACGGATCAGCCGATGCGCGACCGCCGGGACTCTTGGGCAGCGGCCGAAAACATCATTCCATCTTCGTCTGGCGCCGCCAAGGCGCTCAAGTTTATCTGGCCGGACCTCCAGATCACGGGCAAAGCGTACCGTATACCGACCCGCACAGGCAGCATTGCCGAGCTGAACCTGATCACGGAGAAGCCGTGCTCGGTGCAGGAAGTGAATGATATGTTCCGCCGCGCCTCGCGGGAAGGCGATCTGAAAGGCGTCATGGACGTGCTCGAAGGCGAATGGGCGTCGTCGCGCATCGTCGGTGACCCGCATACGTCGATCATCGATCTACCGCTCACGCATGTGGAAGGAGAACTCCTATCCGTCGCAACATGGTACGACAATGAATGGGGCTTCGCTACGCGTCTGGCGGAGGTTGCCGCGTTCTTGGCTAGTAAATAACAGATACTGCCCAGGCTTCCCGGTGACGGGGGAATTTTCTCCCCATGATAGAACAGAGAGAGCCGCTCATGTGAGCGGCTCTTCTTTTTATGAAACATGAGGAAAAGAAATTCCGGACCTATCAATCGTTCAGCTTCATTATCCGCTTAAGATTACGACAAATGGTCCATGCATGGCGATATGACCAGCCGGGCATACATTCTGTACCTTTTCTGAGAGTTAAACTTTTAAGTGGTCTCAAGCTAATCAAGGGTCTTCTGCTTTCTCATTTTAGAAAGAGGAGGGCAGTAGCTTAGAGAGTCGGTAAAGTGCTGGCTGCTTGTACAAGACTATTTATGATCCTCTCAGTGGCATCTGTTATGGCTGCTTTGGATATCTTTAACGATTGGATCTGCTTGATTGCCTCTTTCCCCGTATTCATCATTTCCATGATCAACTGTGTCTGCTCTACGTGCGTAGTTGCGTCATTTAGCTTGCTTTGCACCTTGTATAGCTCGCTTTCAAATGCACTCATAATGCTCTGAAGGATGACAGCCGTGTCTTTGTCAGGCATTAGGATTACTTCTTTCTCAAAGATGACTTTATTGCTGCCATAAGGATTAACGAGCGCTGCTTGAATGATTGCGGTTGCATTATACGTCCCTTCAGGAATGGAGACGGTCCCGTCTGGCGTTACACGGATATCAGGGCTTCCGGATACCTTCTTCCATAGCAGCGCTTGAGGAGGAATGTCTAAAGAATCTACCTGCAAGCTGTAATTATGCTGATAGCCGCCATTGCTTACCTTCACTGATTCCTGCGCCTTTAAGCGGATAAAAGCAATATTCATCGCCTGAATGGCCGGCACGTCATGTTCCAGCCTGCGTTGGAAATTTTGCAAAGTCAGCTGTATATCATAGGTATTGACGTTTAAATTCCTCAGCATCTTGCTGATTTTATAATAGGTTGTTTGCAACAGCTGATTATTGATTGCATCCATGAGGACGTCCAACATTTTTTGTTTATCTCTTATTAGTCCTAACTGTTCCATCGGAGACAATCTTGATACAAAATAAAGGATTTGACCTTCGATCCCTCTATAATCGTTGCCATCCCCAAATAAGAACGTTAGAACATCCTCGGTTGTCAGGTTCGTTACGCCGCCTGCCGCCGCTATCGTATTCAGCGCCTCCAGCGATTCAGAATCCGACAAGATTTCTACAAGCCCAGTTTCTTGCTCATTTACAGGGAGTGAACCAATCGCCAGGATGATATCAAACAGCTTTTTTTTCAACCAGGCCTGATCAACAGATGCAGGCAGCTTGGTCTTGATTTTGTTCCAAATCGGATCAATCAAGGATAAGTCTTCTATTTGGTCCAGCTCTGCAATCTCGGCGCTCAGCCTTCGTACATCCTCACGATCAGCAGGATCGCCTGCTTCAAGTGCGGCACGAAGTTTGCCGTTCCATTCCAAAAAAGGTGCTTCCGCCTCATAATTCACGGTAAAACGGCTGGTATGCCGAACAACATTCCCGTCCATATCCCTGGCATAGACCAGGAGTGTATGAGTGCCGCTTGGCAATCTGGGGGCAACCGCGGTCAGCGTCCCGGTTGACTCGTCATAGCTGGACGCTACAAGCCTGTCGTTTATTCCGATTCCAGTCATGATTGGATTAATGCCGGAATCTTTATCATACATATGAGCCGTGATTTTCGGCCAAGCCGTCGTTAATAAGTCTCCATCAATAGGAGTCACAGAATCGATAATCGGGCTAACCCGATCCTGAGGCAATGTTGTTGCCGAAGCTGCAGGTCCGTCCGTCGTCCAGCTGCCGTCGGAACGCTGCGCCTCCACTTTGAAGTTGTAAGTCGTTTTTGGCATTAGATCCGTTGCATCCAAAGAGGTGGTGTTGCCATCAACAGACCCAATGAGCAGGCTATTGCCATAAATGCGATAACCCAAGCTCTGAGCGGCGGGCGTCCAGGTTAAACGAAGTGACGCCACATCGACATTCTCCGCTTTCATGCTGCTTTCTTTCCAAATCGAAAGCTGGACGTTGAAGCTTCCATTGTACTCCTGCAATAGATTCATATCACGATCCAACACACCAATATACAAGGAATGAGCGCCATCTTTCAAATCCGAGGCATACGTAATCACCATGCCATGAATGTAATTGATTTGAATCGGATCAATGGGCTGACCGTCAACGATAATGATGATGTCGCCCATATCTGCCAGCGGAATACCTAAAACAAATTGGATGAGTGTAAAGCCCTCGGTAAGCAATGTACCGTCAGGCGGGCTAACATTTCCGATAATGGATGTTGATGCAGTTGGTTCTGTTGTTCTCCCAGTCTCCTCAGCATGGGCAAACGGGGAAATGCAAAGCAGGATGAATAAGGTAACAACGAGTATATAAGATAGCTTCTTAGATAAAGTGTTCATAATTCCCTCCTCAATCCAATTTATTAGATCTTGTAATAACATACCATTAAAGTTCTCGTTTTGAATAACTTTTTGTTTCTGTGGTCGCTGTACGGAAATATTTTTGGCTGGATGCGTATGACTGGCTGTAACAAGTGGAAGGGAGTTAATGGAGAGTGGGGAAATAAAAAAAAGGATGACTCCCGTTCTGCACCGGGAATCATCTTGGTGATAACGGATTGGCAATGCGATTTATGAATTTTTGAATGGTGTTAGGAATATTGATAAAGATATAATAGGATTGATTTTTTTAGTTTGAGGCGTATTTATGATACAAATCTATGTGAAATGGGTAGTATATTGTTGTAACGTGCACATCCAAATACATGTATGGTATGATAGAAGTAACGATTAAAACAGGCCAAAAGCAAAGCTGCCATAATGAAGGAGTTTTTATCTTGAATGATGCGATGATCATGTTGAAGAAAACGAGCCGTACTTTTTATATTCCCATCAGCCGATTGAAAGCAAGTTTGAAAGAAGCCGTCGCATCCGCCTATCTGTGCATGAGGGCAATTGATGAAATTGAAGATCACGAGACGATATCCGACGATTTGAAAGTGGATCTGCTGCAGGGGATTCATGAAGCGTTTCAGTCTTCGGATGTTATAAACGAATCTCAGAAGGTGCTAGCTCCGTACGGTGATGTGCTTGCGGACGTGACCATGCGGATTCATGAATGGGCTCAGCTTTGCCCCCCAACAGTCAATGAAGTCGTCTATCGTCATATTGCCAAGATGTCAAAGCAAATGTCTGAATGGGTCCATGTCAGCTGGATCATTAAAACAGAAGAGGACTTGGACAATTATACCTATAGCGTAGCAGGCATGGTCGGCGAGATGCTGTCGGAGATTTGGCTGTGGTTCGACGGCACGAAAACCGATCAGCACAAAGCAGTCGCCTTCGGCAGAGGACTGCAGGCCGTTAATATTCTACGCAATCGCACGGAGGATTTGGAGCGGGGAGTAGACTTTTTTCCAGATGGCTGGGGATCGAAGGAAATGATCAAATACACGCGTCGCAATTTAAAAATCGCTGATTCCTATATTGCGGACTTAAAGGGCGGTCCTGCTCTTGAATTTTGCAAAATCCCCTTAACGCTTGCTCATGCAACGGTTAATCTAATTGCCGCTGGCGGGAACAAGCTTACAAGGGATGCTGTTATGAAGCTAGTCGGCAGCATCAATTAAGAACGGAATAGAACCCGCACGGCTTAGAGCCTTGCGGGTTCTTATTTTGGCAGGGGGAGAACGAATTGAAGCGGATTTGCCGTATCGTTCTCGCAGGTGCTTATATGCATATTCAAGCGGTTTGGCTAGTTAATGCAGAGGGTAGAAGCGAATATACATTTTGAAGCATGGATAGATTGGGACTAAGCTTGAATGAAGAGCCGGGAAAAGTGCAGCGGTCATAATTGAACCGCAGAGACTGTATATGGATGGTGCAGTTCGTAAATGAACAGCCGATATAATGCGAACCATCAAAGTAAACATCCTCGTTGCGATATGCTTTGTTTGTTATATATTCCATTTGATATATCCTCCTTGGTTAAAGACCCTTTTATATGAGTATATGTATCTATTTCTATTGTTTATAACCTATTCATATTATTTTGAAACAATAGATTTGCGCATCCGTGAGAATCGTTCTTGACAAAACGACAGCTGGCTTTTACTATTAGTTTGAATTCAAACTAATTAGGAGTGGGCCCCGAATGGGAAAAGAAACCTTTATCGCTCGTTTTCCTTGGGAGCATGAGGATAGCAATACGTTATTGATTAAGCTTGCATTTACCAATATTAGGCGTGAGATTGAATCTGCCCTTCGACCGCTTGGATTGACCCCGCAGCAATCGCAGTCGCTTCATTTGCTGGCGATCAAGCCTGGGGCCATGAATGCGGATTTCGAGCAGCTGCTTTTTATCGACAAGTCGAGCGTAACGAGTCTCATCAACGGCATGGTGAAGCGTGGCTGGGTCATTCGCCGCGAGCATGACCAGGATGCCAGAATGAAGCGCATATATTTGACCGATGAAGGGCTTGCGAAATATAAGCAATCGGAAGAGGCGGTCCAGCAAGCAAAAAATAAATCAAGCAATCTGCTCACGAAAGAAGAAACGGTTGTTTTACAGGGTTTATTGAAAAAAATCATAAAAGCGTACGAGCAATAAAGTGTAGCTAGCTCTATTTTTTAAACATTTCGTTTGAATTCAAACGAAGAAGGACAACAGATTAAGGAAGGGTGTATCCAACTTTGGAAGCTGCAAGCACGACTAACAATGGCGAAAAGCTGATGCCTATTTTAGCTTTTACATTAGTATTTTCAATTATGAATGCATCGATGTTCAACGTGGTCATGCCCGTAATCAGCAAGGAGTTCGGCATAACGCCATCGCAGGTAAGCTGGCTGCTCACCGGTTATATGATCGTATACGCCGTAGGCTCCGTTACATACGGAAAGCTTGCCGATAAATACCGCTTGAAAGATTTATTAACGTTCGGGCTTATTTTCTTTGCACTCGGTTCAATTGTAGGTCTTTTGGCGTCTGAATATTGGATGATTGTATTGGGTCGTATTCTGCAAGCTAGCGGAGCCGCTGTCATTCCGGCTACTGCTATGATTGTGCCTGTTCGCTATTTCTCGCCTGAGAAGCGGGGAAGAGCACTTGGTACGGTAGCGGCCGGACTTGCGCTAGGAACTGCTCTCGCTCCGATTGTGGCAGGCCTCGTGACAAGCTTTGCCAGCTGGAGATTTCTGTTCCTGCTATCGATTATCCCGTTGCTGGCATTGCCTTTCTTCCGCAAGTACTTAGACAATCAAAGAGGCAAGGCTCAGAAAATCGACTTTCTAGGGGGAATCCTGCTCGGCGGTGCAGTCGCGCTGCTGCTGCTCGGAATATCTCAAGCCAATCTCTGGTTTGCTATAGGGGGAATCGTTCTGCTTATCCTGTTCATCATCCGCATACGAACAGCAGCAGAACCATTTATCCAGCCGAAGCTATTTCAGAATAAAAAATACTCCTTCGGATTGTTTATTACTTTTCTTGCGACAATGCTGAGCTTCGGTATGCCGTTTGTCACACCGCAGTTTCTTTCAAATCTAAATCAATTGTCCCCTGCCGTAATAGGCCTTGTCATGTTCCCGGCTGCGATTATCTCTGCACTCATGGGCCGCCGAGGTGGAAGGCTTGCCGATGAAAAAGGAAATTCCTTTCTCGTATATACAGCGATTTCGCTAAGCTTTACTTGCTTTGTGTTGTTATCCATCTTTGTTGGTGCTTCGCCATATTTGATCCTGTTTCTGCTGATGTTCGGCAATATGGGTCAAACCTTTATGCAAATCGCAATGTCGAACACGATCTCGCGGACGCTTACGAAAGAGCAAATCGGGGTTGGCATGGGGCTGATGTCACTGCTGAATTTCATTTCCGGCGCCATGACCACCAGCGTTATGGGCAGGCTGCTGGACGCGAAGGAAACTAGCTTTCATTTAAACCCGTTTGCCATTCATAAAGGGGCATTTCTATATAGCAATATTTTCTTTGCGCTTGCTATTCTGGCTGCAGTAATTGTGGGTATTTACTATTTCTCATTCAGTACTACAGGCGGTAAAACAGAGCTAAAGACGAAGCTGAAAGAGCGTGAATCGACTTCTACCACTGCTTAAACGTCTCTAAGCTATAATGTATTGCAGCTTTGGGCAAATTACATGAGTCACCTTCTTTCTTGCGATACGGAGCTTGAAGCATTCGGCATAAGCTCATGCATATAGTCGAAGGACAGCTATACCAAATGGTGTAGCTGTTTTTGTCGCTTGACAATCGCAACTGTATAAACTAATATTACAGTATTATAAAAAGTTACAGTTAAAAAGTGGTCATTGAATGAATTCCGCAAATAGATAACGGGAGTGTTGAACATAATGAAACAGAGCTATATGCCTTTATTTGAAAAAGTGTCTTTGAAAAGCGGAGTGCAATTAAAGAACCGCATTATTATGGCGCCGATGACGAATTTCTCATCGAATGAAGACGGAACCGTGTCGGAAGCCGAGCTAGCGTACTACGGACGCCGATCAGGCGGAGTCAGCTTGGTTGTGACAGCTTGCGTGTATGTATCACCGAATGGGAAAGGGTTCCAAGGCGAATTTGCCAGCGATCATGATGGCATGGTACCGAGCTTGAGCAAGCTGGCTGCGACCATCAAAGAAAAAGGGTCAAAGGCGGTCCTGCAGATTTTCCACGGAGGAAGAGAATGCCCGCCAGGCTTGGTTCCTAATGGAGACGTCGTGAGTGCTAGCGCGGTTGCATCGGAGCAGAGCGCAGGCGTAGTGCCGCGGGCACTATCGGAATCTGAGATTGAACGGATCATCGCTGATTTCGGAGAAGCGACGCGAAGAGCGATTGAAGCAGGGTTTGATGGCGTAGAAATTCACGGTGCCAACGGTTATCTTATTCAGCAATTCTTCTCCGCGCATTCGAATACGCGCAGTGACCGTTGGGGCGGAAGCATGGAGAACCGGTTACGTTTTCCGCTGGCAGTAGTGGATGAAGTAAAGCGGGTCATTCGCACCCATGCGAAGCAGCCGTTTTTGGTCGGCTATCGATTTTCCCCGGAGGAGGCTACTACTCCCGGCATAACGATGGAGGATACCTTTGCGCTTCTTGATGAATTGGCAAGGAAGGAGCTTGATTACCTTCATGTTTCCTTAATGGATTTCTGGTCTCTTCCGAAGCGAGGGGCTGAAGAAACAAAAACCCGCATGGAATGGATTCAAGAGCGGGTGGGACATCTTGTACCGGTTATCGGTGTAGGATCCATCCACACGCCTGATGAAGCTGTGAAGGCATTGGAGACCGGAATACCGTTAGTTGCAATCGGTCGTGAGCTAATCATTGAGCCTGACTGGGTAGAGAAGGTTGCACAAGGACGCGAGAATGATATTAAAACAACGCTCAACAAAGACGACCAAGAACGTTTGGTCGTGCCGGATCCGCTGTGGCAAGCCATTGTTCACACGCCGGGCTGGTTTCCTTTGGGCGATTAATATAGATGAGTGGAGACAGGCCGGAGCTAGCACCGGCCTGTTTTTTTTGACGTTTAGGAAAGCATTTGAGGTTGCTCATGCTTTCTTTATACGTTTCGACGAAACGATGGCGTCTATTGAAAGGATGCCGTCAGGCGTCTCTTCTTAAAATATAGGAAAGTATATCCTTAGGTGATACATTCTCCATGTTTCTCGGAATGAAACGCGCTGCGCCGCCATAGGACGGCGAAGCCGTTTCACCTTGCATGCAAACATTGCTTTTTGATGGCAGCGTATACAAGAAATTCGCAGTTGTTTTAGTACTAAAGTTATTGTATCATTATCAAATAGGTAGGCAACCTACCTAAAGGATTTAAGTAGCAGCCAACAGGCCATACTAAATAAAAAGGTTTAGGAGTGCAGCGCGTATGGAGCATTTGACACAAAAGAAGAAGTTAACCATTATGATTGCGCTGATGGCAGCGATGTTTTTCGCGGCAATTAATCAGACAATCGTAAGTACAGCCATGCCGAGAATCATTGCGATTCTGGGAGGCATTGAGTATTACACGTGGGTAATCACAATCTATATGCTTACCTCGACAATTGCCACCGTGCTTGTCGGCAAGCTGTCCGATATCTACGGGCGCAAGCCATTTCTCTTAGTAGGTATCGTGTTTTTTATCATAGGTGCCTTTTTATGCGGAACTTCTACAACCGTCTTTCAACTCATCACGTATCGAGGTATTCAAGGCTTAGGCGGCGGTATTCTGATGTCAGCTACGGTTACGGCAGTCGGTGATTTATTCGCTCCGCGGGAGAGAGCGAAATGGACGGGTATCATGATGGCCGTGTTTGGTTTCTCCAGCGTAATTGGACCGACACTTGGCGGTTTTCTGGTCGATCATATCGCGTGGAAATGGATTTTCTGGATTTTCCTTCCGCTTGGCGTTGTAGCATTCGGAATGATCTGGTCCATGTTTCCCAAAACAGCAAGGAAAACGACGGAATCGATTGATTACCTGGGTTCATTATTATTGTCATTGATGTTGATTGCCCTGCTGCTTGGCTTCTCATGGGCGGGAACGAAATATGATTGGGGATCAACGCAAATTATTGGATTGTTCGGGGCATCCGTCGTATTTCTAATCATTCTGCTGCTTGTAGAACGCAAGGCTAAAAGTCCGGTATTGCCATTATCCATGTTCAAGAACAGCATCGTGACGATTTCGAATTCGATTGGGTTCTTGATGAATGCCGGCATGATGGGCGCGATGATGTATCTTCCCTTTTTCGTTCAAGGCGTGCTTGGCATTTCTCCGACCTATTCGGGTTTCGTCAATATGCCGATGTCGATTGCAATGATTTTTCTTAGCACATTATCCGGACGCTGGATTTCCAAATCGGGCAAATACAAACGTTTCGCATTGGCAGGCATGCCGTTCATGGTTGTCGGTATGCTTATGATGGCCTTTATGAGCAATGTCGCTGTTGCGGTTGCCGCCATGATCGTTTTCGGAATTGGACTCGGTATTTCAATGCCGGTATTCACATTGACGGTTCAGAACGCTGTAGCGCCAACCCAGCTAGGCGTAGCGACTGCTACGGCAACCTTGTTCCGCAACTTAGGCGGCACGATCGGCATTGCGGTAATGGGTACGGTTATGAATTCCACAATGTCGAGCAAGCTTGAGGCTGCTGTGAAGGCAGGCGAGGGTCCGGATTTGACGCAGGTCGATGCTGATACGGCAAATCAGCTGTCCAGCTTCCTTAATCCGCAAATGCTGCTTGATCAGCCTAAGCTCAAAGAATTGCATGCAACGCTTCCCGAACAGGTACAGCCGTTATTTACTCACATTATCGAGATGGTGCGATCCGTGCTTAGCGACTCGCTCACTGTCGTATTTCTATTCGGTATGTCTTTGTTAATCGTCGCGTTTATACTTGTTTTATTCCTGAAGGAAATTCCGCTTCGCTCCTCGAATGATTCGAAAGCTAAGGCGGATCCGGAAACAACCGATCTAATCAAAAAAGAGCCTTCTCTGCAATAAATGCAAGAGCGGCTCTAATCAATTGGGATTTCGCCAGCGGCAGCTGCAGCTGGCGAAATCCTCTTTCTATATCTATAGGTCATCCGTTTTGTTCGCGTATTCCAAAAACTGAAATACTTGATTCAGCATCAGGATAAGCTGATCGGACTGCTCTTTGCCAAGATCGTCGATGATGCCCTTGAAAATCGAATGGAATCTGTCGATGGCTTTGGCTGCCAGTCTGTTTCCTTTTTCCGTTAATGTAATTTCCGTAATTCTGCGATCTGTTTGATCGGCCGTTCGAATTGCGCAGCCCTCAGCAATCAAGCGGTTGAGCATTTGTGTAACCGTAGGCGAGGTTACCTCTAATATTTTGCTGATTTCGGTGACCGTCGTAGCCGTTGTGCCATTGTCATTGTTTTGCTTTATGCTGACAAGCATTCGAATCTCACTCGCTTTTAGCCCGTCCCACATCGTTTTTTTACGCCAGTCAGCTCGCGCGAAGCGTTGGAAAACCGCGATAAGCTCGGATACGTTCTCGTATTTATTTTCGCCCATTCGATTCACCTCGGTGAACATAATTAATAGATTGATTAGGTAGCCTATGCAATTATAGTAACGTTTGACGGCAGAAGTCAATGCCCTACAAGAAATGAGGATGGACATGCATATGGATGAGGAATGGAAGGAGCTGTACCCGCTATTAAAGAGTGTTTACAAAAAAATGAAAACAGAATGGCACAAAGGACTCGATTGCAGTTTTTCTGTCAATCAAACCAGAATGCTTCAGTATCTGAATCGAAAAAGTCCGATGAAATCAACGGAATTAGCAGAAATGCTGCTGATCACAGCTGGCGGAGTCACGCTGATGGGGGACAAGCTGCTTGAGAGAGGATTAATCGAGCGAGTGCGCTGCGATTTGGATCGACGCGTTGTGCAAATCGCGATTACGGATGAAGGCAAGAACTACATCGAGTCCTTTGATGAACGGGATTCTGCTATAATTGCTTATATAAGTGAACGAATCTCAACTGAGGATTTGCATCATTTAAGTCGTATTTTCAAGCTTCTTGATCAATAGTAGAACGATCCAGCAATGAATAACCCGCTCGGAGCGGAAGGGGAACTAAGCAGCATGTCGATGGAACAGATGCATATGGTCAAAGATTTCAAGCAGCAAATTACGCGGTTCATGATGATGTACAAATTTGCTCTGCAGGAGCTTGAAACGAAGATAGAAATTCTAAAGGAAGAATTTCAATTGCTGCATGAGTATAACCCGATTGAGCATACGAGCTCGCGATTAAAGTCACCGAAGAGCATCATCGAGAAGCTGGTTCGCAAGCAATGCGAGTTTAATTTCACAAGCATTCGCAATGAAATTAAAGATATTGCAGGTTTGCGAATCAACTGCTCCTTTATTTCGGATATTTACAGGATTAGCGATATGCTGCAAAATCAGAGCGATTTGAAATTGCTGTCCGTCAAGGACTATATTAAAAATCCTAAGCCGAATGGCTATCAAAGCCTTCATCTCCTGATTGAGGTTCCGGTGTTTATATCCGACCGCCGCGAGAATGTATGTGTGGAAGTACAGATTCGCACCATTGCGATGGATTTCTGGGCGAGTCTGGAGCACAAAATCTATTACAAATATAAGCATGCGATACCGCCTCATTTACTGAACGAGCTGAAGGAAGCCGCTGATTCCGCCGCAGCGCTAGATAAGAAGATGGAGAGGCTGCATAACGAAATTGCAGAAATCAAGGATGAGCATGAAAATGATCTAGGCGAGGAGATGATTCGTCTGCTAATGGGCAATCAGAATGGGTCAATTCCGCAATTGCTGCAGGAACTCACAAAAGACGTTATGCGAAAATAATAGTCGTGAACCCATAAACAGCGTCATAAAGTGAAAGTAGTGCGTTATCGTGCTGCCAAGCGTAATGCGTTGTTGAAGGGTGGTCATGCGGAGATGGTCATAGCAAGCTTTCAAGCCTTCATTCAGGTGTTTGGTTTATCGATTTCCATGAGCTTAGTGGGCGGACTAATTGGACATTTTGTGAAAAATGGCATTATCGAAATGCCCAAGCTCGTCATTGAATATGACGAGATCGGACTTTCGCTTTCAACGAATTGGTTGATCAGATGGATCCAGCGTCTTTATTATTTTGTCATTTTCGTCATCGGCTTTCGGGATCACAGCAATGCGAAAAAAAAGATTTTTTTCGATCTTGGGTTTTTAGGTGATCTTCTAATTGCCATTGGAACAGGGATTCTGGCGAAAACAGCATTGTCGATGGCGGACACGTCCGATAACTTTGCGGTTGTCAGCAGCTCCCTGCTTGCAGGTTATGCAGGGTTAGCCTATTTGAAGGGCAAACAGAACAAAGAGTTTGCGGATTTGTTCCCGGAGGAAATGGATGATCCAAATCCGCGAACGCCTCCAAAATAACATGCAAGTTTATCAATGTTTTGCGTATAATGACCATAGCTGGTAACCCTGAAGCGATTATGAATCGTTTTCTGATCAAACCATGGTAAGGAGGGTGGAGCACGTGGGGAAAATAACGGTCAAAGTGACCCCTGATGAAATGCAGGAGCTCAAGAAGTTAGCCGAGATTGTCAAAAACCCTCACCTTCCGATGTCTGACCGCCGGATCGCTAAGACTCAGTATGAGTCGATCATCAACTTTGCGAAGAACAGCAACCGCGGCATTATATCTTCTGTCTAAAGAAAATGGCATGGCTTGAAGCTGCTCCTGCGGGGCAGCTTCTTTTATTTGGGGACGTTATGCCTGCAGCGGATGGCGTGGTTATAGCTTGGAACAAACGAAAAAGCAGCTCAGACGGACATGGTCCGTGCGGAGCTGCTTCTTATGGTTGTAGTCCTCATGTCACCTAAGGCAGTTCTATCGTTACTTCACGCTTGCTTGCTGCGGACCGGAGCACACCGTCAATGATCGCTTGGTTATATAGGATCTCCGCGCCAGGAATCGGTGCAGGGCGATTCTCTCTGATGGCGGCGACAAAGTCCCGCACCTTCTCGTCAAACAAATTCAGGCCATGGTCGATGACCGGAATGGAGGATTGAATGTGCTGGTTAACCACATCGTGATAGAGAGTCATGCTGCCAACGCTTCCGTCCCACACGCCGCTCCATGGACCTGAGCCGGCAGGCGTAACCTTTAGGCCTGCATCCGTACCGAGAAACATCGTTGCGCCAAGCGAATCCATGTGCATCGCCCAGCTGGTTTTGTAATTTAATATAATGTCTCCCTCAAGCCTGATCATGGCAACTCCAAAGTCCTCCACGTCGAAATTAGCGGCTTCGCGGTGGTAGAGTGGATTCGTGCCAAAGTGGTTCGAGGTATAAGCCGATACCGTTAGCGGCTTCGGATAACCGAGCGCATTAAGCGCCATATCCAGCGAATAGCAGCCGATGTCAGCCATTGCGCCTGCTCCTGCAAGCTCCTGGCGGATAAAGGTGCCGCCAGGCATGCCGCGCCGTCTGCCGCCGCCGGTTTCTACGAAATAAACCTTTCCTAGCTTTCCGGACTGCACGATTTCTTGGATTAAGGACATATTCGGGTCGTATCTTGGCTGGAAGCCTACGGTCAGCATCTTGCCGCTGCGTTCAGCGGCTTCAACCATTTCAATGGATTGCTGCAGCGTCACGGACATCGGCTTCTCGACCAATACGTGCTTGCCTGCGTTTAAAGCGTTTACAGACGTCTCGTGATGAGCAAAGTTCGGCGTACAAATGCTTACTCCGTCAAGCTCCAGCTCCAGAAGCTTTCTGTGATCCTCGAATGCAGCAGCGTGGACGAGCTCTTCCTGCTCGATAAAGGCCTGCGCTCTGCCGGGCAAGCTGTCAGCCACCGCGACAATCTCTACGTGCAAAGGCATTTTCTTATAAGCGGAAGCATGGGCTCTTGCGATTCCGCCGCTTCCTATAATTCCGATTCGGATAGGTGTGGTCATTGTATGTCCCTCATTTCATCAATATGCTCTTACTTTAGCACAGCTTATTCATGCATGAAATATGAGAAAAGGACATGGCTTCTCTAAAATTATGACATGTACCGGCTGCACCCGCGTTTCATTTTGTACAAAAAAATGCTCACGTTTGTCCATTGTGCGAGCGGCAGCTTTGTTTTACGATGAATGGGCTGCAATTGATAACGATTTTCATTTAAGTCGAACCAAGATTAGGTTAGAGAGGAAGTTGTGTATGCTTCGCCGTTTTTTCGCTTATTACAAGCCTTACAAGAAGCTGTTTATTTTGGATTTCAGCTGCGCCATATTGGCTGCGTTGCTTGAACTTGCTTTCCCGCTTGCTGTTAATCGGGTAGTCGATGATTTGCTGCCAAGCGGCAACTGGAAGTGGATATTATACTCTTGCGTCGGCTTGCTGGGTATTTATGTTTTCAGCGCCGCGCTGCACTATGTAGTCACTTATTGGGGACATAAGCTCGGTATCAATATTGAATCGGATATGCGCAAGCAGCTGTTCGACCGCGTGCAGAAGCTAAGCTTCCGTTTCTTCGACAATAACAAGACGGGGCATCTTGTTTCGCGGATGACCAATGACCTGATGGATATAGGCGAGATTGCGCATCATGGTCCCGAGGATTTGTTTATCGCCTTGATGACGCTGACCGGCGCATTCGCGATTATGCTGAGCATCAACTGGCAGCTTGCGCTTATGACCTTTGTCATCATTCCGCTCATGATTTATTTGTCGCTGTATTTCAGCCGCAAAATGTCGGCAGCCTTCAATCGGATGTTCTCCGATATCGCCGATTATAACGCACGCGTTGAGAACAACGTCAGCGGTATCCGCGTCGTTCAAGCGTTCGCGAACGAGAAGCATGAAATGGCTCGTTTTGCCGAAAATAATGGCCGCTTCCGCTTGACGAAGCTGATCGCTTACCGCGTTATGGCATGGAATTCCTCGATGAGCTTTATTCTAATGAGACTGATTTCATTGTTCGTGCTCGTATGCGGCACATGGTTCGTCATTCAAGGCGACATGAGCTATGGCGAATTTATTGCTTTCGTAATGCTGTCCAACGTATTTCTAAGCCCTATTCAGCAAATCAATTCCGTCATCGAAACGTATCCAAAAGGAATCGCAGGCTTCAAACGCTATTTGGAGCTGCTCGAAACGGCACCTGACATCGATGATGCACCGGATGCCGTTGCCGTTAACCATCTAAAGGGTGATATTCAGTTTAACAAAGTAACTTTCGGTTACGAGAACAAGGATAAAGTTCTAACTGGGCTAAACCTGTCCATTCGTGCAGGGGAGACGGTAGCGCTGGTCGGGCCATCCGGAGCAGGGAAAACGACGCTATGCAGCCTGCTGCCGCGATTCTATGACCTGGAGGAAGGCTCCATTCTAATCGATGACATGGATATTCGCCAGATGACGCTGGAGTCGCTGCGCTCTAACATCGGGATCGTTCAGCAGGACGTTTTCCTGTTTGACGGATCAATAAGGGAAAATATCGCTTATGGCAAGCTTGGGGCTTCTGAAGAGGAGGTTATGCAGGCAGCGCGCCAGGCCCAGTTGGAGGAGCTTGTCCTCTCGCAGCCTGAAGGTCTCGATACCCTTATCGGCGAGAGAGGCGTCAAGCTCTCTGGAGGCCAAAAGCAGCGGCTGTCCATTGCCCGCATGTTTTTGAAAAATCCGCCGATACTGATTCTGGATGAGGCGACCTCCGCGTTGGATACGGAGACGGAAGCTGCTATCCAGCTGGCGCTGGGGGAGCTCTCACGCGGGCGGACGACACTGGTGATCGCTCACAGGCTCGCGACTATTAAAAATGCGGACCGCATCGTCGTCGTCGCTGACCAAGGCATTGCCGAGCAGGGCAAGCATGAAGAGCTGCTTGCAGAGCGCGGCGCATACAGCCGATTGCATCAAGCGCAGTTCGGCACGTAGCAGGAAGCTATGAGGATTGGGTAAGGAGCTGCGGCAGAAGGGAGAGCAGCTTGTCTCTGGCTGCCGCATCCTCTATGTTCCAATCCTGCTCATCAAGCAGATAGCTGAATCCGTTTTTCACTGCAGGGAGATTGAACCAAACGGGGCTGTTCATCAGCTCCTCCATGGCTGCCTTGGACTCGGGACTTTGCGGAAGCATCATGAACACCCGGTCACCCGCGTATTGATGAATGGTTTTGGCCGTAATTTCCTTGTAGGGTCTGCCTGAATTCCAAATTTGCTGGACCTTGCCAGCAGGACGGAAGCCATCGGGATGGTAAAGGATCGAGGAAAGACCGATATTGCCCATAACGAATAAGCGTTTTCCCCTGTGGAAAACAAACACGGAAGCGGTCTCCTCCGGTCGTATAAGCGTCCGAAGCTGCTTCCACATCAATAAAGTATTGCTGTTATGATGAAGAAGCCACTGCTGGGCTTCTTTTTTTTTGCCAAACCACTTACCGAGCATTAACAGCCTGTCATTCAACGAGCCGCGGGAATTATAGGTAAGGGTTGGCGCAATTTGCGAGATTTGCGAATACAGCGCTTCGTCATAATGATCGAAAATGATCAAGTCCGGCGATAGCTTAGACGCCAGCTCTTGACTAAGCGGGTTATCCTTGCAGAAAATATGGTTCTCGATTAAAGGAATGCCCAGCATGTTCATGTCGCCAACCGTTTCACCGCAATAAAGAACCCGGCTCGGGTGCGAAGGGATACGGACTTCATGGCCGTTCCAATCTTTGACGAGAATGTTTTGGCTCATTGATATGGCATATTGCCTCGGCGAAAAGCCCGTCATAAGCCGAAAACGACGGCTGAAATAATATTCGTCGGTGAAGCCTACCCGTTCGGCAATTTCCCGGAGCGTGCTTTCCGTATGAGTTAACCACTCCTTAGCCCTATTGATGCGCAGCTCTGTCAAATAATCGAGTGGTTTTTTGCCGGTAAGCTCTTTGAATATGGACGTAAACTGCCAAGAAGGAACATTAGCCATATGTGCGAGCTGTTTGACGGTTATGTTATCTTGGAAGTTTGTTTGCATGTATTGAATCGTTTGCTCGACCGTTTGGGCAGAACTTTGCAGCTGGTCAACCTGCAAATTATGCTCGAGCAGAAATTCGATGATCTTCTGGAAATGAAGCTGCTGACGATGCGCTTCCAAGTCATGCTGGTTTGTATGTCCGACATACAGCTGGTTGAGCAAATCATTCCACTGCGTTTGCGGGTATATGCGCAGCTCTTGGCGGTCGGGGAATAGTGGTATCACATAAGGGGCTGCCTGGCCGCCTTCAATATGGAATATGCGAAATGAGATTCGGAAATATTCGATCTGGCTGTCATTAACGCTCTCGAACTGATAAGCTGCGGAGGGCGAGAGCAGGAACGTGCTGTCAGGCGAGAAGGAAGCGCTGAATGATTCCGTAAACAGCTTGCCGTTTCCGCTTTTAAATACTAGCAGCATGTAGCTGGAAGTCGTCTCCTCGGCTAAAACTGCGTCCGAAGCATAGTCGAGCAAGTCGACATCTATATAGTGAAAAAGCAAGGAGCGAAGCGGCAGACGGGCTATCGGTGCGGTAGACATGATGTTGCCTCTTTTCAGTAATGAGAATTATTATCAATTAAATTCATTATAGACAAAAAGAAGAAGCTTTTCAACAATAGCTGAAGAGCTTCTTCCGGATTTTATTTAAAAGCGAAATTTACTTTTTCAATAGGACGTTCGGCAGCTCATCGATTAACCATTCTCTGGAGATGGCGTCGCTGCTTGCTTTCAAAATATCAAAGTTGTATACTTGACCGCTTTGAACGGCCGGGAGCTTTTGCCAAATTTCGCTCTTGAGCAGATCGCTAGTGGATTCTTGGGCTGCAGGATCTACGGGATTGAGAATAAAGATACGATCAGCCGCGTATTGGGGCAGCAGCTCGGCGGAAATTTCGGCAAAGCCTGTTTCTTTGTCGATGAGATCTTGAATGATCGGCGTTGGCTTGAAGCCGCCTTCCTCATACAAAAATTGCGGAAGCCCTGCACCTGCCATGATAAATAGGCGGTTGCCTGGATACAACGTGAATACTGAGGCGGTCTCGCCTTCTTTCACTCCGTTCGCATGCAGCTCTGCCCACATATCGGACATTTTGACTGCATGTGCGGCCAGCCAATCCTCGGCTTCTTGCTTCTTATTGAGTAGATCGCCTAAAAAGCGCATCCGCACATCAAGCTTATCGAACGTATTAAAGGTTACGGTAGGTGCAACCTTCGAGATAGCTTCGTATTGTTGTTCGTCGGAATTGGAAAAAATAATAAGATCGGGCTTCAGCGACAAGGATTTCTCTACGCTTAGCGGAAAGCCGACATCTTCAACGTCCGGAAGCTGGTTTTCCATGACTGTACCTGTAATGGCATCAACCATAATGCCAATAGGCTTAACGCCAAGGGCAAGCAAATCACCGGTCGTTTCCCCATGATAAATGACGCGCTGAGGCGTAACGGGAACTTCGACCTCATGCTTCAACCAGTCGGTGAACACGCGGGTAGTTGCTGCAGCTTCCTCCGTTGCCGCAGGTACTTCCGTCGTTTCTGCGACAGGACTTGCCGCGTTGCTTTCGTTGGTGTTGCTGCTGCCACAGCCTAGCAATAATGCCCCCATTAATGCGAAAGTGCTCAGTAGAGCGACAGTTTTGGAACTTCGATACATGTTCGTTCTCCTCCGAAAAAATATTTGAGATAATGAGAATCATTATCGGTATAAAACAATCGTAATGGATAATCGTATTAGACTCAATGGACAAAATAAAGGAAGCCTTTTGGTTTTGTCCAAGTCACTTTTACGTGCATCATTCCTCAATAAATAAAATAAGGGTTGCAAAGCTGAACATTTCTGCCCGCGAGCTGGCGCATGCCGGGCAAATTCCTGGTGTAAAGAAAGCAAGCTGGTAGGCTGAATGATGTTTTAAGAGGTGGGTGAAGGATACTGGATCCTTTTACAGTTAAACGTCTTGCTTCTATAATGGATGGTTATATCGAGCATAAGGTGCCAGGGGATTTGCGCGTATCCGTCAGGCTGCGGCATGAGATTGTAGGCAATCAATTGACGCTTGCGGAGGAGCGCCCAACCGCTAAGCGAAACGAGTGGGATCGTGTCGATATTGTACAGTTTCGGTTAGAATCGCAAAAATGGAAGGTGTACGCGAAAATCGAGGACAATAAATGGTCATTTGTTGAAGTTATTTCCCCAAGCGAAGATTTCGAGCAGCAGCTGGAATGGGTTGAGATGGATCAGGAAGGTCTTTTCTGGAAGTCATAGATTGTCTGTTCCAGCCTTGAATGGTACTGTTAGCTCTGCATATAGCACATTCCGAAGCCAAGCAGGGGATGCCTCTTCTGGTTGAATGAACCTGCGGGTTATTCAAGAATAAGAAGGTAGCAGATCCATACAAAATATGCAACAGATTTAACAAAGAAATAGAGCAATAAGCCGGTATCCTATACGTGGATGCCGGCTTTTTTTGCTTGGATACGATGCTTGTTTGCAAAAATTGCGATAAATGCACAAATATAACGCAGACATAACACTTAATAATTTGCGGCAAATGAAAAAGCTTACATTTTCAATATAACCGTTGTGTATAGCTGAATGTATGGAGGTTAATGAAAAAATACGTTGAAAAAGTATCCGTAATACCGAGAGAAAATGATTTTTATTAATTTGCCGCAAATTATCATTATAAATTAGCCAATTTTTTGTTGACAGAGTGAAAAAATTGCATTACTATCAAAACATGAAATGAAGTTGGTTAGCTTATCTCACATCAATACTGCTGAGTAAGGCTTGGCGCAAAAAAAGACAACGGAGAGTGCGGACATGAGTAAGATTAGAATGGCATTTATCGGCGTAGGTGATATGGGCTCGCATCATTGCATCGGCTTTGACATGTTGGAAGAATGCGAGGTGTTGTATATATGCGACATGAATGAGGCGAATGTAGCGCGTACGATGGCTGAACTAACGAATAGCAAGCCGACAGTGTGTACGGACTACCGCGAGCTTCTTCAGAAAGAGGATTTGGACGCGGTCGTAATCAGTGTACCGAACTATTTGCATCGAGAAGTAGCGGTTGCGTTCTTGGAAGCAGGCAAGCATGTTTTTCTGGAGAAGCCGGTCGCCCATACGTTGGAGGATTGCGATGCCATCATCAAAGCGGCAGAGGACAATCAACGGATTTTGCAAATCGGCCTTGTGTATCGCTACTCCAATGTATACCGCAGGATGGCGAAGGAGCTGGAGCAGGGGCGCCTTGGAGATGTGAAGATGATGTGGTGCAAGGAGTTTCGCGATCCGTTCCCGCCAGCTGACTGGTTCTATGATAAATCGAAATCAGGCGGGGCGATCGTAGAGAAGGACTGCCATCACTTTGATATTTTCAACTGGATGATTAAGGCGAAGCCGGTGCGCGTGTTTGCTTCTGGCGGCCAGCATGTAATGAAGCTAGGCCAAGAAAACCGGATTACGAATTCGTACAGCCATTATCCTGCCAAAAATATTTCGGATCCTTCGATCGTCGACCATGCTTTTATTACGATTGACTACGACAACGGAAGCAAAGCCAACCTGGGCTTGTGCATGTACTTAAAACCAAGAAATTTAATGGGAGACGGACTTGAAATTGGGTTAATCGGGGAAAATGGAGGCCAAATGGTAGCCAAAAACGATAAGACCATTGATATTGTCGGCGGTGAAGATTTGACGAAAGACCATCTCGAGATTGACGTGACCTCTGACTCGATCATGGGCGGGCATACAGGCGGACAAACGCAGCGTAAAGCGTTTATTGCTTGTTTGAAGGAAGGAAAGCAGCCGTTCGCTACCGCACAGATTGGGCGAGATGCATTGCTTATTGCCCTTGCCGCGGAGAAATCGATTATTGAAGAACGGTATGTCTATTTGGAAGAACTAATGAGCTAAGGGGTGTCATGATGAAGAGTTTGAGGAAGTATGACACATTGTTGTTTTTTCTGTTCATAATGCCGTGGATCATCGGTTTTATTACCTTTTTCTTAATTCCGTTCGGAACCTCGGTCTTTTATTCGTTTACAGATGCGAAGCTGCCAGGAGCAGTTGAATATGAGTTTGTAGGTCTCAGCAATTTCATCCATATGATCGATGATCCTATATTTATGAAAAGCCTGCTGAACACGATGTATTTCGTCGTCTTCGGCGTTCCGATCGTAACGGCAGGCATGCTGGTTCTCGCTCTGCTGCTCAATTTCAACGTACGGGGCATCGCCTTGTTTCGTACCTTCTATTACTTGCCTACCTTAGTGCCAATCGTCGCAACGGTCATTATATGGAGACTCGTATTCAACTCCGAGTTCGGCATTCTGAATGCAGGACTTAGCCTGCTCGGAATGGCAAAGACGGATTGGATCGGCGGCGAACATACGATTAAGCCAGTTATTATTTTACTGCAGGTATGGATATCCGGCAGCGGCGTGCTTATATTCCTGGCGGCGCTCAAAAACGTTCCAATGCACTTATATGAGGCGGCTGATATTGACGGGGCCAGCAGATTGAGACGTTTTTTTTCCATTACACTGCCGATGATCAGTCCATCGATTCTCTTCGTTATCATTATTCAGACGATGTACAATTTTCAAATGTTTACCGAGGCCTTGCTGCTTTCAAAAGGCGGCCCGAACTACGCGGCTTATACGTTCGTGTATAACATTTACAAGTCGGCTTTTACGGATTTGAAATTTAGTATGGCCATGTCGCAGTCTATCTTTTTATTCGCATTAATTGCACTGGTCACGTTTGTCCTCATGAAGCTATCAAACCGCTTTGTGTATTACGAAGGCGAGAAATAGGGGGAACATATATGAATGGCGGACAAAAAATGAGCCTGAGCGGTACCGCGCTGAAATATTTCTTGCTGTGCGCAACGCTGATAGTATTTGCAGGGCCTCTCGTCTGGATGCTCTCCACGATGATGAAGACGAAGATGGAAACATATAAGATTCCTCCGTCCTTGTTTCCGGAGCAGCTGACCTTCGAAGCGTTCGATCGACTGTTTACCGTACAGCCGCTCATGTGGAAATGGATACAAAACTCATTCACAATATCGATTTTTGTCGCACTTGGAGCAGTGATATCAAGCTCTATTGTAGCCTATGGTTTCTCGCGTTTTGCAACCAAATACAGGGACAAGCTATTTCCAATTGTATTGCTTACTTTGATGATTCCTCCATCTATAATGATGATTCCATCCTATGTGCTTTTTGCAAAGCTGCATTGGATCGATACATGGCTGCCGCTTATCGTACCGGCATGGCTTGGTGGAGCTTACTACATTTTCTTGTTCCGGCAGTTTTTCCTCACGATTCCGCAGGAGCTTGATGAAGCGACTTATCTCGATGGCGGCAATCGGTGGACCGTTTATGCCAAAGTCATTATGCCGCTTTCAAAGCCAATCATCGTGACGACGATTATATTCGCATTCGTGAATTCCTGGCTCGATTTCCTTGGCCCGTTCCTTTATATCAAGAACAATGAGATGTTTACGCTCAGCGTAGGGCTTCAACTGTTGATCGGGCAAACCAGTCAGGATTTCCCGGCGCTTGCTGCCGGTGCATTCATAAGCATTATCCCGATTGGGCTGCTGTACTTCTTTGCACAGCGGTATATCGTCGAGGGGGTGGTCCTTACAGGATCAAAAGGATAGCTCTAGTAGTCAGGTCCGTATTTATCGTTTTCTAAACTATCTGTAAAAGGGGAACTTTACATGAATACGAAAAGCAAATGGTTGTCCAGCGCTTGGATCATGGTTTTGGCAATGGCTATTATATTTACAGGCTGCGGAAACAATACGAACAGCAACTCAGATGGGGCGAACAAGCCTGACGCCGGCAGCAACGGGAACTCGGCATCCACAGAGCCTGTAACGATTACTTATTCCCAGTGGGGAACAGCTGAGGAACTGCTGCGCACACAGGAGCTTCTTAATACATTTATGGCAGCGAACAAAGATATTAAAGTAAAACTGGAAGGCAAGGATTGGGGCAGCTACTGGGATGGTTTGACAGCCAATGCTGCTGGCGGCACGCTGCCGGACGTGTTCAAAACGAGCTATGCCTACATTGAAAAATATGCAGAGCTAGGTATTTTCAAAGAGCTGGACAGCTTATTGACGGCGAACGCATTTGATCTTAGCAATATTGATGAAAGTCTGCTTGGCCTTCATAAATATCAGGATAAGCAGGTATCTCTTCCGATTGATGCGAATGTCATCGTCTGGTATTACAATACGGCGTTGTTTAACGATTCCAAAACGAATCCGTATGGTGCTTCCACGCCGAGCCTAGAGCCTACTTGGGAAGAAATTGTAGATATCGCAACAAAAATGACGCTCGATAAAAACGGCAAAAATGCCGGTGATGCGGATTTTGACGCAAAAAATATTGCGCAATGGGGCATGTCGATCTCTCCAGGCTCAACGATGGACTGGTTCCTTGAGCCTGAGCTTTGGTCGAACGGTGCAAAGCTAGTGAATGAAGACGGCTCGCTAGCCCTTGATACACCTGAAGCGCTTGAAGTGTTGAACTTCTTTATCGACTTGACGAAGAACAAGAAAATTAACACGACGCCTGCGCAAATCGAAGGACTAGGCGGTCAAGTCAATCTTAGCATCACAACAGGCAAGGTTGCCATGAATCCAGGCGGCAACTGGAATACAACGAATTACAAAGAAGCAGGCATTAAATACGGTATTGCTTACTTGCCGAAATTCAAAACTAACCAAACGGTTGTGCAGCCGGCAGGCATGGCAATCAGCGCCAATACGAAACATGAAGACGCAGCTGTCAGATTGCTTTCGTGGCTTGCAGGACCTGAAGGTCAAACAGAGCTAGCGAAGCAAGGCTATTCGATTCCAGCGAACAAGGCCGCTGCTGATGCGTATATTCAAACGGCAGGCAACGAGAATCAAATATTTTTGGACGCTCAGCAATACGGGATCATTTCGCCATTCACGGCAAAGAAAACCGATCTGGTTTGGACGTACGGAGAGCAGGCTTTGAAGCTACCGCTTTCAGGCGAAGGCGATCTGCAAGCAGCCATTAGCGATTTGGCTTCCAAAATCAAATAGGCCAATCTTATTTCATTCATCTTTATGAAAAGCAGGGCAAACGCAATGGAGCGTTTGCTCTGCTTTTTTGCTTAGACAGCGCTTGTTTTCTTGACATCCTTAGTCGAGGAATATACAATTAATTTTGCGGCAAATTTTAAGATATGTATCTAATTTGCCCCAATAATTATACTTGTATAGATTTGGATTTGTGGGGAGAGGGCTGGAAAATGGCTAAGCTGAAAGATATCGCAGAGCGGGTAGGCGTATCCATCTCGACCGTTTCACGAGTGATGAAAAATGACTCCAACCGCTCGGTTAGCGATGAAACGCGCAAAAAAATTTGGGAAACCGCAGAACAGCTGGGGTACCGAACCAATCGCGTACCGAAGACCAAAAGAAATGACTCCAAGAGCTCGTACCATATTGCCTGCGTTGTCGCGATTCCACAAAATAAATATAATAATCCTTATTTTTCCGTTATTCTGGAAGGCATTGAAAAAGCGCTTGCCCTAGCAGGAATGCGGCTTGAGTTCGTCTACAGCCTTGAGAAGGAGACGGATGTCGAGGCGCTGCGCTCCCTTGTGAAGGAACATCGAATTGACGGCATGCTCGTCGTGGAACGAATTGATTCAGAAGCTTATCAATGGATAAAGGCTAACGTAAGATCGGTAGTCGGAGTCGATCTATCCGATAAAGACGTTCCCGTTGTCAGTTATGACCGCGAGGCAGCGGCTAAGGAAGCCGTACAGCATCTAATTGAGCAAGGACATCGGGAAATCGGCTATATCGGAGGCTCCGAGCTGGACGATGACTTCCGTGACGAGAAGCGTTTTTTGGGATATCAAAGCGCAATGAAAGAAGCGGGGCTGCCCATTTATGATCATTGGGTCATCGACGTGAAATGGGATGTGGCGTTAAGCTACGAGCTGACGAAACAAGCCTTCGAGAAGGATGATCATTCGCCGACCGCTATATTTGCAGCGAGCGATATGATGGCGATAGCAGCAATGCGGGCAGCAACGGAGCGAGAGCTGAAAATTCCGGATGACATTGCCTTTTTTGGCGTGGACAATATTGAGATTTCGGAATTTACCTCGCCGCCATTATCAACGATTCATGTTCCAAAGCTGGAAATGGGGATGTTTGCTGTTAAGCTATTGCTTGATTATTTGGAAAACCAATATACGATTCCGGTCAAAATGATCATTCCATACAAATGTTTGCTGAGGCATTCAACGAGATCCAAAATCGTACGCGAGCTGGAATCATCGAAGTAAAGGCAGTTAGTAGCTGAAATCCCCTCTATCCAATTGGAAGAGGGGGTTTTTGCGTCTACCTGTGCTATAGGATTTTGGATAGCTTGCGGTATTCCCGGGGGGAAATGCCTTCATGTCTTCGAAAAATTCGGCTGAAATAGTGGATATCCGAATAGCCGACGTGATCACCGACGATCTCGATGGATAAATCAGACTCGCGAAGCAGTCTGCGGGCTTCTCTATGGCGCACCGATTGTACGAATTCGCTTGGCGGCATGCCGGCCATTTGCTTGAAGAGCTTTGCCGCATGATCGACGCTCATGTTCATTTGCTCAGCTATGGCTGTGTTAGACCAAGAGGTGGCGGGCGCTGCTTCAATCCGTTCCATGAGCGCTGCCAACCGTCTCCCATGGAGGGTCGCTTGCGTCAGCGTGCGGGATAAGGGAGTGCGCAGCAAATAGGCGAGAATATTCAACATCAGTCCTTTGCAGACCAGCTCATAACCGAGCGCACGCTTGGTAAACTCTTCAACGAGCTGCTCCATCAGTTGGACACATGCAAGCGGCGGCGTGTAGACGGGATGCTCCGTTAAATGGGCTTGTCCTTCTGCGACGGCTTCGAAACAAAATTTATCGGGCCAAACGCTCAATTCATTGACGACCATATCCGCTTCAGTCTGGATGTCTAGCTCATTGAAAAAATCGAAATGAATGCCGAGGAAACGGACGCCTGCGGCAGCTATGACCTCATTCTGGTGATAGACGCCAGAGGGCAGCAGGATGAGCTGCCCGGCTTCGAGGATGTAATGCTGTCCCTGCATGCGCGTGGCTGCCTCGCCATGGCAGACGTAAAGCAGCTCGAAATCATACAGTCTTCGCTCAGGAAGAATCCCCGCAGGCATATGTTGAAACTGAGCGTAGTGGACGCTTGGCGACCATTCGCTCATGCTTGCCGTTCTTTGTTTTGGATAGTGTGCTGGATCGTTATTCAAGCGTTATCATTCCTTCTAGAAATTCCCTTCGAAAAAGAACGGAATAGTCCAAATAATCGCTATTTCAGCTAAATAAATATACTGAATGATCATGTATTATATGTATTATCACATGTGAGTGACTAATATTCAACATCACGTAATTTGTTAAAAAGGAGCTCTAATTATGGATGCTGCCGCGTTTCAGGAAAGTGGAGTCTACTATTGCAGACAGCTGCATATCGATTCGGATAGCTTGTCCGCTGCTTCTATCGACTGGGAGAGCTATGATGCGCTGGATTTGGTTGAAACGGTGACGGGAGCAAAGCCCAAGGAACGAACCGAAGTAAGAGCATGTTGGAGCGCGGCATATTTGCACATCCGCTATGAATGCAGCGATTCTTTTGCCAGATCAACCTTTACAAGACGAGACGAGCCGCTGTATGAGCAGGATGTCGTGGAGCTGTTTATTGACGAGGCAGGGGACGGCAGACGTTACATTGAGCTGGAGGTAAGCCCGCATAATGTCGTGTTTGATGCTCTCATCTCACATGATGGAGAGTCCAACGTAACGGATACCGATTTGGCGTGGCAGTTGGACGGTCTGGTATCCACAGCCGAGCTGCTAGATGGGAATACGCGTGTATATACGATTCATATTCCGGCCGGCAATTTCAAACGTAAGCTTGAGTCCGGGTTGATCTGGCGCGTGAACTTTTACCGTATTGACGAGGACCCTGACGGATGCCGTGAATATCAAGCATGGCAGGCGACCAAAGCGGTAAATTTCCATCTCCCTCGCCAATTTGGCAGGCTGGTATTTATATAATCATTCAAATAGGAGGCTTTCATATGAAAAAGGGCATAAATATTTGGTCGTTCCAAGGTGACGCGAAGATTGCTGATTGTATTCAAACGGCTAAGAAAGCGGGTTTTGACGGCATTGAGCTTTCACTGAATGAGACCGGTGAGCTTAGCCTTGCCGCCTCGGACAAGGAAATCAACGTCATTAAAGAGAGATTGCAAGAGGCTGAGCTGGAAATCGCGGGCCTGGCCACAGGCTTATATTGGTCTTATTCAATGACAAGCGCAGATGCGGGGACGCGAGAGAAGGCGACTGACGTCTGCAAGAAGCAGCTTGAGCTTGCGGCAGCATTAGGCGTGGATACGATTTTGGTTATTCCAGGCGCGGTAGGCGTCGATTTTATTCCGGGCAGTGAGGTCGTCGATTATGAGCATGCGTATGATCGCGCGCTCGAATCCATCAACAAGCTGGTTCCTTTCGCGGAGAGCGCAGGGGTGTCCATCGGCATTGAAAATGTGTGGAATAAATTTCTGCTTTCGCCGCTAGAGCTGCGTTCCTTCATAGATTCGCATAACTCGGAATTCGTAGGCTCCTATTTCGATGTAGGTAATACAGTGCAAAACGGATATCCGGAGCAATGGATTCGCATATTGGGGCACCGCATTAAGAAAGTGCATTTCAAGGATTACCGTCGTCAAGCCGGCGGACTGCACGGTTTCGTCGATCTATTAGCCGGAGATGTCAACTATCCTGCGGTTATGGAGGCGCTGACCGCCATCGGATACAGCAACTATGTAACAGGCGAGATGATACCTCCGTATACGCATCATTCCGAGCAAATCATATACAACACTTCTCGAGCAATGGATGCCATTCTCGGACGTCAAATCGGATAAATTCAAATCGAAAATCGGAGGTCATATCATGTTAAAGGTTGGATTGATTGGGTTTGGGTTTATGGGACGCATGCACTTTGACAATTATGTACGCCTAGCGTCAGAGGGAGCGCCGGTGCAGCTCGTTGCAATCTGCGACCTGCTCATTGAGGAGCTTAAAGAAGGCAAGGCTTCCGGCAATATGGCGACGGAGCAGGAGGTTTATGATCTCTCCCCATACCGCCTGTACGATAACATCGCCGCGATGCTGGAAAACGAGGAGCTGGATATCGTCGATATCACGCTGCCTACTTATCTGCATGCGGATCTTACTGTATCGCTGCTTGAAAGAGGTTTGCATGTATTATGCGAGAAGCCGGTAGCAGGAACCTCGGAAGACGGTTATCGCATGGCTAATGCAGCCGAACAAACAGGCAACACGTTGATGATCGGGCAATGCCTGCGGTTCTGGCCTGCTTATGAATATTTGAAGGCTGCTGTTGCGGATGGCCGTTATGGCAAAGTTACCAGCGGATATTTCTTCAGGGGCTCAGCTGCGCCAAAGGGCTGGTTCCTTGACGGCAGCAAGAGCGGCGGTTGTTTGCTTGACATGCATATTCACGATGCGGATATGGTGCACTGGCTGTTCGGCAAGCCTGAGAAGGTATCAACGCTTGCGCGCAACGTAATTCCGGGCAGCGGCTACGATGTCGTGTCCACGCATTACAGCTATCCCGATGGCAAAGTGCTGAATGCGCAAGCCGATTGGACGCTGGAAGGGGATTATGGCTTCTCGATGACTTACCGCGTCAATTTCGAAGGCGGCAACTTGGTTTTTGAGAATGGCCAGGTGAAGGTCAATCCGAACGACGTGCCGGGCTTTGTGGCCGAACTCTCTGAGGATATGGGGTATTATCGCCAGATCAAATATTTCATCGAATCGGTGAATGAAGGCAAGGCCGTGTCAACATGCATGCCATCAAGCGCTGTCGGCACGCTCGAAATCATTGAGGCGGAGCTTCGCTCAGCAGATCAGGGCGGAACTTGGGTGTCGCTATAAAAGGGTTAGAGCAATGCTATAAATAGGCATAGAATAGGGGCAGTTTCAGCAGCTACGGCTGATGGGACTGCCCCTTTTGGCTTGATATGCCGGCTTGCCTGGATTCATGGCGTTGCGCGGCGTCTCAAATCCCATAAAGCTGGCGATATAAGGTTGGCGTCATGCCTTCATGCTCCATAAACCGTTTATTGAAATAGCTGACGCTCGGATACCCCGCATCTTCGGCAATTTGCCCGATGTTCGTATCTTTGCGCTCAAGCAGCCATTGCTTCGCCATCTGCAGCCTGGAGCGGGTGATGAAGTCCATTGGCGTCATCTCCATGACGCTGCGGAACAGCTTGCAGAAATAATAAGGGCTGACGCCAGCCTGCTCGGCCCATTGCTCCAATACGAAGGGCTGTGCGGCTTCCTGCTGCATGAGGGGCAGCAGTTCAACGATTCGATTGCCTGCGCTGCTCGCTTTGTTGCCGGATATCGGCACGGCTTGTTCGACAAATACGGCAAGAATGGCATAAGTGAGTGCGGAGAGCTTGGTCGGATGCAGCATGCGATGGGTCTCGGCTTCGACGAGCAAATCCTCGTGGGCCTGCTCGAAGGCGGACCGCTGCCTAACTGTCCAAAGCTGGCTTTTGTGAAAGCCTCTTTCAATCATGTAATCCTGCAGTCCCGTTCCGTAGAAATGAAACCAGCGGATATCCCACGGGTCATCCTTGCTGCTATAGTAATGCTGGCGCTGCAGGGGGAAGTATAATACGGCTTCTCCTGCTTCGAGCGTGTGTACCTTGCCATCCCATTCGACATAGCCTTTGCCGGAAACGACATAATGGATGTTAAAATTGTTCAAAGAGCCGGCTTCACGAAGGGAATAATGCTCTGGATGGCTCCAATAATTGCCGACCGATTCGGGAAAGCAAAAGAATGGGTTATTCGGCAGCGTAAGCAGGTGGCTTTGCCTTTGCATGAGGTGCACTCCAATGACAATATAGTTTTAATGTATAACAAAATAATATCATTTTATTTTTGCGGATTCTACATTAAACTAAAAACAAGCACAAGATAAGCGTTTGGTTTTTGTGGAATAACGGACGGCTACGGCTTGCTACCGTAATAATGACAGCTGCGCATAAGTGCTTTGAATCACAATATAGTCATAAATTAATGATTTGAGGTGGCTGATGAAATGACAACGAAAAAACTGAAGTGGGGCATTATGGGCTGCGCTGGCATAGCCAAAAGAGCGGTAATACCGGGTCTTCATCTCTCCGAGTTGAACGAGGCGTCGGCCATTGCCAGCCGCGATGAAGAAAATGCAAAACGAACGGCTGAAGAGCTGAATATTCCAACCGCATACGGCAGCTATGAAGCGCTGCTTGAAGATGATGCCATCGACGTTATTTATATACCGCTGCCTAATCATTTGCATCGTGAATGGGCGATCCGCGCTGCGGAAGCGGGCAAACATATTTTATGCGAGAAGCCGCTGGCTTTGACAGAGAAAGAAGCGGCGGAAATGGCGGAAGCGGCAGCGAAGGCAGGCGTGCTTTTATCCGAAGCCTTTATGTACAGATATCATCCGCGCTATGCGATGATCAAGAACATCATCGATGAAGGGCGAATCGGCGAGGTTAGAAGCATTCGCAGCGCCTTTACTTTCAATAATGCGGGGCACAAAGAAAACGTCAGGTATCGCAAGGAATGGGGAGGCGGCTCATTGTACGATGTCGGCTGCTATCCGATTAATGCGGCGCGCTTGCTTCTCGGCAAGGAGCCGGAGGCTGTAACGGTTCAGGCTATGTTCTCGGAGCAGCATGACAATGTCGATATGATGGCTTCTGGCTTGATTGAATTCGGCGGATCGGTCTCACTGACCTTTGACTGCGGCATGTGGGCTGCATTCCGCAATCCGCTCGAGGTACTCGGAGACGAGGGAATCATCGAGGTTCCTTCCGCATTCGTAACGGGCGAGCCGGGAAGCGGCAATTTCTATGTGAGCGCTAAAGGCGAGCGCAAAGAAATTGTGGTGCCGCATGTAAACGCGTATACGGAGCAAGCGGATCAAATGGCGAATGCGATTCATGGCAAGCAGACAATTCTATATGGCGCAGCAGACGCTTTGGCCAATATGAGAGTCATCGATGCTTGTCTGGCATCTGCTCATTCGCGCACAAGAGTTACACTTTAGGAGCATCTAATAGAGGAGGCTATATAACATGGAATATATTCAAATTAAAGGTTCCCCGAAGCAGGTATCCCGATTAATGAAGGGCTCGGATTATTTCTATCATCATTCCTACGAGAAAGCGGCTGCAAACCTGGATGCTTTCATAGCGATTGGCGGCAACTCTGTCGATACGGCGCATATTTACTGCGGCGGACAGAGCGAGGAAGTTATTGGACGGTATATGCAGGAACGTGGAAATCGGGAGCATATGGTCATTCTGACCAAATGCGCACATCATGACCATAACGGTCCACGCGTGAACAAGGAAGCGATTCTTGCCGATTTGACAGACAGTCTCGCGCGGCTGCAGACCGATTATATTGATCTTTATGCGCTGCATCGTGACGATCCTGCCATACCGGCGGGAGAAGTTATCGAAATATTGAACGAGCATATCCAAGCAGGCAGCGTACGGGCGATTGGGGTATCGAACTGGACATGGCAGCGGATCCAAGAAGCGAATGCGTATGCCGATGCCAAAGGGCTTGTCGGCTTCACGTTCAGCAGCCCAAATCTAAGCCTTGCGAAAGCGAACGAGCCATTCTGGTCCGGCTGTGTTTCTGCGGACGAAGAAACAATCGCTTGGCATGAACAGCAGCAGTTTCCGCTGTTATCTTGGTCCTCGCAAGCGAGGGGCTTTTTTACAGGCAGATTCTCGCCGGAAATTCGTGACAATGCCGATCTTGTACGCGTATTTTATAGCGACGATAACTGGGAGCGCTTGGAGCGCGCGAAGCAGCTTGCTGCTCAAAAAGGCGTCAGCGCGATCCAGATTGCGCTTGCGTATGTGCTTAATCAGCCGTTTCCGACCTGCGCGCTAATCGGTGCGCAGTCCATCGAAGAGCTTCATTCCTGCGACGCGGGCTCGCTTATTGCGCTGACGAAGGAAGAAATGGAGTGGCTGGATTTGGCTGCTCAGAAAGTATAAGCTTGCTGTATATGCAAGAATGGAAGGGCTACTCTACGCGGGTAGCCCTTTCTTTTTTGTATGCTCTCGGGCTAAGGCCGTAGGCGATACGGAATAAATCGGCAAAGTGATTGTAGTTGTTGAAGCCAACGTCAAGCGCTGCCTCAGTTGCGGTTCTGCCCATATGCTCCATGAGCAGTGCAGCCTGCTGAAGACGCAGTCGATTCAAATGCTCGATAATCGTCCCGCCCGTCTCCTGTTTGAATAGATGAGATAGTCTGGAGAGTGACAGTGATGCTGCGCCGGCTACATCCTCGAGCCGAATCGAGCGGGTCATATTGCGAGATAGATATTGCAGAGCAAGCTCAATTCTAGGGTCAAGTCTTTTTTCAAGAAGGCGAGCAGCAAGCAGAATTATTTCGCGCAGCGAATTCTCGCACAGCATATGCCAGAAGCTTGCCTGCTCTCTTGAATCTGTCAGCACATTCTGAATCGTTTGCATTACTCGCTGGAAGAGCTGACCCTCCGGAATGTCAGCGATAATGATTTCGTGGTTCGGCAGGTAGTCGATTTCAGGTAGTTTTTGAAAATGAGCCCAGTAGAAATGCCAGCGTTTGCCCTTCGAGGTTCCGTACTCATGCGGAATGCCGGAACGGAGAAACGCGATTTGGCCGCTTTGGCAAAGCTGTTCTTCCCCGGCAGTCCGCAAGTAGCCTTCTCCTTCCAACGTAAAAAATAGGAGCCAATCCTCCATGCCGCTTGGTCTACGATGCTTGTAGGTGTCCGTTTCATCAAGGCGTCCGCCGAATAGATTGTTGTACGAGGAGCTTATATCAGACTTTGTCTTGTCTGCTGGGATTTAGGCAAGGCGCATTCCTCCATGAAATAATAAATAGCAGAATACCGTTAGTTTTCAGCAGTAAGCTTGCTTCCTTAAAAATAGCGATAGTCTTATGATGATGTCAAGAAGATTAAATGAAAATCAGAGGAGAGAGGCATAATGGCTAATCCGTTCATTTCTTTAAATGAAGAGCAGCGCGAGCAATTTCGTACAGAAGGTTACCTTATCGTCAAAGGTTTGTTCACGGAGGAGGATGTGCGTACCATTGAAGATCGCTTTGAAGCGATTAGCCATCAAACGATACCTGGCTTGTTCGAGCCTGATCTGAGCGAGAACGCTGATGATCCGCTCAAGCGTTATCCGCGTGTCATGCATCCGCATCGCTTCGACGAGGTCGCTAAGCAATTTATGCTTCATCAGCCCGTGATGAATGTACTTGGCGAGCTGTACGGCGAGGAAGCGCTGGCAGCGCAAAGCATGTTCTATTACAAGCCTCCTGGCTCGCGCGGCCAAGCGCTGCATCAGGACAATTTCTATTTGCAGGTTGAGCCGGGCAACTGCATTGCGGCTTGGACGGCCATCGATGCGGCAACGGAGGAGAACGGCGGATTGCTTGTCGTCCCGAAAACGAGCGAGCATGAAATAAGCTGTCCAGAGCTAGCAGATTCTTCGGAATCATTTACGACCCATTACGTTAAGCCGCCTAAGGAGCACAAAGCGATGCCGGTTATTATGGACAAAGGCGATGTTTTGTTTTTCAATGGGAACTTGATCCATGGCTCGTACCGCAACAAGACGAAGGATCAGTTCCGCCGCGCCTTTATTTGCCATTATGCGAACGCTTCAGCAACCCATATCAGCAACCATTACCGCCCCCTGCTTCGTCAAGACGGCACGCCTGTCGATTTGGAAATCAATCCGAACGGAGGGCCTTGCGGCGCTGAATTCGACATGGCGTATCCTCACTAATGATGAACAATTGGCGGAATAAGCTGCTGGTCGAAATGTCGTGGTGGGGGATGGAAGGATTAGCTGGAACGGCAGGATACGCGGCAACGACAGAGGAGAAGATTAAACGAATCGCGGAAAATGGCTTTGACGGCATAAATGCTTTCGTTCCTTCCTCGGATGACAGCCAATTATGGAAGGAAAAGCTTGAGCAATACGGCTTGTCCTTCAGCGTAAACGCATACCCTGCGTCCACTGCGGACATGTCGGCTTTTATTGAGAAAGCCATCCAATTCGGCAGTGTGGACTATATAAATGTCCAAGTGATGAAGCCCTTCCTTACCGGAGAACAGGCACTGGAGCTTCTGTCTGGAATTGATGCGCTATCTAGGCATGCAGGGATTCCGATCTTCATAGAGACACATCGCGGCACCATCACCCAGGATTTGATCCGTACCCGGCAATTTCTTGAAGCGCTTCCGGAGCTTCGGCTTACAATCGATTACTCGCATTATGTGGTGGCTGGCGAGCTGCATACCATTTCCTCGGAGGCGGAAGAGATGCTGCAAAGCCTGCTGCCGCACGCAGGCAGTATCCACACGCGGATATCAAACGGCGAGCAGGTTCAGATCGATCCAGGCGAAGCAGGCGAGCACCCGATGCTACCCCATTTTGCAAGATGGTGGGAAGAAGCCATGGATCAGTGGCGGGCAGCAGAGCGAAGGGAGAGTGACCGCTTCCCCGTTGTTATCGAGCTGGGACCGGCACCTTACGCGATTACAAGAGATGAGGCGGGCGCTAGGCGGGAGGAGCTTGGAGACCGGTGGTCTCAAGCGTTGTATCTGAAGCAGTTGGTGAGGCAGCTTTGGCAGAAGGGATTGCAATAAGGGAAGAACTTTGGGGTGAGCGAAGCTTACCCCTTATTTAAATTTTTGGCAAAATACATATTTGGTCGCAAGCATATTAAAACTTGACTCTTGCAAAAAATTGTTGGGCACCACACCTCAACTGGTTACTTAGAACTGGAATTAAATCCAAAAAGTGACCTGGAAGAATTTGCAGAAGTTTTTGCAGGTTACAAAGACTTGTATCTCATCCATAGCGCCCATTATGAAGACAAAAAAGATTCAACAGACCCCATGGTCCAGCATGTACTGTATTCTTTGGAACAAAAGGGGAATTTGATAGCTCAATTCGAAAATTTAAAATCTAGGAAGTCGGTAAACGGTGAATCTCTGCTGGAGAAAGTTTATGAAGAAACTTCCAAACTGAATAAAGAGCTTTACCCGGATTTCAGCAATCAAAACAACCTAAATGTAAAATAGAAAGTCCTTTCTCAATAGAAGGGACTTTCTATTTTTTTTGTAGTTTCATGATAGGCTATTCGTCATCACCGGTTACGGTAACCTCGAGTACATTGGAGCTTGCCTCCCCGCTAAAGCTTCTTCCGCCTGCGTCATACGTGAAGCGCGCTCTTACATAACCAATCACATCATCGGAGAGAATCGCGTCGGTAACAATTGCCGAGTATACGATCTGCAGGCTTGCGCCAGGCGGAACGCTGCCGAGATACCAAGTTCGGTTGCCGTCATAAGCTTCCGGGCCTAAGCGGGCGCCGTCTACGCGATAGGTTCGTGGCAGCAGATCGACGCCGAAAGGAAAGTCGCTTGTGAAGTAGACGACAGCAGCTAAATTGCCTTTGTTCATGAGGACAGAGCGAACGGTTATCGTATCGCCATACTCAACCACAGGCGGCATTACGCTGCCAGTCAGTTGGATGACAGGTGCAGCTACGGCCGTAGCGACCGTGTTCGAAAGGCTGGTATTGCCTACGACCCTGCCATCTGCAAGGCGAAACGTATAGGCGACCTTTGCCGAATTGATCAAGGGAGCGGTAGATGCGAGCTGCAGCGGTATTTTGGCTGCAAAGGTAACGATGGTTTGAGAATTTCCGAGCAGCGTACCGAGATTCACGCCATCTTCGAATGAAGCGCCAGGCTGTGGAATGCCGTTCAGTTTCAGGCTGTTTGCCATAAATAATATGCCTGCAGGCAGAATATCCTCGAGAACGGCATCGACTGCGGTCGTCTGGGCGTTCCTAATGGCTACCGAATAGAGCAAGATATCGCCAGGCACGGCGATGGTTTGGTCGACCTGCTTGTTAATCAGGATCTCCGGCTTGATGAGAATGACGGAAACTTCGTTCGATTCCGTATAGGTCTGCGCACCGTTAAGCAGGTAGCGGATTGTAGCTTGGCTAATCGATACATATTCGGTTTGATCGGTGGTTTGCGTACGGTACGTGACGATGACGGTCGAATTCGGCCGTAAGGTACCGAGTGGAAAGCCTGATCTTGGATCGGCTCCCGGTGTAATAATTCCGTTTATCGTAACGCTGCCGGGGACAAAAAGTACCCCGACAGGCAGGTTGATAAAAGCAAAGGCATCTCTAAGGCTGAGATTTCCGTCGTTCACGACGGTTAGCTCATAGGTGACATAATCGGAAACGAACGTTTGGTTCGTGCTTGCCCGGAGGCGTGCGTACAGGGAAAGGGCATTGACGGGCGTAACGAGCGTATTGGAGTACGTACTGCTCGTTATTGAACGCCCTTCCGCTGTTTGGAAAACCGCATCAGCCCGGGCTTGGTTAACCAGCTGCAGCGTGGCTGGAATCGACACGACGATAAGCTGGAATACGACGCGAGCAGAAGCTAAGGGCGCCAAGTTTCCGACAGCGATGCCGATGTCCGGATTCGCTCCGGGAGCAGGAGCGCCGTTCAGCAGCACGCTGTTTGCAACGAAGGCGGTCCCTTCCGGAAGCTTGTCGGTTAGGGTTACGGTTCCTGTCACATTTCCGTTGTTAGTCAGAAGCAGCTCATACGTAATCGTGCTGCCGAGCAGTGCTTCACTCTCGAAAGCACGTTTGACAATGGCAACTTGCGTACCGATTAGCGCGGTATTAACCGTATTCGAGTAAGTGACAAGCTCGACGCTTCCGGATGCAAATTGCACGAAGGACTGATTTTGAAGCATTGGGTTGCCGGCAGGTGACGGACTCATATCGTGACGACCACCACTTCGAAGCTAACCGTTGAGCTGGCACCTGCGGCAATCGTACCGACTGAGATGCCGGAATTTGGGTTAGCTGCAGGCACTGGCGAAAAGTTCACGAGCACGCTGCCGGCCGTAAATACGGTTCCCACTGGTACGGGATCGACGAGAATGACATTGTTGACCGGTGCGATGCCGTTATTGGTTACGACGATCGTGTATAGAATCGTATCGCCAACTACGGCATCAATGACCGATGCGCTCTTCACAGCCGTTACATTCGGTGAAGAAACCGGAATCGACAAGACGTTGGACAATATCGTACCCGTCAGCAAACGGCCATCAGGCGGCGAATAGGAGAAATTAGCCGAAGCTTGGTTGATAAGCTGCTGCGGAGAAGGCAGTGCATCGACGGTTACCTCAAGAGTGATCAACACGCTGATTGATCCGCCGGCAGGAACGGTTCCCACAGGTATGCCGGTCGAGGGATCAATGCCCGGCTGCGGGACGCCGTTGATGAGTACGCTGTTAGGTATGAAAGCCGCGCCGGTTGGTATCGTATCGAATACGGTTGCTTGGGCATCGATATTGCCTGTATTCGTAAGCGTTAGGGAGTAGGTAATCGTATCGCCGACCGTTGCATTCGAAGTATTGGCCGTTTTGAGAAGCGCCAGAATCGGTTGATAGACAGGCGTTACAAGCGTGTTGGAGAAAGTATTACCTGAGAATGCGCCTGAAGTAAAGCTGATTGTCGCTCTGTTGCTCAGCGTGGCCGGGCTCGGGAGTGAAGTCACGAGTATGTTGAAATCGATCAGGACGGTTACGCTAGGCGCGATCGTCCCGATAGAGATTCCGACAGTCGGGTCTGCAGCAGGCCTAGGCGTGCCGTCGACGACAACGGTTCCTGCGACGAAGGCTGCGCCGGCCGGGATCGGATCGACAAGGAGCACGTTATTAATATTCACGATTCCGCTGTTCGTTACAGCAATGCGATATGTCACGGTATCGCCAACGACAGCATCAATAACGGTCGTGCTTTTGACAGCTGCCACGTTAGGCGCTGATACCGGAATCGATAGCGTATTCGTATTGAAAGCTCCGTTCAAAGTCCGCCCGTCCGGCAACGTGAAGGAATATGTCGCGGAAGCTTGGTTGACGAGCTGCTGGGAAGGCGGCAAAGCATTGACGACTACCGAGAACATGACGGAGGTCGGAGCAGATACAGCGCCTAGTACGATGCCCGAAGCAGGATCCGCGCCAGGCAGCAGCTGGCCGTTGACGATGACGCTGTTCGTGACGAAGCTTGTGCCTGCCGGAATCGTATCGGTCAGCGTTACGTTGCCTGGATAATTCCCGGTGTTTTGCACAAGAATGGTATAAACGACGGTGTCGCCTATCGTTGCATTGATGGTATTTGCACTCTTTGTGCCAGTCAGAATAGGTTGATAAACGGGAACGATGACAGTATTGGAGAACGTGACGCCGGAGAACACGCCTGATGTAAAGCTGACCGAAGATCGGTTGCTAAGCTCAGCAGGATTCGGCAGCGAGATGACGGTTACGTTGAAGCTAACGATTACGGTTTGGCCCTGAGCTATCGTGCCAATGGCCACGCCGGTCGCCGGGTTGGCAGTTGGTCGGGCTACGTTGTCGACTAGCACGCTGCCGGGAACCAAAGCACTGCCGACAGGCAAAGGATCGGTGAATATGACATTATTGACGGCGGCAATGCCGCTGTTAAGAATGGCGATGGAATAAGTAACGACGTCACCGACGGCGACGGACGTTGATAATGTGCTTTTCGTTACGCTGACGTTAGGCGCCGATACGGAAATAACAACCGTATTCGAGCTGCCGCTGCCGCTGAGCGGCCGGCCGCTTGGCAGCGTGAAGGCGAAGGTTCCATTCGCTTGGTTCGAGAGCTGCTGCGGATTCGGCAGCGAATCGACGATTACCGAGAATACGACCGGAACGGTTGTATTCGGCGCTACCGATCCAACCGCGATACCAGAAACAGGGTCTGCTCCAGGCTGCGGCGCACCTCCGACGAGAACGCTGTTGGCCACGAAAATTGTTCCTGCCGGGATATTGTCCGTCACCGTAACAGTACCGGGATAATTGCCTGTATTGCTGACGTTTATCGTGTAGCTGACCGTATCGCCGACCGTGGCGTTAATGGAACTCGCGCTTTTGGCAAAAGAAATGATCGGTTGGTAGACTGGCGTGTTGACGAGATTGGAAATCGTATTTCCCGAGAATACGCCCGATGTAAACGTGACGTTCGCTTGGTTGCCGAGCTGGCCGGAAGCGGGAATAGAGATGACGCTCAACTGGAAAGTGACGGTTACCGTAGCTGAAGCGATAATGGAACCGAGAGATATTCCGTTGACAGGGCTTCCCGGTACAGGCGTCCCGTTAACCGTCACACTGCCTGACACGAATGCAGCCCCGTCCGGAAGGGGATCTGTCAATACGACGTTGTTGATGGTTTCGATTCCGCTATTGCTGATGGCTACCGAATAAGTAATGGTATCGCCAAGCGCAAGATCAATGGCTGTAGTGCTTTTGACGACGGCAACGTTCGGCGCCGATACGGGAATCGATAGCGTATTGGACACGGCTGAGCCATTCAGCAGCCTTCCGTCAGGAGGCGAATACGTATACGTCGCGGATGCTTGGTTAACGAGAAACTGCGGGCTAGGCAGCGTCGTTACGATAGTTGAATAGGTTACCGGAATAGTGGCGCCTGGAGGGACAGAGCCTACGTTGATGCCGGTCACTGGCGAGACTCCAGGCTGCGGAACGCCTCCGACCACTACGCTATTATCAGAGAATGTAGTACCCAGAGGAAGCAGGTCAGTTAAGTTCAGAAGCGCCTCGACATTCCCAGTATTGCTCACAAGAACGGTGTAAGTAACCGTGTCTCCGAGCGTTGCGTTCGCCGTATTGGCGCTGAGCACCAAGCTGATTTGCGGCTGCGTGACCGGTGTGGTCGTCGTGTTGGATGAGGAAGAGGCCGAGAACGCGCCCGATGTAAAACTTACTGTTGATTGGTTCGTAATCTGTGATGGTACCGCCATCGTTACGCTCACCTCGAATGTTACGGTAGCCGAGGCGCCCTGAGCCAAGGTACCGATTGGAATGCCGGAGGATGGCGATGCATCCGCCCGGGGAGTGCCATTAACGCTTACCGTTCCGCTGACGAAGGCTAGATTCGAGGCGAGCGGATCATTAAGAATAACATTGTTGACCGGAGCGATACCGTTGTTGGTAACGACTGAAGTATAGATGAAAGAATCGCCAACGACTACAGCGGTTGGAAGTAACGATTTCACAACGGATACGTTCGGCGGTGAGACCGGGATGGAAACACTGTTCGAAAGTGAATTCCCGAATATTTGCCTTCCGTCAGGGAGCAAATAGTCGAATGCCGCACTTGCCTGATTCACGAGAAACTGGGGAGTCGGCAGCGAAATCACCGTAACGACAAAGCTGACCTCGAACGTGGCTCCGGCAGGCACGGTGCCGATTGGAATGCCGTCTGACGGGCTGAGACCGGGATAAGGAACCGAATTGATCAAGACGCTGTTCGTATCAAAGGCTGAGCCTGCCGGGATATTATCTGTCAATACAACGTTCGCCGCGGCATTGCCGCTATTGGTTACGTTAATCGTATAGGTGTACGTATCGCCGACAGTGGCGCTAGCCGTACTAGCGGATTTGGCAAGGCTAATGATTGGCTGAAAGACGGGAATACTGACCGGCTCGGAAATCGATGATCCAGTGAAAGCACCTGACGTATAGGCGACGCCTGCACGATTGGTATACGCAGCCGGATTAGGCAAAGAGACGGCCGCGAGCTGGAACATGATGGTTACGGAGGCTGACGGGCTGATGGTGCCAAGTGAAATACCTACGCCCGGATTGGCACTGGATGGAGCTCCGTTGATCGTCGTGCTGCCAGCGACAAAAGCGGTGCCGCTTGGAATATCGTCCGAGACGATTACGTTGCTGACAGGAACGATGCTGTTATTGGTGACGATAACGGTGTAAATGATGATATCGCCTATTGCTGCTGCGGTGTTGCTTGCTGATTTGGTGATGGATACATTCGGCGCTTGCGCGGTCAGTGTTGTCGTATTGGACAAGCTGCTTCCGTTAAGCGCTCTTCCACTCGGCAATTGATAGGAAAAGCTTGCCGTTCCTTGATTGACTAAGGTCGGTGGCGAGGGCAGCGTGTTCAGGGCGACTTGGAATAATACCAATGAGCTGCCTGCAGGCACAATGGAACCAAGAACGATACCGGTTACCGGGCTTTCTCCGGGCCTGCTGATACCATTTACGACTACGCTGTTTGGCACAAAGGACGTACCTGTCGGAATGTTGTCTGTCAGGGTGGTCTGAGCCGCGAGATTTCCGGTATTGTTAACGATAAAGGAATAGGTAACGATCTGGCCTACGGTTGCGCTTGTGGGCGACCCGCTTTTTGTGATGCCAATTATAGGCTGGTACACGGGTGTAGCTATGCTGTTGGAAAGTGAAAGACTCGTAATTGAGCCTGAATTATAGGAAATGGAAGCTTGATTGGCAAAGCTGCCCAATGCCGGAACGGTAACGGCGGTAATGGCGAATGTAACCGTAACGGAGCTGCTTGGTGGAATAGCGCCGATGCTAATCCCGCTTGAAGGGTTGGCTGTCGGCCGGGCTGTTCCGCCTACGACAACGCTGCCTGCGACGAAAGAGGCGCCTGCAGGAATAGCATCCGTCAATATTACGTTAGTGATAGCGGCGATTCCGCTGTTCGTAACGACGACGGTATAGGTCATGCTTTCTCCTACCGCAATATCGACGAAGCTTGCGCTTTTCACGGAAGTTACGTTCGGGAGCCTGACCGGGATCGTTATGGTATTGGAGGCGAATGAGCCTGTAAATATCCGACCATCTGGAATTTGATACGAAAAGGATGCAGTGGCTTGATTCACAAGCTGCGGCGGGGAGGGCAGCGAGTTGACCTGCACTTGAAAGGTAACCGTTGATGCTCCTCCCGCAGCAACGGAACCAATCGCTACGCCAGCAGGCGGATTGGCACCGGGCACAATTACGCCGTTGACGCGGAAGCTGTTCGGAATATAGGTCGTTCCCGCAGGAATATTATCGCTCAACGTGACGGTGGCAGCGTTGCTGCCTGTATTGGATACCTGCAGCGTGTAAGTAACTTGATCGCCTACCGTCGCATTTTGCGTATTTGCGCTTTTGACCATGGATAGATTAGGAGCATATACCGGTACCGTAACGGTATTCGACGGAATCACGCCGGTTATGATCGGTCCGCCGGCAACGCTCTGGAAGGTGAAAGCAGCGTTGGCTGTACTGGAAATCTGAGCGCTGGCAGGCAATGATGTAACAACCGCTTGGTAAGTGACGGTGATTGAAGAGGCTAAATTCAATGAACCGAGCGGAGCGCCTGTTCGAATGTCAAAGGTAGGCTTCGGTACGCCGCCAACGACAACGCTGCCTGGAACAAAGGTTACGCCGGGAGGCAGCGTGTCGGTTAGAACGACGCTTGCGGCATTCGCCGTGCCTGAGTTGCTGACGGTGACGGTAAACGTAATGACGTCTCCGATTGTAGGTCCCGTTGCATTCTCGCTGAGTACTACATTAATAATCGGTGCATTGATATCGACCTGGATTGCATTGGCGTTAAGCACGTATGCATCGCCTGAGGTTGTTAATGAAAGCACGGCAGAGCTTTGGTTATTCGTTAATCTAGCCGAGATATCGACATTTGTAATATCCCAGCCCTGCCGACCGCCGACGATATTAGACCCTGGCGCTCCGTTCGTTTGATTGCGGTTGCCGAACGTTCCGGTAGTATTCAATGCGCCGGCATTGTTATTGATCTGTGAAGCGAAGAAGTTGTTGGCGAAATTGTTCGTTCCCGATAAGGCGACGAGAGTGGCGGCGGTTGGACCGAATAAGGCTTGATCTCCCGTCCGGTTGGCATCGCCTTCTTGCGCGCTGAACAAAGCCCTGCCGCCTAATGCGCCTGAGATTGGCGTAGCGAATCCGGTGATTGTCGTATTAACGGGTCCGGATGTGCTTTGCACGAGTACGGCGCCTGCCCTCAGAGACATATTGCGGAAAGGAAGGGCAGGGTTCTGGTAAATAACCGCCAATGTCCAGCCGGCATGATTCGCTGTGGAATCACCGGGAATCACGATTGTACCAACGACGCTGCCGGTTGAATAAGTGCCAGCCATGCCCGCTTGGACAAGTGAAGTCACATTCGCAGAGCGAACGTAACCGAATGCGCCGCCTCCGAGGTCAAACGTATTGCTCGTTGCCGCATCCGGCGACACGCTTGCTGTGGCAGCAGGGGTAATAAAGGTAACGGGATTGTTGATCGCGGCGCTCAGGTTCACGCTTCCGTTAATGTAGCTCCCGCCCCATATGAGCTCTGCGTAAAGTATGGTGCTGCCTACGGGAAGGACAAGCTCAGCAGCGGCGCTGTTGACTAAATAGTTGCTCGTCGTCCCAAAAGGGTATGTGCCAAAACGAACGGCAGTGTTCGTTGTGGTGAAGGCGCCGATACTGTCGGAGGTTCCCGGGACGCCTGCTGTTTCCGAACGGCTGAGACCCAGCGCATTGCCCGTGAACGTAATGGCGCCGGTAGCATTAAAGGTTGCTCGGACGACCAGAGGTATTGGATTCACCCCCTTTGAATGAATGAATTGCAGCGCGAGTTGCCCATTTTACCCATTCTCCGCTGGTTAAGCTAAGTAGACCTTGTTTTAATTGTATGTGTGAACCTTGAAAAACCTGTTTGTACAACAAAATTTATGCGTGCCCGTCTCCATTGGATACAAATGCATGCCATCTGACATCATAGGGAAGATAAAGCGATTCAATCCTTGTGAAGGTTTAATATTGTCCAACCGCAGGAACTAAATTTGTCTAATTAAACGCTTACATCCAGCGCTTATAATGAAAAAAACGCTTACAAGGAGTTGGGTTTGCGGGAATGGAACAGAAACGGATACAATGGTTGTCTAGTATAGAAGAAGATCGATGGGAAGATAAATCGGCAAAAATCGCAGCTGATACAGAGATCGGCAAACCTAACCTTACGGTCACGGAGGACCAGTATCAATGGTTGGAAGGATTCGGCGGCTGCTTCAACGAGCTTGGCTACGTCTCATTGAAGCATTTGACGGATGAGGAACGAGGCAAAGTAATGTTTGACCTCTTTCATCCCGAGGGAGAGCAAGGATTCAGCATTTGCAGACTGCCGATCGGTGCGAGCGATTATGCGCTGGAATGGTACAGCTTGAACGAAAGCGATGGAGATTTGTCGATGGAGCATTTCTCCATTGACCGTGATCGAGAATATTTAATTCCCTATATATAAGAAGCCTTGAAGCTTAATCCGAATTTGCAGCTCTTCGCTTCGCCATGGAGCCCGCCGACGTGGATGAAGTTTCCGAAGTCCTATAACTACGGAACGCTTCGCTGGGAGAAAGAAATATTGGAGGCATATGCACTCTATTTCGTTCGTTTCGTGCAAGCCTACAAAGAAGAAGGCATAACCATCCATCAAGTGCATGTTCAAAACGAGGTTGTCGCCGATCAGAAGTTTCCATCCTGCGTATGGACGGGCGAGCAGCTTCGCGAATTTATCCGAGACTATTTGGGACCGGCATTCGAGCAGCATGGCTTGGATACGGAGATTTGGCTGGGCACCATTAATGCGCCAGAAGAATGGGATGAATGGCTGAAAAAGAAGTCATCGGATTTCAACGCCTACGCGAACACCGTCTTAAGCGACCCGGAGGCGTATAAGTACGTGAAGGGCGTCGGCTACCAATGGGCCGGCAAGCATGCCATACAGCGCACGGTTCAAAGCTACCCGGAGCTTCGCTATATGCAAACCGAGAATGAATGCGGTGACGGGGAGAATACTTGGTTTTATGCCCGGTATGTATTTAATCTGTATCAGCATTACTTCGTGAACGGAGTGAATGCTTATATTTATTGGAATATGGCGCTCGAGCCAAGGGGTCGAAGCACTTGGGGCTGGGAGCAGAATGCGATGCTTACGATCGACAAGGAGAACGGAAGCGTTACCCGCAATCCTGAATTTTACGTCATGAAGCATTTCTCGCATTTCACATCTCCGAGTGATAGACGGGTCGGATTGCAGGGGCCTTGGGCAGGCAATGCGATTGCGTTCAAGAAACCGGACGGATCGCATGTTGTTATTGTCACGAACCCGTTCAAGGAACAGCGGGATCTGCGCTTAGCCATCGGCGGCACAAGGCTGCCATTCCGGCTCGAACCTGAATCCTTTCATACGATCGTGGTCCCAATCGGATGACGAATGCAAGCAGACTAACGCCAGCAATTACGTGGCGTTAGTTTTTTGCGCCATATTGGCTCGAAATCATTGGAGGAGTTGTACAGCTATGATTTCCAAACTTTTTAGGCTGCTGACGGAGCCATTCCGCCGAAGCATCCGCAACAAATTAATTTTTACGATGATTTTTTTATCGGTTGTTCCCATTATTGCGGTAACGGCATTGGCAGCTGAGAATAACCGCAAATCGATGGAGACGGAAGTCATTAGCACGAATTTATCCAATATGAAGTGGACAGGCATTTATTTGGGCGAGCAATTCGCGCAGCTCAACAACCTCGTCTATACGGTGCTAATCAGCCCTCACTTGAGCGACTATTTGGCGAGCACGGAAGGCTCGGTGCTGTATAATCCCTATGCCGCGCAAAAAAACATAATGGACACGCTCAACAACTTATTTTACTCCGCGGGCAATCACGTTGTCGGAGCCGGGCTTTATCTGAGAGAGCCGGGCAAGCTGTTCAATATCAATGCCAACCAGTACGACCTTAAGTCTACGACAATTACCCCTTCACCCTACAAGAGGCTGTTTGAGGAGGACAAGGACTTCATTATTCAATCGACAAGCGGCGATGAGGGACAATTCCAGCTGGTACGTAGCATTAACCGGTTCGAAAACCGCGATAAGCTGGGAGGCATCTCATTGAATATCCGGTGGTCCATGCTGGATCAGACACTCGCTTTGATCGGTCGAGGCGAGGAGCATAGGGTATTTATTGCTGGCGACGACGGCAGCGTGCTCTATCAGCCTGTCGGGGAAAAACCATCCGATGAAATCATGGACCGCGTAAAGCACGCCACTGAAGGACAAGGCTACTTCAAACTGCCCAAAGCCTACGTGTTTTATAACACGATCGACCCGGTGGGCTTAAAGCTTGTGACGATCATCCCTACCAGCTTTATTAACAAAAGCGCGCAATCGACCATGCGATTCGGACTTATCGTCGGTGCCATCTCTATCGCCGTATCCATATTGATTGCGATCCTACTCGCATGGCGTACGGCGACGCCAATCGTCACGCTAGCGCGTTCGATGCAAGGTCTTGGCTTGATCAAAGAAACGGAGCTGCCGCAAAGCAACCGCGTGGATGAGATCGGACTTCTGGAGACAAAGCTCTACAATATGTCCTACCGGATTAGAGAACATATCAAGACGGAGTACAGCATCAACCTCGAGAAAAAAACAGCGGAGCTTAAGGCGCTGCAGGCGCAAATCAATCCGCATTTTTTGCAAAATACACTCCAGATGATCGGCAGCATGCTGTTCACCAAAAAACCAGCAGAAAGCTACGAAATCATTAGATCTTTAAGCGATATGTTTCGCTATGTCATCCGAGACCCTAACGATCTTGCTAGCCTAAAAGCCGAGATGGAGCACTTAAATAATTACATGCTCATTCAGAAGCAGCGTTTCTCTTCGAGGCTTAGCTATTCGATCGATGTCGACGAGCTTGCGCTCGCCTGCTCGATTCCGAAGCTTACCCTTCAGCCAATTGTGGAAAATGCCTTCTTCCATGGCTTGGAGAATAAATCAGGAAGCTGGGAGCTGTCCGTCTCCGTTGCGCATGCGCAGGATGCGGATGCGGTGCATATTCGCATCCAAGACAACGGGGTAGGCATTCAAGAAAAGAAGCTCGCGGATCTGAAGCGGAGGCTGAACAATCAGAGCGGACAGGTGTGGACGAGAGGCAACCGCATCGGCATACAAAATGTCGCTTCCCGCATTGCGATGCATTTCGGGACATCATACGGGATAACGGTAGAGAGCGAGCATGGAGCGGGGACGCTGGTAACGGTCATCATACCAAAGGAAGCAAGAGGTGAGCTAGGTGATAAAAGTATTGATCGTTGACGATGAAAGCTGGACAAGAGATATTATTAAAGCCTTTGGAGATTGGGAGCAGCTCGGCATGGTCATTGCCGGGGAAGCGGAGGATGGACAGGATGCTCTTCGGCAGACGGAGGAGTTGGCGCCGGATATTATCATTACCGATATGCGGATGCCTGGAACGGACGGCGTCCAGCTGCTACAGCTGCTTAACGTCCGATTTCCTCAGATTAAGACGATCGTCGTAAGCGGTTATGATGATTTCCAATATGCCAAGCATGCTCTGCGATACAAAGCGATGGACTATTTGCTAAAGCCCGTGGATCCAAAGGAGCTTAATACGGCGCTGCTCCATTGCAAGAATAGTCTGGAAGCTGCGCAATTGGATCGCGGAGCTTGGTCGCTGGACTTGGATATTTCCATAACGCTGGGCACATACAAGCAGCTCGTAAAGTCCCATTACAATGAACTGAACAAGGAAGGCATAGTGTCGACTCTTACCCAGATGATGAATGAGATTGAAAAGATCGGAAACGGTAAGCCGGCTATTCTTGAGCAAGTGATTCAAGAGATGATTCTGCTGCTCAAAGAGCTGATGATTGCTAATTCGCAGGACACTGATCGTTTGAGCGCGATTTATGGGCAGGAAGTGATAGGATCCAGTACAGCGACGTGTACGTTTCTCACTCTTTATTATGAGGAAGCCTTGGATCAGCTCATCCTGCATCGCAAATTCAAAAACAAATTGAATTTGGACGAAGTACGGCATTACATGGATAAGCATTATTCCGAGTCGGTAACACTAGAACAGCTAGCAAGAGCTTTTTTCGTAAGCAAGGAGTATTTAAGCAAAATGTTCAAGCAGGAGTATGGCCGCAATGTAACGGATTATATGCTGCATTTGCGTATGGTGAAGGCTAAGGAGTGGCTGCTCGACGAAACCATTCCCATTAAAGCGATCGCAGAGATGGCGGGTTATGAGGATATCACCTATTTCTACCGCGTATTCAAAAAGCATTTTGGCATAGCGCCAGGTGAAATGAGAAAAAACAGCGAGGTTTAAAATTGTCCAACGAAAGTGTCTAATTCCGTCCAATTATACGCTTTCAAAAATCTATTACAATGAAAGCGTAAACAAAACAAGCTTCTGGGAGGTCAAATTAGATGAAAAAAATGATCAAGGGTCTACTCGTTACCGTACTTGCTACTACGCTGCTTGCAGGCTGCGGCAATAATGCAAATAATGCGGAAAGCACGAATGAAGGGGCAAGCGGCGGGGGAGAGGCCAAGAGCGTCAAGCTGAAAATGTTCATCGCGCAGCCGCGCTTCAAAGAGCATTATGACAAATATATCGCGGATTTCGTAGCGAAAGAGAAAGCCGAGAAAAATATCGACGTTTCCGTTCAACTGGAAATGCCGACTGCCGATAACGCTGCTCAAATCTTGAAAACAAGATTGGCTTCGAATGATGCGCCTGATATTTTCGCTCTGCATGCGATCAACGAAATTCCTTCCTACTATAAAGCCGGATACTTGGAAGACTTGTCCGACCAGCCTTTCGTGGGCAAGCTGCTTGACAGCGTCAAACCATCCGTGACGACAACGGACGGCAAGGTTGTAGCACTGCCGCTTGAAACTCTGTCTTGGGGCTACCTGTACAACAAAAAAATATTCACGGAGCTAGGCTTGACGCCGCCAACGACATTAACAGAAATGAAAGCCGTCGTCGAGAAGCTGAAGTCCAATAATGTAACGCCTTTTGTGCTCTCTTATAAAGAAGCGTGGATTCCGCAATTGGTACTGCCGCTGGCGGCTGGCGCGATTATCAACACGAAGGATAAAGATTTCATTGAACGTATGAACAAGGATGAAGGCTCCTTCACAGAAATGAAAGAGATGTTCGATATCTTTGATCTCATCAACGCCAATGGCACGGAGAAAGCAACAGAGGTAGGCGGCGATGACGGCGCGGCGGCATTCGCGGCAGGTAAAGGCGCAATGTGGCTGCAAGGTCCTTGGTATGCAGAAACGATTCTGAAATCGAACCCGGATTTGGATTTCGGAGTGGCTCCGCTTCCAATCAACGACGATCCTAATGCGACTTTGATTAACCTGAGCGCATCTACTTCGCTGGCTGTTTCGAAGACGACTAAAAATAAAGAGGTTGCGCTTGATTTCATGAACTACGTGCTTGACGATACGGCTTCGAACGGTTTCTTCCAAGCGCTGAAGTTCAACCCGCTTGCAAGCGTTCATACCTACGAAAGCTATCCATGGGTGAATGATGCGACAGCTTACGTCAAAGAAGGAAAATCCTATCAGGATCCAGCTATACCGCAAGCTGTTAAAGACGAGGTAGGCAAAGGCTTGCAAGCGTACTACGCAGGCCAGATTTCACAGGACGATGTGCTCAAAGCGCTTGATAAAGCGTGGAAATCGTACAACAAAGTAAACAAGTAATGTAGATATGCCTAGGGATGAAGAGGAGAAGGTTTCCCGTCTTCGCTTCATCCCTTCTATACTTAGAGACACATAGGAGAGGGGCGGATACTGTGCCGATCAAGAGCTACAAAAAATACATCTCGCTGTTAACATTCGTCGGGCCTGCATTTATTTTATATGCCGTCTTCCTGCTTATTCCAACGCTCGGGGGCATGTACTACAGCTTCACGGATTGGAACGGATTAAATAGAGATTATGATTTCATTGGCTTCGGTAACTTCGTCGAGGCGCTTAAGGAAGATCCTGATTTCGTATCTTCGATATTTTTCACGTTGAAATACGTGCTGTTCATGGTCGTGCTGCAAAACGTATTCGCGCTGCTGCTAGCCGTTTTTATTGAATCACGCAAAAAGTCGAAGGGCTTCTTCCGTACGATCTTCTTTATGCCCAACATGATTTCTACCATTATCAGCGCTTTTATGTGGACCTTTGTGTTCGCGCAGGTTATTCCGCAAATTGCCGAAAAAACGGCGATCTCGTTTTTGGACCAGGCTTGGATCGGCGATCCCCAAATCAGCTTTTTCTCCATATTGACCGTATCGCTATGGAATGGCGTCGGATACATGATGATTATTTATTTGGCCGGTTTGCAAGGCGTGCCACAAAGCTTGAAGGAAGCAGCGGTCATCGACGGCGCTTCCGCTTTCCAAACGTTCCGTAACGTCACGCTTCCAATGATTACGCATGCGATTACGATTTGTTTCTTCCTGACCTTGAATGGCGCATTCAAAGTGTTTGAGGTTGTGTACGGCTTAACCGGCGGCGGTCCTGGACGGAGCACGCAGGTCATTACGATGAATATTTATGAGGAAGCCTTCTCGAACAACTTCCGGTATGGGTATGCCAGCGCCAAATCGGTTATCTTGTTCGTCATCATCCTCATTTTCACATTGATTCAAATTCAAGTCATGAAGAAAAGGGAGCTGGAAGCATGAATCAGAAAAAACCAACGTCGATTCTCATTACGGTTCTGCTGTCCATCGCAGCGGCCATCTCCTTTTTCCCTATTTACTTAGCGGTAATCAATTCTTTCAAGACTCAGGGGCAAATGTTCGCATCATTCGTTTCCTTGCCTACGAGCATTTCATTCGACAACTACGTAAACGCGTTTAAACAAATCAATCTGCTCAACAGCACGCTCAATTCGATCATTATTTCAGTGATCGGCATCGGCGGCATCGTGTTATGCGCGTCGCTCGCCGGCTATAAGCTATCCCGAACCAGCGGCAAAATAAGCAGCATCCTATTTTTCCTGTTTATCGCTTCGATGCTCGTTCCATTCCATTCGATTATGATTCCGCTAACGAGAATGGCTAAAGCGTTATCGGTGCAAGGGACTACCTACGGGCTAGCGATCATCTACATCGGGCTTGGCGTCAACATGGCGGTCTTCCTGTACCATGGCTTCGTAAAGTCGATACCGAGAGAGCTTGAGGAAGCTGCGCAGATCGATGGCTGCAACGAATATCAAACGTTTTTCCGCATTATATTTCCGCTGCTCGTGCCCATTACGGTTACGATTGCGATTCTGGATTTCCTTTGGATTTGGAATGATTTCCTGCTGCCGCTCCTAATGCTGACGGACGTTGAGAACTACACGTTGATTCTGTCAACGAATACGTTGTTCGGAGAGTACAACAAGGAATGGGCGCTCATCCTTGCAGCACTCGTACTGACGGCAATTCCCGTTATCATCATCTACTCCTTTTTCCAAAGATTCATTATGCATGGGATTGCCGAAGGTGCGGTTAAAGGTTGATTGGAGCGGGATAATCCGTCTTTATTAATCCAAAAAACGACGCTCGTGAGTGCGGTCAAGGAAGCGGGCTTATGGCATGCTGAACAGGAGCTTGCTTTTCCGATTGTCGTTAAATCAGGCAAGAACAAAGCGGGCAGCTTTATTCGCTATTATTTCAACTACTCGGCTGCCGCTGTTTCATTCCCTTACGTGCAGGGCAGCGGCGTGGAGCTTATGTCAGGGTGCAGCATCTTGAGCGGCGAGACGATGGAACTGCAGCCTTGGGGCTTTCTGGTGATTAAAGAAGCGATCTAAGAATAGAGACATGCAAAGGCTGGAGCAGGATTGACTTGCTTCGGCCTTTTTTGTAATAGAGGAAAGGATATCATTTCACCATACTTTCTCTCTATTTTTAGCCGCCAGAGGAGGGATTCAATCGATTATGCTTGCGTAAGCTAATAGGCGTTGGTGCATAGCTATAGGCATATTTCCTTGACGAAATCAAATTGCTTATGTACCATTACTTACGAATAGTAACTACGGTGCGAGAGATAGATAACGATAGGTCTGCCGCAGGAAAACGAACGAAAGTGGTGTTAGTCATCAAAGAGGAAACACATCAGTCTGGCTTGCTTCCCACAGAGAATCAGCCGCTTGATTTTGAATTCGGCATTTATACGTTGGGAGATTTAAGCACGAGTCCCGCCAACGGATTATTGGCGAGTCCGCGTGCTCGGATGAAAGAAATTGTAGCCGCTGCGATGCTGGCCGACGAGGCAGGCATTGACGTGTTCGGCGTAGGCGAACATCATCGGCTTGACTTCGTTATATCCTCCCCTCCCGTCGTTTTGGCTGCCATCGCTCATGCTACAAAACGGATAAAGCTGACAAGCGCGACAACGGTTCTTGGCACATCGGATCCGGTGCGCGTATTCGAAGACTTTTCAACCTTGGATTTGCTCTCCGATGGACGTGCTGAAATCATTGTAGGCAGAGGAGCGTACGTCGAATCTTTTCCGTTGTTCGGCTACGAGCTTAGCGAATATAAAGCGTTATTCCAAGAAAAGCTCGGCTTGCTGTTATCGCTGAATGAACAAGAGAGAATCAGTTGGTCCGGGCACTATCGTTCGTCTTTGAAAAATGCAGAAATTGCGCCGCGTCCCTTCCAGTCTCGTCTGCCTGTATGGGTCGGAGTGGGAGGCACCCCTCAAAGCGCGGAGCTTGCCGGTCAATCAGGCACCGGGATGGCCCTCGCGATACTTGGCGGCGATCCGGCAAGATTCAAGCCGCTTGTTGACCTTTACCGGTCTGCAGGCCTTCAAGCTGGTCATATGCCGGAGGCATTGCGGGTCGCCATCACAAGCCATGCCTATATCGCAGACACTATTGAGAAGGCAAAGGCTGAATATTATCCATATTATGCGAATTACGTGAGCAGCTTCATGAGTGGACAAGGCAGAGGCGAGACGATGACACGTGAGCAGTTCGATTTGCTTGCGAGTCCGATGAGTGCGTTAGCGGTAGGCAGTCCCGAGCTCCTAGTCGAGAAAATTTTGGCTCAACATGAGCTGTTTGGGCATAACCGCTTCATGGCACAGTTTGATATCGGAGGCATTCCATTCTCAAAGGTGGCCGCGTCCATCGAGCTGCTTGCCGTTAAGGTCATGCCCGTTGTTCGCAGGGAACTGCGGAAATCCTCCATGGATCGTGTGCGTTAATGCTATCTGCATCCAAACTGAAGGACTGTTGCAAGCCATCACAGGCTAGCTTCGGTTCTTTTTTGATGGATATACGCACGCTTACGGCGTGGAAACCGGCACCCATTCTTCTTGTTATTGGCAGGCTGACTCAGGCGGCATCAGTCTCATTTGGATGGCTTCGGATTAAAAGGCAATTCGAATAGCTGAAATGGCTTTGGTGATGGTACAATAATAGGAAAACTGACAGATAAGGGAGAGGCGCATGAAGGCTTCCAAGCTAGATGAGTTAAGACAAGATATAGACCAATTGGACCAAGAAATGATTTCCTTGCTTGCAAAGCGGTTTCAATTGACGGAGGAAGTGGGTATTTATAAGGCAACCCATAAGCTTGCTGCTCAGGACTCCGGCCGCGAACAGCAGCAATTTGATAAGATAAGGCGTCTGGCAGAGAGCCGGAAACTTGACGGAGAGCATGCTTCAGTCATTTACCGTTGCATTATGGATTTAGCGATCGCCAGACATAAGGAGATTGAGCAAGCCCATAAAGAGAGCGCATCTATCCTTTAAATCGCATGTCAGAATCTACCGTTTATTTCATGAAGAAAGGAATGGTATCGTTGATCATATACGAGAAAGAGGACTCATATATCTGTATTGCACAGCATGACCATGCTAGAATTTCTGGCGATCTGCTCAGTGCTTGGGCGGATGAACTGTTCGGCAGCGAGGATAGGAGAGAGGAGCTTAATCTGGCAGCCTATGAGCATGACAGCAGCTGGATTGAGCTTGACCGGATTCCGCTTTGGAACGATGCGGCAAGCGCTCCATTTTCGTTCCGAGATTTTCCAGGCAATATACGTTTCGTCTTCTACTCCAAGGCAATCGACCGCCTGCAGGAAACAAGTGAATATGCAGCGCTGCTGGGCAGCATTCTTTACACAACGCTAGCCGAAAGATTTCGCAACGAAGATACGATCTCCTTTGTCGAAGGCGAGTTTGCTCGGCAAAGCGTCATATTGGAGAAATTGCAGTTAAACGTGAATCTGCTCCAGGAGCATGCCAAAGCACTGCTGCTATGCGACGAGTTATCTTTGTTTGCATGCATGGAGCCGCCGGGGACGCCTCGCGAGCACTACGAGTGGTTTGCGAATGGATTTCCATATTGGTTCGACCGCACGGGCGGAACGAGCTTGATCGCGGAATGGAAAGATGAACGGACGATCGCGCTGGAGCCGTATCCGTTCAGCAGAATCGTTGAAACGAGGTTGTTTTACAAGGAAGTTGGCAAGGCTGAAGCAGCGAAGCTTGGCATTTCGCAAGTCTACCAGAAGGCTGAGCTTCGTGAGCAGGTCATAACGATTGTCCCGAAATGATGATGGTCATGAATTACACGTAAAAGAGGCGATTCCCAACCAAAGGAGGATCGCCTCTTTTTTGAACGGATTTCCATGGTTATTCACGGCAAAAAAATACCACCATGCAGCTGTGCAAGGAGGTATTTCTATAACTTCATGAAATGGTGCAAACAGTGCTGACTGCTTAGGTGCCTGCTTTAAACAACGTTGCGATCGAACCGCCTTCGGTAATGATTTTGATAGCGGTAGCGAGCAGCGGTGACATTGGCAAAACGACGAATTTATTGGACCGTTCTTCTCCGATATCAATCGTATCGGTGATGACAACCTCGCGAATGTTCGGGTGGTCAAGCTTCTCTAACGCATTGGCTGAGAAAAGGCCATGCGTAGCACATATGTATGAATCATGCGCGCCTTTTTTCTTAAGCGCCTCTACCACGTTGACGATCGTGCTTCCCGTGTCGATTAAATCCTCGATAATAATCGGAGTCATGTTTTCTACGTCGCCGATAATATGCGTGATCTCCGATTGATTGTGCGCTGGCCGGTTTTTAATCATAATGGCAAATGGGCAATCAAGCAGTCCTGCAAGCTTCTCGGCTGTCGTGGCTCGTCCCGCGTCTGGAGATACGACGACTGGATTCGTAATTTTTTTCTCTCTTAAATATTCGATGATTAGATCCAGCGCGGTTAAATGATCGACAGGTATATCGAAAAAACCTTGGATCGGATCGGCATGAAGGTCGACGGTAATGATCCGGTTCGCGCCGACAGTCGTCAGGACATCCGCAACCAGCTTAGCTGATATCGGTTCGCGCGGTGCAGACTTTCTCTCTTGCCTTGCATACCCGTAATAAGGCATGACGATATTGATCGTTTTGGCTGATGCGCGTTTCGCAGCGTCGATCATGACAAGCGTCTCGATCAAATGCTCGTTGACAGGATGCGAAAGCGATTGGACGATAAATACATCGCAGGTACGAATGGATTCACCGTAGGATACGTGTATTTCCCCGCTTTGTTGTCTCGAAATCGCAACATTGCCGAGCGGAAGATCCAGCTCCCTGCACACTTCGGCGGCTAGCCTTTCGTTTGAGGTGCCGGAAAATATTTTGACCTTTTGCATGTGATCCTCCTTAGAGATAAACAAAATTCATCAGATTACGACAGTCTTTGCTCAATCATAACAAACAAAGCAAATGAGAACAAATATTTCAGCTATTAATCTCGGATTGGCAGTCGCCGGATATATTCTTTGGTCAAATGCAGTTTTTCCTAGTATGAGCGAGCTCAAACGAGGACAAGGCTGCATAATGGAAGCGCTATAGGAAAACGGCTCTGTTTTTGCAAAAACGGCAGGTGTATAATGGTTGCTAAGAAGGGAGTGGGGGCATGTCCGCAGAAATCAGAGCTTATGAGCTAGTTGCGTTGAAGGAGATCGCTGAGACGCTGAACAGCACGAATGATATGGATGAAATGCTGAACGACGTGCTTGCCAAGCTGCTTCAGGTAACAGGCTTTACGACAGGCTGGTTGTTCATGATGGACAGCCACAGCGAAGAAATATACGTAGCTACCCATAATTTGCCGGAAGGACTGCGAGCAAACAATCAGGAAGTGATGTGCGGCTCCTTGTGCTGGTGCGTTGAGCGCTTCAAGCAAAACAAGCTGGAGCAAGCAGTCAATATTATTGAATGCTCGAGAATTATATATGCGATAAACAATGATCTAGGCGATACCGAGGGCATTTCTCATCATGCCACGGTCCCTCTTCATGCAGGAACGGATCGATTCGGTCTATTAAACGTTGCCCAGACAGGTAAAAGCCATTTCTCCGTGGAGGAGCTGGCATTGCTTCAAGCTGTGGCTTATCAGATCGGCACGGCGATCAAGCGGATTCGGCTCTACCAGGTGCAGGAGAGGCACGCTCTGCATTATGCCAAGCTAGGCGATGTCATTCAGCGAATAAACGCAATTCAGGATATTAACAACTTGCCGCTCCAAGCTGTCAGACATATCGGAGATACGTTCAATTGGCAGCATGTCTCGCTGTTTATGTATGAGCAGCAGCAATTGTCGCTGCGGGCTACATATATGGATAAGCATGTGAAGAAAGAGTGGCTGACTCTTGAGATTGATCAGGGCGGGACTGTCAGCACGGCTTTCCGCGAGAATCGAATCGTAACCTTATCGAACTGTCATCAGGTGCCGAGCTCGTCCCTGTCGTCGATCGGTATTCCGCCCTTTTCATCAGCTGTGGCTATTCCTCTGCGGATTAGGAGCAGACCGATAGGTGTGTTATTTATTAGCAGTGAGCTTGGCAGGCAATTTGACGATTATTTGGAAGATTTTTTATATTCTTTGGGTGATCATTTCACGCTTAGCGTTGAGAATCTTCGCGTGTATGAACAGCGGCGCGAGTTGGCGCGCATGGAAGAGAGGAACCGGATGGCGCGAGACCTGCATGATTCCGTCATTCAAAAAATCTTCTCATTGTCATTTCTTGCCAAAGGCGCGGAAACCGTTCTTGCCGGCAAGGAGCCAATTGTCGAACGCTCGCTTCAAGAAATTAGACAGCTGTCCCAAGAAACGTTGAAGGAAATGCGCACGCTGATCTGGCAGCTTCGTCCTGCCGGCTTGGAGCATGGCCTGCTGACGGCTTTGAAGCAGTATGGAAAAAACATGGGACTAACCGTTTATGAGCATGTGGAAGGCGTACGCGAATTGCCTAGAGCGATTGAAGAAGCATTCTGGCGAATTGGGCAGGAGGCTATGAATAACGTAAAGAAGCACGCCGATACAGAAACTGTCCATGTGATGTTAATGAAATCCGAGCGGCTTGCAAGCATTGAAATTATTGACAAGGGACGCGGTTTTTCACCAGAAAAGCGCAAGGGCAAGCTGACGATGGGGATGCTAACCATGAGGGAGCGGGCTGAGACGCTAGGTGGTGAATTATCCATTACAAGCATCATGGGACATTCGACCAGTGTAAAGGCTACAATTCCGGTCGCGACCGAAACAGAAATGTGGAACGAGGAATGAGGAACGGTAGTGAAGATCAAAATACTTTTAGTTGACGATCATCAAATTGTTTTGAAAGGCATTTCTTTTTTTCTGAATATGCAGCCGGATTTTGAATTGGTCGGCGAAGCGCACAATGGGCAAGAAGCGGTGGAGAAAGCGGAGGAACTAAATCCCGATGTTATTCTGATGGACCTCAACATGCCGATTATGGATGGCATTGAAGCAAGCACGTTGATCGCCAAGCAGAAACCCCATATTAAAGTACTCGTCCTGACAAGCTTCTCTGATCGCAGTCATATTGTGCCGGCGCTTCAGTCAGGCGCAATTGGATATATGCTGAAGGATGTGGAGCCTGATCAGCTTGCTGAAGCGATACGCAGTGCCTATAAGGGTAATATCCAGCTCCACCCCGACATTGCGAGCGCGCTGTTGGCGGAGGTTGCGCCAAATGCCCAACCTGTTAAAGAGGGTCCTGGTCGCGAATTAATGGAGCAGTTAACTCCCCGTGAGCTTGAAGTGCTGCAGTTGATTACGAAGGGCATGAGCAACAAGGACATTGCATCCGCCCTGACAGTAGCAGAGAAAACGGTAAAAACGCATGTAAGCAGCATTTTGAGCAAGCTTAATATGACCGATCGTACGCAAGCTGCGATTTACGCTGTGCAGTTAATGAATGAAAGTGAATAACGCATAGCAGTCAGACTATAGTCGTAAGACCGCGTCTCCGTCTATTCCGACTTTTTTTAATTATTTTTCAGTCTAATTGCCGATGTTTCCTTCCGGAAAACTATATACAATAAAGGTACTTACTAAAAGTAAATCACATATCCTGGAGGGAAACACAAAATGAGTACAGTATTATTTGTTAAAGCGAACGATCGCGGAATTGAAATGGCAACTAGCGTTAAACTATACCATGCATTTCTGGACAGCTACAAAGCTAGCCATCCTGAGGATACAGTAGTTGAGCTTGATTTGTTCCAAGAAGAGCTGCCATATATGAATGCGGATATGATCAACGGCAACTTTAAAGCTGCTCGCGGCTACGACCTTACGGAGAGCGAGCAAGCTGCTGTAACGGTTTCCGATAAATATATCAACCAATTCCTAGCTGCTGATAAAGTTGTATTCGCATTCCCGCTTTGGAATTTCACGGTTCCAGCTGTTCTGCACACATACATCGACTACCTGTCGCAAGCTGGCAAAACGTTCAGCTACACGGCTGAAGGTCCAGTCGGTCTAATCCCTGACAAAAAAGTAGCGCTTCTTAATGCTCGCGGCGGCATCTATTCTGAAGGCCCAGCTGCTGGCGCAGAAATGGCATTCAACTTTATGCGCAACGTAATGGGCTTCTACGGTGTGAAAAACCTTGAAAGTGTCATTATCGAAGGACATAACCAATTGCCTGACCAAGCGGAAGCTATCATCGCAACTGGCCTTGAGCAAGCGAAAAAAGTGGCAGCAGGATTCTAATTTCTACTTCCTTATTAGAGACAGCCGGACTAACGTTCGGCTGTTTTCTGTGTGTACAGGCAAATTTCCTTTATTAAAAGGTTGACTTGATAGGTCTGACCATGTATAAATTATATAGACCAATCGTTATAATCGAGGAGTGAATGGATGTCAGAAAAAATAAATACGCGACATAATATCCTTGAGACGGCAGCAAGGCTTTTTTTTACGAAAGGGTATCATGCAACGGGCTTGAGCCAGATTATTAAGGAAAGCGATTGTCCGAAGGGCTCGCTTTATTATTATTTTCCAGATGGCAAGGAAGAGCTGGCGCTGGAATGCATCAACTGCACGAGAGAACTCGTGATCGAGAAGTGGTCCAGCAAGTTCGCTGAGTTCGATGAGCCTTCTGATGCGGTTCAGGCGTTTGTCCTTGATATGGCGGAGGATGCCGAGAAGTTTGATTACAAGGGCTACATGCCTTTTAGCTTCTGGATGGCGGTAGAAACGTCGTCGATCAGCGAGAAGCTTAGGAGTGCGGGACAAGCTGTGTTTGCCTCCTGGCAAGCGGTCATTTCTGACCGTCTGATTGCCGCAGGCATGGAAAAAGGGAAAGCGACGGAAATCGGAGTCGTTATAATCTCGCTTTTGGAAGGCGCGCTCATACTTGCATTGACGAATCGCGACAAGCAGCCGCTTCTGACTGCAGCGAAATGCTTGCCGTATGTCATTAACCAATGCCCTTCCTTCTGAGTGAAAGGCAAATACAAAGATAGGTAATTATAGGAGAGTGGAATGCTTGCAAGCAACAATGACAGAAACGAAACAACAGCCAGGACAGAAATTTAAAGTCATACCCATTATGATATCCCTGCTTTTAGCAGGCTTCGTTGGGATGTTCAGTGAAACGGCGCTAAACGTAGCGCTTACCGATTTAATTGAAGTATTCAACATTACGGCACCGACGGTTCAATGGCTGACAACCGGCTATTTGCTTACACTCGGTATATTGGTACCCGTATCGGGGCTGCTGCTGCAATGGTTCTCCACAAGGCAGCTGTTTATCGCTGCGGTCAGCTTTTCAGTGCTCGGAACGCTGGTGGCCGCGCTTGCGCCTAGCTTTGAGGTTCTGATGACAGCACGCGTTATTCAAGCGATTGGCACGGCACTTCTGCTGCCGCTTATGTTTAATACGATTCTCATTATATTCCCTGCTGAAAAACGCGGGGCGGCAATGGGCGTAATCGGGCTAGTAATTATGGTTGCTCCCGCAGTAGGTCCTACTATTGCTGGTCTTCTTATTGAAAATTTAAGCTGGCACTGGATTTTCTGGTTATCGTTGCCGTTCTTGGTTATAGCGCTTCTGTTCGGCATCCTGTTTATGCAGAACGTATCTACGATCACAAAACCGAAAATCGATATTTTCTCGCTCGTATTCTCGACACTCGGCTTCGGAGGCATCGTGTTTGCATTCAGCAGCGCAGGTGAAGGAGAAGGCGGCTGGACGAGCACGAAGGTCGTTTCGTTTATGATTATCGGTATCGTCGCGCTTGTCATCTTTGCGATTCGCCAAATTATGATGAAGCAGCCGATGATGAACTTGCGTGCCTTCAAGCATCCGATGTTCGTTGTTGGAACGCTGATGGTCTTTATCTGTATGATGGTCATCCTGTCATCCATGCTCGTACTGCCGATGTATCTAATTAGCGGTCTTGGGCTAAGCGCATTGACAGCAGGGCTTATCCTGCTGCCAGGCGGTCTTATCAATGGTATTATGTCTCCAATCATGGGCGGCTTATTCGATAAATTCGGCCCGAAATGGCTGGTGATACCTGGGCTTGCTATCGTTGCAGCCGTGCTTTGGTTTTTCTCGGGCATTACAACTGCGTCCACAATCGCGCTGATCATTGTGCTGCATTCTTGCCTCATGATCGGTATTTCTATGGTGTGGATGCCTGCCCAGACGAATGGTCTTAATCAGCTTCCACGCGAGCTGTATCCAGATGGTACGGCTATTATGAACACGCTGCAGCAGGTGGCGGGCGCGATCGGAACAGCTGTAGCGGTAAGCATTATGACCGCAGGCATGAACAACTTTATGAAGGATGTCGCTGACCCGACAGATCCGGCCAATGCACCGCTTGCCATGACGGCCGGCATTCAGAATGCATTCATATTCGCAATGGTGGTCGCTATCGTTGGTTTGATTGTAGCTTTGTTTATTAAACGCGTTCATGTTGAGAAGCAGCATTAGTTTTTAGTGCGATTAGTCGTTAACCACATGATTAGACGTTAGCCAAACAGCTAACGTCTTTTTTTGTATGCACTTGAAAATTGGTTGGTTATATTAACAACCAATTGGACGGTTACAGCATGTCGACTCGGAGGTATGCTTATCATATTACAATCGGTAAATAATATTGTTCTGCATGGAAAAGGAGACGATTGACGATATGGGTGAGCAGAAGGTTAAGGTAGCCGTCGTACAAGCAGCTCCTATTTTGTTCGATAAAGAATCTGCCTTTCGAAAAATAGCTGGTTACGTCCAAGAAGCAAAAGGGAATGGTGCTAAGCTTCTGCTATTTCCGGAAGTATTTATTGGCGGCTACCCGCGAGGTTTTTCCTTTGGCGCCAGGGTAGGCAGCCGAACGATGGAAGGACGCGAGGATTGGGCAAAATACGGGAACAGTGCCATTACAATTCCCGGTACGGACACGGATCTATTAGGAGAGATTGCAAGAGAAGCAGGCGTTTATTTAATTATTGGCGTTGTAGAGCGCGACCAAGAATACAGTCAATCAACGCTATACAACAGCATCGTTTACATTGGTCCCGACGGCAAGCTGCTTGGCAAGCACCGCAAACTCATTCCAACGGGTTCTGAACGATTATTATGGGGACAAGGCGACGGCAGCACCCTGACCGTTATTGATACGCCCTTTGGCCGAATTGGCGGCTTGATTTGCTGGGAAAACTATATGCCGCTTGCGCGAATGGCGATGTATGCCAAAGGCATCGATATATTGGTAACGCCGACAGCTGATGCGCGTGATACATGGCAGGCAACCCTTATGCATATCGCTTGCGAAGGGAGATGTTACGTGCTGTCGAGCAACCAGTTCGCCACCAAGGATTCCTATCCGGAGAGCCTCAACGGGTATGCTGAGCTTGCTAATGATCCAACTATTCTTTGCAGAGGAGGCAGCGCGATTGTAGGTCCTTTGGGCGAATATGCAGCTGAGCCTGTATATGATACGGAGACCGTTATATATGCAGATCTGGATATGGCATCCGTTACGGCAAGCCGGTTCGACTTCGATGCTGCAGGACATTATAACAGACCGGACGTGTTCCAGCTGCAGGTGAATGAAGCCAAGCAAAGCATCGTAAGCTTTAGCTGACTGTTTTGGCTATGTTTGCTTAGCGAAACCAGGTGAATGCTGGCGAAGCAAGTTTTGCTTCACAAAACAAAGCATATGCTCACGAAGCAAGTTTTGCTTCACAAAACAAAGCACATGCTCACGAAGCAAGTTTTGCTTCGCAAAACTTTTAGGAGATGATCGAATGGAAGTGCCAGTTGGCGTATGGATTGCGGCGGGCATCATTGTCGCTATATTAGCATGGATAACCTTTTGGATAACGAATAAAGCATATTCCCGCAGGTGGGAGGATCATGATTCGGAGGATAATGGCAATCGTTTTTAATCAAATCGAACGGATTCATACATCAAGCGCGGCTCATACTCCCTTCGTTTATAAATTAATGCTACAATAGTAGAAAAACATGAGGGGAAGTAAACGGGCGCTGCATGAACGCATGACCCGGAATAAACGATGGATGAAACTGAACCTCCAATTACAAAGCCTTGTGCAAGCTGTAAGCAGATGAGGCCGCTGTCAGAGTTTTTGCGTCGGACAGGCAGACGGGCTAGTGCAGGATCACGGCGCGGCGCTTGCCGTACATGCCGAAAGGCTCGTATTGCGAAGCTAGAGCCGCAGACTATCGCCGCTCAAGGCGAGAAAGTCAAAACAGAAGTGGAAAAAGCGCGACAGCTGCGCACCACGCCGCACATGCCAACGATACCGCTTCCTAACGACCCGGCAGCGCTGAAGAAAACGCGCCAGGGTACAGTTTGGATGAGGGGGAAGACGGACAAGGGGCGGCGATGGTATCAGGAAATAGAGCTGGAGCTTGCAGTAACGCTTGTTAACGAGCATGCTGCGGTTATCGTCAATCGGCATACGATTAGACGGTTGTTCAGCAATAAGGAATTTCGGCGGTACATTTTAGAGCGAGATAATCACATTTGTTATTTTTGCGGTGAATTCGGCGATACGATTGATCATATGCTGCCTCGCGCGAAAGGCGGACATACCACACCGCTCAATTGCGTGTGTGCCTGTAACGCCTGCAACCAGTCCAAAGCCGATCAGGACCTGCATGCTTTCATGAACAACGAAGGACCTTTTTTCAAGGAATGATTCCCCCTTGCGACAGGTCCTTTTTGATATGCACAATAGTTTAACTTCGTTATAGACAAAGCTCAAAGTCAAAACTAATGCTTAAGCTCGAAACTAAAACTCAAAACTAAAACTCGAAACTAAAACACAAAACTAAAACACAAAACTAAAACAAAAAACGCAAAACGCAAAACGCAAAACGCAAAACGCAAAACGCAAGCTAAAAGCGCTTATCTCAATGCTCTTAGCAGACCCTGCTCCGCCTTACACGGCCATGCGAAGAGGTTTCTGGTTATTGGAAAATAACTTCCGCTTGAATGAGCACCTTCTCATAGCTAGTGTTTGGGTTTAGGATTCGCCATAGCATTTTATCTACGGCTCTTTTGCCAAGCAGTTCTTTGTCTACGTTAACGGTAGCAAGAAATGGCACCTCGGGATACGTATTGTCAAAGCCGGTAAAAACAAGGCTATCAGGTATGCTTATGTCCATTTGACGCAGGATGTCCAACGCTATCTTGGCCAAAATGTCATTTGCGCATACGAACACCTCAGGCAAGCCATGCTCTGTAAAGGCAGCTTGAAGCGTGTCTTGAATCTGCTCAATCCCTGGTCCGTTCAAGGACGGAATCTGATTCAGTTCAATGCCGTGGTCATCGAGAGCGGAGCGAAAGCCAAGGAATCGTTCATAGAAGCTGTGTGCATCGCGTATGTTCCCCAAAAACTGAAAGCTGCGATATCCTTTCCGTATGACATACTCCATGATCTCCCTCATGCTCGATAGGTTGTCCGTAAAGACTGAATCACAATGAAAGCTTGGCTCGACATGATCAACCATAACGATGGGGATGCCGATTCGTTTGATTTCTTGCAAAATTTGCGTAGAAATCGTACCGACGGTTATGACGCCCATGATTGCTTCCGGCTTCAGCAAGGAAAACATGGACTCATCCGAGGGCTCGGTCAAGGTCAGTATATTGATTCCTTGTTGATTCAGGCGGGAGGAAATGCCGTTAAATACGGGACCCCAATAAACGGAATCCATATTCTGATAGCGAACGTTCGGAAATAGCACAAGAACCGTTCCCGTCCATTGACGCGGTTCCATTGTGTGTAGCTCATTGGACAACTGTCCGGCAGGGGCATCCTTGAAGTAGCCAAGCTGCCCTGCAGCTTTATAAATAAATTCTCTCGTTTGCGGGCTGACGCCGGATTTGCCGGAAAGGGCGCGTGATACGGCGAATTTGGAGAGGCCCGTAAGGTCGGCGATGGATTGTATCGTTACTTTTTTACGCATGGATTTCAGCCTACTTTGTTTGGAGTATTGAGATGATAAGCCTATTGGCTTAATGCTCTGTACGATAATCATTTGATATCTATTTTACAGGAAACGAATGTGTAGTAAACGTTATTTTTGAGATTCGTTTAATTGTTAGTTAGTTTTCTTGAGTGTTATTTTTGTTATGTCATAGTCAGCTGCCGATAAATAGAAGCGTTGGATCGATTATTACTCTAATATTATAGTTTTATAGCAAAGATTATCAAATAATAAACACTAATAAAATAACAAAAACCATTGACCGTTAGGCAGGATGTGTTAGAATATGTTAGGTGAAGTTGGCGTGATAATAACAAAAAAACGAGCCTGACATTCGGGAGGACACAATGAGAGCGACACAACAAGTACTAAATAATTGGAGATTTAAAGCTTGCGAGGAAAAGGAATGGCTACAAGCAGTCGTTCCGGGCTGCGTGCATACCGATCTGCTTCGCAATGGGAAGATCGAGGATCCGTTCTATGCGACGAATGAGCATGACCTGCAATGGATTGATAAAATAGATTGGGAATATGAATCGCAGTTCGATGTGCCTGTGGAGCTGCTGCAGTCGTCTGTGCTGGAGCTTGTTTTTGACGGTCTGGATACTTATGCAGATGTATACCTGAATGGACAGCATGTCCTGTCCGCAGACAATATGTTCCGAGCGTGGAAGGCTGACGTGAAGGCAATCGTGAAGCCTCAACAAAATCAATTGCATATTAAATTCCGTTCACCCGTTCAGGAGGACCTTCCGAAGATCGATAAGCTGGGCTACAACCTTCCGGCTTCGAATGATCAATCCGAGCTTGGCGGGCTTGGTGCTCAGAAAGTTAGTATTTTTGCACGGAAAGCGCCTTATCATTATGGCTGGGACTGGGGTCCTCGATTCGTAACGAGCGGAATATGGCGGGAAGCGAGGCTTGAAGGATGGTCGAACAGCAAAATTGCCGACGTGCATATCCAGCAGGATGAAATAACGGCCTCACAAGCCGATTTGACGGTTTTTGTAGAAATAGATGCGGAGTCTGCTTGGCGCGGTACGGTTAGAATAAGCACGGAAAACTTTACTTGGGAACAGGAAGCGAGCATTGAACAAGGAGTCCAGACCATAGAAATCAAGGCGGTTATCCCTGATCCCAAGCTTTGGTGGAGCAGAGGGCTTGGTGATGCGAATCTTTATACCTTCACGGCTGAGCTACTAAATGGTGAGGACTTGATCGCGGCTCGCTCTGCACGAACTGGCTTGCGTTCTGTTCGCCTAGTGCGCGACAAAGACGAAAAGGGAGCCAGCTTTTATTTTGAACTGAACGGTGTACCTGTCTTTGCCAAAGGCGCCAACCATATTCCGAATGACAGCTTCATTACAAACGTGACCGACGAACGCTATCGTCATGAAATCGTGGCGGCAGTTGAATCCAACATGAATATGCTGCGCGTATGGGGCGGCGGTATATATGAGCAGTCGGTTTTCTATGAGCTGTGCGATGAGTATGGCATTATGGTATGGCAGGACTTTATGTTCGCATGCAGCATGTACCCAGGCGACCAGGCTTTTCTGGACAATGTGCGCCAGGAAGCCATTGAAAACGTAAAACGCCTGCGCAACCATCCTTCGGTCGTACTTTGGTGCGGCAACAACGAAATCGATTCTGCTTGGGCGCAATACGATGAGAACGGCGGCTGGGGCTGGAAAAAGGAATATACGCTTAACCAACGGGCCGTCATATGGGCAGATTACGAGTCGATCTTCCATGAGATTTTACCGGAAGCTGTCACGGCGTTTGCGCCAAATACGCCTTATTGGCCATCTTCGCCGATGATCAACTTGACAGGCGATATAAATCAGCATGCGCATCCGCTATCCACGGAGGGGGATATCCACTACTGGGGAGTTTGGCACGCCGTCGAGCCTTTCGAGAATTATAACGTAAAGGTCGGACGATTTATGAGCGAATACGGCTTCCAATCCTTCCCGGAATACGATACGGTCATGACTTTCGCTACCGAAGCGGATTTGGCATTGGATTCAAAAGTAATGCGGGCCCATCAGAAGAACGGTGACGGAAACCGCCTGATTAAAGAGTACATGGATATATATATGAAGCAGCCAAAGGACTTCCCGGCATTTCTATATATGAGCCAAGTGCTGCAAGCCGAAGCGATGAAAATGGCCATTGAAGCGCATCGTCGCAATATGCCTTACTGCATGGGGACTCTTTATTGGCAAATGAATGATTGCTGGCCAGTAGCTTCTTGGGCAGGCATGGATTATTACGGCAAATGGAAAGCGATGCAATATTACGCGAAAAGAAGTTTTGCCGACACGATGCTTTCTTTCGATCGGACGGATGAAGGTGTCGTGCGCGCATACGCAATTACGGATCTGCTTTCGCCGATAGTCGGTGAGCTGCGGTTGACGCTTTACGATTTCGCTGGAACAATCGTGAAGCAACTTACAACTGAAGTCTCTTTGGATGGAAACAGCTCTGTCGTCGTCGCTGCAATTCATGAGCAGGAATGGATAGCGGGCTTCGAAGCCGGAAGAGTCGTCTTGTACGGAGAACTGCTGCAAAATGGCATCCAGCTGGACAGCAAGACGTATTATTTCACCAAAGCGAAGGAACAGAAGCTATCCGCGGGTTCAATATGCATATCGGAGGTGGAAGGCAGCGACGGCACCGCCTTTAGGCTGAGCAGCAATGTCCTCGCCAAGCAAGTTTGGGTGAAAGCGGAGCATGAGGGCATGTTCGATGATAATTTCTTTGATCTTATCCCAGGCGTAGACAAAGTAATCACATTCTCATACCGAGCTCATGATGAACTGGCAAGCAAGCCTGCTGCTGCAGGGACGGTTCAGGTTCGCTCCATGATCGATTTCTTAGCAGAGGATTAAAGATAAATCTTCTCCAATAAAAGCGCTGAATGATGCTTGTTATGGTCATTTCGCGCTTTTTTTTCATGTCTTACACGGGAATTATTGATGAAATATGTAGTTCATTAAAAAAAGTAAGTGTTGTTGCAACCTTTTTTTGTAAAGCCCGTCTATGAGGAAGGGACGTTCCAAATACTTGATGAGGTGATAACCATGACGAACAAATTCAAACTCGTTACACTAGCAGCAACAGCTGTTCTTACCCTATCCATAGCCGGTCAAAGCTTTGCGGCAGCATCTTCGTTCTCGGATATCGCGAATGTAATTGCTAAGGATAAAATTATCTCTTTGCAAAATAAAGGTTTAGTGAAGGGCGTTAGCACGGACCGCTTCTTTCCAGACGCAACGCTAACGGCAGCGCAAGGCATTCAACTAATCGTGAACGCGCTTGAACTGAACATCGATACGCTTCGCTTTATTAAAGAGCCTCATGCCACTGATTATTTCCCGAAAGCAAACGATGACGCTTGGTATGCGGATGCGCTTATCATCGCAGCGAATAATGACATTGGCTTGCCAACTGATCTGGACCCTGGAAAAACGTGGACAAAGGAAGAGTTCACGCATCAGCTTATCCTTGCGATTGAGAAGCACAGCAACCTGCCGATGATTAAGATCATTCCCATGGCGTTTAATGATCAGGCTGAGCTTTCGGTATCCTATGACGGCTCTGTACAAAGAGCGCTTGTTCTTAAAATCGCTGAGCTTGATGCAGCAGGGAATTTCAATCCTACCGATGAAATTACACGTGCGGATGCAGCAGTTCTCATTTACAATGCACTCGCCTATATTGATGCGCATCCCGCGCCATCAGCTGAATAAGCACGAAAAAGAAACGCGATTGCGAAGCGGAGCCTGAAAGGGCTCTTCTTTTTACATCTTTACTTTACCACTTAAAAGTATTAATGTATTATAGTGATAAAGTTATTTATTATAATCGTGAAGGTGATCTAACTTATGAATCATAATATCGAGGTTCGCGCACGCAAGGCGCTGGACCAAATGAAGCCTTATTCCCCAGGCAAGCCGGTTTGGGAGGTTCAGCAGGAGCATGGTTTGGAGCGTGTCATTAAGCTCGCTTCCAATGAAAATCCGCTTGGACCGTCGCCTTTGGCGCTGGAAGCCATGAGGGAAGCTTTATCCGAGCTGCATAGATATCCGGATGCCCAGGCTCTTCGTTTGAAGCTAACCATTGCAATCCATTATGACCTCGTGCCTGAGCAGGTTATCGTAACAAATGGAGGAGACGAGCTCATCACGTTAATATCGGAAGCATTTCTGGATGCGGAAGACGAAATTGTTGTGCCTAGCCCGACCTTTAGTGAATACGCATTTGGAGCGCAGCTGTTAGATGCTCGAACCGTAACGGTTCCTTTGAAGTCCGATTTCCAGTATGATGTGCAGTCGATTCTAGCGGCTGTAACGGATCGCACCAAAATCATCTACCTATGTTCGCCGAACAATCCAACAGGAACTTTTTTAGCGGAAAAGGATTTGACGTTTATTCTCGATTCGCTGCCGAAAAGGGTACTGGTTGTAGTGGATGCCGCATACAGCCATTTCGTGTCGGATGAATCCTATTCGGATGGCGTTTCATTGGTAAGAAAGGGATATCCGCTGCTTGTCTTGAACACGTTCTCCAAAATTTATGGGCTAGCAGGCATACGAGCTGGCTATGGCATAGCGCCGGAATCGATTATTCAGAGTATATTGAAGGTTAAGGAGCCTTTTAATGTAAATGCATTAGCACAAGCAGCCGCAGCAGCAGCAATAGGTGATACCGATCATGTGAAGAGATCACAGCAGCTCGTATGGGAAGAAAGGGAATACCTCTACCAAGCGCTTAATGAGCTGGGCTGCGGCTATACGGAGAGCATGAGCAACTTTGTGCTTGTCGAGCTTGGTGAGCGCGCAGAGCGCATTTATGAGCAGCTTATGGCAAGAGGAATAATCGTGAGACACGGAAAAATGTGGAATCTGCCGCTGCATGTACGAATATCGATCGGTACGAGGGCAGAAAACGAAAGTTTGCTTGCTGCGCTGAAGGAATTGTGGAAGCAAGAACTTTGATGCTAATGCTTCCTGCATGATAAAGAGACCTGCTCTGGAGAATGCTCCGGAACAGGTCTCTGCTGTATTAGGCCTAGCCGATAAATTCTTGTACCCAAGAACCATTGTAATAAGCTACACCGATCTTCGAAAAGCTGCCGTTTAGAATGTTTGCTCTATGCCCAGGACTGTTCATCCAGTCATTCATGACGCGTTCAGCGGTCGGTTGACCCTTGGCAATGTTCTCGCCGGCTGAGCTGTAAGTGATCTGGAATTGTCTCATCATGTCAAAAGGCGATCCGTACGTAGGAGAATTATGATCGAAATAGTTGTTATCGGACATGTCCTTTGCTTTGACCATGGCCATGTTGGCAAGCTTGCTGTCCATCGATAATGCGCCTAAACCTGCTTTGGAACGTTCGGCATTGACGATTTGCAGCACCTGCTGCTCAAATTGTCCTGTAGCTGCTTTTTCACCGCTAGGATTTTGAGTTGCGGGAGCTTGAGTGCCCGGATTTTGAGTTGTCGGATTTTGGGTCGTAGGCTGCTTGGTTACAGGGTATTGAGTAGTTGGATTTGTTGGATTTTGGATTCCCGTTCCATCGCCGAATAGCCAATCCGGGAACGTAAACTGCGAGCCTCTAAGCGTGCCTGAAGGTCTTCCTGGCATTGTTGTGGCAACCGACGAGGCTCGCGTAACATGCGGTGCTGCGGTAATCAAAGGCGCTTTGTCTTTGGCATACTCATGGGCAGACTGTTTGTGCATCATGTTAGAGCCCGACGAACAGCCGGTAACGACTAATAATGCAGCAATCGCAACGAACTTCTTCATGTAAGTACACCTCGTATGATTAGAATAGAGTGCTTGTCACGCCTTTATATTTTCCCCGGAGGACCGAGGCTATCCCAAGCTTTAATAAAAGATTTTGGTTTTTTTGGAGGAAGGACTTGCGTTATGCAAAAGCCTATGATATATTGTTAATACAAATAACAAATTTAAACCTTGAATTCACATATTGAAAAGGGTTGTCATTTGTATAATGATACTTTTCTCAATGTGTGATTTTTAGTTTTTCTGGAAAAAACATGTTAAAAAACTTATTGGAGGTTTTTATAATGGAACAAGGTACAGTAAAATGGTTTAACGCAGAAAAAGGTTTTGGTTTTATCGAAGTTGAAGGTGGAAATGACGTATTCGTACATTTCTCCGCAATTCAAGGCGAAGGCTTCAAATCCCTTGACGAAGGTCAACGCGTTGAGTTCAACGTAACTCAAGGCAACCGTGGACCACAAGCAGAAAACGTTGTAAAACTGTAGGTTTTACACATCAAGAGCCCTTAACAATCGTTAAGGGCTCTTTTTTTATAGGCCAAAGGAGGATTGTACAATGTATTTTCGTAGAAAATCGTTAGAAGATCATCCTCAAGAGAGCACAGTTATTTGGACCTGTGAGAACGATACCTGCAAAGGTTGGATCCGTGATGATTTTGCATTCGAACATGTTCCAGCTTGCTTTCTTTGTCACTCGGTTATGGTAAGAAGCGAAAAGATGCTCATTACGTTAAACAACTCTAATAAAGACATAAAATCATTAAAGCCAGGCAAGCTAATTTCTTAGAATGAATATTGCCCATATGAAAAGGACGCTGAATCGGTCATCCGACTCAACGTCCTTTTTTTGATGCTTAACGCAAGTTGTGAATATTAATTTCTGGATTCACGTCTGCTTCATAATCAATACCGTCCGTCTCGAAGCCGAACAGCTGGAAAAATTCACGGCGATAGCCTTCCAGATCGGATAGCTCGTACACGTTTTCGGTGGACAGCTTCGCCCATACATCCGCAACCTCGGCTTGAATCTCTGGTCTCATCTCCCAATCGTCGACACGAATCAGACCTTTTTCATCAACAGCCGTTTCGCTGCTGCCGTAAAGTCGTTCAGAGAACAAACGGTACATTTGCTCAATACAGCCCTCATGAATGCCTTTTTCTTTCATGACTTTATAAAGCGCGGAAATATATAGCGGAACAACCGGAATAGCCGAACTGGATTGTGTAACCAGCGCTTTGTTGACTGAGACGAATGCGCGGCCGCCAGCTGCGCCGAGCTGCTCATTCAATCGCTTTGCTGTAGCTTCCAAATCGTTTTTGGCAGCTCCGATCGTGCCTTCGCGGTATACCGCATGCGTAATTTCTGGTCCGATATAGGAATAAGCGACAGTTGTCGCGTCTTCTGCAAGCGCACCTGCTGCTGAAAGCTCATCGATCCACATTTGCCAGTCCTCGCCGCCCATTACGGCAATCGTTTGACGAAGCTCATCCTCGGTAGCCGGCTCAATCGTAGCCTGTGACACCTCACCGCTGTGGAAATTGACGGTTTTGTTCGTATACGTGCCGCCTAGCGGCTTAATGACAGAGGAGAAGGTTTCGCCCGTTTTGGGATGAGTACGGCGCGGTGATGCAACGCTGTAAACGACAAGGTCGATTTGCCCAAGCTCCGTGCGAATTAAGTCAATTGTTTTCGCTTTGATTTCATCGGAGAAGGCGTCTCCCACAATGCTGTACGATTTGCGGCCTGCAGCCGCAGCAGCGTCCTCGAAAGCAGCTGAATTGTACCAGCCTGCTGATGCTGTGCGAGCGCCTTCAGCAGCTTTGTCGAAATAGACGCCGATGGTGTTCGCGCCTGCTGCAAAGGAGGATACGATGCGTGAAGCGAGACCGTAGCCAGTCGAAGCTCCAATGACCAATACGTTCTTAGGACCTGTTATGGCAGGCTGAGCGCTTACATAGTCAATTTGGCGCTGTACTTGCTGGGCGCAGCCCTCGGGATGTGCAGTTGTACAAATAAATCCGCGTGTTTTCGGTTGGATAATCATATTGGAATATTCCTCTCTATTATGAAATTTTGTGAGTAAGCGTTATGTAGTGGGACAACTCTATCCTATTTTACAGATTTTTAGGACAGAAGGGAAGTTCTTAGAAGGCAGACTGAGCAGTTTTTGTGTGAAAATAGAAGGAAGGTAAGAAACAAATAAGCGCCAAGGCAGCATATGGCTGACTTGGCGCTTATTTATGTAGAAATTAACGGCGGCCTGCGAGCTGCTGCTCTGCGATTTGAACGAGCCGGCGAGTAATCAATCCGCCGATGGAGCCCATATCACGCGTTGTCATATGGCCATAATAGCCGTCTTGCGGAAGTTGTATGCCAAGCTCTTGAGCTACTTCGAATTTCAATTGCTCCAGCGCTGCGCGCGCTTGTGGTACAAGAAGTTGATTTGTGCGGTTTGCCATCTTTTCTCAGCCTCCTTCTTGCATCTATTATGCGAAAGTGCAAAGGAGATTATTCGTGAATTCCGCCTAAATTTACCTCCGATTTTTGGAGTAGTTTCATGCTAGAATGGTTAGACGGAAGGAGGCGCCGTTATGTTTGTAAAACCGATGCTTATGACAGAGCATGCTCAGCCTTTTGATGATGATAATTATATATTTGAACCGCTAATTGACGGGCACCGGCTGCAGCTTTCATTCATTCATAGCAAGCCGAAATTATATACCAAGCATTGTAACGACGTGACTAGGCAGTATCCCGAACTACATAATGTTCCTTTGCGAGAGCCGGCTGACGTATTATTGGACGGCGAGGTTGCATATGTGAACCCGGATTCGGGCGTTTTCGATTACCGCGTCCTTCAGGAAAGGTATCGCATCAAAAAAGAGCCGACGATCCGAGAAGCAAAACGGACAAATCCCATTATATTTTTCGTATTCGATCTGCTGTATTATAACGGACTTGATATGAGAAAACAGCCGCTGCTGGAGCGGAAGAGGCTGCTTAACATGGTTTTGGAGGATAATGCCTATTTCAAAAAAATGCAATACGTCGAACGGGAAGGCTCAGCGCTGTTCGATCTTGTCAAAAGCTCTGAATTGGAGGGCGTTGCCTGCAAACGGAAGGATAGCATCTACATGGAGGGCAAGCAGGAAGATTGGATGCAGGTGCTCAATCGCGAATACAAACATTTAGCGATGTGAGCGTGAATCCATGAGAAGACAGCTATATGTAAGTAGGTGAGCAAATGAAAAAGGATACGCTTAGCATAAGCTAGCAGTATCCTTTTTCATTAATATTAAATTGTTTCATTTGTTTTCCACATGGTTAAGTAGATAGTAAACAAAAGACTGCAAACCCTAAAAAAGCAGCTGCAGCCCATCATGTTTATTCATTATATGCAAGAATCCTAGCTAAGAACGCGTCTTGCTGTTACATATTTTTTTGCCCAATAGCTGCTTCCAAGGCTCGTTACCGTAACGCCTAGACTAGTGGAGCTGTGAATGATTTTGTTATTGCCAGCATAAATAGCGACATGGCTAATGGACTTGCCGTTTGTATTGAAAAATACAAGATCGCCCACGCTTAAAGAACCTTTGGTAACCTTCTCGCCAACTCCTGCTTGCGCAGAAGAAGAGCGTGGAAGTTTAACATCCAGGCCTTTGTACAAAAACTGGGTGAATGACGAGCAGTCGAAAGCGTATGTAACGCCAGCTGGTGCGCCGAATTTATAAGGTGTGCCGATATATTCTTTGCCTGTCGAAATTAGATCTAGCGTTTCAGGTGTTGCTGCATGCGCCTTTGGCGCAAATGTGCCTAATGTGATTGCCGACATGACGACCGCGCTGCAAATGCCTGCTTTGGCAATCGATTTCAGTAAATGTGATGTTCTCATGCTGTCAGGATGTCCCTCCGCGTTTCGTTTTATGTGTATTGACTATAACACATAAAAAAACGGCGAAATTCGCAAATGAGAGCGAACGGGTAGCGATTACAGGGATTCTGAGAGTTTATGAGAATTAAATGAAAAAATACTCATAATTAAAGATAGACAGCGGAAATTAAGGCATGTTCACGCCTCTTGCGCTTACTAGCAAGCTGTACCATTGCTCTCGCGTCATGATTTCTGCTTGTTGAACGGCATCTTTACATGCGTTAATGCGCTGTGGATTTATCGTGCCGATTACCGGCTGAATACGAGCGGGATGCTTCATCAGCCAAGCGAGTACGATGGATTCTGGCGTTGTGCCATTCTCATCCGCAATTTGTTTCACCATAGCTGCCGTTTGAACTTCTGCTTCACTTGCATTCTCCGAAACTCTACCCGAGAATCTGCCTTGGGCGAGCGGTCCCCATGCTTGAATTTGTATGTCCTCCATCTGCATGAATTCCATCAAGCCTTCAGAGAAATTATCCTTTAAACCAGCTTTCTGGTTCACATGAATGCCTTGATCAACCCAGTCATGACGCAGCAAGCTAAGTTCCAACTGATTCACAACAATCGGATCCGGGAGCGCGCGCTGGAGGAAACGAATTTGGCCAGGACTCATATTGGAAACGCCGAAGTTACGTACTTTGCCTGCCAGCTTCAGCTTAGTGAAGGCTTCGGCTATTTCATCCGGCTCCATTAGCGGATCTGGACGGTGCAGCAGCAGAACGTCAAGGTATTCTGTTCCAAGCCGCTCCAGAATTCCGTCTACCGATGGCAGGATATGCTCCTTCGAGAAGTTGAAACGACCAGGCAATACGCCGTCTGACAGCTGAATGCCAACCTTCGATTGGATGACGATCTGCTCACGAAGCTTAGGCTGCTGCTTCAACACTTGTCCGAAAATAGATTCTGCTTTGCCTCTCGTATAAATATCGGCGTGGTCATACATCGTTATGCCGATAGAAAGAGCGGCATCAACGGCAGCTTCGGCCTGACGTACATGATCAGTTGTAATCGGGTCTGCAAGATCCCAGCTTCCGCCAAGCCCCATACATCCTAGTGCTAAACGGCTGTCCGATATTCCTCGACGCTCTAAGGGCATCAATTTCATTGTTCATCTACCTCCGAATATTTGGATTATGCTTAGACGGTTTCTATTATACCTTGCAATTTCTTTTGATATAAGCACTGAAAAAAAGTTCACTAACTAACTTTGCAGCGCAAAAGGCGAGCAATAGGCGGTTAACCGTGGTTTTATTTGCAAGCGCTTCATAATGGTGCTACATTACTATGTATGAAGGACAGTACACTTTTACTATATTTCAGGAGGCTTTCCGAATGGCGTTCATTACCTGCAACTTTTATTCCGAAGCACTAGGCCTAAGCACCTCAATGACTGTTATTCTGCCTCAGCAAACGACTTCCCAGATCGGCCTTACCAATCGCAGCAGTCAAAAGCTGCACAAAACCTTGTATTTGCTTCACGGACTCTCCGATGACGATACCATTTGGGCACGGAGAACTTCGATTGAACGCTATGTAGCCGAGCTTGGCCTTGCAGTCGTCATGCCGAATGTACATCAAAGCTTCTACACGGATATGGAATATGGCAATAAATATTGGACCTTCCTTACAGAGGAGCTGCCGGTCATCGCCCGTTCCTTCTTCCCCCTCTCAGACGCAAGGGAGGACAATTATGTTGCAGGCTTATCCATGGGAGGTTATGGCGCATTCAAATGGGCGCTGAGGCACCCGGATCGCATTGCTGCCGCGGGCAGCTTGTCAGGTGCGCTAGATATGGCCAATCATATTAAAGACGCAGCTATGCCGCATATGAACTCCTATTTCCGTCTCATCTACGGCGATAAGGATATTACAGGATCAAATGAAGATTTACTGCATCTCGTTTTGGATCAGCGGGATTCCGCTCAGAAGCCGCTGCTCTTCCAATGCTGCGGCACGGAGGATTTCTTGTATACGAATAATTTGGCTTTCCGAGACGCTGCGAAGCAAGCGGATTATCCTTTGACATACATCGAAGGGCCTGGCACTCACGAATGGGGCTATTGGGATACGCATATCCAACAGTTTTTGAAATGGCTTCCGATCTCCGAATAAGCATTTAGATCATAGGATAAAACGCACCGAATATGATGTATTCGGTGTGTTTTTTTGCGTACAGGACTATGATTCGAAGCGTGTTGCAATATTTTCCGAAATAAGGGTTGCAAATTGTATCCGCTCCCATTATGATTTGTTTAGGATTAATATTTTTATACATGAATAAATAAATATGTTAATTCAATTAAGGGCGATTTATCCACCCACATAAAAAGCGAGGTTGATTTTTTTGGCAAATCGGATAACGATCAATACCGACCTAACGTCGGGTACGATTAACCGCAATATTTATGGACATTTCTCTGAGCATTTGGGACGCTGCATATATGAGGGCATTTGGGTTGGGGAGGATTCTCCAATACCGAACACGAACGGAATCCGCAACGATGTTGTTGCAGCGCTTAAGCAATTGAATATTCCCGTGCTTCGCTGGCCAGGCGGCTGCTTTGCGGATGAATACCATTGGAAGGACGGCATTGGCCCGCGCGAGTCACGCAAACGGATGATCAACACGCACTGGGGCGGAGTGGTGGAGAACAACCATTTCGGTACGCATGAGTTTCTGATGTTATGTGAAATGCTGGAATGCGAGCCTTACATCTCAGGCAATGTTGGAAGCGGCACGGTTCAAGAGATGTCTGAATGGGTGGAATATATGACCTTTGAAGGCGTTTCGCCGATGGCCGATTTGCGTCGCGAGAACGGTCGCGAAGAGCCTTGGAATGTCAAATATTTCGGAGTCGGCAATGAAAATTGGGGCTGCGGCGGCAATATGCGCCCTGAGTATTATGCAGATCTATACCGTCGGTATCAGACGTATGTGCGCAATTACGGTGAGAACAAAATTCATAAAATCGCTTGCGGTCCTAATGTCGACGATTACCGTTGGATGGAAGTGGTCATGCGTGAAGCGCATGGCATGATGGATTCTATCTCTTTGCACTATTACACGATTCCGGGTGCTAACTGGTCAGAGAAGGGTGCAGCTACGGGCTTCTCTGAGGATGAGTGGTACAGCACGCTGAAGAAAGCGCTTTGGATGGACGAGCTGATTACGCGCCATTCTACGATCATGGATAAGTATGACCCTTCCAAACGCATTGGTCTTATCGTTGACGAATGGGGTACATGGTTTGACGTTGAGCCGGGAACGAACCCAGGCTTCCTCTACCAGCAAAATACGATTCGGGATGCGCTCGTTGCAGGCGTGACCCTTCATATTTTCCATGATCATTGCGACCGGGTGCAAATGGCGAATATCGCTCAGGTGATTAACGTTCTTCAATCGGTTATTTTGACCGAGGGAGAGAAGATGCTGCTTACGCCGACGTACCATGTTTTTGATATGTATAAGGTGCATCAAGGCGCTGATTTGCTGACTACTGCTATCGAAAGCCAAGATTACGCGCATAATAACGAGAAAATCCCTCAGGTTTCGGTATCTGCCTCTAAAAACGCCGAAGGCCGCATTCACATCAGCCTATGCAATTTGGATAATGATGCGGCTGCCGATGTAGAGATTGATTTGCGCGGCTTAGCTGGGCTAGGTGTCGCTGTATCGGGCACAGAGCTGACTGCTTCGATTAAAGACGCGCACAATACGTTTGATCAGCCAGAAGCGGTAAAACCGACTGCTTATCATGCTTTCACGGTTAATGGCTCCACAATAAGCGCGAAGCTCTCGCCCATGTCAGTCACAGTGCTTGAGCTCATTTCCGAATAGGAATCATATAGCTATGAGCAATCGAAATGAATGCAAGGGATGCCGGGATGATTACCGCGTGACGGACGAGCAAATCGATCGCATCTTGTCAGCGCCGATGTTTCAATCTGAGATCAGTGTGCCTGATGACATTTACGAGGAGCGCTTGCAGGCATGCCGGGAATGCCCGAAGTTTCAATATGGCACCACCTGCACAGTATGCGGCTGCTTCGTCCGTATCGCTGCCAAATACAAGGACCGCGCATGTCCGAATCCGGGAGACAGCCGCTGGCTGAAGCATGCGTAATCAAATATGACATCGAGTCAGAAGACTGCCCACCGCGCTAATGGTGGGCGGTCTTTTTGTGATTGGAGGGAGGCGATGTCAAATGTACGGCGGAAATTCATAACTTTTAGCCTGATATTACAAATACAATCGGAATTCAAGTTTGTAAAATAAAGGTATCGACAGCACGCTAAGCTTCAATTGCGGTTATGCGGCAATGGCATGCAAGGTCGACAGCGTTTTCCTCACAGGGATGGTGATACGAAACGTATCGCGTATGGACATGAGCAGGCTATACGTATTTTTCGTGAAGACAACTACACATTATACATCGAAAGGGTCGATTGTTATGTTGAATTGTAAGCGTTTTATTTCAGTTGGGATCATGATTATGCTGCTTGCGATGGCATTGCCGAATTTCGTTTTTGCAGCAGAGACTCCTGTTTTTACGCTGCAGCAGGAAAAATCGGATCGTGAGATCCGAGTTGTTTTGACAGCCGATCAATTATCCGATATGTATGCCTTTGAAGTGAAACTCTCCTTCGATAAGTCAAAGCTGCGATTCAAAAGCGCGGCAAGCGGGATGACGGGTTATACGATTACACCGATTGTGGAGGGGGGCCAACTGGTATGCGCAACGACAAAAATCGGCAAAAAAGCAGGTGAAAACGGGAAGCTTGTTCTCTCTACCTTATTGTTTGAGCAATTAGGTACTGGTTCTGCTGACATTAAGCTTACAGATGTGAAACTCGTAGACAGCAAACTTCAGCCGCAAACGCTAAAACCGGAGGTCAAGCTGGCTGCCGTACTTAACGGCACGGGGACGGTCATGAAGGATATCAATGGGCACTGGGCCAAAGCAGCCATCGAACGCGGCGTAGCGCTTGGATTCATAAACGGCTATAGCGACGGAACCTTCCGTCCTAACGCTCAGGTATCCCGTGCAGAGTTCGCAGCTATGCTCGTTCGAGCCCTTGACTTGAAGTCAGGCAGCGCCGGGAACCTGACATTCAAGGATGCTGACGGCATTCCAAGCTGGGCGGCAGAGGAAGTTGTCGCTGCGGTTGCAGCAGGCATACTTACAGGTTACGAGGATCAGACGTTTCGCCCAAGCCAGCCGATCAACCGGAGTGAAATTGCGGTCATGGTGACAAGGGCGCTCAAATGGCCGGTTGATTCGGCGCAAAAATCCGTTTTTGCCGATCGTGAGCAAATTCCGGCATGGGCTGAACCTTCTGTCGCTCTGGCGGCACAAGCGGGCGTTATCAAGGGCAGAGGAGCCAATCTTTTTGCGCCGGCTGCGAATGCGACTAGGGCAGAAGCGGTAACGCTGCTGCTGGCGATCATGGATTTGAAATGAAGACGCGTTGAAGATTGTACGTGATCAAGAAACAATGGAGTTGATGCATTGAAAAGCTCAGTCGTAATCATTGGCATGTTTATTGCCGCAACGCTCTTTGGCATGCTGCTTATTTTCCAATCGGACGAATCCAGCGAAGCTGAGGGGAAGAAGCTAAATGCTTCTTCCCTCGAGAGCGTCCTTAGCGTGAGTCAAGAAGCGGCATTGCACCGTAAGGCAACATCAGGGGTAAAGGCTCCAACCTTTACCCTGAAGGCGGTGGATGGGAATACGTACACATTAGGCGAGACGTATGAAAAGCCGATTGTTTTGCAATTTTGGGCCAGCTGGTGCGAGGCATGCAGCATTGAGGCGCCAACCTTACAGAAGCTTCACGAACGGTATCAGGGCAAGATCGATTTCTACGGCGTGAATTTATCCTCAGAAGAGAAGCAAGCTGATCAGATTAGTGATTTTATCCAAAAAAATGGGTGGAAATTCACGAATCTGCTGGATGCGAACAAACGAGCCTCGTATTTGTATGAACTGCATGCATTGCCTACGACATTTATTATCGATACGGACGGCACGGTGCTGGACACCTTCCATCTGATTGATCCGCTGGAATTCGAGAGCAAGCTGAACATGCTGTCCGAAGGGAGGTGAGCAGAGCTAGAGACTAATGCAGGAAAGAAAAGAGCAGGCAAGGCACGAAACGCAAGTCTGCAAGACCGCAAGACCATAGATTGAGGGAGTGAAGCAGGATGAGGTTCAGCGCAAAGCTGAAGACATGGATGGCAATACCGCTCATTTTTTCCATGTACGCAAGCCTGTTTATGCCGGCCATGCATGTGGAGGCTTCAAATGAGCCAGAACCGGGATTTTTCGAGGATCATTTCAATCGTTCGGTCATTAATGAGAATTGGCAAGTGGTTGACGGGGCATGGTCCGTGCAGAACGGTATGATGACTGCCGACAGCGGCTCAGGCTCGAAAGCGTTAATTAAGGAGAATGAATTACAGGATGGCAGCATGGAGGGAGACATTAGCTTCCCGGATCGGAAAGGCGACGCAGGATTTCTTCTGCGGACGATAAGTGCAGCACCGGGTGCAGACAATGTGAAAGGTTATTATGCAGGCATATCCGCCCAAGGAACCGGCAGCGTCTTTCTGGGGCGGATGGATAATAAATGGACCGAGCTGAAGCGAGCCTCGATTCCCGTCAATCCCAATACGAGTTACGCCTTTAAGGTGAGCGCTATCGGCTCGCAAATTAAGTTCTATGTGAACGGAGAGCTTGTTCTGGAGCAAACGGACACAACCTATACGAAGGGGCAGGCAGGCGTAAGGCTGTATCAGTCCAAGCCCACCTACGACAATATTCGCATAGCCGACGATAAAGGAGCTGAACGTTTCGTGGATGCTTTTGATTCGGAGGTTGAATCGGTCGCCCTGCCGAACTGGCAGGCGCTCAAAGGCAATTGGAAGCTGCAATCCGGGGGTATTACGGTGAACGCAGGCCAGCGGCAAGCTCTATTCGTGAAGGATACGCTCTTTCATGATTTCACGGTAGAAACAGACATCTCGCTGCAAGACGCCGCAGGCTCGGCAGGACTCGTGTTCCGGAGCCAGCCTAATATCAAAGACGGGCAGGCAGACGGTTATTATGTTAGTTTGCGAGGAGATGGCAGCCTGGTGCTGAGCCGGCTTCACGAAGAATGGACCGAGCTTAAGACTGTCAAAGCATTGGATACCGTTAACCTTCAAACGTTTTATCAGCTAAAGGTCGTCACTTACGGCTCCGGCATCAAAATATTTTTGGACGATATGCATAATGCCGTTATGGAATACGAAGACGACAGCGAGCTGAAGTGGTCTTCGGGAGGAATCGGAGTGTGGGCGAATGATGCACAATCCGTGTTTGATAACTTTATCGCGACTGATTATGCTGTCCCAGCCGAATCGTTCAAGGAGCCGGTAGCGAATAAGGACCCGCTTGCACAAACGCCGTTTGTACCGCTGCCGTTAGGCTCGGTGAAGGCGGATGGATGGCTGCTCACCCAGCTTGAGCTCATGAAGGAAGGAGCAACCGGGTATGCGGAGGATTTATATGGCGAGCTAAACACGAATTCGGAATGGCTCGGGGGAACTGCGCCAGAATCGAATTGGGAACGTCCTGTTTATTATGTGAAAGGTTTGGTGGCCCTCGCCTATACGCTTGATGATCCGGAGCTAATCGCGAAGTCACAGAAGTGGGTAAGCTGGATTCTGGCGAGCCAGCGCGAGGACGGGTTCTTCGGCCCTGCCAGCGACAATGATTGGTGGCCGCGCATGGTAGCGCTTTACGTGCTCAAGGATTATTACGAAGCGACCGATGATGAGCGGGTGCTCTCATTCCTTACGAATTACTTCCATTATCAGCTGGATAACCTGGACGCGCGGCCGCTCAGAGATTGGGGCCAAGTCCGCAGTGGAGACAATCTGAATGTCGTACTATGGCTGTATAATCGAACTGGAGATCCGTTCCTGATTCAGCTGGCCAAGAAGCTGCGTACGCAAGGGACCGATACGACAGACGTTTTTACGAACAACAATTTCCTCACGCCAGCTAAGAGCAACCCCGACAACTTCTACACGCAGCATACAGTCAATGTCAATCAATCGATTAAAACCTCAGCCATTTATTCTCAAGTCTCGAATAATGAAGCGGATAAATTGGCTTTTCAGGCCGGGAATAAGCATCTCGACCAATTGCATAATCAAATTACCGGCATGAATTCGGGCACGGAGATGCTTGCGGGTCTGTCATCGACGCAGGGCGTGGAATTATGCGCCATCGTAGAGCGGATACATAGCAACGCTGTCGCTGCAATGATTACGGGTGACCCCCAAATCGGAGATGCACTCGAGAAAATTACGTTTAATTCGCTTCCAGGCTCCATGAGCAAGGATCTGAAGACGCACCAGTACTATTCGCTTCCGAATCAGGTGCAGAGCGGCGTGACGGATCATGGCTTCAAGCAAAATTACGACAACGGAACGGTGCAATCGCCGTATTCTGGATTTCCGTGCTGCCGCTTCAACATGCATATGGGCTGGCCTTATTTTGTTAAGGATATGTGGGCAGGCACGTCCGATGGAGGGCTTGGTGTTATCGCATACGGACCTAGCCGTGTCTCGGCTGTCATCAAAGGCGCGAACGTAACGGTGAAGGAGGCAACGAATTACCCGTTCGAGGATGAGATTGCATTCACGATCGAGGAGGCTTCCGAAAGCGTGGCATTCCCGCTCAAGCTCCGTATACCAGAGTGGACAAAGAACGCAATCATTACCGTTAATGGACAGCCGCAGCCTGCTGCGAAATCTGGAGAGTACTATACAATCGACCGGCAATGGAAAGAAGGCGATACCGTTTCATTGACGCTTCCAATGGAAATAAAAACCTCGACTTGGATTAACAATTCCATTGGAATTGAACGCGGTCCGCTTGTTTTTTCCCTCAAGATCGAAGAAAACTGGGTGGAAAAATCGAATCCAGCACCTCATATCAAAACATCTGGCTTTAAAGAGTACGCGATTGATGCCAAGTCGCCTTGGAATTACGGCTTGCTGATCGACCGTGACAACCCTGGAGCTTCTATCGAGGTTGTCACCTCCGAAATGCCGGAAAATCCTTTCCTGCAGGAGACGACGCCAATCAAGCTGATTGCCAAGGGCAAACGCATTCCGGCTTGGGGCAAAGCGCCTAACGGTGTCTCGGTAGCTGAGCCGCCTGTCGGTCCCGTCTACTCCGCAGAGCCGACAGAAGAAATTACGCTAGTTCCGTTCGGAGCGGAAAATTTGCGAGTGTCGTATTTCCCGGAAGCAACGGAGGATGCTGGCGCTATTCCGGCCAAATATGAGGCGGAGCAGGCAAAGCTGTTCAAAGCGACGGCTCGCACGAATAACGTGCACGCATCCGGGTCCAGCTATGTGGGAGGCATTGATTACGCCGACAGCTATGTCAGCTTCGATCAGGTTGAGGCTCCGGCTGCAGGGACTTATAAGATGTTCATTTGGTACGGCCAAAATACCGGCAATTACCAGCCGGCGACGGCCCAAATCATCGTTAATGGCGGTGAAGAGCAGTCCGTGAAGCTTGCAGGCACGATTAATTGGGGCAGATTCATGGCAACGAGCGTTAACGTAGAGCTGAAGGAAGGCACGAACACCATTACGTTCATGAGGGACACAGGACCAAGCTCCGGCTTCTATGAGCTTGATTACATTGCGTTGTCTTCAGTCAGCGATGAACAAGATGAGCCCGCAGCAGCTCCCAAGGCTGTATGGAGCGGGGCTGCAAGCTTGGAGAGCGGTGAACAAGCCACGTATACGCTAGCCGTTCAAGGCGTTACGGATAGCGTGTACCAAAACGTCTACGCGCAAGACGTGACGGTTACTTACGATCCGAGCAAGCTTAGCTTCTCAAGTGCCGTATCGCTGCGCGAGGGATTGGCAGTGCTTGAGCCGAAGGAGCTTGCGCCGGGGAAAATTCGCATTTTAGCCTTCGGAGAGGGAGTTGCTTTGACGCCGAATGAAGCATGGCTGAAGCTTTCCTTCCAAGCCGCAATGCTGGAAGAGGCAGCAGACACGCTTATCTCGGCAGTCGACATGAGTCTGGCTAACAGCGAGGGGCATGAGCTGCCGATTTCTGGAGCACAGCATTCCGTGCATATTCAAGCGGCACCGGCGGACAAAACCGCATTGAATGAAGCTATTTCGACCGCCCAAGCTGCCTATGACGAAGCGGTCACGGGCACGCAGACAGGGCAATACCCTGCGGCAGTCAAGCAGCAGCTGCAAGACGCGATTAACAAAGCGAAGCTGACTGCGGAAGACGCGCAAGCTACAAAGGCTCAAATCGCCGCAGCCATTCTGAAGCTATTCGAAACGCTTGAGCTCTTCCGCTCAGGCATCATTAAGCCGACTGACGGCGACATAAATCATGACAATAAACGCAGTATTGGCGACCTGGCTATCGTTGCTGCCGCTTACGGCAAGTCGAGCAGCGATCCGAATTGGGAGCAATACCGCAACGCAGATCTAAACCGCGACGGAATCGTAGATATCGAGGATTTGGCCATGCTTGCCGCGTGGATAACGGGCTAAACGGACCAAGGAGGAAGACGCATCACTTCCTCCACCTGATTTATTCTTTTCCATATGAATATTTGGAGGTTCTGCGCATGTTGAAACGAAGTAAAGCAATCAGTATGATCGTGGCGTTATCGATGTTGTTCACTTTATTATCTTCTGCCCTGTCTTTCACGCCCCGCGCTGCGGCGGCGGAGGAAGCGTCTGCTCCCGAGTATCACGGCTTGAAGGTTGAATATTGCCTTGCAGGAGGGCCCCCTGATTTCAGCTTCGGTACCTTTAAAGGAACGGGTTATGACCCGAATTTGGACATTTCCAATCTGGAGCCATCGATCAAAATGTACACCGGCCAAGAAAATCGGGTCGGTATTAGATGGACGGGATTTATTGAGCCTGCATACAACGAAAATTATACATTTTACATTACCGGAGATAATGGGTTCCGTTTGTGGATTGACAATAAGCTGACCATTGACCATTGGGCAGCCGATTGGGATAAAGAACAAACCTCGCTTCCGGTCGCTTTGACTGCCGGGCAGAAGTACAGCATCAAGCTTGAGCTGTTCGAGGACAACGGCGGATCGAACGTGCATATGCGCTGGTCGAGTCCAAGCGTTGCGAAGGAGCCCGTGCCGACGGAGGCGTTCTACCTGCCTGACGGCTTCGCGCCGGGAGGTACGGTGCTTGAGGACGGCTTGCATGCGGAGCTGCCTTTTCCGGAAGCATTGAAGCCGCTAACGCCTGAATTTTTGAACCATTTGCGGGTTAGCATCTCGACTGGCAACATCGCGATTGCATCAGCGGCACTGAAGGAAGGTGACGATAAAGTCATCGCGGTTACCTTCAAGGATCCGCTTTATTCGAAGGATGTCGGCAACGTTAAAGTAAGCTACGACGGACTCGGTGGACTGACGACGCAGGCTGGATCAGCGATTCCTGGCTTTGACAAACCGATGCTGAACGGCTCGAAATACCAGATCATGTCGCCTTGGGCGGATGACGTGGACAAAGAAAACGTGCTGCCTGAATACCCTCGGCCGCAGCTTGCACGCGACGAATGGATCAATTTGAACGGAGAGTGGGAGTTCGAGGCCGCGAAAAAAGGAGAAGCCATTCCTTCAGGCAAAACGCTGAAAGAGAAAATCCTCGTGCCGTTCGCAGCGGAAGCGAAGCTCTCGGGCATTAATCGGGTGGAAGACCTGATGTGGTACAAACGCAGCTTCACGATTCCAGACAATTGGGATGGCCAGCGCGTAAAGCTTCATTTTGGCGCGGTAGACTATTTGGCTACCGTATACGTGAATGGACAGCTTGCCGGCAGCCATAAAGGCGGCTTCACATCGTTCAGCTTCGATATTACCGATTATCTGGCGCCTGGCGATAATGAACTGATTGTTAACGTGCTGGATGAGACGGATATGGGGGCCGATCAAGCCGTTGGCAAGCAAACCGTCAAAAAGCTCGGCGGTATTTGGTACACATCCGTATCGGGGATCTGGCAGACCGTATGGCTGGAGCCGGTAGCTGAAGCGCATATCGACAAGCTGGATATGGCGACGGACATCCATGACGGCGTATTGAAATTAACGGCAGCGGGCAGCGGCATACAAGGTGAAACGGTCGAAGCTGTTGTTCTCACAAACGGTGAAGTTGTAGGCTCTGCAACGGGAGCCATCGGTTCGGAGATCAAAGTGGCTGTACCGAACGCTCGCCTGTGGTCGCCGGATGACCCGTTCCTCTATGACTTAAAGGTGTATGTGAAGGACGGCGGCCAGACGATCGACGAGGTAACGAGCTATTTTGGCATGCGGGAGATTAAACTCGGGAAAGTAGACGGGATAACGCGCCCCCTGCTGAACGGTGAGTTCGTCTTCCAAATGGGGCCGCTTGACCAAGGCTATTGGCCGGACGGTATCTATACGGCGCCTACTGACGAAGCGCTTAAGTTTGATATTGAAGCGGTGAAGCGCGTAGGAATGAACACGATCCGCAAGCATATTAAAGTGGAGCCGGCAAGGTGGTACTACTGGGCAGATAAGCTCGGCGTGCTCGTATGGCAGGATATGCCGAGTCTAGAAGATCGGCAAGGCAATAAAGGCGCAGATATTACGCAAGCTACCAAGACGCAATGGTTCAAAGAATACAAAGAAATGGTCGATCAGCTGCGCAGCGTAACGTCGATTATCATATGGACCGTGTTCAACGAAGGCTGGGGGCAATTTGACCAAGGCGGCCAGCAGACACGGGATGCGACAGCATACGTAAAGAGCCTCGATTCTACGCGGCTTGTTAACAGTACGAGCGGCTGGTGGGATGCTGGGGCAGGCGATTTGCTCGATGTGCATCGATACCCTGATCCAGGTGCTCCGAACCCTAGCGATACAAGAGCAGCGGTGCTCGGAGAATATGGCGGCTTAGGCTTGCATGTTCCGGGGCATGAATGGAGCCCGCTTGTATTCTCGTACCAATTAATGAACAGCAAGGAGCAGCTAACCTCTACGTATGTGAATTATGTGAACAGGCTGAAAGCAATGAAGGAAACGGGCTTAAGCGCAGCCATTTACACGCAAATTACAGATGTGGAGTACGAGATTAATGGGCTTCTATCTTATGACCGCAAGGTGGAGAAAATAGATTTCAACCGCATTGCGACCGCTCACCGCGAGCTGATTGGCACGGCTACCAAAGTGGATCTGCTGGCCGAGCTCGAGGTTTCGGAAACATTCCTTGGCAAAGCGAAGCCGGGAACAGGAGCTGGCGAATACAAGCAAGCTTCCATCGATGTTTTCGCTGCGTTAGTTGAAGCAGCTAAGGAAACGGTACAGGATGAGCAAGCGGGCCAAGCGGCAATTCAGCAAAGCCTAAAGGCTCTTCAAACGGGCCGTGCACAGTTTTTCACCGAAGTGAACGCCCCAATTCCTGCAGGCTCGGCAGTGGATGGGTTCGATGCCGCTGCGCTAGATTCCGCATGGAAGATTCTAAGAGCAGATAACACCAAATGGTCATTGACCAGCAAGCCTGGCTTCCTCAGCTTGGCTACATCAACCGGTGAAACGTTCCAAAATACGAATACGCTGCCGAACATTTTTCTACAAGATGCTCCAGCGGGAGACTTCACCATTACGACGAAGATCGATGCGGCTGTTCGGAAAAACTTCCAGCAGGCAGGGTTATTACTCTGGCAGAATGATGACAATTACGTTAAATTAGGCCATGTATGGGATACGGAGGGTGCAACCGGTAAAAGCATAGAGACCGCATATGAGAAAAATGCCGTCTACACTAAAGCGGCGAATATGGCGAAGCATCCTGGTTATGACACCTCGTATTTGCAGTTGAGAAAGATCGGGAACATCGTCTCTACATTTTACTGGGACGGGACTGCTTGGAAACCGGCTGCCGATCCGGTCACGGTCAGCTTAAGCAATTTGAAAATTGGTTTCTATGGCTTGTCCGCAGGGGATCAAACCTCTGTGCAGGCGAACTTCGATTATTTCTCAGCAGGTCCAGTAACGAATGCAGATAAAGCCGCGCTGCAAGCTGCCGTGGCTGCCGCTGAAGCTCTGCTTGCTTCTGCGGTTGTCGGTACGGACCCAGGACAATATCCGCAGTCGGCTAAGGATGCTTTTGCGGCAGCGGTGGCAGCAGCCAAAGCAACAGCGGCTAATCAGGGGGCTGCCCAAGCAGAAGTGGATGCAGCCATCGGTGCACTGGTGCAGGCACAGGCTATATTCACTGCGTCAGTCATACCGGTAACAGCTAACGCTGCTGCAACGATATCTGGTGTTTCGCAGGTAAGGGCTGGCCAAACCTTTGATCTTTTGATTGGCAATACAGGCATTACAGCTGAGAATGCTCAGACCTTGTATGCGCAAATGCTCACTGTCAGCTTTGATCCAGCGAAGGTTGCGTTTGTTGAAGCGGCGTCTTTACATGCGGGCTTTGGCGTCCTTGAACAAAAAACAATCGAGCCGGGTAAAGTGAGAATCATTGCAGCAGGCCAAGGGAATGGGCTTGCAGCCAACTCGCAATGGTTGAAGCTCAGCTTCCTGGCAGCAGCTTCAGGCGCGTCTGGTTCTGCGCAAATTACAGTAAGCGGTGTAGAAGCGGCAAATGGTGAAGGTGACGAGCTTATAATAGAAGGAGCGTCGCACGCGATTCAAATAAGCGCTCAGGTGGACCTGTCAGGCTTGAACCAAGCGATTGCGGCAGCTGAAACGATTTATGAAGGTGCACAGGTTGGTACACAGCCTGGACAATATCCGCATGTGGCTAAAGCAGCTTTGGGAGCAGCTATCTCGAAAGCAAAAGCGGTAGCGGTTAATCCGAATGCAACTGAACTTCAGGTAGCTGCGGCAATAACGGAGCTCGGAGCAGCCGTATCTGCCTTCCAAGCATCGGTATTATCTGGTGATATCAACAACGATCAGAAGATTACGATAGGCGATCTGGGCATCCTTGCGTCAGCCTATGGGAAAACAAACGCTGATCCAAACTGGCTGCAATTCAAGAAATCGGATCTTAATGCAGACGGTAAAATCGATATTGAAGACATTGCTATGCTAGCAAGGTGGATTTTGGGCTAACGTACGGTTTTTTTATCTAGAACGAAAAAGGTGACTGGCAGCGATACGCTGTCAGTCGCCTTTTTGTTTGCACGGCAGCAGCTCTAAAATTGCGGAGCGCGATGGTGATGGCCGTATTTTTGCTGCGGCATGACTTGGTTCGGATTGGCGGCTTGCTGCTGGACAAATCCTTGATTGGCAGACGGATTAGCTGCGGACGCGCCTTGAACGGGGTTATAGCTGCAATCGGTCGGAGGACCTAATACGACGGTGTTTTTGATCGGTGCAAGCGTCGTTTTGAGCGCAGCTTCATCGAGGCAATAAGTATAAGCAAATACGTTGGTTGGCGTTAAACGCAGGATGTCAGATCCATAAATGATATCTGGCACGTTGGCATCAAAAATAGCGAGAAGATGCGTGTTGTCCTGCGTAGCAATTTCATAATGCCACCAGCCCTGTGGAAGGTTGACCACTTGCCCAGGCGTGATAAGGTAGCGGACATACTGCTTCGTGAAGGGGTTCAAGAGGGAGATCTCTACCGCTCCCGAAATGCAATAAACCAGCTCGGAAGCATTCTGGTGGTAATGCGGCTCGATGACATTTCCTTTGCTAAGAAAAATATCGAGCAGGGATATGTTTTGCAGCGTATTTAATTGATTAACGGATAACAAATTGAGGTAGTTGTTAGCATCCTTTTTGAAGATCGGGTTGGTGTTGACATCGAAAGCAAATTGCGTCCCGGGTGACGTGTAGTCCATCTGCGTGCTCATTCGAATATAATGCCCCTTTTCATTAAGCTGATGAATCTTATGAGGTAGGGTATGTGTATGCCTAGAAGGGTGTGAATACTTTTGCTAAAAAAGAAGCCCCCCATGAGCCGGATTGGGCTTTTGGGGGGCTGTCTCGTTATTTATAGGCTCTGTCTCGTTATTTATAGGTTGGAAGCCAGCTGCCATGCGCCTCAATCAGATCATCACAAAGCGATACGATATCGTCCATGGAAAGCTCGGCAGAAGTATGCGGATCAAGCAAGGCTGCATGGTAAATGTGATCGCGCTTGCCAGTGATGGCAGCCTCGATGGTGAGCAGCTGCGTATTGATATTGGTGCGGTTCAATGCCGCCAGTTGCGGCGGAAGATCGCCTACATACGTAGGAGTTACTCCGTTTGCATCAACGAGGCAAGGCACCTCAACGCAGGCTTCCTTAGGCAGGTTAGTAATCAATCCGGTGTTCATGACGTTGCCGCCGATTTGGAATGGATTGTTGGTCTCAATGGCCTCTAAGATGTAGGAAGCGTATTCATGACTGCGGCAGTGCTCGAGATTGCTGTCATTGACAAGCGATTCACGCATCGTTTTCCAGCCTTCGATTTGGTTCACGCAGCGGCGCGGATATTCATCGAGCGGTATATTGAAGCGCTCAATGAGTTCGGGATAATTGCGCTTAATGAAGTAGGGATGGTATTCAGCGTTGTGCTCGGATGATTCCGTAATGTAATAGCCGAATTTCAGCATCAGCTCATAACGGACCATATCATGATGCTTCTCCTTTTGCTTTTCGGCTGCGCGGCGTTTAATTTCTGGATATAGATCAACGCCGTCCTTGCTTGCTTCAAGCAGCCATGCCATATGATTGATGCCTGCGATTTTGTATTTGACGCCAGTCGAATCCATATCCAAATGCTCGAACAAATGCGGCAAGCATACTTGTACGCTATGGCAGAGACCGACTGTCTTTACGCCGCCGTACGTATTCATCACATTGGTTAGCACGGCCATCGGATTCGTATAGTTCAAAAATAAAGCATCCGGACACACTTCATTGATGTCGCGGGCGAAATCGAGCATAACCGGAATGGTGCGCAGGTTGCGGAAAAGGCCGCCAATGCCTACCGTGTCCGCTATCGTTTGGCGCAGACCGTACTTCTTCGGTATTTCAAAATCTGTAATCGTACATGGATCATAGCCGCCTACCTGGATGGCATTAACGACGTATTTGGCGCCGCGAAGAGCTTCTTTACGGTCTGAATACGCTTTAATTTGGCAGGTGCTGCTGCTCGTTTTTTTGAGATTAAGCAGGATTTGCTCCGATTCATTCAGTCGTTGTGCATCGATATCGAATAAAGCGATCTCAAAGCCTTGCAGCGCAGGTGTCTGCATGACATCGCCTAGAATATTTTTGGCAAAGACGGTGCTGCCTGCTCCGATGAAAGTGATTTTGGACATTAGACATTAGCCTCCCATTAATTGATTGCTGTCTCCTTTAGTATAAAGAGGACTTTGGGAAATGAATATGGAAGGAAAGAAGGTTTATATGGAGAAATGTCGCATTATTTAGTATGATGGGCGGAGATGATTTCAAAGGGGTGCTGTAATGGAATCGCATCATACATACTCGATTAATCTGAACAGATCTCCGTTTAAAGGTGAAATGTCAGTCTTATTTGCTGGCAAGGGGCAGCCGGTTGCCGGTCATTTTATCGGTCCGGCCGTTCATGATTATTTCTTGATCCATGTTGTCTTAGATGGCGAAGGTGTATTCGAGACGCTTGGGAAAGCGTATACATGCAAGGCGGGGGATGCATTCGTCATTTTCCCGGACATATTGGTTAAATATCAGTCTAGCATGACCAATCCATGGAGCTATGCTTGGGTCGGCTTCTCGGGCGATATCGTGGAAACGTCGCTCAGCTCAATCGGCATTACGCCTGACTATGCGGTAATACGAGAATTTTCCTTATCTGCTGCGCAGAAGATGCTTAGAACGATTCGTAAAAGTATGGATAAAAAGAATTCTCCTGCGCTTGGCAATATGGAAGCGTCAGGCTGGCTAAGGCTGCTGCTGCACGAGCTAGGGAGTAAACATATCGGCGATGCGGAACAGTCTGCCATTCCCGATTCCCATTCCTTCCGCCAAATTGACCAGGCGATCCGCCTGATGTCGCTGCAGTATGGACAGCAGCTGTCGATCGAAGGGATTGCCCGCACGCTCGGCTACCATCGCGCCCATTTGACGCGGCTGTTCAAAGAGGCGACGGGCTTGTCTCCGATGCAATATTTGCTAAAAGTACGCATGAAGAAAGCCGAGGAGCTGCTCGGGAGTGAGCTGACCGTCGCCCAAATCGCAACATCTGTCGGCTACAATGATCCGTTGTTTTTTACGAAGCAATTCCGCAAATGGAGCGGGCAATCACCCTCGAGCTACCGTAAGTCGATAGTGGGGGGAGTAACCAATCATACAACGTAGAAACCAACCAATCACAAAACTAAGAACGAATAAACCAACCAATCACAAAACTAAGAACGAATAAACCAACCAACCAATTAACAATTAAGAATGAAGAAACCAAACATTCGAGCAAGTAAGAATGAAGAAACCAAACATTCGAGCAAGTAAGAAACAAACTAATTTGTTTGGAGTACATTGCACTTTATGCAATAGAAACCTCACATGAGGGTCAATCTTACGGGCTACGTTGCAGTGAGTGCAGCAGAATTACTTTTTTTAGTGAGTAATAGGCTGCTATACAGCCAAACTGTTGCAGAAACTGCAACGTAGCGAAAAAATGGTTAGTTTAACGACGATTAAAGTGTATAAAGTGCAACGTAGATCAGGTAATGGTTGGAGAAAATACGAGGAAACAGAGTGATAGAGAAGAAGAGCAGAAGAGCAGAAGAGTAGAAGAGTAGAAGAGTAGAAGAGTAGAAGAGTAGAAGAGTAGAAGAGTAGAAGAGTAGAAGAGTAGAAGTTCAACAGAGCAACAGAGCATCTCGTTAGAGTACGTTGCACTTTATGCAACAGAAACCTCACATGAAGGTCAATCCTAGAAGCTACGTTGCAGAAAGTGCAGCAGAATCACTCTCTTTCGAGAGTAAAAGGCTGCAAGACAGGCAAACTGTTGCAGAAACTGCAACGTAGCAAAAGATTGGTTGCTTAAACGACGATTAGAGTGTATAAAGTGCAACGTAGATCAAGGTGATGGTGGAGAAAATACGAGTAACAGAGCAACAGAGCAACAGAGCAACAGAGCAACAGAGCAACAGAGCAACAGAGCAACAGAGCAACAGAGCAACAGAGCAACAGAGCAACAGAGCAACAGAGC
>NZ_JACHXW010000003.1:0-238954 GCF_014192395.1 Paenibacillus endophyticus | reverse complement strand
CATCTCGTTAGTGTACGTTGCACTTTATGCAACAGAGACCTCATATGAAGGTCAATCTTAGAAGCTACGTTGTAGAAAGTGCAACAGAATCACTCTCTTTCGAGAGTAAAAGGCTGCAAGACAGGCAAACTGTTGCAGAAACTGCAACGTAGCAAAAGAATGGTTAGTTAAACGACGATTAGAGTGTATAAAGTGCAACGTAGATCAAGGTGATGGTGGGGAAAATACGAGGAAACAGAGCAACAGAGCAGAAGAGCAGATGAACAGAAGAGCAGAAGAGCAGAAGAGCAGAAGAGCAGAAGAGCAGAAGAGCAGAAGAGCAGAAGAGCAGAAAAGTAGAAGAGCAGAAGAGCAGAAGAGCAGAAGAGCAGAAAAGTAGAAGAGCAGAAGAGTAGAAGTTCAACAGAGCAACAGAGCATCTCGTTAGAGTACGTTGCACTTTATGCAACAGAAACCTCACATGAAGGTCAATCCTAGAAGCTACGTTGCAGAAAGTGCAACAGAATCACTCTCTTTCGAGAGTAAAAGGCTGCGAGACAGGCAAACTGTTGCAGAAACTGCAACGTAGCAAAAGAATGGTTAGTTAAACGACGATTAGAGTGTATAAAGTGCAACGTAGATCAAGGTGATGGTGGAGAAAATACGAGGCAACAGAGCAGAAGAGCAGAAGAGCAGAAAAGTAGAAGAGCAGAAGAGCAGAAGAGCAGAAGAGTAGAAGAGCAGAAGAGCAGAAGAGTAGAAGAGTAGAAGTTCAACAGAGCAACAGAGCATCTCGTTAGAGTACGTTGCACTTTATGCAACAGAAACCTCACATGAAGGTCAATCCTAGAAGCTACGTTGCAGAAAGTGCAACAGAATCACCCTCAATCGTGAGAAATAGGCTGCGAGACAGGCAAACTGTTGCAGAAACTGCAACGTAGCAAAAGAATGGTTAGTTAAACGACGATTAGACTGTATAAAGTGCAACGTAGATCAAGGTGATGGTGGAGAAAATACGAGGCAACAGAGCAACAGAGCATCTCGTTAGAGTACGTTGCACTTTATGCAACAGAAACCTCACATGAAGGTCAATCCTAGAAGCTACGTTGCAGAAAGTGCAACAGAATCACACTCTTTCGAGAGTAAGAGGCTGCAAGACAGGCAAACTATTGCAGAAACTGCAACGTAGCAAAAGAATGGTTAGTTAAACGACGATTAGAGTGTATAAAGTGCAACGTAGATCAGGTGATGGTGGAGAAAATACGAGGAAACAGAGCAACAGAGCAACAGAGCATCTCGTTAGTGTACGTTGCACTTTATGCAACAGAAACCTCACATGAAGGTCAATCCTAGAAGCTACGTTGTAGAAAGTGCAACAGAATCACTCTCTTTCGAGAGTAAAAGGCTGCGAGACAGGCAAACTGTTGCAGAAACTGCAACGTAACAAAAGAATGTTTAGTTAAACGACGATTAGAGTGTATAAAGTGCAACGTAGCAAGGGTAGGCCGGTAGAGGGGTTTTAGAGGGAGTAATAGGAAGTTTTAGAGGGAGTAATAGGAACCAACCAACCAACCAACCAACCAACCAACCAACCAACCAACCAACGAGCAACGCTTTTGCAATAGTGCTGGATAGTCATATTAATGTTGAACAACTTAAAAACGGTTGAAGCAGCCTGCTCAGGCTGCTTCAACCGTTTTTAATTAGCTGCTTAGAGTACCAACTACGACAAGGTTTTCACCGATCTGCGGATGACCAAATCGGCAGGCAGGACAATTTTTTTCCAAGGCAAAGCGGTTTCTCGCTCCTGAATACGTTCAACGAGCATTTGCATGCCCATATAGCCGAATTGGTAAGCTTGCTGTGCAGCAACTGTAAGAAACGGCTCCACCTCCGAATAGGGACCCAAGTCGTCGAAGCAAACGATTGATATGTCTTCGGGAACGCTTATTCCTCGTTCACGAAAGAGGCGCAATATTTCAACGGCGAGCACGTTATTGCCAGCAACGATCGCAGTTGGCGCCGGGTCCAGCTGATCGAGCCATTGTCCCATTTCGGTCAAGTCGCTTAAAGGACCGAAGCTAGTTTCGAATACATATCGTTCATTGTAAGCAAGGTCGCTAAGTTTCATACCATCCTGGTAGCCTTGAAGCCGCAGCCTTGCGCTGGACACGGAAGGCGAGCCGTTTACGAACGCAATATTTCGGTGACCTTTTGCGACCAAATGCTCTACGAGCCTCCTTGCTCCGTCTTTGCTGTCACCAAGAACAATATCGCATTCGATACCGGGAACCTCGCGGTCGAGCAGAACAAACGGAACCTTATGCTTGCGAAGCGATTCCAAATGCGGAAGTGAAGGATCGCCGGCCGGTGCGACCAGCACCCCATCGACGCGCGTGGTCAAGATGGTCGTCACATAGTCGGATTCCTTCTCGATGCTCTCGTCGCTGTTGCCGAAGAGCAGGCGGTAGCCGGAGCGCTTGGCCGCGTCTTCCGCCCCTCGCGCAAGCGTCGTATAGAACGGGTTCATAATATCGGTGATGAGCAGAAACAGCAGCTTCGTCTGCTGGAGCACAAGACTGCGCGCCGTCTGATTGGGCACATAGCCGAGCTCCTCCATGACACGCTTCACCTTCGCTCTTGTCTTATCGCTTATTTTGCCAGTGTTATTGATAACTCTGGAGACGGTCATAGCGGATACGCTTGCTTTCGCCGCTACATCATAAATCGTTACCATAGCATTGTCCCCTTATGAATAAATCCTAGTTTCTATCATACAAAAAAGTCTTCATTGACAGCAAGCCTTATTCTTGTTATTTTGAGGTTATCGGTAACATTATTATAACCTATTGGAGGTTTTATTCATGACGGATACAAATGTTCGTTTCCAAAGCGGGTTTCCAAAAATCGGAATTCGCCCCACGATTGACGGCAGAAGAAAAGGCGTTCGCGAATCGTTAGAGGAGCAAACGATGAACATGGCAATCGCAACAGCCAAGCTATTGTCGGAGCATTTGCGTTATCCAAACGGCGATCCTGTCGAGTGCGTAATTGCGGATACATGCATTGGCGGCGTATCCGAAGCAGCAGCCTGCGCAGATAAATTTGCCAGATCCGGCGTAGGGGTATCGATAACGGTCACGCCTTGCTGGTGCTACGGCACGGAAACGATGGATATGGACCCATCCATACCGAAAGCGGTGTGGGGCTTTAACGGTACGGAACGCCCAGGCGCTGTATATTTGGCTGCCGTGCTTTCTGGTTATGCCCAGAAGGGACTTCCTGCGTTCGGCATCTACGGCGAGCATGTTCAGGATTCAGGAGATACATCCATTCCGTTTGACGTAAAAGACAAGCTGATAGGCTTCGCCAAAGCAGGTCTTGCCGTAGCTTATATGCGTGGCAAATCCTACTTGTCCATGGGATCGGTTTCTATGGGGATCGCTGGTTCGATTGTGAATGACGCATTCTTCCAAGAGTATCTTGGCATGCGTACGGAGTACATTGACATGAGTGAATTCGTACGCCGCATGGAAGAAGGCATTTACGATGGCGCGGAATTCGAGAAAGCGCTTACGTGGGTGAAGGAGAATTGCATTGAAGGCCCGGATAACAATCCTGCCCATCTGCAAACCTCAAGAGAGCAGAAGGACGCTGACTGGGAAACGGTTGTCAAAATGACGCAAATTGCTCGTGATCTCATGGTTGGCAATCCAAGGCTGGCTGAGCTTGGCTTCGGCGAGGAAGCAGGCGGACACAATGCAATCGTAGCCGGATTCCAGGGCCAACGCCAATGGACGGATCACTTCCCGAACGGCGATTTTATGGAAACGGTGCTGAACTCTTCCTACGACTGGAACGGCAAGCGTGCACCTTACATGGTTGCGACAGAAAATGACAGCTTGAACGGCGTCGTTATGCTATTCGGCTATTTGCTATCGAACACGGCTCAAATCTTCGCGGATGTCCGCACCTATTGGAGTCCTGAATCGGTGGAACGCGTTACGGGCCACAAGCTGGAAGGAGCGGCTGCGAATGGTCTCCTCCACTTAATTAACTCAGGATCGGCTACGATGGATGGAACTGGTGAGCAAACAAAAGATGGAGAGCCTGCGATGAAGCCATTCTGGGAAATTTCTGACGAAGAAGCGCAGAAATGTCTAGATGCAACTTCATGGCGACCGGCGTCCGTCGAATATTTCCGCGGCGGCGGCTATTCATCTGATTACTTAACACGCGGCGGTATGCCGATGACGATGTCCCGAATTAACCTAGTAAAAGGAATCGGACCTGTTCTGCAAATTGCAGAGGGCTATTCGGTTGAATTGCCGCAGCATGTCCACGATACGCTGGATAATCGGACAGACCCGACTTGGCCGACGACTTGGTTCGCTCCGACGCTTACTGGAGAAGGCTCTTTCCACTCTGTGTATGAGGTGATGGACAACTGGGGCGCGAATCACGGCTCTATCAGCTACGGGCATATCGGTGCAGACTTGATCACGCTCGCTTCGATGCTGCGGATTCCGGTTAATATGCATAACGTTCCCGAAGAGCGCGTCTTCCGCCCAAGAGCATGGGGCTTGTTCGGAACGGCTAACGCGGAGAGCGCAGATTACCGTGCTTGTCAAAATTTCGGGCCTATTTATAAATAAATTGGAGGTTTTACAATGAGCAGCACAGATATTCGCAATGAGCTTTGCAAATATGCACGCAAAACGGTAACGAACAAATTGGTCGTCGGCCCAGGAGGAAACATAAGCGCCAAGTTCGAAGGCAAAATGTACCTCTCACCAAGCGGCTTCGCACTGGATGAGGTAGAGCCGCATCAATGGGTAGAGGTTGACATCGAAACGGGCGAAATTACGGATATCGGCCTGCGTCCGTCCTCCGAGGTGCTGATGCATCTTTACGCTTATCGGGCTAATCCGGATATCGGTGCGATTGTGCACACTCACCCTCCGTATTGCATCGCCTTTACACTGGTGGAGCAGGAGCTGCCCATTATGTTCCCGGACCAAGCGGCTTTAGTCGGCAAAACCGTTTATGTGCCCTATGTGCTTCCAACGACGGATAAGCTTGCCGATGCCTATGTGGCGAAAGTGAACGAAGCGAGCTCCGTGCTGCTCGGCAATCACGGACTTGTTACGTCTGGCCGCAATCTGCGCGAGGCCTATTACCGAACAGAGGTTGTCGAGGAAAGCACCAAAATCTATCTGATTGCCAAAGCCATTCGCGAGCCTAAAGTGCTTACGAAGGAAGAATTCGAAGAAATTGCCTCGCTGGAAAGCGAAGCGTACCGCATCGAATTGCTGCAGAAGATGAAATAATCAGCGTAGCCCGGCCACCGGAACGAATCAACAGGAAAGGAAGAGCTGCGCATGACAAAACTTGCGACGGTGCTTGCGTTTGACCTTGGCGCCAGCAGCGGCAGAGCGCTTATCGGCGAGCTGGTGCGGGATGAAGCCGCGGGTTCGAACAAGCTGCAAGTGACGGAGATCCATCGATTTCCGAATCAACCGGTCGCCTTAAATGGGCATTTGCACTGGGATATCCTGCGTCTGCTGCAGGAGCTGAAAATAGGCATCCGCAAAGCATTTCAGCTCGGTTATGAACCGCAAACGTTTGGGATTGACACATGGGGCGTGGATTTTGGACTGCTCGACGCGAACGGGGAGCTGCTCGGGAATCCTTACCATTACCGCGATTCCCAGACGGATGGCATCGTGGAAGAGCTGAACGAGCTAATTGGCAAAGAGCGTTTATATGAGCAAGGCGGCTTGCAATTTATGCCTTTCAACACGATTAATCAGCTGTATGCGATGAGCAAGGCTGGTTCACCCAAGCTTGCTGCAGCCAGCACCTTGCTGCTTACGCCGGATCTTCTCGCATATTTTTTGACTGGCGAGAAAATATGCGAGTTTACAATGGCGACGACAACACAGCTGTTTCAACCAAAGGAGCAGTTGTGGAACAAGCCTTTAATGGAGAAGCTGGGCATTCCAAGCAAGCTGTTCATAGAGCCAACGCATGCTGGAACGATTTTCGGTCAGTTAACGGACGAAGTATGCGAGGAGCTGGGCGTTCCGCCGATTCGTGCAGTGGCTGTCGGATCGCATGATACGGAATCCGCAGCAGCAGCTGTCCCAGCAGTAGCGGGGCGACCGTTTGCTTACGTCGTTTGCGGGACATGGTCGCTGCTCGGGACAGAGCTCGGGAATCCGTTAGTCACGCCGGAAGCGCAGTCGCTTGATTTCTCTAACGAGGGGGGCGTCGGCGGAACTTACCAGCTGCTCAAAAACATTATGGGTTTATGGATCCTGCAGGAATGCAAGCGGGAGTGGGATGAGCAAGGAAACGAGCTTTCCTTCAGCGAAATTACCGCGCATGCGGAACAAGCGGAGCCTTTCCGCAGCCTCATTAACCCGGATGACGCTTCCTTCTACGCGCCAGCCGGTATGATAAAACGGCTTCAAGCCTATTGCAAGGAAACGGGGCAGTTCGTACCACAGTCGGTAGGTGAAATCGCACGCTGCATCATCGAGAGCCTCGCACTGCGGTATAATCAAGCGCTTGGTCAAATGGAAGAATTAACGGGGCAGTCGTTCAGCGGCCTGCATATGGTTGGCGGAGGCATTCAGAATGAGCTGCTTTGCCGTTTAACCGCTAGCGCCATTGGCAGACCCGTATGGACGGGGCCAGTGGAAGCAAGCGCAATCGGCAACATGCAGATGCAGTTCGTCGCGCTTGGGCAATGCAAAAACTTGGCGGAGTCGCGTTCGCTGGTTGAAGCTTCGTTCCCGATGGAGCAATATGCGCCTGGACCAACGCATGACTGGGCTGCAGCGATTGAGCGGTTCGAGCGTTTATGCCGCGAGAAATGAGAGAATGAAGAACGAAAATGTAATGGAGAGGAAGTAACAAGCATGCTTATTGGTATACCAAAGCTCCTATCGCCTGAGCTACTTAAGGTGCTTAGCGAGATGGGCCATAGCGATGAGATCGTACTGGCAGACGGAAATTTCCCGGGCGCAAGCCATGCTCAGCGATTAATTCGTGCAGACGGCCATCCTATTCCCGAACTGCTGGACGCTATATTGCAGCTATTTCCGCTTGATCAATACGTTGAGAAGCCGGCAGCGCTGATGCAGGTCGTGCCTGGCGATACGGCACAAACTCCGATTTGGGGCGAATACGGCAAAATTATCGAGCAGCGTACCGGCTTGACCGAGCCGTTCGAGCAGGTTGAGCGCTTTGCCTTCTATGAAAGGGCCAAGCAAGCATATGCGGTTATTGCGACAGGCGAGAGCGCGCTTTATGCAAACCTGATTTTGAAAAAAGGCGTTATTGCCGAGTAATCACATAGAATACAAGCAAAGACCCCTGCCAGCTTATTAGGCTGCAAGGGTCTTTTGCATTGAATGAACGATAATAAAGCTTCGTATCTATTTCTTGAAAAATTCATGAAAGAGTTCGGCTGTTTTTTTCTGATCCGGCGTAATCGAGAATAAGACAAAGTTTCCATTGCGAATAATTTGATAGTTTTTGGCCTGCTCGTATTGATCCTGCAAATAGGACTCGAAAGCGGTTTGCAGCATTTGGGCACGAGCCTCGAAGCCGGCTTTCACGCTATCATAATCTGCGTCCGATTTCAGCTGAACGACGGAAAATTCACCAGCTTGAATCATCATCATCGCTTGATTGAAGCTGCCGTCTACTAATTGTTTATCTGGATCGATACCATAGGTATCTTTGATTTTCTCGCCTTCAACAGCCGTTAGCGGCCCTAAGCCTGAATCTGCTTTAAGCTTAGCAGCAATATCCGCTACTGTAACCTCAGCATTCGCATTGTCTGGATCCGGCTTCGCGGTTGGCTTTGGCGTAGGTGATGGAGTCGCGATTGGCAACGGCGATGGCTTTGCAGTTGCCGAGGATGTAGGCCTATCGCTTGGTTTTGTGACTGGCGAAGTAGCTGTCGGCTTCGAGCTTGGTTTTGTGACTGGAGCAGTAGCTGTCGGCTTGGCGCTTGGTTTCGCGACCGGAGCAGTAGCTGTCGGCTTCAGAGTTTGCTGAGGTTTAGGATTCACTGTCGCTTTTTCGGTTGGCTCAGGCTTTTTCGTAGGCTTCGGCGTTATTTTCCCTTCCGATTCCTTTGCAGGCGCGTTTGTTTCGGCTGGCGTAGCTGCTTCAGCAGTTGCAGTAGGCGCCGGAGTGGCTGCCGGAGACGCAAGCGGCTGCTCGCTAGGCGAAGGCTGCGGGGTAGACGATGGCTCCTCCGTTGCAACTGCTGTATCCGCTGGGCTCGTATTTTCCGTCGTACCGCTTGATATATGCGTAGAGCTTTCCGTATCGATTGGTTTTTGGCTTGTACTGCTGCAGCTTGCTGCAAGGAGGGCAGTAGCGGCTGCAAGCAATGCGATCGTTATATACTTGGCGTTAAACCTAAACATTCGAGTAGCCCCTTTAAACAGAGTTATTAGTTATAGACGACTCATAGACATAAAAAGTTGCTAATCTACCATTTTTGAAATCAAAAATCGACTACTTTCGCGCCTCGGAAGGCGTCATTCCTTTATATTGCTTGTACAGCTTCGTGAAATAATTCGGGTTATCGCATCCCACTTTGCCCGCAATTTCGGTGACGGTGTCATTGCTGCTTCGAAGCAGCCGCTCCGCTTCATTCATCCGGCTTACGTTGACATACTCAACGAACGTGCGGCCCGTAAGCTTTTTGAACAGCTTGCAGAAATGATAGGGATTAACGTTAACCTGCTTTGCGGCTTGTTCAATAGATAGCTTCTCGCAGAAGTTAGACTCGATCTGCTGAATCAGCAGCTTAAAGCGGTCACGATTCGCAGAGTAAGGTTCAGCTGGGTTGCCGGCAAGCTGTCGTTCAAGGAACGTACGCGCCAGCAGCGTAAATAGAGCATGCAGCTTCGACTTGACGACAAGCTGGTAAGCAGGAGGCTTCGTTGCAAGCTCGCCAATGGCTTCATCGAGCAAGCCATAATAGGAGAGGCATGATTCATCCTGCTCGACTGGCTTAACGGGATAATGAAGCCTTCCTTCCAAATAGGGAGCAACAAACTTCGCATGGACGGGATCATGGACCCATTCATTGAAGAGCGAAGCGTTCAGCACCACGCAATCGTAATAAATAGGCTTGTAGCCTAGGGAATATCCAACATGCAGACCGCCGCCGGGAATAATGATGACATCGCCTTCATTTACGATATAAGGCCGGCTGTCGATATGGAACACTGCACTGCCTTCCCGCATGACGATGATTTCGAAATGCTCATGCCAGTGCAAATAAAGAATGCAGTCATTCGGCTTTACTTCAGGACAGTGGTTTTGAAACAGCTGGATCGGATACGTTTTATGTTCGAGACGAGTATTTTCCCGCAGTTCCTTCGGATAGGACATTTTTTGCTCACCACCACAAGATTAGACTAGTATTGCGCAAGATTGTTTAGAGTAATCTATAATAATCCTAGCTATAATGAATTTGTTAAGAATACTATAAGCCAATATTGGAGTGATATACAACCATGGAAAACAAATTAAGAATCGGAACGCTGGTAGGCGGCGGCAACGCGGATCACGTCATCCCGCAAATTGTGCAGCATGGCTTTGAATCGTTTAATCTAACCTTCTGGCAAACAACGGGCAAGACGGATTTGGTCGAAATGGCCAAACGCGTACGGGCATTGGCGGACGAGCATGATTTTGTCGTGCCGGCTGTAAGCGTTTTCGGGAATCCGTTGACGGGAGAGGGCGACAATGCAGATACGCTTGCAAGCTGGGAGCGGCTAATCGACCACGCTCATTTGTTCGGTGCAGATATCGTATCCGGCTTCACCGGCCGCATCACGAATCAGCCGATCGACGAATCCATTCCCGTATTCAAGAAGGTTTTTGGAGAGCTGACAAAAAGAGCAGCGGATAAAGGCGTTCGCATTGCTTTCGAGAACTGCGATATGGGCGGAACCTGGCAAACAGGCGACTGGAACATCGCGCATAACCCGACTGTGTGGGAGATGATGTTCAACGCCGTGCCAGATGACAACATCGGTTTGGAATGGGAGCCCTGCCACCAGATGGTGAGCTTGATTGATCCGATTCCGCAGCTTCGCAAATGGGTGAACAAAGTATTCCATGTGCATGGCAAGGATGCCACGATTGCATGGGATATCGTGAAGGAGCATGGCGTGCACGGAAAACAGCCGTTTGTATGGCATCGCACGCCTGGCTTTGGCGATACAAATTGGACGGATATCATCACTATTCTGAGACAGAACGGCTACAAGGGTACGATTGATATCGAAGGCTGGCATGATCCTGTGTACAAGGATGAGCTGGAAATGACCGGACAGGTGCATGCGCTAAATTATCTGAAACGCTGCCGCGGCGGCGATTTTGTTCCAAACCCAATCTAGGCAAGGGAAAGTGAGGAAAAGGATATGTCGATTAAGCATAAAGTAGTTGTCGTTGGTTGCGGCGGCATGGCGAATACATGGGTGGAGTACGCGAAGAACAGGGAAGATACGGAGATTGTTGGTCTTGTCGACATTAAGGTCGAATTCGCTCAGGCGATGGCAGACCGCCAGGCGTTAACCTGTCCGGTCTTTACTGATTTGAAAGAGGCGATCGCCCAAACAGGCGCTACGATCGTATTCGATATTACAATTCCGGCAAGCCATTACTCGGTTGGCACTACGGCGCTGGAAGCGGGCTGCGATGTATTCGGCGAGAAGCCGCTTGCGGAATCGATGAGCGATTGCAGCGATATCGTGCGTCTGGCAGGCGAGTCGGGACGTACGCATGCGGTCATGCAGAACCGCAGGTTCGATCCGCGTATCCGCGCATTCCGCCAGCTTCTGGCTGACGGAACGATCGGCAAGCCGGGCTTCATAGGAGCTGACTTTTTTATCGGCGCCCATTTCGGCGGCTTCCGTGATGCCATGGACAGTCCGCTGCTGCTTGATATGTCGATTCATACGTTTGACCAAGCAAGGTTTCTAATCGGAGCAGATCCGGTATCCGTGTATTGCCAGGAATTTAATCCTCCGGGGTCCTGGTATGCAGGTAACGCGATGGCGATTTGCATTTTTGAAATGAGCGACGGATCGGTATTCGATTACCGAGGATCTTGGTGCGCAGAGGGGGTTACCACCTCATGGGAAGCATCATGGCGGGTCACAGGCGAGAATGGGACGGCAATATGGGACGGGCATGGCAATCCATATGCCGAGATCGTCGCTGCAGGCGACCAAAGCGGCAAGTTTATTCGTGAATATGAACGAGTGGAAACGCAGCTTCCAGAGATGGTGAACACGGGCCATCAAGGCTGCCTGGACGACATGTTTGCTTCACTCGAGGAGAAGCGCCAGCCGGAAACGAGAAGTGCTGACAATATTTACAGCATGGCTATGGTGCTGGCCGCGGTAGAGAGCGCGAAGATTGGTCAAAAAGTCAATATTGCTGACTTCATGAAAGCTGCTGCGAAATAGGCAACAAAAAGAGGACGTCCCGTGCAATGTTGAACTGTGACCCATAAGAAGGACACTTTTAAAAAAGTGATCCTCTTATGGGTCACATTTCATATGCAGCGGAGACGTCCTTTTGCATGGTTATGGCTGCTTCATTTTGCAAGAAATCGTTTGTTCGCTGAAAACGGACAGCTGCTTCTGAAGGTCGCGAATGCCGATTTCGAAGAAGTGATGCTTGATTACGAGCTTCTTCCAAACGAAAACCTACTCAAGTCGTTTTTTACCGCATTGCTGATAAAGCTTACATTAATCAAGCATGCGAAGTTCGATGCCGATTCAGGAAAAGTCGTATTTGACGCCAAACAGGCTGGCAAATACGCGGCTGTGTACAAACCGGTTGCTTTTACGGATTTATCAAAATTGGCTTGGGCGTAAGTCGCTTTGCTCCGAAGGAGCATGCTTCCAGAGCGGAAGCAGCCAAGATCATTTATGCACTGTTTATGCTGTTTCTTTAATGTAAGAAGTCTTCTTAACCATAGGCGCCGCCTCCGCATGTACATGCGCGAGGCGGCGTTTATTTGTTTGTTTTAGCCAAGCGCGGATGACAGAAAAGAACCGAATAATGTATAAAATAGCTTTTGCGTGTAAATACAACGATTGCCCGAATCCGTAAAATGATAATTGATCATACAAATAGAGTGTTCATAGAGGAAGGAGTGGCCTAATGAACGGAAACGTTCTACTGAAGATGGATAATGTGAGCAAAACTTTTCCTGGCGTTAAAGCGCTTAGCGGCGTAAGCTTCACCCTGCGAAAAGGTGAGGTTCATGCATTGATGGGCGAGAATGGCGCGGGGAAATCAACCTTAATAAAAGTGCTGACTGGCGTGCACGCAATGGATAAAGGCGAAGTGCAATTGAAGGGCAGAACCATAACAGCAAGATCGCCTCAGGAGGCGCAGACGCTTGGGATCAGTACGGTGTATCAGGAAATAAATTTATGCCCTAACTTGTCTGTGGCAGAAAATTTGTATATCGGCCGCGTACCGAAGCGCAGAGGCTCGATTGACTGGAAACGAATGAACGAGGATAGCGAACGCTTGTTGAAGCGTCTGAACTTAAATCTGGATGTCAAACAGCCACTGTCTGGCTTTTCGGTCGCCATTCAACAGATGGTTGCGATTGCTAGAGCGGTTGATATGTCCAGCGGTGTTCTCATTCTGGATGAACCTACTTCAAGCTTGGACAATCAAGAGGTACAGCAATTGTTCGACGTCATGCGCAAGCTTCGCGACGAGGGCATGGGCATTGTGTTTGTCACTCACTTCCTTGATCAGGTCTATGACATAACCGATCGGATTACGATTCTGCGCAATGGTGCTTTAGTCGGTGAATATGAGACGAGCAAGCTGTCCAAAAGCAGCCTGGTCTCGAATATGATCGGCCGTGAATGGAGAGAAGAGGACGAGCATCGTAAGAAGGAAAAGAGCTATTCGTCTGAAGTTATGATGTCTACCCAAGCTTTGACGAGAGTAGGCTCCGTGAAGCCGGTCAGCTTGTCCGTCAGGAAGGGTGAGGTTGTCGGGCTAGCGGGCCTGCTCGGCTCAGGACGTTCGGAATTCGCGAACCTCATCTTTGGAATCGACCAATCTGACAGCGGCATTCTGACGCTTGGCTCGGAGACGTTCCAATCAATGAATCCGAAGAAAGCGATCCGTAAAGGCGTGGGCTTCTGCCCGGAGGATCGGAAAGTAGCAGGCATAGTCGGGGAGCTTACGATCCGTGAAAATATCGTGCTCGCGCTTCAGGCGAAGAAAGGCATATTCAATTATATTCCCTTGAAGAAGCAGCAGGAGATCGCTAGGAAATTCATTGACCTGCTTCGAATCAAGACGCCTAGCATGGAACAGCGAATCGATAATTTGAGCGGGGGCAATCAGCAAAAGGTTATATTGGCGCGGTGGCTGGCTACGGATCCTAGCCTGCTCATTCTTGACGAACCGACTAGGGGGATCGACGTCGGCTCCAAAGGCGAGATTCGGAAGCTGATATTGGATTTGGCGAAGTCGGGGCTTTCGATACTGATTATTTCTTCGGAGCTTCAAGAAATGATTGAGTGCGCCGATCGAATCGTGGTGCTGCGCGACCGGATGCAAGTAGGAGAAATTAGCGGCGACCATATGACCGAAACGAATATTATGAAGATGATTGCGGAAGGAGGCGGTACTCATGAGCAATATTCGCAAACTGGCAGCTAACGTCATGCACACCAAAATCATTTGGCCCATTACCGCTTTGGCCGCTATCCTATTGTTTAATTTATTTTTTGTTCCTGGTTTTTTCAATATTGAAATTAAAAATGGCCATCTCTTCGGCAGCTTGATCGATATATTGAATCGTGCCGCACCGATCATGGTAATTGCCATAGGCATGACGCTTGTTATTGCGAAGGAAGGCATTGATATTTCCGTCGGTTCCGTGCTGGCCATCTCCGGAGCGGTTGCCATCTCATTGCTAGGCGTGGTGCCGCTCTGGATGGCCATTGTCGCGGCAATGGTCGTCGGGGTATTGTGCGGTCTATGGAATGGCGTGCTAATCGCTTATCTGGGCATTCAGCCTATGGTTGGAACGCTAATCTTAATGACGGTTGGCCGGGGAATCGCGCAATTGATTACGGAAGGAAAGGTTCTCACTACCGACAATGCGGCTTTTGGCTTTATCGGCAAAGGTTTTTTCCTCGGACTGCCCTTCTCCATATTTATCGCAGCATTTGTTTTCCTGTTTGTGCTTTATTTGAAAAAGCGTACGGCTCTTGGACTTTTCCTCGAGGCAACGGGCTCCAATAAAATATCGAGCGAGTATGCAGGTCTTGAACCACGGAAAATTTATTTATTCGTTTATATCGTTTGCGGTCTGTGCGCTGCAATTGCAGGGCTGCTTGTGAGCTCGAACATCAGCAGCGCGGATGCGAACAATGCTGGCTTATGGATCGAGCTGGATGCGATCTTGGCGGTCGTCATCGGTGGGACTTCCATGCGAGGCGGTCGTTTCTTTCTCGCTGGAACGGTCATCGGGGCTTTGTTCATTCAATCGCTTACGACGACGATCTACTCCATGGGCGTGCCGCCAGAGCGCATTATGGTCGTGAAGGCAATCGTAGTCATCGTTGTCAGCTTAATGCAATCGGACCGCTTCAGGCGAATGTTCCAACAGAAGAATAAACAGGCGGTGGTTGGATGAAGCTGAATCTTCGAATTAATCAGAACAATATTATTATCTTCTCGACCTTGCTGCTCATCGTTTTGCTATACGGCGCGGGTTCAGTGCTCTATACCGGATTTTTCACCTGGCAAGTGTTTTTCAATCTTTTCATCGATAACGCCTACTTGATAATCGTAGCGACTGGGCTTGCTTTCGTTATTATTACGGGAGGCATCGACTTGTCGGTTGCCTCTGTCGTCGCTTTCATCAGTGTCGTTTCAGCTGCGCTGCTGCAGGAGGGCATGAACGCCTACGTCGTAATGGCCATTTGCTTGATCATTGGCATCATGTTCGGAGCGGCTCAGGGCTATCTGATCCAACGCTTCAACCTGCATCCTTGGATTGTTACCCTCGCAGGAATGTTTCTTGCCAGAGGAGCAAGCTATTTCATAACGACGCAAAGCATCGTCATCGAGAATGCTACGTATACGGCTATATCAAAATTCAAAATCAACCTGGTCGGATCCAATTTTATCTCGGTGAGCGTCGTGATTGCTTTGGCTGTCGTTGCGGTCGCCGTCTATGTTGCCAAATATACGGAGTTTGGCAGATCTGTATTTGCAATTGGGGGCAGCGAGCGTTCAGCGATGCTGATGGGCCTCCCGGTTCCTCGCATTACGGTATTGGTGTATACGATCAGCGGTTTCTGCTCCGCGCTTGGCGGCATTGTATTTACCTTCTATATGTTGTCTGGCTACAACCTCCACCTAATGGGGATGGAGATGGATGCGATTGCGGCTTGCGTAATCGGAGGCATTCTGCTAACCGGAGGCTTCGGTTACTTGGTTGGTCCGTTGCTAGGCGTCATTTGCTCGGGCATTATTCAAACGATCGTCATGTACCAAGGTACGCTTAGCTCATGGTGGACAAAGATTGCTGTCGGATTTCTATTGTTCCTCTTTATTCTCCTGCAGAGAGTGATCGTGATCCGCCGCCAAAGACGGCGCGTCATTAGCCATGCTGCGGAGAAGCCGACTGCTAGCGGCGGGGACAGACGAACGCCAGCTTCTATATAACGTAAATAATAGAATAATAGAATCTAAATAGTGCCGAATTTAGCAAAATATAACGTTTTTATGTAAATACAATCAACTTGAAACGAACTATATTAATAATGTAATCAACACACAGCATATAAAGGGAGGAACAGAAAAATGTTTAAGTTTAAAAAGAGCTCTTTTGTAATGACTACGGTGTTAGCGGTAGGCCTTCTGCTATCGGCATGCGGCGGCAATGCAGCTAACAACAATAATGGAGGAAATGCCCCAACCAATGCGGGAACGGAGACTACGGCTCCGGCAGCAGACGACAAAGGATCAGACAAAAAGATCGTGCTAGGCTTCTCGCAAATCGGTGCGGAGAGCGGCTGGCGGGATGCTGAAACGCAATCGATCAAGGATACATTCGGCAGCGACGCGCAGTTTGAACTGAAGTTCTCCGATGCTCAGCAAAAGCAAGAGAACCAAATCAAAGCCATTCGTACATTCATCTCCCAAAAAGTAGATGCGATCGCTCTTGCGCCCGTCGTTGAATCCGGCTGGGAAACGGTGCTTGAAGAAGCGAAAGCGGCTAACATCCCTGTATTCCTGCTTGACCGTACTGTAAAAGTGAGCGATGAGTCGCTGTACACTTCCTTCATCGGTTCCGATTTCGTGCTTGAAGGCCAAAACGCAGCAAAAACGATGATGGAGCTGCTTGGCGCAGATAAGAAAGTAAACATCGTTGAGCTTCAGGGAACGGTTGGCGCGAGTGCTGCCAATGATCGCCAAAAGGGCTTCCAAGAAATCGTTGACGGCAATCCTAACTACAAAATCATCAAATCTCAGACTGGTGATTTTACTCGTGCAAAGGGCAAAGAGGTCATGGAAGCTTTCCTGAAATCAGACGGCAAAAACATTCAAGCCGTTTACGCACATAACGATGACATGGCGCTTGGTGCCATTCAAGCGATTGAAGAATACGGCTTAAAGCCGGGAACCGACATTTTCGTCGTATCGGTAGACGGCATCAAACCAGCTTTTGAAGCCATTCGCGACGGTAAACTGAATGTTACCGTTGAGTGTAACCCATTGCTGGGACCACAGCTGAAACAAGCAATTCTAGATTTTAAAGAAGGCAAAACGTTGGAAAAATGGATCAAATCGGACGAGGATGTATATTTCGGTCAAAAAGCAATCGATGCATTGCCTAACCGACTCTATTAAACTTGAATGCAGCAAATTGCAAAGGGGCTAATGCCCCTTTGCAATTTGTTGTTTCCCACCCCGAAAAGTCGAGATATACTGAGATGAAAAAGAAATAGGTGAGAATGTGTTTGCAGGAAACAACCGCTTGGAGATTATCCAACGATTTCAAAATCGAAGTATTCGATTTAAGCTTCTCATTTATTTTGTCATTATTATATTATTGTCAATCGTCACGTTAAGCGCGGTAGGCACCGGGGTTTACAAGCGCTCAATCGAAGATACGACGAATGAACATACGATTCAAATGATGAAGCAGGTTAAGAAAAACATCGTTTATTATTTCGACGAAATGGAAAATATTTTGGCTTATGTTGCAAATGACATTAACGTAAATCATTTTTTCAGTGAAGGGCTAGGAACAAGTGCTGCTGGTCGTGTCGAACGCGAGGCAGATATCAAAAAAGTGATTGCGATGTACGAGCAGAGACATCCCGAAATTGCCGGCCTTTTAATCGTAAATAAAAATGATCAATACGTAAGCAATAGACTGGAGAGGGTCATTCGTGATCCATTGACCTCGGAGAGCTGGTACAAGGATGCGGTAAGCAACCCCGATGAGCTGTTGCTGATCAGCAAGCCAATCGGCAGAAATATGAAATCAGCATCCAATTACAGTGCCGATCAAGTGCTGTCATTCGTAAAAGCGATCAAGGATCCGCTCACGAATGAGGTTTTAGGCGTCATTTTGCTGGATATGGAGCTAACTATTTTTCAAACGACGATCGAGTCGGTGTCTTTAGGAAAAAGCGGATTTGTTTATATTACCGATTCACATGGAGGGATCGTGTATTCGCCGGTCAATTTGATCGTTTACAGAATCGATAACGATTGGCTCGAAAGCGGTTACACCCGAATGGAAAAGAAAATAAACAATCGAACCTTCCAGATTATGCAGGATCGGTTCGAGCGAACGAATTGGAAAATCGTCAGCGTGTTTCCGCTGGATGAGTCAAAGTCGGTCGTGATCAAATGGCAGCTCTATACCGTTATCGTCGTGCTGCTCACAATCATTCTAGCTATAATCGTCTCGTGGTTTTTCACGAATTCGATCATCAAGCCGGTCCGCAAGCTTAGGCGTATCATGCAGCGAGTGGAGGAGGGCGAGCTCCATCTAAGGTTCAAAGGCGGATCAAAGGATGAGATCGGCCAACTGGGCGACAGCTTCAATAAGATGGTACAGGAAATTGAGCAATTAATTCATATGGTCTATACCGAGCAGAAAGAGAAACGGGAAGCGGAGCTCAAGGTGCTGCAAGAGCAGATCAAGCCGCATTTTCTTTACAATACGCTCGATACGATCCAGTGGATGGCACAGGACAGAGGGGCGGATGATATCGTTGAAATTATTATCGCGCTCACTAATCTGTTTCGAATCGGCCTTAGCAAGGGCAACGAAATGATATTTCTCGAGGATGAAATCAAGCATGTGAACAGCTATTTGATTATTCAAATGATGCGCTACGAGAGCAAGATCAGCTACGAGATTCAAGATATACCCGAGCATTTGAAATATAATCGCTTATTGAAGCTGATCCTTCAGCCGCTCGTCGAGAATGCAATCTACCACGGCATCAAAATGAAAAAGGGCAAAGGACATATTCGCATTGAAACGGCGAATATTGACCAGCATCTCGTATTGTCTGTTATTGATAGCGGGCAAGGCATAAAGCCGGAGCAGCTGGAGCTTCTTGAACAGGGCTTGAAGGATTCAGGCAATCCAGAGCATAAGAACGGCTTCGGGCTGTTCAATGTCAACGAGCGCATCCGTTTGACGTACGGCGCTTCCTACGGCATTGAGGTGCAAAGCGAATATGGCAAAGGGACGAGGGTCAATGTGTATTTGCCGTTAAACAAGGATTGAGGCGCAAAGAGCTTCTTACTCATAGAAGGAGGAGAACAGCATGTGGAAGTTAGTCATCGCGGATGATGAGCCAAGAATAAGAAGAGGTCTGATGCAGGTGCTGCCCTGGGAAGAGCTTGGCATTGAGGTGGTTGGTGAAGCGGAGGACGGAATCGAGGCGCTTGAGGTTGCCAGGTCCACGAAACCGGATCTCCTATTTGTCGATATTAACATGCCTTTTTTAGACGGTCTGGCTTTCGTCGAGCAGCTGCAGCTTGAGCATAAATGCCTGGTCGTCGTAATAACCGGCTACGATGAATTTACATATGCGCAGAAAGCAGTGAAGCTGAGCGTGTTTGATTATATTTTAAAGCCGGTAGTCAAGTCGCAGCTGAAGGAACTGATTGACCGCGCCGTTATTGAACTGGAGAAAAACAAAATAAAAGAAGAATTCCAGGCGTTTACGAGCAAGCAGCTTCAGAATAATTCATTGCTGATAAGGGACAACTTTTTGCGCAGGTGGATGAGTGGATTATGGGAGCCGGGCGAGGTTGAGGAAAATATTGAATACTTGAAGCTTCCTATCAACGCGTCAACCCGGCTCGCTGTCTTCAAGGTAGTACAAAGCACAAACGTCGGTACTGTGAAGAAGGAATGGGGCAAGGATTTACTCGAATTTGCCTCCCGAAATATTATAGAGGATATCCTATCGGACAGCGGCGAGCATGTCGTAATGGAAGACGAACGGGGATATATAGTCATCTTCTCGCCGATAGCGGATGAAAGCGAGTGGATCGAGCAGTGTATGGCCATTCAAACGAAATTCGAAGAAATATTGGCGCGGATGGTTATTTATTCGGACAAGGTGCTCAGTGATGGCTTCCTACACGCTGACCGTGTCTATAACGAGCTTGTGAAAGGAATCAATGCAAAAGGCAGCTTGTCGCCTGTCGTTCTGCTTGCGAAGAAGTTCGTTGAGCAAGCCTATGCGATGCCGAGCCTTTCCTTGCAGGAGGTTGCCGATCAGGTGAGAGTAAGTCCAACCTATCTAAGCAAGCTGTTGAAGAAGGAGATCGGCGCTTCGTTCATTGATTATTTGACGGATGTACGAATCAAGCATGCGGTTCTGCTTATGAACGATACCAGCTATAAGGTTTATGAAATTGCCGAAAAGGTCGGTTATAACAGCCAGCACTACTTCAGCAACGCTTTCAAGAAAAAAACAGGCGTTTCTCCCAACTCCTATCGCAAAGGAAGCTGGACATGAAAGAAGCCAGGTACAAAATTTTATTCTTTTTCGTTGCGTTTATGGCTCTGTTAAGCTTGTATTCCTGCAGCAATCAGACAGCGACCATGCAAGACGAAGGCGTTAAATATCTCATCGGGGTCTCGCAGCCCAATTTAAACGAGCCTTGGCGCGTAGTGCTGAATGACGAGATTAAGCGCGATGCAGGCGCATATCCAGATCTGCGCGTCATTTTTACCGACGGGGGCAATGACAGCAAGCAGCAGGAAGAAGACTTACATAAGTTAATAGGGTACGGCATTGATTTGCTTATTATTTCGCTCGATGATCCGATTCTGCTGACGCCTACGATAACCGAAATCTACGAAAAAATTCCGGTTATCGTGCTAGGCCGGGGGGTAACGGGTTATGATTATACGTTGTATATTGGGACGGATAATCGTCTCATCGGCAGCAAGGCAGCGGGATATGCGAAGCAGCTGCTTGAAGCAGGGGATAACCGGATCGTCGAGATTCTGGGGCTTAAGGGCTCTCCGACGGTAGATGAACGCAGCGAAGGCTTCCGCGAAGCGCTAACTGACCGCAAAGATATCGTAATTGCGGAATCGCTGTATGCGGATTGGCAGCGCGATAAATCAGAAGATCTGCTTTTGAAAACGCTGGAGAAGGACACGGACATCGACCTCATCTTTGCCCATAATGATGCGATGGCGTTAGGCGCATCTATTGCATTGAAGAAAAAAGGGTTAACAGATGTCAAGATTATTGGCGTAGACGGAGTTAAGGGTGAAAACGGAGGATTGAATCTCGTTAAGGACAGTACGCTCACGGGTACCTTTACCAGTCCGACTGGCGGCGGAGAGGCTATACGGTATGCGGTCGACATTCTAAATAAAGAAAAGGGGATTCCCAAAAAAATTATTTTGAGAAGTCATCCGATCACGATAGACAACGTACATGAATTCGGTGAGCGGGAATCGTCCACGCAAAATAAGCCGGTTAGGCAAATAACCGAAGCCGCGCCTATTAAGATTGGTTTCGCTCAGGTTGGTTTGGAGAGCGGCTGGAGGCTGGCGCATACCAATTCGGTTATCCATGCAGCCAAAGAGGAAGGAATCGAGCTGCTTTACGACAATGCACTCCAGCAGCAGGATAAGCAAATCGAATCGATTAGAAAATTCATCGCGATGAAAGTGGATTTTATCGTGTTTTCTCCTTTAGTGAAGACGGGCTGGGACGTGGTGCTGGGGGAGGCAAAGCAAGCCGGGATACCTGTCATTCTCTCAGACCGCGAAGTGAAAGTAAGCGATGATTCTTTATGGACCGCCTACATCGGCTCGGATTTCGTAGAGGAAGGCAGGCGGGCAGCTCGCTGGCTCACGCAAGAAATGGCAGGAAGCTCCGAGCAGGTGAGTATCGTTGAGCTTCAAGGCACAAAGGATTCCGATCCCGCCGTGGGACGGAAGGTTGGATTTGAAGAGATTATTCAAGATGAGCCGGGCTATCGGATCGTGCAATCTTTGCAAGGCGACTTTACGTTGGAGAATGGAAAGCAGCTCATGCTTGAAGCGCTTGGTCAACACGGTAAAGACATCGATGTCGTATACTCCCATAATGACGATATGGCTCTTGGAGCGATTCAGGCGATTGAGCAATACGGACTGAAGCCGGGCAAAGATATCAAAATCATTTCCGTAGACGCGACTAGGGCTGCTTTGAAGGCGCTGGGTACCGGCAAACTGAACTTTGTCGTCGAGTGCAATCCGCTGCTTGGCCCGCAGCTCATGAAAGCCGTGAAAGATTATATGGCCGGGAAAGAGCTCCCGATGAAGATCATTACTTCGGAGGGGGTATTCACTCAGGATACGGCAAAGCGCGCGTTGGCAAGAAGGGAATATTAATTAGCGGGACGCTAGGCTACGTTTACTCAGGCGGGTTGACAAGCCGCTCTTCACAGAGGGACAATAAAGAAATCATATCCAGATGAGAAGAGGCGATATAAATGTCATCCTTAATCCAGAGAGTCAAACAGATTGCTGCGGGATTTGATGCAGATACGCTAAGATCCATTGTGATAGAACCGCTGCGGATAGAAGCAGGCGCCATCAATGAGGTTGCTCCTTACCTGAAGGAGAAAAACTATGCTCAGGTTATCATAGCAGCAGACGCGGTTACATACGAGGTTGCTGGCAGGACGTTGGAGGAGGCGATTGCGGCGCTGGACATTTCCGTGCAGGTCACGCTCATCAAGCCGACCCCGCAGGGTGATGTGATCGCCGACGAAGCTTCGATCGTACAGCTTTTGCTCGATATCCAGCTCAAGAAAGCACAGGTTGTCATTGCAGCCGGCTCGGGAACGCTTCATGATATTTCCCGCTATGCAGCGTATACGGCAGGCATTCCATTCCTATCGGTACCAACCGCGCCTTCGGTCGACGGTTTTAACTCCAAAGGTGCTCCTATTATTATCCGCGGCGAGAAGAAGACGATTGCGGCGATCGGACCGGATGCCATATTTGCGGATTTGGACATTTTGGCAAAAGCGCCTTCTGCAATGGTAGCTGCTGGCTTTGGCGACATGCTGGGCAAATATACGTCATTGTTCGATTGGCGCTTTGGCGCATCGGAGGGCGGCGAGCCTTATTCCGAGGAGGTAGCCGAAATTACGCGTATCGCGCTTCAGAATTGCATCATCCATGTGGAGCAGATCGCCAGCCGAGATCAAGCAGGCATTCGCATATTAATAGAAGCATTGATTGAATCGGGACTTGCGATGCTGCTGTTCGGCCAATCGCATTCCGCTTCAGGAGCTGAGCATCATCTATCACACTATTGGGAGATGGAATACATTCGTTTAGGCAAAAGACAGCTTCTCCATGGAGCAAAGGTCGGCGTCTCCTGTGCGGAGATTTCCAAGCTGTATCACCGTCTGGCGGCCGAGGAAGGCGGGCTTGCCTTTACGGCTCAACCGGAGCAAGTGCGGGAAGCGATCGCTGCCCTGCCGGATGAGACGCAAATTAGAGCTTGGCTTACGCAGGTTGGCGGACCGGCGACGACGGAAGAGCTTGGCATTGACTCCGAGCTTCTCATGCGAAGCCTGCAGGAAGCTGATCAAGTTCGACCGAATCGGTATACATTGCTGCGCGTTTTGAACGGGCTATAATATAGCAGCTGAAGCAGGGGCTGTCCCAAAAGCCGGATTTGGAAATTTCAGCTTGTTCCTTCCTATCAGATTGAAAAGAACCTTCAAGCTCCACTTTTAGTGGCGTTGAAGGTTCTTTTGTGTATGTCATAGGTTTAGCAGGACTATGTTATCCTTTCGGGCAGCCCCCGTATATACCGTTGCTGAATCGTGGATCTGACCAATTAGAAGTTAAAGTTATCAGGATCGGGCCCAAAGCGCTGATTGCGGTTCAGTCCGCTAATGAGGGCAACTTCCTCATCGGTTAATGTAAAGTCGAAAATATCTGCATTTTCTTGCTGGCGAACAGGATTAACCGATTTCGGGATCGTAACGACCTCGTTCTGAAGATCCCACCTGAGTACAACTTGTGCGGGTGATTTGCCATATTTGGCGCCAATCTCAGCGAAAACGCTTTGATCGAGATTTCCTTGCATGAGCGGGCTCCATGCCATGAGCTGGATATTGCTGCTTTTTGCAAAGGTGTGAAGCTCCGTTTGCGTGAGAAGAGGGTGGTACTCGACTTGGTTAACCATCGGCACGAATTCACTTGTTGAGATCACATCCCGCAGATGATGAATTTGGAAGTTGCTCACGCCAATTGCACGGACGAAGCCGTCTCTATAGAGCTTCTCAAGCGCGCGCCAAGTTTCCGTATACTTGTCCTTGACAGGCCAGTGAATAAGCAGCAAGTCCACGACGTCGAGGCCGAGCTTGCGTCTGCTGTCCTCGAAAGCGGTCAGTGTGGACTCGTAGCCTTGATGAGCGTTCCATATTTTTGTCGTAACAAAAATATCATCTCTAGCGATTCCGCTATTTCGGATACCGGCACCTACGCCTGTTTCATTGTTGTAGGCCGCAGCCGTGTCTATGCTTCTGTAGCCGGCTTCAATTGCCGAGGCAACCGAGCGTTCTGCTTCTCCGTCATCCTTTACCTTCCAAACACCAAGTCCAAGCCATGGCATTTTTACACCGTTGCTAAGTATCGTCGATTCGGTACGTGCTTGCGACATGCTGAAGCAGCCTCCTTTATAGTGACAATTCTAGTATTGCTTTGACATCTTGTTTTTCTAGGCGCTTGAAAGAACCGATTGCACCGTAACGAACGGCTTCCTCAGCCATACGGTCAAGCTTCTCGCTTCCAATCTCGAAGTCGGCTAGACGTGATTCAGCTCCGATTCGCGTGAAGAAATCGCGTGTCGCTTGAATGCCTTCCAGCGCTATTTCTTGATCTGATTTGCCTGCGGGATTCACTCCCCATACCCGTGTTGCGTATTGCACAAAGCGGTCGATCCGTTCTTCATGGACATATTTCATCCAGTTCGGGAAAATAACTGCCAGCCCTGCGCCGTGCGGAATATCATAAATCGCACTGACTTCATGCTCAATGCCGTGGGATGCCCAATCATTCGCCATCCCGACGCTGATCATGCCGCCGTTCAATGCCATCGTGCCGCTCCACATTAGGTTGGCGCGAGCCGCGGCATGCTCCGGGTTCTCTAGCGCGAGCTCTACATTCTCGATAACCGTCTGCAGAATGGATTCGCAGAAGCGCTCCTGCAGCGGCGTATTTTCCGTTAAGCTGAAATATTGCTCAAACACATGCGACATGATATCAACGGCGCCGTTAACGGTGTGGTTGCGCGGAACCGTGTAGGTGAGCGTAGGATCAAGAATCGAAAATTTCGGATACGTATGGGAGCTGCCGAAAGCACGCTTCAAATTCTCTTCCCAGTTGGTTACAACGGAGGAGCCGTTCATTTCCGATCCCGTTGCAGCTAGCGTGAGAATCGTACCGATCGGAAGAGCTTTCTCGATTACAGCCTTACCCGTGAAGAAGTCCCACACGTCGCCATCGTAAGGGACGCCTGCGGCAATCGCTTTGGCTGCATCGATTACGCTTCCTCCGCCTACTGCTAGAATGAAATCAACGGATTGTTCACGGCAAATCGCAATTCCCTTATTTACCGTGCTTAGGCGAGGATTCGGTTCAATATTTGGAAGCTCATGCACGGTAACGCCCGCATCTTGCAGTAGACTGACCGTTTTATCGTACAAGCCTGTTTTTTTCACGCTTCCTGATCCATATACAAGCAGGACCGTTTTGCCATGCTTCGCAGTTAGTTGGCCTACTTGATTGGCAGTGCCTTCTCCGAAAACAATATGAGTCGGGTTAACAAATTGAAATGAGTTCATGCCGTACCTCCTATGTTTGTTTGGATAACTAATTAGGTAACTAAAAATCATTTTGGTTATGTATACGCCGTTTATTTTAGTGAAATCCGTTTCTAATGTCAAGTTTATCGGAAATTAAGCATTGAAAGGATAACTTTTTAGTTATATAATGGTTGGCAATCAGACAGAAGCAAAGGGGTACAAGCATGCAAGTTGAGGTAAGCAGCCGCAATATTAAATTTCTTGAGTGCCTTTCATCATTAACGAGGGTCAAAATGATCGAATTGCTCGGTGTTCAGCCGATGAATATAAAAAGCCTGTCCGAAGCGCTAGACATAAAGTCTCCCATAGTGACGAGGCATATACATATGCTGGAGGAAGCGGGCATCGTTCGTTGCGAGAGCGTGCCAGGCAAGCGCGGCATGCAAAAAATATGCCATCTCCAGCTCACCCAAACGATGCTCCTTTTCAAGAGCTCGCCGGCTATTGATGAAGCGAAGCGTTATGAGGTCTCGCTGCCCGTAGGACATTATTCCTCTTATCAAATCAAACCAACCTGCGGGCTGGCTTCCGACACGCAAATGATCGGGATGTGCGACGATCCGCGGTATTTTGCCGATCCGGAGCATGTGCAGGCCAAGGTGCTATGGTTTGGCTCAGGTTTCGTGGAATATCGGATTCCTAATTATATGGTGAATAACGAAACGCCGGAATCATTGGAGGTCTCGATGGAAATATGCTCGGAGACGCCATGCAGCATCAATCATTTGCCTTCGGATATCGCATTTACGATCAATGGAGTAAACGTTGGGGTATGGACTTATCCCGGTGATTTTGGCAGTACGAGGGGCTTGTACACACCGGAGTGGTGGCACAAAAACATCCAGCACGGGTTAATTAAGACGATTCGCGTTAATCGGCTTGGTTCGTTCATAGATGGCATTCAGGTATCGAATGTGACAATCGACCAGCTGATGCTGGCTTACGACAAACAAATTTTATTCCGCATTTCTTGCAGCGCGACTGCCAAAAACTGCGGCGGCGTCACCTTGTTCGGCAAAGGTTTTGGCAATTACAACCAGGATATAGAGGTCATACTGCGGTGTCAGTGAACGGGAGTGATAATCAGAGGAAGCAGCAAACTTCTCTATAACTGACGTGAATTTAGGAAGGTGTCGGTTAGCAGTCGCTCGGCATGCAAGCTATAGTTAGTGTAAAGGTCAGCCTAGAAGCAGAGGTTGGCCTTTTTTGCTATCCGGACCAAAATGGCCATTGATGGGAGTAGAAGGAGCAGTCTCCTTCTTCGGTTTCAGCAGGTATAGAACAAACCGGCGCTCCAATGCTCAGCTAATAACAGAACGTGCTGATAGCAGGCTGGAATGTGATTGGAAAATCGATTTTTCTTTATATGTGTATGGATAGGATAGAAATCCACTACTATATTTCCGTTTGTGTTTGAAATATGTATATTCAAAAACAAACAAATATGATATGATCCTCTCAAACAAATATAAAACAACATTCGGAGGTATATCCATGGTACAAAGCTTATGGGAAAACGAGAAAGCAGCACAGCTTGAAGGCGGACTTGCCGAGCTAGTCTACCGTTCCAACATTATCGGCGCGGATCGCCGCGTATGTAATTTCGGCGGCGGCAATACATCTACCAAAACAACGGTTACAGATTTTCGCGGTCGCGACGTTGAAGTGATGTATGTAAAAGGCAGCGGTTCCGATCTTGCTTCTATGAAAGCGGGTAACTTTACAGGTCTTCGCATGGATGATATCCGTCCGTTATTTGAGCGCTCTGAAATGCCGGATGAGGAAATGGTCGCTTACCTCGTCAATTGCATGATCGATTCGAAGCATCCGCGCGCATCGATCGAAACGCTGCTGCATGCGTTTCTTCCATTCAAACATGTGGATCATACACATCCCGATTCCATAATCAGCCTCTGCTGCGCAGACAACGGCAAAGCGCTAGCGAAAGAAATTTTCGGCGACCGTTTCGTATGGGTGCCGTATGTGCGTCCCGGCTTTAATCTATCCAAAATGATCGCTGAAGGCGTTCTTGCCAATCCGAATGCCGAGCTTGTGCTTATGGAGAAGCATGGTCTTGTTACTTGGGGCGACACAAGCGAGGAATGCTACGCGCAGACGATCAAAATTATTTCCGAAGCAGAAGCTTTCATTGAATCTCGCTTTGACGAAGCGTCGCTGTTCGGCGGCGTGAAATACGAAGTGCTTGAATCCGAAGTGCGCAGAAACGTAGCCGCACAAGTGATGCCAACGATTCGAGGCGCAGTAAGCGATGCGAAAAAAATGATCCTAACGTTCGACGACGAAGCGGATGTGCTGGCGTTCGTAAGCGGCCAAGATTCACCGCAATTGTCACAAGTCGGCGCGGCATGCCCGGATCATCTCGTACACACGAAGGTCGTTCCGCTATATATTGACTGGACGCCAAATGCAGAGGATATCGATGGCTTGAAGGCGAAATTGTCTGAAGGCATCGCAGCATACAAAGAGCAATACAAAGCATACTTCGACCGCAACAAAAATGAAGGCGACGTGATGTTCGAAGCAGCGCCCCGCGTCATTCTTATTCCTGGTATCGGCATGATCAATACAGGCAAGAGCTGGGCGATGGCTCAGGTTAGCGGCGCGCTTTACCACCGTGCGATTGCAGTTATGCGCGGCGCAACGGCGCTTGGCGATTTCGTATCGCTTAGCGAGAATGAGTCATACAACGTGGAATATTGGCCGCTTGAGCTTTACAAATTGTCACTGGCTCCCGCAGAAACGGAATTTTCACGCAAGGTAGCTTTCATCACAGGCGGCGCTGGCGGTATCGGAAGCGAAACGGCTCGCCGACTAGTATCTGAAGGCGCGCATGTCGTGCTAGCCGATCTTAATTTGGAAGGCGCACAGAAGGTCGCTGCAGAAATTAATGAAAAGTACGGCGATCACCGCGCAACGGCTGTCAAAATGGACGTAACAAGCGAGGAGCAGGTAACCGCTGCTTATGCGGAAACGGCACTTGCCTATGGCGGCGTGGATATTATCGTCAACAATGCGGGTCTTGCAACCTCAAGCCCGTTCGACGAAACCTCGCTGAAAGAGTGGAACCTGAACATGAACGTGCTCGGTACCGGTTATTTCCTTGTAGCGCGCGAAGCGTTCAAAATGATGAAGCAGCAAAGCATTGGCGGGAACATGGTATTTATCGGTTCCAAAAACTCCGTGTACGCAGGCAAAAATGCTTCCGCATACAGCGCAGCCAAAGCGCTTGAAGCTCATCTTGCCCGCTGTATCGCAGCTGAGGGCGGCGAGTTCGGCATCCGCGTGAACACGATTCTGCCGGATGCGATTCTACAGGGCTCGGCGATCTGGAACGGCAGCTGGCGCAATGAGCGCGCTGCGGCTTACGGCATTGAGCCGGATCAACTGGAAGAATATTACCGCAAGCGCACAACGCTGCTCGTAAACATCTACCCGCGCGACATCGCAGAAGGCATCGCGTTCTTCGCTTCCTCGAAAGCGGATAAAACAACGGGCTGCATGCTGACCATTGATGGCGGCGTACCCGCAGCATTTACACGATAGGAGGCAGAGAGCGATATGTTTCAAGCGCGTGGAGAAAAGCAATGGTATATCCCGGACGGCTTTATTCCGCCGGACAGCACGGGAGCGCTTGTCAGCCATGAATCGGTTTGCGTGCTGAACTGTTCCTCCGAAGAAGCACGTATCCGTTTTACGATTTATTTCGAGGATCGGGAGCCGCTTGAAGATATATTGGTCGTTGTGCAAGGCAGGCGCACGAAACATATCCGTACGAGCTCTCTGATGAAGGAAGGGATGCCAATTCCAAGTGGCGTTCCTTACGCCATCGAGGTACAGAGCGATATTCCGATTATTGTGCAGTACAGCCGCCTGGATTCGACACAAGCAGAGAACACATTGATGTCTACGATGGCTTTTCCAATGAAATAATCAATCACATATTTGAAAGGGTGTTCACTATGTCCGATCGCGCATACGCGTTTTTTGAGGAGCAGCAGAAGGCTAGAGGCATTAACATAGATGAGGTAAAAGCAAGATTGAAAGCGCTCAAAATCGAAACCCCTTCATGGGGCTACGGAGATTCCGGAACCCGCTTCAAAGTATTCCAGAAGGAAGGCGTACCCCGCAATCCGTTCGAGAAATTCGATGACGCGGCTCAGGTTCACAAGCTTACCGGAATCGCGCCATCCGTTGCTATTCATATTCCATGGGATAAAGTTGATGACTACGGCAAGCTGAAAATCCATGCGGAAAGCCTCGGCCTCTCGATAGGCGCAGTGAATCCGAACCTATTTCAGGACGAGGATTACATGCTGGGCAGCGTCACGAATTCCGATGCGGCTATCCGCCGGAAAGCAACGAATCATTTGCTGGAATGCGTAGACATTGCGAAGGAAACCGGCTCCAAAGAATTCAGCTTGTGGTTTGCCGACGGTACGAACTACCCGGGCCAAGGACATATTCGCAAGCGCAAGGCTTGGATGCAGGAAGCACTGGCGGAAATGTACGGCGCTTTGTCTCCAGACATGCGTCTGCTTATTGAATACAAATGCTTCGAGCCGGCATTCTACCATACGGATCTTGCCGATTGGGGCATGGCTTACAACCTTGCGCAGAAGCTTGGACCACAGGCGGAAGTGCTTGTGGATACGGGCCACCACTTGCCGGGAGCGAATATTGAGCACATCGTTGCTTACCTGCTTGATGAGAAGCGCCTAGGCGGCTTCCACTTCAACAGCCGCAAATACGCCGATGATGATCTTATCGTAGGTACCGTGAATCCATATGAGCTGTTCCTTATTTTCTATCAAATTGTTAGCGCTGCAGGTGATTCCGACGCGGGCGTTCGCCAAAATGCGGAGAGCATTACCTACATGATCGACCAATCCCACAACATCGAGCAAAAGATTCCTGCGATGCTGCGTTCGGTTCTTAATGTGCAGACACAGCTTGCCAAAGCGCTGCTCATCAACCATGACGAAGTAAACGAGGCAGCTGAGCGCCATGACGTCCTCGGCGCGGAAGATGCCGTTCGCCGCGCTTTCGAGTTCGACGTTACCCCATTGCTGCACGCGATTCGCGAAGAGCAAGGCTTGCCGCATGATCCGATGAAAGCATATCTTAGCAGCAGCTACGGCAAGGATATTTTGGCGAGAGGCAAGGGCGGTGCCAGCTGGTGACCATCCTCGCCTTTGATCTCGGGGCGAGCAGCGGCAGAGCGCTGCTCGGCCGGTTGAATAACGGCAAGATCGAGGTTGAAGAGCTGCACCGGTTCCCGAATGATCCGGTGCAGGTCGGCGACCGGCTGCAATGGGATATATTGCGTCTGCTTCATGAATTGAAACAAAGCTTGCTGAAGGTGAAGCATCGGGAAATTGAGCTGCAAAGTCTGGCGATCGATTCATGGGCGGTTGATTTTGGCTTAATCGGAAGCAATGGCGAGCTGCTCGGCAACCCATACCATTACCGGGACCATCATACGGACGGCGTTATGGAACAGGTTGCTGGCGAGCTGACCGCATCTGTCATTTTTGAAAAGACCGGCATTCAATTTCTTCCGTTTAACACGATTTACCAGCTGGCTGCTTTGAAAAAAGCAGATTCGCCGCTGCTGAGGGACGCGAAGCATTTCCTGATGATTCCGGATCTGCTTCGTTACTTTTTGACTGGCGAAATGTATAATGAGTTTTCTAATGCAACGACGACCCAGCTGTACAATCCGCTAACGGAAAGTTGGGATGCGGAGCTGATCCAAGCGATTGGCCTATCGCCTGATTTATTCGGCAGCGTCGTGCAGCCCGGAGCTCATATGGGCAGTCTGCGAACATCCCTTTGCGAGGAGCTTGGCATCGAATCCGTTCCGGTTTATGCGGCAGCGGAGCATGATACGGGCTCTGCAGTAGTGGCCGTGCCTTCGCTGGATCGTTCGTTCGCTTATTTAAGCTGCGGCACCTGGTCGCTGATGGGAACGGAAGTAAATGCGCCTGTCATTAATGAGCTTGCGCAGCAATTGAATTTCACCAACGAAGGCGGCGCCTATGGAACCTTCCGCCTGCTTAAAAACATTATGGGCCTTTGGGTTCTCCAGGAATGCAGGCGTGCGTGGGAGCGGGCAGGAATTTCCTACACCTTCCCCGAATTAGTTAAGCTGGCCGATGAGTCAGAGCCATTCGGTGCATTCATAGATCCCGATGATCCGTTATTTCTCCATCCGGGCGATATGCCGGCTCGCATTGCCGAATATTGCCTGCGTACGGGCCAAAAGCCGCCGGAAAGCAACGGAGCAATCGTGCGCTGCGTCCTAGAGAGCTTGGCGCTGAAATATCGCTGTGTGCTTGAGCTTACCGAGCAGTTGTCCGGTCAAGCCTTTGGCGGGCTTCATATGGTTGGCGGCGGTATTCAAAACACGCTCCTGTGCCAGTGGACGGCGAATGCGATCGGGAAGCCGGTTTGGGCAGGACCTGTCGAGGGCAGTGCCATCGGCAATCTGGTTGTTCAGTGGATTGCGAGCGGAGAGCTGGCGGACATTTGGGAAGCACGCAGAGTGATTCGGGATTCGTTCCCGGTCGACACCTATGAACCGGAGCAGCCCGGAGCGTGGGAGAGTGCATACGTGGCATTTAGAGAAAAGACGGGAATCGCTTAATCGGCGAATTCAAATATAAGCAAGAAAGAGGTACGCTATGCTGGTCCATGAACGATACGACAAAATTGTACAGCTGGTAAATGAGAGAGGCAGCATCCGTGTAACGGAGCTGAGCGAGCTATGTCAGGTGACCGAGGAAACGATTCGTCGCGATCTGGACCGCTTGGAGCAAGCCGGACGTTTGCGCCGATCCCATGGCGGTGCGGTTAGCGTAAAGGACCAGCAGCCGGAAATTCCGTATTTTGAGCGCGAGATTGCGCAAGCGGAGGAGAAGAAGCGAATTGCCGAAGAAGCGATCAAGCTTATTCTTCCGAAGGACCGTATTCTGCTCGACGCAAGCTCGACAGCTTGGTATATGGCGGCAAGCATGCCCGATATTCCGCTTACGGTGCTCACGAACTCGATTAAAGTAGCGATGGAGCTGAGCGGCAAGGAGAAAATCGAGGTGATCTCGACTGGCGGGATATTGGCTTCGCGTTCGCTATCGTATGTCGGTCCGCTAGCCGAGCGTTCCCTTGATGCTTATCATGTCGACAAAGCGTTCTTCTCGTGCAAAGGCGTTCATCTGGAACGCGGAGTTAGCGAATCGAATGAGCTGCAGGCAAGGATTAAGCATAAAATGGTCGGCATGGCCGATCAGGTGATTTTGCTTGCGGATTCGAGCAAGTTCGGTGTCCAAGCGTTCACGCATGTGGCCGACCTAAGCGATGTCGATGCGATTATTACAGACAGGCGCTTATCGCAAGAGCTGCTTATGCAGCTGAAGGATAAGCAAATAACGGTTACAACGGTTTAGCATACTGGCGCGGCGCCTGCTTCGGCAGATGAGCCGTGCCGTTTCATATTGATAGGGTGAAAGCGGCTAGGCGATCATAAGCGCGTATGCTTGCTAGGGTGTCAAATCAGCGTAGGCGTAAAATAAAAATTTTTAACAAACATGTCTGACAACCTGATAAAATACAAGATAGATAAGTCGGAAGGGGCGCGAGTATGAAGGTCTCATTGTTTATTACTTGCTTAAGCGATGCGCTATACCCAAGAGTCGGCGAAGCGATGGTACGTTTGCTGGCCAAGTACGGAGTTTCCTTGCAATTTCCTACGGTACAAACCTGCTGCGGGCAGCCCGCTTTCAATAGCGGCTATTGGAAGGAAGCAAGGGAATCGGCGAAAACGATATTGGATGCTTTTGAAGACAGTGATTTCGTTATTTCACCTTCAGGATCGTGCACGGGCATGATCCATCATTATCCGAAGCTGTTTGAAGATGATCCGATTATGCTGGAGCGAGCAAATAGGCTGCAAAGCAAATCATTTGAATTTACGCAATTTATGGTGCAGGTGTTAGGCGTGACGGATGTTGGCGCTTCATTCCCGCATAAGGTGACCTATCATCCATCCTGTCACGGCTCCCGCATTTTGGGCGTAAAGGCTGAGCCGCTAGCGCTTATCCAGAAGGTGAAGGGGCTTGAGTTGGTTCCGCTGCCGTTCGCTGAGGATTGCTGCGGCTTTGGCGGGACGTTCGCGGTCAAGATGGCGGATATCTCGGGCGCGATGGTAACGGAGAAGGTGGATCATGTGCTGGAGACGGAAGCCGAAGTGCTGGTCGGGCTCGATATGGCCTGTCTGCTCAATATTGCTGGAAACCTGCGTTACCGCAACGAGCCTGTCCGCGTCATGCATTTGGCAGAGCTTCTTTATGAAGGGGTGAAATAAGCATGGCTGGAGCGAAAACGGAAGCAACCGTCAAAGCACGGGCAGATCTTGCGCTTAATGACGAGTTCCTGCGCAAGGCAGTACGATTCACGACGGAGAGGCTTCGCAACGGCAAGAAAAAAGCGACTGACGAGCATGGCAACTGGGAGGATTGGCGGGAACGCGGCAAGCAGATCCGCCTGCATACCATTGCGCATCTTGATTATTATTTAAATTTGTTCGTGAACAATGCGCGGGCTAACGGCGTCCATGTCCATTTTGCAACCAACACTGAGGAAGCGGTCAAGCTTACGCTTGATATCGCCGAGCACGCGGGTGCTAAGTCGGTCGTGAAATCCAAATCGATGGTGTCGGAGGAGCTGCATCTCAATCATGCTCTTGAGTCCATCGGGGTGGAGGCGGTTGAAACCGATCTTGGCGAATACATCATTCAGCTCGCTGGCGAGATGCCGTCGCATATCGTCATTCCGGCCATCCACAAGAACCGTTATCAAATCGCCGATCTTCTCTCCAAAGAGGCTGGATATACGCTGCCGCCGGATACGACGGCGCTTGCAGGCTTCGTCCGCAAGAAGCTGCGCGAGAAATTTCTCGATGCGGAGATCGGCATGACCGGATGCAACTTTGCGATTGCAGAGACGGGATCGATGGTGCTTTTTGAGAATGAGGGCAATGCACGGATGGTCAGTACGGTTCCCAAAACACAAATTACGCTTATGGGCATGGAGAGAATCATACCATCCTGGTCCGATCTTGAAGTGATGGCGACGCTGCTGCCTCGTTCAGCCACGGGTCAGAAGCTGACCATGTATATGTCAGGCATTACAGGCCCGCGCCGTTCAGCGGATGCGGATGGACCGGATGAAATGCATATTATTATCATTGATAATGGTCGTTCCTTGCAGCTGGGCGATCCGGAATTCCAAGAGCTCCTGAACTGTATTCGCTGCGGTGCATGTCTCAATGCTTGCCCGGTGTACCGTCATATCGGCGGCCATGCCTACGGCAGTACGTACAGCGGTCCAATCGGAGCGGTATTGACGCCTTCGCTGAACAAAAACATAGCAGAGTGGGATGATATCGCCAACGCATCTAGCTTATGCGGCGCCTGCTACGAGGCTTGTCCGGTCAAAATACCGCTGCACGACATGCTTGTCTACTTGCGCAGACGCAAGGTCGAAAGCGGGAATGGCAGTAAAATGGAGTCGATCGGCATGCAAGGTTTTGCGACGATCATGGGCAATTCATCACGACTTGGCGGCGTGCTCCGACTAGGGAAGCTTGGCCAAAAGCTGGTCGTGCGCAGCGGCGTGATCAAGACGAAGCTTGGACCGCTCAAGGGCTGGAACACATACCGCGTCACGCCTAGCTTGCCGAAGGAGTCATTCCGCGATCGCTGGGATACGCTTGATCAGGAGCTGAAGCAAGGGCTTAAGCAGATGGAGCCGTCCATGCAGAACCGGATGGAGGAGCTGGTGCGCAAGCGCGAGCTTGACGAGAAGCAAGGCAAAGGAGGACACGGGCATGGCTGATACGCATAAGCAGTGGCTGGAGGAGCTGGAAGCGGAATCGAAAGTGAAGCAGGAGCAGTTTATGAACGACATTGCCTCGAAGCTAAGGCATCCGAGGATGTATGACAAGCCGAACCATCCTTTTCGCGGGGCACCGGATTTCTGGAACGCGTTCGAATGGAGCGAAGAGGAGCGAATTCAAGCTTTCACGGACAATTTCTTATCCGTAGGCGGGCATGTTGCCCGACTTGGCTCCATGGATGAAGTGAAGTCATTCATCGTTCAAAAGGCGGAGGAGATGAGCGCGAAATACGTAATTCGCCAAAACCAGCCTGAGCTTGATGCGCTCGGGCTGGAATCGGCCCTTACGGGGTCGAGCGTATCGGTCTGGAATACAGACGATGAGCAATACTGGAGGGCGCGTGCAGCGGAAGCGGATTTCGGCATCGTAATAGCGGACCATGCGGTTGCCTATACAGGCTCGGTAACAGTGCTGTCCGCGCCGAACAAAGGACGCTCTGTCAGTCTGCTGCCGACCGTGCTGATTATTATTATTCCGATTGAACGGCTGAAAACACGGCTAGGCGAAGTGCTGGTGACTTTCGATGAAGCAGGCCGCGAGCAGCTTCCGGCGGGCATACACTTTATATCGGGACCAAGCCGCTCCTCCGACATTGAGAATGATTTGACAATCGGCGTTCATGGGCCTGGCATAGTCTATGCGCTGTTGGTAGAGTAAGTTAATCAGCTGATCCGAACTTGAAGTCTCGGAAGCTCTTCAGCTCTTTAGGTTTGGGAGGTTGCGATTGATGTCATCATTAAATGTAGAAAAGCTGTCAAAGCGCAATCATTACGAGGAAATTACGGAGCAGATCAAGCGGCTCATTGTGGAGGGCAAGCTTAAGATCGGCGACAAGCTGCCCTCTACGAAGGAAATATCCGAGCAGTTCGGCGTAGGAAGATCCACTACGCGTGAAGCGCTCAGCGCATTGAAGGCGATGGGACTGATCGACATTCGTCAAGGCGGCGGCTGCCGTGTTATCCGAGAGGCGCCATCGGAGGGAGACCTTCCAGAGCTGCAATCCCTTCGCATGAACCGGGAGACGGTGCTCGAGCTGCTTGAAGCGAGGGAGTCCTTAGAGGTTTCGAATGCGTCTATTGCTGCAATCAAGCACACGGATGAGGATTTGGTCGCGCTTAGGCAGCTGATCGAGCAAATGGCGCAGACGGTGGGGGACGAAACGGAGGGGGAACGACTAGACCTGCAGTTTCATCTTACGCTTGCGAGAGCAACCCATAACTCGATTATGGTCCGTTTATTCGAGTCTATTATGAACCATATCGAAACCGCCATTCATGATATCAGGCGTGTGGAGCTTTATGCCAGCACGGCAGTCGCGGAGCGCTTATATCAGCAGCATTCCGCGATCGTCGAGGCCATCGGAATGAGAGATGCCGAGCTGGCAGCGAATCGGATGAAACAGCATTTGCAGCATGTGGAGCATATCGTACGCAAGCATCTTGGAGATACCTGAAGGAGCAGCAGCATCTGACCATACAAATGCAAAAAGGCTGAATCGTAGGCAGTTTGCCTTTGGATTCAGCCTTTTTGCATGCAGAAGCATAAAATGGTATTTAAGATTGGGACTTTAAAAGCTCTTCAATGAGTACCCCGTTGATCCGCAGTCCGGAAATATCGCAATCCTGCAAATCCGCGTTGGATAAATTACAGTTCTTGAACTCAGTGCGGCTAAGGTCAGAGTGTTGAAATACGATTGGCTTATAGTCGCCATCGGGCTTATAATTGCCATCTGCTTGGTTCGGCAGCACGACACGGTGGAATTCGGTGCCAAAAAGCTGGATATGATCGATGACGGCATGACTCAAATTGGCATTGCGAATCTCAAGTCCCGATAAATTGACATTGGACAGGTTGGACTGGGAGAGGTTGGCATCGTCCACGCGCAGCTCGCTGATGTTGGCGTTCGTAATGATTGTTTTGGACAAATTCACATCATCCCAGACCGATCCTTCCGCGTTAACCTGATGAAAGCTGGAGCCGGAGATATCCGCCATATTCAGCTTCAATCGCTTATCATTCGTTTCCATTTAGACATGCTCCTTTTCTCTTCTAATCAAAGCTCTCGATGACGTTGCAGCGCACAGGATTCACGCTTGTGGCTTTGCTGCGCACATGGTTCACTCATTCGTCTGTTCTGCCCTGGTGAAATAAAAACAGTCCGATGCATACCCCATCAAGTCAATGGTTGAAGCATTCGAACTGTCGTTGTTAACCGCAGCTATTTAATCGTAGCCAAATATTTTTTAATAAACGCTTTCGCTTTGTCCGGGTTTTTACTATCAGGGCGTATGCCGATAATCATGCTCTCTTTGTACAGCGGAACTTGGTCTACCAGCGCGCTGCTGCTCAGGTCAATACCGTAAACATGCGCTTCGGTATCCTCCTCGGTCTTCAGCTTTTTGGCAATTCCGTCTCTCATCAACGGTTTGAAGTCGCCGTTCACATCGTCATCGAGGCTCATGAGCACGCCTTGCGTGCCTACCCACTCGAATATGCCTTTATCCATAATGTAAACATCCGGATGCTCAGTAGCTAGCACAAGCACGGCTTTCTGCATGTAAGCGTACTGCGCTTGCTCGTCCGATGGCACGAGAGTAACGGTCGATACGAATCTTTTCCATTCGGGAAACGCTGTCAAAAGTGCGTTCTCAATCGGTTCTTCCTTCGGGGCATCCTCTTTCAGCATGTAATTGCCCATGAATGAAACAGATAAATCGATCGGCGGCAAGTTGGCGAGCCGCTCTTGCTCTTCGCGATAGTTCATAAAGCTGATGACCCCGTAAATAATAAGTGCAACTGCTGCGATGGCACCGAACGTATGGAATTTGTAATAACGCCAAAAATGATCCATCTTCTGAGCCTGTCCGGCCATCTTCTTGTATTTTCCATACTCTTGCTCGTTGAAAGCGTCTGTCAGCTTACGGTCTTCATACTCCAGAATAAGCCGATATGCCTGCGTAATCTTTGCAAAAGAATCTTCCGTGCCTTCTGCGTTGTCCTTGTGCTGCTGCGTCCTCGACCTTGCTTGGCGCATAAGCGTCGTATAACGCTTCTCCACTTCCTCCTTGGCCGCAAGCTCTGGCAGCCCCATTGTTTCGTAGGCTTGTTTCAACTCGTCCACCTGTGTCACCTCAATTAGTAAGTAGCTCCTATATGATTCCTATCTATTAGTATACGGAATTCCGCGGGTAACGCAAATTTTGACGGATATAGACGGTCAATTGTCATCCGTGGCATTTTCGATGCCATTTGCGGCCGTAGAGCGATGGGTGTTAAGCAGATCACATTGCAGCTGATGATCCGGTAAATTTCATCTGAATTTTGAACAAAATAACGGTTTTGTTTGTATGCTGTCCGTGCTGGTTTTGATATTCTTATACTAGAATAACCGATTAGGATGGTGTATGCATGACACTTTTGTATTCATTTGACTTTGGGATCGGCAGCGCGCCAGCTTCCCCTCACATTCAAATATGGCCAACGACGGCATACAGCGAGATTTCAGGCTATGGCTTCGAATCATGCGAGCGCGTGAGCTCGCGAAACCGCGATGAGCAGAACCGACTGCGGGGTGCCTTTTGCATTCCGCTGGAGGCCGTGTTCCGAGTAGATTTGCCGAATGGGCTATACACCGTAACTGCGACGATCGGCGATGCGATTGCGCCGACCTCTACGACGCTGAAATATGGGACTAGCCGCATGGTTCTGAACAAGGCGGTTACAGCAGCGGGCGCCTATGCAGTCCACAGCTTTACCGTAAAAGTAACGGACGGTTCTCTTCGTCTCGCGTTTTCAGGAGTCGCGCCGCGGATCAATGCACTGCAAATTCAAGAAGCGCGCCAGGCGACAACGATTTATTTGGCAGGGGATTCGACCGTGACCGATCAGGACACTTTTCCTTACGCTGGCTGGGGGCAAATGCTGCCGCTTTATTTCAAAACGGACGTAGCGATCGACAATCATGCCATTTCAGGCCGCAGCTCAAAAAGCTTTATTAACGAGGGGCGCCTAGCCGCGATTCTGGAACAGCTGAAGGCTGGCGATTATTTGTGGATTCAATTCGGCCACAATGACGAGAAGTCGGATGAGGAGCGGGCAACGGAGCCTTTCGGAAGCTATAAGGAAATGCTCGCCGTATACGTGGAGGAGACGCGGGCCAGAGATGCCATTCCCGTCCTCATTACGCCCATGCATCGCCGCAAGTTCGACGATCAAGGCCGCATTATCGATACCCACGGCGATTATTTGCTTGGCATGAAGGAGCTGGCCGCTGAGCTGGATGTACCGCTCATTGATTTGGCCGAGAAGAGCAAGGCGCTATATGAGCTGCTCGGTGATGAGCCGTCGAAAGCGTTGTTTATGTGGGCGTATCCCGGCGAATTTATCGATTTCCCGGATGGAGCGCAGGATGATACCCATTTCCAGGAGCTTGGAGCTATCCAAATTGCCGGATTGGTGGCGGAAGGTGTACGCGAGCTTGGCTTGTCGCCGCTTCAGTTGTATTTAAAATAGCAATTGCAAAGGGCTATGGTTCATATATCGAGCCAAACGGGGACATTCGACTGGAATGTCCCCTTTTTGTACGGCTATCCTAAAAGATTATATTAAAATTCAGAGATGCTCTCCATCTCATAGAGGTAATCCATTTGTTTTCTTATAGGATCCAGATTCATGCCATTCAGATATAAACCCAGCATGCACAGCCCAAGATCAATGGAGGTTGCAAACCGCCACCCGTTATCTCTTGTCCGTCTCTTACAATTCGTGTACGGATGCCCTCTTCGCATAAGGCTCTAGCAGCTCAGAAGTGTAAGGATGCGTGGTCGCTAGGCTGCAGGCTCGATTCTGCCATTGAAATGAACTACAATAGCATAGAATCTATTGCAGTTGAAAAGAGGAAATGAGATGTTTGATCCAACCGTATTCGAAAACCTGAAGGTAGCCTTTGAGAATCAGCTCTACGATCTGGATACGCTGGATCGCAAGATAGATATCATAAACCGGATTGATCGCATGGAGATGGCGATTATGTCGCGTGAGTTCGCGCTTCAATTCAGACAGGCCGGCCGCTCTGCTGTAACAGCTGAGGTGCAGCTCACTGCGTCGCTGAAAGACCTGGCAGCCGAAATTTTGGAGTGGAAGGGGGAGACCCCTTCCTGCTCGCTGCGCTTGCGCTTTGCGATGAAGCTTCATCATGTCGACGAGCAATGTAAACAGATCGAGCAGATGATGCAGCGCATTTGGGAGCCGGACACGCCTGCCACGCAAACGATTAGCTATATATACGGCGAACCTAATCCGATATATAGCAATGTGATTGAGCTTGCATTCAGCCGCCAAATCAATGAGGAGCAAATGGACGATATTGAAGGGCTGATTAAGCATATGCTTCAAACGCTAGCGAAGCTGGAGGAGCTTTCCCCATAAGCATGCCTATGCCGTACGGGCTTTTGCTTGTTTTTCCCAGTAAAATAATGACTGTATTCAGAGCGCAGCTGCTGTGCTATAGTACAGGAGAATAATGAACTGAAGAAGAAACGCCGGAGCTGTGCCCGACGAAATACGGGCTGCCGGGAGAGGTTCGCGAACTCCCTCTATAAAAAACTATGCAAAACGATTGTCCCGTCAGGTGACATCGTCGTTTTTGCGTTCGGCGCGAAGCGGGTTTCTACCGCTTCGCGCCGTTTCTTTGGTTTTTTAGCTAGCAATGAAGGAATTCAGGCGATCTCGGATCTTCTCAAACCAGAGAGGGAGATACAGCATGAAAAAAGAAAAGGCGGTTGTCGTGTTCAGCGGCGGCCAAGACAGCACCACTTGCTTGTTCTGGGCAATGGAGCGTTTCTCTGAAGTAGAGGCAGTCACGTTCAATTACGGGCAGCGGCATAAACTAGAGCTGGATTGCGCTGCGGATATTGCCAAGGAGCTCCATATTAAGCATCATATTCTCGATATGTCCCTGCTTAACCAATTGGCTCCAAACGCCCTGACCAGGGATGATATTGCCATTGAGCAAAAGGAAGGGGAGCTCCCGACCACCTTTGTCGACGGTCGCAATATGCTGTTCCTGACCTTTGCGGCAGTGCTTGCCAAGCAGCTTGGCGCCAAGCATATCGTAACAGGCGTTTGTGAAACGGATTTCAGCGGGTACCCGGATTGCCGGGACATATTCATCAAATCGCTCAATGTGACGTTGAATCTGTCGATGGACTATCCGTTTGTCATCGATACACCGCTGATGTGGCTGAATAAGGCACAGACATGGGAGCTGGCAGACAGACTAGGAGCGTTTGAGTTCGTACGCAAACGGACGTTGACCTGCTATAACGGCATCATAGCCGATGGCTGCGGACATTGCCCAGCATGCGAGCTTCGCAGGAAAGGGCTCGACGATTATTTGCTCAAGCGCATACAAGGGGCGAAGCGATGATGATGCAGCAGGTATATCCAGCGGCACGCCACGACTATTGCTATGAGCTGAACAAGGATTTTCATTTTGCGGCTGCCCATTATGTGCCGGCGGAGGAAGCAGGCAAATGCCAGCAGCTGCACGGGCATACCTATTATGTGAATGTAACGGTTGCGGGTGATGAGCTCGACTCGGCCGGTTTTTTAGTTAATTTTGCGATTATTAAGCAGCTCATTCATAATCGGTTCGATCATACGCTGCTCAACGATGATAAAGAAAGCTTCAACGATGCGGCAGCTGATTATTTTCCGACGACGGAGGTTGTAGCGCGAACGATACATGAAATCGTGCAGCGGCATCTGGATGGTACGTCGAACAAGCCGCAATGCGTTCAGGTTTATCTCCGGGAAACGCCGACGAGCTATTGCATATTCCGTCCCAAGAGGAAGGCGGATCATGATGAAGGAAGCTAAGCGTATTCCGGTTCTGGAAGTATTTGGGCCGACGGTGCAAGGGGAAGGCATGGTCATCGGCCGTAAAACGATGTTTGTACGCACGGCAGGCTGTGATTATAGCTGCTCATGGTGCGACTCTGCCTTCACTTGGGACGGCAGCGCGAAGGCAGATATCCGAATGCTGACGGCTTATGAAATTATAGAGCAATTGAAAGAGCTCGGCGGCAATGCTTTTGAGCATGTCACGATTTCCGGAGGAAATCCCGCGCTGCTCCCGCAGCTGGGTGAATTGATCGATTCGCTTCATAACGAGGAAATTAGCGTAGCACTCGAAACGCAGGGGAGCCGCTGGCAGAACTGGTTTTGGTCGGTTGACGAGCTGACGCTGTCCCCGAAGCCTCCAAGCTCGGGCATGCTTACGAATTGGTCGGTGTTAGACGATATCGTGGCAAAGCTAATCGCAGGCAAATCAAGCTTTTGCTTGAAAACGGTCATCTTTGACCAAGCGGATCTCGAATATGCTACATTTGTCCATTTGCGCTATCCGAATGTTCCGTTTTATTTGCAGGCGGGCAATGGACAGCTCAAGGAAACGGAGCCTGAGCGCATGCTCCCCTACTTGGTGGAGCGTTATGAATGGCTGATTGGACAGGTGATGCCGAATCCGGAGCTAAAGCGGGTTCATGTGCTCCCGCAGCTGCATACCTGGGTATGGGGAAACAAGAAGGGTGTTTAATACGAAACGAAGCGAGGCTGAAATGAGCATGGATGGAAGAAGCAAGGAAGAACTCAGCGGCGTGACGCTGCTTGGGAATCAAGGAACACAGTACGTATTTGAGTATAAGCCTGATATATTGGAGGCATTCGACAACAAGCATCCGAATCGCGATTATTTCGTGAAGTTCAACTGTCCGGAATTCACCAGCCTTTGTCCGATGACAGGGCAGCCCGATTTTGCAACGATATATATATCCTATATTCCAGATGTGAGAATGGTAGAGAGCAAATCGCTGAAGCTGTACCTGTTCAGCTTCCGCAACCACGGAGATTTTCACGAGGATTGCATGAATATCATCATGAATGATTTAATCGCTCTGATGAACCCGCGTTATATCGAGGTGTGGGGTAAATTCACGCCGCGCGGCGGCATTTCTATCGATCCTTATTGCAATTGGGGTCAGCCGGGCACCAAATTCGAGCAGATGGCGGAACATAGGCTTATGAATCATGATTTATATCCGGAGAAGGTAGATAACCGATAAGCAGACTTAGAGGCGATAAGCTGCTTGGAACGTTAGCCCGCCTAAAGTCTAGTATGCAGTCATGCCTGAAGTCCATTCCATTTGTTTTCTATTCCCCTATACTTAGTCCTAGGAATGAAAAAGAATGGGTGAGGAAATGAGTGGACATTCCGTTATACGGAACGCGATATGCATGTCAGTACTGATCTTTACCATTGCGGCTGCATTATCAAGCTATGGCGTGGTGCCTGAGCGCGTTCATGCTTCAGAAGAGGCTGAGCGTGCAACATATAAACAGCTGGAAAGCACAATGGAATCTGTAATTGGACAGCTTTATGATCCCAGTGCTGCAACTGGCAGCGCAGCAGACGACTACAAGCAGCTTGCTGGTCCTGCGATTCAATTAGGAGCTGGTCCTGAACCGCTTAGCAGGCCAAGCAGCAGTCCATTCGATTAAGCCAACGGGTGTCTCATCGAGACACCCGTTTTTCATGCCGTTATTTCGTTATACAATCTGCTTCATCTTGTTTGCGCCGATATGCAAAGTGGTTCGTCGGGCCGTGTCCGCCGCCGAACCCTAGCTGATCCTCAATGGCCGCTTGTATGAACGCTTTGGCGGTTCGGATCGCCTCTGGCACCGATCTGCCTTGCGCTAGCTCTGCAGTTATCGCTGCGGAGAACGTGCAGCCCGTACCATGCGTATGGCGGGTGTCAATGCGTTTGCTTTCCAGATACATATAACGTTCGCCGTCATAGAGAAGATCGACCATTCGTTCATTTGGAGCAGCGTGACCGCCCTTGATGACGACGTTACGGGAGCCCATTTGGTAGATCGTTCGGGCAGCCTCTTCTCGGTCGCTAAGCGTCCGAATCGGCATTTTGGCGAGCAGCTCGGCCTCAGGTATATTTGGCGTCGTTACGAGCGCAAGCGGAAGCAGCTGTTTGATGAGTGTTCGCACGGCCTCTTGCTGGAGCAGGGCAGATCCGCCTTTGGCTACCATTACGGGGTCAATGATTAGATTTTGCCAGTCATATTGCTTGATCTTGGCAGCTACGATCTCAATGATCTCACTGCTGAACAGCATGCCTGTTTTGAGTGCGGCAGGCGTTAAATCCTCGCCAATGGAATCGAGCTGCTTCTCAATGGCCGCAGCTTCCAGGGGGTATACGCCTTGCACGCCAAGCGTATTTTGGGCCGTAATGGCGGTAATGACAGACATCCCGTAGGCGCCGAGCTCTTGAAAGGTTTTTAGATCGGCTTGAATGCCTGCTCCGCCGCCGCTGTCTGATCCGGCGATCGTCAACGCTTTGTACCGTGTCATGAACTCATCTCCCATGTATCTCAATTAGCCAAAGCATTCTCAGCTTAATAAAACAATAAAGACCCGCTGATTCCCAAAAGGAAATGAGCGGGTCTAACGTTCAACATGGCCTCTCGCACATGCATGAATGCGTCTGCTCCACTTCCCTCCGCTGGAATAATCCAGATCAGGTTCCGAGGGTCCGGAGCAGATGCTCCATCTCAGCCGTAAGGCTCCCCTAGTGAAAGATTCAGGTCAATATTCGGTTTGTTTTTTTTCTACTATAGCATACACTTGAGAGATGTAAACCATAATTATCCGAAAAGGCGTTGAATCGATGAAAAATTTACTCGTTACAGGCTACCGCGCCCACGAGCTCAACATTTTCAACCAAAAGCATGAGGGCATCGTTTTTATCAAGAAAGCGCTGATGGGCAAGCTTGTACCGCTTATAGAGGATGGGCTGGAATGGGTCATCACGCCGGGACAGTACGGCGTGGACTTGTGGGCATGCGAGGTCGTGATCGCGCTAAAGGAGCTCTATCCGAATTTGCGTCTGTCTATTATTTCGGCCTATAGCAACCCAGAAGAGAAGTGGAAGGACGATAAAAAAGAGTTTTACCATGAGGTATTAAAAGGCGTTGATTATTACGCTTCCGTCAGCAACCAGCCCTATAATGGCATATGGCAGTTCACGGCAAGAGACGAGCTGCTCTTTCGCAAGACGGATGGCATTCTGCTTGTGTACGATGAGGATGCAGGCGAAGGAAGCCCGAAGTTTTTCAAACAAAGAGCGTTGAAAAAGCAGCAAGCAGAGGGGTATGGGTATATCAGCATAAGCTCGGAGGATATTCAGAGCATAGCCGATGACAACAACCTCTATTCGGATTATTAACCATACGTAAATATATGTTGACACTCTTGTTTTTCTGTTGGTATACTATGTGACATTACATATTCCCGATTAATTTTATCGGAATTACAACCACGTGGAGGTCATATTCATGAGAATTGCACAACCTAAGTACACGAAGCTGCTGGCAACATTCCTTTTATCCTCTTCACTGCTGTTCACGCAAGCGACCGCATTCGCGGCATCTCCAGCGGTAACCGCATCGGCAACGGCTACTGTCGCAGCGCAAGCGCAAGCGGATGGAGCCGCACAGTATAAGCAATTTTTGAATGAGAAATTCGATGTGAGCCTGAGCGGAACGATTACAAAAGGCGAGTTCATCACAGCGGTTGCTAGCATTCTTGGCTATGAGCCATCCGGCAAGGAAGCCGTGTTCTCGGACGTAAAGTCTGACAGCGAGCTGTATGCGCCTGCAGCTGCACTGTTTGAGAATGGTATTCTGTCCGGACCGGCAATCCAAGGCGAGCAGGTGCTTACAAATTCTGTCGCAGTTGCTATTGCGGTAAGAGCTGCGGGCTTGAAGGAGCTTGCTTATACGTATCCGGCTGCAAAAGTGGATAAAGCGCTCGCGAAGCTAAACGTAAAAAGCAGCGCACTAGGCACCAAAGGAGCACAAGAAACAGCGGCAGCTGTTGATGCGGGATTGCTGACACCTGATTTGTTCGCGGGCTTTAAGCCAAAAAGCGCAGCAAGCGAGCAGTTCATCAATACGCTTCTTGGCAAAGTCCTCATTACGAAAGGCCTTTACAAGAAATATCTCGGCTACGTGAATGACGGCGATATTTATGCGAAGCTAAGCGACGCGTACAATACTTCCGACATCATTAACGCACCGAAGCTGCAAAATGTAGTAAACACAGCATTGAAGCAGGATCTGATTACGGGCTACAACATTAAGGATTCCCGTTTCGACGCCAACTTCATTGATTCGTTATCGCTGATTTACGGACATTCTGATTTCAACCATGCCATCCAGCTGATTGGGCTGCTGCGCAGCGAAGGGCTGAACGCGAAGGTGCAATTCGAGCCTAAGACATCTGCTTTTATTTTCTTGGCAGAATGGGGCACGCCTGGGCCGAACGTAGTACAAATCGAGAACGGCAACTACATTAACTATGACAAAGAATACGATCTTGCTTTCGAGTTTGCTTCTGCGGCTGACAAAGCTAAATTCAATGACGTGATTCTGAAATATGCCAAAAAAGACAAAGACGGCCAAGAAGGCCTCATTGCCTCATCTTGGTGGCAGCCGCTGTACTACTCGCAAACCGAGCTGAACGATTATGAAATTATTACGAATAACTTTATTACCGATCCGGATAGCCCGTATACGGTTAACCCATTCTCGTTGAATGAAAATTCGGCAGCGGTAGTTGCTGGCTTCAAAGCGATTGATCCGAAGGTCGTTATTACGCCGACGCAGTTCTGGGTAGACAAACCATTCTTCAGATATTTGAATGGCGAATCCTCCTAATATAGCAGTCGCTAAACGGAAGCTGTCCCGTTAGGGTAAACGAGAGTGGGTCAATCCCATGAAAATTCAAATAACCTTCAACTCCACGTTAATAGTGGGGCTGAAGGTTATTTTTTTAATCCCATCGCTTGTAAAAGGAGGAGTTGGTAATTCCAAAATGTCTTCAGGGACAAGGCTTTGCTTTAAGATTTGGATCTCAGTTGAACAATGTGTTTCGGTTCATTTCAACGATGGCGCTGCTTATCGACGTTTAGGCTGAGCCTGTTGCTTGGCTGAGAAATAGTACAGCCAGGATGCACCGATGGCCAAAACGGCTATGATGCCCATTCCCCAGAAAATGTTGGAGAAGGCCTGATGCAGCGGCAGCTCGCTCTGGGCTGACAAGACGATTCCGCTTATCGCTACGCTAAAAGCACCGCTAATAAATTGAGTAAGCTGAAACAAGCCCATGCCAGCTCCAACATGCTCCCCTGGTAGTATTCGGGACAACTCATTCGAAACACCGGAGTTTAAGGCGGAGAAGCCAATACTCATGATCATGTAAATCACCATAATGGCGTAAATTGAATAATCCGCGAACAAGGCAAAGGATACGGCTGCTACCAATAAGGGCAGTGGAGCGATTCGCAGCAGCACGCTGTTCCCGTAACGGTCGATGATCTTACCGACGCGACCAGACGAGAGCATCGCGAAGAGTGCACCGGGGAATATGATAAGTCCAGCTTGGCCGGGCGTGAGCTTGAACAGATGGATAAGCACTTGCGGCAGCAGAAAGAGCGTTGCAAAGTTGTTAATATAAGAGATGATGCCAAGTGAAATGAGACGGATATACTTTTTGTTGCGGAATAGAGTAGGCTGTACAAATGGATTCGCAGCTCGGTTGATCCTTATCCAGAATAAAATGAGCGCAGCAACACCGCCAATTAATGCGATGAGAAAATGGTTGGTAATGTACAGCAGCACGCCTGTTGAGCCAATGCCTACGAATACCGCGCCCCATACGTCGAAGGAGCCTTTAACGGAGGCCTCTTCTGGAAGCAGGCGATGAAATACCGGTATAAGCAGCAGTGATATGCCGGTAACGATGAACAGGTCATTCCAGCCTAAATATTGCGTGACGGCGCCGCCAATGACGGGACCGAGTCCGAAACCAAGCGAAGCGGCCGAAGTAATAAGCGCCATCGATTTCCCGCGTCTTGCGAGCGGAATGAATCTTGTAATAAGCACGATGGTTAAGCTGAGCACGGAGCCGGCGCCTGAAGCCTGCAGCAGCCTTGCAACGAGCAGCAGTACATAATGATGGCTGAAAAAGCCGAGCACGGATGCACCGCCCATCGCGAGCAGCCCGATCGTGAGCAGCAGACGAATCGGGACGAAGTCGGACAGCCTGCTGAATGTAATGGAAGAGATGGCGAATATGATGGAATAACCCGTAATAATCCATGAAGCGGCTGAAGACGAAAGCATGAAGTCAGCAGTAACCTGGGGCAGCGCCAAATTGAACATCATCGTGTTCATGATGACGATGATAACCGTTAAGCCGAGCAACGGAATAACGAGACTGTCTTTGAATAGGGGGCGTTCTTCGCCGGCTGGTATAGGTGAAGCGGCAACTGCAGTTGTGTTTCTCATATGACCTCCAAGATGAGCGATCTCTCGATTTGAATTTTTATTGTACGATAATTATCGTACGATGAAAATATAGCATGAGTTGTGTTATAATGCAATGAATGAATAACGGGACAGGAGTGAGAAAGCGTGAAAATCTTATTTCATCCGAATCGAGAGGATATCGAGCTGACTTCCGTATTATACGCGCTAAGCGATCCCATTCGGCTTCAGCTTGTCTTATCCATTAAAAAAAACGGCGAGCAGCCTTGCGGTCATTTTGAATTTCCAGTCGTCAAATCGACGATGACGCACCATATTCGCACCTTGCGGGAGGCAGGCGTGCTGCATGTACGCAAACAGGGAACGCAGCATTTCCTGACGCTGCGCGCGGACGACTTAAGCATGCGGTTTCCCGGTCTGCTTGAAGCCATACTTCATGCCGGAGAGCTGTAAGCGCATAATTTCTGTTTATTTTCTCAGCCAATTGCGATAGAATAAGGCAGTACTATTGCAACGAGAGAAGGAACAACATTGGGTACGCGCAAGGGCTTGAAGCTACGATCTGTACTAATGCTGCTAGTTATAGGCTCCATTCTTTTAACCGCCGCATTCGGCGGTTATTTTGCATGGAAGATGAATAAGACTTCTTTGACGAATGGTTATTTGGAGAGCAATTATCAGTATGCCAAAAAACTGGCGTCCAATACGAATGAATTGCTGCGAATTATGCGAACGAATATTGACGGTATTTCACAAATCGCAACGAAGCTCTCTATTTCGCAAAATTCGCAAAAGGAGCTGGATATCTGGTACGAAGCGAGCGAGCATTATTTCAATGCCATTCTCATCGTGAATAAAGACAGGGTAGTCACAGCTGCCAGCACTCAAAACGAAGGGAAATTTGTCGGCACGAAATTAACCTCATTGGCATCGTTTGAAGCCGTTCAGCAGCAGGCTCCGCTTATTTCCCAGCCTTACTTAGGATCGGCATCCAAACGGCTGCTTGTCATGATTTCTTCTCCTATTTTTAATGAACGGGACGAATATGTAGGCTTTGTGGCTGGAACGGTGTTTTTGAATGATGATAATGCGCTTAATAAATCGCTTAGCGAGCATTTTTACGGAAACGGTTCGTATGTGTACGTGGCTGATAAGAACGGCCATCTCATATTCCATCCGGATAAATCGAGAATGAATGAAATGATCTTAACAAATGATGCTATAAATAAAGCGATATCGGGAAGAAGCGGCGCGCAGCAAATCGTGAATTCCCAAAACAAAAGCTATTTTGCGGGATATGCTTACGAGCCTTTGACGGGATGGGCCATTATTGCGCAAACGCCTGCTTCGATCATCGACGAGCCGCTCAAACGGTTGATATGGAGACTTGTTTTTCAATCACTGCCCGTTTTTATTGTGATTTTATTGATTGCGTGGTATGTCTCCTATATGTTGTCCAAGCCGCTGTTTGAATTGGCAGCATTCTCGGAGGAAGCGATTCTATCGCCGAAAGCAAGCAGTCAGCGCATGCCGCGGATTAACTCTTATATCTACGAGGTAAGGCAGCTCAACCGCAGTATAAACAATCATTTCAATCTGCTGAATAAAGAAATTCGCTTGGATGGGCTTACGGGCCTTGCGAATAGGAAAACATTCGATCTAACCATAGCTGAATGGCTTGCTGAGGGCGTTCCGTTTGTGCTCATCCTGCTCGATATCGATCACTTCAAAGCGATCAATGATCGATATGGGCATCTGATCGGCGATGAAGTTCTAACCTATACGGCGTCCCTGATCAAGCGTTTCTCGCGCAGCCATGATTTATGCTTCCGCTACGGAGGCGAGGAGTTCGGCATATTGGTAAGAGGCGGAACGGTTGCGGTTGCGACGCAAATGGCGGAGCGGCTGCGGGAAGGAATCGGTGCCGAGGCAAGCCCGACAGGCAGCTCCGTCTTCGTATCGATCGGCATATCGCACTCGGATGGGCAAGCCGCGGAAGCCAAAGCCATTATTGAAATGGCGGATAAGGCGCTTTATATGTCCAAAGAAACGGGAAGAAACCGTACGACGGTTTATGAGCATAAGCAAGCAGGACAGTGAAGCAACATGACTGTCCTGCTTTTATTTATGCTTTATCGCACAGAGCTATGGCTTGGTAAGAAGGGCTCTGAAGCAATATAATTTTCCCCATATTTCGGAATGAAGGGCATCCGCTTGCGGCGCCAGGTCGAATGCATTCGCAAACGATAGTCCGGCTGCCTCTACTGAACGCTTCAGATGTTCCAAATTGACGGTGGGATAATCGAATGTCAATGCTACTTTGCCGCCCGGCTTCACCGTTCTTGCAAATTCCTTCAAGCTGAGCTCCTGATCGACGGGGCTTAAATGCTCAAGCACGGATACGCAAAATATGATGTCGAAAAAATCGCGCTCATATGGCAAAGCGGTAATGCTGGCTTGCGAATAGCTGACCTTGGACCAGCCTTGGTGCTCGTGAATCAGCTTTAGCGCTTCAGCTCCGACATCCTGGATGATCTCCTCTGATATCGTATTCCAGGATGTAATCCGGGCATCGTAGTCGCAGGCATAGGTTTCTTTGCAATGGCCGCCCAGAAAAAATTTAAGCGGGTGGGAGATTCCGCAGGCTGCATCGAGCACGGTCGCTCCCGGCGAAGCTAGGGCCCTGCACCATTCGTATTCGTACGGTCGGCTCCACCAGGTTGGCGGAAGCGGGTAAATAAATGAATTCGATGTCGGATCGTTTGCGCTGAAGAAACGGGCTTCCTTCAACAGGCTTTCGTCAGTGGCAGACATGGCGTTTCTCCTTCCGAGGGGGAATTTTGTGATTGAGTTTTATGATCGCTGCTCATCAAAGTAGCTTATGACCGAGTAGGCGGATTCAGTATCTTTCTGATTTGTTTTATGGTATGTTTGCGGATCAAGCAATGACGGTGTATACGGATGATTGGAGAGGGGATAGCCATATGGCAGCAATGTTTTCATTTGACGCCTTTCCTCGATTGGAAACGGATCGGTTTATATTGCGCAAGACGGAGGAGCGGGATATAGCCGACCTTTATGAGCTGTATTCGGATCCTGAGGTGGTGAAATATACGCCGCTGCATCCGCTCATCGATCTCGACGAAGCGAGGCAAGAGATGAATTGGCATCTCGAGATTTTTGAGCAGCAGGTGGGCATCCGTTGGGTGATCGAAGACAAAGCTTCGGAGAAAATAATCGGAACATGCGGCTTTCTTCATTATGTGAAGGAGTACGCGCGAACCGAGCTCGGCTATGATCTCGCTCCGGCATACTGGCGCTGCGGCATTATGAGTGAAGTTGCAGTGCCGATTATCGCATTTGGCTTTAACCGCATGCATCTGCATTGCATAGAGGCGAAGGTGGATGCGGCTAATGCAGCTTCCATCGGCTTGCTTGCGAAGCTCGGCTTTAAGCCTGCCAGCGAGCTGAAGGAATATGAGTTCGAGAAGGGTCAATACATAGAGCTGCTTCATTTTTCAATGCTTCGCAAGGAATACAGGCAGCTGCGTTTTTTATAATCCCTTTCGTAATTGAAGCTTGCCGAGTATAATAGAGGGAAGGAACGGAGCTTACCGCTCCCTGTCTAACCCACACATCAAATTCAGACCAACCTTTAGGAGGATGACCAAAATGTCCATGAGCAAGGCCAAAAAAGCAAGGCAGAAGCTGGCGCAGCAAGGGCGAATGATGCCTGATGCACTGCGAGGCAGCTGGCAGGGGATCAATCCCGCTGGCAGACGCACCCCTACGCTGCAGGAGAAGCAAGCTAAACTAAATAAGAAGCATCGAAGGAATCACGCGAGCTACAGCGATGGTTCCTTTTTCATGTATAAGAGGCTGCAGCGACGGTGCGAAGCTGGTTAACTTTTGAGGTGGTAATCAAGAAATACATACAGCTGGATCGGTTGAGAAGAGCAGGCTTAGTTAAAGCTGCACAATCGCTATACCAAAGAAGGGCAGCCTTCTACAGTCAAGCTGTTGGAGGGCTGCCCTTTTCGATCCATTAGGTTACATCAAGAATGTGCCGATGACAATGGAAACGCCGATGATGATGGAACGCAGAAGCTGGGCAACCGCCAGGTTGCCTTGCTCGATCTGCTCGCATACTTTGAAGCGCGGCGTGAGAAGATCGAAAATGATATACACGAGGCATAAAATAGCGATGCCGATTGCCGACCAAATGAGCATGGTCACCCAGGAATCCGAGCTGTAGGAGACCATGGCAACAATAATGCACAATCCCAGCAGCTTGCTCCCCATATACATGCCTGCGGCTTGATTGCCCTTTCTGATTTCCTCGCCATCGTTATAACGGGTCAATTTACTGAACACGAATGCGCCAACGCTCAAAATAACAAGCAGCAGAACGAGGCCGATTCCGACATTGCCGGCATTTTGCAAAAATTCATCCATTTTTTGATCCTCCTTAAAGTTTTGTGAAGCAAAACTCGCTTCGGAAGCATACGCTTAAGTTTTGTGAAGCAAAACTCGCTTCGGAAGCATACGCTTAAGTTTTGTGAAGCAAAACTCGCTTCGGAAGCATACGCTTAAGTTTTGTGAAGCAAAACTCGCTTCGGAAGCATACGCTTAAAATTTTGTGAAGCCTTTAATCGATTACGGCGGCGGGGCAGTAATAGGCCATGTCGCCTGTAATTTTGGAGCCGACTCGGGGCAGCAATCCGGCAAACTTCCCGCCAATGACATAGGCGCCTGTTAAGAGGCAGCCATGAAACGGACCGGCTTCCGTATGTACAAGCGTTTCTTCCATCGTGAAACGCTGCTGGTATATTTTTTGCTGCGCAAGGTAATAGCGCTTAATCTCCTCGGATTCTTCCTCATCCTCCTGCATGCCCCATTCCTCGGTTTCAAGCGTGCCATCTCCCGAATAGAGCGCCGTTCCTTTGCCTTCGCGCCCCCAGTAGCTTTTGGAGACATAGGGGATCTGCTCCTGCACAAACACGGTTTCCTCGAAATAGGTGGGAAGAAGGTACGTTTGAATGGCTGAAACCTCAGCTTCTTCAAATAGCGGATATCCAAGCACAGCTGTGGATTGCTCGTTTCTTTCATACAGCGCCCAAATGAGCGCCATAAAACCTTTGCTTTGCGTAATGATGCTTTGAGGCGGGTTGATCAGCGCCAGCCGTCCTTGCTCTACAAGCCTCATTAGCGCTTTCCCGACAGGAAGCCCCGTTTCCTCCTCGGTATCATGAATCAAATACTCAAGCGGATACAAGCGGTAGAGGATGTCGATGCGCTCGCCATTGCCGTATAAGCCGTCGCCTTCGATGATTGTAAGCTCGTCAAGCGGGACAAATATAACGGGATAACCGAGCTGGCGAATCGCCTGCATGACATATTCGGTATTGCATTTGTCCTCCACATGCCAGTCGTAGCAGGTGCAGGCAATCGTTCCGCCTAAGCCTTCGCTGCGGTAATGCGCGATCAGCTTGTCAAAGGCGGCAGCCAGAGCATCATTCATGCCTTCCGCAGCGGCTTGATGGGGGGTGTAACGGCTGATCATGGCTTTGGCAAGGTAAGCCGTTTCCGGTATGCCTGTCGGTGTATCGGTGTTATTCTCAATGCATTTCATGCCCTGCTTCGTGACGATCCAATCCTGCCTCGATACGCCATGCGTAGGTGTTTCCTTGCGTGCTGCCGAGATAAGAGAGGGATGAATGCCTAATTGCTGGGAGACAAAATCATCCGGCAAATGCTGCTGTACGAATCGCAACGCTTTCCAGTAGATTTGGTCGATTTGCTCCGATGCAGATTGAAGCTCCTTGTATTCGCTTTGCGTATAGCAGGTGACCGATGGCAGGCAATATTGCTTGCCGTACATGCGGTGATAGGGTATCCGCTGTGCAAGCTCGCCTTGAAACAGCTCATCATGGGTTAAGGCTAAAGGTAGGATTCGCTGCATGGATCAGCCTCCGCTGCCGCTCTTGATGCCTGAGCTGCCAAAGCCCTTTGAGGAGCTGGATTTGAAGCTGGATGACTTTTTGTAGGTTTTGCCGTTGACGATATAGGTACCGCCGCGGCTAGATCCATCATCATCGCAGTAGCCGTCGTTGTCGTTATCCACGCACACGCGCGAGCTCGATGAATTGCAGCCGCTCAGAGCTAGGGGGACGGTGAGCATCAAAGCGAAGGCGATGGCCTTCTGGCTTCTTGCTTTCAACGAAGAGGCAGGTTGCTCACCCATTGTGCGCACGCTGGCTGCAGATGTATTCTCCACGGACATTTACAGGTTCACTCCCTTCAAAAAAATGACGATTTTACTCCGATCCATATCGTAGATCGTATAAATGGTTTCATAGGTTCGCTGCTCGCTCACAATATAATGATCGAGAAGCAGCTGGGCAAATTCGAGCGGGACCGACGGAGTCGGAAGCGCCAAAGCGCACGGATTAAATCGGTAACCGTTCCAAAGCAAATATTCAGCTTCCATATAAGGGGATACAGCAACGTACTCATGCAAGGCGTTTCGGATGGCTTGCCCGTACAAGGCATCATCATGCTCGCTGTACGGCTTGGCATAAATCGAATGTCGCATGCCATCCTCGCATTCATTGGCCGTGTGCTCATACAGCGCATTCCGGAAAACGGTTGCATTCACGAGCTTGCGCACAAAAATATCATCGCGCGTGATAGCTGCATCCGTAATGGTTTTTACTACGCGCTGCTCATGCTCCGACCATTCCAGGTACGTCAGCGTGTTGTTCATTTGGATTGCCGCCTTTCTGTTCTTATCTTGTTGATTGTCTCCTCATTGCAGATGACGAACAAACGTGCAGCGGATGGGATCGGCTCGTCAAGCCGGCGGTTAATCGCCATGTCAGTACGGTCGGCAATGAGGGTTGCGCCTTTGCTCAGAAGTGCTTGAAAGGCATCACCGTACGTCCTCCAATTCGGATCAGCTGGAAGCTCGAAGACGTCCTCGCCGTACTTTCTGCTGAGCAGCTGCATGAATATGTCGACATTGCCTTCCTTTAAAGCCGATCGGACTGCAAGCCTGGAGACTGCATCATGCGATAAAATAAAATCATTTACTTGTACGTGGCGGAAATTGAGAATATGCTTCTCAAGCACGATTTCAACCGTTGTATGGACCGCCGGGGCGATCTGCTCGATACTGGAGGCTACCAGCAGCGATTTGCCGTCAATTAGCGAGCTGTCGTCAATGCGCGGGTCGGCAAATATGATCGCAGAGCGAGCGCTGTGGATGCCAGCTTGTTCAAGCACTTCAGCCGAGGTCGGATCGCCGCTGACAAAATGCACGCGCGGTCGGTCAAAGGGATGCTTATCGCTGTTATCGATAATGATAACGGCTAAATCCGCTTCCGAATCGAGCAAATCCTCGACGGCCAGCTGCGCCTTTTTGCTCCAATTGATGACGATAATGTGGCTCTGCCCTTGATATTTCAACTTTCCACCTTCTCTTCTTCGCTGAAGCTCAGCTAAGGAATCAATGATTTTTCCGATTAGTAAACTCAGCAGGCCGATTCCGAACACATATAGGAGCATAGCCAATATTTTGCCCGGTACGGTCTTCGGGAAATAATCGCCGTAGCCAACCGTAGCAACGGTCGTCATCACCCACCATAACGCATTGAACCAGTGCCCGAACGTGTTCGGCTCCAGCAGGTAGGCAATTGCAGAGCTTATGATTACTAGCAGCAGCGTAATAAAGACGACAAAGTAATGATTCAAACGAAGAAGCTTAACCGTAAGTTTCAAAAAAAGCTGCATCCCTGTCACCCTCATTCGAAATATGGCTTTAACCACCATACTACCTTTTCGGATGCTTTCCAATATGAAAACGATATGGATGGGCATAAATTTAACGACAGCGATGGAATTGAACTGCGGAGCAGCTTTTGGAAAGAACCGTTCACCCTAATAATAGAGCTGAACAGGCTTAAACGGTAATTTTTTACTATATCGAAATGGACTTGCATAAAATCGTTGCAGATCGCTATAATAAGAACAAATGTTCTTATTTGGAGGGGTTGTAATGGCCGCATATGAGGAAGTAAGCCGCGGCAAAGCCAAAACAGCAGCGCACCCGCCTATTCAGACAGAGGAAGAGCTTGAGCTTGTGAAGCGTTTTGTACTGCTTGGAATTGTGATGCGCATTTTGGATCATGATATACGAGTGATCGGCTCGTCCGCCATTAAGCTTCCGCGGTTCTACGAATCGATGATGCGGGGGATGCAGGATCGGGTATTGCTTGATCTTGCCGTGATTAAAAGGGAGTTTCGCCAAACGGGCATTAAGGTTTACGAGGAAAGGCGCCAGAAGGACGGCTTGCATGCCGAATATGTGTGCAGAGGCTACCATCACCGTTTTTTTATGCTGTGGGGGTTTGTCAAAGCGGAGTCCGAACGAGTGTTAAAACAGTATTTGTCCAGTTAATTTTGAATTTGTTCATTGTTTTGTCAAAATAACAAAAAAACTTTTCCTCTTTCTTTAGTTTAAGGTTGAGAACTTCGGACAATCTTATGTAATATAAGAGGTAGACATTATGATCGCAAAGGGGAGCACGTAGCAATGCACAAGTGGATTATGTTTACTTTATTTGCAGCGGCATCATTGCTGGGCTTATATTTGCTCACTTTCGCCCTGCCTGCTAAACCGGTTGACGAGTCTGCCTCGCTGCCAGAGGGCATGACTTTGCTCAAGGTAGTAGCATCCAACGATTTCGTATTTGACCAAGAAGAGTACAAAGTTAAGGTTGGAGACAAAGTTAGACTTAAGCTATCCAATAAGAGCGGTATTCATGGTATGCATATTGATGAGCTTAAAGTAGCTTTGGACAATGATCATCCTGAGACTGATTTGGAATTCACAGAGCCGGGTACGTATCGCATCTATTGCTCTATTCCATGCGGCCAAGGGCATACAACGATGGAAGCTAAGCTGATTGTAGAAGCGGCCTAACATGCCATTCACTGAAGCGCTGTGAAAATGCGAAAGGAGCCGAAAGGCTCCTTTTTGTTAATTTGATGTTACCTCGCTGAGCGGGGATGACGCTCGCTTTCTCGTCCCCTCGCAATGAGTATGTCGGCCACAAACCCGAGCAAAGCCCATGTTATTACGGTTAAAGCATACATGAGCAGGACGTTTACCTCATGCACGTCCACAAACAAATCCACGATCCAGGACGGGATGCTGAACATAAAGAAAACCATGTTGTGAGGGTCGTAGCCGGTGGAATTGAACAAGCTGATGGCGATACCAATCAAAGTAGCAACAATCGTAACCGGATAGCGCATAACGTACCGATCTCCTTCGTGTTAAAGATTGCCGTAATGCGACTGCATAGGTTATTATGTGACAATCGGATGCAAAATATACAATGAAGCCAAAGGAGGAACAACAAATGCTAACACATATTGTTTTCTTTAAACTAAAAGACAGCAGCGAAGAGAGCGTAGCCCGTGCCGCGCAAGTACTTAGAGATATGGAAGGCAAAATTGAAGTATTGAAATCCATTGAGGTGGGCATTGACGTGCTGCATTCCGAGCGTTCGTACGATATTGCGCTCATTACGACATTTGATTCCTTGGAGGCGTTGGAAGTTTACCAAGTGCATCCTATTCATAAAAAGGTTATCGAGTATATGACGCAAGTTCGCGAAGCTTCCGTCAGCGTCGATTTTGAAAGCTGAGGGTAAATACGAATGAGCGACATGAGAGACGTATATGAAATTATGACCTATTTGCTGGTTATTATTTTTAGCAGCATTATTATGGTGGTATGGCTGAAACGCAAATCGAAAAAAAAGAAACAAGGCTGAAAGCGGGCGACTGATTGATGTATTATGTGAATCGGGAACAAATTGCTGTACGATTGGATGCAATAGCCGAGATTGCAGCCGCGCTGGACGTGCTTGCCGATCAATGGCAGGGCACGCTGCTTGAAGGCTTGGCGCAGGAGAGAGCGCTCCATCTGGCCATCGAAACGGTGACGGATGTTGGAAGCTTTCTCATTGACGGATTTATCCTGCGCGATGCGAGCAGCTATGAGGACATCATTGAAATTTCGGGTGAAGCCGGTGCTTTTCCAGCGGACATGCAGAGTACGTTAATTGAGCTGGTGCAGCTTCGCAAGCCGCTCGTTCAGGACTACTATGTATGGGAGAGAGCTTCTCTCCATCCGCTTTCAAAAACGTTGTCCACGTTATTGCCGGAATATAAGCAAGCGGTCGAAGACTATTTGGATCGTGAATTGTAAGATATGCAGGATTAGATACGAGCGAGCTGCAGCCGCAAGCAAAGGCTGCAGCCTTTTTTTGATCTATAAGAATATATATGTTTTCGCATCTAAATGTGCTTATATATCTCTGTGAAACGACTGCTTTTGCCGCAGAGGACGTCGACAGCTGTTTACGCTTGATTGATTTACGAAAAAGTCAAAATACGATACAATGACGCTAACAAGCCTGCAAGGGTGGTGAAGGGTTGAAGCGGATGAAAACATCAGGTGCTGCAGGTGTGAAAAAAACAGTGCAGGGAGAGCAGTCCACACGCGAGCGGATTTTGCTGCTGCTGAAAACGGAAGGCAGAATGTATGCCGGTGATCTGTCAAGCAAGCTCGAGCTGACGGAAATGGCGATACGACGGCATATGTACGGACTGGAGAGCGAAGGCAGCGTCCAAATCGTTTCGGTGCGTCAAGCGATGGGCAGGCCGCTCCATGCCTATGAGCTTACGGCGGAAGCAGATGAGCTTTTTCCGAAAAATTATCATTTGCTTGCGCTGGACTTGCTTGATGAGCTCGCAGATGACCCGGATACCGCAGTGCTTATTGACCGGATGTTCGAAGGACGCAAGAAGAAGCTTCAGGACCGTTATGAAGCTCGTATGACAGGAAAGAGCCTGAAGGATAAGGTTAATGAGCTCGCCATCATTCAAAATGCCGGCGGGTATATGGCAGAAGTAGAACCGCAAAGTGATGGCAGCTTCAAGCTTTATGAATACAATTGCCCCATCGCCCAGGTTGCCGGCAAATATATTCAAGCATGCACTTGCGAGCTTTCATTGTTTAGAACGCTGCTTGACGCGCCCGTCGAACGCACGGAATGTTTGGCTAAGGGCGGGGGCAAGTGCAGCTATCACATTGGCTAAGAATAGATGAATGGTCTGCATAGACCGCTTTTGCAAATCGGAGACGATTGCCTAAGCGGTCTTTTTTTAATAGATAAGAATTTATATGTTTTCACATGTAATTGTGCTTATATATTTCCGCGAAACGACTGCTTTTGCCACGGAGGACGGCGACAACCGTTTACGCCTGTGATGCATGCATGCGATTCATGGATGCAAGGAGAGTGAGTGATTTTACAATCGGTTGTGTCAGGACAAGCCCATGCTGCTTATACTGTCATTACGCAAGTGGGCATTCGTCTAGATGCCGGATTGGCAGGCAAGTCATTGCGTAAGGAGGAGGGATACGGCTATGGTCATAGCGTGGAGCGCAGCGATCGCTGCAGGGGCATTTGTTATTTTGGTGGCGGGCATTCTGCTAGCCTTGCGTTCGGCCTTGCGCAGATTGGATCATGTGCAGACGGAGGCGGCAGCGATGCGGTTGGATGTGCATAAGCTGAGTACGGAGCTATGCAGGCTGGTTGAACCGGCGGAGGAAACGATCCGTTCCGCGAATCGGCAGCTGCAGGCAGCAAGCAAGCTGTTCGAGTCGGCTGGTCAAGTTGGCGGGGCTATTGCCAACACGACGTCAGCGGCTGAGCACATTACATCGCTGCTGTCGGAATCGGCGGAGCGGCATGCGAAGCGCTATCAAACAAAGCGGCAGGTCGGCGATGCGCTTGAATGGGCAGAGCTAGGGATGACGGCGTGGCAGCTGTGGCAAACTAGCCGTAAGAGTGAACCGACTGCAAGGGAAACGCATGATCCCGTATCCGAATCGGAATCCTAACGTAAGGTGCGATAGACGAAGAGCACGCTAAACTCGAAAGGAGCGAATACAATGTCAACAGGTAAACAAACAAAAGGGTTTTTGTTGGGCGCATTAGTCGGAGGTGTCGTTGGCTCGATTACTGCCTTGCTATTGGCGCCGAAGCCAGGCAAGGAGCTGCGTCAGGATATTTCGGACGGCGCTCAGAAGGTTGGAGAGACGACCGTTAAAGTTGCTGGCCAAGTGGGAGACACTACCGGAAGATTTGCGAAGCAGATCGGCGGGCAAGCGGTACAAATCGCCGGTAAAACGAAGCAAGCGGCAAGCAGCGTCGTAAGCAGCGTAAGAGGGCGCAGCAAAGGCACCGAGGAAACGGAAGCTGTTGCTGATTTTGATGATGTGACTGAAGCAGGAAATGAAGAGGCATCAAGCGCGATAGAAACCGTTGAAGCAGGAGAAACAGAAGCGGCGGTAGCCAAGGAGCTTCAGTCCATTAATTAATGTCTTCACGCAGCTTAATCCGTGTTGGATTGAATGAAAACTGAATTTTCAGTAAATAAGGCAAACAGCTTGGAGCATTGACTCCTGCGGTTTGCCTTATTTACTATTCCTAATCATTTATCCGAGCATATTGCTGTGAACGCGTCCTGGTGCCTCGCTGAGTAAGCTGGTGAGCGGTTCCAGGCTGTAATCTTTCAATGAGGATGATGAAGCGGTAATCGCTTCGCCCGGTCCGACAACCGATATTTCATCATTCAGCTGACCGACAAAAGCTCCGTCGTGTATGATGGCGCCTTCTCCAATAATAGCGCGGTGGATCGTCACATTTCGACCGATTCTAGCGCCTGGCATAATGATGCTTTCGTAAATTTCGCTGTTCGCCCCTACTGTGACGCCGTTGCAGATGACAGAGCGCGTTACATCCGCTTCAATTGCGCATGCCGGGTGCAGAAGAGAATCAGTGATCGTTGCTGACTTGCTTATATAAGGCTCCTCCATGCTGGCGATTGCGTCTAGCTGAGCTGTCGGTTCTTGCTTATTCAGCCTAAGCTCGCCGTCAAGCAAATCCATATTCGCTTCCCATAGGCTGTCAATCGTGCCGACATCGCGCCAGTAGCCTTCGTAAGGATAGGCAACCATGTTAGCTTTGGCGGCGAGGATAGCCGGAATGATGTCCTTGCCGAAGTCATGACTGGAATTAGGGTTGGCGGCATCCGTCAGCAAATATTTTTTCAACTCGGACCAGCGGAACAAATAAATGCCCATCGATGCTAAATTGCTATTTGGCTCAGCTGGCTTTTCGTGAAAGGAGCTGACTCTGAAGCGGTCGTCCGTCTTGAGAATGCCGAAGCGGCTTGCTTCTCGCCAAGCGACCTTCTTAACGGCAATCGTAACGTCAGAGCTGCGGTTTTTATGAAATTCAAGCATCGGCTTATAATCCATTTCATAAATATGGTCACCTGAGAGGATGAGCACATGCTCAGGGTTATGTTCGTCAATGTAATCGATATTTTGGTAAATCGCGTCTGCAGTTCCTGCATAGCCGTCAGCGCGCTTGCGTGAAGAAGGGAGCATCGTGACGCGGCATTCGGTTTGCGATTTCTGAAGCTCGTCCTTGTTGTTCGCTACATAGCTATGAACACTATCGGCACAGTACTGCGTAAGAACACCAATCGTTCGGATATTCGAATTTGCGCAGTTATTCAGCGGAAAATCGATCATGCGATAACGATCACCGAACGGGACAATCGGCTTCGCGGCTTGGCTCGTCAGCGGTGCAAGGCGTCGTCCTTCGCCACCTGCTAACAACATGGCAATGCATTCATTATGACTTTTCAATTTAATTTCCCCCTGTCCGATAAGTGTGGTTGGTATTGGCTGCGTTCATTATAATGAAACATTAACCGTACTTGACTATTTTGAAACCGATGCAATGAAAAAAAAGTATTAGCTGGTTGTTTATCGGCCGGATTCGATAGGGAGGGGGAGCGATAAGGGGAAAAAGAACCCTTTCCTTGCCTAAATGGCAAAGCAAGGGTTCAAAAGCCGTTAAATATTCCGATAGATGATTCTGAAATCCAGAGGCGGAAGCTCGATTTCAAGCTTATCCTCCGCCAAGACGATCTTTTCCCCGGTCAGCGCGTCATGCCAATCATCGGCTTTCATGGGATGCGAGAGCGTGACGGCTTCCTCCGTATTGTTGATCCAGATTGTAAAATGCTGCCGGGTGTTCAAACGCTCGAAAAGGAGCGTCCCATTTGCATTGTCGGCATGCAGGAAGCGGAAGCGTCCGTCGCGGAGCGCGGCATGCTCCTTGCGAAGGGCAATCAGCAGCTGGTAAAAGTCGAATAGCTCACGGTCCTGCTTGTCGGTGTCCCACTCCATGCATTTGCGGCAATCGGGATCATCTCCGCCATCAAGGCCGATTTCGTCGCCATAGTAGATGCAGGGAATGCCCATGGAAGCCATCATGAACACGACGGCCAGCTTTAGTCGGTCTTTATTGCCGCCTAGCCTGGTCGCTGCACGCGGAATGTCGTGGCTGGAGAGCAGATTGAACAGCGCCTCGTTCGTTTGCTGCGGATAGCGCATAAGCAGGCTGTTGATTTGGTCAGCGAAATCGGAGGCAGCATAGTCGGAAGCGGCGAAAAATTCCGTCACCTTATTCGTAAACGGATAGTTCATGGACGAATCGAATTCATCCCCGTGCAGCCAATTGAGCGCATTGCCCCAAACCTCCCCGATAATAAAAACATCGGCCTTCTCGGTTTTTACTGCTGTTCGGAAATCATGCCAGAAGGAGTGGTCGATTTCATTGGCTACATCGAGCCGCCAGCCGTCAATATCCGCCTCTCTTATCCAATGGACAGCTACCTCGAGCAAATACTGCTTAACCTCTGGATTCGCCGTATTGAGCTTTGGCATATTGCCGTAAAAGCCAAAAGTTGCGTAGTTGGCAGTGCCATCCTTGACCTCAACGGGAAAGCCGTTCAAGTGAAACCAGTCTTTGTATTTGGAGCTCTCCCCATGCTTCAGGACATCCTGAAAAGGAGGGAATTGCTCGCTTGTATGGTTGAATACGGCATCCAGCACGACGCGTATCCCGAGCTCATGGCAGGACTTCACCAGTTGCTTAAGCAGCGCAGCATCGCCAAATTGGGGATCGATTTGCTTATAATCGACCGTATCATATTTGTGGTTGGAGGGCGCTGTGAACAAGGGAGTTAAATAAATGGCCGTGACACCTAAATCAGTCAAATGGCTCAAGTGATCGAGGATGCCTTGCAAATCTCCGCCGAAATGATCTTCTCCGCCAGGCGTTTCTCCCCAAGGACGAATGCCCTCCGGGTCAATGCTCGAATCGCCATTTGCGAAGCGATCAGGCATAATTTGATAGAAAACGGCCGACTTTGCCCATTCCGGCGCATCAAATAGATCGATGGCGTGGATGAAGGGGACCTCGAAGTAGCCGCCTGCCGGGGTGGGCATCTCCTCGAAGACGCCGGTCTCAATCAGCCATAGCATTTCGTCCCCGCTGCGGACACGGAATCCGTATGAAAAGCGATGGAATTCGGGTTTGATGACAGCCTCCCAATAATCGAATAAAGAATCGGCTGCGATTTTTTCCATTGGTATGTCCATCGCATGGTTATCCCAGTCGTATTTGTCTCCCGTCACGGCAACCGCTTCCTCCACATCGTCTCGTTTGGTGCGGAGCCTGAGATGAAAAGTATCACAATCGTAGGCATAGGCCCATTTCAGATCCGGTGAGTGGTACAAGCATTCTTTGAACATTGGCTCCAGCTCCTTTATATGTAGTTGTCAAACAAATGGTCATGGATTAACCGCGCAGCAAAGACTCTGCTCCGTCGATATAAATATCCGTGCCCGAAATGTGATTGGAATCGTCTGATGCCAGAAATAAAGCCAGCTTCGCGACCTGCGCGGCGCTGCCTGGACCATCCTCAAGCGGCTGGCTGCCCTCGGGATATTCAACAGGAATGATGACCTGATCAAGCTCTGGTGTTCGCTCCGTATTCTCTTCAATATTCGTGTCAATGGCGCCAGGGCATATGACATTAACGCGAATTTTGTACTGGGCAAGCTCAAGAGCGGCCATCTTCGCAAATGCGACTTGTCCGGCCTTTGTGCTGCTGTATGCGCTGAAGCCTATATTGGAGAAAACGCGGTTTCCGTTAATCGAGCTTGTAATGATAATACTTCCGCCGTTGTTCTTCATGAATGGAATGGCATGCTTAACGGTGAGAAAGGTACCGCTTAAGTTCACCTGGAGCGTTGTATTCCAATCGTCGAAGTCCATTAGCTCAATCGGAGCAAGAGTGCCGTTAATGCCGGCGTTAGCATACACGATATCCAGGCTGTCGAACCGCTCTCTTACTTGGCGGTAAGCGTTGGCGAGCTGAATTTCACTGGAAATATCGGTTTCAATGGCAAGGCATTCGACATCGTAACGTTGAATGCTTCGGCAAACCTCTTCCATTGCTTTCTCTTTCACATCGAGAAGGACTAAATCAGCGCCTTCCTTTGCGAACTGCAAGGCAGCAGCCCTTCCGATACCAGAGCCGGCACCTGTAATCAGTGCTGTTTTTCCTCTCAAACGTCCAGATGATTGCTTAGATTCCGTCATCAGATCGTCCTCCTTTACGAATCGGTTCTTTGCATAATGCGTGGTTTCTACTTGTATGTACCCGATACAGCGCTAACGAAACAGCTGGACCAGACGGCCGAGCAAAAAGCCCGTGCAGCTGCTAATGGCAGCCCGCACGGGCTTGAATTCCAATATAGAGCCTTTTATATGGTTCACTGCGGCTAATGGCTGTCATAGGGTCTCTTTCTTCTTCTCGTGCTGGCTAGCAGGCTATAGCACAGGTACGTTTTGGTGCCTGTTTTCATATGCTATTTTGTCTGGATTCATTACATTCGTTTAGGAAAGCGGTGTGTTTGTGCAGCAACCGATTGCGATATTAGATTCAGGCGTTGGCGGCCTCACCGTTGCCAAGGAAGTCATGCGCCAACTGCCGCGGGAAAAAATCGTATATTTCGGAGACACGGCCAGAACGCCTTACGGTCCGCGCTCTTCGGAGGAAATTATTCGTTTTACGAGGGAAATCGTCGATTATCTTATTCAGTTTAACCCCAAAATGATTGTCATAGCATGCAATACGGCAACGGCTGCCGGACTTGAGGATATCCGCTCCCGCGTTGAGATTCCAGTAATCGGAGTCATCAATCCCGGGGCAAGAGCCGCTATACGCTTAACGGTTACCGGCTGTGTCGGCGTGATAGGCACGGAGGGAACGATTAAAAGCAAAGCTTATGATCAGGCGCTAAAAGCGCTGTCTCCCGAAATTACGGTCATTAGCGAAGCGTGTCCGCGCTTTGTACCGCTAGTTGAGAAAGGGAACTTCCGTTCAAGGGAAACCTATGAAACCGTACAAAGCTCCCTCGGACATCTGCAGGGTTATCCGATGGATACGCTTATTCTCGGCTGTACGCATTACCCGTTCTTGACGGAGACCATCTCCGAGGTTATGGGGCAGGGGGTAACGCTAATCAGCTCGGCAGACGAGACGGCACGCGAGATTAGCGCAATTCTAGACAAAAAAGGAAGCCTCTCGCAGGGTGATTCCATACCCGTTCATCAGTTTTTTTGCAGCGGCGATACACGTATATTCCAATTGATAACTCATCAATGGCTGGGCAAGCAAATTCAGCTGTCGCCTGTTGTATGGCAAATTCCGACGATCGTGTGAGATTCACGCGCTGCCTAAGAAGCTGCACCTGCCGGTTCAGCTTCTTTTGGGCGTTGCTTCATAGGACAGCCCGCTCAGCGCATACGATGAAGGGAGTAAACTAAGGCAGCTGGAGGGATCGTCATGTACTCCGAACAAAGCTATAGGTATGCTGATTTGCTGGAAGGGGTCAGGCAGCTGTCGGGCAGGTACCCCTTTCTGTCATCGCATGTAATCGGGGAAAGCGTGATGGGCAAGCCGCTGCTCGCCCTTCGCTGCGGTACGGGTCAACGCCGCATCCATATGAATGGTTCATTTCATGCGAATGAGTGGATCACATCCGCTTTGTTGATGCGTTTTGTCGCGGATTTATCGGCAGCGTATTGCAGCGGCGAGGAAATCGGCGGACAGCGGGTGGCGGATCTGTGCAGAGAGGTGACATTATGGGTCGTTCCCATGGTCAATCCCGACGGTGTTGAGCTTTCGCAGGAAGGCTTGTCGGAGAGGCATCCCTATTATCGCCAGCTATTGGAGTGGAATAGGGGCTCTGCGCAGTTCGAGGGCTGGAAAGCGAATATCCGGGGCGTCGATTTGAATGACCAATTCCCGGCGTTTTGGGAAGAGGAATGCAAGCGCAGAGGCATTGAAAGCCCGGGACCGCGCGACTATCCTGGACCTTATCCGCTTAGTGAGCCGGAAGCGGCTGCAATGGCCAGCTTCACGGATAGGATGGGCTTTCATGCCGTGATGGCGCTGCACACGCAAGGCAGGGAAATTTATTGGAACTACCGTGATTATGAGCCTGCCGATTCGGAGCAGCTTGCTAAGAAGCTGGCAAGGGCAAGCGGATATGAGGCGGTGAAGTTGTCCGGCAGCGATGCAGGTTACAAGGATTGGTATATTCAGCGCTATCGCAGGCCCGGATTTACGGTAGAGGCGGGGTATGGAGAGAATCCGCTTCCGATGAGCAAGTTTGACCATATTTACATGGAGCTGCAGCCGCTGCTGCTAGAGATGCTACGTCTTTAGCGGCCTTCGGCCATTTATGCTATAATAGTTCGAAAAGCTCAGCAAAGGTGGGGTGTCAGATGCGCAAGTTGCTGTCGCTGCGGCATTGGCAGCGGACGTTTGTCCGTATTTTCCAGCTGCTTCGGTCAAAAAACGTTTCACTGCTGGACAAGCTGATTTTTACCGTGCCTGTTTTCCTCTATTGGGTGCTGCCTGACGTGCTGCCGCTGCCGTTTCTGCCTATTGACGATATTGCAGTTACGATGGTCATTGCGGAATGGTTTGCCCGTAGAATGGAGACCAAGTATAATATAAAATAATAAATATTGCCGCAAGGCTAACGATAAGAGGAGCTGGATGATTAATGAACTGCAAAATTTCGAAGAATGCCGCTAAAGTATTGCAACTCGAGCTGGACAAGCCTGAAAACGAAGGCAAGCTGCTTCGAGTTTACGTAACTCATTCCCATGGCGATCATGCGCATTATGGCATGGGAATTGACGAGCCGACTGAAAAGGATATTGTTGTATCTACGGACAAAGGAATTGATGTCATTCTCGAGAAAGACAATGCTTTCCTGGACGGCGTACGCATCGATTATTTCTATGTGCCTGAAGAGGGCTTTGCCATTACGAATCCAACCAAGGGCAACCACGGCGATCACTAAGCTCCCTCGGTATCCGGTTGAAATAGGAAGATATCATGGCAAATGACATACGTGTTTGCGACAAATGCAAGCATACACAATTGAAATCAATCGTACCGAAGCTGCAAAAGCTAGCTCCTGACGCTGAAATCCGCGTGGGCTGCAAGTCTTATTGCGGGCCATGCGCCCGCTACGCATTCATTTTTATTAATGGCCGGTACATCAAGGCAGCAAACGAGGATGAGGCGATCGAGAAGGTCCGTCCTTATATCAAGAAATAATCGTACTTACACCAGGACCCTGCGAGCTATTTTTCGTAGGGTCTTGTTGTCTACACAAGGATATGAAAGGAGCAAGAGAGTGGATATTACGACTCCGCAGCTGCTATATCATGGGACGACAAGCGATACTGTACAATCCTTTGGGCAAAAGCTGCTCAATTCGCCTTATTGGAAACCAGGCAAAGACTTCGGGGAGGGCTTCTACACGACGATCTCCATCGCGCAAGCGCGGAAATGGTCGCATAAAGCGGCGAAGGAGTCGTGGAACGGCAGCAAGCCCTGCGTGCTTGTTGTCGAGCTGGCTTCCGTGCCAGAGAAGGTGGAACCGCTTTTGTTTCTATCGGATTCACCGGCATGGGCGTCCTTTATTTATGCCCACCGGAGGGCAAACGTCAAGGGAGAAGACCCCTGTACAATCCATCCCGATATCATTATAGGTCCGATGGCAGACAATGATACTGGAAAAATCGTACATAAAGCAGTACAATTATATAAGGATGAGCAATGGTTTTATGAACAAATAACGGTGTCGCGCAAGGGTAGGAAGATGGACTCGCTTCGGCTCGGCAATCAAGTTGTTTTTTGCTCCGAGCGATGGGAGTCGCATGTAAAGCTTGTTGGCTACCATATTTATACGGGAAGCAGGTGGACGTATCATGAAAGTGAAGGCACAGGTGAGGTTAAGCTTGTATGAGCGGGGAATCGTTGAAGCTCTGTCTGCGGATCACGGTTATCCTGCTTCGGAAGCGAGGGCGCTGGTGGTGGAATATATCGAGATCGTACGCAAGCTTGGCGGATATGAGAATTGCACGCATTACGCACAGCTGCTGGACCTAGCACGGCGGTCTGAGCATTCCCCGGCGGAATGGCTTGAGCGTATTCAAGGCATAGAGAAAGGCGAGCTTAGGGATCGGGGCATCGGATCGGAAGAACGCCAATATTTGCAGACGAAGTAAGACCCCGCGACGTCGTTCGTCGGGTCTTTTGTTTGTTATGCGGCTGAAAACGAGATGATCTAGAGGAATAGTAGGAGGAAAGTGAATGCGCAAGCCAGCCGTTTATTATTTGTTCGGGTTAACAGCAGCCTTTGCTTGTTTAATCGCATCGGAGCTCATTTGGCTGCCAGCACCTCTAAAGACAGGAAGCGGCATGCAATGGATTGAGATGATTGATTGGCTATTTTACTTCGTTGCATGCATCCCGCTTAGCTGGGCTGTAGGTGCGCTGCTTGCCATTTGGGAGCAGCGGAGTGGGAAAGGGATCGTTTTTGCCATGCAACTGCTGCGGGCTGCTATAGCCATCCTTAGTGCAATAGGTACATTTTACATTGTATTTTTGCCGGAGGAGCTGTTTCGGCTGCTGCTCGTGACTGGCGCAGCTGTGCCGCTCGTATACGTTGATTTGCTGATCAGTGAGGGAATCGAGAGAAGAAGATCAGCGAATCGAATGAGCGGCAATGGGCGGCAGCTGAGCCGCGGTAGATTGCCTGTATGGCTGCCAAAGCGGGGTGGGACTGTACTCGTTGTGTCGCTTATGCTGCTATTTGCTCTGCTGTGTCCAACCGGCTATCAGGTTACTTATCCAGGGATGACTTTGAATATGAATCGATATGCGCATGTGGATGGCGGTCAGCATGGGGGAACGGTCAACGGGGTTCTCGTATTTGATCGGCCTGCCGTACCTGCGGATTGGCTGTATGCGAGTATTCTGCCATTGTACAGTTTCCAAAAAACGCCGGAAAATGAGCCACCGCTTACAGAAACATATGCACAAGTCGTCATGATGAAGACGGATGCGAACAGCGTGGCAGCCGCCGTTGCTATGAAGATGGCTGGAATAGGAGAAGGATTAACACCGGATGGCGTTCGAGTTGTCGCTATTGTGAAGGACAGTCCAGCCGAGGGTCGTCTGATGGCTGGTGATATTATTGACAAGCTGAATGGACAAGCTGTACGAACGATAAGCGATATGACCGGTTATATGGAGGAGTCGGTTAAGCCGGGGGATATCGTTGAGGTTACCCTTAGAAGGGCAGGAGAAGTTAAGAGGGAAGAGGTTGCTGCAAAAGCTTCGGCTGATCAGGCTGAGAGGCCGGTATTCGGTATTTCCGTACAGACGGAGCTGCTGGTCGATATTCCTCGCAGCATCGATTACAAACGATTTATGGCCCATATTGGCGGGCCCTCGCATGGAGCGATGCTGACGCTAGCCATTCTGGATCAACTGACGCCAGGCGGGATTACGTTCGGTAATCAGGTCGCAGGCACGGGTACCATCGAGGCGGATGGAAGCGTAGGCCTTATCGGCGGCATTAAACAAAAGGCATATGCGGTGAGCCGAACGGATGCGGACGTCTTCTTTGTCCCTAAGGAACAGGAAGCGGAAGCACGCAGCGGGGCGGCTGAGCTTAATATTGTGCCGGTAGAGAAGCTGGATGACGCGGTCGACTGGCTGAAGCAGCATAAGAAATAATGCTTGCAATAGCTATTGAGATAGAAGTTGAAAGAAACGAAGATATATAAAGTGAAAGTGAAAGTGAAAGTGAAATAAAAGATGGAATTAAGGATGGAATTGAAGATAAAACGAAACAAAAGATGAAATAGAACAGCGAAAGTTACATGTGACGCAAAAGAAATTGATTATGTAAGCTTAGAACTCGCAATTGAAGAAGCAATAGAAGTCATAGAAGCCATAGAAGCCATAGAAGCCATAGAAGCAGCAAGTGAAATGGAAAATGAAATCCTATTTGAAAAAGCGCATGAAACAAAGAAGCTCCCTGGCCGCTGGCTGAGGAGCTTCTTTGTTTCAAATATAGGAAAGTATATGATTTCGCCAACTTTCTCTAAATTTCTACGCGAAACGTATGCTTAGCCGCCAGAGGACGGCTTCAGCCGTTTACGCTTGCTGCGACGCTTGATAGGTTGAACTAAACATTTACGTTTTGGACGCTTCGCTAAATCTTCATTTTTAAGTTCCAGGTATATCGTTTAATGAGAAGCAGCCTAGCCTGCACTTTGTACAATAGAAACCTCACATGAGAACTGTTTCGGATGGCTACACTGTAATTATGCAGTAGAATGAGCTCCAAACTAACGAATATCTCCTTAGAATAGGCCATCGATTGCACAAAGTACAGTGTATGTATCGAGTTAGGCAAGTTACGTCGATTACGTTGTACAAACCGCAGCGCAGCCTCGTCCGATAGCGCTATTTTCTAAACAAACTACCCCAACTATATAAGTTGAACCACAGAACTCGGCGATGTCCTTTACTGATTTTCCCATAAGATATACATAGCTTGATATGGTTCATACCTGCGGCGTTCTTTTGTATATTTCATAGCTTGTGTCACTTCATTTCGTGATGTTTAGTTTTCCAACTTCATCTCTGCCTGTTCAAATTATTTTCTTTCTTATTCGACATGCAGGTCGTTATTTTCTTACCATAGGTTTCTAAAACTTTAGTTCAACGTATATAGCAGATTATTTTGCTGCGGTTTCCAGTTGACTGCCTGCACGCGCTTCCGTGGCCGATTGCTCTTTGAAGTGCTCGATCAGGTTGTTCATAACGATCTGATCGGATACGGTGAGCTCGGTACGAGCGTTCTCGGCTGCGGCTGCGCAGGCGTTCATATCGGTTAATGCCTGACTAGGGATGCTCCAGCAGGCACCATTGTCCATTATTCCATCCGATGATGGCAAATAATAGACAGAGCCGTCAGTGAAAGATCCATTCCGCTGTACAACAAGCTTGCCTTGAAGCGGGAGCTCGGTTAGAAGAGGCGTCCCGATTAAGTACTGATCAGCAGTCGACATGCCAAGCAGATGCATGATCGTCGGCGTTACATCAAGCTGTCCGCCCACTCCCGAATAGGTGCCGGCATGCTCGTCGCCAGGCAAATGTACGAGCAGAGGAACCTGCTTCAGCATCATCTGGCGCTCCATTTCATTGAGAGGCTTGCCAAGGAATGTCTCTAGCAGCGACCAATCCTTTATCGAATTGTCGTGGTCGCCGTACATCGCTAGAATCGTGTTGTCCCAAAGTCCTTCTGCTTTCATCCGTTCAATGAGCTCGCCGAGCGCGGCGTCAACATAATGGATAGATTGCAGATAGTCGCCCATGATCGTACCGTCCAGCTCGCCTAAGCTAAGCTGCTGCTCCGCTTTGGGCATGGTAAAGGGATAATGGCTCGACAAGGTAATAAGAAAAGAGTAAAAAGGCTGCTTTTGGTCCGAAATCACGTCCATGGACTGCCTGAAAAAGGATTTATCTCCGAGCGCCCAGCCGATTTTCTCATCGAGCGTGAAATGCTTCAAGCTGTAAAACTGATCATATTGCATATTGTGATACATTGTGTTCCGATTCCAGAATCCACCCTCGTAAGCGTGGAAGACGGAAGTTCCGTAGCCACTCGTCTTTAAGGTGCTGGACATGCAATCAAACTCATTCGGCGCATATTGAATGAATACGGAGCCGTTCGGAACAGGCTGCATGGAGCAATTGGCCGTAAAATCTGCATCAGAGGTCCGGCCTTGCGCGGTCTGGTGATAGAACTGGCTGAAATAAGCGCTCTGCTTGATCAGGCCATTCAAATGAGGCGTAATTTCTTGACCGCCAATCGATTTGTTGATCATAAAATTTTGGAAAGCCTCGAGCTGAATCATAAGAACGTTGCTGCCGGTGTATGCTCCAAAGAGCTTGTCCTGCTCAAGCGCTCCGCGAAGGGCACCGCGGGCCTCGATCCAGCTTTTCGTTTCCGACGCTTGCTCAGCACTGACCGTCTCCGCGTCCAGCCAGTTCCGTTTCACATAGCGGTAAGCGTCATAGCCATGGAAGCCGAGTGCTCCAGTCACGTTGTAGATGGATAGGTTCCACCAATTCCCTTCAAAAATGCCCTGGCCCCACGTACGCTTCGCCTCATTGACGTTCGTGAAAACGAGCGAGGCGCCAATCCCGAAGATGGCTGCGCTCATGACGATGCGGACGAGCGCTTTTTGCCAAACGGGAGAAATCCGGCGATACTCATTAGCGAGGCGCAGATCACGCTTCCCGCGCATAAGCATGTAGATTGCAAATGGCACTATGACAATCCAGTCAAGGAATAGAAGGAAGTCTTTGACGTGCAGCAGAGTGCCGATGCTCTCTCCGAGCGAGTCTACTTGGCTGAATTGCAGCAGCACAGGTATTGAAATTAAATCTTGGAAATAACGATAGTAAATAATATCTGCGTACAATACAAAGGACGCAAGCATGTTCAAGCCGATAAGTGAAAGTATCCTGCCCCGCGCGGGAAGCCAGACTGTCCAAAAGCTGAACAGCATAATGGCGCCAAGCTCGATGATAGCGTCCGTGCTGGTCATTTTCATATTCTTGACATGCAATATGTCCGAGAATAAATATACTTTTGCCAGCAGCGCGGCCGTGAACAACAGCAGGTCGATAGCTTTATAGCGTTCAAGCCAGACAAGCATCATGCTCATGCTGCGGCGCAATGGTTTTTGATGATTCGATAGCATTTGTATTAAGCTCCTCCCTTATGGCTGCGAGCGATTGCCGCGCGGAGGAAGCGGGCCGAAAAATTGCAAGTAATTACATTCGATGCGGCCGTTGAACAACTTGCGTTTTTTATCGGCTGGACGGCCAAAGTAATGCTCTATGGAAGTTGACGGGCTGATCGAGAAATAGGACCATGTCGGATAATGAAGTGCAGTTAAGCCGAATTGGCGCATGGCTGCTTCTGCTTGGACATCATCGCCAAGACGTTCTCCGTAAGGCGGATTCGTAATAATGACGCCATAATCGCCTTCCAGCTTTACTTTAGCGACAGGCTGCACGCTTAGCTTGATTTCTTTGCCAAAGCCCGCTTTCTTGATGGCAGCTTCGGCGATTTCAATGGCGCCTGGATCGATATCGGAGCCGGCAATCTGAAGCGGAACGTCATCTTTTACTAGATCGAAGGCTTCGTCGCGCGCTTCATCCCAAAGCTCATTCGGGATCAAGGGCCAGCCCTCGCTGTTGAAGCTGCGGCGAAGTCCCGGTGCGATATTCCAGCCTATCATGGCTGCTTCAATGAGGATCGTGCCTGAGCCGCAAAACGGATCATATAAAGGACGCTCCGGATTCCAACGGCTCAGTTGCACAAGTGCTGCGGCCAGCGTTTCTCGAATCGGCGCCTCTGTCGCTACTTTGCGGTATCCGCGCTTATGCAAGCCGTCACCGGTCGTATCGAGCGTCAGCATGGCGCGGTCGTTCATAAGCGTAACCTCAATCACGTAGCGTACGCCGTTCTCGGGGAACCATTCGGTGCCGTATTGTGCGGACATTTTGTCAACAACGGCTTTCTTAACGATGCTTTGACAGGCGGGTACGCTTGTCAGCTGCGATTTCTGCGAACGGCCATTAACGGGGAATTCTCCATCGTTCGGAATCCATGTCGGCCAATCAAGCGCTTTTGTGCCCTCGAACAGCTCATCAAAGGTCGTAGCCGGGAATTCTCCCATTTTGATAAGTATGCGGCCAGCTGTGCGCAGCCAAAGGTTGGTACGGCAAATGTCGAGCGGACCACCTGTGAAATTGACGCGTCCGTTCTCGACCTGCAGGTCGGTATAGCCTAAATCTTTCAGCTCACGTGCGACAACCGCTTCAAGTCCCATCGGCGCGGTTGCGATTAGCTGTAATTTTTCCATTGTACACTCTCTTTTCATTCATACTTTGCAATATTGGATGCTGCTTCATAAGCCTATGCTTGTATCCCCGTGAACAAAAACATACAATCAAGTATAGGGCAAACTAGATGGTTTTTACAAATTGTAAAATTGGAGAGAGTGGAATGATGTTACAAGACGAGCAATATGTGGATTCCCTTTATAGTACGGATGATGATTTAGAGCGTGTAAAAGCAGGGATTGCAGCAAACGGAATGCCGGATATTTCGGTTGCGGACGGCTACGGGCGTTTGCTTACGATGCTCGTATCGCTATCCGGCGCAAAAACGATCGTAGAAATCGGCGCTCTCGGCGGTTACAGCGGCATCTGTCTGGCACGTGGGCTGAAGGAAGGCGGAAAGCTTACATCGCTTGAGCTTTTGCCGAGCTATGCGGAGCTGGCACAGGTGCATATGGAAGCAGCAGGACTGGGAGAGAAAGTAGAGTATATGGTCGGGGATGCAAAGCAGAGCTTGGCACAGCTGCAGGAAGCGGGCCGGAAGTTTGACTTCTTTTTTATCGACGCAGATAAGGAAGGTTATCCGGTATATCTGGAGCATGCAATTGCGCTTGCCAATCCCGGAGCGGTAATTGTAGGGGATAATATTTTGCTGCGAGGCAGGACAACTAACCCTGCGAAGGCAGGGCCGTCTGTACAGGCGGTGCGTTTCTTTAATGAAACGATTGCATCGGATGAACGCCTGCAGAGCACGGTGCTGCCGGGATATGACGGACTCGCCATCGCGATTGTAAAGTAACTCTCATTGGCACCATGAGCAGGTTCGGTATTAGCCGATCCGGCTCAGGGTGTTTTTTTGTTTGCGGTTTGGTCTGTAACTGCGGATATGTGCTTACGTAGTGACATCGGTGTGGGGGGAGGCGGGAATGATGCTGTAAGCACGCAAGCGTGCATACGGAGTGAAATCGGTGTGGGAGAGAGGTGGGAACGATACTGTATGCACGTATGTGTTCCAACCGCGATTATGTAACTGGTTTGTTTGTACTGAAAGCACGCATGCGTACTTACAGCGTGAAATTGACTTTTTTACTTACTGAAGTCGGAGCAGCCGGTTTTTGGGAAATAGCCGTTGGAGATGTTTAAACCAGCGTAACTCTCGTTAGATTATATGAGCTGCAATGAAATTTGTCGGAAAACGACAATATATGTCATTGACCGTGGCGGAGAATTTCCAGCTCGTCGGACAGCGGAAAAAGGGCACACGAGGAAGTAGAATTCCCGTATGCCCTTTTCTAACTCATCACAACGAATCAGTTATCTTTGCCCTGCTGCGAAAACGGACTTTTGCGCAGCAGGGATTGGTAAACCCACCCCGCGTTGATCATCAGCATGACCGCAGAGAGCAGAAACAGTCCTTGAATGCCAATCCAGCCTGACAATGCTCCACCCGTGATCGGGCCGATCATATTGCCGAGGCTCATCGTACTGGTGTTGAAGCTGTAGGAGCGGCTCTCCATGCCGTCCGGCGTATATTTTCGAATCAGGGAGTTTACGGCTGGAATAAGACCCCCCAGAAAAATACCCAGTATGAAGCGTGCGATCAGCAATTGCCAAACGGTTCCCGCTAAAGCCTGCGGAATAAAAGCAAGCGATGAGCCAACGAGCGCGACGCCAAGCACTCGTTCTGCACCAACCCGGTCGCTTAACTTTCCTAGCAGAGGCGAGGCGACGAGATTGGAGAGGCCGGTAACCGAGCCGACGAAGCCGGCAAAAAATGCAAGGTTGGCGGTTGTTCCATGCAGCTCCTGTACATATAGCGGGATAAGCGTCATCGGGCTCATCATCGCGAATTGGATGAGGAAGGTGACGGCAAACAGCGCTGTTAGCTGAGGAATCCCGCTTAGCTTGCGAAATCCTTCGATTACGGAGGCTTGTACGCGCTGCGCGGCTTTCATGCGGTCAAAGGGTTCTTTGACCACGAATAAAGCAAGCAGCGAAGCAGCGAACAGCAACGCTCCTGTCAAATAAAAAATGGGTCGAAAGCCGATGCTGTCAGCGAGCAAACCGCCTATAAATGGACCGAGAATCGTGCCGGCAATGCCGCCGGATTGAATGGTTCCCATCGCAAAGCCCATTTTGGCTTTGGGTGTTGTTGCTGAGATGAGCGCGATCGAGGCTGGGTTGAAGCCCGAAATCGTACCATTCAACATGCGGAGCAGCAGCAAATGCCAAGGGTTCGTCGCGAAACCCATCAGCACCATAACGATGGACATGCCGAAGCCCGAGCGGAGCAGCATCATTTTACGGCCGTAGCGGTCCGCCATTTTGCCCCATATCGGTTGGAATATAAAGGAGGTAACGAAGTTGCCGGCAAAAATAATGCCAGCCCATATCCCGATCTCATGCGTATCGGACAAGCCTAGATCAAATTGCAGATAGAGGGACAGGAACGGAATGATCATCGTCATTCCAGCCATAACGAGAAACTGTCCGAACCACAACACGACCAGATTTTTTTTCCATTGTTCCATTTCAAAAGTATAGCACAGGTTGCTGAGTCATTTCTTCAAGCCGAAATCACCTCCGATATTAAAATAATTGCATTTAAATTTTATTGATGAAGACGCAATTTAATTGGGAACTTGGACTCTTCAAATTTTGTCGAATTGTAGTAAAATTAGGACAGAATTCGACAATAAATGCGAGTGGTGTTTTAGTCGCTATATAATATGTTGTTCAAATATACCAAGTGGAAATGCTTTCAAAATTGCGTGGTAAAATATGCCTATTTAAAAATGGATAAAATAGGTCCAAAGTCATTGACAGGAAATCTATTCCTTGCTTTAATTAAGTCAAGTTTCAACATTGTTTGCGGCGCATTCTACTTTATTTGCAAATCTATGATTAGTTGGTTGGTGATGAATGATGTCAGGAGCCCGTAAGCGAATAGGAGATTTGCTAGTCGAGTCTGGTGTAATTACCCAAGAGCAGCTTCAGCAGGCATTGGTTCAGCAGCGGGAATTAAAGACAAGACTCGGTGATGTGCTCATTTCCAAAGGATACATAACGCAGCAGCAGTTCATTGAAGCACTGGAGTTTCAACTGGGCATTCCGCATGTGCAAATTTATCGTCAGAAGATCGATCCGAAAATTATTCAATTAATTTCCCAGAAGCTTGCAGACCAGCATTGCGTCATGCCGCTTCGCATGGAAGGCAATAGACTGATTCTTGCAATGGCCGATCCACTGGATTATTTTGCGATTGATGAGATCAGAATTGCAACGGGACTTCGAATTGAACCGGTGATTGCTTCTAAGGATGAGCTTGTTCGTGCTATTAATCGTTTTTACGGATTGCAGGATACGATTGAGCAAATTAGCCAAAACCTGCAGCTAAAAGATATAGATGAGGATCATGCAATACAGGATGAAGATTCTCCTGTCGTAAAAACCGTTAACCAAATTATCGTGCAGGCCGTTCAACTTGGCGCAAGCGATATTCATATGGACCCGCAGGATGGCAGTTTTCGGATCAGATACCGGGTGGACGGCGTTATGCGGACGGAGCGGACACTGCCGCCCAATATGCACGGCATTATCGTAGCCCGCATCAAAATCATGGCTAACTTGAACGTTGCCGAACGCCGTTTGCCGCAAGATGGCCGGGTTGAGCTGGATATCGATTTTCGCAAGGTTGACGTTCGGGTTTCCACGCTTCCGACCATTCATGGGGAGAAGGTCGTCATTCGAGTGCTGGATTTAGGCAATTCACTCGCTGACATATCGAAGTTAGCCTTATCCGAGCGCAATGAGGCGGTCTTCCGCAAAAGCATAGAAATGGCCTACGGCGTCGTCCTCATTACGGGACCTACCGGCAGCGGCAAATCAACGACATTGTATTCCGCGCTCGCGCATTTGAATAAGGAAGATGTCAATATCATAACCGTAGAGGATCCTGTTGAATATCAGCTGGAAGGCGTTAATCAGGTACAGGTCAATCCGCTGACGGGCCTAACGTTCGCAAGAGGTTTAAGGGCGATACTTCGGCAGGATCCGAATATCGTTATGCTTGGAGAGATCCGTGACTCGGAAACGGCGGAAATATCAGTCAGAGCAGCTATGACAGGGCATCTCGTATTAAGTACGCTGCATACGAATAATGCGGTCAATTCGATTACGAGATTGATCGATATGGGCGTAGAACCTTTTCTCATTTCCTCAGCGGTTAATTGTATCGTTGCGCAGCGGCTAGTCAGACGTATATGTGTGCATTGCAAACAGAAATACACGCCAATCGATAAGGAGCTGGAATTAATTGCTGAGCAAGGCATCCATGTTGAGTATCTTTATCGAGGCGCCGGCTGCGGAGAATGCGGTCGTACGGGATATAAGGGACGATTGGCGATTCACGAGGTTTTGCTCATCGACAATGAGATGCGTGCATTAATTATTTCGAAGCGCTCCGACAATGAGTATTACGAGCATGCCTTAAAGCAAGGGATGATCCCGATTATGGCTGATGGATTAAGCAAGGCTGTTGAAGGCCAGACAACAGTAACCGAGGTGTTCCGCGTTCTTGGACACGGAGAGTAGACAAGCATTGTTCGGGAAGGAGGTTGCTGTTCATATGCAAGCGGAAGAATTGCTTTATCTCGCGCATGCCAAGCAGGCGTCCGATATACATATTACAGTCAACTCACCTGTCATTTTCCGAATACATGGTGAGCTGGTGCCCTTAAACGATACATTTCTTAAGCCAAAGGACACGCTGGAGCTCGCGAAGCAATTTATGACCGATGAGAGCTACGAGACGCTGCAGTTAAACGGCGATGTTGACTTTTCATACGGCGTTGCAGGCTTAGCAAGATTCCGGATTAATGCCTATAAACAGCGCGGAAGCGTGGGCTTAGCCATTCGGATTGTCCCGGGAAGAATTCCCTCAATGGAGGAGCTGAGGCTTCCCCGTATAGCAGCAGAGTTTGCCAAAAAACCACAAGGCTTACTCCTCGTAACGGGGCCGACGGGGAGCGGGAAGTCAACGACATTAGCATCGATTATCGATCATTTGAACCATACGGAGAACGCTCATATTATTACGCTTGAGGACCCGATTGAATTTATTTATGACCATAAGAAATCAATGGTTAACCAAAGGGAAATTGGACTCGATACACCCTCCTTCTCCCAAGGCTTGCGGGCTGCACTGCGGCAGGACCCAGACATCGTACTGGTTGGCGAGATGAGAGATTTAGAGACGATCAGCACGGCGATCAGCGCAGCTGAGACGGGTCATCTCGTATTTGCCACCTTACATACAGCCGACGCGCCGCAAACGATCGACCGGATTATAGATGTCTTCCCGCCTGCTATGCAATCGCAAATTCGGATTCAGCTTGCGGCCGTTCTGCTTGGTGTCATCTCTCAGCGGCTGCTGCCGAAGCCGAACGGCAACGGGCGGATTGGAGCATTCGAGGTGCTCGTCAATACACCGGCCGTAGCCAACTTGATTCGAACGGAGAAAATTTATCAAATTCGCTCCGTTATGCAGACTGGCAAGTCGCAGGGCATGCAGACGATGGAGTTCGCGTTGCGCGAGCTTGTCCAGCAGGGACATATCCGAATGGAGGATGCCCGCGAGGCACTGTTCGGATTCGGTGAGCTATAGGAATGACAATCGAGTTTTAATGGGGTTGGTATGATGCCGAAATATCGGTACAAAGCGGTTACTTCCAGCGGCAAGAAGTCTTTCGGTACCCAAGAAGCGAATACGATGCAGCGGGCACGAGAAGCGCTAGTTGAAAAAGGCTTGTGGGTAACAGAGATTATGGATGCGAACGACACGACGCTGTACAAGGAAATTTCGCTTGGCGGTCCTCGAGTCAAAATGGATCATTTTACGGTGTTCTGCCGGCAATTGGCTACGACGTACCGTGCGGGTGTCAGCTTGGTCGAATCCGTGCAAATCCTAAGCGAGCAGACGCCAAGCAAAACGTTGTCGAAGCTGCTGGTCATTATTGCCGAGGAAATGAGGGGTGGCAAGCAGTTCTCGGAATCGGCTGCGGAATATCCGACGGTATTCACATCGGTGTTCGTCAGCATGGTTCAAGCAGGCGAGGTTGCCGGTAATTTGGACACGATGCTGGACAGGCTGGCCGTTTTCTTCGAGAAAGAGCGCAACACGAGAGAAAAGGTTAAATCAGCCATGGTTTATCCGGCGGTCATGCTTGTGATGATGGTGCTTGTCGTTATTTTTATGATGCTGTTCGTCATACCGCAGTACGTCATTAGCTTCGAAGGAATGGGCATTGAGCTTCCGCTGCCGACTCGAATTGTCATGGCAGTCAGTGAATTTATGCAGGGCTACTGGTACGTGGTCATTGCCGCGATGTTCGTGCCAACTATCGTATGGAAGCTGATCAGGCGTACGGCAGCAGGCAGGCAAAAGCTCGATTATTTCCTGTTGAAAATTCCTGTATTCGGCACGTTGTGGCATAAACAGGCTATCGCTCGCTTCGCCCGTACGTTTAGCTCCTTGATTGCAGCGGCGATCCCGCTTATGCAAGGCTTATCAATCGTATCGAACGTAGTCGGCAATGAAGCGATTGGCAAGGTCATTTCCGACATTCGTGAGAAGGTGCTTAGCGGGGAGTCGATGTCCGAACCGCTGAAGCAATCCAAGCTGTTCCCACCGATGGTCGTGCAGATGATCGCGATCGGCGAACGGTCAGGGGCAACGGAGGACATGCTGGATAAAGTAGCGGATTTCTATGAAGCGGATGTCGATCAGATGGCCGACCGTTTAAAGGCGCTGCTGGAGCCGTTAATGATCGTCCTGCTAACTGGCGTAGTCGGTGTGATCGTCATGGCGGTAATGATGCCAACGTTCAAAATGATGCAAAGCTATTTGTAGCCTTTGACAGGTGCAAGATGGCAATTCGGTCTGAGCATAGGTGTACCCCATGCTCAGAGCAGCTCTACCTTTAATTGCTAGTCTTGTTATTCAAGAAACTAGCCATTGCATGTATCTAATGTTAGTAGGCAAGTGCGCAATTTCTTGTCCTATTAATATAGTTTTATTCGTGTTACCCGTACCAAAAAAAGTTTGTCAAATTGAGAGGAGAATGTTTATGTTGATGGCATTGAAACGGAATCAAAAGGGTCTAACGCTTATCGAGTTGCTTGCAGTACTAGTTATCGTGGGGATTATTGCGGCTATTGCTATTCCGGCTATTAGTGGGACGATTGAAAAATCAAAAACTAAGGCGGATACAGCAAGTGAACAAATGATTGAAGAAGCAGCATTACGTTATTTTCTTGAAGAAGATCCAACACCAACTACTGGAAATACTGCTACTGTTGCTCAATCTGATCTTGTCACAAAGGGATACCTTAACAAAGCAGTGGTATTTAATGATAAAGCAGATAGAACAATTACTGGAACAAAAGGAACCGGCGGTTGGACAGTCAAAGTAGCCAAAGTACCAGCAACATAATGTTTCGGTAGAAAGGCAACCCACTAGGGTTGCCTTTCTATAAAATTTCAAGCAAGGAAGAGAGAAAATGATTGTATTATATATATTTGTTATTGCGCTTTTGGGCATGCTTGTAAGTGGCATTCTAAGTGCTATAGCGATACAATGGGACACACGCTTTCAGTCCGTGAACCCGCCAATCTATGCTCTGAATAAGCAAACCAAACAGCGTTATTTCACCCTAATACCGCTATTTAAAAAAATAATGTCCGGCATTAACCAAAGAAAAATAAAACCTTCAATGGCATGGCGTTATGCCCTAGGGGAATTTATGACTACGGTTTTGTTTGCGCATGCAGCTTACACAATTGGATGGGAGCCTGAGCTGCTCGCTGTGTTGTTTTTTATTTCCATTCTCGTCATCATCGTGCAAACCGATCTTACCGATATGATTATTCCAAATAAAGTGGTGGCGGTCGGCGTAATCGGAGCTATTGTGATTCGATTATTCATTCATCCGCTTCCGTTGTTGAATTATGGTATCGCTGCGCTTGCTGGCAGCGGAGCTTTGCTGCTCATTGGCATCATTAGCAGTTGGATATTGAAGAAGGAGACGATGGGTGGAGGGGATATTAAGCTTTACGTGTTCATCGGCTTAATACTCGGGGTAAAGCTAACCTTGCTCAGTCTGTTTCTCGCCAGTTTATTTGGATTAATCGGGGGAATCGTTTTACTTGCAACCGGGGCTCATTCAAAGGGCAAAACAATACCGTTCGGCCCGTATATCGCAGTTGGAGCATTAGCGGCCTATTACTGGGGGAACGGCTTAATCGATTGGTATTTATCTTTTTTATCATATTAGCTCTGTCTCTGCGTGGTATATACGACGGTAGTCGTCTTTTTGCTCGTATGGTTGGGCAGGATCATGGTGAGCGTAATTTCGATACGGCCATCCTTCACATTAAAGAGAATATCCTCAATCTTATCCGAAAAAGTATATGTGGAGGAGGGTGAGGCTGCATCGTTTCCGTTCGCATCTCTTGGGGTGTAGGTGACGGTAAGCGACTTCTCGGAGCTGTTATACCTGTAATCAACAGCCTCGTCATTCTCGGCGCTTAGCAAGCGAAGACTGCTGGAGCTGCTGACCAGCGTCGCGGGAGCGTAGCCATTGCGAACCGTCTTGACAACTTGGGTCACAATATCGCGAGATTGCTGCAATGTTTTCTCTCTGCTAGATACTTGTTGAAGACTCGTATTCGAATAGTTGAGCAGGTAGATTAGGAATCCCAAAATAATGGCTGTAAGGACGAGAACACCGGTTACTTCGACCAGCGTCAGCCCTTTTTCGTTTTTTAGCCATTTATGCATCATCATCACCCGCAATCCTCTTATTTAAATTCTACAAAGGCTTCCAGTTCGAATTCTTTTTGTGTGGATAAATCGATGCATGTAACGGTTACGCGCCTGAAAATAGAGTCTAAATCAGACACGACGCTATTGGTAAGCGGTACGGCACCTAGCGTAGTTGCGTGCGATTGAATCTGTAATTCATACCGTCGATTGCTGGCATCCGGATAATAGATAATAGATGACGAGCGGTCGCGAAGCTGTTGGAGCGGTATTGCTTGTCCGTACACAGTCGTACTTGTCGCAGTGGATTTCAGCTTGTTCTTGATTTCTTCCATCACGTTTCTGGCAGCAACAACGGCATCATCGGTTTTTTCGTTAGATTTGGTATCGATAGAGGACTGCTGCAAAATGTATGTAATGCCCAGTACGGCAATGCCGAGCAGAACGATCGAGCCCATGACTTCGATCAACGTTAATCCTTTCTGATTGCGCATCGGCAGCTCCTTTATAGTAAAGTAGTCGGATTGATTTACTCATAGAATAATATGTTTAAGGAGGAAAAGGCAATGACAAATTCTCTGAAGTCCGAAAAAGGCGGAACGCTTATGCTTGTTTTTGGATTTATCGTCATGCTTTCGATCGTGGTTGCTCCGCTAGCGATGAGTACGAATATCGGTCTGCTTCAAGCTAAAACGAATGCAAATTCGGAGCAGTCGTTTACTGAGGCCCACTCGGGCATGACCGTTTTCGCGAGAATGTATGAGGATATGAAAAAGGTAGATAACACGGAGAATACAGTTGCTAATATCGAGCGTCTTGTCCAAGCCGTTAATGATATGGATGAATTGGATGTCCAAGCAGTCATTGTTAAAAACAGCTCGGGTAAACCGATTGCCGTTACATTTGAAGCCAAACATGGTGTTGGCAATCAAGTAAGGTCGAGCAAGCTGAACTATAAGCTAGAGCCGGTTTATGTTCCGACTACACCGCCGACAGTCGTCATTCCGACGCCATCGCCGACACCAGGCCCAACACCTACGCCGACGGTTCCTGCACCGGGAACAGGCAATAAGGTCCTACTTAAAAATAGCACGACAGTCCAAAACAATAAGCTGTTTGCGGCTTGCTACATTTTGCCGGCAACAGGTCAGGCCCTGCCTTTGACTCATATTCTGAATACCTTTACGGATACACAATTTCAAGGCTGGTTCGGTGACACGGCAAATTACTATTTAAACCAATCTGCTGCCGCGATTACGAACGCCTTCCAAAATGTATTCTCCGACAGTCGGTACAGCGACGTTGCGGCACTGAATAGTACGGTGACTTCTACAGAAATCTCCAAATACCAGACGGGACCTGCGATTATTAACGCTGGAAATGTGAATATAAGCGGATCGCCCAGCACGGTTATTACGAGCCCGGTAGTCATTAATAAAGACAGCAACGGCAACGCGGTCGTCGCGAACGGCAATTTATACTTTAAGGATATCGTTAAAGCGCCTATATTGTTTGATGGTGATGTGCGTGTAGGCGGCAATTTGGTTTTTCGACAACTAGATGACAACAATACCATTACCTTTAACCATAATGTACTTGTCAAAGGAAATGTGGTGATAGGCGAAGGTACCATAGATAACCTTGTTATCGAAGGGGATCTCATCGTAGGCGGAAATCTAACGGTCAAAAACACATTTGATAATCTCATCGTGAAAGGCGATATCATTGTTGCGGGAGACGTAAATATCGACAGCACGGTTCTGAGATGGCATGTCAACGGAGGTATGGTAGTCAAAGGCAATATGACAGCTACGAATGGCATTACGAGTTTAGACGTGAAAAAGAGCGTGACGGTTAAGGGAAACTTGAAACTAACCAATCCCGTGTCTGAGAGCAGGGAAGGCGTTACGGGTAAATTCGCGATCGGAGGATCGCTGCAGGTCAATGGCGTGTTGGAAATAAGAAATTCAGTGTACGGTTTCACGATTGAAGGAAACGTCATCGTAAATCAGGATTTCACGTTTTTTAACGTGATTGAGAAAAATATGAAGGTAAAAGGCTCGATTTATGTGAAGGGGAATTTCTCGCTGAATAACACGGTTCACGATTTCAACGTTGACGGGAACGTTGTCGTAGATGGAAACTTTACGGCAGCCAGTACGCTCGAACGAAATTTCGTAATTGGCGGCTCCTTGGTAACAAAAGGGAGCATTGCCTTCCAGAATACGATTAAGTCTAATGTGACAATGAAAATCGGTGAGAACCTTATTAGCAAAACCAATCTCACATTTAATCCATGGACGCTATACGGAAGCCTTGATATTGGGAATATGCTGCTCGTGTTCAAAGATGCCACATTTCACAATTTGGACAGCGATTGGAAGAAAAACACGATGAAAGGCTTTTATGTCGGCGGGACAACCTCATTTAACGAACAATATGCGCAAAGCTGGTACGTGAATGACCTGGACTCAGGCGGCCGGCAAGAAAGCATATGCATCAAATAATAAGATTAAGCTTAGCTGCCGTGAGGGGGATGCAACATGAATCAATCCATACTAAGAAAGCTAGCAAACGGGCATCAGACCTTAGGCATTGAAATTACAGACAGTCAAGTAAAAGTTTGCGAGGTACAGCAAAAGGGGAAAAAGGAGCTTCGGCTGTTGAACTACGCCTCGGCGCCATTGCAGGCGGGCATCGTCGATGACGGTAAGGTCATCGATAAGGTAAAGCTGCAGGAAGCGTTAAAATCCGTTTTGGAATCCAAAAGGTTTACTACCAAATACGTTCATTTTGCGATTCCGAGCCAGATGGTTATGGTCAGAAGCTTGAAGCTTCCAGACATCATCAATGTGGAGCTGAAGAAGCTTGTGCAATTCGAAATGAAAAATAATCTAAGCATGGCGTTCGATGATCCCTCCTATGATTTCATCAAGCTGCCAAAAGCAGCGCCGGAGACGAAAGAGCTACCGCCTGAAGAAGACAACTTGCGCGATGTGCTTGTCGTCGCCGCATCAACAAGCATTTTGCAGGATTACGTCGATGTTTTCGAACAGTTGAAATTAATACCGTGCAGCATCGAAATCAAATCATTTTCGCTGCTAAGGCTTGCAGAGTGGGGACGTATTCAGTCCGAAGGCATCCATCTTCTAGTCCACGTAAATGAACTAAGCGCTGACATTACGATTATAGAGGACGGCCAGTTCAAGCTCATGCGCAATGTTGAAGTTTCATTCAAAACGATCTTAAGCGAGACTTCCGAAGAGAACAATGCGTGGCTGAACAGCTTCTCGAGTCCAGAGCAAACCTATTTGAACGCTGTTCAGGATCTAATAGGCGAGCTAGAGCGGCTAATGAATTTCTATTACTACAATTTAAATAAAGGCGAGCGAACCTTCAGCCAAATTTGGCTAACGGGTGACGTGCCTAATATCGAAAAACTTACGGCTTTAATGGATGATGGCTTGACGCCTCCCGTATCCCAGCTGATGTGGGACAGCTTGCCCGTCGCAGGCAATGCGGGAGCCTGGAGCGTTCCTGCGTATGCCGTGCCGCTTGGCCTGGCATTAAGGGGGAAGGAAGCATGAAGTCGATTAACTTATTGCCCGCAAAGCAAAAAAACAGCTCGCGCAATCCTCAATTGCTTCCGCTCCTCTTATTGCTTTTTATTCTGCTGCTAGGCGCTCAGGTGTATTATGTTGCTTCATGGCACTCGGAAGCGGGCGGCGTAGAACAGGAAAGGCTTCGTCTGGAACAAGAGATTAACCAGATCCGAACGAGCGGGGACTTGAAGGTTAAGGTGGACGCGTACAAACAGGCGGAGCAAGCATTATCAGGCTTGGAACAATCACGGACCGAATGGAAGCCATACCTAAAGGCGATCATCGGAAACCTGCCATTAACCGCCAAAATCGTAACGGTGAGCGTAGCGGACGGGTCCAAAATAAATATGGAGCTTGATTTCAAAACGAGTGCAGAAATCGTCATCTACATGCAGAAGCTTGAAGAGCAAGAGATACTGAAGGACGTGGTCTTGACCTCTTATTACAAAAAGGTAGACAACGACACTTCATCAGTTGCTGTCCCATCGGGCGCAAATGGTGGTACGACGATCAAAACGGTAAGAAAAGAAGTGTATAAGTTGACGCTGGACATTGCTATTGCGAACGAGAAGGGAGCTGAATGAAGATGGAACTGAAATGGAAGTCTTCCAAGCAGCCCCTTTCACAAAGCCAGATGCTCTATATGATCGGAATTGCATTGTTTGCGGTTTTAAACATAGCATGTTTGTTTCTATATATACTTCCCGAGCTGGATACGCTCAAGCTGGCCAAAAAAGACGTCGTACAATTCGGCGCAACGCTTGAGTCGGTACAAAATGAATATTCGACCGAAAAAATACCGGATGATCAAATCGCTAAGCTAGCGACACGCATACCGTTTGAGAGAGTCGATTCCGCAAACCTTGTTTTTTTTCGTCAAATCGCTGCAGCATCAGAAACGCCGCTTGCCTACGTCAAGCAAGCAACAGGGAATGAAGGGGAGCAGGGGCAATCAGACAGCACCGTAAGCGACAACGGAACGGTAATAACTAGCTTTGAGGTTGTGGTCGTCGGCCACTTGCCGAATCTTCTAACGTATATTGACCAGCTGCACAATTTCCCTCGCCTGTTCGGCTTGAAGAAGTGGAGCATGACCGAGTTGACGAAGGAAGCGATAACGACAGAGTATCCGGATCTCTACACAAACTCCTTCATTAAAAAAGACCAACCGATTCTTTCGTTGCGAATGAACATCCAATCCTATATTTTCTCGCAATTCGCAGACGCTTTTCATCAAGCTAACGCGCAAGAGGAAGTGCCGGATAAAGCGGCATAGAATAAAGTATATAATGTGGTGTAAGATGGCTTTGTTAGCGGCGCAAGCTTGCTAATAGATAAAGCCATCTTTTTTTCATCCATCCTTCATGCTCGATATGATTGATTGTCATACTATTGTCATAGGAACCTTAATGACGGCGGTTGTTAGGTTTGATGAAAAAGGGCATAATGGTTACATAGGAAAATACTTAGAAATGGGGAACGGGAATGTCTTATAACGACCGTTTCATACGGGCTTGCCAGAGAGAACATGTCGATCAAATACCTGTATGGTACATGCGTCAGGCAGGAAGATACGATCCGGATTATCGCAAAATCAAAGAAAAATATTCATTGCTCGAAATATGCAAGCAGCCGGAGCTGGCGGCAGAGGTTACATTGATGCCGGTGCGCAAGCTGGGCGTGGATGCGGCCATTCTGTATTCTGATATTATGAACCCAGTAGCTTCGATCGGCATAGATTTTGATATTGTGGCGAACATCGGCCCGGTCATAGCGAATCCGATCCGTTCGGCTGCTGATATTGAGAGGCTGAGGCCAATCGATGTTGAGGGCGACTTAGGCCATGTCATTGAAACGATTCGCATTTTGGATAAGGAGCTTGAGGTTCCGCTTATTACGTTCGCGGGAGCTCCCTTCACGATTGCAAGCTATTTAATAGAAGGAAGACCCTCCAAAAACTATTTGCGCACCAAAGAAATGATGTACAGCGAGCCTGAGCTTTGGCATGAGCTAATGCGCAAGCTCGGCGATATGGTCATTACTTATTTGCGTGCGCATATGGCAGCTGGCGGCAAAGCGTTTCAAATATTCGACAGCTGGGTTGGCGCATTGACGCCTGCTGATTTCCGGAAGTTCGTATTGCCAACGATTGAACGGATTTTCTCGGAGCTGTCGGATTTGCCGCAGCCGAAAATTTATTTCCCAGGCGTAAGCTCGGGCGAGCTATTGCCTGAATTGCATAACGTTAAAGCGAATGTCATTGGTCTTGACTGGCGCGTTTCCATTGAAGAAGGCAGACGCAGGCTGGATAACGGCTTTGCCGTGCAAGGGAATCTAGATCCTACGATTCTGACTGCGCCAATAGGGGTAATTGAATCCTATGCGAAAGAAATTATTGACAGCGGAATAATAGAGCCTGGATTTATTTTTAATCTAGGACATGGGCTGTTCCCAGAAGCATCCATCGAGAAGCTTACGGAGCTGACCGCATTTGTGCATGCTTATTCAAGGAAAGCAATTGCGGCGCGCAGTCAAAAGGAGGCAAGTCATGTCTAAGCATGATGGCAAACGGATCGGCGTATTGGTTATGTCTTATGGCACACCAGAGTCGATGGATGACGTTGAAGCGTATTACACGCATATCCGTAGAGGCAATGCACCAACGCCAGAGCTGCTGGCCGAGCTCAAAGGACGATACGAAGCGATTGTAGGCGGCGTATTCCCGCTGCGCGAGAATACGAACGGACAAGTGGCCGGATTGCAGGACAAGCTTGAGCAGCTGGCGCCTGGGCAATTCAGCTGTTATCAAGGCTTGAAGCATGCGAAGCCGTACATTGAGGATGGCGTTCAGCAGATGGCTAACGACGGCATCACTGAAGCGGTCGGAATCGTATTGGCGCCGCATTTCTCCACCATGAGCGTAGGAAGCTACATTAAGCGCGCAGAAGAGAAGGCGAATGAGCTTGGCATCACAATGACGTTCGTTAAGCAATATCATATGCATCCGAAGCTGCTCCTGGCGCTGACCGAACGCGTAGCAGACGGCGTAGCCAGACTTGCGCCCGCGGCAGGGGGAGCAGACAAGGTGAAGGTGCTGTTCAGCGCGCACAGCTTGCCGGTCAAGATTCGCGAGCTCGGCGATCCTTACGAGCAGCAGCTGCTTGAAACCTCAGCAGCGGTTGCTAAAGCGGCGAACGTGAGTGACTGGCAGTTTACGTGGCAAAGCGCGGGGCGGACACGCGAGCCTTGGCTTGGTCCCGATATTTTGGAAACCTTGCCTGTGCTCGCGGAAGAAGGCGTGAAAGCGGTGCTTGTCGCACCGGTTGGCTTTGTTTCGGATCATTTGGAGGTATTGTATGATCTGGATATTGAAGCGCAGGCTGCTGCAAAGAAACTGGATGTGGCATTAGATCGAATCGCGATGCTCAATCGCGATCCACTATATATGGAAACGTTGGCGGAGTCGGTCATCGAGGCACTGGCTAGCCTTGGGAAGGAATGAACGAGATGCGGAGAATCGGAAAGCCTGATCGAATTGTCATTATTGGCGGGGGGATCAGCGGACTGAGCTCCGCTTTTTATTTGCAGCGGGAAGCGGAGCGGCAGGGCAGGGAGCTTGAACTAACTATCGTAGACAGCGCTCCTGTTTTTGGCGGTAAAATAAATACGCTGCAGCGTGACGGTTTCGTCATCGAGAAAGGGCCGGATTCTTTTTTGGCTCGCAAGCTAGCTATCATTGATTTGGCAACGGAGCTTGGCCTAGAGAAAGAACTGACAACGACCAATCCCGGAGCGAAAAAAACATATATTCTGCATGAGCGGAAGCTGTTTCCGATGCCTGCGGGGCTTGTTCTTGGCATACCTACCGAAATCGCGCCATTCGTAAAAACGGGCTTGCTGTCTTGGGGCGGCAAGCTGCGCGCACTTATGGACCTGGTGATTCCGGTGCGCAAGGAGGAGACGGATGAATCGCTGGGAGGATTTCTGGAGCGACGCGTCGGCAATCAGGTTATGCGCCGAATTGCCGAGCCGCTGCTAGCGGGCATTTATGCCGGAGATCTGAAGAAGCTTAGCCTTCTGGCAACCTTTCCGCAATTTGCGGCATCCGAGCGAAAGCACGGAAGCTTGATCCGCGGCATGCAGCATAACCGCAGAGCAACCGCGGCTGCTGGTGCTCTGCCTGCCGTTGCAAAGGGCGGAACCTTTTTGACCTTTAAGGGAGGCTTGTCCACGCTTGTCCAAGCGCTGGATCAAGCACTGAGCAAAGCAGATCGGCGTCTGGGGACAAAGGTAACAGCCATTCATCGAAATGATGAGCACCATGCAAGTGCAGGAGGCAGCAACAACGAGACTGTCGAAGGAGCCAGATACGAAATCGTGCTCGACAGCGGCGAGAAGCTGCAAGCGGATCGCATTGTCATGACGGCACCGGCGTATAACGCGGCAGATTTGCTTGAACCGTTAGCGGATTGCAGCGAGCTGCGGGCTGTCAATTACGTATCCGTAGCTAACGTCGTCATGGCATTCGAGAAATCGACGTTCGGACTTGATTTTGACGGTTCGGGCTTTGTCGTGCCTCGCTCCGAAGGCTTGCGGATTACCGCTTGCACATGGACATCTAATAAGTGGCTGCATACGAGCCCGGATGATAAAGTTCTGCTGCGCTGCTATGTAGGCCGCTCCGGCGATGAGGACTGCGTCAAGCTGCCCGATGCCGAGTTGACCAAGGCGGTGCGCCGCGATATCGAAGAGACGATGGGCATTAAAGCAGAGCCGAATTTTGTCGAAATTACAAGACTGCCGAAATCGATGCCGCAATATCCGGTAGGACATGTAACCAATATGAAGCGGCTCCGGGAACGCTTCGAACAGGAGCTGCCGGGCGTATGGATAACCGGCGCAGCTTTTGACGGCGTGGGGCTTCCGGATTGCATCAGACAGGGCAAAGAGGCGGCACAAGCCATATTGAATCCTTAAAGCAATATTTGTTTTCCTCTAGCAGGCGGTTCGTTGCTATAATGGAAGAGTCTAACTATTCATAACTAATTTCTATGATAGAGGAGCCATCTTCCATGCAAATATCACGTTCCGAATCACATCAGCAGGACAAGCTTAAACGCAAGAAACGGCTTCGTAGAATCATTATACTTAACTTCACACTGTTAGGCGTGATTATAGTCGTGCTTGGCGCTTGGCTGGCAGCAGCGAATTCCGATAAAGTGAAGGACATGTTCGGCAGCGGGGACAGCGAATCCGTAAACCAAGCGGAAACGAAGCCGGCGGATCAGAATGAGTCTGTCGAAGGCGAAGAGGAGCCTGGCTCTATTGCTGATACACCTGACTCCAACATCGGCAATGAGCAGGAGAATGGACTCCCTGCTGCGGATAACGGAGAGGCAAATATCACGCCTGAAGACGGAGAGGCCATCGTCGCGCCTGAAGACGATCCTGCTGCCGGGGAGCGGATCAGTCTATCGTTTGTAGGGGATTTGCTCGTTGCGGATTATGTCAGCGCCATCACGGCTAAGGAGGGTTATCCCTTTCTTTATCAGCCTTCCATGCTATATTTGAGCGAGCCCGACATTACGGCAGGCAACCTGGAATTCCCGGTTACGACACGGGGAGTACCTGTAGAGGGCACTCCTTATGTTTTTAAGGGATCACCCGAGGTGCTGCCAGCGATGCGCGATGCCGGCTTTGACATCATGAGCTTGGCCAACAATCACGCACTCGACCAAGGCGTGGAGGGCATGCTCGATACAATGAAGCATTTGGATGAAGCGGGCATTTCGCATATGGGAGCCGGCAATAATGATACGGAGGCTTTCGCTCCGGTGATCAAAGAGGTCCGGGGCATCAAGGTTGCTTATATCGGATTAAGCCGCGTTGTGCCGTTCAACTCGTGGAAGGCGGACAGAAACGTACCGGGCGTAGCGGAAAGCTATGATACGCGACGTGCGCTTGAGGCCATTGCCAAAGCGAAAAAAGAAGCGGATCTCGTCGTTGTCATGGTCCATTGGGGCAAGGAGCGCGTGACTGAGCTGGAGAAGCACCAAACCGACTTCGGCAAGCAATATATTGATGCCGGAGCGGATCTCGTCATTGGCAGCCACCCGCATGTGCTTCAGGGGTTTGAAAGGTATAAAGGGAAATGGATCGCATACAGTTTAGGAAACTTTATTTTCAGCTCATATCCGAAGGAAACGGCAGGCGAGACAGGCGTTCTGGACGCCTTGTGCACGAAGGATGGCGACTGTGAGATGACCTTCCATCCGATGTTCACGGTGAATGCTCAGCCTACCCCGCTGGAGGGAGAACAAGCCAAAGCAGTGCTTGACCGCCTGACTTCGATTTCTTTTGGGGTAAAACTGGCCGAAAATGGGAAGCTTCTATCTGAATAATGCTTTGGTTAGAGAGGATGATCGCAACATGCACAATCCGTGCGTAGCGCACCGAGGCTGGTCTAGCCGCGCGCCGGAAAATACGATGGCAGCCATCCGTCTTGCGCTTGCAGACCCAGACGTGGCATGGATCGAAATTGACGTTCATTTGTCAAAGGATCATGTTCCGGTTGTCATTCACGATTACACGCTGCGCAGAACAACGAACGGCAAAGGCGATGTGAAAAGCTTGACTGCCGACCAGATAACGGCATTGGACGCGGGAAATTGGTTCTCGCAAAAATACCAAGGGGAGCCTGTCCCGACGCTGGCCCAAGTGCTGCAGGAAGCGGTCGGCCGCTGCAAGCTCAACATCGAGCTGAAGACGGATGGGATCCGTTACCCGCATATCGAACAAAAAGTGCTGGAATGTATCGAGACTTACGACGCGTTGAAGGAGGTCGTGATCACCTCCTTTCATGAAGGTACGCTGTATCGAATGAAACGGCTGTCCGACAAGATCCGCACGGGTCTCATTATTGACGGCTGGCGCAATACGCTGCCGAAGGAGCTGAAGGAGCTCGGAGCAGATTTCCTTTCGATCAGCTATACGAAGCTGAACAAGGAGCGCGTAGCGCTGATGAAGGAAGCAGGCATTCAGATTATGGCATGGACAATCAACGAGAAGCGTGCAATGCGCAAAATTGCTGCTCTCGATCCCGAGCTCATGATTTGTACGAATTATCCGGAACGCTGGCATGAGGTTCGCGTATAGAAGGCTGCCATACGTATCCGGTCGATAGATCGGATACGCACAGCCCCAATATGGCGAATCAGAAGTGAAAAGCAGGAGGTTGCCCGCTACATGGTTGGATGGATAGATGAATGGTGGCTTAGGCTGCTTGCTGGTTTGCTGGCGAGCGGTTTTGCGGCTGCAGCGGCTTACCACGTACGGTCGCTGTCCCTTTCTGGAGCATGGTCGGCCGTCGTAATGGGGACGGGCTTCGTCACGCTTGGAGAGCCTGTATGGTTCGGCTTGTTAATCGCGTTTTTTATTTCTTCGAGCGCTTGGTCCCGTTACAAAAGGAAGCACCGCACCAAGGCGCTGGCTGAAGCGAAATACGAGAAGACCGGCCGCCGCGATGCCGGTCAGGTATGGGCGAACGGCGGAGCAGGCTTGCTGCTATGTGCCGCTCACGCGATTTGGCCGGATCAAGGGTGGCTGTTCGCGTACATCGGCGTGATGGCCGCCGTGAACGCCGATACGTGGGCCACCGAGATCGGCGCGCTGAGCAAGTCGGCGCCGCGATCGGTGACGAGCGGCAAGCCGGTAACGGCCGGCACGAGCGGCGGTGTCACGCCGCTCGGCAGCGCAGCAGCGCTCGCAGGCGCCGTCTTCATCGGCGCCGTTGCCGCGCTGCTGCTGGCGGCCCCGCAGCCTGCAGAGGCTGCTGCGGGTACGCTAGGCGGCGCAGCGGCGGCATACATCGCCGCAGCGGCCGCCGCTGGCCTGGCCGGTGCCTTCGCCGACTCGCTGCTCGGCGCAACCGGCCAGGCCATGTTTCGCTGCCAGGTATGCGGCAGCGAGACCGAGCGCGCCGCGCATTGCGGCAGCGCGGCGGTGAAAGTGCGCGGCTTCGCCTGGCTGAACAACGACAGAGTGAACCTTCTGTCGTCGTTATTCGCAGGCGCGCTAGCATGGCTGATCGGTCATGCGCTGCTATGACCGGACCGTGAACAGCTCAGGGAGTACTCCCTGAGCTGTTTTTTATTGTGCTGATCCAATCCAGATAATGGTACAAATATGTATATCCGTATGCTATAACCATTATAGATGCAAGCGGAATTACGCATGAACAATCGAATGAACGAAGGAGGCAGCAAATGCCGCAACAGCCATACGTTTACGAGCTGGATCATGTCACCTTTCAATTAGAGGAAAAACATGATTTTGGTTGGATAAAGAAGCTAGGCAGCGTTTTTCAAGTTTTTGATCAGCAGGACTCGGGCAATATCAGCTTCGGTATCGAGAAAGCAGGCAGGAAATATTTCGTGAAATACGCAGGTGCAAGACTCGCTTCCTACATCGGAAATACGGACGATGCGATCGCACGCCTGCGATCCGCCATCCCGCTATATGAGCAATTGCAGCATCCCTCCCTGATTGAGCTGGTTGATCGAATCGAGCTTGATGCGGGTTATGCGGCTGTTTTTCAATGGTTTGAAGGGGAATCGCTCCATCCGCATTGGTCATTTCCTCCTCCTGCGAAGTATGTGGACCCAGCTTCTCCATACTTTCGATTCAAGCAGCTGCCGCCAGCAACAAGGCTGCTTGCACTGGATCGCATATTTGCCTTCCATGCTTATATGGAGCAGCAAGGCTTTGTGGCTGTTGATTTTTACGACGGCAGTCTGCTTTACGACTTCAGCAGAAATGAAATAAAAATTTGCGATATTGATGTTTATCAGAAGAAGCCATTCATCAATACGATGGGCAGATTATGGGGATCCTCGCGCTTTATGTCGCCGGAGGAGTTTGTGAGGGGCGCTGCGATTGATGAAGTGTCTAACGTATTTACGATGGGAGCTGCGGCTTTCGCACTGCTAGGCTCAGAGCAGGATCGATCCTATGCGAAGTGGGACGCTTGCGAACGGCTTTATAACGTTGCCATGCAAGCGGTTAATCCCGATAGGGAAGGCAGATTCGCTTCGGTCAGCGCATTCAAGTCGGCTTGGGATGCGGCATTGTAGATAGCGGCTGAAGCGTTCATCATAAGGAGGACTTATGCAGGAGCATGTTGGGAAGTGCCGCAAGTGCGGCATGGATATACGGTGTTTGGACGGTTTTCTGAACGGAGTCGTTGCCGCTGGTGGAGAGCTGTATTGCTTTGGCTGTGCGGATCATTCATTTACGATAGATTGCGCCGACATTCTGCTGCGTGAATATGAATGGCGTGATTTGGACGCGATTCACATGCTCACCTGGCAGCCGGAAATTCATGAATGGCTGCCAGGCTGGAACGTTGGCAAAGAGCAGCGGATGGATTGGTTATCCAATTATGAAATCAAGGAGAATAAAGCGTTTCTGCATGCGGTTGCCGCAGGCGGACAGATCGGAGAGCTTCGCCTGCGTATGGTTATTGTTTTGAAAGAAACGGATGAAGTCATCGGCTGGTGCTGTACGGGTGTGAAGGAGGAGTTTCCCGCGAAGGGGAGGCAAATCATGTTTGCAATTTCCAAGGATCATCGCGGGAAGGGCTACACGACGCAGGCCGCGCAAGGCTTAAGCGATTATTTATTTGCGAATACCGATACGTGCGAGCTTCACGCGGCAGCCCTTCTAACCAATGAGCCATCGAACAGGGTCATTCAAAAAAGCGGCTTTGTTTTTTCAAGCACAATAACAATGGAAGGCGAACTGTACCATCATTATGTGTACGGCAAGCCCGACTGGCTGCGCCGAAGACAAACAAATCTATCGTAAAATGTATCCGCCGTCAGGAAATAGCGTGCTCCCCGTCGTATAGCGGGTAGTCGTGTTTTTTGTTCTGATTAACGAGCTGATCTTCGAAATCTAAAATCAAAATCCGCTTGAGTGCCGTTATACACGTTAATGTCGACGTATGCGTCAATTCCATCTACTCTCCCGCGATTGCAATATTGCCAAAGCAGCCACTCCTGCTTGTTTTTCAAAGCGGGGTGCTTCACAATATCCCGAATCCAGATTTCATAGTTTTCGAATCCGGTGGCCGTATATTGGTTGTAAGTATCATACGTAACATAGAGAATGGGTTTTTGATGATACACAGCTTCAAGCATGCCGATCATCGATTTAAGCTCTCGTTCAATAACCGCTGGATCATGGTTCAATGTGATTTCGAGATCGATGACCGGAGGCATGCTGCCTTTCTCTACAGGAACGATGCTAATGAAATGCTCGGCTTGCTCCGCCCCGCTGCTTCTCGTTGAGAAAAAATGATAAGCACCCGTCAGAAATCCGTTTTCTTTGGCACGCTCCCAATTTTGCGCAAAACGGTCATCGGCATAATCATGGCCTTCCGTCGCCTTCATATAGACGAACTGATATTTATTCGTATCGGCAACCGCAGTCCAGTTCACCTTTCCTTGATAATGGGAGACATCGAGTCCCCTAACCTCATATTTCATAGCAAACAAACTGTTATGCCATATGATGCCCTTGTACTCCAATACGCATAGAACGAGTGCAATTCCGAGTAGCGCTGCGATTATTTTTTTTGCTTTCATAGAGCCTCCTTGAGAGATCGTATGGCAATCTAGCGGAGCGCGGAAATACAATTATGTATGAATTTACTAGTAATGAGGACGGCAACACTAGCCGAAAAGTTGCAACACGTGAAAAAGACCACCAATATGCTTGGCGGCCTTGCTTGTGAAAAGGTGTTCCGTTTTTTCGTTTTTTCGTTATTTCGTTAATTGCTCCATCTGTCCAATCAGCTCTTCGAATACGCTCATTGCCTGCTCGATCGGCTCCGGGGATGACATGTCAACGCCGGCTTTCTTCAGGATATTAATCGAGAAGTCACTGCCGCCGCTTTTCAAGAAACCTAGGTAACGATCGACTGCTGGCTGACCTTCCTCCAATATTTGTTTGGAGAAGCTTGTTGCCGCAGAGAAGCCCGTTGCGTATTTGTAGACGTAGAAGCTGTTGTAGAAATGAGGAATGCGCGCCCATTCCATCTCGATTTCCTTATCAATAACCATGCCAGGACCGTAATATTGCACATTAAGGTCGTAATAAATCTGGCTAAGATCCTGAGGTGTCAGCGATTCGCCCTGCTCAGAGCGCTCATGGATGATTTTCTCGAATTCAGCAAACATCGTTTGGCGGAATACGGTCGTGCGGAATTGATCGGCATAATAGGTGAGCAGATACATTTTTTCTTTCGCGTCCGTTGATTTGGCTAATAGATAGTCCATCAATAGCGCTTCATTAAGCGTCGAAGCAACCTCGGCCAAGAAAATGGTGTATTGCGCGTCACGGTAATTTTGATTCGTATCCGAGTAATGGGAGTGCAGGGCATGACCCATTTCATGCGTCAGCGTAAACATGCTGTTCAAGTTGTCCTTGTGATTGAGCAAGACATACGGATGCGTGCCGAAAGCTCCCCAGCTGTAAGCGCCGCTGCGTTTGCCTTCGTTTTCATATACGTCGATCCAACCGTTGTCGAAGCCATCTTGCAGCACGTTTAGATAGTCCTCGCCGAGCGGCTTCAAGCTTTCGCTTACCGTTTTTTTCGCTTCCTCGAACGTGATGTCCATCTTGAACTCGTCTACAAGCGGAGCGAACAGATCGTACATATGAAGCTCATCCAGCCCTAGCAGCTTCTTCCGAAGCTCCATATAGCGATGCATAAGCGGAAGATGTTTATGAATCGTATCAATGAGATTCGTATAGACGGACTGCGGAATGTTGTCGCCATACAGGGACATATCCAGTACGGAGTCATACTTGCGCGCCTTCGCGTAAAATATATTTTTGGTGACATTTGAAGTCAAGGTAGTCGCTAACGTATTTTTCAGCTTGCCGTACGTATCATAAACCGCTTTGAACGCTTCGCGGCGAACGTCTTGGTTTTTGCTTTCGAGAAATTGTATGTAACTGCCATGAGTCAGCTCAACCTCGTTGCCTTCTTCATTCTTTACCTTTGGGAATTTCAAATCGGCATTGTTCAGCATGCTGAAGACCGTACCGGGAGCAGAGCTGATATTGCCAACCTGCGCAAGCAGCGCTTCTTCGTTTTTGGATAAAATATGAGCCTTCTGGCGGCGCATCTCTTCAAGCGTGTGGCGGAATTTAGCTACCGATTCATCCGAAATAATGGCTTCGAGCTTCTCGTCGGATAGGCTGAGCACCTCAGGCGTTATGAACGAAAGCGCTTCGCCTGATTCTACGCTGATTTTTTTGGACTTATCCGATAAGGATTGAAAGGCTGCTTCAGCCGTGTCCTCATGATGCTTCATATTTGCGTATACATAAAGCCGTTCTACGAGCATGGACAGCTCATCCTCCAGCTCAAAACATGCTTTGAGCTGAGCGACGTCGGCGAGCTTGCCTTGGAACTCCGGAATTTTTTTGATTAATGCTTTCGCTTCCGCATATTCCTTATCCCATGCCGCTTGGCTTTCGTAGATGTCTTCAAGCTTCCAGCGGGTCTCAGGTGCGGATTCAGATCGTTTCAGTACGTGATTCATCGAATTCCTCCTAGGTATGGTTAAGGTTGGTGTGGCATTCTCGGTAAGGGCAGCGGCATGCTTGGAGGCAGCGGCGCCCGGTACGAGGCTTAAAGCAAGGAGCAGGGGAAGCCATTTCATCCATTATTCACCTCTGGACACAATTTGTTTCTACTATGTCCGTACGTGATTCTGAATATTCAGCTGCCTGCGTTCTAAGCTGAGCCCATCGTAAAAAATGCATAAACGATTAGAAAAAACGCAAACGCAATAAATGCGATGGAAACGAGTGCAAGTCCCCGGCGCAGGCCAGGGGGCAAGGAGTCGCGCTTCATAATCACGATTGCTCCGAGCGAGAAGGCTGCGATAATAAAAATGACTGAAGCTGTAGCATCCATTTGCGGACAGATCCTCCTGACACTAGTCTGGCTGTAAAAGGCAGCGCAATAATGGTACCTATGCGCAAATACGTTACGTTATGTCCAATATAGGAAAGTATATCTTTAGGCTATACATTCTCTATATTTCTCGGAATGAAACGCGCCGCGCCGCTTAAGGACGACGATAGCCGTTTCACCTCGGCGTATGGGAGTGGATATGATTTAGTTCATACTCTCTCTATACGTTTCGCCGAAACGATGGCGTCAATAGAAGGGACGCCTTCATGCGTTTCTTCTTACCATATGCTGCCTTTGATGAAGCGCTGATGTTACACTTCTTTCAGCGCAGCCATAATGGCTTCGAGCTCTTCTTCCCGTCCAACAAAGTCAGTGGCGCGGAAGCGGTTTTGTGCCCAATGCATCATTTCAGGACGGCTGATGAACGTATGCGTATCTTCGCCCCACTGATCGGAAATTTCTCGAACGATAAGCGTTTTGCCTTGTACCTCAACCGTCAGCATATTGTATTTGTCGGTTTTGTAAATTTCGTATTTCTTGAACATGTGAGTTTCCACCCTTTTAGTAGTTAATTATGGTATTCTTATCATCATAGCCATTATGGCGGCGGTAATCAATATGGCGCCGTTAGAAGAAGGCTGGCTGAGCTGAGTTTTAGATGAGATGAGACGAGCAGAGGAGCGTGCAAGAATGGGCAAACAAGGCTATGAACAAGTCGGCGTCGCTATGACATGCCGAGGCTACGATGAGTATGTGCGGATGTTTGATCTGCAGCCTGTTGATTTGGAGCGGGGAGAGATGCTTGACGTCGCAGCAGGAGGTTCATCCTTTACTGCGGATGCGAATGCTAGAGGGTATCGCGCATTTGCGGTTGATCCACGTTACGACAAGGGCATTGAAGAGTGGATCTCGGAGGCTGAGCAGGAGATCGAAACCTCGACGGCTAAGCTCGCTAAGCTGCAGGAGCGGTTCGATTGGAGCTATTACGGCTCTATCGATCAGCATAGGGCGGGCAGAGTAACGTCAATCGAACGGTTTAAAGAAAGTGTTCGAGATAGCATGAATAAGCACCGGTATGCGGCAGGCAAGCTTCCCGAGCTGCCGTATTCAGATAATCGGTTTTCGTTGATTTTGTGTAGCCATTTCATGTTTTTGTATGCAGACCAATTCGGAACGGAATTTCACATAGAAGCAATGAAGGAGCTCATGCGCATTTGCAAACCAGGCGGTCAGATACGGATCTATCCGCTGCTGTCGTTGAACTGGGAGCCGTATCCTGGGCTGGAGCAGCTCTTGCATACAATAAAGGAGAACGGGGGAAGTGCTGAATTATGCCCATCCCACCTCCCTTTTATTCCCGGATCCAGCCAATATTTGAAGGTTTCCCTTTAATTGCTTTTTGATTGTTGTATCGCTATAATAATTTTACTCGCCGCTTCGAAGCGGCGGTCATATCTAGGAGGTTGTTTAATTGAAAGGAACAGTTAAATGGTTTAATGCGGAGAAAGGCTACGGCTTTATCCAAACAGAGGGCGGAGAAGATGTATTCGTGCATTTCTCAGCTATTCAGAGCGATGGTTTCAAATCTTTGGATGAAGGGCAAGCGGTCGAGTTCGACATTACTGAGGGCAACCGCGGTGCGCAAGCGGCCAACGTCACGAAACTATAGGATCAATGTGCGAATAAACGATGAAAGGGAGCCCTCTGGCAAGCAGAGGGCTCTTTCTTATTTGCAGAGCCGCTCGAAACGGCCGCTTCCCGTCGCTTTCATTGACCAAGGGCTGCTTGCGGTGATAAACTGTAGCTTGGAAACTTTGTCAGGGGAGCGAGCATAATGAAATTTAAATTGTTCAAGGACCGTAAAGGTAAGGCCGACCAGGCTAAAAATAACAAGTTCGTCAAGCTGGGGCGTGAAATATACGTCCAGGCGCGGAGAGGTGGACCGAACCCGGACGCAAACTTTGGACTGAAAACCGCAATCACGAATGCGCGCGCAGAGCAAATGCCGAATGACAATATCGAGCGTGCGATTAAAAAAGCTGCAGGTGCAGGCGAAGGCGTCGAATATGACGACATTATGTATGAGGGCTACGGGCCGGGCGGCGTTGCCATTATGGTGAAATGCTTGACAGACAACCGGAATCGCACAGCGGCAGATGTTCGTTCCGCATTCAACAAACGCGGAGGCAATATGGGCGAGAGCGGCTGCGTAGCTTATATGTTCGATCATAAGGGCTTGCTTGTCGTAGACCGTGAAGCGCATGAGACGGACGAGGATTCGATGATGATGATCGCTTTGGACGCAGGTGCGGAGGATGTTGTCGTGAACGAAGACAGCTTTGAGATTTTGACGCATCCGCATGAGTTCGAGCAAGTGAAGAATGCGCTAGAGAAGGACGGTTTTACTTTCGTGAACGCGGGTGTTCGTTGGCTGCCGCAGAACATGATTAAAGTAGAAGGCGAGAATGCGGACAAGCTGCAGAAGATGATGGACGCTTTCGAAGATAACGATGATGTGCAGGACGTTTATACGAATTTCGAATTCGCAGAATAAATGATCGTCGCAATCATCCGAAAGGGCTGCCAAGCACGTTGGTCACTCAACGTGCTTGGCAGCCCTTTTTGCTTTTTGCATGAGTCATTCAATTATCGTTCGGAGCGGCTGAAGTAATAACGGGCAAGGAAAGCGGCGGCTGCAACAATAGCGAAGCCCGCACCCATTTTGAAAAACGTTTCCCGGCCAAAATGCTCATAGACATAACCGCCGAACATGCCGCTAATGACGCCGGCAAGGCCCGTCCAAACAACGGCATAGACCGCTTGGCCGGATGCGCGGTACTCATCGGGTATAAGCCTCGAAAGATAGCGGAGAGCGGTCGAGAAGTAGATGCCGAACGAAATGCTGTGCATAGCCTGCGTAGCGATGACCCAGCGCGGATCTTGAATATCGCTGAGCAGCCATAAACGAATCGCATACATGATGGACGCGATCATGAGAAGCGGGAGCTCCTTGAACTTATGGCCGTATTTGCCGAGCAGAAACAGGATAGGGATTTCGCTCAAGGCAGATACGAGCCATGCTAGCCCTACTAGTGAATCGCTTGCCCCCATTTGGCGCATCGTGACAGCGAGAAAGCCTTCATACATGCGATGGGGAATCGAGATGGTCAGAATAATGAGAAAGAACAGCAGAACATCGCGCTGACGAAGCAGCTTGAAAAATCCGGAAAAATCAATTTTTCGCGCGCTTCCCTGGTAGTCTCTAATTCTGGTTGTTAGGGCCAGCGTAATTGCTATCGTGCATAGGGCGAGCGGAAGAGTCCAGGCTGAGCCGATTTCTTTCAGTATAAGCCCGAATGTATAAGCGGTTACGGCAAAGCCGAGCGAACCGAATATCCGCACCAAAGCGTAAGGAGTTCCCGTATATGAGCTGGAAAGCAGCAATAAGCTGTCGCTTAACGGATTAATCGGCGTCTGGAAAAAATAAAAGCCCATCATAACCAGACAAACAAGCGCAAAATTTTCAATGGGAAACAAAAGTGAAATCATGACAAGCTGTCCGAAAAGCAGCAGCATAAGAAGCTTCTTTATGGTCCTGAATTTATCGCTCGCCATTCCGAGAATGATATTGGCGAATATGGAAATGAAAGGGCCCGTCGAGTAGATAATGCCAATTTGCTGCTCTGAGAATCCCCTGTCCAAGAAGTACAAGGGGATAAAGGAAACGACCATAGCTGCCGTGGAATAAGCGGAAAAGCTGTAAAGGCGTAACGAAAATGTTTCTTTGCGTGCCGTAGAGGAGCGCTCTGTGCCTGCTAACTCAGTTGTGTCCATCTAATAAAGCTCACTCCGTCCCTGTCATAAACATATGGTTACCAGTATAGCACGGATTAGTATTCCGACCAATGTGATTTGAAGCTGGATTATTATGTGCTGAGATGATACATTTAGAGGTGGAGGTTCACAATGAGCGCTTTTCGTTTTGAATGGAATGAACGGCTTCGGATCCGTCTTCCCGTGCTGGAGATGGAATGGGAGCAGTATGAAGTGAGTGAGCAGCGAGTAATTATTTCGCAATGGGAGCTAATCCGGGGGACGATTCCTGACAGGGTGATGGAGTTTGAGCATCATATCAACCGCAAGCAGCTTGAGCTCTTCGATGAAGAGAGCTTTGAGCGGTCCTGTATACTAAACTATGAAATTGCCGATTATGCAAGTAGGATTAACGATCTACACATTTGGTATCGTATCGACCAGCAATTGGAGTCGCGCCGGCATTCATGAACGTGATTTAGAGGAGAGGTGCATCATGAGATTGAGAACATTATCTGGAAATCGGGTGCCCCAGAGTCCTCTGAAGCTCATGCACCGCGTGTATAAGTATGTGCTTCCCGAGGTAGAGCTTGAGCTTGCGAAGCTCCGCGAGCTCGCGGAGCGGATACCGGATCAAGAGCTGCGCACGCAAGCGATAAGCAGCATGGATAGCAAGAAATTCCACTGCCAAGGCGGAGGCGTTTATGCAGCCGCGAACTTGGAGCATAGGCATGTGCTTATTCCATTGATCGTCGCACTCCAAACCATTAGCGACTACTTAGACAATTTATGCGATCGAAGCACTTCGCTGGATCCAGACGATTTTCGACTGCTGCATCAATCCATGCTCGATGCTGTCAATCCGGAAGCTACGCTTCAGGATTATTACGCGTTGCGCAGCGAAAACGACGATGCAGGCTACTTGCACCATTTGGTTCGGCTATGCCAAGCCCAGATCAATCGGCTGCCCTCTTACAGGAGCGTCCAAAAGCATATAACCGAGCTGGTATGCCTGTACGTTGATCTGCAGGTGTACAAGCATATTCACAAGGACTTGCGGGAAGAACATTTGCTTGCCTGGTGGGAGCTGCATCGCGAGCAATATCCCGACTTGCAATGGAATGAATTTGCTGCGGCAACAGGCTCTACGCTAGGCATGTTCATGCTGTTTCTAGCGGCGAGTGAGGAGCGGTTATCCGAACAGGATGCTTCAACCATCCGCAATATTTATTTCCCGCATGTTTGCGGGCTTCATATATTGCTTGATTACTTAATCGATCAAGAAGAGGACCTTGCAGGCGGAGACCTTAATTTTTGCAATTACTACGCGAATGAAAGTCTGCTTGTTGAGCGCATCGGCACTATTGTGAACCGCGCGCGTGAGGATGTGAAGCAGCTGCCTGCTTCCCGTTTTCATCGTTTGATTATAGAAGGGCTACTCGCCTTATATTTGTCAGACCCGAAGGTTCGCCATCAGGCGGATGTCAAAGATGTATCGAAGAAGCTAATGAAGAATAGTCCGTTAACGCGATTGTTTTTCCTAATAAACAGCATCTGGATTCGGAAGCAACAGGCTTAACTATAAATAAACAATGTGGAGGTATGAACCATGTCTGCAGTCAAATCAATCGCAGTACTGACAAGCGGAGGAGATTCGCAAGGAATGAACGCAGCCCTACGGGCTGTCGTAAGGAGCGCTCTGTTCCATGGGTTAGATGTATACGGCGTACAACGCGGTTATCAAGGTCTTATTAACGACGACTTGCGCCAAATGGATTTGCGCAGTGTCGGCGACATCATCCAGCGCGGAGGAACCATTCTGCAAACGGCAAGATGCAAGGAGTTCATGACGGCTGAAGGCCAGCAGCGCGGGGCGGAGGTTCTTCGCGCTAGAGGAATCGACGGCTTGGTCGTTATCGGTGGAGACGGTTCCTATCAAGGAGCGAACAAGCTAAGCAAGCTGGGTATCAAAACGATGGGGATTCCGGGAACGATCGACAACGATATTCCGTTTACCGATATTACGATCGGCTTCGATACGGCGGTAAGCATTGTCGTAGACGCGATTAACAAAATCCGTGATACGATGTCCTCGCACGAGCGTTCGTCTATCGTTGAGGTTATGGGCCGTCACTGCGGCGATATTGCGCTGCATGCCGGACTTGCCAGCGGTGCAGAGACCATTCTAGTGCCAGAGGTACCGTTTGAGCTTACCGAAGTAGCAGAACGCATGAAGAACAATTTCGCTAAAGGTAAACGCCATAGTATCATCGTAGTAGCTGAAGGTGCTGGAAAAGGCGAGGAAGTCGCGCATCAGATTACGGCTAACAGCGGTATCGAGCCGCGCGTAACCGTACTTGGGCACATCCAGCGCGGGGGAACGCCGACCGCCATTGACCGTATATTGGCGAGCAAGCTAGGCGACTTTGCAGTAAGGCAGCTAATGGCTGGCGATTCCGGCAAAGCCTGCGGCATCATTCGCGGCGAGCTGGTAACGACTGATATCGATACCGTCGTAAATACGAAGAAGCCGTTCGACATGAACATGTATGAGCTTGCTCTACGTTTATCCCAATAGTTTTCTTTAGTTGCAAAAAAAGTCCACCGTGCCGGTAAGGCATCGGTGGACTTTTTCGTTTCTGCGTGGAAGCTGATTACTTATAATCGACTTGAGGCGTGTATTTGTTTCCTGCATTCCATAGCAGATATTCGTTAACGTTAGTATCCTTGAGCGCTTTAATCTGGGCTTCGACCTCGGCTTTGCCATATTTCATGTAATGGCCGTTGCCTAGCCAGCTTGCTGTGAAGTCCTGAATCCAAGGGCGGATAATCGGTTTCAAATCTTTTGTCGGGTCTAGTTTTTTATGTGTATCCGTCATTGCTCCTTTAATCGTCTCATAAGGACTGCGATCGGGATCCTTTTGCTTAAACCAGCCGGTACTGTAATGGCTTGGATAGACCATAGGTGAAATGACATGAACGTCGTTGGATATTTTCACAAAGTCTTGACCGATTCCTTCAGCGGCAGGTACCGATGCAGCATAGCCGAAAATATCGACCGAAACACGAACGCCAAGGGACTCGAGCTGCTCGCGCGCATATTTAACAAATCCGGCTACCGCGTCAACGCGGCTTAGCTCGGATTGGGTATAGGTCAGCGACGAAGCTTTGTTCTCGAAGCCTTCGGGGAACCGCACGTAGTCGAATTGAATTTCTTTGAATCCGAGTTTGGCTGCTTCTTTGGCCACCGCGATGTTGTATTCCCATACTTCCTTGCGGTTCGGATTAACGAAGCTTTCTCCGCGGCCGTTTTTCCATATCGTTCCGTCCTGGTGAAGGAAGGAGAGCTCAGGCTGTTTGCGGGCTAACACCGTATCTTTAAAGACGACGATTCTCGCGATCGGATAAATGTCATGCTTCTTCAGCGTCTGCATTAATTCATTAATATCTCGAATGTATTTCTTAGATGCGCCAACCTCCTGAAGCTCCGGCGTCGCAGTAGGATATGTAATGTACCCGTTGTCATCTTTAATATCAATAACCATGCTGTTTAGCTCCGTATCGTCAAGCAGTTTAAGCAGCGTCTCCATACGTGCTCCGCCTGCGCTATGAGCTGTCACATAAATCCCCTTGATAGGCGGTGTTTCCGGCTGAGGATCTTTTTTGACCGCGTTCTCATTTGTGGATCCACCAGGATTATTTCCCGTACCTGTTTGATTGGGTTGTATGATCGTGTGACCAGCCGCGGAATTTAAGTATGCAATCGCGAGCTGCTTGGCTGCGGCGCTATGCTCTCCGCTTCCAGTGAGCAAGCTGTACAGCAGCAGCAAAGTTGAAATGATGATGTCCATTTTGCTCTCTCCCCGTTAGCTATTCTGTATAAATTATAAAGCAGATAATGGGCCCCGGTCATTAACTTTTTGAAGTCTTATGAAATATTATGCGGTTTCATTGGTCTTAAGCTCTGATTTTACTGCTTTTTTTCACCCTGAAAATAAACAAAAAGCCAGTCGAGGTTGTCTCGACTGGCGCATACATAATCCGTGTGTCCCGCATTGTCATTGTAACAAAGCTTCTCTCTGCTGATTGCAAATACTGTGCTGCACAATTTCCATTGCGTCTGCGGGCTCAAGCAAGGAGAGTCCGTCACGCAGCACAATGCTGATGTCCAATTCGCGTTTCGTAAGAAAAGGACTAAGCTCTGGGGCAAGCTTCTCTACAATTTGAGACAATTTGACCGTTTCCATATCCACCTGAGCCTCACCCTTTCATATCGAATGTTTAGGGGAAATCATATGGCAAGAAACCAAAGCTACGGGATACAAACATTATATCAGGATCATTTTCAAAAACATAGGGATACAGCGGAAAATCCATACTTGCGTATATGATTCAGTCTTTTGGCTTGGAAAAGTCGCCAATGACTCCGACTGTCTCCACGATGTTAATGAAAGCACGCGGGTCGATCGTCGTAATGGTTTTGCTAAGCTCAGCTAATTCATACTTCGTTCTAACAGTCATCAGCATATCGCGATCAACCGAGGAGTATGCCCCGCGCGTCTTTATTACCGTAATGCCGCGAGGGTGCGAGAGCAGCTTCGCAAGCAGCTCTTCGGTCTTTGTTGTTACGATAAAGGCTGTTAATTTAATATGCCTAACATGGATCAGATCTACTACCTTACCGGCAGAAAAAATCGAAACGAGCGAATATAACGCTAAATCCCAATTCTTTGTAAAGATAACCAATATCGCAATAACCGCCCCGTTTAGAATAAAAATAATCATGCCGACTGGCAAGTCGCGTTTGCGGGTCACAATCGAAGCGATGATGTCGAAGCCTCCCGAGGATCCCCCATACCGCAGGGCAAGTCCGCTGCCGAAGCCGATGATGATGCCGCCAAATACAGCCCCGAGCACGATATCATCGACGATTTTCACAACGGGAACGAGTTGCAGGAAAAGGGTAGAAGCTCCAACCGTGAAGACGCTCCACATAATAAAGCGTCGGCCAACGGCGAACCAGCCCCACAGGAGTACAGGCATATTTAGGATAAAATAAAGCCAGCCGATGTTCCCGCCGGTTAAATAACCGATCATCATGGATATACCGGAAATGCCGCCGCTCAGCAGCTGGTGAGGAATGAGGAAAAGATTGAAGCCTAGCGCGATAAAGAAGGCGCCGAGAGTCATGACCGGTACCGTGATGAGGTAACGAAGGGAATGCGGATTCACTACAATCGCTCCAATGCAACCGACATATTGTTTTGAACATATTGCCATCATTAGTATGCCTTTCTTTGCTTTACTGGTATTCATGACTGAATGTGTGCTATAATGATTTGGATATTCTTAAGTAGGCTGCAGATAAAAGGAGTTTGAGAAAAGTTTGAAAACATTTGCTGAATTTGGCTTGGAACCGAAAGTGTTGCAAGCAATTACCGAACTTGGATTCGAGGAATCTACCCCGATTCAAGACAAAGCGATCCCTATTGCTATGGCAGGGCAAGATCTAATTGGCCAAGCACAAACGGGTACAGGAAAGACAGCGGCATTCGGAATTCCGCTCATTAACAAAATTCCGACAAGCGAGGAACGCATTGTCGCATTAATAATGACGCCAACCCGTGAACTCGCTATTCAAGTGGCAGACGAGATCGGGAAGTTGACTCGATACAAAGGCCTTCGCTCGTTGCCGATTTACGGCGGTCAAGAAATTGGTCGTCAAATCCGTGCATTGAAGAAAAAGCCACAAATCATTATCGGTACGCCTGGTCGTTTGCTTGACCATATTAACCGTAAGACGATTCGTCTTGAAGACGTTCAAACGGTTATTTTGGATGAAGCGGATGAAATGCTTGACATGGGATTCATGGAAGATATCCAATCGATCCTGAAACAAGTGCCAGACGAGCGTCACACGATGCTGTTCTCAGCAACAATGCCGGCTAACATTCAGAGGCTTGCACAGCAGTTTCTGAAAAACCCGGAGCATGTTTCGGTTATCCCGAAACAAATCACTGCTCCACTAATCGAGCAATCGTATATCGAAGTGCATGAACGTCAAAAGTTCGAAGCGCTTAGCCGTTTGCTTGATATGGAATCTCCTGAGCTTGCGATCATCTTCGGCCGTACAAAACGCCGGGTTGACGAGCTTAGCGAAGCACTTCAAAAACGCGGCTACACAGCTGACGGTTTGCATGGCGACCTGTCGCAGAACCAACGCGATAGCGTAATGCGTAAATTCCGTGACGGCAGCATCGACGTACTAGTGGCAACTGACGTTGCTGCGCGCGGTCTTGATGTATCCGGCGTAACCCATGTTATCAACTTTGACCTTCCGCAAGATCCGGAGAGCTACGTTCACCGTATCGGCCGTACAGGACGCGCAGGCAAAGAGGGTACTGCATGGTCATTCGTTACACCTCGTGAAACGGATCACCTACACTTCATCGAGAAAGTTACGCGCCAGAAGATGAACCGCAAGCCGCTTCCAAGCATCGCAGAAGCGATTGAAGGCAAACAACGCGTAACTGCTGAACGTCTTCTTGAAGTCGTTCAGAATGAAGAGTTCTCCGAATACAAAGCGATTTCGATTCAATTGCTTGAGCAATATGATTCCGTTCACTTGCTTTCGGCAGCAATCAAATTGCTGACAGGCGAGAAGAAAAACGTGGAAATTGAATTGACGCCGGAAGATCCGCTTCGCGCCAAAAAACGCAAGCCGGACATTCGTTCCAATGGACGTCCATTCAACCGCAGCGGTTCGTCGTCATACGGCGGCAATCGCAGCAGCAGTAGCAGCAGCACTGGCGGAAGCGGCGGCGGTGGATACCGTGGTCGCGATGACAGACGCAGCAGCGGAAGCAGCACGGGCGGAAGCTCGCGTGGCGGTTATGAATCGCGCGGCGGAAGCAGCGGCGGATATGCTGGTAAACGGCCAAGTGAAGGTCGCCCAGAGAACCGTCGCCCGAAAAGTTCTTCTGACGGTTACGTGAACAACTAACTTAGCGTCAGTCACCTTTATTTTTGAAAAAACCGAGGTTGTCCGTGATCCCTAACGGGCATCCGTTCGACTTCGGTTTTTTATTATTTTTGGACAAGCCGTGGCCTTCGCTGCTCATCAGGCGACCTCCGTATCGGCTTCACATCAGGATATTTAAGCAATGATCCTGTGCGGTTAGGTTTCTGCCGTTTGACGTTAGCCTAGGGTGCTTGGAAGCGAGCGGTTTTGTTCATATATAAGAACTTATATGTTTTCACATAAATGTGCTTATATATCTCCGCGAAACGACTGCTTTTGCCACAGAGGACGGCGACAGCCGTTTACGCTTGCCAGTGTATGGTAGTCTGTAGGAGTAATTTTACTTTTCTGGAGGCAGATCCGATGGAACCAAGAGGGCTAATGGGTGGATTTTACCGAATATCCGAATGGATTATGAGGTTATCGGTTATTAATGTGTTGTGGCTTGCCTGCTCCATACCATTCGTGTTCTTTGCATGGGGATTGGTTTTGTCGCAGGATGTCAATCAAGTGTATTCTGCTCTTATAGCCATGGCGGTTGTTGCTCCCTTTACATTGTTTCCGGCTACGGCAGCTATGTTTGCCGTTGCGCGCAAGTGGGTTATGGGTGAAACTGACGTAGGGCTCTTCAAAACGTTTTTCCGCGGGTACAAAGAGAACTATAAACAAAGTATGCTTGGCGGTATCATTTACACGATATTGCTTGCAATAATGATTGTTGACTTTATCGTTTATCGTGAACAATTAAATTTGCTGTCATACATCTTTATCGCGTTTTTAGTCCTTTTAGTCGTATCCCTGTTTAACTTTTTCTCGATGCTTGTCCATTATCACATGAAAACGTTTCAATTGCTGAAGAACGCTGTGCTGATCACTATCGGCAAACCATTCCGTTCGTTGTCAACCGCGATTATGAGCGGTGCGGTTATGTACTTCAGTACGAGATTTACGTTTCTCATTCCGTTTTTTATGGGCAGCATTATCGCTTACCTGGCATTCTGGAATTTCCATTTAATTTATCAGAAGCTGCAGGATCAAGCGGAGAAAGCAAGGCTTGCAGAGGAAGAAGAAGCGGAGAAAGCTGCTGAGCTTGATCGGATTGACTTGGTAAAAGACGATTCGAACGGCGCCAATAAATAACAGCGGCAAGAAGTTTACTTTTTCGTTTGATAAGTCTATAATAGCAATACCTCCTGCGATGCTCGTTACGGCTTTACGCTGTTTTGAACCAATGGCTGTTTCACGGGAGACCAATATCGAAGCGTAGCTGACATGCCCCCGAAAGGGGATCTCAAAAGCGGTTCTGCGGTCACCCACCTGCGTAAGCGGGTTCAGAAACATGTGAGTCGGACGGCATAGGCGGGTTCCATCTTCAAATTAAGAGCATTCGCTGGTTAAATCCAGTGATAGCTCTTTTTTCATTGGACAAATCATGGTATCATATAGAGTAATGTACATAGATGCCGGAGGGGGAGATCGTTGTTGTTGAAGCGGACCTTGATCGGGCTGCTGCGCAGTCATGAACAGACTGGGGACAGAGCCAAGGATCCAATGCTCAAATCTCATTTCTACAAGCTTTCGAAGGACAAGGCTTGGGATGAAGTGATTTCGACTCTTAAGAAGATGCAAGGCTATAAGGTGCTGCACGAGGTGCAATCCGTTGGGGAAATTGTGCTCGAGAAGCGCACGGCATTCGGAAGGACGATGGACATTACGGTTTCCGTCATTAGCGTGAATCCGCTGCAATCTGCAGTCGATATTTATTCAGCATCCCGTGGCTCGTTAGGGGATCTTGGTTCTAATTACAGAGTTATTCTGGATTTGTACCGTACACTTGATAAGAAGCTAGCCGCGTTCAAAGTGAATAGTTAATCAATAAACAAAGCGAGGAAGGGTAGCCTTCACTCGCTTTGTTTGCAATCATGAGTATGAAGCCGTTGCGTGGTTTCTACAGAAGCGTTTTAACTGCATCAATTGCTTGCTCGTAATTCGGATGCTCCGTCATTTCAGGCAAATATTCAACATATTGTATGGTATCGTTAGCATCGATAACGAAGATTGAGCGATGGTCAAGTCCAAGCTCTTTGATGTATACGCCATAAGCTTCGCCAAAGCTATGAGCTTTGTAGTCGGATAGCAATACGACCTTATCGATTCCAGCAGCGCCGCACCAGCGTGCTTGTGCGAAAGGAAGATCTACGCTTACGGTCAAGACGACAACATTATCGCCAAGTGAACCGGCAGCTTCATTGAAACGACGAGTTTGCGCATCGCAAACGCCAGTATCAATGGAAGGCACGACACTAATCAGCTTCACTTTGCCCGAGTAGTCGTTAAGGGATACGTTCTCGACAAGCGATTTGTTGAGATTGAAATCAGGAGCTTTATCGCCCGCTTTAAGTTCTGGTCCTACTAATGTGATCGGATTGCCCTTGAAAGTAGCAGCACCATTGCGTTCTTGTGTCATTGAAGTATTTCCTCCTCTATAATTATGGTCAATACTTGATTCATTATAATCGTTTTGAAACGACCTTGTCCAATTGTTGGATAGAAAAGGGATGATCCTATGATCTTCTTACGGTATGAGAGCTTTCGCTCTTATTTGAAGCTATATCCCGTTACTTCAACGCTTATAGCGTTAAATATTGTCTATTTTATCGTTGTGGCTTTGAATGGCAATCCGAATGCAGCTTATCATGCTTATCGTTTCGGAGCGTTCGCGACGGATGTCTCCATCGATCCGTTTGGTCTGCAGGAGCCTTGGCGATACGTAACATCAATGTTTATGCATTCAGGCATAGAGCATCTGCTTTTCAACATGTTTGCCTTGCTCGTGTTTGCGCCGCCGCTTGAGCATCGGTTGAAGCATGTCCAATATCTCATTTTTTATTTGCTTTGCGGCATCGGAGGCAATGCGATGAGCGCGCTAGTCAATGTGCTGGAGAAAGATCCTGAAGCACATATAGGTGTAGGTGCCTCGGGTGCTATTTACGGCGTTTATGGAGCGTTTCTGTGTATATCGCTGTTCCGTAAATCACAGCTCGACGAGAGCTCGCGCAAGACGGTATACACCATTCTTATTTTCGGCGTGATTTACTCGTTCCTTGTCCCAAGTATTGATTTGTGGGCACATGTCGGAGGTGCGCTTGCAGGCTTCCTGCTTTATAATGTGTTTGACCGCGTAAAGACACGAAGAAATCAGCGATACTCATGAAAACTACGTATGTACGGGAGAGAAACTAACCGGTATGGAACTTCGTCAGCTTCATTATTTCGTCAAGGTAGCAAAAAAAGAGCATGTGACGCAGGCGGCAGAAGAGCTGCATGTTGCTCAATCGGCAGTAAGCCGTCAAATTCATCAGCTGGAAGAAGAACTGGGTGTCAAATTATTCGTTCAAAAAGGAAGAAATCTGCAGCTCACGCCAGTCGGACAGCTTTTTCTGAAGCGGGCCGAGGTTATATTGGCGGATTTGGAGCGTGCGGTTATTGAAATACATGAGTTTCTAGATCCGGAAAAAGGCGAAATCAGACTCGGATTTCCGCATAGCTTAGGCATTTCATTAATTCCGCAGGTTGTGGCGTCCTTTCGCAAGCTCCATCCTAATGTGAAGTTCAGATTCAAGCAGGGGATGTATCCGTCGCTCATTCGCGATATGATCAAAGGTGAAATTGATTTGGCATTTATCTCTCCATTTCCGAATGAGCATGAATTCGTTTGCGGTGAAGTGCTGCTGACGGAGGAGCTGTATGCGATTCTGCCGCCAGGGCATCGGCTGTCGAGCGAGCAGTCCATTGCGTTAAAGGAGCTTGAGCATGAAACGTTCGTGCTGTTTAGCGAAGGGTACTCGCTTAGGCCGATCGTGTGGGATGCGTGCCAGGAGGCAGGATTCACGCCGAAAATTGGATTTGAAGGCGAAGAGACGGATACGATTCGAGGCTTGGTAGCGGCAGGAATGGGAGTTAGTCTATTGCCGGAGATGGCTCTGCACTACACTGGACCGCTGCAGGCAACTAAGGTTCGCGTGACTGAGCCTCAGGTAACCCGAACAATTGGTCTTATCCGCCGCTCTAATGAGAAGCTGCCGCTTGTTGCCAAGGTATTTCATGGCTTCCTGCTTCGCTATTTCAATAACACGAAAGAATAAATGGATACAGAAAGAAAAAAGAGCTTCTCCTACCGGTCATTGCTGACTGGGGAGAAGCTCCTCTTTGTTTAGCGATAACTTATTCCTGGCGACTGCCGCCTACAAAAATCAAAATGTACCTCACGAGCTCTAAAAGGGAGAGTAAGGCAGCTGCTACATAGGTTAAAGCTGCCGCGTTCAGCACTTTGGCGACGCCGCGCTCCTCGTCATTCGTGATGAATCCCTCGGCAACCATTATGTCCCGTGCACGATTGCTGGCGTTAAACTCTACAGGAAGAGTAATGACTTGGAAAGCAACTGCTACGGAGAAGAAAATGATTCCAAGTCCGATTAAGTTTAAGGCCGAGAACAGTATTCCTGCAATAAAGAGAAAAGGCGCGATGCCTGAAGCGAAATTCACGACAGGGAAAATGCGATGCCTTAGTACGAGCATTGGGTAATGTTCAGCATGCTGAATGGCATGACCTACTTCGTGGCAAGCGACGGAAATAGCAGATATTGAATTTTCGTAATACACAGGCTCCGAGAGGCGGACTACACGGTGAATGGGATCGTAATGATCGGTAAGCGTTCCGCGCACGGGCTCGATCGGAACATCGTGCAATCCATTTGAATCGAGCATTCGCCTTGCTGCTTGATAGCCTGTTAATCCGCTGTTTACTTGGACGGATGTCCATTTCTTAAACGTCCCTTTAACCCGAAATTGAGCCCAAATCGTTAATACAAAAGCGAGTATGATAAGAATGTAGATGAAAGTCATTGAGTCATTCCTCCGTTTCAAGGATGAGATCTGACGTTACATGAGGGAGCTTTTATTAATAATAAGCATAAGTGCTTCGATGCAAGCTGCTGTTTGTGGCATGAGACGCGTATAAAGGTGGTTTGCCTGCCTTGGTTTGAGTTTCTTAAGCACCGGCTCCAATTCCTTTACTTCACGTTCCAACTGGCTTATATGATGCTGTAGATCGGTTAGCTTCTGCGACACTTGCTCTTCCGGTGTAATTTTGCTCCAGCCCTCGATTGCAGCCTTGATCTCATCTAATGTATATTTGTCCTTTTTCATCTGTTCAATACGTGCCAAACGAACTAAGGTTTCGTCAGAATAGAGGCGATAGTTCTTGGCTGAACGCTCCGCAGGCTCGATAAGCCCGATCGAAGTGTAATAATCGATGGTACGCGGACTGATTTGGGCAAGCTTCGAGAGCTCTCCGATACGATACATGTTAATTCCCCCATTCGCTGAACATATATAAAAATAATTATCTTCTATTATAATAACTTTCGCTAACGCCAACTTCTGGCATTGAGTCTATTGTTGTACCTCTAATGATAATAGGAAAGTAACCATACAGTCAAACGTGTTACATCATAATCCCATTTGGTCATGCTGAAGCATGCGGGCAAGCTAATCATACGATGTTTCTACTATATAACGTTCTAGCATGCGTTATGAATCAGCGGCCAGCTATATTAATGAAAGCGATGGGAAGGCGCGTATAGGAAACGATGCCTAGAAAATGTCAAAATGCGAAGAATAAGCAGGCCTGATGGGTGATTTTAGAAGCAATTTGTTCAAAAACTTAACGTTCGTGTTAGATTTTATCCCGAACGTTTGATTTTTTTTATAAATTTAGTGAAAATGTATTGTCAAATTGAGCACTACTGACTATAATGACATTAAGTCTTTCCTCTCATGTAAGGAAACATAACACTTAGGGAGTGGTCGTAATGATTAAGAAAACGATGTTAGCTTTGGGGATCTTCACTTTATTGTTTCCAGTAATGGCGTTTGCAGAGGATCCTTCCGCAGCAACGTTGAACATGGGTCTGAACTCGCTTTGGGTTATGCTCGCATTTATTCTCGTACTACTTATGCAAGGCGGATTCATTCTTCTAGAGACAGGTTCTACCCGAATGAAAAATGCTGGTCACGTTGCCGGCAAAACAATCTTCACTACTGGTCTAGCAGCTCTTATTTATTGGGCTTTCGGTTATGGTATGGCTTTTGGCGGAGACAGCTCCGTTAGCGCATTGTTCGGCTGGGGAGATTTCTTCTTTAACCCTTCTGTTGCAGCAGGAGAAGGCGACAGCCTTCCATCAACAGTATTCTTCTTATTTCAATTAGCGTTTGCTGCAGTTTCGCTGTCCATTGCATGGGGCGGTTTCGCTGAGAGAGCAAAGCTTTCCTCTTACATTGTGTTTACAGTGTTCTTTATTGCAATCATTTATCCGGTTGTTGCTCACTGGATCTGGGGCGGCGGCTGGCTTGCTGAAGACGGAGCACAAGATTTCGCGGGCTCCACGGTTGTTCACTTAACAGGTGCGCTTGCTGCCTTTGCGGCAACGGTATTACTTAAACCGCGTATCGGCAAATTCAATAAAGACGGTTCTGCTAATGAAATTTTGGGACATAACCAAGTGTTTACTGCACTTTCCGTATTGCTTCTATGGGTGGGTTGGTTTGGATTCAATGCAGGCAGCACAGTAGCTATCGGCGATGGATTCTTCGGATATGTAGCTTTCAACACGATGCTGGGAGCAGGCGCAGGCGGCGTGGCAGCACTTCTTATTTCATGGGCAGTAACAGGCAAAGCGGATATTACGACCATGCTAAATGGTACGCTTGCCGGTCTAGTTGCAATCACGGCATCTTGTGCTTTCGTTGATCCATGGGCAGCAGTTGTTATTGGTCTTGTAGCTGGGGTTCTTGTATTCTACAGCGTGAAGTTTTTCGAGAAAATCAAAGTTGACGATCCGATCTACGCTCTGTCCGTCCACGGTGCAGCTGGGGTGTGGGGTACGCTTGCTAACGGTATCTTCGCAACACAAGCGCTTGCTGATAAAGTTGGCGTTGGTACTGGCGGATTGATCGATACAGGTAGCTGGAAACAGCTTTGGGTACAATTCGAATCCGTAGTTGTAGTTGGCGCATTCGTACTTGCTGCTTCATTCCTAGTGCTTGGCGTAATGAAACTTATCATGGGCTTCCGTGTAACGGAAGAGCAAGAAATTATCGGTCTTGACCTTAGTGAGCATGGCGCTTATGGTTATCCTGAGCAAATGAAAAAATCAGGTCAAAACATTCAAGGATAATGAAAACCATGATGGACTGACCGAAGGGAGAGGGCGTCGCATGAATGATCCAGTGCGATTGCAGCTGCTCAAGCAGATCGGATCTGCTGATCATGTTGAAGGGCTGCGAAACCTGCGGGATCAGATACACGAGCATATGGAAGCTCTTCTCCCTACGCGTCCGGTCGAACAATTTAATGAACAATTAAATGAGGTGCACGATGCGGTAATCGGACGCTCGGTCATCCTCGCAGAAGCGGAAATGGCACGGTTGGGGAAGGGTTCTCCCCCCGTGCCATACGCATATCTACTGTTCGGCAGCGGCGGTCGGAAAGAGCAAACCTTGTCAAGCGATCAAGACAGCGGTGTTGTCTACGTTGATCCAGTAGCTGATTCAGCAAATGTTAAAATGTATTTTAAAGAGCTGTGTGAGATCATCGTTCAGAATCTTCAACGGACTGGATATCCGCCTTGTGAGGGGAATGTTCTGAGCAGCAATTCTGAATGGTGCTTGTCGCTGTCGGAGTGGGGTGCCAAGCTTGACCAGTGGTTTGATGAGCCAGCTTGGGAAGCGGTTCGGTATTTGCTTATTATTGCGGACGGCCGCTGCGTCTATGGCGACAATAGGCTGCTAGACGAGCTGAAGGACTTGTTTTTCAGCGATATGCTGAATCATCCTATCATCTTGCAGCGAATGCTGGATAATACGCTGCGCCATAAAGTGCTTCTTGGTTTCTTTGGACAGCTGCTAAAGGAGCAGTATGGCAAAGATGCAGGGAGTTTGGACATTAAGTATGGCGCCTATATTCCGATGGTTAACTCGATTAGACTGTTATCCATTCAAGTAGGCATTCGCGAGACTTCCACGATTGAGAGAATTAAAATGCTAGTAAAAGCTGGAAGGTTGTCAGAGAATGATGCTGTTATATACGAGCAGGCCTTTCGTATTTTACTGCGACTTCGTTTAATGACAACGGAAGAACAATCAGACGGCTTATATGCCAATAATGGCAAGCTGTCCAGTCGGAAGCTGACGAAGGAAATGACGGATGAGTTAAAGAGCAGTCTGCGTCTAGGCAAGAAACTGCAAAGAGCGGTTTTTAAGCAAACAATGGGCAGGCTTACGTAAGGCGGTGGAGAAATGAAAGAACAAAAAGGCGTCGGTCGTATGTGGAACCTATACAAAATGGGAGGATTTACGCCTGCCATCGCTTCTATGCTAGGCTCGCAAAATGCGCAGCAAATGGCGTTTATTCGAAATGTCAATAAAGAGCAGCGCAAGCAGTCCATGTTCGACATGCCGCTGAAAGAGCTTGAGGTCGTTGTGTTTGATTTGGAGACTACGGGCTTCTACCCGAACAATGGGGATGAGATTATTTCATTCGGTGCGGTATTGCTGCGTGGAGGCGAGGTTGCGGAGAGCGAAACCTTCTATAGTCTTGTCAATCCAAAACGTAAAATTCCGAAGGCAATCATTGAATTGACTGGCATTACGAATGAAATGGTACAGGATGCTCCAGACTTAATGCAAGTACTGCATGACTTCATGGAATTTGTCGGCAGAAGATTGCTTATTGCCCATGCCTCTGGACATGATAAGCAGTTTTTAAACGCAGCACTTTGGAGAACCTCCAAGGTAAACTTGAACCATAGGGTTCTGGATACGATGATGGTTGCCAAGTGGCTGGAGCCGAACCTTGACGGTTACAGTCTGGATGACTTGTTAGACAGCTGCTGTATTCCGATCACGGAACGGCATCATGCGCTACAGGATTCGATTATGACGGCAAAGCTTTGGCAAAATTATTTGGCACGAATTCTCGAGCGAAATATTACGACGCTTGGAGATTTGTATGCTTATTTAAGCAAGCACTAGCTCGAGCGGAATAAACTGACCGTCTATGCGGCGGTATGGCTTAATCTCAGGCTTCTCGCTGCAGCGCAATGATACAATCCAATAAGAAAGCTCGGACGCAGGCAGGAAGCCCTCAGAGTCGCTAGAAGACGGGATGGCATCGGTACGCGGATGGGAATGGAACAAGCCGACAAGCGATTGTCGGTTTTTTTGCATGCTGTAATAAGCTGCCGTCCATTCGGACGGGTCGAAGGTGAAGGAGTGCGTTGGATCAATATGTGTATTGGTTATTGGAATGACAGTGTCGACAATGGCCTTGCCGCCTGCTTCTCCTCCGGCGATGCTGCTGGCGAGAATACCGCAAGCCTCGAGAGGCTTAGCATCCAAACAGATGCTCACGAGCTTTTCGTAAGCCAATTGCGTAATGAATTCTTTTGCGTAGGGCGTAATCATATCGACGCCTCCTTCTTCTTTATAAATATGTGATTAGTATAGCGAAATCAAATGAAATGCGCGAATCAGGCAGGAGCCCGCGTATGAACGATTGCGGAATAACCGATAATAGTGCGAGAATGAATCCTTCAACCTGTGAAGAATTGACGTTTTGGTGGCTAATAGGTTTCATGCCTTGAGCTTCCATAACGAGCATGTTACGATGAAGCCATACGTTTTGTATGAAAATGCGAGAGAAGGAAGGTACAACATGAAACGCGCCATTACGCTTTTTACCATTGCACTGCTGTTTGCTGGATTAGCTGTGTTTCAATATAGAACGGACGATAAGGAGTCGGTTACGCTTGCGGCTCCTTCTTCGGATTTCAAACCAAAAGCAGGATTCGAGGCAACAGCGTTTAAGCTGCCGGCTTTGGATGAACAGTCTTATGAGGTTGGCGGCAAGCAAGGCAAGCTGATGTTCGTTAACTTCTGGGCTTCTTGGTGCGGCCCTTGCGAGCTGGAGGCTCCGGATCTGCAGCGGTTGCACGAGGAATATGGAGACGCCATGCAGCTGTATGGCGTCAACGCGACGAAATATGATAAAGAGCGGGCGGCAAGAGATTTCGTGAATGAGCATGAGTTTACGTTTCCGATATTGATGGACCGTGTAGGGGATGTAACGAAGGAATATAAGGTAGACACGTTCCCAACAACGTTTCTGATCGACGGAGACGGAGTCATAAGGGAACGCATTAACGGCGTTATTCCTTATGAAGAATGGCAGCGGTTGATTGAGAAGTGGATGTAAGCAATAAAGGCGTATCCGGTGAGCGATAAGATCTGCTGGAGACGCCTTTTACTTTGTTCATGCATAATGGCAAGCAAATCGTGGCAACAAAAAAAGGCAGTTCCGAATTTGACTTCGGGACTGCCTTTCGCATTAATGATTAACGAGGCCAATTCGATCAAGCGGATCAACATGCGTGTTGTCGATTTTGACCATATTGAGAAGGGCATATCGAATGCTGTCCACTAGCGCTTCCCAGCTGGCTTCAATCACGTTGTTGGAAACACCGACAGTGCTCCATGTATTGTCAAGCCCAGTGGACTCGATAAGTACACGTACTTTAGCTGCTGTGGCGTCCTTCTCGTCGATTACACGCACTTTGTAATCGGAGAGGTGTATGCTATCTATCTTCGGATAAAACTGCACCAAGGCCTTCCGGAGAGCGTTATCGAGCGCATTTACCGGTCCATTGCCTTCAGCTGCGGTATAAACCTGCTGGCCGCCGACATTGATTTTGACGATCGCCTCAGAAATCATCTGCCCGTTCGTTTTCTCTACAAGCATTTTGAAGGATTCCACCTTGAATACCTCTTTAACCTCGCCGCCGAATGCCTCGCGCAGCAGCAATTCAAGTGAAGCGTCCGCGCCTTCGAATTGATAGCCTTGATGTTCAAGCTCTTTGATCTGGTCCATAATCTGTTTAGTCTTCTCATTATTGGCGTTCACGTCAAGGCCCAACTCTTGGGCCTTGGAAATAATATTGCTTTGTCCCGCAAGCTCGGACACAAGAATGCGCTGCTTGTTGCCGACGAGCTCGGGTTGGATATGCTCGTAAGTTTTGGAATCCTTCATAATCGCGGAAACGTGAATGCCGCCTTTATGCGCGAATGCTGCATTGCCAACATAAGCTTGACCCACGGGCATATGGACATTTGCAATTTCACTGACATAACGAGCCGTGCTCGTAAGCGACCGGAGCTGGTCATCTGTCAGCACATCATATTTCATCTTGATCTGCAAATTCGGGATAATCGAGCAAAGATTCGCGTTGCCGCAGCGTTCGCCGTATCCATTAATCGTACCCTGTACTTGGCGTGCGCCTGCTTGAACAGCGGCCAGTGAATTAGCGACTGCGAGCTCGCAATCGTTATGCGTATGGATGCCGATTGGCGTTACAAGCTCTTGTTTTACGCGGGAAACGATCTCATGGATTTCACTTGGGAGCGTACCGCCGTTCGTATCGCAAAGGACGAGCCAATTCGCGCCAGCTTCCTGTGCTTTCTTCAGTACCGCAATCGCATACTCGGGATTGTTCTTATAGCCGTCGAAGAAATGCTCGGAGTCGAACAAAGCTTCCATGCCGTTCTGCTTCAGAAAAGCTACCGAATCGTAGATCATCGCTAGGTTTTCCTCCAATGTGGTTTGCAGTGCGGTATGTACGTGGAAATCCCAGGACTTGCCTACCAAAGTTGCGGCAGGAACGCCGGACTCGGCGATGCGAACCAGACTCGCGTCATGCTCAGCTAGGCTGTTCTTTCGGCGGGTGCTGCCGAATGCGGTAATTTTGGCATTCAGGTTGAATGCTTTGATCCGTTGGAAAAACTCAATGTCTTTGCTGTTGCTTCCTGGGTTGCCGCCTTCAATATAATGAACGCCGAGCGCGTCGAGCTTCTGGGCGATTTTTAATTTGTCATCCGCTGACAGGCTAATCCCTTCACCTTGTGTACCGTCACGCAGCGTCGTATCAAATATGGAAATGTTTGTTGTCATTAACGGGACGCCTCCTTCATTAATAGCCTTTTCAAATCATAATTTACTATTATAACACTTGTCCGAACGAAAGTAGAGGGGGAAAAGTAATTTTTGTACGCTAACTACCCTGTCGTTGACTTGACCCTACTGGAATTGTATGCTGGTGGTGGGCAAGCTTATGTAGGCTTTTTGCAAGGAATAGGCGGTGAATAGTAGACCCATGACGAATGTAAACGAGCATTATCCGGCCAAGGGCCGCGTTATTATACATTTAGATATGAATGCTTTTTATTGCTCGGTGCATGAGGCCGAGGAGCCGGAGAAATACGCGAACAGGCCGACGGCGGTGTCTGGAAGCGTTGAGCAGCGCAAGGGAATTCTGGTCACATGCTCATATACGGCGCGAAGCAAAGGAATTAAGACGGGAATGACAGTAAGACAGGCACTACAACTTTGTCCGGAGCTTATACTAATAAAACCGGACTTTTCTTTATATCGGAAATACTCGCATGGCTTTATGGCCATCGCTAGACAATTCACCCCGCTCGTGGAAGCCGTATCTATTGATGAATGCTACATGGATATTACGGGCTCCAAAATGTTCGGCTCGCCGCTTGAAATTGCGGAAACGCTTCAGAAGAGAATCCTGTCGGAATGGTCGCTGCCATGCTCCATAGGGCTTGCGCCGAATAAATTGCTTGCGAAGATGGCGTCCGATATGAAGAAGCCGAATGGACTTACCGTGCTGCGGATCCGCGACGTGAAAAATGTCCTTTGGGATAAATCCTGCGACACGCTGTTCGGCATCGGCAAGAAAACAGCCGACAAGCTTACGAAGCTGAACATTCGGACGATCGGCCAACTTGCTGCAAGCGACGAAATGATGCTGAACAAGCATTTTGGCGTCGTTGGATCTTCGATGAAATCCGCTGCGCATGGGCTTGACCACTCTGAAGTAAATCCCAACCGGGAACGGAACAAATCAATTGGACATACTACAACGCTGCCGAGCGACCTTACTGCCCGCGAGGACGTGTATCGTGTGCTGCTCAACCTGGCAGACCAAACGGGGCGGAGGCTGCGCAGGCAAAAGATGGTCGCGACAACCGTACAGCTTACGATTCGCAAACCGGATATGACAACGATAGCCCGATCCCATACGATGGCTGCCCCAACGCAAACATCCGAAGATTTCTACAAAGAGGCATGCAGGCTATTTGACAAGCATTGGATGCTTGGAGATCCGATTCGGCTGCTTGGCATTACGCTCCAAAACCTGTCGCTGCTTGATGATTCGGCGCTGCAGCTTGATCTGTTCAGCTACGAACAGCAGCCCCGCAAAGAGGCGCTCACGAAGGCGATGGATACGCTTCGCGATAAATATGGAGAGGACGCCGTATTAACCGCGGGGATGCTTGGAGATGACCCTTCAACCTTAATTAGGAATAAACGAATTCGCGGTACATCCTTGCAAAAGGATGATAGTTTGTTATATATTGATGAATGAAGCTTGACTGATCAGAGACGAGATTATTCCGTATATATTTATTTTGGGAGGGAATTTCCATGGGTAAGTTTACTTGGGTTGAGAAGGATACGTGCATCGCTTGTGGAGCTTGCGGAGCTACTGCACCTGACATTTATGATTATGATGACGAAGGTCTTGCAGAGGTTATTTATAAAGCAGATGGTAATACAGGAAACACTGAGATTCCAGAGGATATGTTTGACGATTTGCAGGATGCGGCTGACGGCTGTCCTACGGATTCAATTAAAATCGCAGATGTGCCTTTCAACTACTAGGCATGATCCAATAAAAAAGCTCTTTTTCGCTTTAAAAGCGAAGGAGAGCTTTTTTTATTTTTGCAGCATCCATCATCCCGCGGGGATACAATCAAGCAGTCATTCTGCCGATATAGTGGATATGCCACATGTTGGGAGGATGGGGGATGGACTCTCCAGAAGACATATTCTATTTGAAGCAATTTGTAAAGCAGCACCCCGATAACCAAATGGGGTGGTATTTGCTTGGCAAGCAGTATCTGGCATCTGGCAAAGAAGGGAAGGCGAATTATTGTTTCCTGCAAGCTGGGGAAGTATATGATGCTTTCGAGCATGAAAGTCATCCGTTATCGGAAAGCCAGCTGCTGCTCGTCAAGGAATGGGGCCAACGCCAGCGAAAGAAAAGACGCCTTCGTAAAACGGGCACATTAACAGCATTGCTTCTGCTGCTCGCAGTGCTGGCTCCGGCAAACGGTGCACAGTTTATTCCTAATCCTTCTGAGCCTGTCGTAGCTGTAGATGGCAGCAGGCAGCCTGTAGGCGTAGTATTCATTCCCCGAAAAGAACGGAATCCGATAGGCAGCGCTTGGAACAGCTTGGTTGCCGCTGGCAAGGAGGCGCCGCAGCTTACGTATGCCGCAAGATTGGAGGAAGATACAGGCTGGCGGCATTGGAAAGGCAATACAAGGCTGCTGATGGCCGTGGAGAAGGAAGAGATAAACGGCAAGCTGGATGTCGATATGCTGGACAGTCTTACCTGCTCCTGCGAACCTACTGATGCTTCGGCCGCCGAAGCGGAATATTCGGAATGGCAGGAGAGGCAGGAGACGCACTGGACGCTTGCAAGCGCGGTCTTCCATTATGAGCGTAAGTATAAGAAATGGCCGCAGCGGCTTGATGACCTTATTCAGCCGTATCCAAACAACGTAATCTCTGGAGAACGAGAAGGAATGAGAGCTATGTTCCCTGAAATTCTTAAGAAGCTCAAAGCCGCGAAGTCAAGCGGCGGAAGCGGGAATTTGCCAGCGTCCACCGAAACGGGCAGCGAGCCAGCTCAAACAGAGAAGCCTAACGCGCAGTCAATTGTCGGGAGCAATGGCATTCTCGATAAGCAATGGAGTGCGCCGCTTTCAATCGTAGTGGATAAATCTACTCACCGGCTTGCAGTCGTACAGGGTGATATAATCGTTCGCAGCTATAAGGTAGGACTTGGCGGCGAGGAAACACCGGAAGGCAGCTTCTATATTAGCGAGAAGGTGCGGAATCCGAACGGGCGTGATGATGGGGATTTCGGGAGTCGAGGCATGACATTATCAGGAACGCTGTATGCGATCCACGGGACAGATGAACCTGACAGCATCGGAAAAGACGAATCGCTTGGCTGTGTCCGTATGGGCAAGGAGGACGTTGAGGAGCTGTTCGATATGGTACCGCTCGGAACGATCGTGCAAATAAAAAACGGGACGCTTCCAAACAAGCTGCAGCAGCCGAAGGAACGCTTCGAGCTGGTGCCAAGTCAGAATGAAACCAATCCCGCGAAAGTTTATAAATGGTTGACGTAAGAGGCTTACGAAGTGAAAACGAGAAGCAGAGCTACGGCAATGATAACAACGCCAACGATTGAGCCAATCCAAACAAGCGCTTTTTTGTTTACCTCATCCTTTGGCTTTGCTTTCATTGTTGCAGGTTTTCTTTTGGGTGAACTCATCGACAATCAACCTCTCTATTTCGGAATAATAATGAATATGTTCTCATTGTAATCGTTTTCTAGACAAGCCGCAATATAACAGACGCTTGCACCTTGTGTGCAGGCTCTTTTCTTTTTGCTGCAAAAAAGATAAACTGTCATGTAGAACATACAACTGAGATCGGAGTGGGTAAGTTGCTTTATTCTTCAATTTTAAAACCGATTTTTTTTCAAATGGACCCGGAGAAGGCCCATCATCTCGTCATCGATGGTTTGGCAGCCGGTGGAACAGTGCCTGGCTTGAATGGCATTATGCATGCGATGTATGGCGTAGCAGAGTCGCCTGAGCTTGCAACTGAGCTATTCGGACTTCGTTTCCCACATCCCGTGGGGCTAGCTGCCGGGTTAGATAAAAACGGCAAAGCCGTTGACGGCTTCTCCAGCGTTGGCTTCGGCTTTGCAGAGGTAGGAACGGTAACACCGAAGGGACAAGCTGGCAACGAGCAGCCCCGTTTATTTCGCCTTCCTTCTGATGAAGCGCTTATCAACCGAATGGGATTCAATAATGAAGGTACGGCCGCAATGGCGGCAAAGCTGTCCAAACGCAAAATAAACCGTATTCCAATCGCGGTCAACATCGGTAAAAACAAAATGACCCCGAATGAACTCGCTCATGAGGATTACCAAACCTGCATTCGGGACTTGTATACATATGGAGACTTCTTTGTCGTGAATATCAGCTCGCCTAATACGCCTGATTTGCGGGATTTGCAGCATGGAGAAGAGCTGAGAAATTTACTCAACGCCGTAAAAAAGGAAATAAACACACAAGCGGCGAAAATAGGAGCAAAAGCCAAGCCGGTGCTTGTCAAAATTGCACCTGATATGACGAACGAGCAGCTGGAGCTCACTGTAGCTACCATAATGGAAAGCGGCGTATCGGGTATTATAGCGACGAATACGACCTTATCCCGGACAGGGCTGCAGCATCCTTCCGCGAAGGAAGCGGGCGGCCTTAGCGGGAAGCCGCTTCGCGAGCGCTCAACAGAAGTGATTCGCGCCGTGTACCGCCAGACTGGCGGTCAGCTGCCGATCATCGGCTCAGGCGGCATTTTTACAGCGCAAGACGCATACGATAAAATCCGCGCCGGAGCTTCGCTGGTTGAGATCTATACGGCTTTGATCTACAAAGGGCCTGGCGTTCTCCGTGAATTGACGAACGGATTGAAGGAATGTTTACGCAAGGATGGCTACCGCAATATTGCCGAAGCAGTTGGAGCAGATCACGTTTAAGAACAGGAGGCGGCCGGATGGACGGTAGAGACTGGAATCTTTTTTTACAGCCTTATGAACAAGCGGTTGAAGAACTTAAAGTAAAGTTTAAGACGATGCGGGTTGAATTGAAGATAAGGGAAGCATATGCGCCTATAGAATTTGTCACCGGCCGGGTAAAGCGAATTTCGAGCATATTGGAGAAAGCGAAGCGGTTGAATGTTCCTTCTGACCAGCTGGACACAGGCATTGAGGATATAGCCGGCATTCGCATCATGTGCCAATTCGTAGATGATATCCATCGGGTTGCAGGCTTGATCCGCACGCGAAAGGATCTTACGCTTGTATACGAGAAGGACTACATTACTAACTTCAAAGACAGCGGCTACCGGAGCTATCATATGATCGTAGAATATCCGGTACAGACCGCGCTTGGCTATAAGATTGTCTTAGCGGAGATTCAAATTCGCACACTTGCGATGAACTTCTGGGCAACCATAGAGCACTCCTTAAATTATAAGTTTAAAGAGAGCCTGCCGGAGGATGTTAGGGATCGGCTTAAAAAAGCAGCGGAGGCCGCAGCGCAGCTGGACACTGAAATGACCAGCATACGCAAAGAAATACTCGATGCGCAGACAGAGTTCGAAGAGCAGTCCAATGTCGTCTCCAAAGTGCTCAACGGCATTCAGGACTTGTATTTCTATCACCGCGTCCGTGAAGCTGCGCAGTTCCAGATGAAATTCAACGAGAAGTTCGAGAAAGAAGATTACCACGAGCTGAACCAGCTGTCCCTTGATATTCAAGCAGCGATTGGCAAAGCAAAGAAGGGCAATCAGAGCTAATTGAATGTCAAAGGGGCTGTCCGGCAGGGTTAACGTAACCTGCTGGACAGCCCCTTCGTGCATCTTAGGCCGCAATCGGCAAAACTACTCGACAGATTTCTTAGGCTTGTACATGCCATCTATCGTTTCGCGAATTTCTTCGGCAGTTTTGCCTTGCTTGCTTAAAGCGATAACTTCTTCCATTTCTTTCTTGCATATGCCGCAGCTCGTGCTATGGTTGGTCCACGTGACGCTGCCTTCATCAGCGGGATGCTCTGCCACATAGCAGCGCAGGAGCGAATCATGCGGATTATCCACCTCAACGCCTTCCGCGCATCCGCAGTAGCAGGAAATACCGCTCATAATGTGAGCATGGTCATGAACGGCCTTGTACAGCTCGCTCGTATGGGGCGTATAATCGGATAGAAAAGCCGGCAGCTCGTCATAGGATGACGTCGTCTGCCAGGTTTCCGATCCATGCTGATGCTCAGCGCCTGCCTTGTCGTCATCCGCGAGGCCGCATGCAGTGAGCAGGGTTATAAATGCGAAAGCGAGCAATAAAGCATACAAGATGCCTCGAACGCGGGAGTGTTGGTGCTCCTGCGCGATCTGTTCATCCGTTAAGCGCTGACGCTTCATCAATTGGCTTCAGCTCCTGAATGTTTATTGAAGAAGGCTCTGAAATCATCTATGCTGTAACCGGTTGTGCCTTCCTCGGCGAGTCCGCCCTCGAGCTTGTCAACTTGAACGCCGTCTTTAAAATAGGCCAGCGTTGGCGTATATTCAACCTGGTACTTGTTAAAGTATGAAGGGAATTCTCTTAGATTGAATTGCGGTAAATCAATGCCAAGCTCATTGACAAGCGGCATGAGCTGCGGTGTTGTTTTTTGGCAATGAGGGCAATCGGAGGCGAATAGGTACACAAAGAAATCTTCCTTGTCGGCAACCTTCTTATCCAACACAGCCGGCAATATGATATTCTGGTAGTTAGGATCGTCAAGCTGCTTGCGTGTTGCAGGGTTGAGCTCAGACACCTTTTTGTCGTATAATGCGTTAACCTTGCCGCTGTTATTGAGGATGAAGATAAAGCCGAATAATAGGACGATGATTCCGATATACACATAGATCATTTTGACTTTTTGCTTCTTTTTCATGGGTGCGACTACCTCCGAAACGGATTTATATTGGACGAGCCTACGAATAGGGCATGTCCTTACTTTAATATATTATATAACAAAGCCACTATAGTATGTAAGAGGATGGGCAACGAAGAAAATTGGCAGGGGGAATACAGCATGATCGGCAATCTGCCGCGTAATTTCACGGAAAAGATGGAAAAGATACTTGGAGAAGAATATGACAAATTTATGTCATCCTACGACGCTCCAAGAGTATATGGGCTGAGAATCAATCGGCTAAAGCTCGATGTGAAGCAATGGAGGGAAATTTCTCCGATGAGTGAGGGTACCCGCCAGATCCCTTGGGCTGAGGATGGCCTCTATTATGCTGAAGGCGAACGCCCCGGCAAGCATCCTCACTATCATGCAGGGCTCTATTATATTCAGGAACCAAGCGCAATGGCGCCGGTTGAGCTGCTTGATGTGCAGCGGGGGCATCGCGTGCTCGATTTATGCGCGGCGCCTGGAGGCAAGTCGACTCAAATCGCAGGCAAGCTGCAAGGTTCCGGGGTACTGGTGACGAATGACAACGCCCGAGAAAGAACGAAGGCTTTGGCGAAAAATATCGAGCTCGCAGGGGTTCGGAATGCCGTTGTGCTGAATGAGGAGCCAGAAGCGATTGCAGCTGTTTTTACGGAATGGTTTGACCGAATTCTCGTAGATGCCCCTTGCTCAGGCGAAGGCATGTTTCGAAAAGACGAGTCCATGATTGGGGAATGGGAGAAGCATTCGATTCAGCGATGTACAATTATGCAGCATGATATTCTGGAGCATGCCGCAGCGATGCTCGCGCCTGGAGGCAGAATGGTCTATTCGACCTGTACCTTCTCTCCGGAGGAAAACGAGCAGCAGATAGCCCGTTTTCTGCTGGAGCATCCCGATTTTACAATTATTGCTGTTCCCCATATCGATGGATGGGAAGCAGGCAGAGCCGACTTAGCTGGAGATGTCGGAGCTCTAGGCGAAGAGCGATTGCTAAGCATTAAAGGAACGGTTAGGCTATGGCCGCATCGCCTTGAAGGAGAAGGACATTACGTGGCTGTGCTTGGCCGAAGTGGAATAAGGGAAGAAGCATCAGGCGCAGCAATCGCAGCTGCAGCAAGACCGCTCGCAAACGGCGCGGCTAAGGCTGCAAACGCTAAACGTGATGCGCTAAGCGCTGGAGTAAAGCACCGCGAGAAGAAGCTGGATGCCAGAGAAGAGCGGCGCGCAGCTAAGCGTCAGACGAGGAATGATTGGTTAAACGTGGGGACCGAGCGGAACAAGCCGAAACGAACAGTCGCACAGGGGCGCGAAGGTGAAGCTGCACAAATACAAGAAGCTAGCCCAGTTGAGCTATGGTACCAATTTGCAGAGCAATTCGCAGTTAACGCCTTAAGCTGGCCAGGAGTGCCTGTTGCATTCGGATCGCGTGTTTATCTGCAGCCTGCCGAGCTGCCTGCCTTGGACGGTTTGCGTGTCGTTAGGGCAGGTTGGTATGTCGGAGAAGCAGCCAGAGGCCGGTTCGAGCCGTCGCATCCGCTTGCCATGGGGTTAACGCAGGAGGAAGCTGTACGTTCAGTGAACTGGAGCGCTAGCGACGAACAGACGCTTCGTTTTCTTAAAGGAGAAACCTTGTTTGTGGGTGAGGCGGACATGAAGGTGCAAGCAGGTGCCGGTACCAAAGGCTATGTACTGATTTGTGCAGATGGGTTCCCGATCGGATGGGGCAAATATGCCGGAGGCATGATCAAAAACGAGCTGCCGGCTGGATGGAGATGGATGTAGAATGGGCAATCGAATACGGGTAGACAAGCTTCTAGCGCATATGGGCCTTGGTACGCGCAGTGAAATTAAAAGAGCGGTTAAGCTGGGTATGGTGGCTGTAGACGGCCGAATAGTCAAGGACAGCGGTCTTATAGTAGATCCTGATGCTGCAGAGGTAACGTACGACGGTACGCCTGTGATATACAGGGATGTCGTGTATTTCATGCTTAATAAGCCGCAAGGGGTTATATCTGCTACGGAGGATGGTCGCGAACGAACGGTGATTGACTTGCTGGAGCCTCAGGACCGTCTGCGTGATCCATTTCCTGTCGGCAGGCTGGATAAGGATACCGTTGGCTTACTGCTGCTGACTAATGACGGGCAATTGGCGCATGAGCTGCTGTCTCCGCGCAAGCATGTCGAGAAAACGTATGAGGCACTTGTGCTAGGTGAAGTCGGCGAGGATGACAAGCAAGCATTCAATGCAGGCGTAACGCTTGATGACGGCTATGAAACAATGCCTGCCAAGCTGCGGATTGACCGCTATGAGCAGCGGGAGGATGGCATGTATTCTGAAATTTCACTTACGATAATGGAAGGCAAGTTTCACCAAGTGAAACGAATGTTTGAAGCCGTTGGCAAGCAGGTCGTTTATTTGAAAAGAGTATCCATGGGACCGCTTCTATTGGATGATTCTCTTCCAGAAGGCTCTTATCGTGAGCTGACCGAAGAGGAAGTGGATTTGCTGCGATCTCATAAGCGATCAGTGCAGTGATTATTTTTTAAATAAGGTTACAATTGTACAATATAGAGAGCTAATTGAAGGATAGATTGGAATGGGAGTGGGAGAATGAGCTTGCAATATGATTTAATCGCTTTGGATGTAGATGGAACACTGCTAAGAGATGACCATGTGTTAACGGAGGTTATAAAGGAATCGGTTCAGGAGGCTGCAGGGAAGGGTGCTCAGATCGTACTGTGTACGGGCAGGGGACCATCTGGTGCGATTCCGATACTTAAGGAGCTTGGCCTAAACGGGACGGTTATTACCCATAATGGAGCTGCAACGATCAACGCTGACGACCAAACCATTGTACACCAGTTCGACATGGTGCCGGAGCACTTGCTCTGCTATGTCGCTTATTGCAGAGATAACGGCATCCATTTTGATTTGAACACAGCGTTTGAAATGATGGTTGAAAGCATGACTCCCGATGCAGAGGTCATGTACGGACATTATCAAGCAAGACCGACCGTGCAGGACTTCCGGCTTGGCTTACCGATAGGGCTCGTGAAATTTACGATATTCGGCTCGAAGGAGAAGATGGATGCCGTACAGGCGGAATGGGCCGAGTGGCCGAAGGTGCTGCACTTTATCCGAAGCGGGGATTTCTTTATTGACGTCCATCATTCGGAAGCGAGTAAAGGACGAGCATTGCAGCAGCTTGCTGAAATTAGAGGGATCGATCGCAGTCGCATTCTGGCCATAGGCAATTATTATAATGATATTACGATGCTTGAATTTGCAGGCATGGGCATTGCGATGGGAAACTCTCCTGATGAGGTAAAACGCGCTGCGGACGCAGTTACCTATTCCAATAGTGAAGACGGAGTAGCCAAGGCGCTTCGTGAATATGCGTGGTGCTGACTGGAAAAAACCGCCCGAGGCTGCAGCCTCGGGCGGTTTTTGATTAATATATAAGCATTTATATGATTTCACATATAAATGTGCTTATATATATCCGCGAAACGACTGCTTTTGCCACAGAGGACGGAGACAGCCGTTTACGCTTGTAGTCGGGTGATAACGCTTAGTAGAGGACAGATTTAGATATGATTACCAGAAGAATGAACAATACCAAAATTACGCCTAAAGACGTAAACCCTCCATGTACACCGGACATGCCAATTCCTCCTATTTAATGAATTTCCGACTCCGAGCAGTTATTTCTAGGTTAGTTTTCTCGTCATTCGGTATACCGTATCATATGTAAATTACCCCAGAACGATTGGACATTTGTCTCGGGTGCCCGACATTTGGGCATTTGCCCCACGGGTTCGCCAAGCCATTCAATACGGGTATCTCGGGGATAAATATAGGGGAAAGCAGCTGCCTATGCATGAGAGAAAAGTCCGTCAAAGAAAAAGACCGATTCCAAAAACGGAATCGATCTACTTTGTTCATCCGACTAGCGATTGCGCCCGCCGCGCGGCTTATTCGTGGAGCTGCCGCCACGCGAGCTGCTGCGTCCTCCAGAAGGAGCACTGCTGCGTCCGCCAGCTGAAGCATTGCCGCGGCTTCCGCCACGCCCGCCCGTTTGTGCTTTGCCGCGAGGCGCATTGCGCTCATTGGTAGCTTTCATATCTTTGCGTGTTGCTTCCCACGGACTATCTACTGAGGCCGCTGGGCGGCCTGCTGCATGCTCAGCGCCGCGCGGTGCGCCAAAACCGCCGCTGCGTGCGCCTCCTCGGGAGGAGCTTCCACGGTTCTCTGAGCGCTGGCTGCTGCCGCGGTTAGATGAACGTTCGCCGGATTGTGCAGAGGCGCTGCGTCCGCCTGCGCGCTCGGAGCTGGCGTTATCGAAACGTTCTCCGCGGCGTGCTGCCCAGCCAGTTGTTTCGTTGGTCTGCTCAGAAGCTTCGCTGCGAACCTCTGCCGTTCTGCCCGTACGTTTGCCAGAAGCCGCTGCAGGACGGAAAGTCTCGCGCCCGCCTCTGCGCCCGCCAGGCTTCGCGCCACGATCCGATGGGCCTGAACGGTCACGTCCGCGACGCCCACCTTCGGCCTTGCTAACGCCGCCTCCGCGTGTGCCGCCTTTGCCAGCAGCGCTGCGGCCTCTTTCCGGCCGATCGCTGCTGCTTTGAGCGCGGACCGAGGTCTCGTTGCCTTCGCCGTCAATGGCGCGGCGAGTAAGCTTGGCGTTGATGCTCTGCTCGATAAGCAGCAGATGGTTCTTATCATATGGCGTTGCTAAAGTAATGGCTGCTCCTTCTTGTCCTGCGCGGCCTGTTCTGCCGATACGATGAATGTAGAGCTCACCATCCTGAGGTACGTCATAGTTGTAAACATGAGTTACGCCTTCAACGTCTAAGCCTCGTGCCGCGACATCCGTCGCAACGAGTACCTGCAAGCGGGCATCTCTGAACCGTTTCATGACCTGCTCGCGCTTCGCCTGAGTGAGATCGCCGTGCAGCTCATCGGATTCAATACCAAGCTCCTGCAGCTCTTTGTTCAACTTCTTGGCGCGAACCTTCGTCCGGCAGAAAATGACGGCAAGATACGGCTGATGGCGCTCAAGCAAATGAACCAGTGCCTGCTGCTTGCTTCTGTCCGTCGTCTCATAGACGATTTGGGTAATGCTGTCCAAGGTGACATTCGTGCTGCGTACGCGAATATCAACAGGAGATTTCATGTAGTCTGCTGCCAGCTTGCGGATCGCATCCGGCATGGTTGCGGAAAAGAGCATCGTTTGACGCGCTTTCGGCGTTTGGGTAATAATACTTTCAACGTCTGGCAGGAAGCCCATGTGGAGCATTTGGTCTGCTTCATCCAATACGAGCATTTGCAGCTTGCCGAGGCTTACGGTCTCGCGTTTCATATGGTCGATAAGTCGACCAGGCGTAGCGACCACGATATGCGGCGAACGTTGAAGCTTGCGAATTTGGGCGTCGACATCCTGTCCGCCGTAAGCAGCGAGGACGCTAACGCCAACGGCAGGCACGAGTTTTTTGAGCTCGCTCGTTATTTGAATGGCAAGCTCCCTTGTCGGTGTTAGAATGAGGGCTTGCACCTGTTCTTTTTCTATATTAATCCGTTGCAAAATAGGCAACGCAAACGCAATTGTTTTGCCAGTGCCCGTTTGTGCTTGTGCGATGACGTCCTGCCCGTTGAGCAGCAGCGGAATCGCTTGCTTTTGAACCGGTGTCGGCTCGGTAATTCCATCTTGTTGAAGCAAATCGCTCAGCTTGGGAATAATACCCAAAGCGTTAAATGCGTTAGACATTAATACATTTCCTCTTTTCGTAAACATCGTTTGATGTTAAGTATAACAGTTGTCTATATAATGTGCATCTTTACTTTGCATATGCTATGCTATAAGCCAACATTAAGAGCAGCAGAGGAATGGTAACGATGAATGGTACAGAACGCGCAGCGATAAAACCGGGCTTGCAGGTCGATATTGTTTTGAAGCAGGATCAGCGAACAGGGAAGCTTACTCGCGGCATCGTGAAAGATATTTTAACGAATGCACCAAAGCACCCGCATGGCATTAAAGTGAGGCTGGCCGACGGCCAAGTAGGCCGGGTAAAAAACATTATGCCTTAAAGGCAGCTATCTGCATTGTAGGCAAGTGAATAGCAGCAGGGAGCGAATGGATATGGCATTCGGCATTAAGCGAAGCGAGATCGAGACATGGAAAGCAGCTGTATCAAGAGGAGAAGTCGCATTTCTAACTCATTATTGGCTGGATCCAAGATTTCCGGGGATGAAGACGGTGACTAAGGTAGGCTGCTCCGATCTGGAGAAGCTTGCAAGCTGGTGTCGTGCCAATGGATTGAATCCTAAATATATTCATGCTCGTGAGCAGTATCCGCATTTTGATTTGATGGGTGCGAAGCAGCTGGAAATATTGCGAAGCGCCAATCAGCGAGAGCAATTAGAGCGATTCGGGATGGTTGACGGTTAGTTGTGAATAGATTGGCCAGCTGCTCAGCGAGCAGCTCTTTTTTTTGTCTGCACTTACATTAGTTTTCTAGCGAACCTACTTGGCTTATATTATGATGAATAAAAAGAATGCTCATTCGCAATATTGGAGGAGAGTAGAAATGTCTGCAGAAAAAGAACAGCTGCTGTCTGCTTTTGGCAGGTGGACTACCTTTATTGCCGATCTGGGAAAATATGACGAGCGCTGTTGGAACCAGAGCGTGGCGAGCGGCAAATGGTCAGTCCGTGAGGTTGTAGCCCATATTTTGAAATGGGATGAGTACTTTTACAATGCTGCTATCTCCAAGATTGAAGAGGGGATTCCGCTTGCCATTCAGCATTTGGATTACGACCAATTCAATGATGCGGCAAAGGAGTATGGATTAAGCACGCCGGTATCCGAGCTCGTATCCGAAGCCATCGCTAACCGTCAAAGGATAATACTTACGATTGCTGCTTTCTCGGAAGAGCAATATGGCGGAGACTATATGGATGTCGATGGGCAGCCGTTTGAAACGGTACAGTACTTGAAAGATTTCATATGGCATGACAACCATCACGTTGAACCGATCAAAAGGCTTTTGCAGCTTCGAATCGAAGAAATGAGCCTGAACGGCTGGCCTGCGCTTCAAACGGTGATGTATGACGGCTGGCTCATGCGTTTCGCAGCTGGATATACGAAGAGGTCCAACTCGGTTCAAGCCTTGTATGGGCAAACGTATATGCTGGACACGAAGATTAGCGAATGCGAGCGGCGATACTCGATGCAGAATCTAAATACGGTATTTAAAGTTACTCCGTTCGTACAGCCTGCCAATCTCGACGAGGTGCTTGCAGCCCGAGGGTATGAGCGAATGGATCAGACGGTTATCAAAACGGTGCATATAGCAGATGTCAAAGAACCATCGCATGTTGATGTATGGCTTGAGAGTGAGCCAACGGAAAGCTGGTTGGATGCCTTAATGGTTTTTAGCGGCTTATCCGACAAGCAGAGGGCTATCACCCATAACATGCTTAAGCAGTCTCCGCTTATAAAATGTTTTGCTTCGCTTCAGGTGAACGGCATACCGGTTGCGGCGGGCTATGCAGCCATTGAGGATGGCTGGGTTGGGTTGTACGATATTGTCACAGATGTCAACGAACGAAGCAAAGGCTACGGCGAGCAGCTTGTGCTGCACCTGCTTCACTGGGGCCGGGAGCAGGGCGCAACGGAGAGCTATCTCATGGTCGTCAAAAATAACGAAGCGGCTAATCGGCTATATGACAAGATTGGCTACATATCGCAGTATGAATACTGGTACAGGGTGAAGCAATCTGCCCCGCTTTGAAATTCATCAATAGTGAATGCAGCGAGGACCACAAATATCCAATCCGATACCGAAACGGACTTGGAGCCGTTCGTCAAGCTTACTCCAAACGTAGACGGCGTAATCCCGGGTCAGGCGATTGAGCTGCAAGTGTCACTTGAGAATGACACGACAGCTGCCGGCGTCGATTTTACGCTTCCATACGATCCGGCACGATTCACTTACATCGGTTACACCAAAAATAATGCCCAGCAGGCGGTCACTGTCTCGAACGACGATACAGCCGGCAAGCTGCGGCTGCTGGCCGCACGTACGGGGTCGGGAACGTTATCTGTAGGTGCACCATTCCTGACAACGATATTTTAGGCTAAGGCAGATGTGTCTTCGGGGGAAACGAACTTCGAAGCATCGGCGGTTACGGCTTCGGATTTTGCATTTTTAACTTGTATATGAGCATCCGAATGATAGAGAGCTTGTAGGAACCACCCCAAATAAATAAGCAAGCAGATATCGTGGTCTGCACGACAGCCGCTTGCTTGGAAAAATTGCATGATTACCGGTAATTCGGCAGCAAATATTGATTGGCATCCAGCATTTCGTCGACCAGCGCTTTGATATTGTCGATAGGCAGCTCTGCTCCTGTGTGCGGGTCCAGCAGTGCCGCATGGTAAATATGCTCGCGTTTGCGTGTAACCGCCGCTTCAATCGTGAGCAGTTGCATATTAATGTTCGTACGGTTAAGCGCCGCGAGCTGCGGCGGAAGCGCGCCGAAGCGGGTAGGCGTGACGCCTTCGCTGTCTACGATGCAGGATACCTCTACGCAAGCCTCCTCCGGCAGATTCGATATAAGACCGCCAGTATTGAGTACATTGCCTGCGATTTTGAATGGAATGTTCGTCTCCATCGCTTCCATGATATAAGAGGCGTATTCATGCGTGCGCCTGTGGGTCACGGAAGCATTGTTGACAAGTCCATTCATCGCCTGTTCCCAATAAAGCTTATTGCTATCTCCCCAGCCTTTGTAATTTTCAGTTGGAATATTGTATTTCTCCAGAAGTTCCGGGTAGGCGTTCTTGATGAAATAAGGGACATATTCGGCTCCGTGCATGCTGGACTCGGTTACATAATAGCCGAAGGTGTTCATGATCTCGTACCGAACCATGTCATCATGCGGCCCTATACGAGCTGCTGCCCGTCGTTTGATCTCCGGATACAGATCTTCGCCGCTGCGCGTAATGTCGAGCAGCCAGGCTTGGTGGTTAATGCCGGCAATGCGCCAGCGTACATCCTCGGCGCTCATGCCCAGACCCTCCAGCAGCTCCTTCGCGCAAACCTGCACGCTGTGGCACAAGCCTACAGCTTTGACGCCGGTTTCTCGCAAAATAGCACCAGTCAGAATAGCCATCGGGTTCGTATAGTTCAGGAACCAAGCATCGGGGCAAAGCTCCTCCATATCCCTTGCAAACTCCAGCATGACGTCGATCGTCCGAAGACCCCGGAATAAGCCGCCCATGCCCAGTGTATCGGCATAGGTTTGTTTGAGCCCATACTTGCGCGGCATTTCGTGATCACTGCGAATGACGGGCTCGAAAGCTCCGACGGAAATCGCATTGATGACGTAGTCTGCGCCTTTAAGCGCTTCCCGGCGGTCAGCATAAGCCTTGATGGTAGCTTTGCCGCCAAGATTCTGATTTAAGTTGACCAGCATCTTCTCCGATTCCTTCAAGCGCTCCAAATCAATATCATGCAATGCGATGTGCGCATCGGCAAGCGCTGGCGTCAGTATGCAATCGCCAAGAACGTTTTTGACGAAAATGGTGCTTCCTGCACCGATAAATGCGATTTTTGCCATAGTTTCTCTTTACTCCTCTGTTGGTAGATGAAATGGATAAAGTTCGCAGTTAACCTTTAACGCTGCCCATTACGATGCCCTCCGCAAAATATTTTTGCAGGAATGGATAGACGAACAGGACGGGGAGTACGGCTACAAACACTTGAGCCGCTTTGGACGTACGATCGGATACCTCTGCCCATTTCAATATGTCCTGGGCCGCCATAAGCGACAAATCCCGATTGACGATTACGGTCTGAAGATAGCTTTGCAGCGGGTAGTTGTCAGGCCTGTTCATTAGAATCAACCCGTCGAACCACGAATTCCAGTGTGTCACAATGCAGAATAATGTCAGCGTAGCGACTGCTGGAGCGGAAAGGGGGACTGCGATCTGCCACAATGCCTGCCACCTGCTGGCCCCGTCGATCTGAGCAGCCTGATCAATTTCATCGGGCAGCGATTTGAAGAAGTTGAGCAACAGAATGACGTTGAAGATGGGTACAGCGCCAGGCAAAATCATGGCCCAGAATGTGTCGATAATGCCGGTCATCTTAATGGTCATATACCAGGGAATCAGGCCTCCGCTGAACAGCATCGTGACGACGAAATACCAGGCGTAAGCGTTGCGGAAGCGGAATTCATGGCTTCGCTTGGACAAAGGGTAGGCAATCAAGATGGTCAGCAGCATGTTAAGCGGAACGCCAACGGCCACCCGGCCCAAGGAAATCAGGAAGGCTCGACCGAACTCGGGCTTGCTGAGCACAAAGGAATAAGATTTAAGATTGAAGTCGACGGGCCAGAGGCTTACTTTCCCCGCGCTTACGGCAGCGCTGGAGCTGAATGAGATAGCCAGCACATTCAGCAAGGGGAAGAGGCAGGCAATGGCTACGGCGGTTAAGAACAAATAGTTGAACGCGAGAAACGTCCGTCTGCTTATCGAAGCGTGTTTTTTCATGGTCAACCCACTTTTCCTAAAAAATCCGATAGTTTGTCAGCCGATAAGCGAGCATATAGGAAACGCCGATCATGACGAAGGAAACGATTGATTTAAACAACCCGACGGCAGTTGCGACGCCATAATTGGCATTTTCAAGCCCGATGCGGAATACCAGCGTATCGATGATGTCTCCAGTCTTGTACACCTGCGGGCTGTACAGGTTAAACACCTGCTCGAAGCCAGCGTTGAGCACGTTGCCTAGGCTTAGCACCGACATCAGAACGATCATGGGAAGCAAGGCGGGGAGGGTGACATTAAGCGTCTGCCTCATTCTGCCTGCCCCGTCCATGGACGCCGCCTCGTATAAAGCGGGATTGATGCTGGTTAAAGCAGCGAGATACACGATCGTTCCGTAGCCGAACTCTTTCCAAGTATCCGTCAATACAAGCGTGAAAGGAAACCAATCAGGATCGCCGAGAAAATAAATAGACGGAATGCCTAGCAAGCTGAGCAAACTGTTCACAAGGCCTGTTGACGGAGAGAGAATATCGATAAGAATGCCGCTTAATATGATCCAGGACAAAAAATGCGGAAAATAAATAATCGTCTGGATGCTGCGCTTGAACAGCCGATTACGCGCTTCATTGAGCAGCAGCGCGAACAGGACTGGAACGACAATGCCGGCGGCCATCTTCATTCCTGCTATAAAGAAGGTGTTGCCGAGGACGCTAAGCGTCCCGGGCAGATGCAGCATATACTCAAAGTTTTTCCATCCAACCCACGGGGACCGAAACATCCCTTTGGACGGAACCAGTCTCTCGAACGCCATGATGATGCCAGCCATCGGCACATAGCTGTAGATGAACACCAGGAGAAAGCCCGGCAGTATCATCAGATGAAAGGGCAGCTCTCGGATGGTCTTACGTTTCATTGGTTATTCGCCTCTTTCTTGCCGGAGGCGCCCCTTACTGGGAAGCCAGCCAATCGTTCACTTCTCCGGTAATCGTATTGCCGCCAAGATCATTCCACTGGGCAACGAATTGGTCGAATTCGTCGATTGAGCCGCCCATGATAATGCGCGTAAACACCTCTAGCTGCAGCTTTTGAAGCGTAGCGTTGTTGTCGGTCATCCCTTGTGTAGGTGCGCCGTAGTAGGCGTCATCGACTAGCTGCACATTTTTGGAATAACTGTCAATGACCGATAAAGAGCCGGCAGGCCCGTACATCTGTTCATTGCCCCACAGCTTAAGGTCCCCCGCACGGAAGGCCAAGATATTGTCATAGTAGCCTTTTTCCTCTGTGTTCAGGCCGGAGGGATCATTCGCTTCCAATGCCTTGACCACGTTGAGATAGGCGTCGAGATTTTTGCGAGGTGCTTCGCCATAAAGGAGTGCGTATTCGAAAATGGCGGTGTTGTTGTTTACGCTGTAAATATCCGGCTGGGCAGTTTCGCCCCAAAGCTTCTCAAAGTCGAAGTTCAGCACCTTAACGGCTGCTTCCGGGTTTTTCGCTCCTTTTTTGACCACATAATACGTGTTGATTGCGAAAGGCACTTGGGCTTTGGCTGGCTGATCGTCGCTTGAGACGATCGAGATCGGTTTCCACTCCATTGTTGGGTCCGTATTTTTTCCGTCCTGCAGCCAGCCCGCGTTCCAAAAGAAACCGTAGAACAAACCCAGCTTGCCTCCGTTCGCAGCTTCGCTTACCTTAGTCGCGTCTTTGGTTCCGAATTCCTTGTCAAGCAAACCTTGCTTATAGAGCTCCTGCAGCTTAAGCAATGCTGCTTTGGTTTCCGGCTGTACGCTGCCGTAGCCCAGTTTTCCTGAGGCATCCTTCACCCATGTGTTCGGATAGGCATGAAAGCCGTTGAAGAAGCCTTGCATACCGGCGTAAAAGCCGAAAATATCCTTGTTGATGCCAAGGCCGTAAGTGTCGGCTTTATGGTTGCCGTCCGGGTCCTGCTTAACGAAAGCTTCGGCGGTTCTAGTCACGTCATCCATCGTTTTGGGCTCAGGCAGCCCGAGCTTTTGGAGCCAGTCCGTACGTACCCATAGGACATGTGTTTGTCCAAGGCCGGAGGTCATATTCGGCAGACCGTACAGCTTGCCGTCGAAGGTCGCGGATTTAATGGCATTGCCGCCGTCTTGCGACATAATGCCTTTGGTCAGCTCAGACCCATACTGCTCGTAGAGAGAGGTGAGATCCTCAAGAGCGCCATCCTCTACCAGCCGTTTCAGCTGGGAAGCGCTGACAGGCGTAATATCAGGCAGATCATCGGAAGCGATGGCGATGTTAAGCTTCTGATCGTATTGGGCGGTCGGCGTTGTCCATAAATACTTCACCTTCACGCCAAGCTCGCTCTCATAAGCCTTCGACCACACGTTGTTGTCGATGGATTCTCCTTCGCTGTACTTAGTTCCCTCGGTTATTCCTCGAACAGCCGTTACTTCAATCGGAGGATCGTATTTCCCCAAGGGCGTTAATGAAGCGGTGTCCTTAGGCGCGTTGCTTCCAGCCGCGCTTTCTTCTGGTGTAGTTCCTCCGTTATTACCGCTGCTGCATGCAGCCAGCGAAATTACGAGAAATGAAGATAGTAAAAGCGCAATTCCTTTTTTTCCATGCATCGTGCAGACATCCCCTTTCTGCTATCTTTATTCCTTTGCAGCGTAAGTATAGCAAACGCTAGCGAAGTGCCGTGAGTGGTTCAATTTTGAAGGTAGTTAGAATATTTTCCGCACCGCGGCGCCATCAGAAAATTTCCGTCACACTATATGAGGAATATTTTCTCCAGACTGATGCATCAGTAGACGGTAAAAAGCCCGAAAGCGCAGCGGATGATGCCGCCAGCCGCTTTCGGGCTTCTTCGATCGGTTTAGGAACGTCCCGTTTGCTGCTGCCTGAATTCGCTTGGTAGCATGCCGGTTTGTTCTTTGAACAGCTTGCTGAAGTAACGCTGGTCCATAAAACCGCATTTTTCAGCGATGAGATAAACCGGATGATTCGTTGATAGGAGTAGCTCCTTCGCTGCGTTAAGGCTTGCTGTCTGAAGGTAGTGGCTGAACGTCAGCCGCATAATATCCCGGAAGCTGGTGCTGAAATAGCTTTTGCTCAGACTAACCAACTGGCAGATTTCACTTTGCTTCATATGCTGGCCGGGGTGCTCTGCAATCAGTTCGACGGCTTTGACGACCGCCCGGATGACATCCTCGGAATAGGCTGAGCTTCTCAGCCATGCGGCCAGCTCCGATCGTAAGCCTTGCAGCCAGCTGGCGGCACCGCCGCTAGTAGGCAGGGAGGGACGCCGATCCCAATCAAACATCGGAAAACTGCGTTTCCAGCGCTCCGCGGCAGCGGCCAGAATGGAATAGGACTCACGGCTGCCTGCTTGCTCCAGCTCATTAATCGCGTGGGATATTACGCTGAATCTGTCGTCTTCCATAATCCACTGCAGATCAGCGCTTGCATTAGCAGCCGCTGTGCGGGCGAGGACGAGCTTCTCCTTGGTCGAATGATTGCTCGATGTATCCTGACGGACAGCCTTCAGTATCCGCTCCATGGTCACATCGAGATCTATTTCCTCCAGCTGCGTTTTGACGATATAATCAATCGCACCGAGGCGAAGCGCCTCCTGAATGAATTCAAAATCCTGGTGGCAGGTGAGGATCACGACTTTCAGCGCGGGATCATGCGCCTGTGCCTGTTTCATCAGCTCCAAGCCAGTCATCCCGGGCATCGTAATATCGGTCATCATTAGCTGAACAGGGTGCGATCGCAAAAACGCCATGGCGCGCTCGCCAGTTGCGGCTTCGCCAGCAATTTCTACGCCGAACTTGCTCCAGGGGAACATCAGCCGCATCCCTTTGCGTACCAAGCTTTCGTCATCCACGATAAGAGCCTGAATCAAGGGTTTCCACTCCTTTTATGGTATCCGGGAGGCGAATGGCAATCGTTGTTCCGATTCCTGTCCCGCTTTCCATCGTTAATTGTGCTTCTGTTCCATAATAGACGTCCAACATTTTTTTGACGTAGCGCAGCCCAATTCCAAGGCCCGACTTGCGGAGCTGATCGTTCTCCTCCTCCAGCATCGCGAGGAGCTTGTCCTCCGGGATGCCTTTGCCATTGTCCTTCACGCGAAGGAACAAGGAGCTGTTAGCCCGCGTTATCGCAACCTCGATTTCGCCGCGGTCATCGTCATCGAAGCCGTGATACAGCGCGTTTTCGACTAACGGTTGTAGAATAAAGCGCGGAATCGGAACGTCCAGGCATGCCGGCTCGATGCTCAGCCTCACATTGAAAGAGTGATCGTATCTGATATTTTGCAAATCGATGTAGTCCCGAACGGCATCAACCTCTTCGCGCACCGTTACGATAATGTTTTTCTTGCCCAGGTTATAATGTAAAACCCTTGTGAAGATCGAGACCAGCCGCGCGATATTGGTTTGGCCTTCGATGCGGGCGAGCCACTGGATCGTATTCAAGGTGTTATGCAGGAAATGCGGATTGATTTGGACAAGCAGCTTCTCCACCTCCAGCTGACCTCGCCGTTTTTCCTTGTCCTCCACGTCTATAATCAGCTCAGAGATGCGGCGGCTCATCTGATGGAAGTTATCGAGCATGTGGTTGAACTCTGATAATCCGGTTGCGGATATGCGGGTTAGGGACGGATTGTCGCTAAATCTCGTAATTTCGCGGTTAATAATCCGAATAGGACGGTACACCATGCGCCAGATCAACCATGCCAGGATGATGCCGAGCACGAGAGATAATGATGCAAACAGCATAAATTGCGAAAGCCATTTGTTCATTTCGCGATTGTACGCTTCCTTCGGAATAAGCTGGTAGAGGGTCCAGCCTTGTCTTCCGCTCGCTTGAAAAATTTTGTATGCGTTTTCAGGCGGGGCGAAGCTTCTGCCGATTTCTTCTGCTCCGTTATCCATGTTGCTATAGGCAATATACTCGCCAGGCGCCGTCAGTACATGGTACAAGGGGGAATTCGAGGAACTGCCCGGTTTGGCTGCGGCATCGAACATTGCATCCAGCCCGATAACCTTCGTCTCGATGTAGGCATACAAGAAGCGACCATGTCCATATTCTAGCTTGCGGAGCAATGAGAATACAGGCTCGGCTCGATTAGCCTCGTCCAATGATTCATGCGGGCCGTAATAAGTGAACAGCTTCTGCTTGAAAAAGGCTCTTAAATGTTCGGGTTTGAACTGGAGCTTCACATTGGCATTCGGAAACAGCAGGGGCTCTGCCTGCTCCGGTGCGTAATAAAACATAACGCCGAGATTAGGATTTGAAAAATTGACGTTGGCTACTGATTGGTTAATTTTGCGATATAGAATGGCACGGTCAAAAGAGCTGCTGCTTGTGATGAAGTTGACCACATCTTGCCCGATGCCGCCTTCGATATCCATGAGCTGCGACACGCGCCCAAGCTCATCGAGCTTCCGGTCGAGCTCGTCCCGTTCGCGCTGAACCTTATCGAGCCAGTCTCCCTCAATCTTCTCAGTTTGTACGATATAGATCCATCTGTACGAGATATAGCCGGTGAGCAAAATAGGAATAATAGTTGCAACCGTCAATATAATTGCCAGCCTGCCTTTAAGCGACCGAATCAAAGAAAAGCGATGGATAGATTCCATACGCTAGATGCCTCCCATATGACAATAATCGTTCGCCTGCGAGCAGCGAGTGTGAGATCAGCACTATCTTAACACAAGCTTTATCGTTTCGGTACATGCGGTATATTGAAAGGAAGAGCAGAAGCAGCAGGGATGACCTTACAGTAAAACAGCATAGAGCCATGGCATGTAGAAAATGACCATTGCCGAAAGCAATGGTTTTACTTTGTGCAGACCTGATTTTATGGCTTGATGTGAAACGAAAAGGTTTACGAATAAGATCAAGATGCCTTGTTACACAAAATATTGGATAACAAAAATGGCCAACCAATAGAAATGGGCTGGCCTCAAAATACGACTGGTTACGATAACATAACAATCACGAGGACGAGGCTGGCGGCATGAAAGGGCAGCCTCGTTGTGTTGAAGGGCAGGTTGGTTTAGTGAAGGGACACAATTGCAACAAGCATCCGGCAACTCGATCAACTGTTCATTCAACTAATGGGCAGAGATTAATTCAGTAAATTTTGTGGCTGTTAAGAAGGGGTGTAATTTAGACTGGCGTTAAATGAGAGCTGCGTGATATCAGCTGCGGAGGCATCCGTCGATGCAAGCGTCCGTACGCGAATACCAATACGGTCACCCGCCGCAACTACTAAGGATCCCCCAACATTAATATTCGATGCGGTTCGGAAAGTACCAGCTGTAATGATATTATTCGGAAATCCGAATCTAACAGAACTAGTTAAAGGAGTTGTCACGTAAGATGAAGAGCTATGATCAATTCCATTATTCGGAACAGAAGGTGCGCGGAACACCGTAAACTCGTATTGAAGTCCGAGCGTATTTATTGAAACAACAGATGCAACCAATAGGTCTGCGCTTATTTGTAAATTATGAACGGTACCCGCAAAAGGAATGGGGAAAGCAAAACCACCTGCTTCGGGTGGCATAGTTGATTCTCCAGACCCGCCGATAACTTCGACCGTGTTATTGCCAAAACCCATTAAAATTGGAGCAGCCGATACGACTGCAGCACCGCTAAGAATGATCCCCGTTGAAAAGGGAATTAATCCTCCAGTACCTGCTGGCCCTGTTGGACCTGTCGTTCCAGCAAGTCCGGTTGCACCAGTTGCTCCAACAAGTCCGGCTGCACCAAGTGCGCCAGCAAGTCCAGCTAATCCAGCTGGCCCTGCCGCTCCAAGTGCTCCGGCGAGTCCAGCTAATCCAGCTGGTCCAAGCGCTCCTGCTAGTCCTGCCGGTCCAGCATCTGCAATGGCTCCCGCAAGTCCTCGAAGTATTTGGCGCCCAGTAGGAGGGGGACAGTTTTTACAAGCGGTCTTCTTATTAACTCGATGATGACGTTTCATTTTTCTCCCTTTTGGATGACACACAAAAATGGCTTTCTTTTTACACCGTTTTTTTATATCGGGACAACTCAACAACGACACCTCCCTATAAGATGATTCAGTGTACGCGAGACGATTTTTTAGGCATGGACTATTAGCTAGACTGCTAACTATTTTTAGAAAAATGGGTTTTAATAGGGGAGTGTTATGCCCGCAAAACCAAACATTCACAATCGAATTGCTCCAGTTTCTCGTCTGAATAATGCGATAATGTGGGAAGCGATTATTAAACGAGAGTAATGGGTCGACTGCGTTGTATGTTTCATACTCCCAAGTATGATAATATTTAGGAAGGATTATGGGTAAAAAATGAGAGAATGCAGGTGAGAAATTGAACTATGTTTTCATGAAACGATTTTTAATAGCAGCAGCAAGTCTTTTCATCTGGTTTATCTTTCACACTGCTTTCTTGATAGTAGATGGGTTGAATGATGAATTGAAGCCAGTTGACATAGCTGCAGTATTGGGAAATAAAGTAGAAGTGGATGGACAGCCTTCCGAGCGGTTAAAAGCAAGATTAGATACGTCCGTAGAACTTTATGATGGAGGCTATTTTAATTTCATCTTAGTTAGTGGTGGTATTGGTAAGGAAGGTTTCGACGAGGCAAAGGCTATGAAAGCTTACCTAATAGATAAAGGGATACCGGAAGATAAAATTATAGAGGACAATAATGGCTACAACTCATATATGACCGCCCAAAATACCAGCAAGATTATGGATGAATTAAAATTGGACTCCGTTATGGTTATTACACAATATTTTCATGTTTCAAGGACCAAATTAGCGTTTAGAAAAATGGATATTAAGGAAGTGTATGCGGCTCACGCCAACATTTTTGAGTTTAGAGATATTTACTCAATAATACGAGAATTCCCAGCCTATTATAAATATCTTTTTAAATAAATAAGAGGGTGTTCATTATACTTGAGAAGATGTATGCAAAAAACGTAATGGATTCCTTATATAATCTTTTTATTTATATTAGATTTGATCCATTGAATCCTACACTTTATCATGTTTTACATACGTATCAATACTGGTTGCATAAGGACATGAAGATTAATTATCGTTCAATTAAGAAATTAATAAATGAATTGAATTTAGTACCCGGCATTCATTTTAGGTAAATATGATTGTGATTCAATTGATTTCTGGAACGAACATATTAACTACTTCAATAGATCTTTTCAAAGCGACTTTATGAATGACTGGAAGTATTTATTTATAAAGAACGAGAAATGATCTTCCTGCGGGTACTGGGTTCAAAACGACCTTTGGAACGAGTGCGATACCGAACTCGCTTTCGACATAGTATTTCAGAGCTGTCATACTGCCAATTTCCATTACGAATTTCAACACCCGAAGATATCGCTCAATTGATTTGTGCAGCTTTGGAACAAGAAGCAATGACGGGTTTTCGCTTCTATGTTGGTGTGGTTTTTATCTATCGGGTTTCACCTCTGTTTTGTCTCATAATGGTCATATAATAATACTTTGGATGGCTATATTTTCCTTATTAATAAGTGTTTTCGGACTTTTTGGCGTTAATAATGGGAAGACGGCTTCAAGCTCGCTTATCTCGATTTTTTTAAGTGGATTATTGCTAGCTGTTGAATTACTGCTTTTTGGATTTTTTAAGCTTTTATTATGAATCTACAGATTCTCTTATGATGTATGTCTTAAGCCCATAAAAGGAAATTGATTGTATTTTGAAAAACAACAAAAATGCTTGGATTGAGAAATGTATTTGGAAGCAGCTAAGTGATTGGAATAAGGGGTGACAAGGTTGAGGGAAATAAAGCATCAAGTAAAGAGTCCATCAAGAATTTGTACGATTATAGGCATGATTGCTATTCTAATGATTCATTCTACTCTTGTATTGCGATCATGGGATCAGGATCAGAGAGGTATATACTACGTATCGGTAACAGCGATAGTTCTATGTATCGTTGTTCTGTTACTCGTATTATACAGAACATTTTTCAAGAAACCGACCGAATTATGCCTATCCAATGGGCAAATCCTATTAAATGGGAATATCATTCATTCGATGGATATCAAAGTGATTATGACCAGAGGGTACTTTCAACCTGTTATCGGGATATTGCCTCACAGAAGGAGAATCGTTCCAATGGATTTGGCGTTTAGGTATTTAAATGATGAAGATAGAGGAATCACGGAATTAAAAAGCTGGGCAAAAATGAATAATGTAAAGATGGTCAATAAATCGTTTAAAACGTGGATATAAGGGTGTTGCCAGCTCGATTCGGCACGGTCCTGGACAGTATTAAGCATGACACTGATGTCTTGACACCGAACCTCACGATCTTTATAATTGAAACTAACCATTTTCATGCATATGGAGCGTTGAAGAGGAACAGTAATTTCGTTGGCTAGGCTTAGAGAGCCGGTGTTGTAGGGTGAAAGCCGGACCTGCTGCGGAATGAAGCTCGCCTTGGAGCTGTGCGTATAATCCACCGGCGAATTGATCGATAGCCGGTAGGGAATAGCACCGTTTGGCCCGCGATAAGGGCGACAAGTGAGCGATAGGCAAAGCATGCCTGCCGCTAACTAGGGTGGTACCACGGGAGAACAACCTCTCGTCCCTAGCGTTAATCGCTAGGGGCGGGAGGTTTTATGTTTTTATTCAGGTATCCGCAACCAGCATGTACATTTAGGAGGAAATCAACGAATGAGTCAAGAACAGCAATTTCACGGCTACAATCCGCTTGTCGTAGAGCCGAAATGGCAGCAATTCTGGGATAAGAACAAAACGTTTCAAACGACCGAGGATGCGGGCAAACCGAAATTTTACGCGTTAGATATGTTTCCATACCCTTCAGGAGCAGGTCTGCATGTAGGTCATCCCGAGGGCTATACCGCTACAGATATCGTATCCCGCTACAAACGGATGAAGGGCTATAACGTGCTTCACCCGATGGGCTGGGACGCTTTCGGATTGCCGGCTGAGCAGCATGCATTGGACACGGGACAGCATCCGCGCGACATTACGTTCAAAAATATTGATAACTTCCGCAGACAAATCAAATCGCTCGGTTTCTCGTACGACTGGGATCGCGAGATCAGTACGACGGATCCTGAATATTACAAATGGACACAATGGATATTTATTCAATTGTATAACCGCGGCCTTGCTTATGTAGCGGAGGTTTCCGTTAACTGGTGTGAAGCGCTTGGTACGGTTCTAGCGAATGAGGAGGTCATTAACGGCCTAAGCGAACGGGGAAATCACCCAGTTGTCCGCAAGCCGATGCGTCAATGGATTCTCAGAATTACGGAATATGCCGATCGTTTATTGGATGACTTGGAAGAGCTGGACTGGTCGGAGAGCATAAAGGATATGCAGCGGAACTGGATTGGGAAATCGAAAGGCGCGGAAGTTACCTTCGAGATCGATGGACATGATGCAGCGCTTGTTGTGTTCACTACACGTCCCGATACTTTATTCGGCGCTACCTATTGCGTATTGGCGCCTGAGCATGAGCTTGTAGCAGCAATCGTAACCGAGGAACAACGGGCTGCTGTTCAAGCCTATCAAGAGGCTGCAGCTCGCAAGAGCGATCTTGAGCGAACAGATTTGGCAAAAGATAAATCAGGCGTGTTCACTGGGGCATACGCGATTAATCCCGTTAATGGCGTGAAAACGCCTATCTGGATCGCTGATTATGTGCTTGCCGGTTATGGAACTGGTGCGATTATGGCTGTTCCTGGACATGATGCTCGCGACTGGGAATTCGCGAAGCAGTTCGATCTTCCGATCGTAGAGGTCGTACAGGGCGGGGATGTTTCGAAGGAAGCATATGCCGGTGACGGGGAGCATGTCAACTCGGAATTTCTCAATGGCTTGAAGAATGAGGAAGCAATTGTGAAGATGATCGAGCATTTGGACGCGTCTGGCAAAGGCAATGGTAAAATTACCTACCGGCTTCGCGATTGGTTGTTCAGCCGTCAGCGTTATTGGGGTGAGCCGATTCCGATCATTCACTTGGAGGACGGCACAATGAAAACCGTTCCCGAGGATCAGCTGCCGCTCTTGCTTCCTGATGTGGATGCGATTACGCCTTCAGGTACGGGCGAATCACCGCTAGCTGTCGTAACGGATTGGGTCAACACGATTGATCCTGAAACGGGAATGAAGGCTCGCCGTGAGACGAATACGATGCCGCAATGGGCGGGAAGCTGCTGGTACTACCTGCGATTTATCGATCCGAAAAACAACGAGCAGCTTTGCTCGCCTGAGAAACAAAAGGAATGGCTGCCCGTAGATCTATATATTGGCGGTGCCGAGCATGCCGTACTGCATCTCTTGTATGCCCGATTCTGGCATAAGGTGCTCTACGATATTGGCGTCGTTGATACAAAAGAGCCGTTCCACAAGCTGGTCAACCAAGGTATGATCCTTGGAAACAACAACGAGAAAATGTCCAAGTCACGCGGCAATGTCATTAACCCGGATGATATCGTCAATGAATTTGGCGCAGACACCTTGCGGATGTATGAAATGTTCATGGGCCCGCTGGAGGCGACAAAGCCTTGGAATACAAACGGCGTTGAAGGCACCTATCGCTTCCTCAGCCGCGTATGGCGTCTATTTGTTAATGAGGATGGCAGCTTGAATGCCAAAATCAGTGACGCTGATACGAGTGATGCCTTCAAACGCACATGGCACCGCTCCATCAAGAAAATCACTGAGGATTATGAGGGACTTCGTTTCAATACCGTAATCAGCCAGCTAATGATTTTTGTCAATGAAGCTTACAAGACAGATTCGCTTCCGAAAGCGGCGATGGAGCAATTCGTGCAATTGCTTTCCCCAATCGCTCCGCATATTGCCGAGGAGCTATGGGAAAAGCTGGGACGTACAGATTCTCTTACTTACGCATCGTTTCCGACCTTCGATGAAAGTTGGACCGTTGATCAAGAAGTTGAAATTGTCGTTCAGGTTAACGGTAAAATAGCGGAACGTGTGTCCATTGCTGCTGATATGGATGTTGCAGAAATGGAAAACATGGCGAAAGAGCTCGAAAAGGTACAAGAGCTGATTGCCGGCAAAACAATACGCAAAGTGATCGCGGTTAAAGGGAAGCTTGTAAATATCGTAGCTAATTAATACAAATTGAAGAGGTGAACGGTTATAGCTGAAGAACAGCTATTGTCCGTTCACCTCTTCGCCTATAAAGGCGGATGAAACTTTGGCAAGATCTTCTTGGTACTTCGCATGCGTCGTGCGGATCAGCTGGTTGAATACGCCGTCCGTTTCTCTCCGGAGCATACTTAATGCTTTGGCGGTGATGCCGCCGGGTACAGCTACACGTTCCTGTACTTCTGAGGGAGTCATGCCGCCATCGGTCAGCAGTAACCCGGTGCCGAGCAGCATAGCGCTTGCGACCCGCAGCGCTTCGTCGCGTCCGATGCCGGTTTCCTCGACTGCGGCATCAACAAACTGCTCCAGCAAGAAGGAGATAAAGGCTGGTCCGCAGCTCGAGAGATCGGAGACAACTCTCGTATAGCTCTCATCTATGCGAAGCGGCTGGCTGATATGGGAAAGCAGATTTTCCAACTGCTCTTTGTCCGTTTCGTCCATCGTCTGACCGTATATGCAGAGCGAAGCGCCGCTCCAAACATGGTTCGTGATGCTTGGTATGACTTTTGCGATTTTGCAGTCGAGCTCTCCCTCCAAATGCGAGATTAGCACGGGGCTTGTGATCGAAACGACAATTTGATTCGGTCGCAGAACGGATTTGATATCATCCACAGCTTTTTTGAATTCGAGCGGTTTAATGCAAAGAAATATAATATCGCTGCCCCAGGCTGCGTTAGCATTCGTATATTCGGCTCTCATGCCGGTATAACGGTCGGCTAATGCTTTCGCTTTCGCAAAGGTACGGTTGCTGACTGCGATTTGTGCTGGCGATAGTGCGCCTGATGCTATCAGTGCTTCGATAAGCAGGCTGCCCATCGTGCCCGTTCCGATAAATCCGACATTCATGCTAAACCCTCCTATAGGTTAGGTGCGCGTTTGATTAGCCGAAAGCGAGACGATCGACGGCCAAGCGCGTGCAATCCCGAGCCGCCGAAATCATGCAGGTCAATCTTTTCGGCTGCTCTCTTACCTTATTCCAAGGGACTTGTTTAATATGTCACTCATTTCCAAGTAAAAAAATGAGAAGGAAAGGTGTTGCGAATGATGAAATCAGGTGCATCACTGCTGAGCAATAAACGGCTGCTGCTCGCTTCCGTTCTAATCGTGACAGCGGTCATTCTCCTATGTGCCTCCTTGATAGAACCAAAGCGTACGGCTGCAGGAGAATGGCTGCCGCTGAATGAGGAGGTTGCGAATGCGTTGTCGGAACTGGATAACAAGGATGAACGGCATATCGAGATTGCCGCTGATGCGGTATCTGAGCCATACAAGAAAGAGCCTGATCCTAGTGGAAATGCTTCCGGGCAGACAGAACCGACTGGGGTAGAGAAAGCCGTAACGGATTCAACGGATGACGCAGAGCCTAAAGGGAACAACAATAATCTCTCGCTCGGAAAATCGGGTAACGATGAGGATGCAGATAAACTCGATATTAATCGTGCCAGTGCGTCAGAGCTGGATGCGCTCAAAGGGATTGGCCCGGCCAAAGCCGAGGCGATTGTGGAGGATCGCCAAAAAAACGGAAAATTCACTTCTATTGAGGACTTGCTGCGGGTTAAAGGAATTGGCGAAAAACTGTTACATGCAATGGAAGATAGCATTGTAGCTCGTCCATAATTGTGAGAGAATGGAAAGGAGCAGCTGTTTTCGACCAAAGCTTGCCATTATTTCATCATTCATTAATCAATTAAAAGGAGTCGAGAAAATGTCAGAACAACGCAAGCTTTCTCTTGATACGCTATCCGTCCACGGAGGCCAGCAAATCGATCCGACTACGATGTCGCGTGCAGTACCGATCTACCAAACGACATCGTACGGATTCAAAGATACGGATCATGCGGCGAATCTGTTCGCATTGCAGGAGTTCGGCAATATTTATTCCAGAATCATGAACCCAACTTCGGATGTATTCGAGAAACGGGTAGCGGAGCTTGAGGGTGCTCCCGCAGCACTCGCCGTTGCTTCTGGTCAATCGGCTATTACATATGCGATTCTTAATATCGCTGGGGCAGGAGATGAAATCGTTTCCGCGACGAGCTTGTATGGCGGCACGTACAACTTGTTCTCCATAACGCTCGCAAAACTCGGCATCACTGTTCGTTTCGTTGATCCTTCCGATCCGGAAAACTTCCGCGGCGCGATCAATGAACGTACGAAAGCGGTATACGCTGAAACCATCGGCAATCCAAAAGGTGATATCATTGATATTGAGGCAGTTGCGGCAATCGCCCATGAGAATGGCATTCCGTTTATTGTGGACAATACGTTCCCTAGCCCGTATTTGTGCAGGCCGATTGAGCATGGCGCAGATATCGTTGTCCACTCTGCCACCAAATTTATAGGGGGTCATGGTACTTCGATTGGCGGCATTATCGTAGACGGAGGCAAGTTCGATTGGAAAGCCAGCGGCAAGTTCCCAGGCTTGACTGAGCCTGATCCAAGCTACAACGGCGTGGTGTATACGGAAGCGGTTGGTCCAGTGGCCTACATTATCAAGGCACGCGTACAATTATTGCGCGACATGGGTGCGGCGATCTCGCCTTTCAACTCTTTCCTTCTGCTTCAGGGACTTGAAACGCTTCATCTCCGGATGGAACGCCACAGCTCCAATGCGCAAAAAGTAGCCGAATATTTGGAGAGCCATGAAGCCGTTGAATGGGTGAATTATCCGGGTCTCGAGAGCCACCCGACCTATGCGCTCGCACAAAAATATTTGCCTAAGGGCAAAGGCGCGATTATGACTTTCGGCATTAAAGGCGGCGTTGCAGCCGGCAAGAAAATCATTAATTCGGTGGAGCTTTTCTCTCACTTGGCAAACGTAGGCGACTCCAAGTCGCTTATCATCCACCCTGCAAGCACAACGCATCTGCAATTGTCCGAGGAGCAGCAATCCAGTGCAGGCGTTTCTCCCGGCATGATTCGTCTGTCTATCGGTACGGAGGGCATTGAGGATATATTGGCCGATCTTGGTCAAGCCATAGCGGCAAGCCAGCACATTTAATCACGACTGAGCGATGCAACTAGAGCATCAAATGCACCATGAGAAAGGAAGTAAGAAGAATGAATACCGAAACACAGGATGCCGTCCGCAAAGATTGGGATACTTATTTTATGGATATCGCCTATATGGTTTCGACCCGCTCGCGTTGTCCGCGCAGACATGTTGGATCCGTGCTTGTGCAGGGGAAGAAATTGCTGGGGACAGCTTATAACGGCGCACCGATGGGCGTTCAGGATTGTCTGGAAGCAGGCTGCATGATTGCGGAAGAGGTGGAGATGAAGCTGGTGGACGGTATTGAGCAGCTGTTCAAGAAGCAGCGCTGCATCCGCACGATTCACGCGGAGCAGAACCTGCTGCTGTTCACCGACAGGGCTGACCGTGAAGGCTCAACCGTTTACGTGACGGATCAGCCATGCTGGACCTGTGCCAACATGCTTGCCAACAGCGGCGTGGTCGAAGTCGTATATCATCGCAGCTATCCGAAGGACAGCGAGAAGGTGATTCGTCTGATGAAGCAGAAGGGCATCCAATTTCGGTGTTTGGACCAATTCGAACCTCCTGCCCAGGCGTATATGGATGTAACCACATAAGGGAGCAGCCTATATGGTTGTAATCGCAACAGGCAAAAGCATATATATATTTATGGATGTTACTTGATAAGGGCATAAGCGTATATATGGATGTAACCTTACAAGGCAATTGCATATTGAAATGGGGGAGGAACCTCTGATTGCATCTTTGGATGCGTCGGAGGTTCCTTTTTTGCGCGAATATAGGAAGGTATATCCTTAGGCGGTACATTCTCTATATTTCTCGAAATGAAGCGCTCCGCGCTGCCAAAGGACGGCAATAGCCATTTCACCTTGGCTGCGTTAGATGGGAAGGAATAGGGGGAGAACGCTGCGATGAACCGTCGGCCTTTGTTATGGTTTGCGATTTGCTATGTAGGAGGAAGCGCTGCGGCTGCGGGCCTCAGCAGCCGCGGCGTCGTGCTCGCGACTGGCGCCGCTGCGCTGCTCGCGCTCGCCGCTGTGCTGTGCAGGGCGGCGAACTGGCAGCTCGCGGCAGCATGCGCGTTTGCGGTAGGCGTTGCCGCGGGGCACCGATTGTGGGCGGATGCCCGCAATGTGACCGAGCTGCCGGCCCTGCTCGCCGCCGCTGAGGCGGAAGGCCCGCGAGCCGCTTTTGCGGCGGAAGCGGCGGGCACGATCATGTCGGCGCCGGAGATAGACGGCGACCGGGTGATGTTCCGCGTGGCGGCGGACAGCATCCGCCTCGCGGGTGATGGCGCCGCGCGTGTCGTGCGCGAGCGGTTGATTGTGCACATCCGGCTCGCAGAGCAGCCGGAGCAATTGACCGCCGCGGCATGGCAGCGCGGCGACCGCGTGCGCTTGGCGGGCGAGCTGACGCGCCCGGCCCGCGCTACCAATAGCGGCGGCTTCGACTACCGCCGCTATCTCAGCAGCCAGAGAATCCACTGGCTGCTTACCGTGCAGGGCACCGATGCCGTCGAAGCGGCACCGGGCCCAAAGTGGACCGCGGCCGCTCTGCTCGGCCGCGTTGACAGCGCCCGCGCCTACCTTGGCGGGCGGGTGGATGCCCTGTATCCGTCCGCTCAGTCCGGATACATGAAGGGTCTTGTCCTCGGCATCCGCGAGGACCTCGACCCCGAGCAGTTTCAGCAATTCTCGCGTCTGGGCTTGACGCATATATTGGCCATATCAGGCTTGCATGTCGCCGTATTTATGTATGCGCTAAGCGGGCTGCTGCGCTTTGCGCGCATTAGCCGCGAGCGGACGCTGCTGCTGCTCATTTTTGCGGTGCCCTTTTACGTGCTTCTTGCAGGTGCTTCGCCGTCTGTTATTCGCGCAGGCTTAATGTCGGTGCTTGGTCTGCTCGCTGCGCGCATGGGCAAGCTCAAGGATGGGCTGCATCTTCTGGCTGCGGCGGCTTTGATGATGCTTGCATATGATCCTTTCATCATTGAGGACGTGAGCTTTCAGCTTTCTTTTGTCGTCACGGTAGGCCTGATCGTCGGTGTTCAGCCTGTGCGCAGTGCGATGCCGAAGTGGCGCAGGGGCAAGCCGCTGCTTGATCTGTTCGCTGTCACGCTCGTCGCGCAGCTCGTATCCTTTCCCGTTTCAATTTATTATTTTAATCAATTTCATCTCCTATCGATGCTGGCAAACTTTGTGCTGGTACCCTTCATCAGCTTTGTTGTCATGCCGCTCGGTGCTGCCGCACTATTGCTTGCGATTCCATGGGAGCAGGGCGGGAAGCTGCTCGCTTATGCTTCGCATTACGCAAACGATTGGACGTTTGCTTTTGTTGACAGGCTGGCAAGCGTTGAATCCCTTCGCACGATTTGGGCAACACCGCCGCTGTGGTGGGTTGCGGGATGGCTTTTGCTGCTTGGCATCCTTTTTCGGGTGATCGGACGAGGTGCGCAGATGGATTATGAAAGGGAAATCGAACGAGCAGAGAACTTGGAGACGACAATGACAATGCCGTTAGGACCAGCAACAGGTTATCCGTTCGGCTATGAATACGGTAAAAGGTCGCGCAAAGGCTTGTACAGCCTGCTGCTTCTTTTGTCCGCTCTGCTTGTTTATGCCTATCAGCCTCAAATCCTTAATCGGCAAGCAGCGGTAAGCTTTATCGACGTTGGCCAAGGCGACGCGATTCATATTCGCACACCGACCGGCAAGCATATTCTAATCGATGGCGGAGGAACGCTTTCATTCACGAAGCCGGGAGAGGAATGGCGCAAACGGCGCGATCCCTTCGAGGTAGGCCGAAAGGTGCTTGTCCCGCTCCTTATGAAACGGGGAGTACAGGAGATTGAGCTGCTCGTCGTCTCGCACTTGGACAGTGACCACATCCGGGGGCTGAAGGCTGTCTTGGAAACCATACCGGTTCGTTGCATTTGGTGGAACGGTACCGTGAAAGAAGCAGATGACGCCAAGGAGCTTTTAGGGTTAGCCGTATCTTTGCAAATTCCCTTATATCGGGCGAATGCAGGGATTAGGCAGCAGCTTGATTTTGCGACAGAGCTGAATGTGTTATGGCCGCCTGCCATCGAAAACTCGCAGCAACATGTGCTGAATCAAAAAGAACAGAATGAAAGCAGTGTCGTCCTGGCCGTTAAACTCTATCAATCGACCTTTTTGTTCTCGGGAGACATCAACGCAGTGACGGAGCGAGCCGTCATTCGAAATGATCAGCACAATCGAATGGATGAAAGCGAGCATTCGCCTGTTTCGATTATGAAGGTTGCACATCATGGCAGCCGCTTCTCAACGAGTGAGGAATGGATGGCCTACTGGAGGCCAATTGGTGCCGTTGCTTCTGTAGGAGCAACGAATACCTATGGGCATCCGAATCCGGAAGTGCTTGCCAAGCTTGCCAAATGGAGAACGAGAATTTGGCGAACGGACAAGGATGGCGAGGTTCGATTTCGTATAGAAACTACAGGTATGTCCTCATATAAGAAGGAATAATCAGTATTGGTATTATTCGTGAGGTTGCGCTGACGATACTTTCAGGTATACATTAAGGAATATTGGATGTGCTAGAGTTGTGAAATTTGTTTGCATCAATAGATTTGCCGTATTGCTTCGTACCAGAGCAATCCATGGCAATCTATATACGGAGTACTAGAAATTTGGTATCCTTTAATGTGGAGTTTATACGGATGCTTCAGAATGGGAAGCGTTTGGGGAATTGCTATCATAAATCCGTTAATTATGCAGGTTAAAAAATCCATTCGATAATATAAATGACATTGGCAATTGTTACTAAAAAAAATATAGTCAATTTTCTTACTAATCTGCAACTTTTACCGCAACCAGTTCGTCAGAATGGTTGCAAGAGAGGGGGATCCTTCGTGGTGGAGCCAGAGCTCATAAGAGCCGCTCAGTCGGGAGATCGCGACGCTTTAATTACTCTTTTGCGAGAGATTGAAACGCATGTTTATCGGACAGCCTATTATATATTAAATAATGAACAGGATGCGCTTGATGCTGCGCAGGAAGCGCTCATCCGCATTTACACAAAAATAGGCTCGTACGAGGAAAAAGCCCAATTCAAGACATGGATTCAACGTATTGTAACAAACATTTGCATTGATAAGTTTCGGAGAAATAAACCGACCGTCTCCATAGATGAGCACGACATGGTGTTCCACGAAAAACAGAACGTGGAGGACGAGGTAATGTCTGCTTATGCTGTCAAAGACATTCAAGCCGCGATCGATAAGCTTCCTGAGCATCATCGCGCGGTCGTCGTCCTTCGATATTTGCAGGATTTCTCTTACAATGAAATTGCAGATTCGCTTGATTTGCCGCTCAATACGGTGAAATCTTATTTATTCAGAGCTAGGCAACAGCTGCAGACGTTACTCCATGATTATCAGAAAGGTGGTGTCCGGGGATGAATTGTCAAGAGGTGATGGAATTAATGCAAAGACAGCTAGACGACGATCTCAGTGATTCTGAGCTTGACGTCTTGATGAGCCATACGAGACAGTGTCCGGACTGTGCAGCCATGTTCGAGCGGTTACAGTTATTATCCGCCGAGCTTACCAGTTTGCCCAAAGTCATACCGAGCTATAGCCTAGTTGATGCTATCATGCCGCAGCTTGAACAAATGGAACGGTTTGACCAGTTAGAGGAAACGGTTCCAGTAGTTTCAAAGGTGACAGAATTGACACCGCGCCGCGCTAAACGTATACGCAAATGGCCTTCCATCCGTGTAATGAGCGGTGTAATCGCGGCAGGGATCGTGGCCGGACTGTTTCTAGTTACGTACAAAACAGATATGGCACCGGATCTCAAAGCCAAAATGTTTACGGCAAGCTCCTCGGATGATTCGGCAGCCAATACGGCTCAAGAAGCGCCGTTGAGAATGGCCTTGAAATCGGACCAGTCAGCAGAAGAGGGCGCCGGAGAGGTCAGTACAGAAACAGTGGATGTTCAAAAAAACTCCGATGTTATGGAAACCGATTCGCTAAATAACGAAGAGACTATGAAGGATGATCTGCCTTCTTCTATCGATGCAGATAGCCCAAGCGGTGAAGGAACATTGGGAGGTACCGGATCTGTCGAAGAAGGCATTACAGCAGGAGGCACTTCGAATTCGTCCGACGGATCTGCGGGAGAGAAGGAGCAGGGCGACTTCGAAAACACGGCCGTGCCTGCCATCATCTCACCCGACGGGAAATATGGCGTGCAAGCAGCCAACTTCAAAATCGACGTCATCGCACAGGCTGACCAAAGCATTGTTTTTACAACGCCTCGAAAAAACGGTGAGCTGCTGAATTTGGTATGGTCCGCTGACAGTGCGCTACTCGCGTATGAGGTTCATGTCGAAAACGGGGCAATTGAGAAATATGAGATTGATATCGCCACGCTTACCGAGAAGAAAGCCGCGCATTAGGCTGAAGGCAGGCGTTAGATTTATGAGGAGTATGCACACATTCTTCCGCTAATGCGTATAGTATCAGCATAGAGAGTGTCTACGACAAAGCCATAACGTCGTATGACCATTCGCAGGGCGGCACCATGGGCCTGCCTGCGAATGTTTATATAGATGTTCGGCAAAGGGATGAGGCCTATAAACGGCTCATCCCTTTGTTGCCGTTTAAATGTGTAGACTGGTGACGAGGTGAGGGCATGGATGCGAAGGAAGCATTGAAGGAAATAAAAGGTGGTCGTTTTCGGCCTGTTTATGTGCTTTATGGGAAAGACCGATATCGGTTGCAGCAATTTATCAACGCACTTACCGAAGCTATGTTTTCTGCAGACGAGCGGGAGCTTGGCATGGTGAAATTTGATACGGCAGAAACATCAATCGAGGAAGCCGTTCTTGAAGCTGAAACCTCTCCGTTTTTCGTGCAGCGCAAGCTTATCTTGATTCGAGATGCAACGCTGCTGTGTGCCGGAGGCAAAGAAGGCGGCAAGCTCGAGCACCGTCCCGAAAAACTGATTCAATATATGGAGTATCCATCTGAGACTTCGATTATCGTTTTTTCGGTGAATGCAGAGAAGCTGGATGAGCGCCGCAAGCTTGTCAAGACGTTAAAGGACCGCAATGCTTTGGTGCCATTCCCAGAGCTCGATGCCGCACAGCTTAAGCAATGGATGATCAAGCGGGCAGCAGATCAAAAAAGAACGCTCTCCCCTGACGCAGCCGAACTGCTTCTCTCGCGAGCCGGCGCCAATATGCAGCAGTTATCGCAAGAAGTGGACAAGCTCTGTCTGCACGTAGGCTCAGGCGGTACAATCGATGTGGAGACTGCCGCGCTAATGACTGCAGCAACCGTTGAAGAGGATGTGTTTGCGCTTATCGACGCGATAGCTGAGCTTCGAATCGATAAAGCGATTCGGCTGTATAGAGAATTGCTTGTACGGCGCGAGGAGCCGATTAAAATTGCCGCTTTAATTGCCAGGCAGCTGCGGATTATGCTGCAAATTAAGGAGCTGGAGCAGCATCAATATTCGCCCCAGCAAATGGCTGGCCAATTAGGACTGCATCCATATGCCGTGAAACTTGCAGCGGAGAAAAGCCGCAAGTTTCAGATTCCACGGTTGGGCAGGCTGCTAGCTTCGCTTGCCGACCTTGACTATCAAATGAAAACGGGTGCGATTGACAAAACGCTCGGCCTAGAGCTATATTTGCTTTCACTCAGCATGGAAAAAGGCGCTTAGCGCCTTTTTTAAAATATAGGAAAGTATATCATTTCGCCAACTTTCTCTATATTTCTACGCGAAACGTAAGCTTAGCCGCCAGAGGACGGCAACAGCCGTTTACACTTGTGTTTTTCCGACATGCAAAAAAAGCTTCACCGCCTATTGAAAGGCAGTGAAGCTTTTTGGCGCCGAGCGAGGCAAGTTTATCCAAAGAATAAATTAGCCTCGCAGGCAGATATCTTGCTTAGGCTTGAGCCGAAAGGGCATTAAGTCTTTTAGCAAGACGAGATTTTTTGCGGGAAGCCGCATTTTTATGAATCAGGCCTTTAGTTGCTGCTTTGTCCAATTTAATCGTTGCAGCGATAAGTGCTGCTTTAGCAGCTTCTACATCAGTGCCAGCGATAGCTTGGTCAGCAGATTTAACGGCCGAACGAAGTGCGGATTTTTGGGATGCATTCAAAGCACGACGCTTTTCACTTGTTTTAACGCGTTTAATCGCGGATTTAATATTTGGCATGGAATTCACCTCCTAAACTGTTTACAACGGTTTACATACATAATAAACCTAGACAACACAACTTAAAATATATTATCATGCCAATGCCCAAAAAGCAATAGCTTCGGAAGCTTCCATGCAACAAGCACACTAAGATACTTGGCAGGTTGCCAAGTATGAAATTAATACATCTGCAAACAATAGCTTTAGAACTTGCGCTTGAAGGGAGAATGAGCAGTGGAGAAAGAGCTTGATTTGCAGAAATACAGTGTCAGAACGGATTTGGCGTTAGAGGCGAAAGAGATGGCGGAAGCGCCAAGTGGAGGGCCAATACCGGGCATTCAGTCCGAAACGACAGAGGATGACGGCATTACGATTACACAGCTGCATGTTCAGAATGAGCAAGGCTCAGCAGCAATCGGAAAGATGCAAGGCCATTATGTGACGCTTGAGGTGCCGGGCTTGCGAAATGGGGATACTGGATTACAGGATCGGGTTGCCACCCAGTTCGCTAAGCATTTTGAAGCATTCCTTGAGAGGCTCTCGATTAGTAAAACCGCGCGCGTGCTGATTGTAGGATTGGGCAATTGGAACGTGACGCCTGATGCGCTTGGACCGATTGTTGTCGAGAATGTGATGGTAACTCGTCATTATTTCGAGCTAATGCCGGATCAGGTTGCCCCTGGGTATCGTCCCGTCAGTGCAGTCGCACCGGGCGTACTCGGCATTACTGGGATCGAATCCAGCGAAATCGTGCATGGCATCGTTGAGAAAACGAAACCGGATCTCATTATTGCGATTGATGCCTTAGCCTCCAAGGCGGTTGAACGCGTCAATACAACCATCCAAATTGCGGACACGGGCATTCATCCTGGATCGGGCATCGGCAATAAGCGAAAAGGACTGACGAAGGAGATTCTAGGCGTGCCAGTCATTGCGATCGGTGTTCCGACGGTCGTGTATGCGTCGACGATCGTCAATAACACGCTGGAGATGATGAGCAGCCACTTCAACAAGCAAAATGCGAACTCGGATCATATTATGGGTCTCGTTAACCAGATGGAGGAGAATGAGCGTCTCCAATTAGTCAGGGAAGTTTTGAGTCCGCTAGGCCATGACCTTCTGGTCACACCTAAAGAAATTGATGAATTTATCGAGGATATAGCCAATATTATCGCCAGTGGTCTCAATGCCTCGCTGCATGAAGCCGTTGATTCGAGCAACGTGGCTGCTTATACGCATTAATCAACAAGATATGAAGCTGCTCCTATAGGCATTAGCCTGAGGGGCGGCTTTTTTTGTGTGTATCTTTAAATATGTATCTTAAAATGTGTATCTTAAAATGTGTATCTCAAAATGCAATTCTATCAATTCCAAATCGTTCATATGAAATGAGGTTCTATGAAGTCAATGACTCTCATAGATTAGTAGTAACCTAAGAAGTGGAGGTTATACAGCCTATGAAACGGAAGATCATGCTGCTTGATATTGGGAGAGAGAGCAGACGAATGAGGCAATTGCTGGTGACGGGTCGCACATTTGCATTGCTCTCTTTTTGCTCGATGGTATTTTTTGTTCTGCTCGGCGTTGCGGGAATGGCGCATCAGCAAACAACGGCTTCGCCGGTTAATTCAATGAAAGGATTCGCTGCGGCAGTATCCAGCGGGTTTTTTGGGGATATGCTAGAGATGGAAATGCCTGCTTTCCAAAGCGGCTTGGAAACAGAGTCGTTCACAACCAAACAGATCAGCGTGCTGCTCATGCGCGCTTTGACGGATATTAATCCATCCGATCCGATGAGCTTGCTTGCCGGCGAGCTGCCGGGACTTAGCGCGAACGATGCGATTCTCATACGTAAGGGTATTGGAACGGATACGGCGGTTGGGCCGGAGGACAATACACCAATTACCTATGATCCAATAGATGGTCTTCATGCGGACAACGGCACGGATGTATCTGATGCGGATGGAGATGAGAACAATGAACCGGATAAGCTTCCGGTACCGACAGACAAGCCGGCGGAACCTTCCGATAACGGGGTTGAGCAACCGACGACTGGGGGTGCCAAGGTAGCGTTCATCTATCATTCCCATAACCGTGAATCATGGTATCCGGAGCTGACCGACAAGTCGAAGGATCCGAATTCCAGCACGAAAAATATTACGCTGGTCGGCAAGCGCCTAGCGAAAATGCTGGAGGCGAATGGGGTTGGTGCGCAGCATTCCGACACGGATTACCCAACTGCCATTAAAGATTACAGATGGGAATTATCCTACAAATATTCGATGAAAACGGTTAAGGAAGCGATTGCGAGCAGCAAGGATTTGAAGTTTTTCTTTGACCTTCACCGCGATTCGCAAAAAAGAAAATATACGACGATTGATATTGGCGGTAAAAGCTATGCGCAGGTGTATTTCATTATCGGACATAAAAATCCGAATTGGCAAAAGAATGAAGCTTTTGCAACTAAAATCCACGAGGCTCTAGACAAAAAATACCCTGGCATCTCCCGCGGGATTTGGGGCAAAACTGCTGCATCCGGCAATGCGGAATACAATCAATCGCTTGCGGAGGATAATGTTCTGATAGAAGTAGGCGGCGTTGACAACACGCTTCAAGAATCTTACCGTACCGCGGATGCGCTTGCGGAGGTTATTGCAGATATTTACTGGAAAGAAGAGAAGGCATCTGCGGCAGCCAAAGGCAAAGCCAGCTAAGCCGTGCTTGCTGCGAAAACAGCGTGAGAGAAGGGAGAAGAACGTGCATGAGAAGAAATGGAATGAAATGGACGTTGATAGGCGGCGCCTTGGCGATTATTATTCTGTACGGGATCGACGTGTCCTCTCGCGGCATTGAACGGATATACGGACCGATTGAAGGCGGAGGGGAATACACGGAGCTGCAAGAACCTCAGCAGGCGGAGACGCCGGATGATGGTTTTGAAACGGAGCAGCAGCGGAAAATTGCCAAGCTCGAGAAGGAGCTGGAAGAGCTGAAGAAAATGGCGGAAGGCGGTAGTGCGGATGACGCTTCTGCTTATGAAGATGAAGGCATGATTGGCGTGAACGAGAGATTGCCCGGTCTGCCTGCAGAGAACGATCAGCCTGCGGTGAACCGCATCGCCGACTCGACCTCCAGTTTGCTGCAAAATATGTCAAGTGAAGGCATCCGGATGGTCGTTTCGATTTTTGACGGATTGACGAAATGATAATGAACATTGCTGGTATTCCCCTTAACTGATATAATAGGAGGAATGATTAGCATTATTGGAAATTGTGGGGGTTAGGCATGACTGACGTACGTGACCGACAAAAGAGGATCAGGAATTTTTCCATTATCGCGCATATAGACCACGGAAAATCAACGCTTGCTGACCGTATTTTAGAATTTACCGGCGCATTGACATCACGCGAGATGCAAGAGCAAGTGCTTGACCAAATGGATCTAGAGCGGGAACGCGGAATTACGATCAAGCTGCAAGCCGTGCGACTAGCCTATACGGCTGATGACGGCATCGAGTATATACTCAATTTGATAGATACGCCTGGACACGTCGATTTTACATACGAGGTTTCTCGAAGCTTAGCGGCTTGCGAAGGGGCGCTGCTCGTTGTCGATGCTGCCCAGGGTATTGAAGCCCAGACGTTAGCGAATGTTTATTTGGCGTTAGACAACAACTTGGAGATCGTTCCGGTCATCAACAAAATCGATTTGCCGAGCGCGGAGCCTGAACGGGTTAAGCAGGAAATCGAGGATGTCATCGGTCTTGATGCAAGCGATGCCGTACTTGCATCCGCGAAAGCCGGCATCGGCATTAAGGAAATTTTGGAGCAGGTGGTTTCGAAGATGCCTTCCCCGACCGGAGATCCGGATAAGCCGCTCCAAGCGCTTATTTTCGACTCCCATTATGATCCCTACAAAGGCGTTATCGTCTACGTTAGGGTAATGGATGGAAGCATCCGTGCGGGCTCAAAGATTCGTTTCATGGCAACTGGAGCTGAATTTGAGGTCATCGAAGTGGGCGCCTTCATGCCTCGCATGTCCATTGTGAAAGAGCTTGCTGTTGGCGATGTAGGGTTTGTCGTAGCAGGGATCAAGAACGTGAAGGATACGCGGGTCGGTGATACCGTCACGGAAGCGAAGCGCCCTGCGCCTGAGCGGTTGCCTGGCTATCGCCAGATCAACCCGATGGTATTCTGCGGATTGTACCCCATTGAAACGCAGGACTACAATGACTTGCGCGATGCGCTGGAGAAGCTGGAGCTTAACGACGCTTCGCTAAGGTATGAGCCGGAATCCTCGACAGCGCTTGGCTTTGGCTACCGCTGCGGATTTCTAGGGCTGCTTCACATGGAAATCATTCAAGAGCGGATTGAACGGGAGTTCAATATTCCACTTATTACGACTGCGCCAAGCGTAATCTACAAGATTACGCTGACCAATGGGGAAACGATGGAGATCGATAACCCTTCGAATTATCCGGAAGCAGGCAAGCTTGATTACGTAGAAGAGCCGTTTGTCAAAGCAGCCATTATCGTGCCTAACGATTATGTTGGAGCGATTATGGACCTTTGCCAGAACAAACGCGGTGAATTCGTGAACATGGAATATTTGGATACGAATCGCGTAACGCTTACCTACAACGTTCCATTGTCTGAAATCGTGTATGATTTCTTCGATCAGCTGAAATCAAGCACGAAAGGGTATGCTTCGTTCGACTATGAGATCAGCGGCTACCGCAGATCCAACTTGGTCAAAATGGATATCATGCTAAACAATGAACAGGTTGATGCGCTTTCGGTCATCGTTCACCGTGACCGTGCTTACCAGCGCGGGAAGGTTATTTGCGAGAAGCTGAAAGAGCTCATACCGCGCCAAATGTTCGAGGTTCCTATTCAAGCCTCTATCGGCAATAAAGTTATTTCGCGTGAAACGGTTAAAGCCATGCGCAAAAACGTTCTAGCCAAATGCTACGGCGGTGACATCAGCCGTAAGCGGAAGCTGCTTGAAAAGCAGAAGGAAGGCAAGAAGCGGATGAAACAAGTAGGCAGCGTAGAGGTACCGCAGGAAGCGTTCATGGCGGTGCTCAAAATCGGCGAGGATTAAGACGTACGAGGATGAGGGAGGGCGCAGCTCTCCCTCTTTTCTATTTCAGTTGATAGCGATAGATGATTTCAATGCGAAGCGTGGGCTGTGCCGAGTGAAAACAGATGGACGGCAGACGTTGACGCTTGAAGGAGAAAATGACGATGACAATTATGCAGGCACCGCGCGCTTTATATATACACATTCCTTTTTGTACAAATAAGTGCCATTACTGTGACTTTACATCCTATGTATTGAAGGGACAGCCAGTTGATCAGTACCTCGATGCGCTGGAAATGGAAATGGAACGTACTGTTGCGGAGTGGCCGCCTATCGAAATTGATACTGTGTTTGTTGGTGGCGGAACGCCTACCGTGCTTACACCGCCTCAAATGGAACGATTTTTGAAGTCCGTGCACAAGTATTTCCCGCTGGCACCACATGTTGAATTTACGATGGAAGCTAATCCGGGGACGACGGATATCGATAAATTGACGGCGATGAAGGAAGGGGGAGTGAACCGAATCAGCTTCGGCGTGCAATCTTTTGATAATGGCTTGCTTGAGCGTATTGGACGTATTCATAATGTGGATGATGTTTACCGCAGCATTGAGAATGCACGCAAAGTAGGCTTCAGCAACCTGTCGATTGATTTGATGTTCGGTTTGCCCGGCCAAACGGTTGAGCTGCTCAGAGACAGCGTGAACAGAGCGATGGAGCTCGGACTGCCCCATTATTCGATCTACAGTCTAAAGGTGGAAGAGAATACGCTGTTCCACAAGCTCTATGAGCGCAACGAGCTGCCTCTTCCTCCGGAAGAAGAAGAATTTAATATGTTCATCCTGCTCATGGATATGCTGAAAACGAACGGCTATGCACATTACGAGATTAGCAATTTCGCGAAGCCTGGCTACGAAAGCCGCCACAACTCAACCTATTGGCGCAATGAGCCGTATTACGGCCTGGGAGCTGGCGCGCACGGTTACGTCAACCGAATGCGTCATGTAAACCTTAAAGGCATTACGCCGTATATCGAGGCCGCAGCAGCGAAGCTGCCGCGCCTTGAGCAGTTCGAGGTGCCGGAAGCGGAAGCGATGGAGGATCTGATGATGGTTGGACTGCGTCTGCTGGAAGGCGTTCCCGCATCCCGTTTCTCGAAGCAATTCGCAGGCCATACGCTTGAAGAGAAGTTTGGTTCTGTCATTCAAAAGCTGCTGGAAGATGGTCTGCTGGAAGCGGAGAAAACGGACGATGACACCGTCTACCGTTTGACCGACAAAGGCGTACTGCTTGGCAATGAAGTTTTTGGAGCGTTTATCGGATACACCGAATAAAATAATCTTGAGATAAAATACGTTTTGTTGTATATTTATTCATATTGATTTTGAACTTGCACCGGGTGGAGGCGAAAGCACAATGCAGGCAGTACAGGTTGTATGCAGAAAAGCGACTACGGACGATATTGAAACCTTGTTTCAGCTCATTAAAGGTTATGCCGAGAAAGGCATTATGCTGCCTCGCACTCGGGAAGCGCTCGAATATATGATAGATACATTCGTTGTAGCGGAGATTGGGGAAGAAGTCGTCGGCTGCGGCTCCTTAACAAGACTAGGCAAAGATTTGGTAGAGATACGTTCGCTAGGAATGTCAGAGGGCTATAAAGGCGTAGGCATAGGCAGCAAGCTGGTTGATGCACTAATTGAGCAAGCTAGGGAACAGCATATTCCGAAAATAATGGCTTTGACATACGCTGTAGCTTTCTTTGAAAAAAATGGCTTTACGGTCGTTGAGAAGGAGATCTTCCCGGAGAAAGTATGGAAGGATTGCGTGAATTGCCCAAAACAGCTCGCTTGCGATGAGATTGCAGTACTAAAAATGCTGAACTAGAAGCGCTCAGCGCTGCAACGGTTTGCACATAAGCGTAACCATTAAGCCGTTGCTCACTGGCTAGAGCAACGGCTTAGTCGTTTTTAACGTCCTGCCAACTACATGTTCCGTGAAGTTAAAGTTGGCGGGCCTAACGAGATTAATAGTAAAATGCTGCGTTTTGGTATATAGTCTTTATAGGTGTTTATCGTAATATAGAGGAGAAATAACGATGAGTGAAAAGAAAGATCAAGTGACAACGGTGGAAGACAAGCTTCAGCACGTGACAACGGTATTGCTTAAGAAATGGGCGGGCTTCAGCGGTTTTTACGGCTTTAAGGCGATGTCGCTGGATGAGTTATTTGCGCTGCTAAACACAAACGGATGGAAAGTGATTATAGATGACACGGCTGCTCCAAATCGGACCGTAGAGCTGTATCAAGGCGAGACTCGGGTTCGGAAAGAGAAGTTTGCCGTAGACGAAGCAGGCAGAGTTCATAAAGTATAACGAAAATGGGCACACAAAAATGCCGAACCGACTTGACAATCGACAAGCTGGTTTGGTATTTTTGTAGTATTGATTAGCACTCGATTGTATTGAGTGCTAACGATGGGAAACCGTAATAACGGAATTGACATTTATACAGGGGGTATTCGAATGCTGACGGAACGACAACGGATGATTTTGCATGCGATCGTGGATGATTATATACGCTCGGCAGAACCAGTCGGCTCACGCAGTATTTCGAAGCGCGGAGACGTTGGATTCAGTCCAGCAACCATTCGCAATGAAATGGCGGATCTAGAGGAGCTGGGCTTTCTGGAGCAGCCGCACACGTCAGCCGGACGTGTCCCATCAACAAAAGGCTACCGTTATTATGTGGACCATTTAGTAAAGCTAAGCGAAGTGGATGAAAACGACATTGGTATGGTTCGTTCGTTCGTAACGGATAAAATGAACCAAATGGAACAGGTCATACAGCAAACGGCGATGATTTTGTCGAATTTAACCAATTACACATCTATTTTGCTAGGACCGGAAATGTTCAGTACGTCGCTTAAGCATTTCGGATTGATACCGCTGGATAAAACCTCGGCTGTGGCGATCATCGTGACGAATACGGGGCATGTTGAGAATCGAACGATCTCTATTCCAGAAGGCCTTAAGATGGATGATATGGAGAAGGTCGTGAACATTTTGAACACAAGGCTGGTTGGCGTTCCGCTCATCCGTCTTAGGTCGAAACTTTACACTGAAGTTGGGCAAGAGCTTGAGAGGCATGTTGAGCATTATGAGCAGCTGCTTCAGGTGCTGGACCATGCGCTCCAAAACGAAGATGAGCACCGGATCTTCCTTGGCGGGACGACGAACATGCTAACCCAGCCGGAATTCAAGGACGTAGACAAAGTAAAAACGATTTTGGATTTGCTTGATGAGACGCCAGCCATAATGAAAATGTTTACCGGCCTGCCATCAGGTATACAAGTGCGTATCGGGACAGAAAATGACCATAAGGCAATTAGCGACTGCAGTTTAATTACGGCAACCTATGCCATTGATGGTCAATCGCTGGGAACGATCGGCATTCTAGGACCCACACGAATGGAATACGGCAAAGTCATCAGTCTGCTGGATATCATTTCCAAGGATATGGCGGTGCTGCTTGGCCGTTGGTATAAATAGATTTTATGCCGAAGCTTTTGATGCCGCGTTTACTTCGTAACTTTTAAGGAGGTGATTGCATGAGTACGAAAGAGCAACATAATGAAGCGGCCGAGGCTGCGGAAGAAACCGTATCAGCTGAGCAATCGGAGCAGGTTGTCGAGGAATCAGAGGTTGAGGTTCTCGAAGCAGACTCGCGCTATGCTGAGCTAGTGAAGCAAGCGGAAGAAAATCAGCAGCGTTTCTTGCGCGCACAAGCGGACTTTGATAATTTCCGCCGCCGCACATTGAAGGAAAAAGAAGAACTCGGTCAGTATGCGTCGATGAAGCTAATCGGCCAGCTGCTTCCGGTTGTAGATAATTTTGAACGCGCGGTTGCCGCAGCTTCCGTCAATGGCGATTTTGAATCGCTTGCGAAAGGCGTGGATATGATATTCCGCCAGCTGGAGCAAACACTCGAGCAAGAAGGCCTTAAGGCGATGAACGTTGTCGGCGAGCCATTCAATCCTGATTTCCATCAAGCTATTATGCAGGTTGAATCTGATGAGCATGAGGAAGGCATCGTGGTTGAGGAAGTGCAGAAGGGCTACATTTTGAAAGACAAGGTGCTTCGTCCTGCGATGGTTAAAGTAAGCAGCTAAACAGCTATAATGATTAACAAACATAATGAGATCCACCAAAATACAATTCGATGTAGGAGGAACTATAGCTATGAGTAAAGTAATTGGTATTGACCTTGGTACAACAAACTCTTGCGTAGCAGTAATGGAAGGCGGCGAAGCCGTTGTTATTCCTAACCCGGAGGGCAACCGTACGACACCTTCCGTAGTAGGCTTCAAAAAGGATGGCGAGCGCGTTGTCGGTGAAACGGCAAAACGTCAAGCAATCACAAACCCTGACCGTACAATTAGCTCCATCAAACGCCATATCGGTACGAACCACAAAGAAAAAATCGATGATAAAGACTATACGCCGCAAGAGATTTCTGCAATTATTTTGCAAAAATTGAAAGCAGACGCGGAAGCATACTTAGGCCAAACGGTTACACAAGCGGTTATTACCGTACCAGCTTACTTCAATGACAGCCAGCGCCAAGCAACAAAAGACGCGGGTAAAATTGCTGGCCTTGAAGTATTGCGTATCGTCAATGAGCCAACGGCTGCTGCGCTTGCGTACGGCCTTGAGAAAACAGAAGACCAAACGATTCTTGTCTATGACCTTGGGGGCGGTACGTTCGACGTATCCATCCTTGAGCTGGGCGATGGATTCTTCGAAGTAAAAGCGACAAGCGGCGACAACAAACTGGGCGGCGACGATTTCGACCAAGTGATCATCGATCACCTCGTTGCTGAATTCAAGAAAGACCAAGGCATTGACCTCTCCAAAGATAAAGCGGCAGTTCAACGTCTGAAAGATGCAGCGGAAAAAGCGAAAAAAGAGCTTTCCGGTGTTCTGACTTCTGCCATTTCGCTTCCGTTTATTACAATGGTGGACGGCGTTCCTCAGCATTTGGAGCTCAGTCTTACTCGCGCGAAGTTTGAAGAGCTAGCGGCTTCCCTGGTTGAGCGTACGCTTGGACCAACTCGTCAAGCGCTTAGCGATGCTGGCATGTCTTCAAGCGACATCGACAAAGTCGTTCTTGTAGGCGGATCGACTCGTATTCCTGCTGTGCAAGAAGCGGTTAAAAAATTGATCGGCAAAGATCCACATAAAGGCGTTAACCCGGATGAGGTTGTTGCGCTTGGCGCAGCTGTTCAAGCAGGCGTTCTGACAGGCGATGTGAAGGACGTTGTTCTTCTTGACGTAACGCCATTGTCACTAGGTATTGAAACTGCTGGCGGCGTGTTCACGAAGATGATCGACCGCAACACGACGATTCCTACAAGCAAATCCCAAGTGTATTCCACTTATGCGGATAACCAGCCTGGCGTGGAAATCCACGTTCTGCAAGGCGAGCGCTCCATGGTTGCTGGCAACAAAACGCTTGGCCGATTTACACTGAACGATATTCCTCTAGCACCGCGCGGCGTGCCTCAAATCGAAGTTACCTTCGATATCGATGCCAACGGTATCGTTAACGTATCGGCGCTTGATAAAGGAACAGGCAAGAGCCAAAAAATTACGATTACTTCTTCAAGCGGCCTAAGCGAAGATGAAATCAATCAAATGATGAAAGACGCAGAGCTGAACGCGGAAGAAGACCGCAAGCGCCGTGATCTTGTAGAAGCGAAAAACAACGCTGACCAATTGATCTACTCCGTTGACAAAACGATTAAAGATCTTGGCGATAAAGTTGACGCTGGTGAAATCGACAAAGCAAACGCTGCTAAAGAAAAATTGACAGCTGCGCTTGCAACGGATGATCTAGAGCAAATCAACAAAGCGGCTGAAGAGCTTACGGAAATCGTTCAACAGCTTTCTGTTAAGCTGTATGAGCAAGCTGCGCAAGCAGGCGAAGGCGCAGAGCCTGATGCTGGTCCTTCTAAAGGTAAAGATAATGTCGTGGATGCCGATTACGAAGTGGTTGACGACAATAAATAAAGAGTAGCGAGCGAGAGGTCAAAGACAGGCGCTACCTGGCTTTGACCTCCTTTCGCGCGTTTTTGCACTAGGAATCATAGGATATATAGCGGAGGTGAGAACAGGTGGCAAGCAAGCGCGATTATTATGAAATACTCGGCCTCGGGAAAGATGCTTCGGCTGACGAAATCAAAAAGTCTTACCGTAAGCTCGCTCGGGAGTTTCATCCCGACGTAAACAAAGCGGCTGATGCGGAGACGAAGTTCAAAGAAGTGAAGGAAGCGTATGACGTCTTAAGTGACGATGGCAAACGCTCCACTTATGACCGGTTCGGCCATGTAGATCCGAACCAAGGCATGGGCGGCGGAGGCGGCGGTGATTTCGGCGGCGGCTTTGGCGATATTTTCGACATGTTTTTTGGCGGGGGAGGCGGCGGACGTCGTGATCCGAATGCACCGCAGCGCGGCAATGATCTGCAATATACAATGACGGTTGAATTCAAGGAAGCCGTGTTCGGCAAGGAAACGGAAATTACGATTCCGCGTACCGAAACCTGTGATACTTGTCACGGTGACGGCGCTAAGCCCGGCACGAAGCCTGAAACCTGTTCGGTATGTAAAGGCAGCGGTCAGCAGGAAGTTGTACAAAACACGCCGTTTGGACGCATGGTTAACCGCCGTGCATGTACGAACTGCAGCGGCACCGGCCGTGTGATTAAGGACAAATGTTCAACTTGCCACGGCGCCGGTAAAGTGAAACGCCAACGCAAAATCAATATCCGCATTCCTGCGGGCGTTGACGACGGAGCGCAAATCCGGATGACAGGCGAAGGCGAAGGAGGTTTGCGCGGCGGGCCTGCTGGGGATTTATACATTGTCATTCGCGTGAAATCGCATGAATTCTTCGAACGGGAAGGCGACGATATTTATTGCGAGGTGCCGTTGACTTTCGTTCAGGCTGCGCTCGGCGATGAGATCGAAATTCCGACTTTGACGGAGAAGGTTAAGCTCAAGGTGCCGGCTGGAACGCAAACCGGAACTTATTTCAGGCTCAAAGGCAAAGGTGTTCCGAAATTGCGCGGGTACGGCCAAGGCGATCAGCATGTAAAGGTTACAATTGTAACGCCAACAAGCTTGACTGACGATCAGAAGGATTTGCTGCGTCAATTCGGCGGTATGAGCGGCGATTCGGCAGCAACGGACCAAGAGCATCATGAATCCATATTCGATAAGATGAAAAAGGCGTTCCGGGGTGAATAACTGAACTGTAACCCCGATTGTGGACATTTAATAAAAAGTGTTACGCCGAAAGTAGATGGCTCCTGTATTCGTCAGGAGTCATCTTTTTTAACCCCCATTGATAGCGAGATGTGTTGTACTTTAGGATGTATTCGTTAACTCTTTGACGAAGCTCCTCTATGGTTTGGCAGTCTTCATAATCCATCTCATCTTTCATATGACCAAAGAATGACTCCATGGGCGCGTTGTCCCAGCAGTTTCCTTTTCGTGACATGGATTGTTTAAAACCTGCAAGTTTTACTTTCTGTTGAAATAGTGGATGAGTATAATGCATGCCTTGATCTGAATGAAAGATTGCATCCGGATGAACGTTGTAATCTAAGCTACTTAGCAGCTGCTCTAACGTCTTCTCTGCAATACTGAGTTCCAAGGATGTGGATACAACATGTGCAGGTATTTGCTTCGTCGCTCCATCCTTCACACAGGAAAGGTAAGCCCATTGGCCTTTTCCGTAACGCATATAGGTGATATCGGTTAGTAGCACTTTACCAGGTTCTCCTTGATCAAAATTACGATCTAAGTGGTTCGGGCACGTTCTATGCTCTTGTGTAGCTTTAGCCAGTTTACGATATGGATTTGCCTGTCGTACTTTGGCAACTAAGTTATATTTGCGCATAAGTCTTCGAATTTTCTTATGATTCATGACAGCATCATCTTCCCGTTCCAGATGCATTTTAATCGTGAGGGCACCCGCCTTAGCGTTAAGAGCCACGAAGTGTTCCTTAATGAGTTCGTAATCCTGCTCGTCCGCGTACTCACGTTCTTGCCTTGACGGTTCCGCCTTTACCCACCGGTAGTATCCACTTCGGCTTACCCCTGCAAGGTTGCATAAATACCCGGTTAGGCCTTTTATATTGTAATTTCTAATAGTAGCTTCGATGAGCTCAAAGGTCTCAGAAGGTGTTAGCGATCGCGCTTCACCTTCCTTTCTAGAGCTTCGAGCTTTTTTAGGAATTCGTTCTCCACTTCCAATAACTTAATCTTAGCTTCAGCACGTTTAAGCTTCTCTTCTGGGGTCAGCTCCTTAGAAGTGTGCCGGCCTGTACTAGCTCTGCCTCTGCGATCCATTAACAATCCCTCCTCTCCGTAGCTTCTATATGAGCTCCTCCAACGGTTTAGACATTTATGAGGGTTATTTGTACCGATGACAACAACGTCAAATCCAGCATCAAGGAAAATTTGCATAGGTGCGCTGCCACTCTCGTAAGATTGGACTGCGTGAAGTTTAAACTCGGGTGTATATGAAATGGATTTCTCCGATACGTGAATGACATTGGGATTAGACTCAAGTAATCTCATTTGTGATGGTGTGAAACAGCTACGTTTAGTCATGATGTTAGTATCCCTCGTTCGATTTAGTAAATTTAATTTAAACACAAAAACCCGAAAGATGGGCACTTTTTTTAAAGTGTCTATCTTTCGGGTCACAGTTCAAACCCGGTCCGCCTTTTTTTCTTTGTCGGCTTGTATAGTTCAGGGCGGACAAACATATTCTATTCGGGTAGGAGAACCATACATCTACAAGACCGGAGGGAATCAACGATGACGGAACATAACAGCTTGGAGAAAGAAAATTTCGGAAATTTGCCGGTTGGTAAAAACGAAGATGTAGAATTTTCTGAGGAGCTCGCGGACGAAGCTGATCGTAAAGCTGCCCAGCGTGCTGCTGAAGCTGACGCGCGCAATGAGCAGGCATAATGAGTGAAATTGAAATTCAAGCGACCTTCGAAGGCGAAGGACCAGCTCAAGAGGCATGGAGAAAGCTGCAGGCGCTGCGCGTAGTTGAGGTTAGCGGATTGCCTGCCAGCGGAAGGCTGACGGCAACGGTAGATGAGTCAGTCGCTGATCGAGCTCTTCACCTCATAAGTCAAATAGGCGGCAATACCCATACAAGAATGAACTAACGACAAATAGACTGCAGGCAGCCAGCCAGCCCGCAGTCTATTTGTTATTGCTGCTTGTACAACAAGATAGCTAGCTCCTTTAGTAACAATTAACACATGAAGTCGGCTGCGCCAAATTTTGTGTAAAACCACACTCTGGTGTACAATAGTTGTTAGGTTTTTATAGCGAAACGATTGTCTGGCCAATTGCGGCTGCAGGCGGCCGTTTACGATTGTTACTGGAGGATATTACATATGAAATGGCATGAAATTACAATCTCAACAACAGAAGAAGCGCAAGAGATGATATCTAACTTTTTGCATGAGCTCGGAGCTGGCGGCGTATCTATTGAAGAGTCGGGAACGCTCAGCAAGCAGCGTGATACATCGCTTGGACAATGGTACGAGCTTCCGCTTAATGATATTCCAGAAGGTCAAGCGATTATAAAGGGTTATTTTAATCAAGACACGGATATGGAAGAGCTTATCGCATCCATTCGCCCTCGGGTAGAAGAGCTTCGCGAATTCGATATCGATCCTGGTACGGTGGAATATTCTGCGCTCGTCATCGATGAAGAAGATTGGGCTACCGCATGGAAGCAATACTTCAAGCCGCTCCGTATTTCGGAGACGCTTACGATTAAGCCGACATGGGAAGTGTACGAAGCAGGCCCGAACGAGCGGATTATCGAGCTGGATCCGGGAATGGCTTTCGGTACGGGCACGCATCCGACGACGGCACTGTGCTTGCAGACGCTTGAAACGGTTATCCGCGGCGGGGAAGAAATGATCGATGTTGGAACAGGCTCAGGCATTCTTGCGATCGGAGCTTGCCGCTTAGGCGTGAAAAACGTTCTCGCGCTGGATCTTGATCCTGTTGCCGTGTCTAGCGCAACCGAGAATGTGAAGCTTAATGAGCTGTCGGAGCAAGTCGAAGTGAGATTAAGTGATCTGCTAGGCGTAATCAAAGAAGGGCAATCTGGCGAAGCTGGCGGATCTGCGCCGTTGACTACCGCTGTTAAGGTGCCCGTGGATTTGGTCGTTGCCAATATACTGGCAGAGATTATATTGCTTTTTGTAGACGACGTATATGAAGCACTTAAACCAAACGGCATTTATATCGCTTCAGGCATTTACAAGAACAAAGAGGACGATGTGGAAGAAGGCTTGATCCGTTCTGGATTTGAAATCGTCGAGAAACGCCGCGATGAAGACTGGATAGCATTCATAGCGAGAAAGCCACAGGTGACTTAATGGACTTGCAGAGCTTTTTACGGTTCCCGCTTGAAGATTTGCCATTTATCGTTTTGGCTTTAATTATTGCATTTACTGTGCATGAGTTCGCTCATGCTTATAGTGCGTATAAATTTGGCGATGATACAGCCTACAATGCCGGCCGGGTTACGCTGAATCCTCGGGTCCACTTGGATGTGCTCGGTACCTTGCTGATACTTATAGCTGGTTTTGGCTGGGCGAAGCCTGTTCCTGTCAATCCAAGCAAGTTCAGCAGTCCGCGGTTGATGAGCATTATAGTGACGGCAGTTGGTCCGCTGAGCAATCTATTGTTAGGTATTATCGGCGTATTTATTTTTGTAGGACTTGACGCAGTCGGAGTTATGGAATCAAGTTCGCCAGGGGTAAGTCTCGCCATACAACGCTTTTTCGGTTATTTTATTTCCTATAATTTTCTACTGTTTGTTTTTAATTTAATTCCACTGCCGCCGCTTGATGGGTATCGGATTATCTCGGATCTAATGCCACTCAGAATACGTTATAAAATGGATCAAAACGTTCAATGGGGAATGTTCATTTTTCTGCTCGTCGTATTTATTCCGCCGCTTAGGCGTGTAACGCTGGATCCTATTCTAAACATAGGGAACGACCTTGCTAGAAGTACCCTGCAATTAGCATTCAAATTGTTTATGAGTTAATTGTCGTCTAGCTATTCTCAGACTAACTATTGAGTGACTGGCAATGGTTTCTGATAGATTTTAAATGGGCATGCATGGTATTATGAAGGATGGAATTTGTTTAAGGTGGTTGGAAAAGGACGATGCAACGATATTTTATAGCGGCGGATCAGTTTGGCGACTCCGAAATTCGGTTGGTAGGCGAGGATGCGCATCATGCGGTTCGTGTCATGCGGTCGAAGCCTGGCGATCAGTTTATCGTTAGTGACGGACAGTCGCGCACGGCTTTAGTGGCTGTACTTGAAGCTTCTCCAATGCTTATAACGGCAGGAATTGTGGAGCTGCTGAGCGCGGATAGTGAGCCGAATTGGGCGATAACGATCGCGCAAAGCTTGCCTAAAGGCGACAAGATGGAGCTGGTCATTCAAAAAGGTACGGAGATTGGCGCTTTTGCTTTTGTTCCCTTTCAATCAGAGCGCATGATTGTACAGTATGACGCCAAGAAAGAAGCGAAGCGGATTGATCGCTGGGGCAAAATCGCAAAGGAAGCGGCTGAACAAGCTCATCGCAGTCGTATACCCGCAATTGAAGCGCTACATAGCTGGCGTGAGCTGGTCAAGTCGATAGCCGATTATGATCTGGCGTTGTTTTGCTACGAGCGAGAGGGTCATTTGGCTCATGGAAGAGGCGTACGCTCTGCCGTTAGTGAATGGCGTGCCAGCGAAGCTGCCGTACACAGTCCAAGGGTACTGCTGATTGTAGGCTCAGAAGGCGGTTTTACCGATCGTGAAGCGGCAGAGGCCGAAGCAGCAGGAGCTGTCTTAGTTGGGCTGGGCAGAAGAATACTGAGAACGGAAACAGCGGGCATCGTAGGATTAACCTGCTTATTATATGAATCAGGAGAAATGGGAGGAGCGTAACAACTATGCCAACAGTCGCATTCTATACGCTAGGCTGCAAAGTGAACTTCTATGACACAGAAGCGATCTGGCAGTTATTTAAAAACGAAGGTTACGAGCAGGTCGATTTCGAAGCGACTGCAGATGTGTATTTAATTAATACGTGTACGGTAACGAATACGGGAGACAAAAAAAGCCGTCAAATTATTAGACGGGCTGTTCGCCGCAATCCGGATGCTGTCATCGCGGTAACGGGCTGTTACGCTCAGACTTCTCCTGCGGAAATTATGGCAATCGAAGGCGTGGATCTCGTCATTGGCACGCAGGACCGCGAGAAAATCATGAGCTTCGTCGATCAAATACAAGGCGACCGCAAACCGGTGAATGCCGTACGCAACATTATGAAAACGCGTGACTTCGAAGAACTGGACGTACCGGATTTCTCGGAGCGTACTCGTGCATTCCTGAAAATCCAAGAAGGCTGCAACAATTTCTGTACGTTTTGCATCATTCCTTGGTCACGCGGACTATCCCGCAGCCGCGCGCCGCAAAGCGTGCTGGAGCAAGCGAAGCAGCTTGTGGCTTCAGGCTATAAAGAAATCGTATTAACCGGTATTCATACCGGAGGCTACGGCGATGATATGGAAAACTACAATTTGACCAGCTTGCTCTGGGATTTGGACAAGGTGGAGGGGCTGGAGCGCATTCGCATCAGCTCGATTGAAGCAAGCCAAATCGATGATGCCATGATCGACGTGCTGAATCGCTCCAGCAAAATGTGCCGCCATTTGCATATTCCACTTCAAGCAGGCGAAGACTCCGTATTGAAGCGTATGCGCCGCAAGTACACGACGGCAGAATTTGCCGCTAAGATCAAACGGCTGCATGAAGCGATGCCTGGCGTTGCAATTACAACCGATGTAATCGTTGGGTTCCCAGGCGAGACGGAAGAAATGTTCGAAGACGGCTTGCGGTTCATGGAAGAGATGAAATTTGCCGAAATGCACGTCTTTCCTTATTCGAAGCGCACGGGAACACCGGCAGCGAGAATGGATGAGCAGGTCGATGACGAAATTAAAAACGAGCGTGTGCATAAGCTGATCGATTTATCCGAAAAGATGCAGCTTGCATATGCAAATCAATACGTAGGCCAAGTGCTTGACGTCATTCCGGAGCGCGATTATAAAGGAGCACCTGGAACAGGCTTAGTTATGGGCTATACGGACAATTATATCCAAGTCGTGTTCGACGGTACGGAGCAATTGATCGGTAAGCTATGCCGTGTCAAAATTACCGAGGCTGGTGTCAATGAATGCCGCGCGAAGCTGGTTAGAGTATTGGACGATCAACCGCAAAGAGCCATCGAATCAGAGCTGCACAGCTTTGTGTTGGAGCGTCCAGAAGCGATAAGAGCATAAACGCAGCTCGAATACATGCGGGGATTCCTTTGTTCAACGATTCCTTTCGAGGAAACGATGGAGGAATCCTTTGCTGCGTATATAACTTCATTTAGGCTGCAAGGGGGATACGGAGATGAAAGAAATTTCAGCAGGCGGTGTCGTATATCGCCGCAACGAGGAAGGCAAGCTGCAAATTCAGCTCATTCAGGACCGATATGGAAAAGTTTCGCTGCCCAAAGGGAAAATGGAAGCAGGGGAAACGATAGAAGAAACCGCTTTGCGAGAAATTGTGGAAGAAACGGGCCTTGAAGGGGTGATCATCGCTCCGATTGACCAAATAAAATACCAATATGAGCATGATAAGCATGGGAAAGTGGATAAAGAGGTCCATTATTATTTGGTCGAAGCTGTGGGAGGCTCTCTGCAGGCACAGGTTGAGGAAATACGGGGTGTGGATTGGTTTGATCCGAAAGAAGCCTGGAAGCGGCAAAAGCAGTCTGGCTACGACAACAATCACCGCATCGTGGCCGGAGCTTTTCATTTGCTCGGTTTGCAAACGGATTAGGGATGCTTGGACAGCGGTTCAAGCTTCCTAAATATACCGAGATAACAAAATGGGAGTGCAATTAAGGAGCTCAAAACGTTGAAAATCGTCTGTGTGTGCGCAATCTGAGTGGCGTTGGATGAAGAAATCCACGCCGAGAAGGTTTCGAGCTCGCCAATAAATGGCATAAACAGCAATGCGCCGCCTGCATTGAGCACGACATGCGACCATGCTACGTATTGCCCCGCCTTGGTGCCGCCAACGGAAGCAAGCAAAGCCGTTGCGCAGGTTCCGATATTTGCGCCAAGCACAACTGCGATGCCCAGCTCGATTGGCATGGCGCCAAGTGTCACGAAGCCCATAATAATACCGATCACGGCTGCACTGCTATGTACCGCTGCCGTTAGAATAGCGCCAGCAGCAAGGCCCCACCAAAGGCTGTCATCCGCTTTGTCGAGAAACCATGTGAAAAAAGTGCTTTCTTGTACAGCCTGTCCAACGCCCTGCATCATTGCCATTCCGGTCAACAGCAGCGCGAAGCCGCATAGGACGACGGATGAAAAGCGGAGCGAGGTGAGCCAGCTTGCGCTGCGGATAGCGGGAAACCATTTTAATTCACCCAATATGGCAGTTGCCAGCCACATTACAATAGAGGCGATTAGCAAGGGAAGGGCGAGCTTATTTAAGTTAAGGCCGATGAGCTCGGTCGTAATGCATGTACCGATATTCGTACCGAGAATGATGCCAAGCGTACGCGGGAAGGTTAGCAGGCCAGCATTGACCATTCCGATTGCTATAACCGTTACGGCGGTGCTGCTTTGCAGGAATGCTGTCGTAACCGTACCAATTGCCAACCCGTGGATGGGTGTTGCTGTGGATCTTTCGAGTATTCGTGTCAAATATGGACCGGCCATTCTGTGAAGCGCAAGCTCCATCAGCTTCATTCCGCTCATAAATACGGAGAATCCTAGCAGCATGGGAATAAGAATTGTCTGAACCATTAGTGAGCTCCTTCAAGTTGATTTCGTATTAGAACCGTAAGTATACATATGCTGCAATAAAGACAAGCATGACAAGCAAGTCCAGTTGAGGGGAAGCGAGAGAATCGTGAGCAATCCAAAAATATTTTTGCAAAAAGCTAGAAAAAAAAGAGTGGAGCAAGGCCATCCTTGGGTATTCGCAACAGAGATTGACCGCTTGGAGGGCGAAGCGAAGCCTGGAGATCTGGTAGATGTGGTTAACCACCAGGGACGGTACCTTGCAACCGGCTATTGGAATCCAAAATCGCAAATAACGGTTAGAGTGGTTGCCTATGAGCCAATCGCTGAAATGGATGCCGATTTCTTCCGCAATCGCCTCCTACAATGCCAGGAGCACCGTCGCCGCTTTGTTGCGGATGCCGATTGCCGTCTCGTTTACGGCGAGGCCGATTTCTTACCTGGCCTTGTGGTCGACCGTTTCAATAACGTTTTAGTGCTGCAGCTATTGACACTCGGAATGGACGTCAGGAAAGAGGCGTTAATTGAGGCACTCGTTGACGTGTTCCAACCGCTCGGCATCTATGAGCGCAGCGATGTCGGAGTCCGCATGCTTGAAGGACTGGAGGAGCGTACGGGAACACTCTATGGGAGCTGCCCATCCATCCTTGAAATTGAGGAGAACGGCTTGAAGCTGGAGGTTGATATCGTCGAAGGCCAGAAAACAGGCTATTTTTTCGATCAGCGAGAGAACAGAGCAGCAATTGCTCCGCTGATGACTGGCTGGGGCGGCCGCAGCGGCATACGCCTTGTTGAAGAGCAGGATGGAGAAACGGTTAAATCGGTGCCGGTTAACGCGAATGGCAAAGTCGTTACCTTTCCTTATTGGGATGGAGCATCCGTGCTGGAATGCTTTGCGCATACAGGGAGCTTCACACTGCATGCTTGCAAATTCGGAGCCAAGAAGGTGACTTGTCTGGATGTCTCCGAGCATGCGATTGAAACGGCTAAGCGGAATGTCGAGCGCAATGGGTTCACGGAGCGTGTTGAATTTGTAGTTGCCGATGCCTTTGAGTATTTGCGGGCTCAAGTAAAAGGAATCGATGAGCGGAAGCAGCGGGGACTTGGCGGTGTCGACACTTCCAAAAAGCTTGACGGGGCAGCAGGACGGACATGGGATGTTGTCATTCTCGATCCGCCAGCATTTGCCAAAACCAAAAGCGCGGTGCCTGGCGCTTGCCGCGGCTATAAAGATATCAATCTGCAAGGTCTAAAGCTTGTGAATGAAGGCGGATATCTCGTTACGGCAAGCTGCTCGTACCATATGCGCCCAGAGCTGTTTCTAGAGACGATTCAAGAAGCGGCGATAGATGCCGGCAAGCTATTGCGGCTCGTTGAATGGCGTGCGGCAGGAAAAGACCATCCGCAGCTGCTCGGCGTTAACGAAGGCCATTACTTGAAATTCGCGATTTTTGAGGTTAGAAGCAAATAATTGCAAGTTATTGAATAGACGGGAGAGCTGCACATGACACTTCGCTTTGTCATAGGGCGTTCGGGAACCGGCAAAACTTCTTATTGCTTGAACGAAATAAGAGAGCAGCTTCGCGCTGAGCCTGACGGACCGCCGCTGATTATGCTCGTACCGGAGCAAGCTACATTCCAGACCGAATACGCATTGCTGCGAGACGGAGATTTGAACGGCACGATACGGGCACAGGCGCTGAGCTTCAGGCGCCTGGCGTTCCGTGTCATGCAGGAAACAGGGGGAACCGCACTCGTTCCGATTAGCGATACAGGCAAGCATATGTTGCTTTACAAAATCGTTCATCGTCTGGGCCAGCAGCTGGAGCTGTTTCAAAGCGGTGCTGAGCAGCCTGGGTTTATCGACAGGCTTGCCGAGCTGCTTACTGAGTGGAAGAGGTACGGGATAGACTCTGAGCTGCTGCAGGACAAGCAGCAGGCTGCGGAAGCCGGAGTGGAGCATTCCACCTTATTAAAGCGGAAGCTGCATGATTTGCAGCTGATATACAACCACATGGAACAGGAACTCGCGGGCATGTATATTGACGCCGAGGATTATTTGCGTTATCTGCAAAATGGCTTTGCCAATGCGTCAGCAATGGAAGGAGCGCATTTTTGGATTGATGGATTCTATGGCTTTACGCCCACCGAGTTCGAAGCACTAGGAGCATTAATAGCTTCCTCTGCAAAGGTGACCGTCACGCTAACGTTGAACCGACCATATGAACCCGGCGTAGAACCGCATGAATTGGAGCTGTTCCACCCTACTGCCGAAACGTATCAAAAACTGATTGCGCTGGCCGCAAACTGCGAGGTGGAGATTGAGGAGCCGATTAGGCTAGGCGAGAATCCTCCCGTAAGGTTCCAAGACAGCCCGATGCTGGCTCATTTAGAGAGACATTACAGCGAGCGAATTCCGATGCTGATTCAAGGCCCTTCGATACTGGATTGCGAGAATCCCCGCTGTGGGATTTCATTGCATGCAGCCGCGAGCCGCAGAGCTGAAGTAGAAGCAGTAGCGCGCGACATTGTCCGCAGGGCCAGGCAGGAAAATATCCGTTGGCGCGATATTGCCGTCATGGTGCGTAATGCCGAGGATTACACCGATTATATCGGATTAGTGTTTGCCGATTACGGGATTCCTTATTTTGTCGATCAGAAGGAGAAAGCGCTGCATCACCCGCTTGTCGAATTTATCCGATCGGCGCTTGAGACGGTCTTGTTCGGCTGGCGCTATGATGCCGTATTTCGCTGCGTAAAAACCGAAATGCTGTTTCCGCTTGATGACAGCTTGCCTCGGGAATGGTTTGACATGCTGGAAAACTATGCGCTGGCAGCAGGCATTGATGGCTGGAAATGGCTTGACGATAAGCGCTGGCATCCGTTAGTGCCGGTTTCGCTCGATGACGACGCGGATATCGAAACCAAAATCAGCGATAAAGCACAGCGGGAATATGACATTGTGCTGGCTGCGAAAGAAGCAATCGTACCGCCGCTGCGACGTTTTGGGGAACTGCTGCAAAAGGCAGCCAACGTCCAGGAGATGTGCGAGGCATTATATCGGCTGCTGGATCAATCCGATGCGGCCGACCGCCTCGAGCGCTGGGCGATGCAAGATACACAGTCGGGGAAAGTACAGCGATCTAGAAGTCATAGACTGCTATGGGATGGCGTTATGCAGCTGCTCGATCAATTGGTTGAGCTTGCAGGAGAGCAAACCATGACGCCTGAGCTGTTTGCGGGGATGGTGGAAGCAGGCTTGGACAGCTTGAAGTTAGCTGCTGTACCTCCGGCACTGGATCAAGTGCTTATTGGCAGCATGGACCGAACGAGGTCTGGCCACATCCAGGTTTGTTATGTGCTCGGAGCAAATGACGGAATCATGCCAATGCGTGTAAAAGAAGACGGCATACTTACGGAGGCGGAGCGGGAGCGGCTTGCTGAAGATGGATTGGCAATGGCACCAGGTGTGAGGCGCCGGCTGCTGGATGAGCGCTTCATGATCTACAATGCATTGACAACGCCAAGCCGTCATCTGTGGCTGAGCTGGGCACAGGCAGATGAGGAAGGAAAGAGCCTGCTGCCCTCAGAGATTATCCGACATGTGAAGCAGCTGTTTCCCGGCATGCCCATAGAAGGTATCGCTGCGGAGCCCTCGCCAAGCTTGCCGGCAGCGGAACAAAGGAAATTCGTTTCTCAACCCCAGCGCACTTTGTCTTATTTGATTGGGGCGATTCGCAGATGGCAGCAGGGAGCGGATATCGCTCCATTCTGGTGGGATCTATATAATTGGTATGCAATCAGGCCGGAATGGCAGCATAAGCTGCAGCTGCTTACCGGCTCGCTTACCTATGTGAACGAAGCCCGAATCCTTTCCAAGGACACGGCAAGAGATCTATATGGCATGCGATTGCAGGTCAGCGTGTCGCGGATGGAGCGATTTGTTTCTTGTCCTTTCCAGCATTTTGCGATCCATGGCTTGAAGCTGAGGGAAAGAAAGCTTTATCGCCTGGATGCTCCAGATGTCGGGCAGCTGTTTCATGCGGCGCTCAGCAAGCTTGCCACTAATCTTGGAGGAGGCTGGGGCAAGGCGTCTGAGGCAGAGTTGAAGTCCGTCGTGTCAGACACCGTGGATGAGCTGGCTCCGAGACTGCAATCACAAATTTTGCTTAGCAGCAGCCGCTTTAGATATATCGCCCGGAAGTTGAAGGAAATCGTAGGCCAGGCTGCGCTGATGCTAGGCGAACATGCGCGAAGGGCACAATTCCATCCGGTTGGAACGGAAGTGGATTTTGGTCCTGAAGGGACACTGCCAGCTCTGCGTATTCCGCTTGATACTGGCGGCGAAATGGAGATAATAGGGAGAATTGACCGAGTCGATGCAGCGGAGACCGCAGAAGGGCTGCTCCTTCGCGTACTTGATTACAAGTCCAGCTCGACAAGCTTAAGACTCGAGGATGTAGCATTCGGGCTTTCGCTGCAGATGCTGACCTATCTCGATGTACTCGTCACACATGCAGCCTCTTGGCTTGGACAGCCTGCCACTCCAGCTGGCGTATTGTATTTTCATGTTCATAACCCGCTGCTTGCACTCACGAATCATGTAACTCCAAGCGAAGCGAACGACCGTTTGCTTAAGAGGTTCAAAATGCGTGGACTCGTGACAGCCGATTCGAATACGGTAAAGCTAATGGATGATGAGCTGGACACCGGTTATTCGGAGCTGCTCCCAGTTGCCTTGAAGCGCGATGGAAGTTTCTACAGCAGTTCATCCGTGGTGACGAACGAGCAATGGGATGTGCTGCGGCATTCCGTTCGCAACACGATTAGCCGGATCGGAAGCGCGATTCAATCGGGTGAAGTGTCTATCGAGCCCTATCGAATGGGGACAAAAACGCCATGTCAATATTGCGACTACAAAGCTGTGTGCCAATTCGACACTCAGTTTGAGGGCAACGAATACAAGAAGCTGGGCAAGCCCTCGAAGGAAGAGATATGGCAGCAGCTTGAGGGGGTGGAAAAATGATGCATACAGCCATGGATTCTCCTAAGCCGACAGGCAGTACGTGGACTGATGACCAATGGGATGCAGTCGTGACCAGCGGTTCGAATATCCTTGTGGCTGCTGCGGCAGGCTCGGGGAAAACAGCCGTGCTCGTCGAAAGGATCATTCGCAAAATTTCAGCGTTTACCGATGTAGACCGGCTGCTTGTCGCTACCTTCACGAAAGCCGCAGCGGCAGAGATGAAGGACAGGATTAGACTAGCTTTAGAGCAGGAGCTGGAGAGGCAGTCGGATTCGGAGCATTTGCGCCGCCAGCTTGCATTGATGAACAGGGCGTCCATTACGACGCTGCACTCCTTTTGCATGGATGTGATTCGCCGCTATTATCCCTTAATTGGTCTGGACCCTGGCTTTCGCATCGCGAACGAGACGGAAAGCGAGCTGATGCGCCTAGACGTACTCGATCAACTATTCGAAGAAAAGTACGAGGGTGCCGGCGATGACGGAGCTTTCCTCAGGCTGGCGGACCGCTACGGCGGTGAGCGAGGAGACGAGCCGTTGTACCGGCTGGTCCAGCAATTATTCGATTTTGCGCAAAGCCATCCGTGGCCGGAGCATTGGCTCCGCAAGACAGCCGAGGCGTTCGCAGTTTCTGATATTGAGGATCTTCAGCGGAGCGTATGGGTAGCCAGCTTGAAAAGCGATATACAGCTGGCGCTTGAAGGCGCAGCCTCTCTCTTGCACCAGGCACTGGAGCTGACGCGCCAGCCAGCAGGCCCAGCTCCTTATGCCGCGACGTTTGACGAGGATTTGCAGCTTGTTGCAAGCCTAACGGCCGCTGTGCATCAGACGAGCTGGGAATCATGGATAGAGCCCTTCCAGCTTGTGCAATTCGGCAAACTGAAAGCGATGCGCGGCGATGAGTATGACAAATCGCTGCAGGAGCAGGCGAAGGAGCTTCGGGATCAAGCCAAAAAGCTGATCAGCTCGCTTGCGGACGAGCTTTTTGGCCGAACACCCGAGCAGTTCGTGGAAGAGCTGCGGGAGCTGGCTCCGTTAATGGAGGCGCTGTCCGAGCTTGTCATTGCTTTTGGTCAGCGCTATGAAGCAGCCAAACGTGCGAAAGGCATGCTGGATTTTGGAGATCTTGAGCACTATTGCCTTCGGATTCTAAGAGATCCAGCTTCAACACCGGATCACATGCTGCCGTCAATCGCGGCGACTGAATTCCAGCAGCAGTTCGATGAGATATTGCTGGATGAATACCAGGATACGAACATGGTGCAGGAAGCGATCGTATCGTTGATTGAGCGGCCAGGAGCCGGCAACCGGTTCATGGTCGGCGACGTAAAGCAAAGTATTTACGGATTCCGGCTGGCAGAGCCCAAGCTTTTTCTGCAAAAGTATAAGTCGTACGTTTCCCTTCAAGCCATGCGAGCTGAATCAGAGCCAGATCATTCAAGAGGGCTGCGCATCGATCTGGCAAGGAATTTCCGAAGCCGTTCTGAAATTGTCGATGGCGTAAATGCGGTATTCCGAGCGATCATGCGGGAGAACGTTGCGGAGATGGATTATGATGCACGGGCCGAGCTGGTTTGCGGCGCGGCTTATCCCACACCCGTTCCCAAGGATCGCTTCAAGGTTGAATTTGCTGTGTTGAACAAAGCGGATTCTGCCGAGGAAGAGCCATCGTACAGCGACAAAGCTGATGCGCAGGAGTTTGCTGATGATGGGGATCAAGAGGAAAACGCCTTGACTGGCGAGACGGTGCTAGAGCTTAAGACTGCTCAAATAGAGGCGCGTTGGATGGGCCAGCAGCTCAAATCGCTGATTGACAGCGGTTTTCAGATCTATGACGGAAAACGTCGCGAGAACAGGCCGATGCAGTGGAGAGATGTCGTCATATTGCTCCGCGCAACGCAGGCATGGGCGCCGATTATCATTGAAGAACTGCAGGAAATGGGAATTCCGGCCTATGCCGAGCTGAGCAGCGGATATTTCGAAGCGACAGAGGTGGAGACGATGCTGTCTTTGCTGCGAGTCATCGATAACCCGTATCAGGATATCCCGCTTGCGGCAGCGCTCCGTTCACCTTTATTCGATTTGAATGCGGAGGAGCTTGCACGCATTCGCATCCTATCTCCAAAGTCGACCTATTACGATGCCGTTCTACATGCTGCTGGAGATTTGCAGCTTCATGAGGAGGCCCGCAGAAAGCTATCCCTGTTTCTAGATGGGCTCGACCGTTGGCGCGCCGAAGCGAGGCAGGGTTCGCTTGCGGATTTGTTGTGGGAAATTTATCGCGAGACGGGATATTATGACTTCGTAGGCGGATTGCCGGGAGGAACGCAGCGGCAAGCCAATTTGCGGGCCCTTCATGACCGTGCTAGGCAGTATGAAGCAACAACATTCCGCGGGCTGTTCCGATTTCTGCGGTTTATCGAACGGATGCGTGATAGCGGCGGCGATCTAGGCACGGCCAGATCGCTTGGCGAGCAAGAGGACGTCGTGCGCATTATGTCCATTCACAAAAGCAAAGGACTGGAATTTCCGGTCGTGTTCGTTGCTGGATTAGGCAAGCAATTCAATCAGCAAGATGTTCGCAGCGCGTTCCTCAAGCATAAGGAGCTGGGCTTCGGACCCCGCTTTGTAGATCCTGCGCTTCGTATCAGCTATCCAACGCTGCCATATTTGGCGATACGCCGGGCGATGCGCAAAGAGATGCTGGCGGAGGAAATGCGCATCCTGTACGTTGCCTTGACTCGTCCAAAAGAGAAGCTGTACCTTGTTGCAACGGTGGCAGATGCAGAGGCAAAGCTTAAAAGATGGCTCTCTTCCGTTGACGATAACGGTTATATGCCTGATTTTAAGGTAGCCTCTGCGCGCTCATTTATCGATTGGCTCGGCCCGTTGGCTGCAAGGCAGCTTGAGGACAGGCAGTCGGAAGCCGCAAACGCCCCTCAGTGGCATGCCGGCATTGTTTCTGCGTCCGGGTTAGGCTTGGAGGCTGCGGCGGCAGCAGAAGACTTAGACCTGCTAGATCAAGCGAAGGACGAACGCCTTCAAGCGATCACATCGCTATCTTTGCTTGAGGATGCTCAAGCAGATGAGGAGCTTCGGGCAAGATTGGAGTGGCAGTATCCTCATCAGGAAGCTGCTGGACTCGCTGCCAAAACATCAGTTACTGAAATGAAAAGGCTTTATGCGGAGCAACTGGAAGACGCTGTTCCACTCGAAGATCTTTATCAATCATCGCAAGAGCCATCCAGCAACAGCTCGATTCCCAGCGATGGACAGGCTTCTTCTACATTCCGATTGAGACGTCCGTCATTTATGGAGGAGAAGTCGTTAACCGCTGCCGAGAAGGGATCAGTTAACCATCTGCTCATGCAGCATGTTTCCTTGACTCAACCTCCTGATGAGCAGCTGCTGAGGCACACGCTTGAGGAGATGATTGAACGCCGGATTATAACGCCGAAGCAATCCGAGGCGATCGATATATCCGCGGTAGCTGCCTTTTTCCAAAGCGTGCTGGGCCAGCGCCTCCTTCGTGCTGGCTGGGTAAGGAGAGAGGTGCCGTTTAGCTGCATGTTCCCTGCAAGCCGCGTATATCCAAAGTCGGAGGAATGGCTTGCAGTGGAGTCGATCTTGATTCAGGGTGTCATTGATTGCTTGTTCGAGGATGAGCTTGGCGTTGTATTGCTTGACTATAAGACGGATCGTATCGTGAATCGGCAGTGGAGCGAAACAGCAGAACGTCATCGCTTTCAGCTTGAGCTGTATGCAGAGGCGATCGAAGCCGTACTTGGGAGACCGGTGGATGAGTGCCATGTTTTTTTCTTCGATGGGGGCCAATCGGTTCAGCTTGGAAATAGGAAAGAAGCTTAAAGGAGGAAGGGAAGTTGGAATCACAGAAATCCGGTAAGCGGTCGCTCGCCTTGCCAATCACGCTTATTATTCTCGTTTTTAGTTTAATTGGTAACGTATTTTTGTACTCGCAATTTTTACAGCATAAGCAACAAATAAAACATGATACGGGCCAAAGAATTTATAATGCGGCGGTATCGTCGCAGCAATATGCATCGGAAATGATACCGCTGCTTGATGCGCTGCTGCAAAGCAAAACATTGGATGAACGGCTGGGCTTGGTATACAACATAGGCAAGCTGTCGGGCAAAGGCAGCGGCTTGACCGAATTAGCGGCAGAGGCAGCAGTTATTTCCGATGATACGGCTGCATGGGATACCGGGGTTCCAGCCATGTATGTTTCTAATGCAGAGGCAGGGCTGCTCGCTGCGGGCCGGTATGAAGGCGTTCTAAACGATAGCGATGCTGCCTATGTGTCAGGGCTCAAGAGCTCATACGTTGCATTGAACGGCGTACTAGGCAAGTTTAACGCGAATATAGGCGAAACCCGAATCGCCGTTATCCGTTTGGCAAGCGGACTTGATTGGATGGAGCTAGCGAAGCAGTCCATGGAAACGATGGCAGAGCAAGCAGCGCGACCAGTGAAGTAGAAACAATCTGTGTACGATTCGCATACGTAGTAGCCAAATGCCTATCTGTGAATATGATGTATGAACAGGAGGCTGACAAAATGGAACATACATTAGTGGATTTTGAGCAAATGAAGCAATGGTGCATGGAACACAAACATCGTTACGTTCTCGCTCAAACGCATGACGGCTGGTGCGCAGATGGATTTTTGGAGCATATGGATGACGAGGTTTTGTGCATTGCCGTTCCTTGCGGCTCGAATGAGTGGGATAATCGCGCCTTTCTCCCTTATCCGCCGCTTGGATATCCGATTTATCCTTATCCATATTACCCGCGGAGGCGCTTCATCAGGCAAATATTCCCTCTAGGCGCTCTTCTTGGCTTGTCATTATTGCCATATTATTAATCAACACATCGAACAGGGCGGGAGGAAAGCTTCCTTCCTCCTTCTTGTTTCATTTGGATTGGACGAGCAGTCAAAATTTCGGTATGATAGAAGAAGGCTAGCGAATAGGGGGTGAACCACATGGACTGTATTTTTTGCAAAATAATTGAAGGCGCCATTCCGTCGAAGAAGGTTTTCGAAAATGACAGAGTTGTCGCTTTTCACGACATACAGCCAGCTGCTCCCGTACATATTCTTATCATTCCGAAGAAACATATTGCGACGATGAATGATGTGACCGATGAAGACGCGGAGGTCGTTGCCGAGCTGTTTGCCGTAGCCCGCCAGATCGCCAAAGAGCAAGGCATCGCGGAGTCTGGCTATCGCCTAGTCAACAATGTAAATGCCGATGGAGGACAGCTTGTTTATCATTTGCACATCCATCTATTAGGAGGAGCGAAGCTTTCTCCGCTAGTGGCAGATATCTAAAGTTGACACTGCCTTTTGGTTTGACATATAATGAAATTTGATAAACCGTGTTATAGCTCTGGACGGTCTGTTTCGGAGGGAGGGAAAACTGGTGTCTGAAACTAAAGTTCGCAAAAACGAAACTATTGATGCTGCGCTTCGCCGCTTTAAACGTTCCATTGCTAAAGATGGAGTTCTAGCTGAGGTGAAAAAACGCAAGCATTATGAAAAGCCAAGTGTGAAGCGCAAGAAGAAGTCTGAGGCTGCGCGCAAGAGAAAGTTTTAGGAGGATCCTTCCATAATGAACCTGAGCGAAAGATTGACCGACGATATGAAGCAAGCCATGAAGAATCAGGACAAGTTTAAACTTTCCGTTATTCGTATGATGCGCGCGTCAGTGAAAAACTTGGAAATCGATCTCAAGCGTCCTTTGGACGATAGCGAAGTGCTTGATATATTGAGTCGTGAAATCAAACAACGTAAAGATTCCCTCCAAGAATTTAAAAAAGCCAGCCGTGATGATTTAGTAGCGGGTCTTGTGGTCGAAATTGAAATTATTAGTCAATACCTTCCCGAACAGCTGACTGAAGAAGAGATTCAAGAGATAGTAACGCAGACCATCCATGAACTCGGTGCTTCTTCCAAAGCCGATATGGGAAAAGTTATGAGTGCCCTTTTGCCCAAAACAAAAGGACGCGCTGACGGTAAACTAGTAAATCAGCTCGTACAGCAACATCTCAACTAACTGAACATACGGACTCACAAAACACCCCCGCAAGGGGGTGTTTTTTTGTGCAAAGAAAGCGATAATGGAAGTACCCCCGGCATGCGATATGAAACCTTTTGGTTGTGTACGCGTAGTAGGGAGCACAATACTTGAAAAGGGAGGAACCTTCTTGCACATTCATCGAAGGCGAAGAGGCTTACCCGCCACTCCTGTTGCGCTTTTGGCAGCGATTCTTTTGGCTACGCTTGCAGCATTGTTTTTCACGCCGGCAATGAAAGCGGCTGCCGCTGACGAAATTGGCCCGGCAATCTACGTCATTCCCGTCAAGCAATCCGTCGAATCGGGACTTCAGTCGTTTCTGGAACGGGCATACAAAGAAGCGGAAGAGGCTAAAGCCGAGCATGTCATACTGGTTATTAACACGCTGGGCGGCAAAGTCGTAAACGCAGAAGAAATTGGACATTTTATTCGTGGGAACAAGATCCCGACGACCGCATTCGTTGAAGGAAAAGCGGTATCGGCTGGTACGTATATTGCGCTGAATGCGGATAACATCGTCATGCAGCCCGGAAGCACCATAGGTGCTGCTGCCGTAGTAGACGGCTCTGGCGACTTGATTGATAATCCCAAAACCGTATCCTTCTGGACCTCTGAAATGAGCGAGTCAGCGGGACTTCAGGGACGTGATAAGAGCATAGCGGCTGCTATGGTTGATCCGAATGTCGTTCTTAAGCTGCAGGATAAGATCGGCAGAAACAAGGAGCAGGGCGAAATCCTTACCCTTTCCGCATCGGAGGCCGAGAAGCTTGGATATTCAGAGCACACGGCAGCTAACGTGGATGAAGTAGCACAATGGCTTGGCTTGGACGGTCGTACACAAATCGAAGTCGCTCCTACGCTGGCAGAGAATGCTGCCAGATGGCTGATTAATCCCGTTGTCATGACGGTCTTGCTCATTCTGGGGATTGCGGGAATCGTCATCGAAATGCTCGTGCCAGGCTTCGGAGCGCCGGGTATCGTAGGATTACTGTCATTTGGATTATATTTCTTCGGTCATTACGTTGCGGGCTTTGCCGGCATGGAATCCGTTGTTCTGTTTGTCATCGGAATCGCCTTGCTGGTCATCGAGGTATTCGTGCCAAGCTTCGGAATACTGGGCATCCTCGGGAGCGCCGCTCTCATTGCAGGTGTCGTAACGGCAGCATCAGACCCCATGACGGCGTTCATCTCGATCGTCATCGCCCTTGTCGCTGCCGTGATCCTTATCGTCATTTTTGTTCGCATGAATAAGTCCAGAGGCATCTGGAACAAATTTATTTTGCGCGACAAGCTTACAACAGAGGATGGGTTCATCTCAGCTGACCGGAAAGAATCGCTGCTAGGTCTTCAAGGCTTGACAATTACACCGTTAAGGCCTGCTGGCACCGTTCTGATTGGCGATGCGCGGATCGATGTTGTCACTTCTGGGGAGTTTATTGATTCGAATCGATCCGTGACGGTTATCAAAGCAGAAGGTACTTGGGTTGTGGTAAAAGAAATATCCAAATAATGAAATCAACTGGAGGTTAGTGACAATGGATCCTATCGTATCTTTTTTGATTATAGCTGTTGTTGTGATAATCGTGTTGTCTGTATTTTTAAGCTTCTTCCCGATCATGCTGTGGATTTCTGCTTTGGCATCGGGCGTTAGAGTCGGAATCATTACTCTTGTGGCGATGCGTTTGCGCAGAGTTGTGCCAAGCAGAATCGTCAACCCGTTGATTAAGGCGACAAAAGCAGGTCTAGGACTTAATATCAATCAGTTGGAGAGCCATTTCCTCGCGGGAGGCAACGTTGACCGTGTCGTAAATGCATTGATCGCAGCTCAGCGCGCGAACATTCCGCTCATATTCGAGCGTGCGGCAGCTATTGATTTGGCTGGCCGGGATGTGCTTCAGGCTGTACAGATGAGCGTTAATCCTCGTGTAATCGAAACGCCAATCGTCGCTGCTGTGGCTAAGGACGGTATTGAAGTTAAGGTTAAGGCTCGCGTTACCGTTCGTGCCAACATCGACCGACTCGTAGGGGGAGCTGGCGAAGAGACCATCATCGCCCGCGTAGGGGAAGGGATTGTTACAACCGTAGGTTCAGCCAATTCCCATAAGGACGTGCTTGAGAATCCGGATATGATCTCTAGGACAGTGCTTGGCAAAGGGCTGGATGCAGGAACGGCCTTCGAAATTTTATCGATCGATATCGCGGATGTCGACGTAGGCAAAAACATCGGCGCGCATCTTCAAACGGAGCAAGCGGAAGCGGATAAGAAAATCGCGCAAGCCAAAGCGGAAGAACGCCGTGCGATGGCTGTTGCCCAAGAACAAGAAATGAAAGCAAAGGTTGTCGAGATGGAAGCGCGTGTCGTAGAATCTGAATCCCAGGTTCCGCTTGCGATGGCTGAAGCGCTTAGAAGCGGTAAAATCGGCGTGATGGATTATTTGAACCTGAAAAACGTAGAGGCGGATACTCAAATGCGCAGCTCGATCGGTAAACAGGAAGGCCCATCCGACCCGAAAGACGGCCGTTAAAGCGAAGCCTTAACAGCTGGCATCATAAGGCGCGAATGTGTGGCGGAGGTGAAGGCGAATGAAGATTATCGAGTTTTTGATGAACAATATATTTATCGTCGTCATTATTTTTGGAGCCTTGGCATCCTTATTCGGCAAATCAGGCTCAAAGAAAAAGCCAGGCCGGATGCCTGATTTTGGAGGCGGCGGATTACCGCGTTCTTCAAACGCAGGCGTACCCGGCAATGAGCAGGAAGAAAGGCCATTGCCAGGTCCTGCAGCAGGACAGAGCGTATATCGTACCCAACCGCAAAATGTGCGTGAGGAATACGAAGCGCCTGCTTACAAGGCACGGGAGAGAGAGGTGCTTAATCAGACGCCTCAGGTTGCGCCTTCGCAAAGAACGCTGCAGCAGGCGGCAAATGTCAGGGGTAAAGCGGCAAAGGCGACAGAGCGCAACTCAGCCCCCCAGAGCGCTTTAACAGCACATGCTCGAGCAGATGATTTGCGCAGGGCGGTTGTTTGGGCGGAGATATTAGGTCCGCCCCGCTCTAAGCGGCCATTCCGAAAATAACATACGAACCGTCGAAGCTTAAAGCTTCGACGGTTTTTTTTATTTTCCAGCCATAATTGCCGAGCCGTTCGCATATTTTGGTACAGTACACGAAAAACGCTATTCCTTTGCTCAAATCAAGTCGGATAAAAGGCTGCGAAGCAAGTTTGCTTCACAAACCTTAGGTATCGCTTACGAAGTAGGTTTGCTTCACAAACCTTAGGTATCGCTTACGAAGTAGGTTTGCTTCACAAACCTTAGGTATCGCTTACGGAGTAGGTTTGCTTTACAAACCTTAGGTATCGCTTACGAAGTAGGTTTGCTTTACAAACCTTAGGTATCGCTTACGAAGCAAGTTTGTTCCACAAACCTTTAAGGAGGCAAAGATTCATACATGCGCCGTATAAAAAAGAAATTTCGAAAAGTTACCGCAGAGCTGCTCGATATGCCGCATGATGTTGTTTTTGATTTGCCTCGTCTTACCATGATCGGAGATTGCCAATTGTATATCGAGAACCATCGAGGCGTCGTTCACTTCTCCAGTGAACGCCTTCGTTTAGCCTTAAGCAAGGGCGAGCTTGAAGTGACAGGGAGCTCCCTGGTTATTCGTACGATATGGACCGAAGAAGTGTTCGTAGAGGGTCAAATTACGAATATTCAGCTAATACCTTAATATAAATTTCCGGCTAGCTTTTTGTAGGCAGCCACATGTAATGGAGGGGAATGCATTGAGCGGACAAGGGGCGGATTGGTTAAAGGGCATGGTTACCGTTCATATCAGGGGAGGACGAGCAGAGGAGCTCGTCAACCGCGCGCTTGCTGGAGGGCTTCAGCTGTCTACCATACGTTGGACAAGCAGCGGACTGCTTGAATTTGAGCTTTCAGTCAGCGATTTCTTCAGACTTCGTCCATACTTGAAAGAGACTGGCTGCAGAGTGCATGTGACGAAGCGAAAGGGGCTTCCTTTTCTGCTGGTAAAAGCGGAGCGGAGAAAGCTTTTTGCAGGAGGCATCGTGTTGTTTTTTGCGATTATATTTATGCTCTCATCCTTAGTGTGGAGTATCGAGGTTCAAGGGAACATCAAGCTGACGGAAGATCAGATCAGACTCGCAGCCAAGGAGGAAGGCCTGTACCCGCTGCAATGGTCATTCCGTCTTACGGATGCTGACGTGCTCTCCAAGCAGCTCGTTCGCAAGCTGCCCGGTTCCACGTGGGTAGGGGTTGAAAAAAAGGGGACAAAGGTCATCATCCAGGTAGTCGAATCGACGATACCGAAGCAATCGGCCTTGAATACGCCTAGGCACTTGGTAGCGGCAGCCGACGCGGTTGTTACCGAGATTATTGCGGAGGCTGGGCGTCCGGTCGTACGTAAAAATATGCGTGTGAAAAAGGATCAAATTCTGATCTCTGGCACCATTGGCGGTGAAGAGTACTCACGTACGGTCGTTGCCAAAGGAAATGTACGCGGCCTTGTTTGGTACGAGTTCGAGATTGCATCCCCGCTCGTGCAGCAGGTGAAGGTGTATACCGGCGAGAAAAAGACGAAGTGGTTTGCCGTAATCGGTTCCAGGGCGCTTCAAGTGAGCGGATACGGTAAGGATGAGTATAAGGCCTCAGAGGCCATTCTAAGCGAGCAAAAGATATCTTGGCGCAATTGGACGCTGCCAATCGGTAGATTGAAGGAGACGATCATGGAGACGCGGCTGGAGGAACGGACGCTGACGGAGGAAGAAGCGAAGAACGCGGGCATATTGCAGGCGAAAGCTGATGTTCTGATCAAAGCGGGCAGCGATGCGGTCATTCGTGATGAAATTGTTTTGCATGAAAAGGCGGACAATGGTAAAGTTTATATGAAAGTTCTTTTTGAAGTCGAGCAATCTATCGTTAAAGAAATGCCATTAGTCCAGATGCAGGGAGAATGAGGATTGTTGCAAATTGAAACGAAAGTAGTCAAAATACCGCTCGGAAACGCAGCGGAAGGACTTGCCGTATTCGGACCACAGGACAATTATTTGCGCCTAGTACAAGCGCAGGTCGAATCTTCGATTTCATCGCGCGAGGCGGAAATTGTTATTTCTGGTCCATTGGAAGAAGTAGACTCATTAGAACAGCTGTTCAACGTGCTATTGCAACTCGTTCGGGGCGGTTATATGCCTTCGGAGAGAGATGTTGCTTATGCTTTGGAGCTTGCGCGAACGATGCAGGCGGAAGAATTGCTCGATTTGTTCAAGAAAGAAATTACGACGACTTTTCGCGGAAAACCGATTCGAGTGAAAACCATTGGCCAGCGCCATTATGTGAAGACGATTCGCAAGAAAGATATTGTATTTGGAATAGGCCCAGCGGGAACTGGCAAAACCTACTTAGCTGTCGTGCTTGCTGTCGCAGCGCTCAAGGAAGGCTCGGTTAAAAGAATCGTTTTGACGAGACCAGCAGTCGAAGCAGGGGAAAATCTTGGCTTTCTGCCTGGAGACCTGCAAGAAAAGGTAGATCCTTATTTACGGCCGCTATACGACGCGCTGCACGATGTGCTTGGACCGGATCAGACGGTCAAAGCATTGGAGAGAGGCATGATCGAAATCGCTCCGCTAGCCTATATGCGCGGCAGAACGCTTGACGATGCGTTTATCATATTGGACGAGGCTCAGAATACGACGCCTGAGCAAATGAAGATGTTTTTGACTAGGCTTGGTTTCGGCTCCAAAATGGTTATCACAGGCGACGTTACGCAAATCGATTTGCCGCGGGGCAAAAACTCAGGTCTGATCGAAGCGCAGCGCATTCTAAAAAATATTGAGGAAATCGGAATAATCCTTTTCTCTGAGCAGGATGTCGTTCGTCACTCACTGGTCCAAAAAATCATTGTTGCCTATAACTGGGATGCTGAAAACAAAGCCTAGAAAGGGATGTCCGCTGCATGAACCAGAACCAGACCGGAAAACAGGAAAACTTGCGGCCGTCCAAAACGGCGGGTTGGAAGCAGAGTGCAGCCGTTCGCTGGGTGCTGATGTTAATGTTTGTGCTGCTTTTCTATTTCAGCTTAGCTTCGCACCTCGTTCCTGAAACCTATGATATCGAGGAGGGCGCCGTTAGTGAGAAGGATATAAAAGCGCCCTTCCAAATAAAAGATGAAAAGGCGACGCGACAAGCGGAAGAGGATGCTGCAGAGAAAGTCGATGTCATCTATTCTATCGTACCGCTTCGAAACGAGATGCTGGTCGATCAAATTTTCGTGCGTATCGAGCAATTGAATTTGGACGATCAAGTAACTCTCCAAAATAAGATTGACATTTATAGGAATGAGATCCCAGGCCGCTATTCCGATTATATTGATACCTTCATCAAGCTCAATAAAGGCAGAGGAACGTATAATGACACGCTTCTTGAGGAAATGTCACTGATCGCGAAGGAGCAGCAATACACGATTCCAGAAGAAACCTTCTACAAAATGCCTAACCTTACAGCAGAAACCTTAACCGAGATGCGCGACGTAGCTCGGGATATTGTGCGTAAGCTAATGGTCGAGCAGTTAAGGGAGGCCGAAACCGCTCGGACACAAGTTGCTGAGCTTGTGAATGCAAGCTCGTTATCCAGCCGGACGAGCAGGGAAATCGTTCAGGAGCTGGCTAGGTTCTCGATTATGCCGAATAAGTTTCTCGATAAGGCGGCAACGGATGAAGCCAAGGTGCTGGCCAAGCAAAATACGCCTCCTGTCGTTATCAAAGAGGGAGAGCTTATCGTCAAGCGCGGCCAGACCATCACGCCTGAATTGTATAAGCTTCTAGTAGATTCGTCTTTGCTTCAGGACAAGAAAAATTACTGGCCGCAGCTTGGCCTGTTGATCATGTCGCTTATGTTTATTGTTGTGATTTATGCATTCTTGCATCAATCCGGGAGCATTAATGGAATCAAGCCTAAATATAACAATGCTTCGCTGCTGATGCTATGGCTTATCTTCCTCATCAATATTATCACGATCCAGATTATATCGTTGACGCAAACGGACGCTGCGCCATACGCAGGTTATTTGGCTCCCGCAGCGCTTGGCACGATGCTGATTACGCTACTGCTTGATATGCATCTTGCGATGATCAGCTCTATATTATTCGCGATTATGGGAAGCATTATATTAAACACGGGTCAGCATCAAATTTTCGACTTCCAATACGGTTTTGTCATTATTGTTGTCTCGTTTGCCGCAATATTCTCCATTCATCGGGCGAGTCAGCGGTCTACGATTTTGAAGGCAGGCATTATGGTCAGCATGTTTGGCTCACTCTCTGTGCTCACGATTCTGCTGCTGTCCGAGCAACTTGAGCGGGGGCCGTTTATTTACTCCGTGGCTTTCGCATTTGCAAGCGGATTAATAACAGCTGTACTTGTCATAGGCTTGATGCCTTTCTTCGAGATTACATTCGGAATATTGTCCGCGCTCAAGCTCGTTGAGTTGTCCAATCCGAATCATCCGCTGCTGCGAAAGCTGCTCACGGAAACGCCGGGCACTTATCACCACAGCGTGATGGTCGGTAACTTGTCAGAAGCGGCGGCGGAAGCGATTGGCGCAGACGGCCTGCTATGCCGAGTGGGTTCGTTTTACCATGATATTGGCAAGACCAAACGACCGAATTATTTTATCGAGAATCAGTCCAATATTGAAAACCCGCATGATACGATTGATCCGAAGCTTAGCAAATCCATCATCGTTGCTCATGCAAGGGATGGAGTCGACATGCTTAAGGGCCATAATATTCCTAAGCCAATTAGGGATATTGCGGAGCAGCACCATGGGACAACCTCGCTGAAGTTTTTCTATTACAAAGCGATTAAGCAAGCAGAGGAGCAAGGCGCAGAACCGGCTTTCACCGAAGACGAGTTCCGTTATCCCGGTCCTAAAGCGCAGTCGAAAGAAGCGGCTGTCGTTGGGATTGCGGATTGCGTAGAGGCAGCGGTGCGGAGTCTGCGAAACCCTACGGTTGAACAGGTAGAAGCGATGATCCACAAGATCATAAAAAGCAGGCTCGATGACAATCAATATAATGAATGTGATTTAACGCTGAAGGAACTCGATAAAATTGCACAATCCTTGAAAGAAAGCGTAATTGGCATATTCCATTCACGGATCGAGTATCCGGAAGATGTAAAAACAAAGGAGCGCTTGACATGAGCTTACAACTTGAATGGAGCAATGATCAGGACAAGCAGGAAATACCTGATGCTTGGATTTCCAAATTAGAGCAACTGCTTCTGCTGGCTGGGGAATCGGAAGGCATTGCAGATGGTGAAGTATCGCTAACCTTCACGAGTGATGAGGAAATTCATGAGCTTAACCGAGAATATCGCGGCATCGACCGGCCAACGGATGTATTGTCATTTGCTATGCAAGAAGAAGGCGTGGATGAGCTGGATATCATATTTGAGGTTGAGCACGAAGAGGATGCCGACCCGATCTCGGGCATGCTGGGTGATATCATTATCAGCGTGGATACCGCTCTCGCTCAAAGCGAGGAGTACGGACATTCCTTGGAGCGTGAGATTGGATTTCTTTTCGTCCACGGCTTCCTCCACCTAATCGGGTATGATCATCAGGATGATGAGACTGAAGCGGAGATGACTGCGAAACAGGAAGCCATCTTGCAGAAGGCCGGCTTGACGCGTTAATGAGGAAATTCATGGCAAGCTTAGCAGTAGCATTCTCTGGAATCGGCTTTGCGCTGCGTACGCAAAGCCACATGCGGTTTCATGCGTTCGCAGCGCTGATAGTATGCACGCTAGGGTTAATCGTTTCACTGAAACCGTTGGAATGGGCCATTATTCTGCTCGTAATCGCAATCGTTATCAGTGCGGAAATGATCAATACGGCTGTCGAACAAGCGGTTAATTTGGCTAGTCCGAGCATTCATCCGGTAGCGAAGGTAGCAAAGGATGTAGCGGCTGGAGCCGTTTTGTTCGCGGCAGCAATCTCAGCAATTATCGGGCTGCTCATCCTTGGGCCGCCCTTATGGCGTTTATTGGCCGGATAACATAAGGAGACAAGAACGGAGAGGATCAGATTGGTTTACGAAGGATTATCGGATTCCTATACTGCATTGCTGGATGCGGCAAAAGAAGCAATGGGACGCGCATACGTGCCTTACTCCAATTTCCGCGTTGGTGCAGCGCTTCTTGATGATGAAGGGAACATTCATCATGGCTGCAATATCGAGAATGCGGCATACAGCCCTACCAACTGCGCTGAGCGTACCGCTATGTTTCGGGCCGTTTCCGACGGAAAGCGGCCAGGTCAGTTCCAAGCGATTGCCGTAATTGGCAATACGGAAGGCCCGATTGCACCATGCGGCGTATGCCGACAAGTATTAGTCGAATTTTGTTCGCCGGATATGCCTGTTGTAATGGGTAATTTAAAAGGCGATTGGACGATTTCAACAGTAGCAGGCATATTGCCGGGTGCCTTTACACCGGCTTCATTAGATAACGGGGAGCGTTAAACAAACTTATGAATCAAACAACATCAAATGACCGTGACAGCAAGAAATTCCGATCTGGCTTCGTAGCCATTATCGGTCGTCCGAATGTAGGCAAATCTACGCTTATGAACCATCTTATCGGACAAAAGATCGCGATTATGTCAGATAAGCCGCAAACGACCCGCAACAAAATCCATGGTGTGTATACGACGAACGACAGCCAAATCGTATTTTTGGATACGCCTGGTATTCATAAGCCGCAATCCAAGCTGGGCAATTACATGATGCAGACTGCAGAAAGCGCACTGAGAGAAGTAGAAGCTGCGTTATTTCTAATCGACGCATCTGAGGGACTTGGCGGCGGTGACCGATTTATTATCGAGCAGCTTAAAAAGGTGAAGACTCCTGTTTTCCTTGTCATGAACAAAATTGACAAGGTGGAGCCGGAGCAGCTTTTACCGATGATTACGCAATATAATGACCTGCATGAATTTGCTGAGATCATACCGATTTCCGCTCTAAAGGGCAATAACGTAGACACGCTGCTCGAGCAGCTATCTCGTTATTTGCCGGAAGGACCGCAATACTACCCTGCGGATCAAATTACGGATCACCCGGAGCAGTTCGTATGCTCAGAGCTTATCCGCGAGAAAATCTTGCATATGACAAGGGAAGAAATTCCCCACTCAATCGCGGTTACGATCGAAGACATGCGTGTCAAAGAGAATGGCGTCGTATATATCGGAGCAGTTATTTTTGTCGAGCGTGATTCGCAAAAAGGCATAATTATCGGCAAAAAAGGCGATCTCCTGAAAGAGGTCGGAAAGCAGGCTCGCAAAGATATAGAAGCACTGCTTGGATCACGAATTTATCTGGAGCTGTGGGTGAAGGTGAAAAAAGATTGGCGCAATCAGGAACGCGTGCTGAAGGATCTGGGGTATCGACACGATTAAACAAATATGACGTAATTTGTTAAGGATAGATCGGCACGGTTTATCGCATCCTATTACCGTCTGAAGCAGCATTTCAGGGGACGGAAAGGGATGAATACGTATGCGGAATTTTTCGTGGAAGTATTTTACGTTAACCGGGGATGTCGAGTCTTTCATGCTCTACAAGGAAGTGAATCAATTTGGAGCCGACGGCAGCTCCGAAGCGACGGCAAGCGAGGATGACGAGCTCGCTGCATTAGATGCAGAGGAGATATAGAGCGAGTCATCAATGGAATTATCGTATGAACTGTTAATGACAAGAGGCACCAAGAGGATCGCCTAACAGTGGCTCACATAGCCTGAGAGGCTGATCTTTAAACGCTAAACGTAAGCTCGCAGCCATGGGACTGCGAGCTTGCGTTTCTGCTTTCAGGGGAGAGTCTGCATTATGCTGCATCGTGTTGAGGGGATTGTTATACGGAGTATGGATTACGGTGAAGGCAACAAAATCGTGACGCTGCTCACGAAAACAAATGGAAAAGCTGGAGTACTGATACGCGGCGCCAAAAAAATAAAAAGCAAGCATTCCTCGCTCGCACAACCTTTTACATATGGAGAGTTTGTTTACTTTAAAGGCAGCGGACTTGGAACGCTGAACCATGGTGAGATTATTGAATCTCACCATGTTTTGCGTGAGAAGCTTGATTTGGCCGCGTATTCATCCTACGCAGCGGAGCTTACAGACCGGTCGCTGCAGGACGATGAAGCGACCGGATTCCATTTCGAGCAGTTGAAAGCTTGCTTCACGGCGCTTCAAGACGGGAAAGATGCACAAATCGTATCGCATCTATACGAGATGCGGATATTGGATTTGTCTGGTTATGCACCAGAGATGGACGAATGCGTAAGCTGCGGAAACGTAGTAGGTCCTTTCTCGCTATCTCCGTATGCCGGGGGGATATTGTGCACCAGATGCAAAGGACGGGATCCTCATGCCGTTCCGCTAGGAGAGGGCGCTTACAAGCTGTTGCGACTATTTCGAAGAATGGACATGAGACGGCTAGGTTCCATTCAGGTTAAACCGGAAACAAAAGCTGAGCTTAAGCTATGCATGCGTAAGCTCATGGATACACATCTTGGCCTCCAACTGAAATCCAGAAATTTCCTAGACCAGCTTGATAAGCTACTATAAGCCTTCTGATGCCCAACTGGACGCGACTGGTGATTTCTAAGCCTAGAGGCGTAGAAAATACTCCTTCTTTTGCATGTTTACAGAAATATGAGGCTTGCATTATGATGGGTTAGGTTGTTTTTTGAATCGTAACTTAATGGAGGGATTTACCTGATGTCTACAGGACAAAATAGACTGGGATTTGTTGTTGCCGGGCTTTTGCTGGGCATACTCGTCGCGTCGATTGACAATACAATCGTATCGACGGCTATGGCGACCATCGTGTCCGACCTTGGCGGTTTGGACAAATACGTCTGGGTTACATCCGCTTATCTTGTGACCGAAATGGCGGGAATGCCTATTTTCGGCAAGTTGTCGGATATGTACGGAAGGAAACGTTTTTTCGTATTAGGCATTTCATTGTTTCTTCTAGGCTCGGTGCTATGCGGAACGGCTGAATCGATCACGCAGCTAACGATTTACCGCGCCATACAGGGCATCGGCGGCGGAGCAATGATGCCGATCGCTTTTGCAATCGTATTTGACATTTTCCCGGCAGAAAAACGCGGAAAAATGGGAGGCTTGTTCGGTGCCGTTTTCGGTACCTCCAGCTTGTTCGGACCGCTGGCAGGCGCTTATTTGACCGAATACATCAACTGGCGCTGGATTTTTTACATCAATGTTCCGATTGGTTTGGTTGCACTCGCTTTTATCGTTATTTATTACAAGGAATCACTTACGCATTCGAAGCAAAGAATCGATTGGTGGGGAGCTGCAACGCTCGTAGGCTCCATCGTTTGTCTCATGTTCGCGCTTGAGCTTGGAGGCGCAGAGTTTGCATGGGATTCGGTGCAAATCATTGGCTTGTTTGCTGGCTTTGCTGTGCTTCTTGGCATATTCTTGTTTGTGGAAACAAAGGCTTCTGAACCGATTATTTCATTCCAAATGTTCAAGCAGCGTTTGTTTGCTTCAAGCACGGGTGCCGGCTTGTTTTATGGAGCAGCATTCATTACGGCTGCGCTGTACATTCCGATGTTCGTCCAGGGTGTATTCGGAGGTACGGCGGTGAGCGCGGGACTTACGCTGCTTCCAATGACACTCGGGTCCGTGTTTGCCGCGCAGCTTGGCGGGTTTCTTGCTAATAAAATGCCGTATCGAAACGTAATGATCATATCTGCTGTGATTTTTATTGCGGGCATTTTCTTGCTATCGACGATTACGCCTGATACGACTCGTTTTATGCTTTCCCTGTACATGTTCTTAACCGGCTTCGGGATTGGCTTCTCTTTCTCTGTTCTTGGCATGTCGTCCATTCATGGCTTCGATATGCGTCAACGTGGAAGTGCTACCTCGACGATGTCTTTCGTCCGTTCGCTGGGCATGACGGTAGGCATCACGATTTTTGGAATTATCCAGCGCAATCATTTCACGAGTGGGATGACCGAAGCATTTGCCGGAGGAGAAGGCCCTGGCCAAATGACAGAGAATGCGCGCGAGCTGCTGTCGCCGGAGAAAAGAGCTGAGATTCCACCGGCCGTAATGGACAAAATCGTAGCAGCATTGTCTGATTCGGTATCGGCAACATTCCTTTGGTCGCTTGTTCCAGCCGTTCTGGCCCTCGTATGTGTCCTCTTTATGGGTCGTGCGGGCATGAAGGACATTATTGGCAAGCAAGCTGGCAGCAGTCCGGTGAAGGAAGGCGCTCATACGCACTAGGCTTTAACTACCGAAGCCATAGTACGTTTGACATTTGCCAGAAAGAAGCATAAAATTATGCAATATGAATATTGGGCAGTGATGGAGAGAGTAATCGTTTGATGTCGACAAGCTTAGCGAGCCGGGAAAAGTGAAAGCCTGGATGGACATTGCGATGAAAAGGCACTCTGGAGCCGTATCGAACAAAGAGGGTTTGTCCATAAGGGGCTAACCAAGTAGGGTGGAACCGCGGGATTACAACTCTCGTCCCTACGTCTGGCAGCAGACGTAGGGACGGGAGTTTTTTGCGTACCTGCGCTGCTGTCCTTAAGTGAGGCTAGCTTGTTTACTTACAACAGACGAAGAAGGAGAGGGTCAGTCATGAATTTTCAGAAAATGATTTTGACATTGCAGCAATTCTGGGCCGAACAAAACTGTATATTGGTGCAGCCTTATGATGTAGAGAAGGGTGCGGGAACGATGAATCCCATGACATTCCTGCGTTCCATCGGTCCTGAGCCTTGGAATGTAGCTTACGTGGAGCCGTCCCGCCGCCCGGCAGACGGTCGTTACGGGGAGAATCCGAATCGCTTGTACCAGCATCATCAATTTCAAGTTATTTTGAAGCCTTCGCCAGACAATATCCAAGAGCTTTATCTGGAGAGTCTGAAGCAGCTCGGCATCGACGCGAATGACCATGATATTCGCTTTGTTGAGGATAACTGGGAATCGCCAACGCTTGGTGCTTGGGGCTTAGGCTGGGAAGTGTGGCTAGATGGCATGGAAATTACGCAATTCACGTATTTCCAACAGGTTGGCGGCATTGACGCGAATCCGGTTGCCGTTGAGATTACTTATGGCATGGAGCGTCTTGCTTCCTACATTCAAGAAAAAGAAAATGTGTTCGATCTGGAATGGGTGGAGGGCGTAACGTACGGAGACGTCTTTAAGCAGCCGGAATATGAACATTCCAAATATACGTTCGAGACTTCGGATACGGCTATGTTATTTTCGTTGTTCAATATGTACGAGGAAGAAGCGAAAAAAACGATGGAGCATAAGCTCGTATTTCCGGCTTACGATTACGTGTTGAAATGCTCGCATACCTTCAATCTGCTCGATGCTCGCGGAGCGATCAGCGTGACGGAAAGAACGGGCTACATCACAAGGGTCAGAAATTTGGCGCGTGCCTGTGCATCGACTTACTACGAGGAGAGAGAACGTCTAGGATTCCCGTTGCTGAAGAAAGGAGTGGAGCAGCATGACTAAAGATTTGTTGCTTGAGATTGGACTAGAGGAAGTACCTGCCCGTTTTGTACGCGGTGCGATGAATCAGCTGAAGGACAAGACGGTGAAGTGGCTTGCGGATTCCCGTATTGAGCATGGTGCAGTTCATGTATATGCGACGCCTCGCCGCATTGCTGTTCACATTCTGGAAGTAGCCGAGAAGCAGACCGATATGAACGAGGAAGCGAAGGGGCCGTCCCGCAAAATTGCCCAGGATGACCAAGGCAATTGGAGTAAAGCGGCGCTCGGCTTTGCACGCAGCCAAGGCGTTCCGCCTGAGCAGCTGTATTTCCAGGAGCTTGCAGGAGTGGAATACGTATATGCAACGAAAAGCAGTATCGGTACACAAACGGCAGCCGTACTGCCTGAAGGTTTGCTGTCATTGATTACGTCGATGTCCTTTCCGAAAAACATGCGCTGGGGAAGCCATGAGCTTAAGTTTGTAAGACCGATTCGCTGGCTTGTCGCATTGTTCGGTCAAGATGTCATTCCGTTTGAGATAACAGGTGTACAAACCGGCAACGTTACGCGCGGCCATCGTTTTCTTGGCGAGGAAACAACCGTTCAAGAGCCCTCGCTTTATGTGGAGCGCTTGCGTGCCCAGCATGTTATCGTTGACGTGAGCGAGCGGGAAACGCTGATCGTAGATCAAATCAACCAGCTTGCCAAAGATAAGAGCTGGGAAATTGCCATCAAAGAAGACTTGCTAGAGGAAGTGCTGTTCTTGGTTGAATATCCGAACGTGCTATTCGGCGGTTTCGATCCAGCGTTCCTGAACATCCCGCAGGAGGTGTTGATTACATCCATGCGCGAGCACCAGCGGTACTTCCCCGTATTTAATGGAGAAGGCGAGCTGCAGCCGTTTTTTGTAACGGTTCGCAATGGTGATCTGAAGTCGATAGAACTCGTAGCCAAAGGAAACGAGAAGGTGCTTCGGGCAAGACTTTCCGATGCGAAGTTTTTCTACGAGGAAGACCATAAGCTGACGATTGAGCATGCTCTGTCCAAGCTTGAGAATATCGTCTATCATGAGGAGCTGGGCTCAGTTGCGGATAAAGTAAGGCGCATCCGCGCTACGGCCGATCTAATAAGCAAGCATTTGGGGATGGCTGAACAGCAATCACAAGATATCAGCCGTGCGGCAGATATTTGCAAATTCGATCTGGTTTCGCAAATGGTCTATGAATTCCCCGAGCTGCAGGGCATTATGGGCGAAGATTACGCACGGAAAGCAGGAGAGCGACAATCGGTGGCGAAAGCCATTAATGAGCATTACCAGCCACGTTTTGCCGGCGATCTGGCTCCCTCGGAATTGACAGGCGCTATCGTCAGCTTGGCTGATAAAATCGATACGATTGTCGGCTGCTTCTCCATCGGAATTATTCCGACCGGCTCGCAGGATCCTTACGCACTTCGCAGGCAAGCAGCAGGCATCGTTCAGATAATATTGTCACATGGCTTGAAGCTGCATCTTAACGACCTATATGCTGCTGCTTTGTCCGTCCACGAGAGCCGCGGCTTGAAACGCCCTGCTGAAGATATAAGCAAAGACTTGTCGGATTTCTTCGCGCTTCGAGTCAAAAATGTACTTTCCGAGCAAGGGGTTCGTTATGATGTGATTGACGCGGTCATGGCCTCTGGCTTTGTAGATTTAAAGTCAACGATTGAGCGTGCCAGCGTTGTTCAAGCATTGGCTGCGGGCGAAGACCGCAATGAATTCAAGCTGACTGTCGAGCAATTCAACCGTGTAAGCAACCTAGGCTCCAAAGCAGCGTCGAAAAACGTGGATTCCGCGTTGTTCAGCGAACAGGTGGAAACGGACTTGCACGAGAAGTGGGTCCAGCTGCACCCGGCGATTACAGAAGCAATCGCACTCGGCGATATTTCCAAAGCCGTTCATACCTTGTCAGCACTGAAGCCTTATATTCATTCGTATTTCGAGAATGTAATGGTCATGGCACCTGATGAGGCCGTTCGCGCTAACCGATTGTCTACCCTTGCAGGCATTGCCGAGGATATTGCCGTCATCGCGGATTTTTCTAAGCTGGTTTGGTAATTGATGTAGTCAGGAGGATGAAGGATCATGTCACGTTTAAATCCCGAAGTAATCGTCTATGTCGTATCCGATGCGGCTGGTGATACGGGTGAGCTTGTCGTGCGTGCGGCAATCGCTCAATTTCACCCGCTTCATACGGAAATTCGCCGAGCTCCGTTTATTACAGAGGAACATGGCTTGCAGCGTATTATTATGCAGGCTAAGGAAGTCGATGCAATCGTGATCTACACGCTAGTCATTCCGCATCTCCGCGACTGCATGAAAAAACTTGCCGATGAGCATGGCGTAAAGGCTATCGATTTATTGGGCTCATTCATAGAAACGCTTGAACTGCGCACCGGCCGCAAATCACGTCAAGAGCCGGGTCTTAACCATGTGCTTGACGCGGACTACTTCCGTAAGGTGGAGGCGGTCGAATTCGCAGTTAAATATGATGACGCGAGGGATACTTCAGGCGTTCTCAAAGCAGATATCGTATTGGTAGGCGTATCCCGAACGTCCAAAACGCCTTTGTCGATGTATCTCGCTCATCAAAAATACAAGGTTGCCAACGTGCCGCTTGTGCCGGAGCTCAAGCCGCCGGATGAACTGTTTAAAATTCCGAAGCGGAAAGTAATCGGACTAACAATCGGCGTTCCCTATCTGAATACGATCAGGAAGGAAAGGCTTAAAGCATTAGGTCTGCCAAATAATGCATCCTATGCGACGCCGGACCGTATTGAAAAAGAGCTTCTTTATGCCGATAATATTATGAAGCAGCTTGGGTGCGTTATTATTGACGTCTCGCATCGGGCAGTCGAAGAAACCGCCAGCTTGATTATGGAATATGTACGGATGCCATAACAGCAGGCGGCAGGATTTTTTGCAGTTATGCCGTATATAATAGTATAGGAAAAGAATACGAAACTGAGCGGTGATCACCTATTCGGATAGAGAAGCCTATTATTGTGGTTGACGCAGATGCATGCCCGGTAAAAGCAGAAATAGGCGAAACGGCCAGAGCCTTCTCCGTTCCGGTGCTGATGGTTGCTTCTCATGACCACAGGCTTGAGCCGCAGCAAGGCGTAGATATCGTTCAGGTCGACCGGAGCAATCAATCCGTCGATCTGTATATCGTTAACCATATCGCGCGTGGAGATATCGTGGTTACGCAGGATTTCGGCTTGGCATGCATCGCTATCGGCAAAGGAGCAATCGTATTGTCTCCGCGAGGGGAAGAATATACGAACGACAACATCGATTATTTGATGGAGCGAAGGCATGAGCTTGCTAAACGCCGCCGAACTGGCGGCAAAACAAGAGGGCCTAAAGCGATGAATAACGATGATCGTGATCGATTTCAACAAAAGTTGACAAAAGTTTTGCGAAATGAGCAGGAGAACCATGACGTATAGCGAATATTATTTACGTGTTACTAGGATGAAGGTGATGAACGATGACATACGGTAATAAAATACCGGAGGAGATCATTGATGCGGTTCGCAAGCATTATGACATCGTAGAGACGGTCGGGAAATACGTTCATCTCACGAAGCACGGCAAATATATGAAGGGGTTATGTCCGTTCCATTCGGAGAAGACTCCCTCGTTTACAGTTACGCCGGAGCTCCAAATTTACCATTGCTATGGCTGCGGGAAAGGCGGCAACGTCATTCGCTTCTATGAGGAAATGGAAGGTTATTCTTTTCCCGAAGCCGTTCGCTTGCTAGCGCTCGATGCGGGAATGCCCATAACATGGGGCTCTCCCGAAGGAAGCAAAGCCACTCCGCATGATGCAGACCGAGCCAAAATTATTGAAGCGCATGAGCTTACTATTAAGCTTTATCATCATGTGCTCAATAATACAAAGCAGGGTCAGGCCGCTAAGCAATATTTGCGGGAGCGGAATCTCAGTGATAAGCTAATCGATCATTTTATGCTCGGTTACGCGCCTGAGGAATGGGACTTGCTTGCTCGGTTTTTGACGAATCGGGGCTTCGACTTAGCACTGATGGAAAAAGGCGGGTTGCTCTCGGCGAAAGCTGACGGGAGTGGATATGTGGACCGGTTTCGTAATCGCATTATGTTTCCGATTTGGGATCGAGACGGCAAAGCTTCCGCGTTTGCGGGTCGCATTATAGGCGAAGGACAGCCGAAATACTTGAATACCTCGGAGACGATGCTGTTTACGAAAAGCAGAACACTTTACAACCTGCACAATGCGCGCCCTGCTATTCGCAAGAGCAAGCAGGTCGTATTGTTTGAAGGTTACATGGATGTCATTAAGTCATGGAGTGCAGGTGTCAAAAACGGCATTGCGACCATGGGAACGGCTTTGACCGAAGAGCATTGCGCTATTCTCAAGCGTCAAGCCGAGGAAGTGATCATCTGCTACGACGGTGACGATGCAGGACAAGCAGCAGCGCACAAATCAATTCCGATGCTGGAAGGCGCGGGTTTGAAAGTGTCGGTGGCGATGCTTCCGAAAGGCAAGGATCCCGACGATTATATAAGTGAATATGGCCCGGAAGCATTCCTGCGGGATACGATGGACCAGCCGGTATCGGTAACAAAATTTAAGCTTATATATTCAAGGAAAAACCATATACTGCTAAAAGAAGAAGGTAGAAAGAACTATCTGCTCGAAGCGGTACAAATTGTTGCGGAGCTTGATTCATCAACAGAACGCGAGGTCTACTTAAAGGAAATATCCCGTGAGTTCGATATCTCCCTTGACGCCTTGAAGCAGGACTGTCACCAAATTAGACTAGAGCTGCAAAAAAAGAAACCGCAAGGGGATAATAACGACAATTCGTGGAATAATGGTAGGAATGAAAAGCCCCGAAAGTCTGGACCGCCTACTCTAATGCCCGCTTATACGCATGCAGAACGAAGGTTGCTGCATGTCATGATGCGGGATAGGGAAGTTGCACAAGCGGTTCATGAACGTTTAGGCGATGCGTTTAATGTAGAGGATCACGCAGCTCTTGCTGCTTATTTATACGCTTATTTTGCTCAAGGCTACGATCCGGATGCGAGTCGTTTCATCGCAACGCTGCTCGATGATCGATTGGAGCGCACAGCAGCATCGATTCTGATGATGGACAGTGACTTTCCATTCGACGATACGACGATGAACGCTTATATTCAAGACATCCTAAAGGTTCCGCAGTACCTAGATATTGATCGTAAGAAAGAAGAAATGGTGCGCGCTGAGCGTACCGGAGATTTTCTGGCAGCAGCACAAATAGCAAGTGAGATTATAACCCTAGAGAGACAGCTTAAAGGTCGACAGGAAGATCGTTTCTAGGGGGGAGGGAGTCGGAATATGGCGAATGATCAACATACTGAACTAGACACCGAACAAAAACTGGATCATGTGAAGGATCAGTTGATTGAACAAGGCAAGAAGAGGTCATCTTTGACGTATAAAGAAATTATGGATAAGTTGGCTCCGTTCGATCAGGATCCTGAACAAATTGATGAATTTTTCGAACAGCTCGATGATTTTGGGATTGAGGTACTGAACGAAAACGATGAAGAAAATCCACTCGCTGCCCAAGGGGAAGAGCAAGAGCGTGAGCAGGATGACTTTAATTTCGATGATGATCTTGCATTGCCGCCAGGCATTAAAATTAATGATCCTGTACGGATGTATTTAAAAGAAATCGGTCGGGTTCCGCTTCTTTCTGCGGATGACGAGGTCGAGCTTGCACAGCGTATCGAGAATGGCGACGAAGAGGCTAAACGTAGATTGGCTGAGGCAAACCTGCGGTTAGTCGTTAGTATCGCGAAGCGGTACGTAGGCCGTGGAATGCTTTTCCTCGATTTGATCCAAGAGGGCAATATGGGCTTGATCAAAGCTGTCGAGAAGTTTGACCATCAGAAGGGCTTCAAATTCAGTACGTATGCGACATGGTGGATTCGTCAGGCGATTACTCGCGCGATAGCTGACCAAGCGCGTACGATTCGGATTCCTGTTCATATGGTGGAAACCATCAACAAATTAATTCGGGTATCCCGTCAATTGCTGCAAGAGCTTGGGCGTGAACCGACGCCAGAGGAAATTGCTGCCGAGATGGAGCTAAGTACGGAAAAAGTTCGGGAAATCATGAAAATAGCGCAAGAGCCAGTATCGCTTGAAACGCCAATCGGGGAAGAAGACGATTCTCATCTGGGAGACTTCATTGAGGATCAAGAAGCGCTTGCTCCTGCTGATGCAGCAGCTTATGAGCTTCTCAAGGAACAGCTTGAGGATGTGCTGGACACCTTGACCGAACGTGAGGAGAACGTTTTGCGTCTTCGTTTTGGACTTGATGACGGCCGTACGAGAACGCTTGAAGAAGTAGGCAAGGTTTTTGGCGTGACTCGTGAGCGTATCCGCCAAATTGAAGCCAAAGCACTGCGCAAGCTTCGCCATCCGAGCCGCAGCAAGCGGTTGAAGGATTTCCTTGAATAAATACGATATGTTTGGGATATTGACCTTTCTGCTCTTGCAGCAAGGTCTTTTTTCTAAAGAACGGGCCTCATACAACTTATAATTAGATATAGGCCAATCGGGACCGAAGGGACAGCGAAATACGATGAATGAGGATCGTCGGCAAATTATCGTGAAAGAAATTGATCATTGGAGACGCAGCAAGCTGCTTCCAGATCAATACTGTGACTTTCTGCTGAATTTATATGCTGATCAAGATACGATCCATACAAACAAAGTTCAGCAAAATACAGTGGGAAAAGCAATTGCTGCTGTGCAAAAAGCAACGGGAATGCAATGGTTCCTTACATTTGGTACTTTTACCTTAATTTCCTTTGTTGTGCTTTATTTTAACGAATTTCATCCGCTATTGCAAATGGCTGTTGTGGCGCTTGGAACGGTTGTTTTTTTACGCATCGGACAACGTCTGAGAGGGCGTAACGAAGCAGCTGGATTATCAATCACAAGCACTGGCATGCTGCTCCTCCTTGGGGGAGGATTATACATGCTGAATTACCATGGACTAGACCATTGGGGCTGGCGAACTGGCCTGCTCGCTTTTAGCGCAATCTTTTGGATTACATACGGAATTGCAGCACGTATACCGGCCTTGCATTTTAGCGGCTGGCTTGCGGTTGTTCTTGTATACGCTTGGCTTCTATCGGAGTTTACGGCAGATTCCAAGTGGTATGAAATACAGCTATACTGGCTGCCGATCGCCTGTTTGTTTGGTTGGGGCAGTTGGTTTATGCATCGATGGTCAAAAGCTGTATCGGCAGTGCTCTTTGTGACTTGCTCGCTAGTTTGGTTCATGCCGGAGCTATATGCCGTGATGTTCGCTGATGTAATGGCTTGGCTGCAGCTGCAGCTAATCATTAAAATCGCGATTGGCGGCGGCTTGTTATTTTTAATGCGAAAACGATGGATGGTGTGGGTTGTATAATGTTGAAATTATCAAAACGTCTGCAGAAGATTGCGGATTATGTAACGATTGGGAATCGAGTAGCTGATATCGGCTCGGATCATGCCATGCTTCCCGTTTATCTGCTTCAGGCGAATGTGTCGCCTTCTGCCATTGCTGGAGAGCTTAATCGCGGACCATACGAGGCAGCTAGAAAGCAAGGGGCGGATGCAGGCTTAACGGCACGTCTGACCGTTCGCCAAGGAGATGGGCTCAGCGTGCTGCTTCCAAATGAAGCGGAGACGGTTACGATAGCCGGCATGGGCGGAAGCTTAATGAGTGATATTCTTGAAGCGGGTTATGCTGCTGGAAAGCTTGAAGGAGTAACGGAGCTTGTGCTGCAGCCGAATGTAGGCGAGGAGCTCGTGCGCAAATGGCTGCTGAAGCATAATTGGTTTCTTAAATCGGAAAGCATTCTCGAAGAGGATGGGAAGATTTATGAAGTTCTGCATGCTGTTCGCATCAATGATGCAGAGAAACGCAACCATGAATTGTATCATTCGGGCAACAAACAAATGACGCTTGGAGTAGAACAATGGTTTCTAATTCAACTTCAAATGGGACCATATTTGCTGCGTCAGCCTCAGCAGGTTTTGTTCAGGAAATGGCAGCATGAGCTTAACAAGCTGGAGCGGATTTGCGGGCAGCTCGCGACGTCTGAGCTGCCCGAATCGGCCATAAAGCGGGATCAGTTTCTGGCCGAAATGAATGTGATTAAGGAGGTTTTGCAATGTTTGCGAACGGACAATCCGTCATCCAGCTAATGGAGCAGCTTGCACCGAAGCATTATGCGGTTGAGAATGACAAAATCGGCCTGCAGCTGGGCACATTAAATAAACCGATTACAAAAGTTTTGGTTGCATTGGACGTTACGGATGCAGTTGTCGAGGAAGCCATTGAAACAGGGGCAGAGCTCATCATCGCACATCATGCGATTATTTATCGTCCACTAGCCAAGCTGGATACTTCAACGGCAGCTGGGAAATTGTACGAGAAGCTCATCAAAAATGATATTGCGGTCTATATTTCACATACTAATCTGGATGTTGCGGACGGCGGGATCAATGATTGGATAGCTGACCTTGTCGGCATTATGCCGGAAGGCAGACAATCCTTGGAAGAGGTCCATACGGATAAATTATACAAGCTGGTTGTGTTTGTTCCCGAAAGCCATCATGAGCAGGTTTTAGAGGCTGTTTGGCGCTCGGGAGCAGGCACAATTGGCAGCTATAGCAATTGCAGCTTCAATATGAAGGGTACGGGCACCTTTGTTCCCGGACCGGGTACAGAGCCTTATATCGGGTCACAGGGCAAGCTTGAACGAACGGAAGAAATAAGAATCGAGACGATTGTTCCGTACAGCGTACACCGCAAGACAGTGCAAGCGATGCTGAAAGCTCATCCGTATGAAGAAGTGGCCTATGATTTATATCCGGTTGATTTGAAGGGTAGATCCTTCGGACTCGGACGTGCAGGCAAGCTGCTGGCACCCTTGACGCTTGGTGAACTTGCTGAACGAGCGAAGGAGGTTTTCGATGTTCCAGCCGTACGCGTCGTCGGAAAGCTTGACCGAGTGATCCGGAAGGCTGCCGTGCTTGGAGGCTCTGGCTCGAGATATGTAAGGCATGCAATCTTCGCCGGAGCTGACGTATTGGTGACGGGAGATATCGATTATCATACGGCGCATGATGCGCTTGCAGCAGGCATTTCGATTATTGATCCCGGCCATAACATCGAAAAGGTCATGAAGCACAAGGTAGCAGAGTGGCTGAATGAACAGCTTGCAGACAGCAAATCTGAAACCAAGGCTATTGCATCAACCTTGCATACAGAGCCCTTTATTTTCATTTGAAAAGCTGTGCATCCATGAGATGCGCGCAACGATTTGAATATGGTAATCGTTTGAGGGTTGAGCTTTTGCCCGATTGCTTGTATACTTAACGATGCCACGGAAAGTTTGACAGACAATCGCTGGCGGCCTTTGTTGCCGCGAGAGGAAAGTCCGGGCTCCGCAGGGCAGGATGCTGGATAACGTCCAGTCAGCGCGAGCTGAAGGATAGTGCCACAGAAATGGACCGCCGATGGCCGGCTTTATGCCGGTACAGGTAAGGGTGGAACCGTGGTGTAAGAGACCACGAGGAGCATAGGTGACTATGTTCCTGGTAAACCCCATCTGGAGCAAGACCGAGAGGACGCCGCAGCCCCTAAGCTGCAGCCTTAGCCTGAGGCGCGTCCGGGTTGGTTGCTGGAGCCGCATAGCAATGTGCGGCCTAGATAGATGATTGTCGCTTCATCGTGGGAGGGTCGTTCCCGTTTGGACCACCAGAAGTACAGAACCCGGCTTACGGCAAACTTTCCGCACGACTTTATAACTAACAAAGAGCACCCATCGCATGCGACGGGTGCTTTATTGTGTCTATTTTTATTTCACCGGCTGCGATGCAATTCGCTCAAGCCGCCTTTTTACTTGGTCGGGATAAGTTTGCAAGGCTCCGCCGAACTTTGAAGCTGCTTGGAGCGCCCTCACGATATCGATCTCGCCGTAGCCGAAATAATCGTCCTTGCCTTTCGCGCCTAAGTCACTTGCCGATGTTCTCATAAGCTCCATCACTTCCTCATTTGACAATTCCGGATTGACGGAACGAATGAGACCAGCTAACGCAGCCACGTGCGGACTTGCCATGGATGTTCCAGATAACGCGGCATATTGGCTGCCAGGGTATGTGCTTGCGATGCTGTCGCCTGGAGCAGCCACGTCGATGTAATTGCCGTAGTTGGAGAATGACGCCTTTTCCTTATTGCTATCCGTGGCAGCAACAGCGAATACTTCCGGATAAGCGGCAGGGTAGCCTGGGCGATCCGTGTTGTCATTGCCGCTTGCAGCTATCATGACTACATCATGCTCATAGGCATATTTGATGGCATCATGCAGGAAATCAGCTTGCGCGTAGTTGCCGAGGCTCATATTAATCACTTTTGCCCCATGGTCTACTGCCCAAATAATGCCTTGTGCAACCGAATAGGTTGAGCCCGCTCCGCTGCTGTCCAGCACTTTGATCGGCATGATTTTGTTGTACCAGGATAATCCTGCCACGCCTTCGCTATTGTTAACGGTAGCGCCGATAATTCCCGAAACATGCGTGCCATGACCGACGTCATCGTCCGGTTCTGCTGTTTCATCAACGATGTTGATGCCTTTTGTTATTTTCCCTTTCAAATCAGGGTGGTTGCTTTGCACGCCAGTGTCGAGCACCGCAATAATGACCTCTTCATTGCCCTTGGATATATTCCAGCCTTTCTCGGTTTCAATGGAAGGCAGGTTCCATTGATATTCGGAGTATAAGGCGTCATTGGGAACGATGGAGGTGCTCTCATTGGTCATATACAAATAATGGGGCTCTGTATATTCGGTATTCCAAGTCTGTTTAAAATATTGAACGAGCTGGTCAGTCTCGATATTTCTCGATCGGAATATAAAGGTATCGCCAACCTGCTTCATGGATTCCGCGTTTATGTCTCTTTTGACACGTTCGAGCTCGTTTGGAGTCAAGGGTTTCGTGAAATGGACGACAACATCGCGGATATGATAATGACTGGCATTCCCGTTATCCTCGCCGCTGCGCACGGCCGTATCAATGGTTGAATTCGGTTTAACGGATTCAATCTTGTAATTTCCTTCAGCGGGGTAGGGAATTAATCGCAAGTTACGCATCTGATGCTGCTCAACGGATTTAAGAATGTCCTGCTTGATGACGCCTACTACGCCAATTCCGACATGCTTCGCATCCGGAACGCCAAGCACCATATAACGACTGCCATCCTTCGCGGTTACGGCATCGGATTCATATTTGGCCCCTTTGCTTACCTGAGCTTTTGCATCCTTTACATAGGCTTCTATTTGATTTTTATCCGTTTTGGGCAAAACACCACGATCTACGCTTCGTTTTCCCGAGATCCAGCTGATGTAGCTCATATGCATATGTTCATGCATCATATGCTGGATTTGCTGGCTGGCAGCTGCTTTGGAACCCATAGATGCATGCATGAGCTTTTGAAAATCTTTCGAGCACTCTGAGGCGCAGAGCATCGCCGTAGCTTTCAAGTCAGACTGTACGGCGGCTATTTTGAGCGTATGCTCCCGTTTGGCTGTGAAGCTTGAGGATTGCGGTTCTTTTTTGACTTCTTTAGGCGCGAATAAAGGAGTTGTAGGTATAAGCAGAGCTGCCAGGGCTAGAATGGTTAAAGCGCCAATCCATTTTCTAAGCATGTCGGAAACCTCCATTGATCGTTCTGAATTAGAGCAGATACTAATCTATAGGTTCGGGTTCCAAGGCTGAAAATATGCGAATGAATCCGTTAATCGCCAGTACCACTTCATTGTAATTTGTGGTACGATAATAATGATTGTAGTTTTTACGCGTGTTTGGATTATGAAAGGGGAACTACCTATATGCCAACTGCTAACGTCAAAGCGCTAACGGAATCAACTCGAACGAAGCTTAAAGATGCGGTTAATCAATTAGAGCCGTTTCTGAATAACAACGCTTTGCTCCAATTAACCAGTGAAGATAATGGGGAAGACGCTCAAAATTTCTACAAAGGCCTTTTATCCGATTTGAGACATTTATTGGTATTTTCTGAAGTCTCGGTTGAAAAGCTGGGAGTATTGCTCAGACGTCCCAATTTCGATACTGATTATGCGGAACGCGTGCTGTATGAAGTTTACCATCAATGCGTAAGCGCGTTTTTCTATCCGAAGAACGAGTGCTATTCCGAAGATGGCCGTTACGCCTATACGGGCCAGGATGCCATCCGGTTCCGCTTCAAGCCTACTCGCGAGTCCCGCGGCATCGTACTTAGCGTATCAAAAGTATTCGAGGAGCTGCGTGACGAGTTGTCTTATTACGAAAATGATTATATGACGCAGCGCCGCATGCAAGGACAAAAATAAGGCAGAATGAATCACCTCCACTCAGGGAAACTTGATAGTGGAGGTGATTTTTTATGCCGAAAGGCGTGTCATGTAGTGTAGCGAATTGCAGCTTCTGGAAAGAAGGCAACAACTGCGGTGCAGGTGCAATCAATATTGAAATCGATCAGCATGCAGGCGCCAATTTCAACGAAGAATTTGCTGGAGACGAGCTTGGCCTATTCCATCAAGATGAAGCCAAGCAATCCAAGTCCACGTGCTGCTTGACTTTCAAACCTAAGGAGTGATGATCGATGGGAAATTATGAAGACGATTATAAAAAATTGTTGGATGATCGAGATCGGTCGGCACGAACAAGCCATCCTGTTATGGGGACGGATCGCTTGCTTGACGTAAATGAAGAAATGGCTACAGATTTTGCAGTGGGAAATCCTGTTATGCAGACGGAGCGGAGAGAAGACCGGCATGTGGAGAGAGCGGAGCGGGCAGATACGAGAGCGGGCGGATATGCGCTTGGATGGGTATCGCTAGTTTTTGCGATTGCGTCATGGTTTATTTGGCCGGTATTGATGGGAGCTACAGCTACAGTGCTCGGCTATATGGCTTACCGGCAAGGCGCTCGCGGTCTCGGGGGTTGGTCTATGGCAATCGGACTTATAGCATTGGCATTGAATTTAATCATCGTTCCTCTTTATTACGCGATAACCTAACGGATCACAAGCGTAAAGGCTGAAGCCTTCCACTGGCGGCTAAGCTTACGTTTCGCGTAGAAATATAGAGAAAGTTGGCGAAATGATATACTTTCCTATATTTTAACAAAAGAAGCTCCGCCCATTTCCATGGGTCGGAGCTTCTTTTTATTTGAGCGCTTGCTCGCGATGCTTCTGCACTTCCACATTAAGCGCCAGCATTTGCCTGTCAAGGAGATGAATCATATCGGCTGAGCCTTTTAATTGCTCTTGAATATGTGGCGGAATTTGTTCATTGAATTTATAATAGATCTTATGCTCGAGGCTTGCCCAGAAATCCATCGCTATTGTACGGATTTGTATTTCAACGAGTACATTTTCTGTCCGATCCGTCAGAAAAACAGGAATTTCAATGAGTAAATGGATGCTTTGATAGCCGTTAGGCTTCGGGTTAATGACATAGTCCTTCAACTCGACAACGCGAACATCGCTTTGCTTGCTTATCATGTCCACGATCTGATAAATATCGGTCGAGAAGGAGCATATCACGCGTACGCCAGCAATATCTCGAATATGCTCTTTCGCGTCTTCCAGCGTGATCGGCAGTCCTTTGCGCTGCAGCTTCTGCATGACGCTCTCCGGAGCTTTAATTCGGGTTTTCATATGCTCGATTGGGTTGTAGTCATGTATAAATTGAAATTCTTCATTCAAAATATTAAGCTTCGTTTCTACGGCATCAAGCGCAAATTTATAAGTAAGAAAAAAATGAGCCCATTGCTTCAATTGGTTGGTTTTCATTAGCAAGTTCACTCCTGATATTACGAGTATGTATAGGCATAGGTAGAGTAAAAGACGACACGTTCCGTGCATGATTGGAATCGTTGTATTATAATAATGGTCGATATGATAATCGAAGTCAAATTTTTAGAGACAGCTATGGTCAATGAACAGGAGTGCTTACAATGATTATAGATATACAGAGCGTTTCATGGGAACGCAGCAGTGAACGGATTTTGAAGGATATACATTGGCAAGTGAAAAGCGGCGAGCATTGGTGTCTGCTAGGGCTTAATGGCTCTGGCAAGACGACACTTTTAAATATGATCAACGGGTATATTTGGCCAACTGAAGGAAAGATGTCGGTTCTTGGCAAGACATTCGGAGAATTTGATTTGCGCGAGCTAAGAAAAAGCATTGGCTGGGTAAGCACTTCTCTGCAGCAGAAATTGTATGGCAGTGAAACCGCTCTGAAAATCGTGCTTAGCGGGAAGTTCGCTACGATTGGCCTGTACGATCATACGGATGCGGGGGATCAAAAAAAAGCAGAAGAATTGATGGAATCATTGGGCTGCACGGCTTTAATAAACCGAACTTACGATACGCTCTCGCAAGGGGAGAGGCAGCGCATTTTAATCGCAAGAGCGTTGATGGCATCGCCAAAGCTGCTCATACTGGACGAGCCGTGTACCGGTCTAGATGTGTTTGCGAGGGAACAATTACTGCATATGGTTGCTTCCGTAGCCAAAGAAGACGATTCGCCGACGATCATTTACGTTACCCATCATGTTGAAGAGATATTGCCTTGTTTTACAAAAACGCTGCTGATCAAGGAAGGACAAGTGTTTGCGGCTAATGATACATCCGAGGTGCTGACGTCTGACTTAATGAGCGAGTTTTTCTCTGTACCAGTCGAGATTGATCGCCGAGAAGGCCGGAGCTGGCTAACCGTGAAAGGAGCACAATGGAATTAGAATCGCAAGTCCCTGAACAGCCTGTGCATCATTATGCGGAACCACCGATAAGCAGACGGAAAAGAACGTATGCTTGGATAAAATCGAGATTTGCTGCGCGGAACGAACGTAACGGATACAGTTCGCGCGTCGCTAAGGGTAGCCTTGTTTTTTTTGCATCGCTGGCTATGCTTGCAGCAGTGCTTGGCATGCCGACCGGCTTTGGTATAGGAATTGATATTCTTGTCTTCTTATCGGTTAATTTCATTGCAATGAGTGTGGCTGTCGAGTTGGTTTCGTTTCTATTTGCCCTTATGTACGTACCGCTGCCGCGAAAACTGATGGCGGCATTCATCTATGCAGCCGTGGAAACTTATTTAATTTTATATTTCGCGGAGTTTGGCATCATAATGGCTATTTTATTTTCCGTTATTTTTACATTGATCGGCTTAGGGATGGGGTATTTGCTGGCGCTGTTCATGCATCTAAAAATAAGGCCAATCAACAAAGCAGCGATTGGACTGTTATTTGCTGCAGCGTTCGTTATTACCTATACAGCTGCTGATTGGACGGGGCCAGCAGCAACCCCTCAGCGCGAGCTTGCCGAGGCAAGCGGTATTGTCCTGCCGGATGCGGTGAACCCTGCCGAGAAAGGCGCATATGCGGTTCAAGCCTTCACATATGGCAGCGGATATGACAAGCATAGGAAGATGTTCGGCGAGAATATAGATATCCAATCAGTTCAAGTCGATGCATCTTCATACATTACGAAATGGTCAAAGCTGAAAACATGGTTTTGGGGATTTGATGAGCGAGAGCTTCCGCTTAATGGGCGTGTCTGGATGCCGAAAGGCGACGGCCCCTTCCCATTAACGCTTATCGTCCATGGGAATCATCTCATGGAGGACTTCTCGGATGGCGGTTATGGTTATCTAGGCGAGCTGCTTGCAAGCAAAGGCATCATTGCGGTGTCCGTAGATGAGAATTTCTTGAATTATTCCGTTTGGTCAGGAATCCCGAACAATGATATGAAGGTAAGAGCATGGGTACTGCTCAAGCATTTGCAGCAAATCAAGTCGTTTCACGCAGCGCAAGGAAATCCACTGTCAGGTCAAGTTGATTTTGGTCAGGTTGCATTGATTGGCCATTCAAGAGGCGGACAAGCCGTGGCTATGGCCGCTGATGCTGATCGGTGGTTCAGCAAGGATCAAACACTTGACAGTTTAAGCGATATTGCGATTCAGTCCGTTGTCGCCATCGCTCCGACAGATAAGCAGGTAGACGATAAATCGGCACGATTGTCAGGCGTTAATTATTTGACGCTGCAGGGAGCAAGAGACGCTGACGTAAACAACTTTTATGGCGACCGCCAGTATGGACGCACAACCTTTTCAAACGATTCAAATCGGTTTAAGGCGGCATTATATATAGCTGATGCGAACCACAGCCAGTTTAATTCAGCGTGGGGAAGAATGGATGAACGACCGCCGGGCGGGTTGTTTTTGAATCGCAAAGAGCTGCTGCAAGCGGATGAGCAGCGTCTTATTTCCAAGGTGTACGTATCAGCGTTTCTGCAGGCGACGCTGCTAGGTGAGTCCAGCTACAAGCCTCTATTTGCCGATTACCGCTACGGGCTGGCATGGCTGCCAGAAACATCGTACAGTAACCGATACGAGGCATCGGACTTTGAGGCTGTCACGCGTTATGACGACGGACAGGGGAAAACGCTGCTAAAAAGCGGGGGTATGGCTGCTGTTTCGGGCATGACTAATTGGAATATTACAGCTGCTGAGGATCGAGACGGCAATAACAAAGGAACGAAAGGCATGGAACTCGAATGGGATGCAGCGGGCGCGCAATATGAGCTTGAGCTCCCTGTGCATACAAGATTACAAGACGATGATACAACCAGGACTAAGCTTGTTTTCTCGATGGCAAACTTGGAGCGTGATATAATGGCTGAGAAGATTGCTGACGCTTCTGAAGCCGTTGACGGGGACCAATCCCATGTGAGCGAGCTTCCGCCGCTGCCTGCTGTTGAAATTGAAGTTACGACCTCCGAGGGCGAGCGTGCAGAGGTAGAACTAGCAGAACTTATGCCGGTTACGCCGCCAGCATACACCTCGTTCATGACATATTCTTGGCTTGAAGATCGTATGAAAAATAAAAAATATAAGGAGTCAACGGAGCCTGTGTTTCAAACGTTCACCTTGCCGTTGGAACAATTCGGCACAGATAATACGACAATTGCCGTGAATGAAATTAAAACGATCACGTTCCGTTTCTTGGACGGTCCAGGCAAAATTATGCTGGATGACATTGGATTCGCGCCTTAAGCAGAATGGAGACAAAGCGGGATGCCTGGCAGTAGGCATCCCGCTTTTCCAACCTTATGGGGTTTTATCATCTCGGAAAACAAAGCCTCTTGCCGCATAAAGAAATGGCGTTGAGCAAATCGAAACGATAAATTTGATGACATAGGTCGACAGGAAAATCGAAAGCCATAGCTTGCTGTCATAGCCAGGCGCCCCTGCAAAAGCAATCGTGCAAAAAATAAACGTATCCACTAACTGGCTAACCGCCGTGCTGCCGTTATTGCGAATCCATAGTTGGTTAGGGGCAGGACATACTCGCTTAAGAAACGAATAAATCCTTACATCCAGAAACTGGCTTACGAAATAGGCGCAAAGGCTGGCGAGTGCGATACGCGGCATTAGACCGAATAAGGTTTCGAGCGCGCTTTGCACTTCGAGTGGAAACGGTTCGTTTAACGGATTAAAGAGGAGAGCCATCTGCATAATAATGGTCGTGGCAACCAGCGTGAAAAAACCGAACCAGACCGCTTTTTTGGCAGCTTTCTCCCCGTACTTCTCGTTCAACAAGTCCGAAGCCAAATAAATGGTGCCATACATCGTATTGCCAAGCGTAATGGCAATGACGATGCCAAAAGCATGGATATCAACGGTTTTGACGACCTGGATATTGGCAAGCACGGTTGCCATGCCGATCCAAGCGTAGATGCCTATCCGACCGAAAAAACGATAGGAAAGCAAAAATAATGAAAAATGCACGAGCATAAAAATCGCGCCAAACCACAAGTTAAACATGCTGCTTTGTTACCTCCTAGTTTTGATAACGCGGGAGTTTGCGAACCGCGGATTGCATTAAGTCGATATTGGTTACTTCCATTTCTGCCTTTGTCATTATAAACGGTCTGATCAGCCTCGGCAATAGTTTTTGCCGCATTTCATTGATCGGCAGAAGATGGTAAAATGGATGATACCGTTTTGAAGGCGAACGAATTATCCAAAAGCATAACAAATCCGTAAGGAGTGATTTCGTGACGAATATTAATAAGGAACGAACGATAGAGCAGCAGCGCGTCGATCAAGTGACGGAAGTCATTCGAGCTCGAATTGAGGATTTCCAAGCACAGGTAGGCGGCATGCGTGACGATATCGTGGACATACGACGTAATTTTTGGGATGACGTAACGTTGAATTTCGAGGATGCAGCGGAATCTGCTGAATCGCATGCGAGCATGAAGCAGCAAGCGGAGGTGCTCTCGGAGCGGGAACGCAGCCATCGCCATATCGAGGAACAGCTGAAAACGTTGTTGAAGCTCGAACACTCCCCCTATTTCGGAAGGATTGACTTAGCGGAGGAGGGGCAAGAAAAGGCAGATCCCATTTACTTGGGAGTGGGCTCTCTGCTTGATGACAGCGGATATGAATATCTCATCTATGACTGGCGCGCACCCGTCTCCAGCCTTTATTACGACTCAGGGCCTGGACCAGTTGCGTACGAAACGCCAAGCGGGAAAATCAAGGGTGAGATGACACTTAAGCGTCAATTCATCATTCGCGACGGTCAAATCCGTAGTATGTTCGATACCGGTGTCACCATTGGCGATGAGCTGCTGCAGGAGGTGCTCGGCAAGCAGTCTGATGCTCAAATGAAAAGCATTGTAGCGACAATCCAGCGCGAGCAAAACCAAATTATCCGTAATGAACGGGCAAGGCTGCTGATTGTCCAGGGAGCTGCAGGAAGCGGGAAAACGTCAGCAGCGCTGCAGCGTGTCGCCTATTTGCTCTATCGTTACCGAGGCATTCTTCAAGCGGATCAAATTGTTCTTTTCTCCCCAAACCCTATGTTCAACAGCTACGTCGCAACCGTACTGCCTGAGTTAGGCGAGCAAAATATGCAGCAAACGACGTACCAGCAATATTTGGAGCATAGGCTGGGCAAAACGTTTGCACTTGAAGATCCATTTTCCCAAATGGAGTATACCCTAGCAGAAACCAATGATCCGGGCTATGAGGCGAGAATCGACGGCATTACGTATAAATCGGGCGTTTCGTTCATGCATTTGATTGACAGCTATGCTGCTGGACTTAGTGAGGCCGGTCTCTCTTTCAAAGCGATCACCTTTAAGGGACGTACTTTAATTAGCGAAGAGGCGATTAAAGAGCAATTCTATAAGCTGGACCGGACGGTATCTATCGGCAATCGAATGCGGCTAACCGCGGAATGGATGCTGAAGGAGCTGACGAGGCTCAGCCGAGAGGAACGCGAGCAGGATTGGGTGCATGAGGAGATCGAGCTGCTCGATCAGGAAGCATACGCGAAGGCCTTTGATGAATTGCAGCGAAAAAATCGGTTTGCCGGCAATTCTTTCGATGATTTTGATGCGGAGCGGGACTTTTTGGCAGCGATGGTCGTGCAGGCGAAATTCAAAAAGCTGAGAAAACGCGTGAAGCGATTGCTCTTCTTAGATGTTCCGGTGATCTATAAGCGCTTGTTCGAATCCGATGCGGCAACGTATAAGCAAGCGTTGGATGGTTCGCACGAGCTTCCGGAAAACTGGGCGGATATTAGCGAGCAAACGCTGGCTAAGCTTAATAGCGGTGAAGTTTTGTATGAGGATGCGACGCCTTATTTATATCTAAAAGAAAAGCTAGAAGGTTTTCATACGAATACGCTTGTGAAGCACTTGTTCATTGACGAGGCTCAGGATTATTCGCCTTTCCAATATCATTATCTCAAGCGCATATTCCCAAATTGCAAAATGACCGTCCTAGGGGATCTCAATCAGTCGATATTCGCGCATGCGGTATCAGGGAACGGTTTTGATCCGTTAGCGGATCTATTCAGCGAGGAAGAAACTGAAAAAATCATTTTGGCACGAAGCTATCGTTCTACCCGGCCGATAGTAGCATTCACAAGCAAGATGATCGAAGGCGGAGACCTTATCGAGCCATTCAATCGTGATGGAGAAGAACCGACGATTACGAAGGTGGAAGATGAGACGCAAATCGCAAGCGAGGTATACAGCCGTGTCAACAAGCTGGTGGATACGGGCTATTCATCAATAGCCGTTATTTGCAAAACAGCGGCAGAGGGCAAACGCATGCACACTGCTTTGCTGGCTTATTTGCCAAGCGTCAGGTTAATCGAAAAAGAAACCGTCACATTCGAGAAAGGCATTATCGTCATCCCATCATATTTGGCTAAAGGTGTGGAGTTTGATGCCGTTATTATCGGAAACGCCAATCAAGAGCATTATGGACGCGAAAGCGAACGGAAATTGTTCTACACCGCTTGTACAAGGGCGATGCATGAGCTGCATCTCCTGTACACAGATGAGCTTACTACCTTTATCCGGTAGTTTTATTTTCTGACCTCTGACCAAATTTCTTGCACGTCCACTTGAAGCTCCGAAGCGATCAGCTCTGCTGTGAGTCTTTGGGGCTTTACTATTTTGCCATTGCGCAGCTTAGATATCGTTTGAATGGAAATGCCCGTTACCGTGGACAAATGGCCGGCTGTCATGTCTCGTTTGGCCATCCATATGCGAAGCTTCAACGAAGCGTCAATTTGATCGTCGACTGGCTTCAAATCCCATATTACAAACGCGAACTCATGCGCTTCGCCGAATCCGTCCACAATCGGGGCGAAAGTGACGGAGAGCTCCAATTCAATTCCGCTAAGCTTGCTAGTCTTGAGCGTTAAGCTTCGTTCTTTCTTAAGCAGGTAGGTTTCCTGAATGATTTTCATAATTTTCACATGCTCGGAATCATCTATGAATTGCATAAGCGTTTCATTTTGCATTTTTTGATCGGGTTCAAATAATAGGGGAGCTAAGCTATCTCTCAAAAAACGGATATGCTGCTGACGGTCTACGATGCCGCTGATCAATACTTTGTTTTTCTCCGCTTGCTGCTCGATCCATTTGTAGGGGGTCAAATTTTCGAAAATAACAAAGGAACAGGTACAGCCATCCTCCGGGCAAGCCGGCAATGGCTGCTGGTCAACGCGGACGGATATTTGTTGATTTAGTTTCGTTTGCAGAATTACTTCGCTTTTTACAACCTGAATCGTAGTGTCGATATTGTATTTTTGAAGTAGATATCTGCCGTTTTTGGACTGAAGTTCCTCGAGAGTATAACCAGAAAGTCTTAGAAATGCCTGATTGGCGTCTACGATCCGGACATCAAGTTCATTCTGACTCATGATGAGCATAGGCTGATGAAGCAATTGAAAGACTTGACTGTAAATCGACAAATATAAATCCTCCTCTTATTTCCATTTTTCTACCTAATTATCAATTAAAAGTATAAAATAGACGATCACAACAAACAAGTACGTGATTTTGGCATTTTCGTACATGTTTCAGAATGGGCTTTTTGGTTTAATTAATTAAACTCGGTAGCTTAAAGTATACCTACACGGTGTATATGGCGTTTAATTTAGTCTAAACCGCCTGAAACAAACGTACAGCAGGCTTTATTCTATTTCATTTTCCCGATAATATGATAGCAGATAGACATAGCAATCAGAAATTATCTAAATGGCAACACTCAGGGGGACTGAACATGAATTATTGCAGCATAGAAAACTGTCTGAAGCCAATCAAAGCGAAAGATTTATGTGCGATGCACCACCAACGGTTACTTAGGCACGGAGATCCCAATACGGTCAGACCTCGTAGAGTAAAGCAGGTCTCTAACTGCAAATGGGTAAACTGCACTAATGCATCAATAACGAAGGGGTTCTGTGCAAAGCACTATTATATCCAACGTGTTATGGGACCAAGTCAGAGTAATGTCACTTAATCTGACACGGAATAAAAAATACTGTCGAATTCTATGAAAACGACTGTGTTTTTTTCACCAAACCATGTATAATATGGATAAAGTATAGCACGCTCTGCTGATTCTGACTCGTCATTGATCATCCAACAGGGGGTGAAACCAAAGAATGGTTCAAACGGCATCAAACGGGCTTTCGCACAAGGACTTATATTTGTTTAATCAAGGCACTTCCTACCACAGCTACCGTTTTATGGGTGCTCACCTCGTACGAGTGGACGGTACAGACGGCGTTCGTTTTACAGTCTGGGCTCCACAAGCAGCAAAGGTCCGAGTGATCGGCGGTTTCAACGAATGGACAGGTACTATGCATGAGATGGAAAGAATCGATGAAACGGGCATTTTTTCATTGTTCATCGCTAACATCGGAGAAGGCGAATTGTATAAATACGAGATCGTCACGCCGGATGGCAGCATGATTAGAAAGGCCGATCCATTCGCTTTCTTCGCTGAGCGACGACCGGGTACAGCTTCTATCGTGACAAGCTTAAGCGGGTATAAGTGGAAGGACTCCACGTGGAACAAGAAAAAAAAGAAGCTTCCCGCCTACACTAACCCGCTGCTTATCTATGAAGTTCACGCCGGCTCTTGGAAAATCAAAGGAAAAGAAGACTTTTTTACGTATGAAGAACTGGCAGATGATCTTATTCCCTACGTCGCAGAAATGGGCTATTCGCATATTGAATTGATGCCAATCGCAGAGCATCCTTTTGATCAATCATGGGGCTACCAGATTACGGGGTTTTATGCCGTGACGAGCCGCTATGGTACGCCAAAGCAGCTGATGCGTTTCGTAGACAAATGCCATCAATCCGGAATAGGCGTTATTTTGGATTGGGTTCCCGGCCATTTCTGCAAAGACGACCACGGCTTGCGCCTGTTTGACGGTACGCCCATCTTTGAAGGTGCGGATGCCAAACGTGCCGAGAAGCCGCTATGGGGAACGCTTGCTTTCGATTTCGGCAAGGAAGAAGTCGTCAGCTTCCTCATTTCGAATGCGATGTACTGGATGGAAATGTATCATATTGACGGTTTGCGTGTAGACGCTGTTGCCAGCATGATTAATCTGCACATGGATAAACCGCCCGAAATGCATACATACAACTACTTAGGCGGCCCAGACAATCTGGATGCTCTCCGCTTCATCAAGAAGCTCAATGAAACCGTGTTTCATTATTACCCCGATACGCTTATGCTTGCTGAGGATTCATCCGCATGGCCTGCCGTAACGGCACCGACCTACAAAGGCGGCCTCGGATTCAATTTTAAATGGAATATGGGCTGGATGAACGACATGCTGCGCTATATGGAGCTTGATCCGTCCGAACGCTCAAACCACCACCATCTCATCACATTTTCGCTCCTTTATGCTTTTTCTGAAAATTACGTTCTACCCCTCTCGCACGACGAGGTTGTGCACGGAAAACGTTCACTATTGAACAAAATGCCTGGCAGCTACGAAGAGAAATTCGCCCAATTGAGGCTTTTTTATGGTTTTTGGATGACCCATCCAGGCAAGAAGCTTTTATTCATGGGCAGTGAATGGGGCCAGTTTGACGAATGGAAGGACGGCGATATGTTGGACTGGATGCTGCTGGAATACGAAATGCATAACAGCATGCATCATTACGTCAAAACGCTAAACCGCCTGTACGTTGACCAAGCCTCGCTTTGGGAGCGGGACAGCGAACATGACAGCTTTGAATGGATTGACGTTCATAATGCGGAGCAATCCGTCATATCCTTTATCCGCCGCGGCAATTCGAGCTTTACTATCGTTCTTGCCAATTTCTCTAGGAATGACTACGGAGAATTTCGTATCGGCGTTCCAGAGCCAGGTGCTTATCGCTCTTTAATGAATAGCAACGACAAGCAATTTGGCGGAACGGAATCACTTGTACAGAAGAGCTACAATAGCGAACGGGTATCTTGGCACGGACACGAACAAAGCATTACGCTTCATTTACCCCCCTTGGCATTCCTGTTCATCACCTTAGAATCGGGGAACACACTTTGAGAGGGAGTTGATGTCCATGGGCCGTAAAGAAATGATCGCTATGCTGCTCGCAGGCGGAGAAGGTAAAAGATTAGGCGTGCTTACGAAGGATTTGGCGAAGCCAGCTGTTTATTTTGGCGGGAAATACAGAATTATCGACTTCACTTTGAGCAACTGTGCGCATTCAGGAATTGATACTGTAGGCGTGCTTACCCAATATCAACCGCTTGAGCTTAACCGTTATTTGGGCATCGGGAGCCCTTGGGGACTCGATAGAAGGGACGGGGGAATGACGATATTGCCGCCGTTCATGAAGCAAAAAGGCGGCGTATGGTACAAAGGAACCGCGAATGCCATTTATCAGAATATGTCCTTCATTGAGCCCTATAATCCGGAGTATGTCCTTATTATTTCTGGCGATCACATTTACAAAATGGACTATGAATTGATGCTCCAGCATCATAAGCGCTCTGGCGCCGATGTTACTATTGCCGGCATCGAGGTCGACTGGAAGGAAGCAAGTCGATTTGGCGTCATGCACATTGATGATGAGGATCGTATCACGGCGTTCGAAGAAAAACCGAAAAATCCAACGAGCAATATCGCTTCCATGGGCGTTTATATTTTCACTTGGTCTGAGCTGCAAAAATATTTGATATACGATGAAGCAAGCCGCACATCAAGCCATGATTTCGGCAAGGATCTGATCCCAGCAATGATGCGGGATGGAAAACGGCTGCATTCCTACCCGTTCAAGGGTTATTGGAAGGATGTCGGTACGATCGAAAGTCTATGGGAAGCGAATATGGATCTTCTTGCTGATGAACCTCCTTTGGAGCTCGCGGATGATGAATGGAGAATATACTCCGTAAATCCCAATCAGCCAGCTCAGCATATTGGAGCGCATGCCGAGGTTTCTGCTTCTTTAATTACGGAAGGGTGTTTAATCGAAGGCAGCGTAGATCGATCCGTATTGTTCTATGGGGTCAAGGCTGGCAAAGATACGGTTATTTCGGAATCCGTTGTTATGCCGAACGTGAGAATCGGTGAAGGCGCGCGCATTTATCGGGCTATTATAGGCGAGGGTGCGGTCATTCAGGCCGGTGTCACAATCGGAAGCCCGGATGATAATGCCATTACGGTTATCGCTGTGGATCAATATGTAACGAACGATCATTTGCTGCAGGAGGTGGAGCACTCATGAAACATAAAGTCATGGGCGTCATTAATTTAATCCATGAGACGGATGAACTGGAGCGTTTAACGCAAGGCCGCTGCCTCGCAACCGTTCCATTTGGCGCCAGATACCGCCTCATCGATTTCGTGCTGTCAAGCATGGTCAATTCCGGCATTTCGAAAGTAGCCGTGTTTGCGCATACCAAATATCGTTCGCTGATGGACCACCTTGGATCGGGCAAGCATTGGGATTTGCAGCATCGTCAAAGCGGTTTATTCGTTCTACCGCCTGCAACGGATGATATTCAAGAAATTAGCCGCGGTGATTTATATCATTTCTATCAACAACGTGATTATTTCAATCGCGCTGCACTAGATTACGTGGTTATTACACGCAGCCATATGGTATGCAATATCGACTTTGAGAAAGTCATTCAGTTCCATTTGGAGCGCGAAGCTGACATTACGGTTGTCTGCAAGCAGCAGCATGATTTACTCACCGGCAAAGCCAGAAAGGTGAAAATGGACGACGAAAGCCGCATAACGGCAATTCAGGACCATTACGGCCGTATGGCAAGCGACATCAACTCCATGGAGATGTATGTCATGCGGAAGGATCTGCTTATGGAGCTGGTAGAAACCTCACTGGCACAAGGGCAGGATCATCTCGTTCGGCATGCTATTTTCTCAAGACTGGATCAATTAAAGGTATTCGGATACATGTACGAGGGTTACTTAGGCGTAGTCAATACGATTGGCAGCTATTATCGCAACAATATGAATTTGTTAGACCCGGATATCTGGAAGGAGCTTTTCTATCAACCTGGGCCTATATTCACAAAGGTCAAAGATGAGCCTCCTGCACGTTACTTAGGAAGCTCCAAAGTAACGAATTCGTTAATCGCTAACGGCTGCCGGATTGAAGGCACTGTCGTCAACAGCATTCTGTTCCGAGGAGTACATGTTCAGAAGGGGGCTATCGTAAGCAACAGCATCGTCATGCAAAACGGCATTATTGGCGAGGACAGCTTTTTGCAGCACAGCATTTTGGACAAGGATGTTCGGGTTGAAGCCGAGAGGGATATACGAGGAGCGGCAAGCTCGCCGTTTTTAGCTGGGAAACGAAAAATCATTTAAATTTATATATGGCCGCGAATAATGCTATACACCGTGATAGGAAATAGATCGCTGTTTCTGATTGGGTTGATGCATTGCTGATGCGGCGTCCATAAGAAAGGAGAATCCTATGAACATTTTGTTCGCAACCTCTGAAGCGGTACCGCTTGCGAAGACAGGCGGACTTGCCGATGTTGCAGGGGCGCTCCCTAAGGCGCTGAACAAGCGGGGCGTTGATACCAGAGTCGTATTACCGAAATATGATGAGATTCCGGCTGCGCTAATCGGGCAGTTTGAGCAGGTCGCTCATTTTACGGTTTCGTTCAGCTGGCGCAATCAATATTGTGGCTTGCTAAGGGCAGAGTTTGATGGTGTGATCTATTATTTAATCGATAATGAGCATTATTTCAAGCGCAAAGGTTTGTATGGCTATGGCGATGACGCGGAACGATTCGTGTTTTTCTGCTTTGCGGTGATGGAGGCTGTGCGGTATATGGATTTCCATCCAGATATCGTGCATTGCCATGATTGGCAAACGGGATTAATCCCCTTTTTGCTCAAAACAAGATATTATTACGATCCGGCGTGGGCATATACGAAGTCGGTATTCACCATCCATAACTTGAAATATCAAGGATTGTTCGGCATTGACTTGCTCATGGATTTGCTTGGCGTCGGATATGACATGTTCCAGGCCGATAGCTTGGAATTCCATGGCGCAGGGAGCTGCATGAAGGGCGGACTCGTATATGCCGACAAGCTGACAACGGTTAGCAGCACGTATGCGGAAGAAATTCAAACCGAATATTTCGGCGAGAAAATGGACTCTCTGCTCCGATACCGTTCCCAGGATTTGATCGGCATTGTGAATGGCATCGATGATGAATTGTTCGATCCAATGAACGACAGAGCACTTGAGGTACCTTACCGCGATTCGCTAAGCCGGAAACGCAAGAACAAAGTCGAGCTCCAGCGGGAGTTGGGACTTCCGCTATCGGAGGATATCCCGCTTGTCGGTATTGTGTCCCGTTTAGTCGAGCAGAAGGGATTCGATCTAATTGCAGCAACGCTTGAGGAGCTGCTGCTGCAAGAGGATGTGCAGTTTGTACTGCTAGGAGCAGGCGACGCGAAATACGAGCAGTTTTTTAATGACATGACCTACCGCTATCCAGACAAATTCAAAGTATGGATTGGCTATGATGATCGACTTGCCCGCAGAATTTACGCAGGCTCGGATATATTCGCAATGCCTTCACAATTCGAGCCATGCGGTTTAAGTCAGCTTCTGGCGCTGCGCTACCGATCCGTACCGGTTGTTCGCGAGACAGGCGGACTAAAGGACACGGTACAAGCCTACAACGAATATACTGGCGAAGGAAACGGCTTCAGCTTTGCGAATTACAACGCGCATGATTATATGTACACCATGCGCAGAGCACTTGCTCTGTATCGCAATGAGGAAGTCTGGAAGCAAATCGTGAGTAACGGCAGTAATGAAGATTACAGCTGGAATCGCTCCGCCAAAGCCTATATATCCGTTTACTCACAACTCTTAGCGCATCGAAAGGAGAAAGAATCATGGCCCGTCATCTTGTAATCGGCAACGGAAAGATGCTCCTTAATTTGGATCAGCACTGTTACATTCGGGATATATATTATCCTTTTGTTGGACAGTTAAATCACGTAGGCGGTCAATATTGCCGTTTAGGCGTTTGGGTTGAGGGTGCTTTTAGCTGGCTGGATGAGCCGGAGTGGAAGTTTGATTTGGATTATATCGATGATTCGCTAGTTACGAATATTACAGCTAAGCATGAGGGATTAGGCATTGAGCTTCATATGAATGACGGCATTCATCAACGGGAATGCATTTATATCAAACGGGTTGTAATCCGCAACAAGTCTGATGTCACGAAAGAGGTTCGATTGTTTTTTCATCAAGACTTAATGATCGATGGCTCTGAGGTGGGGGATACAGCAGTGTATTATCCGGAAAACCATACGCTGTATCATTACAAGCGGAACAATTATTTCATGTTCAACGGTTTTTCGGATGAAGGCGGCATGACGCAGTATTCTACCGGCATCAAAAGGTTTCATTCTGCAGAGGGTACGTGGCGCGACGCTGAAGACGGCGTATTGATGGGCAATTCAATAGCACAGGGCTCGGTTGACAGCACGATCAGCTTCCGTACGCTCGTCCCGCCGCATAATGAAAAAACGATTTACTATTGGATGTCAATCGGCCAAAACCTCGTAGAGGTGAAGGAGCTGAACCAATACGTACAGGATAACCATCCGGAAAAGCTGCTTAGCCGCATGGTGGTATACTGGAAGCATTGGCTAAGCAGAGCAGAATCGGATCTTGGTGATTTGCCGCATGACGTTGTAAAAATGTTCAAACAAAGCCTGCTCCTCGTCCGTACGCAAGTAGATGAGCGCGGAGCCATATTAGCTGCGAATGATACGGACATCCTGCAATATAACCGCGATCATTATAGCTATATGTGGCCGCGTGACGGCGCATTAATCGCGGATGCGATGTCAATGGCAGGATATCAGAGCGTTATTGCACCGTTTTTTCATTTCTGCGCGCAAGCCTTGTCGCCCGATGGCTACCTGTACCATAAATACAATCCAGACGGAACAGTGGGATCGAGCTGGCATCCTTATATCGTACAGGGAAGCAGGCGATTGCCGATTCAAGAGGATGAAACAGCGCTTGTCCTGTTCGCCTTGTGGAAGGATTATTCGAGGAATCAAGTCATTGAGCTGCCGCAATCCTTATACAGCAACCTCATTCGAAAGGCTGCTGCTTTCTTAAGCTCTTATATTGAGCCCTCGCTGTCTCTGCCGAAGCCGAGCTATGATTTGTGGGAGGAGCGGTACGGGATATGGACATACACCGTGGCATCCGTTTATGGCGGGCTGATGGCTGCTTCATATTTCACGGACCTGTTCGGTGATTATGAACGGAGCGATCACTACAAAAGTACGGCTGAAATGATTAAGCAAGGGATGATCACCCATTTGTGGGATGAGGAAACGGGAAGATTCGCTCGCGGCCTAATCCAGAAGGATAATCGCTGGGTGAAGGACATGACGCTGGAGAGCAGCTTATTCGGTGTGTTGGAGTTCGGTGTACTGCCGGTTGATGATTATCGCGTCGTGCAGACGATGCTTGCAATCAAGGAAGGCCTGCAGGTCAAAACGCATATCGGCGGTATTGCCAGATATACGAATGATTATTACTTCCAGCAATCCGGAGAAATCGATAAGGTGCCGGGGAATCCTTGGATTATTTGTACGCTCTGGGTGGCTAACTTTGAGATTGATTCTGCGAAATCGCTTGAAGAGCTCGAAGGACCGCGCCAAACCTTGCAATGGGTGTCAGATCATGCTTTGCAAAGCGGCATGCTGCCTGAGCAGTTAAATCCGTATGACGGATCGCCGCTATCCGTAGCACCGCTAACTTGGTCTCATGCAACAGTTGTTCACAGCGTAAGCAAATATGCGGAGAAATACAAGCAGCTCCGTTTGGAGAAGGAAGCGAATAAAGACACTTAGCATGTCCATTTAGGACTAACAAGTTAAGAGCCCGTATGCTGTTTTATTGAGCATACGGGCTCTTTTTGTTATGCCTGATAGGAAAGGGAGACTGCTGCGTGAATGAAAAGAACGTTTTTACTTGACGGATTGTAAAATGAAGTGCGACACCTAAAAAACAAAAGGCCCATGAAGGCTTCGTGTAAAATGGAAGTTACCACACCACCATTTTGTACAGGAGAAACCAACATGAGCTACTCCCATCTTA
>NZ_JACHXW010000002.1 GCF_014192395.1 Paenibacillus endophyticus | reverse complement strand
CACGGGCAGGTACGTTCTATCCCCGGCTACCGCTATCTTACGACTACACAAAAATGAGGTCTACCAGAAAGATCTGGTGACCTCATAATACGAACTGGCAGGTTAGCGTAATCACTTCGCGAATACCTTATTATGTATCGCGATTTAAAGAAGTTCGCAAAAAAGACGTTATCTGATACCTGATATCTTAAAGACGGACGGAGGAACAACAATGGATCCCAATAACATTCGAATGAGAGAATTTATTTATTCTCTTATCGATATCAAACCCAACATAACGATTCTAGATTTAGGGTGCGGTCAAGGATATGATTTGTTCCGCATTTCTGAGCTTCTTGATGATGGAAGCAGACTTGTCGGTATCGATTCTATGGAGAATTCCATTATTAAAGCCAAAAAAAATTATGGACAAGATGTAAGAATCAATTTCATAAATCACAATTTTGCTCAGGATATTCCGTTTAATGACGATAGTTTTGATCTTGTCATTTCAAATAATATGTTGGAATGCATTAAGGATAAACAACATCTTCTAAGAGAAGTACATCGAGTACTTAAGCCAGAAGGACAAGTGATTTTTGCCCATTTTGATTGGGATTCACAATTGATAGATGGAGACAATAAGGCACTAATAAGAACAATCACACAGACTTTTAATGATTGGAAGCAAGATTGGATGGATGATATCGATTCTTGGATGGGTAGAAGATTATGGAGAACATTCCAAGATTCAAGATTATTTACTGGCAAGATTGAAACACATGTACTAACAAATACAAAGTTTGAAGAACCCTATTATGGGCACATGATGATTCGAGATTTTGAATCGTTAGTGAGAAGAGATATGTTAAAAGCAGAAGATTATAAAGGATTTTTGGACAACGTTGAAATATTAAATAAGAGCGATCAATTCTTTTATAGCATAACTATGTATATTTATGTCGGAGCGAAATCATAGAAGTCAGTTACTTATGATATCACCCTATTCATTCTTTGGATCCATTCTCCCTCGGTTCGCCCAAGACATTGCGGATTAAACTAACGAAAACTATAGTTGAATATTACGGCTCTATTGTGGCCTGCTCATCTTATTAAGCAAACAAGGAGAATAGTTATAACTAAACTCTTCCCAAAATTAGGGATTACATTTGATATAATCATCTAAGCAGCTGGTTTAACAGCTAGAACTCGAAACAAAACTCTCGCCATATAGAGTAAGCAAACGGAGAGAACGGAGAAAACGGAGGAATAAATGAATATTGAACTTGAAAAGCTTATTTACGCTTTAAACCAACGGTTCAAGACGGATATCATCTCTGCCGACTACCAAACTATGCCGTTACAGGGCGGAACAGTGGGAAATGTGTACCTGGTAACGGGGATCGCCGAAAGCGTGGATGGCAAAAAAATGCCGTACCGTATAGTGCTGAAAATCCAAAATAAATGGGAGCGTTACGGCGATCCGGGTTCATGGCGTCGAGAATATGATCTCTATTCGTCTGACTTGGGAGCGACGTTCTCGCAAGCCCTCCGCTGGCCGACATGTTATCATGCCGAGCTCAATGCCGAAGAAAATGAACACCAGCTGTGGCTGGAATATATCGATGGCGTAACCGGCATAGACTTGACCGGTGACATGTATGAAAAGGCCGCGCTGGAGTTAGGGCGCTTTCAAGGAAAGTTGTATGCGGAGCAGCCCGCCGTGCTGCAGAGCCTGAACAATCTGAGCCATGCGGATCTCATGAAGAATACGTATCTGCATTATCGGTCATGGCCGGTCGTCTACGATTATATACGCTCGGAGGATTGCGGATTCCCGATGCACGTGCGGCAAATGCTCATCGACATCGATGAGCAAGCAGACGAGATATTCGCTCGTATCGAAAAATTGCCCCTCGTGCTATGCCACCGGGACTTCTGGGTAACCAACCTGATTTATGCTGAAGGGAATATCGCGCTCATCGATTGGGATACCAGCGGATGGGGCTACCTGGGAGAGGATCTCGCAAGCCTGATTGCAGATGAACCGGATATCGATCACATGGTCGAATACTACCAGCGATGCGTCCCCGCGTATTACAAAGGCTTTTCGGAGTATGCACATGTAACCCGAATCGCCGATCATTGTGTCTATGAGATCATTCTTCTCGTATTCGGGTACAGGCTTGTAGAGGGGTATCTTCACACAGAGGCTGATGACGAGAAGACGAAGCATGTCCATACTCTCCAAAAAATCTATGAAATGAAGACCAACCCTGGATGGTCACATCTAGCTACATAGCCTGAACTAACGGGTAACAATAGCTTAATAACTGCACCACGAGGCTGCCGCGAGATTGATCGGCAGCCTCGTTTTACTAACGGGAAGCTAAGAAATATTACATGAAACTATTTAACTTTGTTAGGCGTTAGAAAAATGAGAAATGTTATGCATGTTAATTGAAAAAGGGAGATGAAACGTTTGAAGAAATGGTTTGCCATGGCTATGGTTTGCAGTGTCGCTTTGGGATGCGGAAATGGACTAATAGTCCAAGCCGCAGAAACGGTGGCAGTGAGGTCCGAAATGCGTACAGCGTTCGATCCTGCATTTCCGGAAATATTGCGTAAAGATTTGAAGGAACTCTATACAAAGATGGATCACTCGGTCGTACTGCCAACTTATGTACCGATGCCGGACGGAAAAGTGTTTGCGTTTGACCATAAAATTGAAAAGATTGGATATACATTGAATGCTTATTTAGGTAAGAATGCTGATACCGCAGCAGCGGATAAGAATTTGATCTACACCATATCCTCAGACACAGACAAATCGAGGTCATTAATGCCTGAAGGGGAATTATACCAGAAACTGCCCAAGAAAAATGATTGGACGGTATACTATGCCACCTCGGAGGTTACCAATTCCGAATATTTCACATTAAAGCAGAAGTTTTCGGCTGCTGTTGAACAACTACCACTGTTACCAAATTCGAAAGGTGATCTATATTTATATAAGAAGGATGGAGTGCTCTCTGTAGCGGCAAGTTGGAGTTATGACGCTCAAACCGATTACCAGTTTGTTTCGGAGTGCGCGGAGCTGTCTTTTGATGAAAAATTCGCTCTAATTCGCAGCATGCGACCAGTATTAAATCTTTTTGAGAAAGCCGATGCGTATGTACTGCCGGAAGCCCGTACGTTAGATCTGAAATTCAACAGTACCTTGCTTGAACAGAGGGAAAATAACAAGAAGATGCAGCTTTCGAAAACTCCGTTTTTATATAAGGGTTCGGTCTATTTGCCACTACGTGACTTAGGAACATTGACCGGTATGGAAGCGCATTATGTAGCTCAAGATAAGACAGTATATTTTATGCCTCGTGACCACAATCGGGTCGGGATGGAGTTGAATGCGCTCACGGGAGAAGTGAAATCACGCGGAGTCTCTATGGGCAAGACAACAGTGCTGAATAAGGAAGGAAGGCTGCTGCTTCCGGTGAAGTTTTTTTCCGGACAGTGGGGGCTGGGCGTTGTTTACAATGCTGAAAACAAGACAGTTACAGTTAATGACTCTAAATTTACTTCAAACCAGAATATAACCAGAGATCAGAATGCAGAAGTGCTGACGATGAAAGTACTCAGTGCAAATGGGCCGATGTTCCTTTATTCAAACCAATTTTTTTATACAGGTGGGTGGGGATATAATAATCTGATGCCTCCAACTGGCTATTCATCATTGAAATATTCTGTTCAACAAATCAGCGTACCACTCATTCCTGGCCAGAACGAAATCGAACTAACCAATATTCACACCAAAAAAACAATCGATACTATAACGCTTCAGAATACCTTGCCTGCCGACAAAGTCCCCTTCCGAGGTGGAAACACCCAATTTTATGACAACATGTCCAAAACCATAACTCTCTCAACGAATGATGGAAAAGAGAAAGTGTGGGGCGGCGGATATGCAGAAGCGAAGAAGGAAGTTACGGTTACAGGCATGATCAGTAAACCAGCTTTCGACTCTATCAGAATGATTGTGAACGTGAACGGAAAAGACAGTGGGCAAGTAGTTTCTGTGTCTTCGCCTGGAGGCGATTTTTCATTCAAGATTCATCCAGACAAGGGGCCAGGGATTTATGAGGTGAGCCTGTATAATCCAAAAGGATCGCTGCCCTCGACAGAAGCAGGGGAAATGATGGCGGATTTCGTGTCATTCGTCATTCGATTTCAATAGAATTGTTGCTCAGCATTTTGTTGTAAAAGTTATTATAAATTATCTTGCCTATCATATTTTCGAACACTTTAGGCACACAAAGGAGTGAAGTTATGAAATTTCTGCTTACATCTGCAGGTATCAATAACAAAAGCATACATAATGCGCTAGTTGACATGTTAGGCAAGCCGATCGCCGACTCCAGCGCCTTGTGCATCCCCACCGCGATGTACGGACACCCCTGGGTCGGCCCAGGCGTCCAAACTTGGAAATTCATCAGCGGAAATGAGGAGAGCCCTATGGTCGACTTGGGCTGGAAGTCCGTCGGCGTGTTGGAGCTCACAGCGCTGCCAAGTATCGACAAGAGCCGATGGGTGCCGTTAGTCAAGGAGACGGACGTCCTGCTGGTGGCGGGTGGTGACGCCCTCTACCTGTGCCACTGGATGCGGCAGTCTGGTCTGGCAGACCTTTTACCATCTCTGCGGGCAGTTTATGTGGGAATGAGCGCCGGGAGTATGGTAATGGCACCTAAGATCGGGGAATTCTTCCATGGCTGGACTCCGCCGAGCGGTAGCGACGAAACGCTGGGACTGGTTGATTTTGCGATATTTCCGCATTTGGGCCATGAGATGCTGCCTGAAAATACTATGGCTGCTGCAGAGAGTTGGGCCGCTGGGATGCAAGGTCCAGCATATGCGATGGATGATCAGACCGCGATCAAAGTGATCGACGGAGCAGTCGAAGTTGTCTCCGAAGGGCATTGGAAGCTGTTTTAATCCTTTTTGTAAGGAAAACGATGTCAAACACCTCAGATTGCACGATGAACGTGTAAACAATGTTAACTGGGGTCGGTAGAGAATGCTACCAAAATAATAAAGATGGGCAACGAATTCGCGTTCATGGAACATAGGGATAAATCGAAATATTGAATGGGCGAATACGTAAAGTGAAAAAGCCACTATTACAAAGGACGGTAAAACCAAACAAGGCTGCCGATTTGATATGCTCCCCAAAAAGTAGACAGGTTAATAATAAAACCTGCTGCTAGGAGGGGAGCATTTTATTATGCCTAATAATCAATACCGTGCAGAAGAGAAGCTCGCTATTATCGAAGAGATCGATTGCGGCGAACTGGGCGTTATGGCCGCTACATATAAATATGGAATTTCAAAAACAACCTTGGTTAAATAGATGAGTTCAGGCAATGCGATTCCGTCATCTTTTATCGAATACTTAAACTTTGATTAAGGACTCATGTACGGTTTGAAAAGGGAACAATTTCTGAGCCGTCTCGATAAACATTTTTACCGCAATGGTACAATTCTCTACGGGAGCGGAGGCAATGTGGATATCTCGGTAAGCCTCGGGAGACAGACGCTTCAACGTTAGACCTTGAGGACAGTCCAACAGGGAAAGTTCGGACATGACCGCCAAACCTTCACCCGCAAGCACCATTTGAAGAGCGGTTCTGTAATTGTTGAGGATGTATTCTATTCTTGGTGCCATGCCGGCACTATCAAACCACTTCAGGACAGGCGGTTCATAACCCGCTTTGCAGATTATCATCGGTTCCTCGCGTAAATCTTCGGGGCGGATTAGACTTTTTCCGTTTAGAGGATGATCGTCTCTCATGACAGCGTAAATGCCTTCCCGATACAGAGGAAAAGAATCGGTGGCGTTATCCGAGGGTATGAGTAGGCCAACATCGATTTGTCGGTTATCCAACCAATCCTGCACATCTATAATAGTTCCTTCCACGATGCTAAACTCAATCCTTGGATAAAGACTTTTGATATGGCTGATTAGTTTCGGCACAAAATATGACGCGGCCACCGGGAAAGCACCGATACGGACATATCCCGTTTCCAGTCCCTTTTCGCTGGCAATTTCCTGATCGATTTTGTCATATCCTTGAAGAATCTCCCGGAAAATCCGAACGATTCGCTCTCCGAACGGGGTCAGGGCAACGCCATGGCGCCGATCGCGGATAAGTAGGGTTACCCCTAGCTCGCGTTCCAGTGAAGTAACCGCTCGACTGACGGCCGGCTGCGTCATATTCATCTTTTCCCCGGCTGCCGTAAAGCTTCGAGTTTCCGAAATAGCGACGATCATCTGTAGAAGAGATTTATTCATATCAAATTCGGTATCTCCTTCATGATTTATATTCATTTTATTTATGATTAAACCTATTGTATCATGATTATAGAACGAGAGATAGAACACGGTAAAGAAACCTAACCAGGCCTAAAAAAAGGCGCTGAATTGTCGAGAGACCTGGATTACCATGAAGATAGGAGTCTTGAAAATGAATGCAAGAGCATGGCTATTTCTAATATTGGCGAATCTGTTTTGGGCAGGGAATCTTATATTCGGCAAATCGGTTACGTTAGATTTTCCGCCGATTTGGGCCTCCTTTTTCCGTTGGGCGCTTGCGGCCGTCGTGTTGATCCCCATGGCGCAACTTGTGGAAAAGCCGAACTGGCTGAAGGTATGGAAAGACAACTGGGGCATTTTACTATTCTTGTCGATGGTTGGCGTCGTGGCCTACACGATCCTTACATATACGGCACTCCAGCACACCTCGTCTACAAACGGCAGTCTGATCAACAGCTTAACTCCGGCTGTTATGATTGTAATGTCTCTTCTGTTCCTGAAGGACAGAATTACCGCGAGGCAAGGGGCAGGACTGATGTTATCTTTCCTTGGAGTGCTAACGGTATTAACTAAAGGGCATCTGCTCGGTGTCTTTAGCACGCATTACAACCAAGGTGATGGCATCATGCTAGCAGCCGTATTTTTGTGGGCTATGTATTCGATTATCGGCAAGAGAGCGCAGCATCTTCCTCCCATTACGTTCGTTGCGTTCACCGCTGTTATCGGCGTAGTGTGCATGGCACCATTGCTGTTTGTTCAGCCTTTGCATATAGAACAAATCTCCGTTTTCGGCATAACGGGTATTATCTATTTAGGTTTGTTTCCATCCATCGGATCATTTCTGTTCTGGAACCAGGGAGTAAAGGAGCTTGGACCGGGGAAAGCCAGCATTACAATGAATTTGATGCCGGTTTTTACCGCTATCCTGTCTGTATTAATAGGTAAAGAGCTGCTGATCTCCCAAATCGTCGGCGGGGTTATCGTCATAGCGGGCATGCTTTTGTCGGCAAACCTAATGACTCGTGCTCATAGAGCCAAACGGGGACCGAAAACCATACGAAGCACGAATATGGGCTGAAGTGGAGGTTTCTTCCATAAGTTTGTTTTTCAATATCATTGGTGATCGGGTTTTCTTTTTAACTTTCGTGTTATAAAAAAGAGCAGTTTGTCGGTCAGACCCCCAAAAATAAAGGTGAGTTCCACCCTTGAAGGAATGCCACATGGCAGCCCTTCGCTATGCTAACGGGCAAGCTAGCGTGATAACTATGAGTATCTTATAATGAAGGGAAAATCTGTTTATAAGATTCATTGACAGGGGTCAATATGAAAAAAATTGTACTTATAGGTTCTGGAGGTTCAGGTAAATCAACTTTGGCAAGCAAGCTGGGCGGAATTTTATCGATTGAAGTTCACCATCTGGATGTAATCTTTTGGAAACCGGGTTGGATCAGCACGCCAAAATTACCGTTACCGCATAGCACAACATTATTCAGCTATAAGGCATTCGTTCCACGTTCATCGATATTTATTTTCAAGGCTTCAATCGACAGACATTCGTTACTCACACTAACTGGAAACTTTAGCTCAATACACAACGTAGATGAAGCTGCCGCGGCGATCGGCAGCTTCATTGCTTTAACGGGCAGTATTTTTCAAAGCTCTTGTATTTATGCTCGAGATAATGGTAACATTTTATAGGAACAAGTGTTTGTTTTTTGTGTTTTCCAACGGATAGGGGGAATAGGTGTGGTTGAAATCTTTGATAAAGAGCAATATTCGGTTATTGGAAAATTAGGAAAGCGGTATGCCTATGATGCTCCTCAATGGATACCCTCATTATGGAAAGAAGCAAACCGTAATTTTATTGAGATAAGCAATATCGCCATCCATCGTCATGTGCAAACGGCTCCCGTTTGTTCAGTAAAGGAGCCGATGTGTTCATGATTCAATTGACGAACCGCCAGGCACGGCAATTTCTACTATTGAAGCACGGTTTGTTGGGCGAATATCATTTTGCCGGAAAGCAGGGAGCATTGGATTTTGTGCGGCAGGTCGGCTGTATTCAATACGATCCTATTGATGTTTGCGGAAAAAACGCCGAACTGGTGTTGCAGTCGCGCATCAAAGGATTTACCAAGAACATGCTCTCCGAATTGCTGTATCGAGATAGAATCCTTGTGGATTATCCCGACAAGAATTTGGCCATTATCCCTATCGAGGACTGGCCGTATTTTGAGCGGTACAGGCAGGCCGCCCGACAACATGCCAAGCGCTATCCCGAAATGGAAGCGTTGATAGAGCAAGTACGAACTCACATCCAAAATCACGGTGTGCTAAGTTCTGATAATCTAAAATTGGATGGAAATTTTGCTTGGCAATCGGCCATCCACTGGAGCAGCGGAAACAATTCAACCCGGTCGGTGCTGGAGCAGATGTACTCTACAGGCGAGTTGATTATACATCACAAAAAAGGAACGCGTAAATATTACGATATCGCCGGGAAGTACATACCGCCAAATCTGCTGAATGCGCCGGAGCCGCTAGAAGGAGAGCTTGAGCATCACAAGTGGCGGGTACTGCGTCGAATCGGCGCTGTTGGACTTTTATGGAATCGCGCATCCGATGCCTGGCTGAACATATGGGGATTGAAAGCGGAGCAGCGCAACGAGGTTTTCCGCCAACTGTTGGACGAAGCTCGCATTGTTGCTGTTGCCGTGGAACAAATGAAGAATATACTTTATTGCCGCGCGGAGGACTTGCCGCTTATTGAGGCCGTTCTGCAAAATCCAGCGCCTAAATGGCGTTGCGAGCTGATTGCCCCATTAGATAATTTCATATGGGACAGAAAACTGATCAACGAATTGTTTGGATTCGATTACACTTGGGAGATTTACACGCCTGCAATCAAACGGAAATTCGGCTATTATGTGTTGCCTATAATATATGGAGAAAGCTTCATCGGACGAGCCGAGGTAATCGCGGAGCGAAAAGCCGGGACGCTCGTTGTTAAAAACATCTGGTACGAGAACGACATAAAGCTAACAAAGCAATTGCGAAAAGCCTTGAACAATTGTTTTCAAAATTTTGCATTATTCAACGGATGCGAGACGATTTCGACAGAGTCCATGATCTGATATTTCCAGTTTCCCTGTAACATATTCAAATAATTTTCCGCATCCTAAACAGGTAAGCCTACGCGTATGATATAAACTGCAACCTTGCCTGGACATCCATTTCTATCAGTGACTCATGTTGCCGTGTCAGGTAACACAGATTGATCAAATGCTGACCCCGTTTTTTGTAAGGCCCCAGCTGCGGTTAGTCAATCCACGTTTGCGCTAACGAGGAACCATAGTTAAATAACCCGCCAAGGGCATCCGAATAACGGAAAACAGCATTGATTCCTAAATTTACACGTAGCCGCAAGGAAGAAAGAGGTGAAGATGAACTTGATACAAAAGATAACGGTTCTTCTAATGCTATTCATTGCCTTAATTTTGAGCGGTTGTACCAAAACGGTCACAGATACCGTGACAGAATATAAAATAAAGGTCATTGAGAATCCTGACCCATCGTTAAATAAGGTAAAGGTGCAAACAGACGGAATGTTATCAGAAGTTGGTTATAGTCACCCGCATCCTTTTGCTATGGGCAACGAAGTATTAGTAGACTTGAAATACTATGAACAACATGACATTTCCCGCGGGGATATTGTAGTGTTCAAAACAAAAAACAAAAAAGACCAAGACACAGATATTGCAAGAGTCGTGGGGCTCCCTGGTGAAACGGTGCGCATTAAAAAGGGCCAAGTCTATATTAACGATAACAAACTGGACGCGTTTTATGGCAATGATTCTCCTTCTGACAACAGTGATTCATGGAACGCTGTAGCGTTGAAAGAAAACGAGTACTTTATCTTGGCTGATGTTCGTTGGAGAGGATTCAATGACAGTCAAACGGCGGGATCTTTTTTAAAACAAGATGTCATAGGAAAAGTCGTGGGATATAAAATACCTAGTATAAATCAGGAATAGAATAAAAATTAACTTGTGCACATGTGAGGAATAATCATAACGGGTTTTATGCGTCGTAGTTAATCCGCTGCACGTGAAGAAAAGCAAAGAATTAGACGACAATTCGCCGACTAAGAAAACACGTCCGGTAAACACAAGGGACATTAATTTGAAAATAAAAGTGAAGTTAAATGGTGGTATGATCTGGGTTTAAAGGAGGGGATGTGGAATGTCAGAAGAGTTGAATCGAGAAATACTTGATGGTGAAATTAAGAGAATAAATCAAAAAGCAGATACATTTGGTGAACGAATAGGAATATCAACTTCTCTCAAATGTATTGCAGTAATAGTAGGGTTTCTAATTGTAGGACCTCTACTTATGATGGTTATTGGAATTATAGGTAGGATATTTTGATATGAGTTAAGTTATCTGTTGTTACGCTAATGGGAAACGATAGTTCCACCCTTGAAGGACTGCCGCATGGCAGCTCATCGCTACGCTAATGGCAGGATTCTTCAATGATGTCTCGAACATAATAGAACTTAAAGTGTAAATTAGATGAAATACCCAAAAACCAAATTAAGGCGGAACAACAGTGGAAAATCAATTAGTCTCTCTGAAATTACCAGCAGACTGGATCATCAAATGGAATCAATTTTATGAGATCAATACTAATGAATTCATTGATGAATCATTCCCATTTCAGATTGAGTTGCAAGAGGACATTTTTTTATTTATAAATCTATCAAGGAACAGAATGCTTGATTTAGGGTGGTATCCTGAAGGAAATCCAAAAGGAAAATATAGATTGGTTCTCATTGAAATGGATGTAGAACAAGATAAGGAAATAGAAAACTGGAATAATCCTTTAATTACATTTACAGCGAGAGATAACATCGAAATCAAGAATAAGGTTAATGAAATATTGAATAAGGTAAGTGAAGGACTTCTATAAGAGAGATTTCATTGTTATTCAGGAAATCGTCATCGAATGAACGGCACATTGCGCTTGCGTTCAACTAACGGAGAACGTTAGTTGAAACAAAAATTTCACTTCCAACTGAATTATACTTTTAACAATGGATTTTTTGATTGCATTAGAGAAGAGTTGATAAAATGTTCAATGTTACTGTAGAGATAACTCAGGAACGAAAAAACCAATTGCTCGAATGGATAACTTCACATGAAAATGCGACAGGCGAATACGATAAAGGAGTCCAAGTTGGGCTGAGATGGATGATAGATAAAATTGGAGTCACGGAATATCTCTACACTAATGTGGCCGAGGCATCTTCGATCTTAATCAATCAAGATTTTATTAATGAATGCACAGAGAAATTTGATGAGAATTGGATTGATGAGGTATGGAATAGTGGTTTCGCTGTGGCGATAATTGGGGTTTTGGATTTATTTAATATTCAAGTTATAGAGTTCCCAACTCCGAAAAAGACCAATAATACATTACGCTAACGGGAGACGTTGAATAACACTTATTTAATAAGCAGGCGCTGTGGTAGCCTGCCTTTTTATTAAACTAAGGTCTATATAGCTAGACAAATTAGACTTTTTATCAATCTTCGTCGGTATGTTATAATAAACCTGTTTTTACAACACAACCAAAGGATGATCATTATGCTTATTCAAAACTCACATATCGCAACACCCAGCCTGAATGTCATTTAAACCTTCTCTGAGGTGTGGAAGGTGTGTATTGGGTCAATAATGAAGACAAATGATATTCAATTTATGATATTAAGAGTAGTTTTTTTAATCACTTTTCTAGTTTATTTACTTTTATTATTAAAAGTCATATTGTTTAAAGCTGCATCTCCATTTACCATGATGGATTATCTCCTTGATTTTAATTTGAAGGATTTCAAACGTAGCCTTACTTTAAGTAGTAACTTTGTGCCTTTTAAAACGATATCAAGTTATGCTTTTCATACGTCAAACCAAAATATTGTTATCAGGAACGTTGTGGGTAATATTATCCTTTTTATTCCCTTTGGATTTTTGTTACCAGTGATTGCAGGGAGGAAGCTAAACTTTGTTCAACTTATTATTTCTTCTTTCTTACTGAGCTTATTTCTTGAACTCATTCAATTGTTTTCTCGAATAGGTAGCTTTGATGTTGATGATTTATTGTTAAATACTCTCGGGGCAATACTGGGTTTTTTTACTTTGAATGTTATCACCAAAGTAATAAGACATAGAGTAAGAAAATGAACTAACTTGTTCAGTCACAGTTACGCTAAACATTCCTGTTAAGGCTAAGAAATAGCCTTTGTCAAAAAAGGAGCGCCTCGGTATGATGGGTTTGTCCAATACATCATCAAGGAGGCGCTCTTACTATGAAGTTTAAGCAATCAGACGCACAAAATCAACGGCTTGAACGAATTACCACCTCGCATCTCGTCGTAGGGATCGACATGGCCAAAGAAACGCATGTCGCACAAGCTACGAATTTCCGAGGGATCGTGGTTTCCAAACGACATCTCTCATTCTCAAATAGCATGGATGGCTTTGAAAAATTGAACCGCTGGATGACGGAGTTACAGCAGAAACATCGATTAAAGAAGCTCATTATCGGCATGGAGCCAACTGGTCATTACTGGTTTAACCTGGCCAACTGGTTAGCAGATAAGGAATTACACGTGGTTATGGTTAACCCTGCTACGACGAAGCGCAATAAAGAAAACCGAGATAATAGTCCATCAAAGAACGACCCTAAAGATGCACTTATCATCGCAGATTCAGTAAGTCGGGGCTTCTACTATGAGTACACGCGTCAATCACTAGTTTTTCAACGCTTACGTACCATAATGAGTGATCGCGAATTCTGGGTGTCGAACAGTGTACGCCTGCAGAATCGAATCATACGTTGGCTGGACATTCGCTTTCCTGAGTATCCATCCGTATTCAAAGATTGGACCTGTAAGCGATCATTGGCGACCCTCAAGACATTCCCTTGCCCACAGGATTTGGAGACGTATGCAGTACCGGATGTAATCAGTGCTTGGAGAACCCATATGCAGCGCGCTGGGGGTTCTACGGGGATGGAGAAGGCTGCACAGCTTATCGCTCATGCTAAACGCAGTGTCGGAGATCGAACCGCTGTAGAAGAATCGAAGGCAGATTTAATACGGCTTCTTGAAGAATTTGAACGAGTTACAACCATGCTTGAACAGATTGAAAAGGACATCGAATCCCTGCTTTCTGAGATTCCAGTGGCACAGCAGCTTCGTACCATAAAAGGTCTCGGGAAGATCTTCACCGCGGCCATTTTAGCTGGCACAGGAGATTTAAGGCAGTATGCGCATGGTCGTCAGGTATTACGGAAGGCTGGCCTGAATTTGGCTGAAAGTACGTCAGGGAAGCGAAAAGGACGAATTGTTCTATCGAAACGAGGGGACTCAGCTTTGCGAAAATATCTCTATCTCGCGACGGTTCAGCTCGTTTGGAATAATCCCGTATTCCGCCATCTGCATGAGCATAATGTGCAGGAAAAGAAGATGAAAAAGCAGCAATCCATATTTAAGTTAATAGGAAAGCTGGCACGAATTCTTGTTGGTATTGTTCAACGAGGAGAAACGTTCATACCTGAGAAAACCGTACTTGCATGGGCAGAAGCAGCTTAAGTTAAGTAGTAAACACGTATATTGACTCATTCGCAGGATTTCACAAAGAAAGCACGGAGGACCGAGTTCGTTTCCCAAAAGGGCTCAGACCCATCCGCTAAACGCTATCGGTCTCCACACCTTGGACAGGTATAACGAAGGAATGTAAGGGCATTGACCCGTTGAGTTGTGGGAGGGTGAACCTCCAGGGATCATGTGGAGTATGCGTGCAGTAGAGATAGCCTGGGGAATATTTCCTGAGTGTTCCTCTATTTCCGTATGCCCAGCCCACCACCTCAACCGGCAGCAACTGCGTTGCTTCCTGAGATGGTCATGATCCAAGGTGACGAAATCCTGCGAATGAGTGAGTATATGTGAGATAAACCCTTAAAACCGAGGGACGGGAAACTATAGCTTAATAATCACCAGGACGAGGCTGCCGGCATAAATCGGCAGCCTCGTTGAGCAAAAGGGCAGGTTAACGCAACAAACTAATGAAAACATTCAACTTTGTAACACAATAATATGTTGATATATGTTTATATGTTAAGTTCGGAGTGATCACTAATGTTTGATATTAAATATGAAATCTTTGAAGATGATATCCTTGAGTTTCGAATAATTGATCTCCAAACTTTTAAAGAAGAATATAATCAAATATACGGTTGTTTTACCATTATCATAAACGGGATTGAATATTTATCATATCCTTCTCCTGAAATGGGACTAGAGACGAAGCGGATTTATTCTGAGCTAATTTTGACTCATTTTGATTTTCTTATCGATGTGTATTACCAACTTCAAAAAAACAACTATGTCGTATTAAAGTATATTGAAAACCCTCAGACATGGCTCGAGTTCATTAAAGAAGGAAATGAACTTATCGTTAGTCAGTTAAATCTAGAAATTCATGAGGGCCCATTAATTCGAACTAAAAGAAAATTATTTATTAACGCATTAAAAGAAGAAATTATCAACGAGACAATACTCTTTGGAGATTTTGAAAAAGAACTTATTTCAAAATCCAAGGAATTAATAAAAACATTACAAGAATTAAATAAAAAAATTCTTACAGCAAATTGTTTTACCAAGATTAAATTATTTGCTGCTCTAAAGCGTTAAGCTAGCGGACAGGAATATGCAATTTTATTCCAGAATTTAATAAGGGAATGGAGGAGATAAGGTTATGGATACATTGCGTTATCCGATTGGACAATTCATTACGTTGCAGGAACCTACAAATGAGCAACGCAATCAATTCATTGAATCTATAGCCGGAATGCCCGCTAAACTTCGGCAAGCGGTAGAGGGTTTGGTATTAGAACAACTGAATACGCCTTACCGTCCTGGGGGATGGACTTTGCAACAAGTTGTCCATCATTTAGCCGATGCTAAGATGAATGCCTATATTCGTTTCAAACGTGGTTTAACCGAAGAGCATCCAGTTGCGGGAACATTTCGAGAAGAATTGTGGGCACAGTTGAACGATTATAAGGATACACCGGTCGAGACTTCTATATTGCTTATAGAAGCCCTTCACAGCAGGTTTGTGACACTATTATTGAAATTGCTGCCTACGGACTTTAAAAGGGTAGTTACAAGTCCAACGTATGGTGATATGACTTTAGATACAGCTGTTCAAAGGTATTCATGGCATGCTTATCACCATATCGCACAGATAACTTCACTTCGAGAACATATGGGATGGTAAATTGATATCTGGATTGACGTTATTTTAACAATCACCATAACGAGGCTGCCGGTATGATATGGCAGCCTCGTTGAGCTAACGGACAGATTTGCTCCATAACCACCTTTTACTTATGGTACAATTTGCGGGTAAAGGGGAGTTTGAATTGACATCTATTATTAATCTAAATAGCTATGTGTTTTTAGAGTGCATTTCATTGAGTGAACATGAACAGCTATATGGAGATCCTAAGGCGCAACCATAAAAGGGAGAAATGATTGACCATAAACAGGGGCAATCATTGAATAAATTGCATCAAGGTCTGGTTAAAGTTATCGCGTTCGTCCAGAAAAGGAACATGACCACTATATTGGAACGGGACCAAGAACGAATTGCGGATGAGCTTATTGGTTTCCTGGGCATTGGTGAACGGAACGACTTTGTCATGCACGCCGTTAATAATCAGCGTCGGCACGTTTATTTTCCCAAGATCGTTTCGCACGTTCTCGTCTCTTAACGTAACCATGACGGCCGCAGTCGACCAACCCGCTGCTTGCAATCCGATTTGAAAGAACCAATTCGAGAAAGGCTCTGTAATATATTTGAAGAAAAAGGAATCTGTTAATCCTGCAAGCATTTGGGGCCGATCGGACAACGTTCCCGCAATGAATCGATTAGCATCTTGTTGCGGTACGGAACCCGGAGATTGGGCGTCGATTAGAACAAGCTTGGATACCCCGAAGCTTTGATGTCTTGCCAGGTAGCGGATCGCTAGCGCTCCGCCTGCTGAATGCCCCGCCAGCGTTATGTTTTGTAATTTCAACGTCTCGATTACGACGCGGATGTCGTCCGATAATCTATCTAAGCTGTACCCGGTGAAAGGCTTATCCGAGTTCCCGAACCCTCGCCAATCCATGCCGATGCACCGGACGCCCAGGGACGGAAGAATATCGAATTGGTATTCAAACTGTTTGTGGCTTAAAGGCCAGCCGTGAATAAACAAGATCGTCCTGTTCCCCGTCGGATTTAAATCCTGTACGAATACCCGTACTCCGGGTTCTACTGTGATAAAGTATTCCACGATGTCCCTCCTAGGCTGAATTGAAACACCTCAGAAATATATTGGAACGATCTTAATTTTATACCTAATGATTTGGCTAGGTCAGCAATAACATACTCATCCGCAACATCCTGGCTAGTCTGTTAATCAGCGTCCAAGGCGATCGGGTATACAATTATCCGCCTGGCGCGCAGGAAGACGCTTATCCTCTATAAATTCAATCTTCGGATAGTCAACTTATCGTGTGGAATTTTATTTATGAGACCTAGTACGGGCAGGATACTCCTATATAATGTGGAATATTTTTTATAGCATAACAATCAATTTGCACAGATCTATCATTCGATTTAGCGGGAGTGTATGTGTTTGGAAAATAATAGAAACTGGGCAGGCAATTATAAGTATAGCGCTTCGGAACTTCATGTTCCGGAAACCGTTGAACAAATACAAGAATTAGTAGCTCGTAGCAGTAAAATAAAGGCGCTTGGCACCCGTCATTCGTTCAATGGAATCGCTGATTGTACCGAGAGCCTTCTCTCTCTTCACAAGCTTAATCGAGTCATTGAATTAGACCAAAAACGCAATAAGGTTACGGTTGAAGCCGGCATTAGATTCGGAGAACTGTGCGATTATTTGCATGGGTACGGCTATGCGTTGCACAATTTGGCGTCGTTGCCGCATATTACCATTGCAGGTGCTTGCTCAACGGCAACACATGGTTCTGGTGACCGGAACGGCAATCTTGCTACAGCGGTTCATTCCTTGGAAGTTGTCCAAGCGGATGGGGAGAAGGTCGTTTTCTCCCGTGATCAACAAGATGGGCTCCTCGCAGGAGCGGTCGTAGGGCTTGGGGGACTGGGGATTATCACACAAATCACTCTAGATGTGATTCCTACGTTTCAGATGAGTCAGTATGTATTCGAAAATATGCCTTTAGCGCAGCTTAATGATCATTTCGACGATATCTTCTCTAGTGCTTACAGTGTTAGTCTTTTCACGGATTGGAAGACAAACGCTTTCAATCAAGTCTGGTTAAAGCGGAAAATATCTGATTATGAACCAGCCGGGGACAATTCCGAATTTTTTGGCGCCATGCATGCAAAAGCGAATCGTCATCCAGTGCCAGGACACTCAGCGGAGAATTGCAGCGAGCAGTTTGGCATCCCCGGGCCATGGCATGAACGGCTGCCGCACTTTCGCATGGATTTCACGCCAAGCGCCGGTGAGGAACTACAAAGTGAATATTTCGTACCGCGCCACTATGCCTATCAAGCACTTTGTGCGATTGACCGAATAAGGGACCATATATCGCCACACCTTTATGTGTCCGAGATTCGCACGATTGCGAAAGACAATCTGTGGATGAGCCCTTGTTACATGGAGGACTCGGTGGCTATTCACTTTACGTGGAAAGCGGATTGGAATCCAGTTGGAAAAATATTGCCACTAATTGAAGAACAGATTGCGCCTTTTCGTGCACGCCCACATTGGGGGAAGTTGTTTGCCATGCCGCCAGTCCATATACAATCATTATATGAGAAATTGCCCGACTTTCAGCAGTTGCTCCTTCAATGCGACCCCCAAGGAAAGTTCTGCAATAGCTTCTTAAAAACATATATTAAGGATAGCTATTCATCGTCACCAAATCAGCGATAGCAGCCGTGGCACAAACAAAACGTTACCCATTTTTCACATACAGCATGGAGAGCTGCATCAGATAGCTATAAGTAGCACTGCGATAAAAGACCATGATAACTCTAAAAAGAAAGGCAGCCGATTCGATATGGCTGCCTTTTCCGTGCTAACGGACAGGCTAGAGCAATGAAGCGCTACTTGGATACTGGTGAGGCAATGAGTGATTATACGAGTTGAAATCATTCCAACCGGTTCTCCCCAGCTCGAGCGTACTGCATCCGATGAACAGCATTTGAGTGATAACATGGAAGGTGCTCACAAAATACTAAGGCGCTTCAAGGCTTCCAACGTGACCATCTTGGCGCTCGTCCCGCTGCTGTCCACGTTAGCAGCGAACACCCAGTCGGTCTTCCCATGCTCTACATAGCCCACATACCAGCCGAGGCCCATGTCAGACAGCCTCGTGCCCGTCTTGCCATGCACGGTGTAGTTGTCCTGGTCGTTATCAATCATGATGCGCTTGACGGTCTTCATCGTCTGTTCCTGAAAGGGCAGCGTCTCCTCCACCAGGTCTTCCATGAAGCCGACCTGCTCCTCCGCCGAGATCTTCAGCGAGCTATCCAGCCAAAAGGCATCGCTGCTCCCGCTAATATCCATATTGCCGTAACGAATGCGATCCACGTAATTCTTCATCCGATCAACCCCGATGTCCCGAGCCATCGCCTGGTAATACCAGATTGCGGATGCACGCATTGCCGAACCAAGCGTATGGTCCCGATTCCACTCCTCGAATGGCCTGACGACATTATCCCACCGCTTCACATCATATTCGTCCCGCACCGCTCCTACCTCGAGTCCGATAAGCGCGTTCGGAATCTTGAACGACGATTCCGGCGTGAACCGCTGCTGGCTGCGTTCGGGATTGCAGACGTAGACGCGATCCGTCTTCAGGTTTTTGACGATCAGGGTACCCTGCACGTCATTAAACAGCTCGTTGCAAGGGAGCTTATTCTCTTTGGGGACAGCATGTACGGGAAGTACGGCACTTCCCGTTGTATTGGCAAATAGCAGGGCGGTTAGCGCCAAGACGACTCTTTTATTCTTTCTCCAGGTAATCAATTTGCATTCCTCCTCGGTCTTCTTCATAATGGCAAAACAGTAAGGATCATGTCGACAACACTGAGTATATAGGAATGTGCGACTAGGCTATACCGGTGTTTATGGTGATTGTACCCGTACAGTTGGCTGGAAGGAGTGATAGGGAAGATGCTGTATGAAGCGATTGTGGAACAGCTCCTGCAGGAAATGAAGGAAGGGAAGCTGAGGCCGGGAGAAAAGCTGCCGTCGATCAGGGAAGCGGCGGAAGCATTCGGTTGCAGCCGAAATACGGTAATTCGGGCATACGGGGAGCTCGAGAAGAGGCACCGGATCTATGCGGTGCCCCAGAGCGGCTATTATATCGTGCACCGCAGCCCCGCTGGGGAGGATGCGAGAGGTGCATTGGAGATGCCTGACGTCATTGATTTCCAGTGGGCAGGCCCGGACCGGAGCGCCATGCCATACCGGGACTTCCAGCACTGCATGAATGAGGCCATCGAGCGGTACCGCGAGGACATGTTTACGTATTCAGAGGGGCAAGGCCTCGCCTCGCTGCGGCTCCAGCTGGCCCGTCATCTGCGGGATTTGCAGGTGTTCACGGTCCCGGACCGCATCTATGTGGTGACTGGCTCTCAGCAGGCTCTGCATTTGCTGGTTGGGCTGCCTTTTCCGAACGGCAAGCGGAACATAGTCGTAGAGCAGCCGGTACATCCCGGCATGGTCGAATCGCTTAGGGGATATGGGGGCAAAGTACACGGCATTTCATACGAGGAAGGCGGCATGGATCTGGGGCGGTTGGAGGCGCTGTTCCGGGATGGGGATATTAAGTTCTTCTACACCGTCTCGCGGTTCCACAACCCAACCGGGTATAGCCACACGAACGAAGCCCGCAAGCGCATGGTTGAGCTGGCGAATCGCTATGACGTGTACATCGTTGAGGATGATTACATGGGCGACCTGGATGGCGATCCCAGGAATGACCCCATGTTCGCTTATGATCCATCCGGGAAAGTCATCTATGTAAAAAGCTTCTCGAAAGTCATGCTTCCCGGCCTGCGCCTTGGACTGGCAGTGCTGCCGGACACACTGCGAGAAAGTTTCCTGCGGGCGAAGGCTGCGGCAGACGTACATTCCCCCCTTTTGACGCAGGGGGCGCTCGAGGTATACCTAGAGAGCGGCATGTTCGCCGCCCACATCGGTCGAATGCGGGAGATATATCGGCGCAAAGCGGTGGTGCTGCAGGAAGCATACCGCAAGCATCTGCCTCCGGGAACTGCTTACACAAGGTCCTTCTCCGGATTCTATACCACGATTGGGCTGCCAGCCCCCCTCCGGGCGCAGGCAGCGGCCGACCACCTGCTGCAGCGCGGAGTGCTGGTTGATCCGGCCCAGCGCATGTACCTGCCGGAATTCCGGCAGGAGGATGTTCTCCGGTTAAGCGTCTCACAGGTGGAGGAAGGGCTCATCGAGCCCGGCATCCGGGCTATCGGTGACGGAATTCGGGAGCTGCTCCGGCAGCGCACGAGAGTGAGGTTTGTGAATCGGGAGTAGCTTGCGTACAAGATTTGCCGTAAAAGGTTATTTTGCCGAATTTAGCTCTTTTGTTCGGCTCCATTTTCTTATTCCTTTCTCTTGTTCATTTTTCAGTTTACGGCTGATCGTTCACCTCTTGGATGTACCATGGCGATTGAGAGGAGGCGCGATTGAATTGGAAAATATAGCTGCCGTTGCGGCGTTGGCCGCTAACCGTGTGAATCGTGACTGGCAGCTTTATTTCGGCTGACAGGCCATCGCCAAAGCTGCTGATCTCCGGCAAGCGGACCTGTTTTCCTTTGGCAGGCAGCTGCACCCTGATAGAAACCCATTGCTGCATATGCTGGATAAAGGCTGCTTGCTTTTCTTCTGGAAGCTTATCTGTGAGCAGCTGGATGATTTCCTCGTCCTTGTGATACAGCGCTTCAACGAAAGTGAGCGCAAGCAGCTGCGGGTCAGCCGAATCCAAATACGGATTTAGGAGTCCAGCTGCTTTGTGCACCATCATTTGATGGGCAGGGTCAGGACGATCGGATTTATGCGTAGAGCTGCCGAGAAAATGAATGCAGAAGTGCCCGGAGAAGCCATTCTCTGGAATGCCGTCACCGCCATGAGGCATGCCGTTCATGGAGGCAGCAAGCCAATGGCCATTCGCACGGATTAGCACCGCTTTTCTTTTCCAGCTCCATTTTCCGTTGTAGATTTGCTTCATAATGCGGGAGTCTTCCTTGGTTATGGGCTGAACGTCTGCATGGTCGCTGCCCGCACGCCGCTGCACGCGGAAAGTAAGGCCTGATTCGAGCTCTGTTACAGAAAAAATCGCTTTATTAGGCAGTATGTCGGTGGATTGCTGCCATGTCAGAAGCTTGCCGTAATGCTGCATTCGCAGTCCTTCCGCGAGTGCAGTCAGATGCTTGGCAAGCTTTGAGGGGAGCTCTATGCTTACTGCTTGTGCTTCATTCCAGAGCTGACCGCTGCGCTCAAGCCGGTATTGTGCTCTTGCTGGAGTTAGATGTGTGATATAGATATCGGGGTAAAACTCTGCTTTTTCAGACGGTTTATGCTTGGCATGGCGGATTGCCTCATCGAGCTCGCTGCGCTCCATGTAGAGCTCGCTTACGAAGGACGCTTGACGCGAGGAGCCCACCGTCATAATCAGCCTGTTTGCATCGTGCAACTGCTCTGTTTTTTTAGGCTTGTGGTGCATCATGCTGCTGCCTTGCTGCGCTTGGCCTCGCTCCGAGAGCGGCAGCAATAAGAATGCGATTAGGAAAATGACCATGAAGCTAGTTCTTGCCTGTTTCATATGCTGCCTCCGCCTTTTTGTTTGATTTTTATTATTTTTGGCTAGATGCCGTTTGTTTATGTAAGAAATCTCCTTGCTTATCAAGGAGCCATCCGCATCAAAATGTATGCAGATTCACGAAATGAATCATACTACCACGAATACTGCGGTTTGGGGGAGATTATCGACAATGGGTCTGCACTGGATTATAGCGATTATGATGATGCTTCAACAGGGAGTCTATGCCGATTCGCTTGTGATTGAACAAGGCGGACAAGCTTTAACCGAGCTGGGACGCGTGGAATACAGCGACTCGTCTGCCGGCATACCGCTGATCGATCACATCAAGCTGGAGGAAGGCATAGCAGCCATCGATAAAAGGGTGCAAAAGCCGGCAATGAACGCCACGCTTGACGGAGCGGGAAGAATTATACCCGAGCATGCAGGCAGCAAGCTGGATCGTCATGCGCTAAAGATACAGTTTTACCGTTTTATCTTTGAAGGCGGATTTTCGCAGCTAGAAGCGCCAATGGAGGTCGTTTATCCTAAAGTCGACAGTGAGCTTCTCTCCGCAATTAAGGTGAAAAAAATCGGCTACTATGCGACCTACTACAATCCGAATAACAAAAACCGCACTCATAATGTCCATTTAGCCGCCCAAGCGATCAATAACTATGTGGTTTTCCCGAATGAACGCTTTTCGTTCAATAAGGTCGTAGGTCAACGGACCAAAGAAAGCGGATATTTGCGTGCTCCCGTTATTGTGAGAGGGGAGATGTCGGAGGATATCGGCGGAGGCATCTGCCAAATCTCTTCCACTCTTTTTAATGCGGCAGATCGGGCTGGACTGCAAATAGTCGAACGGTATTCCCATAGCCGTAACGTCAAGTATGTGCCATCCGGGCGTGACGCTACCGTTAGTTGGGATGGCCCGGACTTTGTATTCAAGAACAAATACGATCATCCGGTTCTCATAAGAGCTTACGCGCATGGCGGGCAAGTCAGCATCGTCATTTGTTCATCTGATGATATCAAACTGAAGCCGCGCCAGGTCCCTAGCGCTTCCAAACAACTGCCGGAGGAAGTGCATCCCGAGGTGGGAGCAGGCAGCACGGACAGGAAACGGGAATAGAACATATCTGTCTATAGGGAGACAGATCAGGCAAATGGATGGAACAGAACTATACATTATGCATATTTGCAGCGCGCTCCCAAAACTCTGATGCTATAATGAGTGCAAAAGGAGGGGCGCGCCGATGTGGAAGGTTTTGCTTGTAGAGGATGAGGTATTCGTTCGCGAATCCATTCGCGAAATTATTCGATGGGAAGAAATGGGCTTTACTTTGACTGGCGAAGCCGGAGACGGATTGGAAGCGCTCTCCCTGATCAAAGAGAATCCCCCGGATCTCGTATTGACTGATATTATCATGCCGCGCATGGATGGTATCGAGCTTCTGAAGGAAGCGAGAATGGCAGGCTGCACGTCCAAGTTCGTCATGCTGACCTGTATGGGCGACTTTGAATACATGCGCCAAGCTATGGAGTTCGGGGCATCCAACTATATATTGAAGCTGTCGATGAGCGTTAAGGACTTGCGGGAAACGTTGCTTAAGATCAATGCAGAGCTGCAGAAGGCGAAGGCGGCTAAGCCGCCCGTTGTTACCGCGACCATACCTTTCGATAAAACACCTCATCCAGAGGTGCGCAAAATTCTTCTCTATATCGAAGAAAACTATGCAAAGGATATTTCGGTCAAGTCGTTGTCGCAATATGTCATGATGGGCGAGAACTATGTAAGCGCGCTGTTCAAGAAGAAGACAGGTCAGACGCTGATTAGCTATTTGCACGAGTACCGCATTGTAAAGGCAACGGAGTATTTGATGCAAACCGACCTGACCGTAACGGATATAGGCGAGCGGGTAGGCTTTATGAACGATAACTATTTCATCAAAATATTTAAGAGAATCACAGGCACAACGCCAAGCCAGTACCGCAAAAGATAGAACAAAACCGTCATGGCGACCTTGATTGCCGAGAACGTTTATGCATATATCTGTTCCATGAATTCAATCGTTTTGTTCCTTAAAAGAAGAACCTCCGGCTTGCTATTCTGTATATGCAACCAAAATCGAATGAACAATCGGGGGGTCAATGCATTGAAAAAAATGAAATGGATAACGCTTTCACTTACATTCGTCATGCTGATCGGGATACTGAGCGCTTGCGCTGGCGGAAGCAGCGAAAAGGGTGACAATCAGCAGAATAACGGCGGATCGAAGGAGAATGGAAGCTCCTCTGCGCCAGTTAAGCTCATGATGTGGGGCGGCGTACCGCCGGAGTCAGGTCCACAGGCAGTCGTTGATGCTTGGAATAAAGAGCATCCTGAGGTACAGGTTGAATACGTGCGTTTCGTTAATGACGATGACGGGAACTTGAAGCTCGATACGGCTTTGCTCACTGGCCAGAACGTCGATTTATTCGTGAATTACACGCTGACGCAAACCCAAAAGCGCATAGATGCAGGGGTTGCACTCGATTTAAGCGGGTTCACCGACTACAACATATTAGAGAAAATGGGCAGCAATGCGGAAGGCTGGCAGGTGAACGGCAAGTTCTATGGCATGCCTACGACGAGAAGCGCGTTTTTTGTAGCCTTGAATAAGGATGCGCTCGATGCGGCGAATCTTCCTGTTCCGAAAGACTGGACATGGGATCAAGCGAGAGAGTATGCCAAAACGCTTAAACCAGCGAATGGCTATGGGCTCGTTCAGCATATGGAGCCGTTTATCGATCCGATCGATGCTGCTCTGACCAAGGAAGGGTACATCAAAGCGGATGGAACATCGAACCTGGACTCACCTAGCGTAACGAAATGGCTGGAGACGATGAACGGCATGATGACGGCTGATCAAACAACTCCACCGCTTGGCGAGCAAATCACATCCAAAATCCCGGTCGAGAATGTGTTTCTTGCAGGCGAATCGCCAATGCTTAATATCGGTGCTTGGCTGCTGAGAAGCTCGAATAATTTCACCGATTTCCCGCGTGACTTTAAGATTGCTTTCGCACCGGTTCCTCGTTTGGTAGAGAATCAAGCAGACTATATCCCTCGCGGCGGGTTGGGCGATTATATATCGATTAATGCCAAATCATCCTATACGAAGGAAGCTTGGGAATTTCTGAAATGGTACGCAGACGGCGGGATGGCGCCGATGGCTTCAGGAGGCAGGCTGCCAGCGTCCAAGGATGCCGATCAAGAGGAAATGCTCACTAATTTGCTTGGCGATAAAGCGGATACGTATGACAAGGAATCACTGATGTACGTATTGTTCGAGGACAAGACACCTACTCATGTTCGCGAGCTTCCACAAGAGGTGACGGACCTGATTACGCAAGAGTACGAGAAGTATTTCTTGGGCAACCAGGATGCCTCGCAGACGACGGCCAATATGGTCAAGCGGCATAATGATTATTTGGAACAAACCAAATAAGCATATAGCTCGTAATAGCTGTCCCTAATCGCCGAATGGCGCTTGGGGACGGTTTTTTGCAAAAGGAGGCATAAGGCAGTATGGGAGAATGGTTACAAAAGCTAATACCGCATAAGCTGAAATATCGTCTGTTTGCTGCTTTTTTTCTGCTTATCCTGCTGCCGTTCGGCATATTGAATGTGTACAACTTCCAGCGCATAGAGTCGGTCATTCAAGAAAAAATTAGCGACCAAAGCCATGAGCAGCTTAAAAACCTGCAGCGCACGCTTCAGGATCAGATAAGCATTGCGTTCAAAGCGCTTATTTTTTTGGAACAGGATACGGTCGTCCGGAATTTACTTAAGACACCTGATGCTGATCGCCTGCTGGAGAACAAGGATGTTATGGAGGAAAAATTCAAAGGCATCAACAACAGCTTTTTCCTGTACAACCCGTCTGTTTATTTCACGCTGCTTGACCTACATGGCCATGTATATACCTCTTATCAGCCCAATGCGACGCTCGATTACGAGGCGCTGCGGCAAAGCCGCTGGTTCGATGAAACGCTGCAGAAGGGTACACCTTACCAATGGGTGCCGAACGACGACAATTATTTGTTCTCTGATCTCTCGAGAAGCGCTACGCTGCTGTCACTCTATGGCGTATTGAGAGATTCACAGCATAAGCCCTATGGGCTGGCCCGGGTCAGCATTGATTATTCGTATTGGTTCAAGTCGATCTTGAACAACTCCTCCGGCGGTCAGGAATATTTTCTTATGACTGGCGGCGGCGAGCCTGTCGCGCAAGGTGCTGACAGCGAGCAGCTGTCGGCAGAGGTGATGGAGCAGATTGTTGCGAGCAAGGAGCCGGAGGGTTACCTCATAGATTCCAGTTCAGAAGCGTTAATCAATTATAGCTATATGGAGTCGCTCGATTGGTACATCGCCAACCGAATTCCTTCTGCGATATTGTTTGATGATCTGTATACGCTCAAGCAGCAATATTTTCTAACCTTTTTTCTCTTTATAATCGCGTTTATATTAATTGCCTTTATGATTGCCTACGGCTTTACGAGGCCATTATCGCATATGCAGAAGAAAATGCGGGAAGCAGTTCGCATGGATTTGAACATTCGGCTGCCGGAGAAGCGCTATAAGGGCGAGGTGCTTGAGCTCGCAAACACCTTTAATACGATGCTGGCTGATATGAACGGCCTGATCCGGCGTTTGAAGGCAGAGGAGCGGGAGAAGGACGCCGTCCATTTCCAAATGCTGCTTGCACAGCTGAATCCGCATTTCCTGTTGAATACGCTGAATACGATGAAGTGGATCGCGCTTCGCAACGAGCAGGATGAAATTGCCGAGATGAGCATGTCGCTCGGAAAATTGCTGGAAACGAGCTTGAATGCCGATGTCGATTTGATTCATTTGCGTGATGAAATGGAGCTTATTCGCGCATATATCTATATTCAACAGATGCGTTACAACCATCGTTTCTCGATTCAGTACGAATATGATGAATCGATTGAATATGCGCTCGTTCCGAAGCTGGCTCTGCAGCCTTTGATTGAAAATGCAATACAGCACGGCATCGCCCACATGACTGAGGGGGGCAACATCCAGATTCGGATCTATAAGCATGAGGAGCATAGCTTAGTCATTGAGGTGCAGGATAACGGAGTTGGGTGCGAGCAGTCTTCGGCTCTGCAGAACGGCAGGAAACGAAAAGGCATTGGACTGAAAAACATCAAGGAGAGACTGAGGCTCCTGTTCAAGGATAAAGGCAGCCTGTATATCGAATCTTCGGAGAACGGAACGCTGGTTAGGCTTCAATTTCCGTTTTTGCTGTCTAGGCCATTCCAAGCAGAAGATTCGGAGCTATAAGCAGGTTATAATGCTTATAGCTCTTTTTTTATACGGTTTGGGATGGCGTGGCGTTTAAGAGGACCGCTAGAGCTGGTTCTGCGCAAATAAGGCTAGCCGCTTAGAGTTGAAACAAATCCCGCTCTGTGTTATTATACAAAACGAACGTTCAGTATAAATAAAACGATGGAGCAGGAGCACACCTATGAATGATCAACATTCCCTTAACCCGTTAGACAACCAATCCGTTGGCCGATCCTTTCTCAAGTATTTAATCCCGTCCATGCTGGGCATGCTGCTAGTGGCGCTTAATATTACGATCGATGGCATTATGGTCGGGAATAAGCTCGGTTCTACTGCGCTAGCCGGCATCGGGATCGCAAGCCCTGTCTACACGCTGTTTGTAGCGATGTCGCTCTGGGTAGGTCTCGGAGGCGCCACCTTATATTCGCAAAATATGGGGGCAAAGGATACGCGGCAAGCACGCACGGCCTTTTCCTATTCGCTTACGATTATTTTTATCGCAACGCTTGCCATTGGCGTCACTTCCTTTGTCTTTCGAGACGCATTGGTATACGCTCTTGGCGCAAACGCGGAAACGTATCCTTTTGCTTCGGACTACTTGAACGTAATGCTGTTGTTTGGCTTTGTGTTTACGATAGAGAATGCTTTGAGCGTATTTGTTCGCAACGACGGCAACCCCAATCTGGCGATGATGGCGCAGATCACATTCGCTTTGTCCAATGTGGTTATTAATTTCTTCGTTCTTTATGTGCTTGACCTGGGCGTGGGTGGAGTGGCTTACGGTACGATCCTTGCCGCGTTTCTTGGCCTAATGGTGCTGCTTTCCCATTTCTTCAAGAAAACGAATCGGTTAAAGCTAATCCGTATCCGGTGGAATAAAAAAATAGTGTTAGCCATTATTATTATTGGTTTTCCAAGTTTCCTGTCCGAGGTGGGCTTGTCGGTATTTACGATATCGCATAACCGGACATTGGAAGCGATAGCAGGTACGGATGGGGTATCGGCATTCGCTCTGTTGAATTACGTCCACAGTACAGTGCTGCTGACCTTTCTCGGAATGGGCTCGGCGATCCAGCCGCTTATCAGCTACTATCACGGCGCGAAGCAAGAGGAGAAGAAGCGGCGTACGATTCGGATTGCCACTGCGACAGCTCTCGGGGCGGGAGCCGTGTTGCTGTCAATCATGCAGCTGGCAGCAATGCCGATCATAAGCCTGTTTGGGAATTTTAGCGACAGCGTTACGGAACATGCGGAGAATGGGTTGCGGATATTCGTAATGGCTTACCTATTCATGGGCATCAATTTCGTGATGATGACGTTTTACCAATCCATTGGCAATGTGAAGATGGCGGTATGGATAACGGCAGCGCGCGAAATGATTCTGATGCTGATTTTCATTGTCGTGCTTCCTAGATTTTTAGGGGTAAATGGGGTTTGGCTGTCCGTTCCGCTTGCAGAATGCATTGTGCTGATGACGATTGTTATTTATTATAAGAAGCAAGCAATACGGGAGCGTGTGCTGCCCATGAACAGCTGATGGAGGAAGGAATCGTGTCAATGAACAAGAAGCAGCTGCAAAGTGAACAGACCAAAAAACGAGTAGCCGATGCGGCAAGAGCATTGTTCTCGCAAAAAGGTTATGCGGCCACCTCGATCGAGGATATCGTTGCGGCAACCGGAAGCAGTAAAGGCAATATTTATTATCACTTTCAAAGCAAGGAAGGCTTGTTCCTCTATCTGCTGGAAGAATGGAGCCGTGAATGGGAAAGCCAGTGGCTGGAGCAGGAGAAAAACTATGTGACGTTCGAGGAGAAGCTGAACGGCTATGCCGAGCATCTCGATGCCAATGACCTGAATCATCCGCTAACGAAAGCGATGGATGAGTTCTTCTCCAGCGAGTGGGGACGCAGTGAGGTTCAAGAGGAGGTCAGCCGCTATTACGCGGAGCATCTGCAATTTAATGAGAGAATTCTGAAGGAAGCGATGGATTCGGGCGAATTAAATCCAGACGATGCCCGCATGCTCAGTTTTATTCTGGAAGGACTCTTTATCGGCATTGGCGAAATATCCAAACGCGCGCCTATCCATGAATCGACGCTTGCGATTTATCGGAAAGCGGTTAGCGTGTTTCTCCGCGGCACTACTGCCGCCAATCCCCAAAATGAGCATTAACCACTGCCATGCGCTAGATGCGTAAGAATACCATATGAGTACGGTAGGAGTGCAATAAGAGGATCATCAGAACGTGAAGAAGAAAATCCAATGAAGAAGCGGTGCAGAGGGCTATCCCTGCATCGCTTTTTTTTTTTGATTTTGGCCACTTGCTGCTTTGTTCAGCAAGTGGTAGACGGAGCATTTAAATGATTCTAGAGAAGCGTTAGCGGTCGTTTTTGTGAAGGGATTAGGGCCTTACCTCGTTGATTCAAAGGAATCCCTGAGCAATGGCGATCGGAAGAACATTTAAATGTGCAGTTTATGTCTGGTTTATGTGTAGTTTATGTGCAGTTTGCCGTTTAGCCTAAATACCGTAATAGAACATTTCTACGATAGCAGCCGGGGGAGAGCTTCTGGATTGAGTGGATTTGTGGGATGAAGTCGGTTGTTCTGTTACCTCAAATTCGAATGCCTAGCTGATAGACTTATCCTATCAACCAACTGTGAGGTGTAACCATGAAACGGAATTGGATGAAGCGGCAGCAGCTTCTCGGTTATTTATTTATTGGTCCCAATATGCTCGGCGTCGTCTTATTTTTCATTCTGCCAGCCATTTATTCGCTTTACCTAGTATTCACGGATTATAAATTTATGGCTCCCAAAATGAGTTTCATCGGGCTGGATAACGTCAAAAGGCTGTTTCACGATGATATTTTTTATGTGTCACTCCAGAACACGTTCGTATTCTTGCTTGCGGTGCCTGTATCTATCGGACTCGCGTTTCTCGTGGCGCTAGCCTTGAATCGAAAGCTCTTCTTCAAAAAAACGCTCAGAGCACTCTATTTCATGCCGTACATTACGAGTGGAGTCGCAGTTGCATTCGTGTGGATGCTGCTGTTCCATCCGAAGCAAGGGCCAATTAATGCGGTATTGATGGCAATTGGTGTCAATAATCCGCCAGGCTGGCTGTCCACGACGGAGTATTCAATGCTGGCAATCGACATCATCTGGATATGGTTTATGCTCGGCTACAACATGATCATTTATCTGGCTGCTTTGCAGGAAATCTCGGGCGAGCTGCTCGAAGCTGCGAAGATAGACGGTGCGAAGTCTTATCAAATCATTTATAAGATCGTATGGCCTTTGGTCAGCCCGACGACCTTCCTGCTGATGATTACGGGGCTGATCATGACGATAAAGACGTTTGGCATCATTCAGGCGATTACGCAAGGTGGACCTGGCAACAGTACGATGATCCTCTCGCTATTCGTGTACAAGAACGCATTCCGCTATTACGAGATGGGCTACGCTGCGACGATATCATGGGCTTTGTTCTTTATTATCATGCTGATAACCCTTGTGCAATGGTGGGGGCAAAAACGCTGGGTTCACTACTGAGGAGGCTAACGCATGCAATTATTAACGAAGACAAGCCGCTGGTGGCTGACGGTGCTTATGGCGTTTTTTGCGATTATTATGATTCTGCCTTTTGTTTGGATGTTCAGCACCTCGTTCAAAACGGCTGCCCAAGTATTCGAATATCCGATTCGCTGGATTCCGTCGCAATGGATATGGGATCACCACATTAAGGTATGGACGGGTCCGAAAAGCTTTGCCACGTATTATTTGAATTCCCTGAAGGTGTCCTTGATCAGTACGGTAGGTGCAACATTCCTCTCCGCACTCGCGGCTTATGGCTTCTCGCGAGTCGCATTCAAAGGCAGAAACGCATTGTTTGTCGTATACCTGTCTATGATGATGGTTCCCCCTCAAGTGCTGTTCGTTCCGAAGTTTCTCATGTTCGACAGCTGGGGCATTTACAACACGCATTGGGCGCTTATATTGCCAGGAATGTTCACGATATTCGGGGTATTCATGATGAGGCAGTTTTTCATGTCGATCCCGCTGGAAATTACGGAGTCGGCGTTTATTGACGGAGCGGGACATATTCGGATCTTTTTCCGGCTTATTCTTCCGCTTGCCAAGCCTGCGCTTGCTACCCTCGCCATTATCGACTTTTCGTGGCACTGGAATGATTATGAGAACGCGCTCGTCTTTCTAATTGACGAGAGCTTGTACACAGTGCCGCTTGGCCTGCAAAATTTCATTCTGGAGAATAACGTGGACTACAACGGGATGATGGCTGCGGCTTCAGCGGGTATCGTTCCGATGCTTCTCGTATTCATTATCGGCGAGCGGTTTATCGTGCAAGGGATTACGAATTCAGCGGTGAAGGGATGATGGGAAGCATGAAAGAAGAAACGGTTTATTCGGATGTCACCGTCGTAGGCGGGGGGTTAGCGGGCGTATGCGCGGCTGTAGCGGCGGCAAGGCTGGGCAGCAAAGTCGCGCTGATCAACAACCGCGGCGTACTCGGCGGCAACTCCAGCAGCGAGGTGCGCGTATGGGTATGCGGGGCAACGGCCCACGGAACGAACCGCTATGCCAGGGAGACGGGCATTATGGGTGAATTATTTTTGGAAAATCAATATCAGAACCCTGATGGCAACCCGTACCTGTGGGATTTGGTCGTGCTGGAGCTGGTTAAGGCAGAGCCGAACATCCAGTTGTTTCTGCACACCGATGTGCATGAGGCGGAGGCGGATGGGCCGGAGGATGACCGGCTTATTAAGAGCGTAACCGGCTGGATGATGGGCTCGGAGCGTAAAATCCGGTTTGAGAGCCCGATTTATCTCGATTGCACGGGAGACGGTCTCGTTGGATTTCTAGCTGGCGCGAAATACCGCATTGGCAGGGAAGCAAGGCATGAGCATGATGAGGAATGGGCGCCTGAGATCGCCGATGACATAACGCTTGGCAGTACGCTGCTGTTCTATACGAAGGATGCGGGTCATCCAGTGAGGTTCGTCCCGCCGAGCTTTGCCAAAGATATTACGAAGACGCTCATTCCGATTAAACGTGTTATTCGAAGCGGGGATTCTGGCTGCCATTATTGGTGGATTGAATGGGGAGGGGAGCTTGACACAGTTCATGCGAACGAACAAATTCGCGACGAGCTATGGTCGGTCATATACGGCATCTGGGATTATATCAAAAACTCGGGAGAGTTCGAAGCGGAATCGATGACGCTGGAGTGGGTCGGCTCGCTGCCGGGGAAACGTGAATATCGTCGATTTGTCGGTGATTATGTGCTGAACCAGAACGATATTATCGCCCAAACGCCGTTTGAGGATCGGATTGCTTTCGGCGGCTGGTCCATCGATCTTCATCCCCCTCAAGGGATGTATGCGGCGGAAAGCGGTTCGAAGCATATGCATGCGGACGGCATCTATCATATTCCTTACCGCTCCCTGTATTCGGCGAATGTTCGCAACATGCTGTTCGCAGGGCGCAATGTGAGCGCAAGCCATGTTGCCTTCGGTACAACACGCGTGATGGCAACCTGCGCGGTTATGGGCGAGGCAGCAGGAACAGCCGCCGCTTTATGTGTTCGGGGCAGCCTGACGCCTCGGCAATTGTATGCTGAACGGCTGGAAGAGCTTCAGCAAACGCTGCTTAAGCAGGATGCCTCGATAATTGGACTCCCGATTGCAGACGGCTTCGATATCGCACAACAAGCGACTATGACTGCATCGTCCCATTTCCGGCATATCGCGGCAGTCCAGACAAGCGGTACCGAGTATGCGCTGGTTAATGATGTAGGCATGCTGCTTCCCGTTGACGGGGGGTTGGAGAGCTTAGAGCTTCTAGTAGACGTGATGCAGGATACGGAACTGTATGTAGAGGTGTGGGATACCGGACGGATGGAGAACTATGTGCCTGCCAGCAAGCAGTTGGAGGCACGGGTAGCCTTGAGCAAAGGAAAGAAGAAATGGGCGAGCCTTGAGCTTGGCTGGCTGCCGGAGCTGCCGCAAAATGCTTTTCTCGTCATTTTGCAGAATGAAGAGGTTAAACTGCATAGCGTACAGCAGACGATACCAGGCGTGCTTTCCTTCGAACGGAAAGCTGCTCCGAATGCAAGCAAGGATCTGGAGGATCATGATGAGGGGCAGCCTGTCATTGAGTGGAGCATGAAGCATATGGCGGGTCGATTGTTTAGCTTCAAAGCGAAGGCAGAAACGCGCGCCTATGCGCCGGCCAAAGCCGTTGACAGCATCGTGCGTCCATATGGCGGCCCTCATTTATGGATGTCAGAGGAATTAATGGAGCTCGGTGAACAATGGCTGAGACTGGATTGGGAACGGGACCAGCGCATTACGGAGCTGCGGCTTACTTGGAATGCTGACGTAAACGAGGATTTAATCAATCTGCACCATCACCGCACGCCGTTTGAGGTTTTGCCGGATATGGTTAAGGCGTACCGGATTGAGGCGATGGTGGCGGGACAATGGGTGGTTGTTGCTTCGGAACGGAATAATCGCAGGCGCTTGAATGTGCTGAGGCTGGAGCAGGAATTGAGCACAAAGGCGCTGCGAGTCGTCATTACAGAGACGCACGGCTCCAGCTTCGCCCAGCTTGTACGGGTAAGCGCATATAGCTGAGATATGCTGCAAGAAGGATCAAGCCGCCTATGGACGCCGCAATAGGGACCAAGCAGCCTATGGACGCTGCAATACGGACCAAGCATCCTAAGCAAAAGGTTGACACCGCCCTGCTTATTCGCAATGATGGAATAGAGTAAGCAGTGGAAGGAGATAACCGCAATGAAATTAGAGGTAGAGGATGCAGCGGGCGGTTTTTATAAACAGGCAATGGGGCTTGTCGACGGCGAGGCGATTCGCATTTACGTCAGACTAGGCGGGTGCGGCAGCGTTCATCCGGGATTATCGCTTGGCGTGACGAAGGATGAGCCCGTACAGATCGGGCTTCAAACCGTTGTAGACGGCATTACGTATTATATGGAACAAGACAACCTATGGTATTTGGACAATAAGTCGCTTCGGATTTCGTATGACGAGCAGCATGAAGAAATTAAAATGACCGTGGAATAATAAATAGCGGGTGCCTCTGAGCCGATTTGGCGAAGAGGCATTTTTTGCATGCGACAGAACAAAAGAATCCGGTATCCGGATTTTCTCTGAATCCCCTAAAACTTTTGCGTCTAGCACATGACACCTTCCGAGCAGCGCATTTGGTTCTGATGAATATGTTATTTGCATTACGCAGCACGGCTTCAGTTAGAGTAATATTTTACGGAGCACGCACCTCATGTTTATTCTATTACAGGAAGAGCTTTCTTTCAGGCCGTAGGTAGAGGCCATGGAGAGCTCTTTATTTGTTATGGCATGCAAAGGGGTGCTTGCCGTATAACGGATGCTCAGGGAGGATCCCTATCGCTCAAGCAGACATTACGGATAAACCCTGAGCAATAGTTCAGGGAGAACCCCGACATACAAATGATGGAGAAACTCCTACAATAAAAGTATGGAAAGAGCAGCCAAGAACAGCAGAAAGCAGCGGAAGCGGGAGGGCTGAATAATGGAACATATTCCTTTGAGAAGGGTTGAGCAGCTCGCTTTGAAGAAACAAAAGGTATTTCTTCAGAGCAAGCTGAGATATATATTGCGAGCTATGCTTGCCAGCATGTTTATCGGATTCGGAGTTATCGTGGCTTTCAAGACGGGCAGCTTTTTCTACGTCACGCACAGTCCGCTAACGTACCCGATAGCAGCCATTACGTTCGGCGCAGCGATCATCCTCATTGCATACGGTGGAGGAGATTTATTCACAGGCAATACGTTTTACTACACCTTTACGGCGCTGCGGGGCAAGATGCGATGGACAAATGCCCTGAAGCTATGGTGCGCCAGCTATGCAGGCAATTTCTTAGGCGCAGTCGCGTTCGCGCTTCTCATCTGGTCGACGGGATTGTTCAAGGATGCGTCGGTCAATGGGTTTCTGCTCAGCGTCGTGGAGAAGAAGCTTCACGCTCCGGTTCTGGAATTGTTTTTCCGGGGAGTGCTCTGCAACTGGCTCGTATGCCTAGCTTTCTTTGTACCAATGTCGCTGCGCGGAGACGGTCCTAAGCTGTTCGCCATGATGCTGTTCGTCTTCTGTTTCTTTATCTCGGGCTATGAGCACAGCATTGCCAATCTTTGCACCTTCGCCATTGCACTCGTTCTTCATCATCCTGGAACGATATCGCTCGGAGGCATGATTCATAATTTGGTCCCGGTAACGCTTGGCAATCTGGTCGGCGGCTCGGTCCTCATGGGTGTTATGTATTATTACGTAAATAAACCATTCGAAGAGGTGGATTACACATGAAAAAAACTAAGGTAGTTGTTATAGGCGTAGGCGCGGTAGGATCTACGACAGCATATACGCTGCTGCTGCGCAGCCGGATGGATGAGCTGGTGCTGATTGACGCAAACGCGGGCAAGGCAGTTGGGGATGCGCTCGACATGAATCATGGCATGCCTTTTCTAGGTCATACGAAGGTATGGGCCGGCACTTACGAGGATTGCAAGGACGCGGACATTGTCATTATTACTGCAGGAGCAGCGCAGAAGCCTGGCGAGCCGAGGCTCAATCTGCTCAAGCGCAATGTCGCGATCTATGAAAGCATCGTAACCGAAGTGCTGAAATACAACGACGACGGAATCCTGCTTATTGCCACAAATCCGGTCGATATTATGAGCTACTTCTGCTGGAAAAAGTCGGGCTGGCCGACTAATCGCGTGATTGGCTCCGGCACGCTGCTCGACAGCGCACGGTTCCGTTATTTAATTGGCGAGAAGCTGCAGCTCGATCCGCGCAGCGTTCATGCCCATATTATCGGGGAGCATGGCGATTCCGAGCTTCCGGTGTGGAGTCTAGCGAATGTAGCGGGCTCGTCTATCGCACTCAGCGAGGAAGAAAAGTCGGATATATTTATCCATACGAGAGATGCAGCTTATGAAATCATAGAAGCAAAAGGTGCAACGTACTATGCAATTGCACTCGCCCTGGATCGCATTGTAACGGCTATTCTGTGCAACGAGTCGGCAGTGCTCAACGTATCTACGCTGGTCGAAAACTACCACGGTTTGTCCGATGTTTACATGGGCGTACCTTGCGTTGTAGACCGGCAGGGCGTAAGAGAGGTACTGGATATCAAGGTTACAGAGGAAGAGAAAGCGCTGCTGCATCGTTCTGCAGGGAAGCTGAAGGATCTAATTGAAACAATTTCGGTCTAGTCAAATCATATGCAAAGGGGCTGTTCGTCATGGCGATTAAATGGCTAAGCGATAACAAGCATGCTGCAGGCTTAATGCTGGTGCTGCGCGTATATCTAGGCTGGCAGTGGCTAAGCGCCGGCTGGCATAAGCTTGGAGGTTTCGACGCCAGCGGTTTCTTGAAAGGCGCCATTGGCAATCCTGTCATAGACAAAGGCACGAATGAGCTCATCTATCCAACGTTTACCGCGTTTCTGGAGCATGTCGCATTGCCCAATGCCAAAATCATCAACGTTTTGATTCCCATTGGCGAGTGTTTGGTGGGGCTTGGCCTTATTGTGGGAGGGCTCACGACTGTCGCCGCTTTCTTCGGGCTTCTCATGAACTTTATGTTTATGTTTGCCGGAACCGTATCGACAAATCCATGGCTGCTGCTGATCGGGGTGCTCGTATTCGCCGCAGGAGCCAACGCCGGCAAATTTGGTTTGGATTACTGGGTCATCCCGTACATGAGAAGGCTGGTTGGGAAGTTCAGGAAAAACGGAAAGGCGCCTGAGATCGGCCGCAGCGGATTTCCGCGTTAAGCGGAAGCTTGCAGCAATGGCTTAGACAACAGATAAACATCGACTAATCATATGGGAACCGGCGCGTGAACACAGTTCATGCCCGGTTTTTTTTATTGCCATTTGACAGAAAGGGCTATCATTTGTTATTTTAAATTAATATATTCTTATTGGATTAGTTGGTTTAAGAGGACGGGGGAGGTGTACGAAATCAACATTGAAAATATTGAGGCATTCGTCTACGTCATTCATTGCGGAAGCTTTAACAAGGCTGCCGATGCATTGTATTTGTCACAGCCTTCCGTAACCGCCCGGATCAAGTCGCTTGAGCAGGAGCTCGATTGCAAGCTCTTTGACCGGCAAGGAAAACAAGTCCAAATAACGGAGGATGGCAAACGTTTCTTACCCTATGCGCAGCAGCTTCTGCTTATTTATCAGAAGGGCAAGCTGCATATCAATCAGAAGAAGTCGCTGCCGAATGAATTCCGAATCGGTTGCACCGTATCCGTCTCCAACTATATCATTCCTGATCTATTGCCTCGTTTGAAGCAGCGATTCCCGAATACGCATTACAAGATCGTGACCGGCACGACAGATGAGATCATGAATAAGGTGCTCGGCAAGGATGTCGATATCGGTTTCGTCCGCAATGTGAACCACCCAAGCTTGCAGTCAAGCAAGTTTTATGAGGATCCCATCAGGCTGTACGCCTATGACGGCCATCCATTCCTGACGACAGGCAATTTATCGATTGAAGCGATAGCGGAGCAGCCGCTCGTGTTCTTTGAATGCGGCTCATTGGATTGGCTGCGTATACACCGTATATTCGAGCATCTTGATTTGCCGCCCAATATCCAAATTCAGACGGACAACTCCGAGATGGCCAAAAAGCTGGTCATTCAAAAAGCAGGCATCGGTTTTCTGCCGGATCTATGCGCCAAGCAGGAAATCCATGACGGCAAGCTTTATCAAATTCGAGTGCCGGAAACGGAAGGCATATCCCTGCAGACCAATCTCATCTCCCATCACGGCGAGCACCTCCCATTCGTTGAAGCCATTACAGAAATTGGCAAGCAGCTGGAAGCTGCCAAGCTCCTCTTATCGGCAAATTAAAAGCATATATAGAAAAGCTCTATTATCCGGACGGCTGCTGACGTGGTAAAGTTATATAGTCAGCAAAGCCGATTGAAATAGTGTGATTAAACAACCTTTGTCCGCTGCTTCTGCTGAAGCAGCGGTTTTTTGTTAGCTGAAGGGTCGATCGGAGATATCAATTTACTTATAGAAGATCTCTATAAGAAATGGGATTGACGGAAATGACAGTCAGGTGGTAAAGTGAATTCAACGCTAATCCTTACTTAACAGGTAGGAATTATAAGAATTTAAAAAAACGACTTTATTGGGGGAAATGAACATGAAAAAAGCATTCTTTTTATCCATTGCCATTATATTGACGCTTACGCTTGCAGGCTGTGGCAGCAACAAAAATAATGCAGGCTCGGAAGCGGCAAGCGGGAACGAATCGAAGGCAGTAACGAAGATCGTCGTGGGGACGGGAACGCAATTTCCTAATGTATGCTTTATTGACGAGAACGGCAAGCTGACCGGATTCGACGTTGAGCTGGTAAGAGAAATCGACAAGCGTCTTGCTGATTATGAATTCGATATTCAAACGCTTGAGTTCACGAACCTGCTGCTTAGCCTGGAAACGAAAAAAATCGATCTCGTTGCTCATGAAATGGAGAAAAACCCGGAGCGTGAAGAGAAGTACCTGTTCAATAAGGAGCCATACGCACACTGGAGAAACAAAATTATCGTAGCGAAAGATAATGATTCCGTTCAGACACTCGACGATTTGAAGGGCAAAAAAGTACTGACGACAGCAACAAGCGCACAATCGACGATTCTGGAAAACTACAACAAAGAAAACAACAATGCGATTGAAATCGTGTACCAAAACGGCGGCGCCAACGATACCGTTGCGCAAGTAACCTCTGGACGCGTAGACGCTTTCCTTGCAGCGGATTTCACGCTATCGCTAGTAGATACGAAGCAAGAGCTGAAAGCGGTAGGGCCAGCGCTTAGCGAAGCGGACATTCTCTTCATGTTCCGCAAGAATGACCCGGACCAGCAGAAATTATCCGATGCAGTAGACGGCGCGATTAAAGAGCTGAAAGCGGATGGTACCTTGGCGAAGCTTAGCTCCGAATGGCTGGGCAATGACTTTACATCCGAAGAAAAATAAGCGAGTGCAAGAAAGGTGAGATGGCTGGGTGGGAGAACCATTTGATATCAGTTATGTGTTCGAGTATCTAGTAAAGCTGCTTCCTACCTTGAAAGTCACTCTTCTTATCGTGGTGAGTTCCATCGTAATCGGGCTGGGCGTCGGGTTTATCGTCGCCCTTCCCCAGCTTTATAAGATTCCGATTCTAAGACGATTGTCGCAGGTGTATCTCTCCTTTTTCAGGGGAACGCCGATTTTGATCCAGCTTTTTTTGTTTTATTACGGTTTGCCTGAGATTCTGAAGCTCGTTAACGTAGATGTCGCCAAGCTGCCCGCTTTGTACTTCGTTATTTTAACGTATGCGCTGCATAGCGGGGCTTACTTGGCGGAAATGATTCGCGCAGCCGTAGGAGCGGTTGACCGAGGTCAGGTTGAAGCGGCTTACTCGGTCGGCATGACCGGTTTCCAGGCATTCACCCGAATCGTCCTGCCGCAAGCGATGGCGATATCGATTCCTGTATTCTCCAATTTGGTTATCGCGAATCTGAAGGACACCTCACTTGCCTTCTCGCTCGGCATTATGGAGTTAACAGGCAAGTCGCAGACACTCGCGGTTATGTCGAGACATTTTGTCGAAACTTACATTTCACTCGCGTTGATCTACTTCGTCATAAGCTTTGGACTCGAGAAGCTGTTCCACCTCATTGAGAAGAAGCTGCTCCGGCATGAACGCCGCTTAGCTGCCGAGGATAAGGAACCGCGCTTGCACAAAGGAAAAACCAAACGATTCAGGTTCATAGCAGGGCCAGGCTTTGGCAGAGGAGGAAGGGAAAATGAAGCTTGATTTTGCATTCATATGGACGGCATTCCTGCAGCTCCTGACTGCGATTCCGACGGCGCTGGCGATAACCGCCGTGTCCGTGCTGTGCGGACTCGTTATTGGTACTGCCGTTGCCATTGTCAGGCTCTACAAGATTCCTGTCTTGTACCAGATTGCAGCCTCTTATGTCACTTTTATCCGTGGAACACCGATGCTGACGCATTTGCTGCTTATCTACTTTGGTCTTCCAATCATCGTTGACGGAATTGCCGAAGCGCTTGGGTTATCGTTCCGATCGGTCTCCATTCCAATGATCGGGTTTGCATACCTGTCATTCTCCATTACCGCGGGAGCATATATGTCAGAGGTAGTGCGGTCGGGCTTGCTGGCTGTCAACCGCGGACAAATCGAAGCGGCTTACTCTATCGGCATGACAACCTCGCAGGCGATGCGCAGAATTATTCTGCCGCAAGCTTTCTCGGCGAGCCTGCCGAATCTATCGAACATGATTATTGGAATGCTGCACGGGTCGACACTTGCTTTTACCGTTTCGGTCGTGGAAATCAACGCGAAGGCGCAGATCGTCGCCACCACGAACTGGAAGTTTTTTGAGGCGTATTTGGCTGCTGCCATTATATTCTGGGGTTTGACCTTTATTATCGAACGGCTTACTGCACTAGCGGAGAAGCGGTTTAACCTTTACAACAGAGGCGGTGTCTCATGATTCAGCTGACGCAGATCAAGAAGAGCTTTGGACGCAATGAAGTGCTTAAAGGCATTGATCTTACCGTGAAGAAGGGCGAGGTCGTTGCCATACTCGGGCCAAGCGGCTCGGGGAAAACGACGCTGCTGCGCTGCCTCAATTATTTGGAGAAGCCGAATGACGGCCAGATTACGATTGATGATTTCACCGTCAATTGCAAGCGGCCGGACAAGAAGGATATTCATACGCTCCGTCAGAAGAGCGCGATGGTATTCCAGCAATACAACCTATTCAAGCATAAGACAGCCGTTGAGAACGTCATGGAAGGGCTCGTCATTGTGAAGAAGCTTCCGAAGGATGAGGCGCGCAAGAAAAGCGCAGAGCTGCTGGAGAAGGTGGGGCTTGGCAACAAGCTGGATGCCTATCCGAGCGAGCTGTCTGGCGGACAGCAGCAGCGCGTCGGCATTGCCCGTGCGCTCGCTTTGAATCCAGAGGTCATCTTGTTCGATGAGCCGACCTCGGCGCTGGATCCGGAGCTTGTCGGCGAGGTGCTTAGCGTGATCCGCAAAATCGCCAAGGAAGGCATTACGATGATTATCGTCACGCATGAGATGGGCTTCGCTCAGGATGTCGCGAATCATGTCGTGTTCATGGATGGCGGGGTTATCGTAGAAGAAGGGAAGCCCAATGAGATATTCAATTACCCAAAGGAAGAACGCACCAAGCAATTTTTGAAGCGAATTACGCCAGAGGGTGTTTATTCTATTTAACGCATAGAGGAGCGGATCAATATGTCACTGAAATTCGGCATTCTGGATCAAAGCATTATATTTCCCGGCCAGACGGCTGCGGAAGCGCTCGGAAATACCGTCAAGCTGGCGCAGCTCGCGGAGACGCTGGGCTTCGAACGCTTCTGGGTATCCGAGCATCATGATTCCCCAGGCATGGCGGGTTCATCGCCAGAGGTGCTTATTTCGTATTTGCTTGCTCAAACGAAGACGATCCGTATCGGCTCGGGCGGCGTCATGCTCCAGCATTACAGTCCATATAAAGTAGCTGAAAATTTCAATGTGCTGGCTTCGCTGGCGCCTGGACGGGTGGAGCTTGGCATCGGTCGCGCACCGGGAGGTTTGCCTCGTTCGACTAAAGCTTTGCAAAAAGGCGTAGCGGAGGCTGCGACCTTGGCGGAGAAGCTGACGGAGCTGGAGCAGCTGCTGCATGATAAGACGGGCGAAGATCATCCGCTTGCCGGACTGGAAGCAAGTCCGCTGCCGGTTCAACCGGCTGACATCTATTTGCTCGGCACGAGCATATCCAGCGCGGAGCTCGCTGCCGAGAAGGGTTACCCGTATGCATTTGCGTTATTTATTAATAACGACCCGGAAACGGCCCGCAAGGCGATAGAAACGTACCGAAACCAGTTTAACCGCTCGCTTGGGAGAGAGCCCAAAACGATTCTGGCGTTGTCCGTTATTGCTTCGGATTCGGAGGAGGAAGCGAATGCGCTGGCAGGCCACTTCAAGAGCGTCCGTGTTATGCTTGCGAGCGGTAAAACCGTAAATGTTGGCTCGCTAGACCAGGCGAAGGAATTCGCCCGCCAAGCGGGTGAGACGTTCACGGCGGAAGAGAGAGACGCCGACATTACGCGAGGAACCAAGGAGACGGTTCGCAAGCGGCTGCTCGAAATTCAAGCGCAATACGGCGTGGATGAATTCGTCTTTACGACGATCATCCCTGATTTTGCGAAACGAATCCGTTCATTCGAGCTGCTGAAGGAAGCGTTCGAAGGGGAATTGGTATGAGCGGCTTCTCGGCTGGGGCAATCGAAGCGAGGCTGGTGGAGATTCGCAGGCAGCTTCACGAGCATCCGGAGCTCTCCCATGAGGAGTTCGAGACAACGGCTGCCATACGCGGCTGGCTTTCTGAAGCAGGTATCCGAATTGTCGATTACGGGCTAAAGACCGGCGTCATTGCCGAGGTTGGCGGACTGAGCGGAGGACCGATCGTTGCGGTGAGGGCGGATATCGACGCGCTGCCGATTCAGGAGGAAACGGGACTATCTTTTGCGTCCAAAACCCCCGGGAAAATGCATGCCTGCGGCCATGATTTCCACACCGCCTCGATTCTTGGAACGGCCTTTCTGCTCAAGGAGCGCGAGCAGGAGCTGCGCGGAACCGTACGATTTCTATTTCAGCCCGCAGAGGAAAAGGCGAAGGGTGCAGGCCAGATTATTGCGAGCGGTGCGCTTGATGGCGTAGAAGCGGTGTTCGGCATGCACAATAAGCCTGACCTGCCGGTCGCGACGATCGGCATCAAGGATGGCCCGCTCATGGCGGCAGCAGATGGTTTCGTTGTCGAAGTAGAAGGGCGCGGTACCCATGCTGCTGTACCGGAAGCAGGCCTCGATCCCATTGTGACGGCAGCGCATATCATTACGGCGCTGCAATCAATCGTGAGCCGCAGCGTAAGCGCGCTGGACAGTGCGGTCATCAGCGTAACCAGGCTTCATGCCGGTTCGGCATGGAACGTTATTTCGGATAAAGCGGTATTTGATGGAACGCTTAGGACGTTCGACGAGCAGGTACGCCTTACGGTGCGGGAGCGCTTCGAGCAAGTTGTGAATGGAGTCGCTTCTGCTTTCGCGACGAAGGCGAGCGTGAAATGGATAGAAGGACCGCCGGCGGTTGTCAATGACGAGAGTTGGGCGGAGCAGGCAGCTGTAACGGCAGAAGCGTTGGGATTTGCTGTCGTGAAGCCAAAGCCGTCTCCTGCTGGCGAGGATTTTGCATTTTATTTGAAGGAAACCGCTGGGGTTTTCGTATTTCTCGGTACGGCTGGACCGCAGGAATGGCATCATCCGGCCTTTGATCTGGATGAGGCAGCATTGCCGATCGCAGCGTCATTCTTCGCAGCACTTGCTTCGGACGCTTTGCGCAAGCTGGCGGATGAACGCTTGCCGGGAGGACGAGAGCATCTCGAAATCATATGATGTCATCGTCGTAGGAGCGGGCTCCATGGGGATGAGCGCCGGTTATGAGCTTGCGGCCCGCGGAGCGAAGCCGCTGCTCATTGATGCTTTCAATCCGCCGCATAACATGGGAAGCCATCATGGGGAGCCGCGCTTAATTAGGCATGCTTATCATGGAGGCGACACTTATGTGAAGATGGCGCTAAGGGCGGACGAGAAGTGGCTGGCGCTGGAGCGGGCCACCGGCGAGAAGCTGCTGGAGCGATCCGGTGTGCTGAACATGGCAGAAACGAGCTTTTACGATTATAAGGGCAGGCTTGGCGATGCGATGAGGAATGGCGTACAGGTCGAGCTGCTGCAAGCGGATGAGATCAATCGCCGGTTTCCGGGCATTCGGCTGGACGATTCGTTCCAAGGCATGTATGAGCCGAACGCAGGTTACTTATACAGCGAGAAATGCATAGCGGCATATAAGCAGCAGGCGCTGCTCGCCGGGGCGGAGCTGCTCGTTGATACCTTTGTCACAGACATCAGGGCCGATGAAGGCGGCGTCACCGTATATACAAGGGAAGAAGCTTATACGGCTTCACAGGTTGTCATTACCGTAGGGGCATGGTTCCATATGCTGTCCAATCATGTGAAGCTTCCGATCCGTGCCGTACGCAAGGTCGTCGGATGGTTTGAAACAAGCTCGACCGCATTCGACGCGGGTACATTCCCCGGTTTCACTTGGGGAGGAGCATTAGGCGGATATTACGGCTTCCCAAGCATTAGCGGTGCGGGAATTAAGATCGGCAGGCATGATACGGGCGTAGAATGGTTGCCCGGCGAGCCAATCGCGCCGTTCGGAGCTTACCCGGAGGATGAGGATGACTTGCGCCGGGCATTGCATGCTTTTGTGCCAGGCGCAGCAGGCAAGCTTCTTCAGAGCGCAGTGTGCAAATACGAGTTCACGCCCGATGAAGATTTCATTATCGATGCGCATCCGGAGCATCCGAATGTGCTGCTCGCTGGAGGCTTTTCCGGCCATGGCTTTAAGTTTGCCAGCGTGATCGGTGAGATTTTGGCCAATAAACTAGAAAAAAAACAAACGGGCTATGATTTGCGCATATTCGAGCTTAGCCGGTTCAGCAGTCAATAACGAGGAGCCATTTGGCCCCATTCACAAGGAGGAGCTTACATGAGTCAGTCAACTGTCAATGTTCAAGCGTATGTACAGGCGTATGATCAAATCGAGCAAGAAATAGAGGGACTAACGGAGCAGCAGCTTAAATGGAAGGCTGCGCCGGAATCCTGGAGCGTAACCGAGGTTCTTGCTCATCTCGTGGATCACAGCATCGTCGTATCCTTCCGCGTTCGTGAAATATTGTCGGGCTCAGAAGTGAGACTGCCCCTTTTCAATCAGGATGCATGGGTGAGCGGTCAGAAGGCGAACGAGGGCGATGCGAAAGATATTCTGACAGCGGCCCGTGCGCTAGTTCAATATAACAGCCTGCTGTTTAACCGTCTTACTGACGAGGAATGGAGTAAAACAGGCGTTAACTTCAAAGGCGAGCATGTCGCGATTGCGGCTATCGTTCCGGCTTTCGTTGCTCATGTTCAAGGTCATTTGGGACAAATTCGCCGGGTAAAACAAAGCGAGGCGGAGTCGGCAAAAGCAAACAACGCTATTTAAACGGCTGCTGCTTGTAATCATAGTTAAAGGAAGCGGGTGATCGTGCATGTCGGACAATGCAGTTGTAATAAGGGACACCGAGCCCGCGGATCGCGAGGCAATCCGGGAGGTGCTGCTGGATGCTTACGGGCAATATGAGCAGGTGCTGCCTGAGGAAGCGTGGAGCCGTTACAAAGAAAGCATTCTCGAAGCCATCGACGGAGCAGCAACAAAGGCTCGGCTGGCAGCCGTGCTGAACGGCGAGGTAGTCGGCAGCGTGTTTTTGTTTGATTCATCAGAAGCAGCGTACGGATTGCCTGATCTGAATATTCAAACTCCAATTATTCGCCTCCTTGCCGTGTCGAGGAAGGCACGCGGTTACGGCATCGCGACCGAGCTCATTCGTGCAAGCGCCAAGCTTGCTACGGAATGGGGTGCCGAAACGCTCCATCTCCATACCTCGGATATGATGGATTCTGCCGTTAGGCTTTATGAGCGGCTTGGCTTTGAGCGGGCGTTCGATAAGGATCTCCAAAACGGGGATACACTCGTAAAGAGCTATCGTCTTGCGTTAAAAGAAACGTCGCTGCTGCAGGTGCAATAGCGTGAACTGGAACTATAAATCGATGTGAATGGGGAGGACGTTTATTATGGCGAATCGCAAACAAATTAAGTTCGGTGCATTGATTCATGGGGTGGGAGGCAATGTGTCGGCATGGCGGCATCCGGAGGTCCCGGCAGATGCAAGCGTTAATTTCAAATTTTACACCCAGCAAGCCCAGACTGCCGAAGCAGGCAAATTCGATTTGGTATTCATAGCTGACGGTCTATATATAAATGAGAAATCGATTCCTCACTTCCTCAATCGTTTCGAGCCCATTACGATATTGTCGGCGCTTGCTGCCGTTACGTCCAAAATCGGGCTGGTCGGCACGTTGTCGAGCTCCTACAGCGAGCCGTTTACGGTTGCGCGCCAATTCGGTTCGCTTGACCATATTAGCGGCGGGCGCGCAGGCTGGAACGTAGTGACGTCACCGCTCGAAGGCTCGGCAAGCAATTTCAGCAAAACCGACCACCCGACGCATGACGAGCGCTACAAAATCGCCGAGGAATACTTGCAGGTCACACGCGGCTTATGGGATTCATGGGAGGATGACGCTTTCGTAAGAGATAAAGAATCAGGTGTATTCTTTGATCCCGCTAAGCTTCATACGCTTAACCATAAAGGCGAGTATTTCGCTGTGCAAGGTCCGCTTAATATTGCGCGCTCCAAGCAGGGCCACCCGGTTATCTTCCAAGCGGGCTCATCGGAAAGCGGCAAGAAACTGGCTGGCAAAGCGGCGGATGCGGTATTCACGGGCCATGAGCGCATCGAAGATGCAAAAGCATTCTATAAGGATGTGAAGGATCGGGCGGTTGCAGAAGGACGCTCGGTGGATGATATTGTGATTCTCCCAGGCATCGGACCGATAATCGGCCGCACGGAAGAAGAAGCCGAGGCTAAGTATCAGGAGCTTGCGGCTCTCGTAACGATCGAGAATGCGTTGAACTATCTAGGGCGTTTCTTCGAGCATCATGATTTCAGCCAATATCCGCTTGACGAGCCTTTTCCTGAGCTCGGTGATCTCGGGCATAACAGCTTCCGCAGCGGTACGGATAAAATTAAACAAAACGCCAAGGAGCAAAATTTGACCCTTCGCCAGGTTGCGCTGCAATCGGCTACGCCGCGAGGTCAATTCATCGGCACGCCGGAGAAGGTAGCGGATCTGATCCAGCAGTGGCATGAAGAGGGAGCAGCGGACGGATTCATTATTCATTCTTCCATTCCAAGCGGCTTGAATGACTTTGTTGAGCTGGTCGTTCCTATTCTTCAGGAGCGAGGGGTGTATCGTACGGAGTATGAAGCGGATACGCTTCGCGGCAACCTAGGATTGCCGATTCCTGCCAACCGCTACTCGAAGGAAGCCGAGAAGGTAAACAGCTGATCCCAGGGATACGAGTCCGATGTATACGCTGCTCGACGTAAGGGAAGAGGGATGGATTTGCGGAAGCATCAGCTGCCGCATTGGCGCTGGAATGCGGGATTTCATGCTTTGATACGGAGTTCATGGTTCCGGTGATTGGGTTGATCCGGTCCAAGGCTCCGAGGCTCCGAGGCTTGCCCCCGCCTCTAGCGCTTTCTTTTCTGACGGTGCATGAGGCCTGCGACAGCTTTTCCACGCCTTCGCGGCTTCTTCGATTTTAACGTTTTTGAGTGCCTCCCTGTTAATATGGCCGTATCAACGTCTTCTTCGCTTGATACGGTTTCTTCAGCTCCGGATGCGGTTTCCTCGGCCTGCTCATCTACGTTCGTCTCCAAAATTCTAGCATTGCCAAAATTAACGCTACCTTCGTTTTTTATAATAATGACATACCCGATGCAGCAGCACATAGATGCCTCAGCGTCCCTTCATAGCGAAAAACCAGTACATCTATTTATATGATTGGCTTGTTCCCTATGCATCGGCGCTTTCAGGGGTAACAACTGCCTTTTTCTATTTTTTTATAGAAAGCAGAAAGGGAGAGAGAATCTGCGGTATGCAAGTTATTTTAACTGAGTCATACCTTTATTGATCGCTGCCCAACGGGCAGGATCTAGACCGCTATTTTCGAGGTCAAGCGTCCCCATATCCTCCATGTATTCCGTGCCCCAGCCAAGCAGCAGCTGTAGAATTGGCATTAATTTGTCACCAATCGGGGTGAGCGAATATTCAACCTTCGGCGGTACTTGGCGATAAACCTCGCGATGAATCAATCCGTCTTTCTCCAGATCACGAAGCGTGTTCGTAAGCATCGATTGGGTTACCTCCGGCAGAAGCCTCTGCATTTCGCTGAACCGCTTAGGACCGTCATGCAGCGCCCATAAAAGAAAAACCTTCCATTTCCCGCCGATCAGGCTTTGCGCCGTGAACATAGGGCATTTCATGAAATCTTCTCCATACTTCGCCATGTATGCGTATGCCTCCAATAGTATGTTTTTTAGTACTATATACGAAAAATAAGCGTACTTGTTAATATCATTAGTATCTAATATATTTAGAGTCTAACAAATTACTGCCGAGCCGTATATCTTTATTGTGCTTGGCATTCCAATCCATACATGAAGGGATGATTCATCTATGTCAATTATTATCACGGGTGCTACCGGACAACTTGGAGGTCTCGTAATCAAGCATTTGCTTGCCCGGCAGGTTCCTGCAAGCCGAATTATAGCTGTTGCAAGAAACGTGGAGAAAGCTTCTGCCCTAGCTGAGCTTGGAGTAGAGGTTCGCTATGGTGATTACAATGACCGCCAATCACTTGAAAAGGCTTTTGCAGGCGCGTCCAAGCTGCTATTCGTACCGAGCCCGGATGCTCATGACGAAACCCTTCGAATTCTTCAGCATGCGAATGTTGCTAAAGCGGCAAAGGACGCTCGCGTCGGCCATATTGCGTATTATGGATATGCATTCGCTGAGACTTCAAAGCTTTCACTTGCTGCGACCCATTTGCTTACGGAGGGCATACTCCGCACGACGGGCATTCCGTTTACGTTCCTGAGAAATCCGCTTTATACAGATGTTTTCGTAAGTCCGCAAAGCGTGGGTGCCGCAGTTCAATTCGGAGCATTAGTTGCGAATGCGGGAGCTGGACGCGTACATACAGCGAGCCGTGACGATTTAGCGCTTGCAGGGGCTGTCGTGTTGACGGAAGAAGGACATGAGAATCAAATCTATAACCTTGCAACGGATACGACATGGAGCTTTGAAGAGCTGGCTGCAATTATCGCTGAAGTATCGGGCAAGCAAGTCGTATACAATCCGATCTCATTCGATGAGCAGAAAGCCCTTCTTCTACAGGCAGGTTTGCCAGAGGGCGTAGCCATCATGGTAGCTGCCATCAATCAAAGCGTAGCGGAGGGGGAGACGTCACAAACCTCGGATGACCTGAGGGAGCTTGTCGGCACATTCACCCCGCTTGAGGATATCGTGAGACAATCGCTTCAAGCTTAATGCAAATCGGTTAGCAGAAGCTTTCATGACCAAATAAAACAAGGGCTCAACTCCAATTGGAGCTGAGCCCTTGTTTTATTTGGATGATTATGTAAGCATATTGTTAGAAGCTGGAATAAGGCATTAAACATTCAGCGACAGCCTTGTGGGTGCACAAGTCGAATTACGGCTGTCGCAGTGACATGATTGCTAGTACAGCTTCATGTATTTAGCGCCCGAGCAGTTGCTCAGCGATCCAATCTGCTGCAGCTGCTGTAGATATTCCTTGCGCATCAGACGTATGGAACACATGCGTAAGGGTATCGCCAATCCGCTCAACTATCTTTTGCGCTGCAGCCGCATTACCGCCTTCGAGCTCAACGGAGGTCACGATTATTCCTCCCGCGTTAATGACATAATCGGGAGCATACAAAATATCCATATCATGCAGGAGCTTGCCGTGCCGGGCTTCCAGCAGTTGATTGTTGGCAGCGCCTGCAATGATTGTACAGTTAAGCTTACTAACAGTAGTATCATTCAGAATGCCGCCGAGCGCGCAAGGGGATAACACATCGCAAGGCACAGAAAGGATGTCGCCGGGCTTGCGCGGATCTGCGCCGAACTCTTCAACGGCTTTCCGCAGCCGTGCGGGATTAATATCCGAGACAATGAGCTTGGCCCCGGCATGCTTCAAAAAGCGGCAAAGCTGGAACCCTACTTTACCGAGACCTTGCACGGCAATGATTTTGTGTTGAATGGATTCGCTGCCATAAGCACGCTTAAGGGATGCTTGTATGCCTAGGAACACGCCATATGCTGTCATTTTTGCGGTAAGCTCGTTCACTGCGCCGAGTGAGCCGGATGTATCCGTAACGAAAGAGGTTTCAAAATGAACCCAGTCCATATCGGAGACGGTCGTCCCCAAATCCATGCCTGTAATATAAGTGCCCTGCAGCTCGTCGATTTTGTGTCCTAATGCCCGAAACAGCATTTGCCGCGGCCCTTGATCGGAGTGGGAGAGAATGACAGCTTTGCCGCCGCCGTATGGAATGCCGGATACGGCAGATTTATACGTCATGCCTCGTGCAAGGCGAAGCGCATCCAATACTGCGGCTTCGTCGCTTGCGTAATGCCACATCCTGCAGCCGCCGAGGGCAGGGCCAAGCGTCGTATTGTCAATAGCGATGATAGCTTTAAATCCGATTGAACGGTCTTGGAGGAAGATGAGCTGCTCATAATTTTGATTCATAAGGTTCAAGTTGACTCCTCCTTTGAAGCAGGTTTGCCATGCTTCCTGCTCTCAGCATATTCAAGCCTAGCGGTCGATGGCACATGAGAGACGACCTGCATTATCGCAGGCTGTTAGGAGGAGCAAGCATTCTGAGAGGGGGCTACGAATATGGTTATGGGAGAACGTATAGGCAAGGGAATGACCGCCGAGGTGTTTGGATGGGGAGAGGGTCAGGTTCTGAAGCTCTATTATGATTGGTTCCAGCTGGAGTGGGCCCAGCATGAATGGCGAATAGCAAAAGCCGTCAATGATGCGGGATCACCTTCTCCAAGGCCAATCGAATTGATGGAGATCGATGGGAGGCTTGGGCTAATATATGAACGAATTAAAGGGTCTTCTATGCTAGCCCTCATGCAAGCCTCCCCGCAAGAAGCGGTGAAACTCGCACGTGAAATGGCCAGATTGCATGATGAAATACATCGCTGCGCAGCTACAGGGCTTCCGCGCCAGAAGGAGATCATGGATAAGGCCGTACGTGATTCCGCTAGCCTATTGAAGGATAGAGCGTCGAAGGTTTGTGCATACCTCGATGCCTTGCCGGAAGGAAATCAGATTTGCCATGGAGATTTTCATCAAGGCAACATTATGTTGTCAGACATCGGTCCGGTTGTAATCGATTGGAATAATGCGACCAGCGGTCAACCAGCCAGTGATGTCGCGCGAACGAGCTTAATGCTGCGTTCACCTTTCGTATCTGAATTAGCAGGTGAAGGAATAAAAGCTGTGCAATATGAGATGCACCGGGCCTACATCGAACAATATATGGAGCTGTCTGTGACTTCATTGGCTGAGGTAGAGGCATGGATGATGCCAGTTGCTGCCGCAAGGCTTCGAGAAAATATACCAGGCGAGCGAGTTTGGCTGTTGGGCATGATTGAGGAGATGCTGCAAGGCAAAGGCTAAAAATAGATGAGTGAGAGGAGTGTATATATGGACTACTTGAGAGATTATGCTATGTATGCGGCGATATTCGGCATGTTTGGTTTTTGTTGGTTTGGCTGGGCGCAGGAGAATCCAAGAAGCAGCTGGCGCAAGTATATTGGAATGGCGTCAGCATTGCCGTTGTTAGTCAGCCTGGTGGGTATCTATTTGAGCGTGACAAACTGGCAGGAGGCTACGGCATTATCCGAGTCCGATACATTCAAGAACTATTTAATATTCGTGTTCATCGAGTTCTTATTAGCAGCAATTGGCGCTGTTCTTTTCATTATATTCAAAAAAACCGATTATGTAGCGCCATGGATTCTATTTATCGTCGGCATTCATTTTTTCTGGTTAAAGGATGTATTCAAGGATGCTAGCCTGTACGTATTAGGTACCCTTCTTGTGGTGATATCCATCTTTTCTTTATGGTCAGCCAAAAGACTGGGTGTGGCTAAGAGCGCCATCACAGGAATTGGCGGCGGCACTGTGCTCCTTGGCTTTGCAATTCTTGGACTCGTTCGTTTTTTTTCGATATAGCTCGCTCTTCCACCTCAGGCAAGAAAAACCCGATGCTAATCAGCATCGGGATTCACGGTGTCGCTAGCGTTTCCATACTGCTGGACGGAGCTCCATGCATCGGCTTCATCGAAGTGGCCGGCTGCCCGCTGCCTTCCCGCCCCTACGCCTGCCGGCGGCGTGGTCATGACTTGCTCTTCCACGGGCCTGGCGTTAGTCATTCCAGTATGTTCGGCATGCTCTATGCAGCGCGTCGTGGTAGGAACGGCTAGCAGCCGCTCGTAAGGAATAGACGTTTCGCATACGTCGCAGCTGCCATATCGTCCCATATCTATCCGCTCGAGTGCGCCGTTCACCTCTTCAAGCTGTCCGCTAAGCGTCTCATCGATGGCCATATCCCTGCTCTTCTCGAACGTCTCGGTTCCAAGATCAGCAGGGTGATTGTCATAGGATGAGAGCTCGCCCGCATCATCGGCAGACAAGCTGTTGATGATGCCCCCTGTTCCGTCATTTCCTGCGAAATGAGCAGACAGCTCGTTTTTTTCCTCCATGAGCATATGCTTCAAATCTCTCAATTGCTTATCTGTCAGTTGTTCCATTTGAATCGCTCCCTTCAGGCTTCATTCTCTTACTTACCACGAACTCAGGGAAGTGAAGCAGACAAAGGGGCAAGCTTAGTACCTAATTCCGACTTGCCTCTTCTTTTTGGTTTATCGTTTAAAAGGCTGCATGAACAATTCCGGAAAGCGGTGCTCGACATATCGGCGGACATCTGATGCATGGTCAAGGTCCATGACCTCCAAAGCGGACTGACGCAGATACTCTTTGTCCCAACGCTCCGACTGCAGGCTTAGTTGCCTACTGACGGACGATAATGCCTCGTTGCTTACACTGAAGGCGTCCAAACCCATTCCCAGCAGCAACGGCACAGCCGCCGTCTCGCCCGCCATTTCGCCGCAAATGCTCACCTTTTTGTTTCTGTCATGCGCAGCGCGGATGACACGGTGAATCAACCGCAGCACGGCCGGCTGCAGCGGATCGTGCAATTCACGGAGAGAGGGGGAGTTTCGACTGGCCGCCATCGTGTACTGAATTAAATCATTGGTGCCGATGCTGAAGAAGTCTGCTTCTTGCGCCAGCCGGTCCGCCATAATGGCGGCAGAAGGCACCTCAATCATAATCCCCGTTTCAATATGATGGTTAAACGCGGTGCCAGATCGTGAAAGTTCCGTTTTTACCTCCTCCACAATGGCTGTCGCCTGTTTCCATTCACCCATTGTAGCTATCATCGGGAAGAGCAGCTTGATATTGCCGTAAGCGCTTGCCCTGAGTGCCGCGCGTAGTTGTGTGCGAAGCAGATCCTGCCGCATCAGAGATATTCTCATACCGCGATTGCCGAGAAACGGGTTGTCCTCATCCTCCAACATTAACAACGCAAGCGGTTTGTCCCCGCCTACATCCATTGTGCGAATGATAATCGGCGATCCTGGGCCAAATGAGGAGACAATGGCGCGATACGTTTCAAATTGCTCTTCTTCCTCCGGGAAGCTATCCCTGCCCATAAATAAAAATTCCGTACGGAACAAGCCGATGCCGTCGGCTCCGCAGCTTTGTGCGGTTATGGCCTCGGATAGAGAGCTGATGTTGGACATCAGCAACGGTCTGTCACCGCCCATTGCTTGCATCGGCATGGGGCATACAGCCTGTTCACATGCAAATTCCGTTTCGGTTCGTCCATACTCTTCGAGCAGTCCTTCAGATGGATCTACGATTACGGTGCCGCTCGTTCCGTTGAGCAGCACTGGCTGCCCGTCAAGGATGTCATGCAAACCCATGCCGATACCGACTACGGCAGGTATGCCGATGGATCGTGCTATGATGGCGAAGTGAGAGGTAGCGCTTCCATAAACGACTGCTACTCCAACGATCGTCCGGGGATTTAGCAGTACTGCTTCGGAAGGCGACAAATGATCGCAAATGAGAACCAGACCTTCCGTACCGACGATTCCTTCCAGAACGCCTTTCTCTCCCCTCAATACGCGGATGATGCGATGAATGACATCTTCAATATCCATAGCCCGTTCTTTGAAGGTAGCATGATCAAGCTGACGTATGGTATCAAGTACCTCGGTCATCGCTTCCTCAAGCGCCGCTTGGGATGTATATTGCATTTGCACGATTTTGTCACGGGCCTTCCCGACCAGCTCCCGATCTTTCAATAGAAATAATTGAACCTCTATAATTTCAGCTTCTTCTATGCGGCCTTCCACAAGCAGAGAATGCTGGATAGACGCCAAGGCTTCGCCGGCTTGCCCCACTGCCGCATCGAACCGACTTAACTCAGCGGGAACGAGCAGCGGCGTAATCCTATGGGTATCGTGCTGCAGCTCCGATGCCTGTATTTGCAGCGCGCGACCCCAAGCGACACCGGCGGAAGCCGGAATTCCTTTCAATTGCATAAGCCAATGCCTCCCAGAATATATTTTGAACGGACTGCAAGAACCGATGCTTAATGCCGAGCCGTCAGCACGGCGCCAATCGCTTCGACAGCCGCTTCCGAATCCTCGCCCTCCGCTATGACCTCAATTTCATCTCCGAATTTGGCTCCGATGGAAATCATGTTGACCAGACTTTTGGCGAAGAACAAGCTGCCATCCTTGACCAAATAACTGTCCGATAGGTGCCGTGTGGCAGCTTCTACGATTTTGAGTGCGGGGCGCGCATGAATGCCCGTCGGATTCATTACGGTATATGTTTTTTTCATTCCACATGCACTCCTACAAAATGGCTTTAATACGATCTTTCAATTTCTCTGCTTCCATTCCGAAAATAGCATGAATCGAACCTTTGCCCAAGCGAATGACCCCGAGCGCTCCCAATTTCTTTAACCGGACATCATCGACCAAACTCTCATCATGCACGGTCAGACGCAAGCGGGTAATGCAGGCGTCGATGCTGTTAATGTTGGCTGCACCTCCCAAGGCTCCCGCAACGGCGACGGCGATGTCGTGCTGGTCGGCAGCCCCGCCTGTGTAAGTACTCAGACTTCCTTGCCGGCTTTGGTCAGCAGTGAAGCCTGCAACACCGCTTGAGCCGCCGCTTTGTGTATACGTTTCCTGTCCATTGCCTGAGCTGTCTGAAGCGTCAGCAAGCATTATTTCGTCCGTACTGTCTTCTGCATCGCGACCAGGGGTCATTAAATTAAATTTCGAGATGATAATTCGAAACAAGGTGTAATAGAAAACGGCGAACAACAGGCCGATCGGCAGAATGAGCAAAGGTTTGGTGGCCAATGGATAATTGATGACGTAATCAATGAAGCCAGCAGAAAAGCCGAAGCCGTGCCGCACGCCTAGCTCGACTGCAATGAAACCGCTGATCCCCGACAATATGGCATGTATGACGTACAATAATGGCGCGACAAACATGAACGCGAATTCCAGCGGCTCGGTAATCCCAGTCAAAAATGACGCCAGCCCAGCGCTCAAAAAGATAGCAGAAATCTTTTTGCGTCTTTTTCGGCTGGTGCTGTGAATGATGGCAAGGGCTGTTGCGGGCAGCGCAAACATCATAATGGGGAAAAAACCGGCCATCAACAGGCCGGCATCCTTGTCGCCAGCAAAAAAGCGATCTAAGTCTCCCTTATACATTTGACCGGACGGGTCGACGTAAGAGCCGATCTGGAACCATGCGATGTTGTTCAGCACATGGTGGAGACCGAAAGGAAGAAGCAGACGATTGGCGGTTATATAAACAAATGCGCCTATGCCCCCGAGGTCAATCACCCAGTTGCCGAAGTTATCCAGCGCAAGCTGGATGGGGCCCCAAATCATACCAAAGCCGACTGAGATGACAATCATAGAGGAAGCGGTGACGATAGGAACAAACCTTTTTCCGGAGAAAAACCCAAGCCAACCCGGGAGCTGAATTTGATGATAACGCTTGTAAAAATAAGAGGCCACAAGTCCCGACAATAAGCCGCCCATCGCACCCATATTCAGTTCTTTGTCCATTTGCGACCAGTCCGCAAACACAATCGGCATCTGCAGCAGCACATAGTCCAGCACAAGATAGCCGATGACCGCCGCCAACGCTGCAACGGCATCGCCTCCGATCCCGATTCCGATTCCGATCGCAAAGATGAGCGGGAGATTGTCAAAAATCGCGGACCCGCCCGCATCGAGAAACGGAGCGATATACCGGTTCAGCCACACGCCAAATTCACCCAGCCGAAAATCCTGTTCATAATCGATGTTGCCGAACCGGAGCAGCAGCGCAGCCGCCGGTAGCACCGCAACGGAGAGCATAAGTGATTTACCAATTTTTTGCAAAAAAGCGAGCATGCTCAGACCTCTCCTCAGCTCAGGTAATTTGCTTCAGCATAATCCGAAACGCGTCAGGCTCCCCGATGTATACATCCCGATAGTTGCATTCGATGGATGCAACAAGCTGTCCTCCTCCAATGACGATGAAGATGGCGCAAGTTGAAAAACCTGCCTTGCGAATAAGGGTAAGATCAAATTGGACAAGCGGCTGTCCCAACCGCACGCGATCGTTAACGTTAACCAGCATGTCAAATCCCTCGCCGCGCAAGTCGACTGTATCGATCCCGATGTGGATAAGCAGCTGCAGACCTGACGCATGCTTAAGCAGCAGTGCATGCTTGGCCTCGGCGATATGGCTGATAATTCCGTCAAAGGGCGCAACCACGCAGTCGCTTGCCGGTTCAATCGCTACTCCATCTCCCAGATAACCATGGGAGAAGTTGACGTCATTTACCTCTCGCAGCGGGAACAATCGGCCTGTAACTGGTGCAGCCGCACCGATGAGGACAGGCCGCTGCTTCCTAGCCCATTTATTCTGAAACACCGGCTATCCCTCTCTCTCTGTATGATCTCTAGAGCGGCTGGAATAAACGATGCAGGTGAATCGCCATATAGCCGATTTCGTCTTGCGATATTTCAACTTGCATTTCCTCATGGATCAAAAATGCAATATCGGAAGCCAGCGCAAAGGCTTCTGGATAATTCGCTTTCAGCTCGGTAATGATTGGATTAATAACCCGGCGCTCCTGCATTAACCGTTCAATAACCGCCCGCATATGCATCACGAGTCTAGCGTAGTCCTGACTTGTCCGATGAAGCGGAATGCCCCTGTTGCGTTCGATGTATTCGACAATTCGGTTGACTAGCCCATTCAGTTTGACCAATTGGCCGACGGATGCTGTGCCGACGCAGGAGTGAACGTGAAGGGCGAGAAAACCGATCTCGTCCTCGGGTATGGGGATGCTGAAGCGTTCACTGATCATGATGGCCGCTTGCGCTGCGATTTCATATTCCAGCGGGAAATTAATCTTTGTCTCATGCAGAAAAGGGTTATTGATCTCCATGCCGTTTCTAAGTCGGTACAAGGCGAACTGAATATGATTGGGGAGCGCGAAATACACCTTGGGCTGTACCGGCGTGCCTAGACGCTCCTTCACATTTTCTACAATTTTTTCAGAGATAGAAATGACTTCGGGATCAATGTTTTCTATTAAATCCTGATATTCTTTAATAGGCTGCTCATCATCCAGCCGATAACGTTTTTCAATTCGGGGATCGGTAGTGCTGATCCAGTCGCAGCCTTTGGAAGCAAAGCCGAGACCTTTGCCGAATAGCACATATTCTTTGGTCGTGCGGGGATCCACGGTCAGAATAACGTTGTTGCCAACGATGCGATCAATGCGCTGTATTTCTTTCCCGGCCAACTTTACCCCTCCTGAGGATGTATTTAAAGTTGAAGAAAAAACGGCTTGCGAAAAAACAGAAAAGCCGAAGATGCCTGCTTCACAGAAGGGAAGCGCAGCACTTTCGGCTCATGCCTAGTTAAACTAGTAGCACGCCTATAAGATTTACAATTATCTTTATGATAGATTAGATGACGTTAATCTGTCAATTGAAAATAACACATAATTGTAAGCGTTTGAATAAATTTGTAAGCGATTTATTTTGCTGAAATTATCAAAGATTTAATGTGTTGACAATATAGAAAATACAAGTTATGATTTTTTCAGCTGAATACGTCAGGAAACATAACGTGCTACCGAAAGGGCATGAGTTATGCAAGCAATGATCTGCTTGCGTGACTCATGCCCTTTTTTTCTTTGAAATATAGGAAAGTATTTGATTTCGCCATACTTTCTCTATGCTTCTCGGAACGAAACGCGCCACGCCGTTAATGGACGGCGCAGCCGTTTCGCCTTGCCGCACGTATTCCGGAGTTGAAGGCAATTAAACGAATGAGGGGTGCTTGGAATATGAAATTGAAACAAACTTTAGGTGGCGGACTTGCATTGATGCTGGTGCTGTTATCGGCAGCTTGCGGCGGTACGAACAGCGGAAATACAAATGGGGGAACACCAGATGCTTCGCCGACAGAGGTAGCGAGCAATAACGGTGCCGATAGCAGTAAAGGTCTGACGGGTGAGTTTGAAATCCAGTATTTCGTTGGCGGCTACGGAGATTCCTGGTGGAAGGAAGTGATTAGTGGTTTCCAGGCAGCCAATCCAGAGCTTAAAATTACGCAATCGGCAGGACCTAATATTAACGATCAGATGAGACCGCGTTGGATTCAAGGCGATACGCCGGATGTAGTATTCATTGACGGCGCAGGCTCCAATGAGCGTCAGATGATCGACGACGGTCAGTTGATGGATTTGACAGAGTTTCTAAAAGAGGCTGAAAACACAGATGGCGAGAAATTAACGGATATTCTGATTTCGCAGCCGACAGCTTACGAAGGAACCAAAAATTATACACTTCCGCTCGTGTTCGGTTCTTGGGGATTGTTCTACGACAAAGCCTTTTTCAATGAAAAAGGATGGAAGGCTCCTACTAACTGGAGCGAGTTTGTCGCAACGAACGAGCAAGTAAAGGCTTCGGGTATTTCGTCCTTGATCCATACCGGCGTATATCCCTATTATATCAATGGCGGTTTGGTAGATTCCGCAATAGTAGCTGGTAATGGGGGAGACGGCTCTATATTGACACAGCAAGCTAATTTGGAGGAGGGCAGCTTCTCCGGTCCTGCTGTACAGAAGGCGCTGGCTCAGGTTGTAGAGCTGGTTGATAAAGGGATGATCGATCCAGGAGCGGTATCGCTCAACCATACCGATGCGCAGATTCAGTGGCTGCAGCATAAAGCCGCTTTTATCCCGAGCGGGTTGTGGCTGGAGAATGAAATGAGCAAGGATATTCCGGAAGGATTTGAATTTGGCTTTATTCCTTCCGTTGCTCAGGGGGCAGGCGAGAACAACATCGTCATTCCTTATACCAATACAATTGCGATTGCCGAAAAGGCAAAAAATGTGGAAGCAGCCAAAGCGTTTGTGCAATATGCGTTTACGAAAGCCAACGCAATTCGCTGGGCCGAGCTGACAGGAGCTCTTATGAATATCAAGGCGGACCTGACCAACACGTCCGCGAGCGAAGTTGTAAAGGAAGCGATGGCGTTCTTTAACTCGGACACCACTACGGTTGCTCCGGTTGCCGTGTTGAATGCTGATGTGGAAAAAGCGAAGCAGGATGCGACAATCGCCCTGACAACAGGTCGGATAAAGGCAGAGGAATGGATGCAGCGCCTTGAAGCGGCTGCTGCCAAAGTTCGCAAGTAACGCAGTTGCGTAAAGCTAGGTTAATCAAATAAGGGAAGACGTCCCGAACGGGACGTCTTCCCTCACTGGCAGTCCGATTCAACGAATGCACGAAAGAAGGTAGACATTATGACGCAATCTGCTAGACGTAGAACTTTTTTTATTATTTTTTTACTTCCGACATTTTTGTTCTTCTGCCTTTTCACGCTATATCCTATTGTCAAAGGTGTCCAAATATCGTTCTTTGACTGGTCGGGCGGAACGAAAGAGATGGACTTTATCGGATTAGACAATTACAAGCAGCTGCTTCGCGATCCTATAGTCGGGACAGCAGTCGGTAATGACTACTTTCTTGTTGTAGGTAAAGTAATTGGCATCATGCTTCTGGCCACTTTTTTTGCGGTAGCCGTCACCAGACTGAATGTTTGGGGGAAAAACGTATATCGAGTGCTCTTTTTTATTCCGAATGTGATTTCCGTCGTCGTTATCGGTGTGCTGTGGAGATATGTTTACAATCCTAATCTTGGCTTTCTCAACTCGTTTCTCTCGCTGTTTACCTCTGAACGGGTGCAGACGGCTTGGCTGGGCGAACCCCATACAGCGATGATGTCGCTGCTGTGGCCGTCTATTTGGGCAGGGATCGGTTTTTATATGATATTGCTAGTAGCAGCAATTCTCTCCATTCCTGGGGAGTTGTACGAAGCAGCCGATTTGGACGGCGCCTCCCAATGGCGGCAGTTCCTATCGGTCACGTTGCCGCTTATGTGGGAACAGATGAAGGTGAGCATCCTGCATATTGTGATGACTACCCTGAACGGTTCGTTTATTCTCGTATGGATCATGACGGAAGGAGGGCCGGATAATTCAACTCAGGTAATGGGCTCCTACTTGTATCAAATGGGCTTTAGACAATACCATATGGGTTACGCGGCAACCATCGGCGTGCTTATTCTGGTGCTCTCCCTGCTGACCACCATCATTTTGCAGCGGGTATTGAAACGGGAAACGATTGAAATGGCATGAGGAGTGAAAATAACCGATGATGTTAACCAAGCAAAATCCTGCAGCTCGACTGGTCACATACATTCTGCTGTTACTGTGGACGATAGCTGTCGTGTACCCAATGGTATGGACGCTGTTCGGCGCACTGAAAGACAATCCGCAATTTATGCAGAAGCAGCCTTGGGCATTGCCCGAGTTTCCGCTTCTTTGGCAAAACTTCACTTATGTATGGGAAAGATACGGTTTTCAAAGCTATTTTGCGAATTCCATCCTAGTAACGGTTGGCAGCATCTTGCTCTCGTCCATTCTCGCTGCGACGACCGCATATGTATTAGCCAGATTTGCCATTAAGGGCGGACAAGTGCTGTATTACTTATATTTGTCGGCCATGATGATTCCGATGATTCTGGGGCTGATCCCGTTGTTTTTTCTATTGAACGACATGGGATTGATCAATTCGATTCCCGGCCTAATCTTGGTGTATACGGCAAGCGCGCTGCCCTTTGGCATCTTTGTATTGGTCAGTTTTTTCAAAACGCTCCCGAAGGAACTGGAGGAAGCAGCGTATATCGATGGCGCGGGATATGCCCGCACCTTCTGGTCGGTTATGCTGCCGCTGGCCAGGTCGGGCTTGATTTCCGTCGGCATCATGAACGGCTTGACTATTTGGAATGAGTATATTATGGGCTCGGTTTTTGTCAATAAGCCTGAATTGTATACATTGCCAGTCGGACTGGCCGTCATGCAAAATGAGATGCAATACCGCACGGAATGGGGGCCGTTGTTTGCAGGTCTGCTATTATCCATTGTGCCCGTGCTCATCATTTATATCATTTTCCAAAGACAGATAGCCGAAGGCGTCACGGCCGGCGCCGTGAAATAACCTTGTAAAGAAAGGAAGATGGGTTGATGCATACAAGATTCAAGTCATTAATCATAGGCTTAATCGCTGCTGTCTGTTTTTCAAGTATTCCCGTATATGCTGCTCCCGAAATTACATCTAATCCCGTAGATTTTCCTGTATTTGAAGATGGTTATGTTCGAAAATCAAGGAGTGCTACCAATTCCACCTACGAGAGTATTACGACAGCTCACGGGGCTCAATATGCGGGTCTAGGCTATACGGTCATCAATTCCAAATATACAGGATCAGATGAAATTATAGCGGCTATGAAGGTGAAATTGCCTACGAAGGAGGAAATAGAAGAAAAGGATTTGGACCGGTTTGATTTTGTTTTTAGTATATTCAAAAACCCAAATTATACATTGGGAAACCAATCCTATGTCTTTCATTACTCCTCAAACACGACCTGGAGTGAAGCATCCTTAACTTGGAGTAATAAGCCTTCCTTTATAGACAGAGCCGACACGAATTTGTTGTTTAAGTTCGATATTAAACAGAATGATGAATATGAAGTCAAGTCCAATGCGGCCAAAACGATCACGACGGATATAACCAACACCATTATGGGATTGGTCGATGAAGGCTTCGAAGAAATTACCGTATTCGCGACAGCGCAAAATAGTCTGGATACCTCCCTAATGATTCATAGCAAAGAAACCGGGGATGTGACAAAAAGGCCAAAAATCGTAGGGTCCAAAGAATCGGTCATCGATCCTGAGCCCACTGGTCCCCTTGATCCAAACGATCCTAATAATATCGCATACCAAAAGCCTGCAAGAAGCAATATTGCCAAGAATCTGGCGGAAAACGTTACGGATGGAAATTTGAGCACATCATGGTCCGGCATTTTTTATCCGTCTTATGTGGACATTGATTTAATGGATCAGTATGATTTGAGCGAGATTCAGCTGAATGTGCCGACTGGCAAAATCACCTACTATACGCTATATGGCAGTAATGATGGCGTAGATTATGACAGGCTTTATCAAAAGAGAACAAGAGCGGCCGCGACGGAAAGCGGAGACCGTATTGTTCTGGAGGAAGGGACTTCCTACCGTATTATTCGCGTCTACATGGAATATACGCAGGGTGAGAATACCGCATATCTGTCCGAAGTGAAGGCGTATGGCACCAAGACGGATACCAATACGGAGCCTTTAAGAACGGGAAGCATTGAAGAGATTCTGGGAATGAAAGACTTTAAGGACACGGATTACGCCAATGCCATTACGAATGAAGAAACCTATGACAATATTTATGGCATAGTCGAGCGTACGGTCGGCCCGCAATATCGCAATTGGTTTTCATTTGAAGTTGCGCCTAATACGGCCAATGACGATGATTACTTCGAGTTAAGCGACAGGGACGGAAAGATCCATATTAAAGGAAACAAAGGCATCTCGATCACAACGGGATTAAATTATTACTATAAAAATAATTTGAACGTTCATATCTCCGAACAGACGATGCAGGTAAACATGCCGTCCAGCCTTGTACCAATTGGGAATGCCGTGCGGAAAGAAACGGAATACAAAATCCGTTATGCCTTTAACTATTGCACGCTCAGTTATACTTTTGCTTTCTTTGGAGTAGAAGATTGGCAAAGAGAAAATGACTGGCTGGCACTTAATGGCGTCAATGTCGTATTGGATCTAGCGGGGCAAGAAGCGACTTGGGTCAAATTTTTAATGAATTTCGGTTACTCCTTTGATGATGCTAAGGACTGGCTGACAGGTCCAGCCTATAACGCATGGCAGTTCATGGCCAACATGGAGGCGTTCGGAGGCCCTGTTCCAGACGGTTATGTTATTGACCGTGCTGAGTTGGCCAGAAGTTCGCAACGATGGAAGAACTCTCTGGGCATGCAAACCGTTCTACAGGGGTATGCCGGTGTCGTGCCTACTAACTTTAATGAGTTTCAGCCTGCGGTAGAGGTCATTAAGCAAGGGTTATGGAACGGGTTCAGCAGACCGGATATGATCGCTACAGATTCGAGCTTGTATGACCAATATGCCAAGTTATTCTATGAAGCACAGGAATTTGTTTATGGTCAAACATCTGATTACTATGCAGCGGATCCGTTCCACGAAGGCGGTAAAAGGCCTTCTGGACTAAGCGATGGAACGATTGCGCATGAAGTGCTGAATTCCATGCTTGATTACGATAAAGATGCCGTATGGATTGTACAAGGATGGCAAAGCAATCCTACCAATGCTCTATTAAATGGTATGGGGGATCGAAGAGACGATCACGTATTGATTGTGGATTTGATTAAATACCCTCTTGCAAGCTTTACGAAATACAATCGAACCTCTTATGACAGCACAAAATTGGATGCAGTAGAGTTCAACGGCACGAAATGGGTATGGGGGCTTCTGGCTAACTTTGGAGGAAATCCTTCCATGCACGGCCAGATGGAGGTTATGGTTAACGATATTCAAAATGCCAAAAAGACAAGCAACCATATGGCAGGTCTGGGTATTATATCGGAAGCGCAATACGATAATCCCATCATCTATGATTTGATATTTGACCTAGCTTGGGCGGATGACGATTTTAATCTGGATCAATGGATAAATAAATATTTAGAAAGACGATATGGCGGCATTTCCGAGAATGCTAAACTGGCATGGGACATCATGAAGGATGCCAATTATAATTACGGAGTTCGATTTACGACTCAAATCTTCGGCATGAAAAATACGACTCCGCAAAACTATGGAAAACAAAACATAGCTTATGGAGCCGACAAGCTGGAGATGGCATTCCGTTTGCTGGCACAGGATTTTGATAAATTTAAAAACAGCGAAGCCTATCTGTATGACTTGACGGAAATTATGCGTCAGCTTGTAAGCAATTATTCCGTACTTGTCTATAATGATTTGCTGACAGCAAGAGATGGCAGAAACGTTGAGGCATTCAAGGAAGCAAAAGCTAAGTTTTTGAAGTCCTTCGATGTGTTAAACGCCGTACAAGCCACTCAGCGGGATCAGCTTGCCGGAGAATGGATTGGAAAAGCGCAGGATTTGGCAGCGCCTTACGATGACTTCTCCAATGATGCTTTTGAAATGAATGCCAAAACCTTGATTACCACTTGGGGTTCGAGGCAATCCCACGGAAGCCTGAAGGAGTATGGCTGGAGAAATTACGAGGGTATGTTTAACGATATTTATAAAAATGTCTGGGAAGAGTATCTGAACAAGGTCGAAGCCAATTTGGAGACAGGTGCTGCGATTCAGACTATCAGCGCTTCGGGATACTTTGATAAGTATTGGGACTGGGTTGTAGGCGTACAGAATTACACCAGGGATGCCAAGGATTCCGCGGAAGAGCTCATTGAAGTCGTAGATATGGTCATCGAAAATGTGATGTTGTCCGGAGAGCTTGACCCGAATATCGGAAACAGAGCACTTGGTCGCGTGACCAGTACGAATACAACGGATGTTCTTGGCAAATTGGTTGCAGCGACGGATGGGAAGACGGATTCAAAGGTATCGCTGCACGCAACTGACGAGATCAAGGAACCTGAGTTGATTGTCGACTTGGTAGGAAACTTCCAATTTTCAGAGATTCAGGTGTTGGTTGACGGCTTTTCGTTCGACGGTTATGAGGTGTATGTAAGCAGCGATATGAACACGTGGAAAAAAGCGGGCGAAATAGCTGCAAGTGAAATCTCGGACACTGTAGATAAATTTGTATTGTCCGACATAGAAGGAAGGTACGTAAAACTTGCAGCTGTATCAGCAGATGCTGAAGATGGCTTGGGTAAGGAGCTTGCCGTCAAGGAAATAAGAGCATACGGAGAACGAATCTTGCCTAATTTGGATCTGTTAAGTACTTTGGTGGGCTTTGCGGAAAAGATAAATCTTGGCGCAAGTGAACCAAATGCTGTTCAATCATTTAATACAGCCTTGCAGAATGCCAAAAATGCCATTGCAAATAGTGCTGCTGTAGATGAAGTGAACAGTGTCTACTGGAACTTATATGAGACAATCTTAAAGCTTAATCTAATGGGCTTGAAGAATCTGGGATTAGATAAACCGATAAAAGCACATAACGATCCTGGCGGCAATTCTCAAAGAGCGGTAGACAATAACAGGGATACTGTGTGGGATTCAGGAAGATTGAGTGCAACTGGTCAGCCATATGAAACTACAATTACACCAGGATGGGCTGCCATAGAGCTTGGCAATGTTTACAACGTTGGTGAAATTCAAGTGATATTTGGCAATAGCAATCAAGGCTACTGGCATAATTATGAGCTATATAGCAGCCTGGATGGAACCGCATGGACGAAAGTTGCGGAAAAAACATCAAGAACAATCCCGAATGAAGCGGAAGATTATCACGTCTTAGAAAATGTTAAAGCAAGTTATATTCGGATCGTTACAACAAATATACAAGAAGCAAGCGGCAGAAGATCCCCTTATCAGGTTGCTGAATTGCGGGTATTGGGAACAGAATTGGATGCAGTGACGGCAATCGCTGACGTTATCGATGTGCCTGTGCCTCAAGGCACGTCCGCCGAAGAATTGTTGGCGCAGCTGCCGACCACTGTCGAAGCGACGCTGGAGAGCGGCTCCACCAGATCGGTAGCTGTAAACTGGGACATCGCCGGCTCGGAATATGACGGCACATCTCCGGGAGAGTATACGGTAAACGGCACGCTCTCGTCCGACTTATACAACCCGGAAGGACTGACGGCGAGCGTGAAGGTCATTGTAAGCGAACCGGGCGAAGCGGAACCGCCGGTATGGCCGCAGGGCAGCGAATTGCAGGCCTCGAACATCGGCAGTACAGGACTGGTGTTGACATGGGCGGCGGCTGAAGATCAAGACAGCGTCACGGCTTACAACATTTATCGCGGAGCTGGACTTGCGGGTACGACAACAGGAGATGCCACAACCTATACGGTAACAGGACTGTCTCCCGGCACGACGTATACATTCAAAGTTGAGGCCGGCAACGAGCATGGCAAGTGGACGGCTGATGGACCATCAATCACCGTTACAACGGAGCGGGACAGCAATCCGGGCAACCCGGAACCGCCGGTCGTCACACCAGGGCCAAAACCAACAGAAGAGCCCGGGAAACCGAATCAGATTAACGTGAAGCCGGAAGCGGACGCTGATGGAATCGCGAAAGCTCGAATCGGTACAGAGGCTTACAACAAGGCGGCTGCCGGCGATGCCGAAGTCGTAATTACGGTAGATGAGGCGCCGAAATCAATAGGATATGAAGTCATCCTGCCGCCGATCGCGTTGGCAGATGGCGACAAGAAACAGGTGCTGGTCATTCGCACCCCGCTGGGCACGATTAAAGCCAATTCCGATCTGCTGCCTTCGGCAGCGGTCACGGGAGCGAAGGAAGTGTCCTTGTCGGTTGCAAAGGCAGAACGGGGAGCAGCAGTAGACATTGCGTTGAAAGTTGATGGCAAGGAGCAGTCATGGCATAACGCGAAGTCACCGTTGAATGTCATCCTTCCGTATACGCCAACAGGGGTGGAATTGCTTGATCTAGACCATATTATCGTGTGGTATATTGACGAAGAAGGCGTAGCGAAGGCAGTAGCATCAGGCAAGTACAACGCTGAACAGAAAGGCGTTACCTTCCTGGCAGAGCGTACTGGACGCTATGAAATTCAATATATCCATAAAACCTTCAAAGATCTTGAACGTTATGATTGGGCGAAACAAGCGATAGAAGCCATGGCATCACGCGGCATTATTCATGGCACGACAGCTGAAACGTACAATCCCTCTGCTGCAATCAAACGGGCAGACTTCATTGCTTTGCTGGTGCGCGCGCTAGATTTGAAGTCGACGTCGGAAGAAAGGTTCGATGACGTTGCGGCAGATGCTTATTATGCAGAGGAAGTGGCTGTTGCGAAGGCGCTGGGTATTGCGCAAGGCAAAGGCAATAATCAGTTCAAGCCGGAACAAACCATCTCCAGACAAGAGATGATGGTGCTCATCGATCGCACACTGACGCTGCTTGGTAAATCGCATGCGAGTGGAACATGGAGCGATCTGGATAAATTCAATGATCGTGAGGAAATAGTCGGTTATGCCGAGCAAAGCATCGCGAATCTAGTAAGTAGCGGCATTGTAAAAGGCAAAGGCGATGGCATCGACCCGACTGGGCGGGCTACACGGGCTGAAATAGCGGTGTTAATCGAACGGTTGTATTATTACGTATCATAGATGATTACATGGCAAGAGGCTGCCCTGGGGGTGAACTGCACCCCGTCAAGTATGCAGTAAAAAAAAATGAAATGAGTTTAAGCGGCCTTCGTCCTGTATTCCATAGGACTGAGGCCGTTTCATGTTGCTTGCAATCGTTCGTCATTGTAAAAGATATAGTCCACAATGTCCAATTCGTGCTCTTCAAAATCTTTTTATTACGCTAGAGAATAGAATGCTGGATTGGCTTTACAACGGCGGTCGCCTTTTATAAGATGGGAATACATGTTCTTGTTAAGGGGGAGTTATATGTTGCTTAGCAGTAGAGAGGATATTGTTCGGCTTATTCGTGCTGATGAATGGATGATGGATATCCTGAGGGCGTCCCAATCGTTGAACCTCCCTGATTGGTGGGTTTGTGCAGGTTTTGTGCGTTCGAAAGTCTGGGATACGCTTCACGGGTTTACGGAACGCACGCCGCTTTCGGATGTGGATTTGATTTATTACGATGCATTCAATACAGATGAAGCTGCCGAGAAACAACTTGAAATGCAATTGAAACAAATGCTGCCTTACGTACCTTGGTCCGTCAAAAATCAGGCGCGCATGCATCTAGTCAACAATATCCCGCCCTATTTGTCTTCCGTTGACGCCATTTCAAAGTTTCCAGAAACCGCGACCGCTTTAGGGCTAAAGCTAGACGACCAAGGCCATATTGTGCTGGCTGCTCCGTGCGGAATAGACGACGTTCTTCAAATGATCATTAAACCGACCCCTTTTTTCTCGGCTAGCAGCGATCGTAGAGCTATATATGAAAAACGAATCTTTCAAAAGAAGCTAAAAGACAAATGGAACCAGGTTACGGTCGTCTAGCTCCAGGCTACAAACGAGTCTGGCGAATGACGGATGGTTGCACTTAAGCGCTCCATTGTTCCAATACTGGCTTGGGCGAAACGTACATAGGCCGACTCAAAGTAAATACGAAGCTCAGTGTCCGTCTCCAGGTCAGCACGGGATATATCGGTAATGTCAGCCAGAAGTATAGGATGGTTGCGGGTGCGAAGCATAACTTCAATGTCTTGTAAAAGCGAGAATAGTTGGAGATCCCCTAGCTGTCGCACTTTCTCGTTAAGCGCAGTCCATCTCGCCTCGTGAGCGAGAAAATAAGCGCTCCACCAGTATAGTTCCTGTACCGACTCTATGACATGGCTGTAATAGGTTTTGAAAACGAATAAAGCTTGTTGACCGGAAGTCAGCTTGTCATAAAAACCGGCTATATTCCCATTTTTGCTGCTTACTTCTTTGTATGTTTGAATCAGTGGCGTAAAACAGGCAGTTAGCAAAGATTTATCATCCATCCTGTCAAAAATCTCACGCTGCATGGTTGCTAACATGTTCCAACCGCTCCTTTATTCCGATAGTAGATGCACTACTTCGTCATCGTCAAGTCAATGGTCATTCTATGGCGGGTAACCATTTGCATGAAAACGCAACAAATGTACGCGGAATTCGTCTACTGAAGTGAGTGTAATGAAAATTCGGGTTGCAAAGAGGAGTGACGTTATTGCGGAAATTTGCTTTAGGAGCAGTCATCATACTTGCCATATGCATGCTTAGCGTGTGCACTTCGTCCGAAGCCAAAAAGGGCAATTATATTATTTCGAAGGAAGATCAAAGAGTCTTAGTAGCGAACCGGATTTCCCAAAAGGATTCTGAAACAAAGACCTTTGCTGCCCTCAAAAAGAATAACGTCCAATTAATCAACTATATCATTGAAGATATCGCGCTCTATAATGAACTTAGGGAAGGCGACAGAGTCATTGTAACGCCGGAAACAAATGGTACAGGTTTATATGTTGTGATGCAATCATACCCACCTCAGATTGTAGCTGGTGAAATTGTCGTACAAAAGGATTGATACGCTTATGGCTATCGATGCTCATAGCTCCATAACTCAAATAAAGGACCGACCGTTCCATATACGGGGTCACGGTCAGGAACCGGTACCTTTGCGATTTCGATTAAGTCGGCAGAGCGTTCCGCAAGCGTCCCTCGCCTCGTATTGTAATTCATCCCATTTGGATAAGCGCCTACGACTTTGAAGTCCGAACTTGCTTTCATCCGTTTATGGCCAGTCCCGGCAGGAAGCAGAATAACATCTCCTGCTTGCACCGCAAAGGTCTGGCCTTTCTCGCCGCCAATGAGGAGATCAGCTATGCCGCTATATATGCCGAGCACTTCATGGCTGTTGCTATGATAGTGGTGGAAGTCATACACGCCATTGATCCAGCTGTTTCTCCAGTTGTTTCTATTGAAAATCCTTTCTATTTCATCGGTCTGATCGGATAAAGCTCCTCTATAAACAATAAGCGGCAATCTTGGATGATTCGGTATATGTCCGTCATCTTCGAAATAATACGCGGCATGGCTTGTTTCAGGCATAGCGCTTCCTCCTCTTCCTCATTACGATAATCAAAGAACTTACAGCAGATATAGCAGCATCCCATAGCCTTTGCTCGCTGCGCTTCTATAGTAGTCAGCGACCGCTGTGTAGTAGCTGAGCACATACTCTTTATCATCCTCATCATTCCAGTCCGAATTGGATGGATAAACGGATTCGGCGCTAAGTCCCGCGGGATCAAAACGTGATTCAAGCTCATCGCTGCTAAGCTGTGCGAGAGCTGCCGATACGTCATTCACTTGCTCTGCTGTTAAATATCGAGCTGGTCCGTAGCCCTCGTCCGCCCCGATCGGAGTGCCTCCGAGTATGACATTCTCGTAGGGCTCTTTTCTCCCGAAGGAGCTGCCATTAAGCAGAAAATGAATGCCGTGCCAAGCTTTGTCGATGTCAAGCACCTCTTCTTCGAACGGCTCGTGTATGATTACGCCGCCAAGCTCGTCAACACGAGCAATCAGCGAATTCAGCTGTGTCATTGGAAGCTGCTGCAAGTATCCTATCATTCCCATTTCATATCCCCCTCTATCATCGATAGTCCCATTTATTAATATCCGAATTATACCATATTGAATCTGATCGCTTATCGTATAATAGACCTAAATGAAGGAGGGATATCCGGGCATGAGACTAACGGATGTTGAAATAGACGAGAGCTTGTCAGCAAACGAAGGATGGAAGCGGGAGGATGGCAAGTGGATAGCGAAGAAGTATCGCTTTGCTGCTTTTATGGACGCCATTGCATTTGTAGATCGGGTAGCGATAGCGTCCGAGCTGCTCAATCATCACCCCTTTATTGCCATCGATTATAAAATAGTCACACTTCGTCTGACGACATGGCGCGGAGGCGGGCTTACAGCGCTGGATTTCCAGGCTGCTGAAGCTTTCAACAACGTATACACTTCGGAATAAGCGATCACAAGGGCACTTTTTTCTAGTGAAAAGCTTAATGGATAACGCATGCCAATGATGGAGCTGCTCCCATCCACTTTGAATCTGCTTATCAGAGTAGCAGCTTATTTCAAATTCCTAAGCAGCAGAGGAGCGATCAATTCACGGAACACATTGGATGGATGCCGATCCTTTTTCCGTTTATCATCTGTGAGAACGACAACGATATCCAAGCTGGGAATATTATAAATGAACTGACCGGCATATCCTCTAGCATAATAGTAGTCAAAAGAATTCGACGATGAGGAGCTGGCAATTGCTTCGTTCATTTCCGAGCTAACGCTTTCTGTCCACCAATGCCAGCCGTAAAAACATGAATTCGGCGAACTTACCAGGATGGATGGCTGCACGGAACGAATCACACGGGTACTGGAAATCAGGTGCCGTTGTCCCCAACGTCCCTGCTGCAGGTATAACTGTCCGAAGCTGAGCATGTCCGCTGGACGCAGCCGCAAGCCGTATCCGCCTGTATGAATGCCTTGTGGATCGGCCTCCCACTTATAGTCAACGATGCCCAGCGGGGAAAACAGATGCTCCTCGGCAAAACGGGCAGTAGACATGCCAGATCTTTGCACAAGGATGGCAGACAGCAGCTGGGATACTCCGGAACTGTACTCCATGCGCGTTCCAGGAGAGCCTTCCATAGGCTGCTTTAATACAAAATCAACCCAATCATCGGATCTTGTCATTCGTGGAAACGACTTTTGGCCGCCGAACTCGGTCCAGTCAATGCCAGATGTCATCGTCAAAAGATGCTCTAGCGTGATTTCCCGTTTCCTTGGATCGGAATCCGCGAGAAGCTGCGGGAAAAACTCGGTAACCTTCGTATGCGGGCCTGGTATGATCTCAAGATCCATAGCGATACAAATCAAAGCCGACAAAATGCTTTTGGTGCAGGAGTTAATTTTGGCGATTTCTGCCGGAATGGATGAATTTCGATAATGCTCAAACAGCATCCGGTCGTTTTGGGTGATCAGGCAGCTTCTTAAGTTTATAGGCTCAAGCGCTGATGATAGTTCTGATAGATTCATGCATTCCATTCCTTTAATCTCGTTTTATGCAAAAGTACATTAAGAATAGCTCAAAGGAGATAGGGGATCAAGTTGTTTGGGGGAGAGTGAAGCGAATGCTTGCTCGACAGGGATGTTTGTGTGGCCCTTATTTATTCGTATGGATGTGACATGTTTACAAATAGAACAGCGGAAACCAAAGGCTCTACTTTCAAGTCTAGGGCTTCCGCTGATCGTCATGCTTAGACGCCGGAATAAGCTAGAAACCCGCCGTCGACAGGAATGGTTGTCCCGGTTACGAATCCAGCCGTTGTTTCGTCTGCGAGCCATAGCAATGCGCCAAGAAGGTCCTCAGGCTTGCCGAAGCGGCGCATAGGCGTATGGGAAATGATTTTACCCGAGCGTTCCGTCAATGAGCCGTCTTCGTTCAAGAGGAGCTTGCGGTTCTGCTCCGTGAGAAAAAAGCCAGGTGCAATGGCATTGACGCGAATGCCCGAATCCGCGAGATGCACAGACAGCCATTGGGTAAAATTGACGATGGCTGCTTTGGCTGCGCTGTATGCTGGCACTTTGGTCATGGGAGAAGGAGCGCTCATGGAAGATATGTTAATGACAACCGCTCCTTGTCGATCGAGCATTTGCTCTGCGAATACCTGGGTAGGTATAAGCGTGCCGACGAAGTTTAAATCCATAACGCTGCGGAAGCCTTCCACGCTGAGATTGAAAAAAGTAGTCGTATCGGCAGCATGAAGATGTTCGGGCTTGAAGGTCTCATTCGTTGTATTCGCACTCGGATGGTTGCCGCCGGCGCCATTAATCAAGATATCGCAAGGGCCAAGCTGGTCCAACACGGCAGCACCAGCTGCTTGGGTGCTTTCTGTGCTCGTTACATCGCATGCCACAGCGATTGCTATGCCGCCGGCTGCTTTAATTTCCTCGGCAACTGCCGCGCCTTTCTCCAACGTACGGTTTAGAATCGCAATACTTGCTCCCTGACGGGCAAGCTCAAGCGCCATAACCCGGCATAACACGCCCGCGCCGCCGGTAATGACAACGACTTTTCCCTTGTATGACTCATGCTTCGGAAATGGGGTCATGAACCTGCCTCCTTGTCGCCGTTCGTAGCGGCTGCGTGCACATAACCATCCCATAATCCCCACAAATACATGATTCCTAGCGCACGGTCATAAAGACCGTAGCCAGGCCGGCATTGCTCATCCCAAATATGGCGGCCGTGATCAGGCCGGGCATAACCGGTAAATCCGATGTCGTGATAAGCCTTTACGATGCCGGAGATGTCGACTGTGCCGTCCTGCGTACGATGCGAGGTTTCAATAAAATCGCCGTTTTCATATACCCGCACGTTGCGAATATGGGCAAAGGGTATGCGGTCCCCGAACTCATGAATCATTGAAACAATATCATTGTTCGGATTGGCGCCAAGCGATCCGCTGCACAGCGTAATTCCGTTGGAGGGGCTGTCATAAAGCTTCAAAAAGGTTCTGAAGTTTTCTTGACTGGTCATGATTCGCGGCAAGCCGAACACGGGCCACGGCGGATCATCCGGGTGAATAGCCATCCGAATGCCGCTGCGTGCAGCGACGGGTATAATTTCATTCAGAAAATAACGTAAATTTTCCCATAAGTGTGTCTCTGTGACGCCTTTATACGCTTCGAATAGACTAGTCAGATGCTGCAGCCGCTCTGGCTCCCAGCCTGGCATCGTAAGGGCGGAGTTCGCATTGATTTCCTCTACTAATTGAAAGGGATCGGCGTTTGCAATCCTGCTGTTCTCATAAAACAATGCCGTAGCGCCGTTGCCCATCGGCCTATGAAGATCGGTTCGCAGCCAATCGAAAATCGGCATGAAGTTGTAGCAGATTACTTTGACTCCGACGCTTCCGAGCTTCTCAATCGTCCGTTTATAGTTCTCGATATACAAGTCGCGGGAGGGAAGCCCAAGCTTAATATCTTCATGAACGTTAACGCTTTCAACGACATCGATATGTAAACCGGCTTGCTCGGCTTGCTGCTTTACTTCCATAGTTCGCTCAATCGGCCATTCTTCGCCTGCCGGTACATCATGCAGCGACCAGACGATGCCGTCCGTGCCGGGTATTTGTTTAATGTAGCTGAGCGGTACAGTATCATTGCCTTCGCCAAACCATCTGAACGTCATTTGCATGCGTGGTGATCCTCCTAATGGTTACTTATAATAGTCCGGATATTTCTCTTTCAGCAGTGCTTGATCGGCGATGTTCAAACTGAGATGCTCGACCATTAATTCCTGAGCGCCAATGCCGTCCTGCTTCTTAATGGCTTCAGCCATCCGGGCATGCTGCTCGAAGAGATCCTTCCAATCGTGGTCGTCAACGAGCCTTAGCATGCGGCTGCGGTTCAAATGCGCGTTCATTTGCTGCATAATCGACCAAATATTCATTTTGCTGCACCCATCAAACAAAATGCGGTGGAAAGCCTCATCAAGCTCGAACATGCTCTTGTCATCCTTGCTGCTGACGCATGCCTGCTGCTCAAGCAGGTTTTGTTCAAGGGCATTAAGGGAAGCCGGAGGAAAATGGCTGCAAGCAAGAAGGATAACTGCCTTCTCCAGCTGTTCCCTCATAAAGCGGGCTTCTTCTACGAGCGCGGTATCGATCAAGGAGACGAAGGTGCCGCGCTGTGGAAGCACCTGTACAAGGCCTTCTTGGGCGAGCCTAAGAAAGCTCTCCCTGACTGGCGTGCGGCTGACCTTGAACAAAAGCGAGGTTTCGTTCTCCGAAAGGGGCGTGCCGGGTGGCAGTTGAAGCTTTAATATTTGCTCCCTGAGCTCCATATAGACTGCTTCTCTTGTAGAAACCGGCTGAAGGCGTTGATTGAAATTCATGTACTCATTCCTTTCGGATTCACACTACCATACTACCATACAAGTTCAAAATTGGGAAATAGAAATCAAATAGAACATCCATAGAACATCCATAAAAACGACGGAAGGGCTGCCCTGAAAGTAGACTTTCTACTCTCTGGGCAGCCCTTCAATATCGTTCATTTTCGTTATTTTACGCTAATCGGCATTACTCCAATTTGTTTCATTACCGCTAATAGGACAAGCAGGGAATCTTTCTCCCTCTTGCAGCTTATTTTCCTTGCCTGATTCTGAAATGTAAGTCCCAGCATGCTTTACAATTTCTCCCGTTCGATAAGAAGTATCTGTACTATTCTTTGTCTGGCTCATAGTAGCTAGCACCTCCAGTTATTTTGTAGCGGATAGATAGGGGGTTATCCGCACATGGCTATTTACCCTTTATTTGCGATTATGAAACAGTGCAGCAGTTTCAATTCCTTTATTTCTCTGTTTGCAGCTCTTTTTTCCCTTCGGTTCTCGTCTTCTCACGCTCATCCAATGTTTTCAAATAAGTGGACATGACCCGGGCAAGCTGATCGGATACCTCGACTAAGCTCATATGCGCCACATCCTCGAAGGTTGTTTCGAGAATATGGGGATATTTGTAGGTGGTTTCTGGCTGATCAAGGCTCGTCACTGTGAACGTATCGTCGGGCTTAATGACGGCATCCTCGGCACCAGCGACAAGCAGTACCGGATATTTAGCTTCTGCCAGCACATGGCTACGGTCGGGACGCTGCATCATGCCTTCTAATGTCGCAATGACGGCGCGAGCTTCCATCTCTTGGCCTACGCCAATGAGATCGTTGACCTCGCTGCGCAGTTCGGCAAGCTTTTCGTCCGTAAAAAGATTAGGGATGATGCCATAAAGGTATTTGGAAATGCCTTTCTCGCGAATCGCTTCCATATCAGCCAAGCGCTTCTCTTTCGTTTCCTCGGAATCCGGCATGACGGTGGAATGAATAAGGCCGAAGCCGGAAAGCTTGTCTGGATATTTTTCTGCAAAGGCAGCCGTGACATAGCCGCCTAAGGAGTGGCCGAACATGACTACCTTCTCAATATGAAGCGCTGCCAAGAGCTCTGCCATGTCATCAGCCATTAGATCCATGGTGTACGTTCCCTCGGGGGCCGAGGAACCGCCGTGACCACGAAGGTCTGGCATAATGACGCGATATTGCTCACTAAGCAAAGGACATATTTTTGACCAGTACCCCGATGAGCCGCAAAAGCCGTGGAGCAATACGATCGCTTTCCCATTACTACTTCCACATTCTTCATAGACTAAATCGATGCCGTTAACGTGAACACGTTGCTTTTCCATCGATCATCACCAGCCTTTTCTATTATCGATTTGTTTGGTGTAGTTTCTTAACCTCATCCAAAGCATCTGAAACAGTATAAAAAAACATATATTTATTTCTTCATTAATAGCTGTGTATGAGCATATGAAGCTTGAAATTCGGCTGTTTCAAAGGTACTGGCACTGGTTAATAACATGACAAGTTAGCAAAACAAGCAATCAAAAACAAGAATGAAGAGGGAAGGATGATTCCAATGTTAGGATGGGCATTATTATTTTTTATCTTTGCAATTGTCGCTGGCATATTCGGCTTTCTCGGAATTGCTTCCGCGTTAGCTGGTATAGCGAAAATATTGTTTGTCGTATTTATCGTACTCTTTATCGTATCGCTTATTGTAGGCAGAAGACGAGTCAGTTAACGACGCTCCTGAAATGAAATGTACGCAATAATAAGAAAATAATAGGAGGAATTAACATGAATAATCTATCCAATACGAAGGTGCACACTGTAAATAATGTCGTTGAGGTACAGGAACAGGTTTATAAATTCCAAACAGAGGGTTACCACAAGGACAAAATCTTTGTTCTCACCCATGACAAGGATCGGACGAAACGGATCGTGGAAAACACGGATGCCGAAAAAATCGGGGTAGCTGAGGAAGGCTTCGGGTCGGCGATTGCGAACATTTTCCGATCCAACGGGGATGAGCTCCGCGCTAAGATGAGGTCGCTCGGCATTTCGGAGCAAGAATCGCAGCGGCTTGAACGCGAGCTGGATCAAGATAAAATTCTCGTTATCGCATGGGGCGGCAAGGAGTATACGGGCGAAGAGTTCGACCCGGCCGTTTACTACTACCCTCATTACGTTGTTTAAGAGCAAGAGAAGCTGCTTAAAGAACGACAATTCAAGACCTATCCGCGAGGGTAGGTCTTTATTGGTCTATTTTCCTATAAAAAGTTGACTCTCCTTGCGGTTAAGCTCAAAATATGAGTAGAAGGTATTGGAGTTAAAGGAGCCTAGATATGAGTATTATAATCGTAGATGATAACACTACAAACCAGATTATTATCAAAGCCATATTGAACAAAGAGGGCTATCAGGACTTGAAAATCGCCTCCTCGGCAATGGAACTTTACGATATGCTGGACATAGATAACGCATGTACGGCAGAAACTAACGTAGATCTTATTCTCATGGATATGATGATGCCTGAGATCGACGGCCTGGAAGCATGCAAGCGCATATTGCAGGTAGAGAGATATAAGGATGTACCCATTATATTTGTTACCGCGCTAGGCGATTCGAACAAGATGGCAGAAGCGCTCGATGCTGGTGCAAGCGACTATGTTATGAAACCGATCAACAAGATGGAGCTCTTAGCCCGTATTCGTTCCTCTCTTCGACTGAAGAGGGAGATTGATTGGCACAAAGAGAGAGACATGCAGATGAAGACGAAGCTGGAGCTTGCCAAAAAAGTTCAGCGGAATGTATTGAGCCAGCCTATCAATGACGATCAAATAACGGTAAGCGCGGTCTACCAGCCTTCCTCAGAGCTGGCCGGCGATTTTTATGCATGGTACCGCATAGACCAGAGCCGATATGGTGTCATCCTACTCGACATGATGGGCCATGGCATTTCTTCTTCACTTGTATGCATGTACATATCGTCGGTACTCAAAGATACGATTATGCGCATTACGGAGCCAGACCTAGTCATGCATGAGCTGAACCGCTACATGAACCAGCTCTATAAAAAGGAAGAGCTGCTGAACTATTATTTCACGGCTATTTATATGGTTATCGATACGGATAAGAAAATTATCGAGTACGTTAACGCGGGACACCCGCCAGGAAAAGTGCTAACGGGCGGCGATGAGCTTTTGCTGACGGAGGGCTGTTGTGCGATTGGATTATTCGAGAATATTGACATCAGAAAAGGGACCTTTGCATACGAAGGGCAAATGAAGCTATTTCTATACACGGATGGATTAAGTGAAGCGCTTGGGGATAATGAAGAGGTTAAGCTTCATTTGCTCGTTGAACGGTTGCGAGGTGAGGAAGTATGTGAGCATACGGCAATTGTAAGTGATTTTCTATCGGAATTTAACAATGAAAGCCAGAAGGACGATATTTGCGTCGTCATGATCACGACCAAAGAAAGATGAGCCCGCTCAGCGGGTTCATCTTTCTATTTAATTAAATATCAATGACCTGTTTCAAACTCTTCGGATTGGTTTATACATAAATATGTGAAACAATAAGGACATTCCCGCATAGGAGGGAGACCATATGAAGAATTTCATTTTAATTGGCTGTTTGATTGGAGGAATTGTTGCTTACTCAGGTAACTTGGCTCCAATTGCTTCGAGCTATAAGCAAGCGTTGGTTACGAACGCCGTTGAAGCGCCGCCGTCCTCTGTTCAGTCAGTTCATGAAATAGAAATAGCTTCTATGCCTCCCGCAACCGTAGCTAATACGACCTATTCGGTAGAAACAACGAAGGTAAAGGAAGCAGTGAAACCAAGCTTTAAGCTTCAAAGTGTAAATGGTATTACTCTCTTTGATGACCCAAGCGCAGTAATCAAGAAGCTTGGTGAGCCTGTGCAGATCGTAGAGGATCCTTATCTCAAGGAATTGTACACGTACCAGTATCCGAATATGGCGATTGTCTTCAACGACGGAATTCTTTATTCGCTAGAAATTCCGGAAAATGCCCAGACGATAATCATTGATGGCATCCAGCTTGCTGCGACGGTCAAAGCGTTAGAAGAAGCACTGGGACAACCGGATTATGAGACGGAGGATGGAATCGTATTTGAAAGCGGCGATGCATTGTTGAAGCTATTCATCGATGTCGATTCGAATAAGCTGACGTCCATTCATTATTTCCATCGTGCCTCGATGTAGGTGTTCGTTTGTACAGCTTGTACAATCAGCAGGATCTTGATAAGCTATTTATTAAACAAACGCGAGCGGAGTGAATGAAATGAAGGCTGAGCAATTTCAAGTAGTACAGGAAGAAACATTAGACCAATTTATTCTACATGTAAGCGGTGAGTTGGATTTGTCCATGGTTCCGCAGCTGCGAATGGCTTTGGAACCGGTTATGAACCGCACGGACAAAGCATTGATCCTAAATCTCAAACAATTAAAATATATCGACAGTACCGGTATCGGCATTATCGTTTCGGTGCTTAAGCTGCGCGATGAGCTGAAGGCTCCTTTTTTCGTACGCGAAATACCGCCTTCCGTCAAACGGTTATTTGATTTGACAGGGATTTCACGATATCTAATAGAGGGGACAGAGGCCCAAGCATGAATGCCATTCGCTTACAAATACCGGCCCATGCGGACTATATCGATATGGTCAGAATCTGTCTTTTTGGCATCGCATCAAAAATGAACTATGCATATGAGGAAATGGAAGATATGAAGGTTGCTGTGTCGGAAGCCTGCAACAATGCAGTCATTCACGGAGAATTTCGTGAAACGTCCAATGTGATCGACATCAGCTTCGAGCCTAAGGATTCCGGCCTGACCATAAAAGTGAAAAACAACGGTGTCTCTACGTTTGTCGGTGAAGCGCTTGAGAAAGCATCGCCGCTTCCAGACGTTGATGTCAGCGGGCTCCGCGTCGGCGGGTTAGGTATCTATCTGATGCAGGCGCTGATGGATGAGGTGGAGGTAAACGCCTCCGAGAGCGGCACCGAGGTCGTTCTAACCAAATATTTGGATGCTGCGGCAGAGCATTAGACCATGCATTGCTGTTTATTTTAACAAAAGGGAAATGACGCTATTACGTCATTTCCCTTTTTGTTGTGTAAGCTTAATTAAGTTAAACAATTATTTTCCTGAAAATGCGTTCTGAGGTGTTGACATCCTCATACTGCGATTTGTGAAGGGAGACGATCGATTCCATATTGCCTAAAGTTAAGAAGCCTTGGGCAGCTAAGCTTTCAAAAAACAAATCATGAACGCGGCTTTGCAATTGCGAATCAAAATAAATAAGGACATTGCGGCATAAAATAACGTGGAATTCATTAAATGATCGATCCGTAGCCAAATTATGCTGTGCGAACATCATGTTCTGTTTGATAGATGCATGGAACATTGCATGTTCGGCATCTGTCGTATAGTAGGAAGAAAACTCCTTGCTGCCCCCAGCCTGCAAATAGTTTTTCGTAAAGGTTTGCATGCGTTTAAGCGGGAACTTGCCTGTTTTTGCACTCTGAATGACCTGCTCGTTCATGTCTGTTGCGTAAATTTTTGTTTTCTCCAGCAAGCCTTCTTCATGCAGCAGGATAGCCATCGAATAAACCTCTTCTCCGGTCGCACAGCCGGCATGCCATATACGGATTTCAGGCAGGTCCCGTAAAAAAGGGACAACCTGGCTGCGAAAAGCGGAAAAAAAACTTGGATCTCGGAACATTTCCGTTACTTTAATCGAGAAATCATTTTGTAGTTTTTCGATAAAACCCGGTACATGAAGAACCTTTTCTAGCAAGGAGGTAATCGTACTCAGGCCTTCTAGGTTCATTCGGTGCTGGATGCGCCGGCGTAGCGAAGAACGCAAGTAATTCCTGAAATCGGAGCCATACACTTGGTATATGCCATCAAGGAGCAGCCCGATTTCGATTTGCTCCAATTCACTAAATGATAATTCATCTATTCCTTCTGTATCTTCATGTGATGCTTGATTCAATGTTCCACCTGCTTTGTCAGCCATACTCGCATAAGCGAGAAGAGCTGGTCCATATTTAGAGGTTTGCTAATATAATCGGATGCTCCGGCTTCTAAACATTTATCACGATCGCTCTTCATGGCTTTGGCTGTGAGCGCGATAATGGGCGTATATTTAATTGCTGAATCAAGCCGTATAGCTTTCATCGTCTCATAACCATCCATGATCGGCATCATTATATCCATAAGAATCAAGTCAAAATCAGTCTGCTTGCTCATTACTTCCAAGCACTGTTTGCCGTTATTGGCTACAGTTACGTTCATGCCCTTGTTCTCTAGCGCTTTCACAAGCGCGAATATATTGCGTGAATCATCCTCAACGAGCAGGATTTTTTTGTCTTTGAACAATTGGCCCTCATATTCAGTAGATTCCGACACGGTATAATCCACAATATCCGGTGCAGATACAACTGCGGGAGGTTCAAGCTTAGTCTCCACAGCCGCTGCAACCTCTTGATTTCGTGCGACGAGCTGTTCCTTCTCCATGTCGGGAAGACTTGGGACAAAGAGCGTAAAGACGCTTCCCTTGTCCGGGGTGCTGTCTAGAATAATGCGTCCGCGCAGAAGCTTCGTAAATTCGTTGCAGATGGACAAGCCGAGACCGGTGCCGCCATATTGGCGGTTCGTTTCGCCGTCTACTTGCTGGAAGGCTTCGAATATAAGCTGCTGCTTGTCCAGTGGAATGCCTATTCCTGTATCGGAAACGGAAATAGCTAATACATGCTTGTCGATTTGATCTGGGATATACTTCTGTATGTCCTTAGGGTCAGCGTTTTGAATATTCATGGCTACTGAGCCTGTTTCCGTAAATTTAATAGCATTGGACAATAGGTTTTTCAGAATCTGCTGAAGCCGCTGACCGTCCGTATAGAGCACCGGTGGCACGTTGGCGTCTACATGGATATCAAATGATAAGTTTTTATTATCGGCTACGGGATTAAAGAGAAGATGCATATGCTCAGGTATTTCACTGATATTCACTTCGTCCATCGTCAATATCATCTTGCCTGCCTCGACCTTAGATAAATCAAGGATATCGTCGATAAGCGCTAATAAGTCATTGCCTGACGTGTGGATTACTTTAGCATACCCTGCTTCATCTGAATTAAGCGTGTTGTTCTCATTCTCGGCAAGCATCTGGGATAGTATAAGAATGCTGTTCAATGGCGTACGAAGCTCATGCGACATATTGGCAAGGAAATTTGATTTGTATTGCGAGCTGCGTCGCAACTGCTCCGAATACGTTTCAAGCTCTTCCTTCGCTTTTTCCAATTCCTTTGTTTTCTGCTCGGCGAATAGGTTTTGCTCCTCCAAATGTTCGGTAGTCATGCGCATTTCCTCTTGCTGCATCTGGAGCTCCTCGGATTGCGTTTGGAGTTCCTCCGTTTGGGTTTGAAGCTCCTCCGTGAGCACTTGCGACTCGCTTAGCAGTCTCTCGACCTCCATACGGCCTTGTACGTTGTTGATCGCAACGCCGAAATGGCTTTCGAGCTGCTCAAGCAGCTTCAAATGCTGTGAGGTGAACGATTCCACAGATGCAAACTCAACGATTGCCTCCACCTTTCCTTCGAACTCGAAAGGGATGATTAGAATGCTCTTTGGCTCAAGTTTGCCGAGCCCCGTTTGTAAGCTTACCTTATGATCAGGAGCGGCATTTAATAAAAATGTCCGTTTCTCAAGTGCTGCTTGTCCGATTAAGCCTTCACCCAGCCGGAAGCTTGCATGACCTGCCTCGTCACCGAACGCGGCGTAGGAGGCGGATTTCACAAGCCGCTGCTGATCACCCGTGCCTGTTCGGATATAGAACACGCCGTAGGCCGCATCAAGCATAGGAGCAAGCTTAGTAAGGAAGGATTTGGCTAATGTTGGAATATCATTGATGCCTTGGTTCATCGTGGCCACTTCAGCCACCTTTTCTTGAATCCAATATTGGTCGTTTAAATTGCTAAGCAGATGGTTGGTTGCTTCGGCAAGATCCTTAATTTCATCGCGTGTGTTAACCTTTATCCTTGTTGACAAATCTCCGCTTGAGGAGGCAATTTCGGAAATGGTCTTTACGACATCCTTAATCGTTTTGACAATCGTGCCGGACACGTACGACACGATAATAAAAGAAATAATGGAAACGATAATCAACATGAGATATAAGCTAATGATTAACATATCATTTCGATTCTTCAGGTCCAGAATATGATCTCTCGTAGATGTTATTTCCTTTTGACGGAGAGTCTCCAATTGCGTACGAAGGTCATCAACTTGCTGTTTGCCTGTGTCTTCATTGAAAAAGTCGATGATACCCTGCGTATTATTAGCTTTTCTCATGGCAATCGTCGGCTCTCCGGCTTCGGATATCCAATTTTGTATCGTAATCTTGATTTCCTCCAAGCTTTTGCGAGAGCTTGGGTCATCTGAGAGATATTGGTAGAGTGTATTATAGTTGGCTTCCCATTCTGCTTTCCCTCGGGTATAGGGCTCGAGGTAAATCTCGGTTCCTGTGATGACAAAACCGCGCTGGCTTGTCTCCATGCTCACTGCATTGTATCTAAGGGTAGTAATAAGATTGTGAATTTCTATGTCCCGGCTGGTGATGGTCTCAATCTCGAGCTGAAGCGAAGATATTCGGTTGCTGACGACTAGGATGGAAGTGCCGACGCAGCATATGATCAAGAAATAGCCGATTAATATTTTCCACTTAATATTTATCCGTAGATTACGCAATTTAATAGGCTCCTTTTATATGATTGAATATCTATTTTACTATATCTATCATTATACCATGAATAAGCGAAAGGACAATTTCCGTCCCAATAGAATGATAATCGAGCTGGTTGTTTCAAACGGCCCAGGAGCGGGTAATTAATGAAAAAAAGAAAGTAAGGAAGTGATGAGAATGGATTTGTTAATGCAAATCAGTGTTGCAGTCATAGCAGTTGCGTTTCTAGTTCTTTTATACTCTCTCATTCAAACGTTGAAGGTTCTTCGTGGAGCACTGGATGAGATGCGTCAAACAGTAGGCTCACTCCGGACAGAGGTAACGCAAATTAGTGTTGAAGTAAAGGAGGCTATTCACAATACGAACGCAATGACGCTGGATGTGCGGACAAAGCTAAGCTCGTTGGATATATTGTTTGCTTCGGTTAACGATTTGGGACATGCCCTTCATTCGTTTACGGGCGCGGCGAAGGAATCGGCTGCAAGCGTAGTTGCTACGATCAAGGGACATGGCAAAAAAACAGCAGGCGAGCCCAGCATGATTAGTTCTTTGTACGATGGTGTCATATCAACGATTAGGGTGTGGAATAAAGTTAAAAAAATATGAGGTATAATAGGAACATACAAGAGAGGATAGAAGAAACTATGAACTCATTCATTCATTTGACGATACCGGCAAGAGCCGAATTTATCGATATTGTCAGACTTACATTGTTTGGTATCGCGAACAAAGCAGGGTTTTCCTACGAGGAGATCGAAGATATGAAAGTAGCGGTAACGGAGGCATGCACGAATGTTGTGCTTCATGCCTACAGTAATGCACAGCCCGGCGTGATCGATTTGAGCTTCGAGCTTGAGCATAATGGAATCACTATCCGCATCAAGGATGAGGGAAGCAGCTTTAAATATAAGCCTGCCGACAGCAAAGCCGCTACGCTCCATGACAAGGAATTAAGCGAAGTAACAGCAGGCGGACTCGGCCTTTTCATGATGCACGCATTGATGGACAAGGTGGAAGTGTTCTCTGAGAGAGGTACAGAGGTGATTCTCACCAAGCTATTTGGTAGGAAAGAGGAGATGGCATGAACGCGAATTCATCCTTCCTGGATCCGAAAGAAACGATTGCTAAGATGAAGATCTATCAAGAAACGAATTGCAATGATATCGCAACGGAGCTGCTGCAGCATTATGAACCGATCGTAAAGATGGCAGCCTCCAAAATGTCACGTAGCCGCCCTGATCTGTACGAGGACTTGTATCAGGTCGGCCAGCTGTCCATGCTCCGCTTATTCAGGCAGTTTGACAGCTCGCGTGAAATCCCGTTTGAGGGCTATGCGATGAAGAGCATCATTGGGCATCTGAAAAACTATTTGCGAGATAAATCTTGGTATATCCAGGTACCTAGGCGTATCAAAGAAAAGGGCCTGCTCATCCAGCAGGCTATCGATCACTTAACCGTTGAGCTTGGGCATTCGCCTAAAATGGAAGAGATAGCTGCTCATCTGGGGCTTTCGGTGGAAGAGACGATTGAAGTTCTTTCCTGCCGTGAATCCTACCACTATGTTTCGCTGGATACGCCGCTGTCGAGCGAAGGGGAAAGCGCCGCTACGATAGGCGATCTTATCGGCTCAGACAAAGACGATTATCAGAACGTTGATAATCGTCTTGATCTAGAGGAAGCGCTCGACCAATTGAAATCGGAAGAGAAGACGGTGCTGCTGCTGGCTTACCATAATGGCAAGTCGCAGCGTGATATCGCTGACCAGCTGGGGGTATCGCAGATGAGCGTTTCTCGTATCCAGAAGCGCGCAATCGAGAAGCTTAAACTTCTGCTGGCCGATCATCAGCCGGAATTTGGTACGTAAACGTTCTTTTGTTCTAAATAGGTTTCAAAAAAGCACCCTCTCCATCTTGATGATGGAGAGGGTGCTTTACTGTGTATTTATTGAGCCGGGTCAGGAACCAACCCTTTCTCGATAACCTCAGCGTTCGTGTCCATGTTTTCCATATCCTCGCCGAGCTTAATCATTTCTTCCTCGGTGGGGGCCATCGAGTTTGTCGTTGCATCAAGATCGGCTTTCATTTCATTACCTCCCAGTAGTGGCAAGTTCGTCCTTGACATCTTCTTTCTTAGAGGAAAAGTTGTCCATGATTGTTTGATTCGATTGTTTGGCATGGTCGATTAGATCGCCGGCCTCGTCCTTAATGTTGGTTGCCAGATCCTTCGTATTCTGACCGACAGTAGCTGCCAGGTCTTTGGTCGTATGACCGACTGTAGTGGCGATATCCCTTGTTTTGTCGCTAATCGCCTTAAACTTGCTTGCAAGATCCTCGCGAAGATCCGTGCCCGTTTTTGGTGCAAAAAGCAGAGCCGAAATGGCACCGATTGCACCTCCTACAATTGCGCCTACCAATACGCCGTTACTAGAGTTTTCTCGTGACATTTGTCATCTCTCCTCAATTTTTATTTGTCGATCTGGATGATCAACGTTTATGGATTTCTTAGTTATATATAAACGAAAGGTCGATTTTTGAAACAAAATAAACAGGAAATTATTGACAACTGACTAGCGGGAATGTTACGATCTGTTTCAAATTCTCACTTTCTCACTAGGAATAATAAGGGAAGCTTCATATGTTATTTCTGTGAAAATGGTAAATTATTGCGTATATTATTCCGATAAATAGGTTGCCTACATCTAATTTAACTTCAAAGAAACCTGCGAGAAATTAGAGAGATAAAGGAGAAAAATCATGTTTAAAAAAGTGGAGAACGAGCTGGAGTTGGCTATGTTTAATGGCATCTGGACTACGGTCTGGATGGAGAAGGGCTTTGAACTTGAATTTTCCGAACAGACTCTTGAGAAATTCATCGTTGTGACGGCAGAAGGACATTATGTAGGGACGTCCGAGATTAAGCCATACAGCTTAACCTCGAGCGTTATTAATGAGGCATGGCCTTTCCAAAAGAACCAAAAGGTTATCGATGCTGGCGGTGCCGTCGCGGAAATTGACAAAATGGCGCTGCTCAGACCATACCGTGGGCATTATCTTTCGGATTTGCTTTCTTCGGCTGTTTATATCGCCGAGAAGCTGCAGCTGAAATATTTCGTTTCTCTGCTTGAGCCGATATTTCTGCGGGCGCTTCGCATTTCTTACCAAGTTCCTTTAGAGAAGGTGGGAGAGAAAATATTTTATAAGGGCGACGACGTTGTTCCGGTTTTATTCGACATGGAGCAGATGTATCGCAACAAACAACGCTACGAGTGGCTTGTTTATCCGCAAGAGGCCGTGCTAGCTGCAAATGGAGCGGGAGGAGCAGGGCACAGGTAGGCGGTTAAGCTTGCGCAACAAATAGTTTAATCAGAAAAGGCGGAAATGTCGTGAAAAGAGAATTGACAGAACTAGACAAACGCAATCGATTGTTAATCAAAATTCTATGGAGCCTTCTAGCTCTTGGAATCGCAACGGATCTTGCTATCGGGCTTGGGGCAAACATGGTTCTCTTGCTTGCCGGAGTCGGTACATTTTTGTGCGGGGCAGCCACTTTCATGACATACCGGGGCATTCTGACGGCCTATATCAAGTATTTCGTGCCGATTATTCTAACCATTATCGTAAGTCTATTAATTTTGTCTGATCCGAACCCGATCGTAAGCACCTATTTCTTAGTTTATGTAAATCTAGCTATTATTACGTTATATGCCGATCATAGACCGATCATATTTACAGGCATACTCGGATCAGCGCTGAGCACCTATTTATTTCTAGATCCTGTGCTACAACCGAAGCTGTTTCCTAACGAATCACTCGTTTATTTATTCTTGTATTTGGTTTTTGCTACGGTTGCGCTTGCATTCTCCGCGGGCTTCAGCGGAAAGCTCCAGCGGCAGGTAACAGATAAGCAGCGGGAGGCGTTGACCTCGAAAGACATGGCGGAGGCTTTGCTCGCTAAACTCAATTCCTCGATTGCCGTGTTATCGGAATTCAGCAGCAGCCAGCAATCGACCGTTCGCTCCACAGGTGAGATTTCCAAGGAAGTTACGGTTACGTTCTCCGAGATGTCGGCAGCAATTGAGAAGCAAACCGGAACCATATTAAACATTAGCGAATCCTCGCAAATTATTGATGCTTCAGTCAAGCAGCTTCTAGAAGGCACCGAGCTTCTGCAGCAATACTCGGCTGACAACGCTGGGTTGACGGTGCAAAACCGCGAGCAGATGTCAACACTGTCCAAAGAGGTGGAGAGCGTTCGCTCGATTATTACACATACCGTCGAGATGATGAAGCAGCTAAACGAACAAAATGACAAGGTCAGCTCCATTGTGAGCACAATAAGCGATATTGCAGAGCAAACCAACCTGCTTGCACTTAATGCGGCTATTGAAGCCGCTCGCGCCGGTGAGCATGGCCGCGGGTTCGCAGTCGTATCCGGCGAGGTTCGGAAGCTGGCGGACAACTCGAGAATTGCCACAAAGGAGATCACGGATATTTTAACCGATATCCGCTACCAGATCAGCGCCGTGCATGAGCAAGTTGAGAATGGACAAGCGGCTGTAGCGACAAGCCGTGACGTATCCAATCAAGTGGAGCAGCTTATTGATCGCATCAATGAAAATACAGAGCTTGTGAAACGACACTCTGATGCGGTAGGCAGCTCTGCCTACGAGCTTCACAGCCGTTACTCCAGCATGGCGGATGAGATGGTTAATATCGCTGCTACAACGGAGCAAAACATGGCTTCCGTTCAAGAGGTGCATGCGAGCATGGAAACGCAGGATATCAAAATTCATACGATGGTAGAAGAGTATGAGCAGCTTGATCAATTGCTGGTAGAGCTCAAGCAGCTGGCAGGCACCAAATCATAGAGGCATGAAGGAAAGCGCCAAGGGCGACGCGAGACTGCTTAAGAATACAGCAGCCTCGCGTCGACTAACAGGCGTTTTTTTAATTTGTTTTACAGAAATGCCCGCTAAAAAAGTGGGATAAGTGTTGACGAATGAAAAACATCATGTTAAATTTAATTTATCCTATTGAATTAGTCGGAAATAAATAATGTTGCTTGCATAAGCCTTTATGGCATAACGAACGCTATAGGCTCAGCAAGTTGCGCCCGCTAGAAAACTGGAGGCGCATGCCAATCGAAGCTACATTCGTTTGACGTGCGCCTCCTTTATTTTCTATAAGCTACACCCATTACTTTAGAGAGGATGTTGATTATGTCCCGAACGGTTGAGGTTGCTGATGAATGGCTGCAACGAATTAAAGAGCAGTTGGTAGGCGTACAATATGGCGTTGTTCAGATCACGATTCACAATGGTCAAATCGTGCAAATCGATCGGACCGAGCGCAGCCGCTTTGATACGGAGAAATCCCCTTCCTCCGTTAAACGGCAAAAATCCTAATCATCGATTCCCATTTCCCGGAAAAACGAGAGGTAGCGTATGGCGAAGGGAGAAAAAAAGTTTCTATCCTTCGGCAGAAGAAACCTCGTTATGGAGTTAGGCTGTTTCGTTGCCTAGTAAGACAAAGAAGCAAGTGCCGTATTGGCAGCTTGTTAACTATATATGGCTGTATGTAAAATCGACAGGATTACCGGAGACATGCTTTGAGAGATGTCTCTTTTTTTTGCCGAAAAACCATATATTATCAAAGTTTCGCCGCGGTTTCCACCATTGATGAAATAGGAATTGGTTTCTTCTGTAAGTCGATATTGTAAGTTAACGATATATCGTTTAGAATCTAAATCAATACGATATATCGTTAATGAAGGAGATTTCACAATGACAGATGAATGGCAGCAAGAGGAACGATTATTTCTACATCATGGTCATGGAAGAGAGGCAAACGGCTCCGGCAGACGTTTTTTTAGCCGCGGCGGGGTGAAATATGCGCTGCTGGAGCTGCTGGAGCAGGAGAGCATGCACGGCTACCAGATGATGAAGGCGTTGGAGGAGCAGTCGGGTGGGACCTATAAGCCGAGCGCTGGCTCGATTTATCCAACGCTTCAGATGCTGCGAGATCAAGGGCTGGTGGAATCCTCGAAGCAGGACGGCAAGAAAATATTCGAAATTACCGATAGTGGCCGCGATTATTTGCTTGAGGAGAAGGAAAATGGTATCCCGTCGCCGGATCGGCGCGAGCATATGTTTCTGGATGAGGAAGGCGTTCCATGCGAGCAGCGCAAACCGAACCGCCGGCTAACGCCAGCAGGCAAAGAATTGCTGCATTTGCTGAAGGCGGCGGAGCGCGCTGTTGTCAGCGACAGCAGGAAGGCAGCCCAGCTCCGTACAGTGCTAGACCATCTGCGTGTATCGCTTAGGCAAATCGCGGTTGACACGGAAGGCAACAGCGTAGAAGGTGACGGCTCATGAGTGATCCATACACTCCAGCACCCACATTTAGACCTGGAGGCGGAGCAAAAAGATTCGGAACCGGAGAAAAGGCGAAGCCGGCCAGCATTTACAATATGTTTGCCCGGATATATACGCATGCAAGGACGCAGCTTCCTCTGCTCATCGGTGCAGTTCTTTGCGTAATCGCCATCTCGCTCCTCGAGTTCATCGTCCCGCAATTAACGCGCTATACGATCGACCATATCATTCCGAATCGGCTGTTTAACAAGCTGCTGCTCATCGGCGGCGGCGTATTGGGTGCTGCGGTTGCGCTTGGCGCTCTGCGCTATGCAAGCACCTCGCTGATGGCCTCCATCGGCCAGCGTGTGCTTTATAATCTTCGCAATGATTTATACCGCCACATGCAAAGCTTGGATGTGTCCTTTTTCGACCGCAACCGAACGGGCGATCTCATGTCGCGCGTTACGAACGACGTAAGCATACTTCAGCAAATGATTTCCTCAAGCATGATGCAATTATTTACTGACTTCTTCACCTTTACCGCTATTGCCGTATACATGCTGTGGATCGATTGGAAGCTCACGCTAATGCTGCTAGCAACCTTTCCGTTCATGCTGCTTACGACTAAGGTGTTTGGCAAGAGGATGCGCTCCTCCTTCCGTACGGTACAGGAGTCGGTGGCAGACGTCAGCGATCATCTTCAGAATACGTTGACCGGTATCCGGCTCATTAAAGCGTTTACTGCCGAAGAGTACGAATCGGAGCGCTTCTCAGAGCGGACCCAAAAGAATATGGATGCGAACATTCAAGTGACCCGCTTGCGGGCAGCTTATGAGCCTATTATTGATTTTTTAAACTTTCTCGGCCTTGCAATCGTGCTCGTGTTCGGCGCGTGGCTCGCGATGAAGGATCAAATGACAGTAGGTACAATCGTCGCGTTCATCGCGTATTTGCGCCTTCTGCAAAATCCGATCCGCCATTTCAGCCGCATCATGAATACAGTTCAGCAATCAGCAGCCGCATATGAGCGAATAATGGAGGTCATGAACACCAAAGCGGAAATCGTGGAGAAGCAGCACGCAGCCATCCTCCCGCCGGTGAACGGGCATATCGTTTTCGATCATATCGACTTTGCTTATTCCAATGATTCAACCTTGCTTGAGCGTTTTAGCTTGGAGCTAGAAGCTGGCAAGGTAACGGCGCTTGTCGGCTCATCGGGCTCGGGCAAAACGACAATCGCACATCTTATTGCTAGATTCTATGATCCGCAGAACGGAGAAATAACGATTGACGGCTATTCGATCAAAGATATTACCTTGGCTTCATTAAGGGAACAGATCGGAATCGTCTCGCAGGATATCGTGTTGTTCAACGGCACTATCGCGGAGAACATCCGTTATGGCAGCCTGCAGTCGACAGACGAGGAAGTCATGGCAGCGGCCGAAGCGGCGAATGCCGCAGGTTTTATCGAAAGTTTCCCCCACGGCTATGGGACGCAGATCGGCGAACGGGGAGTAAAGCTGTCCGGCGGGCAGAAACAGCGGCTCTCGATAGCGAGGGCAATTTTGAAAAATCCGCGGATCATCATTTTGGATGAAGCGACCGCCTCGCTCGATACAGAATCGGAACAGCATATCCAAGACGCTTTGGCCATGCTGCTTAAAGGGCGTACCTGCATGGTAATTGCCCATCGCTTGTCTACGATTCAGAAGGCGGACCGGATTTATGTGCTGGAGAAGGGGAAAATCGTCGAGTTTGGCGCGCATGACGAACTGCTGCGGCTGGAAGGACGCTACAGCCAGCTGTATGAGCTGCAGTTTCCGCAAACGGATGTATCTTAAGACAAATCCTTCATTATAGGAAGTGATCGTTTTTTGAAACCAAAACGGATACTGGCAGATTTTTTTCGGAAAACGTGGCCGATTTACCTGATCTCTACTTTGTTTCATTTGCTTTCTAATTTAATCAACGTTTTTTATCCGAAGGTGTTGGGACAGTTTACGGATAAGCTGCAGATGAACGGGCTGACAAGCAGCCTGATTGTTGACTATAGCTTGCTGCTGCTTGTCATCGGAATAGGCCATGTGCTGTTCAACGGCATTGCGATGTATTTGATCATGTATGTCGGTAGAAAGTTCGAGTTTCTGGTACGCAGAGGCCTATTCAAGCATTTCACTGAAATGGGCGAGCGGTTCTATTCGAAGAATGGTGTCGGCAAGCTGCTGAGCTACTTTATGAATGACGTAACAGCGGTTCGAGAGTCGATCTCGATGGGCTTCAACGCAACTGCGAATGCTACCATGCTGCTTATCGCGGCGGTTACCATGATGCTGCTGAGCCATATTCCCTACTATCTGATATTGGCATCGGTATTCCCACTGCTTCTCATTCCAATCATCGTCGTATACCTAGGCCCGGTTATCCGCAGAAGATCGCTTGAGGTGCAGGAGGCGCTTGGCAAAATGACCGAAACCGCCGAGGAGCAATTCGGCGGCATTCGGGTTACCAAGAAGTTCGCGGTAGAAACGATTATGAACGAGCGGTTCGGCAAAACCGTCGACCAAATCAGGCATCACCAACTACGGCTGGTGCGGGTCTCTTCCTTCTTCCAAGCGTTGATTCCGTTTCTTGGCGCGATTGCGCTGGTCGTAGCGCTTGCTTTCGGCGGATATTTAACGATTACGAAGCAAATTACGCTTGGGAACTTTGTCGCTTTGACGCTGTATATCCGCATGCTGATGAATCCGCTGCAGCAAATTGGCAACGTGATCAATACGATCCAGCGCTCGCGAGCTTCTCTTGAGCGATTGAATGGACTGCTATCGCAGCAAGCGGATATTGTTGAGCTGGAGAATGCCAAGGAAATGGATTTGGCTGATGCCAGCATTTCGATTCAAGGTCTTACGTTCGCATATGAGCAAGGCTCGAATCCGGTATTGAAGGATATTAACCTAAGCGTCAAAGCAGGCGCTATGCTTGGTATCATCGGACGAACAGGAAGCGGGAAAACGACCTTGATGAAGCTGCTGCTGCGCACGATCGACCCTCCGCAAGGAGCGATTCGGTACGGAAATACTGATGTAAGAGAGCTTACGCTTGCGAGCTTGCGCAGTCAGCTTGCCTATGTTCCGCAGGACGGATTCCTGTTCAGTACGACGATTAGAGAAAATATCGCTTTTTCCAATCGGGAGCTTCCGCTGGACACCGTTGAAGCCGCCGCGAAGCATGCACAAATCTATGACAATATTGCCGAGCTGCCGAATCAATTCGAAACGAGGCTCGGTGAGCGGGGATTAACGCTATCAGGCGGTCAACGCCAGCGAACGAGCCTTGCGAGGGGGATCATTAAGGATGCCCCGATTATGATTTTGGATGACAGCGTCAGTGCGGTAGATGCCGTGACCGAAAAGGATATCATCGACGCGCTCCAAAAGCAGCGGAAGGATAAAACGACGATTATCATTGCCCATCGCATTAGTGCGATCAAGCATGCGGATGAAATCGTCGTGCTCGATGACGGTGTGATCGTGCAGCGCGGCACGCATGCCCAGCTGCTCACGCAGCAGGGACTCTATGCGACACTTCATGCGATACAGGAGGAGGGGAGCCAACATGCGACCGGCACAAGCCATTCATAATTGGCAGGCGGATCAGAAGGGCGATCCGGGCTTGCCTGAACAAAAACCGGAATACGTATCGGCGTTTCGAACGCTTTACGGCTACGCGAAGCCTCATATGTGGGGATTTATCGGCGTGTTCTGCTGTACGCTGATCGCGATTCTTTCTGATTTGCTTCAGCCTTTTTTAATGAAAATCGCGATTGACGATAATCTATTATCCGGTAAAAACGATTATAAAGGGCTGCTTACGATTTGCGCGATTTATTTGGGGCTATCGCTGTCAAGCCTGCTTTTTACTTATTTGCAAAGCAATATGCTGCAAAATATAGGGCAAAGCATCGTATCACGCATTCGCAAGCAGCTTTTTGGCCATATTCTGAAACAATCGATGCGCTATTTCGACCGCATGTCGAGCGGAAGCCTCATCACCCATGTCTCAAGCGATACCGAGGCGTTGAATCAGTTTTTCAATCAAGTGCTGCTCAGCCTGTTCCGGGACGGCTTGACACTGATTTTCATCATCGTCTTGATGTTCCAGCTGGATACGCAGCTTGCGTTGTACTGCTTGATACTGCTGCCAATAATATGGGCCATTGCCATTGCCTTCCGTTCCTTCATGCGCACGACCTATCAATTAGCGAGAACGAGACTGTCGCGATTGGTCGCGTTCGTAGCAGAAAACCTGTCAGGCATGAATTTGGTGCAGGTGTTCCATCAGCAGAAGGAGCAGGAGAAGCAGTTCAATGAGCGCAATAGCCAATACTTTCAAGCGAACCTTAGAGAAATTCGCACGAATGTCGTGTTTGGCCGAACGTTTGATATTTTAAGCAATTTATCGATTGCTTTTGTGACCTGGATCGGCGGGAACGCGGTGCTTGGCCAGCATCTGGAGTTCGGGGTGCTGTATGCGTTTATTACGTATATTCGCCAGTTTTTCCAGCCGATTAATACCATAACGCAGCAATGGAATACCTTGCAATCCGCAACGGTTGCGATTACGAGAATATGGAGCGTATTCGCCAACAAGCCCGATGTAATGGATCGCGAGCTGGCGCCTGTCGATCTTCGCAAGGAAGAGCTGAACGAAGACGAGGATGAACGCCAAGCCTCGCTGTCGAGCTTTAGCCTGGAGCAGGTAAAGGGCCGAATCGACTTCAATCGTATTTCCTTCTCCTATGAAGAGGGGATTCCGATTATTCGCGATTTGGACCTGCATATAAATTCCGGCGAGCTGATTGGCGTCGTGGGGACGACCGGAGCGGGCAAAAGCTCGTTGATCAGCCTGCTATGCCGATTCTACGATGTAAAAGCAGGCAGCATTCTGATTGATGAGACGGATGTGCGAGATATACCGCAAGCGACGCTGCACCGGCTTGTGGGGCTGGTGCAGCAGGAGCCTTATCTCTATTCGGGCAGCATTATCGAAAACATTAGGATGTTCGACAAGTCGATATCCCGCGAGGATGTTATTCGCGCGTGCGAGTTCGTCGGAGCGGATACGATTATCAATAAGCTGAAGGATGGCTACGAGACAAAGCTGTCGGAGCGCGGCAGCGGGCTATCGGCAGGCGAGCGGCAGCTCATATCCTTCGCCAGAATTATCGTGTTTAAGCCTAAGGTGCTCATCTTGGATGAAGCGAGCGCGAATTTGGATTCGCATACGGAGCAGTTAATACAGAATGCGCTGCAGGTCGTCTCGCAGGACCGGACGACGATTGTTATCGCGCATCGACTGTCCACCATTATGCAAGCCGACCGCATCATCGTCATGAGCCACGGCGAGATCGTGGAGCAGGGCAACCATCAGGAGCTGCTGGAGCATGACGGGCATTACAAAGAGCTGTATGAGCATTCCCAGGGCAACGTCGCAGTTTAGATCAATGGACCAGCTTCATCTTACTTAATCGGCACGAGCCGCAAGGCCATTATTATAGCAGGAGGTAGATCGTTATGAGTCTAGTAGTGTGCAACATTACCGATCTGATAGGAAATACGCCGCTTGTTCGCCTGAATAAGGTCGTGCCGGAGGGCAGCGCGGAAATTTACTTGAAGCTGGAGTTTTTCAATCCTGGCAGCAGCGTAAAGGACCGGATTGCGATAAGCATCATTGAAGAGGCGGAACGAGAAGGCAAGCTGAAGCCAGGCGATACGATCATTGAAGCAACAAGCGGCAATACGGGCATCGGTATTGCGCTTGTCGCAGCGGCAAGAGGGTATAAGGCGATACTTGTCATGCCGGAAACGATGAGCCTCGAGCGCCGCAATCTGCTGCGGGCATACGGTGCCGAGCTAGTGCTGACGCCAGGTCCGGAAGGAATGAAAGGCGCCATTCGGACAGCTCGGGAGCTTCAGGAGAAGCATCCGGAATATTTCCCGGCATTGCAATTCGATAACCCCGCGAACGTAAAGATTCACCGCGAAACAACGGGTCCCGAGATCGTAAGAGCGATTGAGTCGCTGGATGGCAAGCTGGACGGCTTCGTTGCAGGCGTGGGCACGGGCGGCACCATTACGGGAGCAGGCGAAATATTGCGCGAGCGCTTCCCCGGCATCCATATTGCGGCAGTGGAGCCTACTTCTTCGCCCGTACTCTCGGGTGGGCAGCCTGGACTTCACAAAATCCAAGGCATCGGGGCGGGTTTCGTCCCGTCGATTCTGGATACAAAGGTTTATGATGAAATTATCCAGGTGACCAATGAGGATGCGTTCGAAACGGCAAGAAGAGTGGCCAAGGAGGAAGGTATTCTAGGCGGAATCTCTTCAGGAGCTGCGGTATTCGCCGCGGTCCAATTAGCCAAGAAGCTAGGCACAGGCAAACGCGTCGTTGCGGTCATTCCGAGCAACGGAGAGCGCTATCTCTCTACTGTGCTATACCAACAGGAGCAGCAGCTCTAGTGACAGCGAAAAACGAACAGCCTCCCGGGAAATCATGCCGCGAGCTGTTCGTTTTTGCTTTTGCTGCTTCTCCAAAGCAAGCATGCCATGCGAAAGAGATCGATGCGCACGCTTGCTTAATGAATCCATAACCTATTAAAATGGGTGAAGCGATAGTAGGAGGCGTTCTCTTATTTTCACACTATATAATAGAAAGAAGCAGATGCAGCGATGAGTATTTTCCTTCATATCCTTATGAATAACGTACTGCCGATGGTCATTATGATCGGTCTCGGCATTGTTATTCAAAGGGCGTTCAAGCTAGATATCAAAACGTTGTCGAAGCTCAACTTTTATTTGTTTTCTCCGGCCATCATGTTCGATTTGCTTTATAAAACCGATATTTCGGCTTCCGTAATCGGCAAGATTTTATTTTTCTTCGTATTGTTCATGGTTACCCAATATATAATCGTCGAGGTCGTTATTCGTATCAGAGGCTACGGTCCCAGCATGAAGAGCGCGATGCGCAACAGCGTCCTATTCTATAACAGCGCGAATTACGGCATTCCGCTCAATCAGCTTGCTTTTGCAGGAAATGAGAAGACGCTCGCTATTCAAGTATTGATTATGATGGTGCAATCGCTCGTGCCTAATACATACGGTATTTATAACGTCAATGCGCATAAAGCTGATATGCGGGCCATCTGGCGGACGATATTGTCGATGCCGATCATCTATGTCATACCGATCGCCTTTTTATTAAGAGGCTTTGAGGTTACGATTCCACAGCCGCTGGCCACCCCGCTTGAGTACTTGTCCTCTGCCTTTATTGGAACAGCGCTTATTACGCTAGGCGTTCAGCTTGGAAACATGGAGTGGAAGATCAAGCGCTCGCTGCTTATAGACGTCAGCTTATCGGGTATGCTGCGGCTTGTCGCAGGACCGCTTCTCGCCTGGCTGATTGTGTGGCTGATGGGTTATGCGATGCCGATCGACAGGCTGACAGCCGCGGCGCTCATCGTTTCCTCGGCCGTTCCGACCTCGCTAAGCAGCGTTCTGCTCGCGGTCGAGTTCGATAATGAGGCGGAGTTTGCCTCGCAATCCGTGTTCGTCTCTACCATCTTGAGCATCATTACGGTAACGGCTGTAATCTTCTTCTTGCAGCTGGAAATCGGATAGAAGAGAAAGCCTATTGGATTAGCTGATCCGGTAGGCTTATTTTCCGCTTGTACATCAACTGGAGCAAGGTTAAAATGGAAAAAGACATACGTGTAAGCGGTTTATATGGAAATGGTAGAATGGAAACGGAGGTTTACTTTAACATGCTGCCAACGACGCATGATATGATTCATGCAAGCGCTTTAAAAAGGACATTTGGCCGAGGAAGCGGCGCAGTCACCGTTTTAAAGGGAGTAGACCTGTCCATTCCCTCTGGGAAGCTGATCGCGTTTAAAGGAAGGTCTGGTTCTGGGAAAACGACGTTAATTAATTTGCTCAGCGCGCTAGATCGACCGACCGAGGGAAAAATCACGTTTGCTGGACGCGATTTGACTGCCATGTCGAATCAAGAGAGAGATCAGGTACGCCGAATGGAAATGGGGCTTATTTTCCAATCCTTCGCGCTTATTCCTCTTATGTCCGCCTATGAGAATGTGGAATTCATATTGCGCGTTTCCGGCATGCCGGCGAGCGGCCGCAAAGAGGCAGCCATTCAAGCCTTGGAGCAGGTCGGATTGAAAGGTCGCATGCATCATCGGCCATTCGAGCTCTCAGGCGGAGAGCAGCAAAGAACCGCCATCGCAAGAGCGATTGCCCATAAGCCGAAGCTGCTGCTTGCGGATGAGCCGACTGCCGAGCTAGATACCCGCACAGGCTTGCAAATTATGAAAGTATTTCGCGATTTGGTAGAAACGGCTGGCATGACCATCATTATAACGACGCATGATCCCGCTATTATGGAAATCGTTGACCATGTTTATGAATTGGAGGATGGACAAATTGCCGCAAAAGCTTAAGCCGCTGCTCGGCTGGTCATTCGCGCTGCTCCTTGGCGCTTCACTTACAGGCTGCTCGCTGCTTCCCGCAGAGGAGGAGGCGCTCAAGCCCCCGCTCGTCAAGCCCGCGCAAGAGAATTATCGAACGGTAACGGTAGAGAAGGGAACGATAACGCAAGAGATTAAAGGCAGCGGAAGCCTTGAATCAACGAAAACGGAAATCGCGCAGTTTACGGGCCAAGGCGGACGGATCGCGAAGATGCTTGTAGCTTCCGGGGCGAAGGTGAAAAAAGGCGACGTGCTCGTTCAACTGAACGTGGACGGACTGGATATTCAATTAAAGGAGCAGCAGTTGTCGGTTGCGCGGGCAAAGCTGGCGCTAAAGCAAGCGAAGTCTGGCGCTGACGACGATGCGATCCAAATTGCAAAGCTTCAGATGGAGATTGAGGATTTGAAGCTGGCAAGGCTGATGGAAACCTTCAACAGCAAGCAGCTGGTGGCGGGAATGGACGGGCAGGTAACCTTTGTCGAGGATTTGGAGGAAGGCGATTTCGTAGAAGCCTATCAGACTCTCGTCATTATCTCGGATCCTTCGAAGCTCCGCGTTGCGCTTAGGGTCGAGTCAGGATCGGAAATTAGCGGTGTAGACGTTGGCTATCCGGCTTTCGTTTCCTTTGGCTCGCAGGAGGTGCAAGGGAAGGTTGTGCAGACGCCATCATCGGCACCGTCCACTTTAAATGAGCAGTTAAAGGAGCGATATTCCAAAACATTGTTTATCGAAGTGGCTAAATTGCCAAGCGATGCAGCAATTGGCGCGTTTACCGATGTCAAAATCATATTGCAGCAGCGTGACGATATTTTGAAAATACCGCGCAGCGGCGTGCGCAGCTTCTTAGGCAGAACGTTCGTCAGAACGCTTGAGGATGGCAACAAAATCCGCGAAATCGATGTTGAGACGGGGATTAAAGGCTCGACTGAAATGGAAATAACGAAGGGCCTAGAGGAAGGCGCGATCGTCGTACTTCAATAACGATAACGGATTTTGCCGATTGCTTATCTTCAGCCGTTAAGCTTGGGAGGTTGTGAAGTGGCTTTGTTTGTCATGATTATACGTAAAATGGTTCAAAACAAGTGGTTAGTGACAAGCTTGTTCATCGGCTTGGTTCTCTCCGTCGCGCTCGTCAGCAGCATGCCGATCTATTCGGAAGCCATTTTATCGCGGATGCTGGTTAAGGACCTGGAGACCATGCAGACAAAAAGGAACGTCTATCCTGGAAGCCAATACAATAAACTGTTCTACACGAAAGAAACGCCGGAGAAAATGAATGCTATCTATTCGAAAGTGGATCGCTACATTCACGAACAGGCGCAAGCCAGCTTTCAGATTCCCGTACAGGAGCTTGTCGTTGATTTTCAATCAAAGTCGATGAAGATTAGGCCGGAGAACGATCCCGAGCCCGATTCCAAAAAATCGCTTAAAACGATGTCGCTTCGTTCATTCTCTGGTCTGGAGGAGCATATTAAGCTCATTGACGGAAGAATGCCTGCGGAGCAGCAGCCTGTTGACGGTGTATACGAGGTGCTCGTAACGGAGCGAGGCTTGATTCAGTTCAAAACGGTGCTGGACTTGGCGTTCACTGTCGATGACGATAAAATTGCCGGGGAAATAAAATTCAAGCCAGTAGGTGTATTCCAAAAAACGCTGGATGATGATCCCTATTTCAGGGATACGGACTTAAGCGAGCTAAGCGGCAGCTTCATCATCAGTGATAAGGTTGCGAAGCAGCAGCTTATGCAGGAGGCTCGTCTGCCTGTCGCGTCCGTTGGCTGGTTTTTCGTATTGGATTATTCGAAGATGGAGCTAAGATATGTTGATGACTTCGTCCAAACTACGAATAAAATAAAAAATGTGCTGTTGAACAATGTGTCCTTGTATCAAACCGTGTCAGAAACGCCGGCGCTGGATACAATCTCCAAATATTTGGAGCGAGCCGATCAGCTTCGTACGCTTATGTGGTCGCTTAACGTCCCGGTGCTGATCATGCTGGGCTTCTACATGTTCATGGTATCGAATCTGATTGCCGACAGGCAGAAGAATGAGATTGCAGTACTTCGGAGCAGAGGGGCGGCACGCTGGCAGATCATTACCTCCTATGCGGTGGAAGGCCTAATTCTATGCGGCATCGCATTCGGCATCGGACCGCTGATAGGGGTAGCTCTGACGGGTATGCTTGGCGCTTCGAACGGCTTTCTTGAATTCGTGCAGCGCGTCCGTCTGCCAATTAGGCTGACCGAGGAAGCCTACCGCTATGGCGCTATCTCATCGGCCGCTTGCTTTGTCATCATGCTTATTCCCATTATTATGGCGACACGCGTCTCCATTGTCGGGCATAAGCAGCAGCTGGCGCGTCTCTTGAAGTCGCCGCTATGGCACAAAATGTTTCTAGATGTCATAGCGCTTGCGCTTGCCATCTATGGTCTCTACACGTTCAAGAAAAGATTGGCTGACCTGCAAAGCTTGGGGCTTAACGCGGGTGATCTAAATATTGATCCGCTGCAGTTCGTCGTGCCGGCCTTGTTTATTATGGGAGCAGGCTTGCTGCTGCTCCGCCTGTATCCATGGGTGCTGCGGTTTGTCTACTGGCTCGGCAAGAAGTGGTGGCCGCCTTCCGTCTATGCGACACTGATACAGGTCGGAAGGTCAAGCACGCAATATCAATTCCTAATGATCTTTCTAATTATGACGATTGCGACAGGCGTATTCAGCGCTTCTGCGGCCAGAACGATCAATAATAATACGGAGGACCGCATTCGCTACGGCAACGGGGCCGAGGTCGTATTGACATCGCAGTGGATGAACGACGCCCCGCCGCCGGCAGGCCCAGGACAGCCGCAGGCGGAGACGCCGGCCGTGCAAGCGCCGGTGCATTATTTGGAGCCTGCATTCGAGCCTTTCCGGACGCTTGAAGGAGTCGAGCAAGCGGCTAAAGTGTTCACGAAGGATACGACCTTCAGCGTGAACGAAAGCACGGGGGCAGCAACGCTCATTGGCATTGATACCGATGAGTTCGGTGAAACGACTTGGTTCCGTGACAGCTTGCTGGATTATCCGATCAATGACTACTTGAATCTGCTTGCCGCAGACTCGCAGGCGGTTCTCATCTCCAAAACGCTAGCGGAGCAAAATAAGGTGAAGCCGGGAGATACGATCTGGGTCGGCTGGAGCGACGTTCCACAGCAGCCGTTTAAAGTATACGGCATTATTGAATATTTCCCGACCTTTAATCCGAACCCGGCGATAGGGAGCGTGGACGTAAGCGACGAGTCCTCTAAGGGAAATGCGCCGATGCTGATCGTGGGACACTTGCCCCGCATTCAGGTACAGCTGGCTTTGGAGCCGTATGACGTATGGATAAAGCTGAAGCCGGAGACGACAACGGCTGCGTTCTACGAATCGCTCAAGCAGTCCAAGCTTCCCGTTACGAATATCGTAAATACGAGAGAAGCGCTTGTGGCAGCCAAAAATGATCCTTTTCTTATGGCGCTTAACGGCATTCTGACTTTAGGCTTCGTCCTATCGATTCTAGTAAGCTTTATTGGGTTTTTATTGTATTGGGTCTTGTCGCTGCGGGGTAGAACACTGCAAAACGGCATTCTGCGAGCTATTGGCTTGTCGCTTAAGCAGCTTATCGGAATGCTTGCCGTTGAACAGCTCCTGACTTCGGGCGTTGCGGTTCTAATTGGCATTGCCGTCGGCAATATAGCAAGCCGGCTGTATGTACCCAACTTCCAGATTGCCTTCAACCCAAGCAGCCTTGTACCGCCGTTCAAAGTCATGTTCGATGCTTCCGATCTCATGCGGATTTATGTGCTTGTAGGTTTCATGCTTGTTGTTGGACTTGGCATACTCGCTTACATGCTGTCGCGTCTGCGCATTCATCAAGCGATTAAGCTAGGGGAGGATTGACGGATGATTCATTGCGAAGGGCTTGTCAAAATATATAAAACTGCCGATCTGGAGGTATTCGCTCTGCAAGGTCTCGATCTCCAAATTGAGAACGGCGAGCTGATGGCGATCATTGGCAATAGCGGAAGCGGCAAGTCGACGCTGCTGAACATGCTGGGCGGTCTGGATCGTCCGACAGCCGGCAAGCTGACGGTTGACGGTCGGGATATGCTGAAGTTCAAGGAACGTGATTTCGTACGCTACAAGCGGGAGAGCGTTGGATTCGTGTGGCAAAATAATGCTCGGAATCTGATTCCGTATTTGACAGCGCTTGAAAATGTCGAGCTTCCCATCCTGCTTACAGGCAGCCGCAAGCGGTGGCGCGCCAAGGAGCTGCTCGATGCCGTGGGACTTAGCCACCGGGCATCCAATAAGCTGTATGAGCTGTCGGGAGGGGAGCAGCAGCGCGTTGCGATCGCGATCGCACTCGCTAACCATCCCAAGCTGCTGCTGGCGGATGAGCCGACAGGTTCCGTCGATTCGCGAATGGCTAATCAAATTCTCGATTTGTTTCGCGAGCTGAACCGTACGATAGGCATTACGGTCGTGATCGTCACGCATGATCCGGAGCTTGCGAAGAAGGTGGACCGGGTAGCCGCAATTCGAGACGGCAAAATCTCGTCCGAGATGCTGAGGAAGCGTTCGTACGCCGAGGAGCTGGCTGCGCTGGAGGAAGAGAACGCGGAAGAAGGGACGCATGTGGAGTATGCTGTACTCGATAAAGCAGGCCGCTTGCAGGTGCCCGCGAATTATTTGGAATCGATTGGCGTAAAGAACTCGAATAAATTGCGGGTCGAGCTGGGGGACGGGAAAATCGTGCTGCTGCCTCCCGAGGAGAAAGCTGAATAACGGTTAAAAGAGCTGTACAAGGTCAATAATGACCTTGCTGCAGCTTTTTTTAAAATATAGGAAAGTATATCATTTCGCCAACTTTCTCTATATTTTCTACGCGAAACGTAAGCTTAGCCGCCAGAGGACGGCTTCAGCCGTTTACGCTTGTGCCTTTTTCAGGTGGCGGATGCGATTGTTTTCATTAAAGGACTGGGAATAGACGGAAATACATGATATGATATACAGGCATGTAACTGTAACTAAAAAGTATACCGAATATAAAGGAGGAGTCCATATGTCAAGTGCAAAAAGCGAAGCATCGGTTGAAGCGTTATTCAAGCCTTTTAAGTCTAAAAATCTGGAGGTGGCCAATCGCATTGTGATGGCGCCAATGACAAGAGGATTCTCTCCGAACGGCGTGCCGACAGAGGATGTCGCTGCTTATTATCGACGCAGAGCCGAAAACGGGGTTGGGCTTATCGTTACGGAAGGAACGCTGATTAATCACCCTGCTGCGGGAGGCAACCCCAATATTCCGAATTTCCATGGCGAGGCAGCGCTTCAGCACTGGGCCAATGTGGCGAAAGCCGTGCATGAGGGAGGCGGGAAGATCATTCCTCAGCTATGGCATATCGGGCTGACGCGCAAGATTGGAGATCTCCCCAATCCCGAGGCTTTGCCAATCGGCCCATCGGGTCTCAATCTGACTGGCGAGAAAATAACGGAGCCATTGACCGAGAATGAGATCGCTGACCTGATCTCTGCCTTTGCACAGGCCGCAGCCGATGCAGCAAGGATCGGATTTGACGGTATCGAGCTTCATGGGGCGCACGGATATTTGATCGACCAATTTTTCTGGGACAAAACCAATAAGCGCACGGATCGCTACGGCGGAGATCTTGCTTCACGCACCCGTTTCGCCGTAGAGATTATCGAAGCTTGCCGCAAAGCGGTAGGTCCGGACTTTCCAATCGTGCTGCGATTCTCGCAGTGGAAGGCTGGCCAGTACGAGGCAAAATTAGCTGAGACGCCAGAGCAGCTTTCTTCGTTTTTGGCCCCGCTCGTTGATGCGGGCGTGGATGTGTTCCATTGCTCGACAAGGCGTTATTGGGAGCCGGAATTCGCGGGCTCAGAGCTCAATTTGGCAGGCTGGACGAAGCAGCTGACCGGAAAACCAACCATTACGGTCGGCTCCATCGGTCTCGATAACGAGTTCCGGAGCAGCACAGGCGATTCCGCGCATCCCGCTTCACTTGCAGGCGTGCTCGAAAGATTGGAAAACGGAGAGTTCGATTTTGTGGCGGTGGGAAGAGCGCTGCTTGCGGACTATGAATGGGCGGCCAAGGTACGTGACGGACGATCCGATGAGCTGAGAAATTATGATACGGCATTATTGAGCGCTTTGAATTAATACCGGTTGGGAGAAAGCGTGATGCTTCAGGGCATCGCGCTTTTTTTCGTTCGCCCCTCCACTTGACGAGCTGAAGCGTTATTTTTTTGAATACGCTTTATAAAAGGTTGTTTTTTTGGTAGCATAATTATATAGAAATAATCTAACAAATCTCTCTCCATTAGAAGGGTGAATCAGACTATGCAAATCGATCTTTCGAATAAAACAGCTTTAATTACTGGGGCAACCGGCGATTTGGGCCGTGTTATGGCTCGTACGCTTGCCGGTTGCGGTGCTAACATCGTACTGCATTACAATAATAACGAAGCGAAGGCTAGAGAGCTGATGCAGGAAATAACGAATCTCGGCAGACGCGCCATGATCGTTCAAGCGGATGTGACTAACGAGCAGCAAATGAATGAGATGAAGGCGGCGGTTGCTGAAGAGCTTGGTCACGTTGACATCGTAGTTGCCAATGCGGTCATACAGTATCAATGGACAAGCATTCTGGAGCAGCCGATCGCGGATTACGTCAGCCAATTTGAATCCTGCGTGCTGCAAAGCGTCTTTTTGGCCAAAGCGTTCGTGCCTGCGATGATAGAACGGAAAGCGGGCCGGGTCATAGGCATTAATACGGAATGCGCAATGCAGAACTTTCCGAACCAATCTGCCTATACGGCCGGCAAGCGCGGAATGGACGGTCTTTACCGCGTACTCGCAAAGGAAGCGGGAGAGCATCAAATTACGGTGAACCAAGTTGCACCGGGTTGGACAATCAGCGATCGCGACCGTGCGAGCGGAATAGACGAGAACAACCCCTATGCGCAGAGTGTTCCGCTTAAACGAAGAGGAACCGATCAGGAGATTGCGAATACGGTCGCGTTCCTGGCATCGGATCTTGCGAGCTTTATAACAGGGGCATATATTCCAGTGAACGGCGGAAACGTTATGCCTGCCATCTAGATTAAGGGAGCATGAGGATGAGTCCAAAAAAACGATTGTGGCGCATATGGGCGGCTATTGGCGGCATGAGAATGGAACGGAAGCTGTTTATCGTCTTTCTGCTTCTGATTACGCTGCCGTTATCGTTTATCGGCTACATCTCCTATAGCAACTATTCACGCTCAATCGAAGAGAAAACGATCGTATATTCGACTAAGATGCTTGAGAACATGATGGTTCGCGTCGACGATTATATCGAGGATATGGTGCGCATATCCTCGATTCCCGCTTATCAAGACGATATTAAGCAAAATTTGATGCGCTCCAATGCGTATTACGAGCAGCGGCAGCAGGCGGCGGGCGATAACGGCAGCCAGCTGCCCGATGATTTTGACCAGCTGCTCGTTATTCAGCGCGGGATTGAAGGGAACATCTCGTTTATCAATACGATAAAGCGAGGCGCCAATTCCGTTTATATATTTGACCATTTCGGAAATGGCTATTTTTCGACTGCCGGCGGCGGTATTCGGCTGAACGTGAAGGAAAGCTATGAGAACTGGCGCGAGAACGTGGAAAGCTCGGGAGGCGAAGCGCTGTTATTCAGCACGCAGAAATATACGAGCAATTTGCAGAGCACCAAATATGCGTTCACGGTTGTTCGCAAAGTCATCGACAAATCGTTGAAGACGCTTGGCCTCATTGCCGTGGATGCGAATATTAGCGTCATTGAGGATCAGATGAGTGAGCTCGACAAGGTAACGAATGGAGATTCGGTTATTATTGATGAAGCTGGCAATGTCGTGTATGACAGCGACAAGTCGAGGATGGCGACGAATATCGCGAATGATCCGACTGTCGCGCTCGCCAAGGGGACGAAGGGCAGCTTCTATTACGAACGAGACGGCGCAAAACGCTTATACATTTATACGACGTCGCCGAATACGAAATGGAAGGTTATGACGTCCATCGCGAACAGCGAGCTGACGAAGGACGCGGTCGTGATCCGGCGAGTGACATGGATTGCTACGATTATCACGATTATCGTAGCGCTCTTTATTTCATTTATCTTTTCGTTCGCGCTCACGAATCCGCTTCGCAAAATGATGCGTTTGATGCGGAATGTTCAAGAGGGCGATTTCAACGTGCAGTTTCAGGTGAAATACCGGGATGAGGTTGGACAGCTGGGTACCCAGTTTAACCGAATGATTGTACGGATCGACCATCTTATTCAAGATATTTATGTCATTGAGAAGAAGAAAAAGGAAGCCGAGCTTCATGCGCTGCAGAGCCAGATTAATCCGCATTTCATGTATAACACGCTCGAATCGATCCGCATGGCAGCAGAGCTGAATGACGACCAAATTGCGGCAGACATGATCGCTATTCTAGGAAAGCTGCTGCGTTACAGCATTAGTGATCTGCTTGAGGAGGTCACAATGGAGAACGAGCTGCTGCATATGAGAAATTATGTGGAAATGCTTAATTACCGTTATCCGGGCCGCTTCCAATTGGACATCCAGGTAGCCGAAGCTCTGTACCGGTATCCGATTATTAAGCTCGTGCTTCAGCCTATCGTAGAGAACGCCATCTATCATGGGATGGATGACAGCAAGCCTTTCATGCGGATTAGAATTAGCAGCGAGCAAACCTCGCAAATCTTCTGGCTGCGTATCGAGGATGATGGCGTAGGCATGGATGAAGAGACTTTGGATCGGCTTAATCGTTCGCTCGCTGGAGCGGAAGAGCCTGGCGTGAAAGGGAAGTCAGGCGGGATTGGCTTGAAAAATGTAAATGAGCGCATCAAGCTTCATTACGGGAATGCTTATGGGCTGAAGGTAACCAGTGAACGGGGAACAGGCACCGTGGTGATGTTACAGCTTCCAATCGAATTAGGGAGAGAAGCGGAATGAATAAATACAAGTCCATTGTCATGTTCGTTATTCTTGTATTGGGCTTATGCATAGCGGGCTGCGACAATAATTTGCCGGGCGGCGGGGCGGAGAGCGAGCCTACGGACAAATCGGAGCAGGCGGAGTGGGCTGCGACGTTGACCGTATTGACCAATCGGGTTGACCTTGTGGAGAATGGCGTATTCCAAACGTATGCCAATCGATTCGCTGAGCTGCATCCCGGCGTTACGGTCAAATTCGAAGGCGTGCCTAATTATGCCAGCGATATTATGGTTCGTTTGTCTACACGCAATTTGGGAGATGTGCTGCTGCTGCCCAACAATATAAAAAATGAGAATTTGCCGGAATATTTCGAGCCGCTCAATGACAGTCTCTTCGAAAATGTTCGTTTTGCCGATTTCAAAGCTTTCGGAGGGGCTCGTTACGGTATTGCGACGGGGGCGTCCACAACGGGCATTGTGTATAACAAAGAGGCTTTTGCAAAGGCTGGTATTAAGGATGTACCGACGACGCTCGACGAATTTTATGAAGCCTGCGAAAAGCTCAAGGCAGTAGGCATTGTTCCGGTCTATTTGAATTATGGCGCCCAATGGCCGTTGATGACTTGGGGCGAGGATTTGGTTAGCTATATAACGGGAGACGCCGATTATTTGAATAATATGGTGAATGAGGACAGTCCGTGGCAAATCGACAATCCTTGGGGACAAGCCATCTCCATCGCAAAAACGTTAATCGATCGGGATTACGTGGAGAAGCAGCTGCTCACGAATCAGTGGGAAATTTCCAAAACAGAGCTGGCGAGCGGGAGAGCAGGCATGTATTTGATGGGAAATTGGGTCATTAATCAAGTGATCGCCGCCGGCGCCAAGACGGAGGATATCGGTTTTTTTCCATTCCCATATGATAATGGCGAGAAGAGGTATGCGCCTTTAAGTCCGGACTGGTTTTTGGGCATAAGCAAGTTTAGCGAGAATAAACAGCTTGCTGAAGCGTGGGTACAGTTTTTTGTCAATGATTCCGGTTATATTGATGATTCCGGATTCCTGCCTGTCAATGAAGCGAAGACTCCGTCCTTGCCGCAGTTCCAGCAGTTTTTGTCCTTCAACAGCGAGTTTCTAGAGCGCCGCGTTCCCAATGACCTGCTGCTCGAAATCTCAAATACGGCACAAATCGCATTCTGGTCGGGCGATTTCATTCAGGATTGGATAGCGGCTCCCGACTTGCAGGAAGTGTTCGACAAATATAACGAGCGGTGGAAAGCAGCACGAACCATTACCGAAAGTTAAGGTGGAGTTTTTCAATGTCAAAAAAGGTTACCATGCAGCAAATTGCCGATTATTTAGGTGTCTCTAAGTTTGTTGTCTCCAAGGCGCTCTCCGGCAAAGGCGGAGTTAGCGAAGCAACGCAGGAACGCGTCATTCAGGCGGCATCACAGCTGGGTTATTTCTCCCAAAAAAACGCGTACGTCAAAACGATGAAGCTCGAGCAGCTGCCTAAGACGCCTGCCGCAGGCAAGCAATCGGTGCTTGTGCTCATGCCGAACATTCGTTTCCAAACGAAGGAGTCGCTTTATTGGGGACGGATTCTCGACGGCATTGCAGCCAGGCTGGAAGAGGGCGGCTATGGGATGGTCATCGTCTCCGAGCAAAGCGTCGATCATTTCTTGCATTTCCTCAACCCGAACGGCATTCTCGGTTTAATTGGCGTTGGGGAAATATCGACGCCGCTGCTGCTTGAGGTACACCGAATCGGATTGCCGATGGTATTGGTGGATCATGAAGATATGCTCATTCCTAGCGATACGGTTTTTACGAACAACTATGAATCCATGTACCGTCTGACCAAGCATTTGATCGGAAAAGGTCACGCGCAGCTGTGCTTTGTAGGAGATATTCATTATTCCCGGAGCTTTAAGGATCGTTTTCTCGGCTTCCGAAGCGCGCTTGAGGAGCATATGGAGGAAGCATCGCGCTTCTCGATAAGCGGTGACTATTATTTATCTGTTGAGGGCTTCGAGCATGAGCAGTTTCAAGAGCCGATTAAGCAATGGGCGGTCAAAAGAATAAAGGCAAAAACGCTCCCAACGGCGCTGCTTTGCGCTAATGATATGATCGGAATCAGTGCGGTAAAAGCGCTGCAAGAGCTCGGCATCAAGGTGCCGGATGAGGTGTCGGTTACCGGCTACGATAATATTGACGATTCATTCCGAATGTCGCCTGCGCTTACGACCGTGCATGTGCCCAAGGAGGCGCTTGGCAAACGTGCCGTCGACCGTCTCATTGCTCGTATTGAGAGCAAGCAGGAGCCCATGGAGAAGCTATTGGTTGCAGGAGAGCTGCTTTACCGGGAATCGACAGGGCAGGCGAGCGCCGCGTTTATAGGGAGCTGAGGTATTCATGTTATTTAAGAATCTGTTCTCGAAATGGAAGTTAGCAAGCCCAGTATCTGCCCCCATAGAGAAAGCACTGCTCGTAATTGACAGCACGCCAGATTTGCCTCAGGAATTCGGCTATAAGTGTCAATGGTTTGCTGTTAATACAACGGATACAGAGCGCGTTGCGGCTTTTCTGAAGGGGAAAGGTATCATTGCAGCGAACTGGAAAACAGGCATGGCAGCTGCGTATAACGGCAGCTGTTTTATAACGCCTCAAGTGAATGGTTGGACGTTTATCATCCAACCATTTATGCGGGAAATAGAAGATAGCTCGAGTGAAGGAGCAAGAAATAAAGCGCAGGCTCTAAGCGCTCTTTTCGGGGAAGCCTATTACTTTGGAAATTATAGGGTTTCCAGCTATTATGCTTGGTGCAAGGCGATTAATGGTCACGTTGTCCGGGCTTTCGGCTATGGCGATGGCGAAGTTCTTATAGATGAAGGCGATTTGACGGCGGAAGAGCATCAAATCGCCTTTTTTACAACCGGAGATGAAGAAGGGTGGCTGAGCGAGGAGGATGTGTTGACGCTCGCTGAGCTATGGACAACGTCAACCGTTAGCATTGATGGCGATTGCAAGCCGGGAACCGGATTTTTAGTTGCGTTTGATTAAGTCGGGTTGGTTGTTTGAAAGGAGGGAGAATGCAATTGCGGAAAATGGGATCATATATAATCGTTATATGGATCTTAAGCGCTTTTACTCTTACAGGAACGGTCCATGCGGATTGGGCAAGACATTTCGTTGTCTATGACGGAAATTCCTATTCCATAACCGATATCCCGGTCGACGCATCTCAAATCGGCAACGAGCTGGGCAAGGTTACGTCGTATTCCGATGAAGAAGGAATCTATTCGGGACATTTCTCTAACTATTATCCGGTAGGTACACCATATTACGCCATTCAGAAGATAGAAACCGATGAAGCGATAGCGGTCAATGGTAGCGATGGCATGTTCATTAGAGCGAGCTACGAAGGGGCATATGGAGGCGGAATCATTAGTTGGGGGAAAGTGGGGCGCTATGTGGCGGGCTCATTCGCTGTCATCATCGTAAGTCTGCTTATTTGGAACAATTGGGGCAGGGCAAAAAGGGAGGTTGGAAATGAGGAGCTTTGATCAGTCGGAGTGGATCATGCCATGCAGCTTTTCCGATAACGGAGGAGATATTAACCCGCTTTCTGAATGGATTCGAAGCCCCGGCAGGTGAAGGGGAACGTATCATTGACAATGATTGAAAAAGAAGTGTCCATTAGATGCCTTAGCACCTGATGGACACTTCTTTGGAATAGATGGATTAACCTTGAAGCTGCAGATTGCGGTCGATCAACGCGATACGCTGCTCTACGCAAGCATATGAGCGCAGCGGGTCCTCCGGCGTATTCAGGCAATAGTCAAGCAATTGGTCAACCGTTGTGGCAGCTACATGGCAGCGAGTGTCCGAAGAAGCATAATAGATGTATACGTCGCCGTTGTCAAGGGCAATGACGCCGTTGCAGAACGCAACGTTCGATACGTCGCCGACGCGCTCTATGCCTTCCGGCGCAAGCAAGTGGCCGCCTGGGCGATGGGTTACTTTACTTGGCTCCTGCAGATCGGATAGGAATGCGTAAAGGACGTAGCGCAAGCCTGCCGCCGTATTGCGAACGCCATGAGCGACATGAATCCAGCCTTTTTCGGTCTTGATCGGTGCAGGGCCCTGACCGTTCTTCACTTCTTTAATCGTATGGTAGTGGCGCTCGTCTATAATAACCTCGCGTTCAACAACCGCATTCTCGATCGTATCTGATAGTCCCCAGCCAATGCCGCCGCCTGAGCCCGTATCGATGAAGCCATCCTGCGGGCGTGTGTAAAAGGCATATTTGCCGTCTACAAACTCTGGATGCAGCACGACATTACGCTGCTGATTCGATGCCGTTTTGAGATCGGCAAGGCGTTCCCATTGCTTCAGATCCTTCGTTCTTACAATGCCGCATTGTGCGATTGCGCTGGACAAATCGCCTTTTGGGGCAGCGGGATCCTTTCTCTCGGTACAGAACAAGCCGTAAATCCAGCCATCCTCATGCTGAACAAGGCGCATATCGTACACATTTACGTCGGGATCGCTCGTCTCTGGCAGAAGAATCGGATGCTCCCAGAAGCGGAAGCCGTCTACCGGGCTGCCGCTCTCGGCAATCGCGAAAAAAGACTTCCGGTCATTGCCTTCAACGCGGGCAACCAGATGGTATTTGCCGTTCAAGAATATCGCACCGGGATTAAAAACGCAGTGAATGCCAAGGCGTTCCATGAAAAAAGGATTCGTCTCGGGGTTGAAGTCATATTTCCAAGCGAGCGGTGCGTGTGCCGCCGTAAGGACTGGATGCACATAACGGTCGAATACGCCGTTGCCCAGTGCTTCAGGCTCGTTCTTTTGCGTGACAAGAGCTTCGTACCGCTCTGTCAGCAACTGCTTGCGTTCATTAAATTTACTCATGTATATACCCCTCCATTTAAGTTGAATTAGTGTGCCGCTGCTGAGCCGCTAAGGCGTTCGATCATTTCAAAGCAAGCGCGTCCATTGTGATACGGACATTTCCAAGGGCTGACCTTCTCGTCGTTGTCGCTCGGAGAACCGTCCCGGTTAACGCTCCAATGCCATTCGCCATAGGTTTCATCGACAATAAACCGTTCAATAAACGACCAAGAGCCTATAGCTGCGTCACGATATTTCTCTTCTCCGGTCATTTGGAAGGCGTTGTAGAACCCAACGACGGCTTCGGCCTGCGGCCACCAGTCCTTGCGCGTATCAATCAAGCCATGGGGACCAGCCTCGTTCAGTAATCCGCCATCGCTGTCTACGCCTTCGTTCAATGTAGCTTCAGCCATGCGGATTGCAATTTTCTTAGCTTCCGCAAGCAAGACCTCGTCGCCAAGCACCTCTGCTGCTTCTACAAGCAGCCAGCTGCCTTCAATGTCGTGACCGTAGGAAATATGCTCGGATTTATAGTTCCATTGCTCGTCGAAAAATAAAATGAAGTGCGCATTCACCGGGTTAATGATGTGCTTGATCGTAATTTCAATGAGCGATTTCAGCTTGGCATGCAGCTCATCGGATTTCCAAATGCGGTACAGGTTCGTATAACCCTCCATCACGTGCAGATGCGTGTTCATGGATTTTTTCTCATTCAGATCCTTTTCACTCAGGCTGTTATCATCGGTTTCCTGCCATTCGCGCGTAAGCGCCTCGAAATAACCTTGATACTGATCGTCATAGCTGTAACGCTCAAGCGTATGAAACAGCTCAATCGCTTGCTGCAGCGATTCCTCGTTACCGGTAGCCCGGTAATACTCGGAGTAGGCATAGATGGCAAAGGCTTGGCCGTAAACCTGTTTTTTGGTTTCGAGCGGCTGTCCTGCCGAATCAACCATCCAATATAGCCCGCCGTATTCAGAGTCGACAAAATGTTCGTTGACATAGCGGTAAGCACGGTCGGCAATCTGCAGATAGGCTTTGTTCCCGGTCAAGCGGTATGCGGAAGCAAAGGTCCATAATATACGGGTGTTAAGCACCAAGCTTTTGCTAGCCTCAGGGTTAACGGTAAGATCACGGCTCATATAGCCAAAGAAACCTCCGTTTTTCTCATCGACCGTATGTTTCATCCAGAAACCGAGAATGTTGGTTTCAAGCTCTTGTTGAATGCGGTTTAACCACTGCTGGTTGCTTTCATTCATGAAATCGTTCCTCCTACCGTTGATTCAGCGATCTTCTTTGCGTAATAATCGTGAACGGTTTTTTCAGCCTGCTTGCCATACATGCAGTAATCATCGTTAGCTGCCGCATCGCTTTCCTCATAAAGCCGAGCCGGCCAATCCCAGAGCATGAAGCCCCCGACCCAGTCCCGCTTATCGGACTCACCGAACATCGTTTCGTAGAATTGCCGCTGGACTTCTTCGCTTGGCTCACCCTGCAGGCCCCAATCATTCGGAATATGCTGCGAGCCTTCGCGGCTAGGGCAGCCTGCTTCCATGAAGAAGAATGGCTTGTCGTAGGCAGAGACAACCTTCTCAATGCGATTAAGCTGTTCCTCCCAATCCCCAATTGGATAGTAGCCGCTGGAGGAGATAACGTCGACAGCGTCCCACCATTTCACTTGGCCTTCTTGGTATTTGTCGCAGTTGTACGTAACAATTCCGGAATAGACCTTGCGGACCTCCGCAATCAGCTGGCGCCACTCCGTTTCCCGGCGATCGGTTTGAACCATCTCGCAGCCGATACAAAACATCTCGCAGCCTGTTTCCTCTGCGATTCGCGCATAGTGCAAAATGAATGCGGTGTAGGAAGCGAACCAATCCGACCATTTGGGCTCGCAAGGAACATCGAGATCGAAGAAGTTAATATGAGCGCGCCATGTTCCATCCGCACAATTGACCACGGGCTTTAAGCAGACTTTTAGTTGAAGTGCCTTAGCTTGCTGGATCGCAGCAAGCACCTCGTCATCCGTAACGGTAGGGGCTTCGCCAAATTTGATTTCAGTCGCCTGTGCATGGTCTTGAAGAGCGCCAAGCGCTATTGCCGTCCAATTCACATTTAATCGCTCAGCCATAAGCGTCATGGATTGCTCCGCTTTCGGTCCGGTCCAAGTACCGCGTACGCCTGTCCAGCCCCAAGTCATGCCGCCGATATAGGCCGTTTGGTTCGTCATTTGTGTCGCCTCGCTTTATGAAATATTTTTGTTATTGCTAATAAATGTTTTTGTTATATAACAAGTAAACATGATTTAAGGAATGTTTGCAATACCTTTCTTAGCTATTCGGAGGTTGGGCTGCTTTGCTTCATTTAATAGCGCAAAACAGGACCGCCTTTTGTTAATATTTCAGCTTTCAGGCGAAAGATAGCGTTTTCAATCAATGTCAGTTGAAGACTATAAATCATATTTTAAACCATTTTAGATCTGCTTGTTATGGGGTATTATCAATTTGTAAGCGGAATCAAAACGAACTAAGGGGGATTTTGAAAATGAAAAAAACTGTTTCGTTAGCACTTGCTTCTGTAGTTATGCTAACAAGTCTTGCTGCTTGTGGCGGAAATAATGCTAATACAGAAGAAACGGCAACAAACAAGCCAAGTACGAATGATGCGGCAACAAACAAGCCAGAAAATGGCGGTACCGAGGAAGCAGCTAAAATTACGGGAGATGTCGTTTTCTTAACGAACCGAACAGATATGATCGACAAGCAATACGTGGATTATGAAAAACGTTTTGAAGAGAAATATCCTGGCGTTGACCTTAAGTTCGAGGCGATTACCGACTACGACAAAACACTGAAAATTCGTATCGCTTCCGGCGATTTCCCTGATGTTGTATTCACGCCGACGATTCCGAATGCAGAGCTTCCGAATTATTTCGCTCCGCTCGATGATATTGCATTCTCAGGCGATATCCATTTCAAGGATTTGAAAGCGCAGGAAGGCAAGATGTACGGCATTTCCTCCGGCGGTTCGACGGTAGGTATCGTATATAACAAGAAAGCATTCGAGAAAGCAGGCATTACCGCTCTTCCGAAAACATACGACGAGTTCCTTGCAGCATCCCAGAAGCTGAAGGATGCAGGCATCGTGCCGCTCGCTTCCAACTTTAAAGACAAATGGCCGTTAGACGTTTGGGTCTACGATATGCCAACCCTGCTAGCTGGCGCTTCTGATCACCAGAATAAACGCGCTGAGAGCGACACGCCTTACACAATGGATAACGCATACGGCAAATCATGGAGCATTATCCGTGAGATGCATACCAAAGGGTTCCTTGAAGCAGACGTGAACTCAACAAACTGGGAGCAATCCAAAAAAGACGTAGCATCCGGTAAATTCGGTATGTATCTGCTTGGCAACTGGGTCATCAATCAAGTTATCGAAAACGGGGCTCCTGCCGAGGATGTTGGTTTCTTCCCATTCCCTGTCGACAACTCTGGCGAAGCAAAAGCACCGCTTAATCCGGATTTCTTCTACGCAGTGAACAAAAACGGCAACGTAGAAGCAGGAAAAGCATTCGTTCAATGGATGATCGAGGAATCAGGCTATGATGATTTCGCAGGCTTCATCCCAACGCTGAAAGATAAAGAATCCAAGCTTCCGCAGCTTTCGGAGTTCAATACGTTCAGCCCTAAATTTTTCGAGCCGGCAGCTCCAATCGACGCTGCAACGGAAATTCAAAACAAAGCGCAGCTTGACCAAGCCGCAGTTGTTCAAGAATTCGTATTGTCGAAGGATCCGCAAAAGGTACTCGATAAAGTGAACACGGCGTGGGCAAAAGCGAAAAAAGATCTAGGTCTGTAAAGGATGCAGGCAGGATGGGTATTCCGGTTGTCCATCCTGCCCATTCCGATTAGAAAGAAGCAGGGAGGATGGGGTTGTCTCATGTTTAGCAGATTGCCTTTCAAAACACAGAAAAATTACGTAGTCATTGGATTCGTCGCACTGCCGCTGCTGCTGCTGCTGACATTCGCCTATTATCCGGCGCTCGAACTCATTCGGTTAAGTTTCACAAGCTGGGACGGACTAAGCTCCAATAAACCATGGATCGGATGGTCCAACTACAAAGAAGTTTTTGCCAATCCGGCTATCTTCGGCGTATTCAAACATAACTTTGCCTATTTCGCTGTCGGAATCGTACAGAACATCGCGGCCATCTATTTTGCAGTCGTGCTGAACAGCAAGCTTAAAGGGAAAAACTTTTTTAGGCTGCTGCTATTTTTACCGTACATCCTAAACGGCGTTGCTGTAGCATACTTATTCGGTTACGTATTCGATACGACAAACGGTTCCTTGAACTACCTGCTTGGACAGCTCGGTTTCGATGCTCTGTCCAAGACGAGCTGGCTCGGCAGCGGCTCATTTGTCAATTACACGCTGGCTTCCATCGGCTTCTGGCGGTTCATGGGCTTTAACATGGTTATTTATTTAGCGGCGCTTCAATCGATCCCGAACGACATTTATGAAGCGGCATCCATTGACGGGGCAAACGGCTGGCAGAAATTCAAAAGCATTACGCTTCCTAACATCTACAAAATCATTGAGCTCAATTTGTTCCTCACGGTTACCGGTGCATTGGAGGTCTTCGATCTACCGTATATTTTGACCAAGGGCGGACCTGCTGGTTCAAGCGAAACGTTCGTTATGAAAATCGTCGAGACAGCCTTCCAGTTCAACAATTACGGTCTTGCATCCGCGATGAGCGTAGTCTTGCTGCTCTTTGTTGTCATTGTCTTATCGATTCAGCGCTTTTTGTTGAAAGGAAAGGGGGAATAATCGATGAATAAATCCAATAAGCTTTGGGACACAGTGAAATATTTCAGCCTAGTATTGGCGGCATTTGCGATTTTATTCCCGCCTTATATTATCGTGGTCAATGCATTCAAGACGAAGGATGAATTCCATACCAAGTCTACGATCGATATGCCGGATAGCTTTCTTTACTTGAAAAACTTCGCCCAAGCGTTCAAGCAGGCGGATATGCTGCATGCATTCGGAAACACGCTATTCATCATTGCGGTTACGCTGATTTTGAATATTTTGATCGGATCGGCCTTCTGTTATGCAGTCGGACGCTTTGATTTCAAATTCAAGGGAGCGATCGTCGGCCTGTTCCTGTTCGCAACGATCATTCCGGCGATTACGACACAGGTGGTCAACTATAAAACGATCCAAACCCTTGGCCTAACGAATAACCTGATGGGGCCCGTTCTAATTTATGTAGGGGCGGATATCCTTCAAATCTACATTTACCTGCAATTCATTCGCAATATTCCGAACGAGCTGGATGAAAGCGCGATGCTGGAGGGTGCTTCCTTGATTCGGATCTTCCGATCCATTATATTCCCGCTGCTCGCTCCGGCTACGGCGACGATTGTTATTCTGAAGACGATCAGTATTTACAATGATATGTTCATCCCGCTGCTTTACCTGCCGCGAGCCGAACATGTCGTGGTCTCCACCTCGCTCATGCGATTCTTCGGAGTGAACAGCGGAGACTGGCAAATGATTTCCTCAGCGATACTTATCATTATGATTCCAACGGCCATCCTTTATCTTTTCTTGCAGAAATATATATTCGCGGGTGTGACAAGCGGTGCGGTGAAATAGCCGTCCGCTTTCTTTCCGTTGCGGTCATGCGGATTTTAGCGCAAACTAGAGGAGGATCACGCGAAGGGAGCGAGCATGAGTGAACATTATTATCGCGGACGATGAGGAATTCATTAGGCTCGGCCTGCAAAAAATTTTGACGAAGATGGACTTGGATATCCAAGTCATCGGTTCTTACAGCAATGGGATGGATGCGTGGGCTCATATTTCCAAGCTGGGTGAAGGTGAGCTCGACGTGCTTATAACAGATATCAAGATGCCGATGATGGACGGCTTGAAGCTTATCGAGCATCTGCGGGATAAACCGATTGCAACGATCGTGCTAAGCGGATTCAGTGAATTCGAATACGCGCGCAAGGCGCTTCGCCATGGCGTACGCGACTATTTATTGAAGCCCGTAGACAAGTCGAATTTATATGATCTGCTTATCAAAATCAAGCAAGAACGCGGTGAAGCGCAGCCTGGAGAAGCGAACGATACCCAGCAGCCAGCTGAAGCGATCTCCAAGGAAAAAGAGCATCATGTTATCGAGCAGATGAAATCCATTCTGGAGCAGGAATACGGCAAAAACTTCGAGATGGAACGCATGGCTGAAACGGTCGGCATGAGCGCCAATTATTTGAGCCGTCTATTCAAGCAGGAAACGGGGATGACGCTAACCGATTATTTGATCGACATTCGGATTGAGAAAGCCAAACAATTCCTGACGGATCATCCGAATTTGAAAAACTATGAGATATCGCAGCTGGTTGGCTATAGCGACCCCGTTTATTTCAATAAGCTGTTTAAGAAAATGACAGGTGAGACGCCAAAGGATTATAAAGGCAAGCATCGGTAGGCCATTGGCCAAAAAGAATACAAGAAGTGCAAGAAAACATCTTTACAGCTGCACAATATGAGCGTAATATTGTGCCGTAGCGCTTAGAATAAACACGCGTTTATAAACGAACAGAGCTACAGAGGGATGGGTAGAGCAATGTCAGAGAGAGTGGAAAAAGCCCGCTTGAGCGCAGCTGCAAAGGGGCTAGCCAGCACGTTCGAAAATGCATCGCTGGAGCAGGATGCGAGTCCGTTGAAGTTTTTGTTTTCGCTATACAAAGGAAATTTCGCAAACCTGTTTGTTTCGTTGTTTTTTCTGCTGATTAAGAGCGCGCCGATATACGTGCTGCCAATCGTTACTGCGAACATTATAAACATTGCAACAAACCCGGCGAAGCATTCGATCAGCGGAATTTGGATTAATTTCTTCATCATCCTGATTGTCATTTTGCAAAATATACCGACGCATGCCGCTTACATATCCTTTCTAAGCCGCGCGGTGAGATACGTGGAAGCGGGGCTTCGCAGCGCGCTTGTCCGGAAGCTCCAGCAGCTTTCGATCAACCAGCATCGCGAGCTGCCTGCAGGCAAGCTTCAGTCCAAGGTGCTCAGGGATGTAGAAGCGGTTGAGATGATGTCGAAGCAATTCATGATTGCGCTCGCTCCCGCTGTCGTGAATATTATCGTTTCCTTTGCCATTACGCTGAACAGCAGCTGGGTCGTTTCTTTGTTCTTTGTCCTTACGATTCCAATGTCGATTACGATTGTGACGATCTTCCGCCGCAAAATCAGAAAGTCGAACAAGGAGTTCCGCAAGGAAATCGAACAAATGTCCTCGCGCGTGTCGGAGATGGTGGAGATGATTCCAATAACGAGGGCACATGGATTGGAAAAGGTAGAAATCGAGCGGATCGACTCGACCCTGCGCAATATCCAAGGCAAGGGCTACCGGCTCGATTTGGTAGAAGCCTATTTTGGATCGACGAACTGGGTTACATTCCAAATCTTTCAGGTCCTTTGTTTGATCTTTACCGCTTATCTGGCTTATAACGGTGAAATACAGGTTGGCGATGTAGTCATGTACCAAGGCTTTTTCGCTATGATCTTGGGGTCTGTTACCGGACTAATCAATATTTATCCGCAAATTGCCAAAGGGCTCGAGTCCATTCATTCGATCAAAGAAATATTGGTATCGACCGATATCGAGAATAACAGCGGCAAGAGAAAGCTGGCTGGCGTGCGCGGCGAATTTTCGTTCCGCGGCGTTGAGCTGTCTTATCCGGGCAGCGAGCATCATGTGCTTGAGGACGTAACGCTTGACGTGGAGGCTGGAGAGTGCATCGCATTCGTTGGCGCATCCGGCGCGGGCAAATCGACGGTTCTCAATCTCGTCATCGGTTTCCTGCAGCCTACTGGCGGGAAAGTGATAATGGATGGCATTGATCTCGCGGATATCGATCTGCGCAGCTATCGCAAACATCTGGCTGTCGTGCCGCAGACGAATATCCTGTTCTCGGGAACGATTCGCGACAACATTACTTACGGACTGCGCGATATTACGGATGAGCAGATACAGCGCGTGGTTGATATGGCCAATCTCTCCGAGTTTATCGGACAACTGCCCAATGGTTTGGAAACGATGGTTGGCGAGCATGGCGGTAAGCTCTCCGGCGGCCAGCGCCAGCGGATAGCGATCGCTCGCGCGCTCGTGCGCCAGCCGAGCATTATCATACTCGATGAGGCGACATCCGCTCTCGACAATGAGTCGGAGTTTCATGTGCAGAAGGCGATGCAGGAGCTTATTAAGGGCCGTACGACTTTCATCGTTGCACATCGCCTCTCAACGATTCGCGATGCTGACCGCATTGTCGTGATGAAGCATGGCCGGATTGCCGAGGTTGGCACATTCGAGGAGCTAATGGCAAGCAAAGGGGAATTTTATAACCTCAAACAGCTTCAGCTGTAAGGAGGAGAAGAAGGGTCGATCAGGCGATAAAGCCGGATCGACCCTTTTGATTGTTTGGCAGCTTATAGCGACCACCATTTGAGCATGAGGTAGGGATCAATCGAGTGGTAGCTGGGCGAGCTTTTATAAACACCGAAGTGTAGGTGCGGAACGAATTTCCCCTCGGTGCCCTCAGGTCCATAGCCGGTGCTGCCCACATAACCGAGCAATTGCCCGGCTGACACTTTGGCGCCTTCCTTGATGCCTGCCGCGTATTTGGACAAATGCGCGTAATAAAACGTGGTTGCGGCATCGACACGGACGGTTACCCGCCAGCCTCCGTACTCATTCCAGCCAGCATTAACGATCGTACCGGGGAGAGCGCTGTAAACGGCAGTACCTTTGGGAGCCAAAATATCGACGCCTTCATGGCTTCGGACTTCGGAGCCGTCCGTCGACCAGGTACGAGCATCCGCATAGGTGTTGGAAAATGGCGTATAAGTGCCTTTGGGCAGCGGAAACACACCGTTTGCATATTGGCCGGGCAGCTTTGGAATACGGATATCAAGGCCGGCCCATATGTTGTTCGGGTTCGGGAGCTGCGGATTGGCAGCGATCAGCTTCGGAAGCGGGATAGCTGAACGTTTAGCAATCTTCCACAAGGTATCGCCTTGCAGAACCGTTGCGGCAACAAATTCCGGCGGGTCCGGAACGAGCAGTTTTTGACCAATGACAAGCGAGTCAGAGGTCAATCCGTTTTGTTTTTTCAGTTGCTGAACGGTCGTGCTGTGCTTGGAGCCAATGATCCATAGAGTGTCGCTCGGCTGTACGGTGTAGGATGCGGCGGAGCTGAACGAAGGAGCTGCGGTTAAAAGAGTGAAGACAGCGGCGCTGTAAAGCAGCTGTTTCATGCCTTTTTTCATGGGGTCTCATCCCTTCTATGTATAAAGATGGCCTGCTCTTCCATTCTAATAGAGTAAGCGCTTTATTTTTAGCGGTAAATGCTGGGTAGAATGTTGGGAACCAGCGAGAGTTGAAAATAATAAGAGATTCATATTTTTATATATAATATTAAAATTCTTTTATTAAACGTACATTCCTAATGAACTATAATGTGAATATCATTTAATTTAAACGTAATGAGGTGCTTGGATTTATGCGAAAAAAGCTCGTTTACTCACCGCCTGCAAACGGTTACCCGGAATGGAATAACAACCCTGAAATTTATCGGATCGACCGAATGGATGCTCATGCTTCATTAATGCCGTTTGACACGGTTGAGGAGGCGCTTGAAGGCAGCCATAACAAGTCAGCCAACTATTTCACGTTGAACGGCGAATGGAAATTCGCGTTTGCGGCCAATGCCGATGCACGGATTGCCAACTTCTATGAGGCGGGCTTCGACCATAGCGATTGGGACAGCATTAAGGTTCCTGCCCATTGGCAATTGCAAGGCTACGATTACCCGCAGTATACGAATATTAGATACCCATGGAATGGCAATGAGGATATTAAATCGCCGTTTGCTCCCACGGCATACAACCCCGTTGGCTCGTATGCGCGTACGTTTACGGTTCCTGCCGGATGGAGCGGGCAACCGGTATTTATCAGCTTCCAAGGCGTAGAGTCGGCATTCTACGTATGGTTGAATGGGGAGCTTGTCGGCTTCAGCCAGGATACGTTTACGCCGTCTGAATTCGATTTGACGCCTTACCTCGCCGAGGGAGAAAACAAGCTTGCAGTAGAGGTATACCGCTGGAGCGATGCGAGCTGGCTGGAGGATCAGGATTTCTGGCGGATGAGCGGTATTTTCCGCGACGTGTATTTGTATACGACGCCGGAAGCGCATATTTACGATTATTTTGTCAAAACAGAGCTGGATGAGCAGTACCGCAATGCGGAGCTTGTCATTGATGCGAAGCTGCTGAACTATTTCGTGAAGCCGCTCGGAAGCCTGACCGTGGAAGCTGTGCTGTATGACGCGAATGGCAGCGCCGTGTTTGAATCTCCGTTGACCGTACAGTCGCCGGTTGAAGGCGAAGGATTGACAGCGGTCCAGTTGAGCAGAACGGTGGACAACCCGCTTAAGTGGAGCGCGGAGCATCCGAATTTATATACGTTGGTGCTTAGCCTGAAAGCAGAAGACGGAACGTTATACGAGGCGATCAGCTGCAAAGTCGGATTCCGCAAGTTCGAAATTAAAGACGGGCTTATGCAAATCAACGGACGGCGCATTATGTTCAAAGGCGTTAACCGCCATGAGTTTTCCTGCGATACGGGCAGGGCGATTAATGAGGCGGACATGCTGAAGGATATTCTGCTCATGAAGCAATACAACATTAATGCGGTGCGAACCTCCCATTATCCGAACGATTCGCTTTGGTACAGGCTTTGCGATGAATACGGCTTGTACGTTATCGATGAAACGAATCTGGAGACGCATGGCGCATGGTCCTATGACCAAAAAGAGCTGGGAGAGGCTGTTCCAGGAAGCTTGCCGGAATGGACGGGAGCTGTGCTGGATCGCTGCAATTCAATGTTCCAGCGTGATAAGAACCATGCCTCGATCGTCATCTGGTCGCTTGGCAACGAGTCTTTCGGCGGCGACAACTTCATTAAGATGCATGACTTCCTTCGGGATGCGGACCCGTCTCGCGTCGTTCATTACGAAGGCGTCTTCCACTGGCGTGCTTCGGAAGCGGCGTCGGATATTGAAAGCCATATGTATACGAGTCCACAGGGAGTGGAGCAATATGCGCGCAGCAATCCGAAGAAGCCGTTCATTCTGTGCGAATACAGCCATGCGATGGGCAATTCCTGCGGAGGCCTGCATGTTTATTGGGAGGTATTCGAGAAATATCCGATTCTGCAGGGCGGCTTTATCTGGGATTGGATCGATCAGGCAATTCGCGTAACGGATGAGAACGGGCAGTCCAAAATGCTGTACGGAGGAGACTTCGGCGAGTCGCCGCATGATGGCAACTTCTGCGGGAACGGTATTATTTTTGCGGACCGGACGATATCGCCTAAGCTTCAAGAGGTTAAAAAGGTTTACCAGAACGCGAAGTTCGAAGCGGTTGACCTGAAGAGCGGGTTAATCCAAATAACCAATCGCCACTTATTCAGCTCGCTTGATGAATTCACGCTTGCATGGCAGGTTGCCGTTAACGGAGAGGTTGTTCAATCGGGTACTGCGCTAGCCGGAGCCGCGGCTGAACAAGTGGAATCGCTTGCGATTCCATACGAGCTGCCTGAGCTTGCACGAGCAGAAGACGATGCGGTGTTAACCGTTCAGCTTCTCTTGAAGGAGAAGACGCTTTGGGCTGAAGCTGGCCACGAAATGGCGTTTGAACAGTTTGTATTGCCAGCACCGGTTAAGCGGGTGATTGGTGCGGCAGCGGCCAAGCCAACCATTCAAGTGGAACAAACCTCCGAAGCGCTTATCTTAAGCGGAGAGAGCTTCAAAGCGCAGTTTGAGCTGGCGAGAGGGAACTTGAGTACGTATCAATGGAGAGGAAAGGAGCGTCTGTCCAAGGAGCTTGCGCCGAACTTCTGGCGCGCCTACACGGATAATGACCGCGGCAATCAGCAGCATGAGCGCTGCGCGACTTGGCGTGAAGCGGGAGCAGAGCGCGAGCTGCGTGCGATGACTTGGGATGCCGGGGCCAGCAGCGTTACGATACGTGTGCAATACGGCTTGCCGACGACAGCTGTATCCTTGTTGACTTTCATTTATACGGTGAGCGGAGACGGTGAAATCAGCGTGTATGAAGAGCTGCAGCCGGGAGCGAATTTGCCGGAAATACCAGAGGTAGGCGTTCTGTTCCACATGCCTGCCGAGTATAACCAAATCAGCTGGTACGGCAAAGGTCCTGACGAAACCTATTGGGACCGTCAGACGGGCGGAAAGCTTGGGATATACAGCGGCAAGGTCCGCGATCAGTTCGTGCCTTACATCCGGCCTCAGGAATGCGGGAACAAGATGGAGGTACGCCACGCGTCGATTACGAATGCGGCAGGCGAAGGGATTGTCCTGAAAGGCGCGCCGCACTTCGAGTTGAACGTGCTCCCTTACACGCCTGCTGAGCTTGAAGCGCATGATCATATCCATCTGCTGCCAGAAATCGACAAAACGGTCGTTCGCGTCAATCATAAGCAAACAGGCGTAGGCGGGCATGACAGCTGGGGTCAGCGTCCGGAGAAAGAATATACGTTGTATGCGAATCAGAATTACGCGCATCGGTTCACGATGCAAGGTATTTAACTGAAAAAGAGGCAGTCCGCTCGTCTGATGACGCGGGACTGCCTCTTTTTATTTGATATAAATACCGCCAAAGGGGAGCACCTCGCGAAGGATTCTTCGGATGAAACCGCCGTTCTGAAGCTGCTCCTCCAGCTCGGTATCGCGAGAGCCCGTTTGAATAAGCACCGGCCCTGAGCCGCGTATTTCCCACTGGACGTTCATATGCTGGCTTGCCAGCTTATTGCCATAGACCGATAGCTGAATGGAGGCATTCTCGGGGTAAGCGACAAGAGCGCCCGTCTCAACGTATAGCGGACGATCGGGCTGCAGTTGTATCGATTTCACATCACCGGCCGTTATAAGGCCAAGCTGGCCGGGACCGGAGAAGCGCATTCGAACGAACTCCTTGGTAATCCAAGCGTTCTTGAGCTTCTGGATGACCGATTTCAGCTTCATCCCGTCAGAGAAGAAGATCACATGGCGGAAATCGAACAGCAGGTCGCTTTTCTCCTCGATATGGACCGTTTCAAGGGAGCAGCCTGCCGGCAAGCCGATAATAAATTCGGATGGACCGGACAGGATCGAACGAATCCAACGTTTCTTGCGATACATGCCTGCGAGATCCATGAATCGGTCTTCCCGGCTTTGCGGGTCCCCTTGATAGGCGATAATGGATTTGGGATGGAGGACATGAAGCTTGTCCGGTTCAGAAAGTTGAATATGGACATGGCCCGTCTGGGCAGGTACGGTTATGTTCATCCGCTGATGCCTCTGCCGCGCGTGCCCCGCTGCTTGCGCCATACCAGGTAGCGCCAGATTCGTATGGAGATGATATAAGCGGCAAATACGGCTGCTAGGATGACGACAGTGTAAATCAGCTTGCTCACAAAGGATTGGCGCTCCTGCTTCATACGCGCCATCTCGGCCTGCATATCGGCATTTTGAGCGATTAGCTGCTCGTTCTGCTGTCGGAATTGCTCATTCTGTTCGAGCAGCGTTTGCTGCTTCAAAGCATATTCCTCTGCGGCTTTGGCAGATTCGACAAGCTTCTGCTGCTGCGCTGCCAGCTCTTCTTTCGCTTCGATATACTGCTGTTCGAGCTCACTGATTTTCTCAGGCGTGTTGTATATGTCTTTAATCCTGTCAAAGAAGCCTGCATGGACAGCAGGTTGAGGAGCTGTTATATGGATTACGGATATGAGGCATGCAAATACGAGAATCTTCCATATGGATGATCGCATCATGGTCTCCCTTCAATTTTCGACATAGAGGGGGTGATTCTTACATTTTACAGTCTTTCAGGGCAATAGTCACTCTCGTCCTTTAGCGTAAAAAAAAGGATAGCAGCGAGGTTCGCTGCTATCCTTGGCAATTGGTTTATTTATTTCACGTATAAGCGGCTTGTCTCTTCCCAAATGCCGCCTGCCTCAAGGGAAACAAGCCCGATTTGTTCAGCAGGCAGATCAACGTTCGGTGCGTTGACCAGATTAAGCTGCGGCTCTGGGCAGAAAAAACCTGGCGTTGCTTTGTTGTTCCAGATCATCCATTGTTTATAGGCCGTTCCGATATCATAAACCAGCTTGACTCCCGTGCGCGTATCGGTCAGCTCCATGAGATTGCGGCCGTTCTGCGGCTCAGTTGTGTAATGGTTGTCCATCGACGCCCAGAATGGCGAAATGCCCGTCGTTTTCATCGCTTCCTCGTCAGCCAGCAGCGGTTGGTAGCTGCCAGTCGGAAGCATGCGCTCGCTAAGCTCCCAGCGCTTGCCGGTTGTTAGCGTAAAGCGATAGTCGTCGGCAGTGCTGCCTGGAGCGAACGGCGCATTGATTGTCGTGTGGAAGCCGATCAAGCAAGGCATTGCTTCGGTTCCTTCGTTATGTACCGATACATGCTGAAGCAGTCCTCTTTCGTTCAAGGAGTAGCGGAGCCTCACGGAGAAGCGGTGCGGCAAGTAAGCATAGATGGGATGTGTTTCATCGATAGCAATTTTGAGCGAAACGTAGCTTTCCGTCTTATTTGTGCCGAAATCCTCAACGCTCCAAGCGGCAGTATGCAGAAACCCATGCAGGTGGTTGCCGGTTGCCGCTTCATTCACTGGGAAAGTGTAGGTTCTGCCGTTCCAAGTGAAGGTACCATCCTCGTAGCGGTTAGGGGGGAATAGGACCGGAATGCCATGAACGCCTGGACTCGCGCGGAAGCTGTCCATTTCCTCAAGAGAGGGCTCACGTAAAAATGTATATTGGTTTACTTTATCGCGGAAGGCGATCAGATTGGCGCCTACTGCCGGCAAAACGGCCGCTTCGTAAGCACCCCATTGCAGCCAAACGGCTTGCTCGTCATGAAATAATTGTTCGAAAGCTTTTCCTTGCGCAGACATGGAAATCCTCCTAAAAAGTATTGGAATAAAAGCTTAACGCGTCACAGCATAAATGCAAAAAAAACGTATCCAACCTTAGAATAGCAGGACGGAGCCAAACAAACAACCGCCCTAAGCCGCTTACTGCGGATTAGGGCGGCTGCTCAGCCTACTATTGCGTGATTCGTAAATCCTTGTTCGTCGCGCGCTGCGAGAACAGCTGCTGAATGACGAATTGCTTGCGGCGGTTGACAGGAAGCTGCTTGGAATCGGTAATCTCTGAATCGAAGAAAATGGACCCGCCTTCGATCATCTTGATTTTACCGATATTAATGTAACAATTGGAGCTTACCGGATAGAAGCTGCGCTCGCTGGTGAGCTGTGTAATCTGCTCGGCAGTCATTCTTTTCTTTATATTGTAGTTTCTGCCGTGAAAGCTTACGAGCCCCTGCGTACCTAGCTTGAAGTAAAGCACATCCGACTCCAGCTCGAAATCCTCATACACGTTCCGTTCGCTCAGTACAACATTCATCATCTCAATTCCCCCTTTAGAAATGTGAACCACTGATTGTTAGCGCTTACATTGTAACATGTCACAATAGTATTTGTGAAGTCTTTTATAAAAAAAAGACATTGTTTGCTGAAGCGGCATGTGCTATGGTCACTGTAATGCCAAAAAGCCAGAAAGGTTGGATATCAATGAGCAATGAAAATGGACAACCGACAAGCGTGCAAACGCTATATATCGGATCATACGGATCGGCTGAGGAGCATACTATACATGTTTGTTCTTTCAATGAAAAGAACGGAGAGCTTGCTATTATTCAAGCAGTGAGCGGTCTAGAGAATGCCTCGTATTTGGCGCTGCATCCAAACGGGGGAGTTTTGTACGCGGCAAGCGAAACAGAAGCGACAGCGGATGCGAGCGGTGGCTCGGTTGCTGCATTCGAGATTGAAAAAGAAACGGGGACGCTCGCTAAAACGCAAAACCGGGTTCTGACTTACGGTGCGCATCCTTGTTATATTAGCTCGGATTCCGCAGGGAAGGTGCTGTACGCTGCCAATTATACGGGCGGGAATGTCGCTCTTCTTCCGATTGCGGCGGATGGGAAGCTGGAAGCTGCGGCATCGGTTCGGCAGCATGCAGGCGAGCTTGGTCCTAACGCGGCGAGACAGGATGCGCCACACGCGCATTGCATCGTGCCCCTGAGTGGATCGCCTTTCGTTTGCGCCGTAGATCTGGGCATCGATGCAATCGTTCTTTATCGCTATGATGAAGTGAAGCGTTCGCTATCACCTCACGGCATCAGCAAAGTTCATCGCGGAGCAGGTCCGCGTCATTTGATTTTCCATCCTTCCTTGCAAACAGGGTATGTGATGAACGAACTGGATTCTACGATTACCGTATTGAACGTGGATGCTGAGCAAGGGATTCTTACAGCAGGAAAAGCAATCTCAGCGCTTCCGGCCGATTACAGCGGCTACAACGATGCGGCTGATATTCATTTGGGCGCTTCCGGCCGTTATTTGTACAGCTCGAACCGCGGACATAACAGCATAGCTGTATTTTCCGTTGATCAAACAACTGGCGAGCTGAGCTTGATCCAGCATGTGGATTGCGGCGGCGAATCGCCGAGAAACTTTGCGATTACGCCTGACGGCGGCCATTTGCTGGCAGCGCACCAGAAATCAGGCAACATTGCGGTATTTGCGGTCGATGCGGAGAATGGAACATTAACGAAGACGGCAGCTTCGCTTCAATTGCAAAGCCCGGTATGCATCAAATTTGCAAAATAGGTTAAGCCCAGCATGATCCGAACACGGAAATGAGGGCATTTCGACAAGAAAGGAAGGACTTGCGATCATGTCAGCACCGCTTGCCTCACAACATAGCAGCAAAGAGGCGGTTAAATCCGCGACGGTTTATGCCATTTTGATCTGTATCAGCTCCGTTCATCTCATGAACGATATGATGCAATCAGTCGTTTCCGCTTTATTCCCGGTGCTCGCGGAATCGCTCAAGCTTAGCATGGCGCAGATCGGCTGGATTGCTTTTACCCTTAATATGACCTCTTCGGTCATGCAGCCTGTGGTTGGATTAATTTCGGATAAAAAGCCGAACCCTTGGATGCTTCCGATCGGAATGCTTTCCAGCATGGCGGGAATGGTCGGCTTGGCATTTGCTCCAAACTTTTATTTGGTGCTGCTGGCCGTTGTATTCGTGGGGCTCGGCTCAGCCGTATTCCATCCGGAGGGCTCGCGTGTCGTGCACTTAGCGGCAGGGTCACGCAGAGCCTTCTCGCAATCCATTTATCAGGTCGGCGGCAATTTTGGCCAAATGCTCGGTCCGTTAATGACGCTCTGGATCTTTATCCCACTAGGTCAAAAAGGCGCGGTATGGGGAACGCTGCTGGCTGCTGCTGCCATCATTGTATTGATGAAGGTTGTGCCTTGGTATAAGTCACAGCTGGCTCAGCAGGCGGCCAGGATAGAGCAGCGGAAAGCAAGCGGCGTTGCTCCGAGAGCTTCTCTGGCGCCTCGTGTTGTCGGCTTCGCACTAGCGATTCTGTTTTTTATCGTGTTTGCTCGTTCCTGGTATGCCGCTGCCATCGGCAATTTCTATCAGTTCTTTTTAGTTGAATCCTACGGCATTACGATCAAGCAAGCACAGATTCCACTGTTTTTGTTTATGGCAGCCGGTGTAGCAGGCACTTTTCTGGGAGGAATTCTGGCAGACCGGATTGGGCGCAAAAAAATGATGCTGCTGTCTATTCTTGGAGCGGCGCCTTTCGCGCTGGCGCTCCCACATTTGCCACTTCCGCTCGTTTATCCATTGATTGTGCTGCTCGGTTTCATCCTTCAATCAGGCTTCTCCGTCAGCGTCGTCTACGCGCAGGAGCTTATGCCTGGCAAGGTAGGCACTGCATCGGGCCTGATTACGGGATTAGCGTTCGGCATGGGCGGACTTGGCGCTGTTGTGTTGGGACACCTAGCAGACAGCCGCTCGCTCAGCTTTGTTATGATGGCATGCAGCGTGCTGCCGCTTATCGGCATGTTAGCGATGCTGCTACCGAAGGATAGGAAAGAGTCGTAGTTTCCGAACGGAGATTGATCTTTATTTTGAAAATGCTGCTGACATTGACGAGAAAGTATCGTTCATGGCAGCAGCATTTTAGTTATTATGTTTACCTGTTATCGCTATAATTGACTAGGAAGACTGTGAAGATACATCGTTTTGCAATCCGTATTTTGCCGTAATGCCTCGATTGTCTTATGGTTTGGCCGTCTGAAAATGTAAGGATAATCGACTTCGCCATATTCAGGTCGAATTGGAAATGCGAGCTTCTCCGTATCTATTGAAAATTCGGCATGCACCCCTTTTTTATTTCCCCTTGCGTCAAGGCGTATCCATTGGTCGTACTTGGCGATATAGACCCCATTCAAAGCATGAATGCAATAACCGCTCTCCGGTGTGTCCCCCAACGTTAGCCGCTGATAACAAAAGCCGGCGGGTATACCTGCTTTTCTCAATAGTGCACTCAGCAGGTTAGCTTTTGCATAGCAAATGCCCTCTTGATATAGCAACGTCTCAGAGGCTGTACAAGTGACTCTTGAACTCTGGATATCCCATGAATGATTAATTTCGTCACGAACATACTCGTAGCTATTTTTAACAAAGCCAATTGGATCGTTTGACGATCTGACCAATGAAGAGAATAACGCAACGATTAACGGATGGTTATAATTCACTTCGGCTGTTTCGGTTAAGTAATCGTCTAGGTTATCTGATTCACATAGAAGCTTAATAGCCTTCACCTCCTTTTTCAAGCTCAACCTCTTTTTCTTATATGAAAATAATCCTCCAAAATGATGCGTCGGAATAATTATGCGATATTATGAGAATTTATGCAATGAGACAAGAAGCTTTGCTTAATGGCGTCTATCTGGCTTATGCCTGATTTGTGTGAAATAAGATGTTTACCGAATTGTATTGAAAATAAACAAACGAAATTATATAATGTCTATAAATTAAACAAACGAAATGACGAGGTGTTTGTATATGAATTCGGATGAACGGTTTTGGAATGCTTCGATTGAGGAGTTGAAGCAGGGGTATGTCTATGAGGAAGCGGAGGGGTATTATTATTGCCTCATATGCGGAGAAGGCTTCGAGGACGGGGAGATTTTCCGGGAGGAGCCATCGGGGAGATGGTTTGAAGCGAGAAAGTACGCCGGACATCACGTGAAACAGTCGCATGGCTCCATGCTTGATTATTTACTGGAGCTCGACAAGCGGCAAACCGGCTTGACCGATTTGCAGAAGGAACTCATCCGCGGCTTTTCCAAGAAGCTGTCGGACCAAGAGCTCATGAGCCTTAGCGGTGCGGGCAGCACGTCAACCATTCGCAATCATCGCTTTGTCCTGAAAGAGAAGGCGAAGCAAGCAAAGCTGCTGCTCGCCATAATGGAGATGATGGAGCAAGGCGCGGCTGCTCCGCGATTCGTACCCGTTCATCGTACTGCCACGCAGGTGGATGAGCGTTATGCCATAACAGAAGATGAGAATGCAGCGTTACTGAAGCAATATTTGCCGAAAGGGCTGAATGGGCCTCTTGCTTCATTTCCACGCAAAGAGAAGCGGAAAATTGCCGTCCTGCGCCATATCGCTTCCTTTTTCAATATTGGAACCAAATATAGCGAGAAGGCAGTCAACGAAAAGCTGGTTGCGTTCTGGGAAGAGGATTACGTAACGCTGAGACGTTATTTAATTGAATACGGCTTCCTTGACCGAAGCGATGATGGGCGTGCTTATTGGGTGAAGGATGCAGCTGACAGCAGCACTGGGGCAGCGGCGCCAAAGAAAAAAGATCTAGAAGTACAAGGCGCTGCATTGAAGCAGGAAACGAAGGCTAAACAAGGAAAGCAGAGCAAACAGAAAGAGCAGATCAAACAGAAAGCGCAAAGCAAGACAGAGCAGCAAGAAGACAAACGAAAGGATGAAGTGAAAATGGATAAAGCGAAGCGCAAGCAATTAACGGCTGAGTATCAGGAGCGCGAACGTGTGATGGGTGTATTTCAAATTAAAAATAATGCCAATGGCAAGCTGTATATCGGAGGCTCGACCAATCTGGATGCACTGTGGGGGAGAGAGCAATTCATGCTGAATATGGGTACCCATGCGAGTAAAGAACTGCAGAAAGAATGGAAGCAATTCGGGAGTGAAAACTTTTCTTTTCTCGTTCTTGAGACCGTTAAATTGGATCAAAAGATTCGCTATGATTATAAAGACGTTTTGGATCCGGAGGGCCGTCAGCCCGTTGATATGGTACGTCAATACAACCGGGAGGTCGGTGCATTGAAGGAGCAGTGGCTGGAGAAGCTGCAGCCATTTGGCGAAAAAGGCTACCATGCCGGAGAAGTGAGCGGGAACGCGGAATAATTTTGAATGAATAAGGGGTGTGTTTTGAACAATGTCTGCAAAGGGAGTAAACGGAGCTGGAGGAAGCTTGCTCCGCAACACGTTTTTTCAAACGATTTTGCTATCCAACGTATTGCTGCAAATCGGGATTTGGGTAAGAAACTTTGCCATTCTTATGTATGTGACAGACAAAACGAACGAGGATCCGTTTGCTATTAGCTTGATGGGCTTTGTAGAGTTTTTGCCGATCTTCGTATTCTCGTTCATTGGCGGAACGTTCGCTGACCGATGGAAGCCGAGGCTCACGATGATATGGTGCGATTTCTTATCCGCGATATCCGTGTTGATCGTGCTGATTACGCTGCTTTACGGCTCGTGGCATATGGTCTATTTCGCCACTTTCGTATCCGCAATATTGTCGCAGTTCTCGCAGCCCTCAGCGATGAAGCTGTTCAAGCAGCACATTCCGGCGGAGCAATTGCAGTCAGCCATGGCGATGTTCCAGTCGCTGATCGCGATCTTTATGGTGCTTGGACCGTCGCTTGGCGTTATGTCGTATCAAAAATTCGGCATCGAGGTTTCGATTGGCGTGATGGGCGTTGCTTTTCTTCTATCAGCAGTCGTCTTGTTCCGAATCCCGCGTGACCGCGAGGTCGAGCGCACGGAAGCGGCTGCCGAACGACACTTCTGGCAGGAGCTGAAGGATGGTTTTGCTTATGTATGGCGCAGTCCTGTATTGAAAGCATTAGGAGGCACCTTCGCGCTGGCTGGAATAGCAGTTGGTATCGCGAACACGCTCGGCCTATTCATCGTGCTGGAGCGTCTCGGTCAGCCTAAAGAATTTTTGCAATACATGCTCATGGTTAACGGCGTTGCGATGCTTGTCGGTGGCGGTTTCGTAATGGTGGTTGCGAAGAAGGTTGCGCCGCAGAAGCTGCTCGCGCTAGGCATGTTAATCAGCTCGCTGACCATGCTTGGCATAGGCTGGTCGACGAGTATTCCTCTTACGCTGGTGCTGCAGTTTATTGGAGGCTTGGGTTTCCCAATGATTCAAATCGGGATAAGCACCATGATTCTGCAATGGTCGGAGGAATCCTATACCGGAAGAGTAAACGGAGTTCTTACACCTATGTTCATGGGCATGATGGTGATCATGACATTAGTCGCTGGACAGCTTAAGCTGGTTTTTCCGCTCGTCGGTATTTATACGGCAGCCGGTACGGCTATGTTTTTGGGGATGCTGCTCTTGGTTCCTTTATTCAAGCACAAGCCGCTTATCGCGCAGACGAGCGCTTAGTGAATTGGCGGATATTGACAGATCGCATGACCTGAAGTAAAATTTGTTGTAGTTGAAACAAGGTATAGCGAAGCACGCTTACACCCTCGTTAGAGGGAGGGGCGTGCTTTTTTGCGTTGATTCGGCGATGTCCTTGGGAGAGTGGCATACCGAGTGGGGGAATGAATGGCCAAGCGATGTTTGTGAAAGGATGGGGAGCATGAGAGGGAGAAAGGAGGAAATGAATGCTTTAGCAAGAATTGATAAGCTGAGAATGTAAATAATTGTGAGATTATAGAGAAAAAAGAAAATGATTGACGAATATAGTGAAAAAAGCAAATGAATGACGATTATATTGAAAAAAGCAAATGATTGACGATTATAATCAAAAAAGAGGAGTGGTTGTATATGCAAAAAACAAAAGGAATGTTGGTGGCTCTAACAATAGCAGCTGCGCTGCTGACAGGTGCGCAAGGGGCAAATGCGGCTGCTGCTTTCACCGATACGAAAACGCATTGGGCGAAATCACAAATCGATTCGGCGGTTAGCCGAGGCTGGATAAACGGGTACGATACGAATACGTTTAAACCTAATGCCAATATGACGCGTGCGGAGTTTTTGAAATCTTTGGTTGCATCTTTGAAGTTGAAAGTGGAAGACACCGATACGCCTTTTGCCGATGACAAAGGTTGGTTTCGTGCTTATATCGCTGTCGGTTTGAAACAATCGATGATTAAAGTTGGCGATTACAAAGAGAATAATTTTGAACCCAATAAAATGATTACGCGCGAGGAGATTGCTCGTATGACGATACGTGCGCTGGGTAAAGAGTCTGAGGGCGTGAAGTCCGGGTACTTAGCCGTTGCTAAGAAGCTAGAGATTATGAAAGGTTATCCGGATGGCACAATGGGCGGGGATAAGAATGCTACTCGGGCAGAGGCTGTAGTGATGGTTTTGAATACGTTGAAGGTGAAGAATCCTGTTGAGGTGGTTGATTATCCTAAGTCGAAAGAAGAGTTAAATTCTTTGATTCAGTCTTTGCCTAGTTTTAAGGGGAATACGACTTTTGGAAGGAATCAAACTGTACTTGTAAATACGAAAGGGACAGATGTATTTGATGACAATACATTAAGAGTAGAATATTCATTAGATTTAAAAGTCACAAAAATAAATATCTATGAACCTACCAATGACAATAAAGCAATAGTGAAAGATCTTTTGAAGCACTTTTACCCAAAATCCTATGAGAAAGCATATGAGAGTTACATTAGAGTAGATGGAATGAAATTTGTAGAGGGGAGTAATATCATAATTACAAGCTATGACAAGATTTCTTTTGAAACATACAAAGGAAATGATAATAAAGCGGTTGTCATATGGATTGGGGAGTGACAAACTTGAAACAGAAGAAAATAAAGATAGGTTCACTTGTTATTTTAATTCTTTCTTTATTCTTAACATCCACTTCTTACAGTTTTAAAGTTGGTGCAACGGAAGCAACTGATTGTTTGTCTTATAGCTATAAGGATGATGCTGAAAAAATTAGAGCACAAAATTATCTGAAACAATTAGGAATTTCTGAAACAAGTAACGGAAAAAGCCTGAACATAGGATTTTTATTAAATAAATGCGGAGTTGGAGAGGCAGTCATTGTTTATGGGAATCCAACGCACAGTGCTCTCATTAATTCGAACACTTATGATCAAGGGCAATGGAGATATCTAGGTTGGGATAGGGAGGGGAACTTATATCGAAATTGGAAGTTTAGAAGTGATTCAAGAGCAACTTTGCACGTTGCCAAAAATTGGGTGAAGAATCCATGGGACACATCAACTGGGAAGAAAAAAGGGGTTTTAAATACTTCCTATTCTGATAATGAAGCCTTAGCAGCATCTTGGCTACAAGACATGACCGACCCCTACGGAGAATCAAAAACCTTTCTTCAAAGCTATAACAAAAGAAGAGGCACCAATTGGACAGGTGATACTATACTCGACTATGCAATAATTCAGCAACCACGAACACAGTTTAGCCCCGGGGTCGTACAAATGTGGAACATATGGGAACCGGATGGGTCATGGTGGTATGAGATGTTCACTATCCCGCCGCCTGAATTACCTAAATATCAGGAATTTCCCGATCTCGTCATTACAGAAATTAAAGCTGATCCTTTAATTGCATCATCATCATGGGTTGGGGATAGCGTTACCGTAAATATCACGACTAAAAACGAAGGTCAAACAAATACAGGAGCATTCACGGTTGGTGTCGATGGCACAAGCATAAAATCAGAAATCATCCCAAACGTTCCTCCTGGTCAAATAAAAACCGTAGCTATAAAAGTATCATCTTCTACAGCAGGAATCATTAAGTACACAGCTAAGACCGACTTTGGATTAGCGATTACCGAATCAAATGAAAACAACAACACGATGCCATTTCAAATTGTGTATAGCAAAAAGAATGAACCGACAATACCCATCGCCATTATCTCTCACCTTGAGGGAGACCATCGAACAACCCCCGAATTAACCTTTAAGCCTGCGGGAGATCCCCAGCTTGATGACAAACTCTCCTATTCGCCAGGCAAGGAAGCCATCACCATTCGAGAATGGAAATACAAAACACCATCAGGTACAACCCTTCAAAAAAAACCGACAGCAAAGGATTTCTCTCAAGAAGGAAAATACCTTGTTGAGCTACGTGTAACCAATAGCGCAAAAAAGGTGTCTGAGTGGGCACAGCTAACGATCAATGTCGGTGAGTTTGCAACGCCAGCGCCAAGTGCAGAGCCTACACCAACACCGAGACCTGAGCTGAAGGCCGCTATTCGTTTTGTACCCGACAAGATCTTAGCTGGCGAAACTTCATCATTGCTCAACAGCTCAGACGGATTTGATTCGTTTACATGGAATTTCACTTCTAATTTAGATCCTATCTTTACAGATAAAAGTAAATACGAGTATTACGATCAAACCTTTACACAACCAGGTACATACCGCGCAACCATTCGGGTGAGTGATAGTAGTGGAGCGGCTACAGCTGATGCTACATTAACCGTCATTGATCCTAAGCCGGTTGCCGTTGTTTCTGGCGCGTCAAAGGTTATAGAGGGACGATCGTTTCCGTTTCCTTATCACTTGAATCATTCGTATACACCTTTAGCGGATCGCGGCGTTACCATTGACTATAGCAAATCAGAAAAAAGGTTCAAAAAAGTGGATGGATCTGGTTACACGTTAGACTTTCCGATAACCAATAATCTTGCACTTGGAGAATATCTATTTGAAGGAAAGGTTTATGACACAACAGGCAGGGTAAGTGATTGGGCTGACCTTCTCGTCGAAGTAGTTCCTGATTTACCTCCAACCATCGAGATCGTGGCTCCAGAAGAAGCTTATCGGAGCAACGGGTTTATGCTCTACATGGAAGCTGAAAGCCCTGATTATGATAAGTTGGAGCACTTAATGCTCGAAGAGCGATATGACGCAAACGGGAATGGGAATTTTGACGAGGAAGCTTGGAAAGTCATTTATGACGGTGCCTATAAAACAACTCATTCCCTGAAATATGCAGCCGTGGGAAAAAGGCAATATCGAGCTACTGTAACCGAAGATTATGGGAAGTCGAGCAATTCGGGAATTGCCGCAACGGATATTCTAAACTATGCACCTTCTGTAAACTTCAATGCTTTTGGAGTCACGCAGCAACCTGGACAAGATGAAGATAGCGGCCCACCTGTAACGAACTACACTGCACAATCGATTCTCCGCTCATGGGTAGCTAAGCGGCCATATTTGGGTGGAAATGCTGACAAAGTAGCTTGGAAAGCGGATAGCTCCATCATAAGCACGAAGGTCGGTCAGCCAGTTAACTTTAACCTTCGGTATCCGGAAGCTGGAATGGGACTTAACAATCGAAATAAATACACACTCCCGTCGGATCTTGTCGTTAAGCCCAAATGGGAAATACAACCATATATCAATGGTAGTTATGATCTCGACACCCGTTTAGCTTCAACGCATATTTTTAACAATAATCGAATTTATACGTATTATCGGGGCCTAACTAATTCTAATTATCAATATACAATAAGAGATGCTGTTACAGGTGCGCAATTAGATCCATCTTTTACTCTCGATGGAGGCACATGGGATACGGAATTACAAGAAGATGAAAAGTTCTATCGAAGAGAATTAATCGATCAATCATACGTTAAAATAACGAGTTACGCTGACAGAGGACAAACAAAAGAGGTGCATACGTTTAATCTAACAGGCGTTGATAGCAGACGGATATCCTTAACATCGTTTAAGTTAACACCTGATTTTAAATCAGCTATCATTGCGGTTGTTCATAATGATAGAAACTATGGTAAGGTTCAAACTAACTATTACAAATATAGTTTTGAAAATCGTGCTGTCGTATGGGTTGCTATGGGTGCCGAATACAGTAAAGATGCGGGTGGTAGTTACTCTTTTACTCCGGAGATTACTTTCGCACCTGATGGAACCATTTATATCGCGGGAACGGTCATTACAAAGATTTCGCCAAACGGCGTTAGAATTGATTCTCCAATTGTAGACGGTCATTCAGCAGGTTCACCTGTAACGCTGAGTGATGATGGACAGTATGTTTATCGCGTCAATGTTTCATCCATTAGTGGAGACGAAATGAGATATACACTGACTACTTACAAAGCAAGTGATCTAAGTGTCGTTAATAAGTACGCAAACAGTGATTATTACGACAGATACGACGAATCGCAATATGGAAACTTTAGTCCAGTAGTAAGGACGGATGGAAATCTTCTATTAACGAATCGGAGTGCGCAATATCTTTTTACAAAGACCGGAACGTTGCTTCTAAAATCCAACTTGTTTCGTGAGTACGATTATAATTCATATTTAAACATTACGTACCAACCAGGCGTTTTACCTAATGGAGATGTATTCAGTCTTGAAAGAAATAGGATGATGTTTTATGGATATGGAATCTATAATATCACGCAACAAACAAATATCGTTATGGTAAATACGGCAATAGGACCTGATTGGGCAGCAGGTGGCGGCTCGGTTTATACAACACCTATTCTACCTAATGGTTCAGTGTTTTTTATAGACACTCATCATTGGCCTCATACTGTAGTTCCTATGGTATCGCAATCTGGAAACACAAACTTACAAGATATTGATGCTAATACGGTAGGTGTATTCGATGATCATTGGGGCGGATTACTGTATGATGCTGGAAGCGTTATGAAAAATTATGCTTTCGAATTTAATGTCAGTGTGAACGATATAAAAAACGATAAGCTTATCGGAGCTGGCTTCCACATTCAAAACGAAAAGAACATGTACAGTGTTGAATGGAGCAAAACACATTTGATTCTGTACAAAGCTGTAAATGGTGTAAAGACGGCACTTCAGTCCTTGCCATTAACGCTTTCACCGTTTACCACCTATTTATTCAAAATCGAAGCAGCAAATGGCAAGCTAAGCGTATTTTTAAACAATAATAAACGAATAGAAGTGACAGACACCACCTACACAAAAGGGGCAGTTGGAATCATGTCACTTGGCCAGTCATCGGTTTCGTTTTCGAACGTAAAGAAAACCAATTACGGTGATACGTATACGCAAGAAACGTACGACTCGGTACTCGTTAATGATTCAATTTCTTATGAGAGATTATTTATTGATATCGAAAATGACCCAATGGCGACCGAAGAGTGGAGCTATAGCCATAACCCGAATTTTTTCGAAAATCCAGAAGGAATGAGCGTGCATCATGCCAAAACCTACGGAACAACAATCAATGCCCTAGAAAAAGCTGGTGTTTACGAAATAAAGTTCCGTGCACAAGACAATCCTGGATTAACAAATTATCGCAAATGGTCAGAGTCTGTGAAAAAGCTGCTTTATGTCCATCGCCGACCGGTTGCTCAGCCGGATGTCAGATTTACAGGGAAGGTTTTTGCTGAAGGTGAAGCACTCGATTACGAAGCATTCGATTCCTCTTACGATCCTGATATTGCTCATATTTTAGCGGACAAAGTTTTCCGGACACGTTGGGCGGACCAAGACACATGGACTGCTGGAAAACGCGAGTATTATAACCGCCCGGGCGTGGAGCTTATCGTTCAGGAGCAAGTAAGAGATATACATGGCGCATGGTCCTATTGGGGACAGTCGATCGTTTATAAGGCTGCAATAGTTCCCGTTAATCAGACGAAGCCGGTCATGACGATCACCTCGCCCGCGGGCTTGACGGCGTCGTCGCCTACTGTCCTGACCAAAGAGCCTGTCATTCATTGGACTTACTACGATGCGCAAAATGATCCGCAGCAGAGCTATCGTTTAGTTCTAGCGTATGCTGACAACAATGAAACCGCTCTGTATCTAGAGCATGAGGGCAACGCACGTTCATATTCGATAGTGGAGGACATAATCGATCCGGGTCGTGTCGTGAAGGTTTATGGACAGGTCAGTTCCTCAGGAGTCTGGTCGAACATAAGCAATAGCAGATATTTTGTGCTGGATCTCCCTCCGAAAACCTATTTGCTATCTTTTAATGGGGAGGATGCGAATCAGCCGATCTACACGAAGAGCAGCCGTCCATTGCTGCGAGTATTCACGGTCGACCCGGAAAACCATCCGATTAAGGCCATTGACTATGAAGTGTTTCATGCCGGCACGGGAGCAAAAGTAGCAGATAGCGAATTAGCTACAGCTGCTGCTAGTTATTCACCTGCTGCGTTAGCTGAAGGATTGCATTATTGGAGAGCAAGGGCCAACGACAGCTATTTATGGGGACCCTATTCGAGTAACGGGTTTTTCTTCGTCGACACCGTAAAACCAGCTGACGTTAACGAACAATTGGCAATTGAGCCAACAGCTGTGTCGGTTAGCTTTGAAACATTCAAAGATGCCAGTCCGTCCTCCGGACATGCGTCTCGGATGTTCTATTTGCAGAAGGTAAATGCAAACGGGAGCGTAACCAACATCGATTTGAACCGTGACGGCCAAGCCGAGTACAGCGTGCCGCTGGCTCTTGAGAGCACAGAGTATCGCGTAGCCGGATTGGAAGCAGGGCAAGAATACCGTCTAACAGTCATTGATCATGATATCGCAGGCAACGAAGGAAAGTTTGCCTATATTTATTTCGTTACCAATCGTCCGCCGACGGCCGATTTCGATTGGACGCCGAAGCCTATATATGAGGGAGATTTAACCTCCTTCATGTCGATAGCAAGTGATCCCGATGGAGATGCGCTCTCCATTTTCTACGAGTTAACGAACCCTGATGGAAAGAAAAGCAGCTATTCCTATGTAACCGCCAGTCCGGGTTTCAAGGGAGCAGGACCAGCGCTGAAGCTAGATATATCAGGCATGTGGAGAATGACCCTAAGCGTAAATGATGGAGTAGCTGCACCTGTGCAAGTGACGAAAACAGTTCAAGTGCTGCCGCTTCAACTGACCGGTCTCGTGAAGCATACCGAGCAGTGGAAGCAGCGCCGCAAAGCTTTCAATTTTAAATCGTCAGGTAACGAGAATAAACCGCGCGGCCAGTCTGTTTTTTGGGCTGGCGAAAAGTTTATGCTTGAGGCAACTACGACATTGACGGGGACCGCAACGAAGGCAGAAAAAGTAGTGGTTAAGGTGGATGGCTATGAGGCTGTGTTGACGCCTGTAGACGCTGTATCTCGCGATATGTGGAAGGGAGAGCTGTGGAATGAGGAGTTTTCAAAGTTGCCTAATGGTGATCTCCGTTTTGAATATATCGTTTATTATAATAACGGCACCATGAAGACAGATTGGGTTCCCATAACCATTGAGGGGCAGTCGCTGCAATTGGTTGGCGTACACCGCGTACAGTAACAATGCTTCGTACCAGATTATAAAAGATAATACCGAATAGAGGAAAGGCCGGAGTATGGGAGCTTCCGGTCTTTTCCTGTTTGTATTTCAAATTGAATGTTAATGAAAATACTAATGAGGTATCTATTGTACTTACTGCAGCGTAGAGCTATCCAGATGGTGCGGATCATACGAGGCAACTCGGATATACGCAGTAAGGTCCGCCCTACGTTGCACTTTCTACAGTAGAATGACCAATTAGCACACCAACACCCACTCTACATTGCAGTTCCTGCAGTGAAATGGACAGATTCTAGTTTGTATCAGCGAAATTTCCGGTTTTCGTTGTACTTTGTACAACGTAGCCCCTTGGATACTGACTCGTGTGAGGTTTCTATTGCACTTTCTGCAGCGTAGCTACCCAGATGGTGCAGACCATGCGAGGCAACTCGCATATACCCAGTAACGTCCGCGATACGTTGCAGCTTCTGCAGTAGAATGACCAATTAGCAGGCAACCCCCACCCTACAGTGCACTTTCTACAGTAGAATGACCAATTAGCACACCAACACCCACGCTACATTGCAGTTTCTGCAATGAAATGAGCAGATTCTAGTTTGTTTCAGTGGAATTTCCGGTTTTCGTTGTACTTTGTACAACGTAGTCCCACGGATACTGACACGTGTGAGGTTTCTATTGCACTTTCTGCAGCGTAGCTTCCCAGATGGTGCAGACCAAACGAGGCAACTCGGATATACCCAGTAACGTCCGCGATACATTGCAGTTTCTACAGTAGAATGACCATTAGCAAACCAACACCCACACTACATTGCACTTTCTACAGTAGAATGACCAATTAGCAAGCCAACACCTACTCTACATAGCAGTTTCTGCAATGAAATGGACAGATTCTAGTTTGTTTCAGCGGAATTCCCGGTTTTCGTTGTACTTTGTACAATGTAGCCCCTCGGATACTGACATGTGTGAGGTTTCTATTGTACTTTCTGCAGCGTAGCTTCCCAAATGGTGCAGACCAAACGAGGCAACTCGGATATACCCAGTAAGGTCCGCCCTACGTTGCACTTTCTACAGTAGAATGACCAAATAGCACACCAACCCCCACGCTACATTGCAGATTCTGCAATGAAATTTACTGCAGCGTAGCTTCCCAGATGGTGCAGACCAAACGAGGCAACTCGGATATACCCAGTAACGTCAGCGATACGTTGCAGCTTCTGCAGTAGAATGACCAATTAGCAGGCAACCCCCACTCTACATTGCACTTTCTACAGTAAAATGACCAATTAGCACACCAACACCTACGCTACATTGCAGTTTCTGCAATGAAATGAGCAGATTCTAGTTTGTTTCAGCGAAATTTCCGGTTTTCGTTGTACTTTGTACAACGTAGCCCCTCGGATACTGACACGTGTGAGGTTTCTATTGTACTTTCTACAGCGTAGCTTCCCAGATGGTGCAGACCAAACGAGGCAACTCGGATATACCCAGTAACGTCCGCGCTACGTTGCAGTTTCTGCAGTAGAATGACCAATTAGCAGGCAACCCCCACTCTACATTGCACTTTCTACAGTAGAATGACCAATTAGCAAGCCAACACCTACTCTACATTGCAGTTTCTGCAATGAAATGAGCAGATTCTAGTTTGTTTCAACGGAATTCCCGGTTTTCGTTGTATTTTGTACAACATAGCCCCTTGGATACTGACACGTATGAGGCTTCTATTGCACTTTCTGCAGTGTAGCTACCCAGAGATGGTGCAGACGATGAGAGGCAACTCGGATATACCCAGTAACGTCCGCGCTACATTGCACTTTCTACAGTAGAATGACCAATTAGCAAGCCAACACCTACGCTACATTGCAGTTTCTGCAATGAAATGGACAGATTCTAGTTTGTTTCAGCGGAATTCCCGGTTTTCGTTGTACTTTGTACAACGTAGCCCCTCGGATACTGACATGTGTGAGGTTTCTATTGTACTTTCTGCAGCGTAACTTCAACAATAGCCCAGGCAAAGCTAGGTTACTCGCTAACCACGAGGAGCATACCTATTGTCCGCTTTTTATTTTGGAGAAAAACGTGCTGATCGCGTAATAAGCGGCACCACGCACGGCGGATTGATCTTTAAGCTCAGCGAATAATATTCGCATCCGCTCGCGGTGATAGGGCAGCGTACGCTGGTCAACGGCTGCTTGCACAGCAGGTTCCAGCCACTGCGCCGCGCGGCTCATACGATTGCCGATGATGACCACGTCAGGATTAAAGACGTTGACAATATTGGCAATGCCAGCGCCTAAATAATCGCCAATGGAGCGAATGAGCGCCACGACGCGTTCATCGTCCTCGGCAGCTGCTTCCAATAACTCCTCGAGGCTTTCATAGCCGAGTAAGGAAGCACGCTCAAGCAGCGCATTTTCAGATGCATACAATTCCCAACAGCCCCTGTTCCCGCAGCTGCAGGGTTTGCCGTCATACTCAATCGAGAGATGCCCGAGCTCGCCGGAAAAACCCGAAGTCCCTTTATAGAGCTCTTTATTCAGTATAATTCCTGTTCCGATTCCGATACCCACACTTACATAAATTTGATTGGGGATGCCGCGGCCTGCTCCGTACTTCTGCTCGCCCTGCGCACCTGCATTTGCTTCGTTGTCGATCGTAACAGGCAGGCCAAAGCGCTCCTCAAGCTGCTTCTGCAGCTCAACCTGACGCCATTTCAAATTGGGAGCGAAAAGGATAGTGCCGTTGTCGTCTACGATCCCGGGAACGCCAACCCCTATTCCTACGATGCCATATGGACTATTGGGAGCTTCTTTTATCAACAGCTCGATGCAGGATGTTAGCTGGTCGATTGCCTGCTCGGCATTCTGCAGATTGAGTCCACGCTGCAGCTCGGCATTCTGCAGATCGAGTCCTCGCTGCTGCTCGGAATTCTGCTTGAGTCCTCGCTGAAGCTCGGCAATGACATTGCCTTCCATGTCTACAAGCATACCGCGGATATAATTAACGCCAAGGTCTATGCCTACCGCATAGCCAGCCGTACCGTTGAATAGCAGCATGACGGGCTTGCGCCCTCCGCTCGATTGTCCGGGTCCATTCTCGAGAACGAGATGGCTGTCGATTAAGTCCTGGACCAAGCTTGACACAGTCGCTTTGTTAAGCCCAGTCAGCTCGGATATTTGCGCCCGCGAGAGCGGGGCATGCTTCAGTACGGCTTCGAGCACGATGGCCGTATTGATCTTTTTGATGAGCGCTAAGTCTCCTGTTGGTTTGATTTTCAAAAAATAAGCCTCCGTCCAAGTCACAATATCTATCATTGTATCACGAAATGTCGAATATACGGCTTGCTGGCTTCGCATACTGAATACGGCGATGCACAAAAATGCAAGGTACGATTAGTTTAACATAAAAACTTAGTTTGTTTAATAGACAAACTAAGTTAAGGCATGTTATTCTAAATGTAAGCACTAACAAAAATATCGAATTCCGATAAGGAGGATTTCAATTTCTATGAGTTATTTCAAAGAAATCAACACGATCCAGTTTGAAGGTAAAGGTTCCGATAATCCGCTGGCATTCAAACATTATGATCCTAAACAAGTCATTCTAGGCAAAACGATGGAAGAGCATCTTCGCTTCGCTGTTGCTTACTGGCATACATTCAACGCTAACGGTACAGACCCGTTCGGCGCACCGACTATGGTTCGCGGCTGGGATCAATATAACGGGCTTGACCGTGCGAAAGCTCGCGTAGAGGCTAACTTTGAATTTTTGAACAAATTGAACGTGCCTTACTTCGCGTTCCACGACGTGGACATCGCTCCAGAAGGCGCAACGCTGCAAGAAACGAACAAGAACCTGGATGTTATCGTTGAACTAATGAAGGACAACATGAAATCCTCTGGCAAGAAGCTGCTTTGGAACACGGTTAACATGTTCTCGAACCCGCGCTTCGTGCACGGTGCAGGAACAGCGGTTAACGCCGATGTTTATGCTTATGCAGCTGCACAAGTAAAGAAAGGCCTAGAAGTCGGCAAAGAGCTTGGCGCGGAAAACTATGTTTTCTGGGGCGGCCGCGAAGGCTACGATACACTTCTTAACACGGATATGGGCTTTGAGCTTGATAACCTTGCTCGCTTGTACCATATGGCAATCGCATATGCGAATGAAATTGGATTCGATGCGCAATTCCTGATCGAGCCTAAACCGAAAGAGCCAACGAAGCACCAATACGACTTCGACGCGGCAACAACGATCTCATTCTTGCAAAAATACGGCTTGAAAGACCACTTCAAGCTTAACCTTGAAGCGAACCACGCAACGCTTGCCGGTCATACATTCGAGCACGAGATCCGTACGGCTGCAATCAACGGCGTGCTGGGATCGCTTGATGCGAACCAAGGCGACTTGCTGCTAGGCTGGGATACGGATGAGTTCCCGGTTGATCTGTACTCCACAACGCTAACGATGTTTGAAGTATTGAAAGCAGGCGGCATCGGCCGCGGCGGAATTAACTTTGACGCGAAGGTCCGTCGCGGCTCATTCGAAGCGGAAGATCTGTTCCTAGGCCATATCGCAGGCATGGACAGCTTCGCTTGGGGTCTTAAAGCGGCAGCCAAGCTTACGGAAGAGAAAATTCTCGACAATATCGTTGACAACCGTTACCGCAGCTTCAAAGAAGGCATCGGCGCAGAAATCGTATCGGGCAAAGCAACGCTTGCGTCGCTTGAGCAATATGCGCTTCAAAACAACCCGATCAAAAACGAATCAGGCCGCCAAGAGCGCATCAGCCTGATCTTGAGCGAAGTTATTTTCAGCGTTTAAGTCGGGAGGCTTTTGAGCATATGAGTTACGTAATCGGGATAGATTTGGGTACGAGCGCCGTAAAGGTGCTTCTCGTTGATAAGAACGGCACGGTGGCTGGGGAAGCATCCCGCAGCTACCCGCTGTTCCATGAACACACCGGCTGGAGTGAGCAGCGTGCAGATGATTGGGTTGAAGGAACGGTAGAGGCGTTGAGAGAGCTGACATCCGCTGCAGGCATAGATGCCGGCAAGATTGAAGGAATTAGCTTCTCCGGTCAAATGCATGGACTTGTGCTGCTCGATGGCGATGGCAATCCGATTCGCAACGCTATCCTTTGGAACGATACTCGTACGACGGGACAATGCCGCGACATTGAGCAAAAGCTTGGCGACAAGCTGCTTAGCATTACGCGCAATCCTGCTCTGGAGGGCTTTACGCTCCCTAAGATCCTTTGGGTGCGCGAGAATGAGCCGGAAGCCTTTGCGAAAGCAAAGCTGTTCCTTCTTCCGAAGGATTACCTGCGTTATCGGTTAACGGGCGAGTTGCATATGGATTATTCCGATGCGGCAGGCACGCTGCTGCTTGACGTAGCTGGAAAAGCCTGGAGCGGCGAGGTGCTTGAAGCATTTGAGCTTCCAGCGAGCTTCTGTCCGCCATTAGTGGAATCCCACGGCCTGGTCGGTAACTTATTGCCGGAGTTCATCGAAAGTACCGGACTCCCGGCCACTACGAAAGTGTTTGCCGGCGGTGCCGACAATGCATGCGGAGCGATTGGCTCGGGCATTCTGTCCGAAGGCTTGACGCTGTGCAGCATCGGTACTTCAGGTGTCATTCTCTCGTACGAGAATGACAAGTCGAAGGACTTTGCGGGCAAGGTTCATTTCTTCAACCACGGCAAGGAAGACTCTTTCTATGTCATGGGCGTTACACTGGCTGCAGGCTATAGCTTAAGCTGGTTCAAGAAAACATTCGCGCCAAACGAATCCTTTGACCAATTGCTTGAAGGCGTTGGCGGCGTGAAGCCGGGAGCAGGCGGACTGCTGTTTACTCCGTATCTCGTCGGAGAGCGTACTCCGCATCCGGATTCCGTTATCCGTGCAAGCTTTATCGGCATAGACGGCTCGCATGAGCGGATTCATTTTGCCCGTGCGGTTATGGAGGGCATCACGTTCTCGCTTAATGAGTCGGTTGATATGTTCAGGAAAGCGGGCAAAAAGGTCGACACCATCATTTCGATCGGCGGCGGCGCTCAGAATCCGGTTTGGCTGCAAATGCAGGCAGACATCTTTGATGCGAAGGTCGTTTCGCTTGCGAATGAGCAGGGGCCGGGACTCGGTGCGGCTATGCTGGCAGCCTACGGCTCCGAATGGTTCGAGAGTTTGGAAGCTTGCGCGGACAAATTCGTGAAGCATGCGGAATCGTATTCTCCGAATCCAGAGGCAGTTGCTGCTTATGCGGGTATCTTCAACGTATATCAGCAGGTTTACGAGCAAACCAAATCACTGAACGAAGCATTGGCGCCATATCGCGGATAAATAGCAAAGAGCGGCTTGTCTCAACAGAGACAGACCGCTCTTTTTTTGTTATTTTCAAAAAGCCGCTGCTTGAAGGTTTAAGGTGTCAAGAAAGAATGAAGCAGCGATTAGTGCTTATAGCTGCTCCAAATCATTTCCGGCCGTACCCCCAGCTCGCCTGCGATTAGCTCCGCGGTTAGGCGTTGGGGCTTTTTTATTTTGCCATTGCGAATTTTGGAAATTGTCGTTAAGGAGATCAGGGTTGATTGCGCGAGCGAGGTGACGGATATGTTTTTGCTCAGCATGAGCATGCGGAGCTTATAGGAGGGATCCTCGTCTTGGTTGTTCACATTCAGAGACGTAAGAATGACGACGAAGTTTTTGAAGCTGCGGTTCCCGTTATAGAAAGGCTGAATTACCGCTTCGGCGCTGTAATAGCGGTCTCCGAGCTTGAGCTGAAAATCAACGGCTTCATCCGTGCGGTTGTTTTTGGCATAGTCGAGCACTCGCTTGAGCTTGCTTCGGTCATGCTCGGCGACAAGGTCGAATATCAACTTGTTCACGTACGAAGACGAGGGCTGCTGCACGGGAGCATAATAATGCTTTAGGCTTAAGATGCTGTATCGTTCGTTGATGAGGGACGATATCATTATTTTTTTGTGAGTGATATATTCATCAATCCACTTGGCTTCGCGCATATCCTTGCAGATCAGCACATAGACGGTTTGCTCGCCCATTTGCAGCTTACGGCATGTGAGACGGACATCGGCGGGCTGAGAGGCTTTGGTTACCAGCTTGCATTCCAGAAGTGGAGAAATAGCGAAATCATCTGACAGCAGGTGAATAGCTTGATCGAAGGTCAGGCCGTTTTCCTCAGTTGAGATGAGAGAAGAAGGGTCAAGCAGCATAAGATCTGATTTCTTGAATCCGGAAAAAACAGCAAAGGCTTGATTGACATCGCGAATGGACCAACGGGATTCGTCGGACTCGATGATAAGCATAGGATCTGAAAGCAAATAAAATAAATGATTCATCGGTGACACCCTCCCATCGAATCACGTATGCAGCATACGCGTATGTAATGATTATGTCATAAAACCTAACATAATCATATAGTTAGTTGTGACTATATCTTGTCATGCGTTTTTAATGCATAGTACATAATTGATTCATAGCTGGGCAAGCTATCCCAAACGCTAGAAAGGATGATCGGACATGCCCAGCAATTCCGCATTACTATTTGATTTCAATGACGCTCAAAGCGCTGCATTGGCCTGCGATACGCTTAGGGAGCTCGGCTATGAGACGGTTCTCCATGATGGAAGCCGCATGCATGTCCACACTGCGGGAAGCGACCTGACCTCGGCGCTTGAGATCGTCCAGTCGCATGGTGGACAACTGGTGGATCACGCTCAAATTGATGCCGATGCCGTTACGGGCAGCGCGTATTCACTAGATGCAATTGCGATTCCGGCCCATCTTGTCAATGAGGATTGGATAGACGGAGATCAGACGCTAGTTGATGATGAAGAACTTCGCAACCGCGACGAGGACGCGGACTGCCGTGACGAATTTCTTCCTGATCCAGGCACCTATGATCATTTCTCGGGAGATGTTCGGATCTAATCCTATTGACCTCCGGCATCTAACCTTTCTGAATAACAGCCGGTAAACGGCAAAAAAGGCTGTCCAATGTCTGAAGACATTAGCGACAGCCTTTTGCATGTGCAGTTATAGTACCGCATGTAGTCCTGCCGTATAGCCTGTGGAGAATGCGGCAGTAATGTTGTAGCCTCCGGTATATCCGTGAATGTCGAGAATTTCTCCGCAGAAATAAAGGCCGTTCATCAGCTTCGACTGCATCGTTTTTGGATCTACTTCCTTCAGGTTGATGCCTCCGCCCGTTACGAACGCATCTTCTATTGAAAGCGAGCCGTACACCCGAATCGGGAAATGCTTGATGAGCTGCGAGAGGGCAAGCCAGTCCTGCTTTGGAATGTTGTCATAGGTGAGGCTGTCGGGCAAACCTGCCTTCAGGAGCAGAAGCGGAATCATTTTTTCGGGCAAAATGCCTTTTAGCACGTTTTTAATCGTTTTTTTGGATTCGTTCTCGGCAAGCAGCAGCGTCTCCTGGTACACCTCGTCTTTGCTTTTGTCTGGCATGAGGTCGATCGCTACTTCAATATTGCCCGTGCCGAATTGCTTGAGCGCTTTGACGACAAACTGGCTGCACCGCAGCACGATGGGGCCGGAAATACCGAAATGCGTGAACAGCATATCGCCGTGATGCTTGATCAGCTGCTTTCCCTTCGGACTCCAGACGGACAGCCCTACATCCCTTAGGGAGAGGCCCTGCAGCTCCTTGCTTACGATAAAAGGCTCGTTCGATGTAAGTGGCACCTCCGTTGGGAAAAGCTCGGTAATCGTATGGCCCGCTTTTTCCGCCCAAGCATAACCGTCTCCGGTTGAACCGGTCTGCGGAACCGATTTGCCTCCTGAAGCGACGATTACGCTTTTGCTGCTGAAGTTTTCACCAGATTTTATGCGAACACCAGTCACTCTTCCGCCTGCATACATGATATGATCGACAGGAGCGTTCAATATGATTTTGACGCCTTGCTTGCGAACCTGATTAATTAACGTATCGACTACCGTTTTTGCTTTGTCTGACACGGGGAACATCCGACCGTTATCCTCTTCCTTGAGGGCAATGCCGAGGTTCTCGAAGAAAGCAATGATATCCTTGTTGTTGAAATTGGAAAAGGTGCTGTGCAGAAAACGCCCGTTTCCCGGAATATGCTTGATCAGCTCATCCAAATCCTTGTTATTCGTTACATTGCATCTGCCTCCGCCGGAAATGCCGAGCTTGCGGCCTAGTTTCTCGCCTTTGTCGAGAAGAAGCACTTTCGCTCCTTCCTTGCTTGCGGCTATGCTGGCCATTAGTCCGGCGGAGCCGCCGCCTATTACAATTGCATCATATTGCATCGCTATCCACCTGCTATATTATTAGTAGGTTCTATCATACCACAAAAGAAAGGCGGCGTTCGGATGCTGCGTGAGGAATGGGTAATTATAGGAGCCAAAGGGGCGTCGCTATATGTTAGGGGATGGACGCCCGTTACGGGCAAGCCGAAGGCCGTTGTTTGCCTGATACATGGTATGGGGGAGCATGGCGACCGCTACGGCCATGTTGCTGCCCGATTCGTCGAGGCGGGAATTGCGGTAGTTGCACACGATCAGCACGGTCATGGACGATCGTCGGGCAAAAGAGGGCATTTGCACTCGCTAGGCGCAGCAGCAAGCGACGCTGGTTTAGTCATTGAGTCCGCTGCCGAACGTCACCCTGGTCTTCCTATCTTTTTGTATGGACACAGCATGGGCGGCAATGTCGCCATTAATTGCGCGCTGCGACTACGTCCCCGCATTCAAGGTCTTATATTGACCAGCCCCTGGCTGCAGCTGGCCTTCAAGCCTCATGCGGCGGTAGAGTGGCTTGGCCGCAAGCTGGCTGCTTTCATGCCGGCACTGCAGCAATCGACAGGTCTGAAGCCCGCTGATCTGTTCCGCCCCGGCTACGAGCATGCTGCGGCGATTGTAGGCGATCCGCTCTGCCATACCCGGATCACGCTTCGCACCTTTAAGGAAATAAGCGATGGAGGCGAGTGGGCGCTTGCCAATGCGTCGAGCCTTCACGTGCCAATGTTGCTTCTGCACGGCACATCCGACCGCGTCACTTCAATCGGAGCAAGCGAGCAGCTAGCGGGTGTGCTTGGAGACATTTGCAGCTTTAGGCGATGGGAGGGCGGGTACCATGAGCTGCATAATGATATCGAAGGGGAGCGGACGATAGGCGAGCTTATTTATTGGATAGAAGAACAATTGTAAATACATGTATTTTGTGTTTTAATCGGAATAATAGGATTATATTTATGATAACGCTTTATTAAATAATAGATAATTAAATATGTGGCATGCATTCGAGGCGCGGCAGGGGGAACCGATCGTTGTGTTAAAGGAATTGCTGTTACAATTTATCGTGTCCTTGGTACCCGTATTTGCTTTCCAGCTTTGGTTCAACAAAGAGCAAAGCTGGAAGGGAATGCCGGCATTTATGGGTATTTTATGCGGTCTGTCTATGATACTGTGCATGTTGACAGCCACGACCGTATTTGGCTATGAAGCCGACTTTCGTCTGATTCCCTATTTGATAGGCGCTCTTTACGGAGGCGGGCCTACGCTAATCTTGTTAACGCTCTTATACATAGGCATTCGAATTCCGATGCTTGACAGTATGTGGGAAATAATTAGCTTCAGCATATTCGTTGTCGTATTCGTTCCGATCATCCTTATGGCTACTCGACGCTTTCAACGCATTTCTTCCGATCGCAAAAAAATAAAAGGGCTTCTGATCATGTCGGGTATGATGCTATTCTACTCGATTACGATCATAGGCTTCATCTCGATCATAGAGGAAAAATGGTCGCCTATCATGCTGCTTGTGCTGTTAATCTCTACGTCAGCGACATTGTTTGCGACTTGGTTGTCTATATTTATGATTGAGAATGTAAGGGAGAAGCAGCAGCTGTTTGACGAAGTGAAGCATTTATCCGTCAAATACCGCAACGAAGTCGAGAAGCTGCAGCAGTTTATTGATGAAACCTCCTTTGGCGTTATCATCGTGGATGGGGATGGAGCGATTACGCATTTTAATGAAATTGCCAAAACCTTACTTAGCCTGAAGCCCAAATACATAGGGGCAAGGGAGCTGCTCGGCACTTCCTTCCCACTCGTATTCCAAAGCGGTGAAGGCGAAACCTACGTGAATTTGCTTAATCAAGCGCTAAGCGGGGAGAAATCATCCCAGATTCCTTTGGTTAGCGGTGAAAAAATGCTGCTGCTGACCACTATTACGCTTCGCATGCCGCTCGATGAGCAAAATTCGGGAGCCGCCTTGATTGCTCAGGACGTAACGGAGCTGCGCCATCTTCAGGATGAAGTAGGGCGGATGGAGCGGCTAAGCTTGGTTGGCCAGATGGCTGCCAGCATTACGCATGAGATTCGCAACCCGATGGCGGTCATCCGCGGCTTTGTTCAGCTCATTCAGGAGCGCAGCCCCAAAAGCCATGAGGAATATTTCCGCATTGTAATCGAGGAACTGGACCGCGCGAATATGATTATTAGCGATTTTTTATCACTTGCCCAGAATCGGGCGCTTATTATGGAGCCTTCGTCACTCCACGATATTATTAATGAGCTTGTACCGCTGCTTAATGCCGATGCGAATTTGCGTGGACAATTGCTCGAAGTCAGTCTGTGCGAGGATATGCCGCTGCTTATGATGAATAATAGGGAGATTAAGCAGCTGTTCCTTAATCTCGCTCGCAATGGGATGGAGGCGATGGGGAATAAAGGTTCGCTTCATATAAGCACCCGTTGTCTCGGTGATAAAGTCGAGCTTCGAATTGAAGACCAAGGCATAGGCATTCCGCCTGAACAAATGAAGCATTTGTTCGAGCCTTTTTTTTCAACGAAGACTCAGGGAACGGGGCTGGGACTTCCATTGTGCCTAAGCATAGCCGAGAGGCATAATGGCTGCATTGACGTAGAATCACGCGAGGGTGAAGGAACAACGTTCATTGTAACGTTCTTTTTATCCCGGGTGCTGGCAAGCTAAATGAAGGAGAATGGCTGCGGTCAACATCATCTTACGGGGATTTATAAGGAAGCGCCTGCCTGCGCATACTACCTAAGAAGGATAACCGTCTCATGCGGTTAGATACGTTCTAGGGAGGAGGCATTGGCAATGACATCTAATAATGAGAACAAAGGACGTTCTGCGGAGCAAGCAGAGCAGGAAGCAAAAAATAAGGCGGGCAGCGGTGAACAGCCCGAATCTGCTGCATTTGACAAAAAGCTGGACGGACCTAACCGTCCTTCCGTTTAGGACGGTGGGATCGATGGCTGAGGGCGAGCAAGAAGAGAGCCGGCAAGTAGACGACCCGGCGCTCGATCCGTACGAGATTGCGTTTCTTCCGCAGTTTCGCGAGGGAAGAGGCAATCGTGCTCCATTCGTGAACAAATATGGCGTAATCATTGGCGACCATGTATATGAATCTCCGGATTCTCCTTTGTCGCAATGGAGTGTGGAGACGGATCCAGCCGTCATGGCTGGTGATGAATGGATACATCCGTTCAAAGATATAGGATTTCTGACAGCCGAGAACCGTGATATATTCGAAGAAGGCTTGCCGCCGCAAGGGGGAATATTTACTCACCCTGACAAAAATGCATCACACGGATTGGATGAGTCTAACGAGTCCCGCGACTGAATAGAAAAAGAACAGCCGGAGCGAGTGCGCTCCGGTTGCTTTATTTTGACTACGGACGGTATAATAGTAGCTAAAATAAAGTAATTAAAGGAGTGTGTTTCGATGTCGATGTCATTCGAACGATACATGTTAGATATGGTGCAGCCTATGCGGGACGATCTTACTCGCATCGGTATCCAGGAGCTTCGCACACCTGAGGAAGTAGAAGAAAAATTGCCTCATGCTAAAGGCACGGCGCTTGTTGTCGTGAACTCGGTTTGCGGTTGCGCAGCAGGCCAATGCCGTCCAGGCGTTGCGGATGCGCTGCAGCATGATATTACGCCGGATCATTTGTATACGGTATTTGCCGGTCAAGACAAAGAAGCAACAGCCAAAGCTCGCGAATATTTTGCACCATACCCGCCTTCCTCCCCTTCCATCGCTTTGATGAAAGACGGAGAGCTTGTACACTTTATCGAGCGCCACCAGATCGAGAATCGCTCCGCAGCAGACATTGCCGCTGATCTTTCGGACGCTTTCGATCGGTTCTGCCGCTAATTTAGGAAGGTGACTATGAGCTTACAACAAGAAATTATTGAGAGATTGGGCGTTAAGCCAGAAATTGATCCTGCAGCCGAAATTCGGGCTCGCGTTGATTTCTTGAAGCAATATGTAACCCAGTCAGGTACGACTGGGTTGCTGATTGCGATAAGCGGAGGCATTGACAGCGCGGTTGCAGCTGGTCTTTGCAAGCAGGCAACGGATGAGCTGAGTACAGAAACCGGCAAGGATTATATGACGCTGGGTGTGTTCCAGCCCTATGGCGATCAATCGGATATAGCTGACAGCTACGCCGTTGCGGAAGCGTTCAAGCTGAAGCATCGCGCGGAGACGAATATTGCGGAAGCGGTCGACGAGATCGCAATCGAAGTGGAGCACAGCTTCAAGTCGCTCGGTATTCCTCGCCATTTGAGCCGCGGAGGCAAAGGAAACGTAAAGGCAAGAACGCGTATGGTTATGCAGTACGCGCTTGCGTTCGATCTGAACCTGCTTGTAGTCGGAACAGATCATGCTTCCGAAGCGATCACAGGCTTTTATACCAAATGGGGCGATGGTGCGGTAGATGTGACACCGCTCAGTACCCTTAACAAGCGTCAAGTGCGTCAGCTGGCCTCGCATATTGGCGTGCCGCAAAGCGTGCTGGATAAAGCGCCGACAGCTGGGCTTTGGGATGGACAAACCGACGAGGATGAGCTTGGCATCACCTATGGTGACAATAGCGATTACCTCGAAGGCAAGGAAATCGGTGCTGAAGCGCGCGAGAAGCTTGAGAAGCAATATGTGAAAACCGAGCATAAGCGGTCCCCGATTCCGGGTATCTAAGCTGCAGCTTACGTAAGCTTGCAACACAACATACGGACTGTCCAGCCACCGATCAATCGGAGCGGGACAGTCTTTTTTATTACAAGTCTTGTCCAAAAAGGGATTTGGAAGCTTTCTTGTTTGGAAGCTTTCTTGTCAGCAAGCCGAATCAGCATCTTTGGTGCGCACGGAGCGGGGGAAGCGCAGAGCGTGAATGCAAGAATAAGTTACCTAATTGCAGCATTAACGACGATGCTCCTTGGATATGGCTCAAGGCGGTACGCCGAAAGTCTTCCCGCATTCGTTTCGGTGCATATGGGCGATGCGCTTTGGGCAAGTATGGTTTATTTCGGTATTCGCATGCTTGGCGCTTCAGTGAGCTTGAAGCGGTCAGCGCTGCTGAGCTTCTTATTTTGTTTTGGCATCGAGTTCTCTCAGCTGTACCAGGCTGAGTGGATAAACGCGATCCGGGGAACTACAATCGGCGCGCTAGTGCTTGGAAGCGGTTATTTGACGGTGGATTTGGTTCGTTATTCAGCAGGAATCGGAATTGCGATGTTATTGGACCGCTTACTGCTGCAAAAACGAAAAACATGAATACGGAGGGTTGCAGGAGCATGCCGAATCAGAACCTATTAGAGGAGGGGCTCGCCATCCTCTCGCAGTGCAAGCAAGAAACCGGAGACATATGGCATGCGCATTATGGGGCGGCAGCGATCGCCGGTTATTTTTTTGCCCAAGAGCATGAAGGGGACGGGATACTTTCTCAAGCGATTGTTTCGCAAACGGAGGCTATGCTGAACAAGCATGGCACAGCCTCCCTATATGTGAATAGCGAGCGATGCGAGCCTGCTTATGCGGAATCGACCATTTTGGCTGCTTTGGAACAAACGATTGACGAGCTCCACTGGGTCGGTCATAACGTTATTTACAGCGCGGTTAGCCTGATAGCGATCCGCGAGCTGCAGGGCTGGGGAACGGAAGAACAGATAAGCGGCTTATCCGAGCTGGTCCTCTCTTTCCGGAAGACCATTCCCGGGCGTTCATGGATCGGCTATAGCGTAGCGGAGGTAAAGAGGCTGGATTTGTCAAGCATGGATCAGCTTCAGCTCCCACGGGAGCCTAAGGAGCTCTCCGCGTACGTGCTGGAACAGCTGGCAGCCTTCTCCATCATATATGAGGCAGAATCACATCATGACCTTATCGGTCATATGCTGACGTTCTCCCATGCATTGAATCTCCTATACGATATGGGGCATCGCTCCTTTTTTCAGAGGGGACAGCTGCCGCTGCGCAGGCTGGTTAACGTTTTACAGGCAAGCCACCATCTCAAACCAGGCGAGGCCATTAAGCTTTACTCGGCTGTTGACCGTATTCCACTGGAGCCCGCTGAACGATCGGAGTATTTGCCTACCGAGCTTGGCTATTGGGAGAAGGGGCGTAGCAAGAATGAGTGGGATTTCGGACATGCTTTTAAATTCCCATTCAGTTTTTATGATCATTTGAAGCGAGCAGGCAGCGATGAAGCGCGATTCATCGAAAAATTCCGGTACATCATTGGTCGTTAAGCGGCTGATTTGAAAACTTGGCCGGGCAGCAGCTGGAAATGAAAGGACGGTTGTCAGTTTTGGGCGAGGCGTTTACAATGTGTAAGGAGAAAATAGATGAATTGTTTAAGCAGGGAGTGCGACAGTCTTGTCACCTAGTGTTATTGCTTCAGCTTCGCTTTCCTCTTTTCGTTTCCGCTTAATTACGCTGCTGCTTGTTGTTGTAATTGCGGGAATGAGTCAAGGACTGCTGCTTCCGCTGCTATCCATTATGCTGGAGGATTCGGGCATTTCCTCCGATCTTAATGGCATTAACTCGGCTGCGATGTATATTGGCATTTTCTGTACAATGTTTTTCGTGGAGAAACCGGTGCTTCGTTTTGGCTACAGAAATGTAATCATTGCCGGAATCGCGCTGGTGACGCTCGCCAGTCTTTTATTTCCATTCACCCATTCGCTGTCGGTATGGTTTATGCTTCGGATGCTGGTCGGCGTGGGCGACAGTTCGCTGCATTATGCGACTCAGCTCTGGATCGTAAGCTCCAGTCCCGCGAATAAGCGAGGAAGGTATATTTCCTTATATGGGATGGCGTACGGACTGGGTTTTAGCCTAGGACCGCTCGGCATCAATTTGCTTCCGCTGGGAAGGGCGGTTCCGTTTGTTGTTTCCTGCTGTTTCTTCAGTGTCGTGCTTTTACTCGTACTGCGCATGAAGAACGAGCTGCCTGAGCGCCATGTCGGCGACGCCGCAGCGGAGAACCGTTTCGTTAGAACGTACCGCGTCGCATGGTTCGTACTGATCCCAGGTTTTCTGTACGGCTTGATGGAAGCATCAATGAACAGCAGCTTCCCGCTCTATGGCTTGCGGATCGAGCTTAGCCAGCACTGGATTTCCCTGCTGCTGCTCGCATTCGGGGCAGGCAGCCTGCTGCTTCAATTGCCGCTTGGCATTTGGAGTGACAGAATTGGCCGCAAGCCGATCTTGATCGCTTGCGGCATCATAGGGTCGCTGGTATTTTTCGCTGTGCCTGCGGCAGGAAGCAACGTGGCTTTATTGTTTGTCTTATTCGCAATCGCGGGTGGTGTGGTGGGGTCGTTCTATTCACTCGGTTTGGCGTATGCGGCGGATATATTGCCGCGTTCCATCATGCCGGCAGCGAACGTCATTGCATCCATTCATTTCAGCATTGGCAGCATCATGGGACCGACGCTTGGCGGTTACGGCATCCGTTATTTATCGTTGCACAGCATCTTCTTGTTTCTTGGAGCCGCTTTTCTTGCTTTCGCGATGCTTGGGTTCCGCTTTCGTCCGAAGGAACGGACGGAAGAAGCGGCATGAAGCCTATTTGAACGGCAAAAGGACGCCTTGTCTAGAGGCGTCCTTTTCACCATGCCGGTCACTTATATTTGTTCTCGCTTGAGGAGCTTTGCTTCGTTTCTTCTTTGCGCTTCTCGTCTTTCACCTGGATGTTCAAATCCTCGACCGGAATCGGATCGACTGTCTGCTGGCTCTTGAATTTATCGAACAAGCTTTCGTTCTCAGTGGGGTACTGCTCGGGATGGTCACGCTTGCCTTTCCTCGAAACGCCGTCTGCATCCTTCTCGAATTCATTCATGCTTGCTCACCTCGTTTTATCGAATTTATGATTTAATTACCCAAACGGCGAGCTAGCCAAACAATTGAATGTCCCATGAATTACATGCTTATTTTATTTTGTTGGATTCGTTAATCGGCGAGTACAATGCTGTGCAGAAAATAGTCGAAACTCGATTTCACTCGATAGATGAGAGAGACCGGTGAAGTTCAGCCGTTTCTTGCTCTTGCAGCTGTCATTGACTTGCTTGATTAGCTTCTATTCGCCATGCCATGTTTGGTTCTCACCTTGAAGGGGTATAAATAGACCGATACCAAATTTACCATACGAGGAGGAAGTTATATGTCAGAAATCAACCATGTCGTGGATAAAGATGGAGAGCTGGAGATCGGAAAAATCGATCAAACATTGGATCGGATGGACTCGGATAAAAAGGAAGAGATTTTGCAAAACTTCGAACAATTCAAAGGTTATCTTGCCAAACGAATCGAGCTTGCCGAGAATATCGGCTTAAACGAGGAGCAGTTGGCTTTGGTCGCACAGAAGGTAGCCGGTTATCTGGCAAAGCACGAGGAGCCGCGCAACCGGGAAGAAAAGCTGCTGCAGGAGCTATGGAAGGTCGGCAACGAGGCAGAGCAGCATAAGCTGTCCCATCTGCTCGTGAAGCTGGCTCAAGCTAAGGCGTAAGCAAGAGATAAAGAAGGCTGTCTCCGAGGGTTTATTAACCCAGGAGACAGCCTTTTGTTTTTTGAAGCACGTTCTGTGAGGGGTTGATCTAGTCGGAAGAAACGAACTCACTGTTTTGGCCCTTGTACCAGGCAAGAAAAGCATCGGCTACAGCAGTGCCGGCTAGTCCATTCGGATGCGGATCGTTATTCGGGCTCATGTACGCCGCCTGTACGAGCTGGTCCTGCGGCTCCGGCTGTCCAAGCACCTTTGCGATGTCGAAGATGCCTGACACGCTGTCTGCGGCTGTATGGCGGATCCAGTCGTTGACGGTACGCCACACAATCTCCTGGCCACCCTCAAAGTTGAAAGCCGGCAGCGTGCATAACCAAAGCTTGCAGCCTGGCTTATTGCTTTGCAGCTGCTTAATAACGGAGCGGAGATCGGCAACTAATTGCTCCGCGCTGCGATTGGCCGTGCCGATATCATTAACGCCGAGGCAGATCACAACCTCGTCGCCCTGCTTCGCTTTGGATAGCCAGGCGCTTTCATTAGTCAGATCATATGCGCGGGACCAGCCGCTTCCTATATTCCAGACGCCAACCTCCGGACCGAGTCCGGCTGCGATCTTTGCTGCCCAGAAGGCGTATCCGTCCTGCTCTGTCCTGACGCCTTGCGTAATAGAGTCCCCGAGAAAGACGATATGCTTCGATACCGGTTTCTTATAGACGAGCAGGGAAGGGAGCACTTGACGGTTGCCTGCCGGAACGAAGCCTTCTCCCGCGGCTTGCGCAGCATGGCCGCCTTCCGCCTCATAGGCGCTTGCGAGCAAGCTCTCTGTATTATAGGGAAGCCCGTTCATCGGGCCATCTATCGTTATGGTCCAGCTGAATGCCAGAAAATGTTGGTCGGGTATATGAACCGTGACGGAGTCGCTCCAGAACTGCTCGCCCTGCTCCACATTTCGCGAGGTTTCTCCCTCAAACGTTAGGGTGCGCTCGCTGCCCGCAATCATACTTCCGTCCGGTAGAGGACCGCCATCTGCGACGACGCATTGTTCAATGCGCCAACGCCCTCCATGATCGTTAGCCCTCGATTCAGAGCCGTCTGCCCAAGTCGAATCGACCGTGTTGCTATGCCATAGCTTTATTGGAAGCTGGCCGAATTCCCGGGGACGAATATAGGTACGGAAGGTTATGGTTGTTTTGTGCTCCGGCCTCCACATAAAGTTAGCTGCACTTGATAGTGCGGTTAGTGATGTCCATTCCTTAAGCAATGACTTCAGCTCCTATATATGTATTTCGGATTAAAGGGATCATTTCTTTCAACCTATCATGATTTGATAGGGAACACAACGAGAGGTTTCAAAGGCTAGCCATATTAGATATGATAAGAAGAAAACGATGCCATGGAAGGGGAACTGAACAATGAGCTATATAGCTAGGCAAAATGAGATCATGCTCCGAATTGCAGCAGCAGCGCAGCAGCTTCCCGTGTTAAGCAGCGGTCTTTGGTTCCATCACGATATCCGCGATAACTTCTATTATGCGTCCTATCTCTTTGCCGCAGCAGAAAATCAGCAGGGACAAGTTTCAATCGGCTCGGCAGCTGCTAAGCAAACGGCTGAGGCCGTGCTGCTTGCGGTTCTAAATCTACAGGACAAGGAGCAAGGCAGCGCCACCTACGGTCATTGGCCGCTGAATCTAGGCGCCGATCCGCGCGAAGCTGCTCCGAATCCTCTGCCCGTTGAGCTGATGGGGAGCCTGATGGCTTATTTTGTTAACCGCTACGGCTCTCGGTTAAGCATGCCGCTGCAGGAAGCTTTCGCTTCTGCATTGAAGCATGTCTATCAAAGCAGGTTCTATCTGCAAACCAATGTTTTCGGCCACCATGACGCCAAGTACACATCCGCCAAGCTTATATTCGGCCAACTGTTCGATGACAGCGCTCTGCTTGAGGACGGAGCTCGCAATCTGAAGCGTACGCTTGCCCATATTCGCAGCCAAGGCATGTCTGAGTACAATAGCTTGCCTTGGTTCTGGCACTGGGTGCAAGCCTTTACATGCGCTTGGCAATTGATAAATGACCGATCCATAAAGCAAGAGCTGGCCGACATGCTGGATTTTCTGTGGCTGGAACGGGCGAGCTTCTATTTGAAGGGCGCTTTTGTCGGCGCCCATTGCCGTGCGCAGAGACATGATATTCCGCTGGATAGCAATGTACTGCATGACTATGTGCAATTCGGTGATTTCGCACTGCCTGCCGTGATGCCTAGAACCGAATATGCCGGTTTTTTGTTTTATGAGGCATCATCAGGGACGCGAAGCATAGCGATGAATCGCACGGAGCCCGCAGAGGTCAAAAAACGCATTGCGAAGCAAGCGGAAGCAGGCGCTTCAACGCTTCACAGCTATGCGTATATCACGAATGATTATGCCGCAGGAGGCATGTGGGAGCGTTCCTCGGAATTCGATAACGAGCAGCATCGCTGGGACATTTCACTGCCTTTAAGCAAGCAGGCCGGCGTGAACCAAGCTTATTTCTTCCATCCTTCGGATTTGAATGCAAAGGAAGACCCGAGGCATCAAACGGGGCATTCAGAGGTTTTATTTTACAGAAATACGATTATGGCTCTTTATTCTATCCCAAATGGAACATTGGATCGTATATGCGGCATATTGCCGCCAATCGAATGGTTGCAAGAGCCAGGCATGCTGCTTGGTCGGTCGAAGCAAGTATACTTTGTTGTTTACAGCATGCAACCCTGCGAGCTTGAACGAGAATCTGACAGGGTCAGCGTGTCAAGCAGCGGGCAGCATAATGGTGTTGTTATCGAGGTAATCGGCGCGGAGGAAGCGCAGCTCAGGGGCTTGAACGGCTTTGAGGCATTCGCATCAGCGGCTAGAAGCAGAAAGCCGGAATGGTCTGCAGTCGATAGCTTGAATGTACGCTATATAACCGGCGATCATGTCGAACTTATGCTTGATATGGATGGGAATGGCGGCGCAGAAAGAAATATAAACGGGCAAGCCGTCGATTTCACGCAATATACGATATAAAAAGGAATTAAAGAAAAAGAGCAGGTTATCGAAAAGATAACCTGCTCTTTTTTTGCATAAAAAAGAAAAAAAGACCGGACAATCCATGTGTCAAAATGCATCTTGAGCCGCACTCCATTGCTGGTGTAACGGTTTGGTGAATGCGGCGTGCAGGCACTCCCGTTAAACGTTTCTAATCCAGTGTAACGAGTGAATGCGATTGCGCCGCTGCTGTACGATATTTCTCCCGGCAGGGCAGAGCCGACAAGCGGAACTGAAGCTAGCCCCAGTAGTACGACTGCGAATATGAATAAAAGTTTTAGAGAAAATAACGAAGACAATATCCGTTCATTTTCGTTTATTTTTGAAGCGCTGCTGTAGACCGCACTCTCAATATGTCATTTTCATAATGGTATTTGGTATCTCATCCACCCATTCATCATCCATGTCATAATCATCAGTTTTATGTCAAAATCATGATCAATCGCAGGGTGTAAACTTAAATCGGTCTCGTCCTCTAATTTATCCACTATAATGGGTAGCATAACTTCATAGCTATGGATGGCAAAAGGGGCAGACGATATGGGATTTTTCATGAATGCTTCGCTTCAGAAGAAAATTATTTTTTTAATGCTGCTGCTATATGTGCCGCTTCCGCTGCTTGGCCAGTTCTGGTATGAGAAATCATACAAAGCAATTAAGGAGAATGCGATCGGCTCAAGCTACCAGTTAGTGAATCAGGTAAATGATCATTTGGACACGTATTTTAAGGAGATCCAGCGGTTAATGTACCCGGTTCTGGTCAATGACTTGACCTCGGATTTCTTAAACGGGAGGATGGCGGATTCCTTTGAACGCTTCAGGCTGTCCGAGCAGGTAGAGCGCAAACTGCTGAATCCCCTTATGACCAATAGAGAGGATATCCACGGCGTTTCGCTGGTTTCCGGCAAAGGCATTGCTGTCTCCACCTCCAGCTTTATGTCGGCAGAACGAAGGTTTGCTATCTATGATAAGCGGATGAAGGACATAGGCAAGTTTGTCATTATGGGACTGGAGCACGAAGAGGAGGGCCCAACCTTTCTCACGATGGCGATCAAATTCAGCAGCTTGAATTATGGCGATGAGGATAGGGGCATGCTGATCGTCGATTTGAAGCTGGATGAAGTGATTAACATTACCCAGAATGTCCGGATCGGCAAAACAGGCTATATATGGATCGCTGATCCCGAGCAGAAAACAGCCTATCATCCGAGCGGCTACGGAGCAGAAACGAGCATACCGGAGCATTACCTCATGGAAATGGGAGACCAGCGTCGCGGGACATTTACGATGCCTACGGATGAAGGAAACAAGCTGGTCGTATTTTTCCGCTCCGACAGTACCGGGCTAACCTTGTTCTCCGAGGTTCTCCTCGATGAGCTCAATTCCTCGCTGCTGAAGGTAAGCCGAATATCTACGTTCGTTTCATTATTCTTATTTTTTCTTGTCATGGTCGTTGCAAGCGCAGTCATGTACTCACTTAGCAACTCCCTGCTAACGCTGCTGCGATTGATGAAGCGGGCAGAGCTGGGCGAGCTTAGCGCACGTGCTCCGGAGAACAAGAATGCCGAGATAGGCAGCCTTTACCGCGGCTTCAATAAGATGGTGGGGGAAATCAAAAGGCTGGTCGAGATCGTTCACGTATCGGAGCTTAGGGAAAAAGAACTCGAGGTGAAGCAGAAGGAGGCGCTGCTGCATGCGATGCAGGCCCAAATTAATCCCCACTTCCTGTACAATACACTCGAATTCATCAACTCCAGCGCGATTGTCGAAGGAAATGACAAAATCAGCCGCATGATTGTATCTCTTGGAGATATGTTCCGTTACAATGTGCAAAATCCGAATGATAGGGTTACTTTATGGGATGAGAAGCAGCACATCGACGCGTATCTATCCATTCAAGCCGAGCGTTATGAATCATTGGCCTATTCGGTTGAGCTGAAGCCGGAGCTGGGTAACCGCGTGTTGTCCGTCCGTTCCATGCTGCAGCCGATCGTGGAGAACAGCTTCAAGCACGGCTTTCAAAAGCATAAAATACCGCCGAATTACGTCCGCGTATCCGTTACGGAGACGGCTGATGGCTGCTTGGTTACCGTGGAGGACGGGGGCAAGGGCATGACGGATGAGGTGCTTGACTCCTATAATCAGTTGTTCGATATGCCTATCAAGGAGCTGATGGAGCACAAGCCCTCGTCAGAAAATAAAAAGTCTATCGGATTGCTGAACGTGCATACTAGAATACGATTGCTGTTCGGAGAGCCTTATGGGCTGTTCATCGCCGCATCAGGCGCAGACGGTACCAGTATTGATATTTTGTTGCCCGTCAAGCTAGAACACCATCATGATGGAAGCAAAGGAGACGGCCATGAACTACCGAATTCTTCTCGTTGACGATGAAGCGATGAGCAAGAAAAGCTTATATAAAATTTTGACTGGCGCGAACGCAAGCTACCAAATCATCGGGGAAGCCTCTGATGGGGAGGAAGCGCTGCTAATAGCTCGGCGCGAGCTGCCACATATGGTTATAACCGATATCAGCATGCCGGTTATGGATGGCATCGAGCTCATACAGCGTCTGCGTGAGGATGGCCATGATATGGATATTATTATTTTGTCAGGCTACGGCGAGTTTGAATACGCGCAGGAAGCGCTGCGGCATGGCGTCGTGGATTATATTCTGAAGCCGATGAAGCCGGAGCAGGTGCTCGGGCTGGTAGCCAAGCGATTCGAGCATTTTATGAAATCCAGACAGACTGCCATCATTAAAAATCAATTAATCGCACCGATCAGCTCGGCGGCAGAGCGGATCGGCCATGAACTGTGGATTGCCAATGAGCCGGGCATGCGTCAAGAGATGAACCGCCTCTTTGGGCTGATGGACGATAATGGGGTCATGCAGGATGAACGCATATCGCTGCTGCGCGATGCGGCCTCCTTGATCCGCAACCGGCTGCAGCCGCAATTCCCGCACGAAGCGTGGGAATTTCCTTACGAGAGCCAAAGCTATGAACAAGCCTTGGGCTCTTTTGCGGGTTGGCTGGAGGGCCTGCTGAATGAAATCAGGGATAAGCGAAATTGGGGCAAGCGCGGCGTGATCCATCAAGCGATTGAATATATTAAGGCGAACTTTTCGGATTCCGAGCTCCATTTGGAGAAGGTGCTTGCCCCGCTCGGCATTTCCTCCACGCACTTCTATCATATGCTCATGGAAGAGACGGGCATGTCTTATATTGCCTACCTTACGCATATCCGGATGGAGCATGCCAAGGCGCTTTTGGAGCATAGCGATTTGAAAACATACGAGGTTGGCCAGCGCTGCGGCTACCCGGATTATCCTCATTTTACGAAGCGGTTCAAAAGGCAGATTGGCTTGTCGCCGTCGGAGTATCGAAAAAACATGCAGCATTTATGAGAGTTATGAAACCGCTAACATCGATAATGAAAACGACATACACGCGACGAAAATGCCATTTTATTCGAATTCCCGGTTGACTACAATGAATGGGCAAGCACAACTTTTACAAGGGGGATTCATCTTATGAAACGGCAAGCGGCTACACTGATGGCCATTCTGTTAAGCACCGCGCTGACTCTGTCAGCATGCAGCGGCAAGAACACAAACAACGTCGGCAGCACTCCGCAAGCAGGAGAAGGAACGCCAGGGAATACAGCTGCGGCTGGTACGGTAAACGAGTTCGGCTGGGAGCTTCCGGCTAAAACAACGAAGATTCACTTCTATCAGGCTGATCAGGGCAATCCCGACAAAATAAACAAAAAACAAGCAGCCTTTCATACCTATCTGCTGGAGAAGTTTAACGTGGATATCACGAGAAGCTCTTTGGACGTAGATCCGAAGGAAAAGCTGAATTTGATGCTCGTATCCGGCGATTACCCGGAGGTCATCGCCGCCATGGACGATTCCGCGATTTCGCAGTGGAAGGCTCAAGGCAAAATTATGGATTTGGCTCCGCTCGTGGATCAATACGGACCCAATATCAAAAAAGAGCTCGGCGCTCGTTACGAGTCCTACCTTGATGAAGACGGCAAGCTGTGGGGCATTCCACGCGGTTGGGGCTATCTGCCGATTCCGGACTTTACGGCCCATATCCGCTGGGATTGGTACCAGGAGCTCGGCGCTCCCGCCATCGAAACGCCTGAGGATTACTACAACGTGCTTAAGCAGATGGTGGCGAAGCATCCGACTAACGCGAACGGCGAGAAAACGTACGCGCTTTCATGGAATTCCGATGTGAACATCAACAATGCGCTTGGCTTCTGGGGACTGAAGGATGGCTACAAAGAGGATGCCGATAACAATTTGACCCACTGGCTGAATACGGACGAAGGCAAGCAAGCGGTCCTTTATTACAACCGATTTTTCCTTGACGGCATGATGGACCCGGATGCGTTCGTCAACAAGTTCGACGATTGGAGAATTAAATTTTCAAGTGAAAGAATTGCAGGGCATATCGGTCCTTGGTGGCAATCATGGAATGCCGGACATGAAGTATGGCTCAAAACGGATGCTGATTATAAAGAGGACAAGCGTTACGTACAGATTGCTTTTAAAGCGCCGGGTGCGGAGAAGGCTTACCTGTCGCCGAAGGACACGCATGGCTGGAACTACACGGTATTGACGGATAAAGCGCAGTCGCCGGAAGAAATCATTAAATTCCTTGATTTTATGATGACGCCAATGGGCACGCGCTTGCTTGGCTGGGGTATTCCCAATATCGAGGATTCATACTGGAACTATGAAGAGGGCGGCAAATGGTCGTTTAGCGAAACGACGAAGCAGTCGCTTCTTGACGGCAAGCTGGACTTCGAGAAAACGGAAGCCGCCAACGGCAGCAATTCGTTCTGGCTGGCTTATCCTCAGGGTCTGCTCAGCGATGACCAGAAGAGCACGGCTTGGTATGACCAGAACTTCATTCAGGATGACAAATGGAAAAAGCTTATGCATGAAAATGTTGGCGACTCGATCTACGACAGCACAGAGCGCCGCGTGAGCTTTATGAATGACAATCCGCTTACGATTAAAAACCAGCAAATCGAAGAGTTGATCAAAACCGGCTTTGCGAAGGCAGTCATGTCCAAGTCCGAGGCGGAAGCGGTCAAGAACTTCGACGAGCTGCGGGAAAAAGCGGTTAAGATCGGCCTTGCCGATATCGAGAAATACCGCACGGAGCAATATAAAAAGAACATGGCTTTGCTGAAATAAACCGAAGAGCTGGAGGGAAGCCGAATCATGAACTACCTTAGACGCTTTTCCAGAGAGAGACAAATTTGGCTGCTTAGCTTGCCGATTATCCTGTGGGTGCTGCTATTTGCTTATTTTCCCATGTACGGCTTAATCATTGCCTTTCAAAATTATATTCCCGGCCAGACGCTGTTTGGCAATTGGGTCGGCTTCGACAATTTTATCCGCTTCTTTCAAGAGCCTGATTTCTGGATGATTATGCGCAATACGATCGTTATTAGCTTACTGAACCTTTGTATCGGTTTCCCGGCGCCGATCATTCTGGCCTTGCTATTAAATGAGGTAAAGAACCGCGCGTTTAAGAAAACGATACAATCGTTGTCCTACATTCCTTATTTCATCTCTTGGGTTGTGGTAGCCAGCATTCTGTTTACGCTGCTTGGCAGCGACGGCATCATAAACGACCTGCTGCAGCGACTTGGCTTCATTCAGGAGCCAATCCTGTTTCTCGGTGAAGGAAAATATTTTTGGGCTATTATTACCTCGGGCAACCTATGGAAGGAAATCGGCTTTAGCTCCATCATCTATTTATCCGCAATAGCGGGAATCGACCGCGAGCAATATGAAGCGGGAAGAGTCGATGGGCTGGGACGCTTCGGGCTCATATGGCATATTACCCTGCCAGGGATACGGGCGACGATCGTCCTTCTGTTCATCCTGGCGCTCGGCGGCATCCTGAATGCAGGCTTCGAGCAGCAATTGCTTCTGGGTAGCCCAACGACCCGAGATTATCATGAGGTTATTGATACGTATGTCTACCGTTTCGGCGTGCAGCTTGGCAATTACTCCTACGGTACGGCAGTCGGCTTAATGAAAAGCTTAATCGGGCTTACGCTGGTGGTGCTCGCGAACCGGCTGTCGAAACGATTGATGCAAACCTCGATATTCTAGAAAGGAGCCTACAGGATGAACACACGATCCAAACCGGTATCTGAACGCGTTTTTGATGTCTTGAATATTACGGTCTTGCTATTATTTGGCGCAATGGTCGCCTATCCCTTTCTGAATTTGCTGGCCCTTTCCCTAAACGATGGGGCAGATGCCGCACGGGGCGGAATTTATATTTTCCCAAGGAAATTTTCGCTGGATGCCTATGTCCTGCTATCGCAAAACCATAAGCTGCTTGAAGGCTTCGGCTGGTCGGTGCTGCGCGTGATTGTGGGTACCTCCACCGCTTTGTTCGTGACGGGACTGCTTGCTTATATCGTAAGCATCCGGCATTTCTCCGGGCGCAAGTTTATGCGCATCCTGTTCCTCGTTACCATGTATTTTAACGGAGGGCTCATCCCGGTTTACCTGCTGATGGTTAAGCTTGGGCTGACAGACTCCTTTAACGTGTACTGGATTCCTACGCTGATCAGCGCCTATTTCATGCTGCTTATGGCCTCTTATATTTCGGAGCTGCCGGAAGCGCTGTTCGAATCCGCGAGACTGGATGGGGCAACGGAAATTACGATCTATATTAGGCTCGTAATTCCGATGTCGCTCCCCGTGTTCGCCGCCGTATTCATTTATGCCGCGGTGGGGCATTGGAATTCATGGTTCGATGTCATTCTGTATAATTCCAGCGGGCATTTCGATACCCTGCAGGTATACTTGCGGCGTCTGCTTCTGGAGGTTGAAGCTTCCCAGCAAATTATGGACCAGCAATTGATCTACCAGAAATTCAACAGCTTATCTCCGCTGACGCTGCGCGCAGCAACGACGATTTTGGTAACGGTGCCGATTCTGCTTGTCTATCCGTTCCTGCAAAAATACTTTATTGGTGGCCTGACGATCGGCTCTGTGAAAGGATAAACGGTGATGAATATGGCTTCAAGCAAGATAACGTTCCGCTCAAATGATGAGGCGCTGAACGAAGGATTTGAATGGGCGAAGGGACAGGCGCTGGCTTACGCACATGACGGCAGCGATCCCGTTGGCCTTTGGTATGAAGGGGCTTTGCCCGGGAGAGAAGCGTTCTGCATGCGGGATATTTCCCATCAAAGCATGGGCGCTTCCGTGCTGGGCCTGCAGGCACACACACGCAATATGATGCAGCGCTTTGCCGAGAATATCAGCAAGGGCAAAGATTACTGCACCTACTGGGAGATCACGGGCGATAACGAGCCAGCGCCGGTGGATTACGAGAATGACGATGACTTCTGGTACAATCTCCCTGCCAACTTTGACGTGATTGAGGCTTGCTACCGGCAATATTTGTGGACGGGTGACCGCTCCTATCTGGAAGATCCGGTTTTGCAAAACTTCTATCGCTTGTCGGTGACGGAGTACGTGAAGACATGGGATAAAGACGGCGACGGCATTCCGGAGTACTACGCTTCCTATGGACGAAGAGGGCTTGCGAGCTACAACGAGGCTGGGGATTATCCGAAGATCGGGGCCGATTTGATCGCGGTTATGATCGCAGGCTATCAAGCCTATGCCGAACTGGAAAAAAAGCTGGGTAACAACGAGCTTTATGCTGAATACTCGGCCAAGTCGGCACATCTCCGCCAGCAACTTGAACAGCAATGGTGGGATAAAGAAGGCGGCTGCTTCTTCGTTGCCCTGGGACATGATGGCGGCTTCTTCGCGGCAGAGTCCGGCGAGGGGCAATTTCTGCCTCTCTATTACGAAGCGATTGCGGATAAAGAGAAGCGGGAAGGCGCGCTTCGCAAGATGCATAAGCAAGGCGTCTCCAATGTGGAGGGCATGTCCTATTTGCCGGAGACGTATTATCGGTGCGGCGAAGACGGCGAGGGCTTGCGAAGCCTGAAGGCGTTGATGGACCCAGCGCTCGATCGTCGAGAATACCCCGAAGTGTCCTATTCTGCGGTAGGTGCGGTCGTTTCCGAGCTTATGGGCATTTCAGCGGATGGAGGCACAACAGTAGCAACGGTGTCGCGCTTGACCGAGGAGCTGGCTTGGGCGGAAATCTCGCAGGTTCCCGTGCTTGGAAGAATGGTTAGCGTGAAGCATACCGGCACAACGTCTAGCGCATTCACCAGCCTCTCTGGCGAAGCGCTTGTATGGCGGGCGGTGTTCCATAAGACGGCTGAAGCTCCGATTGAGTTGCGTCATAATGGTGAAATAATCGAAAGCGCAAGCGCCTATGATAAGCTTGGCCGTCCGTATGTGTATGCGGAGATTGCGGTTGCGCCTGGAGAGACGCATACCGTCTCGATCTCATAGGGAGCAGTGAATTTAGAGAAATGAGCCTTATGGAATACGGAGGAAGCATGCAGTGCGGCCGATAATCGGCGGCTGTATGCTTTTTTTGCTGATATAAATTTCTTAGGCTAGAGCTACCTCATAAGCAAGCCGCTAGCAGCGGAGAAATTCGAACTTTTCTCGCTCAGCGCGATGCGGCATGAAGGCCTTCACACATCGTTCACAGCTCAATAGCTCTAACGAGTCATGCGCAAAGCAACCTCCATTGATACAATTTGGACAGTTAATCCAAATCGATGGAGGTTGTTTTATCATGTTGTTGAAAAAGAAATTAGTGGGCGCTGCTCTTGCGGCCGTATTAACGTTTGGCGCGGCAGTCCCGGTATTTGCCCATGACGGATGGTCACAGACGAGTGCGCCGATCGTAGCGCCAAATCAAGTATCCTATGTGGAGATGATGTACGGAAACCACTCAAACGAGCATAAAAGCTATCGGATCGACGGGCAATGGGGGAGCACTTCTAAAGTGTTCGTAACGACGCCATCCGGTGTGAAGTCGGATATAACGGGCACTCGCTTCTATGCGGGAGAGCCGGCAACGGCGGAAACGCCAGCCCTTAACAACTATTTTGTAGCATCCTTCAAATCAAGCATTCCAGGCGCTTATATTATTTCGACGGAATCGGATAGCGTGTTCAAAGGTGCGGAAGCTGCAAGCCGCACGCTTCGCAGTGCGAAATCGTTCGTAGCGGTCAGCGACATTCCGGTTATTGAGCGCGTAAGCGCGCTTAAAGGCTTTGCTAAGCAAGTTAGCCCTGACCGTGCAGAGCTCGTGCCTGGATTTAACCCAGCGGCAGTGACGCCGGACGAAGCGGTGTCGATCCAGCTGCTATTGAAAGGCAAACCGCTTGCGGACACGGCTGTCGACGTCATTCGCCGCAGCAATTCGGAAGCGACGGAGCTGAAAACCGATGCGAAAGGCATCGTTACCTTTAAAACGGGGGCTGCCGATTATTACTTGGTTCGTGCCAAGCCCAGCACGACGGAAGCAAAGGAAGGCGAATACAGCACAACGAATTACGAAGCGACTCTGACCTTCACCGTTCAGAATAAATCGATTAAGCTGCCGGGTACGGCATCATCGGTTAAACCGCTCGTCTACGTCAACGGAAGCGTTGCGGCAGCGAGCAGCCTTGCCATTGATCAAGGAACGACAAAGGTAGATGCGGATTTTATCAAGAAAAATGTAGACGCAGCATATCAAGGCAAAGGATTGGTATCCCTCCGCTCGGCAGCTGAAGCGGCAGGCGCTGCCGTTGAATATTTCCCTGCGGTAGGCGGAAATCAAGCTGCGGTTGCGATTTACACGAAATAAGGCTGAACGATGAAACAGGCATTGAAATGCATAATGGTTCTTATGGTGATGTGGGCATGCTTGCCGAGCTTAGTCTCGGCGCATGCCTACATTGCGCAATCGACCCCCTATTCGGATGCGGAGCTGACCGCGGCACCGCCGGCAATCCGACTTACTTTCACGGAAAAGATTGATACGAAGCTCAGCTATGTAACGCTGAAACGAATTGACAACGGTGCCGAGACTGCCGGCGTGTTAAGCGGCGATGCGGACATAACGCTTATTTATACCATTCCTAAGCTGACTGACGGCATTTATGAAGTGAGCTGGCAGGTGCTTTCGCTTGATTCCCACATTACGGACGGCTCTTTCCAATTCGCAGTCGGCACCAAGCTGGAGCATGCGAAGCCTGATGATACGGCCTCGCTGGACGGCGGCGGTAAAGGAAGCACGGATACGGGATCAGGCGATAGTCCGGCAGCAACAGTTAAGCCAGCTTCCACAGTTAAACCGAAGCCTACGGCAAAACCGAAGCCTACGGCAAAACCGAGCAGCACGCCTAAGCCGACAGCTGCAACGCCGCCTTCGGCAGCTGTGCAGGAAACGGATGCCACGACTGCCGTTCCTGTCGATTCGGAATCGGCCGCAAGCAGTCCGGCAGCAACTGAATTGCCAGCTGAGTTAGACGATGGGGATGAAGGGAGCGGGAGTGCGGGGGATGGAAGTGCCAGCACTCCTCCGGAAGATGAGGCGACTGAAGCTAAAGCTGGCGCGGAAAACCCGCCTTTGCAGGAAGCCGCGAGCGGCACCAGTGAGCACGGCGGCAGCAGCCATGCGGAAGCAGGCGAGCATGAGCATAAAGGCGGGCATGGCAGCATGGTCGCGCTGCGTGTGCTTGATATTTTGACAAGCGTGCTTTTGCTTGGCATTTTGTTTTTCCGATATGCAATGTGGCGAGAGGATGAGGCAAAGCCGCCTTTTGGTTTCTCCCTTCACGCCGAGCGGATCATTATTGCTGCGGCAGTTTTTGTCTGGGTCATTACAGGGTTAACGCGGTTATCCATGTTATCCGAGCAATTCGGCGGTGTTTCCCTCTATACGATTGCCAGCGGTTCCATGATCGGCAAAGTTGCGATACTCAGGCCAGCGCTGGCTCTTCTCCTGCTGCTGCTTGCTTTTGCCCCAAGCAAAGAACGAATATGGGCGAATCCCGTTAAGTTTGTTGCGGCGACTGCCCTAATTGCGAGCTTTCCATTAACGGGTCATGCTTACGCCTCATTAGTTGGTGCTTCGACTGCAATCGTGGCGCATGTCTTCCATATGGCGGCTGCGGCGATTTGGTTCGGCGGGCTTGCGGGTTTGTTCGCTTTGACCTTTGAGAAGAGGGCGGGGGAGCGTTTGAACGAAGCGGCTGTGCGTTTCTCCTCGTGGGCGCTGCCAAGCATGCTTCTCGTGCTGTTAAGCGGAATTTGGCTGGCTTCGGCGAGGCTGTCTGCATGGGGGGAGCTGTTCAGCACCGCATATGGCAAGCTGATCGTCGCGAAAACCTGTTTAATGCTGCTTGTGCTTGTTATCGCAGCGCTTCATATGTTTGTATTCATGCCGCGAATCTCTAAGCCGGAAGCAAGGAGGGGACTGCTAATCGGCATCCGGGCGGAGGTGCTGCTTGCGGTTGCATTGTTTGTCGCAGCCGGCTGGCTATCGTCAACCTCGCCGCCTGCGGAGAGTGCTTCGGCGCCGAGTGAGCCGATTTATTGGCATGTGATGGGTGATAAAGCGCATATGAGCATGCGTATTACAGACAATGAGCAGTCGAAAGAACAATCGGCGAGGCTTGATGTTTGGCTTCCCGAAGGCCAGGATGCGCCCGTGTCGGCCAAAGCAGTCGTCTCCGTTGACGGTATTAGCGGTCAACTGCCGATCCCGCTCAAGCTGCAGCCGCAAGTAGAGGAGCTGTTCGAATATCCCGGTTTTACCAAATACACGTACCGGGCAGCTGGGGCATTTATCGAAGCGAACCAGAATAGCTTAATCAAGATAGACATCGAGGATGGAGAAGGCAATAAATTTCATTACGAACGGTCATTCGGAGATGTGCATCAGCATCCTTAAAGGAGCGTTGGCGTAAGGCTTGACTTCATAAGAAGCATCTGCTAATGTCACCTTCAGGGAAAAGGCGGGTGTTAGCATGATCATCGGCATCGGACATGATTTATCTGAAATCGAGCGAATGGCTAAAGTGCTGAAGGGGAGCGCAGGCAAACGGTTTCTGGAACGCGTGCTCTCAGCGGGCGAACGCGATCTTGCAGCTGAATATTCCGGCGAGCGGCTTCATCAATTTACAGCGGGCCGTTTTGCAGCTAAAGAAGCTGTCGTGAAAGCATTTGGCTGCGGGATCGGGAAAGTAATAGGCTTTACGGATATTTCGATATTGCGTGGAAGCTGCGGCAAACCGGAATGCTTTCTTTCTGCTGGGGCGTGGGAACGCCTTGGCTTGGAGCAGGATGCCATGCGAATTCATGTGACGATTACGCATGAGCGGAAGCTGGCATCTGCTTTTGCGGTGGTAGAGAGGATAAGGGAGTAACCTTTTGCCTATACTTGGAATGTAATATACCAAGTCGGCTTGTCGAGAGGGGATCACCTGGCATGAAGGAGCAGCGTCATCAGAAGACGAAACGCCGTTTCAAGACGGGGCAATGGGTCGAGTACGAAGGCCTTTATACGGATGATTGGGGCGGTGACCTGGTACTGATGCAGGGCGATTTGTTTCCCTTGCATCCGCAGATGGGTGAAACGCACTGGACCTATGCGGGCCAGTCAGCCCTTCATTTCATGAATTCTCCCAAAATAAACGGTCACCACATCGGCTATTAGACGATAGCTATTAAAAAGGATACCGGAAGCGGCGCAGCTGCTTCGGTATCCTTATTTTTATTTCTTGCCTGCGAGCCATTCGGATAGACCTGCTATTTCTTCGGCACTCAAGCGTTCCTTAAAGGCTGGCATCGAGCCTTCGCCTTCTTCGATTTGCTGAGCAATATCCGCAGCGCTCATCCGGACTCCAACCTTGCGAAGATCGGTTGCAGGTCCAACTCTGCCTTGAAGTCCGGTGCCATGACAGCTTACGCAGTTGGCTTTGTACACGGAGACGACCTCGCCAGGTCCGTCAAGCGCATTTTTGTCGTCATCTGCTGATTTTTCACTGCTACCGCAGCCTGCTAAGGCGAGTACGAGCATAAAGGGAACAAAATAAGCAAAGGAGGCTTTCGAAATGTGGTGAATCATAAATAATATCATTCCTCTCAAAATTTCATAAATATGGAATTTATGGACTAATCAAGGTGGATTCACAAGACGTCCATATGAATTTGCAACATTAATTCGTATAATAGAGAAGCTAGTTAATAGTAACAATCACGTTTCCTTTATTATATCGCAATTTAAGTTACAGGAGAATTCATGAAACCGACAATAGATAGTATTTTACAAAACCAGCTGCATAAGCTCCAAGCCGAGGTTCTTATTAGCGCATATACAGACAGCATGCCAGGCTGGAACGAGCAGAGGTCAGAGCCGGACTTTTTTCGTTTCTGTTATTGCGAGAAAGGAAAAGCCTGGCTTGATATAGGAGAAGAAAAATATATCATTCAGCCGGGAACTCTTTATTTTTTGCCCGCAGGTACGCTACAATCATTTGGTACGGATGGCGCAGAACCGTTTGGCCGCTATTGGTGCCACTTCCGTCTGGAGCTCGGCGACGTGCAGGTTATCAATTCCTTGCAGCTGCCTCGGTTCATATATGTGGAGGAGAGGCATAAGATTAAGGCGTTGTTTACGAAGCTGGTAGAATGCCAGCAGATGCGCTCGATGACGAGGGAACTTCGGTTGAAGGCAATCTTGCTTGAGCTGCTAGCCATCTATCTGGATCAAAGCCATGCTCAGCGTGAAACGCTGCATGATTCCGGGGTCGAGATCAAGTGGAACGAGGTTCTTGCTTATATCGAAGCTAATTTGCATATGAATATTCAAGTAGAGGAGCTGGCGAAGTTCGCTTTCCTGCATCCGAATTATTTTATAACTTCTTTCAAAAGCATTATGGGCTGCTCGCCGATTCAATATGTCACTAATCGGCGTATTGCGCTTGCGAAGCAGCTGCTGATGGAAACAGATCTTCCAGTGGCGACGGTCGCTAAGCAGGTAGGCATGCAAAACCATTATTTATCGAGGCTGTTCAAAAGATATACAGGCATTACGCCGGTCCAATACAGACGAATCGGCAAGCATAACGGCAGTATTCGATTGAAGTCTGCCAATGCGACAATCGAGGAGGAAAACAGCTAGTGGAACAGAACGATATAAAAACGTTTTTTAGCACGGAGCTGCTTGGGTGGTACCGGCTTATTAAGCGTGATTTGCCATGGCGCATGAACAGGGATCCTTACCGGGTATGGGTATCGGAAATCATGCTGCAGCAGACGCGTGTAGATACCGTTATTCCCTACTATAATCAGTTTATGAGCAGATTTCCAACGGTAACCGCGCTTGCGGAGGCACCCGAGACCGAGGTGCTTAAGAGCTGGGAAGGGCTCGGCTATTATTCAAGGGCAAGGAATTTGCAAGCCGGCGCCAGAGAAGTGAAGGAACGCTACGGCGGAATCGTGCCTGACGATAAAGCTTCCGTTGCCGGCCTGAAAGGCGTAGGTCCTTATACGAGCGGGGCAATCATGAGTATTGCGTTCAATCGACCGGAGCCTGCAGTGGACGGCAATGTCATGCGGGTGCTCTCGCGTTATTTCTGCCTGGAGGACGATATTGCGAAGCCATCCACGCGTGTCGGCATTGAGAAGCTGGCCGTCTCTCTTATTCCCGAAGGGGCGGCGGGAGACTTTAACCAAGCGCTGATGGAGCTAGGCGCACTTGTATGCACGCCAAAGTCGCCAAGCTGCTTGCCTTGTCCTGTCATGGAGCATTGCGCGGCAAGGCTCTCCGGCAGGGAGACGGAATTGCCGATCAAGACGAAAGCGAAGCCGCCTCGTGCGGAATTCAGGACGGCAGCGATTGTGATGGGAAGCGGGGAGCAGGAGGGCAAGATACTCGTACGCCAGCGTCCGGAGACGGGGCTGCTTGCCCAGATGTGGGAGCTGCCTCATCTGCTGCTGCCGCCGGATAAAGCGAAGCTGCTGGCTGATACGGCGCCGAAGGAGCAAGGGGAGCTCGCTGAGATGATCAGCAGAATGCTTGAATCGGATACGAGCATGTTAATACGTCCGCGAAGCTGGTTCACGGATGCCGATCATATTTTCAGCCATATTCATTGGAAGATGCGGTTTTATTTGGCTGATTTAGGCGAGGAAGCAGGGGCGCTTGAAGCTGCCGCTGCGTCGGCAGGCAAGGGGAATGCCCTTGTTGCGGCTGAATCTACAGCTGAATATGCGGCTGATGCGCGCGCGGGACAAGCTGAAGCGTCGAGCATTTATCGCTGGATTGGCAAAGAAGATATGGAAACTTTGCCTTTCCCGAATTTATTTTTGCGGATTTTGAAGCAATTTTGGGCATAAAGGAATATAAGAGGCGGAGGAGAAGCTGATGGGCCAAATGCTTGAGCTGCTGCTGCAGCACAAGATCGTTGCGATACTAAGGGGAATTGAGGACCGACATGCGGATGCGGCCGGACAGGCTTTGATCGACGGCGGCATTCATATGATGGAAATTACGATGAATACGGAAGGCGCGGCGGTGATGATCGATCGTTGGCGTGCCAAATTCGGGACGAAGGCTGCGATTGGAGCGGGCACAGTAACAGACGTGGCGCTGGCTGAGCAGGCGGTTGCGGCAGGCGCGCAGTTTCTTATCTCTCCTAATTTGGACGAAGAAGTAATTGCATACGGCATTGAACGCGGCATCTCCGTTTGGCCGGGCGTCATGACGCCGACAGAGATTGTCAAGGCTTGGAAGGCGGGTGCCGAGGCTGTGAAGATATTCCCTATGGGGACGCTTGGCATCAGCTATTTGCAAGAAATACGCGGTCCGCTGAACACGATCCCGATGATGGCCACAGGCGGGGTAGATCTCCATAATATTGCTGATTATTTCAAAGCAGGAGCCAATGCCGTCGGAATGGGCGGCAAGCTCGTTAATTTGGAATGGATTCGCGAAGGGAAATTCGAGCAGGTCACAGAAAGAGCGCGGCAATTCGTAGAGGCCGTGCGTGAATTGTAGCGTAAAGGAGGCAGCCTTGTGGACGTTGTCTTAATCGTGATAATCGTATTTATACTGGTCATCGCCCTCATGTCCGTACTGGTCTGGCAAATGGGGGCTAAGAGCCAGACGCCGCGTAAGCTTGCGAATGGAGATTCTCCTGAGGTTGGGACGCGGTGGGAGAAGCACTCGTTCATGAGTCACGGCTCTAGGCTGGAAGGCTGGCTGCTGCAGCCGGCTAACGATGCATTGCTTGTAGCTGGACTTGCCCCGCTCGTCGTGATTGCCCATGGCTGGGGCTCTAACCGAACGCGGGTACTCCGCTATACAAGGCCGATCTATGAAGCGGGCTATTCGGTGTTTATGTATGACGCGCGAAGCCACGGAGACAGCGAGTCAATTGCGGCTCCATCAGCGCTTATGTTTCGCGATGACGTGCTGGCTGCCGTGGAAGCGGCAAGGCGCTTGCCCGGTATCGATACGAGGCGGATTGCGGTTATCGGCCATTCGCTTGGCGGCTTCGGAGCGCTTCTTGCGCTAGATCGGGGCTTGCGGGTAAGCTGCGTTATTACCGACTCTATGCCTGTTCGCTTCGAGACGATGATGAAGTCGGAGCTGCGGCGCAAAAAAATACCAATATTTCCGTTAGCCTATCTGATCCCGAGGATATGGCTTATTCGCGCAAAAATATCACTTTCGCAGTTCAAGGAAGCAGACATACCGAATGTTCTTTTGCGCCGAGCGGGAAAGGCCGGAGCTGGACGTACTCCTGTTTTGATGGTTCATGCGGAAGGCGATGATTTCATCAGCTCAGAGGATTTGAAGCATTTAAAGGATGAGCTGCCGGGAGGAATCGTAAGCATCTTGTTTGTAGCGGGTAACGGACATAGCCAATCGGAGCAGGATCCTGCTTTTTGGGAGAGTGTGCTGCCTTTCCTGCAAGAGTCAGTCATCAATGAGAACAAAAAGGAAGCCCGCGGCACGAGGCTGCAGGCTTCAAGAGAGAATATATAATAAAGGGGGGTCATGAATTCATTATATAAGCATAAGATGAAACCAAGCTGAGAGAAACATTACAGTTTCATTACATAGCTGTTAAGCCTAGTTGCTTAAAAAAAGCTTGCGATGCTATGCTTCAGGTATAGGAGCAATTGCCTCGCAATCCGTTTAGGAGGTTCGAATGCAGAGAGTAGGATCCAAACTAGTAGTGGTTGTTGTCATAATCGCTGCCGCATTCTGGCTAGATCTTAAGCTGGATTTGTTTCCCGCAGCGGCCGAGTCGGAAGAGGTGGCGACGATGGACGAGACGAACAAGCTGGAAGTGCTGGAGCTTGAGATCGCAAAACATTTTCAGGCACGATCAGAACGATTCTCGGTTACATATACGGGGGACAAGCAAGAGCTGTCTGATCAGATGACGGATGTCATACGTTTAGCGCTCAAACATGATGACTACTCCGCCTATATTCTTGAATCCTATATCTATACGATTCGAAGCTGGGGAAATAAATCGACAATCGCTCTCGAAGCAAGGTACCGCGAGACGCTCGAGCAGACCGCTGTCGTCGATCGAGAAGTAGCAAAGGCGCTGCAAACCATTATTGAGCCCGGCATGAATGACCATGAGAAAATAAAAGCTATCCATGATTGGATTGTGAGCCATGTGGAGTATGACCAATCGTTGTCCCATTACACAGCCTATCAAGCGGTTACAATAGGCGAAGCCGTATGCCAGGGCTATTCGCTGCTAGGCTATAAGATGCTTAAAGCGGCCGGGCTGACGGCGCTAATCGCTGAGGGCACGGTGAATACGGGAGAGCATGCGTGGAATATGGTGATGCTTGACAATGTATGGTACCATCTGGACTTTACATGGGATGACCCGGTTGGCATTAAAGCAGCGGACAAAGACGCTCTAACAAAAACGGCTAATCCTGAACAGTCCACAATTAGATACAATTATTATTTGCGGACAGACGAAGAGCTGAGGGCTGATCACCAATGGACGAAGCCGTACCCGTCCGCATCGGCATCATATGCAGATACGATAAGTGAGCTGGAGCAGCAAGGCCATTCCAGTGAACGCAGCCGCTTCGCTAAGCTGAAGCTGGCACTTGGCCTTCACTGGCTGGATCCTGAGTATACGGTATCTAGCGAGGATCAGCTTGCGCAGGTCATTCGAACGGCATTGGATACGAAGTCAGCCAGCGTGGCATTCCGTTATGAGCAAGGGGACCAATTTCCGGCGGCGCTAAAGGCAGCGTTCGAGCTAATCAACATAGCCGTAGGCTATCGTGCAAGTTATGAGCCCTATGCGGGAGACAAGTCGCTGCTGGTTCGCTTGCAGCTGGAATACAGCAAATAATGGCATCAGCGCAAAAACCTTCAACACCACTATAAAAGTGGGGCTGGAGGTTTTTTGAATTTCTATATGATGTGGAAAGTAAGAGGGAGCATTATCTGCTTATAACGTCTTCTAGGTCAGCCCAGTGGTTAGTTTGCAAGAGTATCTTATAAATTTAATCTACGTTCGTGCCAATGAACGCAGCGGAGCCGTACCAGATCGCGATATCCTTTTGCACGTTCAATGTTGAAGATGCCTCACGCATGTTCATGCGACTAGTGATAAGATCAGCAATCAGCTCCATGAGCCGTTCCGTAAAAACGGGAATACGCTTGGAAGCGAGCAGAACCTTATAAAAATTCGAGTTTTCCGCGATATGCTCAAGCAATTTGACGATGATTTGCATGCTAAATCCGGTTTGGTTATGAGCGTCCTTCAAGATGGCCTGCATTTCGTTAATCATGTCTTCAGCCAGGCTGTCAATCATATCTGGAATATCTCGATAATGAAGATAGAAGGTAACGCGATTAATCGTCGCTCGCTCCGCGATGCGATTCACGGTTATTTTCTCAAGCTCAAGCTCGTGAAGCAATTCAATAAATGCGTCTCTTATTAATTGGCGTGTACGAAGTACGCGCGAGTCTGTTCGTTGTGATTTTGTTGACAAGAGCAAGCACGTCCTTTCTATTCCAATGCGCTATGCGACAGATTCTGCGTAATTTGTAGATTATGTAATAGATAGACGACAAAGAAGTTGAAATCGTCAACTAATAAACATTTTTATAAAAGCTGTAGCTTGTGAACAATAGGATATGTGATTATAATTCTATTTACATCTAGTTCACTATACCACACACTGTAAATTAGTTGTAATTTGAATGCGAAAGGAATACGTAAAATGAGTAAAACGGCAACATTTGATAGTAGTACGATTAAGAAAGGCCCGCTTTTGTTTGTCATGATTTTGGGAGCATTCATTGCTATTCTGAATCAAACGATTATGAGCGTTGCTTTACCGGAGCTCATGGTTGAATTTGATATTTCAGCATCTACTGGTCAATGGCTGACCACCGGCTATATGCTGGTCAATGGCGTTCTGATTCCGATAACAGCGTTCCTCATGCAGCGATTTACGACACGTGAGCTGTTTCAAACATCCATGATTATTTTCCTCATTGGCAGCATTGTTTCAGCCTTTGCACCCGGGTTTGAAGTTTTGTTGACTGGCCGCTTGATTCAAGCAGCGGGGGCCGGGATTCTAATGCCGCTTCTCATGAATGTTATTCTGACTATCTATCCGCCTGAAAAGCGTGGAGCTGCTATGGGAATGGTGGGGCTGTCCATCATTTTTGCTCCTGCTGTTGGTCCTGCAATAGCTGGCTATATTTTGGAGCATTATTCATGGCGAGCTCTTTTCTATGGCATCATTCCTTTTGCCGTTCTTGTTATTGTGGTTGCTTTCGTATATTTAAAAAATGTTTCCGAACGTACCTATCCCAAAATCGATGCGTGGGGCGCTGTACTCTCAACAATCGGATTTGGTTTCCTTCTTTACGGATTCAGTAGTGCTGGCGCCAAGGGTTGGTCGAGCACGGAAGTTGTCCTGTCTATTGTAGTAGGCGTAGTGGCATTAATCCTGTTCACATGGCGACAACTGGTTATTAAAAGTCCGCTTCTTGATCTTAGGGCTTTCAAACACAACATGTTTACACTGACAACGTTAATCAACATTGCAGTTACGATGGTCATGTATGCTGATATGATGCTGCTTCCCTTGTATTTGCAAAACGCTCGTGGATACACGGCGTTGGAGTCCGGAATACTCATGCTCCCAGGCGCACTGTTAATGGGCTTGATGATGCCCGTGGCTGGGAAGCTGTTCGATAAGTTCGGAGCGAAATGGCTGTCTATTATCGGTATGGCCATTACAATTGTAACGACACTGGGATTCATTAATCTAACAGATTCTACGAGTTACACGTACCTAGTCCTCATGTCAACAGGAAGACGCTTAGGGATGGCGCTTTTCTTAATGCCAATCACAACGGCGGGCCTCAATCAATTGCCTTCAAGACTGAATGCGCATGGTACCGCTATTTCCAATACGATCAAGCAAGTGGCAGGCGGCGTAGGGACGGCATTGCTAGTCACGGTTATGACGACCAGAACCGAATCTCATCTCGTTGATCAAATGACGGCAAACGGAGTAGCGACAGCTTCTAAGGAACTTATAAAAGAGGCGTCAATTCAAGGAATCAACGATTCGTATTTAGTTATCGTCGGTATCGGAGTTGTTGGCCTGCTGCTTTCCTTCTTCATTAAGCGAGTAGGACAGGCAGAAGAAGAAACGGGAACAAAGGAAGTTCTTGTGAAACCGAAACCCGTTAGTGCAACTTAGGAAATATACGGGCAAGGTTATGCAGGAACACTTTTCATAAAATGGTTGAGCGCTCAAAAATGCATATTGAAGCATGAATGAAAGGCTGGAGAAGGATCTCCAGCCTTTTTTCTTCCCATTACATGCAATTCCAGCGATGCTATGTTTTTGAGTCGGTTATCCTGTTCATTCATAACAAGCAAGAGTCGCTTGCATTTCATTGATGTTGCTTGATTAGGTCGAATAGGATTCCATGGGACAGCCCGTCGTAAATATGTTTTCTTTTCATGCATAGGAGAACGGGTGTGCAAGCTGTGACATTCACAGCTTGCACACCCGTTTGATGTTCTATTCAAAAATGGGGGTTGATAGTTTTGCTTGGTTTGTTATTCGGCATTGTTTCTCGCTGCCGTCATTTGCTGCCAAACGGAGCCGGCAGCCTCCTCGCCGCGCTCGATCCGCTCAAGCGCCATTTGGGCTTGGAGCTGAATTTCGAATTCACTGTCCTTTGCTGCCTCGCGGAGCGCCTCGACAGCCGATTCGTCTCCAGCCTCGTACAGGAACCTCGCAGCCCGCCAGCGGACGAGCTTGTTTTTATCGCGCAGCGATTCAATCATCGGCAGCGTTGCTGCGGGATCGCCAATGTCCGATAGCGTATCGCCGGCGGTTCGCCTTACGGAAGTAGACGAGTCTCGGAGCGCAATGAACAGGTACGGGAGTGCTTCCGGAGCACGCAAATCGCCAAGATAAATGACGGCGAGCCTTCTGATCGATGTGTTCTCGTCCTTGATCGCTTCTGCGAGCAGAGGCAAGCCTTCGATTGCGGATATATATCTGTCCAGCGCGGCATAGCGTACCTGCCAGTCGGGAGATGCGAACTGAGCAGTGGCTTCCTCTAGCGTAAGCGGTGCGGGTCTAACGACAGCTGGCGCGGCGCCGTCCTCAATCCCTGATTGGCCTTGCTCGATCGCGGCTTGTACGAGCGTCTCTAGCCGCTCAGCCGAATAAGAGGCTTCAAGCTCTCGGACGATCTCTGCAGCGATCTCGTCAGGTTCGCCGTAGCGTACGCCGAATTCCTCCAGCTTGCGCTCCCGAATCATGCCTGAGCCGGCAGCGCGGCTTACGGCTTCGCCGAACTGGGCAGGCAAAGCAGAGCGTGCTTCCGTGTCGCCCATTCGTACGCGTACCTGCATCGGGATGCCCCGGTACATTTGGACGAGAACCTGTGCTTCGCCGTAGCTTGTAGCAGGTCCCTTAACGCCTGCCTGCTCTCCATCAGCGGCATCCTTCTGGAGCAGCTGGCCAGCCGCCGCAAGTATGGCCGCCCAATCCGCTCCCGGCTTGCGGTCCAGCGCGATAAAGTCAGCGGTACGGAATAAGCTGCGTACGCCATTGATTTGAAGCAGTTGCTGCAGCAGGCCCGGTGCTTCGCCTGCCTCGCTCGCCTTATACGTAAATCTGCGGCCGCGCGGAAGCGTCTCGTCCACGTTCAGCTTCATGGAATTCGGACTTGGCGTGGGCTCTATGGAAATCAATTTCATAAGGAAACCTCCTGAAAGGGTGATGGATTGGTCAATCGTTTCCAGCAATCGAGTAACATTTGCTGCGTCGAAAGCGTAGTCTTATGTGTAAAACCTATATAACCAAGTGTAACTGATTTTAGAAATGGATGCGAACGTTGAACGCATTCGGGTCGGAATTTTTATGCGGCAGGAGGCTTTACGTATAAATAACATATTTGCATTGTAAGCTGTCGCCTTGGTATCTTATAAAAACAAAACAATTTGCGGGGAGGGATGAACGGTTGAGGTTAAAACGATTTGCAAACATAGATCCGATTGAACAGCACACATCGTTGAAGCAATTCAAAAGATGGCGTCAAGAGCGCATTCGCAGGCTGAGAATGAAGGATTATTCATTCACCGTTCCGAATGTCGAGCCTGACATCGCATATTTGGAAGATAACCGAAAATGGCCTTCCCTCACTTGGGTGGGGCATTCGACCTTTTTCATACAGCTAGGCGGTTTGAATATTATGACGGACCCGGTCTGGTCCACCCAGATGGCTTTTCAAAAAAGGCTCTCGCCGCCGGGTATTCCAATCGACGATGTTCCGCCTGTCGATGTTGTCCTTATTTCGCATTCCCATTACGATCATTTGAATATCAATTCGCTCAGAAGGCTGATTGGAGGCAGGCAGCTGCTGGTTCCGGCAGGTCTAGGGGCTAAACTACGTAAAAAAGGTTTTATCCGCGTCCATGAGCTGCACTGGTGGGAATCCGTTATGATTAGCGGCGTCAAATTCACCTTTGTGCCATCCCAGCATTCCACGCGGCGCAGTCCCTGGGATACGAACAGCTCGCACTGGGGAGGCTTTGTCATTGAGCGTCCTGCGTCGCGCAGCGGCAAGCTTGCAAGCAGGCCTGCAGGCAGCGACGCTTCGATTGTGAAGGTCTCCTCGGCAAATGCTGAGGCCCGCGCTGAGACGGCCAGCGCAGCCCAGGAGGCTGATCGCTTGCACCCGTTCTTCAGCGGAGTGGCAGAGCAGGAGAGGCCTCAAGTGGCGGATTTCCCGACGATTTATTTCGCGGGAGACAGCGGCTACTTCCAAGGCTTCAAGGAAATTGGCAAAAGGTTTCCGATTGACGTAGCCTTGCTGCCGATCGGCGCCTATGAGCCTGAATGGTTTATGGCACCGCAGCATATTACGCCTGAGCAGGCGCTCCAAGCTTTCGATGATTTGTCTGCCAAATGGTTCGTGCCGATGCATTTCGGCGCGTTCAAGCTAGCCGATGATACGCCGCGCGAAGCGTTGGACCGGCTGGAAGCCGAACGCAGGAGCCGAAGCATCCCGGATGAGCGCATCGTTATTTTGCCGCTTGGCGAGACATGGCGATTGTCTGGGAAATAACAAACGCGAACAAATGCACGCCAAATTCGCGCAATGACGGCGGTAGAGAGACGGGTTATACTGTTCTAGAGCATAGATTGGCAATTGATGGCGAGAAAAGGTATGCTTGCATGCCCGAGGCAGAGCTTACGAAGCAAGGTTGCAAGCAAACCTAAGCTAATGCTTACGATGTGAGGTTTGCTAGCAAACCTATGCTAAAGCTTATAAAGTGAGGTTTGCAAGCAAACCTAAGCTAATGCTTACGATGTGAGGTTTGCAAGCAAACCTAAGCTAATGCTTACGATGTGAGGTTTGCAAGCAAACCTAAGCTAATGCTTACGATGTGAGGTTTGCAAGCAAACCTATAAGGAGGAGCAACAAATGAGTCAAGCAAACATACGCCTTGGCATTATCGGGGCAGGCGCGATCGGCAGCGTTCACATGCAGACTTTCAAAATGGTAGAAGGCATCGATGTCGTGGCAGTAACGGACGTTTACCTTCCCCTCGCCGAGCAAAGGGCTTCTGAGCACGGAATCGAGACTGTGCATGCTAGTCCGCAAGCGCTGCTTGAGGACCCGTCGATTGATGCCGTCGTCATTGGCGTGCCGAACAACTACCATGCTGCGCTTGCGATTGAAGCGCTTAAGCACGGCAAGCATGTTCTATTGGAGAAGCCGATGGCAATCAATTCGGATGCTGCGCGCGAGATCGTTGAAGAAGTGGAGAAATCAGGAAAAATTCTCATGATGTCGCATCAAATGCGCTGGAGCGGTCTAAGCCGGGCACTTAAGCAGCATATCGACAATGGAGATGTTGGACAAGTATACAACGCGAAAGCGGGCTGGTTCCGTAAAAAAGGCATTCCGGGCTGGGGATCATGGTTTACGCGCAAGGATCAGTCCGGAGGCGGGCCGCTTATCGATATTGGCGTTCATATGCTGGATTTATCCCTGTATCTAATGGGTAATCCGAAGCCTGTATCCGTGTACGGATCAACCTATGCAGAGTTCGGACCTAAGCGCGAGGGCATTGGCAACTGGGGAACGCCGAATTGGGACGGATACTATGATGTTGAGGATCTTGCTTCCGCACTGATCAAGCTCGATAACGGCGCAACCCTGTCATTGGAAGTCAGTTGGGCTGCACATGCGGCATTTCTTTCGGAGGAGCCTTTCATTCACCTTATGGGAACGCAAGGCGGCGTCGCGATCGTAGGTAAATACGGCAAGTACGTAACGCATGCTGAAACGGGCGTTGCCGAAAGCGATATTGAACCTCTGGACGGCGAAGAGGATCGGATTCTGATGAGCCGCCACTTCGTAGAATGTATCCGGGAGGGCAAACAGCCGATTACATCCGCTCTTTCCGGTTATACCAATAACCGTATTCTAGACGCGATTTACGAATCATCCCGTACGGGCAACGAAGTCAAGCTGAACTGGGACTAAACCAGCGACATTGCGCCTTAAGACGATGATTGCTATGCGTTAGCCCTCGTAGAAGCTTGCTGTCCGCAGAAAGCTTCTACGAGGGCTTTTTACGCATGCAGCCTCTTAGAAATAACATTTAACAACAAGCGAACCCTGTGAAAAGGCCGTGACAAAGGCAAAAGAGGGTTCGGTTTCCGAGCATACTGTGGTATAATGGTTCGATATAAACTGATTTTGTAGTGAAGGACGGGATTAAACGAATGATTAGTACAAGTGGCATAACGCTCCGTTACGGGAAGCGGGCGCTTTTTGAAGATGTAAGCATTAAGTTTACGCCAGGCAACTGTTACGGCTTGATTGGCGCGAATGGCGCCGGCAAATCGACTTTTCTCAAAATATTATCCGGTGAAGTAGAGCAATCGCACGGAGAAGTGCATATAACGCCGGGCGAACGGCTTGCCGTTCTGAAGCAGAACCATTACGAGTACGATGAGTCAGTCGTTCTTGAGACGGTTATGATGGGGCATAAGCGTTTGTATGAAGTCATGAAGGAGAAGGACGCGCTGTATGCGAAAGCGGACTTCACGGATGAGGACGGCATGCGCGCAGGCGAGCTGGAAGCTGATTTTGCAGACATGAACGGTTGGGAAGCTGAATCGGAAGCGGCTGAGATGCTGAATGGCCTTGGCATCACACCTGATCTGCATGACAAGAAAATGGCAGAGCTTAGCGGTAACGAGAAGGTACGCGTATTGCTTGCTCAAGCTTTGTTCGGCGCACCGAACATTCTATTGCTCGATGAGCCTACCAACCACTTGGACATCGAGTCCATTCGCTGGCTTGAGGATTTCCTTGCCGACTATGAAGGCACTGTTGTCGTTGTCAGCCATGACAGGCATTTCCTGAATACGGTATGTACGCACATTGCGGACATTGACTTCGGCAAAATCCAAATGTACGTCGGCAACTACGACTTCTGGTACGAGTCGAGCCAGCTTGCTTTGCAGCTGATGCGCGGCGAGAACAAGAAGAAGGAAGACAAAATCAAAGAGCTTCAAGCGTTTATTCAGCGCTTTAGCGCGAACAAATCGAAAGCGAAGCAGGCAACTTCAAGACAGAAGCTGCTTGAGAAGATCTCGCTTGACGATATTCGTCCGTCGAATCGCAAATATCCGTTCATCCTCTTCAAAGGCGAGCGCGAGGCAGGCAAGCAACTGCTGCTTGTAGACGGTTTGACCAAAACGATTGACGGCGAGAAAGTAATCGACAATCTTACTATTGCACTTAACAAAGGTGATAAGGTAGCATTTGTTGGACCGAACAGCTTGCCTAAAACGCTGCTTTTCCAACTGCTTGTTGGCGAAGTAGAAGCGGATGCAGGCAGCTACTCATGGGGCGTAACGACTTCACAGGCTTATTTCCCTAAAGACAACTCCCCTTATTTCGACGGCGTTGATCTAAACTTGGTGGAATGGCTTCGCCAGTATTCAAAGGATCCGGATGAGACGTTCATTCGCGGCTTCCTTGGACGTATGCTGTTCTCCGGCGACGATGCGATGAAGAAAGCTAGCGTGTTGTCCGGGGGCGAGAAGGTTCGCTGCATGCTGTCTAAGATGATGCTTGAGGGCGCTAACGTGTTTATTCTCGATGAGCCAACCAATCACTTGGATCTCGAATCGATCACAGCGCTTAATAATGGCTTGACGGATACAGATTGCACGATTCTCTTCACCTCGCATGACCATCAGTTCGTACAAACGATCGCTAACCGAATCGTTGAAATTACGCCAAATGGCGTAATCGATCGGATGATGACCTATGACGAGTATCTGGAGAGCGCGGAAGTAAAAGCGCTTCGCGAACGCATGTACGCGGTATAAGCTGCTATAGTTAAGAGAGCTTGCCTGTGAGGTTCACCTCACGGGCGAGCTCTCTTTTTTGAAATATAGGAAAGTATATGATTTCGCCATCCTTTCTCTATATTTCTCGGTATGAAACGCGCTGCGCCGCCAAAGGACGGCGACAGCCGTTTCACCTTGGTTCAGAAAACATAGATAATAGCGATAGTTGGTCTAGTGTTGCCATGAGCTATGGCGAAGTTTGCGGCGTGATGCAGAACTTTCTATTATCCGCTTGGGAGGATGGTATCGACATGACTTGGTCTTCAAGTGAGGTCATCCAAGATCATCATTTTGGAAGCGGCGGGCAATAGGAGTGAAGGTCCATCAATCGTTGAATGAAGAAGAGAGCGGCTTCCGTATGAAGCGCGCTCTCTTTTGTTAAGCGGACAAGCCCATGTAAATTTTTGTTGCAAAGCGGGATTTTTGGGACTATACTATCGTTGAAAAGGTTTTCAGAAAAGGTTTTCAGAAAAGGTTTTCAGAAAGCCCTTCCATGAATGTGTGCGGATAGATTGAGAATGTGTTTGTTTACTCCAAACCATCCTAATGAGCAAGAAGGACGTGCAACTATGAAATCGACCATACGAGATGTAGCGAAGTATGCCAATGTATCGATTAGTACGGTATCGAGAGTCATGAATGCACCTGATACTGTGGTCGAAGAAAAGCGTGTGAAAGTATTGGAAGCGATCGAGGTGCTGCAGTATCAGCCAAACGGGTTCGCTCGCGGCCTAATATACAAAAAGTCCGATACGCTAGGTGTGATGATACCGGATATCGAGAACCCCTATTATGCAGGACTCATTCGGGGAATGCAGGACGCTGCTGTCATGCTCAACCATAGCTTGATGATATGCAATACAGACCGAGATAAGAAGCGGACAATCGCATACGTTCAGACGTTTTTTGAGAAGCAGGTTGACGGCATCATATTCACTAGCGACTCGCTGCACGAGGAGTACTACGAGGAAATGCAGCGTTATCGTCTGCCTTTCGTGCTGGCTTCCACGAATGCGCCTGAATATGACATCCCCTCCGTTGATATTGACGATGAGCAGGGTGCATATGAAGCGGTAAAGCATTTAATCGAATTGGGACATCGCCGCATTGGCATGATCAGCTTCCCGCTCGGGCATACGATCTCCGGTGAACCGCGTTATGCCGGATACAAGAAAGCGCTGCTAGAGTTTGGAATTGTCCATAATACGGATGAAATTGAGTTTGCTGAGCATCGATTCGAGCATGCATACGAGGCGTCTGAACGGCTTTTCGCCCGTTGTTCTGAGCTTACGGCTATATTTGCCGCATCAGATGAATTCGCAATGGGGGTCATTTCTTATTTGCGGGATCATGGGAAATCAGTGCCTGACCGAATGTCCGTCATCGGCTTTGACAACATTCGCATGGCGCAGATGTTTATTCCCAAGCTGACAACGATTGATCAACCGACCTATGATATCGGCTATCGCTCAGTAGAGAAGCTGCATGAACTGATTACGAACGGCGAGGTTGCCGTTTTGAGAGAAAAGCTACCTCATCAGCTTGTGATAAGAGAATCGACTAGAATGATTTAATACAATAAGTGCTTAATCGTTAAAAGGCTGTTAGCAGCTTTCGAAGCGAGCACTGCCCGGAAATCATGAAAAGCTTTTCAAGCATAATGAAAACGATTGCTTTTCAGAATACCTAACGCAGCTGGAATAATGGGCATAAAAAAAGTCTGAATTGGCATTTTAAAGGAGGTGAGGCAAGCGACGAAAGAATAGCGTTTTTTGATGTTTCGAAAAGGCCATGAAGGTTTAAGGTAATTACTGGATTGTTTAAATAAGAAAGGATGAGGTCTATGTACGCGAAAAACACAAAGAAAGCATTGACTGCCTTTATTCTGTTGATCGTACTTGCCATGGCAATAACGGCTTGCGGAGGGAAAAACAATGTAAATAACGGGGCAAATACGCCAACGGAAAAGCCAGATGCAACTGCTGATGATGGGAATACAGATACGAATGGCGGAGACAGTGCACTTGCCCAAGCGATGAACGGTGATTTCAAAGGCAAAAAAGTAACGATGTTCGGTCCGTTTACGGATGCTGATGAAGTGAAATTCACGGAAAGCATCAAAGCGTTTGAAGAGAAAACGGGAATTGATATTGCATATGAAGGCTCAAAAGAGTTCGAAGCGACAATTTCTGTCCGTGTAAACGGCGGCAATGCGCCAGATATTGCAGACTTTCCTCAACCAGGCCTATTGAAGGGATTTGTAGAGGCAGGCAAAGTCGTTGACGTGAAATCATTTTTGAACGATGACTATTTAAAGAAGCAGTACAATCAAAGCTGGCTGGATATGGCTACGATGAAAGGCTCTAGCGGCGACGTTATGGCAGGCGTATGGGCGCGGAGCAGCGTGAAGAGCTTGGTATGGTATAACAAAAAAGCTTTTGCAGACGCGGGCTATACGGTTCCAAAAACATGGGCAGAGCTTATGACGCTGACGGATCAAATCGCAAAAGACGGCGATCCTGCCTGGAGTATTGGCATTGAGAGCGGTACTGCGACAGGCTGGCCTGCAACAGACTGGATGGAAGATATTATGCTCCGTACAACCACACCGGAAAACTATGATAAATGGTTAACCGGCGAGCTTCCGTTCACCGATCCGATTGTGAAAAATGCCGCGGAAAAAATGGCTGAAATTTGGTTCAATGAAGATTATGTCTACGGCGGCCGGAAGTCGATCGCTACGACTTCTTTCGGTGATGCGGTTAAACCGCTCTTCGACAACCCGCCAAAGGCGTGGCTTCACCGTCAAGCCGGCTTCATTACAAGCTTCTTCCCAGAAGGCTTGACGGCTGATGATTATGATTGGTTCCCACTGCCTGCAATTGATGAGCAGTACGGCCAGCCTGCTTTAATTTCTGGCGATATCTACGCTATGTTCAATGACCGTCCAGAGGTTCGCGCAGTGCTTGAGTTTTTCACTACTGGCGAATCCCTCAAAACGTGGATTCAAACAGGAGGCGTAACGGCGCCGATGAACGACGCAGATGCTTCATGGTATCCGAATGATCAAGAACGCAGAATGGCTGAGTTTATAAAAACAGCGGATACGATCCGTTTCGATGGCTCCGACTTGATGCCGGGTTCAGTTGGCGCAGGCACGTTCTGGAAAGGGATGACTGACTGGGTAAGCGGAACAGTTGATCTCGACACGGCATTGAAAGAAATTCAAGCAGGCTATAAAAAATAAATCGTATGTGATACAGCGGGGAGGCGCTCGCTGAAAAGCGAGTGCCTTAACCAATCAATAAATTTATTGAAAGGTTTGCTACGCAAACCCAAGCTATTGCTTACGAAGTCAGGTTTGCTTCGCAAACCTTGGAGGAGGACTCATATGGAACTGCAAGCTCGAAAAGGCAATGCTCTGCGTTTGCTCTTGATATCGGTATTGGTGCCAGCCTTGAATATTGCCATTCACTGGGGCATCTTTTTATTCTTCCGCGACTCCAGCCTTCCGCCTGTATTCAATGCGGTGCTGGCTGTTCTTTGGGGGGCGCTAGGCATCTATTCCATTTACTACTCCTTCAACTGGGTAGTAGAGCAATATCCCGATCAATGGAAGCGAAGAATATTGCCTTTTGTATTTGTTGGTCCGGCGGTGCTGCTGCTAGGCTGGCTGCTCGTTTTTCCAACTCTTAGGACTTTATATTTAAGCTTTTTTGATGCCGGGTCGGTTAACTTTGTTGGATTCGCCAACTATGTTGCCGTATTTACAGATCGGCTTCTCCTAATGGCTCTTCGCAACAATCTGCTATGGGTATTTTTCGGCACGCTGGCATGCGTAAGCTTAGGCTTGCTCATAGCCATATTGGCTGACCGCAGCAGCTTCGAGAAGCTGGCTAAAGGATTGATCTTTATGCCTATGGCGATCTCGTTTGTCGCTGCAGGCGTAATCTGGAAATTCATTTATTACTATCAGCCCGGTACGGAGCAGATTGGCCTTTTGAATGCCATTGTCGTGAAGTTCGGCGGCGAGCCGCAGGCATGGCTCAGTATGATACAGCCGTGGAACAATCTGTTTCTGATCGCGATCCTCATTTGGATGCAAACGGGTTTTGCCATGGTTATTTTCTCGGCTGCGATTAAGAGCATCCCGGAGGATACGCTGGAAGCAGCAAGGATGGACGGCGCAGGCGAGGTTCGAATTTTCTTCAAAATCATGATTCCGTACATCTCGGGAACACTGCTGTCCGTGACGACTACGATTATTGTTTTTACACTCAAAATATTCGATGTGGTAATGATTATGACCGGCGGACAATATGAAACAGATGTCGTTGCCACACAGTTTTACCGCCAGCTCTTCATGTATCAAAATGCCGGCTACGGCTCAACTTTAGCTATCGTATTGCTAATCGCGGTTATTCCGGTTATTATCGTCAACCTGCGTCAGTTCCGTAGAGAGGGGGGATTCTAGAATGAGCAAAAACAAAAAAATTCGCAAGTCCAAATGGCTCGTGAATACGGTGCTCGCCATCATCTGCCTCATATGGACGATTCCGACGCTCGGCCTGCTGGTATCCTCGTTCCGGCCGGCAGCGGATATACTGTCGACAGGCTGGTGGAACATACTGCCCCATCGCGATTGGCAAACCTCGGAGCAGCTTCAGCTTCCGAAGGAAACAGATTTGCGGGAGCCGATCAAAGTCAATGGAGCGACCTATACGGATGATCAATTGCGTGCCGGCGTGGAGGTAAACGGTGAAAGGCTGATTTGGGAAAATCGGCGTGCAAGACTGCTGAATGTACAGGATAAGCATTGGACGATTATTTCCAGCTTCACGACTCAAAACTACGAGACGGTGCTCGGCGGGAAAAGCTATTCGATTACGATGCCGGACGGGACGACGAAAACAGAGAAGGGCAGCGGCATGTCGCGTTCCTTCTGGAATACGATTGCGGTAACGGTACCGGCAACGGTCATTCCGATCTTTATTGCTTCCTTTGCGGCGTATGCCTTTGCCTGGCTTCGCTTCCCAGGTCGAAAAACGCTGTTCGTCATTGTAATCGCACTGCTTGTCGTACCGCTGCAGGTGGCGCTAATCCCGATTCTGCGCGATTACACATCTCTAGGCCTAAACGGAACCTATTTCGGTATATGGCTTGCGCATACAGCGTTCGGTTTGCCGCTTATTACTTATTTCATGTACACATCCATCAGCCAGCTGCCGAAGGATTTGTTCGAATCGGCATTTATGGATGGAGCTACAAATTTCACGATTTTCAGCAAGCTGATTCTGCCGTTGTCGGTTCCAGCGCTTGCATCTATTAGTATTTTCCAGTTTTTGTGGGTATGGAACGATTATTTAGTATCGCTTATATTCCTTGGCAGCCAGCCGGAAGTGCAGGTGCTGTCCATGAATATTGCGAACATGGTCGGCTCAAGAGGCAATGATTGGCATCTGCTGACAGCTGCCGCATTCGTTTCGATGCTGATGCCTTTGGCTGTATTTTTCGCCTTGCAGAAGTATTTCGTTCGGGGTATGCTTGGCGGCTCGATTAAAGGCTAGGCTAATAAGTTTGTTGTACGATACGAGTGGCGCAGCGCCTCGGCCGAATGCCGAGCATGCGCCATTTGTTTTTGGCTCACGCCAATTGATAAATAAAGGAGTGATCATCATGCAGTCAAATGAGGCTTGGTGGAAGGAATCCGTCGTGTACCAGGTATACTGGCGCAGCTTCCGCGATACGAATGGGGATGGCATTGGCGACTTAAGGGGAGTCATTGAGAAGCTGGACTATATTCAGTCGCTTGGCGTGACGATGGTATGGGTTAACCCGTTTAATGAGTCACCTGACAAAGATAACGGCTATGACGTTTCTGATTATTATGCAGTCATGGACAAAGCGGGCACGATGGCGGATTTTGAGTTGCTGGTAGCAGAGACGCATGCGCGGGGCATGAAGCTGATGATGGATGTTGTAGTGAACCATACTTCGGATCAGCATGCTTGGTTCAAAGAATCACGCTCTTCGGCTAGCAATCCGAAACGGGATTGGTATATTTGGCATGATGGCTATCAAGGCAGGCCGCCAACGAATTGGCGCTCTTACTTCAATCCATCATGCTGGGAGCTTGATGAAGCATCGAATCAATATTATATGCATTCCTTTGCGGTTGAGCAGCCCGATTTGAATTGGGCGAATCGAGAAATGAGGCAAGAGATTTACAAGATGCTGCGATTTTGGCTGGACAAGGGCGTGGATGGTCTGCGGCTTGACGCTCTCGCGCTGCTGGCTAAGCCAACGATATTTGCCGATGTAGAAAATCCGCGGGACATTCGATATTTGACGCATAACGCGGGGCTTCATCAGTATTTGCAGGAAATGAACCATGAGGTGTTCAAGCATTACGATATGATGACAGTTGGAGAAATTGCATTTGCAACACCGGAGACAGGGCCGCTATTCGTCGATGAGGAGCGCCAGGAGCTCAATACGTTGTTTCATTTCGAGGTGGCGGACGAAATGCCGGAGTGGGACATGCTGCGCTTCAAGCGCATCCAGAGGCTTTGGGCAGAAGCGTTGGACGGGCGCGGCTTTGGCTCACAGTTTTTGAACAATCATGATCATACGAGGCAAGTATCCAGGTATGGCAACGATACTGACTACCGAGTGGAGTCGGCCAAGCTGCTCGGCACCATGATCCATACGCTGCCAGGCATTCCGTACATTTATCAAGGTGAAGAGATCGGAATGACAGGGGTCAGATTCGAGACAATCGGTGATTACAAGGACATCGCCATGATTAATAGATATGTAGAGGAAGTCGGAAAAGGCGGCGATCCTGCGGTCGTATTCCGTGATTTGCAGCCGCTTAGCCGAGATAATTCAAGGACGCCCATGCAATGGAATGACGGGCCGTATGCTGGCTTTGGAGAAGCGGAGCCATGGCTCCAAATCAACCCCAATTACGAGAAAATAAATGTTGAGCAAGCTGAGAAGGATCCGGACTCGGTATTGGCTTATTATCGAAAGCTTATCGCTTTGCGCAAAGCAAACCTAATTATGGTGTATGGCGACTTCACTGATATAAGCGATGATGATCCGCATTTGTATGTCTATGTGCGCGAGCTGGAAGGGACGGAGTGGCTTGTGCTGCTCAACCACAGCGCGGAGCACCGTACATTTGCATTCACAGAATCGTGTTTTGGCAACAATGGTTTAAGTTTGAAGCTTAAGCTTGGCAGCTACGGCCAGACTGAGGTCTATTGGAGCAGCGAGATGCCCGAAATGGAGCTTAAGCCTTACGAGGCACGAATTTATGAGGTTATTTGAAACGGATGAGCGGCTCGTTTTATTCCTGAAACGATGCGCCAACAGTACCGGTACCACTGAAGAAAGCTGTTTTTGAAAATTGAGATAGAAATAAAAGCGCTTTAGACCTCCGTCTAGAGTGCTTTTATTTGTAAGCCTCCGTTTTGGCAGCGGCTCTAATTGTTGCATGCATGCATAAAAGTACGCACCTGGTAAACACTGTTTCTCTAGACCCACATGGGTTCGTTCAGGTATGATACCGATAGGTTGTCGGAGTGCTTTACAAATACATACGTTTTACGTTTGGGAGGGTATTGAAACTGAATCAGTATGAGGAGATTAAACAGGGCGAAAAAGGTGCCTGGGTTAGCATTGGGGCCTACTTGGCTTTATCTGCGCTAAAACTCGGTGCGGGCTACTGGTTTGTGTCGGGAGCTCTCGTTGCAGACGGCTTCAACAATCTAACGGACATCGTGGCATCTGCTGCTGTATTGATCGGACTTCGAATATCTCAGAAGCCGCCAGACAAGGATCATCCGTACGGACATTTCCGTGCTGAGACGATTGCTGCGCTTATTGCTTCCTTTATCATGGCGACGGTAGGCATTCAGGTACTGATCGGCGCTGTGAAGTCATTGTTCAACTCGGAGCACCAAATTCCGAACTTAAATTCTGCTTGGGTCGCGTTATTCGCGGCTGTCTGTATGGGCGGCGTATATATTTATAATCGAAGGCTGGCCCTTCGTATTAATAACCAGGCGCTGCTTGCTGCGGCTAAGGACAATTTGTCGGACGCGCTTGTCAGTATCGGCGCAGCAATTGGCATTATTGGGGCTCAGTTCGGCCTCCCTTGGCTTGACCCGGTTGCGGCTTTGGCAGTGGGGGTCATCATCTGCAAAACGGCTTGGGAAATCTTTTATAGCTCGACGCATGCACTGACAGACGGCTTTGACGAGAATGAGCTTTCTTCGCTTCGCACAACGATTGCCAAGACAAAAGGCGTCAAGGCCATTAAGGATATTAAGGCTAGAGTTCATGGAAGCCATGTGCTCGTTGATGTCATCGTTCAGGTTGACCCGGAGCTTTCTCTAATCGAAAGCCACCAGATTAGCGACGAGATTGAGCATCGAATGGGTAGAAAGCATAACATTATGAGTGTCCATGTTCATGTGGAGCCTCAGGAGGATGTCGAAAATTCCGAAATAATGTCGACTGAAAAGCACTGAAATAAGCGGTAATTGTTACCAATTGAGGTTGCTATGTTGTTTAGTGGTTCCTATGGCTCAATTTCATGATCTACCCAAAAGACCCAATATTATGAGAAAAAATTGATTTAATTGTCTTGAAATAGCTGCGAATGTTAAAAGCAATAGGTGAAAAGGCGGTTCCTTATAGGAATCGTCTTTTTTGTATTATTTTACAGCGGATGTATACGTCTTCCTGCCCAATTAATAGCCTGATAAATAGGTGTATTGGTCGATACTTGTCTACCCGAAACGAAACTACAATGGGATCAGAACCCGTTATATTTTCACTGTTTTCACACCAAGGGAGGCGTATAGTTTGCAATACACGATGAAACAAAGGATGGCAACAGCAACATTAACGGCAGCTTTATTATTCAGTTCAATTTCGGTTCCGGCAGCGCTTGCCGCACAGGCAGGAGAGGTTCAGTCCGGCGTAAATATGCGGTCCGCTCCCTCCACATCAGGCTCGATTATTCGAAACCTAAAGAAAGGCGAACAAGTGACGATAGTCGAGAAGATCAATTCCTATTGGTATAAAATAACCGATTCCTCAGGCAGATCGGGATACATATCGACGTCTTCCCAATATATTGAGCTGCAAAGCTCAGCACCGGAGCAAACGGGCAATGCAACCGTGAAAGCGTCGGTTTCCTTCCGCAAGTCGGCATCCACGTCAGGCGAACGCATCCGATATTTGAAGAAAGGCGAGATAGTGACGATCGTTGCAAAAACGAACAGCTATTGGTATGAGGTTCGGGACGGCAATGGCGTTAGGGGATTTGTGAGCACGCAAGCTGCATACCTAAGCGTCTCGGGTACTATTCCGGATGGAGGGACAGGCAATGGCGGGAATGGCGGAGGCCCAGTAACCGCACCGGATGACACGAAGGACGAGTCGGTTGAGAAAATGATCGCTGCGGGTATGAAGTATTTGGGTACGCCATATGAATACGGTTCAGACCGCAACACGACGACGACCTTCGACTGTTCTGACTTTGTTAGGCAATCGTTTCTAGATGGGCTAGGGATTAGGCTGCCGGCAGATTCTAGGCAGCAAGCCCAGTACGTCAAAGATAAAGGAACAGCCAATACGAATTGGAGAGCGCTTGAGCGGGGGGATTTGGTTTTCTTCATGTCCTATAAAGGGACTAAGGCTTCCTCGTACAACGGAATCGACAAGTCCTCGCAGACGATCACGCATGATGGCATTTATTTAGGCGACGGAAAGGTATTGCATACGTACTCCAATGAAGGCGGAGGCGTTACAATTAGCAATATCGAAGGAACGCACTGGGAATACCGTCTCGTGTTTGGCGGAAGCGCGTTATAATCAAGCGAAAAGGCCGATCAGACTTGTCTGATCGGCCTTTTATTATATAAGAACTTATATGTTTTGTCATATAAATATGCTTATATATCTCCGCGAAACGATTGCTTTTTGCCGCAGAGGACGGCAAAAGCAGTTTACGCTTTTGTGATTATATTTCATAGCATTTAAGAATCGATTTGGATGGTTGTACCTTCAGCTTGTTTCATTGGTTCTTGCGCCGAAGGCTGCGCTTGTTGCTGCGCTAAAGCCTTTTTTTTGTTGCGCTTCTTGCGAATGATCAAATATACAACGACGATGGGAACGGCTCCAATGAAAATATACAAGGAAACGTCCTTTACCATACCTTCTGCAGATTGACCGTAAAAATAAAACAGGAGGCCGACAATATAAAACTTCAGGCCCCGTCCAATTGCCGCATACCCGATTAATCTCCAGATTGGAAAGTTCAAGCAGCCTGACAGAATCGTAAATACTTTGAATGGAATAGGCGTGAAAGAACCAATGAGAATGGCGGCTTCACCGTTCTTCTGAAATTTTTCAGTGGCAGCGTCGATCCATTCCTTTTTCAAAAACTTATATAGGACTGATTTGCCCATCACCTTGCCTAGATAATACCCTACAGGTGTACCTAAGAGACAAGCAACATAGCCCACGGTAGCCAGCCATAAGGCTGTACTTGGGTTGAGTAGACTCAATGAAACTTGAAGAAAAAACGCGGGAATGGGGAAAATAACAGCGTCAAGAAATGCATGAATAAATAGTCCCAGAGGCCCGAATTTCTCTAAAAAGTCGACAACTGCTTGAAACATTACCAGGCTCCCTTTCCATCAACTAACTGCACATAAAGCCTGCTTATCGAGATATTCTAGAATAAAAACTCCCATATTTGCTAATATATGCTGCAGCTTGTTGAAAAAGCGCTTAAGCGCTTGATATTTTAATTATAGCACAATTAATCCGGTTAAGAAGATGATAGTTGTCATGTGTTCATTTCTGATGTTGCTTCCTTAGAACGAATACGTATGGCTCGCTTAAAGGTTTCAATCACCTTTAATAAACCTCCTATTTGATTATTAAGGTTTGTACCTTATGTATTCAGATACATGAATTGATTCTCAATTCATACAAGAACAAATAAACGCCGTATATTTACGGGATGATCCCATAGATATACGGCGTTTATTAAGTACCCGAAAGGGTGCGCTATGCAATTGAGGAAGTTGCAATTATCGTGAAGCAATAGGTTGCTCAATGCGATGTGAGGCATGATTGCTGATGTGATGCTATTCCCGCGTCTGACGGCGGGAAACGCCGCTTTGCTGAGCGGCTTGAATCACCCTTTTGCGAACCTCTTCAACAACGCGTGTATTGAAGACGCTAGGAACAATATACATCGGACTTAGCTCTTCATCGCTTATAACAGATGCGATAGCTTCTGCAGCCGCAAGCTTCATCTCCTCATTGATCGTCGTAGCCCGGCTGTCAAGTGCCCCGCGGAAGATGCCAGGAAAGCAAAGAACATTGTTGATCTGGTTGGGATAGTCCGAGCGGCCAGTGGCAAATACCGCAACAATGTCCTCAGCAAGCTCTGGTCTAATCTCGGGCTCAGGATTAGCCATTGCGAAAACAATGGGGTCTTTAGCCATCGTCTCAATATGAGCGCGAGTCAGTATACCACCAGCCGAAACGCCGATAAAAACATCAGCGCCGATCAAAGCTTCTGCCAGTCCTCCGCTTTGGCGCTCCGGGTTCGTATTGTCCGCATACCACTGCCATACCTGGTTTTCATAAGTCTTGTCGGCTGTCAGGATGCCTTCGCGATCAACGCCAACGATATGTTCAGCGCCGCCTGCGAGCAGCATTTTGGTGCATGCAGTGCCGGCAGCCCCGATGCCGCAAATGACGATTCGCGTATCGCGTATGCTCCGGCCAGTCAGCTTCAGAGCATTAAGCAAGCTTGCGTATAGGACGACAGCCGTGCCGTGCTGGTCATCGTGAAACACGGGGATATCAAGCTCATCCCGAAGTCTTTGCTCGATCTCGAAGCAGCGCGGTGCGGATATATCCTCCAGATTAATGCCGCCGAAAGCGGGCGCCAGGTTTTTGATAGTAGCGATAATCGCTTCGGTATCTTGCGTGTCGAGGCAGATTGGGAAAGCATCAACATCGGCAAATTGCTTGAAAAGCATGGCCTTTCCTTCCATGACCGGCATGGCAGCGTAAGGTCCGATATTGCCTAATCCAAGAACGGCGCTTCCGTCGGACACGACTGCCACCATGTTTCTTTTGACCGTGAGCGTAAAAGCCTTGGAGGGCTCTTCAAATATAGCCTGGCAAACCCTTGCCACGTCAGGCGTGTAAACCCTTGACAGGTCGTCTCGGTTTTGAATAGGGGTTTTGGGCTGGATCGTTATTTTTCCGCCTAAATGAAGCAGAAAAGTGCGGTCTGAAATGTGTACGAGCCGAATGCCGGGAATTGCCTTTAACGCGGACGTGAGCCGTTCGGCAGCGCCGTTTTCCGTAATTTTCACGGTTAAATCACGCAAGCTTTTATTTTTATCCGTATGTATGACGTCGATTGCGATGATGTCTCCCTTAGCTTGCTCAATCGCGGTAGCGGCCCGTCCAAATTGTGCGATATTAGTATCAATTTCAACCCTCAAAATAATCGTTTTGCCGTCGGTCATCTGTGATCCCATAATAAACAGCTCCCTTCATCCATTATACTATTTGAATAAGTACACACTATTTATGCTTCATAATCTCCCCAAAAAAAGAAAGCCGTCACTGCATTAGTCGCAGGACGGCGTTCGGACAACTCATTGGGTCGTATTGTAGGTTTCGCTTAGTTAGTAGACCTTCTCTGAATTGGCCGGAGGCATAAGGCTCGTGGATGAGCGAAAACCATCGATCGACGGTATCGTTCGAATCGAGCATTTCACCAAAACCGTTGCTAATGAAGTATTCGCAGTTTTCTTCTTCTTGGCCGGGAATCGGCTCGTAGAAGAGCATCGGAATTCCTTTGCTCATGCCTTCCGTACAGGTCATGCCGCCTGGCTTCGTAATGAGCAGATCAGACACGTCCATCAGTTTATTGACCTCTCGGGTAAAGCTGAGGATGCGAATATTCGGATGCCGGAAGAGAGGATCGGACAGCATCTTTTCTTTCATCTTCTCATTGGAGCCAACGCAGTAAATCAATTGGGTGGTTTCGCGCCACTTGGTCATGTATTCGAGGGCGTTGTCCTCATACATGATTCCCCAGCCGCCGCCCATGATAAGAACCGTCGGCATATTTTTCAACTGAAACTGCTCGCGTACTTCTTCTTTATCGTATGTATGCCAGAAATTCGGATGAACGGGAATGCCTGTTACTTCTATGCGATTCTCCGTGATCCCTTTGTCAATTAGCCTCTCCTTGACGAGAGGCGAGGAAACCAAATATCGGTTGACCTCTTTGTTCACCCAAGAGCCATGCGCATCATAATCAGTAATTAACGTGTACAGCGGCATGTCCAACCCAAGGCGCTTAAGTCTTGCTACAACCGCATTGGGTCCCGGATGCGTGCAAATGATCAGATCCGGCTTCAATTGGGAGATGACTTGCGATGTCTGGGTATAAAACATGCGATGGAGCGCAAGCTGTGTAAGTCGATTGAACGATTTTTTATAGTTGCTGCGGTACATAAGACCGACCATCTTGGGCTGTTTGCTAACTGTTTTGCGATATGCGGATATTATCCATGGACCAAGCACCGGATTAAGAAATTTTCCAAGCTCGATGACGCGGGTCTGAATCCCCGGACTTAACTGCTTTAGTCCGACAGCGAGCGCATAGGCAGCTTGAGTATGACCGGAGCCAAAGCCTTCAGAGAGCAGGAGCACTCTTTTCTTACGCATTCATTCCACCTACTTTTCTAATTCCATATTACGATGCAAGTGCAACTAACACAAGTTTTATCCTTAAGGGTTGCTAATAAAGCTTTGGATAATTTATCCTAGAATGACGAAGTGCATGTGATAAGCTTATGCTTCCCTGTCCTTAACTATATTTACATATATTTTACAAGCGATAATAAAACAATAAGCGAGGTTAATCAAAATGGACATGACGAATCAAAATGACAAGGGCATAAAAATAGGAGAATATGTAAAAGCAGAAGTTCGATCCGGTCAGTATGTGGGAGAACTCATCGAAATAAATGGACCCCGCGCCTTAGTCAAGGTGCTCGCCGTACTGAAGCATCCGGAGCAGGGGGATTTGCACAATCCTTATAATCCAGATGTTCCTATGTTCCATGAGCGGCGTGCCCTTAGCTATACAGAAAAAACAACGGTGCTGCTGCGTGATGTGTTGCCCTATGCGGGCTCCGTGCCGGAATATGGAGCATCATTGAAAGCTGCTGCTGAGGCAGAGGTTGCTGCGCTTGACCGTCTGCATCGCTGGGCGGCAAAGGCACTCGAACAAATGCAGCAGCTTCAGAAGGAATACAAATAGACAAACTGCTATTTATTAATGAAGACCGTTTTTAAGGTGCCGCGATAGATGACCTGGAACTGAAGTCCTGCGGACAAAGCTGCAAGCGGCACATACAAGGTTGGCGACTTGCCGAAGTTATCTATGAAGGCAGGAGGCGCTTCTAGCGACCGGGCAGTGCCATTAACCATAATGGCTGCGGAGCCGGCAGCGATATCGACGGTTCGATTCGCGAGCTTAATCGAAGCCGTGCGCTTCGAGGCATTCCATTTCACGCTCGCCCCCATTGCTTCCGCTACGCTGCGAAGCGGCAAATAGGTATAGTTCTTTACGATGCGGGAGCCGCTCGTGCCAAGCAGCTCTTCGCCATCAATTACAATATGAATAGGCTGCTCCTGCCCCGCAGCCTTCACCTCGCGATAATCACCCCAAATGGCCTTGGAGAATGCTTTCCCCATAGCCGCATAGCCTGCACCGCTTGGATGTATATCACCATCTTCAATAGATGTGTAGCGGAGCTCGTTATCTACGAAAGCTGCTGCGGCATTTGCAACCTTTACTTGATAGCCGTCTTTTGTCAGCCGTTGGACGATAAGGTTAAGACGCTCTCGCAGCTGCTTGACGCTTGCTTCAAGGAACAAACGGTCGGCTTCTGGGTATAATGGAAAAACAAGTGCGCCGAGTCTTATAGGTTTAGGGATGGGCAAATATTGATCGGCTATGACGATTTGGGCTTTGGGCTGAAGACGGAGCATTAGCCGCAGCGCCGATTCGAGCTCGGTTTCATATCCGCTTAGCGCTGACGATAAGCTCACTGCTGCATCAGCAGGATCAGCTCCCTTCTCGAGCTTCTCTAATACGGCATACATGTCGTTGCCGCCAATGGTTAGCAGAATTAAGTCCGCTTTAGTCAATGCAGATCGCAGCAATGGAGATTCAGCGAATAGACGCTCAGTACGGGGGTCAGGAAGTGCTTTCTGAATATCATCGCCATTGATATCAGACCCTTTGACAATTGCATCCATCCAACGCTTAAGGCCAGCGGTTCTAAGGCCTAGTAAGCCGTAGTTTGAATATTCGGCGCGGTAACCGTGAAATAAGGCTTGCTCGTAAACATGCTCTACATAGCCGTATGGAATGGACTGCTCGGTGAAGCCATGCTCATAGCCGGCAGTCAAGGAGTCTCCGACAGCGACGATTCGGTAGGTATTGGTTGTGGCGGGAGCCGCCATGCTCGATGGGGAGGCAGACTCTGCACGTACGGTAGGGCCAATCAGAGGCTGAAAGACAAACGTACTTACAATTAATAATGCAATAATAACGGACGCTGCAGGCTGTATGGCCACTTTCCTTAACTTGCTATACAACAGGAACACTTCCTTCTGATAAAATATAAGGAAATAGAAGCAGCGAACTATGCTATGCTTGTATTTCGCGGTGAATCGGCCACAGCATTGCTTAATAAAGGCAATATTCCTTTGCTCTTGTAGTAAAATAGTGCAAATAATTATGAAAATATTAAATTGATTCCGCTATGGCCTAATGTTAAAATAATATAATAATCGCAATGTCGCGGTATAGGCCCGGTATATGGTCAATTAACCGGATGCGCTCTTTTTGTCGGAGCAGCAGCCGTTTAGCTTATGAGTGGAAAGGAGCAGGCCGATGCGCCTCGCTGACTACCATTCTATGATAGAACAAGCGAAAAATGAAGCGTAATGCGTATTCATCGATGCTTATTTTCAACACGTTCACGCTTACCCAAAAATCTTCTCATAGAAAGGTTGCACACAATGAAAGAACATATTTTGGGATTGCCGCCGAAGCAGGGGCTCTATGATCCGCAGTTTGAGAAAGATGCATGCGGCATGGGCTTTGTGGCCAACATCAAGGGAATCAAATCACACAAGGTCATCCGCCAAGCGCTGATGCTGCTCGAGAACATGGAGCATCGCGGCGGTCAAGGCAGCGAACCGAATACAGGAGATGGAGCGGGTATATTGCTTCAAATTCCGCATGCCTTTTTTGCAGCTGAATTAAAGAAGCAAGAAATCGTGCTGCCTGTCGAAGGGCAATACGCCGTAGGCATGATTTTCATGCCCCAGGATGAAGCTGCTCGCAGCGCAATTGAGCGTGAAGTGGAATCGATTGTTCTGGAAGAGAACCAAACGGTAATCGGATGGCGTACGGTTCCAACGGATGATAAGAAGCTAGGTGAATCAGCGTTGGCTGTTAAGCCATATGTTCGTCAGCTATTTATTGGCATGAACGATAGCTTGAAGGACAACATGGCGTTCGAACGCAAACTCTATGTGATTCGTAAGCGTTCAGAGCTTGCGATTCGCTACGCCGGCAAAGAAGGCGGCAATATGTTTTATTTCTCGAGCTTGTCCTCGAGAAAGATCGTTTATAAAGGGATGCTTACAACGGAACAGGTTCGCTCATTCTACACAGAGCTGAACGATGAGTCGGTTGTATCGGCAATGGCGCTCGTGCACTCCCGTTTCAGCACAAACACGTTCCCAAGCTGGGAGCGCGCGCATCCATTCCATTATATGATTCACAATGGCGAGATCAATACGCTTCGCGGTAACGTGAACTGGATGCATGCCCGTCAAACGTTGTTTGCGACGGAGCTGTTCGGTGACGATATCGAGAAAATTAAGCCGGTCATTAACCCTGACGGCTCTGATACGGCTATGTTCGACAATACGCTTGAATTCCTGTTCTTGTCGGGCCGTTCAATGGCGCATGCCGCGATGATGATGGTTCCGGAACCATGGTCCAACCATGAGAACATGAGCGACGAGCGCAAAGCGTTCTATGAATACCACAGTACGTTGATGGAGCCATGGGACGGACCGGCAGCGCTTGGTTTTACGGACGGCGTGAAAATCGGTGCGGTGCTCGACCGTAATGGTCTGCGTCCTGCACGTTATTACGTAACGAAAGATGATCATATTATTCTAGGCTCTGAAGCGGGAACCGTTGAAATTCCGCCTGAAGATATTCTGTACAAAGACCGTTTGCGTCCAGGGCGCATGCTGTTAGTTGATACAGAGAAAGGCCGTATCATTTCCGATGAGGAAGTGAAAGCGGAGATCGAGACAGAGCATCCATACCGCGAATGGTTGAATGAGCATCTCGTCGATCTTGAGGATCTGCCGGAAGCGCCAGAGCTTCCAGAGCCGAATCACGCAACGGTCCAAATGAGACAGCAAGCTTTCGGCTATACGTTTGAGGATGTGCGGAAAGTGCTTGAGCCTATGGCTGGCAGCGGCGCAGAGCCGATTGCTTCGATGGGCTATGATGCGCCTCTTGCTGTATTGTCTGAGCGCCCGCAGCGCCTGTACAACTACTTCAAGCAATTGTTCGCGCAGGTGACAAACCCGCCGATCGATGCTATCCGCGAGGAGATCATTACGGCAACGGGTACGACAATCGGGCCTGAACGCAACTTGCTTAACCCGGAGCCGGAGAGCTGCCGCCATATCAAGTTGGATACGCCTATTTTGTCCAATGAGCAATTCGCTAAGCTGCGCCATGTGCGTCGTCCCGGCTTCCGTTCCATCACGCTCCCGATCTTCTTCCCTGCAAGCGAAGGGGAAACGGGCTTGCGCGCCGCGCTTACACAAATGTGCGAAGCTGCTGACCGCGTAATTGCTAAGGGACATAACCTGTTAATTTTATCCGATCGCGGTGTTGACAAAGACAATGCTGCAATTCCTGCTTTGCTTGCGGTATCCGCTTTGCATCACCATTTGATCCGTCAAGGTACGCGTACGAAGGTAGCTATTCTGCTTGAGTCTGGCGAGCCGCGCGAAGTGCATCACTTTGCATTGTTGCTCGGTTACGGCGTAAGCGCAGTTAACCCGTACCTTGCTTTCGAAACGCTGGACGATATGATCCGCCAAGGCATGCTGCGTGGCGTGTCACATGAAAAAGCAGTGAAAAACTTCATCAAAGCCGCCACTAAAGGCGTTATTAAAATATTGTCCAAAATGGGTATCTCGACGATCCAATCCTACCGCGGCGCTCAAATTTTTGAAGCACTCGGCTTGAAAGAGGATGTTATCAACGAGTACTTCACATGGACGCCTTCGCGTATCGGCGGTATCGGTCTTGACGTGATTGCTGAAGAGACATTGAAGCATCACAACCGTGCATTCTCAGAACAAGAGGGAAGCGAGAAGGAGCTTGATTCGGGCGGCGATTACCAATGGCGTAAAGACGGCGAGGACCACTTGTTCACGCCGCAGACGATCCATACGCTTCAGATGGCTTCGCGTGCGAATGATTACAAGCTGTACAAGAAATTCTCAACGCTCGTTCAGGGCGAGGACAAGAAACATTTGACGCTGCGTTCCTTGCTTAAATTCAAGGATGGACGTCAAGCGATTCCGTTAGACGAGGTTGAATCAATCGAATCGATCGTGAAACGCTTCAAAACCGGCGCAATGTCGTTTGGTTCAATCAGTAAAGAAGCGCATGAAAGCCTTGCTATCGCGATGAACCGTCTTGGCGGCAAATCGAATACGGGCGAGGGCGGGGAAGATCCGGCGCGCTTTATCCCTGATGCGAATGGAGATTCCAGACGCAGTGCAATTAAACAAGTAGCTTCGGGACGTTTCGGCGTAACGAGCAACTACTTGGTAAATGCCGATGAGATTCAAATTAAAATGGCCCAAGGCGCAAAGCCTGGTGAAGGCGGACAGCTGCCTGGTCTTAAAGTCTATCCTTGGGTAGCTGAGGTTCGCGGTTCAACCCCAGGCGTAGGACTCATTTCACCGCCGCCGCATCATGATATTTACTCTATTGAGGATTTGGCGGAGCTCGTTCATGATTTGAAAAATGCCAACCCGCGCGCACGCATTAACGTTAAGCTCGTTTCCGGTGTTGGTGTAGGCACGATCGCGACTGGTGTTGCGAAAGGCCGCGCGGATGTTATCATGGTCAGCGGCTATGATGGCGGTACAGGCGCATCTCCAATGGGTTCTATCCGCCACGCGGGTCTGCCATGGGAGCTTGGTCTAGCTGAAACGCATCAAACGCTCATGCTCAACAAACTGCGTGACCGTGTCGTGCTTGAGACAGATGGCAAAATGATGAATGGCCGAGATGTTGCTATTGCAGTATTGCTTGGCGCGGAAGAGTACGGCTTCTCTACGGCACCGCTCATCGTGCTTGGCTGCATTATGATGCGTGTGTGCCAGCTGGATACTTGTCCTGTTGGCGTAGCAACGCAAAACCCTGAGCTTCGCAAGAAATTCATGGGTGACCCAAGTCATGTGGTAAACTACCTGCGCTTCATAGCTGAAGAGCTGCGTGAGATTATGGCTGACCTAGGTTTCCGTACCATTCAAGAAATGGTCGGACGCGTTGATATTCTTGAAACGAAGCAGCTTCGCGAGCATTACAAAGCGAAGGGCATCGATCTTTCAGGCTTGCTGTACGAAGCGGATCTTCCGCAGGATGCAGTTCGTTACAACATTCAAGAGCAGAACCATGGCCTTGAGCTATCGCTTGATATGCAGCAGCTAGTTCCTCTTGCGCAAGCAGCGCTTGAGAACGGTGAACGCGTACGCGGCACCTTCCCGATCTTGAACACGAACCGGGTTGTCGGTACGATACTAGGCAGTGAGGTTACTCGCCGCTACGGTGCAGCTGGGCTACCTGAAGATACGATTTCTTATCACTTTGTTGGAACGGCCGGACAGAGCTTTGGCGCATTCGTACCGAAAGGCATCACGCTATCGATCGAAGGCGATTCGAATGACTACGTCGGCAAAGGCCTCTCTGGCGGTAAAATTATCGTTGCACCATCTCCGAAGGCAACTTTCGTGGCTGAGGAGAATGTCATTATCGGCAACACTGCGCTATATGGCGCGACTAGCGGTCAAGCGTATATCCGCGGTGCAGCAGGTGAACGGTTCGCTGTTCGTAACAGTGGAGCGAATGTCGTTGTTGAGGGCGTAGGCGATCATGGCTGCGAATATATGACAGGCGGACGTGTCGTTATCCTTGGCAACACAGGCCGCAACTTCGCAGCTGGCATGTCTGGCGGCGTTGCATACATCTACGACGAGAAAGGCGATTTCTACAATCATTGCAATCTTGAGATGGTATTGCTGGAGCGCCTTGAAGACTCGGTCGATGTAGCAGAGCTGCGGGGCTTGGTTGAATCACATGTGCAATATACGGAAAGCGCAATTGGATCACGTTTGCTTAATGATTGGGATGCTTCATTGTCGAAATTCGTCAAAGTTATTCCAAAGGATTACAAACGTATGCTTGAGCAAATTCGTAAGGTTGAGGATACCGGGTTAGTAGGGGAAGAAGCCTTGCTTGCTGCTTTCGAAGCGAATAAAAGAGAGCTTGCGCGCGCAGGCGGGAAATAATATATTTAGGCATCGTAACTGAATGATTGAAATAAGGGACTGTCCCTGAAGTAGCAATAACTACTTCAGGCGACAGTCCCTTTTGTTTTTCGACAAAATGCCACCAAATTAGAAAAAAGATGCGTCCATTAACTGACAAATTCCATCCGGCGAGTCGGGTATAATGATGTTAACATTTGTATCATTACTACTTTTCTATTAGGAGTTTATTTTTATGAGTAGAGTGGAAGTCAAGATGACAACAGAAGAAGCAGTCATTCCGTCACCCTTCATTGTTCTTGAAATAGATGACATATTCGAGCAGATCGGGATATGCAAGGCTAAGTGGCCTGCAGTGGTTGAAGGCACTAGCTCTCCAACCGTTCTGCACGTACAAAGTTAATAAACCATTTTGTTTCCTCAGCAGTAAGTACCCGGCCATCGATGGTCAGTTGATATTTATTCAGCAGATCATCATCGGAAAGCTCGAGTTGATCGACAAAATTCCGCACGCCATCGCTTAATTGCTGGCCTCGGATGGATGTCCGGCCAATCAAATAGTCGACCGTAACATGATATAGATTTGCGAACTTCAATAATGTTTCAGAGTCGGGCTCTCTTCGGTTTTTCTCATAATGCGATAATGCAGCGCGTGAAATGCCTAGCGCGACAGAGGTATGCAATTGCGTCCATTTCCGCTCAGTTCTGAGTTCCGCAAGTCGATTGCCGATATTCATCCAATGCCTCCTGTAATGAAAAGACTTCTGTCTATCTATTCTAATACGGATGTGAGAATTATGCATACATTTGCGAAAATTCATGAGGAAAAAGAATCAAATTATCTACTAGGTACGATGGAGGAATGGCAAATGGCGACGAATGCAAACGGTACCTCGCGCGCCCACATCAGGCTTCGCTTCACGGAAGGCGTGAAGGCAGAGTTAAGATTGGTAAGCAAAGACGGTCAGCAGTTGACTCCCTCGACGACTACCGTTCTTCTGCTTAATTTAAGTCAAAACGGCTTGTGCTTTCTGTCTGGTCTGCATTTGCCCGTTCAGCATAATTATTTTGTGGAATTTCGGATGACGATCTCAAATGTGCAAATTATTGTGAGAGGTCGAATCGTATGGAATGCCAAACAGGATAATCAATATGCACATGGCGTATTGTTCGAATGCTCGAATACGCTACGTTCTTTGATCATAGGGGTAATGAATCAGGAAATATTGGAGAGACAGCCACAGCAGCAAAAAATCCATTATTTATATAGTCGGCTACTGAATACGAAAAAGCTGCATTACAGCGGATAGGTCATTACTAGTAATGAGACGAGGACCTGTAAGAAGGGGGTTTATGCTTTGAAGATCATTTTGTTATCCGGCGGGTCTGGCAAAAGGCTATGGCCGTTATCAAACAGCAGCCGGGCCAAGCAGTATTTGTCGGTACTAGAAGGTCCAGATGGGGCGATGGAGTCCATGCTGCAGCGAATATGGCGACAGTTAGATGAAGCAGATTTGCAGGAGCATACGCGGATATCGACCTGTCGCGAGCAGCTTGAGCTGCTGCAGAGGCAGCTTGGTTCAGAAGCACCGGTCATTCTTGAGTCCGAGCAACGGGACACATATCCAGCCGTGGCATTAGCTTCTGCCTATTTGTATTCGATCGCAGGCGTATCTTTAAGTGAAACGGTCATTGTAATGCCGGTTGATGCATTTGTGGAAAGTGATTTCTTTTCTTGCATCAGAGGACTCCCGAAGCTGGAGAGAGAGAGTCGCTCGGAATTGCTTATGGTCGGGACCAAGCCTTGCTGCGCATCTGAGCAATATGGATATATCATTCCGGAATCGAGCCGACTGAGCGAGGAAGAAGGCTCGTATGAGCAGGCAGTAAAGCTATTCAAGGAAAAGCCATATGAAGCTGAAGCGTCAGCATTGATTAAAGCTGGTGCGCTATGGAATACCGGCATCTATGCTTTTAAGCTTGATTTTATGATCACGATGCTTATGAATCGCGGTCTGCCAATCCATTACGATGAGTTATACAAGCAATATTATAAGCTGCCTAAAGCGAGCTTCGAGGCTGAGGTTACGCAAAAAACAGAATTGCGCTCTGTTATTCGTTATGATGGGCAATGGAAAGATCTAGGGACTTGGAAAACCTTATCCCAGGAAATTGCCTTTGAGAGGATGGGGGCTGGAGACATCTCGCATGACAGCGGCCAGTCGCAGCTTTTTAATGAACTAGAAATACCGATCTCAATTGTTGGTTTGAACAATATCATAGTGGCTGCAAGCCCTGATGGGATCCTGGTTGCCAATAAAGACGCCGATTCGATACTGAATGCAAAGCTTCAGTCCATGAACGAGAAGCCTAAATACGAGGAACGGCGCTGGGGGCATTCTAAGGTAGTAGATTCCGTAATACTTGCTTCAGGACTACATAGCATGACCAAACGGCTATTTATTGCAGCTGGAAATAATATGAGCTATCAGATGCATTTCAAACGCAAGGAAGCATGGACGGTTTTATCAGGAGAAGGGATTCTAATTCTTGATGAAATGTATAGGCATATTGGACCGGGGGATACGATAACGATTCCAGAGCGAGCCCGTCATAGCGTTCGTGCCATCGTAAATATGGAGTTGATCGAAGTCCAAACAGGCGAGCAGATCGCGGATGACGACATTATTAGGCTCGGTATCACTTGGGATGAGATTACTAGTCAAATTAATATGGTATAGGAGACTAGAGTATGATGGTTCGGAATGAGCTGGCTGTCATTGTTGCGAAGGTCATGGCTAGCAGAGGATTTATCGATATTACGTGCTACGGAGATGCGATGTATCCCCTCGTTCAGGATGGGAACGTGTCCACATTCGTGAAAGTACGTGAGAAGGATCTGCAGATTGGCGATGTGTGCTTATTTGTAAACAAAGAAGGACAGCTTTTGCTATATCGAATCATTGACTTGGATGACGAACAGCACCCAGCAATTTATACATTCCGAGGAGATACCTATGATGTGCCTGAGCTACCCGTATACTACTCACAAATCATTGGAAAGCTAAAGGCCGTACATAGGGACGGCAGAGCAATTTATGTACATCATTGGCGCTCACGATTGATTGAGGCTGCAGTACTCCAAATCCCTTATTGGACAAAAATATCAAGGTGGGCTGCCCATAGACGTTATGATCGAACGTCTGCAATTGGAAATGAACATTAATCTAAAAAAAGTTGATACAATCATTACGAAAGAGAGAGGGAGCGATCTATCGGATGATATGTTCAAAGGACCGTTTTTATTGTGTTAGTTGCAGGGAGATGCTTACAAATCCTGAAGCGGACATTTTATTCCGAACAGGTTTTTTCCGAGTGGTACATCCAATGGGTTATTGCTTAGCATGCAGCGTGGAGCAGGATAAGCTGGATGCTATAGTAGGAACGGCGGGTAAGACCAGTAACTATGACTATAAAATGTTCCTTCGCGCAGATGCGAAAGTTGCCGAACATGTTATACAGCCCTATCGAACGAATGATAATTCAAGCCTCCATTCCGCAGCTCAGCTGTAGGATGGAGGTGTATTTTTTTGTAAACTTCCAATTGTTTCCTTAATCGTTTATAATGAATAAGATTTGGATTTTTGAAGGAGGAGCACAGATATGGAGCAGCCTATTGTTAAATTGCATAACGTAACAAAAAAAATTGGCAAAAGAACGATCATTGATCGATTGACGCTTGACTTGCCGCTTGGGGAAGTATTTGGTTTTCTTGGGCCCAATGGTTCAGGCAAAACGACAACGATTCGTATGATGGTGGGTTTGATGTCGCTCACTGACGGAGAAATTACGATTGGCGGGCACAGCATAACCAAAGAATACGAGAAAGCGATTCGTCATGTTGGGGCAATCGTAGAAAATCCTGAAATGTATAAATATTTAAGCGGATATGATAATTTGATTCATTACGCACGCATGATTCCAGGCATTACCGAGCATCGTGTACACGAGGTCGTTAAGCTGGTTGGACTAGAAGGCCGAATTCGCGATAAAGTTAGAACATACTCACTTGGCATGCGTCAACGCCTAGGCGTAGCTCAGGCGATCTTACATAAGCCGCAGCTTCTCATCTTGGATGAGCCGACGAATGGCTTGGACCCAGCAGGTATTCGCGAGCTTCGTGATTACTTGCGCTTGTTGTCCAAGGAAGAAGGCATCGCAGTATTCGTATCGAGTCATTTGCTCTCCGAGATGGAGCTGATGTGCGACCGTGTTGCCATCATTCAGAACGGGAAGCTGATTGATGTAAGGACGATTAGAGGCGAGCACGCGGCTAAGGCAAGCAATCGGGTCGTCATTGAGATTGATCAACCGCAAGCAGCAATTAACGTATTGCAAGCTGCGGGTTTAGCAGGCGAGCTGGAGGGGACCAATGCGATTGCGGTAGAAGCGGATCGTGAGAGTACAGCGGCAATCAATGCATCGCTCGTCGCTGCTGGTATTAAAGTATACGGTATTCGGGCACAAGTCAAAACACTAGAGGATCAATTCCTCGAAGTGACTGGAGGGGAACGAATTGGGTAATTTTTTGCCGCTGATTCAGAATGAGAATATGAAAATTTACCGTCGTCCTCGTACGTGGGTAATGGTAGGGATTCTGGTTCTGTTAGTATTAACGATATCGATTCTATGGCTTATATTCGGTGAAAGAAGCAACACCTCGATGTGGGATGTAGCCTTTATGGAATCATCCATTTTGTTCTTGCTCGTAACGATCTTTACAGTTGTTATCGCAGCAGGGGGAGTTGCAGAAGAATTTACGAGCGGGACGATAAAATTGCTGCTGATCCGTCCGTGGTCACGTTCCAAAATACTATTATCTAAATATATATCGATTATGATATTTGCGCTTTTGCTTGCAATCATCTTGTTTGGCAGCACGCTGCTCGTGAACTGGATTTGTTTTGGAATAAATGCAGGTCCAGATGCCGAAACAACATTTGTAGGGATGGATGGCGGCAACCCGTTTTCCTATATGCTGAAGTACTACGGTTTAACGTTGGTTTCACTAGTCGTGACAGTAACTTTGGCTTTTATGCTGTCCACCATATTCCGCAGCAGCGGACTTGCTATCGGATTTGCGCTTTTCCTGTTGCTTGGGGTGAATAGCTTTGTTGGACTAATTGCAATGCTGGATTATACGTGGATCGATTATTTGTTGTTTATCCACTTGAATCTGACCCAGTATTTAGATGGAAATCCGATGAGAGAAGGCATGACTTTAGGGTATTCCTTAACCGTGCTAGGCGTTTATTATGTCGTATTCATCGCGTTGACCTGGTATATTTTTAACAAAAGGGACGTTGCTTCATAGGAGTAGATGATTCGATGTATTGAGGGGCTGTCCCCGAAATATATTGTGAGATTCAGCTACCGCTTTGTTCGTAAGATAGAATAAGCAAAAACCTTCAGCTCCACGCTCGAGTGGTGTTGAAGGTTTTTTTGTGCATGATATAAGTCTGGTCTATTGGTGTCATTATCGTCAATGCACACGAAAAAAAACGGCTCGCTGCGCACATAGCATACAGGCGAGCCGTTTTCTCGAGATAAAACATTACTTTGCGGAGGCTAATTCAAGCTGTGAAAGAGCTTGTTCGATAGCCGGCGTGAATGCGAAGGAGCGTCCCTGCTGCTGTTCGGGCGGCAATTCAGCCAACTGATCAATTCTTCTTTGTATTTCATGGGAAAGATCGGTTACACGTTGCGAATATTTTCCTGCATTCAGCTCATTCTTTTCGGTTAATGCCGTTTCGTAAGCTTTGACGTAGGACGTGATTGCAGCTTCATACAAATTGATGTCCCAAGGGAATTTTTTCAGTCCTTCATCTATGACATTCAATGATTCGTCAAACGAACCTTTTGTTTGAAACAACCGGTACTGAGACATGAGCAGAACACGATTATAGGGATCATTCTCTCTTCCGAGATGGACAGTTTGAATAGCATCCTCTAATAGATCAGCATTGCTCGTCTGAGCATAGGCTTGTTCGAGCCAATTCACTTTCGTCAGTGCAAACGCGGAATGGGAAGGCGATGCATTAATTGCCTCGTCCAGCATGGGAAGCAGGTCGTCTAGAGACGTCTGCTGCTGAACGGCAAGCGCATATGTCTTATCGTATTTATTAACCGCACTGGATTCACGAGCGGCGATAATGATCGCAAATAGGGATAGTATCGCTAATAGAGATGGTATTGCAAGCTTGAACCAGCCTCGGTCCGTTAATGTTTTTAAGCTTACTCGTTCAAACGTAAGCTTGCTTCCGTAAGGTGCAAGCATGGAACCTAAGCAGATAAAGACAACCGCACCGATAAAGACATAGCTCATATCGAAATCTATCGCACTGTGCATAAGCAGGCCTAATGAAAAGATGAAAAAGATAAAATGACTGCCGCGCAGCTCAGGATGGCGAATGAATTTTCTAATGTATAAGCCGTATACAAGTACTAGAAAAGCAATTAATGCAATTAGTCCTAACCAGCCGCTTTCTACTAGTACTTGAACGAAGAAGCTATGGGCTTGCCGGCTCCAATAAGGGTTGTTCTGATATTGCTCGTACATCGCCTGCCAAGCGCCGCCGCCACCGCCAAACAGCGGGTAATCTTCGGCTACATGAAGACCGTCTTTGTAAAAGGTTAGTCGTTCAAGTACGCTATGCTGCTGAAGGTTAATGTTCTCAAAGCGGGTAGCAATTTTGTCAGGTAGCAAGCCGCGAATGGCACTGCTGCCAAGCAAACTTCCGGCAACTATAGCTGCCAGTATAATGGCAATAACAGGCACGGCTGCGAAGGACCATTTGCGCGTGGCCACCTTGGCCAGCTTTGCCTCCATCCAACCGCCTACTTTGGCATGATAAAGTATAATTAAAGCAGTTGTCACAATCATTCCGAGCAGTAGAAGTCCCCAGTTCTGTAACGGCAAGGAGCTGAACAAGGAAATAGGACTTTCCGCTTTCGTTTCTGTTGGCTGCACAAGTTTAGCGATTGCATCGGCATTCGTTGTGAGCTTGCCTAATATGGCCATAGAGACAATTACGGATAGAACCATGAATATAAGATATGCGATTTGTTTCGTAAAACGAAGAAATGGAAGCAATACCAATATCATAACAGGGATAACAACGATTGCCCCGCGTGAATAAGTAAACATGAAGGAAATCCAGATTGGAACAAGCATAGCCGCATGTATAATTCGTGCAGAAGGACGAATACAGTGTACCGCATAATAAAGGCTAACTAGAAATAATGCGAGGAGGAAGCCCGCATACGTATTCGAATATTGAAAAACCGAGGATAGACGGTAGCCGTCATGGGCTAGCCAAAGCGCGTCCCTGTTGTACATTTGACCAAATAAGTTGAAAATACCAAGCAAGACAATCAAGTAGGAAGAAAGCATGAGCGCATATTCGATCGTTTTTCGAGATTGCTTAGACTCCGCCAAATAAAGGCTGGATATAAATAAAGCTGCGAGCAAGAAAAAGACTAATGTCATGAACTTTGCATAATAGCTGGATACGGCTTGAAAGGAAGACAGCCAATAAATGAGCGGCAAAATCATGACGCCAATCGACAAAAACCCCCTATAGCTATGATGCTGGGCTTTCCGGTAAACGTAGGCGGCTGCGGCAATCAGCAGCACATATCCGAAAATAGCAGCAGCATAAATGGGCTTCTCAAAAGCTAGTTCATAACCATTAAACAAACCTTTCTCGTAAGGGAAAATGACCAAAAATAAGGCGATACCAATCGTTCCAATCCAACGCAACAGCGTAACATCAGCGGCTGTCGCAGACATATTGGCTTTTTCATTCTTTCGTGCGCTCATTCGTAAGTACTCCTCATCCTTGTTATATGTATAGAGATATCGATTGCTTCTGTTTGTATTTTAACAAATAGGGGGGGAGATTGCTAGAATGGCAGGGATCTAATTTGTATGTTGTTTACAGATTTGTAGGTATTGGGATTTGTCGAATGCGGCGACGTTTCGTAAAAATTCTACAATTTGTTTGGTTTTGGAAGGAGAATGAGGTATGAAAATGGGAGGAACTTTGGTAAGATAACGAAGGTGAACAATCAGGAGAAGTCTCTTTGATTATTGATAAATGAAGTCTAACTTATCAAAAAGTAGTTTTTTAAAAATAAAAATAGATAGAATGAGGTAAAGAAATGGTTAATACAAAGAAATTCATGTTACGTCATTTGTGGAATCAAAAAAGTCTAATCAATCAATTCATTAAAAGAGAAGTTATTGGCAGATACAGAGGTTCGTATCTTGGTATTGTATGGTCATTTATTAATCCATTGATGATGTTGCTTATTTATACTTATTTTTTTAGTGTGGTATTCAAAGCTAAGTGGGGCGGCGGAGCAGGCGAGAGCCAGGTTGAGTTTGCTTTGATTTTATTTTGTGGTCTAATTACCTTTAATTTATTTTCAGATGTAATTACTCGTTCTCCAAGCATCGTTATCAATAATCCAAACTACGTAAAAAAGGTCGTATTCCCACTTGAGATATTTCCAATTACTATATTAGGCTCGGCATTAGTCCATTTTTTAATAAGTCTATTTATTCTTACTTCAGGTTTAATACTCTTGATGGGTATTTTTAACTGGACAATCATATTTGTACCGATTGTTTTATTGCCGCTACTATTTATGTCTTTAGGTTTAAGTTGGTTTTTCGCTTCATTAGGCGTTTTTATTCGTGATATAGGCCAGTTTTTAGGAATAGCTGTACAAGCGTTAATGTTTCTAAGTCCAATTTTTTATCCAATTTCAATTATTCCTGAGAAGTTTCGTTTTTTCTATTATATAAATCCGATTAGCTACGTTGTAGAGGATATGAGAAAAGTTATTATATTAGGCCAATTGCCTGATTGGTCATGGTTATTTATTGGAACAATAATTGGAGTCCTTTTGTCATGGTTGGGATATGCTTGGTTTCAAAAAACGAAAGGCGGTTTTGCAGATGTCCTTTGATGCACCTATTATCTCATTAAAGCATGTGAGTAAATCGTTTAAAATGTATGAAAAACCTATAGATCGATTGAAACAGTCCATTTTGAGAAAGAAAACATATAAAGAATTTTGGTCTCTAAAGAACATTTCGATGTCTTTGCACAAAGGGCAAACTATTGGGATTATTGGGAAAAATGGATCTGGAAAGAGTACATTATTACAAATCATAGCTCAAACGTTACAACCAACTGACGGGGAGGTTGTTATAAATGGTAGAATCGCTGCTTTGCTTGAACTTGGCAGCGGGTTTAACCCGGAATTTACTGGTAGAGAAAATGTTATTATGAACGGAGCTATTAATGGCTTTAGCCCAACCGAAATTAAAAATAGAATGGATTCAATTGAAGAATTTGCTGATATTGGGGAGTTTATTGATCAGCCCGTGAAGACGTATTCATCAGGGATGTTCGTAAGACTGGCGTTTTCTTGTGCCATTCATGTTAATCCAGATATTCTGATTGTTGACGAAGCTTTAGCTGTAGGTGATATGCAGTTTCAACTGAAATGTATTGAAAAGATGAAAGCATTTAAGAATGAAGGGAAAACTATTTTATTCGTAAGCCATGATGGCTACTCTATACGTAATTTTTGTGATGAAGCGATTTGGATGATAGATGGTCAAATTCATCAACGCGGGGACGCAAACACAGTAACAAAAAATTACGAGGATTTTATGAAATTTGGTCTTGATACGGAAACAAAGGATGACACTATAGAGCCTGAGAAAAATGCTTCAACCCATGTTATCTCAATAGACAAAGTTGAGTTCAAAAATGAGATTGGCGAAATAAAGAAAGATTTTGAGTTTGATGAGGATGTATATGTTGAAATGTCGTATCGTCAATTTAAGGAGCAGGAGTTCTTAGTAGGTGGCATCGCTTTGTTTGATCGGCAAGGTACTTATATATGCGGCTTAAATACGAAACTCGATGGATATGAATTGCCGAATGTTCCTGGAAAATACAAATTAATATTGAAATATGAAAAGATAAAACTGTTACCTGGGACTTATTCGGTCGATGTTGGCTTTTTTGAGAGCTCAGGTTTAGTAAGATTGGATTATAAGGCACGATATGAGTCTTTCCGGGTTAGCTCTAACAAATATTTTGCTGAAGGAATTACATTCATTGATCATAAATGGGATTTCGAAAGGTAGACGATGGTATGAAATACGACTTTAATATTGATATGACATCGGATAATTCTTTATCGTTGATCCTCAGGGAAATTAAACCATATACGACCGTATTGGAATTTGGACCGGCTAAGGGTTATATGACTGCTTATCTAAAATATGAGCTTAATTGTAAGGTGATCGGTGTGGAAATAGATGCAGAAGCAGCTAAAATTGCGGAATCATTTGTTGAAAGAATGATTGTATGCGATGCAGAGACCTTAGAATGGAAGAATGAGATTCCTGTTGGGGTTGAGTTTGATCATATTATATTTGCTGATGTGTTGGAACATTTGAAATATCCTGAAATTGTATTAAAGGAAGCAAGTGCTTATCTGAAACCAAATGGAACTATCTTAACGTCTATTCCTAATATCGGACATTCAGCAGTCATTATTGAATTATTAAAAGGTAAGTTTGAATACCGTTCTTTAGGGCTCCTTGATAACACACATTTGAGGTTTTTTACAAGGCAGAGTGTCAAGGAACTAATGAGTAAAGCAGATTTGAAGCCGCTTAAATGGAAAACCACAAATATGTCGCCTGAACATACTGAGCTAAAACAGGATTATACAAGTTTGCCAGTTGAAGTGAGTGATTTTTTGATTGCAAGACAAGATGCGCATGTTTATCAGTTTATTACGGTTTCGGGTAAAATAAGTGAATATGATTCGATCGAAGAGGTAGTTGAAAATACATCATACGTTTTTGCAGAATACGCTCAATTATTCTGGGCAAAAGATAAAAAGTTCAATGAAGACTCTTCTTTGAAAGTATCGATAAATCCAATGGATAAGAGTTTGAAATTATATCAGTTTAACGTTACAGACGAATTCTTGCATCATCCATTGAGATTTGATCCAACAAATTTCGAAGGATTAATTGAGATTGATCATATCATTTTATCAGATGAAAATGGGAATGTTATTAATAGATGGATCGGACAGAATGTAGCATCAATAGTTACATGCATGCACGACATAGAATATATCTCAAATGAAGAAAAGTGTGTATTGAGCGCTTATGGGAGCGATCCGCAGTTGCTTCTTCATTTTGATCTAATGCAAACAGAAGAAGAATACCAAGTTAGTATTCATATGAAGATACAAAGAGATTCGGAAGGGTTTTTATCGCAATATGCCCAGTACATGACTAGTTTTAAAAAAGAAATTTCAAACATACAAAACGAAATTTTAATTACAAAAATCGAAAAAAATGAACTAATCAATTCTTTAGAGGAATTGAAAGTTAATCAAGATGTGTTAATTACCAAGCTAATACAACTAGAGAACGATTTAGACATTTCTGGGAACGAGATCGATTTATTGAAAACTGAGTTGAGAACGTTAGAAAATGAGAAAAGTATTTTGTTAAATTCTCGATCGTGGAAGCTAACTAAACCTCTACGATGGTTAACAAATATAATAAGAGGAGTGTCGGAACGGAAATGAATGAAGTTGTATTAACAAAGAATACAATGGAAGCTTTGGATATTATCATCGTAACGTACAATTCAGAAAAATGGATAGATAAGTGTCTAGATAGCATTACTAAAACAAACTTCCCGCTTGATAAGATTCATATTACCTTTGTAGATAATAATTCTTCTGATCTAACGAAAAGTTTAATTGAAAAGTATTCTAAGTCTCATTATTTTGGTGGTTTTTATTTTCATTTTTTGAATGATAACCTAGGTTTTGGCGCCGCAAATAATTATGGTGTGAATAAAACAAAACAAAAATTTGTGTTTTTTCTTAATGTAGACACTGAAGTTGAAGAAAACGCAATACATGAACTTATGTTAAATGCATCGAATAGCAGTGAAGATGTTGCTTTATGGGAATGCCGACAATTCCCTTATGAGCATCCTAAAAATTATAATCCTATTTCAATGGAACTGACTTGGGCAAGTGGTGCGGCTTGTATGGTTCTTAGAGAAGTATTTATAAGTGTAGGTATGTTCGATGAAAAAATATTTATGTATGCAGAAGATGTAGACTTAAGCTGGAGATTAAGAGCACATGGTTATAAACTTGTTTATGTACCTAAAAGTATTATTCATCATTATACTTACGAAAGTGCAGGTCAAGTAAAACCTAACCAGTTTTATAACAGTACTTATAATAATCTAATGTTAAGATATAAATTTGGAACCGTTCGAGATATTGTTAAAGGTTATGCGCTCTATTATAGTTTGTTTTTTAATAGAGTACCTTTTGCTGGGCATAGAAAAAATGTACTTAAAAAACTGGTGAAAAGTTTTACTGATGGTCAACGCTATAGATCGTGGAAAAGAATCAATTCACAATTATCATTCCAACCATCGTTCCACCTGTGGGATTATGAAATTGTTAGGGATGGCGCTTTCTATGTAAATCAACTCCCACATAGAAGCCCGCTTGTATCAATATTGATAAGAACATGCGGAAGACCAGCGATGCTAAGGGAGACATTAGAAAGTGTAAGAAATCAAACATATTCCAACTTGGAAGTTGTAATTGTTGAGGATGGACCAGATGTTTCTAGGGAATTAATTGAGAAAGAATTTAGTGGTCTGAATATCAATTATTACGCAACTGGAGATAAAGTTGGTCGTTGTATTGTTGGGAATATTGCAATGGATAGAGCACAAGGCGAGTATTTAAATTTTCTAGATGACGATGATGTCTTATATGCCGATCATGTTGAAACGCTTTGCTATCAATTAGTTAATAATCCTGAAAAAAAAGCAGCTTATGCACATGCTTTCGAAACGCCTATTAAAGTGATTTCAAAAGAGCCATATATATATGAGGAGTTATATCATAATGTTCAACATAGACAACCATTCAATAGATTAGTGCTACTGCATCACAACTATTTTCCTATTCAATGTGTACTATTTTCAAAAGAATTGTATAGCGAGCTTGGTGGAATTGACCCCGAATTGGAAGTACTTGAGGATTGGGATCTTTGGCTGAAATTCGCCTTAAAATATGATTTTCTCTATTTAGAAAAGGTTACATCTGTTTATAGGATTCCTGCTGAAACACAGCATCATCATTCAAGGCAGTTGTTGTTTGATAAATATTTGAAGATTGTTCGTAATAAGTATGCTAGACAACAAACTGATTTGCCTATTGGTAGTTGGTTTAATGACGCTGATCATATACTGAGTAGACCACAAAATGTTATTTATAACATTCAAAAAATGGGTTTTACTATGTTCATGTTTAAAGTTAAAAATAAAATCTACAATCGAATTAAAAAAATATTGGGGTAATGTACAGGAGGATCACGAGTGACTCACTCAAAGCATAAATATAAAAACTTTCTGATTGTTTTAGGAGTGGTTTTACTTGCTGCTATTATAGTATATTGGAATTTTATAACACTGAAAAAGCTCTATATTTTTAATGATACAGGCAGCGATACTTTTGATTCTTACTGGCCTTTTTTATACGATTTAAACTTGAAAATAAAACAAGGCGAAATTCCCTTTTGGTCACATAATATGGGAATGGGAATCAATTATTATGCAACACAAATCTTCCTAGGAGATATTTTTACATATATGTTTTTACTAGTTGGTTTAGACAAACTAGCATATGCGTTTGGATTAATGGCAGTTTTCAAAATTTTGATGACATCTTTTATTTTTTATAAATACGTTAGTTATTTAAAGTTTACGGTTATTCCAATAATTATTACAACTCTAATATATGCTTTTAATGGTTATCTTGTTTTATGGGGCCAACACTATCAATTTATGAATGTTATAGTCTTTGCCCCATTGGTACTTTTAGGTTTCGAGAGGCTCATGAAGCAAAAAAAATGGGGAATATTTACGTTATCAATATTTTTCTTAGCAATTAATTCCTATTACTTTTTGTATGTTTTTTCTTTTTTTCTTTTTTTATATGGTATTTCAAGATACCTTCTAGTTAACAAATTTTCAATTAAAGGAGCAATAGTTCTCTTTTCAAAATCAGCATTCTTTTATTTACTTGGTTTAATTACGGCAAGTTTTATGTTTTTGCCCACTATTTATTACGTTTTAAGTAGTCCGCGTGTCAGTGGCTCATTAAAAATGAATATTTTTCAGCTAGCCGACATTCAGTATTATGTTAGTTTAATTATGAGAGCATTCAGTAATAATTCTATGGGAATAGCAAATAGTTTTCATGGATACATAAATTATTATGAGTCTCCAATTGTTTTCTCTAGTATCATTTGTTTTATACTAATTCCTCAAATATTTTTACATGGGTCAAGAAAAGAAAAAAAAATATATCTAATTACTTATGGGTTATTACTTTCAATGCTGCTCCTCCCATATTTTGCACTGTTATTTAATGTTTTTAGCAAAATTGATTATCGGTGGACTTTCGGAAATATTATCTTTAATATCGTGATATTGGGACATGTTCTACAAAATTGGGTTAAAAATAAGTTCACATTGAATATGCGGATAATGTATATTTCGTTTGGTTTTGTGATTGCTCTAGGCATTATATCTCTCTCAGCAGGGAAGTATTTACTTTCGTGGAGCGTTGAGCAATTCGTATATTCAAAAACATCAATATTAACTGCTATCATCTTTTGTGCATTATATGTTCTCATCTTTAGTATAATTCAATTTGCTAAAACAGATAGAAATAAACGTATTCTTACATTTGTTCTTACTAGTTTGATATTTATTGAAGTTGTTAATGTTTCTTATGTATCTGTAAATGATCGGATGTTGTTAGATTCATCTTATATTACTCAAAAACAAGGCTATTATGACGCCACACAGGAAGCTGTCCGTTCTATACAGAGCAAGGATAAAGAATTTTATCGAATAAGTAAAACCTACAATTCAAGATTTTTAAATGATGCATTAATTCAAGAGTTTAATGGGTTTAAAGAATATAATTCTCTTGTACAGCCTTCAACAATTCAGTTCTTACAAAAAATGAATGTAACTATTGGAGGCAATTATTCACTAGTTTCAGGATTAGATAATAGAGTGAGGTTAGAGACATTATTAAATAATAAATACTATATAACTAATAATGATGAAACTCCATATGGTTATGAATTTTTTCAAAATGTAAACGGATTATATGTTTATAAAAACAAGTTCGCTTTGCCTTTTGGATACACATATGATCACTATATTGAAGCAAGTGATTTTGATCAACTCGATAACATGCAAAAAGAGGAAGCTTTATTTAAAGGGTTTATCATTGAAAATGACGATCTTGAATTTGATAAGTCTGAATACAAAAAATTAGAAATTGATAGTATTAAGTTTACACCAGATGAAACTTTTAATCCTGAGTTACATGCAGTGGTAGAGGATAGTTCTATAATAGAGGCTGATATAGTTGAAACTGTGAATGGTCAGGCTTCTGTGGAGATAATAACTAAGGATTTAATTGTCGAGAATGCAACATTATATTGGAAATCTGATTTTGAAGAGTTTTCTGAAACTAAATCAGTAAAATTTGATGTTAATAAAGAACAGAATAGTACTGAAATCCCTATAGGGTTTGTTCAGAACTTAAGAAGTTTGAAAATCGCTTTACCTGGTACTGATTCTTTTAGTGAAATTATAGAAGTTAAGTTAAACCTAAAGCCTGCTCCATATAACGAAGGTGATATTCTAAAACTTGGAAAAGATAGTTTTATTGCCACATCAATTTCAAATAATAAAATCCAAGGCAATATTCAATTAGAAAAAGCTAGAATGCTTTTCTTCAGTATTCCGTATGATAAAGGTTGGATCGCTAAGATTGATGGGGTTAAACAAGAAATATTTGAATTAAATTATGGATTCATCGGAATTGCCCTAAAAGAAGGAAGCCATATTGTTGAACTAAACTATGTACCTCCAATGTTTAACGTCGGAATAATATTATCTTTAATTGGTGTAATAATTATCTGTATTCTTATTATAAGAGAATTTTATAAAAGGCGAACAGTAAAATGAATGATAAGTAGAAGTGAGGTGTAAATTATGAGAATATTTGAAACAAATTTACCGGATGTAAAACTTATTGAACCAACTATTTACTCTGATAATAGAGGATTTTTTATGGAGAGCTATAACGAACGAACAGCCAAAGAGAAAGGAGTTTTATTTTCTTTTTTACAGGATAATCATTCTTTATCAATTGAGGCAGGAGTAATACGCGGACTTCATTATCAATTAAATCCTAAAGCCCAAACAAAGTTAATAAGAGTTGTGGCAGGCGAAATTTATGATGTTGTTTTAGATATTAGGAATGGATCACCGACATTTGGTCAATGGGAAGGTTTTATATTAACCGCTGAGAATAAAAGGCAACTATTAGTGCCAAAAGGTTTTGCACACGGATTTTGTACGATTGCTAAGAACACTGAAGTTCTTTATAAGGTTGATGAGTATTACTCAGCAGAGCATGATAGGGGGATTGCTTGGGATGATCCATCTTTAGACATAGACTGGCCTATATTAAACCCAATTACATCAGATAAGGATAAAAAACATCCTGTTCTCAGAGATGCGGAAATTAATTTTATTTACTATAGAACAGAGAATAAAGTAATAACTGATTTGAAATAAAATTTAGGTAGGTGTCGACGTGAAAGGAATTATTTTAGCTGGCGGAAGTGGTACAAGATTATATCCATTGACTAAAACTGTATCAAAGCAATTGCTCCCTATATATGATAAACCAATGATATATTACCCATTATCCGTTTTAATGTTAGCTGGCATTAAAGAATTCTTAATTATATCTACGCCAGAAGACACCGAGCGCTTTGAAAAATTGCTAGGTGATGGTAGTGATATTGGAATATCAATCTGTTATGAAATTCAACCATCACCGGATGGGATAGCTCAGGCATTTATAATAGGTGAAAAATTCATTAATAATGACAACGTTGCTTTAATATTAGGAGATAACATTTTCTACGGACAAGGTTTTTCTGAACTACTTTCAAAAGTAGCACAACGTAAAACAGGTGCTACAGTATTTGGTTATCAAGTAAAGGATCCACAGAGATACGGAGTTGTAGAGTTTGATCAACATTATAAAGCAATGTCGATTGAGGAAAAACCTAATAGACCAAAATCAAACTATGCTGTAACTGGATTGTATTTTTATGATCATAATATCGTAAATATAGCTAAAAATATAAAACCATCTCCAAGAGGCGAATTAGAGATCACAGATATTAATTCTGTTTATCTAAAACAAGGTAATTTGAACGTTGAGTTACTAGGTAGAGGGTTTGCGTGGTTAGATACTGGCACTCATGAATCACTAATGCAAGCATCTCACTTTATTGAAACGATAGAGAAGCGACAAGGATTTAAAATAGCATGTATCGAAGAAATAGCTTACTTAAAAAAATATATTGATAAGGATCAATTGTTTAATCTAGGACAAAAACTATCGAAAAACGAATATGGAAAGTATTTATTAGAATTAGCTAATCTGGAGGAATAAGAGTGAATAATAACGAAACAATAAAAAATAATGAAAGCACAGTAATTGAAGTTAATGTATTAGGTGATGAAAGAGGCTTACTAACTGTAATTGAAGAAAATTTAACAATACCTTTTGAAATTAAACGGATTTTTTACATTCATGGAACACGAAAAGATGTTAGAAGAGGTTTTCATGGTCATTATAAAACGAGGCAAGCGTTGATTGCTGTCGCAGGCTCATGTAAAGTCTACTTGGATAATTTAGAGAGGAAGCAAGAAGTTATTTTAGATTCACCGCAAAAAGTGTTATTGCTTGAGCCAAATGATTGGCATGAAATGTATGATTTTTCACCTGATTGTGTGCTGCTAGTGTTAGCTTCTCATTATTACGATCCTGAAGACTATATTCGAGATTATGAGTTGTTTACGGAGGTATATTCTTCGTGTTAGTAAATATAAAACCTTTGTTTAAACTGAATAAAATAGATTGGGTAATTCTATTAATTTGTTCGGTTATCTCAGTACTACAATTTATTTATTTTGTTTCTCAAAATAGTGTTGCTAGCTTTTACGATGAAGTAAGATATTATGAAATTGCAAAAAGTATATTAGCTAATGGTTTGTTTAATATTACTGATGAATTGAGAACATATTTATATCCGTTACTCATTTCTATATTTTATATGTTCACGGATGGGCGTCATGAAAATGTTAAAATGGTTTTCAGTTTTTTTCAGTTTTCCATCTATATTTTCACAATATTACTTATTGCGAAAACAGCATATAATTATCACAATAGCAAAATAATTTACTTCTCTGTAATTGTATTAGGATTTTTAAATTCTTATTTAATACAGTCTACAACACTTTTTTTAACTGACATACTTGCTTCATGTTTTGTTGTTATATCACTATTGTATCTATTAACGACTGATTTAAATAAAATTTTCAATAGTTCAGTTGTTGCTGCTTTACTTTATTGCGCAGTCCTCATTAGACCGTCTAGTGCAGTGTTTATGATATTATTTTTTCTTATTGCACTGTGTAGATTAATAATGATAAAAGATTTTAAGCCATTGAAATTCACAATAATAGGCTTGTTATTTTTAGTTATTTTTTTACCTCAAATTTATATGAATATAACCAAGTTTAATCATTTTACTCCACTAATACATTTAAATCTATTTGAGCAACAATCAATTTGGGCTACTCAATTTTTGAAATATGCTACAGTAGTAATTGATGGAGAAGACCCTGGGCTAAGATATCTTACTCCTTGGACGATAGATAGTAACATAAGTATGCTGAAACTTATGAGCACCAACTTCATAGTATTCGTTGCAGTCTTTGTTACACATATTTTCGGTATACTCGATTGGGGTTATGTTGATACATATATAAGGAATCTTTCAGTATCATCTCGAATAATACCGTCAATATTTTTATATGTTCAATGGTTTATCATTGGTCTAGGGATACTTTGGATGAAATTGCGAAATCAATTAACATTTGTGACTGTATCCTTGTTAGTCACCGCAATAGGATATACGTTTTTTATAGCTACTACTGCAATTGAGTCAAGATTCGGTTATCCTATTTATCTGATCCTATTATTTTTTTCGGGATTCGGAATAAAATTTGTAATAGAATCTTTTAAAACCAAGAAATTAATTATCTTTATATCATTTCTGATGTTACTTGTGATTTGTTTCTCGTTATACTTTAGTTATTATATTGATATTCAATCAAATAGAATATTTTGGTTCAATTGAGATTGAAAATAGTTACTAAAATCAACGTTGTAAAAGGAGAAAATATGATTCCGTTTCTTGACCTAAAAGAAATAAATATGAGGCACGAAGAAGAAATTACACAAAGTATAAAAAGTTTTTTGGATTCAGGCTGGTATATCCTTGGAAAGCAGGTCGAGGAATTTGAAAAACAATTTGCTCAGTATTGTGGAACGAAATTTTGCATTGGTGTGGCCAATGGTTTAGATGCATTGTCTCTAATAATACGTGCTTATGGGATAGGAGAGGGTGATGAAGTAATTGTTCCTTCAAATACATATATAGCAACGATATTGGCTATTTCTGCTAATCATGCATTTCCAATTTTAGTTGAGCCAGAGTTGTTGAGCTACAATATAGACCCAAATAAAATTGAAGAAAAAATTACGCCAAAAACAAAAGCGATTATGGTTGTTCATTTGTATGGTCAGGCTTGTAATATGGATCCAATTAATGCTTTGGCTACTAAGTATAACTTAAAAGTCATAGAAGATTGCGCTCAAGCTCATGGAGCGATTTATAAAGAAAAAAAAGTTGGTAATTTAGGAGATGCTGCTGCATTTAGCTTCTATCCAGGGAAAAATTTAGGAGCATTAGGCGATGGAGGAGCTATCACTTTGAATGATGAAGAAATATATTTGCAGCTAAAAGCTCTTCGCAACTATGGTTCACATAAAAAGTATGAAAATTTATACAAAGGCGTTAATAGTAGATTAGATGAACTGCATGCTGCTGTATTAAAAGTAAAACTTAAGTATCTGGATGAAGATAATCAAATTCGTCGCAGCATAGCTGAATACTATTCTGACAATATCCATAATCCATTAATTATTCTTCCAAATGTTGAACAAGTAGACGGATTATCTCATGCATGGCATCTTTATGTAATTAGAAGTAATAATAGAGCTAATCTTCAGTCATTTCTAACCAATAAAGGTATACAGACTTTAATACATTACCCTATTCCACCTCATAAACAGCAAGCGTATAAGGAGTGGAATAATGAGGAATATCCAATTTCAGAAAAAATTCACAATGAGGTCTTAAGTTTACCAATCAGCCCCGTTATGAGATTAGAAGATGCAGTAAAAGTTGCGGAGGCATTAAATGAATACAAAGAAACTGTTTAGCATTGTCATTCCTATATATTTCAATGAATCAAACATTCCATATACTATTCCTAGATTGAAGAGACTGCAAGAAATTCTCCCTGAGTATGAAATAGAATTTATTTTTGTAGATGATGGCTCGAAAGATAAATCACTTGAGTTATTGCTACTTGAAAGAAAAATTGATAGTAGAATTAAAGTAGTCAAATTGAGTAAGAACTTTGGTTCAATGTCGGCTATTCAAGCAGGTCTCCATTATGCTAAAGGGGATTGTGTGGGTATTATATCTGCAGATTTACAAGATCCCCCGGAGCTATTTGTGAAGATGATAACAAGTTGGGAGAAAGGTAATAAAGTTGTACTAGCTACACGTTCAGGAAGAGACGAAGCATTTTCCCAAAGATTATTTTCAAACTCATATTATTTTTTAATGAGACGTTTTGCTCTTAAAGATTATCCAAATGGTGGTTTTGATTTTGTATTACTGGATAAACAAGTTGTTGTAGAAATAAACAAAATCGGTGAAAAGAATACAAATATAATGAGTTTGATTTATTGGCTTGGATATTCACAAGATACATTATCATATGTTAGACAAGAAAGAGAACATGGAAAATCAAAATGGACACTAAATAAGAAAATAAAGTTGTTTGTAGATTCCTTTGTTAGTTTTTCCTACGCACCAATAAGAGTAATGTCAGTTGTTGGTATATTTACTGCTATTCTTAGTTTTTTATATGGTTTATTTGTGATTTATAATGCGATATTCGGTTTAATACCTTTAGAAGGTTGGGCTACAATAATTGCTCTAATTACATTTTTACTTGGGTTAATAATGGTAATGTTAGGTATCATCGGTGAATATCTTTGGAGAATACTGGATGAAAGTCGCAAGAGACCTGCATTCATTATTGATCAAGCTTATAGTGAGGATGATTAGATGAGTTATTTCAAACATGAGTATGCTTTGGTAGAGACTGATAAAATAGGAGAAGAAACTAGAATTTGGGCCTTCACACACATTCTAAGTGGTGCTGAAATTGGTAGAAATTGTAACATTAATGATCATACCTTTATTGAGAATGATGTCGTACTTGGGGATAATGTTACTGTCAAATCTGGTGTATATATTTGGGATGGCGTAAGAATTAAGGATAATGTTTTTATTGGCCCCAATGTTACATTTACGAACGATCTTAATCCACGATCAAAACAATATCCTAAAGAATTTGAAAAAACAATAATTAATGAGTATGCTTCAATTGGGGCAAATGCAACAATCGTTGCAGGTAATAATGTCGGGAAATATGCAATGGTCGGGGCTGGTTCAGTGGTTACTAAGTCTATTCCAAATCATACACTATGGTACGGTAATCCTGCGAAGATGCAAGGTTATGTATGTATCTGTGGTCAAAAATTGAATAATACTTATAAATGTGTAACTTGCTTGAAAGAATATAAATTTATTGATAATCAAATATCGGAAGTTAAATAAATGAATACTACGGAAAAATCTTTTGTTAATAAAATTATGATTATTATTAAGTTTGGTTTTATAGGTGCTTTGAACACCGCTTTCACATATCTACTTTATTTGGTTCTACTAAACTTTTTTTCATATTCCATTGCATATTCAATATCCTATATTGTTGGAATTGTTTTTTCTTATTTTTTCAACTCGTATTTTGTTTTTAAAATACCAGTTTCATTAAGTAATTTTTTGAGATTTCCAATCGTTTATGTCGTTCAATACTTTTTAAATCTACTTTTGATTTTTGTTTTAGTAGACAAATTATTAATATCTGAGCAGATAGCTCTGTTGATTTCAATTGTTGTGACATTTCCAATTTCTTTTGTTCTCTCTAGATATGTTTTAAAAGGAAAAAAAAATAAATAATGTTTTCAGATGTTGTAATTTATTTAAGTAAGAGTATTATTCTGGTGCTATTTTTGAAGCTGATATTGATAGCAAGAGAGATTCAACAACATTTGGGGAATGGACTGATGTAATAATAATAAGCGTAGAAAATAGACATTAGATTTTAGTGCCAATAGGTTTGGCTCATGGATTTTGCACGTTGTATGTAAAAGACTCAAGTCCTACATAGAGTAGAGGAGAGCTATTCACCAGAGAATAATCGTGGAATATTTTGGAGTGATTCCGGCTTTTGAATTAATTGGCCAGTTTATGAACCCATACTTTCTACTTAATAACCTATTATTATCACACTTAATAAATATTTTTTGACTAAACATGAATTGTTCACCTTAGTTAATCTTTGTATTGTTCAATAGAAAGTTGACGACTTTTATTGCCCTGAGCATGATTATCACACCGTATGGAATGAATGACCACACGGAAATCAACTTTAAATATGAAGGGTGAGTTAGACTCGTGAAAATACTTATTACCGGCGGTGCCGGCTTTATTGGCAGCAACTTTGTTTTATATATGATCAAAAACTATCCGAGTTATGAAATCATAAATGTAGACGCACTGACCTATGCAGGCAACCTTGAAAACTTGCGTACGATTGAGCATCACTCAAATCATAAATTTGTGAAAGCCGACATCGCGAATAGGAGTGAATTGGAGCCGTTATTTGAGCAAGGCTTCGATGCGGTTATTAACTTCGCAGCAGAGTCGCATGTGGACCGGAGCATTCTGCATCCTGAAATTTTCGTTCAGACGAATATTCTTGGCACGCAGACGCTGCTTGATCTGTCTAAGCAATATCATGTTTTGAAGTTCGTGCAAGTATCTACAGATGAGGTATATGGCACACTCGGTGAAACAGGCCTTTTCACAGAAGACACTCCAATAGCACCGAATAGCCCTTATTCAGCTAGCAAAGCAGGAGCAGATTTGCTAGTACGCGCGTATCATGAGACTTTTGGACTTAACGTTAATATTACTCGCTGCTCGAACAACTATGGACCATATCAGTTCCCAGAGAAGCTGATCCCGCTGATGATCCAGAATGCGCTTCAGGATAAGCCGCTTCCCGTTTACGGTGACGGTCTTAATGTGCGTGATTGGCTATATGTAGAGGATCATTGCAGTGCAATTGATTTAGTACTCCATAAAGGCAGCGCCGGTGAGGTTTACAATGTTGGTGGGCGGAATGAACGGAATAACTTGCAAGTTGTCCGTACTATCCTTGAGGAACTAGGCAAGCCAGAATCTCTGATCTCCTACGTCAAGGATCGCTTAGGCCACGATCGACGTTATGCGATTGATGCCGATAAAATCCGACATGAGCTAGGCTGGCAGCCAAAGTTCAATTACGAGGATGGTATCAAAGAAACGATTCGGTGGTATCTAGGCAACACGGAGTGGATGGCGCAGGTGGCATCAGGAACATACCAGCAATACTATGAAACGCAATACAAGGATCGCCTGGAGGCGAACGAATCCAATGTCTAAAATAAAAATGATCATTACGGGCGCAAATGGGCAGCTTGGACGTGAATTGACGGAATGGAAAACGGAAACGGCTGATATCATCGGTTTCGGCCGCAATGAACTGGATATTACGAGCCTTACTGCTTGCCGCAACTTATTTTCGATTCATCGTCCTGATGTCGTCATTCATTGCGCTGCCTATACGGCAGTAGATAAAGCCGAGTCCGAGCCGGACGAGGCTTTTCGTGTGAATGCAGCAGCTACCCGCAATGTTGCGGTTGCAGCTCGCGAGGTTGGTGCGAAGCTTTGTTATATAAGCACGGACTATGTATTCGATGGAACGGGCATAACGCCATACTTTGAATATGACCGGACGAATCCACAAACTGTATATGGAAAATCCAAACTCGCAGGTGAACTTGCGGTGCAGATGCTGCATGATCGATTTTTCATCGTGCGTACTTCTTGGGTGTATGGGAAATACGGCAATAACTTTGTGAAGACGATGCTGAAGATGGCAGGCGAACGTGATCAACTCAAAGTCGTGTCAGATCAAGTCGGCTCGCCGACGTATACATATGATCTGGCTGCCTTTTTACTAGAACTTGTACACACAGATTATTTTGGCGTCTATCATGCATCTAACTCCGGCATCTGCTCCTGGTATGATTTCGCCATAGCTATCTTCGAGGATAGTGCGATTTCTATTCAAGCTGATCCTTGTGCAACGGCTGATTTTCCGAGACCGGCACCAAGGCCTGCCTACTCGGTGTTGGATCATACTGCCATTCGCAGTAACGGTTTTCAACCCCTTCGTCCGTGGAGGGAAGCGTTAAACCACTATCTCAAAGACAGTGAGTGATAATTGGATGGCTACAGCCAGCGTTTGTATCGTTACCTATAATAGTGCAAATGACATAGAAAATTGCATCGAAGCCGTTCTTAGGCAAAGCTTCCCCGTTGAAAGCATTGTCATCATCGATAATGCTTCTATTGATCATACGGCTAAGCGGGTGATGCCCTATGCGGAGCAGAAGCAGGTTCAATTTATAGCGAATAAAGTGAACAACGGGTTTGCTGGTGGCCAGAATCAGGCTATTCGGCAGACCCGTTCGGATTATGTGCTCGTTTTGAATCCGGACGTGACGCTTGACCCTAACTACCTGACTGAGATTATACGTTTTATGGAGCAAAATCCGTCGGTTGGAAGTGCAACCGGGCAGCTTGTTTTTGCGTCTAATACGGAAGTGATGGATAGCGCCGGCCTTGGAATGAAGCATACAAGAAATGCGTATGACCTGGCTGCGGGGGAGCTTGCGGTCAATTGGCAAGAAACTAAGCAGGTGTTTGGCGTTTCCGGTGCAGCGGCTGTTTACCGAAGAGCAATGATCGATGACATCTCCTATTCCGAGCGATTTTTTGACGAGCATTTTTTTGCGTATAAAGAGGATGTAGACGCTGCATGGCGTGCACGCAAGCTCGGTTGGACTGCCTTCTATGTCCCAGCAGCACATGCTCTGCATCATCGAGGCTGGAAGAAGGGCGGACGCACTAATGTGCCATTGTTCGTACGCCAGCATTCCTATCAGAACCGATTTTTTACGCTGATTAAGAATGAGACGTTAGGCTGGCATTCTTTGGTGATAGCACCGTTAATAGCAGCCACGGAAATAATGAAGCTAGGTTACATTGTTCTAAAAGAACCTGGCTTGCTTCGCTGTTGGCCAGAAATTTTTCGCAGTATGCCAAGTATGCTGGCCAAACGGAAATGGCTTATTCAAAAGGCAAAACAGAGGAATCTCCGCTAGAACCATATAAATGAATCTCTATCATCATATGGTATTAAATGGGGTTCTCCTCGCTAGTTATATTTGGTACAATGCAGGTAGAGTCGAAATTTAAGGAAATGCGGGTGAAAACGGCGAATGCTAAGGCAAAACCAACGATTTCTGACGCAATTGTATATGTTGGCGGACTTGTTCTGCACATTGGTCGTATTTATGGCCGCGTATTGGCTTAAATTTTATAGCGGTCTGCTGCCAAGCTATAATTCCGTTTCATTCTCTACCTATTTACTCTGGGGAACCATATATTCATTCTCCGCCGTACTTGTAGGATTTTATTTTCAATTCTATTCACCTAAACGCCGCAAAAACTACTCCTATGAAATATTGCGTATTTTACAGATTCAGACGATCAGCTTTCTCGGGCTGTTAAGCCTTTTCTTCTTCACCCGTGAAGTACATATTTCCCGGGAATTTCTCGCCATATTTTTCGTCATGAATTTCGTAGCCATTACGGCATACCGCTATTGGGTGAAGTCGGTACTCGCTTCGTTGCGCCGCAAAGGCTATAACAAACGCTTTGTGCTGATCGTAGGCGCGGGATCTGTTGGGCGCAGCTTCTATTCCAACTTGCAGCAGCATCCCGATCTCGGCTATGAGGTGGTTGGTTTTCTAGATGATTATCAGAAGGAGCATGCACTGGAGCACCAGAACATGAAACCGATTATCGGCATGCTTAGCGACCTGCAGATGAAGCTGGATAAGGAGCCGATTGATGAGGTCATCATTGCGCTGCCGCTTCAGGCCCATGCGAAGTATGCGGAAATTATTGAGGTATGCGAGCGGACCGGCGTTAAAACGCTGATTATACCTGACTTTTTCGATTTGCTGCCAGCAAAGCCCTTCTTTGATAATTTTGCTGGTATCCCGCTTATTAACGTAAGGGACATTCCGCTAGATGAGCTCAGCAACCGCATTCTTAAACGCTGGTTCGATATTGCTTTTTCGCTGGCAGCCGTTATCTTAACCTCTCCGATTATGTTATTTATCGTAATAGGTCTCAAGCTAACGTCTCCAGGCCCAATTTTGTTCAAGCAGGAGCGCATGGGACTTGACCGCAAAACGTTCTATATGTTCAAGTTTCGCTCGATGCATGTGTCGGATGACTCGGTGTCGAACACGCAGTGGACGGTCGAGAATGACCCGCGACGCACGAAGTTCGGCAGTTTTCTTCGGCGCACGAGCTTAGATGAGCTTCCACAGTTTTTCAATGTGCTGCTGGGACATATGAGCGTGGTTGGACCGCGTCCGGAGCGCCCTTATTTTGTTCATCAGTTCAAAGAGGAAATTCCTAAGTATATGATCAAGCATCAAATTAGGCCAGGCATTACAGGCTGGGCCCAAACGAATGGCCTTAGAGGCGACACTTCCATTAAAGACAGAATCATGTTTGACATTTTTTATATAGAGAACTGGACGTTCTTCTTCGATATCAAAATTATTCTTAAAACAGTTCTGAAGGGCTTGATTAACAAAAATGCTTACTAAGAGCAACCCGGTATGCCGCGTGTCTGTCATTATTCCTACATTAAATGCCGGCCCTGATCTGAATGAGCTGCTTAAACGGCTGAAACAGCAATCTCTGCCTCCCTGCGAATTGATCGTAATTGATTCCAGCTCGAATGATGGAACGGCTGAGCTTGCCCGTGAGGCGGGTGCGTTAGTGATCCCTGTAAAGCGAAGCGAGTTCGATCATGGCGGAACCCGTAATCATGCCGCGATGCTAGCCAAGGGCGATATCTTGATGTTTATGACGCAGGATGCGATGCCGCGCGACGAGAAGCTTATCGAGGAATTGGTTAAGCCGCTGCTAATGACGGAGAAGAACGTATATGCTTACGCCAGGCAGTTAGCGAAGCCGGAAGCAAATGTGCTGGAGCGGCTAGCTAGAGAGCATAACTACCCAGCCGAATCGAAGCTTAAATCCTATGAGGATATTGATCGGCTGGGAATAAAGACGTTTTTCTGCTCCAATGTATGTTCGGCTATTCGTCGAGAGGTTTTTGAAGCAATGGGACGTTTTCAGGAGCCGGTAATTTTTAACGAGGATCTATTTATGGCTGCCAAATGCGTGCTGAGCGGGTATAGCATTGCTTATAGCGCCGAGGCAGCCGTTTACCATTCACATGATTATTCGGCTGTCGAGCAGTTTAAAAGATATTTCGACAACGGCATCTCGATGCGCTGCAACACTTGGATTACGCCATACAGCGCAGTTGGAAAGGCTGGCTCGAATTTAGTGAAGCTGCAGCTCAAACAGCTGCATAAAGAACGTCAATGGCTGCTGGTACCGAAGCTTGCAGTTGAATCGGCAGCGAAGCTGCTCGGCTACAAGCTGGGCATGAATTATCGCTTGCTTCCCTCGTTTCTTACAAGAAAATTAAGCATGCATCGACTCATTCTCACGCATATCGAGAATCAGGCGTCAGGAGTTGCTATGAAGCAATAATTCCATTGATACTATGATTATAAGCTCCGCCGAATTTCAAACTTCGGAGGGCTTTTTTTATTTGCGCCGTATACGTTCCTAACCGACCGCTCAAACTAGACACACCTGTCAGTGCCTGCACGGATGAAGGAAAGAGGTGTTAACCCCATGTGGTCAATATGGATCGCAGCGGCGCTTGCTGTTTATATATTGCAAGTTGCGGTTGTGCTTGTTATGGAGCATCGGCGCCCGGTACAGCTGACCGCGTGGCTTCTCATTGTTCTGGCATGTCCGATCATCGGATTTATGGCTTATCTCATTCTTGGCAAGGATTATGCTAGACGCAGACGAATCCAGCACTTTAAAGAAGAGACGCTTCGCTATGCAGACCAGCTTACTGAGAGAGCTGCTGTGCCCGTAGCGAGAAGAGGCGAGCAGATGAATAAGCAGGAGCAGCTCTTTCGCATGCTGAGCGGCCTAGCTTCGTTTCCTGTTACAACGAACAATAAAACATGCGTATTGACCAATGGCGAGAGTACCTTTGAATCGATTCTAGCGCAGCTGGAGTGTGCAGAGCATCACATACATATGGACTATTATACGATTCGGGACGATGACATTGGCAGACGTTTTCTGAGTGTGCTTACTAGGAAAGCGAAGGCGGGCGTAGAGGTTCGGATTGTGTATGACGGCATAGGAAGCCTTCATTTAAGCCAAACATATATCGAGGAGCTTCACTTTGCTGGCGTGCGGACAAGCTGCTTTTTACCGCCTAAGGTAGCCTTTTTCGATCGAAAGTTGAATTATCGCAACCATCGTAAAATCGTAATTGTCGATGGAAAGGTTGGCTTTGTAGGCGGAATCAACATTGGAGATGAATATTTAGGCAAAGATCCGAAGCTCGGGTTTTGGCGAGATACGCATTTGCGGCTTGAAGGAAATTGTGTGGCCTATTTGCAGGAAGTATTCATGAATGACTGGGCTTTTGCATCCAAAGAAGAGCTTTCGGGATCACGCTATATGCCTAAGCCGCCAGACTGCGGCAAGGAGCGCGTGTTGATCGTATCAAGCAAGCCGGGACAGCATAATCATAAAATCGTTGAGGTTATGTTTGCGGCGATTACAGCAGCATCCACAAGGATCTATATAACGACGCCTTATTTCATTCCTGATCCAAGCTTGACGATGGCACTTAGGACAGCGGCACTCGGAGGCGTTGATGTTCGGTTAATCATTCCGGGTATGGGCGACTCGAAGCTCGTACTGTTGGCGACTTTATCCTACATTCAAGAAATGCTTGATGCTGGCGTTAAGGTTTACCGGTATGAGAAAGGTTTCATTCATGCCAAGGTAATGATTGTTGATCATATGCTTGCTACGGTTGGTACGGCAAATGTTGACCTGAGAAGCTTGCTCAGCAATTTCGAACTCAATGCGGTACTCTTCGAGAAACAGACGATCAATCGATTAGAAGCTGACTTTATAGAGGATTTAAAGCACAGCCGTCAGTTGCATCGCGACTCCTTCTCCAGAAGGCCAAAAGGACAGAAAATGGCGGAATCCGTGCTTCATATGCTATCGCCTTTGTTATGAGTGATGAATGGCATTGCGTATTTTCGGGCATATTTTTCGAGATGGCTGTGGAAAGAGCCAGTCAAGAAAATTGAGCGAAACGTGGGAGGGTAGAACTATGACCGAAGAGGGCAATGATGAAAAACAAGCGGCGTCGGACCCGAAACATGAGGGACGCGATGATTATTTTATGGACATTGACAGAATGGTCAATGAAGGACTTGGCGGAGGAAATGTTACGCTGCAGAACGGCCTAATTGATGAGTCAACAACGGACACGATGGAGCCGGAAAAGAAATAACGGAGCAAAGCCCAGTAATGATGTGATGGCAAAAGGAGGATATGCTTCTGATGGATAAGGCACGCGCAAAGCAAATATATGATTCGGATGAGACTTTTACGGTCCAGCTCGATGCAGATTCTGTATGGATCGAAAATGTCGATGAGGCGAACGGCATGGTAACTGTAACAGTTGGCAATAACCCGGTCAATACAAAAACGGTTTCATGTGATCGGCTGAAGGAAATTGTCAAATAAACTTTAAAAGCAAAAGCATCAAAGTAACCGTATGAGCCATGCCTTCAGCATGGGTTCATATGGTTATTTTTGTACGGAAAAAAATGAAAATTTATCATAGAATGAATCAGGGAATTATTTCTTTCATTATGTGCAAGGTCAAGGAGCCAAAATGGCTGAAGGTATACAAAAACGAGGAATCGGATTTTTTCGAGCAAACATTAACGAGGGATCAGCTTGCATTAATGCTCGTACAAATGCTTGATTACGACAAGCTATCGGTCTTTATGAATAAGGATAAGGACATCACCTCTTTAAAAGACGCTTCATCCATTCAAAATAAAGGGGCCGCTGCTCTCGCTATTAAACTTGGATTGCTGACGTCCTCAGGAGGCAAGTTTCACCCGAATGCTCCCGTGACTAAAGCTCAGGCCAGCGTACTATTGATTCGCCTCGCAAACTTACAGGACAAGCTGGATACCCCGCTTATTTAAAAACGTGGAGTCAAATAAACCTGGCTGCCAATCCGGCAGCCAGGTTTTCTTCGTAAAACACTCAGCCGCCATAAGCGTCACGGAACGCTGCACAGAGCTCAGCGCGGTTAACTTCCCACAGCTCCGCGATCTCCGCACTGACATTGTCGTCCCACCAGTCGGATTGCACCTTGCGGTTGCTTTCATTTTCAACGATCCACTTGAGATTTAGAATGACTTTTTTGAAGTAGATAGCCTCTGCCTGATCCATTTTTTCTTTGGATATCCAAAGCTTCATCCGCTTTACAGTTCGGTACAGCTCGTTGCTGCAGGCCCTGCGGATTTTACGCGCGGTCGGATAGCCGGCATTATGTTTGGGCGCATTTGTTTTCATCGATAACCGACTCCTCTCTATATCCCATATGTATGCGGATCGGGAGGAGTAGGTCACTGCGGAGCCGTTATGCTCGACTGTTAATCATTAACCGTAATATATCCGACCATCGGGCCGCCATGGCGCATATCGGTATGGGTGAGGCAAATAATCGGATAAGTGCCTGCTTTCTCAGCGGTAAAGCGAACGATCGTTGTTTTTCCTTTCGAAACCTCTCCGCGAATGCCAAGGCCTTCTACGACGAACGGATGGGAGTTGCCGTTCACTCCCGTAATGTGCAGCTCAACAGGCTCGCCTTTATTGACGACAATCGAACCGGGGTCCCAGCGGTATACCTCCAGTTCCTTGCCGTCTGCGGTTGTCGTGCTGTATTCGCCAGTTACAAGCTGGAAGATACGCGGCTCTGAAGGCTGTGCGTTAACCTCCCGAGAACGGTCCCAGCTTAAGTAAACACCCGTCAGAATGATCAAGACAGCGACGACAATAAAGAGTTGAATTTGCCGCTTGCTAACAATAAAAACCTTGGCCATGAAACGCTCACCTCATCCATTCGTATCATTTAAGGCTAGTCTATGCAGGGGCTTGTCAGCACATGACAAAAGTGGAAGGCTGTCCTTATCGTATGTTAGAATAGCTTCAGCGTAAGCGTACGACCTATTTGAAGAAGGAAGGCGGATTGAGAGCAGGAATGGATTTTATTCATGAATTATTGGATGGCGTGCTGCAATGGGTGGAGAGCTTAGGTTATTTCGGTATTTTAATTGGACTATTAATTGAAGTCATTCCAAGTGAAATCGTATTGGGCTTTGGCGGATATCTCGTATGGAAAGGAGATATTTCCTTCTGGGGCGCGGTTTTTTTCGGAACGCTCGGCGCAATCGGCCAGAACTGGATTTTGTACTGGATCGGCCGATACGGCGGACGCCCAATTGTTGAAAAGTACGGCAAGTACATTAAGATCAAGAAAAAGCATGTTGATATTTCCGAGCAATGGTTTATTAAATACGGAGCGGGCATTGTGTTCACCGCGCGTTTCGTTCCTGTAATGAGACAGGTTATTTCGATTCCTGCAGGCATGGCGCGAATGAATTTTGGCTTATTCACGCTGCTCACAGCATTGGCATCGCTGCCGTGGTCCATATTGTTTGTGTATTTGGGCAGATCACTTGGCGAGAATTGGGACAAAATCGACGAGAAAGCCGCTCCCTATGTCCAGCCGGCCATATTGATTGCGATCGCATTGCTGATCGTCTATGTGTTATTCAAATTTGTACGCTCGCGCCGTAAATCGGTATAATGAAGAGTGTAAGCATACTTTTTATTTTGCGTAACCTTAAATAATAGATGAAAGAGGGATTCTGATGAGCAAGAGCATAGCAGATAAGCTGGGCAAAGGCATTAGCCCACAGCAATTTATCGACGGCATGACTAAAAACAAGGAACAATTCCTGGATTGGTCCGAGAAGTTTGTCTGGTCCGATGAAAACGATAAGGAGTATTTCGAATCGTTGAACAACCGTGATGATCTTCGCGTATTGATTTTAATGGCAGATTGGTGCGGTGATGTGGTTCGCAACATCCCTGTCGTGTTCAAAGCGCTAGAGAATAGCGGCGTTCCAACGGAGGTTCTGATCATGGAGGAGCATTTGGATACGATGGATCAGTTTTTGACAATGGGCGGACGCTCGGTCCCAGTCGTTATCATTGCTGATACAGGCGGAGCCGTTCTTGGTCAATGGGGACCTCGCCCAACGCATGTTCAGGAAGCGATGGTCGCATTCAAGAAAGAAAATCCGGATCGCGATGCGGCTGATTACCAAGACAACCTTGCTGTGACTAGGCAAGAAATTGGTCGCCGTTATGGCGAAGGTACAGGTTACCAAAGCGTTATAGTGAAAGAGCTTCGCACTTTGCTGGAGTCATTCTAAGATCGCGATGACAACGACGATGCGAATTGAAACCTTCACACTAGGACCGATTCAAACGAACGCTTATCTCATATCCGTAACCGAGCCTGCGGCAAACGAAAACGAAAAACCGAAGGAGCGGGCGATTGTCATCGATCCAGGCATGAATCCCAAAAAGCTGCTTGAGCGGCTTGAAGGCGTACAGGTGGAAGCCATTCTGCTGACGCATGCCCACTTTGACCATATGGGCGGAGTAGACGAGCTGCGCAAAGCGGCAGGCTGTCCTGTCTACATACATGATCTGGAAGCGGATTGGCTGACAGATCCGCGTAAAAACGGTTCGATGCGATGGCAGGACGTCACGCCTCCTTTATCGACCGATCCGGCCGAATATGCGCTTGCGGAGGGACAAACCTTGAAGCTGCTCGGCTTATCCTTCCGAGTCATGCATACGCCGGGGCATTCGCCGGGAAGCGTCAGCTTTCTCTGCGATAACCATCTTTTCTCAGGAGATGTGCTGTTCAAGATGTCTGTAGGCCGTACAGACCTGCCCGGCGGGCGCGAGAGGGATTTATATGATTCCATTCGCTTGAAGCTTTACAAGCTAAGCCCGGAGGTTATCGTGTATCCAGGGCATGGCGGACGTACGACAATTGGCTTTGAAATGGCCAATAACCCTTATACGGGAGCATGATGGATAGGAAGGGGCATGACGTTTGACGGATACGAAGGTTCAGCCATATATAGAGGATGCTGAAGACGGAACAGGAAAGCAGAAGCTGACAACGGAGCAAAAGACGGCTGAGAGTCAACGTATCATAGCCGGTATTGCCGCACAGCTAGCGATTCCCACCAGTAAAGTGAAATCGGCGGTCAGCCTGTTAGATGAAGGCAATACGATACCGTTTATCGCGCGTTACCGCAAGGAAATGACTGGCGAGCTCGATGAAAATGACCTGCGGTCTATTGAAGAGAAGCTGCAGTATATGCGGAATCTTGAGGAACGCAAGCGCGAGGTCATTCGGTTGATCGATGAGCAAGGCAAGCTCACGGACACTCTCCGCGCTGATATCAACAAGTCAGTGAAGCTGCAGGAGATCGAGGATCTCTACCGGCCTTATCGGCAAAAACGTAAAACAAGGGCAAGCGTGGCAAAGGAGAGAGGTCTCGAGCCGCTGGCGGATTGGCTGTGGTCGCAGCCTCGGAGCGGTGACCCGCTCACGGAAGCAGCACGTTACGTGAATGATGAGAAGACCGTTCCTACGGCTCAAGATGCCCTTAATGGCGCAATGGACATCCTTGCAGAGAACATTGCTGATGATGCGTCAATCAGAGCCTGGGTCAGAAAGTTCACCTTCGATCAAGCCCTGCTCAAAACGGATGCCAAAAACCCCTCCGAGGAAACGGTTTACGAGATGTATTACAGCTATCAAGAGCCGGTACGCAAGCTTCCTCCCCACAGGGTGCTGGCGATTAACCGCGCAGAGCGCGAGGACGTGCTTCGCGTGAACTTTGATTTGCCGTCTGAGCGCATACATGAGCATATCCAGCGGAGGCTGCTTCGCAACGGCACCGCACAAGGCGTACGTGACGTTCTAACGGCTGTTATTGAAGACTCTTATAAACGACTGATATCCCCTTCTATCGAACGGGAGGTGCGCGGTGAGCTGACCGAGAAGGCAGAGGAGCATGCGATCTCGATTTTCTCCGAGAATCTGCGCAATTTGCTTCTGCAGCCGCCGGTTCGCGGAAATGTTGTACTAGGCGTCGATCCCGCTTTTCGGACGGGCTGCAAGCTTGCTGTCATTGACGACATTGGCAAGCTGCTGGAGGTAGCCGTATCGTACCCTACGCCTCCTAACAATAAGGTAGCTGAAGCAGAAAAATTGATTAACGGGTTAATTGACAAGTACAAGGTCGAGCTGATCGTAATCGGCAATGGCACCGCGTCCCGTGAGACCGAACAGTTTATTGCAACCTTGATTGGCAAGCGCAAAGCAGCAGGAGCAGGCGGTCCTGAGCTGAAATATATCATCGTAAATGAAGCAGGAGCTAGCGTGTATTCAGCCTCTAAGCTTGCACAAGAGGAGTTTCCGTCTCTTGACGTGGCGGAGCGGAGCGCGGTTTCGATTGCACGAAGGCTGCAGGATCCGCTCGCTGAGCTCGTGAAGATCGAGCCGAAGGCAATCGGAGTCGGCCAATACCAGCATGACGTTAGCCAGAAGCGCTTGGATGAAACGCTGGGCGGCGTAGTCGAGTCAGCGGTCAACCATGTTGGCGTTGATGTCAATACGGCATCAGCGTCGCTGCTCTCCTATGTAGCTGGAATTAATGCGACAATCGCCAAAAACATCGTAAAGTACCGCGATGAGAACGGTAGATTCGTGAAGCGTAACCAATTGCAAAAGGTGCCTAGGCTTGGCGCCAAGTCCTACGAGCAATGCATAGGCTTCTTAAGAATTGCGGAGCCTGTCAATCCATTAGACAGTACGCCGATCCATCCGGAGTCGTACGATGTGGTAGACAAGTTGTTTAATGAGCTCGGTCTTAAGCTGAAGCAGCTCGGCTCTGATGAGCTGAAAGCAAAGCTTGCGGAGCTGGACGCAGACCGCATTGCCCCTACGCTTGGCGTGGGTGTTCCGACGCTGCGCGACATCATGGACAGCTTGCTTCGGCCAGGCCGTGACCCGCGAGAGGAGCTGCCTCCACCGATCTTCCATACGGACGTGCTGAACATCGAGGATTTGTCCCCAGGGATGGAGCTGCACGGAACGGTGCGCAATGTCATCGACTTTGGCGCTTTCGTGGATATCGGCATCAAAAACGACGGACTCGTCCATATTTCCCAATTGAGCGATAAGTTTGTCAAAAGGCCGATGGACGTCGTATCCGTCGGTGATACGGTTACGGTGTGGGTGCTTAGCGTGGATCTCAAAAAAGGCCGCGTAAGCTTAACCATGCGCAAGCCTAACTAACAAAGTATAAAAAGGGTTTGCCTGATTGCTGGCAAACCCTTTATACTTTAAGGAATGCATGGGCATCGCAAACTACCCCACAAGAGGAGTGAGATGACTATGAAAGCAGACCGGCTAACCAGCTCGGCACAGCCCAAATGGTTCGGGCTGGCGCTGCAAGCACTCGTCGTTCTTTCGCATAAATCAGAGGTATACCCGAGCGCGGCGATAGCCGACCGGTTGGAATCAGAGGCTACGCTACTGCGCAAAGTTCTGGCGAAGCTGGCGGCCGCACAGCTCATTGAAACGCGGGAAGGCCGTGACGGTGGATATCGGCTTAAGCGGTCTCCAGAGCATATCTCGCTTGCTGATGTTTATAGAGCTCTTAAAGTCGGGGAACCGCTATGCAGCGGCATGTTGGACACCATTGGCTGCCGGGATTCGAATGCGCATATGCAGTCTGCATTCGTTGACATTGCAAAGGAAGTTGAAGAGAAGACCCTTGAAACCTTGCAGCAGCATACCATTGCCCAGCTTGCGCAGAGAACGCTGCTTCACTCTTCTTAATCAATTAAAATTTTACGAATTCACCTAATTGACAAATGCGTAAATTGCAACGTATACTGTGTATATAAATGTTACAGTTCATTTCGCTGTTTACTGTGCAGCAACAGACACAGTATTATTTTTGAGAATAACTGAGTAAATTGATGCACAGATAAAAATAATCCTTTGGAGGGAAACCCAATGTCTAACTCGCAAACAGCTTCACAAATAATTGCTCAAAACAATGACGGTACTACTGCTCCTAATTTTTACACCGTGCTTGACGAACGCCGTTCTGTTCGTAAATACGACAGCAGCGTAGTTATTTCCGATGCTGAAATTAATGAGATTCTAGAAATTGCAACAAAAGCTCCGTCTGGCTCGAACATGCAACCTTGGCGCTTCCTTGTCATTACGGATGCTGAGCTTAAGCAAAAGCTTCTTCCGATCGCATTCAATCAACAGCAGGTTGTTGAAGCTTCAGCGATCGTTGTAATACTTGCCGATACGGAAATGTATTCCTTGTCTGAACAAATATACGGAGCTGCAGTAAAAGCAGGCTACATGACTGAAGAAGTGGCGAACAACTTTATCACGAACTCCACCAACATGTACTCGAGCTTGCCTGCTGAGCGCTTGAAGGATATCGTTATTTTCGATACGGGCCTTGTCGCAATGCAAATTATGCTTGCTGCACGTGCTAAAGGCTACGATACCGTTCCAATGGGCGGTTACAATAAGGATCAATTGAAAGAGCTGTTCAACATCTCGGACCGTTACGTGCCAACCTTGGTTCTGCCAATCGGAAAAGCTGCCGCTGCAGGACACCCAACGACGCGTTTGCCGCTCGAAGACATCGTTTCATATAACGCCTTCAAAGCTTAATGCCGCAAGAATAGCTATGCAAATAAAAACCGGCCCTGCGATTGCGCTGAGGCCGGTTTTGCTTTGACAATATAAGCAGTTATTCGCTCACATGTATAACTTCACTTATATTTACTGCAAGCGCATATACCCTTGCTTTATGATAGGAATCGCATGCAGTTATGTGCTTCCTGTGGGATTTTTATTGGAACTCGGTGCCGTTGCTGATTTCCTTCGGACTTTGTTTATTACGGTAGAAATACCAGCAGTCATTAAGCAGCTTGATTTGTCTGCGATCCTTTTTCTGAAAAGCGCGCATGAGTTGATTGCACAGCCACTGTGGCATACGTATCGTCCTCCTCCCGGCCTAACTTGTTGTAATACTACAATATGGGGGAGGGCGAGTGTCCGTGCAGGTCCAACCTAAATGCTCTGTTCCTCTTCGTATTCCTCATACCACTGTTCGAGCTGTGCCTGCAAAGCGCGTATTTCTGTCAGCAGCGAGATGAGCGGATACGACTTTTCTTGCACGCCGGCAAAATCCTTCTCCAGACTATTGATGTAATCAAGCCCGGAAATGATTTGGATTGACGAATCATGAAGATCGACATTGCTGCATTCCGCAACCGCGTATGGCAAGATCGGAACATGATCGGCCGTCAGCTTGTCGATTTCCTTATGAAGACGAAGGTTAAGCGCGCTTAGCTGGTAAGCATGCGAATCGGGCATTTCAACAAAAAGAATGGTATCCTCTTGTTTCAATAAGACATAGCGCATCGTTGCCATAATAGTTGTTGTTCTCCCCTCGGTATGCATCCGTACGTATTTATGATCTATTTATTATTTCCTACTTGACAGTGTAGCCTATCGCGGCTTTAAAATTCAAGTAGTTGGGGGAGAATAATCGATGAACAATGAGGCTTTGCAGCAATGGGTTGAGCAAGTGTCGATCACCTATTTCGGACGTCCTTTCCTGCATATCGCGACGTTCAATGCCCGCTTGAAGGCAACGGGCGGACGTTACTTCACGCGATCGCATAATATTGAGATCAGTCCGCATCAGCTTGCCGCATTCGGGCATGAGGAAACCGAAAAAATTATTAAGCATGAGCTATGCCATTATCATTTGCATATTATGAAGCGGGGCTACCAGCATAGAGATTCGGATTTCAAAACCTTGCTGGCTCACGTTGGGGGCTCGAGATACTGTCAGACGCTTCCTGAACGAGCACAACGGAAGCAGCAGCCGTTTCGATACAAGCTCATATGCATCAAATGCGGAATGGAATATTTGCGGAAGAGAAAGATCGATCCATCCAAATACGCTTGTGGAAAATGCCGCGGAAAATTAAAGCTTAAAGTGATTGACAATCAAACTGCTACATGATATATTATTACTTGTCACTTTTACTTTTCCCTGATAGCTCAGTTGGTAGAGCACTCGACTGTTAATCGAGTTGTCACAGGTTCGAGTCCTGTTCGGGGAGCCAGATTTGGAGAGATACCCAAGTGGCTCAAGGGGACCCTCTGCTAAGGGGTTAGACTGCGTAAGTGGTGCGAGGGTTCGAATCCCTCTCTCTCCGCCACCATTTTTCACATTATTTTGCAACGGCAGGACCGTTCATCCGGTCTTTTTTATTTGCCACATAGGCTGCAGGTTTTGTGTAATGGCTTTAGAGTAGTGAATGAACGGCCCGTTGGTCAAGTGGTTAAGACACCTCCCTTTCACGGAGGTAACAGGGGTTCGAGTCCCCTACGGGTCACCAATTTTGCAAAGTGTACGAGCTCTAAGGAGTTCAAGTGCAAATAACAGCGAGAGCCATTAGCTCAGTTGGTAGAGCACCTGACTTTTAATCAGGGTGTCGAAGGTTCGAGTCCTTCATGGCTCACCATTTCTTAGCACGACTAAGCGAATGTGAGTGAAGGATAACAACATATAAATGTGCGGTAGTGGTGGAACGGCAGACACGCTATCTTGAGGGGGTAGTGTCCCATGGACGTGCAGGTTCAAATCCTGTCTACCGCACCATAACTTACTTCTTGCCGATGTATATAGGTGAACTTAGAGGGTGTCATTTCATGAGCACTTTTCTGATAGATGATGCCACTTTATATTCAGATCATAAAATCTGACTAGAGAGTGGTTTTTTCGTTATAAGTTACTCGAACCGTCCAAACAGATGCATCATTAGAGATGAGGAGCTGTAAACATGAAAATAAACTTAAACTTTACGAACAAGGGTCAAGCGGCGATTGGGAAATTTAATAATGAGGAATTGCTCGAGATTTTTGGAAGGTACAGCAACACCTTGATGAAAAAATATTCCATTGAAGTTACCGTTCCCGCTGAAGGCAATGAAGCCATTATTGAAAAAGGCGTATTGTCCGTTTATGTTGATAAAATTGAATGCGACGTAGAGACGTTCTTCAAGGAACTCGGAAGAGATGTTAAAGTTCCGCTCAAAAAGAGACTTACTCCTGAAGACAAACTGGATAACGTATTTAAAGCGGAAACGATTGAAGCTTAATCTAACTGCTTGGAATAACAGTTGAAAATAATGCTTGTACTTCAGTTGAATAGCTGATATAATCATTTTTGTTGTCTCAGATAACATTTATGATCTGTAAGAATGGCCCGTTGGTCAAGTGGTTAAGACACCTCCCTTTCACGGAGGTAACAGGGGTTCGAGTCCCCTACGGGTCACCAATAATCCTCAATGTGTATCAGCTCTAATGAGCTCGGATCACGTCACAGTGAGAGCCATTAGCTCAGTTGGTAGAGCACCTGACTTTTAATCAGGGTGTCGAAGGTTCGAGTCCTTCATGGCTCACCATTTACTCAGCTTGCAAGAGCGGGAGTAAGGGAACCTTCAACATTTCAAATGTGCGGTAGTGGTGGAACGGCAGACACGCTATCTTGAGGGGGTAGTGTCCAATGGACGTGCAGGTTCAAATCCTGTCTACCGCACCATACTTTATTAACATTGCGGCTCTAGCCATAGAGTCGCTTTTTTGCGTAAATAAGCTGTTTTCGCACAGATATAGTTAGCCAACAGAGCGAGTTATTGTTAAAAGACGGCAATATTTATAAAATGGAGGTGTGGTATGCCGGGGGTTCATAGCAACTTAAAGGAATTGATGAGAGCCAAGGACCCGACCTTGTCGATTCGTCAGCTGGCCAAGGATATCGATTATCACTTCGATTCTGTACGTAAAATGTACAAGGATGAGATGGTGCAATATCCGCGTGATCTCATATGGCGGTTATGCAAGTATTTCGATGCAACTCCAGGAGAGTTTATCGTAGTCATGCATGAGGATGCAAATGAGCATGGTCAATAAAAGGAACCCTGTACGGGAAGTACAGGGTTCCTTTGCTATCTATAGCGTATGCTTGTCAATTAAGCGACTATTTCTTCCGCATGTGTTTGTGAAACACGGATTAGCACTGCCCCTGAATCGGACAAGACCTCAATGCCTTCGTGGAAAGCCAAATCGGATACATGAAGCTGATCGCCAATTCCAAGTCCGCTTATATCTACCTCGAATGCGCTAAGCAGATTGTCAGGCATGCAGCGTACTTCTACCTCGTACATTTCTACTTGCAGAATCCCTCCTGCTTTTACTCCTGCCGGTTCGCCGGAGAAATGAATCGTTACTTTGGAGTCCAGGCTCTCATTCATGTTCAGTTGGTAGAAATCGACATGAACGATTTTGTTGCTGATCGGATCTCTTTGAATATTTTGAATCAGCACGGGTTTGTTTCCTTGTGCTGGAATCGCTGCGATGAGAATGGCACGCTGGTTATTTTTGACCGCTGCAAGGATTTCTTTCTCGTTTACAATGACGGAGATGCTGCCTACATCCTTGCCATACACGATTGCAGGGATTTGACCTTGCTTTCTAAGTACATTAATTTGAGATTTGGTAAGATTGACCCGTTCGTTTAACTGGATAGAGTTGCTCATTTTTGTTGCCTCCTAATCGAATGGGTTGCTATGAAACGAAAATAAAAAAAGACGGATTAGCAATAGAATGTCTAATCAGTCCGCTAACGACCATATTTTCTTGTCATATGTTAATTTTATCACAAGTTTCCTCGTTGTCAAATAAGAGGCAGTTTCCGTTCAATTGACAAGAAAATATGGTCGTGTTAAGGTTTAAGCAGCAGACAGGAGCGGATTATCAAGCAAGGGCTGTAACTAGAAGCAGCCAAATACCGATAACGGAATGACCACAAGCCAATAACATAGGGACGGATAGGGGAATAAAGATATCTTTATTTCTTTTTTTTGTACCCATATGGAATAAAATTAAAATTATGGGAGTGATTTCTACGAAGAATGCATTGGTAAAGCATAACGTGGCTTTCCTTGGAACAAGTTTGCCAAGAGAATGCGGTTTGGCTACCTTCTCGCAGGATATGATGAATGAACTCGAACGGATTCAAGACTTCAATAAACCGAGAATGATTGCGGTCAACAATAACAAAACGTATGCCTATTCCAATCAAGTAATGGGGCAAATCGAGCAGAAAAACCGTGCGGATTACAGCAGGACAGCGGTGGGGCTCAATCAATCGAACATCGAGCTTCTGACCATCCAGCATGAATTCGGCATATATGGCGGAGAAAGCGGAGAATACATTCTCGATTTGGCTGAGAAACTAACTATCCCCTTTATCGTTATCTTCCATACCGTATTAGTTGAGCCAAGTATGAAGCAGCTCGCGATTATGAAGCGGCTTGCAGAGCTGAGCATCAAGGTTGTTACAATGGCCCAGACTAAAATCATAGATTTGCAAGAGGTTTATGGCATTGCGATGAATAAAATCGAAATGTTTCATCATGGCGTGCCTGTCGTAGCTACGGCGACCCGATTGGAGTTGAAAGCTACATTTGGCTACGAGAATCGGCAAATTTTATCCACGTTCGGCTTTTTGAGCCCGGGAAAAGGCATTGAATACGCGATAAAGGCGATGAAAGGCGTTGTCGCGAAGCATCCGAATGCCCTATACATGATTTGGGGGAAGACGCATCCCGTTGTGAAGCAAGAGTCAGGCGAAGTGTATCGGCAGCAGCTGATTGATCTTGTCGCAAGCCTTGGCCTCGATAAGCATGTTGCGTTTGTCGATAAGCATCTGACGCAAGAGGAAGTCGTGCAATCACTGGTGCTCTCGGATATCTACATGACCCCTTACCTTGGAAAAGACCAAGCGGTGAGCGGAACGCTTGCTTTTGGCATCGGTTATGGCAGGGTCATTATCTCAACCCCTTACCGTTATGCCGTTGAGATGCTTGCAGATGGAAGAGGATTGCTTGCGGAGTTCCGCGATGCGGATTCGCTTGAAACGCATATCGTAAACGTGCTTGATGATCCGGGATTGAAAGCTGAGATGGAAAACAAGACGCTTGCTCTTGGAAGCACGATGATGTGGGACGAAGTGGCGAAGTCCTACGCGGTTCTTTTCCGCAAGATTATAGCTCAAAGCTATGCGCTAAAAGGGAGTGCCGTGTAATGCAGAAATCAGTGGCACGCCCGCTCATTATGGACTATTTGAAAAGCCTGACGGATGATACAGGCATATTCCAGCATACGAAATTCGGCATTCCAGACAGAAGCCATGGATATACGTCGGACGATAATGCCCGGGCGCTTATCGCTGCTGTCATGCTTTACAAAAGCAGCAAGGATCAGGGATCGCTTGCGCTGGTTAGGACATATTTGGCATTTATCTATCATGCTCAGAATGACGATGGCGGCTTTCGCAATTTCATGGGCTACAACCGCGAATTTCTGGAGAATACGGGCTCCGAGGATTGCTTGGGACGATGCATGTGGGCGCTTGGCTATATGCTTGCGGAGCCAGCCATTCCTCAAAACTTGCGGAACACATGCAGGTATATGATCAACCAAGCCCTTCCGAGAATGCGGGAGCTGAGCTCGCCGCGAGCTATCGCTTATGGGTTGATCGGATTCACCGCTATGCTGGAATCTGGGGAAGCATTGAGCTATAGCTTGCCATTTTCGAATAAAGAGGATGTAGACCCGGGTTTTCTGCCCCGGGCAGAAATGGAAGCAATAATAGAAGAATTGGCATTGCGTCTGCACATGCAGTATGAAAGCAACAAAGGAACGGGCTGGCATTGGTTTGAGAATAGCATCACGTACGGCAACGCGATGCTTCCATGGGCGATGCTGGAAGCTTCCGCGTTGTCGCATACGGAGATGTTTCGGCAAACGGCTAAGGAAAGCCTCGACTTTTTGGCAGCGGCCACATTCTCGAAGGAAGGTTTTTATAAGCCGATTGGAAGCCATGGCTGGTTAGAGAGGGGAGGAGCCGCTGCATTGTTCGACGAGCAGCCAATCGAAGCCTGCGAGATGCTGCTGGCATGCATGTCTGCTTACAAAAGGTTCGGAAATCATACGTATCTCGTCTATGCATCTTCCTGTTATGATTGGTTTCATGGTCGAAATTCGCTTTCGGTATCGCTTATCGACGAACAGACAGGTGCATGCTACGATGGCATACACGCCACAGGCCTTAATTTAAACCAGGGCTCCGAAAATATCGTTTCGTATTGCATGGCGCATATGGTGATGCAAAATGAATAAATTCGCGACGATATTAGCTGGCGGCGGCGGGACGCGATTCTGGCCGCTATCGAGGCAGGAGCTGCCGAAGCAGCTCATCAATATTAGCGGCAACGATATCATGCTTAACGATACCGTCCAGCGTTTCAATGGCGTTATACCCATGGAGAACACCATCGTTGTAACGAACCGCTCGCAGGCCGTGCTGCTGGAGAGCATGATGCACAAAAGCGTTCAGCCTATTAATATTTTGGTAGAGCCCGTTGCTAAAAATACGGCAGCAAGCATACTGCTGGCAGCGTTATTCATTGAGAAAAACCACGGCGACTCCTTGATGGCTGTATTCCCTTCCGACCACCATATTACGGAGGAGGATACGTTCAAGCAGACATTGGAGCATGCATGCGAAGTGGCGATGAAGACCGACAAAATCGTTACGATCGGCATCAAGCCTACGTTTCCATCTACTGGATACGGCTATATTTCATGCAAAAGCGAGCCGTTGCTAACCGTGCCTTGCGGCGTGTTTGAAGTGGCTGAATTCGTGGAGAAGCCCAACTTCTTGAAGGCGCAATCCTACTTGCAATCGGGCCATTACTTATGGAACAGCGGCATGTTTATATGGAAAACGTCCTGTATTATCGATAATTTCAAAAGATTTCTTCCTAGGCTGTATAAAACGATGTTTCCTTTGATGGCCTATATAGGCACGGCGCTTGAAGAAGAGATGATAAATGAAATCTATCCACAGCTGCAGAACATTTCGATCGATTACGGCATTTTGGAGCGCTGCGACGAGGTAGTCGTGCTGGAGGGCGATTTCGGCTGGAACGATATAGGCAGCTGGGATGCGCTTGGCGCTATATTTCCCCCCGATGAGCATGGCAATATCGTCAAGGCCAATTACGTCGGCATGGATACGATCAATTCTATTATTTATGGGGAAGACCGGCTCATTACGACGATTGGGATTGATGGGCTCATCATAGCGGATACTAAAGATGCGCTGCTCATCTGCGCGAAGGACAAAGCGCAGGAGGTCAAGGAGATCGTTAGGATGCTGAAGGATAAGGGTATGCAGGAATACGCGTAGGGAAGGCAGAATGGACCTCATGATGAAGCTGGAATGGACAACAAAGACGTGCAGGGAGCTGCTGCTAGACTATGAGCCGGCCTCTGTTAAAGGTTCAAAACTGAAGTTTGATGGCGTTGGCGAACGAGATGTATATAATATTACAGCACCTTTCTGGGACGAAGGGGAGCTGTATATCGCGGGACGCGTCGAGGAGCGGCATTCGGAGGACTCTGAAATTATTTTTTTCACATGCGTGGACGGCACTTGGCTGCCTAAGCCGGGCTTGCCCCAATTTCAGCTTCAGGATCCCTTTATAACGAGGATAAATGGGGAGTGGTTGTTCGGCGGCGTTCATCTTTATTTCGCATCAGAAGAAGCGGAAGCGTCTAAGGTGATCATCGGCTGGAAAACGGTGCTGTATCGCGGAGCAAATCTACAAAACCTTGTGCATGCGGCTACAGGCCCATGGAATATGAAGGATATTCGGTTAGCGGAACTCTCCGACGGCAAGCTGGGCGTTTTCTCCCGGCCATTTGGAATTGAAGGGACTAGAGCGGTTATCGGATTTAGTATACTCGATTCTTTCGATGACCTGTCGGAAACAGCGATTATAAAGGCTCCGCTGTTTCGCGATCAGTTTCTGAAGGACGAGTGGGGCGGTGCTAACGAGATTCATTTGCTGAAGAATGGGTTTCTTGGCGTTCTAGGCCACATTTCTTATACTGATGAGGCCAATCAGCTGCATTATCATGCGATGTCCTTTGTGCTCAATCCGTTGACTAGGGAGAAATCGCCGATTAAAATTATCGCAACGAGAGGCGACTTTCCCGTTGGCCCCGCGAAGCGGCCGGATTTAAAGGATGTCATTTTCAGCGGGGGATTGCTGCGGGAAGCAAACAATCGTGCAGTGCTGTATGTCGGTGCGAGCGACGCGGAAGCGTATTGTTTGCCAATTGCGGATCCGTTCTCGGAATATGAAGATATCGCTTAAGCTAAATACGCGCAAATCCGAATGGGATAAAGAACTCCAGATATGCTGGAGTTCTTTTTTTTGGCTATCAAAACCGCAAAGTAGCGTTATTTTTGCACAAACTATGCATACATTTGGCAGCGCTTCCTTGGTAAGCTGATCTTATGAACGAAAAGGAGGTAGAAGCTTTGCTTAAAGTAGCCATTATTGGATCAGGAGCTATATCGAATGCCCATATCGAGGCATATTTGATGTTTCCGGAACGCTGCCAGGTCGTCGCCATCAGTGACATTTATACGGATAAAGCGGAGGATCGCATCAGACAGCATCAATTAGACGCACGAGCCGTATCTGATTATAAGGAACTTCTGCAGCAGGGGCTGGATATCGTTTCGATTTGCACACCGCCTTACACCCATGCGGAGATTGCTGTCGCTTTTCTTGAGGCAGGCGTACACGTACTCGTTGAGAAACCGATGGCTTCGTCGCTAGAGGAGTGCGATGCCATGAACGAGGCGTCTCGAAAAAGCGGGAAGCTGCTGTCGATCGTAGCTCAGAACCGCTTCAAGACACCGATGATGAAGCTGAAATCGGTGATCGACAGCGGATTAGCCGGTACAATTGTACATGCCCAGATTGATTCGCATTGGTGGCGCGGTCACAGCTATTATGATTTGTGGTGGCGGGGAACGTGGGAGAAGGAAGGCGGCGGCTGTACGCTTAACCATGCTGTTCATCATATCGATGCATTGATATGGATGATGGGCCGGCCAGCCGAGGTGCAGGCATTTATGACGAACGGGGCGCATGACAATGCGGAGGTAGAGGATTTGTCGATCGGCATATTGCGATACGGAGAAGGTGCTCTCGCTCAGGTTACGAGCTCGGTCGTGCATCATGGAGAGGATCAGCAGCTTGTTTTCCAAGGGACGAAAGCCCGAATCTCGGCACCTTGGCGAGTGATTGCGTCCACCTCGCGCGAGAATGGTTTTCCTGAGCCTAATACGCAGCTTGAAGAAGAACTGGAGCAGCTATACGAGGCTTTGCCTGAGGTTTCTTATGAGGGGCATGCGGGACAGATCGATAATGTACTGGCCGCCATCGAAAGCGGGACTCCGCTGCTCATAGACGGCGAGTGCGGGCGACAGACGTTAGAGGTCATCGTTGGCATTTACAAGGCGGCAAGTACAAGGCAGCTTGTCTCCTTCCCGATCGAGGCGGACGATCCGTTTTATTCGCGAAGCGGCATGCAAGCAAACGCAACTCATTTCTATGAGAAAACCGGCTCGGTAGAGAGCTTCACGGATATGCCAATAACGGTAGGCAGCAATTACAAGACGCCAAGCTAACGTGGCATCGGATAACGCTTGCTTCGGAATTGCTTCCGATATTGATGCGGCGTGATACCGAGCTGTGCTTTAAATAACTTGCAGAAGTAAGAGCTGTTTGTTAGTCCAATCTCTTCACCGATGCGAGAGATGGAATAATCGGATGCGGTTAGCAGCAGGATGGCTTGCTGTATTTTTTTTGCGGCAACGTAGTCGGTTATGCTGCTCCCCGTACACGCCTTGAACAAATGAGAGAGATGGTGGGGAGACAAGTGCAGCTCGCTCGCCATTTGTTCCAGCCGCAGCGGCTCTTTGTAATGCTCCTGGAGCCATTCCAGCATTCTCTCGGCTTGGTGAGGCACTCTCGAAGCCGATTGGGAGGCAGAAGGCTTTTGCTTCTGCTCCCAAAGATGCTTGAAGATTCGAAGGAAGGCAACAAGAAATAAGGAGTACTCCTCGTAGATATCGCTTTTAGACAATAACGGCAAAGTCCGCTCCCAGTTACCGAGCAAGCTATCAAGAGGTTCCGCAGCCCCTGTATCATACACGCACTGCTCTCCTAGGCTTCCCATATGAATATGTTTATAGAAAGATTGAAGACTTGGCCATTTCTCCATATAAGCTTCGAATAAAGTAGGCTCGTAATGTACAATGGAGCGAATAAAAGGTGTGCTCTCGCTCAAATCGACTTGAATATGATGGAGCTGATAAGGCTGGAAAATGCATAACATGCCTGGCGCAAGCTTATAGCTTTTTTGCTCGATGATTAGGGTGCCTGTGCCCTCGTGTACGATTAGGATCTCAACGCCTTGGTGGGCATGAAAAGTCCCTTGATAATGGTCGGCTTTATCGTTTATGCGTTTGTATGTGAAGTAAAGAGGGAGGTCTCGTAGGTTGAGGCTATGAATATCTGACACGGCAGGCACATCCTCGCTTCAAGAAATAGCTTTGTCTCATTAGTGTATCATAATAAGCCTTGTCTATTGAGGCGGAATTATCAACTATGGCCTAATGGTAACACGCGTATTAATCGGTACAATTCTGGAGAGGGCGACGACATCCTCATTGTACATACGTATGCATCCATGCGATACCAAATGGCCGATGGATGCGGGATCGTTGGTGCCATGAATGCCGTAATGCGGCTTCGATAGTCCCATCCAGAAGGCGCCGAACGGACCTCCGGGGTTGGCTTGTTTATTGATGATAAAAAATTCGCCGGTAGGGGTTTGTGTTACCATTCGTCCAATGCCTACCGGAAACGAGCGGATAACGATGTTGCTGTCAAGCAGGTGAAGCATCCGGTCAGAAAGATCGACAATTATGCGGTAGTCAGGCATAGGATTCACTCCTTTTCCTTATCGTATGATGCGGGACAGGCGATGGTTTCATCGAGGATGAAAAAAGGATAAGCCGCAGCGGCGGATTTCAGAAGTAAGTTGGAGCGATTTTATTAAAACCGGCTTGAAGATATGATAAGCTGGTGATGACACCTCCTAATTAAATAGTGGGAAGTATAATAGAAAATAGTTGTTTTTTATCGTTAGAGTGTGAATCAGGTGAATGAGTGTCAGTTTAAAGTACATGGAGATAGCGGTATTTAGGGGGAAACAGCAGTCCAAGTTGGGGTCGCGCAATAGTGAATCCGAAGAATACAAGCAAGGTTTTACCTACTGGAAGAGGCTATTATTTATGGCTGCAAAAGCGGCGAATGTTATACAAGAAGCTGGTGATCGGCCGATCGGTTTCGTGCATGATCATATTATGTAGGAATAAGAAACGCATTCTGGCGAGAAAAGAGGTGCAGTCGATGATCGTCGTAAGTGCTTGTCTCGCTGGATTCGAGGTGAGATATAACGGAACGCACAGCTTGAATGAAACCGTGCGGGAATTGCTGGAGCAGAAAAAAGCGGTTTCGGTATGCCCGGAATTGCTTGGAGGCTTTATAACGCCGAGAGAGCCGGCAGAGATCATTGGCGGCGACGGGGATGATGTGCTTGATGGTGCTGCTAAGGTTGTCGAGATATCGGGTCGGGATGTGACGGAGCTTTATGTGAACGGTGCTCATTTGACGCTTATGAAAGCCCAAGAAGTGGGAGCAGCGGTGGTCGTTTTGAAAGAATACAGTCCATCCTGCGGAAGCGCTATGATCTATAATGGCGAATTCAAAGGAGTGAAGGCGGTTGGGAACGGCGTAACCACCGCTTTGCTAAGAAAAAACGGCATAAAGGTGATTTCGGAGGAAGAGCTGGGCGATTATTTGGCACTGGCACAGATCAAAGTTTGAGGATATTGCGTTAATGAACAAAGGGTGCTTGCATATTATGCAGGCACCCTTTACTCCGTTAATGACCAGAGGATTCAAAGTCATTGGACAGTTTCATAACTTCAAATAGCTTAAACAGCAGGCTGAGCACAATCGCGACGACGGTGGCAAGCGCCATGCCTGTCAGTGAGAAGTCGCCAATCGTTAGTTTTACTCCGCTAAGTCCCGTTACAAGCACAACAGTCGTCAGAAACAAGTTGGTCGGCTTGCTGTAATCGACCTTGGATTCCACGAGCATCCGGAAGCCTGATGCAGCGATAACACCGAACAGCAGCAGCGATACGCCTCCCATAACAGGAGCGGGAATACCGGAGATCAGGGCTGAGAACTTGCCCGAGAACGAGAGCACGATCGCAATTACAGCGGCGCCGCCGATTACAAAGGTGGAATAAACCTTCGTAATGGCGAGTACGCCGATATTTTCACCGTAGGTCGTATTAGGCGTTGAACCGGCGAAGCCCGACAAGATGGTGGAAATGCCGTTTCCTAGCATGGAGCGATGCAGCCCTGGGTCTTTGGACAGATCCTTGTCCACGATGTTGCCTGTCACGACGAGGTGACCGATATGCTCGGCGATTACGACTAACGAAGCAGGCGCTATCGCGATGATCGCCGTCCATTCGAAAGCAGGGAAGGTGAAGTGCGGCAATTGAATGAAGCCGTTCTCCGCAAGCTTGCTGAAATCGGTAAAGCCCATGAAATAAGCGAGCACATATCCTGTAGCGATCCCGATTAGAATCGGAATGATGCGCATGAAGCCGCGGAACAGCACGGAGCCAAGCACGGTAACGGCGAGCGTTACGGTGGAGAGCGTAACGATTTGGGGATCCATGGACCACGCGGCAGCGGCAGCGGGCTCCAAATCTGTCGGCATGATCCAGCCGGCCATGCGTGCGGCAACAGGGATAAGCTCTAGGCCGATAATCGCGACAATGGCTCCCATTGCGGCCGGAGGAAATACGACGTTAATCCAGCCCGTGCCTGCAGCTTGGATAATGAGCGCGACGATTGTGAATATAACGCCGGATATAATAAAGCCGCCAAGCGCAGCTGCGTAATTACCGCCTCCGGCAGCATGATCGCCAATGACGGCGCCAGCGGGTGCAAGGAAAGCAAAGCTGGAGCCAAGGTACGCCGGGATTTTATTTTGGCATATCCATAGGTAAAGCAAGGTGCCGATTCCGTTCATTAGCAGGCAGATCGCCGGATCGACGCCGAGAATATTCGGAACGAGCACGGTTGAACCGAACATAGCGAATAGATGCTGTAAACTGAGCAGAAAGCTTTGCAACGCTGGCGGCCGATCTAAGACCCCAATTGCATTTTTCATGATGTAATTGCCTCCAATTATATGTAGTTTGAAAAAAGACCCTTGATGATTCTACATATTCAGTATCGGTTTGGCAAGTGTTTTCTTAATCATAGGATGGATCTAGACGAATATATTAAGGAAGAAGGGCGGTGACGGCATGGAGCTTTGGGCTATCTGGCTTGTGCTTGCAGGTATTTTGCTGGTCGTTGAAATGCTTACGCTTACTTTTTATTTGCTATGGCTGGGCATTGGCGCCGTAGTAGCAGCGGTCATTGATTGGATATGGCCCGGCTCGCTGGAGCTGGAACTGGTGGCGGGCTGCCTGGTGGTGCTCGTGCTGACAATTTTTACGAAGCCGCTGACTCGTCGTTTTCATGCCGTTGCGGAGTATAAGGATGCCGTTGACGACTTGGTCGGGAAACATGGGCTTGTGCTGGAGGCTGTGGGAGCCGATTCGCCGGGCATCGTGAGGGTAGGCAACGAAACATGGAGCGCGCTGTCTACGGCAAGGCTGGAAAAGGGTGAAACGGTTGTTGTCGTGAGTCGCGGGAGCGCGGTGCTCCATGTGCAAAAATGGGGAGGTTAGCGGCATATGGGTATAATCGTTGCGATTATATTATTGGTTATCGTCATCGTATTTGTGGCTTTATCGGTCAAAATCGTACCGCAGCAAAGGATAGGCGTAGTGGAACGCCTCGGGAAGTTCAATCGTCTGCTGACGCCTGGTGTCAATATTCTAATTCCGATCATCGATCATGTACGCACGTATCACGACCTGCGTATTCAGCAGGCTAATGTACCGCCGCAAACGGTCATCACGAAGGATAACGTTCAGGTGAAAATCGACACGATCATCTTCTATCAGGTGACGGGCCCTGAGCAGGCTACATACGGCATCTCCGATTATGTGTACGGTGTGCGCAACATCAGTACGGCGACGATGCGGCAAATTATCGGTAAAATGGAGCTGGATGAGACGTTGTCTGGACGGGAAAAAATATCGTCGGACATTCGGAATGCACTCGATGAAGCGACGGAGAAATGGGGCGTGCGCATCGAGCGGGTAGAGGTGATCGATATTCAGCCGCCGGTTGATATTCAGGATGCGATGGATAAACAGATGAAAGCCGAGCGAAGCAAGCGGGCAATGGTGCTTGATGCGGAAGCGGCGAAGCAGGATATGATCCTGCGGGCGGAAGGCGACAAGCAGAGCAAAATATTGAAGGCCGAAGGGGATAAGGAAGCACGTATTCGCCAAGCGGAAGGCCAGCGCCACGCACAGGAGCTTGAGGCGCTTGGGGAGGCGAAAGCGATCCAGTCGATTGCCGAGGCGGAGAAAAGCCGGATTGAGCTCATCCGATCAGCTGGGTTGGACGACAATATTCTCACATACCGTTCGCTAGAAGCGCTTGCAGAAATAGCCAAAGGACCGGCAAACAAAATATTCATACCTACCCGGGCAGTAGATACGCTGGGCAGCATCGGCGCGATGGGAGAGATGCTGAAGGCAAGCAAGGAGTAAGCGGCTGGCATATCCGATAGTAGAGAACAGCGGGACAGAGGGAAACCTCTTTGTCCCGCTGTTCTTTTGTTTGAAGCGGGGACGAACCATCGGGAGATGATTGTTTGTATCCAGCTAAATTCAATATTTGGATGGGATTGACATCATTAGCGTATTACGTGCATAATACACTTATGATGTATTAACCGCTTGGTACGTACAAACGTTCGGAATGGGAGGGAATGCGATGAACACAATTGAAGGCTGGTCGGAAGTCGCTTTCAACAATAGGGATCCCGTGTACTTGCAGGTAGTTAGGCATTTCAAGGAGCGGATCGCAACGGGCCGCTCCTCGGCAGGACAGATTATTCCATCACGCAGAGAGCTTGGCGCATTCATGAAGATTAACCCGAATACGGTGCAGAAAGCTTATAAGGAAATGGAGGACCAGCAATTGATTATTACGGAGGGCAATTCTCCCAGTAGGATTACGAACGATACGCGATTATTGAACCAAATCCGAGAGGAGCTGCTTGGCGATGCGGTTCGGGATTTCTGGGGAAAAGTAAAAAATATCGATGTCCCGATCGAAGAACTGCTGCTCCTGGTAGAGCGCCATTTCAGAGAAGAGGGGGAAAAGAAGTGATTGAAGTAACCGGTATCCGTAAACGCTACCGCGGCAGAGATGTGCTGAATGACGTTTCCTTTACGGCAGAGAAGGGAGAGCTCACCTGTCTTATCGGCGTGAACGGGGCAGGAAAGTCGACTATTCTGAAGCTGATCATGGGGCTGACTCCGTTAACTGGCGGGACGATTCGAATAGACGGACAAGCGTTGGAGCCGAAGCTGTACGAGAAGATCGCTTTCGTGCCGGATCACTTGACGATGCCCTCCGGCATGAGGCTGTCGGAGGCGCTCCGATTTATGGCTGATTTCTATGAAAGCTGGAATGAGAAACGGGCAGACGAGCTGATGCGGTTTTTCCAGCTGGAGCATTCGGCGAGAATCGGCAGCCTGTCGAAAGGAATAGCGGCTAAGTTTAATTTATTGCTCGGTTTTGCCCAGGATTCCGATTATCTGCTGCTGGACGAGCCATTCTCCGGCATTGATCTGTTCAGCAGGGAAGCCATTACGGAGGTGTTCACCAGTGATTTGATGGAGCATCGCGGCGTCCTGCTTACGACGCATGAAATTGGGGAAATGGAGCATCTCGTTGACAAAGCGGTTTTATTGAAGGGTGGCAAGGTAAGCCTTTCATTTCATTGCGAGGAGATGCGCAGTGAGAAAGGAAAATCAGTCATTGATGTCATGAGAGAGGTGTACGGGGCATGAACCGTTATTTAAAGCTGGTCCATATGGAGATTTATCGCTTTCGCATCGTGCTCTTGGTATTGATGGGGATAACGGCGCTTTGCCAGATGAGCGCTTTAATCTGGATGCTGAAGAAGGCGCTTAGCGATTTGCGAGGCGAGCATCCGGAAGCGGGCGCTTATTTCTCGCCGATTCCTCTTCGAATTTCGTTTGAATGGGCCATGTTTAATACGCAAATGTGGTTTATTATACCGGTGCTGCTTTGTATTTCCGTGCTCTCATTGTATGTTTTCTTTATATGGTATCGGGATTGGATCGGACGCAATGCCTTTATTTATCGGTTGTTAATGCTTCCTACGGCAAGGCGAAATATTTATCTGGCGAAAATAACCGCGTTGCTGCTGTTCGTTTTGTCGATTGTCTCTTTCCAGCTCGCATTGCTCCCTGTACTTGAGCTTGTCATCAGGCTTGTCGTGCCTGCAGAGCTGAGGGCTGACTCCCATATCATAGATATCATCAGCAGCAATCAAGCGCTAGTCGAGCTTATCCCTCGTCAGTTCGAGCAGTTTTTTTATATGTATGGCGCAGGGGCAGTCATTGTAGCCGCTGTGTTTACGGCTATTTTGCTGGAACGCAGCTATCGCCGTCTGGGCATTTTGTATGGGCTGCTTTATTTGTCAGGCTGCGGGTTGGTAGTGGCATCTCCAATACTGTTATTTGGCACTAATGAGAGCGTGATTTATTTGTACCCTACGGAAATCTACCTGATGTTATTGCTGCTATTCTTGCTCGTAGCCAGCGCATCCGTGTGGCTTGGCATGAGACTGATCGCCAAAAAGATTACGGTGTAAGGAGAATGTACATGAGGCGTTACTGGTTTTCCATACTGATCGTTCTGCTTGCAGCGGGCGGTATCGGCACTTATTACTTGATTGGCATTCGAGGCCATTTGCCCGAATATATCATCGAAACCGTCCAGGGCGATACCAAGGAAGGCGCGGCGGTCGTATTGTCAGGTTCCCATTATGGAGCGATGCGGTCAGAGCCTTTAGACGTTACTACAGAAGGCAGCAATTATTTGGGGAGAAACTTACATTTGCGAGAACGCTTGGCGGATGCAGGTACATGGTTTTATCAAGATCTAAACATACAACAGCTACTGAAGGACCATAAAGCCTTTATGCGAGGCAAAAATAATAGCGGTGGTTTTTACCGCGACGCGGAAATGGTGATTTATGCCGAGCTGTCCACAAGCACGCGTCATACGAATGCGCCTTACGCCAAGCTGGAGCTGTCCATGCTCGACGAGGAAACGGGGAAAGTCGCCACGTTCAAGTCGATTGCGCTCGATGAGCCGGAACAGATCTATAACATCATGAACGTGCAGCGCCTCGATAACGAGGTGCACATTCTATTCCGTAAATATGAGAGCCATACATCCAATCTAGCGGTATACGCCTTTGATAGCGGCACCGGGAAACAGCTTCGCCGGATTGATTTGAAAAACCAGCTAAAGAGCAAGGCAACGGAATATAATCTGAACTTGATCGCTAACGAGAGCGTGAGCAAACCGAGTGATTTGATCTATTTTACTTATAGCGAAGGCAGCGAGGCGCTTAACCGAAAGAATTATGCCTACTCCTATCGGACAGGGAAGCTGTCCGAATTAAGCGAGACGTTGTGGGGACCGGACATCGGCGGCTTTTTTACGTACAGCTTGCAGCAGGATCAATTTTATTATGCGGAAATTGCGCCGGACGAGGTGGTCCTGTCTTTGTATCATACGAAGACGAAAGCGAGAAAGCGCGCATATGCCACAGTAACCGCGAAGCAGCTTGGCGTGGATGAGATCCAATCCGCACAGATTCAAAAGGATCGAGTATACCTTGGATTAGAGAAGGCGGGCGTGAAGGGAGCTGCAGTGCTTCGGCTTGAAGACGGCAAGCTGCTGTTCGAGGGGTTCGCCGTACAAGCAAGCGGGAATGGGCAGACGGACGAGGAAATGAAGAGAAGGCTTCATTTGAATAATTTAGTAATTGAACATAAGCTCAAAGACTAAGGATATCGGAGAGTATGATGACAAATGCTATTTCTTTTCAACAAAGATTGCAGAAGCTTAGAGCATTGGAGCCGTATGCCTATCAGGTTGCGCATTATCTATTGCAAGATGATGCCGCTGCGGCTGAGGCTTCTCAAACGGCATTATTGGAAATTAGCCAACAGGATTCATTTCAGACCGAAACGCCAGAGCAGCTACGCAGCCTCATGAAAAAACTCGTTATTCGCACGTCGTTAGCTAAGTCGCCGCGAATGGCGCAGATTTGATTGAAACGTCCATTCTATTCGGCATAGATTCCGTATAAAGGAATACATGCCATCTGCATGCTGCTCTACATGCAGAGAGCTGCCCCAATAGCTGTACAACCTAGCCTTTAATTCCGCCTAAAAGCGGCGTTAAAGGCTTGTTATTGCGTTGTGCAATAATGGCGGAGGAAGCAAAGTGTGTTATTTTCGAGTACGAATCGTAACATTCTTGGCTAGTACGGCAGAGGCTACAGCTTTACACTTAGAAAAGTAAGCGCTTTATAAATTAGTGCGAAGAGGAGGAATAAATGATGAACAAAATGAAATATGGAAGAGGCATTGGCATGCTTGTGGCATTGCTGCTCCTGTTTCAAACCGCTGCATTTGCTCCAATGGCGATTGCGGAAGCGGATGCAGCGGTCTCGAGTGAAACGGTCTATGCCTTTGAAGCGGAGGCGGCAATCAACACGCTTACCGGCAAGGCAGAGGTGAAACCATGCGAGGCGGGAGCCGGCTGCTCAGGCAATCAACTGGTTGGAAGCCTATGGGGCGGCTCAACCCTTCAATTCAATGATGTGAATGTACCGTCCGCAGGCGTGTATAAGATGACGGTGCATTACATATCAGGCGATCCAAGATCGTTTGCTGTTAGCGTGAACGGCGGACCAAGCGACCTCTATGCGCTGCCCAAAACAGCGGATTGGAATACAATCGGCACTTACGAGCTTGAGCTTGAGCTTGCGCAAGGCGCAAACACAATCCTATTCGATGACGAAGGCGGCTACTCGCCGGATATTGATCTCATTGAGCTACAGGCTGCTGAACCCGGAACGGATCCGAATGAGCCGCCGGGAAGCGGACAAGTATATGAGGCGGAAGCGAGCGTCAATGCTTTAACCGGAAATGCGGGCATCCGTGCTTGCAAAGCGGAAACGGCATGCTCAGGCAATCAAAAGGTAGGCGATATTTGGGGCGGCTCGAAGCTGCAATTCAACCAGATTGAAGCCGCAGCTGAAGGCAACTACAAGCTTGTAGTCAGCTACATCTCGGGAGATCCCCGTTCCGTATCGATTAAAGTAAACGATGGCGAGCCTGAGCCTTATTCACTCCCGGCAACGTCGAGCTGGGACACGCTTGGCGTGTTCGCAATGGATGTGAAACTGCAAGCAGGCAGCAATACGATCACGTTCGACGATAACGGAGGATGGTCGCCGGATGTGGACAAAATTGAGCTCATTCGTTCAGAGGCGCCGGGAGAAAATCCGGATGACGTGGATGGAATCGCTAATATTGGAGCGCAAGTTGCCGCAGCCAAATTCGGTTCGATAAAAGTAGCGCAGCACAAGGCAGGCTTGACGTTGTCGAACGGCACCTATCAAATTACGTATAATACCGATTCCGGGCTTGCCGCTTACGATTGGAACGGAAAGACGGTTGCCAAGGGCATATACAGCAGCATTCAACTTGACTCGCAGCTTGATAGCAAAAAATACGCAGAGCATGTATTCACCATGAAAAGTGTAGAGAAGATCAAGGATGGTCATGGCAAAGGCGTACGAGTGACGATTGAGAACCGTCAAAGCGGACTGCCGACGATGACGCAGATGTATCAAATCTATGAAGGCAAGCCTTATTTTCTGATTAGCCAGCAGGTGAAGGGTCAGCAGACGCTGACCACGAATGAAATGTCTCCACTCGTGCTAAACGCTGTTGGGGGAATCGATATCGGCAGTTATGGCGACAACCGCGTACTGGTTGCTCCATTCGATAACGATGCATGGTCCAGATACCAAGCTCGAACGATCAACACGAATTTGAACACGAATAATTATATCAGCTCGGAGCTGACCGCGATTTATGACAATACGAGCCGCGGAGGTTTGGTCATCGGTTCGGTAACCCATGACCAGTGGAAAACGGGTGTGTCTTGGAGCGGCTCGAATGACCGCTTGAACAAGCTGAAGGTTTACGGCGGCTTTACTTCGCCAAGCTCGACGCATGATACGCTTCCGCATGGGAAAATAACGGGCATGACTTTGACATCGCCGCAAATTCTGGTGGGCTATTATGCGGATTACCGCGATGGTCTCGAGAGTTTCGGGGGAGCGAATGCGGTCGTTGCGCCGCCGCTGGCCTTTAAGCATGACGTTCCGAAAGGCGTGCCCGTAGGCTGGAACAGCTGGGGCGCTTACGAGAGCAGCTTGAGCTATGACAAGGTTGTTGCCGTTTCCGACTTCTTTAAGGAAAATTTGCAGAAATCCTCTTTTGCAAACAAAGGCAATGTTTATATTAATATGGACTCCTACTGGGACAATCTATCCGAGCAGCAATTGAAGCAGGCTGTAAAGGTCATCAACAAAAATGGTCAAAAAGCAGGCATCTACTACGGACCATTCGTATATTGGGGAGAAAATATGGAGCAGCCCGTAGAGGGCACGAATGGGAAATATACGTATGGCGATATTATTCTGCGGGACGGTAGCGGCAATCCGCTGCCTAAAGTGGACGGCGCCTACGCCGTAGACCCGACCCATCCGGGCGCCAAGCAAAGAATGGACTATTACTTCAAGCGTTTCTTAGATTACGGCTTCGAATATATTAAGATTGATTTCTTGAGCCACGGCTCATTCGAAGGCGTTCATTATGATCCAAAGGTACAGACAGGCATTCAAGCTTACAATCAAGGCATGGCGTACATGAACAAGTCGCTAGGCGGCAAAATGTTTATCAGCGCATCGATCGCGCCGTTATTCCCGAGCCAATACGCGCATGCTAGGCGGATATCCTGCGATATCGACGGTACGCTTGGCAGAACTGAATACCAATTGAACAATTTGACTTACGGCTGGTGGCAGAACGGAACGATCTATCCATATACCGATCCGGATTATATGTCTCTTGTAAAAGGCGGCTCTTATGCGGCATCGCAGAGCAGAGTCAATTCGGCCGTCATCTCGGGTACGGTATTCCTAAACTCGGATGACGTTAACGATCCGGCAGCCCAGGAGCTGATGAAGCAGCTGCTGACGAATAAGCAGGTGAACGAGGTTGCGCTGAAGGGCAAAGCCTTTAAACCGGTCGAAGGCAATACGGGAACGGCATCAGCAGATGTATTCGTCTTGAAGGACGGCAAGGACTATTATGTCGCCGTATTCAACTTTACGAACGAAGCTGCCGTCAAATCCGTTGATTTCGCGCGTGCCGGCCTGCCGCATGCATCGAAAGTAAAAGTGACGGATCTTTGGACCAATGAGACCACTCAAGCGACGGGATCCTTGCAAGTGGATTTGCTAGGCGCACAGTCCAAGCTATTCAAAATAACGGTGAAATAGCAAGAATTATGCACCGCCATTAAACGAACAACCCCCTTCGGCAGTTGTATGCCGAAGGGGGTTGTTTGGTTATTTTGGTCATCGCATCCATGCCTACCGCCCTGGAATACGGATCGTTACAGTAGTGCCGATGCCGAGCCTGCTGTATACCGATACGCCATAGGAATCGCCGTACAGCAACTTGATTCGGTTATCGACATTGCGGATGCCGTAGCCCGATAATGCGTCGCCTCTTGCCGGAAATTCCTGAGGAGGGCATTCCTGCATGCGCATGCCCATCCCGTCATCAATGACCTTGAGTATGATATCCGAGCCTTCCCGGTAAGCTTTGATCATAATGCTGATGCCGAGCTTATCGTCCCAAATGGCATGGTTCATCGCATTCTCTACGAAGGGCTGCAGCGTCAGCTTGACGATCGGGCAGGGCAAGACGGAATCGTCGATCTGATAATGAACGCGAATAAGCTCGGCGAAGCGAATCTGCTGAATCGCTACGTAATAGCGGGTAAGCTGCACCTCCTCGTGAATCGATATTGTGTTTTTCCCTTTGTTCAAGGAGATCCGGTAAAACTTAGCGAGATCGGTTACCATCTTATTCATTCTAGGATCTGAATTGCGGATGGCAAGCGATGAGATGGAAGCGAGCGTGTTGTATAGGAAATGCGGGTTTATCTGGGCTTGCAGCACATTCATCTCCGCTTCCTTTTTATCGATTTCCTTCTTGTAGACATCAGAGATGAGATTGCTCAGCCGCTGGGACATTTTGCGCAGCACATTTCCCAGCTGTCCAATCTCGTCGCGGCCGAGCGGACGGATGTCAATATGCTCGAATTCTTCCCGTTCGATGCGGCGAATGATGCCGACTAAATATTCGACGCGCTTGGTGAACAATCTGGCTGTGACATAGATAAGGAGTGCCATGACGCTGAAGCTAATTAGCGCATAAAGCAGTATTCGCTTTGCCGTGTTGTTGGCTTTGGATAGGAAGCTGCTATAGGGAACGAGTGAGACGCTTTTCCAGCCGAACTTGGTCGTGTTGTAGACGACCAGCATTTTCTCGCCGTTGAAGGTGCTGTCGAAGCGGCCTTCCGCGCTGTCCGGGAATTCAGTCGTTATAAATTGCTGCAAAGGACGGTTCAGCATTTTTTTGTCCTTTGTGGACATTATGATGCCTCGCTCGTTAACGATCAGTACGGTTTTGTCCGCAGACTCCTTCTCCATCAATCGGAAAATATCCGATTCCAGGATGTTGATCGTTAAAATGCCGTATACCGTATCGAGCTTGCCGATATTCAGCATGCGCGAGAGCGTGAACATCGACGGCTGGTCGATGACTGGCGGCGTGGATATGAACCGAACGTTTCCATAGGTGTTGAGCAGCGAGCGGTAAATGCTCGTTTTGCGGAAATCATCATCCATTCTTCGGATATATATATCATCCGTTGGAAGCGAGTCGTTGTTAATATAAACCGAAATCGATTTGATATCCGGATTGGTTGTCAGCATGTTGGAGAAGGTGCTGTTGATGTATTGATAGGCATCCACGTACAAAGAAGGGTCCATGGAATAATCGTTCGTCAAGTAAGCACGGAGTGTGCTATTTAAATACAGCGTCGCCGACAGCTTCGTGTAGGTATCCAGCTTGTTCTCTAAGTTTGAGTTGATCTGGGCGACTGACGATACGGAATTCGTGTACATCTGGTCAGAAAGCTCGCTTTTGACCGTTTGATAGGAATAGGAAACAAAAAAGAGCATGGGAATGATTGCACCGAGTAAAAACATGAGAAACAGCTTTTCTCTTAGCCGTAAATTATTAAAGGGCTTGGTCAGCCAGCTCGTTAGACGTTTCATGGTTGCTCACTCCAGCCTAGAAATACATTTTCCGAAATTCGTTTGGGGTACTGCCCTTATGCTTGTGGAAGACCGAGCAAAAATAGGAGACATTCTCATATCCGACGCTATGAGCCACCTCGCGCACCTTTAGCGCTTTATCCTTCAGCAGCTCGGCAGCGTGGTTTATCCTGATCTTCGTCAAATAATCAAGAATGGTCTCGCCCATCTTTTCTTTGAAAATCGTGCGGATATAGTTCGGCGAGAGGTATACCTCCTTGGCAATCTCTTCAACCGTTAGCGGCAAATGATGCCGTTCGGCGATGATCCTGACGATTTGCTCGGCGATCGCTTGATTGCGGTCGATCTCCCTTTCACTGGAGGCCTTTCTCATCTCATCGCAGAAATGAAGAACATAGGCCTGGATATGCGCCGCAGTGGGCATCATTGAAATCGCTTTCCAATGATCCGCCAGCAGCAGCTCCTTAAGCGAGCCTGCAAGCAGCATCGAGAAATGCTGCTCCAATGCGGTCAATAAACGAATAACTGCACGTATAGCAAAATTCCGATCCATCCGTTCTTTTTGAATGCGTGCTAATAAAGAGTCAAGCTCTATTCGAATTTGTTCCATGTCGCCACCCTGAATAAAAGAAGCCAGCTTCGCGGCGGTCTGCTCGACATCCTCATCGGTTTGCACGGTTGGTTTAAGATCATTAGGGACTATAATTCCGCCGCCTGTTCGGTAAAACTTCTCTTCATTGCAGGAGCGGGCCTGCACATAGGCATCCCAAATCCGATCAAGCTCCGACATCGGCGAAGACAAGCCAATCGTGACCTCAAATCCGAGGGAGACGGACAGCTGCGCTTGAAAGCTATCCCAGAAGTCAGCGCTCCATTCGGGTGTGCGTTGTTCTTCCTTCCATTGATGAAGTATAAACAACGCATGCGGCGCAGCCTCCACGATTGTATAAGATGCCCATGATTGACTAGCAAAGGCCCGAACGAATTCGGTTCGGTCGGCGGGTACAGCTGCAGATGCTTGAGGGGCGGGATAGGCCGCTGGCGAGTCAAAGGTCACATAGGCGGCTGTAAACGGCCTGCCATGCACAAAGTCTGCCGCACTTTGCTCCCACCGCCTGATCCATTCCGACCGGGCAGCCGGATCCGGCTCGCTAATCATTCGCATCATCAGCTTCTCGCGAACCCAATCTCCGCTTTGATCCGCCAATTGATCCTCTTCGCACTTTTTCTTCACCTTCTCAAGAAGAGCAAGCAGCTCTTCCATATCAATCGGCTTCAATAAGTAGCCAGTCGCTTCAATATTGAGCGCAGCCTTAATATATTGAAACTCGTTATGGCCGCTTAGATAGATGATCTTGACGTTTTTGTCGATTTGCTTCGCCCTTCTGCCGAACTCAAGACCGTCCATGATCGGCATGCGGACATCCGTCAAAATAATATCGGGCTTCAGCTCGGCCAGCTTGCCAAGCGCTTCCTTGCCGTTGCGCGCGGTACCGGCCACGGTTATGCCGATTTTGTCCCACGGGACATAATGCTCAATCGTCTCGAGCTCTATCGCTTCGTCATCCACTAATAAAATACTAAACATGCCTGTCCCCACCTTTATCTCATGTAACGGGATGTTTAACTAGTTTATCCGCTATGACGCATTTCAACAATGGAGCATTTGGAAGTGTGTCGCTTTGGGTTACAAATCGGTAAATGCTTGTATAGAATGAGCCGTCCGTCAGACCTATAATGAAAACACAAAGCAACGCAAGACTGGCAGGAGGCTACCACATGGAATCAATAATGAAAGCGGAACCAAGCAAATCCGTACCCCCTAAAGGGAAACGCGGCATAAGTAAGACAAGTGTATGGGCGAGACTGAAGGAGCAGCGGCTGTTGTATGTGCTCATGCTGCCGGCTTTAATCGTCACACTGTTATTCTCGTACGTCCCGATGTTCGGTTTGTACATGGCATTTATCAATTATTCGCCTGGCGGAGGTTCCTTCTTCGGACAGTTTTTCACGACAGAATTCGTCGGACTGGAATGGTTCAATTATTTCTTTACGAATGGCGACTTCTACCGAGTTATGCGGAACACGCTGGCTCAAAGCTTCCTATCCTTGCTGTTTGGCTTTCCGATGCCGATCATACTGGCTCTGATGATCAACGAGCTGAGGAACGGCTGGTTTAAGAAAACCTTTCAAACGGTGTCCTATATGCCTCACTTTATTTCGTGGGTAATCGCAGCAAATATCATCATTACAGTACTCTCTTCCGGAGGCGTCCTCAATAATATACTGACAGGTCTCGGATTTATTGATGAACCGATACAATTTATGCAGAAGGGACCTTTGTTCTGGTGGATTATAGCGATATCGAACACCTGGAAGGATATGGGCTTTAACGCCATTATGTACTTGGCCGCCATATCGGCTATCAACCCAGAGCTATATGAAGTAGCAAGGGTTGACGGAGCAAGCCGCTTGAAGCAGATACTTCACATTACTTTGCCATCGATAAAACCTACGGTCATCATTCTTGCTATTTTGGCTGTTGGAGGCATTTTGAACGCAGGTTTCGATCAACAATTTTTGCTGCAAAACAATACCGTGCTCCAATATTCCGAAGTTATCGATACGTATACGTATAAATACGGTTTGCAAAACGGGATGTTCTCTTACGGTGCAGCTGTCGGTTTGTTCAAATCGGTCGTCGCTTTCATCCTGGTCCTAAGCGTCAATACGATGGCCAAAAAAATGAATGAGCAGTCGTTGTTCTAGTAAAAAAGAAAGAGGAGATCACGCTATGATCAAGTCCAAAAATGACTTTCTGTTTATGTCCGGCGTTTACTTATTCATCATCGCCGTATTTATCGTAACCTTCTATCCGTTTTGGAATATTTTCATTATTTCATTGAATAGCGCCGAGGATACGCTGCGAGGCAATTTGTATCTGTGGCCGAGAGACTTCAGCTTGGCGAGCTATAAGCAAATTTTATCCGACAGCGAGATCTGGACGGCCATTAAAGTAACCGTGCTGCGAACGGTCGTCGGTACGCCGCTGGCAGTCGTCGTCATCAGCATGCTGGCCTTCTCGCTCAGCAAGAAAGAGCTGGTCGGCAATCGCTTCTGGTCCTTGTACTTTGTATTTACGATGTATTTTGGCGGCGGGCTGATTCCTTATTACATGGTGCTTAAGAGCTTGCACCTGATCGACAATTTTATGGTCTTTATATTGCCAAGCATGATGAACGTCTTCTACATGATTATCGTGCGGACCTTCATGCAGCAGCTTCCTCAGGAGCTCGACGAGTCGGCCAAAATGGATGGCGCCAATTATATGCAAATTTTCTTTAAAATCATTTTGCCGCTGACGACGCCCGTGCTTGCAACCATCGGGATGTTCACGGCGATCATGCACTGGAATTCGTGGTTCGATTCCTATGTCTTCACCTACAGCTCAGATCTGAAAACGCTGCAGGCGGTGCTTGTTAAAATTCTGAATCAATACCAGACGGGGGCCATGGTTGGCGATGCGCAGCAGCTTGCCGATGCATCCAAACGGATGGCGGTATCGCCGGATACGATTCGGATGGCCGCGACTATGGTTGCAACACTGCCGATCTTGATGGTTTATCCATTCCTTCAAAAGTATTTCGTGAAAGGCATGACGCTGGGCGCTGTTAAGAGCTAGCCATGCGAAGCACTATTAGTGGAGGTGATGCGATCGCTAAGGCGCAATGTTTTTTATTGAAAATGTACTATAATAAGATCACGAACAAGGGGGATTTATACGATGAAAATGAAAAAATGGCTAGTTATGTTTCTAAGCGCTATCGTTGTGATTTCGGTGTTATCCGCTTGCGGCTCCAATAATAATTCAAAAAATAACGGCAATTCTCCGGCCGAGGGGAATGCTGCTTCTGGGAATGCGGATGCTAATGAGCCGTTGACCATTACTTTTTTCGATAAAAATACGGGCGATAAATTCAGCAATGCCGTTGCGGCGGAAATTACGAAGCGTACGGGCATTACGGTTGAAATCCAGCAGCCGACGGGCAATCCAGCGGAGAAGCTTAACCTGATGCTGGCGAGCGACGATTTGCCGGACATGATTTTGTTTGACCGCAGAAGCGATCTCGTTAATAAATATATCGAATCAGGCGCCATTATCCCATTAAATGATCTTATCGATGAGTATGGCCCTGACGTAACGACGATGTATGGCGATGTATTGAACAAAACACGCTACAAGGACGGGAAAAACTACTACCTATCCAATTGGTACGGCGTGGAAAATGAACCGGTTTACAGCTTCAATATCCGTAAAGATATTTTGAAGGAGCTTGCTCCGGATAAGGCAGAGGGCGGCGTGCCGTTCACCGCTTCCGAGTTCAAGCAGCTGCTGCAAGATTTTAAAGCAAAATACCCGACGATCGAAGGCAAGGAAACGACAGCGCTTACGATGGATGGCGAAAACTTTGGCGGATCGTTCGGCACGTTCAAGGGAATGTTTGGCTTGAAACAATTCTACGAAAACAACGGCCAAATCCAATTTGATGTCAAAGATCCTAAATACCGCGACATGGTTATGTATATGAATGACTTGTACCGCAGCGGCCTGCTCGACAAGGAATGGGCGATTAACAAGAAGCAGGTATGGGAGCAAAAGCTAGCTACGGGCAACGTTTTCTCAACGACCGGCTCCTACTGGGATCCAGGCGCGGCAAATACGATCTTATTGAAGGATCGCGGCGAGCAGTCGCAGCTATTCCCGTATAAAGTGGTTGCCGATGGCGTAGATCCGGGCAAAACGACGTACGGCGGACGCAGCTCGCTGGGCTGGGACGCGATTACGATCACGAAGAAAAACAAAAATCCAGAGCGCACGATGAAATTTATGAACTTCCTTGCTAGCGAGGAAGGGCAGTACCTCTTGATGTGGGGCGTCGAAGGCGTTCACTGGGATATGAAGGATGGCAAACGCACGCCTCGCCCTGAAGTACTGGCAGGCTTTAAAAATGATTTCAACAACTATGCGAAGTCTACTGGTATCCGCAAATGGACTTGGTTTATCAAGAACGGCAAAGGCACAGACGGAACGCCTTATGACCTTGCTGGCCGTTACGAGCGTGGAGTTGTCGACCAAATGGCGATCAAGAACTTGTCTGATTCCGTTTACGATACCGTCCTCTATGACGCATTGGGGCCGCAGGGCGGAACACCCGAAGCATTGAATGAGCAGAAGGTGAACGACATTACGAAACAAGCATTGACGAAAGCGATTATGGCTAAGACCGCTGAGGATGCAGGCACGATCTATGACAAAATGCTGAGCGACATGAAAGCAGCCGGCGACGAGAAGGTTGAAGCTATCTTTACGACAAACTACAAAGAACGCGTGGAGCTTTGGAAATAATCCAAACGGCGCAAAGGGGGCCGGCTCAGCCGGCCTCCTTTCATTTTATTAGAGGAGCTGATGAAGATGGAAATCGGAACATTCAAAATCGAGCACGGACAAGGTGAATTTATAGTGGCTAATGGGGTTGTTCAGGCAACCGCAAACCTCGCGAGCGGCGAGCTTACGCTGAACTGGAGCAGCGGCGAAGCCTTGAACGGCCTTTATGCAGAAGCACGCTATGGGCTGGCGCAGCTGCGTACTGCCTTTTACAGCAAACATCTCGTTCATGAGTCCAAGATTCAACCAATCGAGGACGGGTTTGGCAAAGGCTTGCGCTGGAGCTTTGAACATGAGGAACCTGGCAAGCCGACGCTGCGCCAGCATTTCCGGATGTACGAGCAGCTGCCGTATTTGCTGACAGAGCTTGAGGCCGAAAGTGAATTCGAATGGGAGACGAATGAACTGACGCCGCTTGCCGCTTATTTGAACGATGGAAGCGTAGCTGAATTCGGCGATAGCACGGGGCCGGTTGAGGAGATCAGAACGCTGTTCATTCCCTTCGATAACGATAAATGGGTGCGCTTTGCTTCCCACGCGATACCTTGCAGCGTCCAGAGCTACGAGACGACAGCGATATACCGTTCGCAAAGCAGGAACGGTTTTGTCATTGGATCGGTTACGCATGACAGCTGGAAAACGGGTATCGTCGTAGAAGGCACCTTTGCAGAAGCAGTCGGACGGCTGCGCGTCTTTGGCGGCGCAGCCGACATGCAGACGAGAGACACATTGGCGCACGGGGCTCTTCGCGGGAAAAGCATCGTATCGCCGACGATCTTCGTAGGCGCGTTCGCCGATTATCGCGACGGGCTTGAGCAATACGGCAAGGCCAATGCTGTGCTTACACCGGCACTTCCTTGGGTAGGCGGAATTCCGATGGGCTGGAACAGCTGGTCGGCCGTTATGAGCAAGCTGGATTACGACGTGTACACGCATACCTCCGATTTCTTTGCCAAGGAGCTGCAGCAAAACGGCTTCGCCGACGACAATGACAGCTTGTACGTGAATTTTGACGCATTTTGGAACAGCCTGCCCGAGGAACAGCTTAGAGATGCCGTTCGAAGGGTGAAAGGGAACGGTCAGAAGCCAGGCATCTATTATACGCCGTTCGCGTTCTGGGGGAGCAACCCGGATTCACCTGTGGAAGGAACGGATGGCCGCGTGCTCTACCGTGATATTCTCATCAAGGACCAGGCTGGGCAGCCGCTTCCGAAGCTGGATGGCGCGTTCCCGATCGATCCGACGCATCCGGAAGCGCAGGAGCGGATCAAGAGAAGCCTGGACAGCTTCGTAGAGCTCGGATTTGACTACGTGAAGCTCGACTTCCTGACGCATGGCGCAATGGAAGGAATTTTCCATGATGAGAGCGTTCGGACGGGTATTCAGGCCTATAACATAGGGATGGCGATTGTTAGGGATACGCTTGCCCCAGAGCGGGTCGGTCGTCCGTTCTTGATCAATTTGTCCATCGCTCCGCTGTTCCCGCATGGCTATGCGCACAGCCGCCGCGTATCCTGCGACGCTTTCGGAATGATTAGCGATACCGAATATATGCTTAATGCGTTAACTTACGGATGGTGGATTAACGACAACCTCTATCGGTACAACGACCCGGATCACGTGGTGCTGTACAAGAGCGACAACCAGCGCGCAACCACCGAGCATGAGGGTAGAAGCCGCTTGAACAGCGCCGTAATTGCAGGCACGTCCTTGCTGCTCGGCGATGATTACCGCGAGCCGGAGGCGGCAAGGCGGGCGAAGGAATGGATGACGAACCGCGAGGTTATGGCACTTGCGCGCAGGGGGCAAACCTTTAAGCCCGTTGAGGGAAGAAGCGGCAGCAAGGGAGAGAATTTGTTCGCGCTTCATACCGAGAACGGCGTGTATGCGGCCGCATTTAACTTCGACGGAGATGCGGGAAGCACAATCCTTGCATCATTTGCGAGACTTGGCATAGATTCCTCTAAGGGGATAGTTGTTCGAGATTTGTGGAGCGGGCAAGAGCTTAATTTGGAAGCGGGAATCGGCGAGCATGGCATCGAGCTGGCGCCTGCCGAGTCGAGGCTGCTGCTGTTTAAACAAGCTTAATCGAAGGATAAGCAGCTTAAATCGTAGAAAAACGAAGAGAAATGATTGTTTATTCATAAAAACCATACAATTTGCGAAAAATCCGTGACCTTTGGCTTACTTTCCCGTATTATCCCCTATAGCGATTTCTGATCGCATATCTAAGAGATGCTTGAAAGGGGAGAGATGTCATTGAGTTTCATGGATCAGAACCAGAACCAGCCGCAGAATCATAGCATGGGCGGCGGACGGCGGCCGCCAGAGCTGAAACCGGGTACATTAAAGAAAATTATATTCGGAGCAGTTGCCGCAGTCGTCGTTATTTACGTAGGATCAACTTCCTTCTACACGGTGCAGGAGCAGGAGAGAGCAGCTATCCTTACGTTCGGGAAGTATTCCAACGAAACTTCAGCGGGGCTGCATTTCAAATGGCCTTATCCGATTCAGCAGGTCATCACCGTTCCGGCGGAGCTGACGCAGCGCATTCATATCGGCTACCGGCAAGAGGGCTCGGAATCCATCCCAGTGGATGAGGAAGCGATGATGATTACGGGCGATGAGAATATCGTGTCGGCAGATGCGGTTGTGCAGTGGAAAATTAGCAATATTCATGATTACTTATACAATATCTCGGATGCAGAGCAGTTTTTGCGCAATGCGGCCAGCTCTTCGATCCGTGCAGTAATCGGTTCGGAGAAGCTGGATTATGCGATTACCGATGGTAAAACGGTCATTCAGGATAAAGTTAGGGAAAAGCTGATCGAGCTGCAGGCCAAGTATAAAACGGGCATTCAAATTATCGATATTAAATTTCAGGATATCGAGCCTCCGAGCGGCCAAGTAGCGGAAGCGTTCCGCGAAGTAACGAATGCTCGCGAGGAAAAGAATACCAAGATCAACAATGCCGCGAAGTATGAGAACGACCGCATACCGAAAGCGCGCGGTGAAGCGCAGGCTCTACTTGAGAACGCGGAAGGCCAGAAGAAATCGCGTATCCTGAACGCGGAGGGCGATGTCGCCAAATTCAATGCGATATTCGGCGAATACAAAAACAACCCGAACGTTACCCAAAGCCGCTTGGTGCTGGAGACGCTCGAGAAAATATTGCCGAGCGCCAAAATTTTCATTACGAATTCAAACAGCGATACCGTCAACTACCTTCCTTTGAATGAGCTGCTGAAGAGCGGCAGTGGCAGCACAGTTTCGCCGCCTGCCACAACGCCGCCTGCCACAACGCCGCCTGCTTCGGAAGCTCCCCAAGGAGGTGACGCGCAATGAAAAGAAACCATTGGATAACCATAATCATTGTGCTGGCCGTCGTTATTCTAGGCTCAGGCTCGATGTTTATCGTGAAGGAAGGCGAATACAAGGTTGTGCTGCGGTTCGGAGAAGCGATGCGAGCCGTTCCCGATCCAGGCTTGAAGTTCAAGCTGCCGTTCATTGAAAACGTGTCGACGCTGCCGAAATATCAAATGACCTATGAGAGCAGCCCGACGACCATACTGACTAAGGACCAGAAGCCAATCGTGGTAGATAACTATACCGTTTGGCGCATTACGAACGCATCGCAGTTTTTGAGAACGGTGCAATCGGTAAGCGGAGGCATTCAGCGAATCGACGAGGCCGTGTACAACTCGGTTAGACGGAAGCTGTCCGAGGTCAATTACGACAACATCATCAGTGAGAACACGGCGCGGGGCAACATCAATGACGAGATCACCAAAGATGTCGTGACGGCGTTGACCAGAGACAACTACGGCATCGAAGTCATTGACGTTCGCATCAAGCGTACGGACTTGCCGGAGGAGAACAAGCAGAGCGTATACAACCGCATGATCTCCGACCGCCAGTCCATTGCGGCAAGATACTTGTCCGAGGGTGATGAGGAGTCGCGCAAAATTACGTCCAAAGCGGACCGTACTGCGACTGAGCTGCTTGCACAGGCGCAGGCAGACGCCAAAAAAATCGTCGCGGAAGGCGAGCGCGAAGCTGCCGTCATCTATAACAAAGCATACGGCAGCGATCCGCAGTTCTACAATTTCTACCGGACGCTTGAGAGCTACACGACCACGCTTAAGAATGAGCCGGTCATTATGATTCCGATCGATTCTCCTTATGCCAAAATTTTATTAGGCCAATAACAAGCAATCCCCTTCGCCTTGGCGGAGGGGATTTGTTTTTGCGGCTATTACAAAATTTTAAACGGTGGATGCACAAAATATTGCATTGTTGGAAGCGCTCCCTAAAGGCAAGATAGAGGTAAGGACATATCGATTGTCCGTCTATCCATCCATGGGGAGGGAAATTAGGAATGAAGCAAGGAATAAGAAGAAGCTTGCAGGTCATGCTTGTGTTTATGCTGCTGGCGGCGGGAAGTATACCGTTCGGTGCGGCGGTCTCCGCAGCGGCGGTCGTCATTTCTCAGGCAGGCAGTGTTGTAACCGCTACCAACGGGGAGCTTGTCATTACGTACGATCTGTCGGATGGGCGAGGGGATTTCAAATCCGGCAGTACGGTCATCATGTCAGACTTCTATTCGAACTATGGGGTTGTAGGCAGCACAAGCCGCATCAGCTCTTATGATGCTGGAACCCGCTCAGCCAGCTGGGCGGCTATCGGCGCCGACGGATACGGCACTGGCGGCAAGCAGCTGACGATTACGAATACGCTCGTATCCGGCTCGACCATTATTCTGACGATCAAGATGTACGAGAACCGGTCATTCGTGCTTGCCGGCATGACGGTGAACAAATCTGTCAGCCAAGCGATAAACTTTATGGAGCCGATTGCATCCGCCAATTTGGATATTGGAGCGGGATCGGATAAACGCATTTATACGACGCCTTATACGAACAATTACGATTTCGGAGTGGCTCCTGTCAATGATTTCGGCAGCAGCCAGAACGGGAATGACCGGCCTTACGGAGCCGGAGAAACCTGGGGCGCATTTAACGGTACAAGCTACTGGGTCGCTTCCATGTTCGACAATACGAACAAGCACGGTTTTATTGCGGGCGCCGCGACGACCTTCAAGTGGAAAAGCATGCAATATTTGCGGCAGGCAAGCACGGCTAACGGCAGCTTAACCGGCTTCTCCGTTTATAATGCAGGAGGCCAGCAGAGCGGCACCTCGGTAGCCAGCGATCAATTTTTCTTGGGGTATTTCTCTGATTATCAAGCAGGGCTTGAGCAATTCGGCGAAATGTATGCCGTTGCCGAGCCGAAGCTGGACTGGACCGACGATGTGCCAATCGGTTTCAACACATGGTACGCGTACTACACCTATCCGACAGCTGACGCGATGCTGCCGATGACCGATTATTTCGAAGACCATCTGAAATCGCTTGGCTACAACTACATGAACCTGGATTGCTGCTACCAAGGGGTGGAAGGCGCAACCGATTTGCAAAACCTGGAGGATTTCGTGGACTATGTGCACGGGAAGGGAATGAAGGCAGGCACGTACTCGGCTCCGTTCGCGATCTTCGACGACTTGGCTGATACGGTGCCGGGCACCTCCTACACATTCGGCAATATTGCGCTGAAGGATGCGAGCGGCAGCCCGATCAAATCGTATATCAATACGTACATCGTGGATGCGACGCATCCAGGTGGGCGGGCTTACATCCAGTGGATCATGGACAATTACCATGTATCGCCGGGATTTGATTACGTAAAGCTTGATTTCATCGACCTCGGCATGTATGACGGGAAGTTTTACGACACGACGAAAAACGGCATGCAAGCCTATCGGATCGGCATGGAAATCATGCGCGATACGCTGCTGGCTGCTCCTCAGGACATCTATATCAATGAATCGATCGCTCCGCTGCTGCCAGGCGGGTACGCACATGGCAGAAGAACTGGCGTCGATACGACAATTGGGCTTGAGTCCTATCCGGGCATTGAGCGGCAGGCATTCAATGCGGCAGCCTCCTGGTGGACGAACGGAACGCTGTATGCCTACAACGACGTGGATATGATTTTCCCGGAAAGCGTCATTGACGGGTTCAATAAAGTGACGCTCAACGAAGGCACGCTGCTCTCCACGGCGATCGCGCTCGGAGGCGGGCATTGGCTGGTCGGTGACAATGTGCCGTTTATTTCAGATGACAGGATGGCTATTCTGCAAAACGAGGGCATTCTGGATTTGGTCAAAAAAGGAAACGCGGCTAAGCCGGTTAGAATGACTAATTTCTATCATAAGCTGGAGCATTCGCCGAGCGCGATCTACTTAACGGACACGAACGGAGACCGTATCGTCGGATTATCGAACTGGGATATGAACAACGCATCTTCCGTTACGGTGTCATTCAGCGATCTCGGGTTAAGTTCAAGCACGGCGTTTACCTTGACCGAAATCTACAGCCAGACGAAGCTTGGAACGTACACGGGCAGCTTCGCTAGGACATTGAAGCCTGGCGAATCGATCATTGTCCGGATATCGGCGAATGCCTCATCGCTTCCAACTGCGCCGACGAATCTAGCGCTCGGAAAAACAGCGACGGCATCGTCCACTTGGACTGCCGGAGCAGGTTATGAAGCATCCAAAGCGATCGATGGCAGCCTAAGCACGAGATGGAGCGCCGAGAACGGAACTTCCGGCAATCAGTGGCTGGAGGTTAATCTGGGGCCTGCCACAAACGTGAACCGTGTCGTCGTCAGCGAATACGGCTCCGGAAACCAGAGCTTCCAGATCGATACGTATGCGCTGCAATATTGGAATGGCTCGAGCTATGTGAATCTCAGTCAGAACTTTACGGTCGGCGACCGCAGAATATTCAACTTTCCGACTGTCTCCACATCAAAGCTCAGATTATACGTGAAGACCGCAAGGTTCATTCCGTCCATTCAGGAAATCGAGATTTATAACGTTGCTGGCAATACGGGCAGCCGAATCGATCAGGACAACAGCGGATCAGCGTATTCGACGTATTCGGATATCCGCGCTTCGATTCAGCGGATGCAGACCTTCAGCCTTACGCAGTCGAGCTTACCGAGGATGGATGTGTATTTGTACGAGAACTATGTGAACAAACTGCCGGAGGATAACTTGTATCTCGACATCGTGTTATTGGATGCAAGCAGCAACCCGGTGCAGACGCTGTTCAGCGCCGCTCTGCATCCGAGCAATATACCCGGGGCCGCTACGCCGTATGCCGTTTATCCGCGGTTGACGGGGCTGGATACGACGAAGAAATACGGGCTCGTGCTGCGTTCACCGGAAACGCTCGACGACAGCTCAACAAGCAATAAGTACGGTTTTGCGTATAACGATACGAATCCGTACGCTGGCGGATTCGCCAGACTTTCCACGAATGGCGGTTCGACTTGGTCAACCGAAAGCAGCGGTAACCGTGATTTAATCTTTACCATTTATAAATAAAGCAAGAGGTGGACGGTCCTAGCAGCGAAATCGGCTGCAGGACGTCCGCTTTTTCTTGTTTGGATAAAGGTATTCGGGCAGCGGGTGTCGTAGAGAGAAGTGTGAATTGACTTTATGGAGGTAGGCTTATGCTCAGGTTCCTGCTTAATCGCAGCATCAAGACAAAGATCGTATGGAGCACCGTAATCATATCTCTCATCCCGCTGCTTATTCTCTCATATTTGTTCTATGATACCAATGCGCGTTCCCTGGAGCGGACGATGTACCGCAGCTCTGACCAGAATGCGGACTATATGTCTGATTATCTGGACAAATACTTTCAGAATTTATCGGCCTCCGCCCTGCAGGTTTATGGCTTCCAGCGAATTATGAACCTGATGGAGCACGGCATTGATTACAATAGCGAAGAATTTTTATTTCTGAAGGACTCGTTGAGCAATTACTACCGGCTGGTCGAGAGCAGGAATGAGAACATCATTAAGGTGATGATTTACGGCAAAGACAATAAGCTTGCCGACAATTGGTCGCGGGCGGCCAGCTACGACAATATACGCCTTGGGGAGAATACGCCGTATTTCGATGAACTGCTGGATCTGCAGTACCAGCACTCCTTGATGTTCAATTATACGGATGCTGCGCTGCAGCAGCGGTTGTTTGTCTACGGAGTGACGATCTACGATCCGTTCTACCGAACGAAAACAGGAACGCTGATTTTCTTTATCCAAAGCAAAGAAATCGATAAAATCATCAAAACCTATAATTACGAGCCGAATGAAATTATTTTGCAGAATAGGCACGGCGAGCCGTTCTATCAAACCTCGGACCATTATATCTCAGCCATCGATCCTTATGAGCCGCCGACTTTGCCCGTAGGGAAAGAGAAGCATAATCTGCGTTTCTCCGAGAACAGGAGCTTGCTCATCAACACATCTTTTATAAATAACGGAAATATAAGATTATCGATCGTGTACCCGAATACGGAGCTTGAGCACAGCCGGAAACAGCTCATGAACATTACGGTCAGTGCGTTCGTGCTTGTGCTGCTGTTTATTTTCCTGCTGTCGCTTCTTTCGCAGCAATTCATTACGAAGCCGCTGTTTCTGCTTGGGAAAGCGATGAAGGCGGTCAGGAACGGCAATTTTCAAATTACGGTCAAACAGCCGACGCTTTGGCGCGACGACATATCGGAGCTGACGCGCAGCTTCAATTTCATGACGGACAAGATCCGAACGATGATCGAAACCGAATATGAGATGCAGCTGCGGAATAAGGAAGCGCATATTATGGCGCTGCAAATGCAGATTAATCCCCATTTCCTCTACAATACGCTTCAGACGATTGGCGGCAAAGCCGTGCTGATGGGCGATTACGAGATTCATGAAATGTGCCGTGCGTTAGGCGATCTGTTTCGCTACAGCTTCTACGAAGGAAATATGGAATCGACGCTGCGGATGGAGCTCGTGCATGCAAACAATTATTTGTATATCCAGCAGCTTCGCTTTGAGAATGCGATCGAGCTGGAGATTGACGTCCAGGAAGAGCTGATGGATATGACCATCATCCGATTCGTGCTGCAGCCGATTATCGAGAATGTCATTGTGCACGGCCTTGTGAAGGACGATCAGAAAGAGCTCCTCATACGTATCGGCGCTGTCCGCAAGGCAGGCAGCTTCGTTCTAACGGTGCAGGATAACGGCCCTGGCATGGAACCTAGCAAATTAGAGTCTTTACGATCGGACCTTAAATATAAATCGAAGGAACTGTTCGACGGCGTGTCCATTGGACTGAAAAACGTGCATGAGAGGCTGAAGCTCGTTTACGGCTCTGCTTACGGGTTAGAAATCAATAGCCGATTCGGATTGGGTACCGAAATTGCGATCATCATACCGGATAGAAAGAAGGAAATCTCAGATGTATAAGGTGATGGTAGTGGACGATGAGCCATGGGGCAGGAAAGCGATCAGCAAAATGATAAACGAGCTTGCCCCGCGGCTTGAAGTCATTGCGGAAGCGAGGCATGGGGAGGAGGCGCTGGCGCTTATCGGCATCAGCAGGCCGCATATCGTTGTGACGGACATGAATATGCCGGTAATGAACGGTCAGGAATTTCTGGCCAGGCTGCACCGAGAATATAACGAAATCAAAGTGATCGTGATTAGCGGGTATTCGGAGTTCGAGTATTTAAAAGCGGCGCTTACTTACCGTGCCTGCGAATACGTATTGAAGCCCGTTTCGGCGGCGGACCTGCTGGAAGCAATGACGAAAGCGATCGAGGCCATTCAAAACGAGTCCAGCCTACTGGAGCAGAAAAAGCATGCCGAGGATGTGCAGAGCCTGAAGCGGGAAGCATTCCTTCAGCATATAGCGAGCGGCCGCATCCATAATGTAGCCGACATTTATGAGCAAGCGGAGAGGCTGGGAATTCCGTGCGCGCAGGACCGTTTCTGCGTCGCGCTCGTTTCGCTGCGGCAATATCGGCCAATCGCGGATATAAAATTCCATGGCAACGCAGACCTGTTGATGTTCAGCGTGGAGAACGTTTGGCATGAGCTTCTAAACGCGGATTCGCCGCTGGTGTTCAAGACGGATAACCGGGAGCGGATCGTGCTTGCTTTCCCGGAGTCAGTCTATGACCATGCTCATATCAAGAGCTTGCTCGATCGGTTTCAGGAAGCGATGAAGAGGATGTACGCGGCCGACGTGCTCGTAGGGCTAAGCAAGGCAGGCGCTAAGCTGGAGCAGCTTCCTGCCGCTTTCGAATCGGCGCATGGCGCATTGCTCGCAAATGGATTCCATGCTGCGGGACTATGCATCTCCGAGCGAGAAGCGATCCGGACCGACGCAGCTGCCGCAGGGTTGCTGAATACCTTCGAAGCGAAGGCGTTCAAACAGGCGCTGGCTTCACGCAGCGGCAAGGACATGAAACGTTTCGTGGAGAGCTTGGCGAACAAAATCAGGCAGCTGCCGGCTATCACGATACGCGAAGTGCAGCGGGAGCTTTCGCATCTAGCTGAGCTGCTAAGCATGTCTTCAGGCGCAGCATGGGCACGCCCAGCTATGTTTGAGCCGAAGGCGATCGCCCATATTTTGGATTGCAAAGAGCTGGAGAGCTGGTTTGCCGGCATGGCCTTGTTTATCGACAACTTATCGCTCAGCCAAGAGAAATCGGAAACGGATCAGACTATTCGCGATATTGCCGCATTTCTCGATGAGCATTATTTTGAGGATTTGAGCTTGGTCGACGTGGCTACGAGGTTTCATATCGATCCGAGCTATTTAAGCAAGCTGTTCAAATCGGTTACAGGCGAAAATTTCATTGAGTATATGAGCCGGAAAAGAATCGAGAAGGCATGCGAGCTGCTGAGCGGCTCTGACCGTAAGATCGTTGAAATCGCGGAGCTGACCGGGTACGAGAACCAGCGTTATTTCAGCCAGGTTTTCAAAAAAATGAAAGGCCAGACGCCGTCCGAGTATAGGGAAGCGAGCTTGGATAAAGAAAGCCCAGTCTAAAAAATTGAACATCAGGTGCACAATTTTTTAAATTACGGTTTGGGCTGCCGGGTTCTATGATAGACGTAGAGCGAAGCATATTCGTTCGCCACTCCATATTTCGCAAAGGGGAATTAGAATGAACAAAAGAGTATACGTAAGCATTTGCCTTGCCATGCTGATGCTGCTTCTGGCTGCTTGCGGCGGCAATAACGGCGCACCTGCAGCTACGGAAGAGGCGGGCAATAAAGGGGCGGAGGAGAGCGAAGCGACGCAGGCTCCCGTGGAAGAGAAGCCCGTGACCATTTCCTTCATGCACTTTAAGAGCGACGTGACCGACGGGGTAGCCAAGATTGTCGAGCAGTTCGAGAACGAGAATCCGAACATCAAGGTCGAGGTTCAACCGGTCAAATACGACGATTATTATACGCTGATCAAAACGAAGCTGGCAGGCGGAGACATTATCGACGTGTTCACGCTGAACTCCGGCGGCCAAGCGAAGCTGTTCTCAGACGGCGGGTATATCATGGACCTGACCGGACAGCCGTTTCTATCGAGCTTCGATGAAAGCGTGCTGAAAGGGCAAGCGACGGACGGCAAAAATTTCGTAATGCCCATAAATGGCGGACCGATTGCCGTATTTTACAACAAAAAAATATTTAAAGATTTAGGGCTCGAAATTCCAAAAACATACGATGCCTTGCTGGAAGCGGCTAACCAAATCAAGGCTGCCGGGAAAACGCCGTTCGCGCTCGGCTGGAAGGACGGCTGGACGCTTGGCATGTGGGCAACTCGCGATCTTCCGAGCTTAACGGCGCTTGAAGAGGGCCAAACGGACTTCTTCCAAAAGCTAGAGGTTGGCGAAGCGAAATTCGCGGATAATCCTGCGGTCAAGGTAACCATTGAGCGCGCGAAGAAGCTGTTCGAGCTAGGGAATAAGGATCAGCTTGGCGTGGATTACAACGGCGCGGTGGATCTTTTTTCCAAAGGCGAAGTCGGCATGATGTACATGGGTACGTGGCCGCTCCTTGATATCGAGAAAAAAAATCCGGATTTCTATAATAACGATCTTGGGTATTTCCCTTATCCATTCAGCAACGATCCGGCATTAAACAAGCTTGAATTCAATCCGGATGCATCGCTAGCCGTAGCAAGCAATACGCCGCACAAGGAAGCCGCATTGAAATTCATGGCGTTCATGGCAAGCAAGCAAGGCGGAGACGCTTGGGTTAACAATATCAAATCGCTCAGCTACGTAAAGGGCTCTACGACAAGCATCGCGCCGGCGATGGATGAATTGCAGCCATACTTCGATCAAGGCTTGACGTATGACTCGCAAATTTACTTCGCGAACACGACGCTTGACTGGTCAACGCAATTCAGCCAGCAGCTGCAAAAGTATTTCTTCGGCAAAACGACGCCGGACAAAATCATTGCGGAGATGGATGATTGGATCGCCAAAAACCATAAATAACTTTACGGAAGCAAAAACACGGCTTAGCGGGAGCTTTATTCCGCTCTGCCGTATTTTTGGAGAGGAGCAGCTATGAGCGTTTTCAAACGGACAGTAAAAAATGAATTTTGGTACGTGCTGTTTCTAATGCCTGGTTTTTGTTTATTTGCGCTCGCGCTGCTGGTACCGCTCGGCATGGGAATCAGATACTCCTTCACCGATTGGGACGGCGTTTCCCAGTCGCTTCGGTATATCGGGTGGGGCAATTACAAAAATGCGCTGACGGATGACGATTTGTGGATGGCTTTAATCAATACGTTTAAATACGCGATTATCCTAACGGTGGTCGTGAACGTTTTATCCTTATTATTTGCTTTGCTGCTGGATTCCTATTTGAAATTCAGAAATGTATTTCGTACCGTATTCTTTTTGCCAAGTGTCATTTCTATCGTGCTTTCGGGCTTTATATGGAGCTACAACTACAGCACGGGCCTTCCCAAATTGTTCAGCTTCTTCGGCTTTGACAATGTGACAAGTCCGCTCGGCAACCCCAGCTATGCGCTGTTTGGCGTCATCGTCATTGCGGTCTGGCAGGGTATCGGCGCGCCTATGATTATATATATCGCGGGACTGCAGGGCATTCCGCAGGAAATTGTCGAGAGCGCAAAAATAGACGGAGCGGGAACGTCAAAAACGCTGTGGCATATCGTGCTTCCGCTGCTTGCGCCGTCCTTCACCATTAATATGGTGCTTACGCTGACGGGTGCTCTAAAGGTGTTCGATCTGGTGTTTGTAACGACGCATGGCGGTCCGGCCTTCGCTACTGAGGTTATGTCCACTTATATTTACAGCAGCTCTTTTGCTTCCTATAAGGGGGGCTACGGCATGGCGCTATCCATGATCTTTTTCGTCGTCCTTGTCGTCGTGACGCTCATTCAGCTCTCCGTGTTTAGAAGAAGGGAGGTGGAAGTATGAGAAAGGTCAGGCATATTTCCGTTTTTATTCTCGTTTCGGCTTTGGCAATCGTCTTTCTCTTTCCCTTTTACGTGGCAGTGTTGATGGCGTTCAAATCGCCACAAGAAACGTATGACGCTTTTTATGCGCTTCCGGCAAAGCTCGACTTGGCCAACTTCGCGCACGCGTGGGATACATCCCATTATCCGACCGCATTTATGAACAGCTTGATTATTACCGTCGTGGCCATTGGGTTAATCGTGACCATTTCGGCAATGGCCGGCTATTCGATCGCGAGGCGGAACAAAAAGTTTTATCAGATGTTTTTCGTTCTGTTCCTCGCGGGCATGATGGTTCCTTTTCAAATTACGATGCTGCCGATCTATAAGCTTGGCAAAACGCTCCATATGATCGATACGCACTGGGGAATTATTCTCATTTACGGCGGTGCAGGCATCCAGATGGGGGTGCTGTTCTATACCGGCTTCATTCGGGCGATCTCGAGAGAAATCGAGGAGGCGGCTACGATCGACGGCTGCTCGACACCGGGCATATTCTTCCGCATTATTCTGCCGCTGCTGAAGCCGGTAACGGCAACGGTGCTTGTTTTGAATGCGCTCTATATATGGAATGACTTTTTGCTGCCGCTCTTGTTTTTGCAGGATGCGTCTTACCGGACGATTCCGCTGCAGCAGTATTTTTTCTTCGGGCAGTACAGCAGCGATCTGAACCTAGCGTTTGCATACGCCGTTATGGGGATGGTCCCCATTATCGTTTTTTTCTTGTTCATGCAAAAATACATCATCAAAGGCATTGCCGCTGGCGCCGTCAAAGGCTAGCTTACAGCAGCGCATAAACAGAAGGAGTGTTTACTTTGCCCATTACTTATTTGGAAGCATCGAAAATCTTCGAAATTCGCACAAACCGCTCCTCCTATATTTTCGGCATCAATGAGAAAGGAAACCCCCAAAGCTTGCACTGGGGGGAGCCGGTAGCAGCATCGGAGACCGCCGATCTGCTGAAAGGCTGGGGGCACAGCTCCTTTGATGCGAGCATCGAGCGGGATATGGAGGAGTACGGCGGCTGGGGCGGAAGCCATTACTCCGAGCCTTGCCTCAAGGTTAGGTTCGCAGACGGCGTTCGCGATGTGAAGCTTGTGTATGAAAGCTATGCGATCATTCATGACAATGAGCTGGTTATTGTCTTGGCAGATATGCATTATGCGCTTAAGGTCGAGCTTCGCTACAAGGCCATTCCTGAATATGACGTAATCGAGCGAAGCGTGTGCATTCGCAATGAGGAGGCATCGGCAGTCGTTGTCGAGCAGGCGCTTGCCGCAGCTTGGTCCATGCCAGCTATGCCGGCTTACAGGCTGACGCATGTCAGCGGCCGCTGGGCTGGGGAATTCCAGCTGCGAAGCGATCCATTGACCGAAGGAAAGAAGGTGCTGGAATCCCGCAGAGGGTTTACCGGAGCGAGCGCCAATCCTTGGTTTGCCATCGATAGCGGGAAAGCGGATGAAAGCTCCGGCAGCGTATGGTTCGGGGCGCTTGCTTGGAGCGGCAATTGGAAAATGGTCGTTGAGAAGTCCAGCTTCGGACGCGCCCGGGTGAGTGGCGGGATTAACGACTTTGACGGCGCCTTCACGCTTGCTCCAGGGGCTGCTTACAGATCGCCGGTGTTCGTGGGCGGGTTCGCCTCAGTCGGATTCGGCGACATGAGCAGAAAGCTGCATCGTTACCAAAATGAATGTGTTCTGCCAGGCTCCCGTATTCGAAAGGTTTTGTATAATTCTTGGGAAGCGACGGAATTCGCCGTATCCGTTCAGGGCCAAAAGGAGCTTGCGAAGCGGGCAGCCGCTATAGGCGTGGAGCGATTTGTCGTTGATGACGGCTGGTTCGGCGGTCGGAACAGCGACAGGGCGGGGCTGGGCGATTGGCAGGTGAATCCGGAGAAGTTCCCGAATGGCCTGCAGGAGCTTATCGATGAAGTGAAGGACCTTGGCATGGAATTCGGGATTTGGGTCGAGCCCGAGTCCGTCAATCCTGACAGCGAGCTGTACCGCAAGCACCCGGACTGGGCGTATCAATTCCCGACACGCGAGGGCACGCTGCTGCGCAATCAGCTGCTGCTTAACCTCGGCAAGCCGGAAGTCAAGGCATTCGTGCTCGGCTTCATGAAGGAGCTGCTCGGCACGTATGATATTTCGTTCATCAAATGGGATATGAATCGAACCGTCACGGAGCCGGGCGCGCTGCCGCTGCATGAGCAGCTTGGCGAATCGGTTTGGAACAGGCATGTCGAGAACTTGTACGAGATTTGGGTAGAGCTGAGAAGGAGCTTTCCTCATGTGGAATTCGAGACATGCGCGGGCGGCGGAGCACGCATTGATCTGGGCATTCTCCGTTATGCGGACCAAGCATGGATTAGCGATAATACGGATGCCCGCGATCGCTTGTCGATCCAAGAGGGATTCACGTTTGTTTACAGCCCTTCGGTTATGATGTGCTGGGTCACGGAATCCCCGCATGGCTTGAACGGGAGAAGGCTGCCGCTGTCCTTCCGGTTTCACAGCGCCATGATGGGCGGTCTCGGCATTGGCGCGAACATTAGCTGCTGGACGGAAGAGGAGGCGGCGGAAGCCAGCCGGTATATCGCATTATATAAGCAGATCAGATCAACGGTAACAGAAGGCAGCTTGTACCGTCTGGCTTCATTTGCGGACGGAAATACAGCTGCTTACCAATACGTGAGCAGGGATGGGCAGGAGGCGGTCGTTTTCGCGTTCCAGCAGGCGCAATATTTCGGCTATCAGGAAACGAGACTGAAGCTGCAAGGCTTGGTGCCAGGCCGATCATACGAGGTGTTGTCCGAGAATGGGAGCGGTGTCGTGCGACACGGTTCCAATCTGATGCAAATCGGCATCCCCCTTGGGTTGTCCGGGGATTATGCGAGCAGCATGGTTAGACTGAAGCTGCTCGAGGAGTAAGGAGCAAACGTTCATGAAAACGAATGGGACAACGATTGTTGATGCGTCGTACAAAGGTTTCCCTTCTATTGTGATGGAGAATGGATTCGTGCGACTGGAGCTTGTGCCTGAATTAGGCGCTAAGCTTGTTTCCATGGTTTATAAGCCAACCGGCAAAGAATGGCTGCTAGATTCGGGAAGCAGGCCGCTTCTTCCTCCTGTCTATGGTTCATCTTTCGCTAATGGGGATATGAGCGGCTGGGATGAGTGCTTCCCGACGATAAACAGCTGCGTTACCGAGAGCGGCGCGACGCTTCCCGATCACGGCGAAGCATGGTCGCTCCCATGGTCTTATCGGCGAAGCGGGACCTCTGTTCTATGCACGGTAAAGGGAGTGATGCTGCCGTTTCTGTTTAGCCGCGAGGTTACGTTCATGGAGAACGGAACGATCAGGCTTTCCTATGAGGTTCGCAACGAAGGGGAGAGGCCGCAACCTTTTTTATGGGCTGCGCATCCCCAGTTCGCCATAGAAGAGCCGACGGAGATCGTCCTTCCTTCCGGAATGCAGCAATTGCTATGCGTTTATGGAGGCATGCGGCATGATACGGGCCAAAGCTATGCATTCACTGGCGAAAGCCTCCTTCGTCCGGACATAACCGGTGACGGCAGGAAATTTTATTATCCGGGCCAAGCACCTGAAGGGTGGGCGGCTTTGCATGGGCAAGCTAGCGGCAATTATTTGCGGCTGCGCTGGCCTCTCGAGCAGGTGCCTTATTTCGGCGTATGGATCGATGAAGGAATGTTTAATGACCGATCCGTTTGTGCGCTGGAGCCGGGGATTGGCTACTATGACGCGTTAGATGCAGCCGTTCAGAATGGGACTGCCCGGACGCTCATGCCGGCGGAGGCCTATTCATGGCATCTGGATATTGAGCTGGGGATCGGAGACCTTGACTGAGCAAGGCTCTATATATGCTCCAGCTGAGCTTATAAGCGGATGGGCATGGGGAATTCATGCCGCAAGGGAACGCGACAAGAGCGCAGGCGGCAGTTATGCTGGAGAGAATGTTTATTAAATAGCGATACGAACAGGACGCTCCCGCGCGGGAGCGTCCTGTTTGCTTTTGATCAAGCCAGTCCTCAACCCTTCAGCTTGCTGCGATAGTCGGAGGGGGAGGCGCCGATAATTTTTTTGAATAAGCGGGAGAAGTAATACGGATCGCTGAGGCCAAGCGATACGCTGATTTCCTTGATGCTGTTGTTGGTCAAATCAAGCAGCTGGCAAGCTCTTTGCATTTTGAGCCGCAAATAATAGTCAATGGGGGCGTAGCCGGTTGACTGCTTGAACAGATGATTAAGATGCTGCTTGGAAATGGATGTATGCGAGATGAGCTCATCGATGGTCATGTTCTTCTCAAGCCGCTCCTGCATGTACAGGATCGCTTGCTCGATGTAAGCCTGGGTCTTCGCTTCCTGCTTCCTGCGCGGTATAAGCCCGATGAAGCTGAGCAAGTAACGCATTGTATGCGACACATGGATGAGATGCGAGGCAGAATAAGCCTTGGACGAGAGCAAATCGTAGCATTGATTGAATAGCTCCCTGATTTTGTCGGAATCGGATAAGGAAACATGAATCGGACCGGCTTCGAGCCCGCTGCTCTGAATAAGTGAAGCGATCTGCTCCCCTTTGAGATGAAACCAGTATATGCTCCATGGATCGCTCTCATCAGCCCCATATTCATGAGGCGTGTCCGGCGGGATAACGGCAACGGTCTGCTCCGACAATGCGAGGGGACTTTGGCCGTCAAGCCTGATCCAGCCCTTCCCGCCTACGCAAAAAATTAAAATATAGGAGTCGCTGCCCTGCGGCCGCTCGCGATAATGGCTTCTAGCGCGGCGATAGTAACCGATATCGGTTATATACGTATCGCCGATCAGCGGATGAGCGATCATTTCGTTCAGCTGGTAGGGAGGCAATACGATAATTTTTTCGTCATGGAAGCCTTCTGCTTTCCGAGGAATAGGAATTCGACCTCCTTTGTTTGGCCTAAGCGTATTTTACATTCCCGCTAGTTTGAATACAAGCAGGATAAATCAACAAAAATCAGAGTATCATCCATCATGAACAGCGGATAATCAATGGTAAGGATGTTGCCGCTCCAGTAAGGTATAGCTATAGCATATTGAACTGACCATGAGGAGTGAGTAGATTGAATAAGAACGAGCAACGAGCGCGCGTGTGGGAGGAAGTCGTACACATTCCAACCTACGGCGTAGGCAAACCCGATAAAAATCCGATGTTTTTGGAAAAACGCGTCTATCAAGGAAGCTCGGGCCGCGTTTATCCGCATCCGGTTATCGATAAGATTGAAGATGAGAAGCAGACCAAGCCATACCAGATGGTCATCCTCGAGAATGAGTATTTGCACATTGCCATTATGCCGGAGCTTGGCGGACGTATTTACCGGGCGATAGACAAAACGAATCAATATGATTTTGTTTATTACAACCAGGTGATTAAGCCGGCGCTCGTTGGGCTGGCCGGTCCTTGGATCTCCGGCGGTATCGAGTTCAACTGGCCGCAGCACCACCGTCCGAATACGTTCGGCCCCGTAGAATACCGGATGGAGGAAAAGGCGGACGGCAGCGCAACCGTATGGGTGAGTGAGATCGACCGCATGTACGGAACGAAGGTAACGGCAGGCTTTACGCTGCATCCCGGCAAGGCTTACTTGGAAATTCATGCACAGCTCTACAATCGTACGCCGGAGCCGCAAACCTTCCTTTGGTGGGCGAACCCTGCCGTTGCGGTAAACGACCACACACAGTCGGTATTTCCTCCAGACGTTACGGCCGTATTCGACCATGGCAAGCGCGACGTATCGAAGTTTCCGATTGCGACAGGCACTTATTACAAAATGGATTACTCGGATGGCGTAGATATTTCGAGGTATAAAAACATCCCGGTTCCTACCTCGTACATGGCTTACAAATCGGATTATAATTTCGTTGGCGGTTATGATCATTCCGTGCAAGCGGGCCTGCTGCACGTAGCGAACCACCATATCTCTCCAGGCAAGAAGCAATGGACTTGGGGCAACGGCGAATTCGGCCAAGCTTGGGATCGCAGCCTAACGGATGAGGATGGCCCGTACATCGAGTTGATGACCGGCGTATATACGGATAATCAACCGGATTTCACGTGGCTGCAGCCTTATGAGGAAAAGTCATTCAAACAATATTTCATGCCCTATAAAAATATCGGCGTCGTCAAAAACGCTACGATCGACGCGGCGGTCAACGTCGAGGTTGATCCGCATGCGGGAACTGCGACGATTTACGCTTATGCGACCTCTCATTGCGCGGGAGCTGCCATCGAGCTGAAGAGCAGCCGCAGAAATTATGTGCTGGAGACAGCGGACCTGTCGCCGAGCTTAACCTTCACTTCAATCGTTCCTTTGCACCCGGACGACCAAGAGCATGATTTGCAGCTTACGGTGAAGGATGCCTCTGGGCGGCTGCTTGTCAGCTATCAGCCGAAAAAGCCTGGCATTGAAGAAATACCTGATGCCGCGAAGCCGCTGCCAGAGCCGCAGGAGCTCAAAACAAATGAAGAGCTGTATCTAGCGGGCCTTCATCTCGAGCAGTACCGCCATGCGACGTTTGAACCGGAGGCGTATTACTTGGAAGGGCTGAAGCGGGATGAATCCGATGCGCGGATCAATGTTGCTTATGGCACGCTGCTGCTTCGCAGAGGCATGTTCAAGCAGAGCGAAGCCTATTTCCGCAAGGCTATCGGTCGCCTGACTTGGCGCAATCCGAATCCTTACGACAGCGAAGCTTATTACCAGCTTGGCGTATCGCTAAAGCATCAAGGGCGATTGGAGGAAGCTTTTGCCGCATTGTACAAATCGGTATGGTCATCAGCATGGCAGGATAGCGGCTATTTTACATTGGCGCAAATCGCTTCGGAGAGAGGCTCATTTGACGAAGCGCTTGAGCTTACGGAGCGTTCCTTGATCCGCAATTCCCGCAACTACAAAGCAAGGGATTTGAAAACAGCGATGCTTCGCAGGCTGGGCAGGCTGGTAGAAGCCATTGCCTATGCTTCGGAGACGATTAAGCTTGATATTGCCGACTTCGGTGCCTACAACGAGCTGTATTTGGGTTACAAGGAAGCGGGGAACGAGGCAGGAGCGAGTAACGTTCTGAAGGACTTGCTGGCGCTGCTGCGTGGAGACGTCCATAACCATATTGCGCTTGCATCGGATTATGCGGGAGCCGGCCTATATGCCGAAGCCATCGACGTATTGCACCATATCGCGCCGAATGCGCAATCGGATGTTTATCCTCTGGTTCACTATACGCTCGCTTATTGCTATGCCAAACAAAGCAACCAAGAAGCGGCAGCCCTTTATTTGACGGCTGGAAACCGAGCAAACCCGGATTATTGCTTTCCGAACAGCCTATTCGATCTCCTCGTGCTACAGTATGCTGTCGAAGCGCGTCCGGATGACGCCAAAGCCCTTTATTTCCTGGGCAATTTCTACTACGACAAGAAACGCCATTTGGAAGCCGTAGCGCTCTGGGAAAGCTCGATAGCAAGCGACGCATCCTTCTCCGTTGCGCACCGGAACGTAGCGCTTGCTTACTTCAACAAGCTGAATGATGCAGCTAAAGCAAGAAAATCACTGGAAGCTGCGTTTAAGTGCGACCAATCCGACGCGCGCGTGTTCTATGAACTAGACCAACTGTACAAGAAGATAGACCTTGGGGCAGAACAAAGATTAGCGCTGCTGCAGCAGCATCTGCCGCTCGTGCAGGCTAGGGATGATTTGTATTTGGAATACGTCACGCTGCACAATTTACTGGAGAAGCACGAAGCCGCGATCGAACTGCTCGCCTCACGCAGATTCCACCCTTGGGAGGGCGGCGAAGGCAAGACGCTTGGGCAATACGTGCTTGCGCTTGTTGAGCTGGCTAAGGAAAAGCTTGCAGCCGGCCATTACGTCGAAGCCGCAGAGCTGCTTAAGCAGGCACTCGAAAACCCTGACAATCTTGGCGAAGCGAAGCTGGCCGGCGCGCAGGAGAACAACGTATATTATTACCTTGGCTGCGCGTACGAGGGACTTGGACAATCGGCAGAAGCAGAAGCGGCGTTCAAGACGGCGTCGGAGGGGCTTGAGGAACCGGCAAGCGCCATGTATTACAATGACCAGCCGCCGGAAATGATTTTCTACCAAGGCTTGGCATGGTTGAAGCTGGCGAATGAAAAAGAGGCAAAGCGCCGTTTCAATAAGCTGATCGATTTTGCCGAGAAGCATTTGTTCGATGATGTCAAAATTGATTATTTTGCGGTGTCGCTGCCTGATTTCCTCGTATTTGACGAGAATCTGAACAATCGGAATGTGATCCATTGCCGGTTTATGATGGGGCTTGGCCATCTGGGGCTAGGTCGAATTCAGGAAGCGGCCGAGCAATTCGAGCTTGCTATGGCTATGGATCGCAGCCATCAGGGAGCGGCCATTCATAAACGTATGAGCGTGTAAATATTAATCGGCGTCTGGCGGAAATATCCGCCGGATGCCGTATGTTCATTTTAAGCGAAAAGGAATGAGTCAGGAAATGTCTACGACACGGATAACGACAGCATTGACGGAGCAATGGAGATTTCAAGCGGACCCTGCTGGGCTCGGTACGGAAGAAAACTGGTATGAGAGCGGATTGCCGGATGCGCGAGCGGTACGGATTCCGCATACATGGAATGTCGAGCAAGGCTTGGAGGAGTACCATGGGCTTGCTTGGTATAGTTATGAACTTCAGATAGCGTCGGATTCGCATTTTGCAGGAGAAGACCGAGGAGTACCGCAAGCATGAGGGGATCGCGGCGCTTATTTTTTTCAGCTTCAACGATTACCGTACGCAAATGGGAGAAGACGGCACAGGCAGATTGCGGCAAAGGGTGCATGGCACGACGGATTTGTATGGAGAGCCTAAGCCGTCCTATCAGGCGCTTCGCGAGTTAGGTGCGCCTATTACAGTGAAGCGGGGTTTATATGGATCGCAATCGCTCGTTGAACGTTGTCTGGACGGTCCGAGACGACATACCGAATCACGCGATCAGCGGTTATACGCTAAGGCTGGACCATGCGAACGGAAGCAGCGTGTATTCGATTCCTTCGCTGTCCCCAGGCGAGGAATGGCGCTTCGTATTACCAGCCAATGAGACATCGGGAGACGGGGTTGATTTCGATATCCGTCGGCCTACCGGATTTTCCGTGCTCGATGGCAGGCTGAGCATTGCGGAAGCCGAATAGCAGCCTGATCCATTGTGGTTGAATAAGCAACCAATATGTTGTGAATATGCCCTGTAACGGCAACCGTCAGTTTGTTACGATAACACGGACGAACGAATACGCAGGGCAATCAAATGCAATCCACCTATTCTCAGAATGGACCGAGTTGCTATAAATCAACTGTTATTACAGGAGGAATCATATTAATGACCACTTACTCGCTTAAGCTAGACGGACCGAATAAAGAGATTAAGCCAGGCAAGCTGGCTGGCAACAAAGGCTCGAACCCAAAAGGCGAAAGCTTTGGATTTACCAATTTCTATATGCTGCGCAATGATCAGCCCATTATTCCGGTCGTTGGCGAATTCCACTTCTCGAGATTCTCTTATTTGCACTGGGAGGAAGAGCTGCTGAAGATGAAGGCGGGCGGCGTGAATGTTATCGCTACCTATATCTTCTGGAACTATCACGAGGAAGAGGAGGGCATTTTTAATTGGAGCGAGAATCGCAATCTGCGTCATTTCGTAGATCTCTGCGCGAAGCATGAGCTGCCGCTTGTGCTGCGCATCGGACCTTTCTGCCACGGTGAAGTAAGAAATGGCGGCATTCCAGACTGGGTATTCGACAAACCGCTTGAAATTCGCTCGAATGATGAATTGTACCTTTTCTATGCCAAGCGTCTTTACCGTCAAATTGCGAAGCAAGTCAAAGGCAGCCTGTTCGCCGAAGGCGGACCGGTCATTGCCGTCCAGCTGGAGAATGAGTATATGCACTGCGGTGCTCCGCTCGATTCATGGGCCTATAAGGCCGGCGTTTTCATGAGCTCCGGGAAAGGCGGCAACTCGCATTTGGCCGAGCTGCGCCGAATCGCGGAGGAGGCTGGCATTACGCCGATGTTCTTCACAGCTACAGCATGGGGCGGGGCAGCCGTGCCGGAGACCGATACGCTGCCGATGCTTGCAGGCTATGCGTATACGCCTTGGATTCCGAATCAGCCGCCGAGCGGCGAGTACATTTACCGCGATTTGCATGTGAAGCCGTCCGAGGAAGTCAACTACGATACGCTTGATTATCCCGTCGCTTATTGCGAGATGGCGGGCGGCATGCAGGTCAGCTATACTGCCCGTCCGAATGTAAGCGCAGAGAGCGTGGAAGCGATGACGCTGGTCAAGCTGGCCAGCGGCAGCAATCTGTTAGGCTATTATATGTACCACGGCGGCTCCAATCCGGTAGGGAAGCATGGCTTTCTTAACGAATACGGTCTTCCGAAAATCACTTACGACTACCAATCACCGCTAGGTGAATTCGGGCGAGTCGGCAAATCCTATGACCGTATCCGCTCGTTGTCTTTGTTTATGGATGCATTCGGCTCGGTATTGGCGCCGATGGGTACGGTGCTGCCGGAAGGACAGTCGGCTATCCACCCGGAAGACACGGAGTCGCTGCGCTGGTGCGTTCGGCAGAAGGACGGATCGGGCTTCTTGTTCTTGAACAACTTCCAAGATCATCTGGAGCTTCCTGACCGTGAAGGCGTACGGATCGAGCTGGATACGGCGCAGGGTAAAGTCGCTTTCCCGCACGCGGGACATCTCACATTAAAGCGGGATGTGAGCGCGGTGCTGCCTTTCAACATCGAATTGGAAGGGGCGCTCATCGTGAGCGCAACCGTTCAACCGCTTACGAAGCTGAACATGGATGGGCAGCCTGTGCTTGTCTTTTATGCGCATCCGTCGCTTGCGGCCGAGCTTGTATTCAGTCGTACGAGCGTTGCATCCGTTGAGCTGGACGCGTCGCAGGCTGTTGAGGAAGCTAATGCGATCGTCGTTACGCCGCAAGTCGGCAAAGAGCATGCGTTCACAGTGGTGCTGACGAATGGCCAAAAGGTGAGCGTACTCGTTCTAACTAGAGAAGAGACGCTTCAAACCTATAAATTCCGGCTATGGGGCGAGGACAGGCTTGTGATCAGCGACAGCCGCCTTTACGCAAAGGACGAGCGTCTCGTTGCGACTTCTGAAGGAAAAGCAAGCTGGAGCGTATCCATTGCGCCTGCTCTGCCGGAGAAGGCTTTGCTGGCAAGCATGGGGGCAGTTCAAGCGAAGCGGGAAGGGTTATTTCAAACGTACTTGATTGAGGTACCGGCTTACGAGCCTGCGCTAACGGTGAGTAAGCCGCTGGAGAGAAGCGCCCTTGTCGAGCTTGATACCAACTGGCCAAACCATGTTTCGGATGTCTTCCTGAAAGTGGCATACGATGGCGACGTAGCGGCTGCTTACCTAGATAACCAGCTGCTTACGGACCATATTCATTACGGGGAAGCTTGGCCGATCGGACTGAAGCAATTCAAGGATGACCTGGAGCATAAGCAGCTGCATCTGTCGATTACGCCCCTACGCAAAGGAACGGTGCACACCTTCGTGAACCAAGCGCTCGTTGAGCGGTTCGAAGGCGTGGAAATTGCGGTATTCCATGCGATTGAGCCGATCCCGTATTATACCGTAGCCTTATATCAAGCTTTTAACTAATCATAGAAAACCGGAATTTCGGGCGTCATGCCGAGACTCCGGTTTTTTTTGAAATATAGGAAAGGATATCATTTCGCCAACTTTCTCTATATTTCTACTATGTTTTGATTTTGCAGGTTGATATATTCGTAGCGTAGCATCACGGTCATTGTATCTGATGTATGGAAGGAGTTCTGCTTCGGGAAGGTCGAATTCCTAGCGGCGCTCGCTAACATTAATCCTTCGCTTTATGTTACATGCCGCACGGCCTCCTTTTTTATAAAAATTGTGTAATTCGCCAGCTTATAGGCAAGGCGGTACGAAATGAGTGCGATATGAGCTCGATGAGCATCAACCCGGCTGATCTGGCGCTGATCTCGCAAAAAACAGTAAAATCAGCGCAAATTTTCATCGGCGCACTCCCGATCCTAATCGTCTACCCGTTCCTCCAAAAGTTTTTCGTCAAAGGCCTCGTTATGGGCTCGGTTAAGGAATAGCGAACTGCACATAAACTGCACATAAACTGCTAATAAACAGCTAATAAACTGCACATTTAAATATTCTTCCGATCGTCTTTGCTCAGGGATTCCTTTGAATCAACGAAGAAAGGTTGGAATCCCTTCACAAAAACGACCGCTGACGCTTCTCCAGAATCATTTAAATGCTCCGTTACCACAATTTGCTGAAGAAATCAGCGATAGACCAAAATTCAAAAAAGCGGTGCAGGATAACCCTCTGCAACGCTTTTTCTATGGAATATTCTTCTTATTTTCGATTATGAGAGCTGTTTCTTCAGTGAGCGTACCCCTTTTGAGTCAGCCTCTTCCTGCTTTTTTTAGTGCATGAAAGCGTGTCCCTTCAGGGACGAAAGCGATCCTACACAAACGTACCATCCAAAGCTACACAGTCAATCTAACGCTAGGCTCTTCCAACGCATGAAAGCGTGTCCCTTCAGGGACGAAAGCGATCCTACACAAACGTACCATCCAAAGCTACACAGTCAAACGAACGCTAGGCTCTTCCAACGCATGAAAGCGTGTCCCTTCAGGGACGAAAGCGATCCTACACAAACGTATCATCCAAATCGCCTCTGCCTAGCCAACGTTAGTCAATTGCGGGTGTCCAGAGGGCGCAGCGCCTCGGGGCCCTCCCTTGGAAGGGAGGGTTTGGGGGGGTTCGAAAAGCCTTGCAAGGTTGGTTTTACTATATTTGCAGTCTATAAACATACGTACAATTGCTATAGATCCTCCGTTCATAAAGTAAATGGAGGTGAATGGAAGATGTACAAAAAAAGCTATGCTAGTCGCAATATAAGAGGGAAGCTGCTAGTTTGCAAATATTTATCGGCTAATCGCAGTCTGTTGCCTTATGTTCCGAAAACGGTCCGGTTTAGTCGTAATAACCTGCAAATGATGCTGGAACGCTTTGATATGGTGTATGTCAAACCCGATGTGGGCTCGCTGGGAATTGGCATATTCAAGCTGAAACGGGTTGAATCCGGCTTTGAGCTGTATGAGCTCGTCCGCAAAAAACAAGTTCGCCGCACTTATGAATCGATAGATGGGCTGCATAAGCGGCTGTTGAGGGAGGGAGGACGAAAGCTCATTATCCAGAAGGGCATTTATTTGGACCAGGTGAATGAATGCCCCTATGATATCCGGGCGATGGTTCAGCGCAAGCCGGGAGGAAGCTGGGTCTGTACGGGCTTTATGGTCAAAGTCGGCGGCCGCAGCAAAATCGTTACGAATTATTATCAGGGCGGGAAAATTTATTCCATGAATAGGCTCGGCCTAGAGCAAGGATTGTCTCCAGAGGAGACAGCAGGCCGCATTACCCGCTTAACGGATGCTGCGCTGCGAATTGCTCGGGCATTGAGCAAAAAACGTGCAGGCATGCATGAGCTCGGCATCGATTTCGCTTACGACAAGGAGCAGCAGCTTTGGGTGCTTGAGGTTAATTCGAATCACCCGCAGTTCCATCCTCTTAAGCAGCTGGACCGGGCAGCCTATGATAAAATGAAGCGTTTTGCGGCAAGCTATGGCAGACGCGACGCCAAATAGACATTTGGGAGCAGTCCGGAAAAATCGGGATCTGCTTCTTTTTTTACAATATAAGACTTTATATGTTTCACGCGATAAAGTAAGCATCTATTTCTACGAGAAACGGATACCATCCTCTTGCAGAGGACGGCGAAGCCGTTTCTTCTTGTACTTAAAAATGATGACGCTTTCCTTGATGATTGAAAAGTATCATTTTTAGTTGTTCAGATAGCTATTAGTCGTTTTGGGATCGAGATAGAATACAAGAAGAACAACAAGAGCAAGGGGGATTGAGTAAGTGGCGCAGCTATCCGTAAATAAAGAGCTCGTTAAAAAACCTAAAACTAAACATGCGTTTCTGCGATTTTTGAAGCAAATGGACATCCAGCTAATGGTGCTTCCGGCATTGCTTCTGATCATTGTTTTCAGCTACATTCCGATGTACGGCGTCTTAATGGCATTCCAGGATTACAGCATTTTCAAAGGATTTTTTGCAAGCGAGTGGGTTGGCCTCAAGCACTTCGACATGTTTTTCAGCTCTCCGGAGTTTTTTGAGGTCATGCGCAACACGGTTGTTATCAGCATGCTGAAATTTTGCATCGGCTTCCCGGCACCGATCGTGCTGGCCTTGATGTTGAATGAAGTGAAGAATATGATGTTCAAGCGGCTTGTGCAAACCGTAAGCTACCTGCCCCACTTTATGTCATGGGTCATCGTAGCAGGACTTATCATGTCGATGCTATCGACGGATAACGGCAGCGTGAACATTTTGCTGGAAAAAATGAATTTCATCGAGGAGCCGATCAACTTCCTGTCGCTTCCGGAATTGTTCTGGTCCATCCTCGTATCGACTGGGGTATGGAAAGAAATCGGCTTTGGCTCCATCGTTTATCTGGCTGCAATCGCAAGTATCGATCCGAGCATGTACGAAGCGGCTTCCATGGACGGGGCAAGCAAGTTCAAGCAAATTTTCTTGATTACGCTGCCATCCATTATGCCAGTCGTGCTGATCTTCATGATTCTGGCTATCGGCAATCTGTTGAATGCGGGTTTCGAGGATATTCTCCTGTTGGCGGTTAACCCGGTGCTCAGGGACGTATCGGATGTAATTGATACCTACGTTTACCGAGTCGGAATTCAAAGCTCCAGATATTCTTACGCAACGGCGGTCGGCCTATTCAAAGCAGTAATCAGCGTCGGACTACTGACGATGGCGAACTACCTGGCGCGCAGAGCCGGCAGCAGCTTGTGGTAAACGATACAATTAGCCCGGAAAGGCGGAGGATGCAGTGATCAGGCTTAGCTTCGGAGACCGCATCATGACGGTAACCATCTATATTATTCTCACACTATTGGCTTTTCTAACCTTCTATCCCTTCTGGAATGCGCTGGTCATTTCCTTTAACGCCGGCATAGATACAGCGATGGGAGGCGTAACCTTCTGGCCGCGGTCATGGACGCTGGAGAATTACGGCATCGTATTCAAGGACGAGCGTTTGGTTGGCGCATTCCTCATCTCTATCGCCAGAACGGTTGTGGGTACGGCAGCATCCATTCTAGTGACAGCCATATTCGCATACGGCATCTCGAAAAAAGAGCTCATGGGCCGCAAATTTTATATGATTCTGTGTATCATTACGATGTATTTCAGCGGAGGGTTAATTCCTTCCTTCCTCTTGATACGGGAGCTTCACCTGATGAACACATTCTGGGTATTCATAATCCCGTCATTGGTCAGCGTGTGGAATATGATCATATTCCGTACCTTCTTTCAAGGCTTGCCCGCAGGTCTGGAGGAGTCAGCCAAAATCGATGGAAGCGGCAACTGGGGCATATTTTTCCGAATTGTTGTTCCGCTCTCCGGTCCCGTTATTGCGACACTATCGCTGTTCACCGCTGTTTTTCATTGGAATGACTGGTTCGGTCCAAGCATTTACATCACCAATGAAAAGCTGCTGCCTATACAAACGATGCTGAAACAGATTCTGAATTCGAACATCGTCTCCGATCAGATGTCACAGCTCGATTCTGCTGCGCAAGGCCAATTAGCCAAGATGCGGACAGTTACGAGCAAGTCATTATCAATGGCGACAATGATGGTGGCCACCATTCCAATTATCATGGTCTATCCATTCGTGCAGAAGTATTTCGTCAAGGGTGTGCTCGTTGGGTCATTGAAAGAGTAGCGGGTACTAAATGTAGTGTGTAGCGTGGTTTAGAGCGTAAGCTTTGAACATATAAAAAAGAGCTTGAAAGGGGATTTTAAACAGATGAAAGCGAAAAGTAAACTGCTCGTCCCTATCGTCTCCGCATTTATGGCTGTTTCCATGCTTGCTGGCTGCAGCAGCAATGGCGGCACAAAGAATAACGGAGAAACGGCAAACAATACGGCGGATGCGAATAACAGCAACAAACCGGCATCGGTTTATGAACTTGGCAAGGAGCAGCTTGATTTTACGCTATACGGCCACTACGACTGGTACACGATGCCAGCTTGGGGCGGAGATATTACCAGCACATGGATCAGAGATACGAAAAAGGTTAACGTGAAACCGATCCACTCCGGCGGAGCGGCGCCTCAGAAGCTGAATACGATGATCGCAACCGGCGACCTGCCTGATGCCATCTGGCTGGAGCGCGTGGATGTAGAGAAGCTTCGCAGCGCGGATATGCTTGTACCATTCGACGACTATTTGGACAAATACCCTAACCTGAAGAAGTGGCTGGGCGAGGAAGGCATCAATATGCTTCGCTCCGAGGACGGCAAGCTGTACCAGTTCCCGAACTGGTATACGAAACAACCTAACGGCAACGCTGGTTATGTCGTAAATAAAAAGATCTATGCAGAGCTAGGTTCGCCGAAGCTTGAAACGACGGATGATCTATACAGCTACCTGAAGCTTGTAAAAGAAAACTATCCGAATGTTGTACCATATGAGCCGCATTTGGCAAAGGACGGACAAGGTCTTGACGTACTGTACTCCGCATTCAAAGAAAACGATCAGAAGTTCCCGGGCATGCGTGCCGTGCCTAACGGCGACAAGCTGACTTCGATCTTCCTTGATCCGCAATACCGTGAGTATGTGCAGTATACATCGAAGCTGTTCCGCGAGAAATTGATCACGCAGGATGCAATGACGCAAACGATCGATCAAATTACGGAAAAAGTAATGACAGGCCGCGTTGCGGTATTCGCAGCGGCAAGCCCGACTGAAATTGCCATGCAAGCGCATGCCGAGCTCGTGAAAAACGATCCGGAAGCTGGTTATTTCATGATTTGGCCGATTCATAAAGAAGGCATGGACAAAGACAAGGTTTTCCCTGGCACTTATGGTATGCTTGGTTGGAACGTAACGGTTATTACGAAAAAAGCGAAAAATCCAGAAGCGATCTTCGCATTCTATGATTGGCTGACTGGTGCAGAAGGCCAAAGCGCATTGATGTGGGGACCTCCAGGCATCTATTGGGATGGCGTAGAAGCGGATGGCGAGACGCCGATATTTACGGAGAAATACACGTCCGACGCAGGCGAGCTGGCTAAGCTTCAAGCCATTACGACGAACCTGAACTGGGTGGGCAACACGGTATTCCTTGATACGACCAAAGCGAAATTCGAAGCAACGCTTCCGGTAGAGCAGCAAAACTGGTCGACTCGTTACCAACGCGAGATTACTTGGAAAACGCAATCCAACGCTACGGAATTTATTAATATCGATCCGCAGCCGGATACAGAGGAAGGCATCATCCGTCAACGTATCGAGGATATGTATCTTGAGGTTAGAGCGAAAGCGTTGTTCGCGAAAAATGATGCGGAAGTGCTGGCTATACTCGATCAAGCGGAGAAGGACGCACAAGCTGCCGGCTACGACAAGCTGCTGGCGTTCAAGACAGAGAAATGGCAAGCTAATCTTGCAAAAATGAAAGCACAAGAATAAATAAGCCATGAAAAACGACGGGTATGCTAAGAGTTTTAGCGTACCTGTGTTTTTCGTTTTTCCAGGTTTATTTTTAGCTGCCTCACATTTCGTGCTTTTCAAATTGGAGCTGATAGGATCATGTATAAAGTATTGCTTGCCGACGATGAGAGGCTGGACTTGGAAGGGATGCGCACCTTCATTCCGTGGCAGGATCTTGGCATGGAAGTTGTAGCAGGCGTAATGAACGGCTTTGATGCGTGCAAGGTGCTCGATACGGAGAAGGTCGATATTATCGTAACGGATGTTCGAATGCCGAACATGACAGGCCTTGAGCTGGCGAGACGCGCGCTTGAGCGGTCAAAGGACATCAAAATTATTTTTGTAAGCGGCTATCAGGATTTCAGCTACGTGAAGCAGGCGCTGTCGTTGAACGCGGTCAACTATGTGCTGAAGCCAATGGATGACCAAGAGCTGATTGATTCCCTGCTTAAGGTGCGCGGCGATCTGGACGAGGAGCGTCAACGGCAGGATGCCTACTGGCAGATGGTACCGATTGTGAAAAATGAATATTTGCTGCAGCTGCTGGAAGGGACGAGCAGTCAAAAGACGATTGAGGTGCTCAGCCAAGAATACGAAATGGACCGGTTCCACTTTCCCGGCATAGCCGCGGTCCTTGAAATCGACGACCGCTCTTGGAAGCCGAACGAAGAGAATCAGACCGAGACCGATGAGATGCAGCAGGTTGTCGCATTGTGCAGGGAACTTGGCGTACGGCAGATTTGTAAAATAAACAAGACGCGAATCGCCCTGCTTATTGAGCATTCAGAGGGTGAATCCATACCGGAACAGGTTGTTCACCAGGTGAAGAGGAAATTAGCGTTCTCCATTACGGCTGGCGTCGGAGATTCATGCGGTACGATTGGCGAGCTGTCGCAGTCCTATAAGCAGGCGGTAGAAGCGCTTGATCTGAAAATGTTCTACGGGAAAGGCAGAGTGATCGGCCACGGTGAGGTCAGGCCTTCTGAGAAAGAGGATGTCAAGCATCTGGATGCGAAGCTGGAAGCGTTGTTTGGCGCCATGTCCAGCTATGAGCTGGTCCGGATTCATGACGAGCTTGACGAGCTGTTCCAGGTTGCCAAAAGCTTGAAATCAAAGTTGACGCTGCGCAATTATGCCCTCTACATCGTGATGAAGCTTGACAATTACTTGCAAAGAACGAACGAAAACGTATATCAGCTGCTTGGCCTTGAGCTGAACAATTATGATATTATGATGCAGTTCGAAACGATCAACGACATTCATCTCTGGCTGCGGCGCCGCGTCTATGAAATTTCAGAGACGCTGCAAATGAACAAGCAGAAAAAGAATTGGAAGCTGATCAAGCAAATCATCGATTTCATGAAAGAACGTACGCATGATAATATTACGCTGCGTGATTTGGCGGAGCAGTTCTCCTTGTCGCCGAACTATCTCGGTTTGATTTTCAAAGAAGAAACGGGCAAAAACTTTAGCGAATACTTCATTCAGCTGCGAATGGAGAAGGCGTGCGAACTGCTTAAATCGACAAATCTAAAGATTTACGAAATCGCTGACCGGGTTGGCTACCGCCACCTGCCGTATTTCAGCAGACAATTCAAGGAAATGTACGGCATGACGCCGTTGGAGTATAGAAGAACATGACGAATGCGAAGCAGGAGCATCGCTACATGCCGTTTGGAATCAAGCTGATGCTTACCTACAGCTTATTTATCATCATACCGGTCATGCTGGTCGGATACGCGGCCAATATTATATTTACGAGCTCGATCCAAGAGCGTACGCGCGAGATCAATCACGGAACATTGGAGCAAATGAAGGATAATATTACCTATAAGTTGGAGGATATGTCTCGTATCTCGGACATGCTGTATTTTGACAGCAATCTAGCATCGTATTTAAGGCATTATGAGGAAGGCTGGGTCAGCTATGAGGCAACGACGAAGCAGCTCCTTCCCAAAATCCAGACGACGATTGAAGCGGCAAACAACAAAATGCGCCTTGCGGTTTATTTGCACAACGACACGCTGCCCGAAATCTACCACAATTATAAAAATACGGATCCGCTTAACGCCGAAGGTCCTTTATTTGATTTGTACCATATAACGAGAATTAAGGATAAAGTTTGGTACATGAACTACCCGAAGGAGAAGTACGGACAAACGCTGCAATGGAAGCAGATCGAAGCGGATTCCAAATTCGGTCATATTTCGCTGCTGAGGCGGCTTGTGAATATGAATGATCCGATCACGCTGGAGGAGATTGGCTTCGTCCGCATCAGCTTGCGTCTGACGGATCTGCTGGAGAGCGTCGATTCCGAAAAAATCGGCAAAGGCACAAAAATTTTCGCGATCGACGAAAACCGCAAGATCATGTTTTCCTCCGGCGATACGGCTTATCGGCTTGGCGAGACGTTAAGCGAAGAGAAAATTTCTAACTACTGGGCCATTGACGAACAGCTTCCCGAGCTGAACTGGCATTTGCTTGCACTTGTTCCGACGGACATTATGGAAAAGGCTACAAATGAAGTAAGGCTGTGGACCATACTCATTTGCTTAGCCTGCTATGTGGTATTCTCTTTCGCGGGCTTGTTCATCTCTCGGTTCTATTCGCGAAAGGTATCCAAAATCATTCGCGTGCTGGATGCCTTTCAGGAAGGTAATTTCCAGAAAAAGATTATGTTCAAGGGCAAGGATGAATTCACCCGGATTTCCATCGCATTGAATGAGATGGGCCAGAACATCGACGAGCTTATTCAAGAAGTGTATATGACGAATATCAAGAAAAAGGAAGCGGAGCTGGAGTCGCTGCAAGCGCAAATCAATCCGCATTTCCTTTACAATACGCTATCTTCGATTAGCCGGCTGGCGAAATTCGGCGAGGTCGATAAGCTGCAGCGGATGGTGCTGGATCTGGCTAAGTTCTACCGCTTGTCGCTTAACGAGGGCAGAACGGTCATTCCGATTAAAAACGAATTGGAGCAGGTCGGGGCATATATTAACATTCAGAAAACGAAGTTTGGCGACGGAATGGAAGCCTATTTTGACATTGACCCGGATATATTGCGATTTACGACCGTGAAGCTCATACTTCAGCCTTTTATAGAAAATGCATTGGAGCATGCCTGGTATGGGGACCGCATTAACATCCGAATCGTCGGCAAGCTGAAGGACGGTCTGATTACATTTCAGATCATTGATGACGGAGTCGGCATTCATCCCGAAATATTGCGCCAGCTGTCAGATCCGGTGGAGAGCCTGAATGTCGGCTACGGCATCCGCAACGTTGACGGAAGGATACGTCTGCACTTTGGCGCGGATTACGGCGTCAAGATCGTCAGCAAGCGCGGAATGGGCACGTCGGTTTGCATAACAATTCCAGCAAATAAAAAGCAAGGTGAAAAGGAACGTCCTCATTAATGTGAGGGCGTTTTTGCTTGTTCTTTAAATCTTATGTAATAAAACCTAACATAAGTATTGACACATCCGTACGTTACCACCTATAATTCGTTTAAACGTTAGGTTTTATGACAAGTGAATATCGGTTCTCGAGCAAGATGAATGAGAACGACAAGCAGTCTAGGGTTCCGTTAACGCCGAAAAGTCGTTAAGTCTGGTCCGAGAGACGGCGTATAGATGAAGGGGCTTTACGTGTCCCCATCTATATAACACGGAAGGATAAAAGCCTGGGAGATCACTCTCCCAGGCTTTTATTTTTTTAAAATATAGGAAAGTATATCATTTTGCCAACTTTCTCTATATTTCTACGCGAAACGTAAGCTTAGCCGCCAGAGGACGGATTCAGCCGTTTACGCTTGAATATATAAGAATTTATATGTTTTCACATATAAGTGTGCTTGTATATCTCCGCGAAACGACTGCTTTTGCCAATGAGGACGGCGACAGCCGTTTACCTTGGGCGGAGAACGGATGCTTATAAAAAAACAGATGACTGGAGTGGGGAAAATGAAAAAAACGCTTAGATCAACAGCGGCACTTATACTTATCGTAGCTATGGGATTGGTAGCAGCATGCTCCGGAAATGCAAAGGATTCGGCAGGTGGAGCGGCAGGCGATCCGATTACGATCGCGCTTAGTCCTTGGCCGGGCTGGTATATGTGGTACTTGGTGGAGGAGAAGGGCTTTTTTGAAAAGCATGGCGTTGATGTGAAGCTTGAATTTTTCCCTGTATATAGCGACTCATTGCAGGCGATCGCGGCGGGCAAGGTTGATGCGAACAGCCAGACGCTCAGCGATTCGCTCGCGCCGCTGTCGAAGGGAATCGGACTAAAGGCCGTGCTCGTGAATGATAATTCGTTCGGAGGCGATGCCATTGTGAGCAAACCGGACATCAACTCCATAAAGGATTTGAAAGGGAAGACAGTTGCGACGGAGCTCGGGACGGTGGATCATTTCCTGCTGCTGACCGCGCTTGCCGAGAATGGCATGGACGAGAAGGATATCAAATATGTGAATATGACCGTGAATGACGCAGGCCCCGCATTTATTTCCGGAAATACGGATGCGTCGGTGCTTTGGGAGCCATTCCAGACGACGGCAGTCAAAGAGGGCAAAGGCAAGGTGCTTTATTCATCCAAGGAAACGCCTGGACTGATTCCTGATCTGCTCGTGTTCCGTGAATCCGTCGTGGAGAAGCGTCCTGAGGATGTGCAAAAAATCGTCGACGCTTGGTTTGATGCACTGGATTGGTATGAAGCGAACAAAGATGAAGCGATTAAGCTGCTCGCCGAGAAAGCGGAGTCTACGCCGGAGGACTTTAAGCTAGGCCTCGACAGTATCAAGCTGTTCGGGGTGGACGACAACATCAAAGCGTTCGAGAAACGCGACGAGTACACTTCGTTGAGCTATACGGGCATGAAAACGGCAGATTTCCTTTACAATTTGGATATGGTCGACAAGCTGGACAGCGTAGATGAGCTGTTCGATCCTCAATTCGTAAATAACAAAGCTGGGAAGTGATAGACGATGAGAACGCCATTGCGACGTAAACCGCACACCTTTCAAATTTTCAAAGACATCGGCCCCAGGCCGTTTGCCGTAACGGCGGGTTTCTCTTTCATCCTGCTGCTTGCAATATGGTCGCTGCTCAGCTACACGGAGACGGTAAGCCCCATCTTTCTTCCTAAGCCTCACGCGGTGCTCGTGCAGCTCATTCTGAATCTGGGCAGTCCGGAGTATTGGGGGCATATCGGAATCAGCGTATTCCGTGTAACGGCAGGTTTCCTGCTTGCCTGCGTCATAGCCATACCGATAGGCGTGTTCGCCGGAACATTCAAGTATGGCGAAGCTTTCGTAGAGCCGCCGATGGAGTTCATACGCTACATGCCTGCAGTTGCCTTCATTCCGCTCATTATGGTTTGGGCGGGAATCGGCGAATGGGCGAAGGTGCTGCTTATCTTTATCGGCTGCTTCTTCCAGCTCGTACTGATGGTTTCCGATATTACGAGGCGCGTATCGCATGATTTGCTGCATGCTTCCTTCACTCTTGGCGCGACAAGATGGAAGGCAATCGAAACGGTTATTATACCGGCTATCCAGCCGCAGTTAATGAACACGTTAAGGCTCATATTGGGCTGGGCCTGGACTTATCTCGTCGTTGCGGAGCTCGTTGCGGTCAGCAGCGGACTGGGCTACCAGATTATGAAGGCTCAGCGCTTCCTGAACACGGATGAAATATTCGTAGGCATCATTGTCATTGGGCTGCTTGGCCTAATCAGCGACCGAATATTTGCCTTCTTGAATCGCAGGCTTTTCCCTTGGGCATAACGCTAGCGAGTATGCGAAAGGCATGACAACTGAATATAGGCTCTCAAGATTATCGTTGAGAGCAAATAGCTGTCTAGGGTTCCGCTTCAGGTGGCCGACGGGAAATAAGGCGAAACGTCCTTGCCGTCTGTCATTCGCTGGTCTGGTCCGAGAGACGGCATACAGCTTGCTTATTTCAGTCATGAATAAAGCTGTAGCACACGGAAGGACAAAAGCCTGGGAGATTATTCTCTTAGGCTATCTTTTTATCTAAAATAGGTGATTTCCAAGGAGGAAACAGTGATGAGCAGCATTTGGAGCACGACAATTCGGCCAGGAGGCAAATGGTCTGGAACGATTAGCAGAGGCAGATTGGTCCGGTTCACCGCTCTCGAAGCAGGAGCTAATCTGGCCATGCTTTTATATCACGCAGGAGACTTGACGGAGCGCTACAACATGCCGGATACGTTAAAAGCTCAGCATACCTCGCATCTCACGAGGGGGAACGTGCTTATGAGCGATAACGGTAGGTCATTGGCGAGCATCGTCGAAGACCAGCTGGGCTGGCATGATCCGATATGCGGCTATACGAGCCGGGCGGCCACGGATTCGAAATATGGAAAAACGACGTACCAGGAGCTGCGGAATGATTGGCTGCACAGCGGTCAAGAGAACTTGGCGGTCGAGCTGGTTCGAAACGGATTAGGCGTGAGGGATTTAATGCCAGTCGTCAATTTGTTCTCCAAGGTGTATTGCGATGAGCGGGGCAGCATGCACTATAGTTTGGGCCACTGCCCGGCAGGAGCTTCCGTTACGCTTAGAACCGATATGGATGTGCTTATCGTTTTGTCTAATACGCCTAACCCGCTAGATCCAAGAACCGATTATCCGTCCGTACCCGTGCAAGTGGAAGTGCTGAAGGCGGAAGCCGTTCAGGATGACGATTATTGCTTGAACTACCGTCCGGAGAACCGGCGCGCCTATGAGAATACGCAGCAATATTATTTGCTGCAAGGGATTTAGAGCTTAAATACGAGCAATTAGGAGGAATGGAGCATGACAGTATTTAATCGGGTGGAGAGCCCGCGCTTGGCGGAAGATGCTATATATGACGAAGTGATCGCTGCCGGAGATGGCTGGATGTATGACCTGGAGCCGGGGCAAGTGCTGCGAATCGTCGATTTGGACGGGAACCAAGCGGCAGACACCTTGTTCTACGATGCGGAGCAGCCCGAGGACCATTACAGCGCGGTCGCGACGATTGCCGGGCAAGGGAACATTTATCTCACGACTGGCTCGGTGCTGCTGGCCGAATCCGGCAAGGAATTGCTGAAGATCGTTGCCGATACCTGCGGCCGCCATGACACAGTCGGAGGCTCTTGCTCCGCCCAAAGCAATACGGTCCGCTACTCGCATGATAAGCTCCACATGCACAATTGCCGTGACACGTTTATGCTCCAGCTGGCCAAGCGGAACGAGAGCTATTCGAAACGGGACCTTGCACCGAATATTAATTTTTTCATGAACGTGCCTGTTACGGCCGAAGGCGGCCTCCAATTTGCGGATGGCGTGTCATCGCCAGGTGCTTATGTAGAGCTTCAATCCCTTTGCAGGACGACGGCGCTGCTCAGCAATTGCCCGCAGCTCAACAATCCATGCAACGCTTACAACCCGACTCCGGTGCGGGTGCTTGTCTGGAATCAATAGCGGCAATATAGCCAAATAGATAGATTATAGATTGATAGGGCGAGGAGAGGTTACGATGTTTACGAAAATATTGATTGCGAATCGCGGCGCTATTGCCGTTCGAATAGAGCGCACCTTGCGCAAGCTTGGCATAGCTTCGGTGGCTGTGTACACCGGCGCCGATCAGGATAGCTTACATGTTGACTATGCGGATGAAGCGGTATTCATTGGTGATGGCCCTGCGAAAGAGAGCTACTTGAATACGGAGCTTATTCTAAAGACCGCGCTTGAGACCGGTGCGCAGGCGATTCACCCAGGGTACGGCTTCCTAAGCGAGAACGCGGATTTCGCCCGTGCTTGCCGGGAGCATGGCATCGTATTTATTGGACCGTCGCCGGAGCAAATGGAAATGTTCGGCCTGAAGCACTCGGCAAGGGAATTGGCGGAGCGTGCAGGGGTGCCGCTGCTGCCGGGTACGGCGCTGCTGACGGAGCTGGAGGAAGCAATCGAACAGGCAGCGCGAATCGGTTATCCGGTTATTCTGAAGAGTACGGCTGGAGGCGGCGGCATCGGCATGAGGGTATGCGCGGATGAAGAAGCGCTGCGCGCGGCATTTGACGGTGTGAAGCATTTGGCGGAAACCAATTTCAAGAACGGCGGCATGTTTTTGGAGAAGTATATCGCAAGGGCACGCCATGTCGAGGTGCAAATATTCGGCAACGCCCTCGGCGAGGTCGTCACGCTGGGCGAGCGCGATTGTTCCATTCAGCGCCGCAACCAGAAGGTCATTGAGGAGAGCCCGGCCCCGAATTTGTCGGATGAGGTTCGCAGCGCGATGTTTGGAGCCGCGAAGCGGTTGGCTGCAGAAGCCGGCTATCGCAGCGCAGGCACGGTTGAATACTTGTACGATCCGGATTCTTGCGCGTTTTATTTCCTCGAGGTCAACACTAGGCTGCAAGTCGAGCATGGCGTGACCGAAGAGGTGCTGGGCATTGATTTGGTCGAATGGATGGTTCGCGAAGCGGCGAATGAGCTGGTTGATTTGCAGTCACTCGTTAGAACGCCTGTGGGCCATAGCATTCAGGCTCGCATTTATGCGGAGGATTGCCTGCAGGGCTTCCGGCCAAGCGCCGGACAGCTGGATCAAGCCGTATTCTCAGCGGGCGCCCGCAATGAATCTTGGGTGAGGGATGGGCTTACCGTTACGACGCTTTATGATCCGATGCTGGCGAAGGTCATCGTGCATGGCGCGAATCGCGCTGATGCGATTCGGAAGCTGATTCAAGCGCTTGGCGAGACTCGAATGTACGGGATCACGACGAATTTGCAATATGTGCGGGCACTGCTTATGGATCAAGAAGTTATTGACGGCCACGTATACACGCAGCTACTGAACGGCTTCGAGCCGGCAGAGCAGGCTATCGAGGTAATCGACGGCGGTGTCCAGACGACGGTTCAGGATTGGCCGGGACGTGTCGGCCACTGGGACGTAGGCGTTCCGCCATGCGGACCGATGGACCCGTACTCGTTCCGAATCGGCAATAAGCTGCTTGGGAACGGGGACCACGCAGCAGGCCTCGAGCTGACGCTGCGCGGCGGCTCGTACAAATTCCGCAGCGCAGTATGGTTCTGCATTACGGGCGCTGACATGGAGGCGGAGCTGGACGGCGTGCGAACGGAGCTTTACAAGCCTGTGTTCGCAGAACGCGGACAGGTGCTCAGCTTCGGCGAGACGCAGCTCGGCTTGCGCACATACTTGCTCGTAGCCGGCGGCTTCGACATGCCGCGCATACTTGGCAGCTCGTCGACCTTCACGCTTGGCGGGTTCGGCGGGCATGGCGGCCGAGCGCTGCGGTCGGGAGACGTGCTCGGCATAAATGAAGGAGCGGCACCTTCGGCTAAGCTGGAGCTTGCGGTGGATGAACGGCCGCAGCTGACGCGTGATTGGACGATTGGCGTTATTCCTGGTCCGCATTGCACAGGTGAGTTTTTGAAGCCTGAGTATTTGAAGCAGCTGTCCGAAACGGTGTTTGAGGTGCATTTCAACAGCTCGCGCACCGGCGTTCGCTTGATTGGTCCGGCACCGCTATGGACCCGTGAGGATGGCGGAGAAGCAGGGCTTCATCCCTCCAACATTCACGATAACGCTTATGCGATCGGTACGCTTGACCTTACCGGTGATATGCCGATCCTATTAGGTCCTGACGGACCTAGTCTCGGCGGATTTGTCTGTCCGGTAACGACCGCTTCGGCGCAGTTCTGGAAGATCGGGCAGCTGCATGCCGGGGATAAGGTTCGATTCCAATTACTGACGCTTGAAGAAGCGGATGGGCTTAGAGATGCGCAGGAGCAGCGGCTCGATTCGATTGGCGCAGGCGTGCGAGAGAGTTTGCCAGCCTCAGAGCTTCCTGTTGAAGCCTCCGAGCTGACGCCAGATTACCCGCTTCTTGTTCATAAGACAGAGGGCTGCCGTTTTCCGATCACCATTCGCTGCAGCGGCGACGAAAATCTGCTCGTTGAATACGGCGAGCTAGAGCTGGACCTGCTTCTGCGTTTTCAAGCGCATGCGCTTATGCAGGCGATCGAGCAGTCGGGAAAAATCCCGGTTTTGGATTTGACGCCGGGTATTCGCTCCTTGCAGGTGCATATCGACCGCTCCAAAATAACGGTGGGCGAGGCATGCGGCATTATTTTGGAGCTCGATAGCGCGCTTCCGCCACTGGAGTCGATACAGGTGCCCTCGCGTATCGTACGCCTCCCGCTTTCGTGGGATGACCCAGCGACACAGCTTGCGATTGACCGTTACCAGCAGACCGTTCGCCCGGACGCGCCTTGGTGTCCGAGCAATATTGAGTTTATTAGAAGGGTTAACGGCTTGGATAGTCTGGATGATGTGCAAAGAATCGTATACGAAGCGAATTATTTGGTGCTTGGGCTTGGCGATGTTTATCTGGGCGCACCAGTAGCAACCCCTGTCGACCCGCGGCATCGGCTCGTGACGACGAAATATAATCCGGCACGGACATGGACGCCGGAGAATGCAGTCGGTATCGGCGGAGCTTACATGTGCGTATATGGCATGGAGGGACCGGGCGGCTACCAGTTTGTCGGCCGGACGATTCAAATGTGGAACCGGCTGCGCAGCACGGAGAGCTTTAAGCCTGGGAAGCCGTGGCTGCTGCGGTTCTTTGACCAAATTCAATTTTATCCGGTGGAAGCGGATGAGCTGCTGAAGCTGCGCGAGGATTTTCTTCGCGGCCGCTATGAAGCTGATATTACGGAGACGACGTTCGATCTCGGCCAATATTTGAAGTTTTTGGACGAAATCGAGGAGAGCGCTTCGGCATTCAAGGAAAAACAGCAGGCGGCATTCCAAGCGGAGCGGGAGAGCTGGAAGGAGCTTGGTCTTGCCGAGTATGTTGCGGAGCAGGAGCCGGCGCGCACGGGCGAGGAGGAAGAGTTGCAGGATGGGGCCGCGGCGGTTCGCTGCACGATGCCGGGAAGCGTATGGAAGGTGCTTGTACAGCCAGGCCAGCAAGTGAAGAAAGGCGATTCGCTAATTATCGTCGAGAGTATGAAGATGGAATTCTCGCAGCAGGCTTCATGTGACGGTATGGTTTGTTCTGTGCATGTAGAGCCTGGCGAGCAGGTTCATACCGGACAGCTAATAGCCGGGATTATGCAGCTTAAGGAAGCGGAGGCGGCAGTATGAGCGAGATGAATTTCCCTGAGAAATTGACGGTAGAGTGGCTGCGTCTGGGATACAGCAGCGGGACAATGTCACCGGCTGATGTAATGGCTGAGGTGGTCCGTCGTGCAGAAGCGGATGCGGGAATGAATATATGGATTACGCCGCCATCCTTGGAGCTGGCGCAGCCTTATCTGGATCGGCTTATGCTGCTGGATAAGAATAATTCTCCGCTTTGGGGGATTCCTTTCGCCATCAAAGATAATATCGATATGGCTGGCGTACCCACTACGGCTGGCTGCCCGGAGTTCGCCTATACGCCTAAAGAGCATGCGACGGTAGTCGAACGGTTGGTTGCGGCGGGTGCGATTCCGATTGGCAAAACCAATCTGGACCAGTTTGCCACGGGACTAGTCGGTACCCGAAGTCCTTATGGCGAAACCCATAACGCGCTGAGGCCGGAGCTGATCAGCGGCGGCTCCAGCTCCGGCTCGGCAGTCGCAGTGGCTCGCGGTCATGCGGTGTTTTCGCTCGGCACGGATACGGCCGGATCCGGCCGTGTACCTGCCGCGCTGAATGGACTCGTCGGCTACAAGCCGAGTCTCGGCGCGTGGCCGGTCAAAGGTGTCGTACCTGCCTGCGCAAGCCTTGATTGCGTAACGGTGTTCGCTCACCATTTGGAGGAATCCCTGCTTGTGGATACGGTTGCGAGAGGGATCGACGAGCATGATCCTTGGTCACGGGAGATAACGAGGCTGAAAGCAGAACGGCCTGTCAAGCTATGCTTGCCAAAGGAGGCAGCGGCATTCTACGGACCATTCGCAGCGGAATATGAGGCAGCTTGGCTTGCGACGGTAAAGCGTCTGGAGCAGCTCGGCATTCCGATTGCGTATGTGGACGGGGAGCTGTTCACGGCTGCGGCAGAGCTGCTTTACGGAGGTCCCTTCGTAGCGGAGCGGTGGGCAGATTTAAGCGGATTTATCGAAGCAAATCCAGGAGTCGCATTTCCGGTGACGGAGCAAGTGCTGCGTTCCGGCGCTGCAGAAGAATATGACGCGGCATCCGTGTTTACCGCGCTGCATAAGCTGCAGTCCTATAAGCTGGAAGCGAGAAAGCTGCTGCAGGATGCCGTGCTCGTCATGCCGACCTGCGGCGGGACTTGGACGCGCGAGCAATTGAGCCTTAACAAGGTCGGTGCGAACAGCGACATGGGCCGTTATACGAATCATTGCAATTTGCTAGATCTTTGCGCGGTAGCTTTGCCGTCGGGCGATGCGGGCGAGAAGCTGCCATTTGGCATTACGCTGTTTGCGCTTGCCGAGAATGAGCATGTAATCGAAGGTGCCGCGCATTCGATTCAAAGCGGCAGTGCGGAGCTGGCACTCTCCGCAGCGAATGAAAACAAACCTGTACAGAAAGCAGAGACAGCTGAAGCCGCTCGTTCAGAGTCGATGATTGTGGTCGCGGTTTGTGGTTTGCATATGCGCGGCTATCCGCTTGAGAAGCAGATGGAAGGCTTGCATGCCCGCTTTGTCCGTGAAGCAAGCTCTGCTCCGCGCTATAAGCTTGTGAAGCTGCCGACAACGCCGGCGAAGCCGGGCATGATCAAGCAGCAGGAGGGAGGAGCAAGCATCGAGCTCGAGCTGTGGGAAATGTCGGCCGCAGCCTTTGGTGAATTTGTTTCCTTCATTCCGTCACCGCTGGGCATCGGAAAGGTTGAGCTGCTTGACGGGACTGAAGTATCCGGCTTCGTTTGCGAGGCGTATGCAGCTGTCGATGCAGAGGATATTACCGCGTATGGCGGCTGGCGCCACGTTCCGCTAGGATAAGCGGAACGAATTGAAGATGGACTCTCTAGCCTTGTTAACCGGGCTTGGGAGTCTTTTTTATTGAAAAAATAGGGTCTACGTAAGTAGGGGGAGCAGTTCAAGAAACCGTTTCGCAGCCGCGGATTGCGGCACGCCCCGCAAAGTAGCGATGCCGATGCTTCGTGCCGGGATGACCGGATTCAGCGGAATCTCGACAAGCGCTCCTGAGGCCAGCTCCTCCTGTATATATTCTCGAACAAGGAAGGCGAGGCCGAATCCGCTGCGCGCGAATTGGGCGAGCAGATCGAAGCTCCCAAGCTCAAGCTCGGGAGCCAGTGACACGCCGTATGATTTCGCATACCCGTCGAGATAGCGGCGGGTTCCGGCGCTTTTTTCCAGCAGCAGCAGCGGATAATCGGAAAGCTCTCCCAGCTGCAGCACAGATGCGCCAAGCTCTGAGTAAGCAGGGCCGCAGGCGAGAATATCTTGCAGGGGCGCACTGACCCGAAGTTCAAGCTGATTGTCGGATGCAGGCATATGCACAACGCCGAAATCGATTTTGCCTTCTTTCAGCAGCATAATCGTCTCAGGTGTCGTTCGATTCGTTACGCGGATACGGATGCCGGGGTAGTCTGTGTGGAACCGCTCCAAGCAGGGCAGCAAATAATGCTTGCACAGCGTATCGCTGGCACCGATACTGATCTCTCCGCTTTGCAAATTTTGCATTTCAGCAAGCATTTTTTCCCCTGTCTCCATAAACCGGTATGCTTGCTCGATGTATCGAAAAAGCACCTCGCCTTCTGTGGTGAGCTTAACTCCCTTTGCCATTCGAAAAAACAACGGCCCGCCGAGCTTAGCCTCGAGCTGCTTGATGGTATGCGTGACAGCGGGCTGCGTAATAAAAAGCTGCTCTGCGGCGCGGGACAGGCTGCCTGTTTTGGCTGTCCAGTAAAAAACCCGATACCACTCCATATTAACGATCATAGATATTATCCCACCTAATGATTTGTATTAGTTATATCAATTATTCTAATGACGTTATGTTTATTATAATAAACGGCGTAGGGTGATAACAAGATCGGGAGGCGATAGCTTTGACGGTTACAGCAATCGTAGGGGCAAACTGGGGAGATGAAGGAAAAGGCAAAATGACGGATGCGCTCGCAGGCGCTTCTTCATTCGTCGTTAGGTATCAAGGGGGCAGCAATGCGGGGCATACCATTATAAACGATTACGGCAAATTTGCGCTTCATATGCTGCCTTCGGGTGTGTTTTATCCCAATATAACAAATGTGATTGGCCCAGGCACCGCATTGGATGTCGATGTATTGCTTCGCGAGAGGGACGAGCTGCTTGCAAGAGGCGTGCCAGAACCGCGAATCCGGGTATCGGATCGTGCGCAAATCGTGCTTCCCGTCCATCGTTTGTTTGACGAATTAGAGGAGGATCGGCTTGGCGGGGCCAGCTTCGGTTCAACGAAAAGAGGGATAGCGCCTTTTTATGCGGACAAATACGCGAAGCTCGGCATACAGGTTGCGGATCTTTATGACGAGGAGCGTCTCTTGCAGAGACTTGAGCAATCGCTGGCAGCCAAAAACGTGCTCCTCGCCGAGCTGTACAACCGGGAGCCCATCCAAGCACGCGAGCTGCTTGCGCACCTTAAAGTCCAAGCGGAGAAGCTGCTGCCGTTTGTTTGCGACACAAGCAGCCTGCTGCATGGCGCGTACCGAAAAGGGGAATCGATTCTATTGGAAGGCCAGCTCGGTGCGCTTCGCGATCCAGACCATGGCATTTATCCCTATTCCACTTCTTCTTCGACATTAGCGGGATATGCACCGGTTGGAGCAGGGCTGCCGCCGTATGCGATTACCCGAATTATTGCGGTAGTCAAAGCGTATTCCAGCTGCGTAGGTGCAGGGCCTTTCGTAAGCGAGTTGCATGGTGCTGGAGCGGATCAGCTGAGGCGCCTAGGGGGAGACGCCGGGGAATATGGCGCATTGACGGGAAGGCCGCGCAGAATGGGATGGTTCGATGCTGTAGCGACGCGCTATGGCTGCATGCTGCAAGGCGCGACGGAGGCGGCGCTCACAAACCTCGACGTGCTCGGCTATTTAGACGAAATACCGGTATGTACCAGTTATGAGCTAGATGGTGAGATTATAGAGGATTCGTTTCCCGTTACAGCCAAGCTGAATAGAGCGAAGCCAATCCTGCAGCGTCTTCCAGGCTGGCGTAGCGACATTTCGCAAATACGTCGTTTCGATGAGCTGCCCGAGGAGGCGCAGCAATATGTTCGTTTCGTAGAAGCTTCCATCGGAGTAAAGGTAAGTAGTGTATCCGTGGGTCCGAACCGCGAGCAGCTTATTATGCGCTGAGCAGGTCGTAATAGAAAAAAACAGCGTCCTGACAATCAGGAAGCTGCTTTTTCTTTGCGCGGCCAAAACGTATAGCTGAAGCTGATGGCAAAATCGATACCTAGCACCAGAAGCCATAGCCGCAGCGTTTCCTGCAAGGTTTCCGTTCGGGCCTCACTATCGACCATCCAAATCATGCCGTACAGAATAGCGGCGCCAATTACAAAGGCCAGCAGATGACGGAGCCAGCCAATCCTTTCGTGGCGAGCATGCGCTTTGCCTGATTTTGGCTTGCCGACAGGCTCGGGCCCATTAGCGAATCGGTGCGCGAACCGTTCATCCGCCCAGCTGATCATGCGATGTCCGAAGGCAATCGATACACCGATATATACGGCCGCCAAGCTGTGGGCAAAGGTTGCTTCCGCACCGCCGCGCAAATCATAAACAGTGGCAATGACCAGAGCCAGGTCAATAAGCGGGGTACTGTATAGCAGCCCCTTTCCAAGCTTCTGAAGTCGGAAAATGTACCGGCACATTAAGCCGGCAAGCACGAAAACCCAAAAGCCGATCTCGCAGCCAATGATAAAGGCAGTAATCATGTTATTCTTGTCTCCTTCTGTTAAAATAGTGTAGCAGGATTCCATTATTTAGCACATAAAAAAGGGGATGAATTCGTGTATGGGCAAGTTGCTTGTAGTAGGCAGCATTAACATGGATATTGTCAGCACTGTCAGTCAATTTCCGCTCCCGGGGGAGACGATAGCCAGTGTAAGAACGGACTTCTTCCCGGGCGGCAAGGGGGCGAACCAGGCCGTCGCGGCTGCAAGAGCCGGTGCGGATTGCGGCATGATCGGCGCAGTTGGCGATGATTCTTTTGCAGCAGCATTGCTCGCGGCGCTCCAGCAGGATGGTATTGCCACTGAACAAATATTACGCAAGCCGGGCAGTTCCGGTTTCGCCATTATAACCGTTAATGAAGAAGGTGAAAACCATATTGTGCTAACGGCTGGGGCTAATGGCCAGCTTACGGCGGAGGATGCGGCGGCAGGCGCCGGGAACGGGGCTGACGTATTCGCAGTTCTTCTGCAAAACGAGATTCCGTGGGACACGAATTTCGCCGTTATGAGCAGCGCGCACAGCAGCGGTGCCCGGGTATTCTACAACCCGGCGCCCGCGCGCGCCTTCCCTGACCATGTTTTTCCGCTGTTGCATACTTTGATTATGAATGAAACAGAGGCGGCAGTCATTACAGGCTTGGCAGTCAACGACGAGCATTCAGCAAAAGCGTCAGCCGAGTGGGCACTGGATAAAGGGGTAGAGGAAGTCATCATCACGTTAGGAGCCAAGGGCTGCTTCTATTTGAATAAACAAGGACAAGCAGCCGCCGTGTCAGCGTTCAAGGTAAAGCCTGTCGACACGACTGCAGCAGGCGATACCTTCTTTGGCGCATATGCGGCTGCCAGCGCAGACGGCTTATCGGCTGAGGATGCATTAACCTTCGCGGCAGCAGCTGCAGCGTTAGCCGTTACGAAGCAAGGCGCGCAAGCTTCGATACCGAATAAAGCGGACATCGAGGCATTTCTTCAGAGGCAGAGGGAGAAATAAAAAGGCTTGCATAAACTAATGTCATTAGTTTATTATAAAACTAATAACATTAGTTTATTTGAGGGGGACATATAGCATGAGAATGACGCGCGAGAAAACGGTGGTCCAGCTAACGTACTTACCGAAGGTTTTTCCTGTGAATTGTTATTTGGTGGAGGAAGAAACGAGTTTGACGTTAATCGATGCTGCACTTCCCGGCAACGTAAAGGCCATTATGAAAGCAGCGCTTAAGCTGGGCAAACCCATAACGCGCATCGTTCTAACCCATGCCCATGATGACCATATCGGTGCTCTCGACGGACTAAAGGCTTTGCTTCCGAAGGCTGAGGTGTTTATTTCCCGAAGGGACGCAAAGCTGCTTAAAGGGGATCGTTCGCTGGAGACGGGCGAGCCAACCGGGCCTATCAAAGGCGGGGTACCGACAAAGGTGCTCACTAAGCCTGATGTATTGCTGGAGGATGGCGACCGCATAGGCTCGCTCCTTGCAGTGGCTGCACCGGGCCATACGCCTGGTTCCATGGCGTTTATGGATACGAGAAACCGGATTCTCATTGTCGGCGATGCGTTTCAAACCCGTGCGGGCGTGGCGGTATCCGGACAAATAAAGCTGTTGTTCCCATTTCCCGCATTGGCGACCTGGGATAAGCGTTCAAGCCTCGAATCAGCACGCCGATTAAAAGATTTAAATCCTTCCTTGCTCGCTGCAGGACATGGCGACATGCTTGCCCAGCCGCTGGGAAGGATGGAGAAGGCTATTGCCGAGGCAGAGCGTTCATTAGCCAAATAGAATCAGCAGGAGGAGATCTGCGATGTCACCAAGAAGAGGGCTCGATTTGCCGACAATAGTGGAAACGGCTGCCGCCATTGCCAACGAGCATGGCATGCAGGAGGTTACGCTTGCTTCGCTTGCGCAAAGGCTCGGCATACGTTCTCCTTCTTTGTATAATCATGTGAACGGACTGCCGGGATTGCGGGTTCAGCTTGCTATTTGGGGGCTGAAGAAGCTCACTGCCGCCATCGATGAGTCGTTGAAGGAGCAGACAGGCGATGAAGCCATTCATGCCATCGCATCTGCTTATATCCGTTTCGCAAGAGCGGAGCCGGGGTTATATGAGCTGACGCTGCGATCGCCTGATGCGGATGACGAGGAATATATGGCTGTCGCACAGAAGCTTGTTGATATGCTTGTGAATCAGCTTAGCTATTATGAGCTGGACCGAGACATGGCGATTCACATCGTAAGAGGGTTTCGCAGCTTCCTGCACGGCTTCGCTTCGATTGAGCAGAAAGGCGGCTTCGGCATGCCGCAGGCCATCGACGAAAGCTTGCGCGTCGCCATTCAGACTTATTTGAACGGTCTTCGCCAGCTTTAGAGGCCAAAATGAAAATAGCCACAGTCCCTTCGTTGAAGTGCCCCCTTTATAGTAGACATTGGAAAAACCCATATGGGGAACCGATGATACTTTAGGGGGTATTTTTTTATGGGGAAGAAAGAACAACCAAATAAATCGTATGCAAAGGAAATAAGGCAGGAAGCCGTACGGTTACATGAGGATGAGAAGTGGACGTATAGGCAAATTACTGAGAAGTATGGGATACAAGATAAAGATAGGGTTCGTAAATGGGTCTATAAGTTTAGAAAACAAGGTGAATATGGATTATTGGATAATAGAGGCCGAAGGGTAGAATATGTCGATCAGGACCTATACACCCAGCAGCTTAAACGGGAGAATGCGGTGTTAAAAAAGTGCTTAGAAATCTGGAAACGGGAGGTGTAAAGGGCAAGTATGCCATTATCGAGGAGATGTCCGGAATGTATTCGGTGACTCTTCTTTGTGATTACTTGATGTATGGCGGAGTGCTTACTATCGCTACCTTAAGCGTAAAATGGATGATCCAGACGGCGAAATCAAGAAGTGGATTAAAGATATTTACCTCCAGCGAGATCGAAAGTATGGCTACAGGAGAATTCGATGTGAACTGGAGCGTCAATATGGAGATACAGTGAACCACAAGAAAGTGTTACGTCTCATGCAGGAAATGGGTATTCGATCTATCATTCGTGCCAAACGTCCTTACTTCAACACGTATCAGGCCGCGCAGTCAGACGGCAGAATTGCTCCAAATCTGCTGAATCGTGAATTCATGGCAACAAAACCAAATCAGAAGTGGGTTACGGACATCACACAGTACCGTATAGGCGATCAGCGCCTATATCTTTCTGCTATAATGGATTTGTATGGGAAAGACATCGTAGCCTTTCATATGAGCACTACTAGAAATGACAATGAGCTGGTATTAGACACCTTTAGCAAGGCTTTTGAAGAACACAAAGACGCTGCAGGTAAGATAGTCGATCTAATCGTCCATAGCGATCAGGGCTCCCAATATACGTCTCATGTTTACCACGATCTACTGCCTACGGTAGGAGTCCAAATCAGCATGTCACGTCGGGGCAATTGTATAGACAACGCCGCAATGGAGAGTTTTTTCTCTCATCTGAAAACGGAAGCACTCTATCCATATGATATTAGTTCAATTAGTGAGGCTCAACAACGAATTGAGGAGTTCATTCGATTTTACAATAATGATCGGATTCAAATTAAATTAAACAAACAGACACCAATTGAGTATCGACTAAAATTTACAGCATGATCGTTAGACAAAATTCAAATGTTAGACTGCAATTCATTAAGCTAACTGGCAGTTTAGCGTGGCGGCCAACCAACTAAGTGGTTGCTTACTCTCAATTGTTGGAAGGAAAGTTCTATTCTTTCGCGAATTCATTAGATATGCCGAAGTTACGAATTTCGTAAAAAAATCGCGGTAGAGCATTGGAAAGAGCATTTTAGTTTTCTATATCTTCATAGAAAGGTGATTACGCATGAACCAAAGACCGTCAGAAGAAGAATACGCCGGGGACGCCGGCGAGTATATCCGGTTGGTGCCGGAAGGCAACATCATCGACATTCTGCTCGCCCAGGAAAAGCAAATGACCGAGCTGCTGGCATCGTTGACCGAAAGCCAGAGCGCCTATCGGTATGCGGAAGGAAAATGGACGCTGAAAGAAGTCGTGGGCCACATCGCAGACAGTGAACGCGTCATGACCTACCGCCTGCTCCGATTTGCAAGAGGGGATCAGACGCCTCTGCCCGGTTTCGACCAGGAATTGTTCATTCCTCCTTTCGGAAGCTGGACAACCGCGCAATTGGCCGAAGACTACCGGGCCGTACGGCAATCGACGATCACACTGCTGCGCGGGTTACCGACGGAGGCGTGGTCCCGCAAGGGCACAGCCAACAACGTAAGCATTACGGCGCGCGCTCTCGTTTACGGCATCGCAGGACACGAGCTTCATCACATGGGGGTCATCCGAAATCGTTACTTGAATTAGTCGTCCTTACTTTATGGCACCCTTCCCGCCCCGTTCATAGACTGATATGAAGAGAGGACAAGACGGGTTGAAAAAAACAGCAGCGATTGGTTGCTGACTGGAGTTTTGTCTAAAAATGAATAGCAAATAATAATCTCAAACAAGAAAAAGTCATTCAGCTAACGGGTAACGATAGTTCAATCAATGAAGGGCAGACCAGAATTTGGTCTGCCGCTTTGTCATTTAACAGTTCATTTCATAGGGCTTTTTTCATTGTCTACAATATTGGGGCTTGACCACGTTCAGGGCTGTGGCTATTGTTTAATAGGCTTGTTGAACGAGTGCGGCAGCACCGATCAGGCCTGCATCCTGTTGCAGGAGCGCGGGAACGATTGCCGCTTCTCTGCCGGACGGATTGAGCGCGTTTTGTGATACGTAATCCCTTACAGCCGAGAAAAGCGGATCGCCAACCTGGGAAACGCCTCCGCCGATGACGATTTTGTTGGGGTCGAGTATGTTGATGAGCGATACGCAGCCCATTCCGATTGACGTGAATACGCGATTCACAAGCTCGGACATTTGCGGATCGCCTTGTGCCGCCAGATCAAAGGCTTCCTTGGAGGTAACCTCGCGGCCCAGCAATTCGGTCGCTTGGCGGGCGACGGCCGTTCCGGATGCAACATTCTCCCAGGGGGTGCCGGCTTGGTCAACGAGCATAAAGCCAGCATCGCCAGCATTGCCTGTTGAGCCTGTAAGGAGCTTGCCGTGCATGAAGATGCCTGCGCCGATTCCGGTGCTTATCGTTATGAATATGAAATGCTCCGAATCTTTTGCTGCGCCGATCCACTTCTCCGCAAGCGTCGCCGCGGTTGCATCGTTCTCCATTTTAATAGGAAAAGGAAGATGCTTCTTAAGCTCCTCCACGACCGGAAAACCCCACCAGCTTTTGAGATTCGGAGGACAGGTAAGCTCGCCCTTTTGCGTATTGAGAGGCCCGGGAGCGCCTACCCCAATGCCTTTTATGCCTTCAAGCGATAATTGTTGCTGCTCCGCAAGCTGCTTTAGCGCATCTGCTACTCTGCCCAGCATCTCTGATGGAGAAACGGTTAAATCCGTTTTTAATGAACCTTTGGCGAGTACTTCGCCTTGCTCGTCTACGAACCCGAATGCTATTTTTGTACCGCCGATATCAATTCCAATTGCAATACCCACGAAATGCCCTCCTATGATTGAAGAAAATACAGTGCTAGCCTGAGAAAAAGTCTACCACACTCCACGCGGATTAGGAAGAACGCTAGGTTGGCAGGCCCTATTATCCATGCTTATTTTACCCTGTACAAATGTAGGGGAGTGTAGTAATATCCAATCAAATGAAAGGCTAGAGAGAGGATCCTTTGCTTAAGCAAAGGGTCCTCTAAGCGTGACTAACCAATATGCGAAGAAGGTTGCCGAAAAAATGAAGTCAGAGTCCAAAGCAAGCCCGCGTTTCATGAAGTTTGGAATGCCGATGACCCGCAATGTTTGGCGGAACGCCCGGATCGATCTTGGTGCCTCCTGTTTATTCAGCTTGTTCAATGTCGTTATGAATCAATTCTATATCGCATTTGCGATTCAGCAGGGGGCGAGCCGATTTGAGATTGGCCTGCTAGCCGCGGCTCCTGCCATCGGCTTGTTGTTCTCGCCCTTCTGGGCAACCTTGATCGAGAGAGCGAACAATCCGAAGCCGTTTGTCATGATTCCGAATGCGGTGGGGAGAACGCTGCTGCTCCTGCCTGCGATATTTGCGTATCCATCCGTTTACGTCGTTGCGGCGTTGTTGTTCCAATTGCTGATGGGCATACAATCCCCTGCGTACGCTGCGCTCATCTCACAGATGTATCCCTCCGACCTGCGGGGAAGATTGATGGGATACGTGCGCGTGGCAATGGGCGGCATCATGATTCCGCTTGCGCTGCTCGTAGGCAGCTGGTCGGATGCATTCGGCCCCTCGGGACCGCTTATTGCGGCATCTGTTATTGGACTATTATCGATCGGGTTATTCAATAAAATCAAATTACCGGTACAAGAGCGGAAGCAAACGCCGATCGTGCTTCAAAAAACGAGCCGCTTTCCGCTGAAGGAGCAATGGAAGCTCGTTAAGGAGAACCGAACGCTAGGCGTGTTCCTCGCGGCTACGACATTTGCAGGCTTTGGGAATATGCTCGCCAATCCGCTGTACCAGATCATTCAGGTGAAGGTATTGGAGCTCTCCAATATAGAGATCGGCTTTGCCCGCGTAGCCTATTATACGGCTTTGCTGCTTACCTTTCTCATTGCGGGCTGGATGATTGACCGGATACATATTAAGTATACGCTGCTCTGCGGCATTGCGGCCTATGCGATCGTTCCGATGTTGTATGGGCTTTGGGGCACGTACGCGGCGGTCATTACCGGCAACGCGATTCAAGGCATCGGCGAAGCGATATGGGATATTGGCATTCTTGCCTTCGTATTCCGGCTTGCTCCGGGCCGAGAGGCGATGGTATTCGGACTGCATTTGATGCTATTCGGTGTCAGGGGCAGCATAGGGCCAATTCTGAGCGGTACGCTCTCGAGCAGCGTTTCGTTAACGGTGCTCCTGGTTATCGCGTCAATTTGCGGCTGGATCGGGACGCTTTTGTTCGTATCGGGTAACTGGAAAAGAAATCCGCTTCTGAGAAGAGGTTAATTGATATTCAGTCTTCATTCAGTTCTTGTTCATCTCTCGTTCATAATCGAATGCTAGAATTCGTTATGGACATAAGGAATGTCGACCACATTCATAGGAGATGAACGATATGAACAAATGGAAAGTGATGCTGAGCGCCGTCGTGATTGCATCGGCATTGGCAGGCTGCGGCGTGCAGGAGGAACAGGCAGGAGCGGAGGTACAAGCAGACGCTCAAGCAGACGTGCAGCAGAATGGTGCTGGCGCCGGCGATGGAACGCAGCAGCAAGGCGGGGGTAGGCAAGGAATGGGCCAAATGGGCGCACAGGCTGATTTGATGGGTAAAATCAAGTCGGTAGACGGACAAACCATCACCCTCTACAAGTCCGCAATGGGTCAAGGGGGTCCGCCGCAGGGAGAAGGAACCGAAGGCGCTCCTCCTGAAGGCGAAGGCCAGCAGCCTCCTGCGGCCGGTGAAATGCCGGCAGACGGCGAGCGTCCGGAAGGCGGCGGCCGAATGGGCGGCATGGGAGCGATGTTCTCCGACGAGACCGTTGTGATTACGGTGACGGATACGACGAAGATTACGAGCGTCACCTTCGAAAACGAGCAAATGGTAGAGACGGAAGTGGCGCTTGCGGACCTCAAAGCAGATGATATTTTATCCGTGATGCTGAAGGATGACACGCAGGAGGCGGAATCGATTACGATTCGTACCAGTGGATTCGGCGGAGGAGGAAGACAGCCGCAGCAGGAGGAGCAGACAGCGACGGCAGTCTAGGACAGTTAATGAGCGGGATATGAAAACGGCTAATCGGGATATTTCCTGATTAGCCGTTTTTTGTTGCGTTAGTAGCGGGAAGAAGCTGCTGCGGTATCCAAAAATATGTCCATATCATCTATAAATGCGGCATATGTTTGCCTTTTCGATCCGTTTATGATGAAAACACGGAAGACGCTGCGTCTATCCAACAACATCATTAGGGGGATAAAAAAATGAGTAAAGCTCGCAATAAGTTTTCCATGCTGCTTCTAACGGTTACGGGCGCGGCGCTAATCGCTGCAGGCTGCAGCGGCGGCACCAGCGACGGAGAGAAAACGCCGGATGAAGGCAAAAGCTCCGGAAGCGGCAAAAAAACGGAAATTTTGTTTTGGTCGCCATTTTCCGGTTCTGACGGCCCGTTCATGAAGAAGATCGTAGATAAATATAACGGCTCACAGGATCAGTACAAATTGAATTTCGTCATTCAGCCTAACGGCGAATATTACAAACAGTTGGATGTAGCGCTTAGCACGGGCAAGGAAAGCCCCGACCTAATGATTATGCACGTTGACCAAGTGCCGACATACGCGAGCAAGGACCAGCTTCAACCGATTGACGACCTTGCTGCCGGGGCTGGCATCAACAAAGCGGATTTCGCTGAGGCGGCAACCGATTATTCGACGCTCGACGGCAAATGGTATTCCATACCGCTCGATATTCATCCTCTTGTGATGTACTACAACAAGGATTTGTTCGAGAAGGCCGGCATTGCTGCGGCACCGACAAACCGTACGGAGTTTGACGATGCGGTCCAGAAGCTGACCGATAAAGGCAATGGCGTTTACGGATATGCGGTTCCGACATTATGGCCTCAGCAATTCATATTCCCGACGCTTGTCTGGCAGAACGGCGGCGAGCTTTGGAACGGAACGGATGTCGCATACAACTCGCCTGAAGCGGTTGAGATGGTACAGTGGCTGCGCGGGATGGTAGACAGCGGCGTATCTCCGGCAAACGTGCAGCAGGACGGTGAAAATACGCTATTCCTACAAGGCAAAAATGCGATTCAGTTTAACGGGCCGTGGATGAAATCCCAGTTCGAGGAGGCTGGCTTGAACTTTGGCGTAGCGCCAGTACCGCAAATCGGCAAAGCGAAGCAGGCTGTGTTCGCAGGCTCGCACGGCTTTGTCGTTCCGAAAAGCGTAACGGACGAGAAAATGACGGCAGGCATAGGCGACTTTTTGAAATACGTATCGACGAATTCGATGGATTGGGCGGAATCGGGCCAAGCGCTTGCCTCCAAGCCAATGCTTGAGAGTGATGCTTTCAAAGCCCTTGAATTCCAAAGCAGCGTGGCCTCTGCATTCCCTTACGTTCAATTCGCACCGAATGTTTTGAATTGGGGCACGGTATCCGAACCGATCTGGGGCGAGCTTAACAATGCGCTGTTAGGCAAAAAGGATGCTCAGAAAGCGCTCGACGATGCAGTCGCCAAATCGCAGCAGGCGCTAAAGAAATAATTGCGCCTTAGGAGATGCAGCGCGGAGGCTGGGGATCGCAGAGTCCGTTCCCAGCCTCTAAGGCTGCGTGTGCAGGAGATAGAAAATTCGCAGAAGCGTTAGGGGGACTCCGGTTGAAAACGACATTAACGTCACGTTTCACTTCCTTTTTGTTCATATTGCCTTATCTGGCCGCATTCAGCATCTTTCTCTTATTCCCCATTTTGTATGGCGTCTACATCAGTCTGCATAATTTCGAGCTGTTGTCCAAGGATTACGAATTTGTAGGGCTCGCTAACTATATCAACATTTTTACGCCGGGCACTTATATTAATGATATTTTCTTTAGAGGCTTATGGGTGACCGCTCAATTCGTGTTATTTTCCGTACCGCTGCTCATCATTGTCGGCTTGGCGCTGGCGATGCTCGTTAATGCGCTTCCTGCTCGTATTCGCGGCTTGTTCCGTACCTTTTATTTCCTGCCATATGCGCTGTCCGCTTCTGTAATGGCGGTCATTTGGCTGATGATGTTTGACACGAACGCTGGCTTTCTGAACAGCATGCTCGCCAAGCTCGGCATAACGGGCATACCTTGGCTGACGGATACGCCTTGGGCCTGGATTTCTCTTATTCTTACTACCCTTTGGTGGACGATTGGCTTTAATATGATTATTTTCATCAATGCGCTCAATGAAGTTCCGGAGGATTATTATGAGGCCGCTTCGATCGATGGAGCGAACGCCTGGCATAAATTCACGAAAATTACGCTGCCGTCGATTCGTCCCGTTATGCTGTTTATTATGATTACGTCGACGATTGCTTCCTTTAATATCTACGCACAGCCTTTCCTGCTCACTCGCGGCGGACCTGGAGACACGACGAAGGTTCTGCTCATTAACGTGCTTGATCAGGCTTTCCTCCGCAAGGAAGTCGGCTCAGCCTCCGCGATGGCTATCGTGATGGCGCTGATCATTATTATTATTTCAATCGTTCAGTTCAAGCTGACGAGCGGCCGGAAAGGAGAGGCTTAGATGGTGAATACGAGAAAGCTAGGGGTCACGCTGCTGGCCGTTATCATTGCGGTATTTTTCCTGCTGCCGCTCGTGTGGATGATTTCGACTTCCTTTAAGAACGACTTTGAGGCGTTGTCCGGCAAAATGAATTTTTTCCCGCTTAAGCCAACGGTCGACAACTTCGTGCAAGGCATCAACGGCGAGCTTATGAACGTACCTATTATCCGCTGGATCATCAATTCCTTGTCGGTTGGCGTAATCGGTACGGTTATCGTGCTCATAATCGATTCGATGGCGGCTTACGCGTTAGCTAGATTGCAGGACCTGCCGCTTCGCAGAATCATGCTGTCCCTGTTTATCGCATCGCTCATGATTCCTGGCGTATTGACCTTTCTTCCCATGTATATGGAGTTCAATGCGCTTAATTTGATCAATACGTATCCTGCGCTTATTCTGCCTGCGACGGCAGGCGCGTTCGGCGTGTTCCTGCTCTATCAATTTTTCTCCTCCTTTCCGAGAGAGATAGAAGAAGCGGCGCGCATTGACGGCGCGAATAAATGGCAAATTTATGCCCGCATCCTGCTGCCATCAGCGGTATCCATTATGGTGACGCTGGCGATCTTCACCTTCATGGGCATCTACAATGATTTCGTTTGGCCGCTATATGCGACGACTTCTCCGGAGATGCGAACGATTACGGCCGGCATTGCCATGATGGCAACAGGCAGCTACACGCAAAGCTACGGCAAGCTGATGGCAATGACAACAATTGCGACGCTGCCGGTCGTCATCGTATTCATCCTTGGCCAGCGTTCCTTCGTGAAGGCAATAACGCAATCAGCTGTGAAATAATAAGGTGCATGAGAAATTATTTAATAGAGTTGACGTACATGCTGCAAAAAAGAGACCTCACAGGTCTCTTTCTGCACATCAGCTCATATAGGCGGAGGGATAGCATGATAAGGAATAGGTGGCGAATGCCATTTGCTGTTATGATTACTGCAGCTGTAAGCCTATTTATATTGGGGGTATTAATCATGAATCAATCGCGACATGACACTTCGTCAGACGGCGCTTATAATGGTCATGGCGGAACTTTCAAAAATACACTGGCTGAGATGGATACGCCGGACCCGAGCATTTTGTATAAAGACGGTTATTATTATATGACCTTTACGCATAACGGAGCGGATATTATGGTGATGAAATCACTTACCCTTGATTTTCATCAAGCAGAGCGTAAGGTGGTATGGTATCCGCCAATTGACACGATGCATTCAGCCAATCTTTGGGCGCCAGAGATTCAATATATACAAGGCAAATACTATATTTATTACGCAGCCGATAACGGGGACAACGCGAATCACCGCATGTATGCTTTGGAAGCGGAAACGGATGATCCGATGGGCACCTATGCTTTTAAGGGACAAGTAACAGATTCGACGAACAAATGGGCTATTGACGGCCTTGCGCTGGAGCACGGAGGCGGGCTTTATTTCGTCTGGTCAGGCTGGGAGGGCGATCTGAATATTCAGCAGAATACGTATATTGCGCCGATGAGCAATCCTTATACGATCAGCGGCCCCCGCGTCCTGCTCAGCGAGCCGGATTTGGATTGGGAGAAAGCGGGAGGCCCTCCGTTTATTAATGAAGGGCAAGCGATTTTGAAAAAAAACGATAGGTTGTTTATCGCCTATTCCGGAGCAGGGAGCTGGACGCCTTTCTACAGCATAGGCTTGCTGGCTCTTGAACCGGGCGGAGATCCGTTAGATGCCGCCAGCTGGCAGAAGACGAAGGAACCGCTGATGCAGATGGATGGCGAAGCAGGGGTCTACGGCCCGGGGCATAATACATTTGCCCAATCGCAGGACGGGAGGGAGGATTGGATTATTTACCATGCTACATCTGGGCAGTCCGATGGTTGGAACAACCGCAAGGCTCGGGCGCAGCGTATCGAATGGGGAACGGACGGGATTCCTTCATTCGGTGCTCCGCTGGCGCTTCAGACCGCAATTGAGGTGCCCTCAGGCAACGGTGTCATTCAAGCAAAGCATGCGCGCACTGAAGGAACAGACAAACTTACTTTTGATGGAATTCACTCTGCCTCTACGGCAGTCATGCCATTGCTCATTCATTATACGAATGAAAGCGAGCAAGATTTGCGCATTCAGATTGGCGCAGCTGGAGAAACGGGTTCGGAGCTGGCACTGCCGCCTACACAGCCAAGCGAAACAGGATATGTCTACACGGAGCTTATGCTGACTGAAGGATTGAACCATGTCGATATTAGCGGAAGAGGAGCAGTTAGCGCTGTGTCAGCGATCGAGGTTCCGCGTTTCGAAGCGGAATACGCTCAGCTCTCGCCAGAGAGCGAAATGGCGGAAAGCTCGCTGAGCTCTGGTGGACGCTCGGTTCTCGTTTTGCCTGGAGTGAAGGAAGCGGTGAGATTCGAGAATATAAGGGTACCCGTGAAAGGTTCCTATACCATACGCCTGAGGTTGAAAAACAAAACAGAAAGCGGGCAGCAGATTGAGCTGTCTGTTAATGGTGAACGTGGCGAGAGTCTGACGGTCCAAGCAGCCGGTCGTGATGAATTCGTCGAAGTAGAAGCAACCGTTAGGCTAGGCGATTCACCAAACTTGCTCATCCTTGGGAAATCGACGGATCGGCTGGAAATCGATTGTTTGGATCTTGTCCGCCATAATCCTTAAACGAAGGAAAAGCTTAACGACATCGGAGGCTAAGCCATGTTTATTCATAGAAGAGGAACGTCATGTCTGATTTATATGATTATGGCTCTCCTTCTCGCGGCTTTGTCCGGCTGCGCCTCCCAGGATGAGGAGGATCATCCGCAAGGCGAAGCACGGGCAGCCGCAGTGAAACTTGAATTCTGGACACCGTTCAGCGGCGGGGACAATCAATTCATGACGGAGATGGTCAACCAGTTCAATAAGGAGAACCCATCGATTGAGGTTGTTCAGATGAACACGCGGCTGGATGATTATTATTCCAGGCTGAGGACGGCCATTATGTCTGGGAGCGCGCCGGATTTGGCCATTTTGCATCAGACGAGCTTGCCTCAATTTGTTCAGAACGGCTACATCGAAAAGCTGACGGAGCCTGCTCGCCAGGCTGGGCTGGATTGGAAGGGCTTCAATGCCAATATACTCGAATCGATCGTATATGACGGCAACCCGTACGCAGTGCCGCTGGATACGCACGCGTTGGTCATGTATTACAATAAGAGCTACCTGCGGCAAGCAGGCCTGCTGGATGGAAACGATATGCCGATGATGAGCAGCGGCGCGGATGGCTTTCATGCCTTTTTGAAGCAGTTGAAAGCGAGTATCCCTCCGGACGCGGCTCCCCTAGCCCAGCCAAGCACGCGGATCGATTCCGTCTGGCTGTGGTGGTCGCTTTATAATCAGCTAGAGGGCGGAGGCGCGTTCTACAATGAAGAGCTTACCGAAACCGTGTTCAACAATCCTAAAGCGCTGAAAGCGTTGGATTATACGAACCAGCTGTATAAGCAAGAGCTTATTCCGCCTAATATTAACGATTCATTCAAGCTGTTCTATGATGGCAAGGCAGCGGTGCTGATTACGGGAATGTGGGGAACAGGTGCTTTCGAGAAAGCGCCGGGACTGGATTTCGGCGTTATTCCGATGCCGGTATTGTACGATCATGCAGCGGTATGGGGGGATTCGCATACGATAGCGATTCCTACGAAGCTTGGCATGACCGATGCGAAGAAGGCGGCGGCATTGATTTTTGCCAAATGGTGCGTAGAGCATGGGGAGATGTGGGCGGAAGCCGGGCATGTGCCAAGCATGACAAAGGTTGTGGCGAGTGAGCCGTTCAACAGCTTGAAGTACCGCAGCGCTTATGCGGCAACAGCCAATTATGTTGCGTATTGGCCGCGCCATGTCAGGCAGTGGTCTATCGTTGAAATACTCATCCAAGAATTCGAAAAGATGAATTATTCGCAGCAAACGCCAGAGCAAACGCTGGAGAACGCCGCAAAAAGGGTTAACATCGAGCTGAAGAAATAAGGGGACAGCCATGAAGCGGATCAGCAGCATGATCGGATGGTTCAAAAACCAGGAGCTTGCAAGAAAGCTTATTCTTATCAACTTTATACTTGTCATGCTTCCGCTCAGCATTATGGGCTATTTCGCTTTTAGCAGATTCGCGGCTACGCTGGAGCAGAAGGTCGGCGATTATCAGCAGCAGACGATGAAGCAGCTCACATTGAATCTCGATACGTACATGGCGGAGCTGGACCGCTTGACGCTGATGCCCTATCAATATGAGCCTATCATTGCGTTCCTGGAGAGCAAGCGCGACCAGGGGCAGGCTTTGACGCTTGAGGAGATTAAGCAGCTCAACGGGTTCGTTTCGCAGGTTTTTCTGAACGGCCGGATTGATATTGTCGGCGTTTCTTTGTTTGGCGAGAGTGGCGCTTCCTATGTGGTGCTGCCCGAGAGTCAATATGTAACCACCTACAAGCTTGACGAGAATGCGAAATGGCTCAAAAACGAGCAGATGAGAAACGGCCAATCCACCTTTATTGGAACCCACAATATTCAGTCGACGGGCGGTACGATTTTCCCCGTGTTCTCCATAGCGAGGGAGCTGCGGAGCTTCGACACCGGAAAGAAACTCGGATATATCGTAATTGATGTCGCCCCATCCGTTATCCACCAGATCTTGTCACAGGTAACGCTCGGAAATCGGGATGCCATATATATTACCGACCAAAACGGAGGCGTAGTCGCAGGCAAGGAGCATGCACAGCCGATAGCTGCAATATCGTCGCTCTTGCAGGACGGTGAGCTCGAAGGCGTAACCCATGCAGCTGTGAACGGAGAGCGGCAGCTTGTTTCTTTTGTAACATCGTCCGTAACCGAATGGAAAACGATCGGCATCGTTCCGGTTGCGGAGCTGATGAAGGACAGTTTCCTTATACGCAATTCCATCATGCTGCTCGGTATCATCTGCGTAGGCCTTGCTATGCTCATGTCCGTCTTTCTGGCTTTCCAGATAACGAAGCCGCTGCGCGGGCTAATCAAGCTGATGCGCAAGGTAGAGCATGGCGATTTGCTCGTATCGTTCCCGGTCAAGCAATGGGATGAGGTAGGGCATTTGGGCAAAGCGTTCAATACGATGGTCTCGAAGCTGAGCGAGCTGGGCTATTTGCTGTATGAAACGGAAATCCGGGAGAAGGATGCTCAGATTGCGGCTCTTCAAAGTAAGATCAATCCGCATTTTCTATACAACACGCTGGGCTCAATCAGTATGTATGCAGAGGTCGAAGGCAACCAAGAGGTCGTCAAAATGACGAACAATTTAAGCCGGCTGCTGCGTTACAGCTTGAATGGTCAGAAGGAACGCGTGAGCCTCAAAGATGAGCTGGATCATGTCAGGGGATATATGACGATTCAAAAAATGCGCTATGAGGAACGAATTGATTTTCAGCTAGAAAGTATTGAAGCCGCGTTAACCTGTAAGGTGATTCCGCTAATCATTCAACCAATCGTTGAGAATGCGATCAATCATGGAATTGACCAGGGGATCGGCAACGGGAGAATTTCATTGTCCTGCCGAATCGATGAAAGCCTGCTGCGAATCGTCATTGAGGATGACGGTATTGGCATGACCGAGGAAAAGCTAAGTGCGATTAGGCGCAGATTGCAGTATTCAAAGGATCTTGGCGGAAGCAGCGGCAACGGCCTGTTGAACGTGCATCGAAGAATTGTTCTTCATTACGGCGAGTTATATGGCTTAAGCCTTGAGAGCATGCCTTACCAAGGCATGAAGGTGATATTGACACTGCCCGCTGTTCATGAAGAGCTGTTTAAAGGAAGGGAGGATATCCATGCCTAGAATCGTCATTGTCGATGATGAATCTATTTTTCGAAAAGGACTGCGGAAGATGATTGCCGAGCTAGATCCGCAATGGGAGGTCGTCGGTGAAGCACGGGATGGCTACGAGGCGCTGCAATTGGTAGAAGAGCTGCTGCCGGATGCGGTTCTAACGGATATACGCATGCCTCGCATGAACGGGATACAGCTGCAGCAGCTGCTGCGCGAGAGATTTAGAGACTTGCTGTGCGTTGTCATAAGCGGCTTTGATGATTTTATTTATATCCAACAATCGATGAGGCAAGGCGCAATGGATTATTTAATGAAGCCGATCGAGCGGGAGGAGCTGGGCAAGGTTCTTAGCCAGCTGCGGGAGAAAGTTCATGTGGGGCAGCGTCTGCAAGTAGATCCGGCTATCGCCGTCAAATCACATCGCGAGGAGCACCGGATCAGGCAGCATGTCAGCGAGCATCTGATCACGGCTCTGCTCAGAGGTAGCGTGAACGACGCGGACTTGGAGCTGCTTCGTTCGATTGGCATCGCTTTTCAGCATCCCTACTTTGCTTGCATGGTCATTAAGCTGGACAAAAGCTCGATCGGCAGCGAACGATACAACCGTGCCGACCCCTCGTTATTCCAGTTGTATATCCAGCAACTCGTGCAAGAGGTTTTGAGCAGGCGAGTGAACGGCTACTGCTTCGTCATGTCGGAAACAGAAGTGGCGGCGCTGATCAATATTCCCGACCGCGAGCAGGCGATGGTTGGCATAAGGGAAATAGGCGAGAGCATTCGCAGGCAAATGACCTCATTGTCGAACATTACGGTGACAATCGGCATTGGTCAAGCTGTTGAAGGTTTTAAAGCGATTGCCGAGTCATATAACGAAGCCGAGATTGCGCTGCTCCATCGCCTTATTATTGGCGGGGATAAGGTAATCGCATATGGCGAGATCACCCGAGATGATCGCCTTTACAGCGATTTAAGTTCATCGTCATGGGAGCTGCTGGAGCAAGCCGTCCATAAAGGGAAGCGGGAACTGGTGGCGGAGGCTGTTCAAACGTTTGTAAGCGAGCTGTGCAGCAAGGCCTATTCACCGGAAGTGGTTCACCAGCAGCTTTGCAAGCTTCTGCTTCATTATTACGAAACAGCGGGGAAGCTGGGAATGACAAAGGAATGGCTGGGCAGCAAAGATATGAAAGCCGTGCTGTTTCATATTTGCTCTATTTCCTCGCGCGAGGAGCTTATGGAGGAGTGTTCGCTCCTGCTCGTTCGGTTAGCGGTTTGTATCGCGGAGAACGTCGCGCAGCCCGAGCGTGATCCGATTGAAAAGTCGATTCGATATATTGAGCAGAACTATGCGAACGCATTGACGCTCAAAGAAGTGGCCGATGCCGTATATTTGAATGCGGCTTACTTCAGTACCTTATTCAAGCAGCGCATGGGCAAATCGTTTGTCGAGCGGTTAACGGAAGTGCGGATTCATGAAGCGAAGCGGAGGATGGCTCAAACCGATCAAAAAATAGCGGCTATCGCAGAGCATACCGGCTTCGCCAATATCCGCCACTTTAACCGCGTGTTTAAGAATGAAACCGGGATGTCGCCAAAGCTGTACCGTGATCAGCTGCAAGCGGGGGCTAACCCGAACAGTCAATAAGGATCAATATGCGACATACACTTGAATATCTTGATCATAGTTGCCGAACTGCTTGCCGAACATGCTTAATCCTCCGCTATGGGTAGCGGTTTCAGGCGCGCAGATGCGGAAGCGGATATCCTCGTTAAGGCCAACTGCCAGGTCTTCTACGCTCTTGGCAGACATGCGAATGCCATCGATATAGGAGCCTTCGGCATCGATGGTTATCTGCTTGAGCAAGCCGTGCTGCGTGCCAAGATCCCACCAAGCGGGCGTATATACGCCTTTGACAGCGCCGAAGTCACCAGGGCAGGTCCAGGTGCCGAGACACACGTCATTCAAATAGAAGGAAAGATCCGACGGCCAGTTCTCGTTGTAATGAGGCGCCTCCGAGCAGATCTCCAGCGAGATGGAAATGCTCCGAATCCGCTGCTTCCCGACTAAATAATTAGGGATGCGGTATTCGATATAACCGCTGCCGAACCAAAGATGACAAGCCTTTACATGCTCAGGGTCCGAGAAGTAGCGCGGATCGTCGACCATGCCTATGATTTTGATATCCGAAGAAAGGCCGCAGGTCGGCTTCACCTCGTAGGAGGAATACTGTCCGATGGGAATGGATACCGCGTAGCGGTTCTGATCGGCTTGTTCTTTTACTCGAAATTGCAGCGTTGCCGAATCAAGCGTCAGGTGGCATATTTTTTGACGGCCGCGAGTGCTTGGCACGCTCTCCGTCGTTATAATAGAAGCTTCTTCTAACTTCTGGATATGTTTGGTTACGATTGCGGACGAAATGCCAAGCGCTTCTGCCAGATCTTTAATATTCATGGGCCTGATGTTCAGTAATTCAATAATCTTTATTCGTGTATCCGAAGAAAAGCATTCAAGAAATTTTAAATTGCTGCTATTAACCTCGATGTTCATAACTCGCTCCTCGTATTATGTACTTTCCTTATTGTATAACCCTGAGGTTAATTATACAACTTTATAGTTCATGATTGTTGAGGCCTGCACATTTAAATGTTCTTCCGATCGCCATTGCTCAGGGATTCCTTTGAATCAACGAGAAAATGAAAAAGGGGCGTCCCAAAGTCATTTATGACTTTTGAGACAGCCCCTATTTACAATGAATGGCAACCATATACGGTATACGTCAATCTCTTATATTGGACGGCGAAAGCACGCCGAAGCATGTGCGGCCTGGATTAATAAAGTGAAATGGTCAGCGTATCGCGTTCGAAATAGGAATGAAGCGTCGCCTCGCTGCCTACGATCTCTACGCTTATGAGTGATTTAAGACAGGTTTTCAGCGCGTTTTTCCCCGTAGTCAGCTTGCGATTCAGTACGGTGGAAAGTTTTTCGATGGCTTGTTTATTGGTATCGGTTAAATAGACGGGTATCGTTTTATTTTGAAACATCAGCATGGTTTTCATAGTAAGGACCTCCATCCCGCGAAGGATTTTTTTTTATTAGTGTAACTTACAATTATTAAATAATTCTTAAAATTCGGTGAGTATTTGGTTACAATGCTGTAACTTTTGGGGAAATCACCGAATATTCAGCGTTATTGCCGGTCAAACTCGGCGTTCCGATGCCTCCAGCTGCTTTTTGCGGAACTGAGAAGGTGTACATTTCATCATTTTGCGAAATACTTTAACGAAGTAGCTGATATGGTCGAAGCCAACATCAAGCGCTACCGCCGATACTTTAAGCTCGGGACGAAGCAGCAGGTCGGCCGCTTGTCTGATCCGATAAGCATTTAAGTATTCGATAGGCGTCTGTCTCGTCATTGTTTTGAAGAAGCGGCAGAATTGACCCTCGCTCATCGGAATCTGGTCGGCGATTTCGACGATGCGGATCGGCCTGTGGAAATTTTGCTGCATATAAACAATGGCTTTCTTCAGCCTGTCGATTTTGGTTGTATCGGACGTGTTTGTTTCGCTCCGGTTGCAGAATCGTCCTTCTGCTGCAATTTCATGAAGCATTAAGTAGAAATGGCCTTTGACGGCTGTTTCAAGACCGCTTGATGGTGTCTCGCAAATGTCCATGATGTTCTGCAAATGACGAAGCAGCGCAATTTCCCATTTGGTTTGGGGCTGAATATGTCTAGGAAACGTGCGTTTCTTGTCTTGAAGCGGCGAAATGTATTGCTCTTGTACGGCGTCATAGCTGGCGCTTGACAGCAAATGGGTGTCAAAGACGATGGCGCAGAAGGAGCAGGCCTTGTCACCAAGCGCATGTCCGGCATGTATATCGCCGCCGTCAATAAAAACGGCCTCGCCTGCTCGAACGGGAAAATAATCGGTGTCTACCTGGAACAGCACTTCCCCTTCAAGCACATAAAAAAACTCAGCCTCTGCATGCCAGTGGCAATCCAGAACGGGAACGCCGGGCTCGCTGTGTTCGATCCAGTAAGCGGCAAGCGGGAACATGTTGTCGCCATGCAGACGGTCTTCCTTTAATGAATGGCGTGTCGTATGATCCATTTGGAAATGGCCTCCTGTGTTCGTAAAGGGTGCGATGGCCTTAGTAGAGGCATTTCGTCAAAATAGTGCTATAGATGAGCATTATTTTGTTAGATAAGTTCGATTCATAATCAGTATAATGCAATTATGTAGGAATGCAAATAAAACAAAACAGGAAAGTTGGTTCAGTCCATGAAATTTACAGACGGTAACTGGCTCATTCGTGATGAATACAAAGTATTAGGAGCCGTACAAGTACATGATTTCGAGCAAAATGAAGGAAAGCTTACGGCTTACGCATCACCGCAGCCAATCGTAACACGCTCCAATATGCTGGATACGATGCTGTTAACGGTCCATTTCCATTCACCGCTTCCAGGCATTATCGGTGTAAAGCTTGTGCATCATGCCGGCGTGACAGAGCGCGGACCGGTATTCGAGCTGTCCTCGCAGACGGGCAACCATGTCATTATTGAAGAAACTGATGAAGAAGCTGTGCTAAAAAGCGGCAGCTTGAGCGTTCACATTCGCAAAGGTCCGGTATGGGCAGTCGATTTCTACCGCGACGGCGAGCGCATCACGGGCAGCACGCAGAAATCGATGGCATATATTAAAGAAGACAACGGCAATACCTTTATGCGCGAAGAGCTTGACGTCGGTGTCGGCGAATGGGTATACGGCCTTGGCGAGCGCTTTACGCCATTCGTACGAAATGGCCAAGTCGTTGACCTATGGAACAAAGACGGAGGTACAAGCTCCGAGCAATCATACAAAAACATACCCTTCTACATTACGAACAAAGGCTACGGCGTGTTCGTTAATCACCCGGAGCTTGTATCGTTTGAGATCGCATCGGAAAAAGTAAAGAAAGTGCAGTTCAGCGTGGCTGGCGAGTCGCTTGAATATTTCATTATCGATGGCCCTAGCATGAAGGAAGTTCTGGGCAAATATACGGATTTGACAGGCAAGCCTTCCCTTCCGCCAGCTTGGACATTCGGTCTGTGGCTAACGACTTCATTCACGACTAACTATGATGAAGCGACTGTTAACTCATTCGTAGACGGAATGGCGGAGCGTGATTTGCCGCTGCATGTCTTCCACTTTGACTGCTTCTGGATGCGTGAATTCCACTGGACGGATTTCAAATGGGATGAGCGCGTCTTCCCGGATCCTGTAGGCATGCTGTCACGCTTGAAAGAAAAAGGGCTGAAAATCTGTGTGTGGATCAATCCATATATCGCGCAGCGCTCCCGTTTGTTCGCAGAGGGCAAGGAAAATGGCTATTTAGTGAAGAAACCAAACGGTGATGTTTGGCAATGGGATCTATGGCAGCCGGGCATGGCGCTCGTTGACTTCACGAATCCAGCCGCATGCGAATGGTATGCAAGCTACTTGCGCGAGCTTGTCGACATGGGCGTTGACAGCTTCAAAACAGACTTCGGCGAGCGTATCCCGACGGACGTAGCTTATTTCGACGGATCCGATCCGATGAAAATGCACAACTACTATACTCAGCTTTACAACAAAGTGGTATTTGAAGTGCTTGAAGAAAAGCTTGGTAAAAACGAAGCTGCGTTGTTCGCCCGTTCAGCAACTGCTGGCGGACAAAAGTTTCCCGTTCACTGGGGCGGAGACTGCTATGCGGACTATGAGTCCATGGCGGAGAGCCTGCGCGGCGGATTATCGCTCGGAATTTCAGGCTTCGGCTTCTGGAGCCATGATATTGGCGGATTCGAGAATACAGCTCCTGAGCATGTATTCAAACGTTGGTTAGCGTTTGGCTTATTGTCCAGCCACAGCCGTCTTCATGGAAGTAAATCGTACCGCGTGCCTTGGGCATATGACACGGAAGCAGTGGATGTAACCCGCTTCTTCACGAAACTCAAATGCCGCATTATGCCTTATCTGTTCAACACGGCTGTACAAGCTACGGAGCTCGGCTTGCCATCCATGCGTGCGATGGTGCTGGAATTCCCCGAGGATCCGACTACCGAGGTTCTTGATCGTCAATATATGCTTGGCGATTCCTTGCTGGTAGCTCCGATCTTTAACGAGCAAGGCAATGTTACTTATTATTTGCCAACAGGCAAATGGACGCATTTGCTGTCCGGGGAGATCGTAGATGGCGGTTCATGGCGCAAGGAGAAACATGATTTCTTCAGCCTGCCGTTATTCGTTCGTCCGAACTCGATCATCGCGCTTGGCGCTAACGATGTTCGTCCTGACTATGATTATGCAGACGGCGTATCGCTGGAGCTTCATAATCTGGAGGATGGTAAAACAGCAGCAACGATCGTTCGCGATGTAAAGGGTGCTGCAGAATTAACGGTAACGGCCAGCCGCGAAGGCGGAGCAATTTCCGTTCAAGTCAACGGCAGCGGCAAACCGTTCTCATTCGCGCTGAAAGGTCTTGGTTCAATCGTTTCCGTAGAAGGCGTTACGGGTGAGGTGGATGGCAGCGTTCTGAAGCTTGCTGCCGGACCTAAACAATTGGCGTTTACCATTCATATCTAAGGATACAAGCAGCAGCTCCTTCACAGTCTTGAGCGGACTTGAGGGGGCTGCTCCTCTTTATTCGTGAGAAAGACGAGCATTAACCAAAATCGCATAAGAAAATGTTATTAAAATAGCTGTTTTTCACTTGCCACTGCCGATATAATGAAAGTCGGAAAGCAAAATCAAATACATCAAAATAATAGATACAAGGGAGTGCGGCTCACATGACGCGAATGAATGTTGGTTTGCAGTTGTACACAGTACGGGATGCTACGGCACAGGATTTCGAAGGCACACTTCGCCAGGTTGCGGCTATGGGCTACGAGGGCGTCGAATTCGCAGGCTACGGAGACATTAAAGCTGAAGCTATGCGTGATTTGCTGCAAGAGTTGAACCTGAAAGCAATCGGAAGCCATATTGGCTTGCATCTTCTGGAAGGGAACCTTGACGGAGAAATCGCTTATCTACAAACCATTGGAGCTAAATATGCGATCTGTCCATGGCTTCCAGCTGATTCACGCGATACAGACGCATGGCGCAACCACCTCGTTAAATTCGAGGAGTATGGTAAGCGTTTCCGTGAAGCGGGCATTTCTTTCGCTTACCATAACCATGATTTTGAATTTGAAGTGGAAATTGACGGTCAAATCGTTTTTGACGCGATGTATGAGCGCATCGATGCACAGTACCTGAAAGTTGAAATGGATATTGGCTGGGTGCAATATTCCGGCGTTGATCCGCTTGCTTACATTGCGAAATACGCAGGCCGTTTGCCGCTTCTGCATCTGAAAGATTTCCGCGCAGGCGAAAAGGGCCAGCAGATCGATACCGTCGAGCTTGGCAGAGGCGACTTGCCGCTGCTGGACATTATTGATGCAGCGTCGAAGGCATCGGTAGAATGGCTGATCGTTGAGCAGGACACATGTGCAAACCCGCCGCTTGAAGCGGTTGCGGAAAGCATGGAATGGATGAAAAAAAACTTTCTAAACCAATAATCTAACTTAGAGTGGATAGGGGAAAATATTAATGTCTAAAGTACGCGTAGCAGTTATAGGTTGCGGTTCCATCTCGAAATACCGTCATGTTCCGGAATATGCGGCTCATGATAACGTAGAGCTAGTCGCTTTCGTTGATCCGATCATCGAGCGCGCAGAGCATTTCGCTAACCTTCATGGCGGCAAAGCTTTCGCAGATTATGAAACGATGCTGGCTGAGATCAAACCGGATGCGGTGAGCGTTTGTACGCCGAACGCTTTGCATGCATCGATGTCGATTACAGCGGCAAATGCTGGCGCGCATGTGCTGGTAGAGAAGCCAATGGCCGTAACGGACGAAGAAGCGGAAGCGATGATCGAAGCGGCAAAGAAAAACGGCGTTCATCTGATGGTTGGCCATAACCAACGCTTCATGCCGCCGCATGTGAAAGCTAAGCAAGTTTTGAAATCAGGTATTCTTGGCAAAGTGCTAACATTCCGCACATCATTCGGTCACCCGGGACCGGATGCTTGGAGCATTGATGGCGCAGAGAGCTGGTTCTTCCGCAAGCCTGAAGCGATCATGGGCGCTATGGGCGATCTAGGCGTTCATAAATCCGATCTTATCCGCTGGATGCTCGATGATGAAGTGTCAGAGGTTGCCGGCTTTGTGGCGACGCTGGACAAAAAAGACACTGAGGTTGACGATAACGCAACATGCTTGCTTCGCATGAAGAGCGGCGCAATCGGCACGCTTGTAGCTAGCTGGACTTACTACAAAGGCGAAGACAACAGCACGATTCTTTGGTGCGAGAACGGCGTAATGAAAATCGGTACGCATCACGATGACCAAGTAATCGTTGAACTTCGCAACGGTACGATTGAGAAGCATAAGGTTGGAGCGATCTCGACTAACGACAAGCAAGAAACAAGCGGCGTAGTTAATGCTTTCCTTGAAAGCATCCTAACGAATACGACTCCTGCTGTCAGCGGAGAAGACGGCCGTGCTTCCCTGAAAGTTATTCTTTGCGCATTCGAATCGCAAGCAACGGGTAAATTTATCAGCGTAAACTAATGAGTGGATACCTCCGGTGATTGGGCATTTGCCAATCCGCCGGAGGTATTCTTTTTTGAACACTATCTTGCATTGTAGAATAGTATGTGTTAAATTGGAAAAAAGAGAAAACAACCGCAACCAACTATGCTGTATTGATGAATAGTAAGTGATGCATTATATTAGTTATTTTGAAGCGAATGTTCCGGTAGTTCGCTTACGGAGGACAAGGAATGAACATCCAATTTAAAAAGGGCGTGCTGGAAATATGCGTTCTGGTGCTGGCAACGAGGGGCGACCGTTATGGATATGAGCTTGCTGTCAAAATATCCGAGAAGTTCGAGGTAGCCGTCGGCAGCGTCTATCCGCTGCTCAGCAGATTGACTCAGGACGGATATTTCTCGACCTATTTGAAAGAATCCAATGAAGGACCGCCTCGCAAATATTATCAATTGACGCAAGAAGGCTGGAGCCACATGCGCAGACTGATTGCCGAATGGGAAAGCTTCACTCAGTCCGTAAATGAAATTATAGAGGAAGGTTTGAAGCCATGACGACGAGAGATCGATATATGTTGGAGCTGGAAGGCATGCTTACTATTATCCCGGAGCCGCAGCGCAAGGAATGGCTGTACGATTATTATATTCACTTTCAGCAAGCGGTTGAGAACGGACAGAGCGAGGAGGATGCAGCGCTTGAGCTCGGGGATCCTAAGCTGATCGCAAACGAAATATTACTAGGCTATCGCGTAGACCAGGCAGAGAGCACCAGCAGCTTCGGGAAACTATCCAAAGCGGTGTTCGCCACGGTGAGCCTCGGCTTGTTCAATATTATTTTCATATTGGGTCCTTACCTTGCGTTAGCAGCGGTCCTTCTAGCACTATGGGCGGTTGCGGCATCCATCGGCCTTGCAGGCTTAGCGGTCATTGCTGAGAGCCTATTGAATGAGACATTCAGCATGCCACAAGCCTTAACTGTAAGTATCATTACAACCGCGATTGCTATTCTGCTTTTCATTGGATTAAAGGCGCTGACGGCTTCCTTCTATAAAATGACGCTAAAATATTTGAAATTCAACACAAGAATGGTAAAGGGGCATAACAAATGAAGAAGCTGGCTGCAGTTGCGATCATTATGCTAGGAATCGGTATCATCTGCGCGTTTTTCGTTTTTAATGAAAACGACTTGATTAAGTTTAAAGGGGATACCTATACGGATGAAATCACGGTGGATGCATCCGATATCAGGTCCATCCATACGGAGACAGATACCTTTGATATTACTTTCGTACACAGTGATTCGCAGGACGTAAAGATGAAGCTTGAAGGCAACGTTAGTAAAAAGCTGAAAGATAAAATTATTTTCAAAGCAGATAAAAAGGGAGATGCGCTATATATCGTCGGTGATACGAAAAACGGCTTTAATTTTGGCATCTCGATCGTAAACCTTAAAATGACTATTGAACTGCCTGATAAAATATGGGATACCTTCGATGTGGAGTCGGATACGGGTAAGATTGATATCGACCAAATCCAAGGCAACAAGCTTCTCCTCTCAGCGGATACGGGAAATTTGAACATTTCCAATTACAGCTTCAAGCAGATCGAATTCGATACCGATACAGGAAACGCGACGTTCACGGATGGAGAAGGGCCGATCAAAGGCGAGACAGATACCGGAAATATCCGTTTGGAAGCCGCTCAATTGCAAAGTGACGTGTCCTTCAATACAGATACAGGCAATATAACGGTTAACGTCGACAAACAACCGGAATCAGCATTGATTAAAATTAGAAAAGATACAGGAAGAAGCCAAATCGATTGGTCGGGATTTGAAATTGACAAGGAGTCCGGCAACACGGTAGAACGCTCTATCGGTTCAGGCGATGTCAAAATCAGCATAGAATCGGATACCGGAAATATTAAGCTAGGAAACCGTTAAGAACATAAAACATAAGAGCAGGCTTTGGACAATATTGTTCACAGCCTGCTTTTTGTATGCTCGCCGTCTCGGGTATTCGATTTGCAGCATATGCTATAGCAACGGTTAATCCGAAGGGAAGGGATGCAAGATGGCTGTCGAACGCAAAAACTTCCGTAGGTTTACTTATGCGGAATATGTATCTTATTTGAAGCCTTTTATAACGAAAGTTAAGTTTTCGCAGATTCATGTACATGGCACGTGGAAGCCAACGATTGCAGATTATCGCAGAGCATCGGACAAGGTGGAAATTATTCAAGCGATGTGGCGCTTTCACGCTGTTACGCAGAATTGGGGAGATATTGCCCAGCATGCGACGATCGATCCGGATGGTTATATATGGGAGGGCCGCTCGCTGCTTGAAGCTCCCGCCTCTGCGGTTGGCTATAATGATTCAGACAATGACCGTACACATCCGTTCATGTTCGAGATGATCGGAAACTTTGATGTGGGAGCAGAGAAGCTCGAAGGGGCTCAACTTGCCACAGCCGTTAAGCTGACAAGCCATATTGCAAAGGAATGGAAGCTGCCGGAATCCCAAATTAAATTCCACCGCGAAATGAATCCTGCCAAAACATGCCCAGGCAGCTCGGTTAACAAAGCCTCGTTTCTGGAGCTCGTTCGTGATTGGAGGGATATCGATATGAGCCCTACCGATGCAAACAAAATCATTTCGACATGGTTGTCTCCGGCTTGGTTTGCAGCTTCAACGAAAGCAGAACGAGAAGAGATTCATCGTTTGGCCAACGAGCTCAGAAAAGCAAGCGGACAGCTTTAAATAGGCGCCAAATCAGCGCCAAATCAGCTGATGAGCATATTCTCATAAAGCAGCAGCGGTGCAGTATTGCGGTCTGTTTTCATATGATTACCAGTTTTTGTGTCATGAATCGGCCAAAACCCCATGGTAAGATAAGTGGCGTCGGGAAGAACAACACGCAAACAAAACGAATGCGCTGCTGGGATTCAGCAGGAAGCGCATGTCGCTTTTGTATAAAAACTTATCTTATTCTAGGAGGAATTATTCATGAAGATGCAACCCATTCGCGTAGGTGTCGCAGGTATAATCGCAGCAACGGTAATCGGCGCAGGATTTACAGCTCCATCAGCAAGTGCAGCACCGGTTGTGAAAACATACTCCAACTTTCAAACCATTACGATCAGTCAAGATACGATTAAGCAGATCGCAGATAGATACGGAGTAGACATTAGCAAGTTTTTGAACGGTGGTACAATTAAATGGCCGACTGGCAGCCAAACAGGAACAACAAAACCTGGCACAGGTGCTGGTACGGTAACAAAACCCGGTACAGGTGCTGGCACGGTAACGAAGCCAGGGACAGGCACTGGAAGCGGAACAGGTACGGTAACGAAGCCTGGTACTGGGACAGGCAATACGACTGGAGGCAACTCGGGCAGTGGTTCGACAACTGGAAACACAGGCTCAGGTTCAACGAGCTTGACTGCTATACAATCGCAAGTCATTGCCCTCGTTAACCAAGAACGTGCAAAAGCTGGACTATCCGCTCTGAAAAGCGACGCTTTGCTGACGAAAGTTGCAACGGAGAAAGCAAGAGACATGGATGTTAACAATTACTTCAGCCATACTTCTCCGACATACGGCTCGCCTTTTGATATGATGCGTTCTTACGGCGTAACTTATTCTTATGCTGGCGAGAATATTGCTTCGGGTCAAAAAACGCCACAGGACGTAATGACGGCTTGGATGAATAGTGCTGGTCACAAGGCGAACATTCTGAGCAAAAACTTTACTAAAATCGGTGTTGGATATGTAAATGGTGAATGGGTGCAAATGTTTATCGGCTAGTTCGAGCAAGAAGCAAGATAAAAACAGGTTTCAGCAATTCGTTGAGGGCGGCTGCCGCCCTTGGCCTTCTTTATCAATAACGCTCTCGAAGTTGTGAAACTTCGGGGACGCACAGGAGGATTTACCGCATGTTTAAAAGACGTACTTTAGCAGCAGCCGTAATTGGATTATCCGTTATGATGGCGGCTGGCACTGTGGATGCAGCTTCAAAAACACATACAACGACTGACAATGATACATTCTGGAAGCTTTCCATGAAATATAGCATTTCCGTGGATGCGCTGATGAAAGCTAACCCAAAGGTTAATTCGCAGAATATATATAAGGGATTGAAGCTGAATATACCAGTAGCTGCGAAGCAAGCAGCGGCTGCCGCAGGGGCAGTCCAAAAGACAGTTGCCATGAAAGCAACTGAGGATGCATCTGCTCAGACGATAACGGCGATAAACGGGAAAGAATACGCTTACTCCAAATCGATAAACGTTCAAGCAACAGCATATACTGCTGCAGCTTCAGAGAATGGCAAATGGGGAGCTGTTGATTATTTCGGCGATAAGCTTAAGGTCGGAACAATTGCGGTTGACCCGAAAATGATTCCGCTGGGAACGAAGCTATACGTTACGGGCTATGACTACAACGGGCTGCCACAAGGCGGGATGGTCGCGACCGCTACGGATATCGGAGGTTCGATTAATGGCAATCGGATCGATATTTTCGTACCTGGCGTGACCAGTCAAGCCAAGTCATTTGGCTTCCAAGACGTCAAAGTATTTATCCTTGAATAGAACAGCTCGCACAATCAAATTAAGAGTAAAATCCCATAAAAAGCGGTGCAGGTGGCTATCCCTGTACCGCTTTTTTGATTTTGGTCATTTGCTGCTTTCTTCAGCAAAAGGGTGGTCTTCCAATCTAACAAGGACAGTTTTGTTTGTATATGTAGAACAAGTTAATGGTAAAGGAAGCATTTATATGATTTTGGAGAATCGTCAGCGGTCGTATTTGTGAAGGGATGCCAACCTTTCCTCGTTGATTCACAGGAATCCCTAAGCAGTGGCGATTGGAAGAATATTTAAATGTGCAGTTTATATGCTGTTTGCTGTTTAGCCTAAATAACAAAGGGGATATTCCATCGTTTAATGACTGACTTATGGGACAGCCCCTTTTTTTTATCGTGCAGCAGTTTATCGTGCAGCAGGTTGTCCCAGCAGCTCTGGCAAGGTTACTAGCTCATACCCCTTGCTGCGCAGAAGGAGAATTAGCTTGGGCAATGCGTTCACCGTACCATAAAGGTTCTGATTAATTCCGCCTCCAGCGTGCTGTAGAATGATAGATCCGGGCTGAAGCGTTTTTTTTATGTTCTTCATAATTAAAGCACTGCTGGGGTTGTTCTTCCAATCGACGGAATCTACATCCCAATTAACGATCGAGAAGCCTGCATACTTGCTCCATCTGACCTGCTGCGGCAGCAGCTCGCCGTAAGGCGGACGAATGAAATGAGGCGAGTATCCGATGATATGGTGTATGATGGCATCCGTTCGCCAAATTTGCTTTTGGTAGCTCGCTAGGTTCAGGGTAGATAATACGGCATGATCATAAGAGTGATTGCCAATGATATGCCCCTCCTTATGTATGCGGTTCACGATTGCCGGATATTTGGCAGCGCGGTTACCGACGATGAAGAATGTAGCACAAACATCATATTTGGCTAGCACATCCAATATAAGCGGCGTATATTTAGAGTCTGGTGCATCATCGAATGTGAGGGCTATACGTTTGGATTGACGTGATCCGTTCAGAAGAAAAGAGGTTGGATACTGCTGGTGCAGCTTCACCCAAGACATGGATTCGGCACGCCGTTTCTTTTTTTCTTTCTGCGGCAGCCGCGCTTCTTCTTGCGAAGTATTTTGCAGATTACTTGCGGAATAAGCGTTTGATTCGGTCGTTGCTCCAAGCAGCAGCATCGCAAGCAGAGCAATTCCTGCTGCAGGCAGTCCTTTGATTGTACTTTTTTTATGCATCGTGATACCTTCCCCGCAATCGAGTGTAAGTTAACTGTGCCGCTATTGTACCCTTGTGCGAAACTTTCATGCGCTTTACAGGTAAATAAGAGAAGCTTAAGATGAAAGAAGCTGGATAAGGGAGGTAATACAATGAAATTAATGCAGTTTAAGTATTTTGACGAAATAAGATTAGGTATGAAAACGGAAGCTGGCGTTGTGGATGTAAAAGCAGCATCAGAGGCTCTTGACCTTTCTGTTCCATTCACAATGGAGTCTGCTATTGCAGGCGGGGATTCTGCAAGAGAGCAGCTGGAGACGCTTTGTGCGGCTGCTTTAACACAGAACAGTCCCTCTTATGTTTTGAATGAAGCGATCCTTGCATTTGCTCCCGTAGTTTCTCGGCCGCAAAAGATAATCTGCGTTGGCTTGAATTACCGCAAGCACGCTGAGGAGACGAAAGCTGAGATCCCGACTTCGCCTATACTTTTCAACAAATTCGCGAATGCATTAAGCGCACATGGTGATCATATCGAGCTTCCATTGACTAGCGATGAGGTGGATTATGAGGCGGAGCTGGCTATTATTATCGGAAAAACGGCTAAAAATGTTGAAGAGACAGATGCGCTAAATTATGTATATGGCTACAGCTGTGCGAACGATTTGTCTGCACGCAATTTGCAGCGGAGAACCTCACAGTGGATGCTAGGGAAAAGCTGTGACGGTTTTGCACCAATCGGGCCTTATATCGTTACAGCAGATGAGGTGGATAATCCTGATAACCTTGCGATTTCTTGCAGTGTGAACGGGATACAAAAACAAAATTCGAACACATCGGATATGATTTTCTCGTGCAGTGCTATTATCAGCTATGTATCCAAGCATATGACGCTTGTGCCTGGCGATATCATACTGACAGGTACGCCTGAAGGTGTGGTACTTGGCTATCCGCGTGATCAAAGAGTTTATTTGCAGACAGGCGACTTAGTTGAGGTAGCCATTGAGCAGCTTGGAAAGCTAACGGTTCAAATGACTTAATTGTAATTGATAATCATTATCGAGTCTTGTATAATAAGAATAATGAATAATGCTTGCAATTGGGTTGTTATGAGGGGACGAGCGCATCAATGAATGAAGCCATGCTGGAATTGCTGGAGAGCAACTTTGATTTAACGTTCAGTAAACATGAAAATCCTATTTTTAGCTGCCCTGTATCGGAGCTTCTGGACGAGGAGAAAATGAGATCGTTTTTGAAGCTGTACAATCCGATCTTGAAGGGCAATGACCCATCTGTAGCGGAGGTGTATGCGGCAGGCTGGTTTCGCGGACCGATGTTAGGATTGCTCTACATGCTTTCAGCTTGGGACAAAACATTGAACTTATCCTTGACTAATCTAACTGTTCAAATTTATATGGCTGATTATAACGGACATGAGTATGTAGCATCTAATTTGTATCTAAATGATTCCGCTTTGGAGTCGGCACCTGAGCACACGCAGGATGAATGGGTAAAGGACAAAATTATTGGGTTCTTCGAAAACACAGTACTGCCTGTATTTGAGTCCATTGCTACGGTGGGTACATTGCAGGTCGGTATGTTATGGGGGCAATTGCCTACTTCGCTTGCCTATGGTTACGATCGGTTAATGGTTATGAATGAGACCGAGCAGGTCAAGCAAAAGGCGGAGCGGAATTTTGAGCTTGTGAAGTCGCTTGATCCAGCAGTCTTCGGGCGCAATAAAAACCCGCTAAACGTAAAGTTTCGCATGACCGAATCTTTGGACAGTCCGGACAAACAAATGCGGTTGAAATCATCCTGTTGTTTGTATTATCATGTTGAAGGCGGATATTACTGCTATAGCTGTCCTAGAATCAAGGAAAGCGAGCGCGAAGAGCGCCGCTTGGAATATAGAGCCAAGCAGCAAGCGTAAGCGTGGCTCTATAAGGTAAAAGCCCATCATCTACCCGCATTGCTGCGGATTAGACGATGGGCTTTTTCTAATGTGGAGATGCTTATTTCATTTTGAAAACATTGATAGTTCTTAGAAGCTGGGCAGCCATTGTACGCATGCGCTCCGTTTCCTCAACGACCGCTTGGACGGAAGCGATTTGCTCGTTCATGGAAGCGGATACCTGTTCTGTGCCTGCTGCGGATTGCTGCGTAATGGCTGAGATATTCTGAATTGCTCCAGAAATTTTGCGTGCGCTCTCGAGCATTGCATCACTTTCTTGAGAGAAAACAAATATTTTGTCCGTAATAAATTGAACGCTCTGTACGATTTCGGTAAAAACAACCTCAGATTCTTTAATATGCTCGGTTTGCAGCTTTACAACCTCTTCGTTTGTTTTCATATTGCTGATCGTATGCTTAATACCTTCATCGATGGATTTCACAAGATTGAAAACCTGCTTGGTGGAAGCGCTGGATTCCTCAGCAAGCTTGCGTACCTCTTGAGCAACAACGGCGAATCCGCGGCCGTGCTCACCTGCTCTTGCTGCTTCGATCGAAGCATTCAGGGAAAGCAGATTCGTTTGTTCAGCCAAATCAGATATCGTCGTCGTAATGGCGCTGATTCCCCGCGCTTTGCGAGCGAGGTCCTCGATTGTAGCGGATACTTTCTCGGTAGCTTCGACGTTTCGGCGCATGCCTTCAGCTTGAACATCGAGCGCCTTCATGCCCTTGTCTACGAGCTGCAGCGTTTGCTCTGAGCGGGTATTCATTTCTTTCGTCGAGGTCGCATAATCAGAAACTTTTTCTTCGATCTCCGTGATGGATTCACTCATATCGGAGACGTCCTCTGATATTTCGTTGGCTCCAGTAGCAAGTTCGTTGGCGGAGGCCGCTACCTGCTGCATCGCGATTTGGATATTGTTATTTTTATCGAATATGCTGTGACTCGTATCGGATACATGACGGATAATATTGGATGTTTCCGTCAGTATGTCACGAAGCTTGTCTATCATGCTGTTAAAGGAATGGCCTAGCTCACCTAATGCTGAGGATGAGGTTGTATCAATTTTTTGCGTGAAGTCACCCTTCGAAATACGAAGAGCTGTTCCTTTAATCTCATCGAAGGAGTTGTTAATCGATTTCTCAATAAAGGAAACGAGCGGGAGCGTAGCGATTGCCATAATGATTGTGACGATAATTCCTGCAACAAGCGAGCCGCCTGATACGGATAAAACGATAAGCATAATGAGGGCGAACACCGCTAAATTCAAATAAGAAGTGATTAGCAGCTTATTGCGCACAGAAAGCGAATAGTACCATTGGATCATTATGTAAGCGCTCCTTTTATTAGATTATCCATATTATAGCACCCGATGCGAAATTGGTCTATAATTGTCGATTTGCAAAATATATAAATAATTGAAGCACGCAAGCGGCTTTTCGGAAAATACCAAACGTTTTTTCGGTGTGATAACAATTAGAAAATGATACCATTACAGGTAATCGGAAATTAATTTTATAATTAATGTTAAATCTATCGATGTGGTCCTATTATCCTAAGTTTAAGCATAATTGCTGCAGTAAAACAGCAGTATTATCTTATCGATGAACTGAATAGGTAATTCTATGCACGACGACTTGATATTCACTCGTTGTTTATTTTATTATGTAATAAAATAACATATTAAAATAAAATTAAAGTCGAATAGTATCATTTAATTAAAAATAATGTAAAATAATATATTGTAAATGATAGAAAAGAACTATATAATATGAAGCGAGACCTAAATGGTAACTCATACCTAATAATTCATAAAGGAGGAAAATTTGTATGCATACGGATTCAGCATCGCTCGCACGCCAAGTGGAATTTGTTTTTCGCCAGCTCGAGGGGGAATTGACTAATGCCACTGCAGGAACAGTATTGATACATATCAGAAACAACGCAGTTGGGAAGTTCGGTATTAGGCACCATCCCATTGAAAGCAAGAACGGAAAGTTCGAGGTTGAGGACAAGGGGCTCTCATCCTTGCAAGTACAGGCTTTTAAGCAAATGGCAATTGAATCGCTGAAATTCAGGAAGGAATGGACGCACGGTGAGATTTTATATGATTTCTCTGTTCGCCCAAGTTCAAATTCATGGTCAGCCAGCATTCTTTTCGAATCTAATTACAATATGGCTAATTGGAACTCACGCTTTTATCCGAAACGAAATGATTTATGGGATAACAATAGACAGTCACATGAATAAAAGAAAAAGCTGACGGCAATCGTCAGCTTTTCTTCTTTGCTATAGGCCGAAATCAAGATCGGGGTACACATATGGCGATTCAGGAGCTTTGACTCTCTCCATCTTAATGGCATCCAATGTAATAATTTCGTTGTCCATATATGTTGAGGTGGTTAACGTTCCTTTAACAGTAACCCATTCGTCTTCAACGTAATCAAGCGCTTTGGGCCAGATAATCATCAAACCGTATGGCAGTGCATCTGCCGAGCAGCAGTTCATGGCGAAGCGGCTGATAGCCAGGCGTTCCTTGCCCATATCCTCTTCACGGTAAACAAACCCCGTTATTTCAACTTCTTTCCCAATAAAAGCTTCTCGGTAAAGATCAAGCGTGGTAAGCGTCTCAATAAATTGCTTCTCAGGCACGCTGATCAGCGCCTGCTCGTAAAGTTTCTTACCGTATGCAGCGTGCGTCTCCGTATACTCGTCATATGGAAATAGAGCATCGATGCCGCTTTCTGCTTTAGCATTTTCTTCTTTAGAAGGAGACTGCGCTGCTGCCTTGGTATCGGCATCGGCATTGAGCCCTTGGCTTTCTGAAGGATCAAGCTCTGGCGAGGCAGTGTTGTCAGTGCGTTCGATGCTTGCGCTGCCTGATAGACTCATTCCTTTTTTGGAGGCAAGCGCGCTTCCAAGCGTTCCGGTAGGGATGAGGAAGCCAAGCAGCAGCGGGAAAACAAATAGACCGTAAATGAGCACATTTTTGATTATGGAGGGTGAGGGCTCATGCTCGCAATCGCAATCAGGAGCCTGCTTGCCCATTCGCTTCTGAAGCGCGGCATAGATCTGGTAAATAGCTGCTGCGTAAAGGCCGAGAGCTGAAAGCTTGACGTAAAGCTCCATTCTTGGCGCAATGTACAACATCATTTCGCCGGTCCGGTCCAAGTAGACGATGAACATGGCAAAGCCGGTTAGAATAGCTGCTCGAATTAAATGATGGATCATAATAGCGCCTCCGTAATCACTGCGCCGATAAAGGTCAGCGCAGCAGTTAATGCAATAAGGATAAGTACGAATTTAACACGGAATGTAGTCAGTAACATTAGCGTGTTCTTAAGGTCTATCATGGGTCCGAAGACAAGAAAAGCAAGCAGTGGTCCGAAATCAAACATGCCGCTGAAGGATGACGCGATAAAAGCGTCGGATGTCGAGCAAATCGAGAGAATAAAGGCAAATCCCATCATGAAGATATAGGAGAATACAGGCTGGTCGGCAAAAGCGGCCAACGTATTGCGGTCAATCACGGATTGAATTACTGCGGTCAATAAAGCGCCAAAAATCAAATATTTGCCCATCTCAAAAAATTCGTCTGAAGCATGAGACAGTATCGAGGCAACACGACCCTTAAACCCTTTGTGATGTGCGCCGTGGTCGTGTGAATGGGAGTGGCCATGATGAGCCATATGTAGAGCAGGCGTTGCTTTGAGCGGACTTTTTTTCATGAACTTATAGAGCAGCAGGCCGACGATAACAGCGATCGCGAAGGCTAGTCCCATTCGAGAATAAGCCATTTCAGGCTTCGTCCGGAAAGCAGTGAAGGTCGAGGCATAAACGATAGGATTGACGATAGGCCCTGCGAGTAGATAAACAATACCAATATAAGCCGGCATGCCTTTGCGAATCAAGCGCCTGACAACAGGGATCATTCCGCATTCGCATAACGGAAACAAAATGCCAAGCAATGCACCAAAAAGAACGCCTGCAATCGGATTTTTAGGTGTGAATTTTTGAATGAGTTCATCGGTTACAAATACTTGAAGCAAAGCTGAGAATAAAACGCCAAGCAGGATAAATGGAAATGCTTCTAAAATAATGCTGATAAATAATATTTTAAAGGATTGCAGGTTGGCAGCATTTAGAAGCTCCGTTGGCCATTCACGGTTGGTCACGATTAACGCAAGCATGATCAGGCAGCCTACGCCAAGCAGCGGTGTACCAAAGCGGAATAAAAATTTCAACATGATTCAGTATCCTCTCTTCTTTGTAAGGATTACGATTACCAGTATAGCTTATGCTGGAGAATACGACAATAGGACAACTATTTCATGACTTGACTTTGTAAATATCCTAGGTATAATCGTCTTAAATGCAATGATGGGGATAAGTAAGCTTGAATGACTTGCGCACAGAGAGCCGGTGGTCGCTGCGAACCGGTGCAAGCTTCGATGCAGAATGGACCCCGGAGCCTATGAACGGAAGCCGGCAGAAGATGAAGCCGAAGATGTTTGTACGGACGCTCCCCGTTATGGAGCAAGAAGGCTTATGGGTACCAGACAACGCTTGTTTCTTGATAAAGCGTACCATCAGCGAATTAGGGTGGCACCACGGTCCCTCGTCCCTTGCGGCGGGGGATTTTTTGCGTTTTTTTATAGCCAAAAAATGAATTGGGAAAGAGGTTGGTATATGATGAAAAAGGTCCTTTCAGGCATACAACCGAGCGGCCAGCTTACGCTAGGCAACTACATCGGCGCGATGCAAAACTTCGTGAAATTACAGCATACGGAACAATGTTTTTTTATGGTAGTCGACCTCCATGCAATCTCGGTTCCTCAGGAGCCTGCAGCTCTTAGAGAGCAGACCGAGGCGGTAGCCGCTTTATTTATAGCTGCCGGCATTGATCCGCTCAAAGCGAACGTGTTCGTCCAGTCGCATGTCCGCGCGCATGCAGAGCTAGGATGGTTGTTAACGACGCTAGCCAATATGGGCGAGCTGGAGAGAATGACGCAGTTCAAAGATAAATCGTCTGGCAAGGATTCGGTCGGCGCGGGATTGTTCGTCTATCCGACGCTGATGGCTGCAGACATTTTGATTTACAATGCGGATCTCGTTCCGGTTGGGGATGACCAAAAGCAGCATTTGGAGCTTACACGAGATTTGGCTCATCGATTCAATACGAGGTTTGGTCAATACTTCACTATTCCGGAGCCTTATATTCCAAAGGTTGGCGCGCGCGTTATGTCGCTTGACGATGCAAGCAAGAAGATGAGCAAAAGCAATCCGAATGTCGGAAGCTTTATTGCCCTGCTCGATCCGCCGGATGTCATCCGCAAGAAGATTAGCAGAGCGACGACCGATTCCGGCCGTGAAGTGAAATTCGATCCAGCAAATAAGCCTGAAATCAGCAACTTGATGAGTGTTTACTCGCACTGCGCGAATATGAGCATAGAAGAGGTAGAGGCTCGTTATGAGGGTCAAGGCTATGGACCGTTCAAGAAGGAACTTGCCGAACACGTTGTATCCGTAATAGAGCCGCTGCAAGCCAGATATCATGAAATTCGCAGCTCAGGAGAAATTCATGAGATTCTTAAAAAGGGCGCTGAACGAGCTTCTGTTATAGCAGACCGTACGCTTGCTGACGTGAAAGAGCTGATGGGCTTTCTTTCTCCTCGCGGGTAGTCAGTGAAACGAAAAACCAGGATGGACGCATCGCGTCAACCCTGGTTTTTTCTACGTAAACGGGCTTTTACAATAAAACCTGCCCCAATCGTAAAGAGGCTCAGCAGCCCAAATAACAGCACAAGCCAGCCGCTATAGCTAATGGAGACTGCCATTGCGCTCATAAATAAAATAGCAACCACGGAAAAAAACAAAGAAAGAGGCTTAGACACGGTGAGTTTCTCTCCTTAACAAATCATCAATATATTTTTTTCTGTTTAAGAATAGTTTCCGAAGCAGTGCACATAATAAGCTTGCAAGCTTGCAACACACATCAAAGTGCAGAGGACGAAAGGAGAAATACATTATGGCAGGAAGCAGAAGCAATCAACTTGTTGTTCCACAAGCAAACCAAGCTATACAACAACTGAAACTTGAGGCAGCACAAGAACTCGGCGTGCAAATTCCTCAAGATGGCTACTACGGTAATGTTTCGACGCGTGATGCTGGCTCCCTAGGTGGCTACATTACGAAAAAGCTAGTCCAAATTGCTGAACAACAGCTTTCTGGCGGTTCCCGTTAATCGTTTCTAATACACAATGATGAATTGAAGCCCAAGGCTTGCCTTGGGCTTTTTAACTATATAAGCATTTAAATGGTTTTACATATAAATGTGCTTATATATCTCCGCGAAACGACTGCTTTTGCCACAAGGACGGCGACAGCCGTTTACGCTTGTGCGTTATGCCTTATTTTATCACAGGTGGAATAGAGATGCGCTTCTCTTTTTTTGACAAAAAAAGAAAGCTCCGTGCTTTCTCAGCAGGAGCTTTCGTCCATGATGCGTTAATAGGTGTCCATCCGCAATCGTTTCATCAATCGCTCATCGCTGAGCCAGCCCACATATGAGCCGATCGTTTCGTCATTTTTGTTCATAAGCAGAACTCCGACAAACGGATATTGCTTGCGATGCCGATATCTAACATCACACCATCTTACCTCATAGCCCCATTGATGCTCGCGCACATCGGCGCAAGCAAAGCTTGTGAAATAAAGGAACGATCGTATGGCCGGATCGTTTTTGGATTTGGCAACGGCGGGGTGGCTCGAGCATTTCACGCGGTCCAGCCATGTCAGCTTGCCATTCCGTAAATTGCCTATCACGAAACCGCCGTCTTGCGACTGCTTTACTACGTTCCAGATCGTTAAAGAAATGGTCGGTATGGCGATATATACGTCACCCGTTTCATATTCGGAGTCCAGCTTCTTCATCCGCTGTACAGTGCTTCTTGCCGTTAAAGTCCGCCATACGAAATAAATAGTCAGAAACGCGTACATGAGTGGAAAAACGAAGGCAGGATTTACGAAGCCGCCTGCCCAAAGTAAAATAGCTATGACATGGGCGGTAAAGATGATTGGATCAAAAATATGGATGATATTCCAAGAAATCCACTTATCCGTAAAAGGCCTCATCGCTTGCGTGCCGTAAGTGTTGAACAAATCAGTGAAGACATGTACGCATACGGCGAGCAGTATCCACCCTCCGACATGGAGCCAAGGAAGGCTGCCGCGATAAAAAAGTTGGAGTATGCCGGTAATGAGGAGCGTCCAAATCGCGATTGCGGGCAACGAGTGGGAAATGCCGCGATGGTTGCGGACATAAACGGCGTTCCCTTTCAATCGCAGCAAGCCGTCCAGATCAGGCGCTTGCGATCCGATAACGGTCCCGAGCAATACGGCAGTATGAATCGTCTGATCCCCTGCAACTACGGGGTCAATCGCAGCCAGACCGGCAAGTCCAATGCCCATGACAAGATGTGTTCCAGTATCCATATCGAATCCTCCCATAATGAATGATTAGGTGTAGTATCGACGGTTCAGGGGAACTTTATCAATGTAAGTAAAAGGAGACATGACAAGCATGTACATTTGTTTTGCGGAATACCGTATTGCAGAGGAGAGCCGCCTTCCATTTCTTGAACTGACGAATAAGCTGCTTCAGCATGAAAAGGATATGTATTTATATGAAGGAACGGATCAGCCGAATCTATTTGTAGAAGTATGGCATGCAGCCACATCCGCTGAGGCGGAACAAATCAAAAAAGAACGCTGCAGCGAGCGTTCTTCTTGGTCACAAGTTTCAAGCTATATTGTTGGCGGACAGGCGAAGCTGCATGTGTGGACCTTTAAGTCTGTTTATCCAAAGAAGCCGGATTGCGGTTAACGGCTAGAATTAACGGTACCTAGGGTGGCCATTCCAAGCGGCGTGGATGAGCTTACGACACTGCCTTGGAACGGATATTCATAAGCGATAGGCTCATCGAAAGTCACGTAGTCTAGATTGAGCGTTAAGAGTAAGTAACGCATACCTGTTGTTGGATCGCTGATTACGATATGATCGCGCCCAGCGGCTTCAATTACGCCTTTGAAAATTTTGGCGTTCCATTCCCGGTTGTTCTCGTATGTCATATAGAAGGTTGCCATTTTGCCGCGGTTTAAACGAAGAATGTTCTCAACGTAAGATTCCTCAACGGCTGGAAGGGTAACGATGTTGCCGCCGGCAGGCGTAACGAATGCGCCGCTCGGAACGTTAGGAGGAGCTTGCATTTGTGCGCCTTGCACCTGCATATTTGTCGGAAGCTGGGCAGGGAACGCCATAGGCTGAGCAGCCATTGGATATCCATAGTGGCCATAACCTCCATATCCGTAACCTGGGTAGCTGCCCGTATTTGCTGGACTTACCGGATTTTTGTAGCCGTAACCGTTAGACATGTTGAATTTCCTCACTTTCACACATTAGAAATAGGATTAATAAACTGCTGGACAGTCGCCGCGCGTCGGAATGAAGAAGCAATGCGCTTTATATCTTCCGCTGTTGGACTGGTCCCACCATGTATCTGGGCAGCTGCCTGCCGGGCGGAAAAACCAAAGCGCATTGGACGCCGGGTGCTGTCGTTCTCCATTAATGATTCGTTTGGCTAAGCGGATGTCCTTATCGCGCGCGCTTTGGTAGAAGTAGCCTTTTACCGTAGCTTCGAAGCCGCCTGGCCGTTGATTGACCATTTGCGGAATGGAACGGATGTTTTTGAAATCGAGACAGTTGCCGAGTATGCGGTTTACTCCAACATTGCCGACCATCAGCATGCCAAGCTCGCCTTCGCCTTCTGCCTCTGCTCGCATGAGCCTGGCGAGCATCTTCGTATCCTCGGAGTTCGTTTTAATGACGGCCATAGACTTGACGGTTCACTTCCCTTCGCTAGCTTTGAGAACTTGCTTTGAATGGGCATCTAACTACATAGACAGTGTACTCGGCGCCTACCCAAAAGGTTACTAAATGATTTGTCACAATTTGCGTGGCAAAATGATGAACAAACCCGTCGAACGTTGTCACAGCTCCTTTTTTTCGGTATGATTAAGAACGGTTCATTAATGGATGATAGATGCCGCATGGCGTCTTGTCGCAAAACTCGGGAGGCTCGCTTCGTGCTGAAAGACTTAATTGCATTAACAAAACCGCGGCTACTTCGACTTAACGTGTTCGCTGCGCTGGGTGGTTTCTTGGTTGCTTCCAAATGGGATATTGATTTCCTATTGCTTATATGGGCGCTAATCGGTTCAACGTTGACGATTGCGTCGGCTACTGTCATTAATAATTATTGGGACAGGGAACTTGATTTGAAAATGGAGCGCACGAAGGACCGGGCGCTGCCGACTGGCCGCATGCAGCCGGGAACCGTGCTTGCTTACGGCATCGTGCTCGGAGTTGTTGGTCTAGCCGTGTTGTTCCTGCTCGTGAACTCATTGTCGGGCTGGCTCGGCTTGCTCGGATGGTTTGTATACATCGTCATCTACACCATGTGGTTGAAACGGACGTCTACATGGAGTACTTCGGTCGGTGGGATATCAGGAGCCATGCCTCCTGTAATTGGATACTGCGCAGTTACGAATGAAGTCGATGCCGGCGCCTGGATTTTGTTCGCGTTATTGTTTCTATGGCAGCCTGCACATTTCTGGTCGCTTGCGATTCGAAGAGTGGAGGAATATCGGGAAGCCGGATTTCCGTTATTGCCTGTCGTGAAAGGGATTAAACGGACTAAGCTGCAAATGATTCCTTATATCGTGCTTTTGCTTCCGGCTAGTATTATGTTTTATACGTATGGGTATGTGGGCATCTATTTCTTGATTATTTCGGTTGTGGTTGGTTTGCTGTGGCTCGTCCATACGCTCCGCGGGACAGGCGCCAAGGATACGGAAAAGTGGGCAAAAACGAATTTTCTTATATCGGTCAATTACTTAATGGTTATATTCATTGTTATGATTCTGAATACGACAGGATCATAGTCATTCGTACAGGGAGTGAACAACGTGGCTTTTGTAAAGAAGCATAGCTTCAAAATTGCAGTGCTGGCGCTATGCGCGGCAATGGGTATTTATTTGTTTATAACTTACGGCATGCAGCCGAAACAGACACTGCCTGTGCTGCAGGCTGCCCCGGCTTTCGAAATGAACGATATTGACGGGAAGCCGGTATCGCTGGAGTCGACAAACGGCAAAGCGCGGATCGTTTATTTTTACTTTGCGAATTGTCCGGATGTATGTCCTCCGACTACCTTCCTGCTCTCGCAGGTTCAAGACCAGCTTGAAGCAGAAGGCAAGCTTGGCAAAAGCGCCGACCTGATTTCCATTACGTTTGATCCAGAACGCGATACGCCTGACGCGATACGGGACTTTGCTAAGCGGCATTTCGCCGATACAAGCAGCTGGCATTTCCTGCGCGGAGATGAAGAGGCGAGTACGCTTCAATTGGCGAGGGACTTTGGCGTCGCTGTCATCAAAGAAAAAGACGGCTCTTATACGCATATGAACGTTATCACTATCGTGGATAAGGATGGACAAATTCGCAAATGGATCAACGGAAGCTCAGAGGATTTAACGGCAGAGAGCATCGTTGACGAGCTTAATAAGATTCTCTAAAATTCATCCTTGCTCCATACCGAAGCGGGACTCAGCGCAGCATAATTAATATGCGCATCGAGTCCCGCTTTTTCTAATTGCTCAATTAAATATTCAAGCGGGGTATGCTCTACGCCTGAATAGCCTTTGCGAGTATAGATATGCTCGGCATCCGGGAATACGTCCCGGAGCAGGAACCTGATCCGCTTTCCGGAGGAATCATTGTCCGTAAATATGTAAGCTTGATCATGGCCTACCTGTCTGCGCAGCTTATCAAGCTGATCGGAGCCGGGCGTGCCGAACGTGCAATAAATGCGCACCTCTTCGCCTAGGACGCGTCTTAATCTCGATTTATCGTTTTTTCCTTCTACAATAATGGCTATTTCCATCTGTCATCACCTCGAATGAAAGTTAAAGCGGAGCAGAAGCGTTACGCCTAGTTTACCACCTTATTATCATTTTACCGAGATCATGAGATAAAAGATTTGGTAAGGATAAAAAAGAAAAACAGCTGACCAGGATGGTATCCTGGTCAGCTGTTTTTGATTTCAACCTAGTACATGCATGTGCATGCGATGATCACGAGCAGGATAAAGAGTACGAGAATGATGCCGATATTCGAGTGGCCGTTGTGCCCGCAACCTTGATTCAATCCGCCTACATTTCCAGACATATATGGTGTCACCCCGTTTCATTTGCTTGAGAGCGATGATAGCCATCAGCCTGCTTTGGCTGTGTACCGGCTGGTCATTTGCCATAATGTATGATATGTGGCGGGGAGGAATTAGCCCTGTGCATTCACCCATGCCTATGAAAAATGGGTGCGCGAGGGGATCGAACGTGAAATATGCAGCGGCAAAAGCGTGACGGCGATCATTAAAGCGATGAATGCGATGTAATAAGGGGATAGATGATCACGTACTTGACCTGCAGCCATCGGGCCTATAAAGGCGCCAATTGAGAACGCGATCGATAGAACAGAAAAGGTTCTTCCGTAGCGAGCTCCTCCGCTAAGCTCGATCAATAACGTAGAGAGCGCCGGCAGTATGACGCCTTTAGCCATGCCGACTAAAAGCAGCATAAGCGTAAGCGGAGCCGGTATTTGGGAGGCTATTCCGAAATAGACGATGGCAAGAAATAAAGAACCCCAAAGTGTCCGTTGGTAAGCGGGTACGCGGTTCAGGAAAAGCATGCTCAGCGTAACGAGCGCTCCGATGCTGACTACGGAGAATAAAAGTCCTGTCGTCATCATTGCTTCCTTGGTCTTGGCAAGCAGCGGGAGCTCGAACGATAGAATCCCTTGCGCGCAGCTTATCGCTACCGGCAGCAGAAAGACGAGCCAAGGGATCGATGCCGGCTGCTTCAAAGGAAGCTTTAGTTTCTCCTTTGGCTGCTGCTCTGCATCGGGTACGGCAGTTTGAGCGCTGCCTGCGCGTGCATCGCGAATGAAGAAAACAGCACAGACGGAAGTGACGATAAGAATCCAGCCAAGCAGTGTGAAGGCAGTCGCAAAGCCGATTTTGGCAACCAGATAGGCGCCAGCAGCTGGAGAAACAACGGATGCGAGCGTATGGACGAGTCCGTTCCCGGCCATGAGCTTGCCTTGCTGTGTGCGGTCGGTAGTCATTTTGGCAAGCAAGGATAAGCAGGCGGGCGACAGGAAGGCGAGCACGAAGCCGCTTATGGAGCGGAGCAGCAGCAGCTGCCAAGGATTAGTGACATGTGACTGGAATAAGAGTACGATTCCGGCTGCCATTAGGCTGAACACGATAAAGAATCGACTGCCGTATCGGTCAACGCCGAAGCCCGCTATTAAATTGCCGGGCAGGTGCGTGATAGAGTACATGCCCATCATCAATCCAATAAAGGAAGGCGCAGCGCCAAGCGATATGGCGAATGGCGTCAAGATCGGGTATTGCGCGTGCAGGTCGAAAAAAGCGACGAACAAAAATAAATAAAGCCAAATTGCGGTTTTCACAGGGCTTCCCCTCCTAGCCAATTACTCACTTATATACTTGTACGTTTTAGTTGGACAGGATATGTCTGCTGAAAAAGAGAGCAAGCGTTTACGCCCTATAATCTGTAGGTTATAATATTTTGTAATGAGGTTTTGTACGAGGTATAATGGAGGGGATGGCAACTTGGATTTTTTGAATTTTTCGACGTATGATTGGGACACATGGACGGCTTTCTTCAAAGAGCATTGGCTCGTGCTTGTTATTGCGCTTATTGTGCTGCTACTTATTGTCCGTGTCGTCAAAACCGTTATCAAATGGGCAATTGCTGCGGTCATTATAATCGGAATCATTGTATACAGCGGCTATAGCATGGACGACCTGAAGGAAATCGGCACCAAGGTGGCGGATACGGTCAAGCAGGAAGCCGTGAATGCCATGGTAGGCGAAGCAAAGGATGCAACCTTTGTTACGAATGCGGACGGTACGTTTACGGTAAAGACCAAAAACCTAGAGCTGACCGGCGTGCCGGGCGACAAAGAGGTCGCCGTTTCGTTTCGCGGAACGGAGCTCGGCAAATGGAAGCTTGACAGCACGATTCAAGCCCTCATCGATCAAGCGAAGCAGAACGGATAATGCTTATGGCGAGCTGGGTACAACGATTGAATGAGCTGGAGCCTGTTGGCGTTATTGTGTTTTTGCTGCTGCTTGGCTCTCTAGTGCAAGGGATGAGAAGAGGCGCGTCTGGTTCAGCGAAGCGCCTCTTCTTTTTTGTATGGGAGGGCATCGTGATTGCGGTTTGCCTCGTGCTTTCTGCTCAGCTTACGAATCGATTGTCGCCTGCTGCGGCCAAGTGGCTGACTGGCGCGGTAAAGGTCCCGCAGCAAGAGCTGAGCGGAATAGAGCAAGCTTGGTATACGCTTGTAACGAGCTTGCGAGATTTCGCGTTGCTCCGCTATGCGGTTATGTTTCTGCTCAGCTATTTGCTGCTGCGCGCACTGGCTGCACTAATCGAGCCTTTGGCAGATCGTACAGTAGAGGGCATGCTGCGCAGCAGGAGCAAGGAAGAGCCGCTAGCCGATATACGCGGCCAGAAACAAGCCAGCCGTGCAGTAGGTGCAGTGCTAGGCGCTATTCACGGGGCCGGACGATCCTTTGTATTCGTAGCTTTGCTCTTCGTTTATGTGTCGCTAATGCCTAATGGCTGGTATGTCGAACAAATATCCAATTCGCAGGTCTACAGCAAAGCTGCTGCTTGGTTAAGCCCGGTTGCCGGAGACGTCCTCACTGGACAGGGACCTGTGTTTACCGAGGCAGTCGAAGCGCAGTTCAAGCAAATTTTGCAGCGCAAATACGAAATGATTGATTATGCCATTCCTGCAAAGATCGAGCAGGCAGCGGTCTATGTAACGAAGGATGCGCAGACGGATGAGGCAAAGGCAAGAAGCCTGTATGAATGGCTAGGAAAAAGAATAGCCTATGACTATGACAAAGCCCGCAATTATGAGGAGCAAGGCATTTGGAAGGAACAAAACCCTCCCGAAACATTTGATACGCGTAAAGGCGTCTGTATAGATATAGCTCGCTTGTATGCTGTGATGGCAAGGTCCGTTGGTCTCGAGGTGCGGGTTGTAACGGGAATGGGGGCTGACGGGTCTGGAGGCTTTGGTCCGCATGCTTGGAATGAGGTGCGTATCGGAGCCGGCGATGACAGCTGGATTCCGCTGGATGCTACATGGGCGAATGCGGGGGACTGGTTTAACCCGCCAGGATTCGATGAAACCCATATCAGGGAAGCATAGCCTGCTTAGAGAGCGGCAATTTTAATATGGGAATATGAGGTGATTCAACATGCAGGATGATCCGCAGAAGCGGGAAATTATTAACAGGCGCCATTTTTCATTTCGATTGAACTTATTTTTTTTCGTAACCTTTGCATTGTTTAGCGTATTAATCGTTCGATTAGCCATTCTACAGTTTGTGGAGGGTCCTACACTTAGCGCGGAGGGGATTGACAAATCAACCCGCAGTGTGAAGATACCGCCGATACGCGGCAATATCTATGATTCCAACGGCGTTGAGATTGCTTACTCGACGTCAACGCAGTCGATCTATTTCAGCGTACAGCCGGAGCTTAAGCTCGCGGATGCGAAAGAGAACGCGAAAGAGATGGCCGCGAAGCTGCTGGAGGTTTTTACGGAATACGGCGATCCGGCCAAGGCGATGACGGTTGATGATATTATTCGTCAGATGGATTTGGACTTCAAGCGCAACAATATTTCTACGCCAAGACGGATCAAGTCCGGTTTAACTAATGAAGAAATCGCGTATTTCATGGAGAACCGTACCGAATTCAAGGGAATCGATATTATGGAGGAAAGCGTCAGGAATTATAGCACAGACTCCATTGCGGTTCAATTGGTTGGCTATCTGAAGAAATACAAGGGTGTCCGTGAAACGGTCGATTTCTATAAGGAGAAAACGACAGAGGAAGATGCGACGCTTCAGTACTTGGAAGAAGAGGATGTTGGCATGGATGGTCTAGAGTTCATGTATCAGGACGTATTGCGGGGAACAAACGGCTTAAAGACGTATCCGGTCAACAATGCGGAACGGATCATTGGCCCAATGCAAATTACGAATCCGCAAAAAGGCTCCGACATTTATCTGACCATCGATAAAAATGTGCAGCTAAAGACAGAGCAAGCTATCATGGATCAATTGAAAACAATTACGACATCAACAAATAAGTTTGAACGGGCAAAATACGCCCAAACCGGCTTCGCTGTCGCAATGGAAGTAGACACCGGTAAAATCGTAGCGATGGCGAGCATGCCGGATTATGATCCGAATATATGGTCAGGCGGGCGAATCAGTCCGGAGGATTATGAGAACTTCCAGAACGTTCTGTCGAACGGAACGATTCGAACCGTTTATGGCAAGTATACGGAGGAGGAGCGCAACGAGCATCCATCTTCAATTCTGCCTCCTGGTTCAACGATGAAGCCATTGTCCGTCCTTATCGGCTTGAACGAGAAATTGTTCAAGACCTCATCGATATACCAGGATAAAGGATTATTCTCTTATGGCAAGAAGGGATATGAGACCTATATTCGGAACTCGCAGGGTCATGTATACGGCAACATAGACGGGGCTCAGGCGATTCAGCACTCCTCAAACCCGTTCATGGCGTCGATGGTCGGGGACAGACTCTACATGCGAGGATCGGTTGGCGGGAAAAGCAGCGTGGAGATTTGGGATAGCTACATGAAGCAGTTCGGGCTTGGCGTATTGACAGGCAGCGGCTTGCCTAACGAAACAAAAGGGATTATCGAGTATTTCAAGGAATCTGAAAGCGGCAGTGCGCAGTCGGCATTGATCCAAGCGTCCTTCGGCCAACAGGGACGTTATACGACGCTGCAGCTAGCTCAGTATGCTGCGATGCTGGCGAATCGCGGCAAGCGGATGAAACCGCAATTCGTCAACGAAATTAAGAATACGGACGGAACTGTCATTCAGGGCTATAAGCCTGAGATTCTGAATGAAGTCAAGTTCCCCATTGAATATTGGAACGAAATTGAGACGGGCATGTCCAAAGTAAGCTCGGGAGGCTTTGAAGGCGTTGATTATACCTACCGCCGTAAGACAGGAACCTCCGAGCAATCCGTAAAAGGGCGTACGGCAGAGAACGCGGTATTTATCGCATACGCGCCGGCTGACAAGCCGAAGCTTGCAGTAGCCGTTGTCGTTCCAGACGGGGGCTTCGGCTCATACGGAGCATCGCCAATCGCTCGCAAAATATTCGATGCCTACAATGAGGAAGTCGGACTGTACGGGGTGCCTAAGAATAAAACGGTCAATAACGAAAAGAGTGCAGGGACCACAGGCACAACGGTTAATACGGCTACGACCGATGCCACAAACGTAGCGGTTAATGAGACGAATGAGTAAGTAAGAGATAGTAAAGGCAGGCTGGAGCTAGACTCCAGCCTGCCTTTTTTATTGCGAAACCGCCCATTTTAAAATAAATGTTGCACTAGTGAAACATTTTTGTGTATTATTAAAAAAAAGGCATTAGGCAAACTAATATTCATAAGGGCAACCTTTGCCGCATATAAAAAAAACGACAAGGATTTAGGAGGTCTTATTTATGGGTAAAACATTTAAGACGAATTCAGCTCTTCGCAGATTTATTATGACGATCGTATTTCTAACGGTGACGGCAATTGCAACTTCGGCCTGCGGGCAAAATGCGGATGATGGCCAAAGCGGCAAATTGAACATTACGGCGACAACGGGGATGATCACCGATGTTGCCCAGCAGGTAGGCGGCGAATACGTCGAGGTAAGCGGTTTGATGGGAGCGGGAATCGACCCCCATCTATACAAAGCATCGCAGGGTGATGTAAAGAAGCTGGATGATGCGGATATCATTTTCTACAACGGGCTTCATTTGGAAGGGAAAATGGCTGAAATGTTCGAAGCGCTGGAGAAGCGCAAGCCCACCGTTGCCGTATCTGAATATTTGACGGAAGAGCAATTGCACACTGCGCCTGGCCAAGGGGCAGGGATGCATGACCCGCATATCTGGTTTAACGTCAAGCTGTGGATATCGGCAACGGAAGTCATACGCAATACATTGGTAGAGAAGGATGCTTCCCACGCTGATTATTACAAAGACAATGCGGCTGCCTACATCAAGAAGCTTGAGGAATTGGATGCTTATGCAACGGAGCAGATTGCAACCATTCCTGAAGCCAGTCGAATTCTCGTTACTGCGCATGATGCTTTTGGCTACTTCGGTGAAGCATACGGGCTAACTGTCACGGGTTTGCAGGGAATGAATACGATGTCTGAGTACGGCTCCAAGGATGTCAGCAAGCTTCGGGATTACTTAGTTGAGAAAAAAATCAAAGCGGTGTTTATCGAATCCAGCGTACCGAAGAAATCAATCGAATCGGTCATTGAAGGTGCACGGCAATTAGGCCATGAGGTAGTCATTGGCGGCGAGCTGTTCTCCGATGCCATGGGCGATGCAGGAACGGTGGAAGGCACTTATATTGGCATGGTGAAGCATAATGTGGATACGATCGTAGCTGCATTGAAATAGCATAAACAGAGGAACGAAAGTGAGTGATGATGATGAGTCCATCTCAAACGGCAGCAAACACGACAGCGAAAGCGGCAGCGCCGCTTAGCATTAAAGGTTTAAGCGTCGCATACCAGAAGAAGCCCGTGCTTCGGAACGTATCCTTCGAAGTAAATGAAGGCGAGCTGGTTGGCGTAATCGGCCCGAACGGAGCAGGCAAATCCACGCTCATGAAGGCGGCGCTTGGACTTATTCCGAGCATCGGCGGGGAAGTTCTCGTATACGGGAAGCCCTACAAGCAGCAGCGCAAAATGATCGGCTACGTCCCGCAGCGCGAATCGGTCGATTGGGATTTTCCGACGAATGCGCTTGATGTTGTACTTATGGGCCGATACGGCCATCTTGGCTGGTTCCGTCGTCCAAGCGCGAAGGATAAGGCGCTGGCGCTGGAATGCCTGAACAAGGTCGGCATGGCTGATTATGCGGGCAGGCAGATCAGCCAATTGTCAGGCGGCCAGCAGCAGCGCGTATTTCTGGCACGCGCGCTTGCGCAGGACGCGAAGCTTTACTTTATGGATGAACCGTTCGCCGGCGTAGACGCCGCAACGGAGAAAGCGATCATTACGCTGCTTCAGGAATTGAAGCTGCAAGGAAAAACAGTCATTGTCGTGCATCATGACCTTGCGACGGTACAGGATTATTTTGATTCCGTTCTGCTGCTGAACGTGGAGCTTCAGGCGTTTGGCCCAACCGAGCAAACCTTTACGCAGGAGCAGCTGCAGCGCACTTACGGCGGCAGGCTCGCGTTTCTTGACCGCAGCCTGCAATCCCCGTCGCGATTTGACGGAAAGGGTGAGTAAAGATGGATAAGATTTGGTCAATGCTTTCAGATCCCAATATGCAGTGGATATTTCTTGGCTGCACGCTGCTTGGCTTAAGCAGCGGCGTAATCGGATGTTTCTCCTATTTAAGGAAGCAGAGCTTGATGGGAGATACGCTCGCACATGCAGCGCTGCCGGGAATTTGCATCGCATTTATGCTTACGGGCATTAAATCGATTGGACTTTTTCTTATTGGAGCAGGTATTGCAGGGGTAGTGGCAACCTTCGGCATTGGTTACATCACAAGGAATTCCAAGCTTAAGCAGGATGCGGCGATGGGGATCGTATTGTCGGGATTTTTTGGCTTAGGCATTGTGCTCCTTACCTTGATCCAGCATGGCGAATATGGCAATCAAGCGGGACTTGATAAGTTTCTATTCGGTCAGGCTGCTTCTATGATCGCATCCGACGTGATTTCGATGACGGTAGTCTGCGTATCGCTTATTACGATTTGCACGCTGTTGTTCAAGCAATTCAAAATCATTTCCTTCGATCCAGGCTTCGCAAGAGGCCTTGGTTATCCGGTAGCTTTCCTGGAGCAGCTGCTGATGCTTCTCATTGTGGTAGCTGTCGTGGCCGGCATACAAGCGGTAGGCGTCGTACTCGTTGCTGCGCTTCTGATTACACCGGCGGTATCCGCAAGGTATTGGACGGATCGCCTTGGACTAATGGTAGTCTTATCAGGCGTGTTCGGCGCTGTAAGCGGAGGAATTGGCACATGGATCAGCGCTTCGGTTTCGAATTTGCCGACAGGGCCGGTAACCGTGCTTGCGGCAACGCTCTTATTCTGCATATCGATATTATTCGGACCACAGCGCGGCTTAGTTGCGAAGCGGCTGCTGCGCCAACGGGTGAAACAACGTTATAACCGCGAGAATGAGCGTCTTCTAGATGGCAATGTGAAAAAGGAGGCGGCACTATGAGCGACTTTTGGATTCTGCTTACCGGTGCCCTCGTAGCTAGCTGCTGCGGTGTGCTCGGCGTGTTTCTTGTATTGCGAAAGATGGCTATGATCGGCGATGCGATCAGCCATTCGGTCATGCCAGGTATCGTAATCGCATTTCTGCTAAGCGGTTCTCGTGATTCCTTGCTCATGATGTTCGCCGCATTGATATTCGGGCTTCTGACCACGTTTCTGATTCAAATGTTCCAGCAAAGCGGCATTCAGTCCGATGCTTCTATCGGGGTGGTCTTTACGGCTCTATTTGCTATAGGGGTCGTGCTGGTCAGCTTATACGCCCGTCAAGTGCATCTGGATCAGGATGCGATTCTATACGGTGAGATCGCCTATGTGCACTGGAATATTTGGGAGCTCGGCGGTGTGAATATGGGACCCAAAGCAGTATGGCTGCTCGGAATTACATTGCTTGTTATTACATCTGTCATTGGACTGTTCTACAAGCAATTCAAGCTATGCGCCTTCGATCCTGCCCTTGCCGCGGCGATAGGCATTCCGGTCGCACTGTTTCACTATTTATTAATGGGCTTAGTTTCCATGGCTACGGTCAGCTCCTTCGAGAGCGTGGGAGCGATACTCGTCGTAGGGCTGCTCATCATACCGGCGTCTACAGCGTATCTGCTCACGGATCGTCTTGGCGTTATGATTGGTCTTAGCGTTGGGGCAGGAGTAGCCAGCACGTTTATCGGCTATGGAGCAGCGGTTGTGCTGGATGCTTCCATCGCAGGCTGCATGGTTTGCGCTGCAGCCCTGCTGTTCGTTATTGCTTTCTTGTTCTCGCCGTCTCATGGCATTGTCATCAAGAAGCTTCGCATGCGTAAGCTGGCCTAAAAGGCTAGCCTACAAGGTTAAAAAGGCCCGATATCCTATAAAACTATAGGATAGCGGGTCTTTTTGCGTGGATTGGTACGGGGGGATATTGATAATCATGGTTGGTTTTGTTTTTGGGCAGGTTCATATACACCAACCCAATTTGCAACTTTTACCCAGTAACTCTCGTACTATATTTGGGACATATTAGGAGAATTTAAGGGAGAGTAGCTAATGATGAAGGTTTGGTCGAAATTCGCAATCCCGTTCGCAGCTTTTGCTCTTATTTTATCATCATGCAGCTTTGGCGGAAATGATGAGGGGCAGGGCAAGGATGAGGCAGCAGTGCTTAAGGTGATGTATTACGATGAAGGTGCCTTTTTTCAAGATTACGGCATGGTTTTCTCGGCTTTGTACCCGAATGTAGAAATTGAAGTCGTATCTACGCAATCCATGTACACGAGTGAACAGAAGGACCCTGATGCTGCTTACGATAAGTTTATCGAAGAGAAGCAGCCTGATCTTCTGCTGCTCGATCCAGAGAAATTCAAGAAGCTGGCGCAAGATGGCAAGCTCTATGAGCTGGATGCTGCCATGGAAAAGGAGAAATACGATACGGAAGGATTAATTCCTGGTATGCTCGATTATTTGCGTGAGCTAGGCGGAGGGCAGCTATTCGGCATTTCTCCGAGCTTTTACAGCCAGGTGATGTTCTACAATAAGGACCTGTTCGACCAGTACAAGATTGCGTATCCGACGGATCGCATGAGCTGGAATGAGGTGATACAGCTGGCGCGCCAATTTCCTACTGATGGAGACCGGAAGGAGCGTGTTTATGGCCTCAAAATGGGCTATACCGAAGATCTCTTCGAGCTGGCAAGCACGCTGGCATCAGCCGATGGCATTAGCTTTGTCAATGCTTCGAAGAAAGAGATGACGATCAATACCGATTCATGGAAGAATGCGGCTCAGGCGGCGCTGGATGCAATCGGCTCTAACGCGTTGTATTTCGAGAGCATGGATAACGAGGAGTCAAATACGTCACAGACGTACGAGGATTATTTGCTGCGGGATCCATTCTTATCAGGACGGCTGGCGCTTGCAATAGGAGACAGCCATTATATTAACCAAATCAAGCAGGCAAGCGAGAACGAGCAGGTCAAGGACAAAATCGTGAAAAATTGGGATCTTGTAACGGTACCGGTCGGACAGCAAAATCCGGACCAGTCGAATATGATCTCTTTTCAGAACCTTTTTGCCATTCGCGCGGAATCGCCGAATAAGGAGACGGCGTGGGAGTTTCTCCGCTATATTACAAGCGATGAGTACGCGAGAGTGAAGTCCAAATCGAACAATTACAATGGTTTGCCCGTTCGCACGAAATACATATCGGATACCGAAGGACGCAATTATGCGGCATTTTACAATTTAAAGCCTAGCTCCTTCAACAGCTATCGTGATTTCGAGAAGCTGCCGGAAACCTTTTGGGGCGATTTTAGGGCGGCGACCCAGCAGGAATTTCAGAAGGTGAAGGATGACAAACAGACGGTTAATGAAGCACTCGATATTTTGCAGGTCAAAGGGCAGGAGATGCTGCTGAAGGAAGCGCCTGTAATGAAAGTCGAGCCTGCGACGAAAGAAGCAACGACAGAAGTAACGATTGAGGAGCAAGTAGATTCGATTATTGTTGAATAGCGATCAGCCATGCAAGGAAAAGAACATGCTTTCGCGCTCGCGCGGAAGCTGTTTTTATTTCCGGTTCCCCCTTTGACGATAGGTATGGAATGTCTATCGTTTGGAATCTGCTGCAAATGTGCTAAAATAATTTACTAGCGGGTTACATCAAGGAACGGCATTTACGAGGAGGAACACAACTTGGGAGATTATAAACTGTTAGCGCTCGATATGGATGGTACGCTCCTCAACGAGCAAAGTGAAATAAGCGCTGAAAATGCGGAATGGATTCAGAAAGCGCTGGATGCAGGCGTAATCGTCAGCTTCTCGACCGGCCGCGGCTTTCGGAGCGCGCTCCCTTACGCGGAGCAGTTGAAGCTGGAGACGCCGATGATTACCGTCAATGGCAGCGAAATCTGGCATCGGCCCCATGTTCTGCACAAACGGACGCATTTGAGCCATGTCTATGTACAAAGAATGCATGAGCTTGCACTCTCGCACGGCGAGCCATGGTTCTGGGCCTATACGGCCGATGATATATTCAACAAAGAGAAATGGATTTCGCCCGCTGATGACTATGCAGCCCATCATTGGCTGAAGTTCGGCTATTATACCGAGGATGACAGCATTCGTGAAAAAATTCTAGCCGAGGTCCAGAGCTGGGGAGCGCTCGAAATTACGAATTCTTCACCTTGGAATTTGGAGCTGAATCCGCTTGGCGTGTCCAAAGCGAGTGCTTTGCAGGAGCTTTGCGGCCTGCTTGATATCGAGATGTCGCAGGTTATCGCAGTGGGCGACAGTTTGAACGATATCGCGGCCATTCGCGAGGCCGGCCTTGGCGTAGCGATGGGCAATGCACAGGAAGCAGTGAAGGAAGCTGCGGATTTCATTACTTTTACGAATAATAAGCATGGGGTAGCGGAGGTTATTAAACGATACATTATGAAAGGATGAGTATCGTATGGATATTTTAGGATGGATATTAGTAATCTTATTGTTCGTTGTCGGCATGGCGGGAGCAATCTATCCCATCCTGCCGGGAGCACTTGCTATTTACGGCGCATTTTTTATTTATGGATGGTTCTTCTCCTTCAGTGAATTCGGCGTTTGGTTCTGGCTGATCCAAACCCTTATCGTTGTTGTGCTATTCGTAGCGGATTATGCGGTTAGCGCCTGGGGCGTCAAACGATTCGGAGGCTCGCGCGCCTCGGTAATCGGCAGCACGATCGGTCTCATATTCGGCCCTTTTGTTATTCCGGCGTTTGGACTTGTTATCGGGCCGTTTGCGGGTGCCGTTATTGGCGAAATGATTATTGGAACACGTTTTGATAAATCGCTTAAGGTTGGGCTCGGCTCCGTAGTTGGCCTATTCAGCAGCGTAGTCGTGAAATTTATTTTACAGCTCGCGATGATTGTTTTATTTGTCCTTTGGCTCGTATTCTAACGGATAAGGTGGAACTGACGATGATTAAAGTAACCGTATGGAATGAATTCCTGCACGAGAAAATCCATGAGGAAGTAAAAAGCGTATATCCGGACGGCATCCATGAGGCGCTCGCCAAGGGCATTGCAAACGATGACTTTGAAGTGGCAACTGCAACGCTTGAGGAGCCGGAGCACGGTCTTACGGCAGATCGATTGGCGAATACGGATGTTCTGATCTGGTGGGGACATATGGGCCATGACCAGGTAGACGATGTGATCGTAGAGCGTGTCCAGCAGCGCGTATGGGAGGGCATGGGGTTAATCGTACTCCACTCGGGCCATTTCTCGAAAATTTTCAAGAAGCTGATGGGTACGAGCTGCGATCTGAAATGGCGTGAAGCAGGCGAGAAGGAGCGGTTATGGGTCGTCAACCCGGCGCATCCAATAGCGTCCGGCTTGCCAGAGCATATTACGCTGGAGCATGAGGAAATGTACGGCGAGCACTTTGATATCCCTGCGCCGGATGAGCTTGTATTCGTGAGCTGGTTCGAGGGTGGCGAAGTGTTCCGAAGCGGCTGTACCTTTAACAGGGGACAAGGCAAAATCTTTTATTTCCGCCCGGGCCATGAGACGTACCCGACTTACTATAACCCGCAAATATTGCAGGTCATTCAGAATGGCGTGCGCTGGGCGGCACCTTCGCACGCAGCAGTGCCGGTTCGCGGCAACCATCAGCCGCTAGAGCCTATTGGCAATAAAGGATAGGGGAGACTTCGGAACACCATCATGTTAAAAAAAGACTCATTACTAAAAGGCACCATTATACTAGCTGCAGCTGCGCTGGTTGTCCGTTTTCTAGGCCTGTTCCAGCGCATACCGCTCGATTATATGCTAGGTTCGATCGGACAAGCAGCGTTCAACTCCGCGAATACGATTTATTTGTTGCTATTGACGATCGCCACTGGCGGCATACCATTATCGATTAGCAAGATGATCTCAACGCGTTACGCGCTCGGCAGGCCTGACGAAGCGAAACGGATCTACCAGGCCGCTTTAATGTTCGGCGCTGTGACCGGCTTGCTGCTCGCAACCGCCATGTTCGTGCTTGCGCCTGTTTATGAACGGCTGTCGCGTGTACCGGATTCCGCCGTATCGCTTCAAGCGATAGCGCCTGCGCTGCTTCTGTTTCCGATTATCGCGATGATGCGCGGTTATTTTCAAGGCAGGCAGATTATGGCCGCCGGCGGCATCTCGCAAATTATGGAGCAAATATTGCGGCTCATCGGCGGTATAGGACTAGCCTTTATCGTACTCGGCTTAGGCTGGGGAGATAAGTACGGCGCCGCGGCAGTGGCGTTTGGTTCCGTTCTCGGAAGCATCGGCGCGTTTTCCGTTATGATGTGGTTTGCGAGAAAGCTGAAGAAGCAGGATCGAGATGAAGAGAGCGCGATAGCAACGGACAAGGCGGCGAAACCAAGCTCCAAGCTGCCGTTCCGTACGATATACCGGGAAATATTCAGAACCTCTATCGCAGCTGTCGTAACGGCAATGACCGTTCAGTTTGTCTATTTCTTCGACCAGTCGTTTTTCATGAGGCTGACATCGGTATTCTACAACCATGATACGGCCATAAAAGTACTGGCAGAGTATACGAATAGAGCGATGGGTATCGCAGGCATTCCGCCTATTCTGGCTATCGCGCTTGGCGCTTCGATCATTCCAGTCATTTCTTCGGCCTATGCCTTGAAGAACATGGAGGAAGTACAGCGGCAATCCTCGCTTGTAATGCGCATCGTATTTTTCACCGGTGTTCCGGTTGCCTTGCTGCTCACCGTTGCTTCCTATTCGGTAACGGGACTATTATTCAAGAGCCCAAGCGGTTACGATACGGTTGCTCTTCTGACAGCTGGCGCGATTTTTCAAATTACGATGATGATATCGAACTCGATTCTCTACGGCTTGAACAAGCCGAAGCAGCCCATGTACCATACCTTTATCGGGCTTGGCCTGAAGGTTGTCTGCAGCTTGGCACTTGCGCCGTTCCTTGGGGTTTACGGACTCATAATCGGATCATCGATTTGTTTCATAGTCATCACGCTTCTTAACGTAAGAACGATTAACAAAGAAATTAACCTGAACATTCTAGGCAACAAATGGTTTGCATACCTTGCCGCAATCGCGGTGCCGGCGCTTGCAGGCTGGGGGACTGAATACCTCGTGCTGAATTTAACGGATGCGTGGGCGAATAAAGTGTCATACTTCATCGCAGCGGCGGTTACTTCTGTAATTGTGGGCGGTCTTTACCTCATAATGCTGGCAGCGCTTCGGGTGATTACGCCGGAGGATGTGCGCTCATTCCCGGGTCCGCTTCGGAAGGTGCTGACGCTTGTGTTGAAGCCCTTCTACAAACGTGCAGCATAAGCTGCAGATGCTGAAAGACAGGACATGTCCCTCAACGAGGAACATGTCCTGTTTTTTATAGGATAACGGGCATGAAAATACGATTTTGTCAGCTATCCGACATTTTTAAACAAAAGGATATGTTATTCTTTTAATAACACATCAGATTAGTCGGAATAATGCGGCTTGCGAAACGAGAGGTGTTGGAGAATTGGATGAGATAAGCGCACAAAACGGATTTCCTGAGCCAGACCAGCACAATGAAACCATTTTGCGTGCCTTTTATCAATACGGAACGAAACGGTTGTTTAAAAAAAATGAGTTTATCTTTCAGGAAAACGATCCTCCGGCAGCTGCCTTCTACGTGGAAAAGGGCTTAATCAAAATTTCGCAATCCTCGCAGGAAGGGCAAGGCATCACGCTTTTTTTGCGCTACCCGGGCGAAGTATTCGGCAATGCGGAGCTGCTTGCCAATGTATCGCGCAAACGGTATGCCAAATGTTTAACGGACAGCGAAATTCTTACGTTTGAATCGCGGCAGTTTCTGGCTTTGGCCAAAGAGGACCCTGCCTTTTCGTATTCCTTGGCGACCATTACGGCAAGAAGGCTGCTGCAAACTCAGAATATGGTTGAAACGCTGATCAGCCGGCCAGTTGCTTGGCGGCTCGGTTGGTTTCTTATTCAGATGGGGAAACGGGAAGAGGGGGTTGCCGAGGTACAGCTGCAGCTTAGCCATGAGGAAATATCCTATGTCATCGGATGCAGCCGCCAAACGGTGACGGAGCTGCTGAACAAATGGCGCGAGCAGGCATTAATCGCGTATGACAAGAAAAAAATTGTTATTTTGGATCCCAGCCGCTTCCTCTTTAACTTATAGAAATGTCCAGTATTCTACTTGCCATTATTGAATTGGAGGTTTTTGCATTGTTTATTCAACAGCAAGAAAAGCTATTGCCGGATTACCATGAGCATTTAAAGGTCATTTTACTTGGAACGGGCACGCCGCGGGCATTTAGCGGAAGAGCCAAATCGGGCGTTGCCGTATTGGCGGGAAGCAAGGTTTTTTTGATCGATTGCGGAGGCGCTACAGTTGACCAGCTCATAAAAGCAGGCGTCATGCCGCAGCGAATCGAGAACGTGCTGTTCACGCATCATCACAGCGACCACAACTCCGGTTTCTTTGATGTGTTTATTTCGAGCTGGCGCACGCATGTGCTCCCTGACCGCGTATTCGAGGGACGCTCGGTGCCCATGAATGTGTATGGGCCAACGACGACGAAAGAGATCATCGGGAAAATGAGAGAATCTTTTGATTTTGATGCCAATCTTCGCGTTCATTATAATTTGTCAGCCGATCAAGGCGCGAATATTCATTATTTCGAAAGCAATGAAGGCGTCGTTTACGATGCGGAAGGCATTCGAATTACCGCATTCGAGGTTGATCATCGCCCTGTTTATCCAGCGCTTGCCTATAAAATCGAGTATAACGGAAAGTCTGTCGTCATTTCGGGGGATACGATTCCTGTTGCCAATATGGTTAAGTACAGTCGCGGCGCTGATTTGCTGATCCACGAGTCCTATAATAAAGCGTGGCTGGATGAATTGATTGAGAAGTTCCCAGAACAGGCGCAATCCTTGTCCAATCCCGCTAAATACCACTCAACGACGCATCAGGTCGCAGAAATCGCAAGGCAAGCGGATGTTCCGCATCTTGTATTGACTCACCATATTCCGGCGCCGACGCCTACGGAGGAAGCGGAAGCGGAATATACAAAAGGGATGAGCGACATTTTTTCGAACCGTATAACGATGGGCCGCGATTTAATGGTATTTGAGCTTTAACTATCTTTGTAACAGGGGATTCACAGCGGTTTATCCGTATTGCTAGCATGCAAAGAGCTGCCGAGGGGCGGCTCTTTGCCCCTTTAAGGGATGAATAAAAGGTGTTTGAAAGTGTTGCGTTATGCAAATGATTTTTTTTTCGTTTAATCTGGGTTGACAATTCATATCATTCCAATAAGAATGGACTATATATTTGTATATGCAGAAGTTGATTGGCAGCATGAGATTTCATGTATGCGCTGTACTTGCAAGAAAAAATAGGGGGATGCTTAATGATTGACATTGACAGGGTCAGCAAGGAGTTCAACCAACGGGACGGAAGCAGCTTCCTAGCTTTGGAAAGCATAAGCCTATCGATTAAGGAAGGCGAATTTGTCTCGCTGCTCGGACCGTCAGGCTGCGGGAAATCGACGGTGCTGAATTTGGTGGCGGGCTTCGATCGTAGTTATCAAGGTGCAATAAAAATAAATGGCGGGGATATCAAGGCACCTGGACCGGATAGGGTCGTTGTGTTCCAGGAGCATGGGTTGTTCCCGTGGTTGACCGTGCTTGAGAATGTAGCGTTTGGCTTAAAGCAGAAGGGTGTGGGGAAGAAAGAACGTTCAGAGCTTGCATTGGAGCAAATAAGGGCCGTGCATTTGAGCAAATTTGCAGACCGTTACCCGCATGAATTGTCCGGCGGCATGAAGCAGCGTGCGGCAATTGCTCGCGCGCTTATTATGAATCCGCAAATCCTGCTGATGGATGAACCTTTTGCCGCGCTTGACGAACAGACGAGGCTAGTCCTGCATCAGGAGTTGGAAGATATTTGGCTGCGCACGGGGAAAACTATTTTATTCATTACTCATAATATAAGGGAAGCTGTCATGCTGTCGGACAGAGTCCTAGTGATGTCGACACGCCCGGGCAAGATCAAGAAAGAATTTGTCGTGCAGGCTGCAAGGCCGCGCGACAGCTCAGACCCGCTGCTTCACCATGTAGAGAAATCCATTATGGAATGCCTGGCTGATGAGCTGGAGAAAGTAGTGAAGGAGGAAATGGGCGATGACACCTACAGTCTTAAGAAGAACACTGTTTCTGATCGCAATTTTGGTGGCATGGGAGGCGGCATATAGAATCATCGGCTGGGAGGAATGGAAGTTTCCATCCTTGTTCCAGACCGTAGAGGCTTTCTACAACGGCTTCGCGCACGGCCAATTGCTGGATGCCATTCTGAACTCGCTGCGCAGGCTCCTCATCGCGTTTGCCATTTCCATTTCTGTAGGCTTATTGCTGGGGTTCATGTTTGCGAGATCCAAAGTGATAGACGACACGCTTGGTTTTGTCGTAATCGCCTTGCAGACCGTGCCGAGTATCGCCTGGCTTCCGTTTGCAATTATTTGGTTCGGTTTTAATGATAAATCAGTCATTTTCATTACCGCGCTTGGGGCAACCTGGACGATGGCGATCGCAACGCGAACGGGGATCAAAAATATTTCGCCCATATACATTCGAGCAGCTCAGACGCTAGGCACAGGCACGGGCTGGCGGATGTTCACGCAAATTTTAATACCGGGCGCATTTCCGCATCTGATGACCGGCATTCGCGTCGCATGGGCTTTCGCGTGGCGGGCGCTTGTTGCCGGCGAGCTGATCGCAAACGGAGCGGGCCTTGGCCAGTTGCTGCAGGACGGCAGGGGCCTAGGCGATACAGCGTTAATGCTTACCGTGGTTATCATTATTGCGGTGCTCGGGACGTTGTCGGATCATTTCTGCTTCAAAAAGCTGGAGGACAAGCTGCTCATCCGCTACGGACTGGAAAATCAATCTAAATAAAAAAAACATTGACAATTTCAACTATTCCGATAGAATTGGTTGGAGAAAGAAAGAGAACACATTGTCAATGATGAAAGGTAGGAGAAAGAAGTGAAAAAACAGATTAGCCTTATACTAACGCTTGTATTTGTATTGTTATTGAGTGCCTGCGGGGGCAACAACAATGCTGCGGACAATAATCCACCGGCAGCGAGCAATGGAGCGGAAGCGACGCAAGCGCCTGCGGATGCTCCAGTGAAGCAAGAACCGGTAACGGTTAAGCTAGGCATCTTCAAAAATGTAACACATGCTGCAGGATATATCGCGTTGGAGAAGGAATTTTTCCAGAAGCAGCTTGGCGAGCACGTCACGATTGAAGTTCAGGCTTTCGATAACGGTTCGGATTTCTCGACGGCTATCGCAACGGGACAAATTGATTTAGGTTATGTTGGGCCAGGTCCTTCCACGAACCAATTTCTTAAAAGCAGCAATTTCCGCGTAATTTCCGGTGCGGACAACGGCGGTGCCGTTCTAGTTGCCGGCAAGGATTCGGGCGTTAGCTCCGTTAAGGATTTGGTAGGCAAGACAATTGCCATTCCAACTAAAGGCAGCACGAATGAGATTTCGCTTCGCCTGCTGTTGGAGCAAGAAGGCGTGAAAATTACAACGGATAAAACAGGCGCGCAGATTGTTGCCCGCGCACCGGCAGATACGCTTGTCGCGCTTCGTCAGAACGAGGTAGCCGCTACGCTTATTCCTGAGCCGTGGGGCACACAAATCGAGCAAGAGGGAATCGGCAAAGTAATCGTACCGTGGGATCAAGTTCCGCCAAACAACGGCGACTACCCGCTCGTAATTCTGGTAGCGAGCGACAAGTTTTTGAGCGAGCATCGTGATTTGGCGAAAGCAGCCGTTAAAGCTAATCTTGAAGCGATTGATTTCATCACGGCAAATCCTGACGAGTCTTACGAGCTTATCAACAAGCGCTTAAGCGAGCTGAGCGGAAAAGGTCTTGATATTGAGCTGATCAAAGCGGCGTTGTCGCATATGCGTTTGACGACCGATGTGAGCCAAGAGGCTATTGAGGAAATGGCTAAGGTCTCGATCGACGCCGGCTATATCAAGGATATTACAGCGGATGCGCTTGATCTAAGCAAATTTCTGGATTTATCCTTATTGGAGGAAGTGAAAAGCGGCAAATAGACGTACAAGTTCTAATTCCGAATGAGATTACAGGTTGCACCAGAAGCAGCATAAGCTGCGTTTGGTTGCAGCCTTTTTCTTTTTATGCAGTTTTTTCCTTCCATAAGCTCCAGATCATGCTATATTTATTTTAGCTTTGGATAGAGGGGGCATTGAGATGGAAAGAGAGACCATTCTCATGGTGGACGACGAGAAGGAAATATTAAGTCTGATGGATATCTATTTCAGAAATGACGGTTTCACGATGCTGAAAGCTTCCAACGGATCAGAGGCGCTTGACATGCTGAACAGCCATAAGGTTGATCTGATTATTTTGGATGTGATGATGCCTGTGATGGATGGGCTTGAGGCTTGCATGAAAATACGCGAGCAGAACCATATCCCCATTATTATGCTGTCGGCGAAAACGCAGGATATAGATAAAATATCCGGGCTCAGCCTAGGTGCGGACGAATACGTCACAAAACCGTTTAGTCCGTTAGTGCTGCTAGCGAGCGTCAAATCACATATTCGGAGAGCGAAGCAGTTTCGTTCGGGGACGGTTCCGAATGAGGATGAACTCATTATCGATGAGCTGGTTATTAACACGGCTACCTATACGGTTACTGTCGATAGCCAAGAGGTTAAGCTTACACCGCGCGAATTCGCCATTCTAAGCCTGCTCGCCGTCAATCGCGGCATTGTGCTGAGCATGGACAAAATATATGAGAAAGCATGGAATGAACCGTTCATGGATTCGAAAAACACGGTTATGGTCCATATCCGCAAACTAAGAGAAAAAATCGAAAAGGACACCCAAAACCCGAAATACATAAAAACAGTATGGGGAATCGGCTATAAAATGGAGGCGCTATAAGCTTTCAACTGTCCTCGGCAGGTGGAAGCTTGCCAAAACCTCTAACATACAGGTGATGAAATGAAAAAGAACCCTATTTATACTTGGGCAGCAGCAAGCTTGGCTATTGCCCTGCTAACAGCGCTGCTTGCCAGAATGCTGCTGGCGTTCATGCTTCAGGTTCCGCCTTATAACAAGCCGCTCAAATGGCTAATCGAGCATGTTGGCTCCTTGCCAATCATACTGGCTGTCGCTGTGCTGATCTTTGGCGTTTGCTATATCAAGCTATTTCAACAAAAGCTGGCATGGTTCCGGAGCGGAGCGGGCAAATCAGCTTTAAAACCACCAACGAGCCATCCGTTGTTCCGCACGATACGCTGGACCTTTATGGCGGCCTTCCTGCAAAGCCTCGTGCTGATGATTTTTTTCGTCATAGCTGGACATCTGCTCGCATATGCTTTGATGCAATATACTTCCTATAACCGTGTCTTGGTCTGGATTGTCAATCATATTGGTTCGACTCCGATCGTTGCCATGTTCGGCTGTTTATTATTTCTTGCGTTTTTTTTCTGGACGAGCCGCAAGATGATAGCGGATTTGAAGGAAATTAAAAATGGCTTGCAGCATATGGCGGCAGGAAAGCTGGATCATGCGATACCTGTTAAAGGATCAGATGAACTGGGTGAGATTGCAAGGAGCATCAATGCGTTAGGCCAGCAATTCAATCTGCTGCTTCAAGAAGAGAGGAATGCGGAGCGATCAAAAAATGACCTGATTACAGGCGTATCCCATGATCTGCGAACGCCTCTGACATCCATTCTCGGCTATTTGGAGCTTATCGAGCAGGACCGGTATCAAGATGAGGTCGAGCTTCGTTATTTTGTTAATATCGCCTATGAGAAATCCAAGCACTTGAAAGGTTTGATTGATGATTTATTCGAATACACGAAACTGAACAATGATATGCCGCTCGCTTTGACAGAGCTTGATATCGCAAACTTTGCGGCACAGCTAGCCGAAGAGTTCGTACCTAGCCTGGAAAAAGCGGATATGAGCTGTCGAATCCAAGCTTCAGCGCAGCGTTTATTGATTATGGCAGACGGAGATTTGCTCGCAAGAGCCTTCGATAACCTGATGGCAAACGCCATCCAGTATGGCCACAAAGGTAAATTTATTGATATTCTGATTACGAGAACGGATGAGGAGGCTATCGTAAGGTTTATTAATTACGGAGATCCGATCCCCGTTAAGGATATTGCCTATATTTTTGACCGTTTTTACCGGGCTGATCGCTCTCGAACGGCTGAGACGGGCGGAACAGGGCTTGGTTTGGCTATAACTCGAAGTATTGTCGAAGCGCATAGCGGGCTGATTTCCGTTAGCAGCACGGCTGTCGAAACATGCTTTGAAACGAGGTTTCCAATTGCGAAGCTTGTATCTTAAGCATTTCTTAAGCATTTGATAAGCTTATATGAAAGCAGTCGGTAAGATCCTTGCCTTACACTATCCATTAGCTTCAGGATGGAGGAGATGCGGGATGGATCGGATGAAGCAGACTGGAATCGTATTGGCAGTGGCAATCGCAATGCTGGTCGGATGGGTGCTAAAGGAATGTACGCAGTAATAAGTGCAATTTAATGCATAAACCTGTGATCCTATCAAATTCGACAAAACTAGACCTTTCCATACATTTACATTAGATAGAGTCTCCTGTACAATAAATGGAGTTTATCAGTAAAAAAGGCCTGCTACTATGCAATCATAAAGGAGACGAAAGAATGAAAAAAAGCTTTGCAAGACCTAGTAAGTTTATTGCTCTCATATTAGCATTTACACTTGTTTTTGTTGCGGGCTGTGAAGCCATTTCCAACTTGGATTTCAATACCGTGCTGAAAAATTCCTTGAAAGTAACTTCAAGCGAGAGCAAACAGTCGGTTGAACTTAAGTTGGAGCTTGATGATACGGCTTATGAAGGTGCTACCGAAGAGGATATTGCGATTATGAAGCTAGTATCAAACATTAAGCTGCAGTTTGAGAATGTGAAGATGCAGGACAGCTCGAACGCATCTTTTAACGGGAGCCTGATATTTGGGGATACAGCTAGCGTGAAGTTTTCACTTAAAATGTCCGATAAGTTGGCGATTATGGAGATTGAAGGCGCGAAGCAGCCTTTTGCGATTGATCTGACAAGCGAGGGCCTGCTCGGTTTGACTGGACTGTCTGGCTTGCCTGAAGATGCAGCAACCGAGGCGGCAGCACCTGAGCTCGACGAAGCAACTGCTACGGCGCTGGGCCATGAGATTCTCGATACGGTGGGTTCCTATGTCATACATAATCTTCCGAACCCAGAACGCATTGACGTCAAACCGGTGTTTGAGAATATTAACGGCGTTTCTACCTCCCTCATGAAAGTCCATGTTGACTTTGACGGTAACGAGATATTGCCTTGGGTGAAAAAATATGTGGATGCGCTGATCGCGGATCGTGCTGGCCTAGACAAAATGGTAGCAGGCGTATTTGAGGTGCTGAACAGCAATCCGCAAATTCTGGGAGCAGCAGAAGAAGTGATTCCATTCGATCAAGGCGGGCTCGATAGCGAAGATCCTGCTGAGCTGATTGCGGAAGCTACTGAAGGTATCGCAGAGCTTCTAACGGAGCTGCAAGGCGAGCTGAAGCTGCTTGAAGAAGAGGAGCAGGAAGAATTCGACGAAATTTTCAACAAGAATCTTTCGATCAAAGCGGATATGTACGTAGACAACAAGCTTGATATCCGCAAGCAGGCTTACGAGCTCTCATACGCTCCGAGCTTGGATCCGGAATTCGGTGTGCTCCCAATCAAGGGTATTACCCTTAAGTTCGAGAGCGAGTCATGGAATGTGAATGGCGTGGTCAAAGCTGACGCTCCAGTTGCTTCCAAATCAGATTTTGCCATTGAACAGCTTGTTGATATGCAAGGCTATCAAGCATTGAAAATGTTCGATGACAAATCAGTCGTCTACGACCTATTGAAAAACAAGCTGCACGTGAATAAACAAAACATTACGTGGTATTCCGATGAATATTATAATCCGGTAATCATTACGGCAAGCCATGTAACGATTATTCCGCTTCGCTCCACAGTTGAACAGCTTGGCGGCGTACTGACTTTTGACAAGAAAACAAAAAGCCTCAAAGTGTTTGACGAAGCGACGAATACGACGATTGTATTGAAGAATGGCAGTGATTCCGCTGTGGTCAACGGGAAAACCGTGAAGTGGGCATTCCCCGTTACCGTTATTGACGGAGTAACCTATGTGCCGGCCCGCAATTTGACCCATGCAATAAAAGCAAAGATTGGCTGGACGGATCTTGGCGACGACATGAAAGTATTCTCACTTGATCGGGAAGTATAAGCGATGACGTAACGAGCGAGTGAAGTTTATTCAGAACGTTAAGGGGTGCAACATGAGAAAATTAACGACAGATGCCGCTTTCCGCGAAGCAGTCGCAAGCGAAGGCCTTACCATTGCCGTATTCAAAACGACCTGGTGCGCGGATTGCCATTTTATCGATCCCTTCATGCCGGATTTGGAACGTCAATATGAAGGCAAAGTGAGCTTCGTTGAGCTGGATCGCGACGATCTTCCCGATCTTTGCTCCGAGCTGAACATTCTAGGTATCCCTAGCTTTATCGCCTTTCGCAGCAGTTCGGAAATCATCAGGTTTGTCAGCAAGCTTCGGAAGACGAGGGAAGAAATTGAGTCGTTCGTTGATCGTGCCATACAAGTAAGCGAAGCGCTCAATTAAAAGGAAATGCCAGTCCGCGTATTGGGGGAATGTACCATCCCTGAAACGCGGGCTTTCCTTTTTGTTGAGGTATGTGCGCTGAAGTGTCACATTTTCAACATGGCTTTTGCTTTTTTTTATAGCTATAATTGAACTGTTATTAAAACAAGAAATAAGGTGATTTCATAATGGTAACCGGGCGTTTTCGCACGCTGGCAATCGCTGCGTGCATCGGAATGCTTCTTGTACTGCTCGGAGGGGCGCTTGTCACGAATACGGATTCTGGACGCGGCTGCGGTGATGACTGGCCTTTGTGCCACGGCAAATTCGTTCCAGCTTATACGATCGAGTCTCTAATCGAATATTCGCATCGGCTAATCACAGGATTCGAAGGTCTGCTTGTTCTCGCTTCTGTCATTGCCCTCATACTCAAATTCAGGAAAGACAAGGCTAGTTATAAAGAACCGTTATTTTACGCTGGCGGAGCCCTTTTGTTTACAATTATCCAAGCGCTTATGGGTGCTGCTGCCGTTATGTGGCCGCAATCGCCGCCAATTATGGCCATTCATTTTGGCATCTCATTAATCGCTTTTGCAGCGACCCTGCTGCTCGTGATCTGGACGTTCCGCGTAAAAAGCGGCCCTGCCAAAGTGTTTACAGTACCGCGTTCGATATTCCCGCGCGTGCTTGCGACAGCGATATACAGCTATGTCGTCATTTATTTGGGGGCATTCATCCGGCACACCGAATCAGGCGGCGGATGCCTAGGCTGGCCGTTATGCAACGGAGAGATCGTCCCAGAAATCAATGGAGCTACAGGGGCCGTATTCATTCACCGCGTAGCTGCTTTGGTGCTAGCAATCAGCCTAGCAGGCTTATACCTTCATATCCGAAAGGTCAGCGAAGGCGGAGCAGGCTTAACGAAGCACGCTGGATGGACACTTGGACTTGTCATTACCCAAATTTTCAGCGGTGCATTGCTGACGATTACGATAACCAATACAGATTGGTTTTTGTTCACGAACCTGCTCCATAATTTAATTGTGACCGGCTTGTTCGGTTTATTAATGGATATATTAGTTCGTTCTTGGCGGTTGCGCGAAGGGAAAACGGAAATGTAGCGTTGATAAGCGACTGCTCGGAACAGTGCGGACAGGACGAGTTGGAGAGAGAAAACTAAATATGGGACATGCTGAAGGTAGGCAAATGCTGCTTCAGTCCGTGATGCCCATTCAGCAAGCCTGCAGATGCGTATCCTTCGCTTGCAGGTTTGCCTGTTATTTAGCGCTTTACGGATTGCTGTTCAGAGCAGGCGGCAGTCAAATTCACGTGGAGGGACTGTACAATCATGCTGCGTTTCATGTTTGATGAACCGATGAGAGAAGCGGATGGCATGCTGGCGGAAACGTTTCGCCATATGGATCAGTTCAATGCCATTCTTTCCAAAAAAATAAAAGCAGGGGCTGCTGATGCCCAGCAGCTCCGCAAATATGAAATTTGGACGCTCGGTCTGCGATCTTCTTTGGATGAGCTGGAGCAAAGCCACTATGTCGCGCTGAAATTCCAACATAAAGTAAAGGCAACCTCGCTTAAGCAAATGACAGATGAGGAAAGAATCTATTATAATCGTTATATCTACTTCGATAAAAATGCCTTTATCCGCGTCTTTTCTCTGCTCGACAAGCTGGGTACATTACTTAATGAACTGCTGGATATGAGAACGGAGCGGATCAAAGCACATTTCTCTTATTTCACCGTATTGCGCAATATGCGGGAGAAGAAAGCGCATCCTGAGCTAACCTGGAAGCTGAACGATGTGAAAGAGAAGTACAAGGAGTCGATGACTAGGCTGCGCAAACGCAGGAATACGGAGATTCATTACATGAACTCGGAGATGCAGGATGATTTGATCCAAAGCAACCGCATGTACGGGGAAGAAATTAAGCTTGAAAACGTGGCAGAGCAATCCGCTGAGCTGACACAGGGTTTGTATCTGGCCATGGAGTCATTGCTGCTTACGTTTCAGTATGCTTGTGGTTTAATGAGGAAGAAGAACACATAATCCCGAGGGGGGAAAACTCGTGGGACTGGAAGGCAAAACAGCATTAGTCACAGGGAGCGCGAAAGGACTCGGCAAGCGAACGGCGATCCAGCTGGCTGAGCAAGGCTGTAATATGGTCATTAACTACTACGAGAGCGAACTCGAAGCTCTGCAGGTAAAAGCGCAGATTGAGCAGCTTGGCGTCAAAGCTATAACGGTACAGGCAGATGTTGCAACCATTGAAGGGACAGAAAAGCTGGCTGAAGCTGCTGAGCGCTGGGCAGGCGGTGTGGACATTCTTGTCAATAACGCAGGGCCTTTCGTTCGCAAGCGGCGGCTCTTCAGCGAATACGATGAGGCGACGATTATTAGGCTGCTCCACGGCAATCTGTTAGGCGTGATGCTGCTTGATCATCGACTGCTGCCGGGCATGCGTGAACGGAAATGGGGCAGGGTCATCCACTTTGGCTTCGGTCACGCCGGAGAGGCAAGAGCTTGGCCGCATCGTGCCGTGTATGCTGCTGCGAAGACAGGGCTTGTGTCGTTTACGAAATCGTTGGCGGTAGAGGAAGCTCCTCACGGCATCACCGTTAATTTGATTGGACCTGGTGATATTCGAGGCGTTAACAAGGAAAGATCGATTGCCGAAGTGGAAGAGGAATATGACAATGAATCGCCGATTGGAAGGCCTGGCGCCGGCGAGGATGTTGCGCGCGTCGTGCTGTTTCTTTGCGACAGACAGTCTAATTTCCTAACGGGAAATGTCATTGATGTTACCGGAGGCTTTGATCCTATCGTTGCCAATATTAAAGGAATGTTCTAATTATACGCTCAAAAAAAGAGTCTTCTCGGTAAGGAAGGGAGCATAAGCTCCTTTCCGCCGACAAGACTCTTCAGCATTTGCCATGCAAAGGCGGTATAGACGCGTTCTTATATTTTAGAATACTTGAACGACTTCGATGACACCGTCAACTTCTTCAAGAAGAGCGCGTTCGATTCCCGCTTTAAGCGTGATCGTCGAGCTTGGGCAGCTGCCGCATGCTCCCATAAGGCGAAGCTTGATGATGCCGCCTTCGACATCGACGAGTTCAACGTCGCCGCCATCGCGCTGCAAAAACGGACGAAGCTTATCGAGTACGTCGAGCACTTCGTCATACATCGTATCTTGTACTTGTTCACTCATTGCAATCATCTCCTTTCTCCCCTATTATAGTACAAAGTGAAGCAATTGAAAATGGATAGTAACTAAGTAAAGTTAGGTGAAGCATGGTGTTTAAGCCAATGATCGAGTTTTGTGCCAGTAATATGCATCATGGCACGGACCGTATAATGAAAATATTTGAAGATAATGATGCATTCGAGGTTACGGAATACGGCTGTCTCGGCAATTGCGGCGAATGCTACTTGAATCCATTCGCATTAGTAGACGGCGCAATTGTATCTGCAGAGTCGGCAGATGAGCTTTATGAGCATATACTGAAGGCGATTGATCAGCAGCAGGCCGATAAGGAAGCACTGGACAAGCTGCTGGATGATCTGTAACGCTTCATGCTCTCCGTACTAACCTAGGTGACGCTTGGAGCGCCACAATACACCGCTTTTGACCAGACGCGGCACTCGGCCCATGATGGCTGTTCCACCCATCAGGCCGAAGCCGCTTTTTTTACCCAGCGAACCAAGAACGCCTTTGAGCTTCAGCTTGCCGAGACGAGGCGTCTTATCATGCCAGATGGCTTGCAGCACCTCCGCGATCTGCTTGCCTTGGGCGCCAGCCGCTTGGCCGCTAGGCGAGAGCGGGAGGGCAGCGCAGTCGCCAACGATGAATACGTCATTGTAATCAGGCAGCTGATGATATTCGTTGATGATGAGTCTGCCTTGATTGTCCTTCGGCAGATTCATCCGCTGCACGAGGGGTACAGGCTGGATGCCAGCCGTCCATACGGTAACGTCGGTATAGATCGGAGTCGTTGAATTGCAGTCATGTAGAATGCCGCCTTCAACCCGAGTAAGGCCGACATGACCGCGCATCTCCACGTTATGCTCCTGAAACCACTCCGCCACAAATGATTGCAGCTTGCTTGGGAAGGCAGACAGCACGCTCGGTCCCCGGTCCAAAATCCGTATATTAAGATCAGGCCGGCTTTCACGCAGCTCAGCTGCCACTTCAACACCGCTGAGTCCCCCGCCTACTATAGAGACTTGCCCATAAGGCTTCACATCATTCAGCTGCGCGTAGGTTTGTCTTGCAGCCGAGAACGTCTGAATGCTTGTCGAGAACAGCTCAGCCCCCTCAATCCCATGATACTTATCGGTGCAGCCGAGACCGATGACAAGCCAATCAAATACGAGTGATTCCTGGCCCTCGATGTGGACGAGCTTTTGCTCCATATCCACATCGGTCACCTCGCCGTATGCCAGCGAAATTCTTGGATCAACAGGAAATTTCACGCGCAGCTCGAGATCCGATACGGTTCCTGCAGCGAGCGCGTAATATTCGGTTTTCAAGCCTTGAAACGGCATCCGATCAATGAGTACGATAGAAACGTCCAAGGGAAGCTGTTTCTCCAGCAGCTCGTTAGCTATTGCTAGACCACCGTAGCCGCCTCCCAAAATAATAAGTTTTCTCATATAATTTCCAACTCCACGCCTCTTGATGATAATCTATTTTGTGCTTTCGCGTTGCCGATTACTCATTCGTAAATTTTAATTTCGTTGTAGAACGTGTCGCGTTCGACCGGGATACGGCCAGCGCCTTTAATGAGCCAAATCAGATCCTCGCGCGTAATGCCTTCCGGAGTCAGTGCGCCAGCTGCGTGGCTGATTTTCTCCTTGACGATTGTTCCATGTGCATCCGATGCGCCCATTGTTAGGGCAACTTGGGTCAGCTGTACGCCAATATTGATGAAATACGCTTTAATATGCTGGAAGTTATCAAGCATCAAACGGCTGATCGCAATCGTTTTTAAATCCTCGAATGCAGAGTTGCGGCGGCGAATGCCGGCACGCGGATTAATCGGCTGCATGGAGAGAGGAATGAAGACAAGGAAGCCATTCGTTTCGTCTTGAAGCTCGCGGATATGCATCAAATGACGAATCCGGTCTTCTTTGGTTTCAATGGAGCCGTAGAGCATCGTCGTGTGTGTGCGCAAGCCGAGCTGATGGGCAGTGCGATGTACTTCCAAGTACTGGGTAACGTCCGCTTTATCGACGCGCATTTTTTTACGGTAATGATCGGATAAAATCTCAGCACCGCCGCCGGTAAGGGATTGAAGGCCGGCTTTCATAAGCTCCTCCAGCACTTCTTTGTACGAAAGGCCGCTGATGCGTGAGAAAAAGTCGATCTCCGCTGCGGTGTATGCTTTTAACGTTACTTCTGGGAAACGCTCCTTCAATGCTTTAAGAGAATCCACATAATATTGGAACGGCACGTTCGTATTGTGTCCGCCTACGATATGGAATTCACGGACACCAGGGTGGAAATGCTTTTCGACGTATTCAATCATCTCCGGGCCGCTCAGCGTATACGCGCCCTCGTCGCCTTCATCTTTGCGGAAGTTGCAGAATGCGCAGTGCGCCTCACATACATTCGTAAAGTAAAGACTCATATTTTCAATAAAATAAACCTTTTTGCCGTTTTTTCGAATCGCAACTTCATTGGCAAGCTGCCCTATTGTGAGCAAATCATCGGATTCATATAAGTAAACGCCATCCTCTAATGATAAACGCTGTCCATGACGCACTTTTTCAATGATGTGCTGCATTTTTGAATCTTCTGTAGGTATAACGACGTTCATGGTGTAGCCACCTCAATTTCTTAAGATTGTGAAAAAAAGAACTTTCTATTCCGATTAAAGAAGCTGTAACTATTATAAACCTCCTACGTAGCAGGGGCAATATCCACGAAGTACAAATTTAAAGGTAATCCATCAAATGAATTGAAATTTAACCATTCCTCAATAATTTATGGATAAATGGTACTATTTTCTTTGGTTTTATTCCGAAAATAGGACTTATGATTTACTAGAAAATATAGATACAAAGTCTCGATTATGAAAATGGCAATTATTCTATAATAGATTTAACAGTGTTCGACAAAATTTGACATATATATGGAAGAGGTGTTGGAATTGGCTACTCCATTTTTTAAGAAGAAAGACCCAGCAGAAAAACACCGGGAGCAAGGTTCCGGGTTAGCTGTAGAAGTTAAGGCTCTAGACATGGACCTGGAGCAAGCGGTTGATAAAGAAGAGTTCGCTTCCATTATGAGTCCGGCAAGCAAAGCAAATATGGACAAGAAATCGCTTGATCTCGTATTTGCGGTGGAACAGATTATTCAATCGAGGCAACATACCGAGCTGAACATCAATGAGCTTCAAGATCGGCTTAATCACTCCAATAGTCACGTAGATCGTCTTAACCGGGATACGAGAAATTTAAACAAAGTAATCGAAGAGCGCGAAAAAAATATTCTTGAGCTTGAGAACAAGCTTGTGGAGAAAAATTTGAAGGTCGATCAAGTGATGGAGGACTTTCGGGAGCTCCAGACCGAGATGTCCAGTGAAACAGATGAACTCAAAAACGTTATTGAACTGGAACGGCAGAAATACAGTAGTTTACTGCAAAAACATAATGAAGCTAATGCAGATAAAAATTTGAAAATCAATGATTTGGAAGAAAAAATTGGCAGACTGGAAGTGGAAAACACGCATCTAAAGCAAAAATACGAAACGATGCGCCAAGAAAAAGCATATTTGGCAAACATGATCAGCGATTTTACCAGCCGAATGTCATTGCCTCTAGGTCAGAATCAATCAAAGCGGATAGACGGTTCGGATGAGCATTGAGCTGCTGTTCCGCCTGCTGCCGCTAAAGGAGATTTGAAGACAACTATGGAAAGCGACCCAGTCCAAATGATCGAGCTACTATCGCTTCAACAAAGTGCAAACGGCTATCAGATGGCGGTACGTATATCTCGAGAATCTGCCTGTACGGATTGCGTTGTTGAATTAGACGAGTATACATATAATCAAGTTCTTTCTATATTGCCGCAGAGTAGAGGCAGGTCTAGGCTGTCGCTATATACGAAGTGGGACCCTTACCGTAGGCTCCATTACAGCCACATTTCCTATAAAGAAGGCGACTTGCGCTCAACCTTGTATTTTGCTTGCAGCACAGCATATATCGCGAAGCTTCAGTTGTTGAAGGAAGGCATCGTCCCAGTCGACGAAGCTGAAAGGTTATCCCCGGTACACGAAGCATCGCAACTGAAGCCAATGCGTATAACCAAGCTCGGAACAAGCCAGCCTAAAAGACAGGTATTCTTTCGTTTGGCCGCATTTAGTCTGTTCATCATGATTGCGGTAATCAGTACGAGCGACAGACTATTCAATGAAGAGGATGATTCGCTTACACTGAGCGTGAATGCAGCAAGCTCGCTTTATGAGCAGCCTGCCCAGACTGATAATCGTGACAGGCTTCATGTAAATACGGCTGTATATTCGGTGAGCCAAAACGAGAAACCACGACCTGTTTCGTTCTCAACTGCACAAGAAGAGCTTAAAGAAGAAGAGCTTAAAGAAGAAGAGCTAAAAGAAGAACAGCTAAAAGAAGAACAGCTTAAAGATGAAGATAAGTTATATGAAAGCTATGTCCTTGAAGGCGACAAAGCCATATATGCCTTGCCAAAGGGATATGTAGCCCTAACGTTCGATGACGGACCATCGGCTTATACGGAAGAGATCGTTGACATACTTAAAGAGCAGAAGGTGGCTGCAACATTTTTGTTCATTGGGAAAAACACCCGAAAATATCCTGATGCTGTCGCTTATGCAAGCGATCAGAAGATGTCGGTCGGCAACCACTCCTGGGATCACGCCGATTTGGAGCATCTGAAGCGGGACGAGAAATTGGAAAATGTGGGTATGGCTGCTAAGGCAATTGAAAAGCTTACGAAACAAACGAATACCGTTTTCCGACCTCCTTACGGTTCGATATCAGATACGCTCATTGAAGATTTGCATAAAAATAAAATGAAGGTATTAATGTGGAACCGCGATCCCGAGGATTGGAAAGCAGACAGCTCTGACGCAATTATGAGCTATTTTCACAAAGTAGATCCTTCCGGCGGCATATACGTGCTGCATGAAAAAGAAAAGACCGTTAAGGCTTTGCCAGCCATTATAAAATATCTTAAAAATAAAAAATTAAAGTTCGTTATATTTGAATAACATCCTCATAATGGTTCCATTCTCAAGAAAAATGAGCGCTGCTTGGCAACTTGCCGATTGATACCGCATAAACATTCCGTTATACTGTAAATAAGTAAGTGAGTAGCATAAGAGATGAACTAGATGGATAACGGAGGGATGTAGCATGATCACGATCAGTGACACAGCATCTGACAAAATAAAAGAAATGCTCGCGGAAGAAGGCGGACCTGAGCTTTTCCTGCGTATCGGCGTCAAGGAAGGCGGCTGCAGCGGCTTTTCCTACGGCATGGGCTTTGATGACGAGGAGCAAGCAGGCGACAAAGCGCTTGACATGGAAGGGCTGAAGGTTGTCGTTGACGAGGACAGCATCAAATATTTGAACGGCCTTGTGATCGATTTCAAGGAATCGGCAATGGGTGGGGGCTTCACCATCGAGAATCCGAATGCCAGCGCAACATGCGGCTGCGGCTCCTCGTTCCGTACGGCCAGCGACGCAGGCAAGCCGGCTGCTGCTGGGGAATGCTAATCGGTCAGCCATTATGAATTGCATCTTCCGGAAAGCCTATCGAATCGATGGGCTTCCCGGAAGATTTTTTTGTTCGTTTCTTAGCATTACGTCTATCAATCAATCATCTTGGGGGATATCAGCGTATGAAATTTATTCATGATTATAGACATTTTATCGAAGTCGGGTGCTCGTCGTGCGGCAGAAAGCATACGATTCCGAAAGGAAGCTATAACCTAACGATGCAAGGCTATACCTTCCATTCTCCCTTAAGCTGCTCCTGCGGTCACACGGCAAGCACAGCTGGCAAGGAGAAACGAACATGGACAAGCAAGGCCGAGAATAGTGCAATACCTAAGCGAAATAAAGCAACGACAGTCAAAATGCTGTTAGTCATCGGGTTCGTTATCGTATTTTTCGCAACGGAAATGACCTATATGTTTCATTCGTAAGCCAATTGAAAAAAAATATATGGCATTTGAATAAAGGAAACAAAAAACGGACAAGATAGTGTTGACGGTGTGAAGAGAGGTGTGGTTCCGTTGGACCTTTTGGTGCTAGGACTGCAGGAGGAACTTATTTAATCACTAAGCTTTTTTGAAAGCGAGGGGATTGTGTCGCAGAGACAATCTGAACACACACGCCATAAGCAATCCCTTAAAACAGGATTGTGAAAAAGCGGTGCCCAAGTATTCTTAATATTGTGAAGTGTTAGATGCGAAGAGACTCATACGATCAAACACCGTCGGAGAAGGAGCCTATCAAAGGGCTCCTTTTTTCTATGCTTCCCTTGCAATAATTCAGGGAATTCCCTGACATACAAAGCATCGTTACCGATTTATAATGAAGCGATAGGATAGTCCGACATTCCTTAAGGAGGCGTGCCAATGAATACGGTTGAATCGGCTATCGCTGCCTGCATCGATCAGCTTCAAATAGATACAAACAGTGATTTCGCTATACTTGGCATGATGGATTCGAGCGGTCGCAGGCTGCGTTGGTCACGTTCGGCGGGCCGGACAAGCGAACGAACGAACCTCGTTGAGCAGAAGGCCACAGCAGGGCTGTCAGGCAAAGCAATCCGCTCAGGCAGACAGGCAGCGGCGAATACGGCAATGTCGGATCGAGAGCGATTCAAGCTTGGCGAGCCGATTTTATTGACGGAGCAGCTTAGAATTGCCGTCAGCGTTCCAATTGCGATTAATAATAAGATAAGCGGCGTTGTGCTGATAGGCAGGCGCTCAGATAGCAGCTACCTTGCAGATGAGCTCAATCAGGCTACTCATGCCGCTATAGAACTGGCGTCCTTGCTGGAATAAGGACGCCTTTTGTTTGTTATAGGCGCTTCATATGGCAATGTAAGGTATAATAGCGATAAAAGAACAGGCATGGAATAAGCTATTGGGCGAGGAGAATACATAATGATTAAGCTGCTGATTTGTGATGATCATGCGATGGTTAGATCCGGCTTGGCAATGCTGCTGCACGGCAAGCACGGCATTGAAGTTGTAGGGGAAGCATCGGAAGGCGATGAAGCAATAGTACTTGCAAAGCAATTGCTGCCGGATGTGGTGTTGATGGATCTTAGCATGCCGCACGGCAAGGATGGCATGGCAGCCACTACGGAATTGAAGCAGCTGCTGCCGGAAACGGCGGTTCTTATTCTAACGATGCATGACGATGATGAATATCTGTTCAGAGCGATTCATATCGGGGCCTCTGGGTATATTTTGAAAAACGCGCCGCATGATGAGCTGCTGTCCGCGATTCAATCGGTAGCCCAAGGGAACGCCTACCTGTACCCAACCGCTACGAAACGGCTAATGAGCGAATATTTGGTTAAGCTGCGCCAAGGCGGCGCGGATCAAGGGCCCTATGACACGTTATCGGAACGGGAGAAAGAGGTTCTCGGATGGATAGCCAAGGGCTACTCGAACAAAGAAATAGCGGAGAGCTTGATTATTAGCGTCAAAACGGTGGAAACGCATAAAAGCCATGTCATGGATAAGCTTGGGCTTAGAACGCGGCCGGAGCTGATCAAATTCGCGCTCAAGAAAGGACTGCTGAATTATGATTAAGCATAGCGGCAAGCACTACGCCCAAATTATCGGTTCGGATGTCGATTATTTGCTATCTGTCCTTGAGAACGAAATCGACGATAAATCGATGCTTGCGCAAGTGAATCAGTCACTTAAACAGTTGGCCGACGTAAAGTTTGCCCTGGATGAATCCTCCATTGTCGCGGTTACGGACCACAAGGGCAAGATTGAATACGTCAACGATAAATTTTGCGAAATATCCAAATATAATCGTGACGAGCTGCTAGGAAAGGATCACCGCATCATTAATTCCGGGCATCATGGGCGCGAATTTTTTCGAGAGCTGTGGGAAGTGATTACCGCAGGCGAGGTTTGGCGTGGGGAAGTCAAAAATCGCGCGAAGGACGGCAGTTTTTATTGGGTGAACACGACCATCGTGCCATTCCTTGATGAGGCAGGGAAGCCTTATCAGTATTTAGCGATCCGCAGCGAGGTGACGCAAAGAAAGCGGGCCGAGCAGGAGCTGAAGGAAATGATGGTTAAGGTCATCGAGATACAAGAGGATGAGCGCAAACGAATATCAAGGGAGCTGCATGACGGAATCGGGCAGGGCTTATTTTCGCTGCTCATAAGGCTGGACCGTTTAATAAGCGATCATAACGGGCTAACCGAGCTGACGGCGCTGCGCAGCGATGTATCCGGGATGATGGAGGATATTCGCGGCTTGGCGTGGGAGCTTCGTCCATCCGTCCTCGATGATCTGGGAGTGGTACCCGCTATTAGAACGTATACGGATAATTATTCACAGCATTTCGGCATTCGCGTCCAGCTGCATTGCAATCTTAAGAGCCGGCTGGGCATTATGAAGGAAACGGCGATTTACCGCGTTATACAAGAGGCGCTTACGAATATTGCCAAATATGCGGATGTCGCGGAGGCAGAGGTCATGATTGAGGAGCTGCCTAGGAAGGTGGTCATTCGCATTGTGGATGGCGGGCATGGGTTTATTGCTTCGGAAGCGCAGCGAGGCGTGGGCTTATTCAGCATGGAGGAACGCGCCAGGAGTATTGGCGGCCAGCTGGATATAACGTCTCAGCTTGGCAAGGGAACCGCGGTGCAGCTTGTTGTTCCTAAAGAAGCGAGCAAGTATCAGTCGAGTGACGCTACATAAGGAGGATTGACATGTACCGTATCCTGATTGTGGAGGACGATGAGAAAATTGCGTCCATCCTCAAAAATAATATGGTCAAGTATGAGTTTGAGGCTTCGGTCATTACGCAGTTTCGCGATATTATGCCTGCATTTATAGCCTATGATCCGCAGCTAGTGCTGCTCGATATTAATTTGCCATACTTTGACGGCTACTATTGGTGCAGGCAAATTCGGATGCGTTCAAGCATCCCCATTATTTTCATATCCGCAAGGGCGGGAGAAATGGATCAGGTCATGGCCATAGAGAACGGAGGCGATGACTATATTACGAAGCCGATTCACCTGGATTTGTTAATGGCGAAGGTGAAAAGCGTGTTAAGGCGCTCTTACGGGGAATATGCGGCGCCAAGCTCGTCGGCTTCGAGCGGAGTAGAGGGACAGTCTCTTGCGGAGCTAGCAGCAGGAGGCCTTCGTCTTTATTTGGCACGAAATGAGCTTGCGTGGAAAGGGCAGCGCGTTGAGCTTACGAAAAATGAGCAGCTGCTGGCTGAATGCTTCATGAAGCAGCCAGGCATCGTCGTATCACGCGAGCAATTGCTTGAGGCGTTATGGGATGACGTGCAATTCGTTGATGACAATACGTTAACGGTCAATGTGACTAGGCTCCGCAAGAAGCTGGAGGAGCTTGGTCTCCCTAAAGCGATAGAAACGGTGCGAGGACAAGGCTACAAATTGAATATGGCAGAGGAAACGCCGCGATGAGAGGGTTGTCGCTGGCGTTGTTTTTGCGTGATCGTCTGCTGTTTATATTTATGGCATTATTGCTGCTACTGTTGTCTGTCAGCATGCTGCTGCTTGAACGGGAGCGCTATCCGGGTCTCGTTGAGCTTGGAGCCGTGTATTATTTCATTGTGCTGGGCTTATTCTTTCTTGGCACTTGGCTGGCAGTCGACTATGCTCGCCAGCGTGCTTATTTTAAGCAACTCATTGAAGCTATTTCCCGTTCGGAGGAGCTTCAGGCTACGAGGATCATCAAATCAACCGTGACACAGGAGCAGAAGCTTGTCTCCAAAATGCTTCAGGAGCAGAACCGGGCTTACTTGAATGAGCTGGGCAAGTATCGCCGGCAGCAGGAGCTTCACAACCACTTTGTGCTCCAATGGGTCCATCATATGAAGACGCCTGTTTCTGTCGTTGATTTGCTGGCGCAGGAAGCGCTGCAAAAAACTGCGTCTACACAGGAGGAGCAGCGCTCGCTCGCCCTTAGCCTGCAGGAGGAGACCGACCGGATGTCGCGCGGCCTGGAGATGATGCTTTATACGGCGCGGCTCGAAAAGTTCGAAATCGATCTGCATGTGGAGCGCACTCCTCTGCACGAGCTGGCAAGGCAGGTCGTTAACGCGCATAAGAAGCTGTGCATACGTCATTCTATCTTTCCGCGTATAGAAGGCGTGGCATGGGTGGAGACCGATGAGAAGTGGATGGCGTTTGTCTTGAACCAGTTCGTTAGCAATGCTATTAAATACAGCAAAAGCAAGCCTGGCGCCAAGAAGCTCGTTTTCACTTTGGAGGATTTCAGCAATGGAGGCGGAAGGATGAAGGTGACGGACGATGGAATCGGTATCGCCCCTCATGAGCTGCCGCGTATTTTCGATCCGTTTTTCACGGGCGAGAACGGACGAACGACGGGAGAATCAACAGGGATGGGGCTTTATCTGGCCAAGCAGGTATGCACGCGGCTGGGCCATGAGATGAGTGCATCCTCGGTAATTGGCGAGAGTACGACGATGACGGTGACATTCCAGCCGCGAGGCATCCATATCCTGCAAGGCTAAGTGACGGCAAGCTGGATAAGTGACAACTTTGTAAGGTATCCAGCGCATAATTGAAAGGGAAATCGATGGGTTCAAAGCATCCCTCGCGTCTATACTAAGGGTATTGAAGGAAATGACTTGGATAGATTCGGGGAGGAAGAATGCAATGAGTGTACTTAAAGCACAAGGGTTAGGCAAAATATACAGCAGCAAAGGCAATGTAGCGTATAAAGCTCTTGAGGATATTGAGATGCAGGTGGAAGCAGGGGAATTCGTAGGGGTAATGGGTCCGTCAGGGAGCGGGAAGACGACGCTGCTTAACTTGCTGTCTACGATCGACCGTCCAACCTCAGGCGCGCTTGAGATTAACGGTATTAATCCAAGCAAATTGAGTGACCAGAAGCTTGCCTTGTTCCGCCGTCGCGAGCTGGGCTTCGTATTTCAGGACTTCAATCTCTTGGATACGCTATCGATCAAAGAAAATATTATATTGCCGCTCGTACTTGATGGGATAGCGCCAAAGCAAATTGAACTCAAACTGAATTCACTCGCCGAGCTGCTGCAAATAAAACCGATTTTGGACAAACGAACCTATGAAGTGTCGGGGGGCCAGAAGCAGCGAGCAGCGATTGCGCGCGCTATCATCCATCAGCCTTCGCTTGTGCTTGCGGATGAGCTTACGGGAAATTTGGATTCCAAGTCCGCCAAGGATGTCATGGATTCGCTTAAGGACTTGAATGAGCGTTTTAAGGCTACGGTGCTTATGGTTACGCATGACCCATTCTCTGCGAGCTATTGCCAGCGGATCGTGTTTATTAAGGATGGCAAATTTTTCTCGGAAATTCGCCGCGGCTCGAACCGACAGGCCTTTTTTCAACAAATTTTAGATGCGCTCAGCGTGCTGGGGGGTAATTTCGATGACGTTCCGTTCGCTCGCGCTTAGCAATATCCGGGGGAACTGGCGGTCATACAGCGCATTTTTTCTGAGCAGCGTGTTCTCCGTTATGATTTTCTATATTTATGCGGCGTTTCTCTATCATCCCGGCGTTGAAAGCGGCCATATTATGGCGGCCTCGAAGATTCGTATGGGGATGGTATTCTGTGAATACATTATCGTTATCTTTTCATTCCTATTCGTGCTGTATTCGAATTCGGCTTTTCTGAAAACGAGGCAGCAGGAGTTCGGCTTATTTTCCTTATTCGGCATGACAAAGACTCAATTGCGCAAGCTTGTTATTTATGAGAATGCTGCGATTGCAATCATGGCGATCGTCGTTGGAATTGGGCTTGGCATGCTGTTCAGCAAGCTGTTTTTTATGGCCTTGACGGTACTCCTGAATGTAGAAGAATCCATACCGTTCGCAGCGCCATTAAAAGCCATCGGACTGACGGCAGGCGGGTTTTTCGTCCTATTTATGGTTATCTCCGTAGGGACGGCATTGCGTATCGGCCGCACAGAAATCGTAGATCTGCTGAAAGCCGCGCGAAAGCCGAAAGGCCAGCTCGTGTTTTCGCGCTGGTTGGTTGCCGTCGCCGTTTTTTGTCTTCTAGCGGCTTACGGAATGGCATTCATCATGAATAGCGAGACGTTTCTCGTATTGACATTGCCTATATTGATTACAGTCATCATCGGAACGTATTTCCTGTTTACCCAGCTCAGCATTTTATTGCTGCGGTTCATCCAGAAGCGCTCCGCTCTATACTATAAGCGCACCAATATGATCGTTTTCGCGCAGCTAGGCTATAAAATCAGAGACAATGCGCGTATTTTGTTTATTGTTTCGATTCTGAGTGCGGTCATTATGACGGCGCTGGGAACGGTTTATATTTTGCAGGTTGGTTCGAAACAGAACTTGCTTTACGGATCTCCATATACCCTTGCATACAGTGAAAAGGGGCTGGGTACTCATGATGTGATTGACCCGGCTGAGCTGAAGCGCATTGTGGCCGAGGACGGTTTTACGATTGCGCATGAATCGATAACAGCAGGCGTACTTATTCATAATTATGCGATACAGTGGGGGAAAGAAGAGTCTTGGCAGTCAAAATCTGATGCATTAATTATTTCCGCCACGGACTACAATCGTCTTGCTGCATTCAACGACCAGCCAAGTCTTCATCCCGAGAATGGGAAGGTGACGCTCGTTACGCAGTTTATCGGAAAAGAGAAAAAGTCAGGTGTAGTGAGCGGAACTGTTAACGGCAAACAAACGGAGATTCAGGTTGGCGGCTTGTTGGAAGCGAATGTCATGAACTGGCTTGACAGCAATTCTTATACGCTCGTGATGGATGATTTTTCTTACATGGAGCTGCGCGCAAGCGTGCCGGAAGACCAATTGTTTACGATGTACGGCTACGAGCTGCGCAATTGGGAGGACTCGTCCGAAACGGCAGCAAAGCTAAGCAAGCTGGTTCCCGAAGAGCTTCAAGGTCAGACGGATTTTAGGCGCAGTGATCGATTGAAGGACATCAATGAGATGGTATCTTTGACGCTGTTCATCGGTATGTTCATTAGCTTGCTGTTCTTTATCGCTTCCGGCAGCATGATTTATTTCAAGCTGTTTACAGAGCTGCAGGATGATCAAGCCCAGTTTAGGGCGTTGACTCGAATTGGAATGACGAGGGGCGAGATTCGAAGAATCGTCGTCACGCAGGTTGGTATCGTGTTTTTTGTTCCCGTAGTGGTAGGCATAGCCCACGCGTTGTTCGCGATGAAGGCGCTCGATAATATGATGCAATCCTCCAATTGGATATATTCCTTTATCGTAATTGGCATTTATATTGCGATGCAGACCATCTATTTCCTCGTTGCATGCAGCAGCTATATGAAGAGCATGCTTCGCGGTGCAAGTGCATAACGATTTTTATTTGTAAAAGGGGCTATCCCATAAGTCAGCAATTTGATGATGGAATAACCCCTTTGTTATTAAGGCTAAACGGCAAACTGGACAGTTATTAAGGCTAAACGGCAAACTGCACATTTAAATATTCTTCCGATCGCCATTGCTCAGGGATTCCTTTGAATCAACGAGGAAAGGTCGGAATCCCCTCACAAAAACGACCGCTGACGCTTCTCCAGAATCATTTAAATGCTCCGTTTTAACGATGGAATATGCCTGTTGTTATTTAGGCTAAACGGCAAACTGAACAGTTATTAAGGCTAAACGGCAAACTGCACATTTAAATATTCTTCCGATCGCCATTGCTCAGGGATTCCTTTGAATCAACGAGGAAAGGTCGGAATCCCCTCACAAAAACGACCGCTGACGCTTCTCCAGAATCATTTAAATGCTCCGTTTTAACGATGGAATATGCCTGTTGTTATTTAGGCTAAACGGCAAACTGAACAGTTATTAAGGCTAAACAGCAAACTGCACATTTAAATATTTTTACGATCGCCATTGCTCGGGGTTTCCTTTGAATCAACGAGGAAAGGTCGGAATCCCTTCACAAAAGCGACCGCTAACGCTTCTCCAGAATCATTTAAATGCTCCGTTTTAACGATGGAATATGCCTGTTGTTATTAAGGCTAAACGGCAAACTGCGCAGTTATTAAGGCTAAACGGCAAACTGGACAGTTATTAAGGCTAAACAGAAAACTGTACATTTAAATATTCTTCCGATCGCCATTACTCGGGGATTCCTTTGAATCAACGAGGAAAGGTTGGAATCCCTTCACAAAAACGACCGCTAACGCTTCTCCAGAATCATTTAAATGCTCCGTTTACCATTATTTGCTGAAGAAAGGGGCAAGAGACCAATCAAAAAAGCGGTGCAGGGTTAGTCCTCTGCACCGCTTTTTCATGGGATATCCTTCTTATTTTTGATTGTGCGAGCTGTTTCTTCAGCGAGCGAACTCCTTTTGAGCCAGCCCCGCTATTCATAGCTGAGCCATTCTTACCTGCAAGTGAAAGTGGTTATCTGTCTCAAATCTATTCCCATATACATCCACGATCTTCCGAACCAGCGAAAGCCTGCCACAGAGTTACGACCAATGAATACAGGGAAAAACCAAAAGCCTTGGCCATTCCTTAGCCAAACATAGGTATTACGAAACAAGCATCCGGATATAGCGCCGGGATCAACAGCGAACAGCGTAGCGGAAGGCTGCTGGGGCGTAAATGAAGGGGGCGGGGAAGTCGGCATCATGCCCGGTTGTCCCTGCGGTCCCTGAGGTCCTTGCGATCCAGGTCCTTGCGATCCAGGTCCCTGCGATCCAGGTCCTTGTGGTCCCTGTGGTCCTTGCGGACCTTGCGGACCGAAAGGTCCAAACTGGCCAAACGGTCCAAGCGGACCCGGAGGGCCGGGAGGAGGCAAAAATGACATGCTTTATCACTCCTAATTAGTTGGGCTAGAGCATATTATGCAGCAGCAACGAACAAGGTTTGGGCGATAACCGCCTCTTCCACGATAATGGCTCGACCCTCTTCCGAACCTTCACTTTATTCAAGCAGCCAATCTTCCTTTGTTCATGCCGAAGTTTCACGATGGAGTATAAAACCGTTAATTATGACCACATTGTTTAGTAAAGATGTCGAAGAATAAGCGAGGCGCAGCATGACTAATACGGAGAAAAACATACCAAAAGAGGATGGGCCAGCGAAGAAAAAGGTAGCTCCATCACTTGCTCTTACGTTAAAAGAGTTTAAGGATTGCGCGGATCTCATCTACCGAAGCTTACCTGATCTTGCACTGGAAATGGTGTTTTTTGACCATTTAACAGGCAGCGAGGAATTTACGCGCGAAATTGCTATTCCATTCGGATCGGCAGAAGAGCAGGATGTCCCCCAATTGCTCGAGCGATCCCAATTTACCGAAATAACAGACTCTGACGCCCTTATCAAAAAAATCTTAAATGGCTCTGTCGCTCTCTTCTTCCATGAAAAATGTTATGCAATCCATGTGTATAAACCAGAATCCCGCACCATTCAAGAATCGGAATCAGAAGTCGTCATAACAGGTCCGCATGACTCGTTTGTTGAGACTGCTACTTTAAATTTGTCATTGATCAGGCGTCGCGTCAAAAGCTCGAGGTTGAAGGTTATCAAGTGCGAGGTCGGCGAGATAACGAAAACGGATGTATACATCCTATATATAGACGGGCTCGCCAATATGGAATATGTGCAGGAATTTATTAAGCGGGTTGAGCTGATTGAATTAGATGCGATCCATGACGCGAATATGTTGGTTCAGTGCATCGATGATGACCCCAATTCTATATTCCCGCAATTTCCGACAACGGAAAGAACGGATGCCGCTGTATCAAAGCTCGTTGCGGGCCGGATCGTCGCCATAGTGGATGGAAGCCCTTCGGTCATATCGGCTCCTGCTTCCTTCTTTGAATTTTTCTCGTCGCCGGACGACTATTATCAAAGATGGGCATTAGGTACGGCTACAAGACTGCTGAGGTTTGCTGCATTTATCGTTACGATTACGTTTACGGCTTTGTACGTCTCCGTTACTACGTTTCATTATGAAATGGTTCCGGAGGATTTATTGCTGACCTTAACGGAGTCTCGAAGCAGAGTGCCCTTTCCGCCTATATATGAGGCGCTGCTGCTTGAAGTTACAATCGAGCTGCTGAGAGAAGCGGGGGCAAGGCTGCCTACTAAAATCGGGCAAACGATCGGTATCGTTGGCGGTATCGTCATTGGTCAAGCAGCCGTGCAGGCGGGCTTGACCAGCAACATATTAATCATAGCGGTAGCATCGTCGGCGATTGCCTCCTTCGTTATACCAAGCTACATGATGAGCGCATCCATACGGCTTGCCAGATTTGGCCTGATTATTTTGGCAGGCTTATTAGGGAATTTCGGGTTGATGCTGGGTCTTGCGCTAATGGTTATCCATTTGTCGGGCTTGACGAGCCTCAAGAGCTCATATTTAACGCCAATTGCTCCAATTCATTTAAAAGATTGGAGGGATACGTTTATCAGAGCGCCATTCTGGATGCTTAAAGAGCGGCCCAGCCAGTCAAAAACGTCTAACAAAGTGAAAAATAAAATGAGGCAATAAAGGGAAGTGTCCAATCATTGAATGAGAAATTGCATCCGTTTCATATCATGATATTAATCTATATGAATCAAACCGGGGTAGTCATCATGAGTCTTCCCCACCTGCTCGCAGAGAATTTCGGTTATAACGGTTGGCTAGGCGTTATTCTCATCTCACTGGTTGTGAACTTGAATATCTTCATCATCTCGATCGTCTATCGACTAGGGAAGGGGAAATCTATCTTTCAGATTATGGAAAGTTCTCTTCCTCGTGTGATTACTTTTCCTATTTATATGATTCTCATTGGCGTATGGTCAATGACGGGTTGCATGGTGATTAAAAACTATGTGTATATATACCAAATTATGTCCTATAACACGACGCATGCAATGCTTCTGAAATTGCTGATTGATATTATTGCTTATCTGCTCATCATTAAGGGCATCTACACGATTTCAAAAGCAGCAACGAGTTTTTTTTGGATAACAAGCTGGATGCTTTTACTTCAGCTTTTTTTCATCAAAGATTTTGAATGGGCGAGGCTGACTCCTTTTTTATTTAAAGGGGATACCCATTTCTTGACTGGCGGTTTTATCGTTTTTACTGCTTTTCTTGGCTATGAGCTTTGCTTCATGCTGTTTCCCTATGCGGACAACCCAAAAAAATTTATTAAATCCGTATATAAAGGCAATTTGATTACAACGCTTACCTATTTGATTTTTTGTTTGATTTGCTTTGGTTTTTATAGCTTTGAGCAGATAAGGAACATGATGTACCCGTTGCTGGATTTATTGTCTTACATTCGCTTGCCTTTTATTGAACGTATTGAAAACTTATTGTTTGGGTTCTTCTTGTTTACTACGATTGTATCCGTCGTGCTGTATTCATGGTCAGCCCAAGAAACATTCGCTAGAATCGTTCCCAAAGCCAACAAGAAGGTGTTGGCTTTCATTATTTTAACATTTGGATACATCGTGGCATGGTTTCCGGACACGCTCTCGGAAGTCGGACAGTGGCTGCAATATTTGGGCTATGCAGAGCTAGGAGTAGCTTTCGGCTTGCCGCTTCTGCTGATTCTTATCCTTGTGATTCATAAAGGAGCGAAACCATCTTGAGGACAATGCCCAAAGCAGCAGCATTGCTGCTTGTAATCGTTATAATTGCAGGCTGTGGTGACCAGCGCATACTGGAAAAACAAGGGTTTATTCAATCGACGGGCTATGATTTAAATGGAACCAAGAACGATGAAAAGGATAATCGCTTGATGATCACCGTTGATATTCCCAAATCGGATCCGGAGCAGCGCATGCAAAGGGAAACATTGACAGCCATCGCTCATTCGAGCAAGGAAGCAAAAATATTATTTGCGGGCCAAACCGAGCTCTCATTGGTCAGCGGACAGCTTAGGAGCACTTTGTTCGGTGTGAGCCTGGCCAAAACGGGGATTTGGAAGCACATCGATACACTCGTTCGGGACCCGTCGATCTCACAACGTGTGAAAATAGTCGTCGTGAATGGGAGGGCGCATGATTTACTCGTTCGAGACTATCCACAGCATCCAAGGGCAGGCCAATATATTGACAGGATGCTGGAGAAGGAATCGGCCTTGATGAGCTTCCCTTTGGTAACGATCTATGATTTCTCTAGAGATTATTTCGATGACGGCATTGAACCGATTGCCCCGATTATTAGAGAAAATAAGAAAAACATTTCGTTCGACGGTATCGCTCTATTCAAAAAGGATCGATATATTACGAAAATCGAATCTAAACAATCACTTATTTTTTCCATGATGAAACAAAACTTTAAAAAAGGAGAAATCAGCATGAAGCTTGGCGACGGAAGCAAGAAGCAAGAATATCTTCTTTTCAGCTCCGTCATCAGTAACCGCAATGTCAAAGTTAAGCGCAGTACGAAGGGGAACTTCAATATTCAAATCAATATCGTTGTTAAAGGGTCCGTGCTGGAATATTCGGGTTCTCATGAACTTAGCAAAGATTATGATCGCAAAAAGATAGAAAAACGAATGGCTGAATATATTGAAAACGAAGCAGCAGCGCTCATGGCGACCATGCAGAAGCACAATGTCGATAGCCTTGGAATCGGGAGGAATGTCAGAAACAGCTTGAGTTACGAGGAATGGAACAAGTTGGACTGGAATAAAGAGTATCCGGATGCGGACATCCGCATTTCTGCTAGGATCGTCATTAAAGACTTTGGCAAATTCAAATAACAAGGGATCGCAGACGTTGTGCGATCCCTTGTTCACAATATATATCGCTTTTATTTGTCTAAAGATAGACGTTCCGCGCGCAGATCACTGCATCTTGCTCCAGGCGCGGTAGAACAGGAATAGCTCGCTTGGCTGCTAAGATCGAGAAGCGTGAGACGATAGCCGTGCTTGGCACCAGTATCGATTCCTATTTTGCTGTGTCCATGCCAGATGCGGCCTGGCATGGCTTTCAGCTTGAACGTAGGCGTATGTCCGAAAATAATGGTGTAAGGCTTGCAATCGTCATCCTCCGCCAGATTATTATGGATAAACGCATCACGGATTTCGGTTAGATCCTGCCTGCTCTGTCCAAGAAGAGGAACGCCGGGGCGTATCCCCGCATGGACAAATAAATAAGGAGCCTCCAGATGATAGAAAGGAAGCTCTTGCAGCCAATTCTTGATACTAGGCTCAAGCAGACGAGCATTCGAATCGGAGGCTAGCAGCCGCAGCTCTTGGTTGCCGGTCAATGCATGAGCCCCGCGCGCAACAAGCTGCCGGATTACGAGCAATGTGCTCCATGTCTCTCGGTCATCGGCATTGATATAATCGCCAAGCAAGATCAGCCTGTCTTTCGCAGGGTTGTAGGCTGCTTCCTTAAGCAAGAGCAGAAGCTCCTCCTGACAGCCGTGAATATCGGAAATGGCTAGAAGTCGATTGTCTGTGTGGGCTGGTGTATTCAATAGCATCGACTACCTTTCTTCTTCAATAGGGTATAAAAAAGCGGATTGCACGGGCAGCTTCACGCTTAGCATCTCGCCGGGCTCAAGCGGGGTTGCGTGAACGAGATAAAGCTTCTGATCGCAAGCTGTATGTGCGACTGCACGCCACCTGTTGCCTTCAAACGTACAATGGCTAACACGGAGAAGAATGATGCTGCTAGTAAGGTCTGATGCGGCTGTTGCAGCTGGTGTGGCATCGGAGCCTGTCTCAGCAGCTGCTGAATGCCGCTCGATAATGACGGCTTCCTCGGGACGAAACATGACAATAGCCTTCTCGTTATGGCCCAATTGAGGCTTGTCAGGAGGCTGCAAGCCATATATACGGGATGGACCAATCTGGACAGCGCAGCCGTTCTCATCTTGTATGATGGAACCGCGAAGGCCGTTGATAGCGCCCAGCAACGAGGCCGCCCATCGGCTTGCGGGCCTAGTAAAGCATTGCTGCGGCGTACCGATCTGGTCGATCTGCCCGTCGCGCAGAATGAGCAGCCGATCCGCCATCGCGAAGGCTTCCTCAGGATCATGCGTGACATGGAATACGCTCATGCCCAGCTGCCGGAACAAATAGGCCATTTCCGTACGCATTTCAACGCGCAGGCGCATGTCAAGGTTGGAGAGCGGCTCATCAAGCAGCATGAGACGAGGCCTTGTCGCAATAGCTCTGGCGATGGCCACGCGCTGCTGCTGTCCGCCCGAAAGCTGGGGCGGAAGTCTGCGCTCCAGACCTTCGAGGTGAAGCATGGCGAGCAGTTCCTGCACGCGCTGCTGAATGTCTGTTTTGGTCAGCTTGCTTCTCTTCAGTCCGTATGCAATGTTGTCGTGGACATTCATGTGCGGCCATAGCGCATAATCCTGAAAAACCATATTAACGCCGCGCTTCTCTGGCTGCATCATGACAGAGGATGATGCGATTACATTCCCGGATAAGAGCAGCTGTCCGCTGTCAGGCTGCGACAAGCCTGCGACCAGCTGGAGAAGGGTGGATTTGCCGCAGCCTGAAGGACCTAGCACGCTTATGATTTCTCCTTCTTTCATATCGAAGGAAATGCCTTTGAGCGCCTGAAAGGAACCGTAGCTTTTCGTTAATTCCCTTGCGGCGAGCAGCGCTGGAGCATATGGAGCAGCTGGAGCAGCTTCCTTCTCGTACGCAGGTGAATGCGAGTATGCTGGTAGCTCCAAAGGCTTCTGGTTGGGTTGCTGAACGGCGGATGTCATAGCTTTGTCTCCTTGCGGCGGAGCAGAAGCTCAATCGCCAATATGATGAGAATGACAACGGCAGATCCAAGCACGGTTGCCGCTGACGCATAGCCGAAATTCAAATCCTCGAATGCTTTATTAATGGAAACGGGCAGTGTAAGGAAATTAGGCGGGAACAGAATCGAGTTGACCGCGAGATCAAACACGCTGGAGCCGAACGCGGCAAGGCCCGCGGACAGCAAGGCGCCGCGCACTAACGGAATGAGAATAAGACGAATCCGGCTTATGAATGTATCGCCTTGCAGTTGAGCAGCGGTCAGCAGGCTATTCGGCACTTTGGCCATGGCGCCGACCATCAGCCTGGTGATGACGGGAATAGCGCCCGCGATAGCTGCGAGCACCAGAATCCAAGGGGTTCCATATAGAAGGAGCCCTATTTTGTCCAGCCATTTCTGATTCCAAACGAATATATAGCCGATGCCAAGCACAACACCTGGCACAGCCAGCGTGACAATCGAGAAAACCTCGATGGTACGCTTGAATTTAAACTGCGAGTATGTGAGCACGTAAGCTGCGCATAGGCCAAGCAGCAAGCCAAGAAGGGCGGCGCTTCCCGCAATCATCAAGGAATGGGAGAGGCCTTTCAGCAGCAGGCTCGAGCTGTGGAACAGCTCCCGGTAATGGTCCAAAGTCAGATTGTTTATCGCAATGCCGCCTGATTGCGTCTTGAAGACTGACATGAGCAGGTTTGCGCCAAGCGGTATGCCGATGACGACTGCTAGAAACAACAGATTTAATCCGGTAAGCAGCATGCCGTATTTACCGGCAGGCTTAGGTGTTGACCGTTCAGCGCGCGCCGACAGGAAATCGAAACGCGAGCGGCGCATCGCATAGAATTGAACGGACATGGCGATTCCGATGAGCAGGACGAGATAGAAGGAAAGAACGCCTGCCATATCAAAGCGGATTGGCGATGTGTAGATGGCCGAATAAATGGAATAGGGCAGCGTAGGGAAACGGTAGACAGCGGCAATCGATGCCGGCAATCCGAAATCGCCGATTGTATCCATGAATACGAGCGCGGCTCCTGCCCATACGGCTGGCAAAATGAGCGGCGCTTGAATCGTTCTCCATACGGTGAAAGCCGTTGCGCCCGACAGCCTTGCCGCATGGGAGAGCTGATCAACCTTCCACTCCAATGCGGCATATACGCTCAAATAAGCGAAAGGAAATTTGCTGAGCGTCATAATGAAGATGAGGCCGGCAGGCTGGAATACAGCGCCGGTTACCCAATCCCAGCCGAAGGCGCTTACTGCAATCCCTCCTCCGGCCGCAAATAAAACCCAGCCCTGCGCCAAAATGAAAGAAGGCGTGATGATGAGAAGCCACACTGCGCCATCAAGCAGCTTGGCTGTTCTAAACGACCAGTTGGCACGCACGGTAGCAAGCACCATGCCTAGCAAAGTTGCAAGCAAGGTCGTGCCTAGGCCGAGTACGATAGAATTCTCTAATGACTTCTGCCATAGCGGACGGCGGAAGATTTCAAGCAGCAGCGATAGGTTGCCAAGTTGCCAGTTGCCGAAGAAAACCCCGGGCAGCAGCACCTGAACGATGACGGCTGCCAAGGGATATAAGACAAGGATGAAAAGGAGGATACTGACGAACCAGCCCAATCGATCCTTCATGAGCATATGCATGGCTTACTTCACAGACTGGTCGGCGAACCATTGCTTAATGGCTGCTTCGTTCTCGGATGCCCACGAAGCGTCGGCTGCAACGAGCTTCGCATCGGCTGCGCGGTCGGCTTTTGCATTCACGCCGTTCACGGAAGGCTGGAAGTAGCTTTCATCGCCTTGGTCAATAAGCGCTTGCTGCGTTTTGGGATCAAGCAAAAATTCCACAAACGCTTTTGCCGCATTCGGATTCCCGGTATCCTTCTGAATCGCTGCTACCCTTATCGAAGCCGGAGCGCCCTCGGCTGGCCAGATGATCTCGATGGGCTCATTGGCATTTTTCATCGCATAAGCATTGCTTTCCTGAAGGGCGGCAATTGAGATTTCACCGGCTGCTAGCGCCTTGACCACGTTAGGGTTTTTAGGATAGACGCGCATGCCGTTGTCCATAAGCGAGCTGAAGAAGGCTTGGCCGCCGTCCATTGCTTTTTCCTTGAAAAACCAGGAAACGAACGGATAAGCAGGTGCCGCGATGGCGGGGTCGGCCATGCCGATCATATCCTTGTACTTCTCATTAGCGAAATCTGCCCAGCTCTGAGGAGCATCCGTTGCTTTCACCAAGTTTTTGTTGTATACAATCACGCCGGCTGCATGAGCGCCGGTTGGTACATACCATTGTTTCTCGGGCAAGAAGCCCTTTGCGAAATCGGTCAAGTTCGCGGCATTGCTAGGCGTCCAGTCTTCAAGCAGCTGTCCGCTTGCGCCAAGGCCGTGAATGGAAGGCATCGCATCTAGCCACAGCACATCCCAGTGCGGATTGCCTTTCTCTGCTTCTACGCGTGACATTATTTCTGCGCCGTTTCCGACGACGACTTCCATTTTATAACCAGTTGCTTCCTCGAACAAAGGAGCGATGATGCTGTCAAAATCATTCAAATAAACGGTTAGCGTTCCTTTATCCGCTGGCGGTGTTGTTGCTGCTGCGTCCGATTCAGGCGAAGGAGCGGTTGTTTGTACATTTTCCGCATTCCCTGCTGCGTCGTTAGCTGCGTTTCCCGTATTGCCGCATGCGGCAGTCAGCGCGGCCAATCCGGCAACCAATACCGTCCCTAACCAGCGTTTCCCATTTGTTTTCATTCTTTTTATTCCCTCCACTATCTGTTTTGCTTTCTATTTCACTCTACCAACCGTTTGTCAGATGATTGTTAACGCGATGTCTAGAAATTGTTAAATGTATTCGATATATATTGATCTATTTATAGATTTAATCTATATTATTTGAAAAATGCCGGAGAAGGTGCATACATGAATGTGCAGCAGCTGCATGTGTTTATGGAGGTCTGCTCAGGAAGAACGTTAGCTGATGCGGCAGTCAAGCTTGGCTTGAAGCAGCCGACGGTCAGCTTCCATCTGAGGAAGCTTGAGGAGGAGCTTGGGGTTACTTTATTCCGCAAGCAGTCTAGAAGTTTGCAGCCGACGGAGGCTGCTGCGGATTTATTGCCGTACGCGAGGAAAATCGTGTTCCTAGTGGAAGAAGCAAAGCTAACGATGCAGGAACGAAGGGAGCAGGGGGAAGGCCGCCTGCGTCTAGGGGCGAGCTATACGCCTGCTACGTATGTGCTGCCGCCGCATCTCGCCGCTTATCGACAGCTATACCCAGGCGTCAACCAGCAGCTTACCGTGAAGCAGGCTGGGTCGGTGCTGTTCATGCTGCGCAGCTATGAGATCGACGTAGGCATCGTCTCCCTTAGCGATTCGCCGCAAGAGGGGCTTGTCGTGCAGCCGCTTGTTGCCGATGAGCTTAAGCTGTTGCTCGCTCCGCAGCATGCGCTAGCTAATCAACGGCATGTCAGCTTAGACGAGATGAGGAAAGAAACGTTCCTGCTCCATGAGACGGGATCAACCTCAAGGACCTTGTCCGATGAGTGGGCAAACGCAGTTGGGCTGAAATGGGAGAGCGTCATGGAGCTCGGCGCGATCGAGACGATTAAGGAAACATTGAAGTGCAATATGGGAATCGGCATTTTGCCCCATCGCAGCGTGAGGCGCGAGATTGAAGCGGGTGAGCTGGTTATGCGCGATTTGCCGCAGTATGTCAATCGCAGACATATTTGTCTCGCGTACCGGGAGGGAGAGCAGCTATCGCCGCATGTACGCTCTTTTATCGCATTTATGAGGCGTACTTTCGTATCCAATGGTAAGCTATAGTTAACGATGGCAGGGAGGCGACGATATGGGAAAGATGACGGGTAAAACGGCAGCTGTTACAGGAGCGAATTCAGGCATGGGCTTGGTGACAGTCGTGGAATTGGCGAAGCTGGGAGCGCATGTCGTCATGATATGCAGAAGCAGGGAAAGGGGGGAGCAAGCACTAGAGCAAGCAAAGAAGCAGAGCGGAAGCTCGCGGATTGAGCTAATGCTTTGCGATTTGGGCTCCTTTGCAAGCATTAAGGCGTTTGCTGCCGCGTTCAAGCAGAAGCATGCTCGCTTGGATGTGCTTGTTAACAATGCGGGAGTCGTGTCGCTGAAGCGGCAATTGACGGCAGACGGCCATGAATCGCAGCTTGGCGTGAATCACTTGGGGCATTTTTTGCTGACGCATGAGCTGCTGGAGCCGATCAAGCAGGCACCGCAAGGCCGCATCGTCAACTTATCCTCAGGTGCCCACAAAGCGGGGAAAATCCATTTTGACGATCCCACCTTGTCTAAAGGCTATAACGTCGTAAAGGGGTATGCGCAATCGAAGCTTGCCAATATCTTGTTTACTAAGGAGCTGGCGAGGCGCCTCGCCGATACGCACATTTCCGTTAATTGCGTGCATCCCGGCGCCGTGGCGACCAATATCGGCGTAGATAGAAATACAGGCTTCGGAAAGGCGGTGCACCGGCTTCTCAAGCCGTTTTTCCGAACCCCGCTTGAAGGCGCGGCAACTGCCATTTATTTGGCAGCGAGCGACGAAGCCGCTGGTCTGACCGGACACTATTTGATCGACAACAAGATCGTCGCCACTTCCAGCAAAACAACAAATCCTGAGCTGGCGCATCGGTTTTGGACATGGAGCGAGAAGCAGGTCGGGCTTACATAATGCAAGGGAAAGTGGCAACACTAAGGCAGACCGGATCTCATATCTGCGGAGGTGTCGCTTTTTTATGAAGCATTTGATTATTTATTGCCATCCTAATCCAGACAGCTTTAACAATGCGATCGTCGATGCGTTTATCGGTTCGCTGAAGACGGAAGGCCATGAGGTCGTCGTAAGGGATTTGTATGCGATGCGCTTCGATCCCGTGCTGAAGGCGAGTGACTTCGAAGCATTGCGCGAGGGCAATACGCCAACGGACATCAAGACCGAGCAGGAGCATGTGAAATGGGCGGACGCATTCACGATGGTGTATCCGATATGGTGGACAGGACTTCCAGCGCTGATTAAGGGATATATCGATCGCGTTTTTTCTTACGGTTTCGCTTATGCCTACGGGGAGAACGGAGACATAAACAAGCTGCTTTCAGGCAAAAAGGGACTTATTATCAATACGCACGGCACGCCGTCTGAGATTTACAGCCGAACGGGCATGTATGACGGTCTCAAAATGACTTCGGATACCGGCATTTATGAGTTTTGCGGCATTAAGCCCGTAGGGCATATCTTTTTTGGCAGCGTTCCCCGAATCGATGACGATGCCCGCAAGCAAATGCTTGAGGAAGTTAAGGGCAAGGCGATTAGCTTATTTGAATAAAAAGATTGTGAAGAGCCGTTCGCGAAGCCGCGAGCGGCTCTTGCTGCACTTCATCCTCTCGTAAATTGCATGTGAAGCTTGTCCTGCCCGCGCAACAGGAGTATGATAAATGGCAAAAACGAGCAGAAAAAGAATGGGAGATTCAGCATGAGAACCGGCATACGCACCAAATTGTTCGCAAGCTTCTCGGTTGTGATCATCGCTTCCCTGTCGATCGTAAGCGTACTCTGGTACAACAAATATTACGACAGCCAGCGGGAATCGGCGGAGAGCTTTATGTCGCGCACGATACTGGACGCGAACAAGAGCTTCGAGCTCACACTGAAGGACATCGATTACATCAGCACGATTATTTCTCTGAATAAGCCTAATGTCATCGACATGCTGCTGCCCGATGCGACGGAAACGTTGATCGAACGGCTCGAAAAGGACCGAAAGATCGATAATTTCATTTCGAGCCTATACGGCTACAAATATTACATATCGAGCATCCTCGTCGCAAGCATCGGCGGGCGCAGCTATGCGCAGGGGTCCACGGTGCCTGCCGATGAATTCATGCGCTCCATTTGGTACGAGCAGCTTCTTAAGCAGCGCGGCAATAAAATATTTATTACGACGCATGCCAATACGAAGCTGAACAAGGTGTCCGCCTATTTGAACCAAAACGTCGTATCCATCTCGCGGGCGATCATGAACGGCAGCGAAGCAGTCGGATATGTAAATGTCGATTTTAACTACGAGGTGGTCGAGCGCATATTCAATACGCCGCTGCCGAATAAGAGCCAGCTCTTTCTGCTGGACGATAAAGGCGGCTTTGTGTATTCTCCCCGCGCGGAGGATATTAATAAGCCGATTGCCGGAACGGATTATGCGAGCGTGCTACCGCTGCTCACGGCCAGCTCAGGAAAGCTTAGCATGCGCATAAACGGCGAGGAGCATCTCGTTGTCTACCATACGTCGGATTATACGAACTGGACGACGGTCGGGCTTATTCCGCTGAGCGAGCTGCTTGCCGAGAGCCGGAAAGCAGCGAACAACATCATGCTGATTCCGGTGCTGACGCTCATCGCGGCATTGATCGTTGCAACGATTATCTCGAATCAAATTACGAAAAATATCGGACGCTTGCGGCATGCGATGAAAAAGGTAAGCGCCGGCAACCTGTCCGATCCGATCACGATTTCGTCCGGTGACGAGGTAGAGGAGCTGAGCCGTGGCTTTAATGCGATGGTTACTAATTTACGGGTATTGCTCGATGACGTGAAGAAGACAGAGGAGCAGAAGCGCGTGCTTGAATTCAAGGCGCTTCAAGCGCAGATCAATCCGCATTTCCTGTTTAATACGTTGAACCAAATCAAATGGCTTGCCGATGTCCAAAAGGCTGACAATATCAAGCAGCTGGTTACATCGCTCGTTACGCTGCTGCACAGCAGCATGGGCAAGGGCGGCGAATTCATTTCGGTGCGGGAGGAGCAGCAGTATTTGGAGCATTATTTGAATATCCAGCAGTTTCGCTATTATGATAAATTCGATGCGGTTTTCGATATTGAAGAAGGTATTTTAGAAGCGCGCATGCTGAAGTTTTTGCTGCAGCCGATCGTGGAGAACGCGCTGATCCATGGACTGGAGCCATTAAAGGGAAGAGGCCAGCTTATGGTGAAAGGGTATGGCGATGAAGGCCACATCGTGCTGCAGGTATCTGATAATGGCGTCGGGATCGAGCCGGAGCGGCTCGCGACCATATTCGATCAGGTGGCGGAGAAAAATCAGTCGCGGTTCAGCGGAATCGGGCTCGGCAATGTCCAGGAGCGGATCAGGCTTCATTACGGTGCCGGCTACGGGCTCCAGATTGAAAGCGTGCCGGGACTGTTTACAACGGTGACGATGAGGATTCCGATCGAAGCGGAAGGGGAGAACGAGGATGCTTAACGTGCTGCTGGTGGACGATGACTTGCCCATGCTGAGTAAGTTGAAAAACATGATGAACTGGGAAGCGCATGGTTTCCTCCTATGCGGCGAAGCAAACGGAGGGCAGGCAGCAGTCAAGCTCCTGCATGAACGCAATCCCGAAATTGTCATTACGGACATGAGCATGCCCGGCATGGACGGGCTCGCGCTTATTAATTATATCGCAGAGCAATTTCCCCATACGCAAGTAATTGCGATCAGCAGCTATAGCGATGTGCATTACGTAAAAAACAGTATGCGCAAGGGTGCCGTGGACTATATTCTGAAGCATGAGCTGGATGCGCGCATCCTGCAGGCAGCGCTGGCTGGCGCGAAGGAGCTGCTTGCCAAAGAGCAGGAGGCGCAGGAGAAGACGATACATATGCAGAAGCAGCTGCAGCAGAATCAGACGACGCTGCTTCGGGAATTCATAAGGGATCTTGTTCAGCACAGCTACGGCAGCGAAGAGGAGCTTCTGCTGAAGGCGGATAAGCTGGATGTCACGCTCAACCTGCGAATGCTTACAGTAGTCGTTGCGGAATGGGATAGCCGAAGGAAGCTCGAGGACCGATTCGATGCGAAGGAGCTTGCATTCATGAACGGCTCCTTTATGGATATTACGGATAACATTTTGGCGGATACGGGAAATGCATATATGACGCCCGTTGAAAACGGGAAATTCGCTTTCGTTTTTTCTTTTGATACGAACAGCAGGTTTATATGGCACACCATCATATCGGAGGCGCTGTCGCGCATTAGAGTGAGCGCGAAGCGCCAGCTGAATTTAGTCATAAGCTGCAGCGTAAGCGACATGTGCAGCAAGGTGGAAACGCTGCCGAGCTACTACAAAGACGCGGACAAGGCGCTGCAGGAGCGCTTCTATGAAGGCGGAGACGTTGTGATCTGGCCGGGGCTTCAGCGGAAGGAAGCCTCCAGCGTCAATTTCTCCGTAGATGTAAAGCTGGAGAAGCAGCTGCTGTCACTGCTTGCGACGCTCAATGAGGAGGAGCTTATTTTTCAAATCGAGGAGCTCTTTGCCCGGATGGGGAAGGCGCGAGCTCCGCACAAGACGACGCAAATGGTCGCGGTCGAGCTTATTCATCTCGTGAACCGCAAGTCGAAGGAAGCGGGCATAGCGGAGCAGGATTTATTCGAGAACGATCATAACCCTTATCAAGCGATTGGCAAGTTCGATACGCTGGCTGAGCTGAAGGAGTGGATCGTGGAGATTTACCGCAGGCTTGTTCAAGCGCTGCGCCCGTTCGTGCATGATACGCTGTACTCCGATAACACGAGGCGGACGATGGAATGGATACGCAGGCATTTCACAGAGCCCATAACCTTGCAGGAAGCTGCGGAGGTCATTGGGGTCAATGCCTCCTATTTGAGCCGAATGTTCAAGGAAGAGTGCGGGCAGGGGTTTGCCGATTATGTGAACCATGTGCGGGTGGAGCAGGCTAAGCTGCTCATCCGGACCGGTGACACAGACCTCAAGGATGTGGTAAAGCAGGTTGGATTTAACCACTACAATTATTTTTTTACCGTATTCAAAAAAATAACCGGAACGACTCCGCTTGAGTACGAAAAGCAGCAGAAGCGGTAGTTCTAGTATAAAAAGTAAAAAAGATAGAGTAAAAGTAAAAATAATGGAGTCCGCGAGCGGGCTCTTCTTTTTTATGATTAAGGAGCAAGAAGAGAAGCACACATCTAAGGGGAGATGGGAAAATGAAAAAAGGATCATTCAAATTTGCGCTTGTGCTGGCATTGTCGGTTTGCTTGCTGCTGACAGCCGCGGCATGCGGTAATAAGAACGCGGAATCAAACACAGGAAATAACGGAGGCGCCGCTTCAGGCGAGCAGGAAACGGTCACCTTCTGGTCATGGGTACCAACTGACGTACAAGCAGAGAAGGCCATCGCTGCTTTCGAGGCAGCTAACCCGAACATCAAAGTTGATTACTGGCGCGGCGAGCAAACGGATTTCCAAAAGAAGCTTCAGGTTGCGATGGCTGCCAATGAAGGTCCGGATCTGCTAGGCATGCAAGTCGGCGGGATGCTGAATCAATACGCGAATACGCTCGAGCCGATTGAAGCGCTTGCGGACAAGAACTGGGGAGCAGGCTGGCAGGACAATTTCGTGAAAGCGTCGATTGACCAAGTCAAAGCGACGGATGGCACGATGGTAGCTTTGCCGCTTAATCTTACGGGACAAGAGTTCGTACTCTATAACAAAACGATTTTTGATAAGCTTGGCATTACTAAGGTACCTGCAACCTATGAGGAATGGCTTAGCGTCAATGCTACCATTCGCGAAAAAGGCGACGGCATCGTACCGGTGGCATTCGGAGCAAAGGATATCTGGCATGATGTCGATATGTTCGTATCGCTCAGCAACCAATTCGCGCCAGGTAAAATTTACGAGGCCGAGCAAGGCAAGCTGGCATGGACAGATCAGGCTTTCGTAGACACGATGACGGCTTGGAGCAAGCTGTTCACAGACAAAGTGATGCAGGACGGAGCACTCGGCTTGTCGACTTATCCGGATGCGCGTGACCAATATTTCTATTCCGGCAAAGCAGCTATGTTCCTAACGGGCTCATGGCATGCAGGCTTCAGCCTGCCGGGCGGTGAGAAAGACGGCACCGCAATCGAAAATGACGAAACAGGCATTTTCCTGCTTCCGCAAATCGGACCGAATGAAGCAAGAGCGGTAGCGAGCGTAGATACGGCGCTGTCCATCAACAAAAGCTCGAAGCACAAGGAAGCGGCATGGAAGCTGCTTGAATTCATGACGCAAGGCGAAGGCCAGCAAATTATGGCGGACTTCATTCAAGGGTCTCCAGCTAAGGTTGGCGTACAAATCCAATCGCTTGATCAATTCAAATTCGAAGCTGAGCGCGAAGGCATCAAAACCGTAAATGACGCCATTGCCAATGCGATCGGCAAACGTCTGCTCGATTATCCTGAGCTTACGAATGCTATCGGCGTAGCGATGCAGGATGTCGCGGCAGGCAAAAGCATTGAAACAGCACTTAAGGATATTCAGAAGGTTTCGGACGGCATTGACCGCAATTAATCGGTAAATAAAACAAAGAGCATGGATATGCGAGTTGGTATTCATGCTCTTTTCTTGTTAGTAGAGAGACTTGCTAGACAGAGAATTGGCAATTGGAGGAGTGATGCACCATGACTGGCAACCGTTCAGTGCTTTCCGGCTGGAGAGCTTATCTTTATGTGCTACCGATACTTGTATTGTCGGGATTGTTTCTGTATTACTGCATTGGATTTACCGTATACACGAGCTTTCATTCCTGGAACGGCATCGACACGGACATGAAATATATCGGCTTTGATAACTATATCAAGCTGTTTGACGATAAGTCTTACCATATTGCTTTGCGCAACAATTTAATCTTCTTCGTTTGTACGGTCGGCGTGCAGGCAGCGCTTGGCTTAATGCTCGCGGTGCTGCTGCGCGCGAAGCTGAAAGGGCATGCGATTTTCCGTTCGGTTTATTTCATTCCGACGATTATGGCGCCGATTATAATCGCGGCGATCTTCCGGATAATTATGGATACGAATTTCGGCAGTTTGAACGAAGGGCTTCGCGCAATGGGGCTTGATTTTCTGGCCGTTTCCTGGCTAGGAGATCCCAAGTACGCGCTGATGTCAATTATTATCGTTAATATTTTTGAGTGGATGGGCTTTAGCATGACGCTTTATTACTCGGCGCTGCTGGCTATTCCCGATGAAATCTATGAATCGGCCAAAATCGACGGCTCCGGCTTCTGGCGCACGCTGTTCAAGATTACGGTTCCGCTCGTTGGAGGCACAACGTCTACGCTCGTCATTCTTGGCATCGTCGGATCGCTCAAAACATTCGATATCGTCTCGCTGCTGACCGGCGGCGGGCCTGGGCGCTCTACGGAGTTTCTGACAACCTACGTGTATAAAAAAGCGATTGAGGAATTTAACGGAGGCATGTCCGCGGCAGCAGGCGTTACGATTCTGATTATCGCGCTTGTGCTTGCGGTGCTGCAAATCCAATATACGAACCGCCAGCAGCGTGATCTATAACAGGAAGAGGTGAGTCCTATGTTTATTAATTTACGAAAAATAGATAAGTGGGCGATTCAGGCCGTGTTGGCTGTATTCGCGCTCATTTGGCTGTACCCGCTCGTGCAATCGGTCATTAAATCGCTTGGCATCAATGGCTTCGGCAATTATTTGGCGGTCATCCAGCATCCGAAGGTCAACTATTTCCTAGTTGTATTCAATAGCTTCTTCATCGCCGTGTGCACGACGATCGTTGTCGGGCTGCTCGCTACGCTTGCTGCCTATGCCTTCTCCAAAATGCAGTTCAAGCTTAAAGATGTTCTGTTCTATTCGCTCGTAGCCTGCTTGGCAATACCGGCAACTGCGGTCATGTCCCCGCTGTTCTTCACGGCGAAGACGCTGGGCATCATGAACAGCTACACAGGCGTTATTTTGCCGCTGGTAGCCTTCAATGCCCCATTCATGCTGCTTATTCTCAAAAACTATTTCGATTCCATTCCGAACGCGATCTTGGAGGCGGGCATGATTGACGGCGCCTCGTCGCTGCGCATGTACAGAACGATCATGATTCCGCTGGGCATTCCGGCCATTATCAACATCGCGGTGCTGACCTTTATTTACTCGTGGAACGATTATATTATCCCGCTGCTGCTTATTCGCGACGAGAAGATGTACACGGTAACGTTGGCTACACAGTTTTTCACGGGTACAACGAATCAAACGCCGGAAATGGTCGCCCAGCTGTATGCAGCGCTCATTCTTATGACCATTCCTTCTGTCATCGTCTATATGTTCGGCCAGAATGCGATGAAATCCGGATTGACTGCCGGGGCGGTAAAAAGCTAAATTAGAAAAAATGGAGGATGATCATATGGATAAAAGAACGCAAGCAGATGGAATGCCGCTGAATAGCGCCGATTCGTATCGCAATCCGCTTCCGATTAAGGCGGGAGAAGGCCAGGCAGAGCCGTTGACGCTCGTGCATCCCGATCCGTATGTGCTGAAGCATAATGGATGCTATTACACTTACGCGACAAGTGAAGCGGGAGTAATCGTACTGCGCTCGGATGATCTCCTGAGCTGGGAGCATCTTGGCATTGGCTTTCAAATGGGAGGACGCAAAAACTATTGGGCGCCTGCTGCCGTTTACGAGAACGGCCGATTCTATCTGTATGTTTCCTCTATGCCCGAGCATGCGGAGGACGTGCATGAGGAGCGCTTGATGGTTGCCGTATCCGAGACGCCGGAAGGACCGTTCGAGTATGTACGGACATTTTATGATACGTTCTCGCTGGATGCGCATGTCGTAAAAGATGAGCATGGCGATTATTATATGTTTTATTCCAACAACGAGTACTCCGGCGTAGATCGTGACCGCGCAGGCACGGTCATTCTGGTTGATCGGCTCCTCGATATGGTGACGCCGGCCGGAGAGCCGCGGATTGTCGTTGTGCCTACGATTGACGAGGAAATTTATGAGGAAAACCGTTTCGGCGACGGCCGTGACTGGCATACGATCGAGGGTGCTTTCTACTTGAAGCGCGGCTTGAAGCACTATATGATGTACAGCGGAAATGCTTATGTTCGGCCGAACTATTTCTTAGGCTACTCGGTGGCGGATGCCAGCAAGGATCAGTCGCTTCTTGAGCTGGATTGGCTCAAATATCCTTCCGATGATCAATATGAACCGCTGCTTCGCAAAAATGAGGGCGTAGAGGGAGTCGGACACAACTCTGTCATCCGCGGACCGAACAACATAGATCAATGGGTGTTCTACCACGGGCGCAATGCGGACGATGTGCTCGATATGAACCGCGAGCAGCGCACGATGCGTGCCGACCCGCTGCTTTGGAACGGAGACCGGCTATATATCGCTGGTCCTTCATACAAGGCGCAGCCGGCGCCTGCACGGCCAGCTTTGCGTGATTTGTTCGATGGCAGCGGCGAGAGTTTAGGCGGACACTGGCTGACGAATGCAGGCGATTGGTCGCAAGCAAATAGAGAGGCCTTTCAGGCGAACCGAGCTGTTGTCGCCGGGGCTGTAACCCGCGAACCCTATACGCACTATGTGCTTGAGGCAAGCATGAAGTGGCATCACGACCATACGGGAGGCTTGTACGGAATTTATGCTGCATATTTGGACGAGAGCAGCTACGTATCGGTATTGTTTGACGTAGGCCGGAGAGTATTGCGGGCACAGGCTGTCTACAAAGGCGTTCAGCATGAAGCGATCGAGCATGCGCTGCCGGAAACTTTTCATTATGGAGCATTTCATTTGCTGCGCGTGGAGAAAACGGGGAGGCACTATGTGATCAAGCTCGACGGCGTTGCGGTCATTCAGGCAAACTTCCCGATTGTTAGCGGCAGCGTAGGCATGCACACGCGTTACACATCGGCAGCTTTCGCTGGCTTCGAAGTCACGCGGCATGCTGCTATGTCTGCTGAGAATGGAAGTGCCTTTGCAGAGCTTCTTGAGCGTGTGGACGGCGATGGCATTTGCCGAGTGATCGGCGGCGAGCTGCACTGCCGCAGCCATCAGAATCGCCGCACCTCATGGAAAATGCAGCCATCCGGCACCGTTGAGGCAAGCAATGGCTTCCGCTTCGAAACGGATATTCTGATCAAGCGCGGGGCTGCGTTCGGCATGCTTGCATCGTACTCCGATGAACGCAACGGGGTAGAGGTCATCTTGAACCGGGCTGCTGAATCGATTACGGTCACGCAGTACTCGGAAGGTGCACCGAACGTCATTTTGACTGCATCGCTAGCTGCCGATTCCTTTGATTGGACTGGCTGGCATACGATATCCAGCACAGTGGCTGGCGGCAGCCTCACTATCCGCGTAGACGAGCATATATGGTTTGCTGATGCGATAGATGGGCTAGGCGGCGCACCGGGCTTTATCGGAACAGGAGAGGCGTCTTTCCGTGAAACCAGCTTTACGGCTTTGTAGGCGAGAAGTCTACCCTTCAACATAAGACAGGCACAGCAAAAGCTGCCCCATGAGGTCTTAACGACACTTGTGGGGCAGCTTTCGTTTGCTTTGTTTTATCGCTCATAGCCCGGATAGTTGTAGTCGGTATCCTGCAGCTTGGTCAAAATGTTCATTTGGCGGATATGGGCTCTAGTCTCGTCTGTGCCTAGCTCATATACCGTGTGATAGACCTTGATCAGATCTTCATTGAATTTATCGGTCGCTTGATCGTGATCTGCGGATTTATAAGGAATCGGTGCCCGGAATTGCGTAATTTCATCATCACGCTGGATTTGGTCAAGCTGCTGCTGGAGCTCGCTGATCTGTTCGGATGTGCCTACTACCGTCAGCTGATCGTTGATGGAAGGCTCGGGCTCGATCCGCTTTCCCGAGATGGATACGTAGTAAAATTTTTTCTGCGTCATAACCGTCACTCCCCTTTGTATGCGTTACTAAGTAATAAAACAAATGCAAGCGGAATGAAACAAGGGGCAGGAGGGCTAAATTTTCGTGAAAAAGGAGAGAATGGGAAAGAAGGACATTTCGACGGATAGGAATGATCGATATGATGAATATTCACTGGCGGCTTGCCGAGCTGTGGCTGCTCCAGCAAAGCCGGACACTTAATGAGCAGGAGCAGTCGGAAATGAACTCTTGTTTGAAGCTGAACGCCAAATACGCGCAGCGGCTTGCCGAGCAATACAATTTCGGATATATGGCGAATATGACCGGGGATGAGGCTTGGCTGCTGGACATATCGGGTGAGATCGACAAGATGGAACGTTTCTATGAAAGCAAGCGGCCTGCGTTTTTTGAGAGGCAGCAATAGCCATGCGCGAAATAGCTGTTTGTTTTTTTGACATGGCAATAAATCTCAAAAAATAGCAATCCATAAGAAATAATAGGCTGTAAAAAATGGTAGAATAACGATATAATCATATCGATTCGCTCTGAATCAAACCAATGCTAACTATTCTAATGATGAGGTGATGGGTAATGGCTTTTAAGTCCAGCAACATATTTGTCAATTTACCGGTTAAAGATTTGAATAAATCAGTTGAATTTTTCACGAAGATCGGCTTTGAATTCAACCCTCAATTTACCGATGAGAATGCAACCTGTATGATTATTGGCGACAATATTTTCGTGATGCTGCTCGTTGAAGACTTTTTCAAATCCTTTATTGATAAAGATATTGCCGATGCTGCAAAAACGACTGAAGTCATTGTCGCCATATCTGCAGAAAGCAGAGCGGAAGTGGATGAGATCGTCAAGCGGGCTTTGGCAGCGGACGCGAAGCCTTACCGTGACCCGGTTGACCACGGCTTTATGTACAGCTGGAGCTTCCAGGATCTTGATAATCATTTGTGGGAGCTTGCGTTTATGGAGCCGAGTGCAATCGAGCAGGGCGAATAAGTGGAATAAGAAGAGGCTGGAGCATATCAATATGCGCCAGCCTCTTTTTTTGCGGCAAAAGCTTGAAGGGGAGTATTTGCCTGAGTCGCGGCAGCAACCGATGCGTTAGCGCCTTATGATAATGACGCATGCTATTTCGAAAGCTTTGAATCAGCTGTGCTTGGCGACCAATTCCCATAATAGCTCTCGTCTGCTGTTCACGCCGTTTTTAGCTGGTCTCGCATCCAAAGCTAGCCACCTCCTCCGTCCATTTGGTATAATTAGGATTCGTTTTCCAGAGCTTGAAGATGAAATGGACAGGGAGGGAATGAAGCATGGATAGACCTGCTATAATAGCTTTCATCATGGAGGAATTGTCATATACGAACTTAGATAAACGCGAGCTTAACGCAAGCATGGAGCGGATATTCGGCAGCAAGGGAGAACTTACGGAGGAGAGCTTGCTGGGCTGGGCGGATGGAGAACTCGCCACGCTGTACAAGATTGCCTCCGGAATGAGGCTGACGCGTTTGCATGTGCCGAATGTAATAGAAGCGTACGCGAGCATGGATACAAGCAAACTTTCCTCGCGGGTTTTGTTCGGGCAAATCGACCCTGAGGAAACGGCTCATGAACAGCCTCGCATCCATCAACAATACGGAGACTACGCCGTTCCTCTTACGGTTAGTCGATTGTACGAGCTAGAGACTGAGTTCGGCGGTGCAATGGAAGCAGAGCTAGGACTCCTTATGCAGAAACATGACTTCCGTTATCCTTCTACCCCGCCTGACTTTATTCCGTTTGCGAGCTCGGGCGGAGATGGCATTCATTATTGCTTTGTCACCGATTTCGGCATGGCTGCGGATCTGGAGCAAGCTTTTATTGCGGCAGTATCACCGATGGATTCGGATTCCGGCATTTGGCTGGTCGCTAGAAACATTAATGATTTTTTGCGAATGATTTATACGGACCAATTTTTGCTGCACAATAATCCTGCAATGCTGGAAGCCCATCTGGCGAAAAAACCGCAGCTTGCTGACGAGGAAAGAACGCCAGCGATGGCGCGATTAGGCGAAATGTTTGGACTGCATACAATAACGGATTTATCCCATTACGCACAAACGCTGCGCGAACAAAGAAACAGGGCGATATGCATGGAAACAACGGATACGGTTGGTATCGTTCCGCTGTCTGCGGCAGCAGCTCGAATAGACGCAAAGCCGCTTTCGATCAACTGGGAGGATGGCAGAGCGCTTATTGCCATGCTTCGCGAAGCCGAGCCGGAAACAAAGCTTGCAATCATTCGCGATGCGCAGCATTTGAACCGGATACCGGCCGACAGGAGGCTGCTTACGCACTGCAAGCTGGCGCTGAAACAGCTCGGGCTTTACCATGAGGCATACAACTTAATGGAGCTGGATCGTTAAACGCAAACCAAATCAAGAGCTGCCCTAGAACGCTTTTCATGACGGACTGGGCAGCACTACGCAATATTGATCCTATTCGAAGGGGGGAAAGTTATCCATCTTTTGTTCGTCTGCAGCAGAAACAAGTGGCGAAGCTTGACGGCGGAGACGGTGTTCCAAGGCGTTAGCGGTCATGAGGTTAGATCCGCGGGGACAGAGGACAATGCCCGAATCAAGGTAAACGCAGGCCATATTGGCTGGGCTGATCTAATATTCGCGATGGAGAAGAAGCATCTACGGCGACTGCAAAGCAAGTTCAGCCATGAGCTTGCAGGCAAACAAGTAGTCTGCCTGCACATTCCGGATGAATTTGAATACATGAACGAGGATTTGATCGGATTGCTTCAGTCGTCCGTGTCCCCGTATGTAGAGCTGGACATCGAATGACGCGCTAAATGGCTATTCTGCAACGAGCTCGGCGGATTCTCAAGCGTTCTGCGGAAAGCGGCACGCCCATTCCTCGGGAACTTCCTGCGGCAGCGAGTTAACGGCCTGCTGGACGGCCTCCGTGGATAGCTTGAGCAGCCTATCATTTGGAACTGTACCATTCGCCGTAATTTCTTATTTTCGGGAAATGGATGATCATTCGCGTGAAACGCTCCTCTTCCGATTGCACGGACAAATCGTGACCGAGCTTAAGCGCCAATTGCTTTGCTAAGTAAAGCCCCATTCCGGTAGATTTGGTCTGAGCTCTGCCATTGGCCCCGGTAAAGCCTTTCTCAAAAACGCGCCCGATATCCTCGGCGGAGATTCCGATTCCGGTATCTACAATGAGCATTCGCTTCTCTTTGCTGTCCTCCTCGAAAGAAACGGCAATCTTCCCGCCTTCCTTCGTATATTTCAAGCTATTCGACGTCACTTGGTCGATGATAAAGGCCAGCCATTTGCCGTCGCTTTGCACCTCGAAGCCAGTCTGCTCCATTTCAAAACGGATATGCTTATTTATAAACAGCTTCGCATGTTTTTTTACGCAGTCCTTCATCATTTGGGCAAGATGAACCTCGGTGATGAAGTAATCCCGCGAGAAGGAGTCGATACGCGAATAATAAAGCGCCTGCTCGACGCAGCCATCGATTTTGCCAAGCTCGTCCTCGAACTTGTCTACAATATATTCAACGCTTTTGTCCCCGCTGTTGCTAATGAGAAGCCGGCTCGCCGCGATAGGCAGCTTGACTTCATGAATCCATGACATAATAAAGTCCTGATGATCGCGTTTTTCGTTCACCAGCTGCTGCATTTGCTCCGCATGCTCGCGCTGGAGCTTGCCAATGAGCTGGAGATACTGTGCTTGCTCTGCATTTTGCGGTAAAGGCAGAGCAGCGGCAATCGAATCGCCGCCTTGCTCGATGACGGCGGTGAGCTCCTTCAGAAACCATTTTCGGTAGTAGAAACCGATGACGATATACAATGCAGCGATCACGAAGCAGACGGCATTGACATAGACCACGTTGCTCAGCGCGGACCGTGAAGGAATGCTTATGGCTAGGATGACGGATACGAATAGCATAAGCGCTGCGTAAAGCATGACGAAGTAACGTTTATCCTTCAAATAATTGGGGAAGCTCATTGGACCATGTACCCTTGTCCTTTCTTCGTTGTAATGAAGCTGTCCTTGCCGAGCTCGGCGAGCTTTTTGCGCAGCCGCGTAATGTTGACGGTCAGCGTATTGTCGTCGACGAAGCTTTCGTCCTCCCATAAGCTGCGCATTATTTTTTGACGGGTAACGATCGCGCCCTTATGCTTCATGAGCATATGCAGAATAATAAATTCCGTCTTGGTGAGCTCAGCCTTCAGCTCACCGGATCTCACGTCGCCGTCCTTCAGGCTGAGTACGATGCCGTCATGCTCGATACTGCTGGCGCTGACCTCAACATAGGAATAGGTGCGCCGCAGCAAGGCGTTGATTTTGGCGAGCAGCACATCCATGAAAAAGGGTTTCTGAATGAAATCGTCGCCGCCCATATGCATGGCCATGATCATATCCAGCGGCGTATCCCGTGAGGATAGAAACAGAATGGGCACATTGGACACTTCTCTTATTTTGCGGCACCAATGAAAGCCATCGAAGGAAGGCAAATTAATGTCCATGAGCACAAGATGGGGATGCTCTTTTATAAAAAGCGGAAGGATATGGTCGAAATCATCGGCGATCACGGCTTCAAAGCCCCACTTGGCCAGTGATTCTCCGAGCATTTCGGCGATGACGAGGTCATCCTCCACTAGCAATATTTTCATAGTTAGCTCCTCCGGTTGTCAGCTGTTAACGGCTTCGTCTCTATACTACGGAAGCTTGACGAAGACGTAAACCTATTTCCGCGATCCTAACAAAATTGTAAGGTTGGCGCTATTGTTGTAAGCCACAGCACAGGATAGCTGAGCTACAATAGAGGCAGGCGAAAGCTACAAAACTTGAAAGTACGGAGGAAACATAGATGAGAACGATCGTTGAAGCACGGCAAGTGAAAAAATTATTCGGCTCAAAGGGAAGCGTATCGACCGCGCTGCAGGAGATTGACCTGACGGTGCTTGAAGGTGAGTTTGTAGGCATTATGGGGCCGTCGGGTTCGGGCAAATCGACGCTGCTGCATTTGATTGCGGCTATCGATGAGCCGACGGCTGGCTCCATCCATATCGATGGCAGCAATCTCCATACGATGAACGAGGAGCAAATATCGAAGTTCCGCCGCGACAAGCTGGGCTTCTTGTTTCAGGATTACAATTTGCTTGATACGTTGACGGTAAAGGAAAATATATTGCTGCCGCTTGCGCTCGCTAAGGTTCCTGTTGCGGAGCTGGAGCTGCGCGTTGAAGAAATCACCGACAAATTCGGAATAAAGCCGCTGCTTGCCAAATATCCATACCAGCTCTCGGGCGGTCAGAAGCAGCGAACAGCCGCTTCGCGCGCCATTATTGCAAGGCCCAGCCTCATTCTCGCCGACGAGCCGACCGGAGCGCTCGATTCCAAGTCGGCTACCGATCTGCTGGAAAGCTTGAAGGAATTGAACGAGCAGGATCAGGCTACGCTGCTGATGGTGACGCATGATGCCTTCGCCGCAAGCTATTGCAGCCGCGTGCTGTTTATTAAGGATGGAACTATTTTCACCGAATTAGTGAAAGGGCAAACACCGCGCAAAGCTTTTTTTCGGAAAATATTAGATGTGCTTTCGGTGCTTGGAGGTGGAGCAGGTGACGTTATTTAGCACGGCAGTCAAAAACATGAAGGGCAACTTTCGCAATTATCTGATCTATTTCGTGTCAATGATGTTCAGCGTCGTTATCTATCATACATTCGTATCGCTGCAGTACAGCACGGACGTTCAAGCGAGCATAGCGCTCTCCAAAAACGTAGAGGTTACCTTTAAGACCGCTTCGTTCGTCCTGATCTTGTTTGTCTTCATCTTCATCTGGTACTCGAACTCGTTTTTTACACGGAAACGGAAGAAGGAAGTGGCGCTTTACTCCCTGCTTGGCGTAAGGAAACGTTCGATCGGCAAAATGCTCTTCTACGAAAATCTGATCATCAGCACCATCGTGCTTGCTGCTGGCATTCTGATTGGCACGCTGCTCTCCAAAATGTTCGGAATGCTATTGCTCAAGCTGCTCGGAACAACGGCGGAGATCGGATTTCACGTATCGGGCAGCGCAATCTTGAATACGACACTGGTGTTCGCCGTCATTATTCTGATCACGTCTATTCAAGGCTACAGGCTTATTTACCGCTTCAAGCTCATCGATCTTTTTCAAGCGGACAAACAAGCCGAGTCTGTTCCGAAGGCATCTCCTTTACTGGCTCTGCTGGCCGCCATTCTGCTGGCAACCGGGTATGTATTTATTTCCTTATCCTTTGATTCCGAGTCCGATTTAATGCGCAATTATGGCGTGGCTTTCGTCGGGATTACTTTGGGCACGTATTTGCTGTTTCGCTGCTTAACCGTATTTCTGCTGCGTCTCGCGCAAAAGAATAAAGCTAGGTACTACCGGGGGCTTAACGTAGTTGGAACATCACAGCTGCTGTTTCGGATGCGCGGCAACGTTGGAACGCTGACGATTATTGCATTGCTCAGCGCGTTCACGCTGCTTGCAACCGATATCGCGTTCAGCCAATATTACACGAACACGAAGCATGCGGAGCAAACCTCGCCGTTCAGTTACATGCATCTATCGCAAGGGCAAGCGTTCGACGAGCAGGTCAATCGGATCATTGCAGCTGACAGCAAGCATGCGGTAACGGCAGCTATTGACATCCCGGTCATTAAATCAAGCGGCCGCACATCAAGCTCAGTCGTGTTTCCGGAGCGCTATTCCGAAGAGGAGGATAAGCCGGTCAAAATCATTTCAACAACTACTTATGGCGTAATAGCCAAGGCGCTTCATCTTGAACGAGCGGTCAATCCGGCAGCAGGCGAAGCCGTAGCCGTGAAGACGATGTACACCGACTACAGCCTGTCTGATTACAAGAAGGAGAAGCTGACGCTTGAGCTGCCTACGCGTAGCTGGGAGCTGTCATTCAGCGACCTGCTGGAGGATCGGATTTTAAGCTGGTCGTTCCCTGACTTCGTAATCGTCATATGCGACGATCTTTACGGTGACCTAAAAGATCTAAGTTCCGAGGTTCTCTACAAGGCATACAAGGTAGAGGGAGAGTCATCGACAGCTGAGACAGCCACGGAGCTGATGCTGCTGGATGGAGCGGAGAAAGCAGGTCTAACCTCCTATTACCATGAGTATAAAACGGGCTTGGAAGACACGGGAATCGGCACGTTCGTCGCCGTGTTCCTGGGCTTAGTCTTTTTGGCCGCAACCGGCAGCATTCTGTATTTCAAGCAGCTTACCGAAGCGCATTCAGATAAGGAGAGGTATACGATTCTGCGTAAAATAGGGGTGACAAGGAAAGAGATTCGCGCATCCATATTGAAGCAGTCCCTGTTCATATTCGGGCTTCCGCTGCTGCTCGGCATCACGCATAGCATTGTCGTCGTGAACGCCATGTCTAAGCTGTTCTCCAATTTGGTTGATGTGAACTTTACGGTACCCGTACTCTTCTCCACTGCCTTATACGTGATGATTTATTTGTTCTATTACATTCTGACAGTGACCTCTTTCAACAAAATCGTGAACGACTAAATCGTGAACGGCTAAACCATCGAGCGGCTCCTGTGCCATTCTGGCTGATCCATAACGCTGCTTGTCAATCCCGTCTTTGCAAAATAACGCGTCATCGCACGGATCATATATTCGCGACCAATGGGACCCCAAGGGTCCCATTCGCGCGAATCGGGATAATAGACGCGATTTTCCTTGACCGCACGAAGATTCTGCCATCGCTCGTTGCTCGCCAGCTCGTTCACTTCGGTCTCTTCGCTCCAAATGATCAAAATGTTCTCAGGGTCCAAGTCAAACAGCTGCTCAAGCGCATTGTCGATGTAGACCGAATGCGTAATTCGTTCATCATTTTTGAACTGCAGCCGCCGGTAGAACAGCTCTGTGAACGTGTGATCTTTAATTCCGTATAATCGGCAATTGTCCGGAAGCAGCCGAATAATAACCCATTTGCCGTGTTTGGTGGCGGAAGAGAGCTTTTTTCTTGTTTCCTGCTCGAGCAAGGTCATCTGCCGTATGATGCGCTCTGCTTCCCGTTCCTTCTGGACGCGTACCGCGATGCTTCGCAGATAATGCTCCCAGGTTGTGGAAGGATCAATAAAAATCGTATTTTTATTGGCGTTCCATAGTTGGTCATTCGGATTTTTTTGAAACTCCGTTTTGAGAATCATATCTGGAGATAACCGCATGACGTCGCTCGTCATAATGGTCCGCTCCGCGTTTAGCGGAATCGTTCCCGATAACCGATCATGCAAATAGGTCGGGAAACCGGAAGGCGTCGTGAAATATTTCGGATAGCTGGGTGCAGCAATTGGCAGTATGCCGAGGGCGAGCAAATGATCCTGCAGAAAATAACTGCTGACGACAGCGATTTTTCGGTCGCGCCGCTTGAGAAAGACGGAGGGGGAAATTCCTTCCGTCTTTTTGAATACACGGCTGAAATACAGCTCATCCTGGTAGCCGATTGACGTCGCGACGTCGCGCAGCGCGGCGCCTGGCTCGCTCATAAGCTCCTTCGCGCGCATCATGCGCAGTCTCGTTAAATAATGGCCGGGTGTCAGCCCTGTCATTTTTTTGAAAGCGCGGCAATAAGAGCTGGGTGTCATTCCCGCCATAACCGGGAGGTCGCTCATTTGAATCGCCTTCGCAAACTTTTCTTCCATATAGGCTATCGTTTGCTGCACGGATTCGTTAACCGTCAGCTTGTTTGTTTTTGGCGGGACATGCATGTGCAGCAGAAGCTCGCAGAAGAGCTGCTGTCTTTTGATGTGGCTCAGCATGCTTTGTTCCTTGAACGCCTGATGCAGCTGAATAACCAATGTTTCTGTGGCAGCAGCCGAAGCATAGCGGACGAGCTGCTCCTCGTCATATAACGGTGAGGGATGTGATACTGCCGTCACGCTATGCTCATCATTGGCTGCTAGCCGAACGAATCTGTAGTGGATGAGATGGATGCGAATCAAGTTATCCGAATCATTCATGATCTGGATTTTCATCGCGGGCTCAAGCAAGAAGATTGCTCCTGCTTTAAGCGGGTAAGGCTGTTCATTTATGAAGAGGCAGCCGCTGCCATTTTGGATACAGCAGATTGAGCTCCGCCTAGTTATAAACGGCTTGGAGCGAAAGCCAGGCTTGTATGTATGGTGTTTTATTGATAGCGGAGCAAAAGACAGCAATGGATGATCAGTATGCAATAGCGTACATCCCCTTAGCGACGAATGGTGGATTTTTGGATTTGAGAACCATTATCAATAACATCTTATCAAAAATGGAAAGACAAAAAAAGCGGTTTCTGATGCAAACGCATAAAAAATGATGTTTTTGTCCATATGAATCGGACAATATCGTGTATACAAATTGGAAATCCTGATCTGTAGAATAGTATTGAAAATGATTATCATTCACATGGCGGGAGGGAATGGAACCATTTCTTACATCATGCTTTGGAGTAAGGCGGGGACAGGGAAACGCAGCTATTTGCTGCTTGCATACGCATTATGCTTGATCGTCACACTCGCTGGCTGTGGAACAGCCGGCAGCGAAACGGAAGCCAATCCGAAGGAGCAAATGGCTGAAGCAGCTGGAAACAGCGATCCGTTCGCGGATGCCGATCCTGTTGCCATCCCGGATACGGAGTCGGGTATTTCGGATATGTCAGGCTTGATCAAATCGCTTAAACAAGCGGTGGAAGCCGATCAAACAGATGAGGCAAAGGCGTTCGCCCAGCAAATGGCAGGACTGTGGGTTGCGATGAAGCCAGACGTACAAGCAGCCGACTCTGCCAGGACTCAGAGGCTGCAGGAGGATTTGCGCCAACTTATTCAAGCCGTTCAAGCAAGCAAATGGGACAAAGAGCTGATTATTCAGCTTGATTACAAGCTCTACCAAAGCTTCCGCGATTTAAAGCTGGAGCAGCAGGACCAATAAAACACAGAATAGGTGGAATTTAAATGTCTTCGGTCAAAAAACGGTTCATGGGTCTATTATTAACACTCGCACTTGTGATTACAATCATACCCGTTACGGCGGCAACCGCAGCAGCGGCAGCAATCAACGTAACGGTTGACGGCAAAAAAGTATCTTTCGCTGTTGCTCCGCAAACGATTAACGGGCGTACGCTAGTTCCATACCGCACAATCGCGGAGACACTTGGCGGAGCTGTGAAATATGATGAGAAAGCCAAAAAAGCGACGATTACGAAAGGCAGCCAGAAGGTTGAACTAACGCTTGGCAGCAAAACGGCGAAGATCAATGGCGCTTCCGTAGCATTGGATGCGGCTCCTGCGAACGTAAAAGGCAGTGTGCTTGTACCCCTTCGGTTCGTAGGCGAGTCACTAGGCGTATGGGTCAACTGGAATGCGAAAACCTCAACTGCAGCCCTTGAGACGAAAAAGACGTTCAAGCATGCGCTTGGCACTACAACGTTGAACAGCGTTCCGAAGCGCGTCGTTATTTTATTCAACGGCGGCGTAGACATCTCCGTATTGCTTGGCGTGAAACCGGTAGGCGCAGTAGAGTCCTATGTGCAGCAGCCTTTCTATGAATATATCCGTTCGGGTCTAATTGGCACAAAAACGCTTGGCGACGAGACGCAGCCGAACGTCGAAGCGATCGTTGGCTTGAAGCCTGATCTGATTATTGCTACGAAAGACCGCCATGAGAAAATATACGACCAGCTCAAAGCGATCGCGCCAACGATCGTAACGAAGGATCTCACTGATTGGCAAGACAATCTGGACGTTGCTGCTTCTGTCTTGAACAAAGAAGAAATCGCTGCTAAGTTTATGGCAGATTGGAAAGTGAAAGTAGCGGATTTCAAAAGCAAGCTGGCAGCAAAGGATAAAGGCGCTGAAATTTCCATCATCCGCATCAATCCAAATGGAAGCGCACGTGCTTATAATACGGGTTTTGCCTATAAGATCTTCCAAGAGCTGGGCTTCGCAACGCCGAAAGCGCAGCTTGCAACGAAGCAAGAAATTATTAACGTAACGTCGAAGGAGCAGGTAAGCCTGCTGGACGGCGATTATATCTTTGACTTTACAACGGATTGGGACGGCGACGGTGCGATCTTCAAATACCAGAAAGAATGGACGGATAGTCCGCTTTGGAAAAATCTCGACGCCGTTAAGAACAAAAAATATTACAAGGTTAACGCGGTAAGTTGGAACCTATCCGGCGGCGCAATGGCTGCGAAGCTAATGCTTGATGATTTGTATTTCTACTTTGACCTGAACTAACCGTTAAGCAAGCAAACCAATAGCTGGGAGCCTACAAAGAATGAGCCATAGCGCTCATTCTTTTGTGCGACTATAAGGCTTATTAGGATATGGGGTTGCGGCTGATATATCGTTTCACGCTAGAGGCTTTCGCCATCCGTGGATGGCGGGAGCCGTCTGTGCTTTATTCATTAAACGTAATGGGAGCGTTCGACGGAATGAATAATGGAAGAAACAGCACCATAGGCAAGATCGCAGGATTAGTTGCAGGCTTCATTGTTATGTTAGGCTGCTTCATCGCCAGCGTCCGATTCGGATTTACGACAATCAAATGGAGCGATCTGATGGCAGTCATTACCGATTACGACGAAAGCTCGATGGAGCAGGTTGTCGTAATGACGACAAGGCTGCCCCGCGCATGCATGGCGGCAGCGATTGGAGCGAGCCTGGCGATGGCCGGGGCCATCATGCAAGCTATAACGAGAAATCCGCTTGCCTCTCCTAGCGTGATGGGCATTAACGCAGGCGCGAGCGTGGGAATTGTAGCGGCGATTACGGTTTTCAAAGTGACGCAAATGAGTGTGCTCGTATGGATTTCATTCGGCGGGGCAGCGGTGGCAGCTGCAGTCGTCTATGCACTAGGGTCGCTAGGCAGAGACGGGCTGTCCCCGCTCAAAATCATTATGGCGGGCTCCGCGATGACCGCTTTGTTCGTGTCTATGACGCAAGGAATGCTTGTCCATAACGAGAATGGCTTGCAGGATGTTATGTTTTGGCTGGCCGGTTCGATCGCAGGGCGGGACATCCAAACGTTGGAGGCTGTTATTCCTTATATGGGAGTCGGTTGGTTAGCCGCAGTCCTGCTGTCCAGGCAGTTGAATATCATCGGAATGGGCGAGGAGGCAGCGAGAGGACTTGGCCAGCGGACGGGGCTTATTAAGCTGGCTGCGGGCATTATCGTTGTGGTGCTGGCAGGCGGTGCCGTGTCGGTAGCCGGTCCGATCGGCTTAATCGGCATCGTAATACCGCATATAGCGCGTTACATTTGCGGCCAGGATTATCGCTGGCTGTTACCTTATTGTGCCTTGCTCGGAGCGGTTCTGCTGCTAGCCGCAGACGTGATCGCTCGCTTCATCATACTGCCGGAAGAGGTCCCCGTCGGCATTATGACAGCGGCGATTGGGGCGCCGTTCTTCATCTACATCGCCCGAAAGGAGCTGATGACAAGATGAAGCATTCCGTTGCAGGCACAGGACGCAGGGCGCGGCGTTTCCACTTGAAAACTGTTCGAGCAGCCTTGCTGCTCGGAGCGGCTGCAATTCTCGTGCTCATCGCGAGTTTAGCGTTTGGCGAGCAGTTGATTAAGCCGGCTGAGGTATGGGGCGCCTTGTTGGGCAAAGGAAACCCTGATCATGTTCTAATCGTGCAGTCGCTGCGCGCGCCAAGGGTCATCGTGGCTTTTCTCGTCGGCGCATCGCTTGCGGTTGCAGGAGCGATCCTGCAGAGCGTTATCCGTAATCCGCTGGCTGCACCTGACGTGGTTGGAATTACAGGCGGGGCATCCGTCGGAGCCGTAGCTTTTATTACTTATATGCCAAGCGCGGTGAGCATTCATTTTTTGCCGTTTGCTGCTGTACTTGGGGCGTTCGGAGCAGCCTTGCTTATTTATTTCATTGCGTGGAAAAACGGCGTTAATCCGTTCCGACTCGTGCTCGTTGGCATCGGAATTGCATCGCTGCTATCGGCGATAACGACCTTCATGCTCGTATTCAGCCCAGCTTATTCGGCAAGCTCCTCTTATATATGGCTCACCGGGACGGTATACGGTTCGACTTGGAGCTATGTGTGGAACCTTTTGCCATGGAGCATCGTCTTATTGGGTATCTTGTATTTCTACACGAGACAGTTGAATATGCAGCTCCTTGGCGATGAGCTGGCTATCGGTCTTGGAAGCCGGGTCCAGAGGCACCGATTTATACTCATTCTGATTAGCGTCGGTTTGGCAGGCTCTGCCGTTTCAATCGGCGGCGTTATCGGATTCGTCGGGCTGATCGCACCGCATGCGGCTCGGCGTATGGTCGGACCGATGGTCAGCAGGCTCATTCCCATATCGGCTCTTTTCGGCGGTATCATCGTTGCATTAGCCGACTTAATTGCTCGGACGGCTTTTTTGCCGCTTGACATACCGGTCGGCGTATTTACTTCCGGCATTGGCGCGCCATTCTTTATTTATTTGCTGTATCGTACCAGAAATAACAGGTAGCGCTGCTCTGCAGCGAGACTTGATCGGGGGAAGTGGGATTGTTTGAGGCGAAGACTTATCCTTGTATCATGCCTCTTGATTGCGGTTGCAGCCATAACCATGTTTTTGCTTCGGGTCATCGTGGATGAGGTTACCGTTCAGCGAATGATAACCTTTCAGGAAGCGGAGCCGAATTCCCAGGTCGTTTGGAAAGACGGTGAGACGATAAGAGCATTCGAATACGCATTTCGTTTCGGAAAGAAACAGCCGGGCATAGTTGACGTCGCTTTCCCTCCATATGCAGTCACACTCGGCAATCGCCAATATTTTCTATGGGTCTCGGACGAATACGAAGTCGGTACGTACATGAAGCAAGGAGATACGGGAACGTTGTATCACCTGCAGAAATCATCATCAGCGAAGCTGCAATCGATTCTTGCGCAAGCGTATTCGGTTAGCGGCAATGCTTCGGCAGCTGAGGGTGAGGCGGAGCGAAACATGGATTTGTCATTCTTAGAAGGCAGGGAGCTGCATGACCTGCCTAACGAGTCTCCTTCGCCGACAGGAGAGGGCTATGCACCAGCCTATTTAGACAGCCATTTATATACGGATGATGAGCGCCTGCTAGTCGAGCTCATTAATCTGCGGATTGGATTTATGCATGAGAGCAATAGGGATGAGCTTATGAATCTGTATACGGATTCGGCAAGAGAGGCGAGGCAGGGAGCTGGAAGCTTTAATGGATTCACGGTAACGAGCATAAGGGTTGATGGCGAAATTTCGATAAACGAACAGAAAGGTTTGTTCGAGGCGACTGTCCGTACGATACAAAGCCGCGATGGCGGCGATCCTTCGAGCACATTATATGTTTTTCATCGCGGCAAAGAGCAAGGGGCGGTATGGCGCATTGCCGATGTCGACTAAAAAAGCGGGAGCCGATGGCTGGTTAAGTCATCGGCTCCCGCTTTTTAATGCTGTCATTTTCCAATTAGCCCGTTACAAACTCTACCTCAATATGAACAACTTCGGAGCGGCTTCCGATTCTTATCGGCGGGCCCCATGAACCAAAGCCGGAGGATACGATAGCGTGTAGACTGCCCTTTTTCAGATAACCCCAGTCCAGCTCGAACAAGCGCTTCGTAATAAGATGGTTAGGCATCATTTGGCCGCGGTGCGTGTGGCCGGATACGGAAATGTCGATGCCATTCTCAGCAGCCTTCGCGATATCGGACGGCTGATGGTCAAGCATAATAAGCGGCTTTGATTGATCGAGCGGCGCGATGAGGTCGCCGATTGTCATTCTTCCATCAGCCCCGAAGCCTGCGGAGGCTTTGTCCTTGCGGCCGACGAGATAAAAGCTGTCTGCGATGAGCGCTGACTCATCCATGAGCACTCGGATGCCAATCGCATCCATGGCAGTGATGAATTCAGGCACTTTGCGGCCAATATATTCATGATTGCCAGTTACCGCGTATACGCCTAAAGGCGCCTTCAGCTTGCCGAGCACCGCCGACATGTTTTTACGAAGAAACGGTTCAATATCATCGTCGAGAATGTCGCCGGGCAGCAGAATGAGGTCAGGCTGGATCTGTTCGATGTGGCTAACCAGCCTCTCCAAATGCCGATTGCCGACGATATTGCCAAGATGAAGATCCGACGCCATGGCAATTCGCAGCTTCTTCAGCTCTCCTGCAGGCTTTTGCACCTGAACCTGGTAGGTTCGAATGATAGGGCTCCATGCGTTCCAGCTGCCACGGAGCAGTAGGATGGCCATCAGACCGAAGACGACGCTGCCTACACCAACGATATAAACAGCTGGATCTGCTCCTGTTGCTTTCAGAATAAGAGCAATAATATTTGCCGGCGGTAGAATGAGGACGGCATATTCCAGGATGGCGAACCAATAGGATCCAACGACCTTAAACGCTTCGGCGATCGGGCGCAGCGGCGTGCCATAAGCAGCGCGGCCGATGATATACGCATAAGCGATAAGACCGGCGGCCAGCGTGTACCAGCCTGCGGATTTCAAGTCGAACACGGTGGATAAGAACAGCCATCCATTCCAGCCGATATAGAAGGAAATACCGCTGTATACAAGCAATACGCAAAAAATAATAGCAATAAAACGCAGCTTCATCCCTCAACGCTCCCTAGCTTTTTATCTATTAGCTTCTAAGCTGAATTTACTATAGCATACAGGGACTTGGCACAGCAAAAAATGCGAGATTAGCAGAAGGCGATCATCCTATGCCTGCTATCTTGCACATAGAATCGTGCGCCGACTGCACAATCGTTGCGCAGGCTGCTAGCCTATGGTATCGTTTCGTCATAGAGAATAGCGCATATAAACGGAAACGGAGCGAATAATGAAATGAAATCGCTTGTATTGGCAGAAAAACCGAGTGTAGCGAAGGAGATCGCGCGTGTGCTTGGCTGTGGACAGAAACATAAGGGCTATATGGAAGGTCCGAAATACGTGGTGACTTGGGCACTCGGACATCTTGTGACATTGGCTGAGCCGGAGGATTACGATCCAAAATATAAAACATGGAATTTGGAAGATTTGCCGCTTCTTCCCCATAAAATGAATTTGAAGATCATGAAGGAAACTTCCCAGCAATACAGAGCAGTTGCCCAGCTATGCAAGCGGCAGGACATCGGCGAGCTCATTATCGCAACCGATGCAGGGCGCGAAGGCGAACTTGTTGCGCGCTGGATCATGGAGCTTGTTCATTGGAGAAAGCCGTTCAAGAGGCTGTGGATTTCCTCGCAGACGGATAAAGCGATCAAGGACGGCTTTAATCAATTGAAGCCGGGCAAGGATTATAACCATTTGTACGCTTCGGCGGTTTGCCGGGCAGAAGCGGATTGGCTGATCGGACTGAATGTGACGCGTGCATTGACGACCAAATATAATGCCCAACTTGCAGCGGGCCGCGTACAAACGCCGACGCTCGCTATGCTGATGGAGAGGGAACAGGAAATTCAATCGTTTCAATCTCAGCCCTATTGGAATGTGTTCGCTGATTTTGGCGACTTCTCTGCTATCTGGCGGGAACAGGACGCCCATGACGGGCGCATATGGAGCCGTGAGGAAGCTGATGCCATTTCTGCAAGAATCAAGCGCGGGCAAGCGAAGGTAAGCAGGCTCCGTACGGTGGAGAAATCTGAGCCGCATCCTCAGGCCTATGACTTGACGGAACTGCAGCGCGATGCGAATAAGAAGCTGGGCTTCTCGGCCAAACAGACTTCGAACGTGCTTCAGAAGCTGTATGAGCAGCATAAGCTCGTAACGTACCCGCGTACGGACTCCCGGTATTTGTCCAGCGACATGGTCCCGACCTTAAAAGGGAGGCTTGAGAGCATTGCCGTGGGACCTTACGCGCAGCTTGCGCGCAGGCTGGTGAGAATGCAGCTGCCGGTTACGAAGCGAATTGTCGATGATTCGAAGGTTACCGATCACCATGCCATTATTCCTACGGAACAATTCGTTAACATAGCCGCACTGAGCAATGACGAACGGAGACTGTATGATCTGATCGTCAGACGCTTCATTGCTCTATTCTATGGGCCTTACCGTTATGATGAGACTAGCGTCGTGTTAACTGTGGACAAGGATCAGTTCTATGCCAAAGGCAAGATCGAGAAGGAAAAAGGCTGGAAAGAAATTTATCAAACGAGTGTGAATGCTTCCAGCCAGGATGATGACGATGACGATGACGGAGCGGGCGATGCTGGAGAAAGCAAAGCCGACCGCCAGCCTTCCCAGCTTCTGCCGCCGCTCTCGAATGCGCAGACACTAACGGTTAAGCAAGAGAAAATACGGGAGCTGCGTACGCTGCCGCCGCCTCGGTACACGGAAGCTACGCTGCTCACCCGGATGGAGAAGCACAGTCTTGGAACACCAGCGACAAGAGCCGATATTATCGAGAAGCTGCTAGGAACGGATACCATTACACGGACGCAAAATAAGCTGATGCCTACTGGCAAAGGAAAGCAATTGATAGAGCTGGTGGTAAAGGAGCTTAGAAGCCCGGATCTGACGGCCAAGTGGGAGCAGGATTTGGAGCGGATCGCCAAGGGCAAGGGAGATCCTGCAGCTTTTATGAAAAACGTACGTCAGCAAGCAGCCAAATGGGTGTCGGAGGTCATTGCGGAGACGAAGGAATACAAGCCGCATAATCTGACGCATTCGCGATGTCCAGAATGCGAGAAGCCGCTGCTTGAGATAAACGGCAAGCGGGGCAAATCACTCGTATGCTCGGATCGCGAATGCGGGTACCGCCGTGCCGCGGAGCCGATGCTATCGAACAAGCGCTGCCCGAACTGCCATAAAAAAATGGAGATCAAGGACGGCAAAGCAGGGAAATTTGCGCAATGCAAGCCGTGCAATGTCATTGAGATGCTTGGCGACAAGCAGAATGGCAAAGTTAATCGGAAGCAGAACCAGAAGCTGATTGAGCAATACAGCGATAATACGTCTTTATCGAACAGCTTGGCTGATAAATTGAAAGCTGCGCTTGAGAAACAATCGGATTAATAACGATCGTATAAGTCGGCAAGCTCACCATCGTGAGAGCTTGCCGGCTTTTTATTTATTGATTCTAAAGGGCAGTAATGCAGGGCTGCCCTTAGCCTTAAACCTAGCAGATGCTGCTAGTCTTCCAAATAAAGGCTACTAACCTATGTCATTCATCCAAGAGATAGATAGTACTCCGTCATATGCTATGGATATGAAGATAGGAAAGGGGTTAGATTGGGATGGGTGAACATCAGGGCAGGCAGTTGGCCAGCAAATGGGCGAAAACGGCAATCTTGCTTTCACACTCGAGCATCGCGCCGCATATTCCTCCTACACGGAGATTTACGCCGAACAACCTTAGATCCATGCTGGATTCTCATCAAATGGTCGTCGTAAAACCAGTTGTTGGGGCTGGCGGGCATGGTGTGATTAAAGTAACGAGGGACAGTGGGGGCTACGCGTATACTTATTATTCGCAGACGAAACGGTTTGCTAGCTTCGGAGCGTTAATAGGTGCACTTAACAAACAACGCAAGGGCCGTTCCTATTTGATTCAAAAGGGCATTTATCTAGCAACAGTGGATGGCAAGCCAATTGACTACCGGGTGAAATACGTGAAGACAGATAATGGCTGGGTCTACCGTGCAATCGTCGGACGCATTGCCAAAAGGGGTTTGTTCGTTACGAATTTGTGCAGGGGCGGCACCATGGTAACCGCAGCTGAGGGCATAAGCAAATCGCTATCCTCTGCGCAGGTTTCGGAGAAAAAGAATAAAATGCGAGAGCTGACTGTACTCTCGACTGCTGTGCTTGAGGCTAAATATCCGGGAATCGGCCAGCTCGGCTTTGATTACGGAATTGATAAGCAAGGAAAGATATGGATTTTTGAAGTCAATACACGGCCGCAATAAGCTGAAGGGGCTGTCCCCAATAAAAGAGCAAGCCGTCCATAACGGGCGGCTGCTTCTTTTCAGATTCATTTCGAAAAATGAGAGCTCTTATTCGCTAAGTTGCAATAAAGGGTAAAAGGAATCTTCAGCCTACTAATCAAATGGTGCTGAAGGTTCTTTTGTGCGTTTTATGGAGCAGGCCTATTCGGAATGACCTTATCGGGACAAGCATATTTTCTCAGCAGGATGAATGTAAAGTTAAGAAGTTGCAACATCATCTGCATCTTCAATCGGTTTGTGGAAAAAAGATCCGCTCCGCAAGCCGTCTACGAACTGCTGAAGCCAGCTGTAGTAGTCGATGCCATGCCGCAGCTTATGCAGATCTTTCAGACAAAGCTGCCGCTCCTCCTCCTCGGTTTCTTTGGCCAATATGATTTCGGAGAGAGGGGGGATCACTTCGTTGATCGCCCCGAGCATCACGTCGATCTCGCGCTGCAGCTTCGCGGCGAAGAAGTTTTGAAACGCTTGAAAGAAGTCGGTTTCTGCGACATACAGGTCTTTGCGCTCCTGCTTTTCGTCAAGCTTCATTATCATCTTCGAATCCATCAGGGAACGGACGGCGTAGCTCATATTGCTTTTACTCATATTCATATGCTGCTTCATTTCCTCGAGCGTCATCGGCTTATCTTCAAAAAACATAACCCCGTACAGCTGACCGAAGGAATAGTTGGCTCCATATAAATCCATCGTTTGTGCAATAGCGTCAATAATTTTCCCTCTAATTTGCTCTTGCGTCGCCGGAGTGTCGCCTGTATCGGGACTGGATGCTCTCTTCATATTTTTCACCCGCATCATTCAAATTTTCGAATTTCTTTACAAGATCTTTAACGGAAGTTGACGTTCCGATAATGCAGTCGTCATACACTGAACGTACAATAATTCTTGAACGATAGAGGTGAATAACCATTTAATACGACTATTATAACAAATATTAAGGAAAAATTGAACGTAATTAAGGAGGGTGCTGAAACCCGCTATGGTTAAGGAATGGAAGGCTCTTTTATTCACGCTGCCGGCAATGATTCCATTGATCGTGTTCTGGATTATCCCGCTTGGCACGATATTTTACTTGAGCTTTACGGATTGGGATTTCATGAGTCCGGTTAAAACCTTCGTCGGCCTAGATAATTATTTGTATTTGTTCGACAATCCCGCCTTTTACCAGTCGCTTGGCGTCACGCTGCTTTTCTGCCTAGGGAGCGTATTGCCGGTCATGCTTGGAGGCCTCGGGCTTGCGCTGCTGCTGAATCGAACACTGAAGGGGGCAGCATGGTACCGCACGCTGATGTTCTCCCCGTGGGTGACTCCAACGGTTGCTGTATCGATCGTATGGTCTTGGATATTCGAACCAAAGGTGGGACTGGCCAATACGGTGCTGCGCTGGTTCGGCTTGGAGGGGGTTGGCTGGCTTCAGGATACAAGCTGGGCGCTGGCGGGTGTGCTGATCGTGACGATCTGGAAGCTGATCGGCTGGACGATGGTGTTCTACATCGTAGCACTGCAGAACGTGCCGCGCGAGCTGCTGCAAGCGGGCGAGCTTGACGGTGCGGGGAGCTGGAGCAAGCTGAGGCACATCACGCTGCCGCTCATTTCGCCGACTACTTTGTTTCTATTTATCGTCCAAACGATCTCGGCGCTTCAAGCCTATGACCAAATTAACGTGCTGACCCAAGGAGGCCCTGCTGGTTCAACGAGAACGCTGCTGTACATGTATTATCAATCGGCGTTCGAGTCCTTCGATATCGGCGAGGCCTCGTCGGTAGCCGTCGTGCTGGTGCTCGCTTGCATGCTTCTTTCGGTCATTTCGTTTGCGGTAAGTCGCAAAACCGTTCACTACAGCTCGTAATCACAAGGAATGACAGAAAGGAGAGCTTAACCTTGCCAGCCGTTCACCGTGTTCGAAGGATGCTCCATCATCTCATTCTTCTGCTATTCAGCGCCGCTATGGCTTTTCCATTCTATTGGATGGCGACCAGCGCGCTCAAAACAAACGATGAGATTTGGCAATTTCCCCCGACCTTCTGGCCTAACTCGCCCCAATGGGGCAATTACTTGGAAGCTTGGCTGGAGGCGCCATTTTGGCGGTATTTAACGAACAGCATCGTCGTAGCTGCCGTTATAGTCGTGTTACAGGCGATGAACTCCGCGATGATGGCATACGCCCTTACGCATATGCGCTTTCGATTGAAGAAAGCTTTTACCGCCGTCATTATGCTTGGCTATATGATACCTAGCACCGCGGTGTACTTGCCAAGCTATATGATTCTAGCGAAGCTGAACCTGCTAGACTCTTATGCGGGGCTTATTCTATCGAATTGCGTCAGCGTATTCTCGATTTTTTTGATCAGACAAGCTTTTCTCCAGGTATCGCATGAGCTGGTAGAAGCAGGACAGATCGACGGCGCGTCGCATATGCGAATCTTGGTCTCCATCTTAGTTCCAGTGGCGCGGTCATCCTTTGTCGTTCTCGCTCTTATCACCTTCATTGATCATTATAATAACTATTTCTGGCCGATGCTGATTACTAAAAATCCGGATTTGCAGCTTGTTTCAGCCGGCTTGAGAAGCTTCTTCGTGGAAGGAGGGGCTTACGGTTTAAAATGGCCGCTCATTATGGCAGCAAGCTCGTTTACGATAGCGCCGCTGCTTGTCCTGTTTCTTTTTGCGCAAAAAACGATTCTGAAAAGCTTTAATATGTCTGCCGGCGCTAGCAAGGGCTGATTGGAAATTGAAACGCTTAATACGTTGACCGATTCATACAAATAGAGTGGAGGAAACAATACGATGTTGAACAAGAAAAAAGGATTAGCTTTGATGATGGCAGTAAGCTTTACGGTGCTTTCCGCCTGCGGACAAGCCGAAAGCAGCACGAACGGCGCAGCGAGCGGCACGAATGCGCCAACAAATGCAGCAACGAACGAGGCAGCGCCTAAAGAGCCCGTTACGATTGAATTCTGGTACGGCCTAGGCGGCAAGCTGGGAGATACGATGAAGGAGAAAATTGAGCTGTTCAACAGCTCTCAGCAGGAAGTAGTCGTGAAAGGGATCGCGCAAGCGGACTATTCGGAAACGGAACAGAAGCTTCAAGCGGCCATTGCGGCGAAGCAAGCGCCAGCAGCCGTGCTTTCCTCGAATATGACTTGGGCGCAAAAGGGACTCTTCACGGACATGAGTGACATGATTGCTGCGGATTCAGCCTTTAATAAGGAGGACTTCGTGCAAACCTTCCTGGGTCAAGGACAATTGGATGGCAAGCAGTTTTTCCTCCCGATGTACGGCACGACCCAGGTCATGTATTACCGGAAGGATGCGCTAGAGAAAAACGGGTTAACGCCTGACAACTTCAAAACCTGGGAGGCACTAGCGGAATCAACGGCGAAGATGACGACAAAGACTGATGGGAAAACGAGCTTTTTCGGATGGGAACCGATGTGGGGCAAGGACAATATGATGGATGCTGTTTTCAGCAAGGGCGGATCGGTGCTTAGCGAGGACGGCAAAACAGTCATGATCGACTCGCCTGAATGGATCGAGACATGGGAGCTGTTCCGCAAATGGATTCACGAGGACCAAATTATGACGATTCACTCCGGCGGTCAAGGCTGGGAATATTGGTATAAGACAATCGATGATGTCATGAAGGGCCATGCGGCAGGCTACACGGGCTCAAGCGGAGACCAAGGCGATCTGGATTTCAATATTGTAGGTGCGATGGAGCAGCCAGGCTGGGAAGGCGCTGGAGAAGGCAAGCCTGCGGCATCAGCTATCATGGCAGGCATTCCATCTGGCGTGAGCGATGAGCAAAAGGCTGCAGCCTACAAATGGTTGACGTTCTTCTCGCAGCCACAGAATACGGCTTCATGGTCGATTAGCACAGGCTATATCGCTGTACGCTCATCGGCTTTGGAGGATGAGGCGTACAAAGCATTCAGCGTGCAAAACCCGCAAATCAAAGTGCCGCTTATGCAGGCAGCTCATGCATCGGCTCCTTTCCAAGACCCTACAGGGGGCAAAATAAACGATGCGCTTACCATCGCGGCAGACAAAGTTCAGATCGGCAACGTCTCAGCTGAACAAGCGTTAAAGGAAGCGAAGGCAACAGCACAGAAGGAACTGGATAGATTGAAATAGGGGTGATCGACATTATGCCTGACTTAATCATACACAATCGAGCATACAAGGTGACAGGCATCTTGTTCGATAAGGATGGAACGCTGCTCGACTTTATCGCCATGTGGGGCTGTTGGAGCGAATCCGTATTTGAGGCATTCGCGCAGCAGCTAAGGAAGCGAGGCCTTACCTTTTCATCCGATATCGTTCCGAGATTGTGGGGAACGATACATGGGAAAGACGGAAAAATTACCGATTACGACCGGAATGGTCCCCTTGCGATGGGTTCAATGCAAGATTTGTACGCGGTGCTGTCCTGGCAAAGCTACCAGGCAGGCCTGTCATGGGCGGAGTCGATGGAGCTTGTGCAGCAATGCAAGCAGCATGCGGATAGGGAGCTGGAACGGCTGCGGCCGGCCCAGCCCCTTCCGGGGCTGCTTGCCTTTCTGGCAAGCTGCAAGGAGCACGGCTTAAAGCTCGGCGTAGTTACGGCTGATGATACAGAGTCTGCAGAGCGGCATTTGGCATGGATGGGGATACGAAGCTATTTCGACGCCGTGGTTGGAAGCGATCTTGTTGAGCTAGGAAAGCCGTTTCCCGACATGATGCAGCAAGCCTGCGGGAAGCTGTCTCTTTCATGCTCGGATACGGCCATCTTTGGCGATACGAATGGCGATATGCGAATGGGCCTGGCAGCAGGCGCAGCTGTTTCCATCGGCATTCATGCAGCTGCGAATGCAGCAACTGCCGCGCAGTTGCTGCCCGATGCGAATGAATGGATAAGCGGATACTCGCAGCTCCGTATCGGGAGGCGATCCGATGAAGGCTGATACGGGGTGGGGCTGGACGTTTCTGCTGCTTGCGATTGTTTTGGAACTGACGGGAACCGTTTCGATGAAATATTCGGCGGGCTTCTCCCGTTTTTGGCCATCCGTGCTTATGTTCGTATTCTACGGGGCGAGCTTTACGATGCTCAATTTCGCATTAGCCTATATGAACGTTAGCGTAGCGTATGCAATATGGTCCGGCATTGGCATTATTTTGATCACCTTGGCCAGCTTTATCATGTTTCATGAGAAGCTTCCGGTTGCTTCATTGCTTTGGATCGGGTTAATCGTTGTGGGGGTAGTAGGATTGAATATGAGTGTTAAAGCCCACTGAACATGAATAGAAAAAGGAGGTCGTTCCGATGCTGAAACCATTGGCTGGCGATTCACGCGTGTTTCCGGCAGGAGAAGACGAGCGGACGCCCATTATAAGCTTTCAGGTTATAACGGATACGCATGTGACGACAGACCCCGAGCATCTTCATAATGAACATTGGATGCATGCGCTTCAGGATATTGCCGCAAATGCTGATAGCAGCATTGGTATCATGCATGTAGGAGATGTGACCGATCGAGGGCTTCGTGCCGAGTACGAGGAATTTGTCCGGATATGGGACATCTATAAAGCTGAATTGCCGCCGATTTGGCTTACGTACGGCAATCATGATATTTTTCTTAGCGAATGGGCGAGTCAATTGAGCCTCTATGAAAAATTTACGGGGATGAAGGGACCCTATCATGACGTTTGGCTTCAAAACTATCATTTTATTTTTTTGGGCTCGGAGCAAGGGTTGAAGGATTTTGCTTATTTGAGCGCGGACCAGCTTTCTTGGCTCGATCATAAGCTTAGCGAGAGAGCAGATGCTGCAAAACCGAAGTTCGTTTTCCTCCACCAGCCTCTGAAGGATACGGTAGCGGGGTCTTTGGAATCTCAAGGCTGGTTTGGCGTAACGCAGGATAAGGAGCTGAAGGAAGTGCTGGAGAAGTACCCAGAGGCGATTATGTTTAGCGGGCACACGCACTGGGAGCTGGAAGCGGGCTTAACGGCTTTCGACGGCAAGGGGGAGACGGCCGTATTATTCAATTGCTCGTCGGTTGCCTATCTATGGACGAATGAGGATGAGTACAAGGAAGGCAGCCAAGGCCTTTATGTAGACGTATATAAGGATAAAGTAATCGTGCGCGGCAGAGATTTCACTGCCTCCGCATGGGTAGCGTCAGCAGCCTACGAGGTGAGCGCTGGCAGAGGAGCAGAAAGCCCTTAGGGGCTTTTTTGCCGTCTGGAAGCTAGCAAATTGAAGGAAATATGTAATGCCGTTAATATATTCCATTAATAGATTCATAGATTTCGATTAAAGTTTTTTATAGCATAGCTTAGCAAAACGACCTGTGGATAACTGTATCCACATTATTCACATTGATTTTACTCATAGATATACGTATATGCACACGCTATGCACACCGTATCCACAACATCTTGTGTATAACTAGGGCTGTTGTCCTTCTATTAGTGCCATGCTACTATGAACAAGTAATAACCAAAGGATGGAAGAAAGGGTGTGTAGTGATGGAGCTACTGTCCGATGAAATGCTGGTAGACACCTATTATGCAGCTATCCAATTTAAATTGGAGCCCGATTTTATACGAATGCTGGCTATTGAAATGAAACGAAGACGACTTAATCCGGAAACGGTCAGAATTACTGCTTAATGAGGCTACGGTCAGAATTACTGCTTAATGCGGGAACGAGCTGCAGTCGCAACATGATTACCATTCCATAACCGATACTTCGGTTGCTTGGTTGCAAGTCGGGCAATATAGCATATGCATGCAGGCGCGAGCAGCTTGCTCAGCCGCCTCATTTCGGAGCGGATCGACATCGATTTGACCATAGGGAGCATATGGGCCTGTCAGATCGGATGAACGGCCGCAATCAACAATTGCGCTATCGCAAGAGGAGCAGCGTTCATGCAGAGATTGAATTCCGTTGCAAACCGGACAAAACATAAGGGTATCCTCCTTGGCACGCCTCGCATATGTATGCGATAGGTGAACGTTTGATTAAACGCCAAGGTTAGGATACCCTTATGTTTGAATTTTAACTAAACGTGCAATAGGTCATATGGTTATCTTTTCATATTGCTGCTATGACCAGGCGACAGCTTAGCGCTTGGGTCAACATAAACCTTCGCGTTGTTAATCGCAGTCGGAGCCTCGCCGAATCCTACTGCAATCAGCTTAAGCTTGCCAGGATAAGTCGTAATATCACCAGCCGCGAATATGCCCGGTATGTTCGTCTCCATCCGGGTATCCACAACAATCGAACCTCCCTGAATGTGAATGCCCCAATCCGCTATAGGACCAAGCGAAGAGATGAAACCGAAATTGACGATGACGGCATCAACATCCAGCTCGGTTGTTTCCATCGTTTTGACATCGGTCAGTGTCAGTTTCGTTATACGGTCCTCGCCGTGCAGCGCTGTAATTTCCTTTGGCGTGAGGACATTCACGCTGGATTGCTTCAACTGTTCGACACTATGCTCATGCGCTCGGAATTTATCTCTTCGGTGTATTAGCGTCACGCTTTCCGCTATCGGCTCGAGCATGAGTGACCAATCTACGGCTGAGTCGCCGCCGCCGCTTATCAGTACCTTCTGCCCTCTAAACCGCTGCAAGTCACCTACAAAATAATGAAGATTATTCTTTTCGAATTTGGAAGCCTCCGGCAGCTCAAGCCTTCTAGGCTCGAACGCGCCTACCCCAGCTGTAATAATAACGGCTTTGGCATAATGTGAACCTTTGTCAGTTATAATCTCAAAGAGGCGTTCGTCATGCTTAATGACGTTATTTACCTTTTCCTCCAAGCATATTTCTTGCTCGAAATGCGAAAGCTGCTCCACCAATCGGTCAACCAGCTCTTGTGCCGTTACTTTTGGAAATCCAGCAACGTCGTAAATATATTTTTCAGGATATAGCGCTGCAAGCTGACCGCCTAGTTGAGGCATGCTTTCAATAAGCTTAACGGATGCTTGGCGCATCCCGCCATAGAAAGCAGCGAACAAGCCTGCAGGCCCTCCTCCTATAATTAAAATATCGACTGGGCTTGCTGTTGTATCAGGGTTAGTCAATGTAGCCACCTCCATGTTATAAGCATTACGTTTTCAATTATAATCCTTCATAGAAGAAGAAGGAAATATTTAATTTGTATAGAGTTCTAAACAATTTCGTATATTTTGCCCTTGAACTTTTACTTAAAACTATGTAAAATTTCTGATGTATGTTATGCTCGGGACTGTTTGCAAAGAGTGGAGAAACCTCTTGTTTCCGAGTGAATGATACATTGATAAAACGGCTTCAATTAGAACACACTGAACTTATAATTATAGATATTCGGTTTAGCATGTGTAATTTTTCACAATGTAAAATGACAAAGATAAGAGGAATGGATGGGATCATACGATGAGCAACATACCTAAAATCGTCATTCTTGGCGCAGGGTACGGAGGCATACTAACAGCACTTCGCTTGCAAAAAGAATTAAACTACAATGAAGCTGACGTTACGCTAGTTAATAAACATGACTATCATTATATTACAACACATCTTCATATGCCTGCCGCTGGGACGGACAATCCAGAAAACGCACGTGTGAGCATTTCGAAATTGATCGATGAATTCAAAATCGATTTCGTGAAATCGACGGTCGTGCAAATTCGTCCGCAGGATAAAAAAGTTATTCTCGAAGACGGGACGCTCTCTTACGACTATTTGGTAATCGGACTTGGCGGCGAGCCTGAAACATTCGGCATTCCGGGCCTTGGCGAGCATGCCATGAATATCCGCAGCATCAACTCCGTTCGTTTAATTCGCGAACATATCGAGTATCAATTTGCTCGTTTCAAGCGCGAACCGCACCGTACGGATTATTTGACTTTCGTTGTAGGCGGCGCAGGCTTTACTGGAATTGAATTTGTTGGCGAGCTTTCCGACCGTATCCCAGAGCTTTGCAAGCAATTCGACGTAGATCCTGCGCTAGTGAAAATTTACAATATCGAGGCTGCGCCAACGGCACTTCCAGGCTTTGATCCTGAGCTTGTTGAATACGGCATGGACGTATTGACGAAGAAAGGTGTCACGTTCCGCATTGGAACGGCGATCAAAGAGTGTTCGCCTGAGGGTGTTGTAGTTGGAGAAGGTGAAGAAATCAAGTCTGCAACAGTCATCTGGACCGGCGGAATCCGCGGCAACCGCCTCATTGAAGAAGCTGGCTTCGAGACGATGCGCGGCCGCGTGAAGGTGGATGAGTTCCTTCGTTCGCCAGGCAATGAGAATATCTATATCGTAGGCGACAATTCACTTATGTTTAATCCGGAAGGCCGTCCGTATCCGCCAACTGCTCAAATTGCCATGCAGCAGGGCGTTGTATGCGCGCATAATCTGGTTGCTTCGATCCGCAACCAACCGCCAAAGGGCTTCACGTTCAGCAACAAAGGAACAGTTGCATCACTTGGCAAAGGAGAGGCAATCGGCATCGCGTTCGGCAAAAAGTATAAAGGGCGCGTAGCAGCTTGGCTGAAAAAAGCAATCGACCTGCGCTACCTGTTCATTATCGGCGGGATCTCGCTCGTTCTTCGCAAAGGCAAATTCCTATAATGAGACATTGCAGCGTACAGGTGCGCGGCTTGCTGACACGGGATGAGCTTGATCGTTACAATGCTTTGATGGAGGTTGGTTCCTTCCTAGAGTCGCAGACGCGCTACGATTTGGCCTATACGGTGCAAAAAGAAGTGGACCTGCTGATTCAGCCGGCTATTGAGCGCTTGAAGGACAAAGGCCGCGAACGCGACCGTGCTACCCAGGAATACTTGGAATCAAAGCGCCTTGGCCTGCAAGACGATGAGGATGAAGACGAGGAATAGTTTTATATAGGAAGGCTTTCGCTATGGAAGCGGCATTGATGCCGTTTCTTGCGAAGGCCTTTTTTCGTGGCGATTTGCAAGGACGCGGAATGGAACCATTCTGGCACATATGATTTTATTGAAAATTGCATCGACTAAATTGCTACATATTATAAAGTTGAAAAAGAACCTCCACCTCCACTTTATAGTGGGATGAAGGTTCAGCAGTCCATTCTTATGTGAATGGCCGAAAAGGGATTACCCTTTAGAGACAACCCCTAAATAATCGGCTATATCGCCAGAAGTTCTGCGAATTTCTCACCGTTCAGAAAGTTGCCTATATAGAAATCGCCGAAATCAGCGAAACGCGCGCTCACTTCGTCAAAGCGCATTTCATAGATGAGCTTTTTGAACTGCAAGGCGTCGTCCGCAAATAGTGTCACGCCCCATTCCCAGTTGTCGAAGCCGACAGAGCCGGTAATGATTTGTTTCACTTTGCCCGCGTAGGAGCGGCCGATCATGCCGTGGCTGCGCATCATCGTTTTGCGTTCGTCCATGCTCAGCATGTACCAGTTGTCTTGCCCGTCGCGGCGTTTGTTCATCGGATAGAAGCAAATGTGGCTTGCTTTCGGAAGCGTAGGCTTCAGCCTTGCGATAATATCCGGATTTTGCATCGGATCGGATCCAGGTGCCGCCATATAGTTGCTAAGCTCGACGATGCTCACATAAGAGTGCACCGGGTAGGTGAAGCTCGCGAAGGACGTTTTGTTGAATGCGGTCTCGATGGCATTCAAGTCCTCAAGTGTTTCACGCAGATGCATGAACATAAAGTCAGCCTTCTGACCGACGATGGAATAGACAGCAGTGCTGCCTTCCTTATTTTCTTCAACTGTTGACCATTGCTGCAAAAAGCTTTGCAGCTCGTCCAGCGCACGGCTGCGCTCGCTCTCATCGGCTAAGCGCCATGCGGTCCAGTCGATGCTGCGGAAATCATGCAGCGCGTACCAGCCTTCTAATGTTTGTGCTGCTTCACTCATTGAATAAATGCTCCCTTCAAGCTCCATAATGATGCTGCCATCATTGTATCGTACTCTGGGCAAGCGGAGCAAATGGCGGTCTTGTGACATTTGTCCTTTCGTAATTGACTTCCTTCGGGCCATTAATTAAACTAATAACGAGAGTCTGAAAGGGGAAGTTTCGATGCTTCAGTTAATTATCGCAACGGTGCTGTTTTTAGTTATGATGTTCGGTATCGGCTTTATTCTGAATATGCTTTTAAAAACAACATGGTTCCCGATATATTTATTTATTATAGCTTTGATTGTACTTGGCATATGGGCTCCATGGGATGCTTCGGCGGAGACGACGATTCAAAACTTTGCCCACTACACGATAATTGACTACATTCCGGTCATCGGAGCTTTGGTCGGCGCTTATGTAAGCGGTTGGGCCATACAGGCGCTCCGCAAGGGCGGCTATAAAATGTTCTAATCGAAAAATCCCTCATTCGGGGGATTTTTCTATTTTTCGACACGTCCTGAACAACGGTTTTTATGTTAAAATGATAGAATGAAAGCAAGGGATGGAGCTGGTGCAGTGCGCATCAATAATATATTGCAATACACGGAGCATCATAGATACTACATATTCCGTGACTTTTCTTTAAGCAGTCTGGACTACAAAATGCTTTCGCTAATCTATCAACCGATGGTTGGCGCTTTTGCTGTCGCATTTTATCAGCAGCTTTACCACGGAATCTCGGAGGGAACCTCCGGTTACTCAGCTATCGAGCCGCAGCGCAAGCTGTTTCTTGGACTCGGACTTGAAATGAATGAGCGAGGGCGCAAGCACTTGATTGAGCAGGCATCCAAGCTGGAGGCAGTTGGCTTGCTGCAAACCTCGCGACTAGGCGTACCCGATAATGCGGATGTTATATACGAATACGAGCTGTCGCAGCCATTGTCGCCAGCGGAATTTTTCCGCAATATGCATTTGACGATGCTGCTGCGCGATAAGGTTGGCAAATATGCGGTGATCTCGCTGCGCGAATCATTTGGGGCTAACGAACCGGATGAGCTGGCAGGCGCGCAATTGGCGAAAGAAAATATCTCGGTGCCATTTTACGAGCTGTTCAAGCTGAATATGCAGTCGGTGGATGACGAGCTTGAGCAAGCGCTCACGGAGGTTGCGCCATCTAGACAGGCTTCCGCTAGAGCTGCTCAGGCTACAGCAGGCATTCCGTATGGAGAGATTATATTGCGGTTTCCGCGCAACTCCGCCAATCGCCGCTTTGTGGAGCGCTTGCGTAGCGACGAAGAACAGCTTGCTCAGGTCAACTATGTGGCCTACAAATATAGTCTAGGCGTTGTAGATATATGCCGTTTGCTTGATGAAGACGGAATTTTTAGCGAGAGCGGTACGCTTAACGTTGATGAGCTGCAGCTGCGAGCTAATCAATTCTATAGGCAGGACAAGAAGCGGGAAGGGGAGCGGCAGCGAGCGCTTTCACGTACGCCGGTCGTATCAGGGGAAGAGCAGGCAGATCCTGATGAATTGACAGAGGAGTTCGAGGTTCAGGAACAGCATTATTTGCAGGTTCCGAATCAGCTCAGCGGCCGATGCGATGTCCAGCAGTACAATATGCTCATGAGAAACGAGCCGCATACCCGGTTTCTGCAGCGTTTTTTCCCTGGTGCTGTACCGGATTGGATCGAGCGTGTATTCGAGCGAATGGATCTGAATTATAAATTGGCTGGGCCCGTGATCAATGTACTTATCCATTATGTTATCGGAGCAAATGACGCGCAGCGTGTAACAAAAACGTTTTTGGATGCAGTAGCTTCCAATATGCTTGTGAAACAAATCGATACGTTTGAGAAAGCGGTTGTGTATGTTCGGGAGCAAGCGCAAGTCGAGCAGGATAAGGAGCGACGCAAAGAAGCGGCGCTCAGCTACGCCGGTGGTTACAACAATGCCAAGGGCGGTGCACGGGGGGGAAGCGGCAGCCGAGGAACTTCTCGCAAGCCGTCCATTCCGATTGTACAAGAGGACACAACTTCCACAGAGGTGTCGGCAGACGAGCTTGAGGAGCTTCGCAAGCTGGCGCGCAAATTAGAAGGCAAAGGATAAAGGCGGTGTGAGCAGATGATGGAATCGATGGGCGATTTGCTGAAGGCTTGGCCGTCAGGCAAAGCCATCACAGAGCAAGCGGAGCTTAAGCTGACCGAACTGCTTGCAGAACCGCTTGTAGAGAAGCTAAGACTGAAATATCCGGATTTGGACGATCAGACGATTCGTCTGAATCTGAACCGCGTATACCAATACGTCACAGAGTACCGGAATTGTACGAATTGCCCGGGGCTAGATAATTGTCCGAATGACTTTGAAGGACATTACACCTTGTTAAGCTCAGAATCGCTGAACGGCCTGACACAGCTGTATGACCGCAAGGTGGCGTGCAAGAAATTTAATGCCCGCCAAACGGAGGACCAGATTCGAAGCCGTGTACGGAGCTTTTATATCGATGAGAAAGCATTGCAGCGCGGCTATTCCTTAGATGAAATTTTGGAGAGCGATAGGGAACGGACGAAGGCTGTCGGTCAAATTCTCCGCTACATCGATCGGACGAAGGAGAATGGCTTGCAAGAAGAAGGCCTGTATTTGGCAGGACGTTTTGGAACCGGTAAAACCTATCTGATGTGCTACTTGCTGCATGAGCTTGCCAAAACCGGTTATTCAGGCGTAATCGTCTATATGCCGGATTTCGTAGAGGATTTGAAATCACTGATGCATGAGCCCGGCAAGCTGAAGGAAACGGTCGAAATGATGAAAGAAACCGATTTGCTCATTTTCGACGATATGGGCGCAGAGAATTTAAACCCTTGGGTTCGCGACCATGTGCTTGGTGCCATACTGAATTACCGGATGCAGCGCAAGCCGACCTTCTATACGTCTAATTACGAGCTCGATGCGTTGGAGCAGCATTTCAGCTTCACGAGCAAGGATGGCGATGAGCTGCATAAAGGTCAGCGGATAATGGACCGGATTCGTCCTTATGTAGAAGTGGTAATGGTAAAAGGCGAGAATAAGCGCGGAAGGAAATAAGTGAGGTCGATAATAAGTACGGATGGAAATAAGTGCGGTCGATAATAAGTACGGACGGAATAATTTGAAATAGCTTTGGCTGGCTGATCCTGTGGGGATTATGCTGCCAAAGCTATTTTTTTTGCATAAATGGTTGTTGGTAATGGATTGTCTGACGTAAAGCTGCGTGTTGTCCGGGAAGCAGGGGAGTGCGGGGAAATGGATGTAAGCGCATCGGCGTGCTTACAGCGCCAATAAGGTGAGTGTGTCGTGCGGGCGAGTGGCTGTAAGCGCATGTGGGTTCTTACAGCACGTGAGTAAGCTATGACGCCTCCTTTATACCGTTGCGGACAAAAGGGGGGCGAATGTGTAGGTCAAATCTATCAGAATAGAGATGAATTGCGAAAGTACAGCGGATATGCTTCCCATATAAAGCTTTCTGATCAAACTTATCATTTTTTTGAAATTAAGTATTGACAGTGTTAGGTGGTCGCTGGTAAGATTCTTCCATAACCAACTAAACGGGTAGGAATAATGGTTTTCGACCGGACCAACCGGAGTAAACACCTATTACAGTGAAACACTGTTCATGACCGTTCATGACCGTTCATGACCGTTCATGATCGTATTTATTCGTGTTTCTGCGAGCCTGTTAAATTAAAAAAGGGGTGTGTGTCAAGATGAAAAAGATTACTCACGTTCGGTCAGCAATTATTCTATTAGCATTAGTACTGGTTTTGGCAGCTTGCGGCCAAGGCGGCAACAACGCAGGAAACAAAGCGACGAATAAACCTGCTAACGAGTCTTCAACGACGAATGCGACAGCATCAGAAGAGCCAGCAAAAGAAGAGCCTAAGCCTCCTGTTGAGCTGTTGAACGTTTCGTACGATCCTACTCGTGAGCTTTATGTAGCGTTCAACGAAGCATTCTCCAAGCATTGGAAAGCTGAGACTGGCCAAGAAGTAACGATTAAGCAATCACATGGCGGTTCAGGCAAACAAGGGCGTGCCGTAATTGACGGTCTGAAAGCCGACGTTGTAACGCTTGCGCTCGGCTATGATATCGATGCGATCGTAGAACCCGGCTTGATCCAAGCGGATTGGCAATCTAAATTCGAACATAATAGCTCCCCATATACTTCTACAATCGTATTCCTTGTTCGCAAAGGAAATCCGAAAGGCATTAAAGACTGGAATGATCTTACCAAGGAAAAAGTTGAAGTGATTACGCCTAACCCGAAAACCTCAGGCGGTGCACGCTGGAACTATCTGGCGGCTTGGGGCTACGCATTGAAACAAAACGGCAATGACGAAGCGAAAGCGCAAGAATTTGTAGCTGAACTGTTCAAGCATGTTCCTGTTCTGGATTCCGGAGCGCGAGGATCAACGACAACCTTCGTGGAACGTGGAATCGGCGATGTGCTGCTCGCTTGGGAGAATGAAGCTTTCCTTTCGATTAACGAGCTTGGTCCTGACAAATTCGAAATCGTTTATCCATCCTTGAGCATATTGGCTGAGCCGCCGGTTGCTGTCGTAGACAAAGTGGTAGATGACCGCGGTACTCGTGAAGTAGCCGAGGCATACCTGAAATACCTGTACACCGAGGAAGGCCAAGAGATTGCGGCTAAAAACTACTACCGACCGATTTCTGAAACCGTTGCGGCTAAGTATACCGAGCAATTCAAATCACTTGAGCTGCTTACGATTGACAAAGACTTTGGCGGATGGAAAGAAGCCCAAACCAAACATTTTGCGGATGGCGGCATTTTCGATAAAATTTATACACCAGGCTCATAATGCAGCATTCAAAAAAGATTGGAGCTGACTTCACATGAAAGGTTCCAAGTCCCGTAACGTGCTTCCGGGTTTTGGTTTATCGCTTGGCTTTACGTTGTTTTACCTAAGCATTATCGTACTCATTCCGCTGGCTGCCGTTTTTTTCAAAACGGCAGAGCTCAGCTGGGCCGAGTTTTGGAGCACGGTTACGAATGCGCGTGTTGTTGCATCCTACCGTGTCAGCTTTCTAACCGCTTTTTTTGCAGGACTAGTGAATGCCGTGTTCGGACTATTGATTGCATGGGTGCTCGTTCGATATAAGTTTCCAGGCAAAAAAATAATAGACAGTTTAGTGGATTTGCCGTTCGCGCTGCCGACTGCCGTTGCGGGTATTGCTTTAACGGCGATTTATGCGCCTAACGGCTGGGTAGGTTCGCTGCTCGCGCCGCTTGGCGTAAAGGTGGCATACTCGCCAATCGGCATTACGATCGCGCTTATCTTCATAGGCCTTCCCTTTGTTGTTCGCACGGTGCAGCCTGTGCTGCAGGACATGGAGAAAGAGACGGAGGAAGCAGCAGTTATGCTTGGCGCTTACCGTTTGCGGACCTTTTGGAAGGTTATTCTGCCGGAGCTTATGCCAGCGCTGTTAACAGGGTTCGCGCTCGCATTTGCACGAGGAATCGGGGAGTATGGCTCGGTCGTGTTCATATCAGGCAACATGCCTTTAAAAACAGAGATTACGCCACTGCTGATCATGACAAAGCTGGAGCAATATGATTACGCTGGAGCTACCGCGATTGCGCTTGTCATGCTTGTTGTGTCTTTCCTCATGCTGCTAGTCATAAATTTGCTGCAGTGGCGGATGAACCGCCGCACAGTATCGGACTAAGAAGGAGGGCTGACCATGGCTGGAGCCATTACCGTTCATACGAATGAAGAAACGTCCAAAAGACCGCAGCATATTAATGAATCGGCACTTGTCCGCTTCGTGCTCATCGGAATCGCGATGCTGTTTCTCGGTTTAGTCGTGCTTTTGCCGCTTGCGTCTGTGTTTGTTGAAGCGTTCAAGAAGGGCGTAGGCGTGTACATAGACTCCATTACGGAGCCGGATGCGCTATCGGCGCTTAAGCTGACGCTGATCGTGGCATTGATCGCTGTACCAGTTAACACGATTTTCGGCGTCGCGGCTGCGTGGGCAATCAGCAAGTTTCGTTTCCGCGGCAAAAACATACTCATTACGTTAATTGATTTGCCGTTTGCCGTATCGCCGGTCATTTCAGGATTGATCTATGTGCTGCTGTTCGGAGCGCAAGGCTTTCTCGGGCCTTGGCTGGATGAACGCGGTATCCAAATTATATTCGCCGTGCCTGGGATAGTGCTTGCAACCGTATTCGTTACGGTGCCATTCGTAGCCCGTGAGCTGATCCCGCTCATGCAGGCTCAAGGCGTCCAAGAAGAGGAAGCGGCTGCAAGCTTAGGCGCCAAAGGCTGGCAAATCTTTTGGAAGGTAACCCTTCCCAATATCAAGTGGGGATTATTGTATGGCGTTATTCTGTGCAATGCGAGAGCGATGGGCGAGTTTGGCGCCGTATCCGTTGTTTCTGGCCATATCCGCGGCGAAACGAATACGCTGCCACTGCATATCGAAATTCTTTACAATGAGTATCAATTTTCGGCGTCGTTTGCGGTCGCGTCTTTGCTCGTTATGCTAGCCGTCGTTACACTCATCGTAAAGAGTATCGTGGAGTGGAAATCCGCACAGCAAAAACCGGCGGCAATAACAGAATAACCGTTGAATACAGATTATCCGGCAATTACAGAATAACGGGCAACTGCAGAGAAATCGGCAAATTCAGCGATTATAGAAAAATCGGCAATTACAGAGTAAACGAATAAAATTGGAGGGGTTTCGAATGGCAAAGCCTTTAGAAGTAGATGAGCAGTGGCTTGAGCGAATCGCGGACCAGGTGAGCGGACTGAGCTACGGGCATGTAACGATTACCGTTCATGATGGCAGAATCGTACAAATCGATCGGACGGAAAGAACGCGTTTTGATGCATCCTCTCAGAAGCAGCAGGCAGCGTCCGATTCCATACAGCAAGTCAAGCACCGCGAGGGCCAATCCACTGGCGAGTCGCTTCGCATCGTACAGTAATTTCATTTTCATGCGGACGCAAATGCAAGCGGCCGCCCGCAGGATCAACGATCCTGCGGGCGGCCTTTTTTCGTTGGAAGACAGACAGTTATTGTAAGAAGTCTAATTGTTTTCTACAATAGAAGGAAGAAAACGACGTACAGGGAGAATTGTCATGCCGGATTGGAGCTATCAAACCTTATTTCGACCTTTGTTGTTCAAGCTGCCCGCCCGTTTGAGCAGGGGTCTGACGCTGCAAGCAATCGGTACGCTAAGCAAGCTTCCAGGCGGCTCATTTGTAGTCAGGACGTTTGGCCATATGGAGCCGTCTCCTTTGTTAGAGCGTGAGCTATCAGGAATAGCCATAGATACTCCGATCGGACTGTCAGGCGGCGTTGATCCCGAGGGAATCGCACATCTGGCGTTTGCCCAATTCGGGATCGGCTTCATAGAGCATGGTCCCGTTACCTATCAGCGTATTCATTCAAATGAGCCAATTGTAAAGGATGACCGAAAGGAGTGGATTCAATACCCGCATTATTATGAGAACGTTGGCGTCGATCACATCGCACAGCTAATCGCTTCTTCCAAACATCGCCTGCCCCAATTCGTACGGATTGCTCCGATGCCAAACGCCGGACGGGAACAGGCGGTCCAGGAGCTTAAAGGCATGATGGATAAACTCTCTGAGGCGGGAGCGGATGGTTTTTATCTCGATGTGCTCCATGGGAACCGAAACGTAGAGGAAGCGATTGCTATTGGGATCGAGCTTGCTGATATTCTGCAAACCCGAACCTCTTCGAGCCTGCCTTTATTTTTGTATACTCCGCCTGATTATCCGAACGAAGCGTTGCTCGCGCTCATTCAATCGCTTCCGAAAGAAGCCTGGAGCGGAATCGTGGTCGGTGAAGCAGCTTTCAACAATTCTGAGGGAGATTCTTCTTACAAAGTAAGCAAAGAAGGAAAGGCAGACACCCTGTCCAAAATTGAGCTGCTGCGGAGAAACTGCTCGTCTGATTGGCTCATTAAAGCAGGTGCTGGCGTACATGAGCCTCAGGATGCTCTTGATCTGTTCAATGTGGGAGCGGACGCCATAATGCTGCATAGCGGTCTTGTATTTGCGGGGCCGGGACTGCCTAAACGGATTAACGAAGCCATAATTTACGAGCAGGTGAAGGAATGGCCAACTGCCGTAACGCCATCCTTTTGGAAGCATTGGGGCTGGATGTGCTTGCTCGGCCTCGGAATGATGATTGGCGGTTTATTATCTTGGATGATAGCGGCCACGACCGTGCTGTTGCCCTATGATTTGTCGTTTATTGGAATGACCTTGGAGGAGCTGCACCATATCAACCATCATTTGCTGCACTTCATGTCCCATGACCGGATAACGTTGGCAGGCACGATGATAACGATCGGCATCTTGTACTTTCAACTGGCCAGGCATGGATTGAGAGAGGGACTCCACTGGGCAAGAACGACGCTGCTCACTTCCGGCATAGTAGGATTTGCAAGCTTCTTCCTTTATGTAGGTTACGGCTATTTCGACCCGCTGCATGCGGTGGCTGCTGTCATATTGCTGCCGATGTTCCTGCTTGCGATGCGGCGTAATCCAGACAGGCCGTACCGTTTGCCTGTCAACGTAAGGAATGACCGGCTGTGGCGTCAAGCCATGTGGGGACAGCTTTGTTTTGTGGTTTTGGGGTTTGCGCTTTCGATAGGAGGTCTAACGATCTCGGCGGTGGGCATTACGGAAGTATTCGTACAGACGGATCTCGCCTATTTGGATACAACCTCCGCGCAGCTCAAGGAAATGAATGATAGGCTCATTCCGCTTATTGCTCATGACAGAGCGGGCTTTGGCGGTGCGCTGCTATGTGCGGCGCTGGCCATTCTCATTATGGCGTTATGGGGTATTCAGCAGGGCTCCCGCTGGTTGTGGTGGACGTTTCTGTTAGGGGGAGCGCCAGGCTTTTATGCGGGGTTAAGCGTACATCTGACCATCGGATATATCGACTTTTGGCATCTGTCGCCTGCCTTGTTTGCCCTGCTGCTGTATATTCTGGGTCTCATTCTTCTTTATCCTTATCTTATGGCTGCACCCGAAGCGTCAGCCGCCAAATGAAGACACAAAAAAAAGGAGCAGCACGCTGCTCCTTTTTTCTATGAAATGATGAATTTAACGATTACAGCAACGGCGAAAATGACGGTCATAAAACCGAGCATTCCGCCAAAGCCGAATACAACGTCCATCAAGTCATGGCGAGGCTCTTCGTTGAAATGCTCGCGCGGGTCTCTTACATTATCCATCGTTGACGTCCTCCTTGAAAAAGACCGATTGCTTCAATCACAACCTCGAACGGTCGTCTTTATGTAGTATCGGTTTATTCAACTTATATTAGTATACCCAAACTCCCGAACAGTTGTAAAGCAAATACAGGTGACAATTGTAAGACATAACTTGGCGCAATTATGCTAAAATGTGTACAGAATCAATCGGTAGTCGGAGGCGAGAGCATGGACGAGCAACAGATAACGCAGAAGCAGGCCGAGCAGACGCTTGCGGAAGCCAAAGAAACGATACGCAACAAACTAGCGCTGCTCCCCGATCAATCGGGCTGTTACCTGATGAAAAACGGAGAAGGCGTCATTATATATGTGGGCAAAGCGAAGGTGCTCAAAAATCGTGTGCGGTCCTATTTCAACGGAAGCCACAATGGGAAAACGCAGCGCCTCGTATCTGAAATCCGGGATTTTGAGTTTATCGTAACCTCCAGCAATATGGAAGCTCTTATTCTGGAGTGCAACTTAATCAAGCAATACCATCCTAGGTATAACGTGCTTCTGAAGGATGACAAAACCTTTCCATATATCAAGATTACGAATGAGAAGCATCCCAAGCTCGAAGTAACGAGGCGGATCATGAAGGACAAAGGAAAGTACTTCGGACCTTATCCGAATGCCTATGCGGCCCAGCAGACGAAGAAGCTGCTCGACCGCCTCTACCCGCTTAGAAAATGCAAGACGCTCCCGGACAAGGTTTGTTTGTATTACCATTTGGGCCAATGCATCGCCCCATGCGAATTTGACGTGGAGCAATCGGAATACGATCGCATGATTCAAGAAATATCACGGTTTTTGAATGGCGGTCAAGATGTCGTGAAGATCGAGCTTCAGCGCAAAATGGAGGAAGCGGCGGAGAAGCTGGAGTTCGAGCGGGCGAAAGAGCTTAGAGACCAGTTGATCGCCATTGATGCGGTCATGGAAAAGCAGAAGATTACGATGTCCGACGCATTGGACCGTGATATTTTTGGCTTTGCCGTGGATAAAGGCTGGATGTGCGTACAGATTCTATACATGCGCCAAGGCAAGCTGATCGAACGCCATGGATCGACCTTTCCTTATTATGGTGAAGAATATGATGATTTCATGACGTTTGTCACACAGTACTACAGTGATAATCCAGCGCTGCCGAAGCAGATCCTGCTGCCGCTGCCGCCTGAGGCGGAATTAGCGGAAGGGGCAGCTGCCGAGGAAGCAACCTCGCATGCGGATGACGTGATCGCGTCGCTTCATAGCTGGCTGAAGGTCAAAGTACTAATGCCGCAGCGCGGTCGGAAGAGCGAGGTTGTTACGATGGCGACGGACAATGCGAAGGTAATGCTGGACGAGAAATTCCGGCTTATCGAGCGGGATGAGGAGCGCAGCGTCAAAGCGTCCGAATCATTGGCGGGGTGGCTCGGACTTGATGAGGTTCGGCGCATCGAAGCGTTCGACAACTCGAACATTCAAGGGACGAATCCGGTTTCAGCAATGGTCGTATTCACGGACGGCAAGCCTGATCGCAAGGAATACCGGAAGTATAAAGTGAAGACGGTAGTCGGACCTGATGATTACGAAACGATGAGAGAGGTCATTCGCCGGCGTTATGAGCGAGTGCTGAAAGAGGAGATCGCACCTCCGGATCTGATCGTTGTCGATGGCGGCAAAGGGCAAATCTCAGCCGCGCTGGACGTGCTGGAGAATGAGCTTGGGCTGTACATTCCCGTCTGCGGGCTCGTGAAGGATGCGAAGCATAAGACAGCGCAGCTTATGACAGGCGATCCCGCGGAGATCGTTCCGCTGCCGCGCGACAGCCAAGAGTTTTATTTGCTCCAGCGCATCCAAGACGAAGTGCATCGGTTCGCGATTACGTTTCACCGCGAGCAGCGGGCCAAATCGATGGTGGAATCGAAGCTGGATTCAATCCCAGGCATCGGAGAGAAACGCCGGAAGCTGCTGCTTAAGCATTTCGGCTCCATCAAAAAAATAAAAGAGGCCTCAGTCGAAGACTTCCGGCCTCTGTCTATTGGGGATAAATTAGCTTCGCAAATTATAGCTGCTCTAGGGGAGGAGTCGTCGTAACAGACGGCTTCTTTTCTTTTTTGTGGCTGAAATATTTGAGAACAAACGCGATGATAACGGGCAGAACCGAGAAGAAGATAGCCGAAATGATATTCGGAGCGGTACCGATGGTAAGCAAGGACAAGCCAACTGCAACGCTGTTAAAAATAGCATGGGTAAACATGGACGTGATGAACCCGTATCTGACGAAAATAAAGCTGAACATCAACCCAATGATCATAAGCTCAATCAATCTGGTCGAAGACGGATAGAACGGATACATGACATGGCCGAGCGCCCAAAACAATGTCGGCAATAAAGCGGCTGCAAACGTATTTTTGAACCATTTGCGGAATAAACCGATACCGAAAAATCTGAAAACAGCTTCCTCGGATATGGCGGCAGCCCAAGCGAGCACTGGCATGAGCCAAAGTATTCCCATATTGTAAGGAGATTGCGTAGCGTCGGTCGTATCCCAAGTGCCGATCGTCAGCTTAAGCAAGATGAATATGACAGATTGCGTTGCAAAAAGGATAATGGCAAATAAATAAGCAAGTCCAACGCTTCGCCACACGTGGTTGCCGTAACCTTTCTGACCGAATCGAGGCCATAATGCACGCTCCTGCGCCTTCCAAAGGCCGTCCCCGGCAATCATAGAAATGTAAATGGACCCCGCCATCGGAATGGTCAGCAATACGGTGAAGATCGCGGTGAACATAACGGTTTGGCTTGCCAGCTCGGTTTCGCCCAATGACGCGCGTATGCCGTCAAGCACATTCAAGTTCATGATAATATAGGTAATAAAGTATACGATGGTCAAAATAATGCCGAATTTAAAGGAAGTGAACTTCCGGTAAAGGACGGCGTAGATGATGGCTAATACAAAGAGGACGAAGCTCATAAACATGTATCCGAAGCCTGTGAGGAAGCCGGCAAGCTTATCCTGTTTCTTCACGTATTGGATGTAATCGGCAGGTGCGATGAAGGCTGGCTTGTACTTGGTTATGACGTTCTGGCCATTGATATTTTGTCCCTTTATATGGATGCTCAGAAGAGCTTCTTCAATCGTGTATCCGGCTGGCGCTTCGCCATGCCATCCCCCGTTCCCAAGCAATTCCTGCTCCTTGAATGACTGCGCATCCAGGCTTTGGCCTGCCAGAAAAACAGGAACCTCCTTGTTTAGCTCAGCATCGGAAAATGATTGGCCTTCGAGGATAAAGTTCCAAGCTACGATTTTCTCGCTTTGCATATGTACATAGACGAAGCCTGTTCCGCCCTCGTCAAATTTCAGTTCGACTTGGTACGTGTCCGTCGGGAAGCTTTGATCGTATTTGTCGCTATAGTCTTTGATGAGCTCATGCTTGGATAAGTAGCCGTTAATGACTTTATCGGTTTGATGGACAGCCTTGGCGGACTTCACCTGGAGTCCGGATAGTTTCTCTGCGAACACGGAGGCCCGGTTTTCAGCTGTTTCCTTCGCAATGACCTTCGTATTTAAATCACCGTTGCTAATGGAAAAAATCAAGGGTCCGATTTCAACAGCCGCGAAAATAATGAAGCATGCGATCGCTGCCCACAGAAAACGTTTCCATTCATTTAATCTAATTGAATCAATCATCGGTTCACCTCTACTATCCTTTTTATGTGTTGCGTATTCCACTACCTTACCATATCAATCCCTGAATTATCCAATGAAAAAGCACGTTTGCTCTCAAGATCAAGCGAAATAACGATATCCGACAAGCCTGATGCATGCTGTAGCTTCTACTTGCCCTTTTTTGGACCAAAATCGGCTTGTTTGTCATTAATATAAGCTTTATATCGTGACTGCTTTGGGATTATAATCGTTAACGTCATACTAATCGAATAGCATAGCCGAATTTCCGAAGGAAATCGGGGGAACCATAAAGTTGTCGGAATCGCTCAGCCTGCTATAGCCAGCAGCGCTTTTGATCCGGCGGCATGGGGTGAATTTCTACGGTGAAGCTTAATCTTCATCGATCGAATAGGGCTGCCTGTCCAGGCCCGAATCCGTCAGCTAACCTCGAAGGCGTTAATGGAACAGAACTCATCGCACGAGCACTTGGGTTTCAGTGCTTTTTTTTATGCTTAAATATAGGTAGTGCTCCATAATGACACACGGCAGAAGAAGGACAATGGATGAAGGTAGACTTTAATGTATTGAAATGGTCACCCCCGCGCATATTGGTCAGCGGGTTTGCGCTTATTATATTGCTGGGAGCCCTGTTATTATCCATGCCCTTTGCATCTGCGTCTGGAGAGCGCTTGCCGTTTATGGACGCGTTGTTCACGGCAACCTCTGCAACTTGCGTGACGGGGCTTGTTGTTGTGGATACTGGCACCTATTTCTCCGTAGCGGGCCAGGTCATTCTAATGTGCCTTTTCCAGCTGGGCGGTTTGGGCTTTATGACGATGGCGACGCTAATCGCGCTCGTCCTTCGCAAGAAAATTTCGCTGCGCGAGCGCCTGCTGCTTCAGGAAGCGATGAACCAGTCGAGCATGGAGGGGATAGTCAAGCTTATTCGGCGGGTTATTATTTATTCATTATCGATTGAACTCATAGGAGCAGCGCTGTTTGCGTCTCGATTTGCACTCGATATGCCGCTTGGCAAAGCGATCTATTTTGGTGTTTTTCACGCCGTATCGCTTTTTAACAACGCAGGTTTTGATATATTTGGCGACTATCGCAGTCTTACCTTGTATGTCAACGATGCGGTCGTGAACTTAGCGGCGATGCTGTTAATTATAACCGGCGGCTTGGGATTCGTAGTCATGTCGGATTTGATGGAGTACCGCAAAAACAAACGGCTATCCTTGCATAGCAAGGTCGTTCTCGCGACAACCGGAACGCTTATTGCCGTCGGCACCATCGTGATATTCATATTTGAGTTTTCAAATGCCAAAACGCTTGGCTCATTGGATTGGGGCGGCAAAATATTAGCCTCCTTCTTCCAGTCGGTAACGCCAAGGACGGCAGGCGCGAATACGCTCGATTATACGCAGTTAAGGCAAGCGACCATGTTTTTCACGATCATCCTCATGTTTATTGGCACATCACCAGGGTCTACGGGCGGCGGTATAAAAACGACGACGTTCGCTACTTTGGTTGGCGCGGTTATAGCGATGATACGCGGGCGCGAGGATATCGTGCTGTTTCGTTACAGGCTCGGCAAGGACCGGATATTCAAAGCATTGACGATCACATTAATTTCATTGCTGCTGGTCATTGTCGTTACGATGATTCTCTCCATGACGGAGAAGCACGCTTTTATCAAGCTGCTGTTCGAAGCTACGTCCGCGTTCGGTACGGTCGGTTTATCGGTCGGCGTCACGCCTGACCTTAGCATAGTTGGGAAAATAGTTATTTCATTAACGATGTTTGCTGGACGGCTTGGCCCGCTAACGCTTGCTTATGCGCTTGGGCCTCGCACAGAAAAAGAATTGTACCGGCATCCTGAAGGCAAAATCACGATTGGATAGGAGAACTGCGCAAGTGGGAATGAAAAAGAAGCAATTCGTCATTATTGGTTTAGGCCGCTTTGGCTCTAGTTTAGGCCGAGAGCTCATTGAATTGGGCAATGAAGTGCTGGGTATCGACAAGGATGAGGAGGCTGTTCAGGAAATGAGCAGCGCCCTGACGTATGCCGTATCTGCTGATTGCACAGACGAGGAAACGCTGCGTTCGCTCGGCGTCCGAAATTTCGATTGCGGTGTCGTAGCCATTGGCGACGATATTCAAGCCAGCATACTGACGACGATATTGCTCAAGGATTTAGGCGTGAAACAGGTTGTCGCCAAAGCGATGAGCGAGCTTCACGGACGCGTTCTGGAGAAAATCGGCGTTGATCGCGTCGTATATCCGGAGCGCGATATGGGGATTAGGGTAGCGCATCAGCTTGTATCTCCGAATCTGCTCGATTATATCGAGCTCTCCAAGGAGTACACGATCGCAGAGCTCGCGGTGCCTCAGTGTTTGGATGGAAAGTCGCTGCATGACCTAAACCCCCGCGCCAGATTCGGCTGCAGCATCGTCGCGATCAATAAGCCGAGCGGCATCATCATTGCGCCGACGGCGACCGATGTGCTGGCCATGCGCGATGTCATGGTTATTATCGGAACGAATGAGCAAATCGAGGAGTTCGAAGCGACGGTTATACGTTAGCCGATAGGTTATGTTACAGATCGAAACGGATTTGGAAGCTTATAATTGGAAATGCTGAAGGACAGCGGCCTATTACAGGCTGATGTCCTTTTTGGTAGGGAAACGGGCTGCCAGCTCATTGATCCAAAGCCGGACGGATGGACTGAGCGCTGCGGAATCAGCATGGATAAGCGAGGTTGTCCGCTTCGTATCCTCAAGTTCACGAATGGGTACAACGACAAGGTCGTTGTCTTCGAGAAGCTGGCTTCTCATATAGGATTTTGGCAGCAGGGTGGCAGCGCGGCACGTATGAAGCAGGCGCAAGATCGCTTCGAACGAATCGATTTCCATTCGAACATCCGGCTGGAGATGATATTTGTCGAAGAGCTCGTCCGTAAGCAGACGGTACCAAGTGCCCTTGGAGAACAGAATCATCGGCATGCCGGTCAAATCCTGTATGCCAAGCACGCCTTTGTCAGTAATCACTTGATTGCGCGGCAGGACAAGCGATAGGTGGTCCTCGAACAAGGGGATGCATCTTAGTGTCGAATCCTCAATGCTTGAAGCTACGATGCCGATATCAGCCTTGTGGTCACGGACAAGCGATACGATTTCATGCGTCTTGCCCGTTATCGCTTTGATGTCGATTTCAGGATGGGTGGAGGTTAGACGCTGAATGAGATCGGGAAGCGTCGTCTGCAGGGTCGTTAAGCTTGCGCCGATCGTAAGCGTAGTGTGACCCGTTGAGGTGAATTCCGATACCGTCTGCAAATATTTGCGATGCAGCTGACGCAGCTCGAGAGCGTACTCATAGGTCATCTGACCAATACGGGTCAGCTCTAGACGTTTGCCGATGCGGCGGAACAAGGGAGAGCCGATCTCCTGCTCGAGCTTGGCGATTTTACGAGAGAGCGCAGGCTGTGAGAGATTGAGCAGCACAGAGGCTTTGTTCATGCTCGATTGCTCGACTATTACGGTAAAGACATGCATCTCTTCATTCATAGGTTGCGCTCCTTATGTCATTTTGTTATAAGAAATTATAAAAAATAAGCAATTCCATTATAAGCTGAAAAGGAGTAGGATGGGAAGTGTGGCTAATATGTGTCGACTTTTGTTGACGGGGGTACATGCTGGGGTTACAATGTAGAATGATTTGCCATGCGTAAAGGGCTGGCTTCTGCCGTGAGGCAGCGGGGCATTCCGTTTGCGCTGAAATATAAGCAATGTATAATGTGCTGTTCGATACATTCTTATATTTTAAAAAAGCATGCTAGCACTCACAGTTTTGAAAGGAGAAGGAATGACATGAAAGGAAACTCGTATTTCTCGCGCAAGCTTCACTCGCTTCTCGGGATCATTCCGCTCGGCGGTTTCATCGTCGTACATGGACTGACCAACTACCAGGCGTTTGAACGCGGACCGGAAGGCTTCGACAAAGGCGTACATCTGATTAACAGCTTGCCTATTTTGCCGCTGCTCGAGATTTTCGGCATTTACCTCCCGCTATTGTTTCATGGTATTTACGGCTTGTATGTCGCTTACCAATCGAATACGAATACGGGACGCTTCAAATACGGACGGAACTGGGCATTCACGGCTCAACGCGTTACGGGGGTCATTACTTTTGTATTCGTTTTCTGGCACGTATACCAGACGCGGATGCAAGTATACTTCGGCAACATCACGCATGAGGAGCTTGGCTCAACGATGAATCATATCGCGAGCAGCCCAACATATTTCGTGCTATACGTTATCGGCGTACTGGCTGCCGTATTCCATTTCAGCAACGGCCTTTGGGCATTCCTGATCAGTTGGGGCATTACGATCGGCCCGAAAGCACAGCGTATTTCTTCTTATATTTGCATGGGCGTATTTGTTATCGTAGCAGCGCTGTTTATCCTTTCGCTTGTCGCATTCAGAGGCGATGAATTCGCGGAAGCGGCAAGTGCGGCTTTGGCACTTACGAATATCGGTTAGTTTGTAGACAAGGAGCGAAGCGTAATGGCTAAAAATAAAATTATTATCATTGGCGGCGGACTAGCTGGCTTAATGGCTACCATTAAAGCGGCTGAAGCCGGGGTGCACGTTGATCTGTTCTCCATTGTGCCGGTCAAACGTTCCCACTCGGTATGCGCGCAAGGCGGCATCAACGGCGCCGTAAACACAAAAGGCGAAGGCGATTCTCCTTGGGAGCATTTCGATGATACGGTTTATGGCGGAGACTTTCTTGCGAACCAGCCTCCGGTTAAAGCAATGTGCGATGCAGCGCCTGGCATTATCCATCTGATGGACCGGATGGGCGTTATGTTCAGCCGTACTTCAGAGGGCCTGCTGGACTTCCGTCGCTTCGGCGGCACGAAGCATTCCCGTACGGCATTCGCTGGCGCAACGACTGGACAGCAGCTTCTATACGCACTGGATGAGCAAGTGCGCCGGTGGGAAGCAGCAGGGCTTGTGAATAAATACGAGCATTGGGAATTCCTTGGCGCAGTAGTAGATGACGACGGCGTATGCCGCGGCGTATCGGCGCAGGATTTGCGCTCAATGGAAGTACACACGGTTCGTGCGGATGCGGTTATTCTTGCATCAGGCGGCCCTGGCATTATTTTCGGAAAAACAACGAACTCGGTTATTAATACAGGTACTGCTGCGAGCGCTGTTTATCAACAAGGCGTTAACTACGCGAACGGCGAATTCATTCAAATTCACCCTACGGCTATTCCAGGCGACGACAAGCTGCGCTTGATGTCGGAATCGGCGCGCGGCGAAGGCGGACGGATCTGGACGTACAAAGACGGCAAGCCGTGGTACTTCCTTGAGGAGAAATATCCGGCTTACGGAAATCTCGTGCCTCGTGACATCGCGACGCGTGAAATATTCAGCGTCTGCGTCGATCAGAAGCTGGGCATCAACCAAGAGAACATGGTTTACCTCGATCTCTCCCATAAGGATCCGAAGGAGCTGGACGTTAAGCTCGGCGGGATCATTGAGATTTACGAGAAATTCATGGGTGATGATCCACGCAAAATCCCGATGAAGATCTTCCCTGCGGTCCACTATTCGATGGGCGGCATGTGGGTCGATTACAATCAAATGACGAACATTCCCGGCTTGTTCGCAGCAGGCGAATGCGAGTATCAATACCATGGCGCTAACCGTCTCGGCGCAAACTCGCTTCTTTCCGCGATTTACGGCGGTATGGTTGCAGGACCGAAGGCAGTGGAATACATCAAAGGCTTGAAGAAATCGGCTGAGGATGTTGCTTCCTCCGTGTTCGATCGTGAAAACAAACGCCAAACGGATAAATACAACAGCATTATTAATATGAACGGCAATGAGAATGCATATGTCATTCACAAAGAGCTTGGCGAATGGATGACGAACAATATGACGGTTGTTCGCTTTAACGATAAGCTGGAGCAAACGATTCACAAGATCAAAGAGCTGAAGCAGCGTTATGCCAAAATCAACATCAACGACACGGCGCAATGGAACAACGCAGGCGTGGCATTTACCCGCCAGCTGTGGAACATGCTTGAGCTGTCGGAAGCGATGACGCTTGGCGGATTGCTGCGCAACGAAAGCCGCGGAGCTCACTATAAGCCTGACTTCCCAGAACGTGACGACGATCATTTCATGAAATCGACGATTGCGAAGTGGACGAAGGAAGGTCCGCAAATCTCATACGAGGATATCGACGTAAGCTTGATCAAGCCTCGTAAACGCGATTACTCGAGCGACAAGAAGAAAGGAGAATAATGATGGCTGAAACGACTGTAGCTACAAAAACGGTTAAGTTTATCATCACGCGCCAAGATACTCCTGATTCCAAGCCCTACACGGAAGAGTTCGAAATTCCTTACCGCGCAAACATGAACGTCATTAGCGGCTTGATGGAAATTCAGCGTAACCCGAAAAAGTCCGATGGTGCGAGTACAGCCCCTGTATGTTGGGACTCCAACTGCTTGGAGGAAGTGTGCGGAGCATGCTCCATGGTTATCAATGGCAAGCCAAGACAAGCATGTAGTGCACTGATCGACCAATTGGAACAGCCGGTTCGGCTGGCTCCAATGAGCACCTTCCCGGTTGTTCGCGACCTCGTTATTAATCGTGAGCGCATGTTTGGCGCCTTGAAACGCGTTAAGGCATGGATTCCGATTGATGGCACCTATGATCTTGGTCCAGGGCCTCGGATGGCTGAAACGAAGCGTCAATGGGCGTACGAGCTGTCCAAGTGCATGACTTGCGGTGTTTGCCTTGAGGCTTGCCCGAACGTAAACGACCGGAATAGCTTTGTTGGTCCAGCAGCTATTTCGCAGGTGCGTTTATTCAACGCTCATCCAACGGGTGAGATGAATAAAGAGGAGCGTCTGGATGCGTTGATGTCCGATGGCGGCATTGAAGGCTGCGGCAACTCTCAGAACTGTGTTCGCGCATGTCCGAAGGGCATTCCGCTCACGACTTCCATCGCTGCAATCAACAAGGATACAACCAAACATCTATTCAAAAAATGGCTTGGCATGTAGGTCATTTGCTATAATGAAACCCTCGAATATCGGGGGTTTCTTTTTTTATTCATATGATATTGATTATTATTATCAATGATAATAGATCGAGATTCCTTTGTCAATTGAGTTATGCAAGGGAGAAGATAAAGTAAAAAAAACCGCCTCGGCGGTTTCTTAGACGTGTAGGAATGTATACGAGATTGCTCATGCTTTCTCAATACGTTTCGCTGAAACGATGGCGTATATAGGAAGGACGCCGTCAGGCGTTTCATCTTAAAATATAGGAAAGCATATCCTTGGGCTACACATTCTCTATATTTCTCGGAATGAAACGCGCCGCGCCGCCAAGGACGGCGATAGCCGTTTCACCTTGCTTACATCCATTGTTCTCCCCATTTTTGAATGGACTCAATGACGGGCTCAAGCTCACGGCCTTTGCCGGTAAGTTCGTACTCGATGCGTACGGGCATTTCAGGATAAACCTGACGTTTAATAATCGTGATTGTCTCAAGCTCTTTCATCCGGTCCGTTAGCATCTTGTCGCTCATTTCGGGAATTTGTTCTTTAATCTCTTTGAACCGTTTCGGTCCGCCAAGCAATACCCGAATAATTCTGCCTGTCCACTTCTTACCTAATATGTCGGCTGCGGCTTCATACTTTGGGCACATTGTCGAATAATCCAACCGTATCACCCCGCTTTTTGTAATACTATTGTAGCATATCAACAAACTAAAAGTAAGTTCATTTGGGTGGGAATAGGTGTTATTTCAAAAATATATATTTACTATATAAAAGTTAGACGATTGAAAGCAAAAAACTGCTTTAAAGCCGTATAACGATCAATCCGAGAATGGTAAAAGCAAAAGCGGCCCACTGCACGACCGTGAGCTTCTCTTTGTAGACGATTATTGCGCCCGCGGCTACGACTAGACTGTTGGTTGCGAAGATTGGCGCAGCGAGATTGGCTTGGCCGGTTGCAAGAGCTGCTGCATACAGCTGCAGGCCGCCGTATGAAAACAAACCGGCAATGGTGCCGAGCCATAGCCCTGTGCGATCGTCAGTACGGGAGGCTGTCTCTTTGGTCGGAATGAGAAACCAGCAAAGCGATAGCGCATAAGCTATGAATAACAGAGGCGCGCTCGGAAGCCCGAGCTCGTCCGTAACCTTAAGGCCGCCATTGCGAATGGCGAACATGAGGATAGCGGTTCCAACGAGTAGAAACCAGCGCCTCTCTTTGATCGTGAGCGGCTCTTTCCGTTTATGGGCGATAAATACAACCGCAAGCAGTAGCAATACAATTCCAACCGATTCTGTGGCGCTCAGCGGTTCTTGGTACCACCAGGTTGCGACTGCAATAACGATGATGATATTCATATTCGTAAGCGGCGACGTTAAGCTTGCGGGACCGTAATGCAGCGCCTTCATAAATAGCGCGTTGCCCCAAGCGGAGCCGGCTCCAATAATGACGCCGGCTATCCATACTTGCGGATTGGCAAGCCAGCCCCATGTTCCCTCAAGCGCCGCATGTACGCCAAAGCCGGCCGTCCCGGATGCATAAAGTCCGAGAAGCAGCGTCCTTGTGCTTCCGCCGCGCATTTGCGATACCTTCATCCACCAGCCTGCCAGTCCGAAGAGGAGTGCGCTGCTGATGGCCGTAATGAGCCACATGGATGTCCAACCCCTCAAATTTGTTACACAAATGAAATAGTTCTGTTATCGTCTCATTACATAAGTGGGCTATTATAATAAACAAGACCCCCTTTTTTAATATATCCTTTGGGACCTGCATCGTGCAGGTCCACTTTTTTTGTCTTTTACTAAGTGATCGGCACGATAATCGGCTGACGCTTGCGGTAATAAACCCACTGCTTAAAACCGATTTCTTTTAACCTCTGCAGCACAAGCTCCCATTCGTCGCCAACCCTGCTCGGAATGTGGGCGTCCGAACCGAAGGTAACGTTTACGCCGAAGTGGAGCGCCCGCTCAAGGATAGCATCCGAAGGATACCAGCCCCCAACGTATTTCGTACTGCCGGATGTGTTGATTTCGATAGATACTCCGCACTCCGCGATCGTCTTCAGTGTTTCATCGATTTCAGCAGTTGCCGGTATATCGGAGAACGATGGATAATACCCCTTCATCGCATCGATATGGCCCAGAATATCGAACATGCCGCTTCGCGCGGATTGCTTGATCAAATCGTAATAGCTTCTTTTCACAATGATATGCTGCTTCTCATCCAAGCCCTTCCAACGGTTTCTGTTGAAAATGCTGACATCGCCAACCTGGTGAACCGAGCCGATCAAATAATCGAAGGGCACGCCCTCGTAAGCTTTTTTGTAGCTCTCTATATGTTGAGGAAAGAAATCAGATTCCATACCCAGCAAAACCTCGATTTTACCAGCGTATTTCTCCTTTAAACGAAGCACCTCTTCAATATAGTTTGCGAAATCGCTTCTAGCCATCGCAATGCCGGGAGAAGGCTGGTCTTTCTCATGATAAAAGTAAGGGGAATGGTCAGAGATGCCGATAACCTGAAGCCCCGCATCAAGTCCGGCAACAATATAATCCTCAATATTCCCGTCTGCGTGCCCGCATCTTACATGGTGAGTATGTAAATCGAATTTCATGCTTTTCTCTCCTTTTTGAGCTTCTATTTAAGGTTAACTATCTTAACTATTCGCTGCTGATGAAATGATGCTCAGGCATCCCTTTCAAATCGCTGAGAAATTGCTGCATCGCCGTATTAATGTAGCGTCCCGACTTATAAACGACACCTACGGGATGACTCATATCGAGCTCGTTTAATTTAATCATCTTCAACGATCCCAGTCGCAACTCATTAGCAATAGACAGCTTGGATACGACTGCTGCGCCTAGATTGATTTCGACCATCCGCTTTACTTCTTCGCTGCTCGAAACCTCCATGACAACATTCGGCTGAACATTGTGTTTTCTAAAGATCTGATCGATGAATCTGCGTCCAAGCGTGTCAGGCGCAAGCATAATCATGGGAATGTCTTTAAGCGAATCAACGGTTGTATGAACAAGTCGGCTCATCGGATGTGCGGGTGAAACGACAAGTTCAAACGTATCATAGTATAAGACAGAGGAGGTCACGTTCGGATTTTTTTCGGTTAGGTATGTAATGCCGATATCAACGGAGCCGTTCTCGACGCTCGTCATCACTTGGGATGAGGGCATGGAATGTATGGTTGTTTTGATTTGAGGGAATTGATTCTGGAAATAAGATAAGACGCGCGGCAATATCTGAATCGCGATAGATGATGTCGTGCCGAGCAGAATATGTCCTTGCGGCGTAAGATTCAAATCGGATAGCTTTTGCTTCATCTCTTCTACGATCATTAGAACTTGTTCGGCATGCTCGAGAAAAACTTGTCCGTGATCTGTCAAAGTGACGGGCTGGTTACGATCGATAAGGACCGTTTTGAATTCATCTTCCAAGCTCTTTATTTGTGCCGAAACGGCAGGCTGTGTCAGATTAAGGAGTTCTCCTGCTTTCCGGAAGCTCATTGTCTTGGATATCGTTAGAAGAGTTTCAAGCTGGCTAATATTCACGTCAATCCCCCTTTCAAAGGTACGAAATAATGGGCTGTGTCTTTCGTTATTATAATGGAAAGAAGGATCAACAGCAAAAAACGGGATGCCCCGCCAGAGGCATCATAGCCTGAGCGGACGCATCCCTTTTGGGCATAGCGAATGAATTCCTTAGAGCCATTCCTTCTTGCGGAAGATGAAGAACATGCTGATTCCGAGCACCAGCATAATGCCGAGCAGAATGTATGAGCCAAGCCGGAGATGAAGTCCCGGTATAAAGTCGAAATTCATCCCATATATACCGGTTATGAAGGTAAGCGGCATGAATATCGTCGTAATTGCTGTAAACACGCGCATAATTTCATTGGCGCGGTTGGATACGCTGGACTGGTAGGCCTCACGTAAGTTGCCCATTAGATCTCGGTACGTATCAAAGGACTCGGCTATTTTTAGCGCATTCTCGTAGATGTCGCTGAAATATTTCTGCAGCTGGTCGTCGATCAGCTTTAAATCCTTCTTATTCAACGTAGCGATCACGTCGCGCTGCGGACCGAGCACCTTTTTCAGCCATAGAATCTCTCCGCGCAAGCCGATGATTTCGTTCAGATGCGACTTCTTGGTATGCATTAATATATCTTCTTCAAGCGCTTCGATCCGATTATCGATCCGATCGCCGACAAGGAAATAATTATCGACGACGATGTCGACGAGGTGATAGAGGAAATAATCTGGACGGCTTACCTCTTGCTCCCACAGCACGGGCTTCAGAGAGCGCAGCTCGTTAATTTTTTGTTTGGTAACGGTTATAATAAAATGGCGGCCTAGAAAAATATTCAGCGCCCTTAGGAAAATTTCTTCGTCATCGAACCTAATGCTGTTTATCACAATGAAGTAGTGGCTTTCGTAAATTTCGATCTTAGGGCGCTGCTCCTCCTCGCTGAGGCAATCCTCAACTGCGAGATCATGCATGCTGAACAGCGGCTGCAGGACAGCAAGATCCTCCACATCAGCATCAATCCAGTAAAAACCTTCCTTGGAGGGAATCAAAGTTTCATTAATATCATCGATGGTCGTAAAAATGCCATTGCTAACGAGACGTATTTTCATCCGGCGTTCTCCTTTCTTTCTTTAGAGGAAACTGCCGGCTGAAATGGACTTGGCCGGCAGTAACCGTATTCGTTCGATTTCGGGCTTAGGTCTGTCGCCTTCCATGTCCGTTTGCACCCCTTTATCAAATGGAATCATTACTCGTAACGGCTGTTGCTTGCCATCAGCAGCAGCAGCCCGTATTATCAAGAAACATAAGAACCGCATTAAGGTTTGGAAAACGCATAATTTCTTATATTCCGAAATAATTCTTGTCTAGTATACTCCTGCACCAGCTTTACATTCAAGCACAAAAAGAGCGGAATACAGCCAATTTGTTTCGATTCGCAAATGAGCTTCTTGACTCAAATGACGGAATGCATTAAAGTGATAGTGAAATGTAACCGCGGAAAATTGAATAGACTACTTTCTTATCAAGAGCAGGCGGAGGGACTAGCCCGATGAAGCCCGGCAACCGGCGTTAACACGCACGGTGCTAATTCTTGCGGAAGCATTTATGTTTCTGAGAGATGAGAGAGGCGGATGGCTTATTTACTGAGCATACGACCTTTTCTCACAGCAGAAAGGGTCTTTTTCATGTTCAAGCGGTCAAACTGCCTTTAGAGGAGTGAAACCTATGCCAATCAAAGTTCCAGACAACTTACCGGCCAAAGAAATTCTTAGCAACGAGAATATTTTCGTGATGGATGAGAGCATCGCCTATCAGCAGGACATCAGGCCGCTTCGCATTGCCATCCTTAATTTAATGCCGACAAAAGAAACAACTGAAACGCAGCTGCTAAGGCTCGTAGGCAATACGCCGCTGCAAGTAGAGATCGTGCTGCTGCATCCGAGAACGCATACCTCGAAGAATACGTCAGCCGAGCATTTGGAGTCTTTCTACAAAACGTTCGATGAGATTTCACATGAGTATTATGACGGACTTATTATTACGGGTGCTCCAGTGGAGCAGATGCCTTTCGAGGAAGTGAACTATTGGGAAGAGCTGCAAGAAATTATGGATTGGAGCGCAAGGCGCGTTACATCAACCTTCCATATTTGTTGGGGTGCACAAGCAGGTCTTTACCACCACTATAAAGTACCGAAATATAATCTTGACAACAAAATATTCGGCGTCTATCCGCATGTTGTGGAAAAACGAAATGTAAACCTGCTTCGCGGCTTTGACGAAATGTTTTTTGTGCCGCAGTCGCGCCATACGGAGTTTCGCCGTGAGGATATCGAGCATATTGAAGCATTGGACATTTTGTCAGGATCGTCCGATTCCGGTATTTATATTGTTGCATCAAAGGATGGCAAGCAGATTTTCGTAACCGGTCATTCCGAGTATGATCCAACCTCGCTCAAGTTTGAATATGACCGCGATAAAGCGAAGGGCTTGCACATAGATGTGCCGAAAAACTATTTCCCGGGCGATAATCCAGACAACATGCCTTTATCAACATGGCGTTCACATGCGAATTTGTTATTCTCTAATTGGCTTAATTACTATGTATATCAGCAAACACCGTTTGATTTGGGTGGAGGCATTTAATTATATAACTAAGGGAGAGCTGCATAACCATGAAGATCGAGAGTCATTTAGCCCAGATTGGATCCATTAAAGAACCCGTTACGGGAGCGATTAGTTTTCCCGTCTATCAAGCGACTGCATTCCGCCATCCAAAGCTCGGACAAAGCACCGGCTTCGATTATGCACGTACAAAGAGTCCGACAAGAGCGGTGCTTGAAGAAGCAGCAGCGCAATTAGAGGCAGGAGACGCAGCATTTGCCTGCAGCTCGGGAATGGCAGCCCTGCAAACGATATTTGCCTTATTCAGCCAAGGCGACCATCTGATCGTGTCTCTCGACCTTTATGGCGGAACCTATCGCCTGCTGGAGCGGATTATGTCCAGATTCGGAGTCACCGCTTCCTATGTGGATACGAATGATATTGATGCCATGGCAGCCTTGTGGACGCCAAGCACGAAAGCGGTACTTATTGAAACGCCTACTAATCCGCTGATGATGATTACGGATATTGAGCGGGTAGCCGCATGGGCGAAGGCGAAGGGTTTGCTGACGATCGTGGACAATACGCTCCTTACACCATTCTTTCAACGTCCGATCGAGCTGGGCGCCGACATTATCATTCATAGCGCAACTAAATATTTAGGCGGCCACAATGATGTTCTTGCCGGTCTAATCGTTACCAAAGGCAAAGAGCTGTCAGATGAGATGGCTTTCTTGCACAATTCAATCGGTGCCGTGCTGGGTCCCCAGGATTCATGGCTGCTAATGAGAGGCATGAAGACGTTGGCGCTGCGCATGGAACGCCATCAGCATAATGCGACTACCATTGCTAACTACTTGCTTGAGCACCCGGCTGTCGAGGATGTTTATTACCCGGCACTGCCCCATCATCCCGGCCACGATATTCAAAATAAGCAATCCTCGGGCAATACGGGAATTTTCTCGTTCCGTCTAAAGGATGCCAGATATATCGAGCCCATTCTACGCCATATCAAGCTTATCGCATTTGCTGAAAGCCTTGGCGGCGTAGAGTCATTAATGACTTATCCGGCTGTACAGACACATGCTGATATCCCGCTTGAAATTCGTCAAGCTATTGGCGTGGATGATCGTCTGCTTCGTTTCTCTGTCGGCATCGAGCATGCGGATGATTTGATTGCGGATCTTGCGCAAGCGCTGGCTGCCGCGAAAAATGAAATCGAGGAGGTTCAGTAGCAGATGAGCACTGACAATCATAAAAAAAACGCCCGCGAGCGGCGTTTTGCAACGAAGCTGATTCATTTCGGCGCCGAGATCGATGAGCAGACCGGTGCTTCGAGCGTGCCGATTTTTCAGGCATCAACGTTTCATCACCATGATATTTTCAATCCGCCGCAATATGACTACAGCCGCTCTGGCAATCCGACGCGGCAAGCGCTTGAAGATTACATCGCGCTGCTTGAAGGCGGGGCAAGGGGCTTCGCTTTCGCATCAGGCATGGCTGCGATTTCAACGACCTTTCTGCTGTTGTCTGCCGGTGAACACGTAATCGTAACGGAAGACGTATATGGGGGAACCTACCGTTTACTTACTTCGATACTAGATCGTCTGGGCATTGAATCGACCTTTGTGGATATGACAGACTTCGAAGCGGTTAAAGCTGCGCTCAAATCGAATACGAAAGCGGTATTCATGGAGACGCCTTCCAATCCGACGCTCAAAATTACAAATATCGCTCAAACGACGGCATGGGCAAAAGAGCATGGGCTGCTTACGATGCTTGACAATACCTTCATGACGCCTTATCACCAGCGCCCAATCGAGCTTGGTGTAGATATCGTGCTGCATAGCGCGACTAAGTTTCTAGGCGGTCATAGCGATGTGCTTGCTGGACTTGCGGTTACGGCCGATGAGGCGCTGGGCAAACGGCTCAAGCAGCTTCAAAACGGCATGGGCACGGTCCTAAGCGCGCAAGAGTCATGGCTCTTGATGCGCGGCATGAAGACGCTGCAGATGCGTATGGAAAGCAGCGAGCGCAGTGCACGCAGGCTGGCGGAATGGTTGTCTGAGCACAGCGAGGTAACCGCGGTTTATTATCCAGGCCTGCCAAACCACCCAGGCAGAGAAATTCATGAGAAGCAATCGCTTGGCTATGGCGCGGTTGTGTCATTCGATGTAGGCAGCGGGGAGCGGGCAAAAGCGCTGCTAAGCAAGGTTCAAATTCCGCTTGTAGCCGTCAGCCTCGGCGCGGTTGAGAGCATCCTGTCTTATCCCGCGATGATGTCGCATGCAGCAATGCCGAAAGAGGTTCGGCATGCACGCGGAATTACAGACGGCTTGGTACGCTATTCGGTTGGCCTTGAAGATATTGAGGATCTGATTGAGGATTTGGATAATGCGCTTCGCCCTTAAAAGGGACGAAATGAAAGAAAAGCACGGATGTTCTTGCGAACATGCCGTGTTTTTCCTTATTTCAAGCCGAGAGGGCATCATATGGAAAGTGACTTCGGACTATGCTTTATGTTAGGATTAAGTAATGGATTGTTTACCTAGAATGGGAATAAGGAGGTCTTGCGGAATGGGAACGTTAGACCATATTTTGGATAAAGCATTGCGCGGCGAGCGAATTTCGCTCGAAGAAGGCATGGAGCTGTTAGCATCAGATCAGATAGAAAAAATGGGGCATGTCGCGAATCAGATTATGCTGAAGCATCACCCCGAACCAATTACGACCTTTGTCGTTGGCCGAAACGTCAATTATACGAATGTTTGCGATGTTTATTGTCGCTTCTGCGCTTTTTACCGTGCACCAGGGTCAAAGGAAGGGTATGTCCTGCCTGACGAGACGATACTTAGCAAAATACAAGAAACCATTAACGTCGGCGGCACGGAAATATTGATGCAGGGCGGAACAAACCCTAACCTGCCATTTACTTATTACTTGGATCTGCTTCGCAAGATCAAGCAGCATTTTCCTCATATTACGATGCATTCCTTCTCGCCTGCGGAGATCCAGAAGATGAAAGTAGTGTCCGATGGCCTTTCTCTGGATGAAGTAATCAGACAGCTGCATGAAGCCGGTCTTGATTCCTTGCCGGGAGGCGGAGCGGAAATTTTGGATGACCGCACCCGTCGCAAGATCAGCCGGATGAAGGGCTCATGGACCGATTGGATGGACGTCATGAAGTCTGCCCATCGCCATGGCATGAACACGACTGCAACGATGGTATACGGGCTGGGCGAGACAGTTGAAGAGCGTGCGCTTCATATGCTCCGTATCCGTGACGCACAGGATGAATGCATAGCGAACAAATATGATTCAACCGGCTTCCTAGCCTTTATTTCATGGCCTTTCCAGCCGGATAATACGAACCTAAAGCTGGAGAAAGCGAAGCCGGAGGAGTATCTCCGAATCGTTGCGGCTAGCCGGATCATGCTCGACAACATTCCGAACTTCCAATCTTCATGGGTGACGATGGGGCCTGAGATGGGCAAGCTTTCTCTGTCATATGGCTGTAACGATTTCGGCAGCACGATGATTGAGGAAAATGTCGTTTCGGCTGCGGGAACGACTCATAAAGTAAACATCGAACTTATCCTTGAGCTCATTCGCGAGGTTGGCAAAATCCCTGCCCAGCGAGATACGAAATACAATATTTTGAAAATATACAATGAAGCCGACAAGGCTGACCTTGATTTCGTGATGCAAAACTAAGCTTGCTTTGAGCAAAGAATAGATACGGAATAGACGTTTGCGCAGCTTTCCACCGTCCAGCGGTAGGAATGCCGCGCGAGCGTCTTTTTGTATATACGCTTCTTTTATTCCAATGTCTTCATCGTATATCCCCGTGCGCGGCACCATATACTGATAAGGAAGGAAAGGGGTGAGCTTATGGAGCTATTCACGGTAACATTGCCTGCAAGTCTCCAAAAGTCAGTGAGCAAGCTGAAGGATTTATTGACGGAACAAGCGCTAGTCGATTTACATATCGATTCAAACCTGGAGCAGCCAGCGTTCATCGCGTATGAACAAACATCGGAGCTGACCATAAGCTGCGAGGCGCTGCTTCCGCATTTCCAGCTGAAAGCTCACGGTCAAGCCGTTTATCATGCGGCAGCTGCTGCAATTGCAGAATTTGTTGTCAGCGAAATGGAGCCTTCCATGCTGGCTGCTATTATACGAAAGAAATATCGCAACAATAGCGCTGCGGATACGGCAGCAATCGAGAAATATTGTCATGACCTGCTGCACGGCAAGGAATGGGATGGGCTAGGCACCAAGTTTCTGGATGCGGACCGGCTCAGGAGGAAAAACAAGGTAGCCGTGGAAGCGGAGCTGTTTTTGCAAGAGCATACACTGCTTAACGTAAATGGATTTACAACTTTCCGGTTAATCCCTTACCGCAAAGAATTGGCGGAAGTGGTGGAATATGCACTGGATGAATATGTATTAGACAAACAATATCAGGAGTTTATATCCCTGCTGAAATATTTTGTGTTCCTGCAGGATACGAAGCTTCCGATGGTTCATTTGCTGCACAAGGGCGGCCATGATTTCATGCTGTACGATGACGCTTTCCAGCCGCTTGACCCTAACCCGCCGTCGGATCGTATTGTAGCGGAAATGCTCGAAACGGAGATGAACATCGAGGATATGGTTATCAGCTCGCTCATAGCCGTATCGCCTAAGCATATTACGATCCATACCAGGCAGCCGGATATGCAGGTAATCCGTACAATTGAAACCATTTTTGACCAGCGCGTTACTGTCTGTGTTCAGTGCGTTTCGTGCAGCAGCAGCCTGGATGAGCTCGTTCAGCCTTGACAATAGCCTTGACCAATTAAACGAGCCGGGCTATAATAATCTTCATATGAGATCTAATCAGCAATGACAAAGACATGCTTCTGCTTACGATGTTAGGCCCAGAGAGAGGAAACTTGGCTGCAATTTCCTTCCATAATGTCCGCAGATGTACCCCTTTCAAGCTGTATGGCTGAACCTGTAGCAATCTTTGATGAAGATGCTGCGGCAGTATGCTGTACCGGATATCCCCGTTACCGGATATTACGAGGACTGCAGTGCGGCAAAGAGCAGCGCTTGCGCAGTCGAAGTAGGGTGGAACCACGAGCATACAAGCACTCGTCCCTTTTTAGGGATGTGTGCTTTTTTTGTGCTCTTTTTTGCTTGTGGATAATGAGGCATCGATTCGTTTGCTAACTAATTGGAGGATGAACAACTATGGCTATTCATATCACATTGCCAGACGGCGCAGTAAGAGAATACGCGGCCGGTACAACCATTGAGGAAGTGGCGGGCTCAATCAGCCCAGGGCTTCGTAAAAATGCAATTGCGGGGAAAATCGACGGCAAAGTGGTCGACGTTTACACGCCGATCGAAGCAGATGCTGCTATCGAAATCGTAACGGTCGATTCTGCTGACGGTCTCGAAGTATACCGCCATAGCACGGCGCACTTGCTCGCACAGGCGATTAAGCGCATATACGGCAACAAAAACGTTAAGCTCGGCATAGGACCAGTCATTGAGGATGGATTCTATTACGATATCGATATGGAGCAATCGCTCACGCCCGAGGATCTCGTGAAAATCGAGAAGGAAATGGACAAAATCATTCAGCAGAACCTAGATATTCGCCGCAGAGTCGTAAGCAGGGACGAGGCGCTTGCGATCTTTACGGAGCTGGACGACAACCTAAAGCTGGAGCTTATCCGCGATCTGCCCGTGGAATCGGTTATTACCATGTACGACCAAGGCGAGTTTTTCGATCTTTGCCGCGGACCTCATTTGCCATCTACAGGACGTATCAAAGCGTTCAAGCTGCTGAGCGTAGCAGGGGCGTATTGGCGCGGAGATTCCAAAAACAAAATGCTGCAGCGGATTTACGGAACGGCATTCCCGAAAAAAGCGCAGCTGGACGAGCATCTTCATTTCCTTGAGGAAGCAAAGAAGCGCGATCACCGAAAGCTGGGGCGCGAGCTCAAAATGTTCACCTTCTCTCGCGAGGTCGGCCAAGGCTTGCCGCTATGGCTACCAAATGGTGCAAAGCTTCGCAGAACAATGGAGCGCTATATCGTTGACCTTGAAGAAAGATTAGGCTACGAGCATGTGTACACGCCTGTGCTTGCGAACGTGGAGCTTTACAAAACATCGGGGCACTGGGAGCATTACAGCGAAGATATGTTCCCCAAAATGATTATGGATAACGAGGAGCTCGTTCTGCGTCCGATGAACTGTCCTCACCATATGATGGTGTTCAAAAGCGATATGCGCAGTTATCGCGACTTGCCCGTGAGGATTGCCGAGCTTGGAACGATGCATCGGTATGAGATGTCGGGTGCGCTGACAGGCTTGCACCGCGTACGTGCGATGACGCTTAATGATGCACATATTTTCTGTCGTCCGGATCAGATCAAAGAAGAATTCGCGCGCGTCGTCAACCTGATCCGCAAGGTATATGAGGATTTCGGCATCAAGGAATACCGATTCCGTCTATCTTATCGCGATCCAAAGGACACAGAGAAATATTTCCAAAACGATGAGATGTGGGAAATGTCTCAGCGCATGCTTCGCGAGGTTGTCGAGGAGCTGGAGCTTCCATTCTTCGAAGCAGAAGGAGAAGCTGCGTTCTATGGTCCTAAGCTTGACGTGCAAATTAAAACAGCGCTTGGAAAAGAAGAGACATTGTCGACAGCACAGCTGGACTTCCTGCTTCCAGAACGCTTCGAGCTTGAGTATACAGGCGAGGATGGCAAGAAGCACCGTCCTGTCGTTATTCACCGCGGCATCATCAGCACCATGGAGCGTATGACGGCTTTCTTGCTGGAGAACTTCGCTGGCGCGCTGCCGCTTTGGCTCTCTCCTGTTCAAGCTAAGGTTATTCCGGTATCTACAGCTTATGAAGGTTACGCTCGCAAAGTTGCGGAGCAGCTGCAAGAAAATGGCATTCGCGTCGAGAGCGATCTTCGCAATGAGAAGCTCGGCTACAAAATTCGCGAAGCTCAGCTGGAGAAAGCGCCATACATGCTGGTCGTAGGCGAGAATGAAATGCAAGCGGAGGCGGTATCCGTACGCAAACGAGGCGAAGGCGACCTGGGAGCAATCCCAGTCTCTGAGCTGATTGCACAGCTTCAGAAGGAAATAGCAGGCAAGGAACAATAAAGATGTACGCATAAAGCTTGGGCCACTGGGGCATTATTCTTCTGAGGAGGAAGCAACCCAGATGGCCACAAGCTTTTTTTATTTTAGAAGAGGTTTTACTTTGCTGCTGCTTATTACTGTTTTTGTGATCGGTATAAATACAATGAGGTGCTCAGCGCAAGCGGAGCATTCCCATCCGAAGAAAGGTGCCAGTACAGGTACTAGTGCTACTCAAGGCTCCAAAACGGGTAAGGCATCACCAGTGAACCCGGAGAAGCCCGCTAAGGTAGAGGTTGTCGCTACCGGCTATACAGCAGGCGTAGAATCGACCGGTAAACGCCCAGGGCATCCTCAATACGGAATCACGTATTCCGGTGTTAAGGTGCGCAGGGATCAGGTGTCTACAATTGCTGCCGATACGAGATTGTTCCCGATCGGAACCTTGCTCTATATTCCCGGCTACGGCTATGGCGTTGTGGCGGATACCGGCTCTGCGATAAAAGGGAAACGCATCGATTTGTATTTTGAAACGATCAAACAGGTGTACGAGCAATGGGGCAAGCGAACGGTGGATGTAGAGGTGCTTCGGATCGGAACGGGCAAGCTCTCTCAGGCTTGGCTTAATCAAATCAATCAGGCAATTGAAGCAGGAAAGCCTATCCCGCAAACGTATTTAGAATCGTAAATAGCCCGTATAATAAACGCCGATTCCGCCATACTATCTTTAGAACGGGGAGGTGATTATAATGGCTAAAAACAAAAACAACAAAGCCCAAAACAACCAATACAATGCGGAATTCGCAGAAGAATTGAACCAAAATAATGCTGCTGGCAAACAAGCAGCAAACACAGCGCAACAAAAAGCTGAGAAGTAGTATTTTTTGCCATGCAACAACGTGAGTGAAAAGAGGAACCCAAGCGGTTCCTCTTTTCTTTTGCCCTATGCTGATATATAATTTAGGGAAATTTTGTATCAGCATGCGAGAGGAGCAATAAACCTGACATGAGTCCCACGACCAGTTGGTATTCTCGGAATACGAAAGCCCGTTCAGCTGCCTCAGTAGAGGAGGCTGAATCTGTTAAGATGACACGCTTGTTGAATGAATCCGTTGTCATCTCCGACCAATTGAACGCTGCTGTAGACGAGGTGGATCAATCTGCCAGCCGCTTGACTGAAATTGCCGATGTCTCCTCAGAACATGAACAGAAGCTGCGGTCGAACAGTACGCTTGCGATGAGCCGAATTGAGGAAGCGTTCTCTGCGCTGCAAGAGGTTGCCTCGGCAGCCGAGCAGATCAGCGGGACATCATCGCATTTGAACACGAAGAGCAAAGAGACGAAGGAAGTGGTCCTCGACGTAGTCCATTCCTTGACTAGCACGGATGAAGTCATGCAGGATCTGAACCGCAATAACCAATCCGTGGAGGAGCATATTCGCCAGTTAATCGAGCAAACCTCCCATATTAATGAAATTAATCAATTTATACAAGAAATCGTTTCGCAAACCTCACTGCTGGCTTTGAACGCTTCAATCGAAGCGGCTCATGCCGGCGAATACGGACGGGGTTTTTCTGTCGTTGCCCAGCAAATCAAAAAACTCGCGGAGCAGAGCGGGGAAGCAGTCAAACGCTCTTCTTCCATTGTTGAGCAAATTGAAGGCAGAGTGAAGCAAGTTGTGGATGCGGTCGACAGAGAGAAGCACTCCGTTGAACGAGGGGTTGCGGAAATGACCGTAAATCGAGATCGAATGGATCTTATTTTCTCTAGAATCGTAGAAGTCGATGAGCTTGTCGAACAGACGAGCGCAGCGAGCAAGCAGCAAACCGACCATATGACCGAATCAACGCTTATGTTGAAGGATGTCGTCGATTCCGTTCATGACACGCTTCAAAGCGTCGATAGCACGCTTGAGATGACAAAGCTACAGCGTGAACAAATCGGACATATGAACCGAATCAGCCAAACCCTTAGACGATCGTCCACAGATCTGTCACTGGCGATTGAGCAAGTAGGCGATCGCCAAACGAACCGTGAGATCAAAGTGAATGTTGCATCCGTTCAGGAATGGCTGAGATTGGCAGCTGCGGATTTAAAGCTGGCCCAATTGAGCCAAAACGAGCATGAACCGAAGCTTACGGCATTACTGAAATCAAAAGCTGAGATTGAGGCGATTTGGTCTAATCGGGCTGACGGTTCCTTTATCTTTTCTTTGCCGGAAGCAGGGCTTATGAACGCCAAGGGAAGAGAATGGTGGAAACGGGCAATGGCGGGGCAGAATTTTCAGTCCGAGGTGTATGTTTCGGCTATAACCAAGCAGCTGTGCTTGACCGTCACGGTGCCGATTTACGGTGCGGATGGCAGCGTAGCAGGTGTTATTGGCGCAGATATTTCCATCGCGTAAAAAACAGTTTTCAACGATCCTGATTTGTTGTATGATTACATATGTAAGAAATAATAACATGACAAGACAGGTGAATTCTCATGACAGATCCGATCATTCATTCAGGCTTTGTAATTGCTGCCCATCATCGTAAAGCGGGCGAGGTTTTTCCTTTTATTGATGCCTACGTTGCTAAGAAAGAGCAGGAAATAGCCGAAATTGAACAGATGGTTGAGCGTTATGAGAAACGAAGGCTGATGGAAGACCGTGCTTATCAATCAATGTCTACATTAAGAAGAATGCTGACAGGGAAAAAGCCTGATCACCATTTGGCTGTTGAATATATCCATTTCGTAAGAAAGCCGATGGAAAAGGTTCGTGCGCTGCGCCTTGAAATCGAAAGTGCCCGTTCCATTAAAAATGTAGCTGCCCCTACGGATATTGTTACGGTTTCCTATGAACTTGCCAATGAAATGAACGAATAGCGAATGTGGCTTTGTGAAGAAGGAATAATGAATGCAGTTTTGTGAAGTAGGAATAATGAATGCAGTTACAGAATGAACGAAAAGCAATTGTGGTAATAGGGGAACAAGAACAATTGCAGTGACATGATAACGACTAATGAATCAGTAGCATATAGAAGAAAAGAACCGTCTCTGCCACCTAGCAGAGACGGTTCTTTGTGTTTATTTGCTATTTCTCAAGCGATCGTAATCGAGGAAATCATGCTCTTGGCTGTAAGCGGGTACGCCGTGTATGCCGACATCAAGCCCGATAAGCTCCTCGTCCTTGGATACGCGGACAGGCATCACTTTACGAATGAGCCATAGCGCACCCCATGTAAGAAGGAAGCCCCAAACGGAAACCGTTACGAGTCCGAGCGCTTGCACGCCTAGCAGATTGAAGCCTCCGCCGTAAAATAAACCGTAATATCCTTTTCCGACTCCCTCTGTTAATTCCGGGAGCGCGAACAGGCCAACTGCTAGAGTACCAATGCTGCCGCTTACGCCGTGAACGGCAAAGGCGCCAACAGGGTCGTCTACCTGCCTGCCCTCCAGCCATTCCGTCACTAGCACCATTGCAATACCGGATACAGCACCTATCCCGATGGCAGCAATGTCGGAAACGAATGCGCAGCCTGCTGTAATGCCGACTAGACCGGCAAGCGAACCATTAATGACCATAGGGGGATCCGCTTTCTTATAGCGGAACATGGTGAACAGGATACAAGTCGCGCCGCCTGCAGCAGCGGAGAGCATTGTTGTAATGGCGATATGGCCGATTGAGCCGTTTGTAGCGCTAAGCGTACTGCCTGCGTTGAAGCCGAACCATCCAAACCACAAGATAAACGCGCCAACGGAAGCAAGCGGCAGATTAGAAGGCGGTACAATGTTTACCTTGCCATCTGCACTGAATTTGCCGATTCGCGGTCCAATAAAGATTGCGGCTGCCAGCGCCGAGAAACCTCCCAAAGCATGAATAACGGCAGATCCTGCGAAGTCAATCATGCCCAGCTTTCCGAGAAAGCCGCTGCCCGACCAAACCCAGTGGCCGGCAAGCGGATAAATGAAGCCCGTCATTGCGATGGTTAAGAGAATATAAGCTCTGAAGTTGATCCGTTCCGCAACCGCTCCTGAAACGATGGAGATGACGGCGATTACGAACGCGCACTGGAATAGCCAATACGTTTCGTGAGTAATATTTAAGACAATGTGAGACAAGTCGCCATTAATGAGAAAGCCGGTTGTACCGATTAAACCGCCTGCATCTTGTCCATACATGAGAGCGAATCCAAAAAAGTAAAAAACGAGTGCGCCGAAAGCGATGTCGACAAACACCTTCATGATAATGCTGACGGCATTCTTCTGCCTGACAAATCCCGCCTCAAGCAAGGCGAAGCCGCCTTCCATAAGCAAGATCATGGCTGCTGTCAAAACGACCCATATCGTATCCAGTCCCTTTGACAGTTCGATAACGTCCATTGCTTCATCCCCTGTCCCATCATTTATGCATAGTTGTCTCTATTATCCTAATCCGTTCATCATTATAAATAGAAGGAGTGAGCAATGTCAACGTGCGAGGTGATGTTTCATGACGCATGTCAGGTATGAATTGGATAGAATCAACAAAAGCTCCGTCTAGAGACTGATTGCGATTTCAATCGGCCGTCCCTTTTTCTATTGATTCCCGTCCGTTATACTAGGATTATCAAACCAAGATGGAATCGTAAGGAGCTGGGGCCGCATGAACGGAAATTTCGCAAACCGGTTGTTCACCGGGTTAGTCATCATTACAATTGGCGTGTTGTTTTTGCTTAGGCAGACAGGTCATGTGACCTTTGATATTGGTTATGTGATTTCCACGTATTGGCCTGTTGCGCTTATTATTGTCGGAATACGCGGTTTATTGTCCTGCAGGTCAAACGGTTCGGGTTCGAGCTGGTGGGGAGCCGTCGTGATGCTGATCGGCTGTATATTCCTAGGCCGCAATTTAGATCTATTTTCGTGGTCGATTGGCGATATTGTTCCTTATATTTGGCCAGTTGTCGTTATTTTAGTCGGCATTAATTTAATCTGGAGACCTAAATCAAAGTTTCAGGCGCCTCCAACGGATGATTGGAAGTCTTATCAGCCTTATTCGGAAGCAGCAGCGGTTCCGCCGGCTCCTCCCCTGCATCCGGACCCTACTAAAGAGCCTCTTGAGGTTCCGAAGCAGGATACGAAGCAGGATACGAAGCTGGAAGGAGAGCCTCAGCCTCATAAAACCTATGACGCATTCCCAGCCGGCAAGAAGGAATTCAAAGAGTGGAAAAACCATCATAAGGCGGAGCTCAAAAAGAACGCGCATGATTGGAAAAGAAACCATAACCATAAAGAGCATGTGGAGTGGTGGAGCCACGGTGATTCAAGTGTCCAGACTCGTTCCGGATTCATCGGCGATATTCACATTGGCCATGATTATTGGGATTTAAAGCCGCTTAATATTTCACATTTCATCGGCGATACCGTGCTGGATTTGACGAAAGCGCAGGTTCACCCAGGCGAGACTAAAATTCATATCTCTTCTTTTATAGGCGACGTGAAGGTGTATGTACCGAATGATTACGAGGTCGGCGTGCAGGTCATATCGAGCGCTTTCATCGGTGACGTGAAAATATTGGGCCAAAAAGAAGGCGGATTGTTTACAAATATCAATATCCAGTCTCCTTCGTACCAAGAAACGGACAAAAAAATCAAACTGATTGTCAGCACGTTTATTGGTGATGTGCGTGTCACGAAGGTAGGGTGATCAGAAATGATGGTTCGTTTTCTGCGAAGCGGCAAGTGGGAACTGATCGGCATGTTCGTTATTGCCTCTGTTGTTTCGCTTGTGCTTGGCGCGGTTACCTGGCTTGGACTAATGAATGAAGCAGGAAAGACGGAAGTGCGCCTCGGGGCGGCCTCCGTCTTCCTGCTTGTGAGCGCGGCTTTCGGTTATTGGGCAGCTCAGCGAATTGGACGCCGGATTGATACGCTGCATTTGTCGTTAAAGCAGGCGGCTAATGGCAATTACGGCATTCGGATCACGGAGGGCGGGCATTATTCGTTTATTGAGGTTTATCGGGAATTCAATGAGCTTGCCGGGCAAATGGAAGAGAAAATGAAATGGCTGCAAATGCGCGGCGAGGAATATGTCATGACAGAATCTGCTTCTAATGAAGCAGCGGTCCTGGAGGAGCGTAAGCGGCTTGCAAGGGATTTGCATGATACGGTAAGCCAGCAGCTATTTGCGATTCATATGTGTGCCTCTTCACTCCCGAAGCTGCAGCAGGTTGACCGCGAGCGTGCCGATTCCGTATTGGAGCAGCTAGTAAATATGTCTAATCTGGCGCAGAAGCAAATGAGAAATTTTATCGCACAGCTGCGTCCCATGGAGCTCGAAGGAAGAACATTATATGAAGCGCTGGATAAATGGTTTCCTGATTATTGCCGGCAAAACAAGCTGCAGGGCGAATTGGAATGGCGTTTGAAGGAGCGCTTGTCCGAAGCGAAAGAGCATCAGCTGTTTCTAATCGCACAGGAAGCGATGGCTAACATTGTGAAGCATGCTGGCGCATCAGGATGCACGTTAACGCTTACGGACAATGAAAGACAGGTTGTAATGATTTTGCAGGATGACGGAATCGGATTCAAGCCCGATGAGGTCAAAAGAGGCTCCTACGGTCTTTCGACGATGCAGGAGAGGGCGCAAAAGCTTGGCGGAGCGGCAGAAATATGGAGCAAGCCCGGCGGCGGAACCAGAGTCAAAGTTACGATACCTAAGATGCTGAAGGGAGAACAAGAAGAGTGAGCGGAGCAGAGCAAATTAAAATTATGATTGTAGATGACCATGACATGGTCAGGACCGGCCTTCGGACGTATTTGATGCTGGAGCCCAAATTCCAAGTGATTGCGGAGGCAAGCAACGGACAGGCCGCTATCGATTTTTTGGATTCAAGCTCGGATGACAAACGCCCGCAAATTATTTTGATGGATCTAATGATGCCAGGCATGGACGGCATTGCTGCCACGAGAGCGATTATTGCCAAGCATCCGGATATGAAGATCGTGATGCTGACGAGCTTTCTGGAGGATGATAAGGTTTATGGCGCAATCGAAGCAGGTGCTGTCAGTTATGTGCTCAAAACGGTTTCAGCGGAGGAGCTTATCTATGCCATTAGCGGCGCTTTTAAAGGAATGCCTGTGATGACGGCGGATGTATCCCAAGCATTAACCAGAGGCCTTAGGCAGCGCACGGCGCAATCGGGAGATGAAGGCTTAACAGAGCGCGAGAAGGAAGTGCTGCTGCTTATTGCCGACGGCCAATCGAACAAAGAAATTGCGGAAGAGCTGCACATCAGCATCAAAACGGTGAAAACGCATGTGAGCAATCTATTAATGAAGTGCGAGCTGGATGATCGCACCCAGCTGGCTGTTCTCGCCCATCGCAAGGGCTGGGCAAATCGCACATAAAGGAAGAAATAGGCGGGCATACTACCTCTAGCCGAATGAAGCTGAGAAATATGCTAGGGGAAGGAGCACCTTTCATGATACCGATATCGTCCGTACTGGAGTCACGGGAGCAACATTTTTTACAAACGAAGGAGCTGCTGGAGTCCAGACAATTCACGCTCGGGGGCAACTGGGAATACGACGGAGGCTCCTTTGATCGATCGCTTGATGAATCGCATAAAGTATGGCTTCGCATACCTTTCGAGGTGGTAGCCGGTCATATTGATAGTGGAGAAGCCGATAACGAGGCGACGATCAAGATGGGTACGCCTTACGTGCTGAAGCATCTTTACCGGGAAGGAAATGATCCTGAAGCATCGGTGCGCGTCGTCGGCGCGCTGTTCGATCAATTTCAAGCGCCAACCGATCCTGACGCGCATATAGAGCCCAAATGGATTGATCAAGCTAAAGCGGCTCTTGATGAAGTTGAACGGCTTTTCCCGCATTGAATACAAAAACACACACATAAAAAACGCTTCCAAAATTACTTTTGGGCGTTTTTTTTATTTCTGTTTAAATTCCTTTTAAGTTTGTTTTAAGGTAGAATGTGCATGATAGAGCTATACCAAATAACAGGCTGCGTGCGAGAAGACCGCGCGGGAGCATGATGCAATAAGATTCAAGGAGGAGAACGGACATGGATGATCAAAACAACAAAAAAGGCTTTGATGATTTCTTTCGAAAAAATGATGAGGAGCAAGGGGCGCCTGAAAGCGTTGATAGCAGCGTAAAAGAAGAGCCGCAAGCGGTTTCGGATACTCAGGAGCAAGCAGCTAAGCCCTCTTATTATTATTCTTATGGCCCTTTTAAAGCGAATGCTCAAGAAGGCGCAAATGCTGCCAATCAGGGCCCAAGCCTAGAGAAGCCTAAGCTGATTCAAGACGAGCCCTACGGGGACATACAGCGAACGCAAGCGGATGCATCGCATTCTCAAGGCGCATTGCCGGATACGGAGAAGGCAAGCCCGCCTGCGCCGATCCAATCGCCAATTCGTTCGTTTAATCCATCTCCGCAGACTGCAAAGGGACCTTGGCAGGTACGAGAATCAAAACGCACTTCTTTTAAAGCGGTATTTGTATCTTTTCTTGCAGGCGTTATTCTTGTAGGGTCATTGATGTACACTGCCGATTTAAACAATTGGTTTACGAGCGAGCCGACTGCTGCAAATACTACGCAATCGAGCGGAGCGGGCTCTACGGCTTCGGCAGGAGCGGGAAGCTCAAGCGGAGCAGCTACAGTTGCCGCAAGACCTGACAACATCGCTCAATTATTTGAGACGGCAAGTCCTGCTGTCGTAAAGATTGAAACGTTCGTGAATACAGCTAAGCGAAGCACTAGCGGCAGCATGCTGGATGATTCCTTTTTCAGACAATTTTTCGGAGATGACTACCCAGGAACGACTGAGCCTGAAGCAGGGACCAATCAAGATGACAGCCAAATGCAGCAATCAGGAATAGGTACAGGTTTTTTCTTCGAATCGACTGGCTATATCCTTACGAATCAACACGTAGTTGGCGAGTCCGATCAAATCAAAGTTATTGTACAAGGCTATGATAAGCCGTTCACAGCTGAATTGCTTGGTTCGAGCTATGATCTGGATCTAGCTGTACTTAAAGTGACTGGCGAGAAAGCATTCCCGACGCTGCCGCTTGGCAACTCCGACAACATTAACATTGGCGATTGGGTTGTGGCGATTGGCAACCCGTACGGCTTTGATCACACGGTAACTGTAGGGGTGCTTAGCGCGAAGGAGCGACCTATCGATATTCAAGATGCTCAAGGCGAACGCAAATACGAGCATTTGCTGCAAACGGATGCTTCTATTAATCCCGGCAACTCAGGCGGTCCGCTACTGAACGTGAACGGAGAGGTAGTCGGTATCAATACAGCGGTAAGCTCGCAAGCGCAAGGTATCGGCTTTGCGATTCCGACGAGCACGATTCAGGAAGTGCTTGAGAATCTTAAAAACAACACTACGATTCCTAAGCCAGCTGTTCCTTATATCGGTGCAGAGCTGCAGGATGTAACGGCAGATATCGCGAAGCAGCTTGGTATGGATGCGGTAGAAGGTTCTATCGTTCGTAATGTATACTATAATTCTCCGGCGTATCTTGCCGAGCTACAGCAATTTGACGTTATTGTCGGAATCGACGGCAAGAAATATGGGAATACGCAGGAGCTCATTGCGGCGATACAAACGAAGAAAGTCGGCGATAAGGTCGAGTTGAATATCGTACGCAAAGGCAGCGCTATGAATTTGCAGGTTGAGATCGGCGATAAGAATTTATCGGGCGCTCAATAAGATTAAACGATTGACGTAAGGCAAAAAGCGCAGAGTGACAGATGGCTCTGTGCTTTTTGCTGCAAATAAAGGGGATACGCAGATGAGACAGCATATTGTGGTAGTAGATGACGATGACAAAATTATATCGTTGCTTAGAAGGAGCTTGGCATTCGAAGGGTACGAGGTGACAACGGCTTCAAACGGCATGGAAGGATTGAAGGTGCTGCTCAAAGCCGAGCCTGACTTGCTAATACTCGATGTTATGATGCCGCAGGTTGATGGCTGGGAGGTTTGCCGCCGTGTGCGCGAGAGCGGTAGCACCGTTCCCATCATGATGCTTACCGCAAAGGATGACGTCATTGACCGGGTAAAAGGGCTTGATCTCGGGGCAGACGACTATTTGGTGAAGCCATTCGCGCTTGAAGAGCTGCTCGCCCGCGCTCGCGCACTGCTGCGCCGCAAGTCGGACAAAATCGAACAATCCAGCAATCAGCTATTATACGAAGATTTAATATTGGATATGGATGCGAGGGAGGCAATTCGCTCCGGGCGCCGGATTGAGCTTACATCGAAGGAATATGACCTGCTTCTGCTGTTTATGCAGAACCCGCGCCGCGTGCTTACCCGCGATGCGATTATGGAGAAAATATGGGGCTATGATTTCAGCGGGGAATCGAATGTGCTTGAGGTATATATTGCGATGCTGCGCCAAAAGGTAGAGGACGGAGGCAAAAACCGGCTTATTCAGACGGTTCGCGGTACCGGCTATGTGCTTCGCGGAGAGGCGGGTTAGGCATATGTCTATTAGGCTGAGGCTTACATTATGGTATTCAGGTTTGCTTGCCGTAACCCTGCTTGTGTTCGGCATTACGATATATTTATTTATTAATTGGAATACGTATGCTGACTTAAAAGAGCAATTGAAAGATCAAGACCGCAACATTGTGGTAACAGGGGGAACAACCTTCTGGGATCAATACGATTTGAATGTAGATCGCCAGTCGCGTATCGAAGAAAAGGATATGTACATACAGATCGTTAACTATGTCGAGGGAGCAATCAAGCAATCGTCTAACTTGCGGCAATTAGGCGTCGTGATGCCTTATTCAGAAGCTTCCACTAATCCTGAAGTGGATATTGTGAAAATCCAAGTGGAAATCAATAAAAAGAAATATACGATGATGATCCATCAGCGCCCTTTGCTTCAGAATGGGACGTTAGTTGGCCTACTACAGGTTGGGGCAATCCCTTATAACGAAGAAAAGTTTTTGAACGGTGTTCGTACGACGCTTATTTTTTCGTCACTAATTGTTGTGCTAATTGCGTTCACTGTTGGTTTATTTATTGCAAGACAAGCGCTTCGACCGATAGAGAGGGTCATTCGCGCAACACAGCAAATTGAGAATGGTTCGGATCTAAGCGTACGTATTCCGGCAATGGGGCCGAAGGACGAGATCGGACGATTGGTAAGCACGCTGAACGTGATGCTCGAAAGGCTTGAGATGGCTTATAACGAGCTTGACGAAGCCTATAAGGCACAGCGAAGGTTCGTATCCGATGCTTCGCATGAGCTGCGGACGCCGTTAACGACGATTAGAGGCAATATTGAGCTTCTGGAGCGGATGTGGATGAAGGTAAAGGAAACGAACCAAAATGCGGATACCGGGGACTGGATGCCGCTTGATCTAGATCGCTGGGAAATGTCGAAGGAATCGATGAGCGATATTTCTGCCGAAGCGACCCGAATGAGTACGCTGGTGAATGACCTGCTCGCGCTGGCAAGGGCGGATGCAGGGTACACGATGGAAAAGACGCCACTTGAACTTATGCCGCTTACGGAGGAGGTTGTCCGCAGGGCACAGCTGCTTCCGCGAACGGCCAATTGGGAGGTCGGCGATCTTTCTGCGCTTGTAGGCGTCCGCGTGAATGCGAATCATAATTATTTGCAGCAGCTGCTGTTTATTTTTATTGAGAATGCGTTCAAGTATACACCTGAAGGTTCGATAGAGCTAAGTGCGGTTCGGAATGAGCAGCAAATCGGGTTCGTCATTCAAGATACAGGAATCGGCATGAATCCTGAGGAGATTCCGCATATATTCGACCGCTTCTACCGGGCAGATGTATCCAGAGGCGTTACCGTCGGAACAGGACTTGGCTTGTCGATTGCAAAGTGGATTATAGACGAGCATCAAGGGTCTGTAGAAGTGACGACACGGGAGGGCTTCGGTACGAAGTTTATTATTTGGCTTCCATTAAGCTTTTCTGACACGTCTCATTCGTCTATAATAGTAGCAACGGATGAAATAAAGGAATGATAAATGTTACGTATATCCGGTCAGAAAGCAGGTGCAAGGAATGGAAATCGTAAGAATATCACCACGCGGCTACTGCTATGGCGTCGTTGATGCAATGGTGCTGGCTTTGCAAACGGTCAAAAATTTAGAGCTGCCAAGGCCCATCTATATATTAGGCATGATCGTTCATAATGCGCATGTAACGGATGCATTCGAGCAGGAAGGCGTTATCACGCTCGATGGCGCGAACCGTCTCGATATTCTCGATCAGGTCGATAAGGGCACTGTTATATTTACAGCGCATGGCGTTTCCCCCGAGGTTCGCCAGCGCGCTCGCGAGAAAGGCTTGTCTGTCGTGGATGCTACCTGTCCCGATGTAACGAGAACGCATGATTTGATTCGCGACAAGTCAGCCGAAGGCTATCATATTATTTATATCGGCAAGAAGGGGCATCCCGAGCCGGAAGGCGCAATCGGCGTTGCGCCGGAGCAGGTCCATCTGATTGAGCGTGAAGAGGAGATTGCTTCCCTTAACGTGCCGGAGGGCCGTATTCTCATAACGAATCAAACGACGATGTCGCAATGGGATATCCGTCATATTATTAGCCGCCTGTTGGAGCAGTATCCGACGGCCGAGGTGCATAACGAGATTTGCATGGCAACCCAGGTCCGTCAGGAGGCCGTTGCCGAGCAAGCGGGCGAGGCCCAGCTTACGATCGTTGTAGGTGATCCGAGAAGCAACAACTCTAATCGGCTTGCGCAGGTTTCGGAAGAAATTGCGGGGGTGAAAGCCTATCGCGTTTCCGATGTGTCGGAAATCGAGCAGGAGTGGCTTAAAGGCGTTGACCGCGTAGCGGTTACCTCGGGGGCTTCTACGCCGACTCCGCTGACGAAAGAGGTGATCACCTACCTGGAGCAATATGACCATAACAATCCGGATACGTGGGAGATTCGCCGTACAGTGAATATGAATAAGCTATTGCCTAACGTTAGGGTGAAATCCGCAGCTACGCCGTCCGCAACGGCAACGGCAGAGAAGCCGGAATAAACCGCATGTCCTAATCGAATAAGGAAGCCAGGCTCATCGTGGAGAAATGACTCGCGGTGAGTTTGGCTTCCTTCTTTTTTACAACGCATGGGTTGACGATTAAAGCATTCTCGTGTATATTTACTTTAGTGATTAAAAGCGTAGAAGCTTAAAAGCTACGAAGCGTAAAAGTCGTAAAGCGATCGTGGCGCTGTTCATATTGTTTATTCCCTTGATGTGCGTACCAGCCAAACAATGCTCGCGAAGCGGGCCTTGCTTTACCCAACCACTAAAATACAGGAGTGATCCCTATGATCGTTATTACACATTCAAACATTGCAGAAGAGCGCATTTCCGAAATCGTCGCCCATATTGAAAAAGCGGGCGTACAGGCGCATGTGTCCAGAGGTACGGACCGTACCGTTATTGGCATCATCGGCCAGGCTGAGCCAACCCTTGCTGAGCACTTGCGTCAAATGAAAGGCGTAGAAAACGTCATCAAAATTTCGAAGTCCTACAAGCTGGCAAGCCGCGACTTCCATCCGGACGATACGGTGATCGATATTAAGGGCGTGAAAATCGGCGGAAGCAACCTCGTTATTATGGGAGGACCATGCGCCGTTGAAACACCTGAGCAAATTGATGAAATCGCTCGTCTGGTGAAAGCCGCTGGCGGGCAAGTATTGCGCGGAGGCGCGTTCAAACCGCGTACAGGGCCTTACAGCTTCCAAGGCGTAGGCGTAGAAGGTTTAGTCATGATGGCGGAAGCAGGGAAGAAGCATGGGCTTCTAACGATCACCGAGGTTATGACGCCTGAATACGTAGACGTGTGCGCGGAATACGCCGACATTCTGCAAGTGGGTACGCGCAACATGCAAAATTTCGATTTGCTGCGCAAGCTTGGAACGATTCAGACGCCAGTGCTTCTGAAGCGCGGATTCAGCTCCACGTACGATGAATTCCTCAACGCAGCGGAATACATTCTAGCGGGCGGGAATCCAAACGTCATGCTTTGCGAGCGCGGAATCCGAACGTTCGAAACGTACACGCGCAATACACTCGATCTGTCGGCTATTCCGGTACTGCAATCACTCAGCCATCTGCCGGTCATTTCGGATCCGAGCCATGGCACAGGACGCCGTGAATTGGTAGAGCCGATGTCCAAAGCATCAGTAGCTGCAGGAGCTAACGGCCTGATCGTGGAAATGCATACAGATCCAGACAATTCAATGACTGGAGACGGCGTGCAATCGCTATTCCCGGATCAATTCGCCAACCTTCTGAAGGATTTGGAGAAGCTTGCACCAATCGTTGGCAAGCAATTCGATACAGAGAAAGCACCGGCGGAAGCTTTTAAAGAATGGAAGATCTAATTCTTAGTTAAATCAAAAAGCTTTGCCGCCTTCGAGGAGGCAGCAAAGCTTTTTTTGTTTGCAGTTGGCAATTTCTGCCGTGTGAAAAAAACGCTGCTACTATCTCTCAGCCTTTGCTATTCAAGGGATGGGGCGAAATTCAAGATGCTTTAAGAATGAATTGTGAACAACTGTTCAAACTTGTAAGTATAGCTTACATAGCTTTAAAAAATACCTTACATAGCTATTGACGGAGATTGAGAGCTAGTTTTATAATAACGACATGGATTTGGAGCAATAATTGAACAATACCTGTTCAACACTACGCTAATGTTCGGAAATGGAGGAAATTATTAATGTCAGTTCAAAACGTTTTGGACAATATTAAAGAAAACAGCATTCAGTTTGTAGATTTCCGCTTCGTGGATCTTCTTGGTCATGCTCACCACATTACACTGCCAGCAGCTGAGGTAGACGCTGATACTTTCGTAAACGGGGTAGCATTTGACGGTTCGTCCATTCACGGTTTCCGTGGTATTGAGAATTCCGATATGGTTATGATCCCAGATACAGAATCCGTATTTATCGATCCTTTCACTGATCACCCTACACTAAACATTATGTGTAATATTCATACACCTGAAGGCGACCGCTATGACCGCGATCCGCGCAGCATCGCTCAAAAGGCTGAAGAGTATCTTCAAACAACTGGCATTGGTACGACAGCATTTTTCGCGCCAGAGCCTGAATTCTTCATCTTCGACGAAGTTCGCTACGAAAGCTCAATGAATTCTTCCTCTTATATGGTTGAATCCGAAGAAGCTGGCTGGAACACGAACCGCAAAGAAGAAGGCGGCAACCTAGGTTCCAAAATTCCAGTAAAAGGCGGCTACGTTCCTGTAGCGCCAGTTGATTCCCAACAAGATATCCGCAGCGAAATGGTTCGCCTATTGCAAGAGTCGGGTCTTCGCGTTGAGCGTCATCACCATGAAGTTGCTACAGCTGGTCAAGCGGAAATTAACTTCCGTTTCGATACCCTTACAAAAACAGCTGACAACCTGATGAAATTCAAATATATCATTCACAATACAGCTCGCCAATACGGCAAAACGGCTACTTTCATGCCGAAGCCGCTTTTCGGTGACAACGGTAGCGGTATGCACGTTCATACTTCTATCTTCAACGGCGACGAGCCAATGTTCTACGACAAAGGCGCGTATGCAAACCTTAGTGAGCTTGCTATGCACTACATCGGCGGCGTGCTTTACCACGCTCCAGCTTTGATCGCAATCACTAACCCAAGCACGAACTCGTTCAAACGCCTTGTACCTGGTTACGAAGCGCCAGTTAACCTTGTATTCTCGAAAGGCAACCGTTCCGCAGCAATCCGTATTCCGATTGCAGCTGTAACGCCAAAAGGCTGTCGTATCGAGTTCCGTACACCGGATAACACAGCTAACCCGTATCTTGCATTCGCAGCTATGCTGCTTGCAGGCCTTGACGGCATCAAGCGCAAGCTTGATCCAGTAGCTCTTGGCTACGGTCCATTCGACAAAAACATTTACGAATTGCCAGAAGAAGAGAAAAAAGAAATTCGCAGCGTTCCTGGAACGCTTGACGAAGCGCTTAGCGCTCTTGAAGCTGATTCTGATTTCTTGACAGAAAGCGGCGTGTTCACGAAAGAATTTATCGAGAACTATGTAGCAATCAAACGCCAAGAAGCAAAAGCTGTTGCAATCCGCATTCATCCGCATGAGTTCAGCCTTTACTACGATTGCTAATCCAATCGCTAAGAAATATAAGAAACGGGTCCTTCTGGGACCCGTTTTTTTATGGATTATGAGTGAAATGTAAATGAAAACCGAATGTTCATTGTCGGTAATTCGACATACGTTCGACTTTTAGTTATTTTTATATGCGGAATATACTTGATGAAGGCCTCCAAAATTGCTATCATAACCATATCATAAAGAAACTATAGAGGTGGGTATCCGAAGATGACACGAGCATTTAATTTCAATGCAGGACCAGCCGCAATTCCACTCGAGGTGCTGAAGCAGGCACAGGAACAATTTGTAGATTATCAAGGCGCGGGCATGTCCATAATGGAAATGTCTCACCGCAGTAAAATGTATGAAGCGGTAAACGATAAATCGCAGTCCTTGCTACGCGAATTGTTCGGAATACCTGAAAATTACGACGTACTGCTTCTGCAAGGCGGCGCAAGCACGCAATTTGCCTTGCTTCCTATGAATCTTCTGCAGCCTGGCAAGCCAGGCGCGTATGTCATGACGGGTGCTTGGGCAGATAAAGCGCTGAAGGAAGCGAAGCTTGTCGGAGAAACGGTTGTGTCCGCATCGACGGAAGCCGACAAATTCATGCGTATGCCGACATTGTCTGAGATTGAGATTCCAGGAAATGCATCTTATTTGCATCTTACTTCGAATGAAACGATTGGCGGGACCCAGTTCAAGGAGTTTCCAGAAACGGGTGATGTGCCGCTAATTGCGGATATGTCGAGTGATATTCTAAGCAAACCAGTTGATGTAAGCAAATTCGGCGTTATCTATGCTGGCGCTCAGAAAAATTTGGGGCCATCGGGCGTTACGCTTGTTATTATCCGTAAGGACCTTGTTGAGAATGGTTCGAAATCTATTCCTGCAATGTTCAGATACAGCACGCATGCGAAGAGCGGCTCGCTCTATAATACGCCGCCGTCTTTCTCCGTGTACATGATGAATCTCGTGCTTGAGTGGATCAAGAATAAGGGCGGAGTTGCCCAGCTGGACCAGATTAACCAGAGCAAAACAAAGCTTATCTACGATACGATTGATCAAAGCGGAGGCTTCTATATCGGGTGTGCGCAGCCGCAAAGCCGTTCGCTTATGAATATTACGTTCCGGATCCAGAACGAGGAGCTTGAAGGCTTGTTCGTGAAGGAATCGGAGAAGGAAGGTTTTGTAGGCTTGAAGGGACATCGCGATGTCGGCGGTTTGAGGGCTTCGACCTATAACGCTGTACCGCTTGAAAGCTGCCAGGCCCTACAGCAATTTATGGTTGATTTCCAAAAACGCAACGGCTAACTGCCGAAACCCCTGCGCGTATGAATCAGCAGGGTACAAACAAGCCGCCCTCTCCTTGCAAGAAGCAGGAGAGGGCGGCTTTCATTTGCTTAACTGATGTTTATGCCTGAAGAGCAGAGTTCTCGGCAACCTGAGGGCCGCCCATCTTATAGCCGACATTGCGAACGGTCATAATGTACTCTGGCGTACGGGCATTTTTCTCGATTTTGTCACGAAGATGGCTAATATGAACGTCAACGATGCGAGTATCGCCAAGGAAGTGGTAATCCCACACGCCGTGCAGCAGCTGCTGGCGGCTGAGTACTTTGCCCTTGTGCCGGCAAAGAAACAGGAGCAGCTCGAACTCTTTTGGCGTAAGCTCAACTGGCTTGCCATCGATGAATACTTCACGCTGCTCAACTAGAACCTTCAGCCTGCCAATCGTAAAGGTGGTTTCATCCGACGTGCCAGGCAAGGACTGGACTCTGCGGAATATGGCTTGAATGCGTGAAACAAGCTCTTGCGGACTGAATGGCTTAGTCATATAATCATCGGCGCCGTTATCGAGACCTGCAATTTTATCGGTAACGTCCTGAAGCGCAGTTAGCATAACGATCGGTACGGCATTGCTTTGCTTGCGAAGCTCGCGACAAACTTGAATTCCGTCCATTTTGGGAAGCATGAGGTCTAGCACGATTAAATCCGGGCGAAATGGTTTCAGCATATCAAAGACTGCTTCACCGTCGCCTACACAGCGTACATCAAAGCCTGCCAGCTTTAAATTAAATTCAATCAGCATCGAAATGGATGGCTCGTCATCCACGACCAGTATCTTTTTTCGCATGATTCAGCTCTCCTTCATGTGTTTCCGCCTATTCTATTTCTTATTATGAGGGTGGAAATTATGCTTGAGATTAACGGTACGTAAAGTGGGTGTAAAAATATTTAGCATTTTCGTGTATAATAGGCAAAATGAGAGGTGAGATAGAAAGCCATGCCATTTCATATTGTTTTGGTAGAACCGGAAATTCCGGCAAATACAGGGAATATATCGCGTACCTGTGCCGCAACCGGTACAATACTGCATTTGGTTAGACCGCTGGGCTTCGATACGGATGACCGTACGTTGAAGAGGGCGGGACTCGATTATTGGCATTCTGTACAAATCGAGTACCATGATTCCTTTGAAGAGGTGCTGTCTGCGAATCCGCAGGGGCGTTTTTTCTATGCAAGCACGAAGGCAAGCAAGCCATATTCACAATTCGATTATCAGGATGGCGATTTTTTTGTTTTCGGCAAGGAAACAAAAGGTTTGCCTCAGGAGCTCATAGATGCGAATATGGAAACTTGTATCCGAATGCCGATGACAGATAAGGTTCGATCGCTTAATTTATCGAATTCAGCAGCAATTATCGTGTATGAGGCCCTTAGGCAAATTGATTTTCCTGGACTTGACTAATAAAGTTACTTTATTTATCATTTTTTGGGATTTATTAGCCTGGAGAAAAGTTTTTATTGCAGGATATTAAGAAATTATGAAAATGGGAAGGAAAAGCCGAGGAGCCATCGAAAGACTATAACGCAGGGGTTTCTCAAAGATGACTTGCGAAACCAGACACAGAAGAGGTGAAAGTGATGAAACCAGCAGGTGTAGTAAGGAAAGTGGACCAACTCGGACGTATTGTACTTCCAAAATCATTACGTAAACGTTATTTGATGAACGAGGGCGATCCCGTTGAAATTTTCGTCCAAGGTGACCATATCATTTTGGAGCGTTATCGCCCCAAATGCGTATTTTGCGGATCGATGGTTGAAGTTCGTGATTTCAAGGATCGATATGTATGCGGAGTATGCATGGAGGAAATGGCAGTTATACAGCGTTAATTAACGCTGCGAGCTGCTGCCTGAACGAAATGAAGCTTCCCGTATGAGCAAAAGGCTCGTGCGGGAAGCTTCATTTGTTGTGAAGGGCGTTTCCTTCATAAGGAAGCGCAGGCACGCGATACGGAGCCGAACGCTTGCTATATGCCGATTTCAAACCGGATTATAGTCCTTTTGTTTTGTCTTCGTTGTAGGAGCTGGTAAGCATCGCCGTAATGAACAATGCAAACACAGTCATGACGATAATAAAGTTCATCTGTGGGACACCTCCAAGTATGTTGTCTTTATTATAACCAACGTCGGCTAAAAAGAAAACTTTAAAAGTTGTGAACACATTGTTAACATAGAGAGTATAAGCGCAGTTATTGTTTCAGCATATGAGGAGGAGCATTTGTTATGAACTATCGATTTTCATCTCGAGTATCACAGCTTAAATCATCAGCGGTTAGAGATATTTTGAAGCTGACGCAAGGCAAGGACATGATTTCGTTCGCAGGCGGTTTGCCTGCTGAAGAATTATTTCCGGTACAAGCCATTCGCGAAGCGGCAGACCGTGCTTTTACGGCAGGTACAGGCGCGTTGCAGTATGGCTTGACTGAAGGCTATATGCCGCTGCGTGAGCAGCTATGTACGCGAATGGCCGTAAAGAACATGCATGTGAATCCGGAGCAGATGATACTGACCACAGGCTCGCAGCAGGCGATTGACTTGCTTGTTGGCGTACTAACTGAGCCTGGCGATACGGTCTTGGTAGAGAAGCCAACCTATCTGGCCAGCCTGCAAGTATTCGCGCTGCATGGGCTTAACGTTATTGCGGCCGAAAGCGATGAGGATGGCATCATTCCCGAGGATGCGGAACGGCTGATCAAGGAACACCGTCCTAAGCTGCTATATGCGGTGCCGACCTTCGGCAATCCGACGGGCAGGGTATGGAGCCTGGAGCGCAGGAAGAAGCTGCTTGCGCTCTGCAAACAAAATGAGATGCCGATCATTGAAGATGATCCTTATGGAGATATTAAATTTGATGACAGCGAACAATTCCCAACAATGTTCTCGCTTGAAGGCCAAGCAGAACGAGGAGCTGTTTTTTATACGAGCACATTCTCCAAGACGGTTGCGCCTGCTTTGCGTTCGGGCTGGGCTATGGGCGACAGCAGCGTGATCGGGATGGTAGCCAAAGCGAAGCAGGCTGCGGACCTTCATTCGAGCGCAATCGACCAGCAAATATTAAGCCAGCTGCTCAGTGGATTTGATCTTGATGCCCATATCCGACTGATCTCGGATTCCTACGGCGCGCGGATGCTGGAGATGCACGAGCTCTTGATGCGCCAGAACCTGAAGGATATTTCGTGGGTTAAGCCAAAGGGCGGGATGTTCTTGTGGCTCGAGCTGCCGGATGGCCTTGATGCAGAAGCGCTTCTTCGCTGCGCGGTGCAGAAAGGGGTTGCTTTTGTGCCAGGCAGCTCGTTCTATGGAAACAATCCGCAGCGCAATACCGCTAGATTGAATTATACGTATAATTCAGGCGCGCGCACGGAGCTTGGCGTTGATCGTTTTGTAGATGCAATTAGTGAATTTACGGCGCGGAGCTGACCTGTGCAGCCCATTCGGCTATAACTTCGCCATATTCGGTTAATGCAGCCGCACCCTCCGGGCGCAGGCTGTATTTGCCTCGGCCGACACGGTCAAACCAGCCGTAATAATTGTTCCGCAGTGTTTGCCCGCTTTGGCTATACCCTGTTATGGCGGCAACCTGGCGCGGAGCAAGAGGTCCCGCTTGCTGGAGGGCGTAAGCACACCTTAGCGCCTTCTCTCGGTAAGCAGTCACAAGCTTGCGGCCCGTGCTTCCGCCTACGTTATAATCGCCGCTGCGTTCTTTAAACTCCGTCAGAAGCTGAGCTTGCTTCCTGCGCCTGATGCCTCGCTGAGGCGCGTCTCCCGGCTGGCAGAGCAGCTCGATGACTGGCGGCTTCGTTTTATAGAAAGTTACTGTCATTAATCCAAGGCCAAGCATTCGGCAAAGCTCAGTCAAATCGCCGAAGCGCTGATTATGGGCACCGCTTTTTTTTCTGTTCCGTTCAATGGCGAGCACGACATGGCTATTCAAGCGAAGACGTTCAATCCCTTGCAGCAGCAAGGCGAGATTGAACGTTTTTTTCATTTCGACAATTATCGTTTCATCCAGCTCGGGATGGATTGCGACCAAATCGCAGTGCAGCACCTCGCTTTTTACGATAAAGCCAAGCTGCTCATAGTGCTTTTTTATAGGGGTGTACAGCTCTTCCTCGCGTGCAACAGCCACTTTCACTTTCTCCTCTCTAGTTGTTTCGATCCTTTCATCTGTCTTCATTATAACAAAGGAAGCAGCCAGCTTGTCGGTTTTTGATGGATGATGGACAAAAATAGTGTGCAATTATCCAGCCGAATAAGCATAGGATTGTTATATCTCAATAAAAGTTGGCACCACGGAATAGAGCGTCTAGAGACAAATCCCGGGCGTAGAATGATAAGTGGAATGCGGAAGCGATGGGAGGAGGCACGGTATGGACATTTTTAAGCGAATATCGGAGTATCAGGCTGAGAGCGAGAAGCTTGCATGGACAGGAACATTCAAGGAGTATATTGAATTGTTGAGGAAGGACCCGTCCCCAGCCATGACTGCACATTCACGCGTTTATGAAATGATTGAATCCCATGGGGTGGAAGATGTCGGGGGGAATAAGCAGTATAAGTTTTTCGATCAGGAAATTTTTGGGCTGGATCGTGCGATTGAGAAGCTGGTTGAGGAATATTTCCACTCATCGGCTCGCAGGCTTGAGGTGCGCAAACGGATACTGCTTCTAATGGGTCCCGTCAGCGGCGGCAAGTCAACGATTGTTACCATGCTCAAAAAAGGTCTTGAGCGCTTCTCCAGAACAGAACGCGGAGCTGTGTATGCCATTAAAGGCTGCCCGATGCATGAGGATCCGCTGCATCTCATTCCACATGAGCTTCGCTTAGATATCGAGAAGGAGCTTGGCGTACGAATCGAAGGCAATCTATGCCCGTCCTGCCAAATGAGGCTTCAGACGGAGTATAGCGGCGATATCGAGAACGTGTTTGTTGAGCGCGTGTTCATCTCGGAGGATAACCGCGTCGGAATCGGCACGTTCAGTCCGTCCGATCCTAAGTCGCAAGATATAGCCGATCTTACGGGAAGCATCGATTTCTCAACGATTACGGAGTTCGGCTCCGAATCCGATCCGCGCGCCTACCGTTTCGACGGGGAGCTTAACAAAGCCAATCGCGGCTTAATGGAATTTCAAGAGATGCTTAAATGCGACGAAAAGTTTCTATGGAACTTGCTTTCCTTGACGCAGGAGGGCAACTTCAAGGCTGGTCGTTTCGCGCTGATTAGCGCCGACGAACTGATCATTGCGCATACGAATGAATCCGAGTACAAATCGTTTATCAGCAACAAGAAAAACGAGGCGCTCCACTCCAGAATGATCGTCATGCCGGTTCCTTACAACCTAAAAGTATCGGACGAAGAGAAAATTTACAAAAAGCTGATCGCCCAAAGCGATATGCGCCATATCCATATTGCACCGCATGCGCTCCGTTCAGCCGCGATCTTCTCCATCCTGACGAGGCTTAAGGAAACGAAGAAGCAAGGCATGGATTTGGTCAAAAAAATGCGGATGTACGACGGCGAGGAAGTCGAAGGCTTCAAGGAAGCCGATTTGAAGGAAATGCAAAACGAGTATTTGGAAGAAGGCATGACCGGCATCGATCCGCGTTACGTCATCAACCGGATATCCAGCGCGCTGATCAAGCAAGATACACAATGCATAAATGCGCTTGACGTATTGCGTGCTCTCAAGGAAGGGCTGGACAGTCATCCTTCTATCACGAAGGAGGAACGCGAGCGGTACTTAAATTTCATCTCGGTTGCGCGCAAGGAATATGATCTTCTTGCGAAGAAGGAAATTCAGAAAGCTTTCGTCTACTCCTATGAGGAGTCGGCCCGCACCTTGTTCGAGAATTACCTCGACAACATAGAGTCGTATTGCAATTGGGCCAAAATCAAGGACCCGCTCACCGGTGAGGAAATGGATCCAGACGAGCGGCTGATGCGTTCAATAGAAGAACAGATCGGTGTTTCGGAGAATGCAAAAAAGGCGTTCCGTGAAGAAATATTGATTCGGATCTCCTCCTACTCGCGGAAAGGCAAAAAATTCGATTTCACTAGCCATGAGCGTCTTCGCGAAGCGGTAGAAAAGAAACTGTTCGCCGATCTGAAGGACATCGTCAAAATTACAACATCCACAAAAACGCCGGATGAGAGCCAACTGAAACGGATAAATGAAGTGACGAAACGGTTGATGGATGAGCATGGCTACTGCCCGGTATGCTCGAATGAATTGCTGCGTTACGTGGGAAGCTTACTTAACCGGTAAAGGCAATGGAAAAGGGCGAATGCAGCAAGCTGCATTCGCCTTTTCTACCTGACAGGAGCAATAAAAATGTTGACAGAGGAAGTGAAAGCGCTTATATTAATAAATATGTTGCATTTACATTTTTTTAAAACGAAATGGGAACGTTCCCAAAAATGAAAACGAGAACCAGTGTTCAAACGTGTAACCATCCATTAGTAATCAAAAATATATTTTTTATTATAAAATGGGAACGTTCCCAAAAAATAATGGGATGGAAAATGTAGGCTAGGAAAATGCTACTCGGAAAGAGGGATGAATGTGGGGTCGACAATTCATGATGTTGCAAGAGTTGCAAATACATCGAAGAGCACCGTGTCTAGGTATTTGAACGGGCTTAAGGTGAAGAAGAATACGGAAGAAGCAATCGAAAAAGCGATTATCGAGCTTAATTATCACCGCAATGTAAATGCGCGCCGACTCGTTCTTAATAAAACGAATGTGATCGCAGTTGTTGTTGATAACATTACGAATATTTTCTATTCCGGCATTATTCGCGGGATAGAAAAGGTAGCGAAAGATAAAGGGTATAATTGCATTTTCTTAAGCTGGACATCTAACTTTGAGGATGAAATTTCATTTTTGGAGCTGCTGTACGAGGGGCAGGTAGACGGCGTAATCTTGGTGAGCTTCCAAAAGCGAGAGGAAAGCGACCTTATTAAAATTAGAGAGTCCACGTACCCCATCTCGCTAGTTGGCGATCATGGAGAGCTCGAAGGTCTATTCTCCGTAGATGTCGACAATGCCGCGGGTATTGTGGATATTATTCAGTATTTGAACGGATTGGGGCACCGCGATATCGCATATATTGCCGGACCCGACAACGCAGCGGCGAATAAGTATCGTTATAAAGGCTATGTGCAAGCGATGGAAGCGCTTGGTCTTGTATATCGGCCGGAGTGGATTGTGAAGTCCGACTGGAGCAATCAAGGCGGTTATGAAGCAATGAAACAATTACTCCAAGCAAAGGGATTCACCGCCGTAGTGGCATCGAATGATGAAACGGCGATTGGGGCATTGCGAGCTGTACAAGAGCAAGGCTATAGCGTTCCCAAGCAGATATCCATTGTAGGCTACGATGATATTTCCATTTCCGAGTGGGCATACCCGTCGTTAACGACCGTCCGCCAGCCTTTTCTGGATATTGGCATTAAAGCGGCAGCGGGGCTTTTTCAAAAAATTGACGGTGATGAGGACGAAGACTTGTATCGTCATCATTTGTTGAGACCGAAACTAATTGTTCGCGATTCCTGCACTAATGTTTAACCAGAAGGAGGAATACAGATGAACGCAAAGCTAAACAAATCTCATTACGGCTATCTATTTATAGCGCCGTTTTTTATAAGCTTCGGGATTTTCGGTCTAATCCCGATTTTATATACGCTTTATTTAAGCTTTATGAAATGGGACGGATTCTCGGACCCCGTATACGTCGGATTTGCGAATTACAGCCGGCTGCTGCATGACAGCTTCTTCTACCAGACCATAGGCAATACGCTAATCATTTGGATCATGTCAATTATCCCGCAGCTGGTGCTTGCACTCGTGCTGGCGCTTATTCTCAATGAAAAATTTATTCGCGGGAAGCATTTTTTTCGGGCGATTTACTTTTTCCCTCATATTGTCACGCCGGTTACGTTGGCTGTTTTATTTTTCCTGATGTTCGATTGGCAAACGGGAACGGTTAATAAAATATTGATGAGCATCGGCATGGTCGAGGATCCGATAAATTGGTTCAACAGCCCGATGTGGTCACGGATCATCGTCGCTACCGTTATATGCTGGCAGTATTTCGGCTTTAATATGATCGTGTTTATCGCCGGCCTTCAGTCAGTACCGAATGAGGTGTTTGAAGCGGCGGAGGTGGACGGAGCTACCAAGTGGCAGACCATTACGCGCATTACGCTTCCCATGCTGCGTCCAGTGTTTCTATTTACTTTCATCACATCGGTTATCGGCGGCCTTCAATTATTCGATTCGGCGCTGATGCTGGGTGACGGACCAGGCAATACAACGAGAACAATGGTCATGTATCTGTATCAAACGGCATTCAAAACATTCGATTACAGCTACGGCGCCGCAGTCGCTTACGGCATATTCATTGTCGTCATGATATTTACAGCGTTTACCGCACGATTGACGATGAAGAAAGAATAGGAGGCGAGCACTTACATGCATAAGCAAAATTTCTCGAAAATAATCATCTACTGCTTTTTAATCGTCGTAGCGCTCATGTGTCTCGTCCCTTTCTATAGCATGTTTATTACGTCGACTCATACCAATTCCGATATTGCGAGAAAGTTGCTGCTTCTGCCCGGTGATCAATTTTTTGAAAATTACAATCGATTGATTGGAACCGTTAACATTTGGCGGGGGTTTATCAACACGACTTTTATTACCGTAACCGCTACAGTACTTAATGTTTATTTTGCGGCATTAGCGGGCTATGGATTCTCGAAATATCACTTCCGTTTCAAAAATGTACTGTTTTTGTTCGTGCTTGGCACGATGATGATTCCGGGACAACTCGGTATTATTGGCTTCTACAGGCTGATGGAAACCTTTCACATGCTGGATACGTATTGGCCGCTTATCCTTCCAGCCATCAGCAATGCCTTCGGTATTTTCCTGATGCGGCAGTTTGCGGATTCCTCGGTGCCTATGGAGGTTATCGAGTCTGCTCGAATGGATGGCTATGGCGAAATTCAACTGTTTAACCGGATCGTGCTGCCGATGATGAGCCCGGCTATCGCTACGCTTGGTATTTTTGCTTTTATTGGGAAATGGAATGATTTCCTGACACCGCTGATTGTACTGTTCGATAATGACAAGCAGACTTTGCCTGTTATGATCGCCAGCGTAAAATCACAGTTTTCCTCCGACTTCGGCGCGCAGTACGTTGGAATCGTCATTTCAGTCGTACCGATTCTCATATTTTTCTCTTTTATGTCCAAGCGCATCATCAGTGGTGTAGCTGCAGGAGCGGTAAAAGGGTAATTGCTACGTATGGAGAGGGGGAATGCCAACTAAAGCAGCAGAATGAACAGTATGGTTATATCGTCCAAGTTCATGAGGATCATACACACAGCCATTCATAAACGATTTATAAGGGGAGAATCACGATGAAAACAAAGAAATGGTTTACCTTGGTTTTGTCAGTCATCATGCTGTCCGCACTTCTTGCTGCCTGTGGAGGGAATAACAAAACCAATAACGCGAATAGCGGGAATAACGGCACGACTGGGAATACGGCGAATGAAACGGAAACGGGCAGTACAGCCGAACCCGCTGAGCTAGCGGGAGAACTCGTCATATGGACGTTCTTCGATCAAGTAAATGATATGGCTGCGCAATTTAGCGCGAAGCATCCCGGCGTTAAAATCGATGTAAAGATGTTCCCAGGAGACCAGTACCAGACAAAGCTGATGTCTGCGCTGCAATCGGGCAAAGACGTTCCGGATATTTTTGATTTGGAGAGAGGCTATATCGGGAAGTTTATGGATTCTAAATTTTTGGCCGATTTGTCCGCAATGGGTGGCGATGAGCTAGTTAAGGACTACATTCCTTACGTGCAAGAGCTGGGCCGCGCATCAGATGATACGCTCCGGGCAGTGTCAGACCATTCCTCGCCAGGGGGGTTCTGGTACTTGAAAGAGAATGCTAAGAAATATCTCGGCACGGATGATCCAGAGGAAATCAGCTTAATGGTTGATTCATGGGACAAAGTGATCGAGGTAGGCACAAAGGTTGAGGCAGAAAGCGGCGGTAAGGTTCATTTAATTGCAAATGCAGGCGATCTGTTCGATATCGAAAGTTACAATACTGCACCATGGGTCAACGACGGAAAGCTAAACATCGATACGAAATGGCAAGAAGTGTTTGAGACACAAAAGAAAATAAGAACGAGCAACGTTGACGCAAAGCTCCCATTCATGTCAGCAGGCTGGGGCAATGCGTTAAATGACGGCAGCGTGGTCCTCACTTCGATGCCGGCTTGGGCAGGTTTTATGATCGACAATAAGGACGGCAAGGCAGAGGGGAAATACGGGGTTGCGCGTACACCCGAAGGCTTTTACGTAGGCGGTACTTATCGTGGTATTTATGAGAAATCCGATAAAAAAGAACTTGCGTATGAATTCATAAAATTCATTGCCGGCGAAGAGTGGCAGCAGCATAACTTGGAGAAAACGGGGAATATGCCTGGTAACGGTAAAGTATATGAGACTAATCTGGATCGTTTTAAATCCACAATATTTGGAGATCAAAATATTCTGAAGCCCTACTACGAGACTGTGAAACAAATTCCGGCGAACAAAGCGGATAAATACGGTGAAGAAATTTTAAGCAAGTGGAGAAAAGCGGCAGGCGACGGCATTACGAATAATAAAAGCTTTGAAGATGTTGCCGCTGACTTTAAAAAGGATGTAAAAAATACGTTTCCTGAAATAGACGTGGAATAAGACAACAAAGAGCGGCGGTTGCTTGTAATGGATAAGCAGCCGCCCGCTTTTGGAAGGAGCATACAGAGCCATGGACAGCATACACGACTATATCGATCAGCTTCGAATTATTGACGGACATGAACATCTTGCCACTCCACAAATACGTAAACGTGAAAATCATGATTTTTTTGCACTCATGCATTATTTGGATTCCGATCTGAGCTCTGCTGGCATGCAGCAAGGTATATTGGGCAGGAGCAGCATGCTTCAAAATGAAGAGAAGGCCGCACAATTTCTAACCTATTGGGAACGAACGAAAAATACGACTTATGCCCGCATGTTTCGGACGGCAATGGAGGATTTGTATAGTTTTCGCGATTGGTCGGTAAACGGAATTATGAATGTGAACGAAAAGGTCATTGCCGCCTCGCAAAATCCGAATTGGTATAAGGAAGTATTAGTTGATAAATCGAAGATTGATCTTGCATTCACGTTAATTCAGACGACTAAGCTGGATTATGATTTGTTCCGTCCGATTATGTTTATGGATTTCGCTTTTAAACTGCGAAATTTACAAAGCATACAGGATGTGGAGAGACAAGCGAAAACTACAGTTCATACGCTGCAGGAATACCTTGGCGCTGTGGACTGCTTATTGAATAGATATTTACTCGAGGGCATGGTAGCAACGAAGCTGGGACATGCTTATTGGCGGACGCTTGCTAGCGAGAAGCCAACGCTGCGCGATGCGGAGCTCGTGTTCAATCGTTTATTGGCTTGTACCCTAGATGAGGGCATTTCGCAGAAAGAATCGCAGCCGCTGCAGGATTATTTGATTCATTTCATTATTCAACGATCGATTGCTTATAATTTACCGATCCAAATTCATACCGGACATCATGAGCCCAGCGTTTCTGCTAACGGCAATATGATTACAAATTCGAATGTTACGCTGCTGCTTCCGCTGCTTGCGGAGTACCGGGATGCGAAGTTTGTGCTGCTGCATTGCGGCTTCCCTTACCACGATTCTTATCTATCAATAGTAAAAAATTATCCGAATGTTTACAGTGATTTTACTTGGGTATACATCATGTCGCCTTCGGCAGGCAAAAGAATTCTCCATCAAATGATCGAGATGGTGCCGATGTCCAAAATAACGGCTTTCGGCGGCGATTACAATTATATTGAAGGAACCTATGCTCATCTCAAGCTGGCAAAACGAATCGTGTCCGACGTATTGAAGGAAAAAGTGGAGGCAAAGGAGCTTGACGAGGATGAAGCCCTCCTTTTTGCAGACCGTGTGTTTCGTGATAACCTCATTGATCTATATCAATTGGACCTTGATCAAAATTCACCCGAAGCAAACAGGAAATAGAGGTGATGATGAATAATTCAACGCGATTGCCGAAGTATGGCGCTTAGCACAAGGAGCAATCGGCACAGAGCCTATTCAAGCTGTTTAGGGGTTTAAAAAACTCGATTAATTTAAATGAAAAGGAAGTACGTGAAATGAGTGACTCTGCGACCGTGAAGCTGGCAGCTGGAATTGATATCGGTACGACATCGATCAGTATCATTCTTTCATCGATCGAAACGGGTGAGACGGTTAAATTGGTCACTACAATGAATACCACTGTTATCTCATCGAAGAGGAATTGGGAAAAACAGCAGAATCCAGATCAAATCGCAGCGATGGTCGTGAATCTTATTCAGGATTGCAGCGAGGTATGGCAGCAGGTCGCTGCAATTGGCATCTCCAATCAGATGCATGGAGTGCTCTATATCGATCGTAGTGGAAATGCAGTCAGCCCGCTCTATACATGGCAGGATGGAAGAGGCGATCTGCCTATGACGGCTAGCGTCACTTACGCCGAGTCGCTTGGCGAGTTTTGGGGTCAGCCGATAGCTACGGGATACGGTCTCGTGACGCATTACTTTAATGTTTTGAACGACGGGCTGTCGGCGGATTGTTATAAACTGTGCACAATCGGCGATTATGTGGCAATGAAGCTATGCGGATTGAATGAGCCGATAATGGATGCCACTCATGCGGCAGCCATTGGATTCTTCTCCGCAGAGACGCATTCATTTGAATTTGATAGGCTCGAAAGTGCGGCATTGGACGCGACTATATTGCCTGAGCTGGCCGGAAAAGACGGTTTAGTAGGTTATACGCCGGATGGGAAGCCAGTAATCTGCGCGATCGGCGACAATCAAGCGAGTTTTCTTGGCTCTGTACCGCGCCTTTCAGATTCAGTCCTGTTGAATATCGGGACAGGAGCACAAATTTCTGCTTATTCAGATCGTTGGTTAAAGGCGGACGGCTTGGAGACTAGGCCATTTCCGGGAGGCGGATATCTGTTAGTAGGCGCTTCGTTAAGCGGAGGAAAGTCTTATGCGCTGCTGAAATCCTTCTTCCAAGAGACCGTACGAGCCTTTGGTACGTTGGCCGAAGATGAACTGTACAGTGAAATGAATCGTCTTGCAGAAGCTGCGCTTGACAGCGGGGTTCCGCCGCTCCGTTTCGACACAAGGTTTTATGGAACCAGAATTGATCCGGCTGCAGCAGGAGGCATTAACGGACTTTTAGCTTCTAATTTTACGCCGGGCCATTTCGCCGCAGGGATATTAAACGGAGTTGCAGACGAATTGATGGACTTCATTCAATTGGCTCCTCCTCAGCTTAGTAGCGTATGGACGAATGCTGTCGGCTCCGGCAACGGCATTAGGAAAAATGGAGTGATGCAGCGGCTCTTGCGAGAAAGGCTTTCTCTACCGCTTCGATTGTCTGGTGCTGCAGAGGAAGCGGCATTCGGCGCAGCGATTTACTCTGCTGCCCGCGCGAATCTATTTACGGATCTAGATGCGGCTATCGCCGTCATGCATAGAGGAGAATGCCAGGATGTCTAAGAATAAACTAGTCATCATTCATACTACATCGATCACGGTAGAACCATTGAAGAGGCTGGCTATAGAGACCATACCGGATGTTCAGATCATAAATCTTGTTGATGATTCCATATTGCCGCAACTTGCTGCGAACGGCGGACGCATAGAGGGAATTCAGGACCGTTGGCGGGAGTACGCTCTAATTGCAGAGAAGCAGGATGCTGCTTGCATCCTTAACGCCTGTTCCTCCATCGGTGAGCTTTGCGCGCTTGTCCAGCCGGATATTAACGTGCCGATCGTTCGAATAGACGATGCTATGGCAAGTTATGCCATTCGAGCCGCGGATGTAATCGGAGTAGCAGCAACGCTTGCAACGACTATGAATCCGACGCTGCGCATGCTGCGCGGCAAAGCGAAGGAGCTTGGGAAATCTGTTGAACTCGTAACCGAAGTTGCTTCATCCGCCTATCAAAAATTGATAGACGGAGACAAGGAAGGTCATGACGAGGAACTTGCAGCTGTGCTGCGCGGGCTTGCAAAACGGTCGGAGATTGTCGTGCTGGCTCAGGCTTCAATGGCCAGTGTGCTTACCCGGTTTACACCGGATGAGCGTGAAAGGTTTTTGACTAGTCCTGCGCTTGCAATGGCCAACGTCAAAAGTATCATGACAAGATAACGGTGAAGGAACATTGACAAATACAATTAAATGATGAATCAAGGGAGAAAACTCATGCAAATAAGAAAAATACCAAATAATGTGATTACGTTGAAGCAAGCGCTGGAAGCGGCTGAGGCTGGTCAATATGCGATCGGCTCCTTTTCCCCGCGCTATACCCCGATGATTGAGGCCGTTCTTCTGGCTGGTCAGGAAACAAATTCGCCAATTATTATTCAAATTTCGCATAAGGAGCTGATCCGATACGGTATCACAGCTGCGGAATTCGGAGAAACATTCTACAGTCAAATTGAAGATCTCCAAATCACCGTACCCGTTGTCCTGCATCTTGATCATACAAAAGAATTGAATACGATTGTTGAAGCAATCGATGCTGGCTTTACATCCGTCATGATCGACGCATCGGAGAAGCCGTTCGCAGAAAATGTGGCAGCGAGCAAAGAGGTTGCGGAATATGCGCATGCCAAGGGCGTATCCGTTGAAGCGGAGCTCGGCATGATTGGAACGACAGACTTCGTCGAAACGGATACGGATGAAGAGCTCTACACTGATCCCGAGGAAGCGTCGGAGTTTGTACGATTGACGCAAGTTGATGCGCTTGCCGTATCATGCGGAACCGCACATGGCGTATACGAGGTCAGACAACCAAAGATCGACTATGACAGATTGTCAGCTATTCGGAAATTGACTCCGGTTCATCTTGTGCTGCATGGAGGTTCTGGCGTTCCTTACGAAATGATGAACCTAGCATTCAACCTTCCCGGAGGCGGAGTAAGTAAAGTGAATATCGCAACTGACCTGGAGCTTTCGTTGTTAAAGGCTCTAGGCCGTGAGACTAGAATGACAAATGAAGAATGCAAATCGCTGAATGCCGAACAATTGGCAGCAGGTAGGGAAGCGGTGAAGCGGACCGTAATCGAGAAAATCAATCGTTTCGTATGCAGTGCGAATCAAGCTGGAAGCATGACATTCTAACAGCCTTATTCTATAAATACACCAAAACAACTGGAGATGACCTGGATGAAAGACAAGAAACTGTATATGATCGGAAATGCCCATTTGGATCCGGTATGGTTATGGCAGTGGCAGGAAGGGTTTCAGGAAGCGAAGGCGACTTTCCGGTCTGCACTGGATCGCATGAAGGAGTCGGAGGAATTTATCTTTACTTCTAGTTCGGCGGCGATGTACGAATGGATCGAGAATAATGATCCTAATATGTTCGAGGAAATTCGTCAACGTGTGAAGGAAAACCGCTGGAACATCGTAGGAGGTTGGTGGATCCAGCCTGATTGCAACATTCCAAGCGGAGAGTCCTTTGTACGTCAAGGCCTATACGGCCAACGTTATTTCAAAGAAAAATTCGGCGTGATCGCCAAGGTCGGCTATAACGTGGACAGCTTCGGACATAATGGCATGCTGCCACAGATTCTAAAGAAAAGCGGAATGGACTATTACATTATGATGAGGCCGATGTCGAACGAAAAGGGCCTGCCGGGTCGCCTATTCAGATGGGAATCCGATGATGGTTCGCAGGTGCTTGCATTTCGAATTATGTTCGAATATTTATCTTGGGGCAAGGATTTGGAGATGCATGTTCGCCGAACGCTCGGCGAATTCAAGGAACCGATTAATGATCTGATGCTGTTCTACGGCGTAGGCAATCACGGTGGAGGCCCGACCAAAGAAAATATTTCCAGCATTCGACGCTTGAATGACCTGCCGGATCTGCCGAAACTAGAGTTCGCGACGCCAGATAAATACTTCCAAGATATGGAGAACTCCGGACTTACTTTCCCAGTCGTGCATGATGATCTGCAGCATCATGCAAGCGGCTGTTATGCAGCGCATTCGGGGATCAAGCAGTGGAACCGACAAGCAGAAAACAAGTTGATCGCAGCGGAGAAATACTCCGCGCTAGCCTCTTGGATTACGGGCCAGCCCTATCCGCTTAAGGAATTTGACCGCGCTTGGAAGAACGTATTGTTTAACCAGTTTCATGACATTCTAGCAGGAACAAGCCTCGAACCTGCGTATCAGGATGCGCAATATTTATTCGGGGAAGCGATGGCAATCGCTGACCGCTCCTTGAATTATGCCGTTCAGTCGTTATCCTGGAATATCGGCATTGAGCAGGATGAGTCGATGAGACCGATCGTCGTGTTCAATCCGCATGCGTGGGAGAGCAGCGTCAATGTTGAGCTGGAGATTGACAAGATTAGAGAAAAGACAGTACTGCTGGACGAGAAGGGGAATGCTGTGCCTTTCCAAATCGTTAAATCGCAGGCTGCCGCACGCGGACGCTTCCGATTAAGCTTCATGGCGAATCTTCCTTCGATGGGTTACAGCGTCTATAAACTCGTTGAGGAGTTACAGTCGGCCATAAGAATCGGAGAGTCGATCACCGCGAGTGACCTTGTCATGGAAAATCGTCATTTGAGACTGGAATTTGACCGAGAAACCGGTTTTATTAAAAGTCTAAAGGACAAGCGATTTAATCATGAGGTGTTCAAAGGGGAGGCTGCAAAGCCCGTTGTCATTTCGGATACCTCGGATACATGGAGCCATGACGTGCTTCATTTTAATGAAATACTCGATCATTTCAAAGCTACAAAGGTGCTCAGAATTGAGCATGGCCCAATAAAATCAGTGATCCGTGTCGTTAGTGAGTACGGCAGCTCCAAGCTGATTCAGGAGTTCGCTATGTATCCAGATCGAGATCAAATCGATGTTAAGGTTACGGTCGACTGGCGCGAGAAGTTCAAAATGCTCAAGCTAGTATTCCCAATAAATGTCGTCTTCAGCACGCAAACGTATGAAATCCCATATGGCACGATTGAGCGTGAGCATAATGGCGAGGAAGAGCCAGGACAAAGCTGGGTCGATTATTCCGGTCTAGTGCAGGAGAGCAACCAAATCTATGGTGTATCCCTCATGAATGACGCGAAATACAGCTACAGCATCCATAACAAGGAGCTAGCTTTGACCGTGCTGCGCAGTCCGATTTATGCGCATCATGTTCCATATATGCCTGATCCCGACGGTGAGTATACGTTCATCGACCAAGGCATTCAGCAGTTTTCATATTCTCTTCTGCCGCATGAAGGAACTTGGGCGCAAGCGGGTACGGCGCGCCGGGCTGCGGAGCTGAATTGCAAGCCAATCGCTGTCATTGAGACCTTCCACGAGGGCGAACTTCCGCAACGTGCTTCGTATGCAGATGTAGATCGGGAGAATGTGATTATCAGTGTGATTAAGCAAGCCGAGGACAACGAGGATTTGATCGTCCGCTGCTATGAGACGGCTAAAAGGGCTACGGCTGCAGAAATCAGGCTGCCTAAGTGGAACCGCGTGATAAAGGCCGATTTCAAGCCTTCGGAAATTAAGACCTTTCGCATACCGAAGAAGCAATCGGAGCCAGTAACCGAGACCAGCATGCTAGAATGGGACCTCGAATAGCATGAGCGGCCAATTATGGAATGAGCTGAGGCAAGCTGGAAGATATATGACGGACAACGGCTTGTCATGGGGAAATGCAGGCAATATCAGCGCTCGGATTGACGATGACCGTTATTTAATTACGGCAAGCGGCACTTATTTGGGAGAGCTCGGCGAGGATGATTTCGCTATGTGTACCCTATCGAGTGGAGAGCTGCCGCTTAAGCCGGGACGGAAGCCCTCGAAGGAGGTTCCGATGCACCGGGCCGTCTATGAGACGAGGCCAGAAATCAAGGCAGTGCTGCACGGCTCGCCTTTTTACAGTACACTCATTGCCTGTTCTGGGGAAACCATTCCATCGAACTGGTTCGTGGAGTCCATGTATTATTTGGAGCGGGTGGAGCGCGTTGCTTATTATCATCCGGGTTCGAGAGAATTGGGAGAAGCGGTGCGGGAGAAAGCGCAAACGGCAAATGTGCTGCTGCTTGAGAATCATGGCGTACTCATACTCGATACCAGTGTCAAAGAGGCGAGAATGGCGATGCACACTCTCGAAATGGCATGTATGATGTTTGTTGAAGCGAAAGGCGCTGGCATCCAAATAAAAGGCTTATCAGACAAAATAGAGCATGATTTTCTCCATCATGCCGGCTACCGTGCGAGAAGGGAGTGGCAAGCATGATCGGCATTGTCGCGGACGATATAACAGGCGCGAACGACATTGGCATAATGTATGCGAAAGCAGGCTTCAGAACCTATGTGTACCCAATTGACGCTACACCGTTGGTAGGAGGCAATATGCCTCTGCCTGATGTTCTGGTGATGAATACGAATTCTCGGTTGGACAGCAGAGCAGAGGCTTACTGCAAGGTATTTCGTATGACGACGGCTTTGTATTCGCTTGGCTGCAACCGTTTTTTTAATAAAACCTGCTCCGTGTTTCGGGGGAATGTTGGTGCTGAATGCGATGCGATGCTGGATGCGCTTGGCGAAGACTTCGGGGTTATTATACTCGGCTTTCCCAAGAACGGAAGAACGACGCTTGACGGGGTTCATTACGTTCATGGGAAAAGGCTGGAGGATTCGGAATTCCGTAACGATCCCGCCAATCCGATGCTCGAATCAGACTTAGTATCTATCCTGCAGGCGCAAACGAAACGGAAGGTCGATCTTGTCTCTATCGATATTGTAGAGCAAGGAGCAGATGCACTGAGAGCGGAAATTAACCGCAAGCGTGAACGATGCTCGTATCTGATTCTCGATGTCCGCGACGATCGTTCTTTGCACATTATTGCGGAAGCCGTTAAGAATGAGCGAGTGCTCTGTGGAAGTTCTGCATTGTCCGAGCATATGTCGCTGCTTCCGGAGCTTTCGAAAGGCATTAACTTCAGCTTGAAGGCAGAACGGCCCGTACCCGGAACTAATGTGCTATGCGCAGCGGGCAGCCTTATGCCGCAAACCGCAGCGCAGATCGCTTACGCAAAGCAGCAAGGCATGATTTCATATGAGCTGGATTCTATAAAATTATTGGATGAGAGAGAGAAACTGCGTCATCTTGCAGATGTGACGGCTGCGGTCGGCGGCTCTCTGAAGGAAGGGCATGATGTTCTCATCCATACGAGCGGAGATCGCGATAAGGTAGAAGAAACGAAGCGGCAAGGATCGTTGCTGGGACTGAGCAATACTGAAGTTTCGCGGCTAATATCAAACGCGCTTGCTTGGGCTGTCAAAGAGATCGTAGATCGAACGAACAATCGAAAGCTGCTAATAGCCGGAGGCGAAACGTCTGCGGCTGTTTGCGATAAGCTTGGAATCGAGGGTATACAGGTTTTGCGTGAAATCGAACCGGGACTCCCATCCTGCCGTTCGCTTGGCAGTGTTCCTATAGATCTGGTATTGAAATCAGGCAGCTTCGGCAGCGAGGCTTTTTTCCTTAAGGCGGTACGGCACTTGAAACAGCTTCATGAACATCAAACCTTATAGGAGTAGGAGGCATGCGACTATGTTCAAGTATAGAGATAATGGCTTTTTTCAATTCATAAATAATCAAGAGACGCATGTGACGGAAGCATTCAGCGTTGCTGTTCGATTAAACGCCGCTCAGTCGCAGATTATGCTCGCTCAAGATGGATATGAGCAATCCGAAGGCTCCGACCGAACAGGGGCCTATCAAGCGACTACATGCTTTTTCAAAGACGAAACAGACTGCATCCATGTACGCTTGGTATTTCGTCAATACAGCGATGTACTGCTGGCAGCGGTAGAAGCAGAAACGGTTAACAGCAATGATTTTGGCACACAGCTCACTTTTGCCTCGGAGAATGGCATAGAGCTTACATTTCGTCCGGCTGCACCTATTCTTGGCGTATTGGCCAATTACCAACATAAAGACTGGTGGACGCGTCCGTACTTCGGGACGGATCCTTCGTCTCTTCCTGCGCGCACACAGTCGCTGCTATGGAAAACCGAATCCAACTATTATCATTTGCTGCCGGTAGTAAGCTCTAAATTCCGCGTGGATGCGGCAGGTTCGCCGGATGGCTATGTTCTGCGCATTTCCTCCTTTCAAGGCGGGCATAGAAGCTGCGAGACATTGGTTTTCGCCTTCGCTGGGGGCGGCGCTCCGCATAATCTTATCAAAAGGAATGCCGCTTCAGCGTTAAAGGCATTAGAGTATCCTACTCTGCCTCGTGAGAGCAAGGTTTACCCAGCTATATTGGACAAGCTTGGCTGGTGCAGTTGGGATGCCTTCTATCATAAAGTCGATGAAGAGGGATTGTTTACGAAAGCAGAGGAGCTTAAACAGCTTGGCCTGCCAGTAGGCTGGGTTATGATTGACGATGGTTGGTCTGCTATCGAGGACAGCAAGCTGATGGACTTTGAAGCGGATTCGAAAAAATTTCCACAGGGACTAGCTCATACCATCAGTATTTTAAAGGAGAGCTATGGTATTAAGCATGTGGGAGTATGGCATACGATTGTTGGCTATTGGGGCGGTGTTCATCCGAATAGCAATATAGCAAGGGAGCTGCATGATTCTTTGCTGTTGGTTCCACGAGGCAATCTTATTCCTTATCCTGATGCAGGGAGAGGTTTTGGGTTCTGGCATGCTTGGCACTCTTATTTAAAGCGTCAGGGCGTTGATTTCGTGAAGGTCGACAGCCAAAGCGCGATTTTAAACTATTTGAAGGAACAGCGTTCCATCGGGGAAGCGTCGGCAGCTGCGCATCAAGCGCTTGAGGCTTCAGTTGCCTTGCATTTCGACAATGCTATCATCAACTGTATGGGCATGGCATCGGAAAACATATGGCATCGACCGAAATCCGCCGTATCCCGGAACAGCGACGATTTCGTACCGCAGGAAAAACGTGGTTTCCCGGAGCATGCGTTGCAGAATGCATATAACTCGATTTATCACGGCGCATTCTATTGGGGCGATTGGGATATGTACTGGACGAAAAACCATGACGATGTGCAAAACGCAGTCCTTCGCTCGATCAGCGGCGGTCCGGTTTATTTCAGCGATGCGCCAGGCAATACAGATCCTGCGAAAATTTGGCCGCTCATCTATAAGGATGGCACAATCATACGCTGTGATGGAACGCCAAGCCCTACGGAGGATAGCTTGCTGAGCGATCCGACTGAGCAAGCGTTGCCGCTCAAGCTATGGAATACGGCTGGCGGCGCAGGTGTTGTAGCCGCCTTCCATATTCACAAGGATTCCGCAGCCGTAACAGGCAGCATCGGTCCAGCGGATGTTCCTGGGTTAGAAGGAAAAAGCTTCGCTGTATACGAGCATTTCTCACGTCAAACTGCGCTAATCGGCGCGGATGATCGGCTTCCGATTCAATTAGCAGAAGGTGGATATGCGCTTTATACGCTTGTGCCGATGTCAGGCAGTGCTGCACCAATCGGCTTAACGGATAAATATATATCCTCGCATGCGGTTCATAGCATGAGAGATGAGAGCAATCACACCGTTATTACGCTTCGGGAAGGCGGTGCGTTCGTTTTTGCCGCCAAGGCTGCGCCTGTCCATGTACTTTGCAATGGCAAACTAGTAAAGGTCAGCATGCTTGGTGAATCATTCTATGAAGTGGATGCCCAGACGGCAGAAGGGGAAGCGACAATCGTGATCAACTGGGGTTAGCTTGCAGCATGTGTAAGCATTCGAGCCTTAGATGCAGCTATCGCTCTTCCTGAGGGTTCTAATTCAGGAGCCAATCATTCGTGTTCGAAGAGGTGGAAGTTCATGCTGCTAGCGATAGATATCGGGACAACAAATATCAAAGTCGGATTAGTTGGTGAGTATGGAAACGTAATCGCTCGCAGGGAGCGGGTTAATCGCAAGCTTCGGCACAAACAGGGTTATGTCTATTATGATCCTGAGCAGCTTTGGCAGATGACGGCATCGCTTATAAAGGAAACTACCGAATCTGCAGGCGTGCCTGAAATAAGAGCGATTGGCATTACGAGCATGGCAGAAAGCGGCGTCCTAATCGGCCGGAAAAATGGTGAGCCCAAATCTCACCTTATTCCTTGGTTTGATACGTTGTCTATTCCGCAGGCAGAAACAATTGAGCAGGAAATAAACGTTCGTGAGAGATTCATTCAGACAGGTATGGTTCCATCATTCAAACAGGGTCTAGCCAAGCTCCTTTGGCTGAGAGAGCTGAATCCTGAATCGTTGGAAGGAAGCGTGTGGTTGTCGGCTTCTGCTTTTATTGCATTTCGTTTGACGGGCTGCTTTGCAGAGGAATATACATTAGCGGCTAGGACATTTGCCTTTCGTATTGACGAAAGGAAATGGGATGAAGCACTAATCCGGCATTTCGGACTTAACATCGAGCTATTCCCGCCTGCTATACCGACAGGCGCATCTGTCGGCACCGTTATGGGGCAAGCAGCAGAAGATCTCGGCTTGCAGGGGGACACACTCGTTTGCTTAGCTGGACATGACCATATATGCGCCTCGCTTATCGCTCAAGATAAAGACTTAGGAGGCGTCTATAATTCCATGGGGACGGCGGAGACGTTGGTTGGCATATTCGAGGACCGACCGCTCCGCAACGATGATTACTGCTCTGGCTTATCCTTTGGCCTGCATCCGCTGAAAGACCGAATGTATTGGATTGGCGGTCATTCCTCTTCTGGCGGTTCGGTTGAGTGGTTGAGAGAACTGATTAGCGATGGTGAACTAACTTATGAGCAGCTAATAACACTGCTGGAGCAAATTCCTTCTGATTCAGGGCCCACCGGCATATTGTATTTTCCATATCTATCGGGAAGCGGTGCACCACATACCAACCATTACGCTAGGGCAGCATTCGTTGGACTATCAGCTCTGCATAGTAAAGCGGAAATTCTGAAGGCCTTGCTGGAAGGAAACGCCTACCAGTTAGAGATGCTTCGAAGGCAAGCTGAGAAAATAAGCGGTCAGCCAATAAAGCAGATGACCGTTGTTGGCGGCGGTGCAAAAAATCCAATTTGGTTGCAGATAAAAGCAGACGTTTCCGATGTGACGCTTAGAGTCCCAAGCATGGCGGATGCAACCATACTCGCTGCGGCAGTGATTGCTGGCGTCGGCGCAAAAGTTTATACGACATATGAAGAGGCAATGACTGAGATAGAAAGACCAGCATCGAGGCTTATTCACTCTCATCCGGAGCGGCATGGACAATATAAACAAGTTTACGAGCAAGGCTTCGCCGCATTATCTGGCCCCATTCTCCGTTATGACGAATGGCAGCATAAGCGGGGCATGGAGTCATATATCAAATAACGAGGTTAGGGATGTCGTATCCAAAAAACGGAGGATTGATGAAATGAATCATTCTGTTATGGAAAGGCTTTACAGCAGATACCCGGAGCTGGAGGCTGCATGTTCAGATGATATTAAAGAAGTTTTTGAATTAATTAAAGTCTGCTATCAAAATGGCGGCAAGCTTCTAATCTGCGGGAATGGTGGAAGCGCGGCTGACTGCGAGCACATCGTAGGTGAACTGATGAAAGGCTTTTTGCTTAAAAGGCTAATTCCGAATGAGTTTCGTGGAGAACTTCTAGCCATTGACAGGGAGCATGCGGATTATATTGCTGATCGTTTGCAGGGTGCTTTACCGGCAATTTCCCTTGTCAGCCATTCCGCATTGTCGACTGCTTTCGCGAATGACCAAGCATCGGATCTAATCTTCGCTCAGCAGGTATACGGCTACGGCAAGCGGGGAGATGTTCTCTTAGCCATCAGCACATCAGGTCATTCCGCTAATGTTATGCATGCGGTTCGGGTTGCAAAAGCAATGGGCGTGCACACGGTTGGCTTAACCGGACAATCGGGGGGAGACATGAAGGGACTTTGCGATGCGACGATTTCGGTGCCTTATGAATATACACCAGATATCCAAGAACGCCATTTGCCCATTTATCATGCTCTTTGCATTCTGATCGAAGAAGAGTTTTTTGCCTCATGAGCATCATTGCCGGCTTGGATATCGGGGGAACGAAAATCGCGGTCACGATTGGAAAATTGAATGGAGCTGGCGTAGAACTGTTGGGAAAGAGGATGTTTCCCACGCCATCAACTCCAGAAGAGTCAATGGAACGTATGATGGAAGAGCTGGAACAATTGATCAACGAAGGTGAAGGTGAGCCGCTTGCGGCTGTCGGGATTAGCTGCGGCGGGCCTTTAAACAGCAGAACTGGGGTAGTTATGTCACCGCCGAATTTGCCAGGATGGGATAAATTCGATTGCGTTACGCCGATAAAGGAACGTTTTCAGGTTCCCGTCTGTTTGCAAAATGACGCGAATGCTTGCGCTTTGGCGGAATGGATGTGGGGTGCGGGCAAAGGCTGCAGCAACATGATTTTTCTCACGTTCGGTACGGGGATGGGCGCAGGCTTGATTCTTGATGGTCGTCTCTATTCCGGTACGAACGATATGGCCGGTGAGGTAGGGCATGTCCGCCTTGCAGATCAAGGCCCCATTGGTTATGGGAAAGCGGGCTCATTTGAAGGCTTTTGCAGTGGTGGGGGGATAGCAAAACTGGCTCGATTACGTGCAGAACATGAGATAAGGAAAGGAAATAAGGTTGTATATTGCGCCACTTTAGAGGATTTAACCTCAATTACGACACAAAAAGTGGGCGATGCGGCACAAATGGGAGATCCGCTTGCGTTAGAAATATTTACAATTGTTGGTCAGCGATTGGGACAAGGCTTAGCGATGTTAATCGATATTCTGAACCCGGAACGTATCGTAATCGGCAGCATTTATGCAAGGCAGCATGCCATTCTCGGTCCAATCGTAACGAAGTTTCTAGAAGATGAAGCCATTCCATACAGCTTGAACGTATGTGAGATTCTGCCGGCGGGCTTAGGTGAATCTGTCGGTGATTATGCCAGCCTATCCGTTGCCTCATCGTTACTGAAATAAAGCAGCTGTTTCAGCTGTGATCGGCCGGTAGATATAGATCTATCGGCTTTTTGTTTTGTGTAATGGGTTTAAAAAGAATTTAATAGGTTCATACTAATTCTTGTATGTTTTCCGATATAATAGGTGATAGTGCAGGACTATACACCGAAGGAGTCGGGATATTTGATTAAATTATCGGCAGAGCGCAAGAGACAGCTTGACTACACGGGCATTACGGAACAGGATTTGAAGACTCTGGCAGTGAATAAGCCTATTTTCCAAAAGATTGTGGACGAAGTCGTTGATCGTTTTTACGACAGTGTTGGCCAGCAGCCGAATTTAGTCTCGATAATTGCTAAATATAGTACAATCGATCGCCTGAAGGAAACGCAGCGCTGGTATTATATGTCGCTTACCGATGGCGTCATCGATCAAGCTTATATTGATAATCGCATAACGATAGGTGCCGTTCATTCACGGATCGGTTTGACGACCGATTGGTATTTGGGCGCCTATATGACATATCTGGATATCTCCACCAATGTGCTGCAACAAGTTCTTCCGGGCAACTGGCAGGAAGTCGTGCATGCGTTGACGAAATTGTTTAATCTGGATTCGCAATTCGTATTGGAAGCCTATAACCAGCATGAGCAGCATAAAATTCAAGAGCTCGCCGACAATCGATCGGTCATGCTGACTACCGTGACAAGCGCGGTGCAGGAACTCGCCTCGCTCATGTTCGAATTGGACGAGGGTGCGCAATCTATTGCGGCAACTGCAATTTCGACCTCGCAATCGCAGGATAAGACGCATACATTATTAGGGGAGCTTCGTGAGGAGTTGGACGGCATTACTGAAATGGGCACGTTAATTCGCGGCTTGTCGGACCAGACGCATCTGCTCGGACTCAACGCGGCGATCGAAGCGGCTAGAGCGGGGGAGAATGGGCGAGGATTCGAGGTTGTAGCGAATGAAGTGCGTAAGCTGGCAGCTTCATCGCGCAATGCGCTTGAAGGGATACAGTCAAAACTTGAAGAGATTGACAAAAAGCTCTCCGCCGTACGTCATGAATCCGAGCTAACTTCGGTTGAAGCGCGCAACCAAGCAGCAAGGTCGCAGGAGCTCGCCTCGTTCGTCCATATGGTCGATAAGGTTACGAAGGACCTGCAGCAATTAAACCAATCCTAGAATACGACGCAGCTTAGAAAAAGCAGGAATTCTCTCCACCGAGGGTTCCTGCTTTCGCGTTATATAAGTTGACACAATTTTCAGATTTTAGTATGATTATCCTAACATTAAGATGCGATTCGGTTATAAATGTTAAGATTTATAACGCAAATATAACATAATTGATCGGATGTTTATCCAGCTCGTACCAAATTGGTGCAGCGCCCATCATGGAGGAGGCGGTTGTCATGTCGACGGCCAAACAGTCGCAGTCGCAATATTACGATGCTCAAACCTTTTACGATGAAATGTTCGAGAAGGACTTTTCGGTCCGTGCCCACTATGACGCGGTCCACCGATTGTTCGGCAGAATGAAGCCGTCCGAGCTTGCAACCAGGCAGAAAGCGATCAATCAACGAATGCTGGAAGAGGGCATTACGTTTACGCTGTACAGCGGGACACAGAATGAACCGCTCGAGCGCACGATACCGTTTGACTATATCCCGCGCGTTATTCCGAAGCATGAATGGGATGTTGTCGATCGAGGCGTCAAACAACGGATTAGAGCCTTGAATGGATTCCTGCATGACGTGTATCATGGTCAAAGAATCGTATCGGACGGTATTATACCTCGGCGCATGATTGTATCGAATACGTATTTCCGGCCGGAAATGGCTGGTCTACATGTACCGGGCGGTGTATATATTACAGCATCGGGCATTGATTTAATTCGTGATGAAAAGGGCCGTTATTATGTGCTGGAGGATAATTTGCGGTCGCCATCAGGGTTCTCCTATCTCTTCAAAGGCAGAACGCTAATGAATGAACTGTTCCATGATCTGTATCTATCGAGCTCCGTGCAAAGCATTGACCGCAGCTTGAACTGCTTCTTAAGCTCACTTCGCGCATTATCTCCAAATGGCAAAAGGGATCCTTTAATCGTATTGCTCACGCCTGGCGCCTACAATTCCGCTTATTACGAGCATACCTTTCTTGCGCAGCAGATGGGCATCCATCTAGTTGAAGGAAGAGACCTCGTCTACAAAGACCATAAAATCTATTTGCGTGATTTGCGCGGACTTCGTCAGGTTGACGTCATTTACCGCCGGATCGACGATGATTTTCTGGATCCGCTTGCCTTCCAGCCTGACTCCTTCCTTGGTGTGCCGGGTCTTATGAACGCGTATCGTGCAGGCAATGTCGCCATTGCCAATGCACCAGGAACGGGAGTGGCGGATGACAAGGCGGTATACGCCTACGTGCCGGATATGATCCGTTACTATTTAGGTGAGGAGCCTATTCTGCAAAATGTGCCGACGTATATTCTCTCTCGCAAGGAAGAGCGTGAATATGTGCTTGAGCATCTTGAGCAGCTTGTCGTGAAAGAGACTTCGCTATCTGGCGGTTATGGCATGCTAATCGGTCCAAGCGCTTCGCCCAAGGAAATTCAAGCATTTGCGGAGGCGATTAGACGCGAGCCAGAGCGATATATTGCGCAGACCACGATGAAGCTATCCCGCGCGCCGGTCATGGTGGATGGCGGCATGACGCCGCGGCATATCGACTTGCGTGCATTTGCATTAATAGGTGAGGAAACGCACGTTATCCCTGGAGGCTTAACGCGTGTCGCGATGACGGAGGGCTCTCTCGTTGTCAATTCATCGCAAGGCGGCGGCGTCAAGGATACTTGGGTTCTTAATCGATAATGAATTGGGAGGGAATGCCATGCTGAATCGGAATGCAGAAGCATTATTTTGGATTGGCCGTTACATGGAACGGGCTGAGAACCATGCGAGGCTAATCGATGTGCATTATCATCTCCAAGGAGAGGATAGCCCAGAGGAGGCGGAAGGCAAACAATCCGGAGAGACAGCTGAGCCTTATTTGAAATGGGCAAGAATCGTCGATGCCTTAGGCAGCAGAGAAACTTACGAGCAGCAATACAGCAGCTATAATGAACGCGATGTATTGTTTTATACGACGCTTGACCGCGATAATGCCAATTCCCTCGTTTCCTGCGTCAGCCATGCAAGAGGCAATCTGCGTACACTGCGCGAGAAGGTGCCGAGCGAAATGTGGGATGCGACGAATGCCTTCTATTTATGGCTCCGCGAGAAACAGCCCGACGATCTGCTTCAGGAATCCCCGCATCTGTTCTTCGGTAAAATCAAAGAATGGACCGCTTTGTTTCAAGGGGTAAGCCAATCCGTCATGCCGCGCGAGAATGAATGGCATTTCATCGAATGCGGGCGTTATTTGGAACGCTCGGAGAATACGCTTCGCATCATCAAAGCGGTTGGCAATGCAGCCAGCGGTGAAGGATGGAACAGCGCAAGCGCGTATCCTTATCTGCAGGCGGTCCTCCGCTCAGTAAGCGGCTATCAGGCATTTAGACGATATTACGCGGACGGCATTTCCGTTGAGACGATCGTCGAATTCGTTGTGCTGAATGCTGCATTTCCGCGTTCGCTGCATTTTGCGCTGCACACGCTTGATGATCATATGCGCCATATCGAGCTGCAGGACAAACAGCTGCGCATTGCTCATGAACGAGTGATTCGCCAAGTAGGCAAGGTGAAAGCGGATCTCGCATGCTTGGAGCGTGAGGATATGGTTCTCGATCGGAGCGGCGCGATTGTCGCCCATCTGCTGGATGCCAGTCAACAGCTCGGCATGATGTTCGCCAAAACCTTTTTTCGTATGGGGGAGGCAAGCGCATGAAGCTGAGTATTTCACATGTGACGCAATACGAGTATGCAGAAGCGGTAACGGACAGTGTCAATGAAATCAGGCTTACGCCCAGCACGAACGAGAGGCAATCCTGCTACCAGCAAGCGATTTCCGTAGAGCCGAACGCCTCCCTGTTTACCTACGAAGACTATTTCGGCAATCGGGTACATGCTTTTTCGGTGAACGGACCACATAAAAAGCTAACGATTCGAACGAATATGACGGTTGTCACGAAGCAGGCGCCAACCTCCGAGGAGAGAGCCCAATACTTAAGAAAACGCTCGCCGGAACAAGCTTGGAGCTGGCTGCAGACAGAGGATGCGGCCAATCGATTTACGGAATTTCTGCTTACAACGGAATATACAGCGGTCACAAGCGAGGTCGAGATATTTGCCGGCGAAATTTCGGATACCGAAGAAAATGGCAAAGTCAGCGTGCTGGATTGGCTCAATGCGTTATCGACCAAAATAAGAACGGAATTCGTGTATGATCCTGAAGCGACGGACGTCAAAACAAAGGCGTCGGACATGTTTCTGAGTAAAAGGGGTGTGTGCCAGGACTTTGCGCATTTGATGATCGCTAGCTGCCGTGCTTTTTTGATTCCATCTCGGTATGTGAGCGGCTATCACTTTGTAGGTGATTTACAGGGCGGCAGTGCGGATTTTGAGCAAGCATCCCATGCTTGGGTTGAAGCTTTCGTGCCTGGACTAGGCTGGTGCAGCTTTGATCCAACGAACGTCGATCCTGTTGGCGAACGCTACGTGAAGCTAGGTCATGGACGGGATTACAAGGATATTGTACCGGTCAAGGGCGTTTACCGGGGCACGGGCGAGCAATTGCTGCATGTTTCGGTTGACGTTAGAAATGTAGAGGATTGATGGATGGAACAGGAGCCATAGAAAGAACAGTTAGCCGCTGATTCGTACCGCGGTCAACTGTTCTTTTTTGCATGTATGATTTAACGCCAATAGCAAATCTTATAAGCAATAAGCAGGAGGTGCATTGGCGTGTTTGTAGGAATTAAGACGGCGGCTGTTGCCGTAATTGTGCTCGCAATAGGCAGTTCGTTAGCGGGATGCGGACAAAGCGGCAGCGTGAATCAAGCCGAATACAGGGAAAAAAACGAAATGATGCAAAGCGAAGCGAAGTCTTTGCCGAACCGGGACATGATGATGGAGAAAAACAATTCGCATTATCATCAGAAGCTCAGTATGGGTTCGTCAGAGGAAACAGGCATGTCAACGGGTATGGAGGGTATGGAGCATAGTGCCAAGCAGTTGGAGCACCGAGCCGATCAGGTTACGGGAGTGGGGAAAGCAAACGTCGTGCTGCTGAAAAAGGACGCTTTCGTAGCCCTTGTTCTTGACGAGAATGGCAAAAAAACGATTATCGAGAAGCAGGTGTATGCTGCTTTGAAAGGGCAATATCCCGCATACGATATTCATGTAACGGCAGACGAGGGCTTGCGAGAACGAATAAACGAGTTGAACGCGCTTATCGGCAAAGGAGCTTCCATACAGAGCCTGTCAAAGCATGCAGCTTTGGTCGTTCGTGATATTAATGCACAATTATCACCTGCTGTTCGATAAGATGTGAATTTGTTTTTGATCAACTCCTAATCGAATAGCAGGATATGAACGCGTATGAAAGGATAGGAAAAATATTCAAGCGCTTGCAGAGCTGCCGTTAGCAAGCAGCTCTTTTTTGCAGGTGAAGCTTGTTGAATGGCTAGGAGGTAATTTATTGTTAGTGCTGATACGTGTTTTGCTATTGCTTCCCATGGTTTCATTGCTAGCAGGGTTCGGCATGCCTGCAGGAAAAGACCGCGCTTTCTATGAGCAGAGGGGAGAGATTGTTTGGGAGGTTCCGACAAAGGATAAAAAAATAGCGTTAACCTTCGACGATGGCCCTTATCCGGCTACAACGGAAAGGATATTGGATTTGTTGAAAAAATACAATGCCAAGGCGACTTTTTTTGTGCTAGGCAACAAGGTGGAGCGTTATCCGGAAACCATCAAACGGGAAATCGCAGAAGGTCATGAGGTAGCAAACCACACGTTTAATCATGTTTATTTCGAGCGTTCGGTTAGTCAGGCGACCATGAAGGAAGAAATTTTGAAAACTGAAAATGCTTTGGTATCGTTGACCGGGAAAAAATCTCAGCTCTTTCGACCGCCTGGAGGCTTCTATAATGAGCGTTCGATTGATATAGCCAAATCCCTAGGATATACGACGATCATGTGGTCCTGGCATCAAGATACGAACGACTGGCAAAGTCCCGGCGTGAACAAAATTGTAAACAAGGTGATTAATCATGCGAGAAATGGGGATATCGTGCTATTGCATGATTATATACCCGGTTCGACGCAGACCGTTATGGCGCTAGACAAAATACTGGATGAGCTTACGAAGCGAGGATATGCTCTCGTCACGGTAACAGAGCTTATGAATACGATGATCGAGGTTCCGGCTTATTAATTGAACAGATACATATCGCGGTTTATAAGCGGAATAAAGCAGGGAGCTCATTGGCGCGAGCTCTCTTTTGGCTATTCATATAGACGATTTTTAGCAATGTTATGGACGATTTATAGGCTTTTTAATATTTTTGTTAACGGGCTTGACCTCGTTCTGGCCTAACGTTAATAATTAGCGGTATGATCGACAATGGCTACTATGAAATGATGGAGATGAGCCCTGTGGCCTTTCTAAGAAAACTATCCATTCGCTCTCAGCTGTTAATATTGGCGGCGTCATCCATTATCGTTATCCTGATTATTATTTTGCATACGTATTCGATGATGTCAGGGATGATTACGAAAAACCACGAGGAATATGTGAGACAGACCGTCACGGAAATTCAGAAAAACGTAATTTCCAATAAAGACGTTGTCTATAGGCTTATGCAAAATATCTCTTACAATGAAGAGGTGCAAAGCTTTCTTGTTGAGAAAAACGCGTTGCGTCGCTATGAGATGTTCAAAAAGCTCAGTCAGCTGATCACGAATCAGAAGGAACTGAAGGATGGCGTGCTCGACATCGTCATCTCCGGCAATAACGGCGGCTGGGTCGATATCAATGGCGGCAACCGTTATGTTGCTCCGATGGTCAGCAAGCTGCCCAAAACGAAATTTAATGCTTATTATGTAGGGATGCAAACCTTTGGCAGCTCCTATGGGTCAGCGGAGGGTCTCATATTTGCGACGTCCATTACGTATATGCAGCCCGGAGAGCTATTTAATTCGAATGTCGGAACGCTCTTTTTCATCATTAGTCCGAAAGCGCTTGCAGGCGATGAGGAATATGCGATGAAAAAAACCAGTACGCAAATCTATTTGTTGGACCGCAACCAGAGGATTATAACGAGCAACTCGGAGCATGAGGTTGGCACGGTGCTGCCGGAGGGTCTCTTTACTCGAGGTAGCAGCGGCGGTCAGCACACCGTGCAATGGAAAAACAAGCCGTACGTGATTCAGACCGAGCCGCTGCCGGATATCGATGGGGTTATTCTAAGCATAGCGCCTAAGGATGAGCTGCTGCGCGACCTGCGGTCGATCCGTGAGGTAGAGCTTGCGATATTGGGCGTTTGTCTTCTTGTCCTAGCCATACCGTTCACATTCATTATCAACAATATTTTGCGGCCGCTCAAAAAAATGATGTTGTTCATGACAAACGTCAAGCGCGGAACCTTGTTTGAATTCCAAAAGAGAATTGCGCTGCACGGCTATATGGAAATAAATGTTCTCGCGACGCAATTCAATCATATGCTCGATGAGATTGAACAGTTGACCCAGCGCTTGCTGGAGACGAACAGCCGCTTGTACGGCAGTGAGCTGGAGAAGAAAAAGGCGGAGCTTGCTTTTCTCAAAAGCCAGATCAACCCCCATTTTTTGTACAATACGCTAGAGGTCATTACGGGTATCGCCGTAGTCGAGAAGCAGACGAGAATTAAGCACATGACTAGATCCTTATCGGCAATATTTCGGTACAGCATCAAAGGAGCGGAAGTCGTTCAACTGCGTGAGGAGGTCAAGATGGTTGAATCTTTTATTCAAATTCAGCAAATCAGGTTTGCGGATCGATTCACTGTCCGCTATGATTTTTCGGAGGAAGCATTGTCTTACCGCATTCCCAAAATGATTCTGCAGCCGCTTGTAGAGAACGCAATCTATCATGGGCTCGAACCGACGCTAAAGGCCGGAGAGCTTTGGCTGAAAGGGGATGTGGACATAGAAAATGCACTCCATATTCTTATTTCGGATAATGGTGTCGGCATGTCGGATGAACGATTGGGCCAAATTCGCGATATGCTGGCTGAGAGTTCCTCTGCGCAGGCAGCTGACGAAAACGTTAAAAGCATCGGACTTGGCAATGTGAATAATCGGATCAAGCTTATTTACGGAGATGAGTACGGCATCCAAATCGAGAGTGAAGAGGGCAAAGGGACACAGGTGCGGCTTATGATGGCAGAGAGGAAGAAGCATGATGCATAAGGTATTTCTAGTCGATGATGAAAGCTGGGTTGTGGAAAGCTTGAAGGATTTAGTGGATTGGGGCAGCTACGGTTTTGAGGTGGTGGGACAAGCTTATAACGGAATGGCTGCCTTGGAGGCGATCGCTGAAGTTAAGCCGGATGTTGTTTTTACCGATATACGGATGCCGGAGATGAATGGGCTGGAGCTGATCCAAAGAGGCAGAGCGTTTCCTTTTCCTGTTCAATTTGTCATTGTAAGCGGCTATGCGGAGTTTGCTTACGCACAAAAAGCGATCAGCCAGGGAGCGGTCGCTTATTGCTTGAAGCCTTTTGACGAGGTCGAAATATCGAGTGTATTGGCTAGATTGAACAAACAATTGCGTGCTGCCAAGCCAGTTTTCGAGCCGTCGCTCATTCATCTCATTGACGAGCCTAGCTTGGAAAACGAATGGTTAATTCGTGATAGATTAGAGAGGGATGGCGTGCTGGAGCAAGGCGGGGACTCGCTGCTTGCTGTTATTTCCGTAGGTCCGGAAGAGCTGCCGATGTTGGCGCATGGGATGACTCGAATGAAAATTGGTACCGCCAAAACCGCTTATTTGGTCCAAGCACGTCTTGCAGCAGCGGTGAGGAATGAATGGGAACGGAACAGGCCGGAATCGATATTGGGTATCGGGATGAGCGATTCGTTCGATGATTTGAAAGAGATTAAGCGAGCTATCGAAAATGCGGATGTTCTTGCCCATCAATATTTTGTAAGCGGCGAGGTTGTTGCTGTGAACAGCGGTGTGCAGCCTGAGAGCGGCGCTGAGCTTAATGAATGGCTCTTGCAGGTGAGCCATGCGATTCAAGAAAGAAATCTGGAATCGGCGATGTTTGCGATGGACAGGATCGGCGGCTTGTTCACAGACAACTCGTTAACGGTGAAACACGCGCTCAAAGTTTATCATATGACCGTATCCTTTTTGTTTGGCCTTGGAGAGACGGAGAGCATGCTGTACAGCTATGAGCAGCTTGTTAAGTCGTTTGATCATCTCTCTAGCATGCTCGGCGAATTGAAAATGCTGTTGACCAAATATTTGACCAGTACGGGAGCATCGCCTGTTGAAACGAAAAATCCGACGGTTAACTCCATTTTGCACTACGTTGCTTTAAATTTCCGCAGGGACATTTCGCTGCAAGACTTGTCGGAGCAATTTTTCATGAACCCGAGCTATATAAGCCAATTATTCAAGAAAGAGGTAGGCGAAACGTTAACGGCACATATGGCGAAGCTGAGAATCGCTTATGCTTGCGAGCTGCTGGATAGCGAAGCTGGCTCCATTCAAGACATTGCCGAGAAGATCGGCTACCATGATTATTTTTATTTCACGCGCATATTCAAAAAAATGACAGGCAAAACACCTACGCAGTACCGTGAGAAGCAATCATGATAGGTGAGTTGGACGATTTTTATGATCGGTATGGATGATTTCAAGAAAACTTTCGATGAAGGTTTTCTTTTTTTATGCCATAGGTTGAAAATGCAGATGGAATGAATAGAATGCGTCCATGTACGCTTCTTCCTTGTCAGGCGATAATAAAGCAAGAAAGTGACAACGCTTACAAGGAGGTTTGACTAACATGAATGTATTAGGGAAGGAAATGTACAAACATCGTTTTTTGTATATTTTGCTCCTCCCTACGTTGCTCTTTTATGTGTTGTTTCAGTACGTCCCGATGTATGGAGTGCTGCTCGCATTCAAGGAGTATCACATCAGGGAAGGAATAATGAGCAGTCCGTGGGTAGGATTGGCGAACTTTCGGGAGCTTGTGAACCAAAGCGATTTCTGGCAAGCGTTTACGAATACGATCATCATCAGCTGCGGCCGAATCCTATTCGAATTTCCTACGGCCATCATATTGGCGCTGCTGATCAACGAGGTAACGAAGGAGAGGTTCAAAAAGTTTTACCAGACCGTATATACGTTCCCGCATTTCATTTCGTGGGTTATCATAAGCGGCATCATGTTCAACTTTTTAAGCGAATCCGGGGTGTTGAACCAAATAATCGCGTCATTCGGCTTCGATAAGCAGACGTTTATGACCGATCCGGGATTGTTCCGGCCCATTCTGTTCTTGTCGAGCATGTGGAAGGAAATCGGCTGGAGCGCAATCATTTATTTGGCCGCAATCGCTGGCATTAATCCGGAGCTGTACGAAGCGGCTCGCATTGACGGTGCCAACCGCTTTCAGCAGCTGATGGCGGTGACGTGGCCATCGATTAGGGGAACGGCTGCGATACTGTTGATTCTAGCCGTAGGCAATGCGATGAACGGCGGGTTCGAGCAGGTGTTCAACCTCTACAATCCAGGCGTGTATGAAACGGGCGATATTATTGATACGTATTTGTACCGCTCCGCCTTTGGCGATGGATTAAGCTTTGGCGTTACGACCGCTGTCGGTTTGTTTAAAGCGGTTCTAAACTTTGTCTTGCTGTACTCCGCTAACTTTATGGTGAAGCGGCTAGGCGGGGAGGGGTTGGTATAATGGCGGCGCAAAGCGTAAAACGACGCAAAAAGATTAGCATGCCGGATGTGATCATCCATACGATCTTGATCCTGCTTACGATCTGTACCATCTTTCCTTTCTATAATGTGGTGCTGATGTCCTTTAGCGACTCGGTGGCCATATCGAAGCAGATCGTCTATTTGATTCCGACGGCTTTTGATTTCTCGGCATACAGCTATATTTTTCATGAGCCGCGCTTTCTGGATGCGTTCCTCGTGACCATCTTTGTTACGGTAGTAGGAACGTTCATTAACATGCTGGTCACGCTCACCGGTGCATACGTACTGTCCAAAAGTGGATTTCCCGGCCGGAAAGCGGTGATGTCGGCCATCTTATTCACGATGTTTTTCAATGGCGGACTCATTCCGTTCTATCTGACGATGAAGAGCTATGGCTTGATCAATAATCTATTCGTTATGATTCTTCCAGTGGCCGTAAATACTTTCTATATGATGATTTGCATCGCCTTTTTCCGAACGTTGCCGGCCGCGCTGGAGGAATCGGCGAAGATCGACGGCGCGAATGAGATTCAAATTTTGTACAAGGTCATATTGCCGATATCGAAGCCGATGATCGCGACCATCGCTTTGTTTTATGCGGTGGATCGCTGGAATGAATGGTGGTTTGGCGTATTGTTCATGACGGACGTCAATTTGCTGCCGCTGCAGGCGCTGCTAAGGGAGCTGCTGACCAACTATCAACAGCTGCTGACCAGCATCAGCGTAAGCTCCGTCGTCTCGTCCAGCTCGGCTTTACAGCCGGAAATGCTCAAAATGGCGGTGCTGGTCGTTAGCGCTTTGCCGATTGTGTGCTTGTATCCCTTCCTGCAAAAATATTTCACGAAGGGCGTAATGATCGGTTCGATCAAAGGGTAGTAGAAGCTTCGCGCTTTTATTATATAATTGTACAGGGGGAACGAAAAAATGAAGAAAACAAGCAAAGCTGCCTCATTCACGTTATTGACCGCATTATTCATTTCGGTTTTATCGGGCTGCGGATCGGCCAATAATGTGCCTGAAGCGAGCAATAACGCACAAGCGCCAACAAATGCGGAGTCTGATAACCCGTATAAGGACCATATGGACATTTCCGTATCCTGGTGGGGAATTGGCGTCGGCTTTCAGCAAAAGGATGATATTTTGCAGCATGTGGAGAATACGTTCAATGTCACCTTCAAGCCGATGGACATCGGCTGGGACAACTACAAGCAGAAAGCGCAAGTATGGGCGGCTGCTGGTCAGCTTCCGGATATTATTACGAACAGCATTACCAATGACAGCCCTGCTACTTATAATGAATGGGTAAATCAAGATCTAATTCATGCGCTTCCCGATGATTTGAGTGCGTATCCGCATGTGGAGCAGGTTGCCAAAGCGAAAGGCGTCGATGGCATTCGCCGGGACGGCAAGCTGTATGCGATTCCTCGCATGACGTTCCCGCTGGAGCAAGCGGAAGCGGTATGGGCTGTTGACCGTGCGATCTTTGTCCGGAAAGACTGGATGGAGAAGCTGGGTATCGCGGATCCGAAAAGCTTCGAAGAATTTAATGCGATGCTGAAAGCGTTTGTAGAAAAGGACCCTGACGGCAATAACAAAAATGATACGACCGGCATCGTAATGAACACGCTGGGTTATTTCAAATCAGTCTTCGTTCCTACCTTCCCGCAAATGGGGAATCAGGGCTGGGTGGAGGAGGATGGCAAGTGGATTCCGTTCTATGCTTCGCAGAAAATGGATGAAGTGGTCGTTCAGGCTCGCCAAATGTATAAGGATCATACGCTGGACCCTGATTTTGCGGTAGCGAAAGCGGGAGAGGGCAACCAGAAGTTCTACCAGAACAAAGCGGGTGCGTTCGCGTTCAAAACGGATGGCATTCTAGGCGCGACAGGTATCCAATCGGAATGGGAGAAAAACAATCCCGGCCTTAGTTTTTTTGACCATGTAAAAATATTGCATCTGTGGCCTGGCGCAGACGGCACGGTCTATCGCCAAGTGAACAGCCCGTGGTGGTCGGAGACGATGATTAACGTGGATGTGGATGATAAGAAGCTTGACCGCATTCTGCGCATCTATGATTGGCTGTTGTCTGCGGAAGGCAAAGAGCTGTTCGACTATGGCATTGAAGGCAAGGATTACACCAAGGATGGCGACAAATATGTCATTACTCGGGCGAAAGAAGAGAATGGCCAATATATCGATTTGAAAAAAGCGTATCCGTCGATGGATATCATCTCACAGATGGCTGCTTGGAGAAATGCGAGCGCAATTGAGGACAGCGAGTCCAATCGAGCGGCGCATGGTGATGCAGCGATCCAGTTCATTCAAGATGAAATAAAGTGGCAAATGGATAACGCCAAGCCGATGCCAACCGCCTTCGAATTTTTCACGATGACCACGCCTGCAAAAGACAAGCTGTCGGCAATCAACTTCGACGATGATTTCACGAAGATGATATTAGGCAAGGACGATCCGGTCCAAACCTGGAGAGAAATCGTCAAAGGCTATGACAGCAAAGGGCTGCAGCAAGCGATCACGGAAGTGACGGCGGAAATGGCCAAGCAAAAATAAACGAAATAACAAAGGGAATGTTCTGTCCTTAGCGGCAGGGCATTTCCTTCGTTCATGAGGCATGAGGAGGCTGAAAAGGATGACGAAAGAGCAGGGCGCAAAGGGGAAGCGGCAGACGGTTTTACAGCTCGCCGATTTTGGAGGCATGCCGGACTCGGGCGAGGATGCGATGTCCGCCATGCAGCTTGCCATCCATGCCGCTTCGCGGGTAGATGGTCCCGTCGTGTTGGAATGCGCGCCAGGCAGGTATGATTTCTTCGCGAGCGGGGCGACGAGAAAGCCCTATTATATTTCAAATACAACGAGTGAAGTAGAAAATCCGGACGTTACGAAAACGATTGGCGTTTTTTTGAAGGGAATGCGCGAGTTTACGCTAGAGGGGAATGGTTCATTGTTTGTCTTTCACGGCAAGCAGACGATGTTTCTCGTTGATGCATGCGAGCATATCGTTTTTCAAAATATCAATGTCGACTATGAGCAGCCAACCGTCGTGGAAATGACCGTGTTAGAGACGGGTGCGCGTCATCTTATCCTTGAGGTTCATCCCGCCTACCGATACGAGATTGAAGAGGGAAAGCTGGCATGGGTAGCGGATGGTTGGCGTTTCCTAGCAGGTCCGATGCAGGAGCTGGACCTCGAAGAAAACCGTACATGGCGCACGGATAATCTATTCGAGCATGCCGTCAAAGTCGAGGAAATATACAGAGGGAAGCTGAAGGTGCATGTGAATGATCGCCCCGTTCAGACGAATGGGAACATTTTGCAGGTGCGCGACGGCATTCGTGATCAGGTTGGCGCGTTCATTCATAGAAGCAGCGGCGTTCGATTCACGAACGTGGGCATGCATTTCATGCATGGCCTCGGGATTGTTTGCCAGTTCAGCGAAAATATGACGTTCGAGCGCATGGATATGAGGCCGAGGAAGGAAACGGGCCGTACGGTGAGCGCCTTTGCTGATTTTATCCATTTCTCTGGCTGCCGAGGACTCATTCAGGTGAATGATAGCAGATTCAGCGGAGGACATGACGATCCGATCAACGTGCATGGCACGCATCTTCGCATTGTTGGGCAGCCGGCGCAGAATCAAGTGAAGGTGAGATTTATGCATCATCAGACCTACGGCTTTGAAGCTTTTTTTGCTGGGGATGAGGTGGAATTTGTTAGAGGCAAGTCATTGAATGCTTATCATGGCAACAAAGTAGCCAGCGCCGTATTGTTGAATCCGCGGGAAATGCTGCTTACGCTGGAACGGGCCGTGCCGGAGGCTATCGAGCCGGAGGATGTCGTTGAGAACGTGACATGGACACCTGAAGTGAGCATCATCGGCAATGAATTTGAAAGAGTGCCGACACGCGGCATATTGGCTACGACGAGACGCAAAGTCGTGATCGCCCGCAACCGATTTGAGAAAATGACGATGAGCGCCGTTTTTATTGCAGATGATGCGGAAAGCTGGTATGAATCAGGCCGCGTTCAGCAGGTCTCCATTCGAGATAACCATTTTATTGCTTGCGGAAACGAGCGGCATCCCGTTCTGTTCGTAGCTCCCGAAAATACGCTGATTCAAGCGGAGCAGCCTGTTCATAGCAACATTCATATCGAAAATAATAGATTCGAAACGACTGACGCATTAGTCCTTTCCGCCAAGAGTACGCATAATATTGGATTTTTGAACAATGAGATTATCGTAAAGGGCAACCAAAGCGCCTTTAACACCCTTCAGGATGCCATTCGTTTTGAAGCGTGCACAGCTATTGTGCTCGAAGGCAATTCCTTGAATAGAGAAGGCTGACTAAATGATGATCAGTAATCTATTGCAGCGGTTTGCTCGGTAGATTTTTCTTGCTAGATTAAGCGCTTCACTTCATAATAGGATTCAAACCAGATTGTGTGATAAACAAAGAGAGGTGCTAGCATGAAGCTGCAATACAAGAAACCGGCTTCCGCTTGGACGGAAGCGCTTCCTATCGGCAATGGGCGCTTAGGGGCAATGATTTTTGACGGCGTGGAGAAAGAGCGAATTGGACTTAATGAGGATACGTTATGGTCAGGCTATCCGAAGGATTGGAACAATGCGGAAGCCAAAGAAGCACTGCCTCGCGTGCGCAAGCTGATCAAGGAAGGGCGGTATGCGGAAGCGGATCTGGAAACCAAGCAGATGATGGGGCCATATACGCAGTCATATCTCCCGTTCGGCGATATGCATATCACTTTCGAGCACGGCAATAAATATGAAAACTACCAACGGACGCTGGATTTGGAAAACGGCTTGTCTACTGTCGAATACGAGATTGGCGGGATTGCCTACAAAAGGGAGTTGTTCGCTTCCAATCCAGATCAGCTTATTTTGTTGAAGCTTGAGGCTAGCGAGCCGGGCGTTCTAAATGTCCATGTGAAAATGGACAGTCCGCTCCGTTACCGCACGGAAGCGGACGGGCAGCGCTACCTTCTGAAAGGATTGGCGCCGGAGCATGTCGCTCCCAGCTATTTCAAAGATAACCATCCTATCGTATACGGTTCAGGCGATGAGTCGGAAGCTATGCGTTTCGAGGGCGTGCTCGCCGCCACGTCGAAGGACGGAACCGTTATAACGGATGGTGACGGGCTTCATGTGTATGGTGGCACCGAGGTGGTCATCTATTTCAGTGGAGCAACCAGCTTTAACGGATACGACCAGCTTCCGGGAAGCCAAGGCAAAGATGCGTCAGCTGCAGCTGCCTCTGCGCTCGATAATGGGTTTAAGAAATCGTATGAGGAGCTGAAAGCTTCGCATCTTTCGGATTATCATTTTCTGTTCAATCGGGTCGAGTTCCGAATCGGTGACGCTTTGGCGCCGACAGATATGCCGACAGACCAACGAATTAGGGAATTTGGCGCGAAGGATCCGGGTTTAGTTGAGCTGCTATTTCATTATGGGCGTTACTTGATGATATCGAGCTCGCGCGGAGGGACGAAGCCCGCGAATCTGCAGGGAATATGGAATGAGTCGACAAGACCGCCATGGAGCAGCAATTGGACGTTGAATATTAATGCGGAAATGAATTATTGGCCGGCGGAAACTTGCAATTTGGCCGAATGCCATCAGCCGCTGCTTGCTTTTATCGAGGAGCTTTCGGTGAACGGTGCCGTTACAGCGAGCACGAATTATGGAGCAAGGGGCTGGGCGGCGCATCATAATGCGGACATATGGGCGCAAACCGCGCCGGTTGGCAACTATGGGGACGGCGATCCCGTTTGGGCCTATTGGCCAATGGGCGGCATATGGCTAGCTCAGCATTTATGGGAGCATTTCTCATTCGGCAGGGACGAAGAATATTTGCGCAGCCATGCCTATCCGATTATGAAAGAAGCGGCTTTATTTTGCCTCGATTGGCTGATCGATGACGGGCAGGGACGCTTGATTACGTCGCCTTCCACCTCGCCGGAGCATAAGTTTAGAATCGGGGATAAGCTATTCGGAGTAAGTGAAGCAGCCACGATGGATTTGTCGTTAATCTGGGATTTGTTTACGAACTGCATAGAAGCCTCGGAGAGCCTAGTCACGGACGAGGCGTTCAGAGAGGAGCTGAAGGCTGCGAGAGCTAGCTTGCTTCCGCTGCAAATCGGCAGCTATGGTCAGCTGCAGGAGTGGTCGCAGGACTTTGCGGATGAGGACAAGCATCATCGCCATGTCTCGCATTTGTTCGGTATTTATCCCGGCAGACAGCTTACGCAGGATGAAACGCCAGAGCTGTATGCAGCAGCCAAACAATCGCTGCTCCGTCGCGGCGACGACGGGACGGGCTGGAGCTTGGGCTGGAAAGTGGGGTTGTGGGCAAGGTTCCGCGACGGGGATCATGCTTTGCGCCTGTTGGATCAGTCGCTGCGGCTCGTAAAGGAGAACGAGGCGGAGCTCTATGATCATGGCGGCGTGTACGGCAATTTATTCGGCGCGCATCCTCCTTTCCAAATTGACGGAAATTTCGCTGCGACGGCGGGCATTGCCGAGATGCTTCTGCAATCCCATCAATCTTACTTGGAGCTGCTTCCGGCTCTTCCGGCAGCCTGGCATTCAGGAGTGATCAAGGGGCTGCGGGCGCGCGGCGGATTCGAAGTGAGCATTCGCTGGGAAAATGGGCGTTTAGCGGAAGCTGAGCTCTTATCGCTGAGCGGCGAGGACTGCTCATTATGGACGGAGGCATCCTGGACAATTGAATCGTCGGACGGAGCTGTTATTAACGGCAGGCGTTCCGATGAGGCGGTTATTCGATTCCGTACAAAGTCTGGTCAAGCCTTCCGGATCATCGCAAATTAAGATGGGATATGGAAATAGAATAAAGAAATAGAATATTGAAATAGAATGTAGAAATAGAATGTAGAAATAGAATGTAGAAATAGAATATTGAAATAGAATATAGATTATAGAAGTAGATAGCCATGATTAAGGTCCTAGCAGACCGACGATCATGGCTTTTTTTTGTATGCTGCAGATCCTGAATTCAGATTTTGAAGTGTTGAACGATAAATTATGGAAAAAAAGCAATGGAATGGCTGGATTTATAACATAGACTTTTCGGGCGTTCATGTGAGAACGGATACAGAGAACAATCACCGATGAAATGCTTCCATTTGTGAAGTTTATAACCTTTGTGTTAAATAACATGACATACATAATCGCTTTTTGTGTAAATAACGAAATTAGTTCATACTTTTTTGTGAAAAACACAAAGACATCGTGATTTATTTGTAATATAATATGACACAAGAAGAAAAACGAAAAATATTAAGTAAGGTAATGTGACACAAAAATTTTGCTAAGTCATATGCCGATGAGCTTTGAAGGGAGAATGGAGCATGCAAATTACAGCAACACCTTACAGCTGGCCTTATGACGGGGCAATCGATCCTTCGAAAACCGCATTAGTCATTATTGATATGCAGATCGATTTCTGCGGCAAAGGCGGGTATGTGGAGCAGATGGGGTATGACTTGTCATTGACGGCGAAACCGATCAAGCCCATTCGGGCGCTCCTGCAGCGCATTCGGGAAATTGAAGGCTTTCATGTCATTCATACGAGAGAGGGACATAAGCCTGACTTATCCGATTTGCCTGCAAACAAACGGTGGCGCAGCAAACAGATCGGCGCAGAAATAGGTTCGCTTGGACCAGCTGGACGTATTTTGGTCAGAGGCGAGCCAGGATGGCAGATCATTGAGGAGCTTGCTCCGATCGAAGGCGAATCGATTATAGATAAACCAGGCAAGGGCAGCTTTTATGCAACAGATTTGGATTTGATTCTCAAAAACAAAGGGATTACCCACTTAATTTTGACTGGCATTACAACGGATGTTTGTGTGCATACGACGATGCGCGAAGCGAATGACCGAGGATATGAGTGTTTGATTCTTGAGGATTGCACGGGAGCTACGGACCCGAAGAATCATCATGCGGCGCTTAATATGGTGAAAATGCAGGGCGGCGTGTTCGGAAGCGTAAGCAGCTCGGCGGAAGTATTAAAAGGACTTATTAATTGCTAATTTTGCAGCTGCAATAGAAATGAAATAGAAGAAGTAGAAATAGACAAACCAACAACATCGGAGGAAACCATATGTGGAAATTATCTAAAAAGTCGTTAATGATCGTGATGTCGGCGTGTTTACTCGTGTTATCCGCTTGCGGATCGAATAATCAACCGAGCTCGAATGCTGCAAATGGAGAAACAGGGGAACTGAAAAAAGTCGTTTTGCGTTTGAAATGGATTCACCAAGCACAGTTTGCCGGGTTCTACACGGCGGTTGAGAAAGGCTTCTATAAAGAAGCAGGCTTGGATGTTGAAATTAGACCTGGCGGCGCAGATTTCCCATCCGTCCAAATGATCGCATCAGGCACGGAGCAATTCGGGGTGACGGGCGCCGATCAAGTCTTGATGGCGAGAGAAAAAGGAGTTCCGGTGAAGGCACTTTCAACCATTTACAGAAAAACGCCTTTCGTATTGTTCAGCCTGAAGGAATCCGGCATTACGAAAATGGAGGAACTAGTCGGCCAAAAGATCGGTGTCAAGCTAGGCGGGAACGAGGAGCTTACTTACCGCGCTATGGTGAAAAATGCAGGCATAGATGGATCGAAGGTGGAAGAGATGCCTGCGAAATATGACCTGAGCCCGCTGCTCAGCGGTCAAGTGAAGGCATGGCCAGGTTATGTAATCAATGAGGTGCTTGCTGTGCAGGAGCAGGGCCATGAAGTCAACATCATAGAGCCTGGTGATTATGATATTAATTTTTATGCGGATACCTTGTTCACAACAGAAGCGATTATCAAGCGCGATCCGGAAATGGTGAAAAGCTTCGTTCAAGCTTCCATGAAAGGATGGAGCTATGCGATTGAGAACCCGGATGAAGCGGCGGAATTTGGCCTGAAATATGGAGATAAACTGACTCTTGACCACGAGGTCAGCATGATGAACGCGAGCATTCCATTGCTTGAGCCTGAGAATCTTCCTCTCGGCAAGATGCAAACTGACGCATGGGATGTTTTGCAAAAAAATCTAATCGATCTTGGTTTCTTGAAAAAGGAACAAAACCTTGACGACGTATTTACAAACGAATTTATTGAATAGGGTGTGATTGTATGCTAACAACGGCCAGTGATTTGGGGAAAGATTCTTCAAGGCTGCAGAAACAACCTACGACCATTTCTTCCAAGAGCGAAATCGCGGTTACTTTAAAAAATTGCTCCCTTTCGTTTGGCGATGTACAGGTATTGAATAACGTGTCGCTTGATATTTACAAAAACGAATTTGTCTCGATCCTTGGGCCGAGCGGCTGCGGCAAATCGACGCTGCTCCGCCTGATGCTTGATTTGCTTCAGCCGAATGCCGGAGGAGAGATCGTCTACCCGTCAAAGGACCTAACGCTTGGCATGGTATTCCAAAAGCCCGTTTTGATGCCGTGGCTGACCGCGATCCAAAATATTGCCCTGCCGCTTACAATCGGGGAGAAGAAGTTTACGAAAAAGGAAGCGAAAGAGAAGGCGGAAGGCGCGCTGCGGTTAGTGGGGCTGCAGGATTTCGTGAATCATTTCCCGCATCAGCTAAGCGGGGGCATGCAGCAAAGAATCGCGATCGCACGGGCGCTTGCTGCTGATCCGACTGTATTGCTAATGGATGAGCCGTTTGGAGCATTGGATGAATTCACGAGAGAGAAGCTTAACTTCGAGCTGCTGCGCTTATGGGAAAGTCCAGAAACGAGCCTTAGCACGGTTGTTATGGTAACCCACTCGATTCAGGAATCCGTGCTGATGTCTAACCGCGTCATAATGATGTCGCCAAGACCTGCTGGCGTGGAGGATATTATTCCAGTTCCGCTGCCGTCGCCAAGAGAAGTGGGCATGGAGGAGCTTCCGGCTTTCCATCAGACGGTTAAGGAATTAAGAAAGCGGGTCAAACATCTATGAGAACGAAAATAAAAGACGCCATGTATCCTGTAGCATTCGCCATTGGTTTTCTAGTGATATGGGAGCTTGCGGTGCGCCTGTTCGATATACCGATCTACTTGCTGCCCTCTCCGACCGATATCGCAGCCGTCATAGACAGCTCGCTATGGTCGCATATGTTCGTCACGCTGATGGAAGCTTTGACCGGTTTTGTGCTTGCTAACATTCTTGGATTAATTACCGCCGTCATTTTTGTACATTCCAAGCCGATTGAGAAGGGGATATTTCCGCTTGCGATTGCACTCAAAACAACGCCGCTTGTCGCGCTTGCTCCGCTCCTAGTCGTATGGATGGGAACGGGCTACTCCTCCAAAGTTGTAGCCTCGATGCTTATCTGCTTCTTCCCGATTCTCGTCAACAGCGTGAAGGGCTTGAAAGCGATCGAGCATGAAGCGTGGGAGTTGTTCTCGACCTATAAAGGCACCAAAGCAGAGATATTCTGGAAGCTGCGATTGCCGACGAGCTTGCCTTACGTGTTCTCCGCGCTGAAGATATCAACGTCGCTTGCGATCGTCGGCGCCATTGTTGGCGAATTCGTCGGTGCGAACAAGGGTCTCGGCTATGTCGTATTGGTGTCATCGTATCATATGGATACGCCAGTCATGTTCTCTGCCATTATTGCTTCAGCTTTATGCGGATTGGTCCTCTTCTGGGCAATCAGCCTACTAGAGAAGAAAGTTATTTTCTGGCAAAGGACGGATGACTTATGATGAAATGCACGGTGGTTCGCGTTCCGAGCCGCTCTCCGAACGATGTAACGGCACTTGATAAATCTATTAAAGCGGGCTTGATTGAACCACAGGATATCGTTGCCGTTTTAGGCAAAACCGAGGGCAACGGCTGCGTGAACGATTTTACCCGCGGCTATGCCGTGCTCGCGTTAAAAAGTTTTTTTGCCGAATATCGAACTGAAAATGCTTCCTCGATATCGTATGTTATGTCGGGCGGAACCGAAGGCATATTGAGTCCTCACTTTACGGTAATTAGCCGCAAGGGAACCTATAGTCAGGCTGCGGCGAAACAGGATCGTAAATCGTTAGCGATCGGTGTTGCAAAAACAGCAGATTTTCTTCCGGAAGAGATCGGCCGGCTTGCTCAAGTAGATGAGGTCGCTGCTGCCGTCAGACGCGCGATTGCGGAAGCGGGAATCGAATCTGCGTCGGATGTACATTTTGTGCAAATCAAATGCCCGCTGCTAACGGCTGATCAGGTTCATGATGCGCGTAACAGAGCTGCTAGCACAGTAACGGAAGATACGTACAAATCGATGGGCTATTCGCGGGGCGCATCAGCACTCGGTGCGGCGATTGCTCTTGGAGAGGTTGACCGCGAGAAGCTGGAGGACGAGGATATTTGCAGCTCGTGGCAGCTGTTCAGCCGTGTAGCTTCAACCTCCGCGGGCAGCGAGCTCTCGTATTGCGAGATTATCGTATTCGGTAACTCCGCATATGCGGATGGCCCTTATTTCATCGCTCATGATGTGATGAAGGATGCTATCGATGCGTCTTCGCTCACACGTTTGCTGGACGAGCATCAGGAGTCGGAAATGGTGCAGGTGCTGGCGAAGGCAGAGGCTGATCCAAGCGGTTACATCCGAGGCCATCGCCATACGATGCTGGATGATTCGGATATTAACCATACGAGACATGCCCGCGCAGTTGTCGGCGGTGTACTCGCTTCGGTATGCGGCGATCCGATGATTTACGTATCCGGCGGCGCAGAGCATCAAGGTCCGCCGGGAGGCGGGCCGGTAGCGGTCGTTTTTAAACGCAGAGAATAAACGCAAGTAATCAATCACATCGCGAATATTGGAGGAATATCATTATGATCACAGCAAAGAAAACAGAGGTAATCATTGGAGAACAAATGCCATGGGGGCTTATGCCGGACCATATTGAGCTATATCATCGCGAGATTGTATCAGCGGCACAGGCCGATCAAATGGGGTTCCGTACCAGCTCCGTTCTATGGGAGAAAATCGGCGTTGGCGGTCAGGTGCTGCCTCATTATCATGACGTAGCGGAAATTATTTATATTACAGTAGGCAAAGTAAAGCTGCTGTGCAACAGAGAATGGCATAGCTACAAGGCGGGCGACACGTTCCATGTGCCGGCAGGCGTTGTGCATTCCGTAGCGAATGACGATGATCAACCGACGGAGCAGATCAGCATCTTTTTGCCGGTAGGAGAAGATACCCCGGCCAACTCGTTTTTCAATACGACGCTTGTGGAAGATGTATATTCCACGCAGCTGAAATAACAGGCGGGATATGCGATGGCGGATAACAAGAAGGCAGGCTTCACGTGCAGCGACGTTTTGCTCATCCCCGACTTTAAGGAAGCTGTCGTCTTGGCAGGCGCTAACGGCATGCAGCGAATCATTAACCGCGTGAACGTGATGGAAGTGCCGGATGTTATCGATTGGGTGCGGCCCGGGGAGTTTCTCATAACGAGCGGCTTTCCATTCCGCGACCAGCCGGATGCCATTTCGGATATGATTCCGCAGTTAGTGGAGAAGGGCGTATCAGCTCTTGGGATTAAGACCAAACGATTTATCGATAAAATTCCAGCCCGTGCGCTGGAACTGGCGGATCAACTTGACTTCCCGATCCTCGAGCTGCCGTCGTCGACCGTATTCTCGGATGTGGTGCGGGATATTATGGAGCGCGTATTGGTTCAGGAGGCAAGGGAATTGTCGCTGCTGCAAAGCCGCTTCCAGAAGCTTTCGCAGCAGCTATTGTACGGAAAAGGGCTGGAAGAATTTTTACAAACGCTGGATGGCATATTGAACAACCCGATTATTTTGCTCGATGATTCCAATCATTTGTTTCTCTCACCTCTGGCGGAGCAGCTTGAAGAGGCTGACAATGCGAGACTCTGGGCCAGCTTGCGCGAGGAAAGCAATCTAGGCGTCAGCTTCGTTACGCTTGGCGAGCGCCGCATCCGCGTCTACGTATCGGCAGTCAATGACAAACAGTATGAGAAATGTCTGCTTATTCTGCTGGAATGGAATCAGGAGCATTCCGTTGTCGATCGCCTGACGATTGACCGCGTTGGCGTTCTGGTGGGATTAGAGATGATCAATGCCAATGCCAGGCGGGAAGTCGAGCTGAAATACGTAGATCAATTTTTGCAAGATTGGATTACGGGCAGGATCGTCACCATGGAGGATTTGAAGCTGAGAGCGGAGGCGTGTGGCTGCCCTCTGGAAGAGGAACGGCCGCGTTATGTTGCGCTGGTGCGCTTTCTGAATGCCAAACCAAGCATCAAGCATATGCAGCAGGCAATCAAACGGCTTAGGACCAAATCCATTTGCGAAGACCTTCAAGCGACAATACTCGAAGGCGAGTTGATCATTCTTTTTCCTGAGGCAAATCAGGGGATGAGGAATTTGGCGATTGAGGCGATTACGGCGGATTTGAAGGCGCACTTCCCTACAGAGAGCTATTCGCTTTGTATCGGGAATCGGACCAAAAGCGCAGACAGAGTGTATGAAAGCTATAACGATGCCAAAAAAATACATCATATCAGCTCGATTTGTGATTATCGTGAGCCTTATGTGGACTATATGAAGCTTGGTGTCTTTCAATTGCTGTATCATCTTCCGGATACGGAGGAGGTCAAAGACTACCGCAATCAATTCATTATGCCGCTGCTTGCCTATGATGCGAAGCATCACTCGCAGCTGTTTGAGACGCTTAAGGTTTATTTCAAGCATAATCGGAATGTGAAAAAGACGTCGGCGGAGCTGTTTACCCATTACAATACGGTATCCTACCGGGTGGAGCGGGTATGCGAATTGCTTGGCATCAGCTTGGATAATGGCGACGATATTTTGCAGCTGCATTTGGCTGTTAAACTGAACGAGATGAGACCGGCATAGCGTAAAACGGTATTGAAGGAGGGGAGCCGGATGAGCAGGCTGAATATTCCGCTTGAGCTTACTGTAGATTGGCTGCGCGAGCAATATGCGAGCGGGAATCTAACACCGGAGCAGGTAATAGAAGAGGTTATCCGTCGCGCCTGTGAGGATGAAGGGATGAATATATGGATTGTGCCGCCTGAGAGGGAAATGATTCAACCTTACTTGGAGAGGCTGGGGACGATGGACCAATTCTTGCCGCTGTGGGGCGTGCCATTCGCAATTAAAGACAACATGGATTTGGCCGGTACACCTACGACGGCAGGCTGCCCTGAATTTGCCTATATGCCTGACCGGCATGCGGCAGTCGTGGAACGATTGATAGCTGCAGGAGCGATTCCTGTCGGCAAAACGAATCTGGATCAATTTGCTACTGGGCTTGTGGGCACCAGAGGTCCTTATGGCGAGACGCATAACGCGCTGCAAGGCGATTGGATTAGCGGAGGCTCCAGCTCAGGATCTGCCGTTGCGGTTGCGCGGGGACATGCCGCATTTGCACTGGGCACCGATACCGCGGGATCAGGTAGAGTACCGGCGGCGCTTAACCGTTTGGTCGGCTATAAACCAAGTCTTGGAGCATGGCCGACTAAAGGTGTCGTACCGGCCTGTGCCAGTCTGGATTGTGTCACTGTATTTGCGCATACTTTGCAGGATGCGAAAGACGTCGATCAGCAAGCACGCGGGTTCGACCAAACAGACCCATGGTCGAAGCGCGTCCCGCGCTTGCAGGCAAAGCAGCCGGATAAGCTTTTTCTGCCGAGCAAGCCGCTGGATTTCTATGGTCCGCTTGCTGAGGCTTATCGCAAGGCATGGGACGATGCAGTGGAGAAAATTAGAGCGCTGCCTATTGCCATTGAATATATCGATTATGAATGGCTCGCGCAGGCAGCTGCTCTTCTGTACGAGGGTCCTTGGGTTGCTGAGCGGTGGGCTAGCATTGGCGGCTTTGTGGAAGCGCGGCCGGGTGTTGCTTTCCCTGTAACGGAGCAGGTATTGCGTTCGGGGTCACCCGGAAAACATGACGCGGCTTCCGTATTTAAGGCGATGCATCAGCTGCAGGAGCTGCGTATGAGAAGCAATGAGCTACTGCAGGGCGCCGTTCTAGTTATGCCTACTTGTGGAGGAACATGGACGAGAGCGCAGGTAGCTGCCGAGCCGATTGCTTCTAATTCGGCTATGGGCCTATACACGAACCATTGCAATCTGCTCGATTTGTGTGCGGTTGCCGTACCAGCAGGTGATGCCGCGCCGGAAATGCCCTTTGGCATTACATTATTTGCGCTTTCCGCCAATGAGCATTTGGTGGAAGCAGCCGCTGCTTCGTTTCTTGGGGAGGAATTGTCGCTGCCTGCGGCAGAGATGGCTGGCAATATTTCGGTCGCCGTCTGCGGCTTGCATATGAGAGGTTATCCGCTGGAGAAACAGATGCTGTCGTTTGGCAGCCGTTTCGTGCGAGAAGCACATACAGCGGCCAAGTATCAACTGGTGAAGCTCCCAACAGTGCCTGCTAAGCCTGGGCTGCTGAAGAAAAGCGATGGCGGACATACCATCGAGGTTGAGGTGTGGGAAATGCCTGTCTCATCCTTCGGTGCATTTGCGGCTTTAATTCCTGCGCCGCTTGGGATCGGCAAAGTCGAGCTGGCGGACGGGACAGAGGTATCCGGCTTTATATGCGAGGGCTACGCGGAAGCGGGAGCTGAGGACATTACAGCTTTTGGCGGGTGGAAACATATCAAGTAGCAATAAGCAGTCCTTATCAGAAGTACCAGAGCGATCCAATCCCGTAAAGGGCAAATAGAACCTTTAACACCATTCGAAAATGGTGCTGAAGGTTCTTTTTAAGCTGATATTTGATACTAGGCGGGTACTGGATTTACAAAAGTGACTCTGGTTCAGTGCCTTCTGTTATTCATCCGGCAGGAAGAACCATAGAGTGAGGCTTTACGCTCATTTTCGCATTGCCATGCTTGAATAAGCAGGATTTTCCTCCACTATTGTCGAAATTCGTAGAACAGAATTTTGAAATGGAGGAAAGCCAGCTTGAGACTTCGAAATCAATTATTGGGCGGAACAGCCATTATCGCTTTATTATTTGGGGGATCTGATGCCGCCAATGCTTCCATTCAGAGCCTATCTGGAGGGAACGCGTCCAGCACCAGTCCTCGACTATTCGCACAAGCTAAAGTTGTATCCAATAAAGCAACAGTAGCAAAAATAACAGACATCACTAATTTGCGAAAAGGGCCAGGCACTCATTACGAGATAGTAGCGAGGGCAGTTGCAGGCGATTCGTACCCGATCGTTGGATCGGAAGGGGATTGGTATCAGATCAAGCTATCAAGCGGCAATAAGGCTTACGTAGCGAATTGGGTCGTGGACACGGCTGCCGCTTCGAACAGCGGGACTTCTTCGAATGCGGGGTAAAAGCCTGATAAGGAAGCGATTGTGAAAATAGTAGATACGACCAATTTGCGAGAAGGACCTGGGCTTGATTATGAGGTTGTAACGAAGGCAAGAGCAGGCGAATCGTTCCCGATCATTACGCTAACTGGGGACTGGTATCAAGTTTCATTGCCCAGCGGAGGCAGTGCATACGTTGCGAAATGGGTCGTTAACACAGGCGAAGTCAGTCAAAAAGATAGCAAAGTATACATCTATCATACCCACAATCGTGAGTCGTGGAAAAATGTGTCAACCAGCACAAAAGGCACCTCGTATGATGATTCTAAAGTAAACATTACGCTCGTAGGCAAACAACTCGCGCAAAGCTTGGAGAGAAAGGGAATCGCTTCTTTGTTAGAGGAGACTGATTTTGCAGCCAAGCTGAATGAGCAGAAATTAAGCTATACGAAGGCTTATGCTGAATCACGCAAAGCAGTAAATCATGCGATTCAGTCCCATGCTTCCTTGACTTATTTCTTCGATATCCACCGTGACGCAGACGTGCCGCGCAGCAAAACGACAGTTACGATTAATGGCAAATCGTATGCACGCATCATGTTCGTAATTGGTGAAGTGAATCCTACGTATAAAGAGAACAAGAAATTCGCAGATAAATTGCATGCACTGCTGAATAAGAGATACCCCGGCATCTCACGAGGCGTTCTGACCAAAAGCGCGCATCAAGGGAATGCCGAGTACAACCAATCTGTTTCCAACGGAAGCCTGCTGCTGGAATTCGGAGGCGTAAACAATACCCTGCAAGAAAACTTGCAGACGGCAGATGCTTTCGCAGATGTGTTCGCGGAATATTACAAATCGATCAAGTAAAAGTGAAGTTCATATCGATCAATGATAAATAATGAATAGAAAAAGCGAGGGCAGGTTTCCCTTGCTTTTTTTGTGTGCGAGCAGCATTCGCAACATCTTATAAGAATATTTTTCTTATGCTGGTTTGCCAGCTCTTCTGTTTCAATGAATTGGGATGCTATTTTTTACGCAATTAATCGCTTTGTTGAAGTTGATCCTTTACTGGTTCCAATCCTTTCGATTTCAGGTATAATTTGAAATAAACGTATCTTGCTTTGGAACAGGAGAAATATAGATGAGTCATTCTGCTAGCCAACAGGTGGAGCGCCAAGTGAACGCGCAAGCGACTAATGCCAAAGCGACGGAAGCCGCAAAATCCTCCGAACTACAAGGATATGAAACAAACGTCTCGCCTTCGATTCAGCAGTTGATGATGCTTCAGCGAAAAGTTGGGAACCAGGCCGTTATGCAAATGGTCCAACAACAAAATTCTAAGCATCCGGCTCAAGGCCCAGTCATGCAAAGGGCTTTAAAAGATGCAGCTAAAGTAGTATGGAATAACGATAAGCTTTCTGCGTTATGGGTGAAAATGAAGGATCGAAGCGAAGGAAAGGACGGTATCCCGGGGTATGCAGAAGTAAAAGCAAGCTTAGCTGCTTATATCGGTCAATCCCATACGGAAAGGGAGCTTGCGGAGATTATTATCAGTACCGCTCCATTCAAGGCGATGTTTCAGGCGCCGCGGCAGCATCAAGAGGATGATGTATTTGTTAATCCCGGCGGCTCTATCGATGATTCAATAAAAGCCATTCTAAGAGCAACGATCTTCTATCATGTTACTTATACCAAGCATGTTGATGCGATTTATGCAGGCGGCATTAAAGCGAGCAAAGGCGGGAAAGGCGAAGGCATCAGTACACATGGCAGAGAGGATGCTGACGCTAACGCAACCTACAATAAGTGGAGCAGGGGCCATACCTTTATTTCGAAGAGCAAATCTGAGGCAGATGGATATTTTGCCAAAATGAATACGGCTGAAAACCCGGCTAAGATCATACACGTCTTCTCTATGCCCTATTTTATAAAGAGTGAAATGAAAGTAGATATCGATAGTAAAGCGGGACTGAAATACGAAGGCGATTTGAACATGATCGGGGATGGCTCCAAGCTGAACGCCCATGCTATGCGCGTCATTCGGCAGGGCTTAACACTAATGAAAGTGGAAGCCTCAGATGCTGAAATCTTGGGGGTTTATACGGCTCTTTATGGTGGTTAACAGCTGCTAATAGGTCAGGTCGTTCCCCAATTTAATTGCTTAGCTAGAGCAAACAATTGCCACACACTGAAAAGTGGGCAATAAATACATGACCAAATTAGAAATGCAACGGACAAACAGCTTTGTTTGAGAAGTTATAAATTGAATATCTAGACCAAAGAGCATTTCCTTGTAAGGAGGAGTGCTTTTTTCTTTGCAAGCTCATTTTCAATATAACAACAACAATATGTTCTATAACATTAATTTTTTATTGCAAAACGATAAATGATGTGTTAAAGTCAACTTAAATTTACGAATAAGTGAGGGTTTTTTATGAAACGAGGATCAACATTCTTTTTGAAGGCAGCCGTTATTCTTATTGGAATTCCTGTTCTTGCTTTGTGTATATTTTTGGTGCCTGAGATCGCGAATTTTGCGGTAGAGCTGTATCCAGATCATCCTTATTTGAAATATCTCGTTTATATGGATCTGTATGCGGCTGCGATACCTTTTTACTTTGCTCTGTATCAAGCTTTTAAGCTTCTAAGCTATATCGATAAGAACATCGCTTTCTCGGAAATATCTGTACGGGCTTTAAATAGCATAAAATACTGCGCCATTATAATCAGCAGCTTGTATGTGTTAGGACTGCCGCTCTTCTATCTTATAGCGGAGAGAGACGACGCCCCAGGGTTCATACTCATCGGATTGGTCATGATTTTTACTTCCTTGGTGATTGCCGTTTTTGCTGCTGTTCTCCAAAGGCTTCTACAAGAGGCTATTGCTATAAAATCTGAAAACGATTTGACGGTCTGAGGTGAATAATATGGCGATAATTATTAATATTGATGTAATGTTGGCGAAAAGAAAAATGAGCGTAACGGAGCTTTCGGAGCGGGTCGGTATCACAATGGCTAACCTTTCTATATTAAAGAATGGAAAGGCAAAAGCGATCAGGCTTTCAACTTTAGAGGCCATTTGCAAGGCATTAGACTGCCAGCCTGGAGACATTTTAGAATATAAAAGTGACCAAGACAGCCATGGACAGTAACCGCTCGTTTAGCAACATTGAAAAGGGAATAGGGCTTGCTAAGACATTAATTAGGGGAGGTGTAACGTGGGCAATAACAATCTGATTATTGAAAATATGGCTGACCCGCAGGCGCTGGAGCGATTGTATAGAAAAGAACCCGAAATCTTTAAAAAGGCATTCTCTTATGCTTGGGAACATAACCCGGATTCGCAGGTTCTTGCTGCTTGGCATGAAAGATTGTATTTCAAGGAGACTGAACATACAGAAAAAACCTCCTTGCCTCTGAAAAATTTCCTGTTCATGGGCATATTAGCCATTCTTGCGGGTATAAGCTCCAGAATCATTTTCCATTATGTCGAACAGGAGGCCATTGCTCCTATTAACCTTATTTTTGGCGTGCTTCCCTTTATCGCTGCTTATTTTGTATATAATAGTAAACCTCGAAAAAACGTTATTTACACCATTGCTTTGTTATTTTTAGTTTCAGGGTTCTATCTCAATATACTGCCGCTAGAGCTTAAAGACAGTACTATCCTGGCTTATCTTCACCTTCCCGTATTTTTATGGGTGCTGCTTGGGCTTGCATTTACGGGAAATGAACATGGTATAGGTCAAACAAGATTAGCTTATCTTAAATTTAATGGAGAGTTTTGCATACTCTACGCCAGTATGGCAATCAGCGGCATGCTGCTGACAGCATTAACCATGCAATTATTTAGTTTTGTCGGAATGGACATCTCTCAATTTTATTTTAAGAATGTCGTATTATTTGGTGCTGCCGCTCTCGCTATTGTGGCTGCATACCTGGTTTCGGGCAATCTTAAGCTTTCTAAAAATATTGCACCGTATATCGCTAAAATTTTTAGTCCGCTTGTACTTGTTACATTGATTGTTTATCTTATAACGGTTATATGGGTCGGGAAAAATCCATTTTTGGACCGCAACTTCCTTCTATCCTTCAACGGAATACTTCTGAGTGTATTGGCTGTCACTATATTTTCTATTACCGAAAGCGGCAAGGACGAGAAAAAGAATATATCTGATTTTATAAATTTTGCCTTAATCGTTCTTGCTCTTATCATTGACAGTGTGGCTTTCTCAGCTATAGTGTTCAGGCTTTCTTCATATGGTATAACACCCAACAGGCTTGCTGTTTTAGGGGTAAACATATTGATTTGGGCCAACTTAATATGGATTATGATCACTTATATGCATTTTCTGAAAAACAAAACCGGGCCTTTAGCCATTCAAAATGCCGTTACGAAGTATTTGCCGGTCTATGGGCTTTGGGCAGCATTCGTTACATTTGCTTTTCCGTTGATTTTTAAGTAGATGGTTCTCTCAAGATTCCCCTTACGCCACTTCTATTGCTATCCGAAGTCGAGAGGGTCGACGTTGTACTTTGGTAAAAAAATGCGAAAAATGAATCGTGTTTGACACCACAAGCAAAGTTCCCTGTTTGCATAGCGAGAAAAAAAGCCAAGAAATATGCCGGTTGGTAACCCGGTATTTTCTTGGCTTTTTTCATGTAAGAACGGTTGAACTTTGATTCATTTCAATAGCACCAAGATGGTGCTATTGCTTATCTAACAGCTCTTTACCATCTGGAAGATACGTGTAATAGTGATCCTGCGAAGCTTCTTCGATGTGTTCGAATGCCCAGTGAGCAGAAGGCGCATCCGGCCATGTCGGTGTTGGCACGCCTGTAAGCGGCCCTCTTCCGAGCAGACGATTCATAATAGTAACAGCCTGCGCTCGTGTTACATATTCCTTCAGGCCGAACGAGCCGTCTTCAAAACCAATCATAACTCCTGCTTTGTTGACAGCGGTGATGGCGGATGCAGCCCAATGCTGATCGGATACGTCGGCAAATGTACTTGTGAATTGTCCGTCAAGATCGGCCTTTAACCATTTGGCCGCAATCATTGCCATTTCGGCTCTCGTAATACGGTCGTTTGGCCGGAAGTTGCCCTGCTTATCACCGATCATTAATCCGATAGCTTGCAGCTGCTCGATGTTAGCTGCTGCCCAGAAGCCTTTCGAAACATCCGGGTACAACTTTTGGTATTCGTAATGATTAGATAGATTTTTGTTGCGGGCTAGTATAGCCGACATCTCCGCTCTCGTAACGGTGTTATTCGGGCGGAATGTGCCGTCAGGGAAGCCTTTAATATAAGCGATATGATGGCCTGGGTTTGCAATTGTCAGGTCGGCGAATGGCTGCAGCGTACCTGTCCAACCGCTGCCTGGCGTATAGGATACGGTTGCTGCATAGCCTGCCGGGATAGGGTTTTTCAGCTGAATAATAACTTGGTTGCCATCCATTCTAACGTCTTGTATATCCGCGGCCTTACCGCTGATTTTAACAATAAAACCTGATTTGTCCACCTTGCCGCTGCCATCAACTAGATCAAGGTGAATGGTTCCCTCTTTTGAGTCAACGATTGCCTTCTTAATCTGTTCTGTTGGCTTAACTGGCGAAACAACGACTCCGCCTGTCGCTCGTTCTTTGAATTGGATAACCGAGAAAACGCTAAACTTGTCAATTTCAATCTCTAGCCCAATTGGAGTGACACCGTTATATACAACGGTTGGGTTCATCACAATCTTTTCTCCATCGCTATGCTCTACAAACACCCGGAGCGAATTCAGGAAGCTGTCTACATTGCTTACTGGCAGCGTAATTCCGTTCTTTGCGAACGGTAAAAACAGTGTTGTTGTGTAATCACGATAGTTCGTTTCAATTTCCAGCGAGGAGCCTAATACTTCAACGTCCTTGTCTCCAGCAGCTGTTCTAACTGCTGTTTCCTTCACAATGCTGGTATTTAATTCAGTTTGCTGACCAGCATCTTTGACCGGAATTAAGCGGAAAAACAAGTCAAGATAACGATCTGCCATTTGGTCAATGACTTGTGCCGCAATGGATAAGGTCGCATATTCTGTGCGTATATCCAATGTGTTTTGGTTGTTGTTTAACAGTCTTACAGATTGTCCAGGAATTTCAACCGCAATTTCTCCGGGCTCATCTCCTATAACCTCATTCACATATATCGTTGAAATCCCGTTTTTTGTTCTTAGATCATTGACAAACCTTGTTGCTGCTGCCGAATCAAAAATAGCTTTGTCTATTTTGACTCCGTTCGATAACGTAATACGATTAATGCCAACCTGCTCATTCACCTCGTCGTCTGAGCCGCCAACTATTTGTACTTGTCGATAATTCTCGATCGTTGTCTTCGTTAGGTTCTCAGCCTTGACAATTAACAGGAATGTGCGGGTTTTTGTTACGCCGTTTTTAGAGACAGAAGCGGTGAGTATAACACTCTCATCCTTTGGTTGACGATGAACAAGTGTCTCGACCGTTCCATTTGCAGGCAATGAAATTTCAATCGCCTTTGGCTTGTTTGAGGCCCACTCCACCGTTGTATCATTTGCTCCCGTTGATATAACGAGTACAGGAAGTGTAACGCTCTCCCAAGTATCGTTCGCTTGGTAGCCGATTTGCAAGGACCGCAGCGCATCATCAATCGCTTCGTCTGTCGAGAACGCGACATTTATAAGCAAGGGCTTGCTTTCATATCTGTCTTTTTCCGTTATTGTCACTTGAATTTTGGTTCCAAGCTCGAGGTCAAGCCCTTCGATAACAACGGTTTCCGACTCCGTTCCGTTATTTACTTCTCGTTTCAATTCCGTACCATTCTCGTCGTAGACGATAATGGTCGCACCAGCAGGCACCTCTACTACCTTGACGCTGTCATTTGACACACTTGCTTCAACATTTGAACTAACGAGTGAATCACTTTCCGATTTCGCTAGGCTTGAAATCGGTAAGCTTTCCAGCTTCCCAGATTCTGTAATGGAAACCTTGATCAAGTCACCTTCACTAAGCACATGCGGGGCTCCAATGGCAACTACAACGGTCGCAATGGACGTATCTGTGTTGGTGACTGTACCGATAACCTCGCCGTTCTTGTCATATACGTTAATGGCTGCGCCTGGCGGCACGTCTTTAATCGTCACTGTGTTTTTTGTCGCGTTTGTATTCACGTTGTCGGTCTCAAGCAGCGAGCTTTCCATTTTCGCTTCGCTTACTACCGGTTTACTTTCCAAATGACCGTTTTCTGTGACCGTAACTTTTACAATATCGCCTTCAGCAAGGGCTGGTGTAGATTCAATATTGACTACAACGGTTGTTTTCGATGAGCCTGTATTGGTAGCCGTACCGATGACATCGCCGTTCTCGCCGTAAACTAGAATGGTTGCACCCGGCGGCACATCTTTGACTGTTACGGTATGGTTTGTTGCGTTCGTCTTAACGTTATTTGAGTCAAGCACGCTGTCCAGCTTCGCTTCGCTAGACACCGGCTCACTTTCCAGCTTGCCTGTCTCTGTAACTGTAATTTTAATGATGTCGCCTGCCTCAAGCAAATGCGGTGTTTTAATTTCAACTACGATTTCTGCATCTGAGCCAGTGTTAGTAGCTGTTCCAATAACGTCGCCGTTCTTGTCGTATACGTTGATGGTCGCTCCTGGAGGTACGTCTTTAATTGTTACCGTATTGTCGGTGGCGTTTGTTTTAATACTTTCCCCATCAAGCGGGTCGCTCTCCAGCGTTGCTTTGCTTGAAACTCGTTCACTTTCTGTCTTGCCGCCTTCTTCGGTAATCGTAACCTTAATGACATCGCCTTCTTGAAGCTCAGTTGGCGAGTCAATAGTGACCACAAGGACTGCTTCGTCATCGCCGTCGTTAGTAGCCGTACCGATGAGCTCGTCATCGTCACCATACACTTTAACAGTCGAGCCTGGCGGGACGTCTTTAACGGTTACTGTGTTTTTTGGTACATTCGTGACAATTGTCTCTTTTTCTGGCGCGCTGCTGCGCACAATTGGGATTATAGCTGTTTTATTGCTGATCACTTCGCCATTCTTGGCATATGAAATATCAATCTGGCTGACATCAGCTAGGATATCTTTGCCGGCGTCTGTCAATTGCAAGCGAACTGTTCCGTTCGTTACGATTGGAGAAGCCGCAATGACTTCATGATTGTCGTCGTATAGTGTTACGGCAACTCCACTCGGAACCCCATCAATGGTCAATATGCCTTTTGTCGTATAGGCTAATACGATATCGTTCGCCACAGGCGTCGTCGTCTTAACCGCCGAAGTATTCGCGGAGGTGCCTCCGTTACGGGTGACTACAGTAATGGTGTTGCTGCCGACCTGCAAATGACTTGATTCATTGAAGGTATATACGAGTTCACCTTCACTATTTGTACGGTATTCGCCATCTACTAGTTGGTTATTAACGTAGATATCAACCAGTTCATTAGGCAGATTATCACTGCTGCTCATTCCTTTTACCTTGATATCAATACCCGTTTGCGCTCCGCCATCGGTGGAGAATACATTATTGATTGTAACTGCACTTGGTCCTTGTTTATAATTTCCGCTAGGGTTTAGCCCTCCCTCAACGTAGGAATTTTTGAAATACCACGACAAAATATCGTGATGGGAGTTGGCTCCACCTGTACTCGCTCCAAAGCCTACATATACCTCTTTGTTCATAAGGGACTTGCCTACGTTACGTTCCAGTGATCTGTTATTGGCATGGGTTCGAATATTACTTAGACCATAAGTTGTGGTAAGAAGGCCATCTTCATTGTAATCAACCCAAACATGAACGTAGGCATTGCTTACACCGTAATCGTACAAACGAAATTTGGCGCCTTGCAAATTATCAATTACGTCGCCGCTGCCCTGTTGGTGATGGTTGTCGCCATTCATAACAATAGCGACATGATCAGCAGTAGGAGCGTTTGGATTAGTTGCCGGATGATATTGATTCAAGCGATTAAAAGGGGTGTTCGGGTCATTGTATTGAATCCCCTTATGAGGTCCGAGGTTTTTCCACGTATCGAACTCTACACCTACGGAATTTGGAATACCGGCATAGCCCACCCCTTCGCCTACCCCGCCTAGAACAGGTGTAGGGTTATCCTGAATAATAAAGGTTAGACCATCAGCGGGTCCGGGAAAACCAGTATTATTCAGAGAAGTGCTTCCATTCAAATGCATGACAAAATAAGTACTAAAGCCTCCGTCAAGCTTAATCTTATTTGTTCGAACGACAATGCCGCTTGAATCATTTGTTACCGGCACTACTCTTAATCGTCCGCCAGCTGTTGTGGCTGCGTTATTTCGGCCCGGGATAGCCGGAAAGTTCAGTACTCTGGTCGTATCATTAGATACATTGGCAGTAGCGCCGGTATGCGCAAATTGTTGCCAGCCCACATAGATTGGCAGCGAGTCCGGCTCTGAATCCGCCATTATAGGCGTAATCGGGGCAGCTGTGAGTACTAAAATAAAGGAAATCACAACCAATAAAAACTTTTTGAAAAATGAATCTTTACGTGAATGTGCACTGTGCATGATTCTTCCTCCTGATTGTTATCAACAATTTGTAAAAATAAATGCTATTTTAGACAATCCTAATTCTAACAAATGGTATTAAACAAATTCTAAACAAAAAAAAGCATATTTTAAAATTCAGTTATTTCCAGCTAGAATGGTTGCAGCAGTATGCTGTGGCATCGTCGAATAGAAATGAGAGCATAGGTTGAGTATCCGCATTTATTTCATTATAAATTATTCATTTCGAATAACTATTACGTAAATTAATAATTATTTCTGATATAATATTCGAAAAGCGAACTTTTGTGGAATGGGAGGATTTAAATGAGGTTTAATACTGTACTGTACAAGCTCAAAGGATTCTACAAATTCGGAAGAACAGTTCCAAAGCTGCGCGGCAAAGTGTTTGTTAATCGAACAGGTGTGATCGAGGTTGGTAGAGGCCTCTCCATCGTAGGGCATCCATGGGCCGTTCAAATAACGAGCACCAAGGGCGCGAACCTAACGATTGGGGATCATGTCTATATTAATGCAGGCGTTGGAATTGCAGCTAATAAGGAAATTACTATAGGCGATCATGTTAAAATAGGCCCAAGAACAAGTATTTTCGATAGCAACTACCATCGCATGGATAGCGCCGATAAAGGCGAGCTTAGCAAGAAAATAACAATAGGCAACAATGTCTGGATTGGAGCCGACTGCACCATTCTTCCTGGCGTCACAATCGGCGATAACTCGGTTATCGCAGCCAAAAGCACCGTTAACAAAAACGTACCCAGCAACGTGCTCGCAGGGGGAAGCCCTGCTAAGGTGATCCGCGAGCTGGAGATTGAAGAGGGCTGGGTTCGGGAATAACGGTTTTATACATACAAGCCAATGACCACAATGACGAGATGTTACGAGGCATGACCAATAAAAATAGACAAAAACCGCGAAGCCTTCTGCTGCGCGGTTTTTGTCTATTTATGACCGGATTTTTCATTATTCTTTTATTAGGCTGTAGTAGACTTGACTTAGTTTGCGGCAAGGGACGTACAGAGTTAAGAGGAGTGAAGGTAGATATGTTCAAGAGGGCGTTATTAAAAAGATATACGGTTCGTTTATTACTGGGTTTGATGATCGTTTCATCGACGCCATTTTCATCTTTATTCACGTTACCTGTGCTAGCCAACGGACCAGACGGTACCGATGGTTGGACGGAATGTGCAGCAGAGCGAACAGCTTGTACATTTTCAGGGACCAAAGAAGTGCGATTCTGGGGGATCGGCACGCCGGCAATACCCGCTAATTATGGCTTTACTTCTCAATTGTTGACTGGAGGGACACTCTGCACATCCGCTGCTTTCGGCAATATTGATCCTACTCCTGGAACGAGTAAAAAGTGCTACTACCGTGATGTGCAGCTTGATAGCAAAGTGACGTCCATGGCTAGTGGAGGCGATAGAAAAGTGACCTTTTCATTCCATGTTTATGCCATACAGGCTGGCACTTTAGAAGATTTGAAGAGTAAGATTACAGTGAAAAGAACGGGTGAAGCAGCCTATTCAGCTCTAGGCACCCAAGATACTGTTGCGAACCCAACATCTACCGCGACGTCGAGTACGCTTGAAATCAACTTTGAAGACGCATTAGTCGGTTCGGACAACGAGATACGGATAGCTCCTGGAGCGTTCAAGAATAGCAACGGCGATCCGATAGAAGTATCGGTGACGTCTTCCGTAACAGGCGAAGCGCCAGACGGCAGCCTTGGCTGGACGAATTGTACTCCGTTATACGGCTTCTGTAACTTTAACGGGACGAAGGAAGTACGATTATGGGGAACCGGTGCTCCGGCTGTACCCGCTGATTATGATTATGTATCTAAAATTAGTACGTACAGTACGTATTGTGCCGTTTCTGAATTCGGCGGCATCGATCCTGCTTTTGGGACGGATAAACGGTGTTACTACCGTGACGTTCAACTGGATAGCGCAGTGACGACGACCATGAGCGGCCCTAATAATAAAGCGATATTGACCTTTCATACGTATGCCAAACAAACGGGCACGCTGGATGATTTAAAGGGTAAGATTTCTGTGAAAAAAACAGGTGAGGCTGCCTTCACGGCTCTAGGCGCTGAAGATACGGTTGCAAATCCAACCTCTACGGCTGCGTCGAGTACGCTTGTCATCAAATTTAAGGATACGTTAGTCGGTCCGGGGAATACCATCCAAATAGCGCCTGGGGCTTTCAAGGACAGCAATGGCCAACCGATTCATTTGCCGGTCACTGTTTCAATAGCGACTTTACCAACTGGACCAGACGGTAGCCCGGGTTGGACGGATTGTGGTGATGAAGGCGGGAATTGTTCTTTTCGAGGGACAAAAGAAGTGCGATTCTGGGGGATAGGTCCTAATTATGGTTATCTCACTCATATATTTAGAGATGTTACGGATAGTCCGAGATGCCAGACGTACTTTATTGGCAATTATGATCCTGCACCAGGTTCTCCGAAAAGATGTTACTTCCGTGATGTCCAGCTGGATAGTGAAATGAAAACAGTCGTTAGCGGACTCAATAACAAGGTAACATTCACATTTAATATATACGCCATACAGGCCGGCACAAACGAAGACTTGAAGCGTAAAATTATGATTAAACGAACAGGTGACTCTGCCTATAAAGCGCTAGATAGCGAGGATACAGTTGCCAATCTGACCTCGACGACTGCTTCTAGTACCCTCGAAATTAACTTTAAGGATCCGCTAGTTGGATCTGGGAACGCCATTCAGATCGCTCCTGAGGCATTCAAGGATAATAAGGGCGAGCTAATAGATATATCGATTACTTCTGCACTCAAGGAGACTCTTGCCATAGGCGATGCACCAGACGGCAGCCTGGGTTGGACATTCTGTGCCGTAGAGAGTGGCATTTGCAGCTTCACAGGAAGGAAAGAAGTACGCTTCTGGGCAACTGACCAACCTGATAAGTTTCAATCAATCGTAAGCACAAGTAATACGGCATGTACGCCAGCTTCTTTCGCTAATCGTGATCCGGCATCGGATTCCGCCAAAAGGTGTTATTATCGTGACGTTCAGCTTGATAATAACGTGACGACGGCCGTCAGCGGAAGCAATACGAAAGTGAAGGTCACGTTCAACACCTACGCCGTTCAAGCTGGAACCTTAGAAGATTTGAAAAAGAAAATAACGATTAAAAAAACAGGTGATTCGGCCTACACAGCGCTGGATACCGAAGATACACTTGCAAATGTAACCTCTTCGGATACTTTGAGTACATTCGAAATAAATATGAAGAACCCGTTAGTTGGGACGGAGAACACTATACGGATAGCTTCCAACGCATTCAAAGATAGTAATGGCGATTTCATCGACATAGCGGTGAATGCCATCGTAGCAGGCGTTATTCCAGACGGCAGTCCTGGTTGGACGTATTGTGCTGCGGATGGCGGGAATTGCAGCTTTGAAGGGCCGAAAGAAGTGAGATACTGGGGAATTGGCACGCCAGAGCCTAATTATGGCTTTCGTTCCAAAGTCGTATCGGGAGGTACGGCGTGTACAATGGCTGCCTTCGGCAATAGTGATCCTGCCTATGGAACAGCAAAAGCGTGTTATTACCGGGATGTCCAGTTGGATTATAACGTGTCTACCGCCGTTGGCGGGCGCAATAATAAAGTGACATTCACCTTTAATACGTATGCGATACAAGCTGGTACCTTAGAAGATTTGAAAAATCATATTACTGTTAAAAAGACAGGTGAAGCTGTCTTTGCAGCGCTGAGTCCAGAGGATGCAGTAGCCAATAGAATATCTTCGCCTACGTCGAGTACGATTGAAATCACCTTCAAGGACACGCTAGTTGGTTCAGACAACGCTATACGGATTCTCCCTGGAGCATTCAAGGATCTTAATGGCGACTCTATCGACATAGCGATTACGTCTACTTTAACGTTGTTAGGTCTCGGACCAGACGGTAGCGGAGGGTGGACGAATTGTGCTGCGGATGGCGGGAGATGCAGTTTTGTGGGGATGAAAGAAGTGAGATTCTGGGGAATAGGTATGCCTGCTGTTCCCGCTAATTATGGTTTTAGCTCTCAAATCAATACAAGTTTAGCGACATGCTCCATGGCAGCCTTCGGCGGTATCGATCCTGCACCTGGAACGTCTAAAAATTGTTACTACCGTGATGTCCAGCTAGATAGTGCGGTAAAAACAGCCGTAAGCGGGCCCAATAATAAAGTGAAAATGACATTTTATACGTATGCGATTCAGGCTGGCACTTTAGAAGAATTGAAGAATAAGATTACGGTTAAACGAGCAGGAGAGAACGTTTATAAAGCGTTAGGTGCAGCAGATATAGTTGTAAACCCAACATCTTCGGCTGTAAGTACGCTGGAAATTTATTTTAAGGAACCGTTAACGGGTTCAGACAATGCGATACAAATCGCTTCGGGAGCCTTCAAAGACAGCAATGGCAAGACCATTGACATTTCGGTGACATCTCCTTTACCGCTGTTACCCGCGGCGCCAGACGGCAGCTTGGGTTGGACGTATTGTGCGGAAGAAAACCAATTTTGCGGCTTTGCCGGCAAGAAAGAAGTGAGATATTGGGGAATTGGTACGCCTGCTGTACCCGCTAACTACGGCTTTAGATCCCAAATTGCTACTGATGTTAAAGCTTGCTCAAAGGCTGCTTTCGGTAATGTTGATCCTGCATATGGCACGACGAAAAGATGTTACTATCGTGATATACAGCTTGATAATAACGTAAAGACAGTGGTCAGCGGGCTCAACACGAAAGTTACTTTTACATTTAATACGTATGCCATTCAGGCTGGATCTTTAGCGGATTTGAAGAGTAAAATTACCGTTAAAAAAAATGGCTCTTCAACCTACACAGCGCTAGATGCAGAAGACATGGTTGCGAATCCAACATCGTCAGCTGACTTGAGCACGCTTGAGATCAACTTCAAAGACATGTTAGTTGGTTCGGGAAATTCGATACAAGTAGCTCCTGGAGCGTTCGAGGATAGCAATGGCTTGACGATCAACATAACCATTACATCCTCTTTAACATTGTTGCCAACTGCACCAGATGGCACCTTTGATTGGACAGATTGTGCCGCGGAGAATGGAAATTGTAGTTTTTCAGGGACGAAAGAGGTGAGATACTGGGGAATAGGCGCACCTACTGTACCGGCTAATTATGGCTATTTATCTAAAGTCGTTACGAATGGTATCGGATGTAACCGGGTTGCGTTCGGAGGTATGGATCCTGCGCCAGATACCTATAAAAAGTGCTACTACCGCGCAGTTCAGCTGGATAGCTCAGTGAATTCACTCGTAAGTGAACGCCATAATAAAGTGACGGTTACCTTTCATACGTTTGCCGTCGAGGCTGGCACTTTAGATGCGTTTAAGAGTAAGATTACGGTTAAAAGAGCAGGCCAGACAACCTATTCAGCGCTAGGCTCAGAGGATACAGTTGAGATCCTATCATCTACAGCTGACGCGAGCATGCTTGAAATCAACTTTAAGGATGCATTGATTGGATCGGGTAACCATTTACTGATCGATGCAGGAGCATTCAAGGACAGCAATGGCCAGCCCATTGACATATCGGTATCATCCGCTTTAACAATGCCATTGGAGGTAAATGCGGTGACTACTGCCGATACTGCCATTACAGGTACAGCGGAAGCTGGCTCAACGGTAACGGTAAGCGCGGATGCACACATATTGGGAACAGCAGTCGTAACGGATGGTATGTTCGCCATACCAATTGCCACTCAAACCGCAGGTAAGACGCTTGTGATAATCGCCAAGCATGCAGTAAACAATGTAAGCTTAACATCGACTGTAACGGTAACAGCCGATATCACATCACCAACAGCACCTTTAGTGAACGAAGTAAATATTGAAGATGCATTCGTAACAGGCTCAGCGGAGGCGGGTTCTACGGTAAAGGTGAAAGCAGGGGCAAGCTTACTTGGAACTGCCTTAGCAGCACTAGATGGAGCCTACTTCGTACCGGTTGCAGCTCAAACAGCAGGTACGCAGCTTACGGTTACGGCAACGGATGCAGGGCTAAACGAAAGTTTACCAACCCATGTAATCGTAGAGCAGACGGATACACAAGCGGTATCCGCAGCGATCAAGGCGCTGGCAATTACTTATGGCGGCAGCGATGTAGCAGCGAGTGTAACGCATGATGTAGGCTTGCCAGCAACAGGAATAAACGAAACGACAGTTATGTGGGCATCCAACCATATCGCAATTAACGCCACGACTGGTGTGGTAACACGTCCTTCACATTCAACGGGCAATACGACGGTAACGTTAACTGCGAAGGTCAGCAAAGGCGAAGCAAGCGAGACTAGAGCATTCACGCTGATTGTGGCTGCGGAAGCAGCAGGCAATAACGCAGATTTGAGAGGATTGCATGTAAGCAGCGGAGCATGGATCGAAAGGTTAGACGCGGCAGTAACGAGCTATACGCTGAGCGTTCCGAACAGCATCGCGAGTCTAACGGTTACGCCAACGGCGGCAGATGAGACGGCGAATGTGAAAGTAAACGGAGCGATTGTTGCAAGCGGAGAGCTGAGCGCAGCGATTCCTTTGGATGTAGGGACGAATACCATTATCGTAGGCGTAACCGCACAGGATGGCACGACTACGAAAACCTACAGGATCCAAGTCACAAGGGTCAGCGACGAAGCCTTGCTGTCGGGTCTGACTATTGATCAAGGCACATTAACGTTTGAGCCGTCTAAACTTGCTTATCGAGTAGATGTTGCGAGCACGGTTACGAGTCTTCTTTGGACCGTTACCAAAGCCAATCCAAACCAAACTCTGACGGTTACAGGGTTGACTTCCCATTCTACTTCTATAAGTGGCAATGTATACGCTTATACCGTACCTAGCTTAAATGAGGGAGCTAATTTGATCAACATTCAGGTAACAGCGGAAGATGGTATAGAGATGAATACGTATCAATTGATCGTGAACCGAGCTCCGGTTGTACCGGTAGCCAGCAGCAATGCTGACCTTAGCGCTATCTTGTTATCGAGCGGAGTGCTTAGTCCAATCTTCGCTTCTGGTACAACAACCTACACATCTAGTGTGGGGAATGACATATCGCGTATAACGGTAACGGGAAGCGTATATGAAAGTAAAGCGACGATGGCCGTAAACGGTATTTCCACAGCAAGTGGATTAGCGAGCGGAGCGATTAGCTTGCGTGTTGGTCCCAATCCCATCTTTCTTGTTGTTACTGCGCAAGATGGGACTGTCAAGACGTATACCGTGATAGTGACACGAGGTGACAGCACACCAGTCGTTGTCCCTGATGACAGCCATACATCGCCGCCAATTCATACGACTGTTACCTCTACAAATGGGAATTTGACGTTGTTGATTGGTCAAACGGGCGAAGTTAGTTTGAACCAAGAGGTTATAGTCTCGATCCCACCGGATGCTTCAGCCAAAGAACTCAAGATTACGATAGAAAAAGTATTACATACACAACAGCTAGTCACGGATAAAGAAATTCTAGCGAGCCCGGTCTTCGAAATTCTGAAAAACTACACGGAAAATTTCAGTAAGCCGATAACGCTGACCTTCGCTTTCAACAAAGCTAGTTTGCAAAGCGGTCAAACAGCAGCAGTGTTTTATTATGACGAAGTCCACAAGGTGTGGGTGGAAGTTCCAGGCGGTACGATCAATAGGAATCAAATCAGCGTAACGGTGAACCATTTTACAAAATACGCCGTATTTGCAGTGGGGAAAGCAGTTGTTGCAGCAGCGAATTTTAGTGATATAGCTGGACACTGGGGAGAGGCAATGATTAAGCAAGCGGTGGAGAATGGCATCGTCTCGGGTTATCCGAATGACACGTTCAAGCCAAATCGTAATGTGACGCGTGCGGAATTTGCAGTCATGCTGATGAATACCCTGAAGCCGCAAGGGGAAGGCGCGAAGCTGAATTTCACAGATGGCGCGGATATCGGGGCTTGGGCACAGGCAGCGATTTCGCTCGCAGTGCGAGAAGGCTGGATGAACGGCTATGACGATGGCAGTTTCCGTCCGAGCGCTGAGATTACGCGTGCAGAGATGGCCGTTGTGATCGCAGGCGCTCTAGATATGACAGTCGATGCGAATGCAGCAACTCATTTTGCAGATGATACAGACATTCCATTATGGGCAAAAAGCAGCGTTACTGCCGTACGGCAAGCGGGTATCATGCAAGGCAAGGACGCTGGGCAATTCGCGCCGCAAGATCGGGCAACAAGAGCCGAGGCCGTGACGGTTTTGCTAAAGCTTAAGTCACAGAGGAGCAACGGAAGTCAATAAATGTTGGATAAGAGGCTGTTATCGTAGAGAATTTTAGGCTTTCAAAAAAAGATTCTTTGTACATTGATCGTACTGAGAAAAAATCTGTATATAAAGGGAGACGAGAGCCCTCGCCTCCCTGGCAAAAATAGTTTCTCCGTGATCTCATCGATGGCATATTCCAATGCTTTCATATCCGATGTTGTCATTATTGCATCTCCTATGAGAATTTCTAGGTTAGATGAAACACTGTTAATAATCGGGTAATACTGATGGTAATAAAGGAGTGAAAATAGCAACGATCCGCTTGATCATGTTACAATTACATTAATATGATACGTAAAATCAGGAGGAGGTCGAACATTGTGTCAAATCCAGATGAGAAGAAAATCCATACCTATCAAGATTGGCTGACATGGGAAGGAACGTGGGAGTTAATTAACGGCAAAGCCTATAATATGTCTCCATCTCCGACTTCGTTGCATCAATTTATTGTTGGAGAGCTTCATTTCGCCCTACGGACGTACTTTCAGAATCGGAGTTGCTATGTGTTCGTGGCTCCGTTTGATGTGTTTTTCAGTGAAAGTGAAGAGCACCAATCACCTGACCATGTCACTCAGCCTGATCTCTCGGTTGTTTGTTCTAAGGACCAAATATCCAAGAACGGCTGTCACGGTGCGCCGACTATAATCATTGAAGTGTTGTCACCGTCCACTGCATTGAAGGACTTTAATGAAAAATTCAACTTATATCAAAAGCATGGGGTGCAGGAATATTGGATTGTCGATCCTGGGAATCGAACGGTTCATGTGTATGCGCTGGAGGATGGCAGTTACCAGATACGTGATTTATATACGGAGCAGGAAACGATCCAATCCATCGTCTTTCAAGACTTACAGGTTCCAATGAACACGTTATTTAGTCTATAATAACAAACACAATCAGCCGGCGAGATACACACTCGACCGGTTATTTTTTATTCCAAGAACTCTATTGGCGATACGAAGCCTCATAATTTAAGATAGTAAGAATATCACGCTGCCAATCTAGTAGCGTAGGGAAGTAATCCACATTAACCGTAATGGTGTTTATGATCTTTTTAGAATAAAGAGGTCCATCCATATGGACGGACCCTCTTTCGATACAGGGTAGCATTAAACCTGAATAAGTTTAACTATATTTTCGTTCTTAGTTTATTGAGGTTTTCCTTATGAAATCCCTTTACAATCAACCAGGTCGCCAGACTCAACTCATAAATGCCCACGGGTAGAGCAATAATTCCTTTTACGGCAGATAGAGGCTCTACCATACCGAACATTTCTAATAGACCGGCTATAAATACGAGTACAGCCGTAATCATACCAAACAACGATAACGGTCTTGGTACTAAACCGGTTCGATAAAGCAAAATAGCTATACATTGCCGTATTGACACCCAACATGAAATTTGGACCTAGCATTGAAGTCCAACGATGGAAAGCTTGGAGCATGTAACCGATCTCGTAAAGATTTTCTTCAGTGGTTAAGCTGTTTGCTTCATAATGAATACTAAGTTGCAATAAACCTAGTATACTCACCACGCCGATTGCAATTAGAACGGCTTCCATAAATCGAAAGCATAGATGTCCTAGTGCTAGATGTTCATTCCAGCGACGAAGGTAAGGAAACAGCATAACCGCTGTTCCTACTGCTGACAGAACGAGCAAGAGATCGTTAATGACACCGAGTAAAACCTTTGTTTTAAATCCATTGGCCACAGACATATACCATTGTTCAGACAACAGCGGCTCATAAGAAATGACAGCGATGACTGAAGCGACTGCAGCAACAAAATAAAAAACACCGATGATGATCCCATTCATTCTATCTTGCGTCATAAATTTTACCTCCTGGGGGCTATTATGGAACAATATATAGTCATAGAGAGTGCTCTAATCCATATAGAGAACAATTTAGACCAGCCTTTATCACTAGAGTCTGTGGCTAGTACATTCAACATGTCCAAATTCTACTTTCACAGACTTTTTTCTGCCATGATGAGTTGTACGTTAAACAATTACATATTGTCTAGACGATTGAACGCATCGTTACCATGCATTCAACTCGAGAATATGCCACTTACAGATATTGCTTACCAGTTAAACTTTGGTACGCAATCCTCCTTCACCCGCGCATTCAAACGCCAATTCGGTATAGCTCCAAGCTCTCTAAGAGTAAAAGATATGAACATTACTCAAACACCAATACCTTCAGTGGTTAAAAGACCCATTAAAAACATCAATGGTGATATTGTTACTGATTTCACTCTAACGGAGTTTGATTCAATCCGAGTGAGCGGCATAGCCTTTGAGGTTGACCTGGCGACTGATGATTACAAGACGAAGATTCGGTCTCAATCGCTTAAACTATTAAACGAAATTGATGAAACGGTTAATGGTTCATGTTTCGTCATTTATTCTAATTGCGAACCCAATTCAACCCGTTTCAAGGTACTGTTCGGAATTCCATTTGATATTCAGATAAATAGACCATTCTATTTTACCCTTGATGTACCACGGCTCTTTTGTGCCAAGTTCATGTATTCTGGTGACCTCCTAGATATAGGTGACGTTCTCAAAACTGATTATGCAAGGTTTTTAAAGATTTCCAGGCAGGAAGCGGACGATTCACATATCGAACTTATTCAGTTTTTTGATGACATTCACAATCTGGATTCGGACTACCACATTTATGCTCCTATCAAAAGGCTGCCTATCGATTCAGTTTAATCTTGATGGTCTATCGTAATCGCAATTGCTTCTAACCCTCCAGACTGTTTTATTTTATTAGATGAACAAAAGATAACATAATGGCTGAGCATACACTTTCCAAATCTTGCTGTAACGAAAAATACATTTCGAGACTCTCACCTGTCAAATATACAAAGCGACAAAGAAGGTCTTCATTTTGTCTACTTTATTAAGGCAAAGTGAACTCATTATTTTTAAAAAAATGCCAACCAAAAAAACCGGATCCTGGGATCCGGTTAAATGCATGGAATACAGCTGGCTGACATTGGTGCAGCTAGACGAATGCTGCAGCTTCGACAGTTAGCTGTATTTCTATTCCTACTCTTAAGAACAAATATGCAGCTCCTCGAGATATTGCCTGGAGCGCCAAGCCATTCACGAAATTCAAGGCAACAGCTCACCTGAGCCTGATCTGCGGTAATCGCCCGGAGTAACGCCTGTATGCTTCTTGAAGGTGCGGTTGAAGTGACTGATATGGTTATAGCCCACTCGCGTAGCGATCTCGGATATGCTTAGACCGGTTTCGTTCAGCAGCCCCATGGAAGCCTGCATGCGAATAGAGGAAAGCAGCTCGATATAGGATTTGCCCTGAATCAGCTTCAGCATGTAGCTGAAATAGGAAGGGGCCATAAGCGCTTTTGCCGCTACCTCCTCAAGGTGAAGATCCTCATTGTAATGAGTCTGCATATAAGTTATTGCCTCGTAAAAGGCTTCCCGGTGCTGAGCTACTTTCTGGCGCTCCTGCTGGCCTTGGGTTTGAACATAACGTTTATACTGCCGGCCTATAATGACAAGGAGCCTTAACAGCTCGGCTTTAATGGCCAGGCGGTAGCCTTCCTCGCGTTCCTCCCATTCGCGCAAGAGCACGTCAAGCAGGCTTTCCACGATCGATTGGGTTGCGGGTGGCAAGGTGATTTTGGGCATTAGATCCGATTCCGAGATTAGAGGTCGAATATAGGCGAAGTCAACGAATGTTTGCATCTGCGTCATATCGCGCAGATTCTCATTGACGGCATGCGGCATGAAGTCGACTTGAATCATGACAAAATCCATGTCATCTCTGGGATCCAGCCGATGCTCCTGGTAAGGCGGAATCGAGAAAAGATCGCCTTTGGTCAGCACATAATGCCGGCCCGCCGCGAAGTGCAGACAGCTGCCCGACAGCATATAACATAGCTGGAGATGCTCATGCGCATGCAGAATCGTATTCATCGTTGAACGGCTGCGGCTCTCGATTTTGAATGGAAATTGTTCATCCAGCATTTCTTTGTAGGCATAAATCGGGTAATCAGAGTTTTCCGGCATCGTATCCTCCGCGGTTGGAATCCATCCAGTATTTCTCTCTCATCCTTAAGATACACGGAATCACGTAAATGTTCAAAGAATACGCGGAAAAAGGAAAGCGCTCTCTAAAACCGGCTGTCATAATGAATGTAAGCATTCGAACGTAGGAGCACTGGAGGGGGAGCAGTATGCAGCGTCTGGCATTCAGTACGATTCCTTGTGAGGGCTGGACCCTAGAGGAAATCGTGGCTGCGGCAAAGGAAGTCGGATTTCAAGGTCTGGAGCTTAGGGAAGGCGAGGCATGGGCCATCCATACCGGTCTGACCTCAGGTGAGCGGATGAAGGCTCTTGCAACAATGAAGGAAGCGGGTTTGACCATCACGGATATCGCCTCCGGCGTATGTTTTACAGGCAGCGAAGGAGATGCGGAGCAATTTCGTCATTTTCAGAAGGTCGCAGCCTTGGCCCATGATTTGGAAGCTCGGGGAGTACGCGTATTTCTTGGGTATTTCACTTATCGCAGAGACCAGCAGGTCCCGGATATTCCCTATGAAATTCTGGTGAATCAGCTTCAGCAGGCATGCGATTATTCAGCTGCTCACGGTGTGCAGGTATGGATTGAAACGCATAATGAATTCTCTACCGGCCGCGTCTTGCGAAAGCTGCTTGATGACGTGAACAGGCATAATTGTTTGGTTATCTATGATGTCATCCATCCTCTGGAGGAGGGAGAAGCGCCAGCGGATACGATTGCGCTTCTGGGATCGCAGTGTGTTCATGTTCATGTCAAAGACGGTATTCCCGTTGAAGATCCAATGGTGACGAATTGGCAGTATACGAAAATTGGAGAGGGACAAATCCCTATTGCGTCTATAATAGAGCTTCTGGAGAAATCAGGATACACCGGCTATTATTCGCTTGAATGGGAGACAAAATGGCGGAGTGAGCTGCAAGTGCCGGGCATGGAGCCCGATATCATTTTTCCGCATTATACAGACTATATGATTAATCTACTCCAAAATGATAAGAATCGAGGTACTGTATGATGAAAACATTAGTGACAATCGCGGACGCCGGTCTGCGTGAGATGTTTTGGCAAGATCAGGTGCTGAGCAAGCTGAACATTGTTTCTGAAGTTGATTTTGTTCCGATGGATGTGCGATTCACAAGTGAGCAGTTGGCTGAACAAATTGGTGAATATGACGCGTGCATCACGTCTTGGGGCTCGCCATTCTTCACGCCGGAAGTGCTTGCACGGGCAGGCAAGCTTAAATTCATTGGTCATGGAGCTGGAAGCGTCGCCTCCATTGTTAGCGATGATGTTTTCGCGACTCCTATAGCGGTAACGTCGGCGAATAAAGTGTTGGCGAATTCCACAGCGGAGTGCGCGGTTTCGCTAATGTTCGCTGGAGCGTGGAACCATGCGGGATACAGCTCTGGAATGAAGCAAGGTCAGTGGAGCATCAATAATAGAGAAACCGTGCTAGGCGTTACCCGGCGGGTTATAGGTTTAGTCGGTTATGGTGAAATAACCAAACAAGTCATTCGGATGCTGCAGCCTTTCGCTACGACAATTTTACTGTACTCGAGCTATTGCCAGCCCTCGGAAGCGGAAGCGCTGGGTGTAGAGCTATGCGGGTTGAACGAGCTGTTCGAACGCAGCGACATCGTCTCGCTGCATAATACCTGGACGCCGCGGACGCAGGGTATGATTGGCACGGAGCAGCTGCGGCGGCTGCGGGACGGCGGACTCTTCGTCAATACAGCACGCGGCCCGATCGTGAACGAGGAAGCTCTTGCCGCTGAGCTGCGGACAGGCCGAATTTCGGCTGCAATCGATGTGTATGACCAGGAACCGCTCCCAGCGAGCCATGAGTTTCTGTCTTTGCCTAATGTGCTATGTTTGCCGCATATCGGCGGATATCATGGGCTGCTTAAACGAGAACTTTGCGATTTCATCGTCGATGAGCTGGGAAGGTTCGCAGCAGGCGAGCCGCTGCAGGGCCAGATCTCGCTTGAGCATTTCCTCAGGTTGACGCCAAGATGAAATTCAACATGATGAGACAGGAGTTGAGCTGCAATGAAGCTGACGGCTAAGAAGCTGTCCTCTCTGGACAAAGTGTTCCTAGATCGGGACCCTGCTCCAACATGCGAACCAATCGGTACGGCGCTGCGCAATGAACCGTTCTCCTTCCAGATCGCTTGGTATGCGGAGTCAGAGGAAGATGGCTTTAACGCACAGACGATAGGCGTGGCTGCTGTAGATAACTATGGCGGCACCGTCCGCCTCTATGAGATCGGACTTGTGCCATCCGAGCTGCCCGCTTATCCCCAGTCGGATGATGATTTCATCACCAAGCAGCCGGGCTTGTTTCCCGATCCGCTATATGAGGTGAGCCACGGTGCGCTCAGGCTGGTTGCTTGCCAATGGCGCAGCTTATGGGTGGAATTCGACCCTCGCGGCGGTCTTCCTGCCGGCAAGTATTCAATTCGAGTCGAGTTCCGTGACCCCGACGGCAGGGAGCTTGCATCCGTGGAGCATACCGTGGAGCTGTTGAATGCAGAACTGCCCAAGCAGGAGCTGATCCACACCGAATGGTTCCATTACGACGGCATAGCGGCTTGGTATCGGATCGAGGCGTTCGGAGAGCGGTATTGGGAGCTGTTGGAAAGTTATATCGTGACAGCCGTAGAGCACGGCATGAATATGCTGCTTACGCCTCTCTTCACGCCGCCGCTCGATACGAAAGTGGGAGGCGAGCGGTTAACGACACAGCTCATAAAGGTAACGGATGCAGCGGATGGCTATACATTCGATTTCTCTTCTTTGAAGCGGTTCATTGATATGTCCCGCCATGCAGGCATCGAATATTTCGAGATGTCCCATCTCTTCACGCAATGGGGCGCTAAAGCTGCACCTAAGATTATGGCGGAGACGAAAGCCGGGCAGCGTCAAATTTTCGGTTGGGATACGGAGGCCACAGGTCCGGAATACATGTCATTCCTGGAAAGCTTCCTCCCGCAGCTTGTACGGAATCTGAGGGAATGGGGAATTGCGGAGAAATGCTGGTTCCATATCTCGGACGAGCCGAATATGAGTCAGTTGGATACCTACGGGGCAGCGCTGAAAATTGTGCAGCCGCATCTACTGGGCTTTCGCATGCTTGACGCATTGTCGGAGTATGCCTTCTACGAGGAAGGCTTGGTCCAGACGCCTGTGCCGGCATCCAATCACATCGAACCGTTTCTGGAAGGACAGGTTTCACGTCTTTGGACCTATTACTGCTGCGCCCAATATAAGGATGTCAGCAACCGGTTTATGGCGATGCCCAGCAGGAGGAACCGTATCATTGCAGGCCAATTGTACAAATACCGAATGGAAGGATTTCTACATTGGGGCTTTAACTTCTGGAACTCCCAATTCTCGATCAAGCCGATTAATCCCTACGCAGTTACCGATGCAGGCTGCGCCTTCCCTTCAGGCGATGCGTTTCTCGTATACCCGGGAGAGAACGGCAGACCCGTGATGTCCATCCGATTGAAGGTGATGCGGGAAGCGCTGAATGATTTGAGGGCCATGCAGCTGCTGGAGAGAATCGCGTCCCGTGAGCTTGTCCTCGATATTCTGGAGGATGGCGGGCGATGCCCGCTAACCTTCAGCGAATATCCGCGCGATGAAAATGTGCTTATTCATATTCGCAGCCGGATTAATGCGGAGATTGCTGCACGGATTGACTTGATCGCCACTTGAAGAGGAAGCAGTTCAGTTTTATAGGAGGACTGCTTCTCCAATAGTTGATGTTATGACGGCTTCATTCATATAGGCGTTTTTATGGATATTGGTCTTTTTTTCGAGATTCGCAAAAATAGTTGTGGGAGTTTGGATTGCGATCATATCCGTTTAAAGTGAATAGGGGTATTATAGCCATGAAAAGATGAAACTTGGCAGGTGTGAAGGAGGAGGAGTTGCAGGTGGTTGCACCGTTCTGGAAAAGCAAACTGCAAGAAATTGGGGAAGGCATGGCGAATGTCTCGAAAGGCACTGTCCGCACACTGGCAACTTCGGCAGGCGGAAGAGCAATACCTATTGCCGAATACGGACTGAAGGAAGATTTCAAACGCCAAGCGAATTACAGCTCCGCATGCGGTGCCGGAAACCCGGCGTTCTACGCGCAGAAAGAGGCGAACGCGAAACCCGTGCTGCTTATTGTAGGCGGCGTACATGGCGGCGAGCTGGAGGGGATCGCTGCGGTTATGAACCTCATGCATGTACTCGAAACCGGGTCAGACTATCGGGGCAAACGATATGATTATATTACGGAGAATGCCCATCAATTCCGCCTGCTCCTCGTTCCCTGCATGAATCCCGACGGACGGGCGAGACTGCCGATTGATACGTTAATCGATGTCCCGTACGAGAAATTTGTCTATTACATGCAGGGGTCGTGGAAGGACGGTACGTTATGCAAGTGGCCGGAATGCAAGGCGGTTCATCCCATTAAAGAGGCTTCGGAGTTTCTGGGCTCCTATTTCAACGATGATGGCGTGAATATTATGCATGACAATTTTTTTGCCCCGATGGCGAAGGAGACAAGCGCTTTGCTTGCCCTCGCGGATGAGGAGGCTGTCGATTTTTCCGTTCTGCTGCATGGCGGTGCGAATAGCGAGGTTCATTTTACGACCATTCCTTATTTGCCATTGTATATTGCGAACAAACATCAGGATTTTAATGGGATGATGGCAAAGGCCTATGCGGAGAAGGGAATTCCGTTCGCGGAACGAAATTTGGTCTATACGGATGAAGGGAGCTATCCGTTTGCTTCGTTCAATATGACAACCGCGATTCATCATGTCTGCGGGGGAATGAGCATGACCTTCGAGTCGAATATGGGGCTCGATGGTCCTGGAGTGAAGCTGACGCCTGATGAAATCCTAGACAGCCATTTTGTCCTATTTGAGGAAATGCTACGGTTCAGCTTGAAATAACGGAGAAGACTGCATAGCCGGGGCTAAGTTGCTTTAACGCAACGGATAAGATGGCCGAGTCTGGACAAATAACTAGCCAAATGGAGCCATGCGATGTGCATGGCTCCATTTGGCTAGAAAGTAAACCGATATTTCCCTGACCCCGCGATGAGACAAACGCCTTGCTCCGACTGCCGAACGTCCCGTATCCCAGTAGATTGCTCCAACGGTTCTCCATTCTCAAGCACCTTCGCATATTTCGCTCCCGGCAGCAGTAACGAAGCAGTCGTATTCGGGGGAATGACGACCGTCATGCGCATACCGGATTCATCCGACCTCTGCCACTTGGCATGGATGGCTCCATACATGGATTCAAGCGAAGCTTCTGCCCAGGTTAAGGTTTCATGAGGCTGCGGGCGGATATGGAAATGCTTATATCCCGGCGCATCCTCATCTAGATCAATTCCGGCTACATAACGATACAACCATTCACCTATAGCGCCGTAAGCATAGTGATTGAATGAATTCATGTGTATGCTCCAAAAGCTTCCGTCCTGCTTGATTCCGTCCCAATGCTCCCATATGGTGGTCGCGCCTTTCGTCACCTGATACAGCCACGAAGGATAGTCGGTCTGGTGCAGCAGCTTGTACGCCGCATTTGAGTGGCCGTTCTCGCTGAGGACGAGATTCAGATAAGGAGTGCCGACGAAGCCGGTTGTGAGGTGAAAATCTGTTTCTTGCAGCAGCTCCACCAGCTTCCCCGCCGTCCGTTCCTTGTCGGCTTTCTCCACCAGATTAAACATAAGCGCGAGGACGTGAGCAGTTTGTGTCGGCACGGCCAGTCTGCCATTTGGCGTGACGTATTCTTGCTGGAATGCGACACGGATGCGATTCCGCAGCGCTTCATATTGTTCCGAATCTTCGGTTTTTCCAAGGATGTGCGCGGTTTTGGCAAGCAGCGAAGTCGAATGTGCATAGAAGGCAGTAGCGATTAACTCGCGATCGGTAGCGCCGACGTACGAATCAGACTTGGAATCAAGACCGAGCCAGTCGCCAAAGTGGAAGCCGGTATTCCAGAGGTATTCGTTTTCCCCTTGTCGACGAATATACTCCACCCACGCCTTCATGCTTTCATATTGATGCTCGAGAATTCGCTTATCCCCATAACATTGATAAAGTACCCAAGGACAGATGACTGCGGCGTCTCCCCAAGCGGCGGAGGAGTGGCTCGTTTCCTTCAACACATGCGGAATAACGAATGGGACCCCGCCGTCTTCACGCTGCTCGGCGGCCAAGTCACGCAGCCACTTTGTGAAGAACGGGGCTACATTCATCAAATGAGCGGCAGTACGAATAAACATCTGGGCATCTCCCGTCCATCCGAGCCGCTCGTCCCGCTGCGGACAATCGGTAGGCACATCGAGAAAGTTTCCCTTCTGTCCCCATAGGATATTGTGCTGCAGCTGGTTGACCAGCGGATCCGAGCAGCGAAAATCGCCCGTTCGCTCCATATCGGAATGGAGCACGACCCCGGTGAAGTCCTCCAGCCGAATGGGCTCGCCGAACCCGATCAGCTTCACGAACCGGAAGCCTTGGAAGGTAAAGTGGGGCTCGAATGTTTCGGCTTCCCCGCCCCTCAGCGTATAGTGGATGGTTTGTTTCGCATTCCGCAGATTATCCGTATAGAAATTCCCCTCACGGTCCAGCACTTCGGCATGCTGCAGCATCACTTCCTGGCCAGGTTGTCCCTTCATGGTAAATCGGACCCAACCGACCATATTTTGCCCCATATCCAGTACCGTTTCCCCGCCCGGAGTCGAGAGGAGCTTAATCGGTAATATTTCATCGGTGATCCGAACCGGCTCGTTTAGTTGCGCGGTAAGGATATTTTTGGGATGAGATGGCGTTTCTACCGCGAACCAGCTCTCATCATCGTATCGGCCATTGCACCAATCTGCGATCTCAAGCCGTGCGTCATACGTCTCTCCATCATATATGCTGGACATTCGAATGGCGCTTTCGCGAGCTTTCCACGACGTGTCCGTTGCAAGGATGACTTCTTCATCGTTCGATTCATAACGGATATGCAATTGCATAAGAAAAGCGGATCGGTCTCCATATACATTCCTTTTGTGGCTGCCAGTCAAGGCTCCCTTATACCAACCATTTCCCAGAATGGCGCCAATCGCGTTGGAACCGCTCGCCAATAGATCCGTCACGTCGTAAGTCTGATATTGGAGTTGATGATTGTAGCTGGTCCAGCCGGGAGTGAAATAACAATCGCCTGCTCTGCATCCATTCACATACAGCTCATAGAGTCCAAGTCCAGTTGCATAGATGCGGGCGCTTTTCACCTTTCTATCCACCTGAAAAGCACGCCGAATCAGAGGACAAACCTCGGATTCGGGAGGAAACGTTTCGAGTGGCGGACTAATCCAATCCGCAAGCCATTCGCCTGCTTCCAGTAGTCCCATTTCCCAGTAGGCCGTCTCGGACCAGTCCGTTTCCTCGCCTTGTTCGCTCCATACACGGACGCGGTAATCGTAACGCAGACGGCTTGCGAGCACGATGCCGCCTATTTCAACGTGGACGGATTGGCTGGAGTTTATTCTGCCGGAATCCATGATCGGATTCTCCCAATCCGAATCTATTGAAATCTGCAGCTGATAAGCCGCTTGCAGCCACGCCCGCGACTCGGAGTGAATGTGCCAGCTTATTCTCGGCTTTTGAACATCAATTCCGATTGGGTTTTCTTTGTATTCGCATCGGAGCTTCGTCACGCTGGACATGCGGATCACATCCGTTTCTTGTAAAGGATTGATTTACCCATTCGACAGGTATTCGACTATAATTATAAGAGAGTTTCTAATGGAAACATCACATCAAAACGGACATTTCATCTAGGTAAACACGACATGAATAGGAGCAGGTGACCTTGCTGTGAACAAATCGAAGCGTACGCTTTCGGCGGACCGATTTTTGCCGGATGATGCGATGCTGTCTATCAATCGGATGACCGAAACCTTTCAACTGTCCCAGCATACACATGAATTTATCGAGCTGGCATATGTAGGAGAGGGGAGAGGCTTTCATTATATAGAGAATGAGGTTCACCCGGTGTCTAAAGGTCAGCTTTTCGTCATCCCTGTCGGGGTGTCGCATGTGTTCCGGCCAGCCTCATCGGATGTGGTCACGGAGCCTTTAGTCGTGTATAACTGTATTTTTCGACCCCGATTAATCGATAGTTTGCTATCCTTTGTGATTGACGATCCCATCGCAGTCTATATGAAGGAGCTGCAGCGAGAAGAGTTTCCCTGCGAGCTCATCACAGATGTTCAAGCCGACATTGAAAGCTTGTTTCTATTGATGTACCGGGAATACGAGCTGCCGCAGAGCGGCTCCTCCACGTATTTGCGCAGCCTCTTGCTTCAAGTAATCCTTACCATATACAGGATGAAGCATCGCGAAAGTTCAGGCATGCCGAGCAAACCGGATCGATTCGTTCAAGTGCTTGGGTACATCGAGCGGCATTATGCGGAGGAGCTTACCCTCTCTCATTTAACTGAATCGTTTCAATGGAGTCAGCGTCAGCTTCAGCGGTTGTTCAAGCAGCATACCTCACAAACCTTTCAACACTATCTGCAAGGCGTTCGCATCCGGATGAGCTGCGAGCAGCTTAGAAACACTGACCGGACGGTTGCCGCGATCGCGGACTCGGTCGGGTACCGAGATGTCAATTCCTTTATTGCCCTATTCAAGAGGGTAGTGGGACAAACTCCCGGCAGTTACCGTAAGCAAATATTGACGTAAAGAATATTCCTGGAAGTTACACGCGCGCACAGTTCACGGCGCTGCTGGTGCGTGTGTGATTCCCCCAAAAACACTGGGTTTTTGTGCATGCCGACTGGTCTCTTTTGTGGAAACTAATACTTTTTTGATCAGATATCAAAAAAAATGAGCTTGGAATCGTTTTATGCATATACAGTGCAAACCCTTGCGGCTATCATGAGTATTAAGAAGTAAAATATATTGTAAGCGGATACATAAATTCAGGAGGATAAAGTCGACTAGTCTTTCATAAGCATCTCGAGATTGGTTAAGAGCAGAGAGAAAAATATTAGGCGGAAATTCCATATAAAATGTGGGGGTAGCATGAAACCATTACAATCGCTTCTATTCTTTCGACGAAAATCCAATTCCTTGTTCCTTCGGCTCATCGCGGGATTTCTATGCATCATTCTGCTGCTAGGCTCTTTCACCCTGTATACGCTCGCGGAGTCCAAGAAGAACGTGAGACAGGGCATTGTCCAATACAACACACTAATGATCGAGAACACAATGAACAGTTACGAAAAGCATTTGGATTTGGTGAGAAAGCAAATGTCTCAATTTTTCTTGAGCGAGGACGTTCAGCGGCTGCAAAGCAATCCGAAATTCACCAGCATCCCGCAGATTATCCGTGAAATCTCCACCTTTTCAAGCAATCCGTATCTCTTTATCGATAACATCGTGCTTTATTTGAAGAAGGATGATCTGGTGATCGAAAAAGGGACCAGCACGGACGCCGCTACGATGTTCAACGTGTTCTATACCAGCAAAGAGTATCCTCTCGAGTTCTGGAGAAAACAATTTGACAACACGTATTCGACTCGGTTATTGCCGTCCGCTCATATGATCAACAATATGTACCGCGATTCACCGCGTCAGATTGGAAACCGCATCCCCCATTTGTTCAAGAACGAATGGCATAATAACCTGTATATGATCGTTTTTCTGGACGCCGACCGGATGTATAACGCATTCCAGCAAAGCATCCACGATGATTTTATCGTTTACGGGGACGGAGGAGAAACATTATACCAGACCGAGGGGAGGGAGCCTTTTCTTTCCTATGATGATCTCAAGGCTGACGGACGCAGCGAATTCGTGAAGGACGGCAAATATTATTTCAGCAAGACGGGGAAAACAACGGGGTATCAGTATGTATACCGCGTGCCCGCCGAACAGATCGCCTACCAAACTCGGCTTAATGTGACGCTGGTAGCGATGATGGTAACAGTCATTGTTCTCAGCCTATTGATTGCTATCGTATTCGCCGTAAGGATCAACAATCCGCTGCGTAAGGTTATTGAATCCATCCGAACCTTGAACGAGAAACAGCCTTTCCGGTCGAGTATCAGCGAATTTAATATTATTAGCGATGAAATTCTCGGTATACAGCTTGTGCGGAAGCAACTCGGATTCATTAATCGACTCAAAGCGATCCGCAGCCACGAGGTAGACGGCACAAGTCTCGAATTCGTGAACAAGCCGTTTGTATTCCTGTTGTTTCAAGTGCAGTACCACCAAGGGAAGTTGAACAATCAAATATCGGTCGAAAAGTGGCTCTACTATATAAGAACCTATATCGATAGTCAATTAACACCGGCACAGCCGGACTCCCTCACCTTCCAGATTGAACGGAATCAAATTTTGAGCCTGGTTTTTGCCGAACGTACGCCAGAACTTTTCCGATTGCTCGGCAAAATGAAGGCGGTATTCGATCATGACAAGGAATACGGGATCATCACCATCGCGGTCACCTCTATTTATTCGGACTCGGAACAGCTCACTGTCGCGTACGAAGAAGCGCAAGGTCTCATCGGGGAGCGTCGACTGGTAAAGGAAACGCAAATTATTGCGGAACGTGTCTCGGTTCCGGCTTCGATCGGGTTCTCTTCCGATCAGGATAAAGAGTTTGAAGTGAATCTGAGAGAAGGCAATTTGCCGCAGCTTACCGCTCTACTGGAGCGGCAGTTCGCAAAGTGGCAGGGGAAGGATATGACTGCTTCCGCCATCTACCGGTTCGCGGAGTCTATGAAGGTGAAAATTCAAAGTACGCTAATCTCTGTCGGACTGGAAACCAACAAGCTGGTAGCCATTCTCATCAAGGCGGAGGAAAAAATCGAGAACTGCGTAACCGTAAGCGAACTGGAGCAGCTGCTTCTGGGCTGGGTCACGAAGGCTGCGGAAACGGTCAAGGAGAAAAAGGAGGAGAAGCACCAGGTTACCTCCTTCGTGATCGATTATATCAACGAACATTTGTCGGAGGAGATATATCTTGATGTGCTGGCCGAGAAGCTGAAGATGAGCAGCGGTTATCTGTCTTCCTATTTTAAAGGAAAAACCGGTAAAAACATCGTGGACTATCTAAACGAAACCCGAATTGCGAAGGCAACCAGCCTGCTTGCCGACAACAACATCAAAATTCACAATGCCGCCAAAGAAGTAGGCTATCAGAACATTACGTCGTTCAACCGCATGTTTAAGAAATACACGGGCATGACGCCAAGCGAATACCGGAAGCAGATAAATTCGACCTCTTGATAAAGTTCCGATAAGGAACTTTTTTTTCTAGAAATATAGGAAAGTATATCATTTCGCCAACTTTCTCTATATTTCTACGCGAAACGTAAGCTTAACTGCCAGAGGACGGCTTCAGCCGTTTACGCTTGTTAAAAGCGAATCTATCGGACTTGCGAGGATCAAGGAAATGATTTGAAAAAGGACGGTGCATTCAAAGTGAATAGAAACAAAATGATTAGAGCGGCCGGAGCCATTCTTATCGCTTCCATGATTGCGGGTTGCTCAGGCGATGGCGGTACGGGAGGCAACGCGACTGATGCTTCATCACGTACGCTAAGCGCGGAGGAGAGCGCGGCACCTAGCACTGCGCCGGAAGTTACACTGCGGCTGCTGACCGATCTAAAAGAGATTTCACCGCCAAAGCCGGATTGGGCGGTCTGGAAATGGGTGAAGGAAGAAACCAATATCAACATTGAACAAGAGACGTGGACAGGGCCAGAATCGCTGGCGCTCGCGATCGCCTCAGGGGACATGCCCGATCTATTCACCGTGTTCCCTGGTGACGCACAGAAATACGGTCCGCAAGGGGCTTTCATTGATTTATCCAAACATCTGGATCAAATGCCTAATGTCAAGAGCTACCTGGAATCGAAGCCGGAAGTCGCGCAGCGCATGACATCGCCCGGCGGAGAAATGTACCATGTACTTAACGACGGAACGGGCGCGGGTAATCTTATGGTCTGGTTCTACAGGGACGACGTCTTCGCGAAGCATAACCTTCAGCCTCCAACCACATGGGATGAACTATACGAAACGTCCAAGCAGTTGAAAGAGTTGTATCCGAATAGCTATCCGTTTACGTTCCGGCACGGAATGGGCACCTTGCGAGCATTCGGTCCCGCATTCGGCGTCTATCCGTATATGTACGAAGCCCCGGATACTGGGAAAATCAAGTACGGCGTGACTGACCCCGGCTTTAAGGTCATGATCGAACAATTGAACAAGTTCTATCAGGAGAAGCTGATTCCGCAAGACTTCTTGTCCATGGATTATAAGTCTTGGACGCAGCAGGTAGCCACCGATAAAACATTTATGACGATTCAATATATCGGTCAGATCGAAATTATGAACAGCCAGCTTCAAAACGGCGCCCATCTGAAATTTATGGCTCCTCCGCTTGGATATGGAGACAAAGCGTACATTCAGAAGGCGGATTACGAAGATTATGGCATTGCCGTATCCTCTAAGACCAATAATCTGGATGGCACATTACGTTATCTCGATTTCATTTATTCCGAGAAAGGCAAGGATATTCTCAGCTGGGGTAAAGAAGGGGAGACGTACACGATGGAAGACGGCAATCGTAAATTCCTGCCGCAATTCAAGGAGCCGAGCGATCTGCGGAAAGAGCTGGGCATCTTTACTTCGGCTGCATACGGACATGCCGACTTCGAGGCTTCGCTGTCTTTAAGCAATGAAAACGAGCAATATTCGTTTATGGAGTCGTTGAAATATCAATTCCCGACGATGAATGTGACGCCGCTGCTGACGGACGAAGAGAAAAATGCTATTTCGGCAATCGAAGAACAGCTTAACAAATATTACGAGTCATCCGTAGCAGAATTCATAATCGGTGAAACGGCGATGTCGCAATGGGATGCGTTTGTTGAAGAGCTGGGCAAAATCGGTTCGCAGAAGGTAATGGACACGTACCAAGTTGCGTTAGATCGTTTGAAGAATAACATCAAGTAACCTGAGTTCGGGCAAGGGCTGGAGGAGACGGATGAAGTTCAGGACCAGCCCTGTCTTTTTTCTCAACGAAAGGGGCAGATGAACTCCTGACTTTTCATTACAATGTTAGTACTTTCCAAAAAGACGAATTTTTATCAAAAATGCTCTAGGCGAACACTATTGGCTGGAACTGTTCATACTATCGGCCTTACATCTGATGGCATACGGTGATGGCTGTGGATTAGAAGAGTTAATGATAACGATTTTGTCTTATTAACGCGGTGTTGTATTAAATTATTTGAGCATAAAAATGACTGTCGAGCTTTCTCGACAGCCTGAAGCTGACTGTCTAATTAAATAGTAGACAGCTTTATATAATAGAATGGGCTAATCGCCAAATCATTCATACGAAATAATAGAAAGAATATCAACTAATAACTCGCGATAGTAATCAGCCAAGCTTAATTAATAACGATTCTAGGTGCATCCGGATTACAATTAGGTGCTGGAATAGCACCACATTCTGAAAGTTTTAACAAGTAGTAACATTCTTCTCGATACATATGGTCTGGCATAAGCGGATTCAAGCGGCTAAGGAGTTCACTGCTCAATTCAAGCTCTTCAATTTCCTTTAAAAAAGACATAAATATACTCATCTCCATATTGACATCCAAATGGAATTTGGAGAGTGCGGGATAGACATCACGCATCGTTCTCATGTACCCTGTTAGTTCAATTGCTTTCAAATAAAAGGAATTAAAGTGTTCCTCGAATTGTACACTCTTATGGATCAATCTCTTTTCCACACTGTCAAGATCCATTGCAATTGAAACAGCATGACCTGCTGCATCAGGCAACCACAATAAATCATGATGTAAGGACGAGAAATGCGGAACAGGATTTCCTGCTAATAAGGCGTTAAGTATTTTTGAATATTCTTCCAGTTCATTAACCATATGGTTAATAAATGTAGGGGTCATTCCGATTTGAACCTGGCCAAGTAACAATCGATCCAAAAGTGATAATTTAAACTCCCGTAAATCAGAAGTTGCTTCATATGCTTGTTTGTTTAGTTGAGATAAATGGATGGAGGCGTCGGTTTGTCTTGAGAACTCAAGCAATTTATCGAATCGGTGAATATAGGCCTGAGCCATATGAACATCAATTTCTTTTGGCGACAGAGCATTAAAGATAAATCGAGAATGGTCACCTAAAATTTGCAGCCAGAAGCGATGCTCAAATAACGCTTGTTCTTCCATAGGCTAACTCCTCTCACTTTATATGAAAGCCATAAGTGTATTTATATGACAGTAAACACTGGGATATGAAAAAACCTGCACTGTTTAGCAATAAAAATATCCCCACCAAGGATCACTCTACCTTCATGTAACAACATGAGGTTTTTTTGAGTGATTACTTAAAGGGGATAATACCATTCCTCAGAATGAAGCAATGGGGTTTGAATTTTCGAGAATACATTACTACACTTCAATGATAATTGGTAAAACCATGGGCCGTCTTTTTGTTTTTGCATAAAGCAGCTTGCTTGTAGATTCCTTAATACGATGTTTTAAAATAGACCATTTGCCGTCGTTTCCACTTTCCTGTAAATCAGCAATGGTTTTCAGCACAAGTCGACCTACTTCGCCTAATAAAGCTTCGGATTCTCTAACATATACAAAACCTCGGCTAATAATATCAGGTCCGGATAGAATGGTGCCTTCTAGACGACTTAGTGTGACAACAACAACCAGGATGCCATCCTCGGCAAGATGTTTTCGATCGCGTAATACAATGTTCCCGATGTCGCCAATGCCCAAACCATCGACAAGAGTATTGCCGGCGGTAACTTTACGCGTTTGTTGTACATGATTTCCAGATAGGTCAAGGACGTCTCCGTTATTCATAATATATATATTATCCTTCTCTACCCCAACAGACTCCGCAAGTAAGCGATGCTGGAATAACATGCGATATTCTCCGTGGATAGGGATGAAATAAGTTGGTTTCATTAGCGTAAGCATGAGTTTAAGCTCTTCTTGGCTGCCGTGACCGGACACATGCATGCCTGTCGCTACGCCTGATCCATGAATGACATGAGCCCCTAGCATATAGAGATGGTCTAGCATGCTTGCAACGTTCTTTTCATTCCCTGGAATGGGTGATGACGCGAGAATGACGGTATCGCCAGAAGAAATTTCTGTATGTGGATAGGTGGAGCTGGCGAGACGTGAGAGTGCAGCCATCGGTTCACCCTGACTTCCCGTACATAATACCGCAACTTTTTCCCTCGGGAGCTGATTGGCCTCTTTGGATTCAACGAGCATGCCATCGGGAATGTGGATGTAACCAAGCTCCTGAGCAATCGTTACCACGTTGATCATGCTGCGACCAAGCAGCAGGAGCTTGCGGTTTGTTAGAATGGCAGCATCTACAACCTGCTGCAAGCGATTGATATTGGAAGCAAAGGTGGATAGAAATATTTTATTTGTTGCTTTCTGGAAAGCATCTGTAATTTTTTCGCCTACCAATCGTTCAGAAGGAGTGAAGCCTGGCCGCTCAGCGTTCGTGCTCTCGGATAACAAAACAAGTACTCCGGCTTCACCTATTTTCGCCATCCTATGAATGTCCGGGAATTGTTTATTTGAAGGGGATAAATCAAATTTAAAGTCTCCCGTATGAACAACCGTACCTTCTGGCGTCTGCAATGCGATACCAACACAGTCTGGAATGCTATGGTTTGTGCGGAAAAAAGAAAGCTGAAAGCTTCTTCCAAGCTCAATAAATGAGTCTGTTTTAATTTCATGAAATACAGTTCCTTTGAGACGATGTTCTTTTAGCTTTCCTTTGACTAAGCCGAGTGTAAGGCGAGTTCCATATACGGGAATATTCAGCTGTTTCAATATATAAGGAATTCCGCCTATATGGTCTTCATGTCCGTGAGTGATCACTAATGCGCGTACTTTTTCTTGATTCTCTATCAAATATGATATGTCAGGGACGATTAGATCTATGCCGGGCAGACTCTCATCCGGAAATTTAGAGCCGCAGTCAATGACAATGATGTCGTCAGCGTATTGGATGACATACATATTCTTGCCGATTTCGTATACGCCGCCAAGGGCAAAAATGGATAGCTTATTCAGCTCTATATTATTCATCTACGACAAACCTCCGCATCATTAATGGATGGCTATAAGGAAAAGGAAAAAACCCTGCTTTTCAACAGGGTTTTTCCTATCTGGAAGCAGCTTTCATTCTAGAATCTAAGCATTTAAATCGTAAAGACCTGGACTATGTTCACTCGGAAGATCTGGAAGATAAGGTAGAGGGAAACCATCTGGTGGTGGAATCACCTTTAACTCTCCTTCATTCCTGCTTGGCGTTTGACCACTAAATATTTCGCCTATCCTTGTTGAATCCATACGGAAGTTGAATTGAGCGTTATGATAGCCCAACTCTACATACTTCCGACATTCTGGATATTTATCAATGTCATAATTTGGGATTGGAAACAGGTTGCCCCAATCAACGCCAAGCGTCTCTAATGCTTTAGCAAATGCATTTTGATGTGAGTTATCTCGTACCATGAGAAACGCTAACGTCTCACGGAACGTTTGATTGGAGCTCATTTCATAAATACGAGATTTTTGAAGAACTCCGGTAGATTCAAGCACGACATTGTCTAGTAAGTCACTGATTAAATTGCCGTGGTTATACACGTAATTGCCAAGCCATGGATTACCAGCAGCATCTACTGGTAGTGAGCTTTGTGCACCTACTATGTAATGATGTGGATTGGCATGCTTTACTGCTTCATCGAGAGGGGCAGCATCCGCTCCTGCATTACCAGGCTGCTCCACGCCTGAGCCGTTCAGTAACTGGTTAATCGTATGCTGAACGAGTTCAACGTGACTAATTTCTTCAAGAAACACACCGCGGATTAAATCCCGATACTGTGTTGCTTTTCCGCGGAAATTGCTGCTCTGGAAGAAATATTGCATCATGGTGCGCATTTCGCCAAACTGACCGCCGAGCGTTTCCTGAAGTACTTTTGCAGCGGCCGGATCCGGTTTGTCTACAACAATTTGATTAATTAAATCCTCTTTATAGAAATACAAGCTATTCCCTCATTCCTAGTCATTAATGCGAATAGTTGTTAAATCCTTGAGGTTGTTGATTGTTCATCGTTGAAAACGCTGGGATTTGTGAATGGGAGGACTGGGACACTTGGTTACAGATGTTTGCAATTTGTTGTAATTGCTGTAGAGCTGTTTGATGGCCTTGCAGTGCTGTTTGTATGATTTGAGCGGCTTGCTGTTCACGCTGCGCAATTTGTTCAAGCGCTTTGGCATTATTAAGTTCTTGGGTTAGCAATTGTTGGTATTGACCTGATGCCTGCTGGGTTTGATTCACCAATTGCTGGATAAGCTGTTCAGCATGAGCAAGTTGTTGCGAAATCTGATTGTTGGACTGAAACTGGTTCAATTGAATGCCTCCTGTTGAATATGTTGGATTTTTTTGACCTGATTAGATTGTCTTAATGGAAGATAGAATATTCATTTTTATTGAGCAAATTTTTATAGCCCATCCAGATTACCCCGCAAGCAACCTTTAAATAGGCTTGGCTGACTAATTTTAAAAGTAATTTTTATTTTATAATGATTACTCCTAAATATTATAAGTTTACTTTAGGTTCAGAATGTTCTAGTGCAGACAAGTTCCCCATAGGATGTACAAGTATCCTATATCCACTTTAAGGGGTGTCCGCCGTTAATGAACATTTTTATAAGTTATATTTTACTCGGAATATCATTGGCAGCTCCTATTGGTCCGGTCAATGCGGCGCAGCTTGAAAAAGGTATTAAACATGGTTTTTTTCATGCTTGGCTGATCGGTTTAGGAGCAATGGCTGCTGACGCCATATTCATGCTTCTTATTTATTTCGGTCTTGCTCATTTCTTGGACACGCCGTTCGCTAAAACTTTTCTATGGCTGTTTGGCGGCTTTATACTTATTTATACAGGGGTGGAGAGTTTTAAAAAAAAGAAGTTGTCCATTTCGGAGAAACGCTCCTTGGAGTCGCACGCCAAATCCTTTTATTCAGGCTTTTTCATGACTTTCTCAAATCCAATCAGCATATTATTCTGGCTTGGCATATACGGGTCTATTCTTGCCAAAACAGCTGAACAATATGGTACATTGGAGCTGCTGCTGTATAGTTCTGGGATATTCATCGGACTAATGATATGGGATGTTGCCTTAGCTTCGCTCTCCAGCATCTTTCAAAAGTTTTTGCATGAAGGCATTCTTATGTTGATCTCTCGCTTAGCGGGCATATGCTTAATTTTATTTGGCATTTACTTTGAATGGCAGGCGATTAAAGAATTATTTTTTTAATTCCATCGCTTCCGCAAGAAGAAGGTTACAGTACCGATGATTGTCACGAACCCAAGACTGATGAAGAAGCCAGGTCTGGTTATTTGATCGAACAACGTACCTACAACTGCAGCAAACAGAAGCCCAATTGCAATATAGGTTTGTCCCCGTCCCCACGCACTCAGCTTCAACAACTTATGCGATGCGCATAAAATATACAGCCATGTATATAAGAGCATGAGTCCGCCTGCAGTCGTGATATATTCGTATACTTTATTGGGCAGCAGCAACGCAATGGTGATCGAAATGATCATTCCCGTTATCGTTAATCCAAGGGAACCATAAGGGAAATGGCGTTTCTTTGTTTTTTTGCCAAACAGTTTCGGCGCATCTCCCTCATCTGCGATCATCGACATGACGAGTGTAACGGAATAAAGGGACGCAACCAGTCCTGAGAACCCCGCTATTATCAGTACGCCATTAAATATATGGACCAAAATGTGATAGTTTAAATCCTTTAATGCAGATACGAACGGACTCTCCTGAGTCGTAATTTGCTCGATTGGTGTAACTAACATGACTAGACCTATCGAGACAATAAAAAGCAATGTTATCGTAATAACCATGAATCGACCGGATTTAGGGGCGTCTTGAGGGTTCTTCAGTTCTGCTGCCATTATCCCCATGACTTCAATACCGGAAAAACAAAAAAAGACATAGATTAAACTTGTCCATAGCCCCATCGCACCGCCCTTGAAAACATCTTGAAAGTTTTTAGGCGTATGCATATGCGCATTATCAGAACCAAGTACACCTGGTATAACGAGGCAGGCTAAGATGATAAACATAATAATAGCTGCCAACTTGACGATGGCCAGCATATTAACGGTTTTCTCAAACCAAGCGGAACCAAGTAAGACGACCCCAACGCCAAGAGCTGCGTAACCACTTGTTAAAATCCACAATGGTATATCTGGAAACCAAAACTTCGTGAATAAACCGATTGCTGTCAATTGGCTGCCGAGGATGAGCATTTCGGAGGACCAATAAACCCATCCATGGCTGAAACCTGCCCAATGACCAAAAGCTTGTTTGGAATAAGTTCGGAATGAACCCTTCTCCGAGTGCTCTGCGAACATTTTCGCCAACGCTTGAAAAACTAAAAAAGTTCCAGCAGCAGCAAGGATGAAATTGATAATAACCGAAAATCCGCTTTTTTCGATAGCTAAACTAGATCCCAGCAAAAATCCAGTTCCGGTTGTTGTTCCTAACCCGAATAAGGTTAGCTGCCACCATGACATGTTGCCTTTCTTCTTTTCTGTTTCTTTTGGCTGTTCTGCCGCTGAATCATTCATGCTTTGTGACCCCTTGTTTATATGTAATGGGAATATCGTCATTCAATCGAATGACGTTTTTTGCTGCGGTTAGTTATTCTTCAATTGACCCTGTTTTTCTACCGGTATTTTCTGTTTCAATAGTTTTTCATAAACTTCAGCGTTGAATGCAAATGTGATAAGCATCTGCAATGCATCTACTTTAACTAATTAGGTATGGAATCATACATCTGTAAATCGAGTAAATAGTGGAAGAATATTAAACTTAGCGCATAAACATAAATTTGTTCTAATGATATGGATAGCAAATAGGATATCAACCTCAATATGAAACAAATCCATGAATTGTATAATTCTTTTCGAAATACACAATCTAGATGTAACGTTTTACGGAAAGGAGGCATTGAAAAATGGAAAATAAAAACAACAAGCATGATCGTACCGATAATAATGGACAGCGCCAGAATAAAGTGAATGGCGGCGAATTTCGCAATGGGCGTTTAAGCCAGATTAAGAATAATAATCCCAATGGTGATGCTGTGCAAAACGAGTTTCTAAGTGAAAAAGAATAATAGTCAGCAGAAGTTTGTTCCTGTTGCTCGACAAAAACAGCAGCCGAAAGATAATCGGCTGCTGTTTTTTCGTTGAACCATTCATTAATCCACCACTTTGATAGGCCAAGCGTTATGCACGTTCGCGGTCACGATCATGAGCACGGTTTCTGGCGCCAGCTAAGCCCAGAAGACCTAAAAGACCGAGCCAACCCCAATCGAAACCATCATCATCTGCAGTTGCATTGGTTCTGTAGTTGTTTGCGTTCATCGTTGTTCCGTTGTTGGATCGATCCATTTTATCAGCAGATGCCGGTACAGCAGAGCACATCATCAAACAGCCGATGAATCCAATTACTATTATTAATTTCCTCATGTACATGCTCCAATCATTTTTAGAGTGTTAAACAACTTTATTTTTTGTTGCCATTCGAAAATTTATACGCAAATGTTAGTGCCATTTTCAAGCGTATAACAAGAGTAACTTTTTTTACTAATGGGTAAAGTATGTCCATTACGTTCTAAGTAGGAGGGTGATTTATGAAGGCAGTTACATTTCAGGGTATAAAAGATATCCAGGTGAAGGAGGTTGAAGACCCGTCAATCAAGAAGAAAGATGATATTATAGTCCGGATCACTTCCACTGCGATATGTGGGTCTGATCTTCATATCTATCAAGGTGCATTGCCCACTCACAAAGATTATGTCATCGGTCATGAGCCTATGGGTATCGTAGAAGAAGTTGGCCCGGAAGTGACCAAAGTTAAAAAGGGTGACCGCGTCGTCCTGCCATTTAATATTTCATGTGGGTCTTGCCACTATTGCAAGCATGATCAAGAAAGCCAGTGTGACAACTCAAATTTAAATCCTGCCATAGATACCGGCGGCTATTTTGGTTTTACGGAACGATACGGGAATTATCCGGGTGGACAAGCAGAATTTCTGCATGTGCCTTATGGGAATTTCATGCCCTTTGTAATTCCAAAGTCCTGTGAGCTAGAAGATGAAGCTTTGCTCTTCATGTCAGATGTTCTGCCAACTGCTTATTGGAGTGTAGAAAATTCCGGTGTAAAGAGTGGCGATACCGTTGTTGTTCTCGGTTGCGGACCGATCGGTTTAATGACGCAGAAATTTGCATGGATGAAGGGTGCGAAAAGAGTTATTGCGATAGATAACCTTACATATCGATTGAATCGCGCCAAACAGATGAACCATGTTGAAACGTATAACTTTGAAGAGCATGATGATATGGGTGAATATATCAAAGAAATTACGCAAGGTGGAGCGGAAGTAGTCATTGATGCTGTTGGTATGGATGGCAAAAAGTCTGTTATTGAAGCCATTGAACAGAAGTTAAAGCTGCAAGGCGGCACCCTCAGCGCGATTCAAATTGCTCTCAAGGCAGTCAGGAAGTTCGGTACAATCCAACTTACCGGGGTCTATGGTTCTTTGTATAACATGTTTCCCCTCGGTAATATTTTTGAAAGAAACATTACCTTGAAGATGGGGCAAGCTCCGGTCATCCATTATATGCCGTTGCTTTTTGAAAAGATTACCGCAGGAGAATTTGACCCCACGGAAATCATTACGCATCGCATTCCGTTAGATAGGGCAAGCGATGCCTATCAAATATTCAATGACCATGAGGATGAATGTATCAAGGTAGTCCTAAAACCATGATTGTAGGAGAAACCCGACCTCGTGAGGTCGGGTTTTGATTGTTTATTCATATTAAGAATTTAATTGAACGATAGGGGCAGATTTCACTAGCTGGAGTTGAATATTGTAATTCCACACTTCATATTATATAATGAGTGAAAATTCATTCATTAAAAAGGGGCGAATGGTTTGCCGCGCAGCAAGGAACAGTTTGAGGAAATGCGCAATGCCACTAGGAAAAAAATCCATTCAGCTGCAATGCAGTTATTTGCTCATCAAGGTTTCGGCTTGACGAATGTTCAAGATATCGCGGATACGGCTGGCGTTAGCATTGGGCTGCTTTATCGTCATTACAAAACGAAGGATCAGTTATTTAATGAATTGGTTGCCTACGCGGTCGAAGGATTGAAACGCAATATTACTTTCTTTGAATCCGATCAGTCCCCCCGAATGTTATTGGCACAGTTTGTCGACGAAGTCTACACGGACATGATCAACGGGGAGGAACTAGCTCATTTACTGATCCTTATTAATCAATCACTATTAGCTGGAGCTGCCACAGCCTCAGAACATTATGAAGAGATCCTCCAGGTAAATGCCAAGCTGCTTGATTCTACGGCAGAACTCATTCGCAAGGGGCAGCAGCTTGGAGAGTTTTACTCGGGTGATGCGCAGGAAATGGCTTCCCTTTTTTATGCATCGATTCAGGGTTTAGCTCAGATGAAAGTATTACTGAAGAGCAACTTTACCATGCCCTCTCCATCTCTCCTCACCGCATTTCTGTTGAAGGAAAGGAAGTGAGCCTGTCATGATAAACGTGGTTAGAGCCGATCAAGCTGAATGTGATGTGAGGCAAGGAATATCCGAAATATTCGCAGAGGGATTCACACAGTGGCTGGGTTATTTCTCTAAGGATCCGAAAAGAATTGCAGCAGCGTTCGCCCATATGTTCGTTTTGGACCAATTTTATGTAGCGTTATACGAGGGGCAAGTGGTTGGAATGGCTGCTTGTACGGATGGTACTTCACTTTCGGTTAAACTGGATAAAAAGGAACTTCGCACACATTTAGGCTTGTATAGAGGTACGATGGCTGGTGTTTTCTTGAAAAAAGAATTTGAAACGATCGTTGTTCATCCTTCTCCTAATGTAGGCTCCATTGAATTTGTAGGGACGGCCGCCGAATTCAGGGGACAAGGCGTTGCTTCGCAAATGATTCGTCATATCCTTGAGCATACACCCTATGATACTTATGTGATTGAAGAAGTCGCCGATACCAATATTCCAGCCATAAAGCTCTATTATAAATTAGGTTTTGAAGAATACAAACGCAAGCAAATACCAATTAAACGGGCAAAGAAAATCGGGATCAATTACCTTGTAGCATTGAGATATTCGAAACATGCGGATTAGAAAAGCGATTACGTTAGACCAGATGCTAGACTTCTAAAATGAAGGATTCTCATTAGGCTAACGGACAGATTACTGCAATAAATCATTTGAAAAAGAGCAGGCATTGTGCTAATGTATTATCCATCATAATCTGCGTTGAAGAGAAAAAAATATAAAGGCTCTTATGTCCAGAGAGCAAAGGAAACGCTGAAACCTTTGCCATAATCCCTTTGTATGATGTCGTCTCGGAGCTTTTGATCGAAAGTTGAATCGAGAATTGGTTCGATGAGTAGGCTCAAACGGAATGGCACACGTTATCGTGCTGCAGGTAAGGGAAACCTTACCTCAAGAGGCTGGAACCGTAAGGTTCTTGGCAAATCAGGGTGGTACCACGAAAATCTTTCCCCTTTCGTCCCTTCAGTTACGACTGCTGTTTTCTGTCGACTGAGGATGAGAGGGGTTATTTATTTTAAATATATAAAAGCGATGAAGAGAAAAAAATAGGAAGGCTCTTATGCCCAGAGAGCAAAGGAAACGCTGAAACCTTTGCCATAATCCCTTTGTATGATGTCGTCTCGGAGCTGTTGATCGAAAGTTGAATTGGGATTTGATTCGATGAGTAGGCTCAAACGGAATGGCACACGTTATCGTGCTGCAGGTAAGGGAAACCTTACCTCATGAGGCTGGAACCGTAAGGTTCTTGGCAAATCAGGGTGGTACCACGAAAATCTTCCCCTTTCGTCCCTTCAGTTACGACAGCTGTTTTCTGTCGACTGAGGATGAGAGGGGTTATTTATTTTAAACATATAAAAGCGATGAAGAGAAAAAAATAGGAAGGCTCTTATGCCCAGAGAGCAAAGGAAACGCTGAAACCTTTGCCATAATCCCTTTGTATGATGTCGTCTCGGAGCTTTTGATCGAAAGTTGAATTGAAACTTGATTCGATGAGTAGGCTCAAACGGAATGGCACACGTTATCGTGCTGCAGGTAAGGGAAACCTTACCTCATGAGGCTGGAACCGTAAGGTTCTTGGCAAATCAGGGTGGTACCACGAAAATCTTTCCCCTTTCGTCCCTTTAGTTACGACAGTTATTTTCTGTCGACTGAGGATGAGAGGGGTTATTTATATTTAAGGAGGAATTCAAATGGAAGAAGTATCTATGTTCACGAACAAGACAGATCAAAGTTCTCAGGATTTAATAACAGGATCGGAGGTCCTTTTACGCTGCTTGCTAATGGAAGGTACGGAATGCGTATTTGGGTACCCAGGAGGAAATGTCCTTTACATCTATGATGCAATGGTAAATAATCCGGATTTCAAACACATTTTGACTCGCCACGAACAAGGTGCTATCCATGCGGCGGACGGATATGCTCGATCAACAGGAAAGACAGGAGTATGCATCGCCACCTCCGGACCAGGAGCGACTAACTTAGTTACTGGAATTGCAACGGCTTATATGGATTCTGTACCGCTTGTGATTATTACAGGTAACGTTCCAACAACAGTTATTGGTACGGATGCATTTCAGGAAGCAGACATTATTAGTATTACAATGCCAATAACCAAACACAGCTACTCAGTACGTGACGTTCATGACCTGCCGCGCATCATCCATGAAGCATTTTATATTGCAAGCACTGGAAGGAAAGGTCCGGTATTAATCGACATTCCTAAAGACGTGTCAAATCATAAAATGTATTATGATCCATCAAACAAACTAAATTTACAGTTACAGGGTTACAGTGCAACTCCAAATCCTGACCCAACGGAGATAGATAAGTTGATTCAGGCTATTGCAGAATCAGAAAAGCCGGTCATTATAGCTGGTGGTGGGGTGGTATATTCTAATGCATCAGATGAGCTGCTGAAATTCGTGAATAAAACAAAAATTCCGGTGACGACCACATTGCTCGGTTTAGGCGGCTTCCCAAGTGCTCATGATTTGTGGTTAGGCATGTTAGGTCATCATGGCACGTATACGGCGAATATGGCAATTCAAAACGCTGATCTTATCATTTCAATTGGATCACGATTTGATGACCGGGTCACAATGAAAGTCGATGGCTTCGCTCCAAATGCCAAATGGATTGCCCACATCGATATTGATCCAGCAGAAATTGGCAAGATCATCAAAACAGATATTGCATGTGTAGGAGATATAAAAGCTGTACTAGGATATGCAAATACGAAAGCTAAGCCTTCCAAATCAAATCATTGGATCAGTAATATTCAAGAAAACAAGTCCATGTATCCATTACGGTATAAAGACTCCGAAACGGAGCTTAAACCGCAATATGTTCTGGAAATGATCAATTCGACAACACGAGGGAATGCGATTATAACCACTGATGTAGGTCAGCATCAAATGTGGGTTGCACAATTTTATAAATTTAATCATTCACGTTCACTGGTAACTTCCGGTGGTTCCGGAACAATGGGATTCGGATTCCCCTCTGCTATAGGTGCCCAGGTAGGAAATCCAAACCGTCTCGTTATTTCTATAAACGGTGACGGAGGTATGCAGATGTGCGCTCAAGAGATGGCGATTTGCGCTATTAACAATATTCCTGTCAAAATTGTCGTAATTAACAATCAAGTGTTAGGCATGGTTAGACAGCAGCAGGAAATCATTTACGAAAGTCGTTATAGTCAAATCGATCTTGCTGGCAGTCCCGATTTCGTAAAACTAGCTGAAGCCTACGGAGTTAAGGGATTAAGAGCAAGCACTAAAGCAGAGGCGCACCATATATGGCAAGAGGCTTTGGAGACACCTGGACCTGTGCTTGTTGAGTTTGTTGTGCCAAGAGAAGAAAATGTATATCCCATGGTTCTCGGCGGGACGACATTGGATCAGTTGATAATGGGGGATTTCGAATGATGAAGAAACGGTTGACACTTTCCGTTCTTCGGTCATTGATATAGGACCAAATAACTTTAGCACTCCTATTATGAAGGCGCAACTTTCCATTTGGAAAAATAAAATTAAAGACGATTTTCCATTCAGGAAACGAATGGAAAATCGTCTTTTTTGCAATAATCTATATCAAGCAGCTCTCTGGGCTTATTCTTTGACCGCGCCACGTTTTGGGAGAAAACAGAATAGCACGACTACGAGGGAAGCGGCAATAAAGGCTGTTGAACCCACTATGACCACAGAACTAGCGTGAGCAAAATCTTGCTTGGAAGGCAATACTGTTGACAGTCTAGCTGCTTCAAAGACAGTGATAAGAATGGCTATACCCAATGAGCTTCCTGTTTGATGAGCAACATTGATAAGACCGGAAGCAGCGCCTGAATCACGTGAATCTACACCAGATAGTCCAATCGTTGTTAATGGAAGAAAGACCGTTCCAGCGCCGATACCCATGACCATCAAAGGTAGAAAAATTTGCGGAAAAAATTGAGAATCTGTTGAGATTTGGCTTAGCCAGCTTGTACCCATAATCGCAATTATCAGGCCGACGACCAGCACCTTTAAATTTCCAAAACGCGCGATTAGCGATGGCATAAGATACATCATCCCAAATTGAACAGCTGTGAAAGGCAGAAATGCCAGCCCGGATTCAAACGAAGTGAAACCAAGCACGTTCTGCAAAAACTGTGGCAGGAAAAAAAATACAGAAAAATTACCGCTAACAAATAAAAACCTTCCGAGATAGGCACCCGATCGCCTGCGGCTCGCAAACAAACGCAGCGGTGTAATCGGTTGTTTCGCACGAGCCTCGATAAACACGAATGCGACTAACAATACAACCCCAATGCTAAGTGAAAGCACGGTCTGCAATTGTGCCCATCCATTTGCTGCTGCCTGAACAAAACCATACACCAGTGCGGTTATTCCAAAAACGGAAGTCATTGCTCCCATTAAATCAAAATGCCCTGTATTTTTTTCCGTTTCCGGCAAAAAGCGCGGAACCATGAAGAGCAAAGCAATTCCAATAGGGACGTTGAGAAACATGCCTACCCGCCAAGAAATGAGATCGGTCAGGATTCCTCCAAGAATAAGGCCGATACTGCCGCCTGCTCCTGCTACAGCACTGTATAACGCGATTGCTTTGGTGCGTTCCTTCGGTTCTATAAAGGTCACCGATAATAATGCGAGTGTGGAGGGGGTTGCAATCGCTGCGGCAATGCCTTGCAACGCACGGGTAATGAACAAAAATTCAGCTGATTGAGCGATGCCAACTAAAATAGAAGCCAATGTAAACAAAGCAATCCCAACGCTGAACATTCTCCTTCGCCCCCAAATATCCCCCGCCCGTGCACCAAGCAGCATGAGTCCGCCAAAAGCTAAAATATACGCATTTTGCACCCAGCTTAAATGGGCTGTAGTGAGATGAAGGGTGCGGCCAATCTCAGGCAAGGCCGTTACCATGATGGAAGCGTCGAGTACAATCATAAGCTGGCATGCAATGATAATGGCTAACATGATTTGTTTAGACTTATTGATAATAATCATCCTTTCAACTGAAGTTCAAGTTGTCGAGAAGGATCATATCATACAATATATTTAAAGTAAACTAAATATATCTTTTTTGTCTATTTAGTTCTTATTGTGTTTTTGTTGAAAAACTACGTATAATGAGAAGAAGCGTTTGCAGGAGGTTATCCAATGAATATGATTCTTGAGAGCCAGCAGGATAAAGCAAGAAGTAAGTTACTGAAAAAGTTAATCTCATCTGTCATGAAGGATGGTTTTCAGCATCTGCGGATGGATGACATTGCCAAGCACATGTTCGTAAGTAGAGCTACCATGTACAAGTACTTTTCTTCAAAAGAAGAGGTGATTGAAGGAGTTGTACGTATCTTTATAGATTATTTGGAAAAGATGGAAGACCGGACGAAGGAAGACGATGAAAAATGGTTCGGAATCTGGTTTCAGAAATTATTCGAACAGTCAGTTAATCTAGTTGGCAAGATTACAGATGTTTTTTTAAAGGATCTACAATCGGTGTATCCCGATTTATACGATAATTTGAAAAGTGTTTTGAATAAACGCGAAAAAATGACCTTGGAGTTCTACCAGGAGGGAAAAGAGAAAGGCATTTTTAATATGATAAATGAAAAATTCATTTTGCTTCAGGACGATATGTTGCTCAGAGAAATTATTGATGCGAAGTATTTGCTCTTTAACCAAATGTCTATTGAACAAGTTCTCAGTGATTACTATCAGTTGAAAAAAATTCAGCTATTCAAAGCGGAAAAGCTGTCGACTGTTGACGATTCAAATATGAAACCGATCATTGAACATCTTGTGGAGAAATTCAACCGAACGCTTTAATCCAAATCGAATAAAGTAGAATAAGAGAAGGTAAATGAAGCAACTATTTGCACTTGCTGCATTGCTTAGGGAGATTTCAGAATCAATCGGATGAAAAAGTGAGTTTTAGGACTTGCGGGGCGTGTAGATCAACTTATAATCTTAAGCGAACGTATACAAAAACACCGGATCCTAGGATCCGGTGTTTGATTTGCGACAATATGAACGTTAAACAAACTTCCGGCTCGTCTTCTTCCCATCACAGCTAAACACAATCTTCTTATCCTCAACGAATGTTTCCAAATGCACGTTTTTCCCCCATAGCTGAACGACATGGGGAAGTGTACGCTCTACGTATTTCAGGTCAAGCTCCATACCTTCATATTCATGTATGAGATACAACTCACCCACACGATTAAAGTCGCCGTCTTTCACCATGAGACTAGGAAAACCTCCGTTGACCTTGGAGTAGACGAGCTGATCCCGAATATTCTCCCACGACTTATCTGTTATTTTCCACTCCGGTCCTTTTTTCTCGAAAATGTAAAGATCCAAATCGTTAACCAAATCCTTAGTCAGGTAGTTGCGCAGGAAGGAAATATCAGAGTCGAGTTCACGAACCTCGAACATCTTTTCTCTACCTTTGCCGGGAACACGGCCGAAGCGGCGCTGCTCCTCAGCGGTCGGATTATCGAAGCGGCGCTCGATGTCTTCAAAGATTTTCAATCCTAAATAGTATGGATTCAGGCTATGTCGTGATGGTTGCACAACCGATGAGTTTAGCTTAGCAAATTCAATTGTTTCCTCGCTCGTCAGATCGAGCTCTCTTATGATACGTTGGTGCCAGTAGGAAGCCCAGCCTTCGTTCATGATTTTAGTCTCGATTTGTGGCCAGAAGTAAAGCATTTCATCGCGAAGCATAGATAGAATATCACGCTGCCAATCTTGAAGCGTAGGGGAGTATTCCTCAATGAACCATATTACATCTTTTTCGGGTCTTGGTGGGAAGCGTTTAGCATCTAATGCTTGGGATTGAGCTGCTGATTCAGCAGCAGCTGTCCGATCAGGATCTAGATTCCATAAATCATCATACTGCGAGGCAGGGATGTTCCATTCTGAGCGTTGACTGTCCTTTTGCACCATTTCGATATACCGTTTCTTATCGAGCTGGTATGGTTTTATTAGTGTTGGGTCAACGTGTTCTTGTATAGCTAGAATGGCATCAATGAACTTCTCTACAGCCTCAGTGCCATGATCCATTTCATATTGATGAATACGATCGGCAGTCGCTGACATGCTTTCGACCATATTCCGATTCGTCACGCCAAAACGAGCATTATTCTTGAAGAAATCACAGTGAGCCAGAACGTGAGCCACAATAAGCTTGTTTTGAATTAAAGAATTACCATCTAGAAGAAAAGCATAACAAGGGTTAGAATTAATGACGAGTTCATAAATTTTGCTCAAACCGAAATCATACTGCAATTTCATTTTATTAAAACTTTTTCCAAAACTCCAGTGACTAAACCTCGTAGGCATGCCATATGCACCGAACGTATAAATGATTTCTGCTGGGCAAATCTCATATCGCATTTGGTAAAAGTCCAACCCAAACCCTTGTGCGATTTCTGTTATTTCATCTATTGCTCGCTCCAGCGCGCGAATCTCATCCTGTTTCATTCGTCATCCCTCCGCACTCGAAAATACGATTCATACCATATGTATGAAGAGATGGCCAAGGTTATGACGTCGAGAAGCTTAATTCACAATACGGAAAATATTTTCAGTTTTATTTAAGCTTTGTTTCAGATTGTTCTCAGATTGTTACATTACACTTTGTAGTGTGGTGGAGAAACGGGAGTAACTACAGACACCTTCCACAAAAAATATAGGAGGGAAAGAGATGAAAAATAAAAAGATACTCATACTGGCAGCAGCAATTATTATCGTTGCAGGTGGTGCTCTCTACTATGTGTATGACGGTCTAACCGGGAATCACGTGGAAATTGAAAGCGTGATTGCTGAGGCACCGGCTACAGATAACAGCGGTACCTTAGAAGGAACGTCGGGCAATGCGGAGCAAGAAGAAACGGAAGCGGCAGAAACGTCCGAGAACGCTGCGGATATAGATGGAACTTGGGCAATCAATGCGGATTCAAAAGTGTACTTCTCCGTGACAACATCGCGTGATACAGTGAATTACGAAATTGGTAAGGTAACTGGCTCGTGGCAGTTGAATACGGCTGATCCGGCACAGACGAGTGCAGTCGGTACAGTTGATGTAACAAGCATGGATTCGGGAAATTCACAACGGGACAAGCATATCTCGGAAGCAGAGTATTTAGATACAGCCCAATTTCCGAATGCTGAGTTTAAAGCCATATCCTTTGAGGGTCTCCCTTCGGAATGGAAGTCAGGAGAAGTTTATGATGTGAGCATTAAAGGTGAATTAACCGTAAAAGGGATTACGAAGGAGGTTGCTTTTGCAGGGAAAACTTCATATGATGGAGGCTCGTTGAAGCTCGAAGCAAATACGGTAGTTACATTCGGTGATTTCGGCATGAAGAATCCACATACCGTTGTGATGGAAACCGAAAACAATTTAACGATTGAACTGAGGCTGCTCCTCAGCAAATAACCAAACAACCTTTGAAGCGAAACTGCAGGGCTTATAAGCTCTTTGCTCAGCTACGCTTTCAAAGGTTTTTTTCGATCTGTTTGATGCCATACATTGCCTGATCGGCATCGCTGATCAGATTTTTCAGACTATTGCTTGTGCCATGGGTAGAGCTGATGCCAATACTGGCGGATATGCGAATCGCATGCCCGTCAATCGTGAAAGGTTCGTTGAAGGATTCTTTAATCTTATTGGCTACGAAATCAATATCTTGGTTACCAACGAGATGCTGAAAGCAGATGACGAATTCATCCCCGCCGTACCTAACGAGTACATCGGATTTACGGACGTTTTGCTTAAGCCTAGCTGCTATATGAAGCAGAAGCACATCTCCGAAGTCATGGCCAAAGGAGTCATTTACTTCTTTAAAATCATCAATATCGATGAACATAACGCTATATTGCTTGTCTGATCCGTTGAAGTAGAGATGAGACAAATAACGCCGGTTATATAGGCCGGTCAAGCTATCGGTAACGCTTGCATTCTCAAGTTCAACAACGTAACCGAAAAAGGACGCCAATGACTCCACAAACGCGAGTTGGCTCTCATCCAAATGGATAGGTTCAGCGTGTAAAGCGCAGATGGTTCCAACAACCTGCTTATCGGATTTAATGGGAACACCGATTAAAGAGCGAGCTCCGAGCTGCTTTGTAATTGCCAACGATGCTGTCCGTTGATCATGAAGGAGGTTAGGGATGCGTAATGAGGGTTCGGTATGCATTGCGATGAGGTTACTGTAGCTGTGCAGCAACGAAAGCGGCATGTTGCTCTGCATCCAATTCTCATGACGGTTGAATGCCCGAATGATTCTACTGCCTTGTCCATCACATGCAGTGATGAAAAGGGTATCAACCTGTAGAAAGTGCTTCAAGGTGTTAAGGATCTGGTCGGCTGCATCTTCTAGCGAGCGTGTATGACTGCTCATGCTCTCAACTCCTGCCGTAGTGTAGAACAAAGGACTTGCCTTATGGTTCTATAGTAGTCTAAAACAAACGCTAACTCAAGGAATAAATGATAATAATTAGGAAAATTGAACTACTTTTCGAATCAAACTCAATCTTAAGGCTTATACCGTCGTTCATATCATATAGTGTCAAATTAAAATAATAAATATATTAATTCATACTAGTTGAAATTAATGCTTGAATTAATCTGTTGGCTATAGTTAAATATGAGATAGTGATAGTTTACAAGGCTTAACTGAACAATTAATGAACATACACTTTTAAGTGAGGCGGATGATCATGACAGACAAGGCAACGATGATCGTAGATAAGGATTTTCAAATTGGCGAAGTAGACAAACGTATTTATGGTTCATTCATTGAGCATCTAGGTCGGGCTGTGTATGGCGGTATATATGAGGCAGATCATCCGCAGGCCGATGAGCAGGGGTTCCGCTCGGATGTGCTGGAGCTAGTAAAAGGACTTGATGTACCGATCGTTCGTTATCCCGGAGGCAATTTTGTATCCGGTTACAATTGGGAGGATGGCGTAGGACCGGTTGACCAGCGCCCGAAGAGGCTTGAGCTGGCTTGGCGAACAATTGAGCCAAACTGGATTGGCTTCAACGAGTTTATGGATTGGTGCAAAAAGGCGAACACGGACGCTATGATGGCTGTTAACTTAGGAACTCGCGGCATTGATGACGCCCGCAACCTGATTGAATATTCAAACCACAAATCAGGCTCCTATTGGAGCGATCTGCGCATCCAGCATGGTTATAAGGACCCGCATAACGTAAAAACATGGTGTTTGGGCAACGAAATGGATGGCCCTTGGCAAATCGGACATAAAACCTCCGTAGAATATGGACGTCTTGCGAACGAAACGGGCAAAGCGATGCGCTGGGTTGATCCAACAATTGAATTAGTGGCAAGCGGAAGCTCATTCATTGGTATGCCAACCTTTCCGGAATGGGAAGCTACCGTACTAGATCTGGCATATGATACGGTCGATTATGTTTCAATCCATCAGTATTACGGCAACTCACAAAACGATACGTCTAACTTTCTAGCTCAATCGATAAGTATGGATTCCTATATTAACACGGTCATATCGACCTGTGATTATGTGCAAGCGAAGAAACGCGGCAAGAAGAAAATTAATTTATCGTTTGACGAATGGAATGTCTGGTACCACTCCAACGCGCAGGATAAAAAGCTGGATCCTTGGCAAATTGCTCCTCCGCAGCTGGAAGACGTGTATAATCATGAAGATGCGCTGGTTGTTGGTTGCATGCTCATCAGCATGCTGAAGCGTGCTGACCGCGTGAAGATGGCTTGCATCGCACAGCTCGTTAACGTTATCGCTCCAATTATGACGCAAAACGGCGGACCTGCTTGGAAGCAAACGATCTATTATCCGTATATGCACGCGAGCATCTTCGGACGCGGAACGGTATTGGTGCCGCTTGTGAAATCGCCGAAGCATGATACGAAAGATTTTACGGACGTGCCTTACCTAGAGACCGTAGCCGTGCATAATGAAGAGAAAGAGGAAGTGACGATCTTCGCGGTGAACCGGAATATCGAGGAAGCCCTCCCATTTGAAATCGATCTTCGCAGTTTTGGCGCTTTCACAGTATCGGAGCACATTGTACTCGAGCATGAGGATCTGAAAATGACAAACACAGCTGAAGCGCCTAACCGCGTGACGCCGCATACTTCAGGCAATGCAGCTCTTGCCGATGGCGGGAAAATTCAAGCAACGCTCAGTAAAGCTTCTTGGAACGTGATTCGGATCAAACTGACATAGTAGTGAAATGGGGGTGTCCGGAAGCCGCAATTACGGCTTTTGGGATGCCCCTCTCTTGTTATACAATAGAGGAAGGAGGCGAAAAAATGATACAAGCCAATACGGACGAACAATGGCTGCCTTTATATGAAGCGTTAGCGAGCCCGGTAAGGTTATCCATAATAAACCTGCTGGCTGCAGATATGATGAACGTAAAGGAGCTGGCTGAGGCTATCGGACTCAGCAGTGCGATTGTCACGATGCATGTCAGAAAGCTGGAGAAAGCAGGCATTGTACATACCAAAATGGTACGCAAGCAGGGCGGAACCCATAAAATTTGTTCACTTGCAGAGCACTCCATTTCGATCGAGCTTCCTAATCCTGCACTGGATTTGAGGAAGGTGCATGACGTAAGCGTGCCAGTCGGCCATTTTACTGAATTTGAGGTGTTTCCGACTTGCGGCATTGCCACGGTTGACAAGATGATCGGACAGTTTGACGATCCGCGCTTCTTTCTGGAGCCGGAGCGGATGAACGCGGGGATATTGTGGTTTGGCAAAGGCTTTGTCGAGTATAAGGTGCCGAATTACTTGGTAGCGGGCCAGCGTCCTCTAGCGCTGGAGATTACATTGGAGCTGGGGTCTGAAGCGCCAGGCGTCAACGAGAATTGGCCATCGGATATCGAATTCTCGCTCAATGGCAAGGATATCGGAATGTGGACGAGCCCAGGCGATTACGGAGATGTTAGAGGAAGGTTTTCACCGGCATGGTGGGGAGACCGCGTCAATCAGTACGGACTGTTGAAGGTAATCAGGATCCAAGAGAACGGGACGCTCATTGACGGACAGCATATGTCAGCAGTCAGCATTGGCGAAATCGGTCTGGAACGCAACTTTTGGACATTCCGGATCGAGGTAAAAGAGGATGCGGTTCATGTCGGAGGCTTGACCTTATATGGAAAGGGATTCGGCAACTATAACCATGATATTATGTTTCGTGTCTTCTATGAGGATATTCGCGGCGTTTAAAGCAGCCAAGGCTGCTTCGAACCCGCGCTTTTCCTTTTTAAAGCGGTTATAATGAGTGAACTAGCTCGTTTAAGCCATTATTACTCGGAGGATTAAAGATGCTGAATATGTTTGCTTATCTCAAAAAGTATCGATTTGCGGCTTATGTTGCTTTATTGCTTATGATAGTCGAGCTCATGGTAGAGCTGCTGCAGCCGTTTATTATTTCCAAAATTATTGATGATGGCATTGGCAGCGACAATTTAACCGTTGTACTGAAATGGGGCGGCTTTCTGATAGTCTGCTCTATTATTGCTTTTGCAGCAGGCATTCTCAGCTCGTTTTACGCTTCTCACGTCAGTCAAAGCTTTGGCTTTGATCTGAGGGAGAGGCTCTATGAAAAAGTGCAATCGTTCTCATTCGCCAATTTTAACCGCTTTCCTGAATCATCGCTAATCACTAGGCTGACCAATGACGTCACGCAGCTGCAGAATACGGTCTTTATGGGCTTGCGGATAATGCTTCGCGCTCCGCTTCTCGTTATCGGGAGCATTGTAATGGCATTTGTCGTTCAGCCGAAGCTGGCGTTCTGGCTTGCTGCCGTAATTCCTTTTTTAGGCATATTCTTGCTATGGGTGCTCAAAAAGGGTGAAAAGCTGTTCCGTTCCGTACAGCAGCAGCTGGATGCTGTGAACGGCGTGATGCAGCAAAACTTAATCGGAATGAGAATTATCCGCGTATTCGTGCGAATGAAGCATGAGTCCGCCAGATTTTCGCGGTCTAGCGAGCAATTGATGAGCCGTACCGTTGCAGCGCTTCGCTTAACCGAGATTACGATGCCTATCGTATTGCTTTTTATGAACGCAAGCGTAATGGCCGTACTATGGTTCGGAAGAATCGAGCTGGATACGAACGGCGCTACAGTAGGTGAGGTTATTGCCATTGTCAATTATGCAACGAGGACAACCGCGGCATTGTCTATTATGTCGATGATTGTAGTCAACTTCTCAAGGGCTCGCGCGTCGGCGCAACGGATGGAAGAAGTTATGGTTACGGAGCTTGACTTGACGGATTCGCAGCATAGCGATGAAAGCTTGGAGCTGCGAGCTGGGCATGTTTCCTTTGACAACGTGTCGTTTCATTATCCGGAAGCTGACGAATACGTGCTGCGCAGCATTTCTTTCACGGTCAAACCAGGCGAGACGATTGCCATTATGGGTGCCACGGGCTCAGGGAAATCCTCGCTTCTACAACTGATTCCCAGGCTGTACGATGTGCAGTCCGGCAAGATCAGCGTTGATGGCAGCGATAATCGGATGATGAAGCTGGGGCAGCTGCGCAGGCAGATCGGATATGTGCCTCAGGAGATTATGCTCTTTACGGGCTCTGTGGAAGAAAATATTCGTTGGGGCAAGGAAAACGCCACGCGTGATGAAATTATTGAAGCGGCGAAGCTCGCTCAAATTCATGAGACCATCATGAAGCTGCCGGAGCAATACGATACGATTGTTGGCCAGAAGGGCGTTAATTTATCGGGCGGCCAGAAGCAGCGGCTTACAATTGCCAGAGCTTTGGTCAGAAAACCGGTTGTCCTGCTGCTAGACGACAGTACGAGTGCGTTGGACGTGAAGACAGAAGCTGCGCTTCTGCAAGCGCTTAAGCTAGTGAAATGCACTACTTTTCTGATTACACAAAAAATAAGCTCAACGGTGCTCGCTGATTCGATCTTGCTGCTGGACGAAGGCCAACTCCTCGCACAAGGCAAGCATGAGCAGCTTATTGAGCAATCAAGCCTATATCAAAAAATTTATGAATCACAGTTCGGGAAGGAAGGTGTATCCCGTGCTTAAAGCATTGAAAGAACCTTTCCAATATGAGAGGAACATGGAAGGCAAAGCGGCAGAGGTAGCTAATCCGAAGTCAGAAACGCCGAACAAGAAGAGCAAGCCGCGCGCGAGAAACACATCAGCTACGCTGAAACAGATGTGGGGATATTTGATCCTGTACAAAGGACGGCTGGCCGCTGTCATGGTTATGGTCGTATTGAGCTCTGCCTTGTCCTTGCTCGGCCCATACCTGGCAGGTACGGCAATTGATCATTTTTTGATTGCCCGCGACAACGGGTTTGTTGTGTTTCTCGTGGGAATGGGTGTCGTCTACGTGCTGCATTCGATCACCATGTGGCTGCAAAGCATTTGGATGATTGGCATCTCACAGAAAACGGTTTATCGGATGCGCCTGCAATTGTTTGAGCATTTGCATAGACTTCCAATCCCGTATTTCAGTAAGCGTCAGCATGGCGAATTGATGAGCCGGGTTACGAACGATATTGAGAATGTAAGCTCGTCCTTGAACAGCTCCGCCATTCAGGTGTTCTCGAGCATGCTGCTGCTAATTGGAACGGTTGCTGTCATGCTGTCACTCAGCCCGCTATTGACTTTGCTGACCTTTCTTGTCGTGCCTTTAATGCTGATCGGCATGAAGTGGATAACGAAACAGACAGGGCGGCTATTCAAAGCCCAGCAGCGCAATCTGGGCGATTTGAATGGCTATATTGAAGAAACATTGTCCGGCCAACGCATCGTTAAGGCATTCTCGCAGGAGCATACGGTCATCGCTGCCTTTAAGGAGCGCAACGAGCGAATCCGCTTATCCGGCTTCTGGGCGCAGGCAATCTCCGGATTTATTCCGAAGCTGATGAATGCGCTCAACAATTTAAGCTTTGCCATTATTGCTGGCGTAGGCGCTATTTTTGTGCTGAATGATCAAATAACGGTCGGCACGATTATTATATTCGCTGAATATTCGAGACAGTTTACGCGGCCGCTCAATGACTTGGCGAACCAATGGAATACACTGCTCTCCGCAGTGGCAGGAGCGGAACGGGTGTTCGACGTGCTGGGTGAAGAGGAGGAGCGCGTTGACGAGGGGGCTGCGAGAGAGCTGGCAGAGGTGAAAGGGAATGTCGTGTTCAGCCATGTGACCTTTGCATACGAAGGTCGCGCTTCCACCATCAGTGATGTCAGCTTTGAGCTGAAGCCGGGCGATACCATTGCGTTAGTAGGTCCGACGGGAGCCGGCAAAACGACATTGATTCAACTGTTATGCCGATTCTATGATCCCAGCTCTGGCAGTATTAAGATTGATGGTACGGATACCCGTATGATCAAACGTGAAAATCTGCGCTCGCATATGGCTTTTGTGCTTCAGGATCCTTTCTTGTTTGAAGGAACGATCCGTGAGAATATTCGCTATGGGAAGCTCGATGCGACAGACGAAGAGATTGAGCAGGCGGCGAAGCTTGCTAATGCCCATACTTTTATCATGCGTTTGAAATCAGGCTACCAATTTAGGCTTAAACAGGATGGCAGCGGAATCAGTCAAGGACAAAAACAGCTGCTCGCCATTGCCAGAGCCATTCTTGCGAATCCTTCTATACTCGTGCTGGACGAAGCGACTAGCAGCATCGATACGGTTACGGAAATCAAAATCCAAGAAGCGCTGCAGCGGCTTATGCAAGGCCGAACCAGCTTTGTTATCGCCCATCGCTTAAATACGATTCAGCAAGCCGATCAAATCGTCGTGCTGCAGGATGGCCATATTATTGAGAAAGGCTCACACTCGGAGTTGGTCGATCAGAATGGCTATTACAGTTCCATGGTCAGCGGTCAATTGAAGAATGGGATGCTGAATGAGTCAAGCTAGCGTTTTAGCGGTTAATATTTAATACGAAGCCTTATCAATATTGCAACTAATGCCGGGGCTATCGAGTATTAGTAGATATAACGTGGAGGTGGGATGCATGACAATAGCCCAGTGCGCGAATTGCGGACATAACAACGATGTGGATTCAACCAGCATAATGACTGCGCAATGCTCCGTTTGCGGCGCTAAGCTGGTGGAAGAAGCCGTTCCTTTCGAGGTTGCCGAGGAGGATGTGAACTCTTCCTTGACCTTGGATAAAGATAAACCGTTAGAAGAAGTCGATATCAACAAATGGATTGGCAAAATCGGCGATCAAGACAAGCAAGCGAAATACGTGGAAGAAGGCTTTTGGGCAAAAGTGAAACGGCATGCGGCCAAAGTACCTTTTGCCAAGGAGGTCGTGACGCTTTATTATTGCTCGGCTGACCCGAATACGCCGCTAAGCGCCAAAGCTACTGCGATCGGCGCGCTTGCGTATTGGATTCTGCCTCTTGATCTCATCCCAGATTTCTTGCCGGTGGCAGGCTTTGTAGATGATGCGACAGCTGTATTCATCGCTTACAAAGCGCTCAGCGGCCAAATCAAGGATGAGCACCGCGATAAAGCGGAGCAGTTTTTTATTTTGAACAAAAATGTGAAGCTCATTAATCAACAGCCATAATTAGACGGTTAACAAAAAGGATGACCCGGCGAATTCGCTTCGGTGTCATCCTTTTCCCGTTATGGGTCCTGGTGGCCTAAAACAAGCTCCAATCAAATTGCTGCGACAATGATTGCAGAAGGTCGACTCCGGCTATGCTGTTTCCTTTGCGATTCAAGGAGGGACCAACCAATCCTATGCCATATCTGCCGGGTACGATGGTTAAAATACCGCCGGACACGCCGCTTTTGGCCGGAAGCCCGACTTGGATGGCAAACTCGCCAGACGCATTGTACATACCACAGGTTGTCATGAAGGTTTTGGCAATCTGAACATAACGGCGCGGAATAAGCACATCTCCAGTTAGCGGATTTAAACCGTTATGTGCGAGTATAAGTGCCATTTGAGCGATATCTGCACAGGTCACGCTTACCGAGCAGTGACGAAAATAAACGTCGAGAACATGCTCAACCTCACCTTTGAGCACACCGTTGTCTTTCAGAAAATAAGCCATGGAACGGTTTAAATTAGCCGTTGCCGATTCAGAACGATATACGTCAAGGTCCCAGTTCAAGGAGCTGTTATTAGAAAGAAGGCGCAAGAAAGACAGTACGCGCTCAGATTTCTCCAAAGCGTCCTTGCCCGCAATCATGGAGGAAATCGCAATCGCACCGGCATTAATGAGAGGATTGAAAGGGATGCCAGGCTGTACGAGCTCCAGCTTTAGCATCGAGTTGAAGTTGTCACCCGTAGGTTCCATACCGACCTTATCAAAGACAGCTTCTTCTCCGTTATCCATCAAGGCCAGAATGAGCGTGAAGACCTTGGATATGCTCTGCATGGTAAAAGAGAGCCCGGCATCTCCTTCAGAAATGGAGTGGCCATTTGAATCGACGATATGAATGCCTAACGCGTCAATTGGCGATTTGGACAGCTCAGGGATATAAGAGGCTACCTTTCCATTGCTGCAATGACGTTTGCTTGATTCTAGCCATAGAGGCAGCATTTTTTTGATTTGGTTCATTTCCGGTGCCAACATAAGTAGTGCTCCTCTGCTTTGGTGAGATTAGGAATATCAGAACGAGTAGATGTCTTTTTATTCTATATGATTTGATGTGTCGTAATAAAGTTGAATCTTTCGGTGCCGTAACGAAATGGGTATCGTTTTTACTGGTTTTCCGAAATAAATGAAACATCAAAAGTTTTTTTGAATAAAAGCTTGACCAATTAGGCGGATGCATGATATATTCTAATTCCGGCCGAGAGAAACACGCGGACGACAAGCAAAACAAGCGTAACAAACGAAAGAAAAGATTGCTCTTTGAAAACTGAACAACGAGTAACAACTGCCTCGCAAATCCTTCGGGATAAGCGAAAAAGCGATAACAAGTAATGAGCATTTCAAACACCTGAAGCTTTTCGATTCGACATCGCGTCGAAGCGAAAACTTCTAATATGGAGAGTTTGATCCTGGCTCAGGACGAACGCTGGCGGCGTGCCTAATACATGCAAGTCGAGCGGATCTTGTCCTTCGGGACAAGGTTAGCGGCGGACGGGTGAGTAACACGTGGGTAACCTGCCTATAAGACTGGGATAACATTCGGAAACGAATGCTAATACCGGATACGCGATATGGT
>NZ_JACHXW010000001.1:466027-679384 GCF_014192395.1 Paenibacillus endophyticus | reverse complement strand
TTCGCTACCGTTACAGATGACCAACTCGCTGATGCCATTCGTTTGATTAACAACCGTCCTCGTAAATGTCTCGGTTGGAGGTCGGCTCACGAAGCATTCATGGAAGAGGTGTCGCACTTAGCTTGACAATTCGTCCCATAATAAAATCGTCCATGACAAATCCATTTCCGATATCCGCAATTTGCTCTTGAACAATCTGGAAGCCCTTTTTCTCATATATAGCAATGGAGGATTCGTTATCACGGTTGACTGTCAGCCAAATATGGCTTAGATTTCGGTCTTTGCACAGCTGCTCTAGAAATGCCGACGCGTGGCTGGCATAGCCGCGACCCCGGTGTTCCTTGCTTATATAAAACTTGCTCAGGAAGAGCTTACCCTCCTCTTCTCTGACCGACAAATACCCGACCACGGATTCACCATTATGGATGAAATAATATTCATAGCCCTGATGGTCAATCTGATCCGTAATCGCAGAGATCGATTGATATTTGCCAATCATGTATTCAATTTGTTCCATTGTAATAATGGATACGTAATATTCGCGCCAAATGGCTGCCGCCAATTGAGCTACCACAGCGATTTCTTCCGCTATTTTCACTTGAGAAAATTTAAACTTCATGTCATGTGCCGCCTTCCCTTGATCTGTCAATTCATGCTTCTGATAGAATATCATATTTGAATAGAAGATTTAGTCGTGAATATCAATGACCGTACCATGTTCAAAATCTTCTTTAAACAAAAACTCTATTATTTTTTTAGCAGTTTCCTCTGGTGGTGTCAACATACCACCATCTTTGACCATTTTGAATATCGCTGAAGTTGGGAATGTTGCACTTTTTTCATAGCTATTTACCTCCTCAACGAACAATCAGATACCCGTACCAACTATTACATTATTATTTTCAACAAACCCTTCTGTCCATTCCATCCAACAGCAGTATCCTGTCAACTTGCTAATTGAAGTCCTAGAAAATGGGATTATTCGCAACCTTCGGATTATACAAAAAAACGCCACCTTCTACAAGGTGGCGCAACAAGATCTCCTTTTCACTTTATAACGTTCATGCTTCCACTGCTTCAAAGATCGCATAAAGGTCAATCAGTATTATCTCGTTGCCTCCAGCACTCAATCCTGGCTCTTTATACTTGCAAATGTATATTCCAATTGATCGCTAATGATTAAAGCATTCAGCTGATACCCGAATTTGATGCCGCCATCGATACCAATCAATTGTTTCCCGAACCATGGATTAAATTCTTTTGAGTGACTCAGCCTGGCAGTTACCTCATGTCCGAATACGATCTTTTTAAAGATCGGCAATATCCCATCATGTGCATGGAACTTGCCTCTAATCCAGCGAAAATCCTTTGTAGATGTATGGCGCCAATGCGATAATTCCGGATCGATACCCGCGTGTACATAGATATGGTGTTGATCTTCTGTGAAGTACTTTAAATTCCGAAGGAAATGAACATCTGCTGCATATTTCTGCTTGATATAATTTCGCGCCTTCTCATCATCTAACTCATCCACATACCAAGGACAGAACGAACGGATCGTTTGCATGCCTCCATTGCGTGCTGAGGTATATGGCGAGAGGATATAATCTCGATCATCCAGCCAATTTAAAAACATATCGTCATGGTTACCGCCAATGCAGCTTACCCCGCTTAATTGGGCCAATCCTCTTACATGCTGCACGACTCTTAGAGACGAAGGCCCGCCATCTACGTAGTCGCCAAGCAAAACAAGCCGATCATGAATAGCGTTGTATTGAATCCTATCAAGTAACGATAAAAAAGTCTGATAATAACCATGAATGTCTGAAATAACAATAGTTCTCCTCATTCTCGTGCGCTGACCTCCTGATCTGCTCGACGGTGCCTTTATCATTGTACGCATTGGCGTCTCGCCAAGTCTACCATGAAAATGAATCCATTCCCATGCGCATAATCCGCATGCTTTAACCAGATCATTATTGCTTTTAACCCAAAATGTCTACGGAACATCCTCATTCCAAGGGCAGCAGGATAGCGCTGTATCGTATCGTACCGAGGGAATGAAGCATAATGCACAAAGGAAAAGGCCGCTCCTAACGGAGCAGCCCTTGAACCTTTCAACTCTTACTTTTCACCTTATAAAGTTCGGTCACTCGAACCTTCCATTACAACAATGGAGCGCCTATGGAGTAACAAACGATCATCAACAGTATAACCGTAATATGGTTCAGTGAAAAAATGAACATTGAACGGGCCCACTTATCTTCCTGTTTCTTACGGTAGCCGTTAATGCTCAGAATCAACCAGCCCAAGCTCAGGAGCGCATTCGCCACAGCGATGTACGGATTAAAGGACCAGAACAAACCGCTGCATAAGAACAATGCAACCAAGTACACGTTCATCTGCAAGTACGTTCTGCGAATGCCCTTGGCGACCGGCAGCATCGGGATGTTAGCCGCCCGGTATTCCTCCATGCGGCGAATCGCTATCGCGTAAAAATGCGGCATCTGCCAAATGACCATTAACAGGAACAAGGCAATAGCTCCAGGATGCAACACGTCAGGCGAGATTGCGGCCCAACCGATCAGCGGGGGCATCGCGCCTGACAAGCTACCTACCTCTGTATTGTAAACTGTTCTGCGTTTCGTCCACATGGTATAAGGCACGACATAGAGGAAAAGTCCTAGAAAGCCGAAGATAGCAGACAGCGGCGAAGCCATAAACAGCGCGACAAGACCGCCGACTGCGATCCAGATCCCCATGATCAGCCCGCTCCAGACGTCAATGATACCGGATACGGTCGGCCTATTTTTCGTCCGCTTCATAACGCTGTCGATATCGCGGTCGTACAAATTATTAAAGATGCCTGCTGCTCCGATGACCAAGGACGATCCAATCAAAGCCAGCAATATGTTGCCAATCTTATCGAAGAACGGTATATGATGAACGAAAGTCGCCATACTTAGCCCTGCGATCATCGCGATGAGATTCGATTTAATAATGCCAATCTTTATCGTTTCGAAAAGCACCTTTGTGACAGAGGCCGGAAATCGTTCGATACTAATCGCATTGCTTTGGTTCGGCATGGCCATGACACTTCCTCTCAGTAATTTCACTTCTATAGGTTACCATATTGCGCCGTTTATGTGCTGCTCCTCAATCAACCCTCATCATTCTGTCAAAAATCTATGTCGCTTTCGTGAATAATCCGGTTGCGAGCCCTAGACGCATCTAGAGATTGGCTGGGCAATAAATGATATCCTTTGGACAATGGGCTATGAGCTATTAGGTTCGTTTTTAATATTCGGTTTTCTTGCTCTATTTGGACGAGTGAAACAACGATGGATTGTGTATGTGGTCTTATCCATTACGTTTATTTAAACTTATTTTGTCGCAAAGCTATCTTTTAATCCCCTCGGCTTCCATTGAATTGCGATAACGACTTGGGGTTTGGCCATAATAATCCTTGAATTTCCGGTAAAAGAAGCCTGGCGATTCATATCCGATTTCAAGTGCAATCTCATCGATGTTTTTAGTGGAATGCTTTAACAAATGAACGGCTTGCACCATGCGCTGGGTTTGAACCAAGGATAGAAAGGTTTGGCCTGTTCGTTCCTTCAACATATTTCCTAAGTAATTCGCATTAAAGCCGAAGGCTTTGGCTAAGCCTGTTAATGTACAATTCCGGAAGTTCTGTTCGATATACTGCAAAATATCAATGATGCTGCCCTGCCCGTCCGTATGGCTGAGCTCGAAATTTTTATCCGTACGATAGACCCTCATGAGCTCGGTAAAGACCAGTGGCATATAGTAGCCCACCATATCCATGGACAAATCGTCGGTTTCAAAGTATTCACACATCATATTCTTGATCAGATGATGCAATTGTTGCCGATTCTCCGAGTGAAACAGTACATAACGGTCATGGCTCTGATCCTCCGATAAAGCATGGGATAGGAAGCTGGACACGATTCCTGTTCGATTCAGTCCACCTAATAACCTTGGCAACAGGGAATCCTTTTTGATAATGATATTAATAAGGATATCGTTTTCACCAAGCGGATAAATACGGTGAAGGACATCCTTATCCAGCATGCAAACCTGACCTTGGTTGATATGAACCAGATTTCCATTGATCTCCTGCTTGCATTCTCCGGAATACATATAATTCAACTCGATAAAGGAATGGTTATGCAGCGGCATCGGAGCATAGCGGTGATGCTTGCTGATGAAGATCGACCCTTGATCAAAAAAATAATTTTCCTGCATGCGGAAAACAGTGCCATCCTTTTCCGCTCTCCTTTCATTTCCATCAAATTCATTGACGTTGGAACGCGTAATGATCTGAATTTTCTCTATCGAATCAAGCTGTCGCAAATAGTGATCCAGTTGCAGATGATCCATGGCCTTTCGCCTCCCTATTTCTTTTTTTAGGTCACCCACTATGATCTCCTTCTGATCGATATTCCATTGGACTGACACCTACGATATCCTCAAATACCCGATTAATTCTTTATTATCTATTTTAGCGGATTTGCGTGATTTGATATACTCGTTGACGAGCATAATAAGACCTTCCACATCGTGGGAGCAATCTCGAAAAAACGCGAAATTATACATGTTCCTGCTCTTATATTGGCGGTTATGCTTGTAAAATATAAACCGACGATTGCTTGTCAAAAAATTTTTCGTGTAGGCTCTGCTGAAAAAATCCTCGATTCGCATATCTGTATGGAGAAAATAAAGTATTAGACTGGGGTTTTTGAATTAGCGTGGTTTTTGAATCGAAGAATCGTCAGCTTTACGAAATAGGTTTTAGACTGAGGCATTAATATAAAGCAGCGGCAGCTAAAGACAAGAAAATAAAGTCTGAACTGCACCCCGTCAAGTAGACAGTACAAATAATAGAAATCATTTAAGCGACCTTAGTCCTAAATTCCATCGGACTACGGCCGTTTAATTTTGCTTGCAGTGTCCGTTCCTTGTGCGTGTTCAGCGCACCGCCGGGGATCGAGGAGCAGCTGCGCCGGCGGAATTTGGATCTGCAGCTTGCGGCATATTCATCTAAATGGTTTTATTGCTTGATTCTTTTGTACGATTGTACTAAAATTTATCCATGAGTAAAGAAAATAAACCGACCAACCAAAGAGAAATGTCGTTCATCGAAAAAGCCCGTAGAGCTCAAATTGTGGAATGTGCGATTGAAACAATCGCAGAAGTAGGTTACGGCCAAGCCTCTTTAGGACAAATTGCAAAACGCGCAAAAATCAGTAAGGGGGTTATCTCTTATCACTTTGCAAATAAAGAGGAATTATTGGAGCAAATAACTATCGGATACTATATAGCATGGCAATCATACATTGCTCCACGATTAGAAGCCCAAAAATCTCCTGAGGAGATGCTTCGAGTGTATATAGAGTCCAATCTTTCATTTGTATCTGAAAATCGGCTGCATGTTTACGCTGTTATAGAATTGGTTTCTAAAACGATAACTGCTGATGGTAAACTTCAATTTGCAGCAGAACACGATGAAGCTATTTTACTTCCAATTGAAAATATTCTCATCCTAGGGATGCAAGAAGGAGTCTTCAGGGAATTTACCAAATCATCGGCAAGGGTGATGGCGTTAACAATAAGAAATGCCATTGACGGATTCACCATGGAATTAATGAGAAAGCCACACTTAGATGTTCAGGAGTATACGAGAGAACTGGTTAAAATCTTCGATATATCAACTAAGAAGTGATATGTCACTATGGAGGTGCTAATGTTTTACTATGATGTACTTTGCTATAATTGCAAAAAAACATTCAGGGTATACGAAGGTTCACTAAAATATAAACAAGCTAAGGAAAGAAAGGTTAAGTTTTTTTGTTGCGATGATTGTGCTGAAAAAATACGCTTTGAAGCAATCTTGAATTTTATGCGCGGGATTAATCGTTTTTAATTTTTTGGTTTTTGCACTAAAAAGCCGCGGCGGTGATGGCACCGAATGTCAGATAGCACAACGACGTTTAGCGCTCTGGCAGATCCGAACCGATTACGCATCGTAGATTTACTCGCGGGCGGCCCCTATCCGTGGGCGAGATCGCGGAAAGTCTGCAACTAAGGCAGCCCCAAGCGTCCAAACATTTGCGCGTCCTATTGGAAGCCGACCTGGTGGAAGTCGAAGCGGAAGCAAATCAGCGGAACTACAAGCTTCGATTGAGCCTTTGAAAGAACTTGATGAATGGTTGGAGCGTTACCGACGAATCTGGTACGAGCGTCACGACAACTTAGAACGATATTTGCAGCATCTGGCATTTCTCCATGAAGTGCGAAGACAAAGCGCAAGGCGATTTCTACGGCATGGAGTCTTGGGGTAAAGCCATCTACAAGGCAATTGCAACGAACGAGCAGATCGAATACACCGACTACTTCTCCGATAGCGAAGGCAATGTTTCAGCAGATATGCCTTCAACGGATGTCATCCTTCAGTTCGTGGAATTCGAAGGTAAAACAAAACTAATCAACCAAGCGACTTACGCATCCGCCGAAGCACTGCAACAGGTGCTGGACATGGGGATGGAGGAAGGCATCACGGAAACCTGGGATCGTCTGGAAGGGCACCTGCAGAACGCTCAATAAATACAATAGTCGCTGCACAACACAACAAACCGTCCTATCGGCAATGCCGAAGGGCGGTTCTTCTTTTATTTAACGTCGAATCAGGTTATCTCTATAGAAGTACATTAGCGTAAACTCCCGTTAGCTTAAGGGGGCGTCGCCAGTCTAATACTTTATTATCTCAGTCTACAACTTTATTTTTCGAGTCTAATACTTTATTTTTCAGTTCAACACTTTATTTTCTTTAAAAAATATCCGCTTTAATGATTCCCAAGTAGCGGTTCGAAGGATAATTGCTGGTTTACAAGCTCTCTCGGCAATTGGTATTTAGCTAGGGAGAAGAAAATAAGCGACAGCTGTAAAACGAATAGTTATTTCTGTACTGACATCATTGCTGAATGCGCAAGAAAGCTTTTAAATAAATAGTGAGACTATTGTCCGAGAGGGGAAGTATACGTGGCGAACATTCAAGTAATTAAGGAACATACGATTATTAGAAACGAAGCTTTTATTGCAAAAGCAGAACAGCTAAAACCGGATCTCATCAGTACGGAAGCCCATCCGGTTCATCTTATAGATGTCATATCCGATCCCTCTGTCGTACATGGATGGAGAGCGAACGTCTTGGAGCCTGCAGAAGAGCTCCGCCATAAGAGCTTCGGAAAAGGTGATCAATTCATTCTGGACTATGGAACGCATCTTGTCGGGTATTTGGATGAAATCCATATCCGTCCAGTCGGCAGCCCGCCGGATGCGCCTCTTCATCTCAAGATCACCTTCGGCGAGATGCCAATAGAGATGGCTGAGCCCTTCAGTTCTTATGAGGGCTGGATCAGCAGCTCCTGGCTCCAAGAAGCCGTATTCCACGTGGATATACTGCCAGGAGTGATCACCCTGCCCCGTCGTTACAGTTTTCGTTATGTGAAGTTTGAAGTGATCGCTGCTTCCCAGAAATACCGTGTTTCCTTTGACAAAATTGTATGCCGCACGGTTACTTCCGCCGATATCAGCAAGGTCATGCCGCTAATGCACGCGGACGAGCTTATTCAGAAAATGGATGAGGTCAGTATCAAAACCTTGCAGGATTGCATGCAGCTCGTATTCGAGGATGGTCCCAAGCGGGACCGCAGGTTGTGGCTGGGGGATCTTCGGCTTCAAGCATTGGCGAACTATGAAACCTTCAAAAATTACGATTTAGTGAAACGAAACCTATATTTATTTGCCGGCGTCCCTAATGACAAAGGACAAATTACAGCCAACGTATTTACGTTTTCGGATCTGATCGCGGATGACACGTACCTTCTCGACTATTCGATTTTCTTTGTCACCACCTTATACGACTATTATATGGTCTCGCAGGACCTGGAAACTTTGACTGAGCTATGGCCTTTAGCGCTCAAACAAATCGAGATCGCCTTTGATTATTTGGATGAACGGCGTCTCATTCAAGATTCGAATTCATGGTATTCCTTCATCGATTGGAATCAGGATTTGAACAAACAAGCGCCAACGCAAGGCGTGTTGATCTATGCTCTTCGAATCGCCATCCGCATAGCCGAAATTGTAGACCGTAATACCGTCGAAACGTTGAAGCAACAGCTCGATCTACTCGTAGAATCGGCTAAAGCACATTTATGGGATGAAGCGGCAGGCTTCTTCGTAAGCGGCGTGGACCGTCAAGTCTCTTGGGCCAGCCAAATCTGGATGGTTCTCGCGGAGGTTTGGGAGCCTCACAAAAACAAGGAGCTGCTTACCCGCTTATTGGATGTAAACCCGGTTGTCGGAGTAACGACTCCTTACCTGTACCACCATTTGGTGGAAGCGCTTATTCTTGTGGGTGAAAAAGAGGTAGCCATCAATCAAATGAAAGCCTACTGGGGTGAAATGATTGCGGACGGGGCGGATACTTTCTGGGAGCTGTACGATCCCGCCAATAAATCCTTCTCTCCTTATGGCGATCCTATGATCAATAGCTATTGCCATGCTTGGAGCTGCACGCCGACTTACTTAATCCGGAAGTACAACTTGTAGGTAATAAAAGCATTTGGGGTCGATTTCTCTAGTCCTTTGATAAAGGGAAGAGGAATCGACCCCTGCTTATTTGGAATCATCCTGCAAGCGACTAGATATCCTCACAGTCACCTCTGTTCCTACACCGAGCACGCTTTGAATGGCGATGCCGTATTCATTGCCATATTGCACTCTTATTCGCTCTTGCACATTGTAGATGCCATAACCCTTGGATTGCTTAACCAGGATGTCTTCGGACAATTTCTTATCCATCCCTGGACCGTTGTCATGTACCGTGAATACAATGGCTTCGCCATCCAACCTGCCGCTAATTCTCAGCTCGCCTTTTCCTGATCGCTTCTGATCGATACCGTGTTCAATCGCATTTTCTACGATAGGCTGAAGCACCAGCTTGATCATCCGATAATCGAGAATTTCGTCCTCCAATTCGTAAATCACGTCAAAATCATGGTCATGCATAATTAGCTGCATCTCGAGATAGGACGTCGTATTTAGAAGCTCGTCTCTCACAGACATCGTATCATTGCCGCTATTTAACGTCGTTCGATAGAAGGTAGCCAACGTCCCTGCTACGTTGCTGATGTCGGTTGCCTTGATTTCTATCGCTTTCCAATTAATGATGGACAAGGAGTTGTAAAGAAAATGCGGGTTGATTTGCGATTGAAGGGCTCGCAGCTCCGCCTCCCGTTGAATAATTTTGCTTTTATACCCTTCCTCGATCAATAAATTGATACTGGTCAGCATTTTCACGAATCGAAGTTCGAGCTCCCCGATTTCATCTTGGGAATGAACCTTCAGGCTGATCGTGAATATGCCTTCTTCGACCATTCTCATCTTCGTATTTAAACGATGAATCCTTCGAACGAACACTCGCGTAAATAACCAAATCATTCCTAATAAAATAACGAAGCAAGCGGCTTCAATGATAATTGTAGCCCGTATAATTTTCCAAGGTTTTATCGTCAACGCCTCCGAGGAAGCGATGAGCGAGATGGTCCAGCCTGATTCTTTCATTGTTCTATTGAGCCATATATATTGAGAATTCTCGGTATTCGGCTTTTGCTTGGATTGTTGGAGCAATTGACGCACTGCAGCCAATTGGGCTTGCGAATCATCGCTCGCATAAACAATATTCATCTGCGGATCCGTAATGACGACCGTGGATCCATTCAATTCCGATGGTTTCAAGGAATTAAAGAAAAACTCAGGTATCAGTTCCATATAAATCAAATTTTTCTTATCGTAATTAATATCCCCGAATATTCGCCTAACGCCGAAAATTTTCCCTTCTTCCGCATACCAATGCGTATCCGCCGAGTTCAACGATTCTTTGTACCAAAATTCATGTTCTACCTTCGAAATCGGCATGATCGAATTCATTCGTTCCGTTAGGTTATTCTCCGTATAAATCGTAATCCGCGCAATATCGCTATTCAAGAAAAGCGCCGTATTAAGCAAAGGATCCACAGTATCTTGCAAATCGATATACATGTCATAATAACTCTTATATTCCTCATTGAAAATATGGGAGAAATTCGGGTTGTAGCTGATCAATTCAATCGCCGCGTTAAACCGCTGCAGTTTATAGGTAAGACTGTCCTCCATCTTCTTCAAGCTGTCTTGAAGAACGATGTTCGATTGTTGAACCTGGAGCTGTTTGGATTGCTGATAGGAATAAATGCCCAAAATCATAAGCGGTATCATAATAACGGCTATATAGGATATAAACAGCTTATGCTTTATTTTCCATTTATTTTTAAAGTTTATTTTCATTGTAGGTCCGCCTTCTTTCCTTCCATATAGACTTATTATAGCAAGACTGATCTATATGGACAGGAAGCTAGAAGCAGGTGTTATTCTTTGACAGCGCCAAGTACGATTCCGCTGACGAAATATTTCTGCAAGAACGGATAAATGAGCATGATCGGAACCATGGACACCATGACCTTAGCTGCATTGAGCAGTTGACTTGACATATTCGACAAGCGCTTGATTTCTTCGGGATCTGTCGTATTCATGATCGAATTGACGCTGATGATCAATTGTTGAATGTAAGTTTGCAAAGGCCAATTTTCTTTATGCTGCATGAGAATCATACCATCGAAGAAGGAGTTCCAATGCCCTACGATGGAAAACAAAGTAACCGTAGCAAGCGCAGGTGTAGAAACGGGAACGAAGATGAGAATTAGCGTCTTCCAAGGACCGGCACCGTCGATATTGGCCGCATCCTCGAGCTCCTTAGGGATTCCTTTGAAGAAATTCATCAGCAGAATGACGTTGAACACGGGAACGGCAGTCGGCAGCACGAGTGCCCATATCGTATCGAGCATTCCGAACGTATAGATTGTCATGTACCACGGAATCAAGCCGCCGCTGAATAGCATGCAGAAGACGATAAACCACATATAAATATTGCGTCCAGGGAAAAACTTCCCGCTTTTGGATAAAGGATAAGCCATCAATATCGTAATGACAAAATTGATTGCTCCTCCAAGCAGTACTCTCTTGATCGAAACGCCGAATGAAACGAAAAAGCCTCGATCGCTAATGACGGATTTATAAGCATTCAAATTAAAATCCACCGGCCAAAAATATACCTCGCCAGACATCGCCGCTATTTTTCCGCTGAAGGAGATAGCAAGGGTATTCAGGACCGGAGCCATTGAAAGAAAGGCAATAAAAGCCAGGAATACATAGATCATCATATCAACGGCACGACTATTTCCTTTAACCATAGATCATCACTCCTGTCAGAAAATACGATAGTTGGCAAATCGGGCTGCAAGGACGTACGAAATCGTAATCAGCAAAAAACTAACCAAAGACTTGAGCAGTCCGACTGCTGTTGCCAGCCCATATTGAATTTCGAGCAAGCCGGCACGGTAAACATAAGTATCAATAATATCGCCAGTTTGATAAACGATAGGATTGTATAGATTGAGAATTTGCTCAAAACCCGCATTAAGCACATTACCTAAGGCCAGCGTAGCCAGAAGAATAATCGTTGTCATCAAACTAGGGACCGTAATATGGCGAAGTCTTTGAAACCGGGTAGCGCCATCGATGGCTGCCGCTTCATAAAGGTTCGTGTTAATCGATGTAAGTGCCGCGATGTATATGATCGTACTGAATCCAAATTCCTTCCACACGTCACTGGAGACGATAATGGCGCGAAACCAGCTGTTGCTTTGCAAGAACATGATAGGGTCGCCACCGAACCATTTAATCATCTGATTAATTAATCCGTCCAGGCTTAATAGATTGACAAGAACACCCGATAGAATAACCCATGACATGAAATGGGGCAAATAGACGATCGTCTGAATCGTCCGTTTGAATTTTACGTGATAAACCTCATGAAGCAGCAACGCAAATACAAAAGGAACGATAAGGCCTGCGGCTATTTTCATCAACGCGATCGTCAGCGTATTCACAAAAATGAGCTTACTGTCAGGCAAGCTGAACATATACGAAAAATTATCCCATCCTACCCATTCCGAATGAAAGATTCCAAGAGTAGGCTGAAAATCTTGAAAAGCGATAGCGATTCCAAACATTGGAATAACGCTGAATGCAATCAGCAATAAAATTCCCGGCAGCAGCATGACATGGTAATTCCATACAAAAGATCGACTTCTCATAGCATCTCCACCTAATCATGGTATTAGTAAGAGGGGCATTCTTGCTTAGCAAGCTGCCCCTCACTCAACGATTGTGATTACGGCATTATTTGCCTGCGACAGCGTCTGCAATTTCTTTGGTTATTTCGTCGCCGCCAATATTTTTCCACGTGGAAACGAATTTATCGAATTCATCCATTGGTGCAGTTCCCGTAATGATTTTTAAGAAAGTTTCATTCTCGAGTTTTTCCAGGTTTGCGCCTTTTTTAAGCATAGTAGCCGTTTTACCATAAAAGATCGGATCGATTTTTTTGATTTCTTTGGCGCCCGTCACAGCAGCACCCGTATAGAAAGCAAGCGAATCCGCGTATGCGGGAAGATCCTTTTTCGGGTCTTTATTGTTTTTCAGTACGGAATTTACCCGTGGAATAATACGGGCAGGCAATCCAGCAGAAGTATTGTCTTTAATCGCCTGGTCAAAAACCGGAATGTCCCGGGCAAGCGAATCCTGGTAATCAAGCTGCAGGTTCAGCGGGTAATTCTGCCAGCCTACGCCTAGATCTTTATAAAGCTCTTGCGAAGCCGGATCGATAAGACGGATGCCTTCGTATTCCACGTTCAGCATTTTGATAACCGCTTCCGGATTTTCGGCTTTTTTGTTCACCACCAGGAACATGCCCGATGGAACCGATGGTACGATGTTGCGATTTCCCTCTCCATCCAGAGGCACGGCCAGCGGAATCCAATCCGCGTTCGGATTCGTCTTCACCGCATCGGATAATGCCCAGCCCGCGAACCATGGCGCGAATAGAATGCCCGCTCTGCCGCTGGATACGAGACCTGCGTTGTCTTCCCACTTACGGGTGAGAAACTCTTTGTCGATAAGGTCTGCCGCATACAGATCGCGCAGAACTTTAAGCGCTTCTTTGGTCTCCGGGGTAGTGGAGCCGTAGACGATGTTGCCGCTGCTGTCCTTGAACCAGTTCTTCGGATAGGAATGATTTACGTTGAATACAGGATCGAAGGTAAAGAATCCGCCGTCGGTAACGACTGATTTTTCTCCAAGCAAGCCCACTGTATCTGCCTTATTGTTGCCATCTGGATCTTGCTCCTTAAAAGCTTTCACAATGGCGGTTACTTCTTCCATCGATTTCGGTGGCGTAAGCTTCAGCTTATCCAGCCAATCTTTACGAATCCAGAGCAGCTGGTAGCTGCCATCGATATTCGTATTCGGCAGAGCTAGAAGCTTGCCGTCAATTCTTCCCGTATTAAGCACTCTATCGTCAGTATAAGAACTGTAATATTCCTTAATTAATGGCGAGGCATATTGATCGTACACATCTGTGAGGTCAGCCAGCATCTTCGCTTGCGCCATACGCTTGAATTGCTGCTCGTCAACAACCATGACATCCGGCGTATTGTTGCTGGCGATAGCCAATGTCACTTTTTGATTATAAGCATCCAGATCTTCCACCGAGAAATCATACTTGACCTTTACGTTTAACCGGTCTTCAACGTATTTCAGAAATTGATTGCTTTCCAGCGTATCGCCTGATGGCAAGTTATTGCCGGAAACACCTTGTCTTCCAAGCGTGATGGTAACGGTTTCATTGTATTTCCCGAAAGGTTTGTCTGCTTCCGGCTCTGTATTTGTTTCTGTCTGCTGCGGCGTTTTGTTTCCTGCGTTTGTAGAATTTGAAGCATTGCCGTTATCGCCGCCGCTGCTGCATGCCGTTAACCCAAATACGGTAACCGCACAAAGTAAAGCAAGTATTCTCTTTGTCTTCATGACCATCCTCCATTAATTCGTTCTATCTTGCTCCTCTATCATAGCAACAGCCCCTAGGTGACTGATATCTCACATATTTGTGATATAGATCGATTTTTTACGAAGATGATTCCCGAAATTTGGCTGGAGTGACCCCATAGTAGTTCCGAAAGGTTTGAATAAAATAAGTAGAGCTTCTATAGCCCAGCAACGTATACATATCGACGATTTTCATATTCGATTCGGTCAGCAGCAAAGCCGCCTTCTCCATCCTGACTTGCGTGATGTACCGAATCAGGCTTTGGCCCGTTTCCTTCTTGAACAGATAGCTCAAATAGCTTGGCGTCAAATACACCCGCTCTGCAATGCCTTCCAACGAGAGATCTTCACCGTATTCCTTTTCAATCAATTCCCTTATCGTCCGAATTAGCTTAAGGTTGGAATCATCTTTCGCCTTCATTTCCGTGCTTATTTCAATTTTATCGAAAATCGCAAACATAAAATCTTTCAAATCATGCAAAGAAACCGTTCTATAAATACTATCCAAATATACATTCATCTCGGTAAATTCAAGTTTGTTATCCCTGGTTACTGCTTTCTTCATGATTTCCGAGCATATAAATTTGGTGTATAGCGAGGAAAATTGACCTTTCGTCTTAAGGTAAGAGAAGAGCAGCTCCAAGCTGTATTTTGCCACTTCAATATCGTTGTACTCCAGACACTGGTAAACCTTCTCCAGTATTTGATTCAGCTCGATGTCATTGAAATTGGCTTGGGCAAATTGCTCGTCGGAGAACAGGATCGCTTGATCCTCCATAAAAAATCTAAATTCGAGCATCCGCTCCATTTCAGTGTACAAATCATGGACCTGATCCAGCCTGTCAACCGCTTTCCCCACGACAAGGCCCAGATTCTCACTCATGGCCTCCCTGGTCTTCTGTATGATCGATTCTCCAAGCTCTCTTAGTGTTTCTTTGTCGATAGGCTGGTGATGGTTGATGAATAAAACGCTTTGATTCTCATCCATGTTCACGTAATCGAATTCATAGCTGATCGTCTCTTTTAACAGCGCCGTAAAGGAATCATGGTGAATATCAAAAAACTTCCTGCCGCAATCGGCAATAATCAAATGGATCCATGTGTGGTCAGATTGATCAAATGATCGGTCAAGTGTACGTGAATTCACGGCATTCGGCTTGCCGTTCAAGGCATCCAGCAGCATTTTTTCCTTTTCGTAAAGCAGTCCCCGATTATACCCTTCCAGCAATTGATCCGTGCGCATGTTTTGCGCTGCTAGCTCGTCGCAGGTTTCAATCGTTTGCTTCAAAACGGCGAGAAATTCTGTAACTTGAATCGGTTTGAGCAAATAATTGGAAATATTCGTGCGCAGCGCTCTTCTTGCATATTCGAACTCGTTAAAAGCGCTATAAATAATGATTTCAATATTCGGATTCAGCTTGCTTACATGCTCCGCCAGCTCCAGCCCATCCATAAAAGGCATTTTGATATCCGTAATCAGAATATCAATCGGTTGATTTTTAATGATTTCCAGCGCAACCTCGCCGTTCTCGGCTAGTATTGTCTCGAGATCCAGCTTATGGGTCTTTATTAACTGCAGGATACCTTGTCTTTCGATCCGCTCGTCATCAACAATCAGAATTCGGTACACCGTTGCTTTTCCTCCTGGATAAGAGCAAAAAAAGGGCATCTTTAATAAGATGCAGCCCTTTTTTGGTTTATCGATTTATTTTGTTCGAAACGCTACCGTTCCTGCATTTACACTGTGGCACAGCTGGATCGCCTTCTCCGCTGTATTCACGTCGCTACCCCATTGCAGCATATAACGGAACTCGTAGAAGCCGCCTAATGTTGCCTTGAAGTTCGTCTCCCAATAGTTCGTCAAAACCCATGCGTACAGCGTCTTCTTCGCATCCTCTTGTTGCTGGCCTTGAACGAGTCTTGGCCCATATTCCAAGGAACCGGTTTGCATTAGCGGCGTATCCGGCGCTGCAATTGAAAGTCCTCCTTGTGCCGATACAAGAGCAAGTCCCTCTTGAATACAATAGAAGTCCATACCGGTACCCGGTATTTGATCGATGCCCGGTCTCACGAGCGCCCCAGCTTTTTCAAGCCACAGCTCTCCGTTCTCTTCTTTGACGAAAGGCAGAGAAATGTATACGTTCTCGGGGTCCCAGACACTGTCTTTGTGGATGCGGACGGAAACATCAACTCTCGGCTGCGCCAAATACACTTTGAGGAATAACGAATAATGGCTCATTCCCTGCACCTGGTATTTCAATTCGATAATGCTGTAAATCGGTCCGTCCGTTATGGTCTTCACACCCGTAAGGACGCCGGCAGAACGCTGAACGTTCATTCCTTTTCGATTTCTTCCCATGATTCTTCTCACGTTCATCTGATCGCCATGATCACCGTGAGTCACTTCATAGACCGGGGTGAATGCTCCGCAAGACTGCTCCTGATCGATGAGTTCCTTACCTGTTTCTTTCTCGATCCATGAAACGATACCTTCCCCCGCTTTCCAAACAATCCGCACGAAACGAGATTCAATGCTGTTCTCTGTAATATGCATACGAGGCATATCTTCCTGTACAGGAGGCAACAAATCTTTGATATCATGGATGCGATCTGCTCCGCGTAAGCGGGTGCTGCTGGTCGTAATCGAGGAGGCCTGCGCAGCGTCGCGGATATAAAATCTTTTTTCTTCCTTTGCGCTAAGCTTAACCATTATGGCAATTTGATATCCTCTGCTTACCTTCTCCTGCTGGTGAGCAATCACTTGTCCCGTTTGCTCGTCGACTACCTCGAAGCCTTTTCTATAATAATCAGCTTCCCATTGCTCCTCAAGATAGAAGAATGCCAGATCTTCTACAGGGTAATCGAAGGAATTGACCACTTTATAGGTGAATGCCCTGTTTGCTCGCAGCAGCACATCGCCTCGTCCCTCCAGCACATCGTCCAAAGAAACGTATACCAGTCTGCTTGCGTTTGCGGCATAAGCTTCCTTTCTTACAGCGAGCTCCTGCACCATCATATGCCAAGGCTCCGATATCGAGGAGTGATAGCCCCAGGTATGCTCCGCGTACATGATCAATTGCTGCTCAGCTTCTGCCATTCGCTCCGGTTTCACATAGCTCGCTTCCGGATCCAATCGTTTGACCACATCGAGCGTACGTTGCGCGTTTCTGAAGATTTGCGTATGCATAGCCGTGGAAGCAACCCCGTCGGACCACCAGTCTGGCCAATCGCCTCTGTACACGGGAATGTCTGCATCCTGCTCTTTCACAAGATCGAAGAAACGATTCAACGTCGTCATTTGGATTTCCACGCGATCCCCATGCTTCTCATTCCATTCCTGAATGAAGCTCATAATTCTGCCATTTGGAGCTGAGTTATCCCGAAGAAGACCCATCACGTTTACCAAAATAAAGTCATACGGATAATTTTCTTTCTCAAGCTGCTCCAGGTATCGAGAAATGCGGGTTTCCGCATGCGTCCAGTGATCCTCAGCAATGCCCCATACCGGATTCTCATCCCGAATGGTGTAGGAGAGCGTGCCGTCCGGATTAATACCCAGATCATTGCCCATCATATAATGCTCGCCGCTCCAAACTAATATTTTCTCGCCTTTTGGAGTTTCCCAGTAGAACGGATACTGCTTGCGGCCGATCGCGAACATGCCATGGTGTGTGTGAATGCAGGAAAGCAAATTCTCGATTCCCGCGTCTGCCAATGCCTGCGCATATCCCCAGCTGTATCCGTTAATATCAGCCGTCATAGCTGACCTTACTTGAAGGCCTAGCGGACTCGCAAACTTCCCTGCTCTTGCCAGCATATTGCTCAACAGCTCGAAATTGATCAATTCGGTCATATTCAAGTACGTGCCCGATAATTCGATATCTCCCCGCTTAAGTGCATCCACGAACGCTTTCTGTTCTTCTTCCGTCGCTTCTGTCAAAAACTTCTCGACGGCCCAGAAGGTTTCGCAAGTCCATTTAAAACCTTTCCATTCACTACGTTCCTCCGTATGGGAAGCACGGCAAATTTCGATGGCTTGCCGAATGAAATCCACCTGATACTGCTCGATTTTTTCTTGCCTTTCTGTATAGCCGATATCCGTATGCGAATGATGAATCACATGAATTTTCCAATTCTTTTTAAAATTGTTCATAGGTTCGTTTCCTCCTTGGTTGCACTGCTTAACTCTGAGTGTATGACCATTATAGACAGGACGCGAAAACGAAGGATATATTACATTTTTTCGAAACATATCACTTTTTTCTGTCCTTGCGCTGCCTGCTGACCGCTCGCTCCGCTATAGGCCCGCATGGCATTTATCTTGATTTTCCTAATGTAAAAAGCTTACCCGGTTAATTATCCCGAATAAGCTTCTGGGCTGCTTGTCCTTGCACATGCAAGCGTAAACATGCTGATGCATTTATTTGACGAATTCGTATATGCCTTTGAACGTGCTCTCAAGCGTATCCTGGCTGATCGCAACCCGGACAAATATACCCAAGGCCGCCAGTTTATTTTGAAAAGCCGGCACAAACAAATGGCCGCTCTTGGAAATCTGACCCCCAAATACGATTAAGTCCGGCTGATAGGCATGCAGGGGCTGCTCCAGAATAACAGCCATTCGCTCGCCGAAGGCAGCAAAAAGCTGGATAGATGCCGGATCTCCCTCGTTTGCTAACGCGGCGAACTCATGAACATCCATACCTTTCCCATCCATCCCGAGCTCTGACGCGAGTTCAAGCACACCTCTTCTGGAAGCATAATCATCCGCGATGCCACTCTTATAGGGAATTGTGTACAGCCAGCCATTGTCAGGCACGTCAAATCGTTCCTTCACAAGCTGCCCATTCTCAAGAAAACAAGAGCCAAGCCCTGTCCCGACTGTGAGGAATACCGTTCGTTTGGCTCCAAGCGCAGTCCCGAATCCGGCCTCACCGAGCCCGAACAACGCAGCGTCGTTCTCAAAGCGGATTCGAAAATCCGGATCCAGCCTATACTTCAAGGAGGCTTCCTCCCGAATGGCTTCCTCAAGCAGATTGCCGAAAGGAAGACCATACAGGGATTCGTATTTCGCCAAGCCTTGGATGCGGCTAATTCCATTCTCGTATTCGAAAGGACCGGGGAATGCCATTCCAATTCCTCCAATCGGCTTATCGGCTGAACCTGCTCTTAACAGCACATCCGAAGCGATCGCTACGAAGCGGGCAATGATCTCGCTTGCGCCTTGGTCCGAATGAGCGTCATATTGCGCGACGGATGGACTAATAATGGAGCCATTGATGAGCGCTGCTGCTTTAATTTGCGTGCCCCCGACGTCAAAGGCAAGAATGATGGAAGAATTCATATAATACCCCCTCTATACTCGGACGTATGCTTTAATGGTGCCAATGGTTTTCCCTACGCTCGGACCACTTGGCCGAATCGAGTAAGCAGCGACATGAGCCGGAATAATGAAGGTTTCCGCATAATGTATGATGAAGGGCTCGAAGGCGCCATCCGGGCTTTCGATTGTCGCTTCTTCGCCTTCGACCAAATTCAGCATATGAACGCTTCCGTTTGACTCGTGACTAACCGGAACCGAGAACCAATGCCGGCGCGTCTCGATGAACTCAAGCGCATGAAGACCGGTTCTCTCTTCGATCCAACCCTGTCCTTCCGCAATGCGTTCTACCCTGCCGACGCATTCCGACGTTGTCCATTTGGTATCCCGGTCCCATTGAATGACCTTGCTCCCATGCTCTACATGAACGGGCCGAGGCTTGCCGTCAAGCCCGAGGCGTTCCCAATCCCACAGCTTGAAGGTGAAAATATACGGGGTCGCGCTGATCTCCAGCACCATGCAGCCCGCTCCAGAACAGTGGATGGTTCCTGCCGGAATCAAAAAATGATCATGCTTGACGGCTGGATACACATTAATGTAATCATTCGCCGGGAAGCTGTATCCGTCTTCCTGCGCCTTGTTCAGATCAGCGATCATGGCTGCCGAATCGATGCCTTCCTTCAGACCAAGATACACCTCTGCGCCTGGCGTCGCCTCGAGAATGTAATAACTTTCATCCTGCGTGTACGGCATCCCGAAATGTTCCTTGATATATTCATTTGTCGGGTGGACCTGCAAGCTCAAGCTTTGCCCGCCAATGGTGTCCAGAAAGTCGAAGCGAATCGGGAATTCGGCACCGAAGCTCTCGAATACTTTCTCTCCCAGCAGCTTAATCGATTCAAAGAACACGAGATTGATAGCGGGAAGCTCAATCCTGACCGGTCCGTATTGGAAATAGAGGCTGTTCTCCTCCGGCACTCCGTCGAAGCCCCACGCATAAGGATGCTCTCGTTTAGGCAAACCGATATTCGCTTCAAGCCATGTGCCTCCCCATACGCCGGGATCAAAATAAGGAACGAGACGGAACGGACGATTCACCGTTTGTTCAAGTCCTGCGAACAATGCGCTCTTCGATACCATCTTAGGATCGTCTTTCGCATTCGTATCCAAGTAGTAATCTATACTGCCTAGCAGTGTTTTCTTCAAATTGTCAGCCATCCGCCATTCGAAGAAGAAGCCGCGTTTGTATCGGCGGAGCATATCCTCTTCCGGGTGGCTGGTTCTCCAATTTTCGATTTCCTTGGAACGAAGACGAAGCTGGATTTCCCAACGCGCCATGTCTGCATAGACAAGAACGTCGCCTGCCGCAATAAGTGAAGCGCCGAATCCGATGACAACGATAATACCGCCGGATATCGCTTCAATCTGACTTTGGAGGGAAACGATTTTAGCTTGATCATAAAATTCATTGATTTGAAAGGAGGTCATAAATCCGAATACACGATCGTCAGTCAGAAATCCGTCTACTAAGCGATCAACTTCTATAGGGTCGATTGCCGCTTCTTCGGCTCGAAAGATCGCAGCCGGGTTCAAGAAGGAAGAAATCCCAGTTATAACTTCCTCTTGCCTGACGCCGGGATAACATTCGATAACGACAACCGTTTTCTTGCTGATACTCGCTTTATCCAATATGGTTGATCCAATTGCCTTATATCCAGTCCAAGCTTCATGTTCCCAGTTTCGAATAGAGGTGGAAGGTTCTCTGTTGTAAGCTAATTCCATGTCAAATTCACAGCTCCCTTATGTTAATTTATCATAATATATCACAAACTAACACAAATGAACATATGGTAGAGGAACAAATTGAATTTTTTAAACAATATGAAGCTCAACGCCGCTTGCTTCAATGAGCCGTCTGTCTTCTTCCCGCATTCCGCTATCCGTCACGAACACATCGATATCGGACAGCTGCGCTACTGTTGAGAAGTATCGGTTGCCAACTTTGGATGAATCCAAGAGCATAACCACCTTCTTGGCGGAGCTAATCATCGCCTTCTTCACTTGCGTATCGAGCAGGTTTGGATCCGTAAACCCATACTCAGGCGAATAGCCCAGTGCGGATAGAAACAACGTATTCGCATGATAAGCGGCAAAAAATTGCTCCGCTACCGGCCCGACAAATGTACCCGACACTTCCCTCAGCAACCCGCCGCAGCAAATGATCGCATGTCTCTCCGAGACATGCGGGCGAAACCGACTTAACGTTTCCAGCCCATTGGTTAGCACGGTCAACTGCCCGAAGGAATCCAGCAGATCCGCAATCCGGGATACCGTCGTTCCGTTCTCCAGAATAAGAACATCCTCTTCATGAATGAAATGCTCGGCCGCGAAAGCGGCCAATCGCTCTTTAATATCTTGGTTATTTGCTTGCTTGGAAGCCAGATCCGGTTCTTGAGCCAGCTTGGAGTCTTGGTAGATAACGCCTCCATGGGAACGCTGCACATGATTCTCTTGCTCCAGAGCGTTCAAGTCTCGACGAATGGTCATGCCCGATACGCCAAAATGGTCGCTGAGCTCTTTCATCGTAGCGGCGCCTCGTTCGGATAGATATATCAATATAGCTTGTTTTCGTTGTAATGGCAGCATTCGTTCACCTCTTTTTTTCACTCATTTTAACACAAATGATCAAATTCGATCAAATATTGCTTTTTAGACTATTGCACCATGTTCTGATTCCATCCAGGGAATAACTTCTAAATCAACAGTTCATAATAAGACGAATTATTTCTTTTAGACTGGTGGTTTTCGCATGCTCTCACATGTACATAAGGCATTAAAAGAGATCTCAAAATCAAATGATTTTTTACAAACAACCATCGATATAAAAGATATACGCCTTCATTTTTCATACTATAAAACGCTTATAAGCCATGAACAATTTCACCATGATTTACTCTCTTTTTTTCAACTATCGAATGGTGAAATCGAAAATGTGCATGATTTGAAAGCCTTGATTCCGATTGAAGGAATTAAAGTTCTATCAAACGTGGAAGAAATCGTGCAAAGTTTGGCTCACGGTTCAATTTTCATTCAAATGGATCCCTCTTTGGATGAAGGACTTCTAGTAGACATCGCGGATTTAAAACTGGGGCATCGTGGTTATAATGATACCGAAAATGAATACAGCGTAATCGGTCCGAAGGTCGGTTTTGTCGAAAATATCGATATCAACCTGAGTTTGCTGCGAAGAGGGCTTGTCACCGAGAAACTTATATTTGAGCAGCACATTATAGGATCACTTTCAAAAACGAGGATCGTAATCGCTTATTTGGAGGATATTACTAATCCGCAACATGTAAATACGGCAAGGCAGAGGCTCTTGGACCTAGAATTCGATGTGCTGTTTGAAACTTCTCTTCTGGAACAACTGATTACCGACAACTCGAATTCTCCTTTTCCGTTATTTATGTCAAGCGAACGGCTGGATAGAGTCATGTATTCTATGCTGAACGGGGAAGTAGCCCTTCTATGCGACGGCTCTCCTATTGTTATTACGGCACCCGTTAACTTATTTAGCTTTATTATTTCGCCCGAAGATTATTATTTGCCTTGGATTATGGGATCGTTCTTCCGTCTCATCCGTTATTTTGGAATCGCGTTTTCCATTTTGGCTACCTCTTTTTACGTTGCGATTCTTACCTTTCATTACACTGTCATTCCCAGGGATCTATTAGGACCGATTATCGAATCAAGATCCAACGTCCCCTTCCCTCCTTTGCTTGAAGTCCTTTTCTTGGAAATCACCATCGAGTTGCTGCGCGAAGCCGGTTCCAGGCTGCCTACAAAGGTCAGTCAAACGCTCGGCATCGTTGGAGGAATCATCCTTGGGCAAGCAGCGGTGCAAGCCGCGTTAACCAGTAATATATTGCTCATCATCGTTTCGCTTTCGGCATTGGCTTCCTTTACTACGCCTATCTTTAAAATGTCCAATACGATACGGTTTTTGCGTTTTCCATTGATTGTCTTGGCATCCTTGTGGGGCGGGTTAGGCATAATGATTGGTTTAATGCTCATTCTGGGACATTTATTGCGTTTGAAATCGTTGGGCTCTCCTTATATTGTGCCCCTGTTCCCTTTCCGCCACAAAAGCTTCAATGATAGCTTTATCCGCTCATCCTTTACCTTTCTATCTCACCGATTGTCATTTACGCGTCCGCTCTCGAAAAAAAGATTTACCGTGCAAAAAAACAAGGATATTGGCGACGACTATAATAATGAATAATGTGGTGCAGATTGGAGGATGTAATCATGAAAGGACAAATCCTAGCTCTATTCTGCTGTTGCCTATTATCCGGTTGCGCGCAAGCGAGGACAGTTGACCGGATTAATATCATCCAAAGCATGGGCGTAGACCTCGAAGGTGAGACGATGAAAATGACCGCTTCTTATCCTACATATATAAAAGCTTCCCAGCAACAAGCCGAAATCCCGATCACAGCGGAATCGAAAATTATGTACGGGATTTTCACTGCACTAACGACAAAGTCTTCTCAACCTGTCGAATTGGGACAAATGCGTACATTGGTCATTAGCGAAAAATTCGCACGGAACTCCATCTCCGAACTTGCCGATATCATCAATCGAGAATTCATCAAAAGCAGCAATGCTACTATTGTGGTCACCCAACAACATGCAGGCTCCATCATATCCGAAACCTCAAAAAAACCGCCTTTTTTCTTGTCGGAGCTTATCGAACAGAACATGAACCACGGGAATACGCCGATGACAAATTATCATTCATTCGTAAATCAGTATTACGGGGAAGGCCAAGATGTTTATTTGCCCGTTATCAATAAAGATCAAGGCTTATTGCAAATGGATGGTGTCGTCGTCTTTAAAGGAGACGAAATAAAACTTTGGTTAACGGGCGAAGAAGGATTATATTTGAAGTTTCTGAAGGACAAGGCTCTGACAGGCACATATGATTTCATGACCGGTCCAAAAGACATGTATTCTTTTTTCATTCTGCGCGGAAAAACCGATATCGCCATCGCGCAAACCGGAAAAACAACGATATCCCTTAAATTATACATAGCGCTCAGGGAAATTCCGAAAAAAATCAACATTCAGAAAAAAGATGAATTGCAGGCAGTAAGGAAACAAATCGAAGATAAACTATCATTAGGAATCAAAACGATGCTCATCCGATTACAAAAAAACAACGCCGACCCTATCGGCTTCGGTGAGCGATATAGGTGGAAGCAGAGATCGTTTAGCGAGAACAAGTTTTATAAAGAAATCTATCCTAATCTTGATTTCGAAGTAAAAACGAAGCTTATTATTTTACACTCAGGGGTTGGGCATTAATGCAAAATCAGGTAAAGGAAAATTACACGATATCCGGTTACTTTGTATTTTTCTTAATCGGCGCTCCCCAAGCTGCCGCTGGTATTTTGAATTTTCAGAGCCATGTCCTTCGGGATGCCGGCCAAGATTCTTGGATATCGATTATTCTCGTCGGTTTAAGCCTGCATCTCATCATCTGGATGATTTATAAGATGCTCGGCAATCCTGCTAAAGACGTCATTGACTTACATCGATTGATTTTCGGCAAACTCATGGGCAATGCCATTTCTCTATTGTTAGTCGGATACTATTTCATAATGGCTCTATTCTATTTCCGAGCTTACATTGAAATCATTCAAGTGTGGGTATTTCCAACCGTTAGAACATGGGCGATGGCAGGTCTCTTGATTTGCATGATCTATTATGTCGTATCCGGCGGGTTTAGGGTTGTAGCCGGATTCAGCTTTTTTTACATGGCTCTAATCCCACTGCTCTTTCTGCTTTACTTCCCGATTCGGCAAGGCAATATTCATCAATTATTGCCAGTTCTCAATCATTCCTTTCTTGATCTGCTTAAAGGTGCAAAATCTTCCAGTTTCATTTTTTTCGGACTTGAAGCTTTGCTTATTTACTTTCCTTTCTTAAAATCTCCCGAAAAAAACGTAAAATGGGCGCATTTCGCCCTGCTCTTCACTACATTGAAATATACGGCAATGATCATTGTAACCCTTATGTATTTTAGTCAGGGACTGCTGAAGCATACGCTATGGCCAACTTTGGCAATGTCGAAAATCATAGAGTTATCCTTCGTTGCCAGGTTCGAATATTTTTATATTTTCATGTGGCTTTTGGTTATCATCCCGACGGTTTGTATCCCTATTTGGTGCTGTACGAGAATGATGAAAAGAGTCGCTGCGCTTCAGCCTCGACTATCTTTGCCTTTTATACTGGCAGCCCTATTCATTGCCGCGCTAACGGTTAACGAGCGAATACAGATCGATGTATTAGAAAAGTACATAAATGAGATCGGATTTTATTTCATCTTTGCTTATATTCCTTTACTGTTTATTATCAATACCGTTGCATTAAAGCTTAAATCCAATGTTGATAAATCATTCAAAGACGGATGACTTATTATTCTTCATAGGATGATTGAACCGTAGAGCATGTTTAGGCAACTGAAGAACAACCGGGGGATTACAGCGATTCCTGCTTCGAGGTATGCCAAAGTTCAGCCTTAAGGTCGGTTGGTTTTCGTTCGCCCATAATTTACTCAAGAAGGCAGCAATGGAACCAAATCCAGAAATAGCGGTGCAGGGATAGGACCCTAGCACCGCCATTTCTTAATTTTCGCCAATTCATTCATGAAGTGAGCTGTCTCATCAAGCGAATGAACCTGCTTTTGAGACAGCCCCTTTTATGCAATAGATCTACAGCAATGGCCCCGCGTCAAGAATTTGCCCTGCTTCAAGCAGCTTCTCCCGAAGCACCTCGTAAGGCAGATCCTGAACCGATACGCCAAGATCCAGACAAAGCGATGCCGCTATAGCAGCTGATTGACCAAGGACCATATAGACCGGTTCCATACGGATTGACCCATACGCAGCATGAGAAGACGATAGGGTAACCGGCAATAACAGGTTCGAGCACTCTTCTCGCTTCGGACGAATGGATTGATAGCTGATCGGATAGAGCAACTCGTCATCCTCCCAGAACGTACCTTCGAGATGAACTTGACCATCCTTTGCATAATGTGATACATAGTGAGAATCGAAATAATACGTGCCGAGCCCTACCGATTCTGGAGCAGTACGCTTCTTCACCGACATCTCGGTCATCACATAATCACTGACCATCCGGCGTCCTTCCCGAATATAGATTTGTTCCGGGAAGCCGTCCTTCCCAAGGAATTCATCGGCAGCGAGCCCCCATTTTCTCATATCTTCACGTACTCCAACAGGTATCCGTTCATCATTTGCAAGGAACCATAATGTTCCAAGGGTGAAAGCACGATGCTGCGCTTCGATCCGCTCCCGCGTCGCGTAATCCCCATCCGCATAATCGTAATTGGCTCCAACAAAATCAACATGATTCGTATCTGTCTTTCGGTTAGGAATTGGCGTAAGCGTCAAAATATCATCAAGCGTCAATTTCGGATTTACTTCGAAACGACGTGCAAGCAGTTCATGAATCTTCGGATCGTAATTTTCCGGCTTGTCAATCGGCAGCTGGTTCTCTGGATCCGAGCTTAAAGTGAACCGGTAGCAATAGGCTTGTACACGGCTATCCGAAACGCCATTTGGACCCGGGCATTCAGAAAGCACATACGGAAGCAGTCCGCTCTCTGGATCTTCTTTCACTACGTACGGACTTACCCCTCCGCCTTCAAGCGGTCTATTATCGAGAATGCCATTCGTCAACTCACCGTACTGCGAGTTGGACTCCCTGCCGGTTGTATACGAGATTCCTGCCATTGCCATTAGATCGCCTTCATAACCGGAATCGATGAACAGATCAGCTTCATACTTCTTGCCGCTCTCCATCATAATGCTGACGATTCTTCCTCCCCTCTTCACAACAGCATCGTCTGAACCTAAGGCAAGCCGCTCATTCAGGACAACCTCTACTTCTGCATCTTTAAGCATCTTCACATAAATCTGACTTGCGACCTTAGGCTCAAACATCCAACGCATGCCAAGCTCCTCGTCACGGCCCAGCCAAAATCTTGTGCCCAAGAGCTCGTCATATTCATGCGGTGTTTGTCTAGACCAGCTAAGCTCATCTTGATAATACTTATAGACATTCCTGTAGAATTCACGTGAGATTCCGCCTATCCCCTTGCGGTTATTGATGTCTGTCGCGCCAAGACCGGAGCTCGTCATTCCCCCGATATGATACGTATTTGCAATTAATAGAACCTTCCTGCCAAGCCGCGCCGCCTGAACGGCCGCTGCAACGCCAGCACTCGTAGCCCCATAGACAATAACGTTATACATGAGTTAGCAAACCTCCTTGCGCATCAAAGCATTTGATATGATCGATCAAGGATTCAAAGTTAACCCAGGAAATGCCGACCTTCTGATCCGCAGCGCCATAAGCCATAATGAGCTGATCGCCAACGATAATGCCGCCTGTTGTAAATAAGCACGGCGTCGGATAATCGGTAGGAAGCTCCCAATTCTGCTGCGCATACATGAGACGGTCCGGGCAGCGATGAATGATTTCCGGGAATGCGCCGGGAACATTACGGGCAATCATGAAAGACTGCGTATAGCCGAATTCCGCATCCTTCTTGCCGTGATAAGAGATGAGCCACTCATCTGTATGAATTGCGATTGGCGGCCAGCTTGCTCCAATTCGGTTCGCTTCCCAATCGAATACACTCGTTGCCATCAATTGATGCTTAGCGTCTGCCGTTGCCAAATCCTCCAGTCGCTCAGCTGCAGCGATGTAGATGGATGGTGTCACCGTTTCTTCTCCGCCTGGAAACGCCGCTGGGGTCATTGGGCGGTGAAGAACGACGAATTGCTCCTTGCCGTCGATTTGCATTTTATGAGGGAACAGAAACACATCGCGATTGTCGCTCCGACTACCATCCGTCAACGGACATACATAAGTGAATGCTTCCTCATATTGACCAGATTTCAGTTTATCAAGATCCAGCTTGAACAGCACCGTTACTGTATTGTTCGTACGTGCTGCTTCATGGAATGGTGTATCCTGTTCATGCACCCAGGACGGTATGTAGTCATACCGTGTCTCGATTGGCGGATCCTGATCTAACATCCAATAAGGTCCAGGCGGGAACATTCGGCATGCAACAGATACATAAAGTTCACCATCAACTGGAAAAATACGCGGATCTTCTATGCATCCGTTCGCGTAATTGCGGACACGCTCGCCGTGAAGATTCGTAATATAGATTTCTTCTTGCGCCTGCTTCAAAGCAGGAATAAGGGCAGGCCGGCTGAAGTCAGCCGTCCATGTCTCTCCGAGATCGTCACTATAGGCATATCCCAGGAAGATCGGATAGGGATCAAAACAGCCCTCTTTTCTCGCCTGAGGCCATGGGCCTGTCGCTCGGAAGAGCATATGCAGCCGGCTTCCATCCGGATCTTGAACAATAGCAGGATTAAGCACCATTTTACTTGCCCAATCGCAGCCAGCCTGAGGGACTAAGGCGGGGTTAGAGGAATATTTAAATTGCGGTGTCATAGATGAACCTCTCTTTCATGTCATTCATTGAATTTAGCCTTTCAAAGCTCCGCTGCTTACTCCGCTGATAATATATTTCTGCAGAAATAAGTAGACAAGAAGAAGCGGTGTAACGACGATGACAATACCCGCTGCAAGAACGGTCCAATCGGTCGAGAATTCCCCAACAAACAAGTATAAGCCTGATGTCAGCGGCCTCTTCTCTTTATCAGTCAAATACAGATAAGGATTGATGAAATCATTCCAGACATTAATGATCTTGAGCATAGCTACAGTCGTGATCGCCGGCTTCAGTAATGGCAGAATAATGGTCAGAATGTACCGGAAATATCCGCACCCGTCAATGGAGGCTGCTTCATCTAGATCAGCCGGAATATTCTTAACAAAGCCAACAAGAATAAACACCATAAGGGCCATATTAATGCCAGAGCTAAGCAGGATATAACCACTGTAAGTATTAAGCAAAGCCGTATATTTCATGAAGAAGAGCAAAGGAACAATACCGTCGGGTAGGAACAACGTAATGCCGATTAATCCCAAGAGTGCGCCTGTGCCTCGAATATGTTTACGTGAGATCGGATAAGCTGCCATCGCCGCAATCAAGCAGGTCAAGATGGTGGAGCATGCGGTATAGATCAAGCTATTCTTAAAATTCGTAATCATGTCGCCTTGCTCCCATGCTTCAGCGAAATTATCAAAATGTAAAGATGAGGCGATCGACATGGGAGAATTCAAAAACTCGGTGTTCGTCTTAAGGGCAATGTTTAAGATCATTAGGATCGGAAGCAACATGCACAGACTGAACAAAATCAAAATGACGTGAACAAGCGTAAAGGGGAGCTTTGCTGTTAATTTCATGAGAGCTTCTCCTCCCGTCTGCGCATATAGGTTTGTACAATGACAACGACAACGGCAATAACAAGAAAATGAATGATGCCAAGCGCCGAAGCATAGCCTTGCGTACCGCTGGAATCAAAAATCGTTTTGAATACAAACATGCCGAGGGTCATGGTTGCCTCATCGGGGCCGCCATTGGTTAGAATCATAATTAAATCAAACACACGCAAGCTGCCAATAATACTCAGCAGAATGTTAATACCAATAATGGGTTGAAGCAACGGTAAAGTTAAGTAACGGAACGACTTCCAGCCCACGGCTCCGTCCACGCTTCCCGCCTCATAAATATCCTGTGAAATTCCCTGTAAACCAGCAAGGTACAGAATCATTGCATAACCAACCGAAGTCCATACTTGAACGAATATGACTATCGGCAATGCCAGCTTAGAATCTCCAAGCATACTGGAGCTAGTTCCAAACAAGCTGAGGATTTGATTCATCGGTCCCGAGTAAGGGTCAAAGATCAGTGTCCACACCAGTCCAATAATGACAACCCCTAGTACGTTCGGCATAAACAATATGGAACGATAAACGTTTTTACCGCGGATTTTCAAATTTACTAAAACGGCTAGAGCAACGCCAACAATGTTCTGAATAACAGTAGTAAAGAAGGCAAACGTAAAAGATACTTTGATTGCATTCATCAAGTCATCGAAGTTGATTGTTAAAGCGTTTTTGTAATTTTTCAGGCCAACCCATTTAAAATGATCGATATTGCCGTTGAAATCGGTCATCGAGAAAAAGAGCGTACCGAGTGCTGGATAAATCTTAAAGATGAAAAATAGAATTAACGCCGGCAGTATGGCCATCCAAGGTGCCCACGAGCGGTATGTCTTGACCATCTTTTATCCACTCCTTACTATTTTTAGTCAAGCCCCGTTAGATGTCGGGGCTTGACTTTTATCTATATTTTCTTTATTTCCAGTTAGCCTTGCTGTCTTCGTAATCCTTTTGCCATTGCTTCGCTGCTTCTTCAGGAGACATATCGCCAGTTGAAACCTTGTTGAGGAGATCAAGCGAATACGTTGAGCCTGAATTTTGAATATTCGTAAACTGGTCAACCGCATCTTTTGCAGATAGTTGATCATTGATTTGCTCTGCCAACGGATCTTTCATCGTAATGCCGTCCATAACGGGGAATTGATTCACCGTATCAATGTAAAGCTGATAGTTGTCTTTTTGGCTGAATGCTTCAAGATATTTCAGCGCAGCTTCCTTATTAGGCGATTTATTCGATATGAACCAAGCTCCGCCGATTTTTGCATAACCAATCTTGTTCTTTGCCTCGTCGTCGGTTGCAGGAACGATAAACGTGCCGACCTCAAAGTTTGGTTTTGCATCATTGATTTGCGTCAAGCTGAACGTACCGTCGATCGTCATTGCTGCTTTTCCTTGAGCGAATAGGCCAGGTGCCTGTCCGTATGCCAAGCCAAGCGAGTTCTTCTGGAAGTATGTGCTCAGTGTCTGGAATTTTGTAAATACTTCCAGCCATTCCGAATCTGTGAATTTGCTTGTCAATGCCATCACGTTAGAATTGTCTTTGCCATAAAAGTCCGAATTCGCTCCGCGTACAACTGAAGGTTCCAGCGTATGCACGATTTGTTGCATCGGCCAACCGTCTTTGCCGCCTACGAGGATCGGATCAATACCTGCTGTCTTGATCTTCTCAAGCAAAGCTGTAAATTCAGTCCATGTCTTTGGCTCTTGAAGACCAAGATCGCTGAAAATTTGCTTATTATAATAAGCAACGAGGCTGACCTTGTTCCAAGGCAGTCCGTATTGCTTACTGTCGTAAGTTAGATTCTGCAGTGCATCCTGCTTAAAGTTGTCAAGGAAGCTTTGTCCCGACAAGTCCATCCACAGCTCACGCTGATCTGCAGAGTTCATTGTTTTATAATCACCGGCTACAATGTCTACTTCGTTGGCGGCAATACGGGAGTTTTTAAGCTGCTGGTAGCTTTGAGTTGGTGTTGCGTCATATCGGACTTTAATATTCGGGTTCTCTTGCTCAAACTTGACGTTGAACTGATCGAAGAATTCTTTGTCCTCTACGCGCCAGTTAATAATGCGCAGTTCTACAGGTTCCTTTGTATCCGGCGAAGCTGTTGCAGCTGCTTCAGTTGTTGGTGCCCCGTTGTTTGCATTATGGCTTGCATTGTTCGTATTATTTGAACCACATGCGGACAATACAGCAGATGAAATCATTGCCGTTAACACCAGAGAAGCTAATTTTTTTCTCTTCATCTTCATTCCCCTTTTCCTTATCTGTGTTTGCTACATCTTCATATTATCGAAAGTTGGCTTCCGCTTGAATTCTCAATCCTCTTTATTTCGAGTCTATTTTCTTCTCTTTCGTAAAATAGAGGCAGCGTTCATGCACTTAGAAAAACAGCGGCGCAGGAATAATATCCCACACCGCTTTCTTATACACTTGCTTTAATGATGTGTTAAAGGAATCGTTACTGTCACCACCGTCCCCCTGCCTTCGAACGTATGCAGCCTTAGCCCGTAACCTTCGCCATATTGCAGATGAAGGCGGGAATGTACATTAACTAGACCATATGAACCCTCTCCCCGGTAGCTGTCAGGATCCGAGACTACTCTATCTAAACGTTTTTTCAGTGTACGGAGCAGATGTTCAGGGAGTCCTGGCCCATTATCCATCACTTCAATAATCAACTTCTCCTTATCGCTATACGCGCTGATTCGGATAACACCCTCTCCGCCTCTTGGCTCAATTGCATATTTAATTGCATTCTCGACAAGCGGCTGAAGTGTAAGCTTAACCATCCTGCATCCATAGTACTTCTCATTCACCAGTACTTCACTTGTGAATTCATCAGGGAAACGGATATGAATAATCGTGAGATACTGCTCCAAAGCCTTTAATTCCTCCGCCAGTGTCACTTCCTTTTCACGAACACTCGCCGTATAACGGTAAAAATCAGCGAGGTTATGAGTCATCTCAACCACACGCTGATTCCGCTCAAGATAAGCAATACTTTTAATAATATCTAGCGTATTGTATAGAAAATGCGGATTGATTTGGTTCTGAAGTGCTTGAATGGAAGCTTCATTCTGCCTATTCTGCAGGTGCATTTCTTTCTTTGATAAATTCATTACTTCATCAATAAGCGTAACAAGTCGATCTGTCATCCGGTTAAATTTCATGCTGAGAATTTGAATTTCGTCGGGTCCGGGGTGAAACTCCGTCCTTACTTTCAAATCACCATGCTCCATACGGTTAACCGCCGACATTAATCTGCCAATAGGTGCTACAAATCGTTTAGCTAAAGCAGGTACTACTAGAAGAACAAGCAGTAAGATAACGACCATTATAATAATCGTTGTCCGTTTCGCTGCTTTGAGACCGGAAGCCATTTCGTCCAGCGGGACAACGGATACAATGGTCCAATCTTGACTTGGCATGTCCCTAGTACCAATCAGCATACTGGTATGTTGGATGGTTTGCATTGCAGCATTCCCTTTGAAACCTAAATCTAATTCCGACAGATTAGTGTCCTGAATGAACATGCCAATAAACGCTTGATTCGGATGGAAAACCGTCTTTCCCTCATGTTTATTGATGACATAGAACTTTCCTGACTGTCCGAGCTTCGTATCGGTAAATAACCGTTTTAACTCGGTAAATTCCAGATTCAGCACTAAATGTCCCATTAACCTTCCATTATAAATGCTATAAATAGGCATCGATATCGATATTAAAGGGAATACCTCATTCCGATAATATCCGCTCTGACGCACTATGGAAACTCGAGTAGAAGTATTCGTATATTGGGCTTGCGGAATTTCAAAATCCGTTACACTTGACACAGTACGTCCATCTTTTGAAACCACCCATAAACCGGCAATATCCCATGAGTTGAATATCCGGTATGTTTCGAGTGTATTCAGTACTCCATCCTCAATCTCTCGATTCGCCTCTCCAGTTTCCTCCAACCAGCGCTGTATCTTCAAGTCTCCAATCATATTCCAAGTGGAATGCTCGACTTGCTCTAGGTAATAGTCCAGTTGATAGCCCAATCGGCTTGTTGCTTCATTGGAGGTGGCTTGATAATCACGTAGTACGGCTGTGCTGTAATTATGATTAATGAGATATCCGGTAACGAATGTACAAAGAATACAGCTGACAAGCAGAAGAAAAGTAATTTTGAATTTAATGGAGTAGTTATACCACGAGAAACGTTCCCTGAAGCTCATATCCCATTGGCCTTTCGATATTCGTTAGGCGAAACGCCTTCCATCTCTTTAAATATCCGGTTAAAGTACGACATAGTCGCATATCCGACAAGCTCGGCAATATCGTAAATTTTCAGATCAGGTTCCAGTAGCAACTGTTTAACCTTCTCCATTCGAACTTTATTGACATAATTAATTAATGTCAAACCTGTCTGTCTTTTGAACACATTGCAAAAGTGCGAAACGCTCATATGGCTTCGTTCTGCCATCTCCGTAAGAGATACATTTTTACGGTAATGCTGATCCAGATAAACGCATACCTCTCGGATCACTTTCTTATCCAATTGATAACTTTCAGTTGACTGTGCCTGGAACGAACGTTTAAGCAGCACATCGTAGTGAGAACGGATATGTTCCTCGCTCTGAGACTCATTCGCGTGAAATAAATAACTTGATTCCTTAGGTTCAACGCCAAGTCTTTCTGTCCATTTCGTATGGAGCAAACGTAATAATGCAATGTAATAAGACGGATAATTTTCGCGAAGAGCGAATACAGAATCAAGCAGCTTATGCAGTTGATGAGACAGCTCGTCCTGCTTATCTTTTGACGCAAGACCTTCGAGGAAAGCTTGTACTTTCAACAGATACATATGCCACTTGTCATTATCTTCAAGTCGTGCATATAGACGCTGCATCGCTTCTCTTAATTCTTGTTCCTTAACAGGCTTTAGCAAATACTCGGATACTTGATACTTTATCGCTTGCTGTGCATATTGAAATTTATCATACCCGCTTATGATGATGGTTTCCATCGGAAGCTTTTTCTCCGCGATTTGTTCAACCAGCCAAAGACCGTCACGCTGCGGCATCATGATGTCGGTAACAACCAGTGTCGGCCAAAGCTCCTGAAGCATATCCCATGCTTCCTTACCGTTCCGGGCTTCACCGACAACTTGAAATCCTTCCGTTGTCTCTATGATGTCTACAATCATCTTACGAATCCAGATTTCATCTTCAGCTACCAATACTTGAAACACCAGTAATCCGTCCTTTCGGTTATGGTTAGTCCTAGTATAGCATCCCCGAAACACTCAATATTACAGGATACTGCTCAATATTACGGAGTGCCGTACGATCTTGCCATATCCTGCTCAATTATTGGAGATAACCCTTACTCATTGATTACATTATTGTTGGACTTATCCAAACGGAGTGAGGTCCGCAACCACTAAGCTTGGTAATTAAAACTACTCCCTTCTATTTGCAGAACAAAGCAAATAAAAGGGAGTAGTTTTCAACACTCATTTGTTGCACGTCAAGTCGTTACTTATTTTAGATGATCTAACATAGCTAGAATCAAAGTAACTGCTTCAGCTCTCGTTGAAGTTCCGTTAGGATTAAATTTTCCATTCCCATATCCCTTTATAAACCCCGCTTCTGCTGCTGTTGCCACATAAGGTTTAGCCCATTCCGGAATTTGTTCTGCATCATCAAATGCCAGCGATGCATTCGGATTTATTTCGAGACCCATTGCACGAACAAGGATAACCACTAACTCGCTTCTGGTCACTCCATTATTTGTACGGAATGAACCATCTTCATATCCCGATATGAATCCGGCATCAGCAATTGCTTGAATGAATGGCTGGGCCCATATTGGTGTTTGGTCTTGATCAGCAAAACTAAACCCAGAATCGCCAAGCTCCAATTTCAGCGCTCTAGCCAACATCGTTGCATACTCACCGCGAGTTATCGTTGCATTCGGTTTGAACGTTCCATTTTCATAACCATTTACAAAACCAAGCTCTACCGATTTTGAAATGGCTGCCCTAGCCCAATGATCCGTGATATCAGACAGATCAACTTTTGGAGTTTCAGGCTCTGTAGGATTGACTGGTTCTGTTGGTGTTGGTGTTGGTGTCGGTGTCGGTGGTGGTGTCCAACCACCGCCTGAAGAGCTAGCTTCAGTAGTCACCGTTACACTCGGACCATCCACGCTCCAGTTATCCGCTGCATCGCCTGCTTCAACTTTAAAGGAATAAGCCTTGTCAGATGAAAGACCGCCAACTTGATAATTGGTGATTTCAACGGGTAATGTCATGAATTCGATACCATTCTTGTACACCTTATAGCTTGTTACATCCGTATTGCCACTTGCTGCTGTCCATGAAAGCATTAAACTCGTTTTACCTACATTTGAAGCTAATAACTGTGCACCTGTTGGCCACATTGGCCGAGTTGTAGCTTTATAAGTTGCCGTTACGGTAACTGATTCTTCAGGCATTACAAATGTAGTTTCGATTGCGCCTGCATTTTCGAATACTACGCTGCTTTTATCCGCAGTCCATTTGTCAAAAGTTTGGCCATCAGGTGCTATTTGTGCTTTGATGGTAACAATATCTCCTGGTGCATAGCTTCCGCTGCCTTCACCGTTTTCTATAGCAACTGCATATCCTTCACCAGTTGCATCCGTAACGGTTACTAAACACTCAGCTGTATAACCACCGTCTAGCGTGGTGACAGTAATGGTGGCTGTCCCGACCGAGACAGCTGTTATCTCGCCCGTCTCGCTGACGCTCGCCACATCCGAATGGCTCGACGTCCAAGTCGCTTGTTTATTGGTAGCTTCTGAAGGCGTTATCGTAGCAGTTAAGGTTTCACTATCGCCAACTTTCAGACTTAACGCCTCTTTGTTTAGAGTCACGTTCTCCACTTCTACCACTGGATTGTCTGATTCTATAACCGTAAATTCATATTGCTTGGTCGTTATTCCGTCCTGTGCTTTGACTTCTATGGTAAAATTACGATCTTCACCAAATGCAATCGGTATACGCGGCGAGGCTGTATCACTAGAGAGAGCAATTCCATCCACACTCACCATGGCATATGGACTGCTCGGGCTTGGAGTAATACTCACTGATTCCGTACCTTTATTAACGATTAATTGGTAATCCATCGTATCGGTCTGAAATGCTGGACTTATTGTACCAGTACCAAATTCAATATGCTTTAGATTCGCGTCTGCTGAAGGCATTTGTGCCTCTGTATAAGCGTACACGTTGTTCAAATTAAATATAGCCTGACTATTTTCCGGGGCACCAAAAAGTATGCGATCTAGACTAAAAGCGCTAGATCTGAATGGAACATTAGTAACAGCTGGCTTATTCATGTCGTTTAAATAAATGTCGAATAAGTTGGTACTTGGATCTATTACTAGCTTGAACGAATACCAAGTGTTCACTTGGAAAGAAGAAGCTAATACTCTACTGCGATCTCCATAGTAGTAACGAATCGTACCGTCAGAATCGAAATAGAGCACCACGGCCGGAATATCTTCATCGTACATATAGCCTGATTGCACACGTGCTTTGGAGTCAAGCTTGATATCGAAGCCCATGACGATACGTTTGTTATGCGCTTCAAAGCGTATCGCAGCGGTATCAGCGCCTGTAGTGGCCTTTCCGTCAATTTTTAATATCTTATCCGATGTGCTTGGCATTTCCTCTACTTTGATTTGGTCACCGACGACCTCCCACCCAGCGGGAGCTGAACCCGTTGACTGCTCATCGAAAGAATCCATGGCTAGCAATCTATAGATTCTTACATTATCTACATTAAACTTGGCGTTGCTTTCTTCAGGCACATTGTATTCTACATGATCAATGAAAGAGCTGCTCGTTTTGAAGGATGCTTGGTGTACTTTAGGTATAACCATATCGTTAACATAAACATCGAATTTGCCAGTCGCAGCATCTGCAACAATCTTCACATGGTACCATGTATGAGCGTTGTAAGGCATAATGATAGTTCCACTGCTGCTATCTCCATAGCATAGATTTCCATCCTTATCGAAGTAAACCTCCGTCGCCGTATCGGCACCACTTTTCAGTATGCCTGCGTTTACTCTTTGATCTGTCTGGTCGACCTTTATGTCGAACTCTTCGACGATTTTGGCAGACTGCGAGATGAAATGATAAGCAGCTCCATTCACACCAGCTCCAGAGTCTCCAGACACTCGCATGCTCTTATTAGCTGCGCTAGGCATGTCTTCAATCGTAACATGGTCGCCTTGAAGCTCCCATCCGATTGGAGCAGAACCAGTAGTGTGATTGTTAAAATCAGCAAAGATAGGTAGTTTGACAACTCCTTCTGTAGGCACCCCGTCAACTGGCGACTGATCGCTAGTTGTTAACAATACGAAGCCGTTAGCTGGAACCGTTATGGTAACACCAGTATTCGTCATGTCAACGTTTGTGATCTCCGAATCTTTAACAGGTAATGCGTTTGCATCGGTTGGGTGATAGTCTTGCGTATACTTGTATAGATCCCAAGTTGCGCTAGCTACGCCAGGTATACGTACAGTGAATTCGCGGCTTTCGGTTCCACGATTAACGGCTGCAATTGTCCAATTCTTCGTGCCATCATCTACAGCCTTGCTTGAAACCAACATTCGAGTGGTTCGATCGTTACCAGCTTCAGGTTGATACAAGGTCGAGCCTTGCTCCACATAACGGCTCAATAGCGAGTACGAATAGAACCAAGGGCGTGGATTAGGGGAGTTAAAGATATCCCACATGCCCCACAGTTTGCCATGCATAGCATCATCCATTATCCAAGCACTTATGCCGCTTACACCTTGGAATACAGCCTGCATAGCATAGTCTACCTGATGCAGCGAATACCAATAATTCCTTACGTTCGGTTGATGATCATCGCTCGTAACATTATCGAAGGAACCAGCCTCCGAAATAAATAAAGGCTTTGGCGAATCGGAAAGCTCCTTCATGCGAGTTGCAACTACCGAATTGCTTGCATTTGCAATGGAAGCTTGAGATGGATAGAAATGCACATCGTATGCGCCTAAATAAGGAGCCAGTTCTAACTGATTTTTCGAGTCATACAGCCCCGTTCCAGGCTGGTTGCCTGTTGCCATCAACGCAACTGGCAAATTGCGATCAGCTATTTTGTCTTTCAACCATACAACGGCTTGTTTATACCCTTCCCATGAAATTTTGTTCGTTTTCGGTTCATTGACATGCTGGTAATACTTGATGTTGGTATATCCTTTCGTATTGATCAAATAGTCCAGAGCATCTACGATCAGATCTACGTATTTCTCGGATGAGTTATTTGATACCGTATCATTCTCATAGTCCATTCTCCAAGATGAGAGAAGCACTGTCGTCCCATCTGCTTTCAATCGGTCTAGAATTTTATAGATTTGCTTCATCTCATCGGTATTCCAATCGTATTCACCAACCGTAAGTGTAGGTGAAAAAGCATTGCATGCAAGCGCCAAACGAGAAAAGCCCATTCTCATATATTCGGCTCGGGTCATCACTTGATCCCACTGCTCATCAGAAAGAGGGGATATAATCCTATTAGAGCCAACATAGGGATCGAATTGAGTGCCAAAACCGTAGAAAGGTTGTTGCAAAGCGTCCGCTGCGTACACCGTCACATTCTCTGCTGCAGCATCAGCTGCGTATACGTTGTTCGGCGTGAACGTTGGAAGTACTACTAGAATTATGGACATCAACACCATTGTCAACTTCATTAAAAAGCGACCCATTCTCTTTTTTGTTATCATACTCCTTAACATAAAACATAACCTCCCTTGATGTATGTTACTAGTTAACGTTAATCGATTGATAACGCTTTCTCAATCAACGAAACTCTAATTTCTACCTCAATATTATTCAACTCTCCAATAATATGATGAAGCTGAGTTCAAACTCGATTTGCTCTTTGAACTGTCCAGTGATTATCAGGTTGAAGTATGTCTTGCACTTGGATTCCGGTTTGCAGCATCTTTCGCGCAGCGGACATGCCTTACATTTCTCTACGTCAAAGTAGTATACGAGCGAACGTCTGGCTTCGCTTTTTGTACTGCCTTGAATCACTTTGCGAATACTGTGCTCACCTGCAGGACAAACCATAAAGCTAGCGTCTTTTGTTTAATTGAGTGCAGCAATCTTCTTCAGTTCCCTTTACTTGTCTTTCAGAATGCAAAAAACCCAATGCCTGCGCGGCATTGGGTTTTTTGTTGTATTCGTTTTGCAGGGCTCATGAAAAACGCCATGTTTTCCCGCACCCTTTTCATGTTAGGAGCTTATTGCGATGAGGACCATTCATGCGAATAAATGTTAAACAAGATCTGCGCAGCCTCTGCTCTGGTCGTTGGACCTTTAGGGCTGAGGACATGATTGCCACGTCCGTTAACGAAGCCCATCTTAACCATTGCAGCCACATCAGCTGCCGCGTAGTCTGATAGTTCTTTTGCATCCGCAAACTTGCCGAGCTCTTCAATAGTACCGTCCAGCAATGTTTTGTTTGCTGCCTGCAATGCGCTTATTGTCAGCATAGCCATATCCTGCCTTGTCAATTCGGCTTCGGCATTAAACTTGCCTTTGTAGCCTACGGTTATGCCGAGCGCTTTGGCGATTCCGATTTCGTCATAGTACTTGCTTGATGCCTCGACATCACTGAAGTTCGAGTCGAATACCGCTGTAAGCTCCATCGTTCTTACAAGCCACGCCAAATACTCCGCTCTTGTCACTTTGTTGCTAGGATTAAACTCAGTAGCCGACATGCCGTCTATAAATCGTTTGGACGCCATCATCTCGACTGCTTTCGTGTACCATGAATCCTTTGTGACGTCGCCAAAGCTTTTCTTGCTGTAAGCAACTGCATATTGGCCTGCCCTACTCGTCGTGAATACCATGGCTCTATCAGCAGCATCGTATTTAACATTTTGTATTTGCACAGATTTTCCATTTGCATCAATATGCCAAACAACAAGGTAATCTAAATCTTCCAGTTCATCGGCAGTAGCTGTGTATGGTATTCGAATTTCTACCGGCGCTTGCAGGCGATTTGCTTCTCCTGCCGCTCCGCCTATTCCGACTCCCCATTTAATGGCGAGTCTGCTGCCTATCTCTCCTTGCGTTTCAGAATCAAACAAGGAAATGTCAGCATGCCCAATTGTCAGCTCTACACTCTTCGCATCCGTTTCCGCAAGATTCAACCCGTTTGCAGGCACAACGATTGTTCCGAATTGTGTCTCAATCTCAACCTGTACATCCGCTTTATCCGAGGTTAATGCGGTTTTAGGAAGCCCGACGGCATATGCGCTCGCTCCCTCTGTTTTCGGAATTTCCACCCGAACCGTCTTTACTCCGTTGCTGTCTGCTTTCGCGTTTTCCAGTGCTCTACGGATGTCATCCTGACTAATGGATTCCGATCTGGCTATGCCAGTCTCTTTATCCACCTTTGGCGCGACAACCTTGATCGTGTTTCCTTCAACCTTATTTGTTGCTATAGGCTGCGTTGGCGAAGACGACGGTGAAGGTGTGTAAGGATAGCTTATAATGACCGCAAGAGCATTACTCTCATTGTGAGCCGCAGTTCCCTTATATCTGACATAATAGGTTCCGGCATCAAGTCCCGTGATCTCTACGCCTGAGATGGCAGTCCAGTCGCTCGAATCAGTTCCTTGCTTCTGATATTCCATCGCAGAATCCACGCCTGTGATTTTCCCATCCCTAGCGCCAATTACGCTGACATCGACACCTTTGACCACTGTATCGGACGGTGGATTCTGTTCCTGCTTAGTCCCGTCAGGAACGATTATGATAATCGCGGGACTCGGATTCGCGGTATCTGTCTCCGCGTACCTAATTTCATAACGGCCAGCTTCAAGGTTATCTATGCTGCTTCCGTTAATCGCAATATACGCGCCGACATCTGCCTTCCGATATTCCATACCGGCAGTCACGTTCTCGATCTTCCCATCGCTTCCGCCCGCTATTGAAGCCGGTGTAACGACCAGCTCATCCGCGTTTGGCGCATTCTGGTCTGACTTCGCTTCATTACGAATTTCCACGGTTACCGGCAGGCTTGCATGCAACTCGTCTGTCGCTGCGTATCGGATTTGATAGCTGCCAGGCTCCAGCTCCTCAACACTCGTGCCATTGACACGCATGTAGCTCTCTTCGCCCAGCTTCCGATATTCCATCGAATCGCGGACGCCTTCGATTTTCCCGTTTGTTTGGGTATTGGAATTAGCATGTGTAATCGTCCATTCGCTTGGTTCCGGCGCTGGCTGATCCTGCTTCTGCCCTTCCGGAATGACGACTTCCTTATCCGGGCTCGCGTTCAGAGTAGCGGTTTTCATATACCGAACAAAATACTTGCCGGTGCTCAGGCCTGCAATTTCAACGCCAGTAATTGCAGCATACTCTTCCGCTCCTTCCTTCCGGTACTCCATTGCCGATGTTACGCCTATAATTTTACCGTCGTTGCTGTTGATAGATGTCGGGGCAACCGCAGTCGGTGTTGTCGGTGCTTCCTGCTCCTGAATGGCATCCGACTTAAGCACTTCCCATTCCCATAAGCCGACGCCAACTCCGCTTCCCGCTGATTGCTTTGTCATCGTAACGCGCAGTGCTTTCACTTTCAGCGCCGAATCGAAATCAACCAGATTGGAGGAGCCCACAGGCGTATTATTCACCAAGGTGATGCCTTCGGTAATGGTTTTCGCAGTCAACCATTCATTCGTGCTGCTATCCATAGGAATGTAAGAATACTCGTACTTTGTAGGTGCTAGTATGCCGCCTGCATCTGACCATAGCACCAAGTTCGAGCTATTGATTGCGACGCCTTGCGGCCATTCATATTGCACCCATTCTGCAGCTCCCGCATTCCCCCATGTTCCCCAATGCGGAATGTTCGCCTCTGCTTTTCTGCCGTCATTAACGGCTGCCGCATTCTCCCAAGGAGAGGTGTAGCTAGCGGATACGCGAGCCAAGTACGCCATATTGTTATCGCGCGGACGGAGCAGCTGCAGATCTGTCAGCAGCTTATCGAGCGCCTGGGCAACCTCCTCTTCCGTCGCATCCATTTTTTGAATGACGGCTGCCGCATTCGCCTTTGCCTCATCAACTGGCGAAAGACCTTGATCGATAAAGTTCGAAGCGTTCAAAGCATTGACATAGTTATTGATACTGATCAGTTCCGACTTGTCTACCGTCCCCGTATAACCGTTTACCTTCCATTCCAGAATACCGCTTCCGTTTGCGGTAGGCCTCATGTCGATACGGACGCCTGTAATATAGGCCGGCTCGAAAGTGGTTGTGTTGTATTTGTCCAGTTCATTTCCAAGTCCGTTAACGGCTCTTGGCGTATACCATATTCCAGTCTCGTCGCGAAGCTTGAGCTGCATATCCTTGGGACGGAAGTTCCCTCCGCCGTCTTGGAAGACGTATACATCCATCGAAGAGGCAAGGAGTGGCTGAACCCATTCATACGTAACCCATGCCGGGTCTCCTTCTCTTCCCCAGTTATGCCACGCGCTGTTCGGAGCCGTGCGAGAAGGAGAGAAATCTCTTGAATTTCTCGGCTCAACGCCGTTGTTCATCGCCTCGGGATACCCGTCACCGCCAGAGTAACTGGCAGAAGCTTTTGCTGCCAAGGCAGCGTTTTGAAGCGGTACGCTTACGACATATACAGTGCCGCGAACCTCTAGATCGCTGTCTGTCACTTTACCGCTTGCCTCGAAGCTGCCGATTGTCTCATAGTGGCTTGGATCGATATCATTCCATACAATCGCACTCTCTCTATACCCATCATCGAACAAAATCTTCATGACGGGCGGAAGAGACGGCGCCGTTCCCTTGCGTGTTACGGTATTGATTGCCCGGTAGGCGTCTTCGGTATCTGCTTCAATCACAATCGTTACATCCTTGCTTGCCGCCTTGCCTCCATCGGCAGCAGTCATCGTGAATACATAGGTACCCGCCTTGCTTACGCGCGCATATGCGGTTGCTTTGTCTCCAGCGACAATCGCGATATCGCCTGCGCCACTCGGCTTCTCCTTGACGGTCCATGCGTACGTCATGTCGGGCTCAAATTCCGCGCTGTGGATCGGATCCGGAATTGCCGTACCGGATAAAATTACGATGCTTTCATTCGTACCGTCTTGAGCGGCAGTTACTTCGCTAATCTGCGGAGGCTGTTTTTCCGGCGGAGCAGCCAATTGGAAGGTTAGTTCGTCAGCACCGCTCAGTTGCCCGTCATTCGCATTGAGCCTAATGGTATAGGAGCCTTCCTTTGTACCGACAGCCTGAGTAATGCTTGCCTTCGGATAGACAAAGCTCAGCTTGCCCCCTTGCGGTGTGCTAATCACTTCCCACCCGTAAGTCAGCGTTCCGTCCGGTGCGCCGTCGTCGCTCACAATACCGTTCAGCATAAACGGAATCAGCGCCTGCGGGTTTTGCGTTGCCGTCTCTGCCGTAACCTGCGGAGCTTCATTCTCTCCTGTGTTTAGCTTTTCGATGGTCAACTGCGCTGCCTCGTCACTGGTCATTTGGAACCTAGCAAGTCCTTTATTGTTTCGTACAAAGAACTGCCCAGCAGCTTCATTATTCAGCTTAATGGCATAAAAGCCATTTTCCAAACCTGCTCCGTCTATAGCAATTCTCGAAGCGTGTGCTTTTTTATCCAGATTCGCGAGCGTCAATTGGAATAGCCTGCCGTCTTTTTGAATTTCGGCGCTTTCGATTTTTTCGTTTTGAGAGACTAGATATATTTTTTCGTCGATTAAGTTAATGCGCTTGCCGAAACCGTCCTTCGGGGTGATCTCGTAGCTGCTGCCTTTGTCAGCAACCAATGCACCATATCCGAAAAGTCCAAATACCGGATCGGTAACAATATCTGAGCTGATACTCAGCAGAGAGCCGTAAATACCCTCGTCGGCTTCGCCCGAAAAATCGTTCCAGCCGTTATTCATAACGCGGGTTCCGCCATCGTACACGTCTTTGGTACCGGTTCCGCCTTTGTACATGGAATATCTCCAAGAGGTGCTGCCTACAGATTGTGCAGAAATCTGTCCCATGTTAATCGCGTTAAAGTTCGAGATCTTTGCCGCATAGTTGCGCTGCTGCGCAATCGCGGTCTGAGCAGCGGATCTGCCGTCATCCTGATAACGAATCCAGTCATCCATAATATATCCCGCCAGCGACGTCGTATATTGGAAGTTCCACCAGCCCTCGCCGCCGCGAAATACGGGTACGGAATAATGGTACCAGGTTGGCTGGATGCCGCGCATGGCACGAGTCTTCCAGTCGGCCATTTCCATACTTTTCTTAGCCGCTACTGCCTGCGCGTCCTGAGGGTAGTAGGTGAGCAGCGCCTTGGCAGCTGCATAGGCTCCTTCTTCGCCGGTATTGTCATATTCAAATTCCGAGCCGTATGGATAAGCGGCGAATGTCATGCTGCGTCCTTTGTCCAGGGCGAACTTTTTCTTAAGAGTGTCAAACTCTGTTTGCATTCCTTCTTCTTTCAATGCTTCGATCATATCGGGAATTTGCTGTTCGCCATAGTACCCGATTGCACCGCTGGAAATTCGGTTATTGTAAATGCCATAAGCCTTCTCCAAATAATACTGCGGCGACTCGCGGTACTCGATCAGATGGGGATACGCCTTTTGGATCCGATACATGTTGAAAAAGCCGGTGGCTGCCATGATTTCGGAGAACTCTCGCGTATAAGGCTTATCTTTATCCGTGTACGAGCCAGAATCTCTAAGCCAATTCGCAACAATAAAGCTGTCCTGCGTATGCTTCATAAAGCGTTCCCACATAAAATCAATGAGGTAGTTTTCTATCGATTGAATCTCTTCAGGACTTGGATCCAAATAGTTCTTCATGGTTATGGAGTTGATATTATCATGACCCCAGTCATCTCCCCAATGGCTTATGTTTCGGTCGAGACCATCTTTCAGATACCAGTCAAAGTAGTTGCCATAGGTAGGACTTTGCGGGTCCTTGTCCTGCGTCTTCTCGACCATAAATTCAGTGTGGGTGCTCATCGTTTCGTCAAGCTCGGCCATTACATTGAATTCATATTGCGTGAATTTATTGACCCATTCATCGCCAACCTTCAGCTCATACTCCACTCGGACGCTGTTGTTGCCCAGATCGTCAAATTGAAGTGAATAGATGTGGTGCTGTTCGCCATTCACAACCTTGGTCTCCAAAAATTGGTAGGCCTCGGTATATCCCGGGTTCCCGTCAGCTAGTCCACGGCCTGTGCGAGAGTTGTTGACCATCTCACCTCTTTGCTTGCCAGGCTTGATATTCGGAATATGCGCTTCATCATAAGGATCATTCTCGTGAACGGATTGAATATCAATTGATGTTACTTTAATTTTGCTGTCATCATAGTGCAGAGCCAGCTTGGTCGGCATATTAATGGCAGTCTGGAAGCCGGGCACCGCTACGGCGTCTACCATGCCAGATTGGTACAAAATGGAGCGAAGGTTTTTCTCACGCTCTTCCACGGAAGTGGAAGCGTTATTAGGGCTTTGGGCACTATCCTGAGGCGCATTGTCACCTCCGCGTACTGCGGAAAATTTAAACTGATAGGTCTTTTCCTCATTTGGTCCCAAAACAAGACTTGAGGCATCAGTAAAATATCCGCGGCCGGTTTTCTGTATATCCTTGGAGTGGATATAGAGTACGTTCAACCCAGGAAACCAACCGCCGCTGTCGCCTGTCCAGTTGGTAAAGGTCTGTCCAGCACGCAATTCGCCCTCTTCCTGCATCCAGTAATCCACATATTCAATGCGCGCTCCGCTTTCCGTCACTGGGGTAAAAAGCATGAAATTCCCTTCTCCGCTGGTCCGGATGGCATAGGAATAACCGCTGTCTGCCCCGGCAAAGTTATGCACGGTTAAACGATTGTCATACGTATCCGATACCGATCGGTATTTATTATTCCAAGGCATCGGCAAGCCGATATCACCGAACTCCATGTATTTGCCACTTTTGTTTTTCAAGGTTATTTCCCAAAGCATGGAGCCGTCTTCCGTCTCCATGTCGAACACAGACTTCACGTCAAAACCCTTCATCGCCCGGTTCGTTGTGGAGCTCAGATCCTGGCCGATAAAGTTGACCTCTACTTTCTTGCCCTCCGTAGAAATCGTTCTCTCGAAATATTGGTTATCAGGATTAATATTGGAATAGGTTGTTGATCCGCCAGCTGCTAGCGTTTTGTTTGTGTCCACTTCTACAAAGCCGTCCCTGTTAACAGGAAATTGTTCGTTATCTCCGGTGCGGTAAGAAAAAAGCATCTCGCCCATCCATTGATGCTGGACGTTGTTCTGCGGTGACGTATTATTGGGCAAAACAAAATTGATAGGATCCCCGTTTCGGTTTACAGGGTTGTTTTTGATATACAGCTCTTCAATCTGTCCTAGATCTCCAATTTTCGCAGAAAGGCTCGTATTTGAAATATCATCCGCAGCTGCAGCTAGCTTGGTTAACGCGCTTGAATTAAGCTGCAATATCTGAAATATCAACATAAATGCGATCGTCATCGACACAAGCCTTTTTGTAATCGTTTTCATAACAACCTCCTGATGGCTTAGTTATCCAAGATCGAACTAATTTTTTAATCCGGTAAGCGTGATGCCCTCTACAAAATACTTTTGACCAATAAGATAGAAAATGACACCTGGAGCAAAGGACAAGCATGTTGCAGCCATCGTCATCGACCAGTCGCTTTTTAGCTGGCCTCTAAAGTTGGTTAGCCCTAATGCGATCGTATATTTATCACTTGAATTAATATAAATCATCTGCTGGAGCAGATCATTCCATAGCCCGATGAAGATAAACAACGCGACTACGATCATAGCGGGTCGGATGGCTGGCATGATGATACTGAATAAGATGTGAAAGTATCCGGCACCGTCGATCGTCGCTGCTTGATCGAGTTCTCTTGGTATCGACATAATGAACTGGCGGATTAAAAAGATATTAAATGCGCCGCCGCCGCAAAAATAAGGCAAAATTAACGGCCAATAGCTGTCACTGATTCCAAGGCCTCGCGTCCAGCCGATATACAGCGGAATAAGCGTAACCATGGCAGGCAGCAGCATGGAGCCGATGCAAAGTGACCAGATCAGGTTCTTGCCGCGAAACCGCAGCCTAGCAAAAGCGTATCCACACAAAGTTGCCGTGAATGTCCCAGCCAAGCAGGAGGGAACAATTATGACCATCGTGTTCCACAAGTACTTCCAAAATTTGAATATCTCCAACGTTCTCTCATAATTGGAAAACAACCAATTGTCCGGGGTTAGGGCTGGCGGATATCTGTAGATCTCGGCATTCGTCATTAGCGACGTGCGGAAAATCCACCAAATCGGGAACAGCGCTAAAATGGCAAAAAAAACGACGGCGACTATCGTGATGATGTTCATCGTTCGGGTTCTGCGTTTTTTGCTTCTAAGTCTGCCATATGCTACTTCGCTCATTTGTCATCGCCTCCTTCATTGTAGATCCACCGGTTGGACGTCTTGAACAAAACAACTGTAAAGGCAGCAAGAATAGCGAATATAATCAAGGTGGTGGCGCAAGCATAGCCGATCTTGTAATTCACGAATGCTTGATCGTACATTAGATAAGTCAAGAACCGTGTAGAATTCCCCGGGCCGCCATTGGTTAAGGCAAGCGCCGGCGTTACGACTTGAAGGTTAGCGATCAAGCTCATCAACAAGTTGTAGAAAATAATCGGCGTCATGCATGGCAAGGTGATATGCCGGAATCGTTGCCAACCGTTTGCGCCATCCATTTCGGCAGCTTCATGGTATACATTCGGTACATTCTGAAGCCCGGCCAAAAAGATGACGATCAAGTTGCCCGCAAGCCAAACCGAGATCAGCGAGAGAGAGGGAACGACATAACTGGAATCAGCGATAAAATGGATTTTATTCAACCCAACCTCGGAGAGCAGATAGTTGAAAAAACCGAAATTGCCCTCGTAAAGCCAAGACCAACCTACGTAGATCGCTACAGCCGGCAAAACATAAGGGATATAAAAGACCGCTCTAAAAAAGCTTCTGGCTGGAATTTTACGGTTCAGCATCATCGCAATAAATAAGGAGTAGATCATGCTTCCGATTACCGATAGTACCGCAAAATAGATGGTCGTAATGATTGAGTCCTTAATATAAGGATCAGTAGTAAATAGCTTGACATAATTATCGAATCCGATGAACTCTGGGGCTTTCAACCCCGTCCAATTCGTGAGACTGATTCCGAGCACACCAAGAAGAGGTAAATACGTCAGAAAGATTAATCCCACAAAAGCGGGAATCAAACATATATAAGCAACGCGCGCCTCGCTTGAGTAAAAACGGGAACGGCGCTTCGGCAGTTTATTAACGGTCTCCATATCTTGCCCCACTCCTTATGAATAAAGAATGACCGCCACCGTTGCAACGCTAGCGGTCATCCCTTCTATCTTTTATTTACTGCCTGCATGGGCTGCTTTCAATGCATCGAGATTTTTGGTGATCGCTTCCTTTGCTGTAGCCTTACCCGTCCAGACATCGCCTAGAACCGACCCGAGCAAGGTGTTAAAGTCTGTTGTATAGTTCGTATAGAACCACGCAGCCGGCCTTGCAGCGTCGGATTGCGCATAGTCAACGACTGCAGACTTGTATTCCTCGTACGGTGGGAAGTTAGGATTTTCCACCCATTTGCGAGTGAACGTTTCATCCTTGTACCACTTGTCTAGTGTCGGCATCCAAATGCCCGATGAAATAAGCGCCCAGTTGTTTTCTTCGGAGTTGTACCATTTCAGCCATTCCATCGCTTCTTCCGGATGTTTGGTCTGGGAGAATACAACATTCGCGCCGCCAGTATTGAGGGTTACCTTATCCTTTAAGTAAGGCAATACGGCCACACCATATTTAAGCCCTTCCTCTTTGGCCGTATTCAAGCTTGTTCCTATGTTCCATTGACCATTCGTCGCCATAGCGACAGTACCAGCAATAATCGTACGCTGAATACCATCATCGGTCTGTCCGACGGACAACGGGGCAACATGATCCTTTAAGTACAGATCGGCAACTTTTTGAATCGCCTCGATGCTGGCATCTTCTCCGATTCTAACCTCCGTACCATCTTCGGAATAGAAACCTCCGCCATTGCTGAGCGCCCAGGTTTCGAGCTGCCATGAAAGATTCTCTACTGAAGTGCCGTACTGAACGATACTCTGCGAATCAAAACCTTCCTCGCCAGAATGCTTGCCGTTTTTGTCAATCGTCAGCTTCTTCGCCGTCTCTACGAATTCATCCCATGTCCATGCTTGATCAAGTGCAGCTGGAGGGTAGGGTACATTCGCTTTATCGAACATATCCTTGTTGTAATAGAGCAGGAGAATTTCATTGGCTGCTGCATAAGCAACGGTATTTCCCTGATGCTTGTAGGCCAAGCTGTCCAGCGGCTTGCTGTCGCTTCCCTCATACATTGCGCTTACATCATTCAGCATGCCTTCGGACGACCATTGGATGACGCCGCCTTCCTGCAGCATCCCTGTATCCGGCAATTGACCTGCCGTTGCAAGCGTATTCAATTTGGTCATGTAGTTTTCCCATGGAATCGCTTGCACTTCCACCTCAATTCGATCCTGCGAAGCATTAAACTTGTCCGCTACCGCCTGAGTTGTACTTCCTTCTGCCGCGCTTCCCCACATGGAGTACAAGATTTTGACCTTCTCTGTCTTAGAATCCGCCGGTTTATTCGTAGCATTCGATGCCGGTGACGCTGTGTTGCCTCCATTGTTCGCGCATCCAATTGCACTCATTGCCAATGCAGCTGCGATAAGACCTACCCCAAGTTTCTTGCCTGTTTTCATTGCCCCCGCTCTCCCTTCAAAGTTTGCTTTCTTTTGTATGTCTAACCATTTAACTCGATCACGAGAGAGCATTCAGGCGATAAGTTAAACGTTTAGAATCAATTACAACCAGATTGTGCCATAAGTAATGATGAAAGGCAATAAGATATTTCAACCTGTTTTTTTGTTATTTCAACCAGCCGTCAATCACTTCGAAAACAATATTCGATTTGGTACCTCCCTATGAAGGCATTCCTAGTAATTGATTAATCGTTTAACCAACTAGATTCACTGCATGGGGATAAACAGCATTCTCTTCCATCCGAAAGAAAACGCTTACTTCATTGTATCATCCATTGTTAACATTGAAAAACGATTATTTCAACTTCTATTTATGATATTTCAACCTCTATTTTCTGTTTGAAATGTACTGAGTATTGTGTTATTTTGATATAAAAGTCATTGATTTTCTTCACGATCGGACAATTTTACATACTAGATTCTCATTTTGTGAAACGTTTAAATGTTTATGCTGTCTTATGTTATTTCACCATTGTAAAATCATGAATGTTACGCTAACGAAGTCCATTACTACCAAATTGATCGTACCACTATTACTGTGTAAAGTGAGGGGATCGTTATAACTGATACCATTATGCATTTTGTAACACCACCTATTCCATATTTTATCGACAATGGGAAACATGCTTTTTTGCCGGGCGAACGGCATGTCAGCCGTTATTCCATCAGCGTATTCGATATTATTATCGTCACCAAGGGCAAATTGTTCATAGGAGAAAATGATAAGGAGTGGATGATAAGCAAAGATGAAGCCATTATATTAAGACCCGATGCCTATCACTACGGAACGGCCCCTTGCGAGGAAGAGACGGATATTACATGGATTCATTTCCAAACATTCGGAGCCTGGGATGAAATGAAAAGCATCAGCGATTGCTACGACAATCAAATTGCTTTATTCGAAAAACATAAACAGCAAGCGTATCTCAACCATTGCGAAGTGAATTCGATCTTTATACCAAAGAAATTTAAGCTGTCTAGCCAATCCATAAACGATCTTACTCCATTTTATTCCTTGGATAAGGACCCGCGTTCGCTTCGCAATTGGAGAAAACAAACGGCCTTCCAGACCTTCATGCAAAATATAAATCATGATTCAGCGCATTCAATAAATTCAACCGCCATACATCTCGCTGAAAAAATTGAATTATTCATTCGTCTAAATTACACCTCAAAGATCACGAATTCCGTGCTTAAGTCCGAATTTAATTATCATCCCAACTACTTGGCCAAATGCATGTTATTAGTCTATGGAGTCACGCCAATTGATTACTTGCTTCAATATCGGATCGAACAAGCCAAAAAGCTTCTCTTCCAAACCGATTGGTCAATTGCCCGAATATCCGATGAATTAGGGTTTAGCACCCCTGCCTATTTCTCCTCCGTTTTCACTAATAAACAAGGCAGTTCTCCGGCAAACTTCCGAAAAAAGAAAAATTTCGGATTTCTGAATTAAGCTGGTGTTTTATTTTTAAAAACGAAAGCCGGCACTGTATTGCCGGCTTTCGTTTTTTCGCCCAGGATGGCTCTTGTTATTTTTTAACTTCAGTACGTTCAAACGTACCATCCATGAATAATACGCTCCTTACGATCTCCCCTTCTTTTGATATGAACGTAAGTCCTTTCTCCCTCATTACATATCTAGTTGGATATGCGGCATAACTTGTAATCTCCCATCCCTTTTCTCTAGGCTCAATAAACCCATTTACACAGCTAAGCCCGCCTTCTTCATCCGTATAAATATACGTCGTCGAACCGAAACCAAGCATATATGCAACGAGTTCTTCTCCCATATCCCAATCGTCGCCTTCAATCGTAGAAAACAGGCTGCTGAACAAGGGATCGCTCGACTTTTTAAATATGGATTGCCCAAAACGATTCCTGGAGATCTCGGGCATATTTAAATTCGGAGCCGCAATGCTGTACGTAGAAGCAGCCTCACCCGGCTTTAGTTTGCGAGTTGTCGAGTAAACATTCCAATCGTAACAATTAAAAACAGCCATTGTTGCACGGTAACCTGCTTCCAACAAGCGCGTATCTCCAATTGTTTCATAAGCAGCCCGAGCAGCACCTGCTACTAATCCTCCCCATAAGGAGTGCGTCATAAATGACAATGCCTCCCACCAGCGGTCCGGAGCATTCGCTCTATAATCATTGCTGTATCCGATATTCGCAATAATCAGCGGGGCATACAATTCCGCTTCATCCGTTAATTCGGCTAGGCACAACGCTTCACATGTAAGGCCAAATCCTGCATTATCATAGAAATGCTCCGTGATGGCACCTTGGTACCCTTGCGAACCTTGCTTTAGACCTTCTACGAATGCCAGCCATAGTTTGTCTAGCTTCTCATACCAATAAATGAACGCACTCTTTTTCAAATCCGCTAACAAGTCGCCAATATATAAAATAAATACGCCTACAAGCCCGGCTTCTTCTTTTTCCCGTTTGTTTTGGTGGCAATCCGGATCCAGCCGCATACACATGATTTCCGCAGCCCAGCATAAATAGGCTTCTGGTTTTCCATATTGCAAAAACGATTCATCAAATTGGGATAATAAATAAAATACATGTCCAATGTAATCAAAATCATATATACGGTAAAAAGATCCATACAGCGGTATCGGGCTCATAAAATCACCATCTTCAAACCAATGGTGCTTTAGATCATGGAACGCAGACCTTTCAACTTTGCTGACTTGTTCCGGAATTGGAGCAGATAGCAGATTTTTCATCAGAATAAAAGATAATTTGCCAAGCGATTCTCCTTGATTCGATAAAGGCAAACAGGCATAAGGGCGAGTTTCTTGGAACGTATTAAAACTATGGTTACATAACCACGCTGCCCTCTCCTCAAGTATCTTATGAACGGGTTCAAGAACATTTCCTACTAAAACATCGTATTTTCCGCTATCGAGTTTAGCTACTATCTTAATCTCTCCAGCTGTCCGTAGTGGCAGCACCGCACGTAAACGTTTAGATTTTTCATCAGAAATCACATGAAACGCATTTGAAATGTCGATCTCCTCAATGGTGCCACCTTCTTCTCTTACGCTTATAAGCTTAACCCCAAGTAAAGAATCATTATCCGGCAGTATCACTTCAGCAAAAAACTTTCCTTCCGTCGTCGTCACGGGCGAATATGTCCAATGCGGATGCCCGTACCTTTTCGCCTTTTTATAAAAATCCTCTTGATGTTGAAATGGTGCAAAAACAAAGGACCAAGTTTTTTCGTCGCTAGGCCCAAGCGTAACAGACGAATAATCTCCGCCATAAATCCAATCGCTGTCTGCAGACTGCCCCATAGCGCTTCCATCCTCAACAAACGACAATCGGTGGTACAGCATTCCATCCAATGACGGAGAGACCTGTTCCAAAAAACGGTTCACATAACTGCAATACGTCCCGAAAGCGCTAACCCGTTCGCCCGTGCTGTAGATGGCAAGATGAGGAGCCTTGTGGCTTCTGCGCATAGCTGCGAATTTGGTAAAATCCCCTCCCAAATGCGGGAATACCGCGCAAGAGTGGTTCATATTCCTCAACACATCATGATCACGGAACATAATATACGCAAGAGAAAACCAGCTATGAAATCCCTTTACGACTATAGGATCATTGGTTGGGTTTGAACAACGAATCTTCCATGTCCATTCACCGTTATGATTAAGGAGGTACTCATACCGGACTTTAAATTTATCGTGTAAAAAAGTAACAATAGCCGATTGATCATCCTTAACTTCCATATGCGTCTGCAAGCTAGTGCTTTCAATCATTTCATTATCGATTTTAGCGCTCCAATGTCCAAAACGTTTATCCTGATTCCCATATCCAGCGTCCTTTACATATTGCGCATCGATTACCCAGTTCATCTTTTCCGGGTCGTCTGTCAATAGGATGGATTCCACAGTCCCGTGCGAAGACAGGCATATTTCAAAAGTATCATTACGAAGCCGTTTCAAGCTCTCACTCCTATCATTATAATTTAAACGTTTAGATAATAAGGTCATATTATCACAGTGCCATATCCCCCATCAAGCAATTTATACCTCCATTCGAGAACGCAATGAAATCAAGGTATTCCTTTCACTATCATCAAAATATAGCGGCAATAAAGTATAGTCAATTTCAATAAACAATACGATATGCAAGTTAATCGTTTTTCTTATTTTCGAAAAAAAGAGACCAGTTTGTTAGTGGACACGGTCTCTTTACGTACATATTCGACAAAATGATTAAGGAACTGGTAGTCCTCCGTATTTTGGCTGAAGAATCAACAGGTGCTGTGGCAGGCGGAGCGATGATAAGCGCCAATTCCACTCCTTCTTCCGACTTCATGTCCGGAATTAAGATTCAGACGCGCCATATGTTAGTTGAAGTTAAGCCATAATTCGCCCTATATCCTTACAAACAAAAAAACCGCGGTTTACGCGGTTTATATTGCCTTTATGCTCTTGGCCGCCTACATCGACCAATGCCGAATAATCGCCAGCAGTTTCCTCCGAGTCGATACTGTATAACCGAAGCGAGTCCGTAGGCGTATTATTCACTTGGACGAAGCGAGCATCGCATGGAGCTCGGTCACACGTCGATGGTCAAACCTCGTGTATGCGAACTAGCCCCGTGCCCCTGCGTCCGCATAGAAGATGACGGCAAAGAACTTCGCCGTTTCCGCGCCAGCATTACGGTACGTATGGGGCTGATTCGCGTGGAAATGAACCGCGCTGCCCGCAGGCACTTCATAGCGTTCGCTCCCGTGCAGCAGCTCCAGAACACCCTGCTGAACGAATAAATACTCTTCTACGCCGTCGTTATGAGGCTCGGAGCCATGCTCGCAGCCCGGCTCGATTATGACCAAGTAGGATTCGAATTTGTTCCGCAGCCGGTAAGGGAACAACGGGAATGTACGGTATGCCCCTTCTTCCTCCGAGAACGGTTCCAGATCGCCCGGCGCTGCTATCGTGACGTCCGAATCTACCTCATCTATCAATGTCGTGAACGAGATGCCCAGACCGTTCACGATACGCCATAGCACAGAGATCGTCGGATTGGAATCCCCTCGTTCAATTTGGCCCAGCATCGCTTTGCTCACACCGGTCATTTCCGCGAGGTTGTCAAGGCTGAGGCCCCTCGACTTCCGAATGGCATGCAGATTTTTACCGACTTTTTTATGGATGGGCTCCAAAGAAATCAGCCTCCTCGCAATTTTGTCATATCGTTTATCTCAACCGTATCATAACAAAATCGCGCCTTTCTCGCTATCAGGAAGCTTGCGGTGCAGAGTCGCCAGCATGTCGTCGGTCGTTCGGTCCAAATCATAAGCGGGCCGGAAATCCCATTCTTTGCACGCGGCTGAAGCATCTATCGCGTCCGGCCATCCGTCCGCGATCTCTTGTCGAAGAGGGTCGATGTCGAAGCGGAGCTCGAAATCCGGGAGTCGTCTGCGAATGCTGGCCGCAATGGCTTCGGGATCGACGCTCATGGCCGTGACATTATAGGCATTGCGCCGCTTCAACCGGGAAGCATCAGCTTCCATTAAGCTGACGACGGATGCTATCGCATCCGGCATATACATCATATCTAGGTATGTTCCTTTGCCGATGTATGAGGTATAACGGCCGCTTTTGATGGCATAGACGTACATTTCGACGGCGTAATCGGTCGTTCCGCCACCCGGAGGGGCGGTGTGCGAGACCAAACCTGGAAAACGCAAGCCTCTCGCGTCCACGTCATATTTTCTGTAATAATATTCGCATAACTGCTCGCCTGCAGCTTTGCTAATCCCGTACATCGTCGCCGGCCGCAGCCACGTGTCCTGCGGCGTGCCTTGCCTGGGGGCGTCCGGGCCGAACGCGGCGATCGAGCTTGGCGCGAACAACTGACAGCCCAGTTCCCGGGTCGTCTCCAGCGCGTTCAGCAACCCTCCCATATTTAGCTGCCAAGCAAACATCGGCTTTGCTTCCGCTGTCGCGGACAATAGGGCCGCCAGGTGGATGATCGCATCGGCCCGGTGCGCCCTTGCCGCTTCATGGAACGCCCGGCCATCGGTGACGTCCAACAGCCGGAACGGACCGCCCTGCGCTGCCTCGCTATGATCTTTCCGAATGTCCGTCGCTAACACCGCGTCATCCCCATACAATTCCCGAAGTTTGACCGCCATCTCACTCCCGATCTGTCCAAGCGCACCGGTTAACAGTATTCGCTTCATCTCGCATTCCTCCTATCCGATAATTCCGAGCTCGCAGCCCACCTTCTCGTAAGCGGCGAGTGCTCGGTCGAGCATCTCTGACGTATGCTCGGAGGTCGGCATGTTTCGGATGCGGCCCGTTCCTTTCGGTACGGTCGGGAACACGATCGCTTTCGCGAATATGCCTTCCTCATACAGCATGGCGCTGAAGCGCTGCGTCTTCTCTTCGTCTCCGACGATGCAAGGTGTTATCGGCGTCGCCGTCGGGCCGAGAGAGAATCCTAGCCTCCGCAGGCCATTCTGCAGATAGGATGCGTTGTTCCACAGCTGCTCCTGCAGATCACGACTCTCTTGCAGCAGGTCAATCGCCGCGATGCTTGCTGCCACCGCCCCCGGCGGTAGCGATGTCGAGAAGAGGAACGGTCGGCTTCGAGCCTTGAGCCAGTCCGCAACCGCTTGGGAGCATGCCACATACCCTCCGACGACGCCGACTGCCTTGGACAGTGTTCCGATTTGCAAGTCGACGCGGCCAGACAGACCAAAGTGCTTCACGGTACCCGCACCGCCGCCGAGCACCCCGGAACCATGGGCGTCGTCCACATAAGTGATCAGGTCATAGGTCTCCGCAATGTCCACGATCTCGGGCAGTTTCGCGATATCGCCGTCCATGGAGAACACGCCATCCGAGATGACCATAATTTTCGCGTACCGGCCCGACTCCCTGGCCTCCCTAGCCTTCGTCCGAAGATCATCCATGTCGGAGTGGCTGTACCTGATTACCTTCGACTTCGTCAGCCGGCAGCCGTCGATAATGGAGGCGTGGTTAAGTTCATCCGACAGAATTGCATCCCCATCACCCATGATGGCCGAGATCGCTGCCATATTGCAGTTAAATCCCGACGGATACGCAACAGCTGCTTCCGTTCCTTTGAATGCCGCCAGCTTCTCCTCCAGCTCGATGTGAAGGGACAACGTCCCATTAATCGTGCGAACGGCGCCGCTGCCGACCCCGAATTGTATCGTGGCCTGAACGGCAGCGTCTATGAGCCTCTTGTCGGTCGCCAATCCCAAATAATTATTGGAAGACAAATTCACGAACGACCGGCCTCCCATTCGGATGACCGGACCGTTCGCGCTCTCCAGCGGCTCGATCGTATTGTATAGCCCCCGGGCCTTCAGATCGGCCAGTTGTTCGGTTATAAACGAGAATAAAGTCGGGCTTGCCATTCGAATTCCTCCATTCGTAGCTCAATCAACTCGTACGTTATAACATATTTTAATATACCATTACATTTATATGCTATATTACACAAATGTGCGCCATTGTGCAACATAACTTTCGGACCTTCAAACTTGCGTCCTTTTTGATTAGGCCTGCCAGCTAACCGTAAGAGAATTGAATATGCTGTTTTTTTGCTCCGTACATCCGGCTTAGCTGATCCATCGGAAAGGCTCAGATAACGTCTATTTCGCATTCAATCGTGAAAAGGAACCCAAGACGCAGGTTTCCCTCTACCAATTACGCCTAGGATGGACGTTACAAGAAAGAAGAAGCAGCTGCCGAGGCAGCTGCTCCTTCTTTCGTTCGATAAAATTTCCTCGTTGCGCAATTCTATATTGAAATAGTAGTTTTCTTAACCATGTCGGCGATGTGGCTGTCTTCTTCGTTGCGCCTGCCGATCAGCTTTGCTGTCTCCAGTAATGAACGTGTATATGGATGTCGATCTTCAGAATGCAGAGCCTCTGAGTTAAACAGCTCAACCATTCTCCCGTTCTTCATAACCATGATCTGATCACTTAAACGGGATACTAAGGAGAGATCATGTGTGATAAACACCAGCGAGAGTTTCTGCTCCTCTCGGAGCTTCTGAAGCAACTTAATGATTTTATACTGATGAATGACATCCAGATTGGAAACAATTTCATCGCATACGAGAAGCTTAGGCTTTAGAATAAGAGCTTTGGCAATGCAAGCTCGCTGGTACTGCCCACCGCTGAGCTGATTCGGCAGTGAGGTAAGCAGCATAGAGGGCAAACCTACCAAATCGGCATATTCTGCTGCCCGTTGCTTCCTATCCGACTTCTCTAGTTTTGTGAAATATCGAAGCGGCTCCTCTATGCTTTGCATAATCGTCATACGCGGATCCAGCGAAGCAGCTGTATTCTGAAATACAAGCTGAATTTGCCTGTACCATGCCTTAAAATCCGAGGTTTTGTGCTGAGGTGCAACTACCCCATTAAAGGAAATCGATCCCGAAGTCGGACGCGCAAGCGCCATGATCATCTTAGCAAGCGTAGACTTCCCGCTTCCGCTCTCTCCAACGACTGCCAGCGAACGACCAATAGGCAGGCGAATCTCCAATTTATCCAATATGATCTTTTCACCGACTGATTTGGAAAGTTGATTAATCTCGAGCATAGCAGCCAACCTCTTCCCCTAATCAACATTAAATTTTTGATGATAATACCAAAGTTCTCTTGTATATGGATGCTTCGGCTGATTTTGCACATCGCTCACAGTGCCATATTCAACGATCTCTCCCTGATGCATGATCGCGATTGAATCAGCCAAATAATTCGCAATATTCAAGTCATGCGTGATGAACAGCATACTCATCTTCCGCTCTTTCACAATTTCATTCAACAGCGCTAAAATCTCCGCCTGCGTCATCACATCCAGCGCACTCGTTGGTTCATCTGCTAGTAGGAGCTCCGGCTCAAGCAATAATGCCATTGCAATCATTACGCGCTGACTCATTCCGCCGCTCAACTCAGATGGATAACTGCCCATCATGGCATCGATACGCGGAAGTGATACTCTGGCAAGCATTGCTTTTGCCTTGCGTTCTGCCTCAGCTCTCGTCAAAGGCAAGTGACTTCTCACCAAATCACTTAGTTGCCTGCCGATTGGGATAGCAGGATGAAGTGATTGCTCCGGATGTTGGTTAATTACCCCTATTCGTTTACCCCTCACCCTCTGCCAACCACGGCGGCTGATACTCCTTAAATCCAAACCTTGAAAAATCATTTCCCCCGTCATTGTCATCGAACTCGGCAGCATACCCAGCATCGCTTTGCTTGTCAACGTTTTCCCGCTCCCGCTTTCTCCGATTAAACAAAGTGTCTTGCCTTCATGCAGTTTAAAGGAACAATCCTTGACCAAGCACTGGCCGTCACTATTTTTAATGGTAAGTTTCTTAATTTGGGCAGTTATGTTCATATCCTCATCACCTATTTTAGCTTGTATCGGCTGCGCAGCTTCTCCCCGCTAATTTGGAATGCGCATGCCGTCATAAATACCATCAAACCTGGAAAAAAGCCCATCCACGGGGCAATTTGCAAATAGCTTTTACCATCGAGCAGCATAACTCCCCATTCCGGCGATGGAGGCTGCGCACCAATTCCGAGAAAGGACAAGCCTGACAGCGTTAGAATGACTCTACTGACATCGAGGATAGAAAGAGTGAGCACCTGCGGCATCATATTAGGTAAAATATGACGTGCCATATGAGGCAGCCCAAAAGAACCGCTCACTCGACTTGCGAGCATATAAGGCTCCTTCTTCACATCATGAACGAGTCCCCGTATAATCCGTACATATCTCGCCCACCATGAGAGCATTATGGCCAGATATACGTTCTCCATCCCAAAACCGAGAAATCCAATAATAACAATGGTCAATAGAATATTGGGTACGGCAACAAACAGGTCGGTTATACTCATCAATAGCATATCTAAGCGTCCTCCATAATAGCCGCTTAATGTACCTAGTATGAGGCTAATGAGCACAACCAGCATGAGGACAATAAATGCCGGAAATACAGAGTGCTTGATACCCAACAACACTCTGCTATATATATCACGGCCTAAATAATCTGTTCCAAACACATGCTGAAGGCTCGGTTTTTGCAGCTTGGACCCATAGTCCGGTTGGAAGGGATCATAAGGCTGCAGCCATGGCGCAAGAATTCCAGCCGCAACCAACAAAACAATGACAGCCAAAGATACAGCAAATAGCTTATTATTCCATGCGAAGGCTATCAATTTTCCCACCTCTGCTTTTCAAGATGAATACGTGGATCAGCCATATAATAACTGACATCCGTGACGAAATTCAGAATAAATATAGTAGCTGCCAACAACAGACTACATCCCTGAATAACTGGGTAATCACGATTATATATCGTATCCAGCATATATTTACCAATCCCAGGAAAACTGAAGACGTTCTCAATAATAATAGTTGCGCCAAAAAAACTGGGGAAGCTCGTCCCAACAATGGTAAGCACAGGAACTAGCATCGAGCGAAACAAATAAGAAGGATATAGCATTCTCCGTTTGATGCCACGTGAGATGGCTGCCTCCAGGTAGGGTGTTTTTTTGTATTCCACTGTAAAAGAACGAATCATTCGAATAAAGTAGACGCTTTGAACCATACTGATCGCTGCTACGGGCAACACGTAGTGACTCACGGAGCCACCGCCGATAATCGGGAATATTGGCCATATTACACCAAATGAGAGCATAAGCAATATGGCAAGCCAGTACAGCGGGACTGATAAACCCAGTACTGTCGCTCCATATAGAATACGATCGATCAAGCTTTTCTCCCGTAATCCAGCCATCAATCCCAATGGTACCGATATGAGAAAGGTCAATGTGAAAGAACTGATCAGAAGCAACAGTGTCATGCTAATTCGCGAACCTATTTCTTCTACTACTGGTTTGTTTGTTAGATAAGAGTTACCCAAATTCCCCTTAGCGAGTTCCATTAACCATGAAACATACTGCATGAGAAAAGACTGATCCAAACCCCATTTGTTCTGATAGAATGCAATCATATTTTCGTCGGGCGTTGCGCCGAAACCTTGCAGCATTAATGCTGCAGGATCACCTGGTGCCATATGCATAAGTGTAAATACAAACATGGTTAATAAGAACAGTGTAAAGGCCAGCATACCTAGTCGTCCCATAAGATAACGAAACATATCTAGTCCTCGATGGTCAATAGATGCCATTTGACAGGATTATCCTCGATCGAACCAAATGTGAACCCTTTAATTTTGCTGCTATGGATGAAGGTCTGCTTTGTATAATAGATGGGTACGGTCATTGCTTCTTCATAAAGTCTATTAAAAATGAGGTCATAAATCGGTTGTTGCTCCTTTGATTTAGTGTATCCGGCTATCGTATCCAAATAATCGGTTAAAATCTCATCCTGAAATGCGACTCCAGGCGTCTCTTGTGTATGATAGAACAAGGATGTCAAGAAACGATATGGAAGCTGAGCATCCGTGTAGGTGCGATATAAAAGAAGGTCATACTCCTTGTTCGTCCATAGCGCGTCATAGTATGAAGCACGCTCTTGGTTTAAAATATCAACTTTTACGCCAATGTTCTTCATTTGGTCCTGGAAGATCTCCGCCATTTCTTTCCACTCCGGGTATTCCTCCGTTTGAATAACGAGTCTCAATGAAATTGGTTTACCCTCTTTTTCGTATAGCTTGCTACTGTCATTCCATCGAAAGCCTGATGCCTCTATAGCTTGCTTTGCTTGATCAACGCTATATACATAAGCGGGTTGGTTGTCCTTTGTAACGAAAGCAACCGTGCTTTGGAACAAACCTGCAACGCTTGCGCCTTTACCGCTCATCATCTTACTCGTATCGGTGCCGTAGTTCAGCGCCTTCCTGATGTTTTGGTCCGCTAAAAACTCATTTTTCTGATTAATAACCATAAAATATGACATTGTACTGGCATTATTTTCAATTTGGAATTTATTGTTGTTCTCGAATAAGGACAGGTTTTCGTAAGGAATGTTGCCTGTCTCGCCGCCTGCGATATCAATTTCACCATTCTGAAGCGCTAATACACGAGCCTGCGGATCAGTTATCACTTTGAATACAAGTAGATACTTCGATGCCGGCTCTTTCCAATAGTGTACATTAGCTGCAAGTACTGTCTCCGCGGCTTCCTTGTAGCTTTCTAGTTGCCAAGGCCCTGTGCCGATAGGCTTCACAAACTCACCATTAATATCTCCAGCTGGGGTTACAGCATTCGGGCTCATAATCCGTAGCGGCCTTGCTTGGCTAAGCTCCAGCAAGGCTTGTGACGCAATTTCCTTAAAAGTAAGCACCACTGTTTTCGCATCCGGCGTTTCTACTTTGTCTAGCTTTCTGCTGATTTCAAGTGAAGCCGTTTCCTCGTTGGCAACGGAACGCTGAATAGAGAACTTCACCGCTTCCGAGGTGAGCGGACTGCCATCGGAGAATAACACGCCTTCTCGCAAGTGAAACGTATAGGTCTTGCCATCATCGGAAACTTCCCACTTCTCGGCAAGACTTGGTTTAATTTCCCCGGCTTCGCCGAAATCCACCAAAGCATCATAAATTGATGTTTGAACGGCCCTTGCACCATTATAGGTAGTAGCGTCCAGCTTATCCCCTTTTAGATCCTGAGTAATCGCTACTGTAATACGTTTCACCATTTGCTCCTTTTCCACAGACGTTGTCTCTGTCCCCGCAGAGCATGAGGAAAGAACTAGCACTATGCTCATTGCAACAAAAAGTAAACCCGTAAATCGTTTAAACATGATTCATCCTCCTGATGTAAAAAAGATATGTATATTCGGCCAGCTTGACTTAAGCAGCTAACTGAGTTTTAATATTAATCGTAACAATTACTAATAGCAAGCTTTTTATAAAAGCAATCGTTAAACAAGGAGAGTGTATATGACTATCAATAAACAGCAGCTAAAAGAGCATCAAGATTACTGGGATAAAGGAGCCGACATCTATGATGGCATTATAGACAATGAGATCATGAACGATTCCTATGGGAAATGGGAAGCAATACTTAGCAAACTACTGAAAGATAAACCATCATTGAAGATTCTCGACGTCGGTACAGGCCCAGGCTTTTTCAGCATTCTTCTCTCGCGTATGGGACACCAAGTTACCGCAATCGACTCATCCCCAGAAATGATTGCCAAGGCAAACAAAAACGCAATCAAATACGAATGCGACATTTCAATCATACAGTCGGATATTTTGGATTATAAACCAACGCATTCGTTTGATTTAATTATTTCCCGAAACGTAACCTGGTTTTTACCGAATCCGGTAGCGGTCTACGAACGTTGGCATTCATGGTTGGGCGAGTGTGGACAGGTGATCATTTTCGATGGGAATTGGAACTTATTTCTCACGGATCCCAAAGAAGCGGCTTTGTTTAAGTTGGCCATGCAAGAAGCGATTGCTGCGGGTTATGTTCCTTACCGAACGGAAGAAGAAATTTCAGAGGGCGATCACATTGCGTTAACACTCCCGCTTACATATGTGAAACGGCCGGCTTGGGATATTGGATTGCTCACCCATATCGGCTTTCAGCAGGTAACCTCTCTGCACGGCTTCGATGTAGAGCTTCAATCGAGACCAGAGCAAATTCTGAATAAATATCGTCCGATGTTTGCCATAGTTGCAGACAAATAAAGACTTAGCCTAATGACCCGCTTCCTGACCTTTACAGCACCGGCATGTATCGTATGGCCTTTCGGTTGCGGCGGCTGATCGGAGTAGCCATTAGATAGTCCAATGCCGTAATTAAGAATCAAGATTAAACCGAAATAAACTACTGAGTCGATTCCAGTCCACTGGCGTCTGTCCGGAGAACAAAAGGAGAGTCCACAAGTGAACTCTCCTTTTGTTTCGTGTATTCAATTGTTTAATATACTTCGAATACCCAAAGCGAATAGGGCCAATTCGCATATACATAAACGATTTTCCTTGCACAGCCGGCACTTGAATACACCTAGTATATCGAATGCGGCATCTCCTATTATAAAATTATATTTTATCATGTTTTTAGTCCCGTAGAATTCAGGACCAAGGCCAATTGAAGACAAAGGCATTTTTCACACAGTAGCATCCAATATCCTAATCAGGAAATTCTCGAAACAACTTCAGCTGTAACATCTTTCCCTCACTCAGTGTTGCACTAAATAATTGCCCAATTCAGAGTATCCTCAGAACCCATAGACCTCATTCTACTTCCGGATTTCGGAGTCCATCGCTTCCTTTCCGGCCTCCAGCAGCTTGACGATCCGGTCCACGTCGTAGACGCTGCCCCGCCAGATTCCGCCGCTGGCGGCTTGAAGCGCGGCCCACAGTCGCGTATCGTCCGGCAGGCCCGGATCTGGCGCAAGCATGGGATGGGGCAGACGGCCTTGCAATCGCCGCGCTCCTTCCTCGTAGTCGAAACGATCGGCACCTTCTCCTACGAAATTAATCTTACCAGATAGATTAATTAAATCGACTACGATTTCGACCCAATCCCCGTCTCGCAGCTTGGAGATCGGTCCTCCTGCCAATGCTTCCGGACCGATATGGCCGATGCATGCGCCTGTCGATACGCCGGAGAAGCGCGCATCGGTAAGCAAAGACACCTCTTTGCCGTACGGCAGATGTTTAAGAGCGGACGTAAGCTGATACGTTTCTTCCATGCCGGTACCGCTCGGCCCTCTGCCGATTAGGGCCATAATGTCACCTGCCGATATATGTCCGGTTTTTATCGCCTTAATAGCGTCTCGCTCCGTCGTAAACACCTTGACTTGCCCCAAATGCTTGTATACGCCGTTCTCGTTTACGACAGAAGGGTCAATGGCAGCCGATTTGATGACTGAACCCTCCGGCGCGAGATTACCGATCGGGAAGGTTACGGTAGAAGCCATTCCAGCGGCCTTTGCGTTCTTCGCAGAATAGATGACCGTATCCGGGTCGATGCCATCAATGCTGCACAGCAAGTCCCGCACGCGCTGCCTCCGTTCGGAGGATTCCCACCAATCAAGCACTTCTCCCCATGTCTTGCCTGATACAGTTAATGCCGATTCGTCTAGCAGCCCGAGCCCTCTCAGACGGAGCATAACTTCCGGTACGCCGCCCGCAAGGAACGCGCGAACCGTCGTATGTGGCACAGGGCCGTTCGGCAATACGCTTACTATGCGGGGGACGCTGCGATTAATAGCCGTCCAATCGTTGACATCGGGGACACGCAGCCCCGCCGCCTGGGCAATCGCGGGGATATGCAGAAGCAGATTCGTCGATCCGCCGAACGCGGCATGAACGACCATGGCGTTGCGAATCGCGGAATCGGTTAGAATCCGGCCGACGGTAACTCCTTGCTCCGCTGCAGATATGGCCGCCCTCGCCGATTGGCGGGCAAGCTCGGTCCATATCGGCTGACCGGATGGGGCGAGCGCGGCATGTGGCACCGTCAGACCGAGCGCTTCCGCTACGACCTGCGACGTTCCCGCCGTACCGAGAAACTGACAGCCGCCGCCAGGGGTGGCGCATGCCCGGCATCCCATGTCCGCGGCTTCCTCAAGCGTGATGTCTCCGTTCGCGTATCGTGCGCCAATGGACTGCACCTTGCCCGCGTCTTCGCCAAACGTCGGCGGCAGCGTCACGCCGCCGGGCACGATAATTCCAGGCAGCGAAGGCGTTCCCGCCAAGGCAAGCATCATGGCGGGCAATCCCTTGTCGCAAGTCGCGACGCCAATTACGGCCTTGCGTGTCGGCAATGAACGAATCAGCCGCCGAAGCACGATCGCAGCATCATTCCGGTATGGCAACGAATCGAACATCCCCGTTGTCCCTTGCGACCTGCCATCGCATGGATCACTGACATAACCCGCGAATGGAATCCCGCCTGCCGCGCTGATCTCCTCAGCTGCGGCTTCCATTAAAAGACCGACTTCCCAGTGGCCCGTGTGGTAACCTAAGGCAACAGGCTTGCCGTCATCCCGCCGTATGCCTCCCAGCGTACTTAAAAGCAAAATCTCCTTTCCTCCCAAGCGAGATGCTGGCAAGCCCATCCCCACATTCTGAGACCAACCGAACAAGTCGCCGCTAGGCCGTTCTCTTAACAGCTCCGGTGTAAGCGGCAATGATCCCGGCGGCCCCGACGCATGGGTGGAAATCCGGTAGAGCTCGTCGCCGCGGGGCTCCACGATGCGTTCCCAGTCCTTGTTCATTCCTCGCTCCTCCTTCTGGATGGAAGCCGATCATGGCTTCATGAATACCGTCTTGACCGAAGTGAAAAATTCGATCGCCGCCTGTCCTTGTTCCCTTGAATGGGAGCTGGAACCTTTCATTCCTCCAAACGGCGCCTGAAGCTCTACGCCTGCTGTTTCGGCATTAATGCGCACAAGTCCCGCTTCCATCTCCTGTACGAATGCAAGAGCGGTCGCGATATCCTTTGTATAAAGCGATGCGCTGAGCCCGAACGGCACATCGTTAGCCAGCTCGATAGCCGCTGCCAAATCCGCTGCCTTCATCAGCGAAAGCACCGGGCCGAAGATTTCTTCCTGCGCGATAGCCATATGCGAATGGACGTCCTCGAAAACCGCGGGAGTGACGTAATACCCGTTCCGGAGCTCCTCTTCTTCAGGCCGCGACCCGCCAATCAATAACTTCGCCCCTTCTTCCTTACCAGTCCGAATATAGGCCAGCACCGTCTCATATTGCTTCTCGTTGGCGCAAGGTCCAAGCCAAGTAGATTCTGACAAGCCGTTTCCAACCCGGATCGAAGCCGTTTTTTCAATTAATTTATTACGAAAAGCGTCGTACACATCCTGTACGACGATTACGCGGCTCGTCGCCGTGCACTTCTGGCCCGTTGACTTGAACCCGCCGCTGATCGTCGCCTCCACTGCCAAATCAAGATCCGCATCGGCTGCCACAATAATAGGGTTTTTCCCGCCCATCTCTAACTGATATTTTGCGCCGCGAGTGAAAGCCGCCTGTCCGACGGACTTCCCTACCGCATTCGAGCCCGTAAAAGTGATGCCATGTACATCCGGATGCTCGGCAATACCTTGCCCGATTTCCTTCCCTTCACCGATGACCATATTCAGAACGCCTTTCGGCAGACCGGCCTCATGGAAGCACTCCATCACGAGTACCGAGGTGACCGCCGTTTCCAAGGCTGGTTTCCATACAACCGCGTTGCCATAAATCAAGGCCGGAGCGATCTTCCAGATCGGAATCGCAACCGGAAAGTTCCACGGCGTAATGGCCCCAACCACGCCTAATGGGACGCGTGTCGTGAACATGAACGCATCGGCGTCCGAAGCAGGAATGACATCTCCGATCTTACGCATGCCTTCGCCGGCATAATAGCGCAGAATGGCCGCTCCACGGGCTGCTTCCCCTTTCGCTTCCGCCAGCGTCTTGCCCATTTCGCGCGTCATCATACGGCCAATCTCTTCAAGCCGTCTTTCCAACGCATCAGCCGCTTTATAAAGAAATGCGCCTCGCTGCGCGCCCGAGAGCTTGCGCCAGGACCCGCGCTCCGCGTTTGCCGCAGAAACGGCCATTTCGAGATCTTCCCGAGTCGACAGTGGAACGCAGCCGACGACTTCGTTCCGGTCCGCCGGGTTGACGCTTGTCGTCGATTCCCCTCGTTGCGGCGGCAACCACGCGCCGCCGATATAATTTGAATAGTTCTGTAAAGCCTCCATATTCGGCTCTCCTCCTTTTTTTATGCCCTTCATTGGGCTACGACATGATTGATTAACGTTCCGATATGCTTAATCTCGATTTCAATGCGATCATGCGGCTGCAGCGTGAAGTTGTCCGGAGGAACCAAGCAAGTCCCCGTTAGTAGCACCGTCCCGTCGAACAAAAGATTGTCTCGCTTTAAAAGGATACCAGCTCATCCAGTCGCCGCTTCAGCAGCCCTGTATTCGCTGCTATGTCGACAACGACTTCTTCGTTCCGGTAGATGCGCAGCCCCATGTCCAGATCATAAGGATCCTGTGTCGTTTCGGCGAGCCGAATGGCTGGCCCGATTGAGCAGGACTGCTTCCAGATCTTCGCTTGCGGGAGATACAGCGGATTCTCTCCTTCAAGATCCCGGCAGCTCATGTCGTTGCCAATCGTGTACGCCACGATATCCCCAGCGGCATTTAATACGAGTCCAAGCTCGGGCTCAGGCACCTGCCAAGTGGAATCGCTGCGAAGCATGACATTCCCTCCGGGACCGACCGTACGCGCAGATGTTGACTTAAAGAACAGTTCAGGGCGTTCGGCATCGTAGACAAGATCATAAAACGTTGCCCCTGCATCCGCCTTGCCGCCGGTCGCTTCGTAGTTGCGCGCTTCTCGGCTTCGCTGGTAAGTGACGCCTGCCGCCCATATCTCCGGGGCATCCACCGGAGAAAGCAGCTCGAGCGTATTCCACTCTTCTACCAAAGGCGTACCGTCAGATATATCGGCATTGATGATCTCGAGCGGCGTCTTGCCCTGCTGCTCTGCCCTGTGGAACAATTCCCATACATCATTGTCCTTCAACGCGAAAGCCGTCTCTTCGTCAGTTACCGCCGCAAGTGCTTTCCGCACTCCATCCTGATATCGTATTAACCTCATAACATCTCTCCTCGTTTTATAATGTAGTACAGCGTTCTGTATTATAGCTATTGTAAAACCTCTATTCGATCCACTCGAAGATGAGCGACCGCGTTTAGAGGTGTGTTTTGGCACATTATTGTAGGTAGAAGTGAACAACTACGCCCGGTGCCCCAGTTTTTGGGAAATTCCGGCTGCGGCTTGATTCAATTCGACGATTAACCTCTCGAGCTGCTGATCGTCTACACGGGAACGTAACGTCGAGACGCTGATTGCCGCCGATACTAGCCCATGATGATCGAACACCGGTACGGCCGCGCACCTGACGCCGATTTCGTTTTCCTCGTCGTCGATAGAATAACCGCGCAATCTGACCAGCTCCAGCTCGCGGCGGAATGCGGCCGCGCCGATGATGGTCTTCTCTGTCAGTCGAACGAAATCGTAACGCTCAAGCAAACCTTCGATCCAATTCTCCGGCTGATAGGCACATAATAGCTTGCCGACGGAACTGGTATGCAGCATGACGCGCCTGCCTACCCGCGAATAACGGATCGGGGCGAGATCGCCTTCCACCTTATCAATATATACGCCTTCATCCCCGTCCAAAATGACCAAATGCGTTGTCTGACCGGTACTCTGCGTGTATTGCTCCAGGCTAGTCTTGGCAACCTGCCTAATGTCCATTGACTGCAGCAATTGCTGCCCCTTCTCGATTAGCCGCAAACCAAGGCGATATTTCCCCGTATCGACGTCTTGTTCCATATAGCCGCGACCCTGGAGCGTCTTCACCAACGAATGAACCGTGCTCTTGTGCAATCCCATTCTGGCGCTAATTTCCGTTATCTTCAGCTCAGGGGTCCTCTCGTCGAATAAATCAAGAATGAGCAGCGCCCGTTCAACGGCTTGTATGATCGGCATAATCTCTTACAACCACCTTCAAGTTCAATCTTTGCTTATATACGGTTCGACGTCTGTTTCCTCATTCCTGCTTGCTCCCGGAATTCCTGAGGTGACATACCCGACCACTTTTTAAATACGCGGGTGAATGAATGCGCGGCTTCGTATCCCACACTTATTCCGATCTCCCCAATTTTGCTATCGGTGTTCCTAAGCCGGTCTTTGGCTTTCGCGAACCTTGCGTCTTCAATATACTCCGACAGCTTGACGCCGCGCTCCTGCTTGAACAACCGGGACAAATAGGAGGGATTGAGATGAATCTCGTCTGCAAGGCGCACGAGAGATAAATCTTCGGCAATATGTTCGTCAATGAAAGCGCAAATCTTGTCGACCGCTGTTATGGCACGGCTTTGTTCCCCTTGCTCCCGCACATCGAACATTTCCATCGCGGCCGTCTTCAAGCTGCCGAAGCGTTCCTGCCAGGAGGGGAAAGCATCCAACTGCATGAAGTTTCCAGCAGGAAACTGTCCTTGCTCATTCCATCGGTTGGAATAGGATAACAAAGCAAGAGCGATCGAGTAATACAGCTCCGAAGCATACGGCGAGGGCCAGCTCCCATCTATGGCAGGTCTCGTCAATTCATCGAACAAACCATAAAACTCCGCTCTCCTGCCGCCTTCCAAATGAGCCGTCAACATCCCCGCCTTCTCATCGGGGAAACGCCAGCGCATCCGAGAGATTGCTTCAGCTTCGCGAAGTCGCACGGATTGAACCATTTGCGTTCCGTCCCCTGCCCGCAGATGCTCATGCTCCCTCAGCTTGTCGTATGCTTTGGGCAAAGTTTCCCAAGCCGTCTCTTCCGCCCCCATCGTGACGGACAGCTTAACGGACAGCGATTCCTTGCAGGCGTCCTGAATGAGCTCGAACATGCCTTCCAGAAAGGATACCGTATTTTCGAAACCGATTTCCTTAATCTCTGAAGACGGAAGCGGCTGGACAAGCCAGACGAGATCGCCATAACGATCGATTATGCCTAGGCTCCTCGTTCGCTTTCCCAGATACGAGTCCGCCAGCAGCTTCACCTTCAAGGCCGTTTCCTGGCGATCGGCGTAAGAGCGGCGCGACTCCGCCAAGGACAGGCTGCCAAGGGCGATCAGAACGGGAAGGACAGGATCGAACGGAATATTCAGTCTACTGAAGTTCTCTGCGATCGCACCGCCTGCACCTCCCTCGAACAGAAGATGACGCACATAATTGCCAATGGCAAGCGTCTCTAGAGAGATTTGGCTTTCCTTAGACCGCTGCAAGAGATCAGCCGTCCTCAATTCCTCTTCGATCTCGAGTACCGCTTGGCCTACTGCATCGATTAGCTTATTGTATCCTTCGCTCTTTAGCAGATATCGGACGCCAGGCCATTGAATGGCTTGGTACATCGATTCGAAATCATGATACCCGGTAAGAAAGATCAGCTTGCAATGAGGCCAATTGGATCGAATCTCGTCCATCAAGGCCAGACCGTCCATCTCCGGCATTGCGATATCGGAGAGAACGATGTCAAACCGCGTTCTCCGCAGCCATTGCAGCGCTTCTTCGCCCGAATACGCTTTGTACATATCCAAATCAATCGGCAGCTTGCTAAGAATCTCGTACAGCCCGTCGGTAATAATTTCTTCATCATCCACGATTAACAGCCTAATCGCCGCTCCCCCCTTTCTCTACCCGCAAACTCAGCGTCGCCTGCAAACCTCCCAGATCGCTGCGGGCGATAGTCAGCCCGCCTCCTTCCAGTGTCATTCGGATGCGGCGATGGATGTTAACCATGCCGGTAATCTCGCCTTGTTCATCCGTTTGCCACAGCGACCTCGCCATTCTCGCCAAATCCTCGTCAGTGAGGCGGTCCCCGTTATCCTCTACGATGATTCGTACTTCCTCCGCATCCCTCTCGAAGCGCACTGCGATTAAGCCATCGCGTGCCTTCTTCTCCAGGCTGTGTTCGAAAGCGTTCTCGATGATGGGCTGCACGATCAGCCTTGGCACGAGCATAGTGTTCCATTCAGGCGGCAGCGGCTGAAAGTCAACCCGGATTCTCCTTGAGAAGCGCATCTCCTGAATTTCGGTATACATGCGCGCATGCCTGATCTCATGCTTAAGCTGCACGTTGTCCGACGCGTTGCGCGTCACGAATTGAAAATATTCTCCCAGCAGCGTCGTGAATTGCTCGATGCGTTCAGTGTCTCCCGTCTTCGCCATCGTGTTGAGAATAAAGAAGCTGTTGTACAGAAAATGAGGATTGATCTGGGATTGAAGTTGCTTGAGCTCGGCCCTCTGGGCCAATATCTTCTGCTTATACGCCTGATCGATCAGAGCACGAAGGTTTGCGACCATTTGATTGAATCGGCCGTACAAATAACGGAATTCATCCTTCGAGGCATGATCGATGAAGATATCCAGATCCCCGCTCTCCATTCTTCGGAAGCTCTTCACAAAGGTCAATAACGGTTTATGAATGAATTTATAGGTAGATAAAGCATATATGGCAATGATGGCTAACGACAGGGTAAGAAATAACCAGGCCCAGGTATAGAAGCGGTCAAGCGGCTCCTGGAATACCCGTCCCGGTATGAATCGAAAGAGAGATAATTCCAGCTTCTCAGAAGCAGCGTGCACGTAGTAATACCGCATGTTCGATAAGTCTACGGTATCTGTATCCCGATTAGTGACTTCATTCGACTTCTTTAGGAAGGCGGCCATATCTTGTTCAGGGAAAGCGTCAACTCCGTTGGTAATTACGGCGCCGTTCGTTCCATGCACGAGCATTGCCCCACTGTCCGCGTACAAGTTGAATTGGCTCAGCTCATCCTGGAGAACCTTGCTGTCCAATGCGATTTCAACGGTAAAGAGCGGTACCGCCTCTTTGCTCCCGCCAGGCTTGAAGGCGCTTAGGAAGAGGTCGCCTTTCCACTCTATGATTTGCGAATCGCTTCCGAAGACGGAGCGGATACCCAAATAACGTTCCTCGTCGAATTCCCGCGCCCCGTCTCCAGACAATGTCTTGCCGATGGGAGCGATATGCACACTGACATCCTGAATGTAGATGCTGCTATTCTGTATGGTATAAATCCGCTTTAATAGAGAATTGATATGCTCCATACGGGCGATCGTATCCATAGTCTCCCAAGTGAGTGCCAGTTCATTTAAATCCTCATCATCCAAGAGGCTGTATTGCAGCAGCTTCATTCGCTCGATCTCTTTCTCCATGTCTGAGAGATAATAGTCGATTTGCGATACGGCTGTCTTGGAAATATCTTCGCGTGCCGTTTGAACGATCCAGTTATAGATATACACGCCTAGCGACCACATGGGCAGCATTATGAGCAAAAAAGTAAGCAGCAGACGCAGAAAGATCGAGTTTCTGAGCGAAATACCATGGCCATTGAACAACGACGTCTCCCCCACCGTTTTCTTTCATTGTATCCGATTTCTTTCCTCCTGTCCTTTTCGGCTTACCAGTTAACCTTTAACGCTGCCCAGTACGATACCCTTCACAAAATATTTTTGCAGGAATGGATATGCCATAATGATCGGTAATGATCCTAAAAAGATTTGTGAAGCCTTCAGCGTCCTATCGGAGATGAGGGCCAGATTCAGAAGTTCGTCCCTTGACACGTTGGACAGGTTCTGCTGAATGACGATCGTCTGAATGTAGCTCTGCAAGGGATAATTGTCCGGATTTCCCATAAGAATTAACCCGTCGAACCAGCTGTTCCAATGCTCCACCATGGCGAATAGCGCTAGTGTCGCAAGGGCAGGCTTCGAAATAGGCACGTATATTTTCCATAATGTCGTCCATTGGCCCGCTCCGTCAATGAGCGCTGCTTCTTCCAGCTCCTTAGGAACCTCCCTGAAGAAATTAAGCAGCAAAATAATGCTGAATACCGGCACCGCCCCCGGCAGAACAAGCGCCCAGATCGTATTGAGCAGCCCGTATTCCTTAAGCGTTACGTACCAAGGGATTAAACCACCGTTGAATAGCATCGTCAGGAAGAACGCCCAAGCATATACTAGCCGGAATCGAAGCGCATTCGACTCCTTCGACAACGGGTAAGCAACCATGATCGTCAGCAGCAAATTTAACGGCGTACCAAGCGCAAGCCGCTTAATGGAAACCCACATGGATTGCCAGAACTCTCCTCGACTTGCGGTGTATTCGTAGGAAGCCAAAGTGAAGTCTACGGGCCAGAGCCTAACCTGCCCCGCAGCCGCAGCCGAGCTGGAGCTGAATGAGATCGCGATAATATGAATAAGCGGAAATATGCAGAGTATGGCAACAAGCACCAAAACGATCGTGTTGACGATCGGAAACCACTCGAGCTTCCTTGCTTGTCTTGTTTTTGTACTGTTAAATGAATGGCCCATGGCTTCTCGCCTCCTAGAAGATCCGATATTTTGCAAAATGATAGGCAAAGAAATAAGAAGCCGAGATCAGGATCAACGAAACTATGGATTTAAAAAATCCGACCGCCGTTGCGACGCCGTATTGCGCATCAAGCAAACCGATCCGGTAGACGAAGGTGTCTAGAATATCACCACTTTCATATACCTGGGGGCTATATAGGTTGAACACTTGATCAAAGCCGGCATTCAATAACTGTCCTAGGCTCAGCACGGACAACAATACGATGACCATTCGCATTCCCGGCAGCGTAATATGCCATACTTTGCGCCAGCGGTTGGCGCCGTCGATGGTCGCAGCCTCGTACAAACCGGGATCGATACCCGTGATCGCTGCCAAATACACGATCGTTCCATACCCGAAATTTTTCCACACGTCCGATCCAACCAGCGTAAAGGGAAACCAATTGTTATCCCCTAGAAAAAAGATTTTGGGCAAGCCTAGCGATACTAGGAGCCCATTCACGATACCGCCTGACGGCGAAAGAATATCGATCAGAATGCCGCCAAGCACAACCCATGAAAGGAAATAAGGCAAATAAATTGTCGTTTGTACCGTACGTTTCAACACCGCGTTCTTGACTTCGTTTAGGAGAATAGCGAACACGAGCGGCACCAACAGTCCCAAAATAAGCTTGAAGCTTGAAATCAGCAACGTATTTAACAACACTTGCGTGAAACTCGGCAATTGCAATACATAGGAAAAGTTCTCCCACCCAATCCACTGCTGATCCCCAAAAAGGCCTTTGGCGGGTATAAACTTTTGAAAAGCGATCGCAATTCCGGCCATAGGCACATATGAAAATAAAATGATAAAAATTAACCCCGGCACGATCATCAAGTGCAGCGGCAGTTCTCTCCTTGTCTTGGTTCCCATTCGTCGTTGTCCCTCCTGTCCAGCCATGAAGCAGGGAGAGTAGAGCGGAACCCATTTCCTATCTCTACTCTTCTCCGTTCATTCACCGACTGCCAATCTCTTATTTCGTGCTTGCATACCATTCGTTAACTTCTTTCGTTATCTGTTCACCGCCAAGCTTCTTCCAATCCTCGACGAACTTGTCGAAGGTTTCGATTGGATCACCCAGAATGATTTTGACGAACACTTCGTTCTGCAGCTTCTCGAGCGTCGCTTTGCGCTCCACCATCGTCGGCGTCGGAGCTCCTACAAACTTTTCGAGCAGGAACTGGTTGTTTTTATCGTACTGGTCCGTAATGCCCATCGAACCTTCCTCGCTGTAGATTCGCTCCCAGCCCCATACAGCAAACCCTTCCTTCGAGCCCGAATAATACGACTCCATCTTCTCCTGAATCGTCTTCGCTTCACCCGTCAACGTAGACATGTCGCCTGCCTTCCGAGCCGCGTCAATCGCGCGGAACGCTTCGACGTTTTTCTTCAACGGGTAAGGGGTTACCGGTGAAAGCTGCCATACGCTCTCGGCTTCAGGCGGTGCGAAATAATAACCGAAGTCGCCCGTTTCGCCCCAAATTTTCTCCAAATGCATGTTGAACAGCTTAATCAGCGCTTCCGGATGTTCGACACCCTTTTTCACCGCGTAGAAACGGGCCGTGCTGAATTTAAGCGGAATCTTAGCCATGTCGCCGGATTCCGTGACGATCGGAAACGCTTGCCACTGCGCATTCGTATCCACATTTTTGTTTAATTGGAGCGGATAAATCGAATTCCATTGCTCACCGTATTGCATGCCGATCTTGCCTCCGGCAATCAGCTCGGATACTTTGCTTCCATCCTTAATTCCAAATTCCGGATCCACTTGCCCGCCTTTGGACATTGCCTGCAGAGCTTGAAGCGCCGTCCTTACTTCGGGCTGAACGCTTCCATAGACAAGGCCTCCTGAAGCATCCTCCACCCAAATATTCGGGAAAGCGTTGTAGCCTGCCATGAAGCCTTCCAGACCCATCGCGCCGCCCCATAGACTTTTGGTAAAACCAAGCCCGAACGTGTCCGGTTGGCCGTTGCCGTCAGGATCCTTCTCCGTGAAAGCCTTGGATATCGCAAGCACGTCGGCCATCGTCTTCGGAGGCTGCAAGCCGAGCTTTTTCATCCAATCCGTACGGATCCAGATGAACATGGAACGTTCGATGGAAGCCTCCACCATCGGAATGGCCATCAGCTTTCCGTCCAGTGTTACCGCGTCGAAGGGACTGGACCCCTCCTGCAGCAAAGCTTCCTTAAGCGCTGGAGAAGCATATTTGTTGTACAGCTCAGTCACGTCTTCGATCTGGCCGGAATCCGCAAGCTGCTTAAGCTGCGTCGCATTTACCGGAATGAAGTCCGGCAGGTCTCCAGATGCCAAAGTCACATTGATTTTTTGCAAATATTGATCCGACGTAATATCTCCCTTGACTACCCAATCGTTGACAATTTTAATGCCAAGCTCTTCTTCATACACACGGGTCCAGCGGTTATTCTCCAGCGTCTCGTCCTTTAATACGCCAAGCACGTTATTTTCTACGACGTCGCTCAAATGTCTGACGAACGACACTTCAATTGGCGGATCGTATTTCACGAATGGGCCGTCTTCAGCTCCCTCGTTCGTTCCCGAATTGCCTCCGCTGTTATTGCTGCCTGTTGTGGCCGAAGGCTTCGCTTCATTCTCCGGCTTTCCATTTTCACCCGACGTACAAGCCGTAAGAGCGAGTGCTGTAATCAGAAAGATCATGATCCCTTTTAGGCCTTTGCCTCTTATCTTTTGCATTTCCATATCCTTACCTCCGGTTTCATCATCAGTTTAGGAGCCCCTATTTGTATACGCTTTCAGTATATTCGATCTATATTTGGGCAACAATGTGCAACTCTTTACATACTTACCCGTTGTTTACTTCCTATTTGCATTAAGAAAAACAGACAAGCAGGAGGAACGACCTATACCGGGCAATCTGGCCATTGAACAGAGGAGGCATACGAACTCTTCCATCACCCACTAGTCTGCGTCTACCGACTTTAGCGTCTAATCTCCCCGCTTAGGCTCTCTTGCCAACAAGCCACAAGCCTCACAATATGTATCCCTCCATAATGAAATTGATATAATACTTTAACTTTCATCTCGATTTTGCTTATAATGAACTCCATATTGATAGGAGAGGCCACTCAGCGGATCGCTCTCATTAATCGGCCATAATTGATATCTTGAAGGAGGAAACACCATGTATAAAGTGCTTATCGTGGATGACGAAATTTTTGTCCGCAAGGGATTGATCAGTCTAATGGATTGGTCGTCACAGCAATTTGTAATCTGTGGAGAAGCGGAAAACGGAAAGCAAGCACTGGAGCTTATTGCACAACTGACCCCCGACCTCGTCATTGTAGATATTCGCATGCCCGTGCTGGACGGTCTGGAGCTAATCCAAAAGGTGAAAGCGGAAGTTGACCATCAACCGCTGTTTATCATCTTAAGCGGGTACCCCGATTTCTCTTATGCCCAGCAAGCCTTTCGTTTCAATGTGTCGGATTATATCCTCAAACCGGTTGATGAACAGGAGCTTACGTCAACCTTGAAAAAAATAGCCAATACGCTAAATCAAAAACAACTCTTATCGATAACGAGAGAAAAGCCGCTTATCGAAATCGTTATCGAAAGCTTGCTGCAGACCGAACCAAGCGAACAAGTGATGGCGCGGATTGCCCATGCGTTGGAGCTTCCGCTATCCTCTTCGTATACCTATTTCATTGCAGAAATACAGGACGAACTGCCTCATGGGACAATCGACTATTTTCCCCTACTGCAAACATCGCTCCAGCAATATTTTCATCATGAGGGACAACCTCTGCTCATTCATGTACGCGCGTTCAATCAATATGGCATTATTGTGCCTCAGTTATGGCTGGACAAGCAAAGCGAGCCCGCATGGACGAGCTACGCCAAGCTGCTTGAGAGGCTGGAGACGGAGCTTGCAACGACGATCGCTTTGTATATCGGTCATACGGCAAGCCACTTAAAACAGATCGCCCATTCCGGGATCAGTGCAGAGGAATGCTTGAATTATCGTTTTGCCGCCGGCAATAACGGCATCTTTATGGCATCGGATCTGCTGGAGCTGCCCTTATATTATTTTGATGTGGATGAAGAACTGCACAGCAAGCTCATTTATGAGATTGAAGCGGATCAATTGGAAGGCTATACCGCCGCTATTGATGCCATTTTTATCGCCTTTCAGGAGAGGCATTTCGCTTCCGGTGCAGTCACGAATACGATAAGGCGAATGATGATTGCCATCATCAATATCATCCGGCAGCTGGAAGGAAACGAAAAAGATTTGCAATGGTTGGAGGAATTGCTCAATTGGCAGATGAAATACCGCAATTTGAAGCAGCTAAGGCATGTTCTCTTGCAATTTATAGAAGAAGCGGCTAAATATATCGCGGAGAAGCGCGGAGAAAAGAACGAGGGCAGTATTGAAAAAGTTAAAAAATATATCGACAGCCACTACAAAGAAAATATTTATTTGAAAGGAATTGCTGCCGAATTCCACATGAATCCGGTCTACCTCGGACAGCTGTTCCGCAAAAATTACGGCGTCTATTTCAATGAGTATGTGCTTTCGCTTCGCATAGAAGAAGCAAAACGACTGCTGCGGCAAACGAAAAAACGCATGTATGAAGTCGCGGAACTTGTAGGCTTCCAGAATGCCGATTATTTTGCTGCCCAGTTTGAGAAGCTGGAAAACATGACGCCAACGGATTATCGCAATAGGATGATCGGCAAAAAATAAGGAGGCTCCCCCTCATGCCAAACTTTCGTTTTCATCATTTGAAGCTCCGAAACAAGCTGGTCTTCATCTATATTGTGTGCGTATTCGTACCGATCGTACTGACTAACGTGATGTTCTATCATGTGACAACCATTAACATTAAAAATCAGAAAACGGCAGATTCGGAACAAGCAATCAATGAATTGAAAGCCGAATTAGGGGCCGTCATTGAAGATGCGGCAGGCATTTCCTATCTGTATTCTATCAACAAGCAGCTCAACAATCATTTGAACATCGTTCATGCTTCTCATGATCGCTATGTGGAGTCGCTGAATGCCATTTCGAATCTGTTCAATCGAGCCGATAAGGAGTACAAAACCATCAGCTCCGTTGTTATTATGAGTGACAATCCCACGATACTGGCCTCGAGCCATATCATCCGGCTCGAGGACGAGATGCGGAACGCGGATTGGTACCATCACATTAAAAATCTCAATAATACGTATCCCTATTTGTACGTAACATCCGACAGTATCAGCGTTATTCAAAAGCTATCCGATCGCCGGTCCGAGACGTATGAGCATGTGATGAAAATCGACTTGAATATGGATTATATTTCTCAAATCCTTGATCTATCCAGCTTTAAGGGGGATTTTTACTTTCTGGATCCGTCCAATCAAGCTCGTTACGGCAGACTGTCCAGCGGTCAACCAAGTGTTCTGATCACAACAGGGCAGTCACTAAGCCTCAACGATATACCTAGGCCCGATAAAGCAATCGTAATCAGCAAGCAATATCGCAATAATCGCTATTTGGGAGACTGGACGGTATACGGCGTGTTGGATGAAGAGAAAATTTTGTATGATGTCAGGCAATCGGGGCAATTTATCCTATGGTTTGCAGGCATTAATTTTCTTGTGCCTACGATCGTCATCGTGCTGGTTTCCCGCTCGATCCATACGCGCATTCAAAAAATTCTGAAGCACATGAAGTCCGTAAAAGGCAAAAACTTTGAACGTATACCTTATCATCGGGAACGGGATGAGGTAGGCGAGCTTGCGGTGGAGTTCAACCGAATGAGCGAACGGATCGAAAACCTAATTAATGATGTGTATGAAACGGAGCTACAGAAGAAAGAGCTGGAGCTTAGCCAAAGACAAGCCCAACTACATGCACTGCACAGTCAGATCAACCCTCATTTTTTATTCAATGCGCTGGAGACGATCCGAATGCGAAGCCAGATGAAGGGCGAGATACAAACGGCAAAGACGATTCAGAACATGGCCAAAATCTTTCGTAAATCGATTCTTTGGAAACGGAGCTTCGTTACGATTCGCGAGGAGCTTGAATTGATGGAAAGCTTCCTTCAAATTCAGAAGTACCGTTTTGACAGTAAACTGGAGTATCACATCGAAGTGGATCAATCCCTTCTGGATATTGAAATTCCGAAGATGACCTTTTTGCCGTTTGTGGAAAATGCAAGCATCCATGGCATCGAGAATGTGCCGGGCATTGGCTATATTACGATTCAGATTGCGCAAGAACATGGTCAAATTGTCTTCCTCATTGCGGACAACGGGGTCGGCATGGATCAGGAGAAAATACGGGAGCTTCATCATTACCTCCACGAGGAGGCTGTCATGGGCGATTCCATCGGAATGAAAAATGTCATTACTCGCCTGAAAATTTGCTATGGTGAATCGTTCAGCTTCACGATTGACAGTGCTCCGGGAGGAGGATCACGGATCATGCTGCGTCTGCCGCTGGATAAAAAAGACTGAACATGCCAAAGAAGATCTTAATTATTCAAAGACCGATCTAAGGTTTGCTATATAACAATATTAAACGCTTTCTTCTATACTGAAAGTGCTTACAATACTTTGATAGAGAAAGGGGATACAGCAATGCGCAAGAAAAAATGGCTGCAAACGAGCCTAGCCGTAATAACGGCTGCGACATTCATCCTTGCTGGCTGCTCGAATAATGAGCCAAAAGGAAGCAATACGGAAACAGGCAGAACGAATGGAGAGGTCAGTACAGACCCGGTAAGCTACGATTACTTCGCATTCGGTACGAATAAAGACGTAATTGCCAGCAACACGACCATCGGCAAGATTCTCCAGGAGCAGACAGGTGTAGACTGGAAAATGGAGTATGTTGTAGGAGATGCTAGTACCAAGTCCGGCGTTATGATTGCCGGCGGTGATTACCCTGATGTCATTTCTCCGGTAAGCGAGCTTTCGAAGCTTACGGATGCAGGTGCATTCATTCCGCTTAATGATCTGATCGAAAAGTATGCTCCTAACATTAAGCGTGTATACGGCGACTACATGGACAAGATTACGAATGAGGACGGCAACATCTACATTCTGCCTTTCACCGCCAATGTAAACGGCTATTTGAAGGAGCCGGACGCGACCAGTACGTTTTGGATGCAGCGACGCGTACTGAAAGAATTTGGCTATCCGGAAGTGAAAACGCTTGATCAATATTTTGATCTAATCGAGCAGTATCAAGCCAAATACCCTTCCGTAGACGGAAAAGGCACTATTGGCTTCCTGACCTTTGCCGGCACAGCTGGAGAGTTTTTCACGATTACCAATCAACCGATGCATCTAGCCGGATATCCGAACGATGGCAACGTTATGGTTGACATGAAGACACAAGAAGCCAAGCTTTATATGGGAACTGATTATGAGAAGCGATGGCTTGCCGCATTAAACGAAATGAACCGGAAAAGCTTGCTTGATCCGGAGACCTTTACTGCTAATAAAGACCAGTATCTTGCCAAACTTACATCTGGACGAGTACTTGGATATGTCAACTATTCTTGGCAGATAGGCGATGCGACGAACAACCTGAAAGCGGCGGGTAATGATGATCTGCGTTACGTGGCGCTTCCTATTGTCTTCGATGAAAATACTACTGATGCCTATATTGATCCTCCTTCATTCGTCAACAACCGCGGGCTCGGAATTACTGTGAGCGCTGAGGATCCGATACGCATCATTAAATATTGGGATAACCTGTTGTCTGAAGAGAATCAGAAGCTCATTCAATGGGGTGAGAAAGATGTCACCTATTCGGTGAATGAAGAAGGCCGTTTCGTTATGAGCAAAGAGCAGCTCGCCAACCGCAACGACAATGAATTTAAACGTAAATACGGTTGGGCTTATTTCGATTATGAGTGGCCGAGGTACGGCAACAACTCGCTTTACGAGGACGGTAACGCCCATTTGCCTACCAGCCAACCGGAAGTAGCTGAGGTCAATTACACAGATGGCGATCTAGCCTTGCTTAAAGCCTACGGCTTGAAGACCTTCTCCGATTTCTACGCTGAGCCGGTGGAGCGCCCATGGTACCCTGCCTGGAGCATCGAGAAAGAACAAGGTTCACCAGAGCAAATCTTCAATCAGAAAGCAGGAGATCTCCAGCAAAAATACTATCCTAAAATGGTGTTTTCCTCTGAAGCGGATTTCGAATCCATTTGGAATGACTATCTCGCAGAGTTTAATAAGTTGAAGCCTGCAGACTTTGAACAATTTATAACCTCTAAGGTGAAGGAACGTATCGCAGGAAATTGGTAATGAACAGTTTCTGAATTTTGATAATGAAACGGGGGAAGTAAAGTGAATCCACTTCACTTCACTTTTCCCTTCTACACTTGTTACTTGTTTAGAGAGAGACAGTTTTAGCCGGAAAGGAGACGAATCGGTGGAGAAACATGCAGTGCAGATGGCAAAATCGACTTCTGAAGATTCGCGCCTGAGAACCTTATTCAAAACATTGTCTAAACAGAAAATGCTGATGCTGATGTCGTTGCCCTTTCTCATCTGGGTTGTCATATTTAAATATCTTCCCCTCTGGGGATGGACGATTGCTTTCCAAAAATTTAGATTGGCAAAGGATTTATTCGACCAAACCTGGATCGGACTGGATAACTTCAGGTCTTTGTTCCAGGAACAACAGTTTTATCTCGTCCTGCGCAATACGCTCGTTATGAGCTCTATTAATCTGGTGCTGGGGTTTGTAACGGCCATCGTGCTGGCTCTGCTGCTGAATGAACTGCGCAAGGTCTACTTTAAGCGTGCGGTTCAGACGATCAGCTACTTGCCGCATTTTATTTCATGGGTAGTCGCAGCTAATATCGTGCAAACCGCGCTGGCCCCCGAAGGTATTGTCAATGTGCTGCTGCTCCGATTGCAGCTCATCGATCATCCTATTCTCTGGTTGGGGGTAGGCGAATATTTCTGGGGGATTCTCGGAGTAACGGAAGTATGGAAAAATGTCGGCTGGAACACGATCATTTATTTGGCCGCCATTACGACGATTGACCCTACTCAGTATGAAGCGGCCGAAATGGATGGCGCTTCACGCCTTCAACGGATGTGGCATGTTACGCTGCCAGGCATGAAGCCGGTTATCGTCATTTTGCTGATTATGAATCTGGGTCATATTCTGGAGTCCGGGTTCGAAGCGCAATACTTGCTTGGCAACGGCATCAATGTTGAATTCTCGGAAAATTTGGACATATTCGTCTTGAAATACGGCATGCAAATGAATAACTTTGGCTTGGCGACCGCAGCCGGTATGTTTAAAACCGTGGTCAGCTTCATCTTCCTCATCGCCGCCAACAACCTTGCCAAACGGATGGGCGAAAGCAGATTGTACTAATTGAAAGGAGGCTAAGGCTGTGGAACAAGCCAAATCAGCTCGGAATTTTTCGATAGGCGATAAAATTTTCGACGTGTGCAACATCATTTTTATGATTTTCCTAATCATTGTGACCCTCTACCCCTTCTTGAATATGTTTGCTTTGTCGTTTAACGATGCGAATGATTCGATTCGAGGCAGCATTTATGTTTGGCCGCGCGAATGGACGCTAAGAAATTTTGAATATGTGTTTAACGAGTCCAATGTGTTTTATGCGACCTTTATCTCCGCGGCGCGGACGATTATCGGGACGGTCATCTCCGTGTTTTGTACGGCGATGCTGGCTTATACGATCAGCCGTCCTGAATATGCATTGAAGAAGTTTGTAGCGATTACCTTCATTTTCACGATGTATTTCAGCGGTGGCTTGATTCCAAGCTACCTGCTGACCAAAGAGCTTGGATTGTTGAACAGCTTCTGGGTATACATTATCCCGGGCATTATCGGCGTGTTTAATATGATTGTTATACGTTCCTTCATTGAAGGTTTGCCGGAGGGGATCATGGAGTCGGCTAAAATCGATGGCGCCGGAGACTTTACCACATTTATGCGTATTGTGCTCCCGCTTACCGTTCCCGCTCTTGCTACGGTGTCTTTGTTCGTAGCGGTATCCCAGTGGAACTCCTGGTTTGACGTATTCTTATACAACTCTTCACGGCCGAATCTAAGTACCTTGCAGTACGAATTGATGAAGGTGTTGTCCACATCAAGCGCTACGACCAGCTCAGGCGGCTCGGCGGGAGATGCCTTTGCTAATGCGCAGGGAAATGTAACGGCGGTTACGCCAACTTCGGTTCGCGCAACGATGACGATTGTAGCCAGTGTGCCCATTATTATGGTCTATCCGTTTCTGCAAAAGTATTTTGTCAAAGGGATGGTCGTTGGCGGGGTAAAAGGCTAAAGCAAAAGGCCATTCAAGGAAGCCCAGTCTTTCGAAATCCAATCAGAAATACGAATAAAATCCAATGAAAAAGCGGTGCAGAGGGCTATCCCTGCACCGCTTTTTTTGAACTTGGTCACTTGCTGCCTTTCCTTAGCAAATGGTGGAAAACGGAGCATTGAAATGATTCTGGAGAAGCGTCCGCTTTCATTTCGTGAAGGGCTTTCAACCTTTCCTCGTTGATTCTAGAAATTTCTAGAAATCCCTAAGCAATGGCGATCGGAACAATATTTAAAGGTACAAACCAGACTTCTTCAACAGCTGCTCTACAATTGCGGCAACCTCAGCTCTTGTCATGAAAGCTTTCGGAGCCAGCGTTGATGCGTTTCTACCGGATACGATTCCGGCTTGAATATTATCCGCAATGGCTTCCTTCGCCCAGCTTGAGGCTGAAACCGCATCTTTGTAAGGGAGCAGAACGGCAGCTGAATCCTGATTATTAAGCGTCGCCTTCAGCCCGGTTAATTCCATTGCTTTCGCAATGATAACCATGGCTTGTTCTCTTGTGATTTTATCCTGAGGGTTAAAGCTTCCATCCTCGAAGCCATTGATAAGCTTATAGGAATAAGCCGTGGCAACTGCGCTGCTGTACCAATCTTCATGCTGCACGTCTAAGAACGACACCGTGTCGCTCTCCGGCTTCAAACCCAACCCGCGTACGACAATAGCAGCAAATTCAGCCCGTGTAATTTCCCTGTCCGGACTGTATCGTCCATCCCCTGTACCACTAATCACCATCCGTGAACCAAGTTCAATTATAGCCTTTTCTGCCCAATGCATGGCGACATCTGTGAACGATGCTTGATGAGAGACTAGCACAAAGGTGCCGTTCGTCAAGCTATTTGCCATTGCGTAATGCTTACCGTCCTTGAACAGCATCTTCGTAGGCACCTGCTGGAAAGTTCCATCCGCCGCAACGACAATAGCCGTTGTCATTTGATCCGGGTTAACTCCTGCAGGAATAGCTAGCATCCGTTGTACATAAGCGCTAAACTTTGTTATTTCCGTACGAGCGGCCCCGCTGATGACCGTCATTTTAAAGTCAAGGGGCGATGCAGCGATGTTAAAGTCTGATTTCTCTGCTGCTTTCTTGGCGGCTTTATCCATCTCAGGAGACGAATCGCCAATTTCAAACTCAATCATGAGATCTGTCAGTGACGTCGACGTACCAAGCTGCTCCAAGATTTCATGAATATCAATCAGCTTTGTAGGAATGGTATAGGATGCTTGATCCGTCTTTAATTCAATAACTGCTTTCTTATCGGCCATGTTCTTGAGCATATGAGCGTTTAACTGTCCGATAACGATGTTCGAATCAGAATGGAACGAAAGAGTAATGACTGCCTGCTCCTTTTCCGAGTTCAGCCATTGCTCCAGCTTCTGCTGGTTAAGCGAAATCGTCGCAACCGTCTGTCCGTTCCTTTCAGACTTCAGTACTGTTCCTGCATGTTCTGCTTTTCCGTTAATCAGAATTTCAGCCTCTTTTTCACCCGTAACCCCAGGCGTAGGCGTTGTATGTCCCCCATCACTGCCGGAACTGCCTGAAGCTGTTACGGTAAATTCCGTTTCGACTTGCTTCGCAGCGCCGCCAGCAGCGACTGTTAATGAAAGCTTGCCTTTGCCGGCTGAAACGCCTTTGATCGTTACGGTTTCCTTGTTGCTTTCACCAATAATGCTTATTGCTTCAGTTGCTGTCCATTGATAGATTGGGTTAGTCGCATTCCCTGGATTAATGACCGACCCCACCGTCAATTGCGTTGACGCTTTTAGTGAAGAGACATCACTGATTATACTAACCGATGTCACAGGAATGGCCTCCTGTACCGCGTCGGCCTCTTTGAATTGCCAATAATCCATATTCATAAGGCTGCCCGTACCGGTCCCTTTGAAAATAAAGAATAGATGATGATACCTTTGACCTGAGCAACATCCGTTTGCAACAACCGCCATTCTTTATGACCATTCACTGGAGCTGCTTCAAGAGTGCCAATCACTTCGCCGATTGGACTGTCTAAGCGAATCTCAATCGTTCCTCCAAGAGCGGCTTCAACATTTGCTTCAAAAGAAACAGCGCCGTTATCTCCGAAATCAGCACTCGCTACTGCAAGCCAGTCTCCGTTATGAATATCCGTAACATGAAGATTGTTGCTTTCAACCTGACCGCCAGGCGAATTTGATTTTTCAGTAAGGATACCTGCATGCCATGCGATTGTTTCTGCTTCGGTTCTCTTGTAAGGATCAAGGCTTGCAATCTGGCCTACACCTTCCATATCCCCTTTGATGTCTCTAATTAATCCGTTTTCATAAAGCGTTACTTTGTTGATATGTGGAGAACGATAGCCTTTCCCGTCTCCATGAAGTGCTTTGCTAACGGTTTGTGCATGGTACACGATATACCACTGGTCTTTGAATTCAAATATCGCATGATGATTATTGCCCCCCACTCCAAAAAATTCAAATGGGTTTTTCAAAATCGGAGCAACGTAAGTAAACGGGCCCATCGGATTGTCGCTTACCATATAGGCTATCTCGCCAGGAGGCGGCGTACCCTCCGGATGTGTTCCGGCAAAATTAGAGCAATAGGAGTAATAATATTTGCCGTTATACTTATGAATGCCGGAATCCTCAAACAGGAACGGGGCATCGATTAATTGGGCTTCGCCAAGCGTTGATACCATATCATCACCCAGTTGAATAACTCTGCCTGTTTTTGGATTTGCTACTTGATCCTGCGATGGATTGTTGCCTCCAGGTATCCCGCCGCCGAAATAAAGATAACCTTTACCGTCATCATCAACCAATACGGCTGGATCAAATAACCATACAACTCCTGGTACACCTGGCGTATTGCCGGTAATCAGCGCTTTCCCGATGGGGTCGGTCCATGGACCAATTGGGCTGTCTGCTGTTAGCACGCCAATACCGCCTGCGCCATTTGCGAAATACAGAAAAAACTTGTCTTTCCCATCGATTTGTTTATGTGCCGCTGCGGGAGCCCATGAGAAGCTGGCCCATTTGGCAATACCCGCAGATCCAGCTACCGGAATGGCTCCGTGATCTGTCCAGTTCACCATATCATCCGAGGAAATAACGAATACTCGGTTCAGATTGCTGAATGAATTATCTTTGATATTTCCGTTACCATCATATTCATAGTCATCGCTTGACATATAAACGTAAACTCTTCCGTTATACGTCATTGCAAACGGATCTGCTCCCAATTTATGATCCATAAGCGGGTTGGCATAACCGGGAACCTTGACAATGGAATCCGTATCCAACTGTTTTAAACCGATCTTTGCAACAGCCTCTTGGACATTGAATCCGACATTCCCACCCTCGACTTGAATATAATCAGTCTGAATGACCACCGTTTGATCTTTAGGAACGAATTCTTTAACCTGCAGCTTAATCGTTGCCAACAAATCATTATCTTTATGAATGAAATTAACCGCTGAGCCTGAAATCTTAATTTGCAGCCTATTTCCGTTGTAAGTAAAGGAAGGTGTACCCACTATATTGTCAACGTTAAACTCGACTCCCGTTACGGAAAGGTTTTCCGGAATGTTAAACGAGGAGGTAAGCAATGAATATGGACCTGTAGGAAGCGTTTCCATTCTTAAAGGAACCTCAAGCTCCGTATTGGGGACTCCGATTACATCGGAAACCTCATCCATGGACGCTTTCCGTATTTGTTCATAAGCTTGCGTGCCCGTCATTTTGTCATCGACTCTGAAATAATCGAAATCGACATAGCCGCCTGTTGTTTTGGTTGCGTAATTAAACAACGCGAACCGATAACCCATAAAATGCGGCAGCGTGTAATGCATTTGCAGGGTGTGCCCGATAGCGGTCCATTCTGTCCCATTCAAACTGTAATAAAAATAAGCCTTATCTGTCTGGTTTTTATAATCGAACTCAACTTTAAAGTAAACGTGATCTGCTGTAAAGGGAACGCTTGCTGCTTCCACAGCCGCACCCGTACTGCCATCCACCATCACAATGGATTTCGAGGAGCCTGCCATTTTCACCCCAACAAATCCGTATTCTTTCTGCAAAGCACCAAGTCCGGCGTAGTCGCCGTTCTTCATATGACTGACATCCAGCGCAACGCTTCCAGAGCTTTCCGGACCAGACGTCCTTTGCGTGAGTGTATTTCGGGCTTCTAGAAGAGAAACCGCTTTTTTCCCTGTAGTCAGTCTTAAATATCCGCTGCGCTCTAGCAGAGACCAATGATTATTGTCAGGATTGTGGTTCCACTGCCACATGAGCCCAAGATTGGAGCCATTGTAGTCGTATTCTCCGGCTTCCGCTTTATCCAATCCTCCTAGTGGCGTAACATCCTCTAATACGACGTCATCTACATAGAAGTCCATTCGATCCTTTACCTTATCCTGCACGGCTGTCCATGGCGTTTCGATAAAAATAAGCGGTTCTTTCAGGTCCGCGTCTTCGGGAATCGTGTATGTTCCCTCAATTGTTCCCCATTTTCCTTTCTCGGCCATTCCAGAGCCCATAACCTTTATCGTCGTCCAATCTCCATTTTGAAAAGCCAGATTAAATGATTTTGTCGCAGGCAAAGCATGGTCGCCATCATATTTGACCTTGGCCGAAAACTTGTATACGCCTCCTGCTTTCACTTTCCCCGTTATTTTTTGCTGCGGACCTGCACCCGTAGCTGTTCTGTTACTAATAAACAGGCTGTTTAAACCGCTGTTTGCTTCGTAGGTTGACAGCGATACCGTTGCATTCTCATGGCCTGTCCATGGTTCTTGCCCATCTTCAAAGCTGCCGTTAACGAGCAAGTTAGAGTCTGGCGTAACGTCTTGAAAAGAAACGTCATCGACAAAAAAATCCATCAAATCGGATACCGGATTCTGTTCCGGTGTCCAAACGGTTTCGATAAAGATAAACGGCTTATCCAAACTAGCATCCTCAGGAATGGAATAGGTTCCTTTAATTGTCCCCCATTCCCCTTTGTTTATGGTTCCCGAACCTAGTACCTTGATCGTTGTCCAATCTCCATCTTGAATAGCAAAGTTGAATTGTTTCGATGCAGGCAACGTATCGTCACCGTTATATTTCACTCTGGCAGAAAAGACGTAAACCCCGCCAGCCTTCACTTTTCCGGTAATCATTTGTTGCGGGCCAGCACCTGTACCGCCTCTGTTGCTGATAGCGAGGCTGCTTGATCCGCTATCTGCTTCAGTGGCTGTTACGGACACTGTTGCGTTCTCATGCCCTGTCCATGGCTCCTGGCCGGCTTCGAAACCGCCATTTACAAGCAGCTCTTTACCTTCTGATGCTTGTTTCACTGCTGAAGTTACCATTGGCTGTTTAGCATTTCCTAGTGTTGCATCCTCGAATAAGGTATGGGAAGCACCTATTCTATCCGGATTTTGATAAAATTCATCAGACTTTATCAATAGATTATTCGCTGTTATACCTTTAACCGGGATAATCTGGCTCTGCGGAACCTTGCCATCGATCCCGAATACCGGCCAGCCGTCTGTCCATTCCACCGGTACGAGATAAGGAATGCGTCCGACTGCTCCGCGGTCACCGAACAGCAAGGCATACCATTTGCCATCCACCGTGTCTACAATTCCGCCCTGTGCCACGCCTTGATCCCTTAATGCGATTTTCCCTTCATACGTACCGTCTATCCGATCAGACCGGTGTACAAGTTCGGTACGCATTCCGTTTTTCGGCCATGTAATCGTAAACACATAATAGTTGCCGTTAATCTTCTGAATGTGCGCACCCTCGGCTGCCAATCCCACTTCGTTTCCTGCAACGAGGCTTGCGTTAGGAATAATGATTTTATCGAGTCCGCCTGTTTTAATTGCTGTTGCGTCTGCGGTTAACTCAATCACTCTAATATCGCCGCCGCCATAAACCATATACACCCTGCCATTGTCGTCAAAGAGCAGTGACATATCATGATACACGCCATTCAGCGTGGCATGTGTCCATGGACCTTCCTCGATGTTTTCTGTTTGATAGATATAGGTTTTTCCGTTATCGTATGAAGCAAATGCGACATAAAATTTCCCATTATGGTATCTCAAGCTGCTTGCCCACGATCCTTGACCATAATTATTTTTTTCATTTCTCAACGTTTGCTCGTCGTTGTCCGCTAGTATGTCGTATACGTAATTGACAATCTCCCAATTGACCAAATCATGTGATTTCATGATGGGTACGCCTGGATTCATATGCATCGTAGTGCTAGACATGTAATAAACATCTCCGACTCTAATCACATCAGGATCCGGTACATCCGACCAAATGAAAGGGTTTTCAAATTCCCCCTCAGCTTGCTCGGCATGCATAGGTGTGATTGGTGCGAGACCAACCAACAGTGTTAGTGCTAACAAAATGATGACCAGTTTCTTGTGCATGGTTTTGAATAACCTCCTTTAATATGTAGCGGGATAGCGTATAGGAATCGTTGTTCCTCTATTTATCTTAATGCAGGCATCGCGTTTTCACGATGTGATTTTTTATTCAAAAGGTAATATTTCTTTTTCATTTCCCAATCAAATCCCGTTTTAATGCTAAACACTAGAAAACTATTACATTTTTTAAAAATAATAATGACGAAATAAATATAATAACTAAAATAAAAATAGCTGTCCAGCAGAAAATAAACCTTATTTTCTTGAATGAAAATCCGGCCATTTTCTGATGAACAGCTTATTTAGAACATGATAAAAGGAATGAGCTGGCTCTTTTAATGAACGCTTTAACCTTTCATGCGCAGCAGTTTGTTACTAGGCAAATTTTACGACATCCCAAAAAGCCTGTTTCGGCTGATGCTCCTGATCAAAGAGGAATGGCCAATTCTTACGCCCGTATACCGGGAAGTTATCCAGCCACGTATAATCATCAGCCGCCCCCCAAAAGGTTACGGAGGTAATGTGCTCGCTGTAGGCTCTGAACAGCTCAAAAAATTGCCGATACCGTTCTGCCTGCCGCTCCATCAGCTCTGCAGTCGGGGCTAGCAAATCCGTTCGGCGGTCTTCATGATTGAAAACGGATACATCCAGCTCCGTAATATGCAGCATCATGCCTAAGCTTGCATACCTTTCAATGGCTTGTCGAATGTCATCTATCGACGGATGCTCTAGGTTCCAATGCGCCTGCAAACCAACCCCATGAATCGGTACGTCTTTTTCTTTCAAAGACTTTACCAACGCATAAATCTTTTCTCTTTTTTCAGGTGCAGATTCATTATAATCATTGTAGAACAATATAGCCGCTGGATCCGCAGCATGCGCATATTCGAACGCTTTGGCGATGAAATCTTCTCCTGCAATGTCAAGCCATTTGGATGATCGCAACAGCTCGTTGCCGCTGTCCGCAACCGCCTCGTTCACGACATCCCATCCATAAATGGTTCCCTTATAACGCGAAACTACGGTTTCTATATGATCTTTCATCCGTGACAGCAAAGTTTCGCGATTAACTGCCCCGCCAGAGGCATCCTCAAACATCCAGCTCGGCGTTTGATTATGCCATACGAGCGTATGGCCTCTAACTCCCATATTGTTTTCTTTGGCGAACGCTATTAATCGATCCGCTTCCTCGAACGTGTACCGGTCCTCAGCAGGATGCAGACGCTCGAACTTCATCTCATTTTCTGCTGTCAGACTATTAAAGTGGCGGATTAACAACTCGCGCTGTGTTTTTAACGTTTTGGCATTTACCGCCGCTCCAATGAGAAACTGGTCGCTAAATGCTTCATGCAGCTTTATCATTTTATTATCTTGGAAACTAGCCATAAATATGGTTCCCTCCCCTAACTATTCATCCATTGCACGAAAAGAAACGATTATCAATCCAATCTCTCGTATCGGAAGTAATCACAATCGACATAACCTCCTGCTTCTTGTGTTGCATAATTGAACAGTCCGAACCGATAGCCCATGAAATGTTCCAGCTTATATTGCATCTCCAGCGCCTCGCCTATCGCATTCCACGTCTCGCCATTTTCTGAATAATAGAAACGGGCTATATCCTCGCTGTTGGAAAACTGAAACTCGATCTTCAAATAAATAACGTCCCCCTCATACGGAATACGTTCAACTGCGATATCACCGCCTGCTCCTTCCGCTCTCCCGTTGATGCGCATAGAAACGTAACGATCTCCATTGTCTGCGATTTCGATGCCAACTGCACCGAAAAGATACTGCAACGCAACCAGCCCTGCATGATCGCCCGGTTTCATCTTAGTAATATCCATCACAGTCTTCCCCGTACAAGCCGGACCTTCCGTCCGCTGCGTCAGCGTATTGCGTGCAAATTCGATGCTTCGGGCCAATTGTCCCGTGGCAAGCCGCAAGTAGCCAGGCCGTTCCGTAACAGACCATCGCGAATGATCTGGATTATGGTTCCACTGCCAATTCAGTGCCAATTGGTTTTCTGTATATGCAAATTCATCGCTAATCACTAGCGGTTTGGAAGCAGAGCCGGGCAATGACACTTCGAATGACATCGGCGCTTTGCCATTCCTGCCGAAAACCGGCCAATCATCCTCCCAAGCAACCGGGAGTACGCATGGAACTCGGCCAACAGATTCATGATCTTGGAATAGCACCGCAAACCATTCGCCTGATGGGGTATCGACGATTCCGCCTTGCGCGACACCATTATTGCGATAGTCCATGTGATCGTCGAGCAGTAGCTTATGTTCATAAGGGCCAAGAATAGCTTTTGAACGATAACACAACACCCTGCGGCGCTTATGACCGGTGTGCGGCCATTCAATAAAAAAGAGATAGTAATAGCCGTTTAATCGATATGCATGGCAGCCTTCGCTGCGCAGCATAATGCCATCTCTGCCAGTCTCAAATAATAGTTGATTAAGCCCCCCCGATTTCAAGGCAGTTGCCTCTTCCGTCAGCTCTGTAATGCGAATATCACCGTTGCCATAAATGACATAAACGCGGCCATCCTCATCAAACAGCATGCTTGGATCATGGTGGAGACCTTGGATAACGTGGCGTTCCCACTCCCCATTCTCAATGTCATTCGTTGTATAGACGTAGAACTGATTCATATCATTGCTTGAGAAGCAAACGTAGAATAGATCATTATGATGCCGCAAGCTTGCAGCCCATGAGCCTTTGCCATAGATACCTTTACCATCCAACAAATTATGCGCATCGTTATCCTCGAACGTATCAAACACATAATTAACAAGCTCCCAACTGCTCAGGTTCTCCGACTTCATAATCGGGCAGCCTGGCATCGAATGCATGCTTGTGCTGACCATATAGTAGGTAGCCCCGACGCGGATTACGCTCGGATCCGGGACATCTGCCCAGATGACTGGGTTGGTTATTCTTGTTTTATTCATTTCTATTTCCCTTCTTCTCTATCATTTTCTCTTCTTCACAACAGTTTATCTTGACCTCGCAGCCAAAACAACCTGCCGAATGCTTGTTAAATTATCCGATAAACCATACATAAGAAATGAACTTATTCGGGCTGCCTGGATGGATCGACGATCGCCCAAAACGCCGGTTTCGCATGCAGCTGCTGATCGAACAGAAGCGGCGCTTCTGTCCGTTTCATTGGAAACGAGCTAAGCCACGTATGATCATCCGCGATACCCCAGAATACGACACCTTTTAAAAGATCCTTATTAGCCTTAAAAGCCTCGAACAGCTCCCGATATCGATTCGCTTGCAGCTTTATCACCTCATCAGGTATCTCGGCTCCGTAATCTCTGCGGTCGTTCCAAGCATAGATGCTCATATCCAGCTCAGTAACTAGATTGTCAAGGCCAAGCTCACTGTATTTCTGCATAGATTCGATGATGTCCGCTATGTCTGGTCCGTAAATGCCGATATGCGTCTGATGTCCGACTCCGTCTATCGGTACTCCCTTCCCTAGCATCTCTTTGATTAGTTCATATAATCGGTCCCGCTTCGCAGGATTGTCAGTCCCATAATCATTAATATACAGCTTCGCATCCAAACCTCCTGCTTCGCGTGCTGCGCGAAACGCCGTCTCGATATACGCAGTTCCCGAAATTTTATACCAATCACTCGCCCGAATCCCATCAGGATCAGCTGGCTCTATGACCTCGTTCACTACGTCCCATGACTTGATATCGTCTTTGTATCGTCCGACAATCGTACGGACATGGGTATCTAGCCGCTTGAGCAGAAGCTTCTTGTTCACTTCCCGCTTCGCTAAATCCGTTTCGTCAATCATCGGTTTGCCTTCGCTGTCTTTGAAGAACCAAGCGCCCACCTGGCTGTGCCAGACGAGCGTATGAAAACGAACCTCCATACCGTTCTGCTTTGCAAACGCGACAAGCTGGTCGGCATTTCCCCATGTAAAGTTGCCTTCCGTTGGCTGAATGGCATCCGGCTTCATCACGTTCTCGGCGACAAGCATATTCACGTGCTTCTTCAGCAGCTCAGCCTTGAGCCCGCTTGTGTGCGAAGGTTCGATAGCCGCACCTATAGGAAAATAATCAGCAAAAGCTTTCGCGAGCGATGGAAGATCTGCCTCAACCGAAGGTTCGAGCAGCTGGGTTGCCGTCTCCCCTAGCTCTTCCGTATTTGTTTCAACCCCGCCATCTGCTTGGTCTTCCTCATTCGAAACGTCAATGCTGTCCGAAGGAGATTCCGCCTGCTGATCAATCGTTTCGTTCCATGTGTTCTCTTGTATCAACGACTTGGACTTATAGTTGTTCATGATGAGCAGAGAAACAACGAGCATCCAAACGATACCCGAAACCATGATATACACGATTGTTTTGTTTGCTTGTTTCATGTCTCTGAACCGCCTCTCTATTCGACTGCACATCCGCAAGAAGCGCCCTGCGGAAGCGCACCATTGTTGGCCGATTCTCGCAAGGCGCTATGCATGCCTAGACAAAACGATTATCCAACGATGCCTGTACGCTCGATACTCTCGACAAAGTACCTCTGAACAAACAAATAAAGAATAACTAGCGGCAGTATGGCTAGCAAAATGCCCGTATCCTGCACCATGCTCATAAAGAACGGGTCCTTATTGGTCGTTACGCCGCCTTCGAGAAGTATGGATAGATTGTATGGCAGTGACGCTAGCTGCGTAGACATTACCTTACTCGATGTCAAATACGTTGTTGTGAAGAAGCTGTCATTCCATTGCCATACGAACGAGAACAGAAGCACGGTTACGATAGCAGGCAATGCGTTCGGCAGCATAATGCGTAGAAACGTAGAGCCGACTCCCGCACCGTCGATATATGCCGCTTCCTCGACCTCCTTCGGAATTCCCCGAAAGAACTGCCTGAATATATAAATGTAAAGCCCAGCTTTTAGAGAACTTGCCGTTAAGGATGTTAGTAGAAATGGCCAGTACGAATTGAGCAGATTCACCGATTTACCTGTCAATAATGGAATCAATCCCATCAACGTAAAGTCTTTCAGGTTCATATAGATGGGAATCAATATTGTCGTAGGCGGAACCAGTATAGTTAGAATAACGCCAGCGAATAACAGATTGCTTCCTTTGAATGTAAGACGGGCGAAAGCGTAGCCTGCCAGCGCACATGAAACGGCTGTCAGAATCGTAGTTGTCCCTGATAGCACGAACGTATTAAGCAGCGTCTCCCAGTAATCCATCATGACGATAGCCTGTTTGAAATTGTCTAGCGTAAAATGCTCAGGAATGAATACGACAATTGGCGAATACAAGTCCGACTTGTCCTTGATTGCCGTTGTCATCTTTTGAATGATTGGATAGAGAATCACGAACGATAATCCCGCGATTAATACGAGACGAATGATCGTCCACAACCATCGCTTCCAACTCTCTAATGATAACAGTCGGGTCAATATCAATGCTCTCACTCTCCTTCTAATCCTGGTAGAAGACCCGTTTGGATACGAAATAGGTGCTGATAAATAAAATAACCATGATCGCCAAGAAATAAATCCATGCCATAGCCGAGCTAAGCCCAAAGTTAAACGTCGTAAAACCCGTTTCCTTAATCAAATCCGTCATATTGTTTCTGGAGAAGGAGTCGATAATCGTATAAATCACGTTAACGAGAATAAGCGGGCTGACCATCGGGAACGTAATTTTCCAGAACGCTTCATAACCGGTAGCGCCTTCAATCTTAGACGCCTCGTAGAGCTGCGGAGAAATAGTTTGTATGCCCGCAAGGAAAATCAAGATCTGAACGCCTGATTGACTTACAATCTGGTAAATCCGCTCAACCGCATCCATCAGATACATGACAATATCTTCGTTCAGGCCGGACCTTATCATCATGTTTGCCATTCCAATAGTACCAGCAGAGAAAAAGCCTCCGCTGGCATTTTGTTCGTTGATGGCTTGCACTAAGCTCGTCGCTTCTAGTGACGCAATAACACCAGAAGCGAGTATGACAGGAAGAAAGAAGATTGATCTGGCAATTGCTCTGCCGACAAACTTCTGATTCAGCAGAACGGCCAGAAATAAACTGAATATAACGATTAACGGAACGTTGACCACCATATTAACGATAGATTCAACTAAAGTACGATTAAAGTTCGTGTTAACCGTCAAAGCTTCGATAAAATTGGCGAAACCGATAAATTCGATCGTCATACCTTTAGAATCGGCCTTAATCGAGCTAAAGCTGTATTGCAAGGAATAAAATAATGGAATGAGAAAGAAGAACAGGAATCCTAGCAGCCAGGGCAACACATAGAGAAATCCCCATAATGCCTTCTGCTGCGCATATGTTCTTTGTTTTAGCTTCATTACTGCTCTCACAATGGCTCACCGCCCGTCACATAACTTTCGGCATTTAATGTTATTCCTTCAACTGTCGCTTGTTTGTCTGTATAGTTTACGATAACGAATATGCCGCTCTCATAGACGGTTTTGAATAGGCCATCACCAAGCTTCTCGTGTGCGATGATTTGCTCGTTTTCCACATTCTTCAGGACCTCATTCACTTCCTTGTAGATTTCTGCTGCCTGATCAATCCATAGCTCGTAATTGACAGCATACAGGTTATTAAATTCCGTATCCTTCACCTTGTAATTCGGCTCATGGATCCATTCGAAATAAATACCTGATCCATATTCCAGGCATTTCAGAATATACTGCCGGACACTTGTATAAGAAGTTAAATTGTATGGTGTTCCCGTATAATCGATATGGCCGCGAATGACCATCTGATAGAACGGAATTTCTTCATCTTCGAGCTTGAATGAGCTATTCGACATCGGCGCATTTGTAATGTCAGACAAGTAAGGCAAAGCATAGGCATTGCCGCCTTCCGCCAGTATTTTCATGTCCTCCTTGCGAATGTCGCTTAATGCTTGAATGGATATCTGCTCCGACTCTGTCCGGTCCACTTGATTGTTTTTCAGGAAATCGCTATTCAGTTGATCGGCCATATCCCGCAGCGATATGCCGCCCGTATCATACCCTTCGAAATCCTTAAGCATCGCATCCACATACGAGCCTACTTTCCTAGGGGATATGACGTAGGACGGAGATTTGCTTCTGTCTCGGCGGTTAAGCGCGAGATCAAGCGGAAATAACGAGGCTGGCACTCCTCTTAACGTGCGGGCAGCTTCCTTTTTCTCGTCCAATCCTTTTCCTGTTTGGGCGGTCAGAATAGAAATATCCGGAAACAATTCAAAACCTTGTTCCTTTGCAAATGACACCAGGCTGCGCAAGCCTTTGCGGCCGCCAACAGCCTGGTCAACCTTTATGCGATCCGGCACCTTGTGATTGAGACCCTCGTTAAACCAGCCCGAATACTTCATCTTAATGTTCGTAATGTCTCGCTGCTGCAACTGGCTTATGATTTGCTGTGTCTGTTCAAACGTCGTAAGCGGTTCAAGTGCCTGGTATGGAATACCCGCAAAGTGCTTCTGTTTGGAGATGCTGCCAATCAGTTCAACATAGAACGGAAGTCCCTGCTTTCCGTTTTCCTTCTTGCGCTCGGGCAGCCCGCCTTTCTGCACCAGAAATTCCCGGTAATAGTGGGCCATTCCTTGATAGGAAGCGTCTTCTCCGCTTAGAAAGGCATACCGAACCGTATAGTCGCTCTTCATCGGATTTTCTTGAAACTTCGGCAGCGTACGCTCCTGACCGTTCGCTTGCAGCGTAACATCCCCTTTATTCCTAACTGTGAAGGATGGATAAACATAGTTATAGCTGTTTAATTTGCCGCTAATATCCGCATTAATGGTGGCGGCTGACGCACCTTCTTCGATGATGCCCAGCATAGCGCTGCCCGCGCGAATCATGCCGAAAACCGGAAGTCGAACCTTCTGCTCCGTTGCTGCGTCTTCAACAGCCTCCATCGTTAGATCCGCCCCATACACCGATTGTTGATAAGCCGGATATTTGGTTTTGCCATTGTTGAAGTCGATTAATGCGCCCGAACCGTCAGGAACGAAGATTGATCCTTTCTCCTCCATTCCCGCCGCGCCGAAGAGACTTAGCAACGATATATTGCCGACCGGATAGGCAGTTGGAGCCTTGATGCCGTCATTCGGAACTTTAACCACTAGGCTGTCATGGTCAAGTGTATATTCGATAGATGCCAGAAATATTCTCGCAGCAGTCGCCTCCTGCGTAAAGCTCATTTCAGCCATATCGCGTTTCAAATCTTCATCCGAGTACCCGAGATCGTCGAAAGCCTTGAACGCACGTTCAAGTTGAAGGCCAACCAGCGCTTTGTCGTTTCTGGCATAAGCCGCCTTCTCTGCATTTTCTGTATAGGCGATTCGCAAGGCGCGTTGCCCCGTTTTATCCAGCTTGCCCGATAATTCCTTGAATCGATTAACGCTAAGCATCAGAGGAAGATCTAATGCGGTTCGTTCTGCTTTTCCGAACTGGTAAGTTACCCGAGCCCCATTCGGGATACTTTCTAATTTGATTTGATCATAGGCTGCGCTGTCCGAGTAGGAATTAATCGAATTCATCTGGCCAAAACTATTATAGTAATCGATCTTCAGCTGTGATGTTAGCAAAGCTTTATTTACTCCAGTCGCAAGCGAATCAGAGTCGCTTTCAAGCGGGTTGCTGCGATAAATAACACCGTTTGTCTGATTGAGCACAGCTATCGCGCCCGTCACATCGTCGATAAACAATCGCAATTGACCGTTCTGTGCAATCCCCTTCATGCCTGCTACCCGATTATCCGTAAATGATGCTTTTAGCGTACTGTCATTTGTGAATGCAGTCGCAAGCTCTTCGCTCCCATCCGCTGGATTCGCTTTGTCGGAACCGGAACAACCCGCAATTAGAAGCCCGAGTATTAGGAATGAAAGCAATAAGGCTTTTTTGGTCGTATGCATCTAGGGCACTCCTTCCTTAGTTCCTCATGGCGATTTCTTGATAAACAACGGTGATGAACGAAATCATTTGCTGCAGGAGACTAAAAAACAATAAACAGAGAAAAGCCATGAAGGCAATGGCTACTATAGTCAGTAAAATCGTTGCGATTGTTTTGGTTGGCGAAAACTGATGCACGGTCATATTGCCAATAAACAACAAATACATGGACCAGATAACGGCTGCGCTGTTGCAAAAGTAATAAAAAGCAGTCTCTTGAATGGAAATGACGTTGCTTAACCATATCCACGGAAAGTTAATGATGATCAACGGGATGAGTGCAAAACAGGTAGACGTAAAAATTTCAACGAACCTGCCTTCCCCGTCCATCAGTGTCGTTAGCGACCAATTCGCGATGCACCAAAATATGATCGGTACAACCACATAAGTAATCTCCAAAAGACTGTTAAAGTACTCGGGGTTATAAATATTGACCAGAAAACCGCTGTATTGACTGCTCAACACATTAGTCATAATGAGCAAAGCCATAATCACAAAGGAAAGTATCAGGTTCAGCTTCTTGCTATGCTCGTATTTAAGATCCCAATAGCCGTTAAAGGGATGAACGATGAGATAAAACGGGTATTTTAAAATCTCTCTATTCAAACGTAACGACCTTCTTTCGTCCCTTCATTTTCCGATAACCTCTAATCAGCAGAGAGCTGGCAACGATCACAATAATGATCGTCATAATCAATCCGAAATGTTCTCTAAGCACTTGCTTGCGATACAGCAGAAATGCTTTGGAATAATGATTTTGCTCAAAGCTCTGTTTGAAGTACTGCATGGATTCCTTATACTCGCCTTGCCTGAACAATGCTTTGCCAATACCGGAATAAGCGAAATCCAGATTGGCATTCCGATTAACCGTCTGGTCGTAAAGCTTGTATGCCTTCTCTTCTTCGCCTCTAAAATAGCTCCTGACCGCTTCATTTAATGTTCGCCCGTATTCCGTTGTACGGAACACCGTTATTTCCCCAAACGCCTTGTCCAGAACGAGGAAATCATCCCCTACCCTTTCAATAGCGGTAGGCGTGTTGAATTCACCAAGCTGGTTTCCCATGCCGCCAAATACATACATGAAATGTCCATCACCGTTATAAGTGAATATGCGGCCTCTCTTGGAGTCAAGCACGGAATAGATTTCACTATCCGTAACATCGATATCCACGAGCCTAGAGGGCCCGATATCGCTTGTATACCGAACATCGCCTTTCGGATTGAAGTAGCCTGTTCTTCTAAGAATATCGTTGCCTTGGGCATTCAGCTTCTTGATGCTGTCGCCCCATAAATCTCCGTTCGTTGCAAAAATGAAGCCTTCGTCATTCATATCCATGTTCGTAAATTCCGTCGGCGTGAACATGATCATCTGGCTGCGCTGCGCTTTCGTTGAGAACCTCTTCCAGAATAGCTCCACTGGATCCACCTGTACTTTATTGGCTCCAATAAATGATGTGAAAGCCCCGTCTGTGTTGAACTCCATAAAGCCGTCAAATATGCCAAGCGCCATTACATAAATACGCTGCGCCTTATCCATAACAACCCGGACCGGCTGGAACACATAATTAGCTTGCAGCAGGTCGGACACCGGCTTCTCTACGATTTTCACTAGACTATGGTTTTGATCGAGATGGACAACGCGTTTATTTCCCGTATCGGCAATAATCAAATGCTTCTGTTCCGTCACATATATGCCTTGAGGATTAAGGAACGAATACGCTTTCCCTTCATGGTCGAAGGAGTCGATCACTGCCGTCTTGTTAAACTGCTGATCCAGTACAACAATCCGATTATTGCCGGAATCCAGCACATAAATTTCGTTATCCGGCGTGACATGAAGATCGCTTGGATTATTGAATGCCCCGACACCAAGGTTCGCTCCATCCAATAGAGTTGTTGCTTCGTAAGCCGCTGGCGATGCGACGCTCCTTGACCAGTACGAATAATTATAGGAAGCTGCGCCATCAGCAGCGTGGATAAGAGTTCCCCCAGCGCTTAAGACAATAAAACAACAAAGTGCTGCAAGAATGCATACTCTCGCTTTTGGTTTGCCCTTGAACATCTTGCATGTCTCCCTTCTACTCTTTCATCCCAGATGTCGCCATCGTCTGAATGACGCTGCTCTGCGAGATGACGAAGAGCGTAATCGGAACAATCATCAAGATCAGTGCAACAGCAGCCCCTACGCCCGCACGGGCTATGCCGCCCGCCGTTATTTGTCCTAACGCATAATGCAGCGTTTTCAAGTTTTCGCTGTATATGAAGCTGCCGCCGTCAGTTCCCCATAACGCAGGGAACTGCAGAATCATAAGCGTTAACCATGCCGGCTTTACGTTTGGCATGACAATGGACCAGTAAATCCGGTACTCGTTCGCTCCGTCAATTTTGGCCGCTTCCAATAGCGCTGTCGGAATTTGCTCCATGAATTGTTTCATCAGGAACAACCCTAACGGAAAAGCAAGTGATGGCACAATAATCGACGCGTGCGTATTGATCCAGCCCAACCATGACATCACCATATAGTTCGGAATCGCGGTAACATGGCCCGAGAACATTAACGCAAGAACGACGATTGCAAATAATGCCTTCGAGCCGGGAAAATGATATTTCGCAAGCGGATATGCCGCCGCAGAAGCCAACAAGATATGGCCCGCGGTTCCAATAATCGTGATCAGCAATGTATTAGCAATATAACGCGATAACGGTACCCATGAATTGCCCATTAATGCGACCAGATCATAAAAATTGTCAAATGTCGGATTGTTGACGAAAAATCGAGGCGGGAAAATGAATAATTCATCTAACGGCTTAAAGGCATTGTTCACCGCATAAAGAAGCGGAAGCGCCATAAAAGCTCCGAACAAGGCAAGAAACGCGAACAGCAGAAAGCTGACTGTAAAAGAACGGTTCAGCTTCCTAGTCGTTCGGAAAGCGGACATCAATTTGACGACCAACGTTACTCACCTACCTTTCTTAACAATTTTTGCGTCACCATGTTGGTCCCGATCATAATACCGAAGAGTACGGTCGCAATTGCCGAGGCGTAGCCCATTTCGAATCGAATCGTTCCATAATCCATGAGATGCGTAACAATCGTATGGGCTGAATAGTTGACACTCGGGAAGCCTGCAAGCGCGATCGCTATATCCGCCACTGCTAACGAGCCCGTAATTTGCATGACGGCACCGAACATAAGCTGGGGCCTCATCGAAGGCAGCGTGATAAACCATAACTCTTGCCAACGGTTTTTGATGCCATCCACAGCTCCAGCTTCGATAAGCGTCTGGTCAATCGTCTGAAGACCTGCAATAAAGGCCAAGAAACTTGTGCCTAGGCTAAGCCAGAGCTGGACAACGATCACGATAGTAAGAATGTACTTTTCATTAGTCAGCCATTGAATCGGTTCCAATAAAAACCCGAATTTAATTAAAAACCCGTTCAAATAGCCATATCGGTCTCCGGAGAAAACAATCAGCCAAATAAAGAACACGTTTCCTGAAATCGAAGGCGCATAGAAGATCAACGTCATGACTGCCCTAACCTTCGGCGACAGCTCGTTAATAATCCATGCAAAGATAAAGCAGGCGATGTAGCTGATCGGTCCCGTGACAACCGCAAACATGAATGTATTCTTCAGCGCGATCATGAAAACATCGTCATTCAGGAATAGTCTTGAGTAGTTCTGCCATCCGACAAATCTTGGAAATTCAAGCATGTTGAAATAAAAGAAGCTTAGTCCTAACGAAAATAAGACCGGAATGACCGTAAAAGTAAAAAAGATGAGCATATACGGACTCATGAGAATGTAATAATGCTTGTTCTTTTTTATATCCGTCATCAAATTAGCGAATTTGGATATTTTTTTCGGATGGATAATATTAGGTGCGACTTGACTTGTTGGTTCGGCTTGCAATGGATTCCACCCCCAAACTATTGCGGTAAATTGAATTCTTTTCGTTTAATCTCAATTTCGTCGTTAATATACAACACGTAATCGTTTAATGCTTCTCTAGCATTTTCATTGGCATTGACGACTTTGCGGAAAGCATTATCCAAATGCCGGCCTGTAAAGTAACCGCCGGGCACCTGAGGAATGCCTCTAACCCACTCCCATTGGCTCTCCAAGTTTTTGTAATCCTTAACGGGCCACGGTAATTCTTTCAGCGCTTCAACATTAGCTGTCGGATAACGAGCAGCTTCACCCATCAGGCCTTCCATCTCGCGGCCATATGCGATTTGCGTTTCCTTGCTGGTCCACCATTTCATGAATGCCCAAGCAGCGTCTTTATCGTCCGCATTCTCAAGCATCATAACCGCGGTTGTGTGGCTGGCTACTTCATGATTAATAGTGCCGTCTTCTTTTTCCGTGCCAGGGACTACCGTAAAGTCCCACAAGCCTTTGATTTCCGGCGCCATAACCGTCAGCATGTTGTACGTCGTATAATCCACGATTCCGATCGGCATTTCACCAGTTCGGAAACGGTTAGGGAAGTCCGCCAGCAGCGGAAATTTATAGTTCGTATAAAATTGCGTCCATTTCTTGAAAACATCCATGGAAATTTCAGAATCCAGCGCACTCTTTGTGTCGCTATCTTTATAAAACTCGCCTTTATTCTGATACAACAGCATGGCGTAAGTCGCATTCGGAACCAAGCTTGCATTTGTTGCTTCAATTGGCAAATAAAATTCCATGTTATGCTTCTGAAGAACAGAGATCATGTTATAGATATCCTGCCACGTTTTTGGCGGCGTCAAGCCCAGCTCCTCTAGAATATCTTTGCGGTAAAACAGCATGGGGAATGACTGCTGCTCAGGAAGGGCAAAAACTCCCTTATCGTACTTATAGGGTACGAGTCCGCTATCATGAAACCGGGAGGCAATGTCATTGAAATCACCGAATTTCGTTAAATCGGCTGCAGCATCCCTCATTGCATAGTTCACCGGTACGTCTTCGCCAATTTGCATGGCAACGTCAGGCCCTTCGCCTGCAAGCGTAGCAGGCAATAAAATGTTACCCGGCACGAGCCTTAGATCAACGGAGATATTCGATTCAAGTGTAAAGGAATCGTCAACCAAACTTTTCAACACCTGCGCTTGATCCCGTCCGGTTGTGATCCAAACCGTAATTTTACGCTCTTGCTCCCCTTCGGTATCGCCAATACTGTCATAATCCTCGGTATAGGAAGCCAAATAGGCACCCAGCTCGTGGTTAACATCCTGTAGAAGAGTCGCTTCCGCTTTCGGCAGCTTGGAGCCGGGAGAGGAAATGATCAATGAATCCAGGCTAAGCGGTTGCTCGCGTACCGTAAGAATCCAAGTTCCGAGACCGCCGACATTCACCTTGTAAGCTTTCAATCGATTAGGCACGGTCTCAGGGTTGTTAACCATTTCTTCCAACTGACTGACCATCGTGTGAAGCACAGCTACTTTATCGCTTCTCTCACCCGTTGATTGTTCCAAATAGTCGGCTACGCTTTTAATGATTTCTGCCTGTTTCTTGAATGTCCCGATCATTTCGGGAATCCGTTTTTCCAATTGGTAATCCCGGAACGAATCAGGCGTATTCGAGGTTATCATCAGTATTTTTCTATACAATTCGTTCAATTGCAGCACGCTGGATTCGATTGTTTGGATTAAAGGAGCGATATCCCCTAGCGATACCATCATACGAATGCGATGCGTACCCTTGGTCAAATGAAACAGAAAAGGCTCAGCGCCGCCCAGCACATTCATCTGCCAATCCAAATGATAGTCGAATCTTAATCGTTTCATTTCTTGGAAAGGAACCTCTCCATCGATCATTAAACTACGAGTGGCATACACTCCGCGCAGCTGATCCTGCTTTTGCTTCAATGCGATTTGATACAAACCGTCCTCCAATACCTCGAACTCCCACTCCATCCATTGACCGGGGAGCTTCCAATTCATCCCGCCAATCGTATTGATTCTAATCTTTGATACATGGTAAGGAATGACCGTAGGGCTGGAACGATCAGTTAGCGGATAAAGGGTAGGCGACGATTTATAGATAGCATCCTCAGCCTGAATTTCAATATATTGATTATCGACAGGCTTGATTCCCGCTCCCTCGTATCGCTGTTTCAAGTCCTCATATTTCAATAATTCAGAATTCTGGTACAGCTCAATATAATCAATCGCCATCGGTTCCCTTAAGGCCGTCAAGGAAATCGATTGCTGCCCGCTCTCAAAATAAAAGGAATAAGGCTCGTCATAATAACCGTTACGATCCGTGATCGCAGTTATTTGCCATGTTGGTTTCTCTACTTGCCTTGGACGAAGGTCATTGTCACGATCGTCTCTTTCGACCTCTTCAAACCGATTTCCCCATACACGATTAAATATAATAATTTCTGCACCTTTGAAAGGTATTTGTTGATTAATGGAAAATTGTCTTTCGATTGCAGAGCTTTTGCCTTCGATCGGCAGATAGTGAATCCTCACATTGTACAAACCTGATTGCTTTATCGGCACGTCCCAACTAATCGAACCCGACTCTGGCGTCCTAACAGCTTTCCCGTCCAGCCCTTGCAGGCGGTCCGAGATTTCAAACCCATCTCCGGTTGTTCCTGAGAAGTCCTCGCCTTCGATTCGAATAGTCGCATCAGGCCTCTCCTCTGTCGAATGGCTCTTCAAGTAGCTGCTGTAGTCGCCTTCTCCAACCGAAGATGTTACGACGTTGAAATCAGCCAGAGCTGAGGCATTCCTCATATCTGACGAAGCGGATGGGTAAAAAGACCAAATCGACGTTACTAGTACTCCAATAATCAGAATGGCAATGGCGTAGTTCTTCTTTCTGAAGTTCAACCGTTCTCCCTCCTGCTGCAAGAGATTAAATTCAACAACGGTCCCCCTTGTAGAGATCGTTACCCAATAGGGACCGTTGCTCATTAAGTGATGCTTGTTACTTTAAGTACACGGCATCAATTGCTGCTTGGAACACTGATTTATATTTCTCAACGACTGTAGATACAGAAGTCCCGCTGTTAATTTCACCTACAAAATCCCAAAATTTCAGGTTGTCCCCAAACGTACCGTGGTCGAATACGATCATTCCTGACCCAACCGTTTTAGCGTTGTTGATATCTTCCTCGTTTTTGAACAAGGATTCAAAGGAGGCTTGGTCTGGGTAATCGTATTCGGAGTCAATATCGTTGATTTTTTCCCAAATATACAGCAGCTGCTCCGGATTTTTGACTGCTTTGGGAATCGTAAGCGCCTGGAACGCACCCTCGCCGGAATGGTATTCGGTGGTGCTTGGTCCTTTAGGGAACGGGACGAAGCCGATGTCTGCATCGGGCATATCCGTTTGGAACCCAGCAAGCTCATAGATCGCACCGGCATACAATAAAGTGTTGCCTTGGCGGAAAAACTGTCCAGGCTCCTGCCAATCGCCGCCTTCTGTCGGCCTATACACTTGTTCGGTAGCCAATTTGGATAAGAAATTCAACGTTTCCTGAGTTGCCGGGTCATCGAGATTTTGCTTGTCACCTTTGGTCAGATGGGCATTGTTCGAGTACATCGCGTGCTCTACCACCTGAGAATTTGCAAGTCCCCATGTATCCAGCTTGCCATCGTTATTGGTGTCTTTGTTCGCTTCTTTCGCTACCTGAACAAACGTATCCCAGTTCCAGTTGTCTTCTTCCACATAATCCTGAAGCGATTTCATGCCAAGTTGATTCAGCAGCGTGCGATTGTAGAAAATGCCTTGAACGAGGTTGCCTTGGCCTTCGGTAAAGCCATACCCTCTTCCTTCATATTGCATAAACTCATTCGTCGCTTTCTGGTTAAATACTTTCGCATTCTTCGTATATTCGTCAATCGGCCATAGCAAGTCTTGCTTGACCAACGTCGGAATCGTGTAGTTTTTGCCTAAACGCACGATATCACCGATTGGTTCTCCTGCTAGCAAGGAAGCGGTTACCTTTTGCTGGTACTCACCAAAATCAATGGCAACGTACTCCATTTTAAAGTTATGTTTTTTCATTAATTCATCTAAATTTTTCTTTTTTTGAATATTATCAGGATTATCCTCTGTAATTTCCATATTCCACCAGGATACTACCTTGATTGTTCTGCCACCCATGTCGAAATCCATCTCAGGCGTACGGCTCTCATCTACCTCTTCTTCAAGCACAGGCGGTGCCGATGCATTGGCCGCGCCGTTGTTCGAAGTTTGGTTTGTTGGCTTGTTTGTGTTGTTCCCTGAACCGCCGCTGCATGCCGATAGTACCAAGACAAGCGCGCAAAGCAGCATCATCGTTTTGCGAATCTTCATATTCATTCCCCCTTTAGTTATGAACCACAACGAAAGTGTAGCGCTTTCATAGGAGAAGCAACAACCTGCTCATTTTCAGTTGTTCTACCCTTCAAATTCTAGGTTGGCGCTTCTTCCCTATGCGTGTTGATGACAATAAGTAAAAACATGCGGGCAATGCAAAGAAAAGCACGTTGTTTCGTTTTCATCCTTTTTACATAATGAATACATAGTCTCTTTCAGTGGCTATGTTCAAAGTACTGCGAATGCAATAGGAGGTTAACCATCGTGTATAAAGTACTGCTGGTCGAACCTGACTCAAGGTCGACGGAGATGCTGCAAGTTATGCTAGAGTGGGATCGAATCGGTTTTGAACTAAATGTTTATTCAGGCAGCCATGCGGATGCTATCGTGTTACTCGATAAAAACCCTTATTCTCTCATATTGATTGGCATGAACGGCGCATATAACGATGCTTTGCTGCTATGCGACTCCATTCGCAAGCAAAGCCGCGTACCGATTATTCTTATTGGCGGGAACAACGACTTTCAGCTTGCCCGAAAAGCACTCTTCTACCAAGTAAACGACTACCTTCCGAATCCAATTTCATCAATCGAGCTTACGACAAGTCTGACTGCCGTCAAATGCAAACTTGATTGTTTCAACAATAAAAATAAAGCGCTTACATATCACTCGCAAGAAATCGGTTCTCCAGCTACAAACCATATTATTGAGAAAGTAAAGGAGTATGTGGATGTATCGCTGAATCAGAACATTACCTTGAAACATATCTCAACTATGCTACATTTTAACTGCTCTTACTTGGGACAAAAATTCAAATACCATGAAAATAAAACCTTTAATGAATACTTGCTTCAACAGCGGATGGAGAAAGCCAAGATGCTGCTAGAAAACACGGATATGAAGGTTTATGAAGTCGCAAACGATGTGGGCTATACGGAAATGGACTGGTTTTATAAAAAGTTTAAAGCCTATACCGGCGTAAGCGCTAACGAATATCGAAAAATAAATGGTATTACGGCATGATTGCATGTCATAAACAGCTGAAAATGAGGCCTATGCATATAAGCATAGGCCTCTCATCGGATCAAACGTCTGCTGTTCACTTTCTCAATGTCTATTTCTCAGAAGGATAGAGAATGATATGGCCCTCCTCTAACTCTACACGTACTTTATTGCTGCCCTTAAACCCTTCTACATCAAGAAAAGCAGCAGGTATTTGAAGCCGTCCTGCCTTGTCGAGAACAGCGTACTCCATATGGCTCTCTTCCTCATGTCGGTTACGCTCTGCATCCAGCATTGCGAGTTCTTCCGTGTATGTGATTTTTCGGATCATTTCCGCAGAGGTCTTGCCGTCACGGATTTGGACAACCCGGTCAACCTTGCGAGCCAGCAGCGGGTCATGCGTGACGATTACAATCGTAATGCCTATGGATTGATTCAGTGACCGGAACAAATCAAGCACTTGGTTCGATGTATCCGTATCCAGCGAACCAGTCGGCTCGTCGGCAAGCAGCAGCTTCGGTTCATTCGCAAGCGCAATGGCAATCGCCACGCGCTGCTGCTCTCCTCCGGACAGCTCGCTAAGTTTATTATTAATCCGCTGCCTTAGCCCAACTGCTTCAAGCAGCTCCATCGCACGTGCCCGCCTCCGTTTGCCTCGCAGCAGCATTGGCAGCTCCACATTGGCTAATGCAGTCAAATAGGGGATCAAATTCCGAGCATTGTTCTGCCATACAAAACCAACGGTATCCCGTTTATAAGTGACTAAATCCTTATCATTACACTTCAACAGATCTTTCCCGCCTACGGACAGCTTGCCTGCCGTTGGCTTATCCAGTCCCCCGAGCATGTTAAGAAGGGTGGACTTCCCGCTGCCTGAGTTGCCGATAATGGCCATTAGCTCGCCTTCCTCGATTTGGAGATCAAGTCCTTGCAGAGCGAAAACCTCAAGATCTGCCATTTTGTAAATTTTAACGAGCCCTTCGCATTGAATCATCCTTATTCCTCTCCCAACTTTAGCGCCTGTGCAATTCGAATGCGAGATAAACGATACCCAAGAATGAGCAGGCCGGCAGTCAGCATGAACCCGACTATACCGTAAAGCTGCACATAATCGCTAAGCTGATGAATAATCTCGAATGGAGGTACTTGATCCGACGTCGCGAACGACATTTCGAACAGAGGCACGAACAGGGCACTGATCGAATTGCCAATCATAACGCCAAGAAAGACCGCCGCGCCAGAGGTGAGCAACTGTTCGCTTGCCAGCATGCCGATCATTTGAGAGAACGGCAGGCCCATCGCCCGCAGCACGCCGTATTGAAGCGTCCTTCCCGATAAGGTCAGAATCCAGAAAAGCAGAAATCCGAAAAAGCTCACCAGCATGGAAATGACAAAACCAAGCGTCATAACGCCGTTGATCGCTAATCGAAACGGATCATTTTTGGATTGAATAAGCTCTTGCGTTGCGTCACGAAGGTTGGTAATGGACAGTTTTTCATTTTCCAATTGGTCATAGATAACTTGGCTGCTAACGCCTTCCTTCAGCTTCATCCATACCTCATAAGGCTCAATCGCCAGCCTGTTCTGAATCGTACCCAGATGACCGACGACCAAATAAGGCTTTTCTTGCTTTTCTCCATCCTCGCCTGCAAGCGGGTTCCAGCTTGGCCAATAATCGATAATGCCATATACGACGAACGGTGCCTGATCCAAGCCGTCCCAGGATATGCGCATCGTATCGCCAGGCTTAACTTTAGCTTTCTCGGCCAATGAACGGGAAATTAGAACCGCCTTCGCGTTCGTTGCCAACAGATTCAGATAACTGTTGATCGGATATTCAAGCAGGCCGCTCTTCATCCAAGCCGTGCTGCCGAAATCCATCGTATCGATTCCATATAGCGCAGTCGTACCGTTCACGCCGCTGCTGGCCGCGGTATACCTCGCTGTCTCTTTCTTGAATACCTTCGCGCTCGCTTCTACTCCCTCAAGTTCCTGAAACGGTACAAATGACGGCTCTGTATATTGAACCCTCTTCGTTTGGCTTATCCCATTATCAGCTTGGACTGGCTGCCCAGAAGATCCGTATATTGCCGGAGATGCGCTGCTCTGCCAGCGGGTCGTAAGCGCAATATCGGCACCTACGGCGTACTGAATTTTGCTCTCCATATTATCGTTGATCGTACGAGCCGCATTCGCACTGAACAGCCCCGTTGCGACCGTCATAATCAAGAACAGCTTAATGGTCTGGTACTGCCCGGATGATCTGCTGATCTGCACTAACGTATTGTAGAGAGCTGGCAACCACCACTTTCGGCCAGCGTGGTATACCAGTCTAATCACCCAAGGATAAATTCGCAGCAGCAGCAGACCACCGCCTAGCGCAAACAATGAAGGCATGAAGAACAACAACGGATCGAGCTGCAAGGAGTCCGAATCCAGACCCAGCCTCTGCAAATCATCCTGGCGCTTATTGAAGTTATAGAGCAGATATACGGACACGGCTACAAGCACGACATCGAGTCCGGTCTTATGCCAGAATGTAGGCTTGTTCAAGCGGGCAGCCTGCTGCTTATGACTCACTATGCTGACACGAGTCGCCATAAAAGCGGGAATCAGGATGAGTATAATCGCTGCGGCCACTGCTGCAGCTGCAACTTTATACGCGTCGCTGCTCAAGCTGACGTCAAGCGCCGACCGCTCCACAAATGCAAGAAATCCGTTCGATGCCCCAAGTACCTTCGTAAACGCAATCCCAAGGAATGGACCTACGGCAAGCGCACTAAGCCCTAGGAATAAGCCCTCAAGCGTGTAAGCCATCATAATCTGAAATCGGCTTGCCCCTCGGCTCCTAAGCACTGATATTTCGGTTTTCTGCCGATCAATAATCAGATTAGCAGCCATATACAAGTAAAAAGCAAGCATCAGCATAACAGGCGCGTAGAGCGAAAGCATCATAATATCAAGCTTATCTTGCTTGTCCATATAACCTGCAATTATAGCGGCAGACGGGATATTAATCTCGTCGACGCCGATACGCCCGCGGAAATACCGACGAATTTCCTTGTCTGCCTGTACAAACTCATCGATCGTATCCACCGTCAATTTTTCGTAATCCAGCGCAAATTTCCATTCCAAGCTCGACAGCCTTGTCTTGCCGCCAAGAACGAATTCACTCTCAAACTGCTCATAAGGGATAATGAAGCCATCACTGTCTTCGTTCGTTAGGAATGGCAAATATAGGTTTGCAGTGGGGTCCGTTTCCATGATCCCCACAGGTACAACTCGGAATTTATCCTTCTCAGGCGACTCCGCGATCAGTTCCTTGCCTAAGTCGCGTTTTACCGCGATGAGAAATTTCTCCGTGACAAGTGCTTCCATCACACCATCCGTTCGTACAATAGGCAAACGGCCATCGACAATTCTCACATGCTTTTCTATGCTGGAGTGCGACTTGATGCTGCCTGCTGCTTTCTGCGATTGCTTCTCCTGATCTGATGCGTCGGCCCCATACACCTTCATTCGTTGAGTGGAACGCTGTTGGTAGAATGATAAAGCAACAAGTCCCATGCGCTCCGGAATACTTTGCACAAACCGATCAGCTCTCTGAATTGCCGTTATCGTCTTATCATCTATTTGGGCTGCGGATACGGTCGTACTCATTCGAATATAACCTGGATAAACATTTTCCTCATGCTGCACCGACTGAACTTCTTTCAACAGCGTCCTCTGCAGAATAGCCTCTGAATATAAGGGAAGCGAGCTAAACAAGGCTACGCATACAGTAAGACCGATCCATAAATTGAGCTGCAGCCATTTGTTATTTGCCATCTTGCGAAGGATCATCGTCCATAAGGCCATGCGTACATCCCATCCTTGCGCCCGAATAAACCGGGCAGTCATTTGTTCGTTAGTTATTCAGAATGACCTGCTGGCCTTCCGCAACGCCTTTGACAATCTCTGCTTCAGTCGGCGTTGTTAGACCCACCTCGACATCAACCTCTTTCCGACGATCGCCATCCGCAATTTGCACATAAAGCCGCCCCATGTAAGTGCGAACAGCTGAGCGTGGAAGCACGATAACGTTCTCCCGCTTCTGCAGCTCGATCGTGAGCTCAGCGCTGTCGCCAATATGAATCCCGTCAGGTTCCTCATTCACGTTGATAAAGATCGTCACCGCATTGCTTTCAATCTTCGCGTTATCTGCTCCGATAGGCACGTTGGACGGAGACTGCACCACATTGCCCGTATACGCTCTGCCTTTGTACTTCAACTTAACGGGCATGCCTGCCACAACGGCTTGAAGCTCCTTTGCTTCTGCAGCTACATAGGTAAGCTGCATGCGCGAAGTATCCGCAATGGATACAATCGTTTGATAGGCATTCACCATTTCACCTGCGTTGAGTTTCTCCACAAAGGTCACTGTTCCGGAAATCGCCGCGTAGATTTGCGATTTCTGTAAGCGGCTCTCCATCGACACGAGCGATATTTTCTCTCGTTCCATATCAATTTCACGAAGTCGCAAATCCGTTTCACTTGCGTTAGAATCGCGAGCTTGTTTGTAGAGAAGCTGCGATCGTTCAACGTTAAGCCGCTGCAGTTTAACCTGGAGCTCCAAGTCTCCCATCTCAAGCTCGACGAGCAGATCGCCGGCCTTTACTTCTTGACCCAGACTCACACGGATAGCCCTCAGTCGCCCGCCGGATTCCTTGAATGATACATGTTCAGCGCTAGAGGATACGAAATGGGCAGTCCCTTTCAGCTGTGTCTGAATGCTGCCCCTGCCTGCTTCCACCATATCCAGCTCTTCCTGAACCGGCTGCACAAGCGGCGGCTGAAGCGCTTCCTGTTCAGCAGGGAGCAGCCCGCAGCCGGTAAGCGCAAGCACGGCTGCAAGTGCCGCTGCAATACGCTTTGCCTGCCGAAACAAACTAATAGATCGATTATTCGATTGTCGTCCGCGATACAATTTTCCCATCCTCCAATGCAATGACATGATCAACAAGCTCCATAATGCCAGGGTCATGCGTCGTCATAACGACAGTCATGCCGGACCGACGCACAAGCTCACGGAACACCCGCATAACTTGCAGTCCCATTCTGGTATCCAATTCTGCCGTCGGTTCGTCTGCGATAAGCAGCACCGGCTTATGCGCGATAGCACGGGCAATCGCAACGCGCTGCTGTTCACCGCCTGACAATTCCCCAGGCCGATGCCTCATTCTCTCCTTCATGCCCACCTGCTCCAATGCATGTTCCGCTGCTTCTTTATTGCCTTTGACCGGCGTACCTGCTATTCGCAGCCCGAATTCCACATTCTCGTAAGCATTCATTAATGGAATCAGTCCAAAGGACTGAAAGACCAAGCCAATGTCCTTACGACGCCATGCACTGCGATCCTTGCCCGACATCTTAGTCATTTCACAGCCACGGAAAAAAACCTGTCCCTCTGTCGGCTCGTCCAGCGCGCTTAGCATGTTCAGCAGCGTTGTTTTGCCTGAGCCGGATCTTCCCTTTAGCGCTACCATCGATCCGGCCGGTATTTCCAAATGCACATCCGTCAATGCGGTGACGGCGGCTTGGCCTCTGCCGAATACTCGCTTGAGTCCCGCAGCCTTAAGGATAACCATTTCGTTTATACCGCTTGGTTCCATTTGCAAAGAGGTCATTGATATCCCCCATCTATTATTTTGGAATAGGTTTGCTAATCCATGGCGTTCCTACTGTATGTTGTCATTTTAACGCGTACCTTTTTCAAACAATACCCGTTCGATCATGTTCAATTACCTAGGAAATAATAGGTTTTCTCGCCTAAACAAAGAAAAAGACCGCAAGTCATCCTGTTAAGAGGAGAACTTGTGATCTTTTTATTGGGTCGGCAATACTGCTTGATCCTTTTCATAAACCGCATCGCTTCTCAGTTTGCAGATAGCGTATCGCGGAATTCTTGCGGAGTCATCCCCGTCACTTTCTTGAAGAAGCGGGTAAACGAATAGGCTGCCTCGTAACCGACAGCGGCTGCCACTTCCCTCACCTTCAAATCGCTGTCCTGGAGCAGCTCCTTCGCCTTCCTTGCCCGGCTATTATCAATATACTCTGATAGATTGATGCCTCGTTCTTGTTTGAAAAATCGGGATAGATAGGAGGGATTGAAAAAGTGGATTTCCGCCAGTCGGACTAAGGACAAATCCTCTCTCAAATGCTCCCCAATATACTGGCATATTCGGTCGATCACTTGGGACGCCCGATCACGTTCATCGCTGTGCTTATGCCTGAAAATGTCCTCCGCCGTTTGCTTCAAATAAGAGAAGCCTTCTTTCATTGAAGCATGATCATCCAGCCGCATCAGCTTGCCATGATCGTCCAAACGATTTTGAATTCCCAATCGCATGAGGCTTGAAAACAAAATGAGCGCGACTGAATAATACACTTCAATCAACCGCTGGGCATGCTCGTTCTGTTGGAGAGCAGCATTCGTCAATTGCTCCAATTCGGCATAAAATTCATTCCCTCGACCTGCTTCTAAATGCGCGGACATGATTTCAACTTTTCGATGTGGCATATAAGACTCTTTGCTGGCAAAGTCGATCGTCCCATTATGATCCCGTAATATCATCGAGATTCCATCACCGATCTTCAATTGCTGCAGTCGACGAAGCCTTTCATATTGTTGGGTGACAGAAACCCATTGGCAGCTTGCGCTGCAAATGGTCAGTGCGATCTCAAGGCCTAATGAAGCCAGGCAGGCTTCTTGGACAAGCTCCAGCATCCCCTCCAAATAGCGCAAAAACCGACTGTCATTGTCCTCATCCGTGTGTAGTACCGGCTGAATCATCCATAAAATGTCACCATATTTGTCTACAATGCCGATACTGCTGGTTTGATCATTCAGAAAGGAATCCAGCAGCGTTCTAGCTGCCGCAAGAAGCTTGCTTTTTTCCGTATAAGATACACCAACGGGGTAAGATAACCTTGCAAGAACCAAGATGACGTCATGAGTTGGATCGAGCGGAATATTCAGATGATGAAATTCCTTGACAAGTTCGTCGCATTCCGCGCAAAGCACATCGCTTTCTTGCAGGAGATGCCTCATGTAATCCCCTTGCGCCATGAACTCGTACGCATACATTTGCTCACGTGACTGCTCTAATAGCTTGCTTTCCAGATTGCTGCGATGTATATCCGATAACGTATCGCTTACCGCTTCGACTACCTTCGCATAACCTTCTGTTTTCAGCAAGTAACGGACATTCGGCATTTGGAAAGCACGGTACGCATAATCAAATTCACTATGCCCGGTTAGGAAAATTACTTTGCACCTCGGCCAATACATTAAAATTTCCTCCGACAATTCCAAGCCGTTCATGCCGGGCATCGCGATATCCGTCATCACGATATCAATTCGCGTACGCGACATCCAATTCAGTGCTTCCTTCGCGGAATAGGCCTTGCACACATCCAGTTGATCTGGCATTAGATTGCTCATTACTTCGTATAACCCATCGGTAATAATATCCTCGTCATCAACGATCAGCAATCTATGCATCTAGATCTCCCTCCTTGATTTTGATTCGAATTTCGACGCGCAAGCCGTTAAGCTTGCTTCGCGATAAGAACAAGCCGCTGCCCTCGCCGTACGTTAACATAATGCGCCGATGGATATTCATCATTCCGGTCATTTCATGCTCATCGTCCGTATTGCCCAATCGAAGAATCAACGAGTCAATTGCAGCATCTTCCAAACTGCTCCCGTTGTCCTCCACAATGATCAGCCACTCCAATGGTTGCTGCTCAAACGAAACATGTAGAAAACCTTCTTCTGCCATATTCTCCAGACTATGCTCATACGCATTCTCGATAATGGGCTGAACGACGAGTCTTGGGACTCGAATACGATCCATTTCCTTAGGCAAATCATCAAATTGGACGCTAATGCGCCTAGAAAACCGGAGCTTCTGAATTTCGGTATACATTCTCGCATGCTTGATTTCTTCCGATAGCCATACGTTCTCCTCTCCATTGCGGGTAATAAATCGAAAGTATTCACCGAGCATGTTGGTGAATATCTCCATTCTTTCCGTATCACCCGTCTTGGCAAGAGAGTTTAGGATGAAGAAGCTATTATACAGAAAATGAGGTTTAATTTGCGATTGCAGCTGCTTCAGCTCCGCTTTCTGCATCATCAGCTTTTGTTTGAAATCCTGATCGATCAGCGACTGCAGCTTAATAAGCATCTGGTTGAAACGATCGTATAAATAGCCAAATTCATCCTTTTGCCCATGCTCGATCAGAATATCAAGGGAACCGCCTTCCATTCTTCTGAAGCTTTGCACGAGAAGAAGAAGCGGGCGATGCACAAGCTTATAGGTATAGAACGAATAGACGATAATCGCTAAGAGCGATGTGCCAACGAACAGCCATGCCCAATAATTGAACCGATTCAATGGTCGTTTGACCGTTGCTTCCGGCAAATAGGTCACGATTGAAAGCCCCAGTTGCGCGGAATCCGCTTTGTCGATATGATAGTTGCGCCCTTCCACTTTCATTAGCATTGAATTTTCTTTTAAATGATTCATGCCATTCAGATATTTGTCCAATATATTTTCCGTTTGGATGTTACCGCTAAGCGTAAAGCCCGCCATTTCGGCGATTAGAAAAGAACCGCTCTTCGGATAAACGCTCAATTGGACCAGTGATTCCTTTAACTTCTCGCTATTAAGCTCTATTTGAACAATAAAGAGCGGCTCATCGCCTTTCCTCCCGCCAAATTTGGAAGCACTGAGGTGCAGGGAATCATTTTGCTCGACTAATCGGCTTCCGCTCTGCTCTGACACGGTACGGATATGATTGTATCTTTCTCGTTCAAAATCATGAACACCGTTACCGGCTGAAATCGTTTTATCAATAGAGCGAATATGTACATAAATATCATTAATATATGCACTGCTATTTTTGATGGAAGTTAGGCGATGCAACAAATAATCCATGCGTTCCTTCTTTTCCGCGTTATCCATCAACTCCCATATGACTGCGATTTTATTAAGCTCGGCATCTTGCAGCATATCGAATTGTTGAATTTCCAACCATTCCACTTCCCGGTTCAAATCTTCTAAGTAAGAAGACATTTGCGCAAGCGTATTTCTTGAAATTTCTTCACTTGCATTTTTGTAGCTCCAATTATACAGATAGACGCCAAGCAATATAATAGGAAGAATCACGACGAGATACATGAATACTAACCTTATAAATAAAGCATGACGCATTGAATTTACCGGAATCTTAAGCAAACACATACATCTCCTCAACTGCATCATTCCACGAAGCGAGCTATGAATATCACGCATGATCTTTATTTTTTATTGTGTATCACTCCTTATTCCGTCCTTTCTCTGAATACCACTGATTAACTTCGGTCGTCATCTCGTTCCCTCCAAGCCTATGCCACTCTTCAACAAACTGATCGAACTCTTCGATAGGCCGGCCAAGAATAATATTAAGGAAGGTTTTATTTTTTAATGTATCCAATATAGGTTGCTTCTCAATAATCGATTCTGTAGGGACACCAACAAAGCTTTCGTACATCAGCTGATTATTTTTTTCATAGTTATCCAGTATTGCGAATGCTCCATTAGGTCCATAGGTTCGCTCCCATCCCCATCCAGATACATCGTTTTTCGTAAGATAAGCATCGATATTTTTTTTAATTGCGCGGGCCTCGTCATGCAAAACAGATTCGTCCCCCGTCAGTCGGTTTTCTTTAAGTTGACGATATGCCTCCATATTTTTCATTAGGGGAGCCGGTGTAAACGGCGAAAGCTGCCAGACTGGATACGGCGTGCTGTAATATTTCTCGTATTCGGCAGTTACTCCCCAATTTTTCTCTAGATGCAAATTGATTAGCTTTACGATCGCTTCAGGATGCTCGAACTCCTTCCTTACAGCCAGAAACTGACTCGTTGCGAACCTCAGTGGAACCTTAGGGAGAAGACCCGAATCCGCTACAATCGGGAATGGCCGCCACTCCGCCTTTGGATCATTCATGTAATTGGCTTGAACGATAAATGAGCCCCATTGCTCCCCATACATGATTCCAATTTTACCTTCAGCTATCATTGCTTTTTCTTTTCTGCCATCTTTAAATGCGAATTCCTTGTCGATTTGGCCATCCGCATACATGCCTTGCACAACTTGCAGCGCCTTCTTCACCTCTGGCTGAACAGCGCCATAGACGAGTTTCCCCGAATCATCCTTTATCCACATATTGGGGTAGGCTTCGTAGCCTGCCATGAAATCGGTCAAACCCATAACAGGATCCCATAAATATTGAGTAAGTGCGAGCCCGTATGTATCTGGTTTCCCGTTTCCATCGGGATCGTTTTCTGTAAACGCTTTCGAAACAGCAAGCAAATCATCCATTGTTTTCGGAGATTGCAACCCTAGCTTTTCCAGCCAATCGACACGAAGCCAAATAAACTGTGATCCTTCGATCGATCCTGCTGTTTCCGGTATCGCCATCAGCTTGCCATCGATTGTTGCGGCTTCGAACGGACCTGTCCCCTCTTGACTTAGCACATCCTTCGTAAACGGCGCTGCGTACTGCTCATACACATCGGTTAAGTCTTGAATCAAGCCTTCATTCGCAAGCTGCCTAAGCTGCTGGGCATTGACCCTTACGATGTCCGGAATATTTCCTGAAGCTAGCGCAAAGCCAAGCTTTTGTTGATATAGATCTCCTTTGGCCGTCCAATTGTACTTGATCTTAATCCCCAGTACATCCTCATAAAGCCTGGTCCATCGATTGTCCTCTAGTGTATCGCCTGGGAAATTAGTGAGTACATCTTCCAAATCGCTGCTCGTTTCACGTACCAGCACAACCTCAATTGGCGGGTTGTATTTGGATAATTCCGAATTCTCGTCGTTTGATTGTACGCCTTCATTGGATATTGGATTTCCATCCGTAGCGTTAGTATCCAAAGCCATGTTTTGTTCGCAAGCTGTCAGTATGAGAGCGAGCATGAGTACGGCAAGTAAATATTTTACTTTATTCCGATTCGGCTTCCGCAAAGGGGCATCCTCATTTCTTGAATATCCATTTAGCTTTAATAAAGTAATTGTCTATCACTCCAATTATCCTGATACGCAAAAGAAATTACAATCTGCATTTATTGACATCGTTATCGAATATTTACTAGAATATCAAAGCTTTCATACAATAACCACTCTTTTCATCATAGTTGTCGAAAGACTTGAAGTCCCCTATTCGGCAATCTTCGCACCATGAAAACAATCGAAGAACTAATAATGAACGCAAAAAGCGAGCACCGAGATCTAACGAATCTCAGTGCTCACTCTTTATTTTTTTATTTTTTGTTTATATATGGTAATCGCAATATATCAGCTTACGAAAGCAAGCGACTCCATTATTCGTCTTCTACCAGCTTCTACCGGTTACTTGTTAAACTGCCAGGATTCCAGATTAAACAAATGCTGCCCTGATTCTCCTCCGAATACAAAAAATAAGGAATGTACCCCATCGGCTTCCATTATTTCCGTTTTCACGTCAGTCCAACTTTCCCAACCGTTCGTTCCAGGCACATTAACCGTTCCGATCCGTTTACCTTCTGGATGATCCAAACGAAGCTCAATTACACCGCCGCCGTTTGCACTAGCTACGGAGGCTGAGAATGAAGAGGCTCCATCGCCAAAATCCACGCTGGATACAGCGATCCAATCACCATCATGAATGTCGGTTACAGCCATTGAGTAGGGTTGAGACTGCTCATCGCCAGCAGCTCCTATTGCTGCCACATTAATACCAGCATTCCAAGCCATTGTCTCGGCCTGTACTCGAGTATAGGGATCAAGCAATTTAACATGCTCGACACCTTCATAGTTAGCAATAACCTCCTGTATCGAACCGTCCTCCTGAAAGAATACCTGATTCAGATGCGTAGAGCGGTAGCCTTTCGGGATTCCCATCGCTTTGGACAACGTTTGGGCATGGTATGCGATATACCAATTATGATGGAACTGGAAGATGGCATGGTGATTGTTGCCGCCGACCCCGAAAAAATGGCCAGGGTTTTTCAAAATCGTTCCTGCGTAAGTCCATGGTCCCATTGGGTTATCGCTGATCATATACGCAATCTGCCCGGCGGGCGGGCTTCCAGCGGAACGTTCGCCATCGTAAAAATTCGAGCAATACGTATAATAATATTTATTGTTATATTTATTAATGCCGGCATTCTCGAACATAAAAGGGGCAGGTATGACTGCGGCACGATCGATAACGCTGACCATGTCCTCGCCGAGCTGCATGACCCGAGCCGTATTCGGCATCTCGTACTCGCCTTCCGGTACTCCCCCTCCAAAATAAAGATAAGCATGTCCATCATCGTCAACCAGAACGGCCGGGTCGAACAGCCAGGTTACAGCCTCTACGCCCGGCGTTGATCTTAGGATTAGCGGTCTGTTAATCGGGTCGATCCAAGGACCGGTTGGACTATCACTGGTCAATACGCCAATCCCGCTGGCATTGTTTGCAAAATACAAGAAAAACTTGTCCTGACCGTCAATGACCTTGTGCGCAATTGCCGGCGCCCAAGATTGGGTAGCCCATTTAGCCGCGCCTTGTGGGCCGGCAGCGATAATAACACCGTGATCTGTCCAATTGACCAGGTCGTCTGAGGAGATCACCGATATTTTGTTAATATGGCCATACGTGTTGTCTTTGACGTTGCCTTCCGCATCAAATTCCAATATATCGTTTGTCATATACAAATAGACGCGATCTCCGAAAACCAACGCATACGGATCTGCGCCAAATTTATGAGCGACAAGCGGGTTGCCGTTAGGCGGCAGCTTGCCAATCGCACTTGCAGGCATTGTTTTCGCTCCTTTCACGGTTTGTTTATCGTTGGTAGACTGAGCGTCTGAGATTTTCATCGTTATTTCTTCATTCATTGTTCTTGTCATCTCCTGTTTGCGTATCATTCGGCTTGCATCATCGCAAATCGATTCCTCAGCCACCTCCTATTTCTCTCTATTCCAAATAGTATCGTTTGACGAGAACGGCAACAACCTGCCAAGTTATAGGTTTTTACCCGATTCGGCTGTTGAACGCCAAAAAATCCGCACTTCGATGAATGCGGACGGTTTTATCAATATGGTCGATTTAAAACTTCTTTCTCAGCCACTCCTTCTGTATAAACGCTCTCCTGGGGAACAATTCGTTTGGGCAGGCTGCGTCCATCCATCACCTCTTTAACGGCTTGCATCAGGATTGGTCCGAGCAGCGGATTGCATTCTACGATGCAGTTGATTTTTCCAGCTACCATCATTTCAAACGCCTTGCGCGTCCCGTCTACCGATATGATTACAATATCTTTTCCGGGTACGAGTCCGTACGCTTCAATTGCCTCAATCGCACCAAGAGCCATATCATCGTTATGTGCGAACAACACTTTGATGTCGCTCCCCATCTCTTCCAAGAACGAGGTCATTGTCTCTCTGCCCTGTTCTATCGTGAAATCGGCTGGCTCAGCCCGTCGGATTATTAAATCGCCGCGCTGTTTAATGATATCCCGGAAACCTTTCCCCCGTTCAATCGTCGGAGAAGATCCTTCCGTTCCCTGCAGCTCCACGATTCCAATCGGTCCCGGCTCGCCGCTCAGCTTATCGAGCAAATATTTCCCTGCTTTTTCACCCTCCTCATAAAAATCCGAACCAATTGTCGTGATATAAAGGGAGGCATCGTTCACCTCGACAGCTCGATCTGACAAGATAACGGGAATGCCAGCCATTCTGGCTTCATGGAGAATAGGCTCCCACCCTGACTCAATGACAGGCGAGACCGCGATCACATCGACCCGTTGTTTAATGAAACCGCGAATGGCTTCGAACTGCTTCTCCTGGGATTGTTCGGCATTCTCGAACATGAGTTGAATGCCCGCTTCCTTGGCCGCGTCACGAATGGACTCGGTATTCGCCTTTCGCCAATCGCTTTCTGAACCAAGTTGCGAAAAACCTACTACAATCTGCTGCTCCAATATGGATGATTCATAAGGTGGGTTTGTCTCTGTCGACACCGTAATAGCCGTTGCAACAGGGTCGAGACTCGTATGATTCAAGCCGCTATTCTCGCAACCGCCTATGAACAGCAGTACACACGCACAAACGATCCAAACGATTCGACATGCAAACTTGCTCATCAGTCCACTTCCCTTCCCCGCCGCAAATCTGCTTTTAAGTTGCAGTATAACTTATACCGCCCTGCTTTTGGAAGCTCTTACATTGATGATGCGCTGCAAAAGGATAAACACAAACAGCAATATGCCAATGACAATTCGCGTCCACCATGAACTGAGCGTACCTTCAAAGTTGATGATCGTTTGAATGACGCCTTGAATCAGAACACCGAAGACCGTTCCCGCAACATAACCGACACCACCGGTTAAGAGCGTGCCGCCAATAACGACAGCTGCTATGGCATCAAGCTCCAAGCCAACGGCATGGAGACCATAACCGGATAGCATATAGAACGTGAAAACAACGCCGCCAAGCGCTGAACAAAAGCCGCTAAACGCATAAACCAGCATTTTAGTGCGGGCAACTGGAAGTCCCATTAACAAAGAGGACTGCTCACTCCCTCCTATGGCGTACGTATTGCGTCCGAATCTCGTATAATGAGCCAAATAAATGGCAAGCAGTACGACCGCTAACGCGATAATTACGCTAATGGAGATGAAACCGCCGCCTGGAAGCTGGATTTTGGTCATCGCCATATCCTTGTAGAAGGCGTTATCGATTGTAATTGTATTAATGCTGATGACGTAACATAATCCGCGCGCGAGGAACATGCCTGCTAGTGTCACGATAAAAGGCTGGATATTGAAATAATGGATAATGGCGCCCATCCCCAAACCGAACAGCGCGCCGAATAGAAGCACACAAGGAATGACTAGGGATGGCGGCCATCCTAGCTGTTCAATTAACGTGGCGGAGAGCATTGTCGTAAGAGCCACCATAGAACCAACGGACAAATCAATGCCGCCAGATACGATAACGAATGTCATGCCGACGGCTACGATTAACAAAAAGGCGTTGTCGATCAATAAATTTGTAAGCACCTGCATGGAGAAAAAGCCTGTGTAACGAAAAGAACCTGCCAGAAAAACAAGTATAAACAATGCGACCGTCACCAATATGGGAAGATATTGCCTTTTAACCATGTTGCGTTACCTCTCTTTCGGCTGGAGCTCGGCGCCTTTTCCCTTTTCCAGTCATGGCCATTCGGAATTTTTCAGACTGAATCAGACAAACGGTAAATACGACAAACGCTTTGACGACCAGCGTTATTTCTGGTGGTACGCCGACCATATAAATCGTGGTGGTCAGCGTCTGAATAATCAAAGCTCCAACGACTGTGCCTGACAGGTAGAAGCGTCCACCGTTCAAGGAGGTGCCGCCAATAACGACTGCCAATATGGCATCCAGCTCGTACCATAAACCCGCGTTGTTCCCATCTGCGCTTGATACATTTGAACTTAGGATGATTCCAGCTAATCCGGCACATAGGCCGCAAAAAATGTAAACGGCAAATATGACCGAACGTGAGCGAATTCCCGCGAGGCGGCTTGCCGTCGCGTTGGAGCCCACAGATTCAATGAACAGACCGAGCGCCGTTCTGCGCGTTAACCAAGCAGCTGCAAGCAAGACAGCCGCAACAATAAAAATCGAGAAAGGCAGCATCGCCAGCCATCCCGCACCTATGTATTTGTACGGGTTGCTCGTCACCGTAACAATTTGACCATTTGTCACCAATTGCGCAATGCCTCGGCCTGCAACCATCAGAATGAGCGTTGCTATAATCGCCTGCATGCCCGCGCCGCCGACAAGAATTCCGTTCCATAAGCCGCAAATGATAGCCAAACCTAATGCCACTCCAACAGCAGTCAGCACGATGCTTAGCGAATGCTGATCAGATGCTCTGCTGACAATGAGACAAGCTATGGCTCCCGATATCGCGACAATCGAACCCACCGAAAGATCAATCCCGCCGGTTGCTATGACGAGTGTCATTCCGATCGCAACTAGAATTAACGGAGCGCCATAATTAAGAATGTCTATCAAGCTTCCATACAAATGCCCTCCTTGAATACGAACAGAGAAAAAGCCTGGCTTATACACCAAATTAAACAGTAATAGTGCCGCAAGTACCGTGAGCGGCCAGAACAGGTGATGCTTAGATATCCGATTCCACATGTTGAATTACCCTCCCGCTATAGCCTTCATGACGTTCTCGTGACTGAGCTCATCCGCTTGCATCATTCTCACGAGTTTCCGATCGCGCAGTACAGCGACACGGTCGCTAACGCGCAGCACCTCTTCGAGCTCTGAAGAAATAAACAACACGGACATGCCTTTACGCGACAAAGCGAGCACGAGTTTCTGAATTTCAGCTTTTGCGCCAATGTCGATACCCCGCGTCGGCTCATCGAGAATAAGCAGCTTAGGCTCCATCAGCAGCCACCTTGCAAGCAATACCTTCTGCTGGTTTCCGCCGCTCAAATTCCGGATCAACTGCTCTGGATTTTTGGGGTTGATATTCAGCGCTTTGATATATTCATCCGCAATCTCATCTTGACGCTTGCGCGAGATTGTCCTGAACCATCCCCGGCTTGCCTGCAGGGCAAGAATAATATTTTCGCGAACGGTTAGATCCGCTATAATGCCTTCTGTTTTACGGTTCTCGGAGCAGAAGGCGATTCCCTCGCTAATCGCTTGTCTTGGCGATTCGATTTTGAGCGTTTTCCCCGCAATTTGCAGTCCGCCGCTGTCTACGCGGTCTGCTCCGAACAGCAGCCTGGCAGTTTCTGTCCGGCCAGAGCCAAGCAGTCCAGCAAAGCCGATAATTTCCCCGCGGTCTATTTGTAGATCATAAGGCTCGATTGCTCCTTTTTTGCCGAGGCCCTTAGCTTGAAGGAATGCTTCTCCCTTCTTAGCAAGCTCCTTTGACCCGGTCTGAGGAAGCTCCGCCAACAGCTCCAAATCTTTGCCGATCATCTTCAGAACAAGATCGATCCGCGGCAGCTCCGAAGCTAGGTATTCACCGACAAATTCCCCTCCTCGAAGAATGGAGATACGGTCCGATACTTCGTAGACCTGATCAAGAAAGTGGGTTACAAACAGGATCGCCAGTCCTTGTGCCTTCAGTTTGCGCATAACCGTAAATAATTCGCGGACCTCGCTCGCATCAAGACTGGATGTCGGTTCATCCAAAATTAATACTTTTGCCGATATATTAAGCGCTCTGGCAATGGCAACAAGCTGCTGCACAGCCACTGAATATGCATCAAGCGGCAAAGTAACGTTTATGCTCAGATTCAGCCTTTCCTTCAGCAGCTGTGCGGCTTGGCGATTCATCTCCTTCCATAGAATCCGGCCGAACCTGCGCGGCTCCCTACCGATGAATATATTCTCGGCCACACTCAGATTCGAGCAAAGATTAACCTCTTGGTAAACGGTCGTAATACCTGCTTCTTGTGCTTCTAGCGGGTTGCTTATCGTTATTGAATTGCCCTCCATGACAACGGTTCCTTCATCAATTTCATGAACGCCGGTAAGCACCTTAATGAGTGTTGATTTGCCTGCCCCGTTCTCTCCCATTAATGCATGGACCTCGCCTGGAAACAGCCGGAAGTTTACGTTTTGAAGCGCCTTAACGCCCGTGAAATATTTATGGATGCCCCTCATATCCAGTATGGGGTTCTGTTTTTTCATCGCGGCTCTCTCCTTCCTTCGAATGAAAGAGTCACCACGCCCTTCTTGCTTCGGGTCGAGAGTGACTCCATCGAATAGATTTAATCCATTACAGGCTAATCCCGCTATTTAGTACTTCCTGTCAGCAAGCACGGCTTTCGCTTCTTCGGACGTGAACGTGCCTTCTTCCGTTACGATTCTTCTTTCAATTTCCGTACCCGCAAGCACATCGTTCACTGCCTGCATGAGCTGTGGCCCTAGAAGCGGGTTGCACTCGACAATGAAGTTGATCTTGCCTTCCGCAGCTGCAGCCATGCCATCCTTAACCGCATCAACCGTAATAATGATAATGTCCTTGCCCGGTACTAGTCCTGCAGCTTCGATTGCTTGAATTGCGCCAAGCCCCATATCGTCATTGTGAGCATAAAGCACGTCAATATCCTTATGTGCCTGTAGGAAAGACTGCATAACTTCCTTCCCCTTGGCACGAGTGAAATCACCGGTTTGTGACGCAATAATCTGAAGGTTTGCTTGATCCTTGATTACTTCCTCGAACCCATTCTTACGGTCTATTGCCGGAGCAGAGCCCGTTGTTCCTTGAAGCTCCACGATTTTGATCGGTTCTGCCGCGTCCTTGTACTGCTCAACAAGCCACTTGCCTGCCCGGCGTCCTTCTTCTACGAAGTCTGAACCAATAAAGGTCTCATAGAGCGATGTATCCTTAGAGTCAACTGCGCGATCCGTCAGAATAACCGGAATGCCAGCCTCTTTCGCCTCTTGCAGTACCGTATCCCAGCCCGATTCTACGACTGGCGAGAATGCAATGGCGTCTACCTTTTGCAAAATAAAAGAACGAATGGCTTTAATCTGGTTTTCTTGTTTCTGCTGTGCGTCAGAAAATTTCAATTCAAAGCCGGCAGTTGCCGCTGCCTCTTTGACAGAGTCGCTGTTTGCCGAGCGCCAGCCGCTTTCTGCACCAACTTGTGAAAAGCCAAGCACAACTTTGCCGGCAGCCGGAGCAGTGGTTTGTTCACCGCCTGCATTTGTCGTATTGGTTGGAGAATTCCCGCTCCCCGTGTTGTTTCCGCACGCCGCGCTAAACAATGTGACAGCAATGAGAGCTGCAGCAGCTCCTAGTTTTGTTGCTCTTTTCATTTTTCATGCCTCCCCTTATTTCACCGCGTTACCGGTGTGTTGCCATTATAAAACGCTTCCAAATGTAAATATACGGAGCATCATATGCATTCTGTTTGTTATTTTGGTAGTCTTTCCGCATCGATCTCTTGAAAGTTTCGTTATTTTATTAGAAATATAGATTATTATGTGCGATGGATGCGTTTTCAAGAGTTTATGTTGTATGATTGGAGCAATTAGGCTGCTCTGGCGCAGTTATTTATACCGGTTTGAAAGGAGCAGAATTACGATGACGAAACGATATCGTCTGGCCTTGTCCAGCCTTAAATCCAAGATGCTGATCATGTTCGTCATCCTTACATCTATCCCTTTAGTTGCTGTCGGCTTAATCTCTTATCAGAAATCGTTTCATACGATTTCCGAGAATAGCAAAGCATCGACGATTTTTGTCGCGGATCAGCTTGCACGCAATATTGACATCCTTGTGCAAGACAGCAGCAGGCTTCTTGAGCTTGGGAAAAATCCGGCCGTGCTTCAGTTTCTGTTTCGCCAAACAGATTCTTACGCCGATGCCAAGGAAATTTTACTCACGTTTGATTTATATCGAACGACCTATAAATACGAGGACGTGCTCAATATCTCCATCGTCAATTTATACGGGCGAGGCATCAGCGAACGCAAAGGCGTTTTTGCACTGAATCAAAACCCGCTGCGAAATCCGCATTTTCAGCAATTAATGTATAATCCCGACGATATCTTGATTATTCCGCCGTCTGAGAGTTCTCCCCTCGATCGATTGGATGGATTCCAATACCCGGATGGCGGCGTGATTTCCATCATAGCAACAGTCAAACAGCGCATCACGCATGAAGTCATGGGATTTATCGTCATTGATTTAAATGATAAATTCGTCAAACAATTTTCTGAGGCGTATCACATCGGAAGCACCGGCCATTTCATGGTTACCGGACAAAAGGGTGAGCCCATTTATCAGCCAGCCAACAGAGAGCAAGATCTCGCGTCTGCATCTCTCGCATCACAGCTTGCTTCCAATAAGGACAGCTTTGTCACCTCAGGCACGGGGAAGCCCGTTTTTGTTACCTACACGACTTCAGAAGCTACCGGGTGGAAAATTATTGGGGTTGCACCATTACAGGAGATTGTCGAGGAAGCGAATGAAATCAGGCAGCTCATTATTGTAAGCGTCTTCCTAAGCATCTTGTTTATTATTATTTTGTATGTATTTATTAGCTCTCGGCTAATCAAGCCGCTTAAAATATTAAAAAACAAAATGCGTCAGGCTGCACACGGTTTTTTGGAAGCCAAAGTTACGCCTAGCGGATCAGATGAGATTGCCGATCTCGGCGTTAGCTTCAATAGCATGATTGAACAGATCAAAGTGTTGATCGCCCGCAGCATACAGGAGCAAAAGCAAATACAAATCGCCGAGCTTCGAACGCTTCAAGCACAGATTAATCCACATTTTCTATACAACACGCTGGATTCAATCGTTTGGATGGCGGAGGCCGGCAAAAATGATCAAGTCATTGGACTTGTCAAAGCGATGTCCCGCTTCTTTCGCATTAGCCTGAGCAAAGGGAAGGATTGGATTACGGTTGCGGATGAGTTGGAGCATGTCCGCAACTACCTTGTCATTCAGCAGGTAAGATACCGCGATATTTTGGACTATACGTTGGATATTGACCCTGAGGCGTACCGACACCACATGCTAAAAATGACGATGCAGCCGATTGTCGAGAACGCGCTCTATCACGGAATCAAAAATAAGAGAGGAAAAGGGTTGATTGCGATTCGCGGCAAGCTTGATGATGCAGGGCAGAGCTTTGCCATTACCGTCCAAGACAACGGCGTAGGCATGAATGCCGATACGTTGGCATTGCTGATCAAGCACATCAGCGGCAGCATGCAGGAACTTGAGCTTGATGAGACTTCAGAGGGCCATCCAACCCAAGGCGGTTTCGGCCTTCATAACGTCAATCAACGTATTCAGCTTTATTACGGAGCCGCATATGGCTTATACATTGAGAGCCAAGAAGGAGTCGGAACATCCGTAACCATCCGAATTCCTATATTGCCAGGAGGAAAATCCAATGGTTAAAAAAGTTTTCTTCGTCGACGACGAAATCGTCATTCGCGAGAATATTCGCGACTGCATTAATTGGGAAGCTGAAGGATTCATATATTGCGGCGATGCCCCCGATGGAGAATTTGCCCTCCCGCTTATCGAGGAGCATAAACCTGATATACTGATAACCGACATTAAGATGCCGTTCATGAACGGGCTGGAGCTCAGCGCAATCGTGAGAATGAGGCTGCCCGATACCAAAATCATTCTTCTAAGCGGTCATGACGAATTCGAATACGCCCGGCAGGCACTTCGCATTGGCATTGAGGATTATTGCCTCAAACCATTAGGCGCACAAGATATCGTGACGTTGCTGCGTAAAGTTACAGATAAAATCGATAAAGAAAACGCGGAAAAAATAAAGATCGAGCAGCTTACGCGAAGCCTGAAGGATAAAGCGAAATTTACACAGGACCAATTGCTTAGCCAGCTTTGCGGAGGCATCATTGCTTCAGCCGAGGCCATTGAGCTGGCTTCTACACTCAACCTTTCGCTGATTGCCAAACAATACGCTGTCATCCTTACCGATATACGGCTCCATACGGAAGATTCGAATGCTGAGCAAAACCTCATTAACCGCATAGAATCTGAGATTTCTGCGCTTTTTAATGAATTTGCTGAGCATTTAACTAGCAAGCGCAGCCGTACTGAGACAGTCTGGGTATTGAAATCCGAATTAAAAATCCGTTTGCAACATTTATGCGAAAAAATAATTGATGCCGTGCGCCTTATCGAAGCATCTTACGGATGCAGCATCTCAGTTGGAATCGGAAGCATCCAAGATAGGCTGCAAGGGGTACATGCCTCATTTCTCGAAGCAGAAGAAGATAAATACTGGCGAAGGCTTGCTGAGCAGCACCGCACCGCGCTTTTCGAGCTATCCGGGTCATTTGACCGGGAGCTGTTTCTCGACCGAGACGGCTTCATCGAATTTCTTTCCATGGGCTCGCCGCGTCAGGCTGATGCTTATATCCAACAGTTCGTTGCCGGACTCGCAGCCATTGATTGGGAATCTTCATTGTTCGGTTATTTCAGCTTGAATCATTTGACCTTCGAGGTCATCCGCAAAGCTCGCAAGCTATTTCGTACCGCCCTAATCACTGAAGAATCCATTGAATCGTTAAAGCGAATGATCCATTCGATTACGTCCACCGATGACGCACGCGTTTATATCGCCCATCTGGCGGAACTATTCTGGCGCTGGCGGTCAGACTCGGCTGGCAAGTACGGAGAATTGATCACGCAGGTCAAGTCATTCGTTCAAACAAGCTATGGCAAAGACGGGCTCTCCCTGCAGGATGCGGCCGACCAAGTCAATGTCAGTCCAAGCCATCTGAGCAAGGTATTCAGCCAGGAAACGGGGCAGACCTTTATTGAGTTTCTGATGAACACCAGAATTCGAAAAGCAATGGAGCTCATGCAATCAACCAATGCCAAATCATATGAAATCGCGAATGAAGTTGGCTATAATGATCCTCATTACTTTTCGAACCTATTCAAGCGCGTGACGGGGATGACCATACGAGAATTTAGAAAAAACGGCTGGCAGCATGATATTCCTTTCGGAGAAGGAGGTACAACGAGTGCCTAGTCGTTTCAATGATCGCCTTGTTATCCTCCGCTTCACGATTGTAATAATGGGAATAGGCTTGCTGCTGCATGCAACAGGCTGTATGAATGTGAATGACAGTGACGCTCCGCCAGTACGATCTGAAGCAGCCATTCCGAATGATGCAAACGCGCCTGCCTTCACTTTTGGCATTATTTATCCGATCTCCCATCCTTTCTATGAAACCGTAACGGAACGCGCAGAACAAGCTGCAGCTGAGGCTGGGGGCAGACTTATCGTCAAAGCCCCAGATGAAGCGAGCCTGGAGCAGCAAATCCGATTGCTGGAGAACATGATTCGCCTGAAGGTCGACGGCATCGCACTTTCACCGATTAACAGTCAGGCGCTGGCTCCCTACATCGATCTAGCCATTGAATCTGGCATTCCCGTAGTATGCTTTGAGTCAGATGCCCCTTCAAGCAGGAGACTAACCTATATTGGAGGCGACAACGCGCATGCTGGGGCTCAAATGGCCCAATCTCTCGAAGGCTTGCTGCGGGAAAGCGGAATGGTGCTCGTTGAATCTGGTCTGTCCACTATGAGCAGCCACAAGCAGCGTTTGGATGGATTTCTAGGATATATACGGGATAACACGGACATTCAAGTAGTTGAGCTAAAATCTCACGAAGGCAGCGATGCGCACGCGCTTGCTGAACTCGAGCAAATGATAAACAACCATCCTCATTTTGACGCGTTCGTTGCTCTGGATTTCATCTCCGGATCCAGCTCCATTCTCGCGTGGAAAGCAATGGGGCTGAACCGTTATGCACTCACTTTCGGCATGACGCCTTCCATCGAGGAAGCCATAAGAAATGGTCAAATTACGTTAGCTGTCACTCAAAACGAGGCCGTATGGGGTACACAAATCGTAAGTACGCTGCTTCAAGCCATGCAAGGCGAACCAGTACCCGATACATTCTCTACTGGCGAGAGTATCATTGATCTGCGAAAACTGTCGCTTTAGCTCCAGAGAAAATGGCCGGATGCCCGCTGCTTCAACGTCCTATTGATTCGCAATCATAAACGGGATTTCATTGCGTAATTTTCCAACTATGGCAGCAGGCAATTATAACTGCCTTAGTAATACGAAAACCCTTCATGTATTTCATGAAGGGTTTTCGTTGAATCTATACTTTACATTGACGCATATCGAGCTATGTTCCTGTAGTGATTTCTCCTCGAACGCATGCTGCTATTTAATCTTCTTGCTGAAATAGAAGTTGAGAAAAATGATATAAATCATTTTTCCATACCAGCCAATCATGGCTCCCGTTCTCCTCATACCATATATGCATTACATGATGCATCGTCAAATACGCATGCATCTTGTCGCTGACATACTTCAGATTGTCCAGATCTCCGCATGAAAGCCATAACAGCTTGAGACGAGCCGACGCTGCTGCCGGATTTGGGACAAGCAGCTCGGGCTCCTTCGTGTTAGGTGCGGATGAGAATCCGCCAATCCATGCGAAATAATCAAGGTTTGCCAGTCCGATATTCAATGACTGGCCTCCCCCCATAGACAACCCGGCAAGCGCTCGATGCTCTCGCCCTATCAAAACCGAATAGTTTGATTCAATAAAAGGAATTAGATCATGAAGCAAGTCGGACTCAAAATTCTCGAATCCTTTTAATTTGTCAGCATCGAATAGGTTCCCTTCCGGCCTGTCGTTCAGCATCGCGCGCCCGTTAGGCAGAACAACGATCATAGGCGCAAGCTTTTCGTCAGCATACAAATTATCGAGAATGGTCTGCAGATTCGCATGATTATGCCATTCTGTTTCATCTCCGCCAATGCCGTGCAACAAATACAACACGCTATATTTCCATTCACTTGAATACCCCGGAGGGGTATATATCATCATTTTACGTTTATTGCCTACTGTTTGAGATAGATATTCGATCGTTTCCATCTCTCCCCGAGAGATCTGTTCCTGGTATTGGTCATACCCTTCTTTCGCATAATGACATATCCATTTATTGTTAAACGCACTCATTTCATTCACGCCTCCTCTAGCAATGCATCTCCTATTTTGTCTAGAAGTATAGCGCATCCCTACATAGCCAACAACCTGTCTATTTATACAATTTGTTCGCCAAATCAAGATAGAATTTTTCGCTTGAAGGAACGCTACTTGAGAATGAGGTTAATCCTCCATAAAGACAAAAATAAGCGATCTCCCATACGCTGGGAGACCGCTTTATCATTTTGAAAAAATGTAGCTCCTATATTGTTCCTGGTATTTGCGGGCTAGTTGACGAAGGAGATCTTTTTGCGTTTGTTTCTGAATCTGGTTGTGACGATGGTGCAGGATGTGCCTTAATGTATTCGAGAACATTGTAGATTTGTTCCGCTGCCTCGGCACGAGTAATCTCCGCTTTAGGATGGAAGTTCCCCTGCTCATCTAATTTCACTACGTTATAAGAAAGCGCGCGCTGAATGGCTCCATCATAATCAACGGTTAGCTCCGTGCTATCATTGATCTGAACGGGAGCAAGCTTAATCATCGGCAAACTGCTATGTGTTTCAAACGTGCTAATAAGCTGGTAAGTGAACTCTTCACGCGTCCATTTCTGGTTAAGATCCAGATCAGCTGGTAATACGACCCCATTAACGCTTGCGGTAATTAATGCATTCGCATACCAAGCATTATTGTCTGCGTTTTTGAAATAATCCGTAGCTTTGGGTGCTACAAGGAATCTGACTAGATCTAGATTCAGATTCGCAGCATTCACAATAAGCTGAACCCCTTGCGCAGCTGTGATCGTGTTATTCGGGGCAAATAAGTCGTCCGAAACACCTTTGACTAAGCCTTGTTCTTGTAAGGCAATAATTTTATCCTTTGCAGCGATATTCGAAATATCCGAAAAGTTTTTGGTAGCCGCGAAGCTTTGACCTGCAAAGGTTAAGGATATTGCGGTAACAGCGGTAAGAGTAATCATTTTGAATGTAGTTTTCATCATTTTCACCTCGTAGAGTTTTTGGTTAAAATTCAAGCATTTATTCCTTGTTCGGATTAACCAGGCTATCTCATGGTTTCCTAATGTCGTCCTTACATTAGTAATACAATCGAAGAGCCCATTATTTTTCACGCTGAAAAAATATTTTTTTGACATAGCTTTAAAAGAGACCATTTAGCAAATGAATAGCGCCTATTTATACAAAAATGATCACAATTGCCGTGGCAAAAAAAAGTTCATGGAGTTTCTATGATGAAATTCTCAATTAAGTAAACAACGGGTAAGTATGTAAAAAAATGCACATTGTTGCTCATGTAAAGAGTTAATATACTGAAAGCGTATACAAAAGGAGCTCCTGAAACTTCCACATGTATGACAAATGAAGAGGGGGAATGAAATTATTCACTATAAAAAGCATCAATTGGAAACTTTCTAAAACATTCGTTTTGAAGGGAGCAACGGAAAATGTTTAAGAAAAGATTCATTACGCTTTATTTGTTTCTCATAGCGATGGTTTTCAGCATACCTTCGGCTTTCGCTTCAGAAGCAACACCGGATATTACTTTGCCGTTTATTCTCAAAAATGTGAACTTTGCTTTTGAGGAGCGTACGGATGCTGTCATTATTGACGCAGGCAAAATTGTAAGCAATTCCAAACTGTCTGTATCGGACTTTAACATACATGTGAAAGCTACTAGAAAGGTCAACGCTGACTTTGTTGTTTATGACGGCCCACGCGTGGTCACAGATGTTTATACTAGCCAAGTGAATGATTCCGGTACTCCTTCCGATACCGGTCGGTATATTGTCGTTGATTTTGCTGACGTTGGTTGGGGCGACGGCGGTACAACGATTGATGGGGGCTACACCCTCAATCTGCAATATACGATCACACTTAATGGGAACAAACTTGAATATGTGGACGGTTCCTCCATTGTACCTGCATTCAACCAGACCGGAGCTGTAAGTCCTGTCTTAGACAAATACAAATATGCTAACTATGACGGGCTGGATTACAGTTACTTCTATAACGAGGATGCTGAGGAGCCGCTGCCTTTGGTCGTATTCTTCCATGGCGGCGGACAGGGCAACGATATCTATACGCCTATCAGATTCAGTAACGGGGGTACCGTATGGGCCAACCCCGAGAATCAAGCCAAGTATCCTACTCATGTTCTAGCCCCACGTAATGCAACAACTGTCCAAAGCATGCACAAAGTTAAAGCTATCATCGACGACATGATCGATGCGGGCAAGGTTGATCCGAACCGAGTCTATATTACCGGGTTCTCAATGGGCGGAGGCTCCACCTGGACTTTCCTGCAGACATACCCCGACTTTGCTGCTGCGGCTGCGCCTTTATGTCCTGCGGGTGGTCCTGGCAATGTGGAAAATGCTTTAAAGGTAGCCAATTTGCCGCTGTGGACTTTTGTCGATGCAGAAGATTTCTTGTACAACTCTGTAGTGAACACGGACAAAACCTACTCGCCTTATTGGAACGACTCCCTGTTGACCATCATTCCTTTTAACCAGTTGCTTGATCCCCCTTATAACGGCCACAGATTCGATGGGCACTCCGTATGGCTTCCGGTCTACAACGAATACGTACATCCGGAGCGCGGCATGCTGATCGACTGGCTATTCTCCCAAAGCAAAATTAAAGAGATAGCGAATGTGGAAGTTGCAACAGAACCCGGAGTTGCTCCTGTTCTCCCTGAAACGGTGGCTGTAGATGTCAATCACAGCGCTACGGGAATTGCTACTGAAGAACGTGCTGTTGTATGGGAGGCAATTGATCCGCAGCTCTATAAGGCGCCAGGAGTTTTCGAGGTAGCGGGTACGATTGAGGATATTGTTGAGAAGGTGACTGCTAAGGTGACAGTTGTCGCCGCTTCCGCAACTCTGTCAGGCCCAGCATTGGTGCAGCCAGGACAACAATTCGATGTCACCTACGGCCTGCAGTACGTGAAGAAGGACGTGTATGCGCAAGACATTACGATCAAATACGACGCGGTTAAGCTGGAGCTTGCCGGTCAGCCCGTATCGTTGGATTCTGAAAAATTTAAAATTGTGGATACGGATGAGCAAGAAGGAATCATACGAATTCTCGGCATCCATTTGAATGATAGCGCAAACAATCCGAACAAGGATCTCATTAAGCTAAGCTTCAAAGCAAAGGAAACAGCCGGAATATCGAATATCGAAGTCTCGCTGCTCGTCCTTGCCGATGGCGAAGGAGTAGAAGTGGAAGCAGGTGGAGATACGCATACGGTTGAGATTCGCAAACCAACAGTACCGGGCGACATCAACGACGACGACAGAGTTAGCGTTGGCGACCTGGCTCTGGTTGCTAAAGCTTATGGCAAATCCTCAGATAGCCCGGATTGGAATCAAGTGAAGAAGTACGACATCAATGCTGATGGCACAATCGACATTGAGGATCTTTCCGCTCTGGCACGTCTCATCTTGAAAAAATAATAGTTATCACACAGCCCAAGGGTATCGCCAAGGCTTGATACGGTCGATACCCTTGTAGCTGTCCCTTGCCTATCCATTCCTATTCTCGATTTTTATGAACAAGGGAGACGATTCACTTGAAGATTCGAATATTACTGCTGCTGCTGTCCACGCTTCTGCTATTCGCGATGTTGCCGGCCATGACATTCGCCGAGGACAAAACCACTTTCTCACTAAGCAGCTCCATCAGCAAAGCAAAAGTTGGCGATGAAGTAGTGGTCACTGTTGAAGGCCATAGCGCGAAGGACGTTTATGGATACGAGCTTCGTCTAAACTACGACCCGAAGGTATTAAGATTCCGTCAAGCATCCACTGCTTGGGGAGGCTTCACGGTCCCTCCGATCATCGAGAACGGAAAAATTACATTCGCACACACTACGGTAGGCAATACCAAGGGCGAGAGCGGACAAGTGCGCTTCGCTTCGTTGCGATTCGAAGCCATCAGTCAGAGCGATGCCGCCATTCAACTAACGCGCGTCAAGCTGGTTGACAGCGTGGGCGGCAGCACAACTGCAGAGCCCGGCTTGTTGTTGAAGGTCAGCATTGCTAAGAAGAGTCCGATTACCTATCTTGACATTAAAGGCCACTGGGCCGAGGAAAATATTGAAAGGGCGACGGAGATGGGCTGGATCAACGGATATCCGGATGGCAGATTCGCTCCGCAGAACGAGGTAACTCGCGCTCAATTCACTACGATGCTTTCAAGAGCGCTCGCTCTGTCTTCTGAATCAGACCTGGCACAACCTTTTAAGGACCATGGGCACATCCCTGAGTATGCAAAACCCCATGTTTCGCAAGCGGCAGCTGCCGGATTGGTTAAAGGATTCGAAGACGCGACGTTCAGACCGTCACAATGGATTACTCGTTCCGAGATCACAGTCATGCTGATGCGTGCAGTAGGGTATGAAGACAAGATGGATTTGAGTCCTCCACTCGCCTATGATGATGCGGACCAAGTTCCTGATTGGGCTTACCCAGCCATTGCGACAGCTACGGACATAGGCATAGTCAAGGGAAGGGGCAATAACAAGTTTGCGCCAGGCGGTTACACGACTCGGGCCGAATCTGTTACCTTGATTCTAAGAATAGTAGACCGTATTTCTTCAACGTCTACCGTCAACTGACCTACATCCTGCTCAAACCGTTATAGCCTGTCTATACAATAAGAATCGACTGCTAGCAGGGTCGCTCTTTTGTACAGACAGGCTATATAAGTGGGTTTACGCTTTTTGACCATTCTTCTTGGATCCATTGCTGTTTGATCTTGCTCGTCAACCGTCTCCGCTGCATAAAAGATCTCCTCCATGGATTCTTCATCCAGATTGCTATGCTAAGCCACCTCAAATCAACCGTGCTCCGAATTATTTCATAAACAAGGCACTGAATATAACGACATCCTGCAAGAAATGAATCGTCAGCGCCCAGAAGAATCCTTTCGTCTCTAACATCGATTTGGCCAAAAACCATCCGATAAAAGCAGCCATCAATACACCCAATATCCCTCCTGGGTTTCCAAAATAATGAACGACGCCAAAGACCACCGCTGCTAATCCTTGCGCTACATACGGGGAGAATCCATATTTGCTGACAACGGCAACAAACGAAAACCGAAAGATGATTTCTTCTGAGAAAGCATTCATAAGCGCAAAAACAAGGATGAGTGGTTGTATATTTCGCTGTCCAATACCTTTAATGCGAGGAGCGGACTGCTTCAAATCCATAGCAGAAGTGGGGCGCAAACAATCACCACAATCGTGATCAACAGGATGGGAACCATACTGAATCGTTTGTGGGTAATCAACTGCAAAACAAACAAAAAACTCCGCACACTACTGGACGGAGTTTGAAGTCTACTTATTGGATTATCTATCTACTACAAAACTCTACGCGCACTGACGTAATGACTAGACCACCAGCCGGAGCTTAAGCTGTTAATGGAAATTCCATCGACAGACGGCGTATTATGAATAAACTTCCCCTCACCTATATAAATTCCAACATGATTAATAGCACGGTTATTGCTGCCAATTGTATCAAAAAAGACCAGATCGCCTTTGCGAAGATTGCTCTTACTTACAGCAGACCCTTGATTTTTCTGAACTTTCGTTCCCCACTTTAAATCTACCCCAACCTTGTTGAAGATGAATTGTGTAAAGGACGAGCAGTCAAAAATAAGGCGGCTTGGATTTCTCGCACCGAAGACGTAGCTAACGCGGCCTTTGTAGCTCTCGGCTAAACGGATGACCTTTTCGGCCTTCGAGACTGAAGCTGTTTGACTACTGCCGCTGCTGCCGCTTTTATAATTCGTATATTTCGTATTAGCCGATATGTACCCGGTTTTCTTATCTTTAGTGCTAACCTTCAACCAATAGCTGTTGACCTTGGAGATTACGTTAATACTCTCGCCTTTGGAGATCATACGAATCTTCTTTCCGCTGGTGCTCGGTTGGGATCTAAGATATACCCCGAACTCGACTTTAGTCTCATAGGTCACGGCTGCTTCAACTTTAGATGTAAAAGGTGCCGGTCCTATCCCTAAAGCACTAAACCCGATTATCGCACTCATCCCTACAATAGCAAACTTCTTTTTCAGTACCTCTAGCTGCATTAATTTGTTGCCTCCCATTCGTTAGGTTAGTAACAAATATAGCAGGAATTAAGTTACCTAAATAATTCCTATGAGAACAAAAACCTAGCAAGAATAGGATAATGAACCTTTTTATTAATAAATAATGAGAGTTGCTTAATCTTTTACGATCCATAAAATGCATTATCATCCGATCTTAACTGCAACTATTTTTGACGATATGATAAAAATCAATTTGCCATCCATATTACATTAAAAAGATGTAAAATACCGCTGCGAGTACAAAACGGTAAATAGCAAACCATTCCAGCTTAAGTCGCTTAATTAAATTCAAAAAAGTAACGACGGCAATCATGGCCACGATAAACGCCGTAATAAACCCGACTAAAAACAGCATCAAATTGCTCGACGTCAATAACTCGCGGTTGTCATACATGTCCAGAATCGTTGCACCGAGCATGACCGGAACTGATATCATAAACGTGAAATCCGCAGCGGCTCTTTGGCTTGTTCCGAGCAGCATTCCACCCGCTATCGTCGATCCCGACCTTGAAAAACCCGGCCATAGTGCGAGACATTGAAACAATCCGATTCCAAACGCCTGTTTGTAGGTAATGTCGTCCGTATGCTCGGTAGTCACTTTCCGATTTGCCCGTGCGCCAATAATCAAGAGAATTCCTCCCAGGATCAAGCCAATTAATACAGGTGCCGGCCCGAACAGTTCTTGTTTAATGACATCCTTGAAAATAAGGTAAACGATAAGCGCAGGAACCATGGCGATTATCAAATGAATGGCGTTTAATTTCCTCGCTGCGGAAAAGTTGAAAGCCAGCAACCCTTTTAACATATCCAAGTACCTTTTCCAATAAAGCACGAATACCGCCAACACAGCACCGAGTTGAATGACAATCTTGAACGTGGTAGCTGCATCACCTTCGAAACCCAGCAAATGACCTGCCAAAATCAAATGCCCTGTAGAAGATACGGGCAAAAACTCGGTCAACCCTTCAATAATACCTAATATAATCGCGCTGATGATATCATTCATTAATGGATGTCCGCCTTTCTAAAGTAGAGAAGTGCTGCGATGAAACAACCAATTGATGGCAAAGCGATCGAAATGTATGAGAATATAGCGGGATACTCCGGCAGGAGCATTCCATTCACAATATCGAATGCCGCTGTCCACGGAATCAATCCTTTGTACTCGGAGTTCCCACCCATAACATTGATCAAAGTAATCACAATGGTCAAAATAATCGCTGGCACATAATTTTTCAACAGGAGTGTAATTAAAATAACAGGCGTGGAAAGAACAAACAGAAACGAGCCGGCAACGATAAATTGCGTGAATGACTGCAGAAGCAAGGACAACGTCAAGCCATCAAACTGTCCGAGCATGCCCAGCAGCAGTGTCAATCCCCAAGCCTCCATCGTAAGCGCAATGATCCACACGAATAAAAGCAGCATCTTGCTGACAAGTATGCCAGTGCGGGAAACCGGGATAGTAAGCAAATTTTTCAACGTATCCTCCGCGTATTCCCGACTAAAAAGATACGCTGTCGCCACACCGTAGAGTGGAACGCCTATCAGTAACGTCGTATATAAGTTGGTGTCAAAGAATAATTCAGCAAACAAAATCTGCTCTGTCGGCTCATTGCTATGAACATGGATATAAGTCGAAACTACGACCAGAAACGGAGCAACCAAGGCACCTATGAACGTTAATAAAAACATTTTAGAGCGTTTAAGCTTCAATATCTCTGTGTAGACCAGATCAACCAATGCTTCCGCCTCCCACGAGCTGAGTAAAATAATCTTCTAATTTGTCCTCACTGACAGCAATCTTTGAAACTTCGATATCATGCTGAACAAATACTTTATTGATTTGACCCTGCTCACCAAAATGCGAATAAATACGGATCTGCCCTTGCTCACGAATTTCATAATCAATGATGTTAAAATGATTCTCAAGAATCATGGCGGCTTTATTTTCGTTTGACACTTGAAACTCCACATGTTTACGATTAATTTGGCGAAGCTTGTCAAATGCGATTTCCTCCAGCAATTTACCTTTATGAATAATGCCAACACGATCCGCAAGCTGCTCGATTTCGGATAAAATATGGCTCGATAAAAGAATGGTGATTCCGCGTTCCTCTGCTAATAATTTAATCAGTTTGCGTATCTCCTTGATCCCGATTGGATCAAGCCCGTTGGTAGGCTCGTCCAGTATAAGTAGCTCTGGATAGTGAAGAAGCGCTCTCGCAATGCCAAGTCGCTGCTTCATCCCGACAGAATATTTTGCTACGACCTTCCTTGTTTCATCCTGCAGTCCAACCATCTCTAGCGTTTCCGCAACCGCATTTCGTTTGTGAAGCCCCATTATTTTGGCGTTAATAGACAAATTCTCCGCCGCAGTCAGATTTTCGTAAAAGCCCGGCACCTCAACAATCGACCCGATTCTGTGTAAAATATCTTTTTGACGGTGAGCCAGATTTTCGCCGAATATATCGATTTGGCCATCCGTAGGTTTGATCAGCCCCATCAGCATGCGAATGGTCGTTGTTTTGCCGGCGCCGTTCCGTCCTAGAAAACCGTATATTTCGCCCTGATTGACTGTCATGCTTACACTGTCGACCACCAATGACTTACCGTAAGCCTTTGTCAGGTTTGTGGTTCTAATAATAACGCTAATCGTGAATCACCTCTCTTCGTGTGTCTCTCATTATTATAGACAGACGATTTTAACAGCTTCTTATCTATTTTTTAATCGTTTCTTAATTTTCAAGCCGTCTCTCGGCAAAAATACGCCGAAAGACGTTTTTTCCCACGGCTTACTTTGGACAACAATCCGTCCGCCTTCTCTTTCCGTTAGCGACCTAGCTATCGCTAGCCCGAGACCGCTTCCACCGCTTACCGAGCTTCTCGCCTTGTCACTTCTGTAGCTTCTTTCAAATATATGCACAAGCTCCTCTTCCGGTATCCCCGGCCCCCGATCCCATATGATCAATTTGTACTCATCGTCCAACTCTAGTAAATCTACACCCAGCACTTTCCCATCTTTCCCGTACTGCACAGCATTTTTCACAATATTTCCGATCGTTCTCATCAATCCCATTCGGTCTGCCCGCACTGAGTATTTGACATCCGAAATCTGTGTTTCTAAGGCGATTCCATTCTTTTTCAGCTCCGGTAGAAACTCAATCAACAGTTCTCTGGTCAGCTCGCCCAAATCGATAGTTTCCTCTTTGCGAGGTATCTCATCGGCATCGAGCTTGGCCATTATAAAAATCTCATCAATCATTTCCTTGAGCGCGGAAGCTTTTATCGACAGAATCGCGATATACTCCTGTTTCTCTTGTTCTGAAGCGGCAATGCCGTCCTTCAAGGCGTCCACATAGCCAATAATGGAGGTGAGAGGCGTTCGAATATCATGTGAAATGCTGGACAAGAGACTTACTCTCGTCGACTGCGATTTGACTGATTCGATTTTAACTTGTTCCAGCTGACCGATGATTTCATTGATTGAAAAAACAACCTCATTCCAAATCGCATCTTCTTTTGCAAATAATCGGGTCTTGAAATTACCGTCAACCGCTCGTTTTAACTCCGCGGACATGTGCACCAATTTCACGCGGAAACGCAGCACCATGGCCAAAATAATGCCCATAACTACGATAGATACACCGAATAAAATCCACTGTGTAACAACTGATCCGTTGCGATTCGTAACCGTGATAGCAATCCCAACGATGATGATCCATTGAACCGCAAGAAGCACGATGAGCTTATTAAGATTCATCTTTTTCACCCGTAAATTTGTAACCGATCCCCCATACCGTCTGAATGAACCTAGGGTTGGAAGGGTCCTTTTCTATTTTCTTGCGCAGTTTTCGGATATGCACCATTACCGTGTTGTCGTCTTCTATGTAGTTGCTATCCCATACATTACGAAATAGCTGGGTCTTGGTAAAAACCTGTCCGGGATTAGTAGCGAAGAACTTAAGCAGTTCAAATTCCTTAGCCGTAAGGGATATCTCGTTTCCGCTGACATTAACGGTATATTGACGGAGATCGATCGAGAAACCTTTGTACGTGATCTTTGCATTGCCCTGGGCAGCCCGTTCGCTCCCTAAGATCAGATATCGCCTCATAAGCGACTTTACTCTGGCGACAACCTCATTAATGCTGAACGGCTTCGTTATATAGTCGTCAGCGCCAATACTTAAACCCAATATTTTCTCCACTTCATGATCCCTGGCCGTGAGCATAAATATAGGAACGTTAGATTTGTTCCGCAGTCTTCTGCATACTTCGATCCCATCCACCTGTGGCATCATAATATCCAATATAACAAGGTTGTATTTGTTAGCGTCAAACAAGCGCAGGGCATGCTCTCCATCTTCCGCAACATCTGCTTGATAAAGCTCTCGTTCCAAATATTTCTTCAACAAATCCCTGATTTCCTTGTCATCGTCGGCAATCAGTATCCGTACCGCGTCCATGGCTTCACCTTCTTTTTTAATTTGTCTATTATTCATTTATATTTCCATGTCTAACCATAATTCAATAGAGTTGTTTCTGTCCATAGTGCTATGTTCGGAGTCAGCATGGAACGCTTTCGCCGTTTCATATTCATAATAAACATATGTTTGGTTGGGAACCCGGAGTTTACAGCCATGCACGCGTACAATAATACGTTCCCGTTCGCCTTTTTTCCATCTTACTCGATGCTGGTCTATTTGCAGCAAGGCGTCTGATATCCCCCTTCCGTCATTGAATACAGTATTGTCCATAACAATAGCGTCACGGTCAATCCCTCAAACACTCCCTGTCCTCTCTTGTAAAACTTAAAAGGCAGCCATTCCATCATAGATGGAATGGCTGCCTTGCAGCATAAGTGCAATAACCCTATTTTGAAATGCGATCATTAATTTCTTTCAAGATTCGAAGACAACCGGCAGGGCCCCGCTCTTCATTCGTACCGTAAAGTAAGTAGGACCGAGCGGAGAAGACTGAACGTCTCCGCCGGTTATGGTGCAGGCTCCTGCCCAATCAGGCAGCTTGACGATCGTATCGGTATCCCTATCGGCTGTCAGCACCGCTTTGAACGAGCCCGTATCTCGATTCCAGTGAAGTGCCACTTTGCCCGTATGGAACCTCCAATCGGCTAGATGTCCGCGCTTCCAACGCCCCGGCAGCGCCGGCAGTAACTTTATGAGGTCGGCCGATACTTGAAGCAGCTGTTCCTGAACGGCATTCACCCACCCCATATTGGCGTCCAATTGCACCGGAGCCGCAGGCATTTGCATCGAGACGCCCATCCCCCGCCAATCATTATGGAGCGTGAATAGATTGGGCATCAGACTCGATCTTGCTAGGATATCCAAACAATCCAAGGAGCTGTCTCCATCGCCCAGCCGCGCATAAATTGCCGCCATATGGGCCAGCGACCAGCCGCTTTGGGCTCCGATTTCACGCCGCTGCACTGCCGTTTCGAACGCTCCGAACAGGCTTGGATCACTCTCTTTTGTTACTTCCTGCCCTGGGAAGACCGGGTACAGATGCGAGAGATGACGGTGTGCGTAGCGATCCTCGAAAGCCGGATGAATCCACTCGCTGACCGCGCCGTCCTTATTCAGTCGGTACGCCGGCAGCCGCGTCAGCATTCGGCTCCATTCCCTCTCGGCTTCCGGATCGCCGCCTGCCATCCGATTCGCTTCTATTACATGCTGCAGAAGCTCCTTCAATATGGCAATATCCATCGTCGCGTTAATCGCCGTAGGCATCGGATGTGCCAGCTGTTTGCCGTCTGACGGCATGAAGTTGAGCGGAGTATTCTCGGGGGATACGGAGGGATACATTTTGTAAAAACCATCCTCGCCAGCAACTAGGAAGTCCTCGTAAAACCTCAGTGCCTCGAGCATGAAAGGCAGCGCCGTCTCCCGCAAAAATTGAATATTTCCCGTGAAACGGAAATGTTCATAATAGTGGCGGGCCAGCCAGCCCGCCGCACCGATCCAGTTCAGAATGACTGGCACAATCTGATTAGGAACACCGATACCCGTCGTCGTGCCTGCCGGGATATAGATGCCGCTGCAGCCATACAGCTTGCTCGCATTTTCACGAAAATCATCCATCAATCCCTCATAGTAACGGAATAAGGAAGGGACCAGTTCGCCCAGTCCTCCAACATGCGCATGCCAATACATCATCTGAATGTTCTCGTTCGCCATGTTGTGGCTCCATACCAACCTATAGTCTCCTCCCCACAGGCCGTACAGCCCGAAAGGCTCCGCTTCTTCCGCAGCTGCAGTTCCACTCAAAAACAAATAACGGCCATATGCCCACATCTTGCGTACAAGCGCGGGCGGCGCTTCCCCCTCATACGCATCCAGCAGCAGGCGCTCATTGGAAAGCAAATCATCATCCGCATCATCCAATTTGAGCGAGGCTGAACGGTACAAAGGCCGGTGGAGAACGAGATGGCGCTCCAGCAAGATCTCATAAGAGGTACCAACAGCAAGCTCGGCCAATTTCTTCTTCAATTGTTCCCAGTCCTTGGTCCGCTCGCCTAGGACGAACAGCTTCACAAGCACGAGCAACCGTCTCGCTCCCTCGAACCGGATCACGTCTCCCTCCGCTTCGATGCATCCGCCCTCCGGAATGACATGCATGACTGCGCCGTAATCCGTTCCATCGTCATTCGTTCCAGCGAACCAGGCATATGCGCCTGCAGCGCTGGTTTCAATCGACTGCTCAAGCTCCTTGAATTCAGGCGTATCCGCCCAGCGGTCGCTCGGGTGAAGAACAAGGCCAAGCTCACCCGATACTCGAGCTTCCCCGTACCCTCCAAGCTCATAAACAACCGTATCGTCAGCGCGCGATACGAACAGCCTTCGCCGGTACTCGCTTGATCCGTCCATCCAGCCTACCGTTACTTCTCCGCTGTCCATCGCAAGCGTTCGGCTGTACCCGCGAAAAGCACTGCCGCAGGGCATGGCAAGCCAGATCGCAGCAAGCGGGAATCTGGAAGCGAGCTTCGTCCCGTACCCGCGCTCCTTTAAAGCATTCGCGAGCTGCCAGCTAGCCTCGGCATAACGCTCTTCATCCATCAGCCTGCGGGTTTGAACCAGCGTGCCGCTTACATCCGGCAGCTCATCCCTGCTCCCCCAATGCCATAGGCGAGCATGATTAAGCAGCACCGTTTCCTCCTGGACGCCACCGAATATGGATGCACCGATTACGCCGTTGCCTGAGGGAAGCGCTTCGCGCCACATGTTCCGCCACCAGGATGCGGGATAATTCATCAAGAGCTTATCGGCGCTGCGGTTGTCTTTTGGCTCCCGCATCCCTATCAGTCCTCCTTCGAATGATCAACGTCAAAGCCGCGTTAAATCTTTTCAGAATCTATTTCAGAATCTGCTTGCTCCCGAAGCCGCTCTATTTCCACGCTCGCCAGCAGCAGCGGAGCAACACCCATAAGTACATCGCTGACGACCTTCTCGCTCATATAATAAGCATAGGAGCCGTCGCGGTATTTGCGCCCGCCCAAGCCGGCTCCGTTGCAAATATGGTGAAGATGAACCCCTTGCTCATCCTCGGTTACGAAGCGGTCAAGAATGCCTTCATATGCGCGCTCCGCTGCCTGCCTGTCAATCTCCGACAAATAGCCGAGTCGAATCCCCTTCGCGAGCGCATAAGTCAGCATGCAAGAGCCCGACGACTCCAAATAGTTTCCTTGGCGTCCGTTGGAGTCCATAAGCTGATACCATACGCCGCTCTCTTGATCCTGCACCCGCAGCACCGCATTTGCCATCCGCTCGAAAATCCCCATCAGCTGGCCGCGTTTCGGATGATGGACGGGAAAATGCTCAAGCGAGTCTACTAGCGCCATGGCGTACCAACCCATTGCCCGGCCCCACACATGGCGTGAGCGGCCCGTGCTGCCATCGCACCAATACTGCTCCCTGCTCTCATCCCAAGCATGATGCAGCAATCCCGTTTGAGGATTACGCGTTCGCCGTTCGATCAGAAGCAGCTGATGCGCCGCTTCGTCAAACCAACCGCTCTCGCCAAAAGTTTTGGCAAACTCGGCCATGTAAGGCGAAGACATGTACAAGCCATCCAGCCACATTTGGAAGGGATATATTTTCTTATGCCAATATCCTCCTTCATCCGTACGGGGCTGGCCGATCAATTGGGTAATTAGAAGCCGAGCCGCATGCTCATACTTGGATTCGCCAGTCTCTTTCCATAATTTCAGCAGATTTTTCCCTTTGTTAATATGGTCGAGATTGTATTCCTCCAGCGCGTAGCCGCGAATGGAACCGTCCTCTTGGACGAAGACGTCCATATGCCGCTTTACCATCGCTTGATATTCGGGTTCAGATGTCCAATCTCCGAGCCGACCGATCGCTGTTAGCGTCATGCCGGACACATAACCCCATTTGCCCGCAATATTCGGGTGATAGCCATCCTTGCTTTGGGACAGGATCGTTCTAGCGACCTTAACGGATATGCGTTCTGCGCTAAGGATTTCAGTTGCAGCGTTCATCAAGCTTCTCCTCCTTCGTTTACGTTGCCATTAGCGGTAAAGAAGTAAAGTCTTCTGGAATCTCGACTAGATATAAATTGCCATAGCCGTTCTTATCGCTTGTGAACAGCAGCTTCTTTCCGTTCGTGTTAAAGCGCGGGTGGGCATGCACCTTCTGCGAATGAAAACTGCAGCGCAGCTCGCACAGGATGCGAGGGCCCTCGTACACGCCTTCAATCTTGCGCCACAGGCTCAGTGTCTTGACCGCACCCTTGCCATCCACGATCGCCTGCCCCAAACCGTCCGCGTATGCGTGCCAAGTATCGAAGCCGAACTCCGTCTCTTCCATACCCGAATTGTCATAATGAATGCTGCCGAAGAAGTTGGTGCCGTTCGCACGGAAACCGTGATAGCCGACCGTCACGCCGTCGGGATAGAAAAATTCATGCCCGACCTTCTCGCCGCCCTCCAGCCGCTCCCTGATTTTCCAAGCTTGGCCGGTGCGCAGGTCCAGCCCCCATATCCGATGGTCAACCAGATGCCATGGGCCTTCATGACAGAAGGTCATAAGCCATGGCTCCTTTGGAGATGTATTAATATGGGTAATGAACCGATTTGCTTCATATACCTTCTCTCCGCCTCCAGCTTGAGCATCAACTCGTATGATCATGCTGTGAGGCGCGGCCTCCATCAGCTCCCGATGGCCGACATAGCCGTTGCCTAGATCAAGCCGAATGCGATGCGACAAATCCTCTTGCACGCAGGTCATAACGAAACGGCCGTCGGCTGTCGCGTTTGCATTGCCAAGGAGATAGCCCTCCGGCGCTTCATAGATCAGCTTCTCTTCAAGCGATATCAGATCCAGACGAATAAGGCACCGGCCAAGCTTGACAAACGCCGCGCTTCCATCCGGCGATAAACAAGCATCCAATTGATCAACATCGTTGTAATCCGTCAGTTGGGTAATCAACCCGCTCTCCACATGCAGGCTGTACAGGTTCGTGCAGTTGCCCCTATCCGAGATCATCAGCAGCCGCTCTTCCCCGTCGTACCAACCGTTTTCTGTAAAATATAAATGATGGCTGTGCGCCTTATAATGGGTTAATTGTGTCACTTCAAGTCCTGTTAGCCGATCGGTCTCCGTCTTCCGTTCCGAGGGCCACACTGTTCCTTTTGCAGACATGCTCTCGCCTCCTGAATATGAATTCCTTAGAAACCTCTACAGCCAGGGCTTCAGCCCTTCCCATTTCACCGACCAACTTCCATCCTGCGGGAAGCCTGGGTTATTGACAGCCATGTCCCCCTTCGCTTCTCCGCCATCGCTTTCCATCCAGCCGGAAGCCATCATGGCAACGGCTGCCAGCAGACCACCATTGCCAGGCAGATAAGCGGACAAGCCAGGGCGCTGATAATTATGTCCGTTGGTTAAATACGTATTCTTGGAAGCATCCAGCAATAGGAAATCCACGGCGAGATCCGGTTCTCCAAGTCTTGCCGCCGTCATGGCGCACATCGGGAAATCCCAGCCCCACGCCGATTCCCAGATCCAAACCTCCTTCACCTTCAACAAAGTATCCCGCATGACCTTGCGGTCGATCAGCGTACCCGGCAAAATGCCAAGTGCCCCCAGCATGGACGGATGGTCGCGATTTTTCGTCAGAAATGTTTCCGGGCACAGCTCATGGGCAAGATATACGCCCTCCGCCTGCGGAGGCACAGCTAACGAACCGGCAACCTTTGCCCATAGCGGGTTGGCAGGCTGCTGCATGCGTTCCGCCCAGCGCATCGCAATTTCCAAACCATATTTCCAGTATTCCAGCTCATAGGGCGGGTTTTTGCTGCCCTCCATAGGATGGCATTCCTGCGCCGGAATAAGAGGAGGTCCCAGATCATAGACTCGATTCTCTTCATTCCAGTGGGCGAAGGATACCATGAAATCAGCAGATTCGAACACGATGCTGCGGAACCGCTCCAGCGTAGCGCTCGATGGATCAGCCTGATAACACAGCTCGGCGAGCGCCATCGGATGCGGCTGCTGCCATATTAGACCGTTTGCAACCGGCGATGGGCAAGGCTTGCCGTCGAAGCCTACCATCTTGGGCCAACGCGCCCCCTCATAGCCTTGAGAGTGCGCCAATTCACGCGCCACAGGCAGGATTTGCGCATACCAATCCATGCTGTTAAGCAAATAATTTTCTCTGCCCCACAATGGAAAATGAGCCGCATGCCACCAATGCATCTCCAGATGGGATTTGCCGAACCAGCTGTTGTACATCAGTCCGGTCTCTTGCGGCGGCAGCGACCCGCCGCTATGCAGCGCAAGCAAGAATTGGGACAATACGACGCGTCTCTCCAGCTCATAAGCTCTTGGATCAGCGCTTCCCGAGAAATCGATCGCCGCGCCGCTCATCCAGAACGACTCCCAGTGACGCTCGCTCGCGGCCTTTATCTCCTTGACTTCTGATGTCTGCGCCGACTCCTGCCCGAAGCCGATCGAGAATTCCAGTGACTCGCCGCTCGCGTCCGGCAGCAGCGTGAACTCGTGCGCGCCGGTCCGCTCAAGGCTCCCGGCGCTCCAAGACCAGCTGACCTTATAAGAATCCGCATCCATGCTTCTCGCAATACTTGCTCCGTTAATGCCTGACTCTCTCAGTTCCGACTGATGCCTGCCGTCATTGCCAAGATCCGGGAATACGGCCTTGGCCCATGTAGCAGAGGTCATATCAGGTGCAGGAAAACGGATGAACACCTGCAGCCTTCCCTGCTTAATTAGCGGCGAAATGACCCTAACACCAATAGCGTCAATCGCCGGATGGCAAGCCGTCATGACATGAACCGGTTCACCATGTACAACGAATTCGCTGTTCAATATACCGGACCATAGATTCAATTTTTGGCTGATATTCGTAATATCCTCCGCTTGCGCTTCTTCACCCGACTCGGTTAAGAATCGAAACGAAATACGCCCAAGCTGAAGGCGATGGGGGTTTTGGCGAAGCCAGTGATAAGCCTCAGCCTTATCCCCTGGCTTCATGGCATACCCAACCGGCCTGCCGTACGTATCGTAAGCCTGGTACGCGGCATCACGCTCGGTGTACAGTTCAGGTCCCCCTGAATAATGCCATCCCCAATTGGACTGCGTGCCGAGCGGCACTTCATATTGATTCGGAAAAGACTGCAGGCCGGTAATATCGGCGCTGAACGCAAACTCTCCATTGCCTACGGTAAACGGGGACACGGGGTCCCATTTATTCAACTCCGGTTGATGTCGTTCCACAATCTGTCGTCTGTCCATGGGCCCTCCTATTATTAGAACCCAGAGGCCGCCCAACCTCTACTTATTCAAACGGAAAATCCATCCGGGTTCTCATCATATCCCGGTACTTGCCCGGGGTAATATCTTTGAATTTACGGAAACTGCGAATAAAGCTATTCTCATGCTGGTAGCCGACCATCAGCGCGATATCCGAAATGCGGTCATCCGTCTTCAGCAGCAGTTCACTCGCTCGTTCGATGCGAAGCCGGGTCAAATAGTTATAGATTGTCTCGCCCGTTTCTTGTTTGAACAACTGGCTGGCTAGACTACTGCTAATGCCAACCGCGTCAGAAATCTCCGGTATGCCTATCGGTTCGTTAAGATGCTGCTTCAAGTAGTCAATCATCCGCTGGCACATGATGAAATCCTTGCTCTCGGTCAAGCGGCGGAAACGCTGCGCCAGCATAATTACCCGGCTCTCCAGCTCGTCTTTGATATCCGCCAGATGAAGAGTGTCGAAGCGTACATAGGATTGGCCTAAGGAGCCGTCTGCGGCTGGACGGATCTGCTCGATTCGCTCGACAGCCGACTGCAGGAATGATACAGCCGCTGAAGGATATCCATACTGGCTGCGGATACAATCGATCATTCGTCCGACTGCTTCCAGGGATCCTGGCTCATTGCCCATTTCAATAGCGCCAATCAATTCATCTAGCATGCTTTCATGCTGCAGCGGTTCATTCACTTCATGCCCGGACACCTCTTGGAACGTGATCACCTGTCCATAGCCTTGGTACAACCGGTATGTAAGCGCATTCTCCGCTTCCAGCATGACTTGCTTCAGTTTGGCAATATCCGTCTGCGCGTTGCCGATTCCCGCCGATATGCTGAATTTCAATAAACGCGATACAACCTCCAGCGATTCCGCGAGTATATTCTCGCATCGCAGCCCTTCTACACGCGGCTGCAGCAGTATGGCTGCCTTATCCGTTCCGAAATCGGCGCATACAATTCGCCATTGCGGCTCGAACAACTCAGCCACAATGTTGGCCAAAGCGAACTTCAACAGCGAATGATCGCCGCCGGTGAACGTCCTTGACCATTCTTCGTAACGATCGATCGATAGAATAGCCACCGTAACCGGCGCTGCCGTCCACTCTCCGAAATAGCGGCTCCATTTCTCTTCAATATCCCGCTTCCCGATAAGATTGCCGGAATAAATATCTGTAAGCAGCTTCGATGAGGCCTCAGACATCGACTCTCGGACGAGCTGTGACAGATGCGCATGGTTGGTGAGCAGTTCCCCGGCAAGCTTCTCCAGATCAATGCCTTCCGGACCGTTTGTTTTGCGGTCAAACCTGCTAAACAACTGCTTCAGCCGGCGCACCGGACGGAAAGCCGCCGCATTAATATAAAAAATCGTTGCTCCGCCAAGCCCTAGAGCCGCAATAGAAACCAGCAGAACCACCTTTGCCACCCGTTTGGACTTGGCCAGCAGGCTGTCCTGCTCAACAATGGACACATACCGCCACCCTGTCACGGGTGATTCGAGCTGATTTATAAGCAATTGGCGATTCTGGATCATGATGTCCCCGCCCTCGTCCGCCCTGAGCGCCTCAATCGCGCGGCTTACCGAGTCTTGATTGAAATCGTAGTTCGAAACGGAGTAAAGCAGTTCGTCATGCTCGTCGATAATATAGCGCATTCGATTCAAATTGCTCATGATAGGCGGATTCAGCTTAGCGAATAATTCCTCGTTTTTCAGATTGACGGCGACAATTCCTTTAAATTCCCCTTGGATCATGATCTTACGAAACAGCGTAATGCTCGAGCCCTTGGCTCCGGCCCCTTCAGGCACCATTCGCTTCTTAATGAGCGTCGTCCGCTCTCCGAATTCAGAGGCTATGCTGGTCCAGCCGGAATCGTCGAACGTCAGCTTATTGGAGCTGAAGCCTTGCGGGATTGCCAAGAAGCTCTCCTTCGTAAGATCGTAAACATAAATACTTTTGATATACTTGGAATTGCTGATTAATGTGGATAGAAATTGGTATGCCTCCGTAATATTCGTGTAGGAGCCCTGTACTTTGCTAGTCAAAAACTTGTAGACATTATCGCTCAAGGCGACTTGAATCGCGACCTTGTCGCTCTCGCTGACCAATTCGTCGATTACGTTCATATCGAGCTTCAGCATCTGACGCTGCAATTCGCTGAGCTCTTCCTGCATCACCGACTTCGACGTATTGTACGAGGTCAGGCTTACAGCCAGAATAATGAGGAAGACAGAAACGGTTAAAATCAGCACGAGTCTAACTTGGGTATGTGCCAGATTGTATTTCAACCATTTCTTGATAGACTGTGTCACGATAAATCCCACCTTATGCCGAGGATCATTCCATTATAACGTGAACCTGCCCTCGTAACATACTCAGCCTGATCTACTTACTCACACTCCGAACCCGCTCAAGCCTTCTCTTTCAACCATTCTTTCATTCGCTGCGTTTCGATGCCGGCAAGCAGCACGATGCCGATGCCATGCGTATCGTTCAAATTCCAGCCTAAATCATGCTTATAGTAAGCATGGGAGTTTGACCAGCTCGATCCCTTGCAAACCCCGTATAGATTCCCTCGTTTGTCGACAGCCCGCTCGCATAATCCCTGCCAGCCGGCCAAGGCCGTCCGAATGTACGGCCCCGGATCCTCAAGCCAGCCATGGCGGACGCCAAGCGCAAATCCGTATATGAACATCGAGGTGCACGAGGATTCCTCATACGACTCCGAATCGACCAATACTTGATGCCACAGGCCGTGCTTGCCCTGCAGCCTGCGATACCCTTCCGCCAGCTCCCTAAAGAAAGCAAGTACGGAAGGATAGCTCGCATGCGTATTCGGCAGTGCTTCGAGCATTACCGCCAGCGAGAAAAATACCCAGCCATTGCCCCTGCCCCAGGCCGTCCGGGAAGGCTTGCCATTCCTAACATCGTACACATGGGACATGATCTGCTGCTCCGCCATATACAAATACTTCTTATATAGCAGAAGCTGCATGGCGGCTTCGTCGATGTATCTTGAATCGCCGGTAAGCTCGGAATACCTGCACAGGAACGGAACGCTCATATACATATCATCGCACCACATCGTATTATGCATACTTGGCGAGACGCCGACCTTGCGGTAGAGCGCACCGTCCTCCATACGATCCTGTACATTCATAATGTAATGCGCAATTTCATCGGCCACCGCGCGCGAACCTTTAATTGGACGGTGCCGTTCAGCCATGACGGCCAGTGCTCCGAAGGACCCGCAATCATCAAGGCTATCGATATGCGACAGCTGATTATTCAAGCCTGCTGCTCCGAAGCGATCGCGGTCCCAAAGGGAGTAGGCATACGTCGCTGTCGCAAATTCGACATGGCCAACGACGTAATCAGCAAGCTCTTCGCGCTGCAGTAGTTGGCTCGTACCCAGCAGTCCGGACAATGTGACGCCAAGCGGATAATTCCACCGGCCGTACAGCTCATTTTCGAGAAATGGTCGCACATGCGCTCCAGGCTGATCCGTCATCCAAAACACGTTCACGTGCCGGTCCGCCACCGCTTTGTCGAGCGCCAGATAATCAGTCGGATCGATATTCGCTTCCGCAGAAAGAGGACCTAACTGCAGCCACTTCCCGTCATAGCCATGTACGCGTCGCCCGATTACGAATTCAACCTCAAGATTCGCAAGGTCCCGAAGCTGAAAACCCCATCCTTGCCCATCGCAATAACAATGGGCGATCAAGTCACCGCTTCCCGGGTCTGCATCCAGATCGAAGGAAAAGTCTCCCGGTCGCTGAACCGCAAGCAGCTCCTTCCCCTGCCAGATGAACCGTAAAGTACCATAGGCCGTACCAGCGATCGATACCCGGTGTTTTGAAGCGGTACGGTTGGCAAGCGTCGTCCATGCAAAAGCGGAATAGCCCGATTGCATCCCGTATAGATGATTCAGATGCCCATTTCCTTCTTCTATTGCAGGCAGCCACTCCACTCCGGTGGCTGCCTCCGCCTGATTCGTACCTGGGATGCGATTAAGCGGCTGCGCGAGCGGCGCCGTATAGATCCAGCCTTCCTCCCCTTCCCGCTCAACCGATGGCGTCAGAAAGTGGTACGGTTTATTTTTACGGCTGCCTGTTCCGAAGGCTGCCCCGCCGATCCCTTCTCCGTCCTTTCCCAGCTCTAATACAAAATGATTCCATCCACGCAGCAGATTTATTTTCAGCTTTATCGGCAGTGCAGCTGTGTTGGATTCCTCCTCCTCCGTTGACGATCCGAAGCGCTGATCCCCGTTATGGTACAGCTTCACTTGCCCGAAGCAGCGAAGATGGAAGATAAACTCATGCGGCTGGTCGATCCAAAGCTTTGCCCAAGCGTAAACGCGCTGACCCGCTTCCATATCCTTAAACATACTTCCCAGCGGAAATTCATATAAATGATCCGCTCCCTTGCGAATCGCGCTGGTCCTCGTCACCCGGTACACAGGTTCATGCGGCGGATTGTCGCCAACATACCGCTGCGCGATGACCTTAAGCACATGCGGTATGCTGCTGCCCTCCGTCTGCGAAGCTATGCTTTCCATCGGATCGAAATACCGGCTTAGATTTGTTGTCATTACGCTCTGCCTCCCTGGCCGCTCAGGCTCTCTTGACATTGCTGCGCTTCGCTGCCAGATGTATCGGTGCCGCTGCCCAATACCTCCTCAATCGTGATCGGACGATGCTCCTTCACCGAACGCCATACCGCTTCGCCCGTCGCAACCGAATAAGCGCCATCCACGGCGCCCGACAACATTCGGAACGGCCGTCTGCGGTCTTCACCCATGAACAAATCTTCAAGCAGCAGAGGATCTCCTCCGCCATGCCCGCCTTCCCGATGCACGACATGTATCGTTTCCTTCGAGCCAAACAACGGAAAGTAGTCGATCGTTTGTACTGGCGTAGGGAAAGGGGTTCTGCCCGGCATATGATATTCCACCGTCTCGATTCTTCCTTTCGTCCCGTTAATGGCAAGTCGATAGCCTTCATACGGCAGCGAGAAGTTGACGGAATAACTGAGCAGAGCGCCGCCGCTGTATTTCACGGTCGCAGTATACGTATCCTCAATTTCGATTTCCGAATCGAAAATACAGCGATCCGGACGATAATCCGAGTAGGGAAACGCCGAGGTCTTCCCCGCTTCGAGAGAACCAAGATGGTCATCCGGTACATTCAGATTCCGGCTGCGGGCATTCCACCGCGAATAATACGAGCAATCCTCGGTATACGCGCAGGTACTGCAGAAGCGTCCGTCTTCCTTCTTCGGATTCGCCTCTGCCTCTGCGCCATAATAGTTCAATGCGCCAAACGCGAATACCTCAACCGGCCTCTGATCAATCCACCAGTTAACCAGATCGAAATGATGCGTGCTCTTGTGTACGGACAAGCCGCCTGACAGCTCGCGGTCCCGGTTCCACCTTTTGAAGTAGCTAGAGCCATGATACGTATCCAAATACCAGTTCAAGTCAATCGACGTTATTCTGCCAAGCTTTCCTTCCTGCACAATCTCCTTGATCTTCGTATGAATCGGAGCATAGCGGTAATTGAATGTCACAATAACAGTGCCTTTGCTCGCCTTCTCTGCTTCGGTAACGCGCCTGCTATCCGCTCCAGTCGTCACCATCGGTTTCTCCGTAATGGCATCCAGATCGCGTTCAAGCGCGGCAATCAAGTACTGTGCATGCGTGTCGTCGCGGCCCGCGACGATGATCACATCCGGCTTCGTCTCATCGACCATGCGATCGAACTCGCTCTCGCCATAGGTCCTTACATCGGCATGCTCCGGGTATCTCGAGCGGTACAGCTCAAAGCGCATCGGATCGCGGTCGAGCAGGCCAACAAGCTCACAGCTTCCAGCGAAAGTGGTCAGGATAGGCTTGGCGAACATGCCCAGCGCACGTCCGCTCACTCCGCAAATGGCGTATCGTTTTCTCATCTGAACCCATCCTTTCTTGCTATTTCGCGATCTTAAAGGCTGCCTCAAGCCGCCTAATTCTTCACTTTGGCATACCATTCTTGGACGCGCTTGGTAACGGCTTCGCCTCCAGCCTTATTCCAACGGTCAATGAACTCGTCAAATTTCTCCAGCGGCCATTCGCCAATGACGATCTTCGTCAGATACTCTTGGAAAAGCTTATGCGATTGAATGTCCGGGAAACCTTCGTACACCGTATTCGGCAATCCATCGCCAGCGATGCGGCGCGCGTCGGCACTGCTGACAGCAAAGACATCCTGAACCATCTTCTGCATGTCTTCCGGAATCGTCTCCTTAATCCGTACGTCCATATCTTCTTTCGTCGTCAGATTGCGCATTCCAAGCGCGATCGGACGGCTGTCCTCTGGCGGAAGCACGACCTTCTTGCCGTTTACGACTTCATGCTGCTGCCCCTCGATACCAAAGCGAATAAATTCGTCATTGCTTTGGTCATAGAAGAAATCGAGCAGCTTAAGGGAATATTCCGCTTTATCCTTTGCCACAGTCGGGATCATCCATTCTGGTTCTCCCATGCTCTTCTGCGTAACGAATCCTTCATAGCCTTCTGCCTTCGGCATCGGCATGCCGACGACATAAGCATCCGGCGCTCCTTTTAGCATCGCCGTATAGCGGTCCCGGAGGTTCGCCGGTAGATGATACCAGCTGCCGACCAAATTGTTGTTGATTTTGGCCTGCCAGACATCGCCTTTATTCAGAAACGTCTCATTGTCAAGCAGCTTTTCTTCGTAAAGCTCACGAATATAAGCGATAGCGGCCTTCATATTTTTCGTAACGCCTGCGTATTGAATCTCTCCTTCATAGCTATCCCATTCCGGTACGCCTTCCCACATCGCGACGCCATACATACCGAACAGATGGTCCATCCACTTGCCAAACTCACGTCCCGAGGTAGGCAGCTCATCCGCTTTGCCATTGCCATTCGGGTCCTTGTCCCGGAATGCCAGCAGCACCTCTTTATACTCCTCTGTTGTTTTTGGAACAGGCAGTCCCACCTTGTCAAGCCAGTCTTGACGGATCATCGGCGCCCGCTCGGGGACGAGGAACACCTTAGGCACATAGTAAATATGGCCGTCCGGGGAAGCAGACCTCACGATATCCCAAGCTTCTTCGGGAATGTTCTCCCATACATTCGGCGCGTACTTCGGCAGCAAATCATCTAGCGCCAAAGCGCCGCCCTGTTTGATTAACGTCTGCTCGATGCCCCCGATTGGACGGAGAATGTCCGGCAAATCATCGGAGGCAATCATCAGGTTCAGAAATTCCGTCGGCTCCGAGCCGGGTGCCGTCGTCACCAGTTCGTATACGACACCCGTCTTCTCCTCCACATATTTCACATGCTCATTATCATTGTCCGGAATGGTTCCTACGCCCATATGGCTTTTGAATACTTTTACCGTAACGGATTCATTCTTGTCTGTGCCATCGGCCGAAGCCGCAGGCTTCTCACCGTTGTTAGAGCAGCCGCTAAGGATCGAAACGACCAGCAGCGATGCCAATACGAATATTCTGGCCGATTTTCCGAATACAGGTTTCATCATGTGTTCAGTCCCCCTTAATTGTATAAAAGCTATATATCAAGCCAGCGAGTCGGCTTCATACCTCTTGTTCTCCCGCCAAAAGACCAGCTACTCCTTCAAGGAGCCCAGCATAGAGCCTTTGACAAAATATTTTTGCAAATAAGGATACACGAGCACAATCGGAATGGTAGCAAATAATATTGTAGCCGCTTTCAACGTTGTCGTATTGAAATCGTAGTCACCGAGAACCAGATTGACTGCCGCCAGCTCCTCCGGCGAGGTCAAATAAGCGCGAAGCTTCGTTTGCAGCGGCCATTTCTCCGGATCGCGAATGAACAATACCGCCCGCTGAAAGGTATTCCAATAGCCTACCGCGTAAAACAAGCTTACGGTTGCCATCACCGGCTTTGACAGCGGCAAATAAATTCGGAATAATATACCGGCCTCGTTGCAGCCATCAATTCGCGCAGAATCATCAAGTTCTTTCGGAATGCCTGAAAAGAAGGTGCGGATAATGATCATATTGAACGTACCGATTGCTCCAGGCAAGATGAGTGACCATAAGGAGTTCATCATGCCGAGCTCGCGCACCGTAAGAAAAAACGGAATCATCGGCGCATTGAAAATCATCGTAATAATAATACCGAGCATGATCGGCTTACGGATGAGAAATTGCTGATGCGATAACGGATAAGCCGTCAGCACCGAGAACAGCATGCTCAGAAAAGTTCCAGCCACCGTTATATACACGGTGATACCGAACGACTTCCACAACCCCGTGTTCTGCAGGATGTGCGACCAGGAAGCTGTCGTAAATTCGACGGGGAATAGGAATACCATCTTGGAATCGGCTGCGACCGGCGAACTGAAGGATACGGCCAGCAGTTGAAGAAGCGGAAGCAGCATCGTGGCAGCCGCAGCGATTAGAAACGCATAATTGAAAAACTGGAATAGTTGATCTCCTGTCGTTTTTCTCATCACCACAACCCCTGTTCTGTTTTTCGGGCCATGCGGTTAAATATCCACAATAACATGAATCCGATGACCGACTGGAATAAGCCGATTGCTGTCGTTACGCTGTACTGCCCTTGCAGCACGCCTGCGCGGTAAACATACGTCTCGATGATATCACCGACCGAATAAGTCATCGGCGTCAATAAATTATAAATCTGATCAAAGCCAAGTTCCAAGAAATTGCCGATATTCAATAGGAACAATACGAGTATGGTAGGGAACATGGTAGGCAGCGTAATGTGGATCGTCTGCTTCCAACGGTTTGCCCCGTCCATGACAGCCGCTTCATATAAACTCGGATTAATGCCGGCGATTGCGGCCAAGTAAATGATCGTTCCCCAGCCCACATCCTTCCAAATGCCGGATATGACGACAATGGTGCGGAAGTATTGCTGCTCCTGCATGAACAGGATCGTTTCATGCCCGAACCATCCTCGCACCATATTGATGACGCCCTGGCTCGACAGCAGCTCGAATACGATGCCCCCAACGACGACCCAGGATAAAAAATGCGGGAGATAGAACAAGCTTTGCATAACCCGTTTGGCCAGCATCAACCTGACTTCATTAAAGAGAAGAGCTAAGATGATCGGTGCCGGGAACCCAAACACAAGCTGATAAAGGGCGATTGTCGCCGTATTTCTTAATACTAAATAGAAGTCTTCGTACGTGAATATAAATTTGAAGTTGGCGAAGCCGACCCATGAGCTTGACAGCATACCTTTAAAAATCTGATAGTCTTGAAACGCGATCACGCTGCCGGCCAGCGGTAAGTATTTAAATACGAGATAATAGATGATGCCAGGCAGTATCATGACGTAGAGCATCCAATACTTTCGCATATTTACGAGATAACGATTCTCCATCAAGTTGAATCTCCCGATTGGTATGCGAGTGGAGCCAGGCTCCAAATGATCTTGCGCATTTGCCATCGTGAACCTCCTTCGCTTCTGTTACCGCCATCTTACCTGTTCAAGCGCTTGATAAACAATCGATCAATTCTCCATGGCATGCACAAATCCGCGATCTCTCCCAATTTGGAGGATTAGCGTACTCAAACCAAGATAGGTTGATGAACAAATACGGCTCGCTAGCGATTCCGATGATCATATCGAGACATGAAAAAACACCGCAGCAGCAAGGCTTCCGCGGATTTGTTGATGCTGTGGCGGATTGGTTTGTTGACGCACAGCGGCGTCCCCTCTCTGCTTTTCAATTCCTTTCTAATGCTTGGCACATGCCGCATACAAAAGAAAACTGCCGTTAAAATCCCGGCAGTTTTCTGGGCGGATCGTTGTTCTTTATCCTTTATTTCCACCTTGTTCACTGGATATCTAATTATTTATTGTATACGCTGTAAAGCAGAACGGCAGCCTCCGCTCTGGTCGCTTTCGCAAGAGGATGTATCTTGCTTCCGCTCCCCTTAATCAGGCCTTCTTCAACCATTATTGCGATGTCCTCTGCTGCATAGGCTGCGATATCCTCCCTGTCTGCAAAGTTATCTAGGCTGATATCCAGTTCGGCTGCATGCCGTTTCTTCGCTATTGTCATAGCTCTTGCAGTCAAAACTATCATATCCTGCCTGCTAATCGTCTCTTTCGGATGAAAACGATTTTCTCCTTCTCCTTTCGCAAGGCCCAGCGCTTTTGCAATGCCTATTGCTTCATAGTAATAAGCTGATTCATTCAGATCGGCAAAATTCGAATCGGCTTTTGCCGTCAATCCAAGAGTCTTGATCAACAATAAAGTGAAATCCGCTCTGGTAACAGCGGCAGCTGGGTCGAAGGTATTCTCTCCGATTCCGTTAATGATGCCTTTAGATGCCAAGACGTTTACCGAGTCTTTTGCCCATTCATACTGTTCCAGATCCCCAAAACGTTTAAAAACAGACACAACGGAAAATGTTCCTGTACGCGTGGCTGTAAATGTGATCCTTCCCGCTTCCTTATCATACCTTCCGCTAGGTACAGGCTTGATGTTTCCCTGCCCATCTATTAACCATACCGTAAGATATTCCGGATCTTTCAGCTGCTCGGCTGTTGGCTTGTAAGCTACAGAAACGAATACAGGTTTCTCTAGATCGTTAAATTCCACGATTTCGCCGTCAGCCCATACTTCCAAATGGAGAACCGGGCTATTTCCAGCATTGTCCTTCACCTGTGCAGGAAGTGCCGCGATATTCCCGTTACCTATTCGTATGCCGATTTCTTTCGCCGAAACCTTAGCGCCTGAGAGCATGCCCGCCGGCACGGCCAGCGTGCCTAACTCGGTTTTTATCTCCATTCGTCTGACTGTATCGGCAATGGTAAGAAACTCAGCCGGGAGTACCGTCGTATAAGCCTTCGCTCCTTCAACCCTAGGGATGTCGACAGTAAATGTCTTATATCCGTCTTTGTCCACCGCTGTCTGCTCAAAAGCAGCCGCAATGTCTTTCATCGCCAGCATTATCTTTGCTTCTCCCGTTCTGGGATCAAGGACCGGCTTGGGGACACCCATCTCAGGCTTGACGGTGTTGTCGGTGTTGTCGGTGTTGTCCGGTTCTACGGACGTTCCCAATGTCCTAATCTTCACGGTGTTGGACTTTTCTGATTCTCCGCTCGCATTTTGGGCGATGATGTAATACATGTATTCGACACCCGGCTTTACCGTGCGGTCATAATAAGCGCCAACCTTGGCAGAACCGGGATTGTATACACTCTCGCCAACGGATTCCCTATATATGTTGTATTGAGTTGCATCGCCTTTGGCTGCCCATATGAGACCGACAAATGATTTCCCCACCAAACCAACAGTCAGATCGGAAGAGGTAGCGGGTACAGGCACTGCAATCGTAAGCGCATCGCTTTGCATGGACTCTCCCATTTCGTTTACAGCTGATATTTTGTAGGTGTAGCCTGACTCTGTCACATAAATGCTGTCATCAACGTAGACCGCTGACTCGGTACTGCCTACCTTCGCATATCCATTTTCTCCATTTTCTTTTCTATACAAGTTGTAACTCTCTGCCCCGTCTACTGGATTCCATAATATTTCAATAGATGAGGTCGTAACTGTACCTGCTAAAATGCCTGAAGGTACTTGCGGAGGAAGCACGGGCGGATTAGTCTCGGCACTAACACTGCTTGACTGGCCGGACTCGCCGCCAATGCCTATCGTCGATACCTTATAGAAATAGGCAGAAGAAGGACTCACCGTCTTATCGGTGTATTCTTCCGTTAAAGAAGCGCCAATCTTTTGGTAAGGACCTTCCTGTACCTCAGCTCTATAAATATTGTAGCTTGCGGCTCCGTCCACCGCTGTCCAGCCTAGTTCCACGCTCATGCTCTTTGCCGCTTCTACAGTTAGCCTCGCCGGCACAGGAGGTACGGGCTGCGATGGATCAAACGTAACTGCTTCTGCCATATTGGAGTAAGGAGATTCCCCTCCGGCATTCAAAGCTGACACTTTATATTGATAAGTAATCCCCCGAACGATGGCCGTATCCTCAAACGCTGCTGTCTCAGAACTGCCAATGGCTTTAAATGCATGGTTAATGGAAGAGGATCGATAAACGAGATAAGAGGCTGCTTCGCTCGCCGGTGACCAATTTAGCGATACAGCGGCACCTGATGCAGAATCAGCTGTCAACTCGGAAGGAGGAACTGCAGGCGGCTCTGTTTGCGGAGCTGTCGGTTTTAGAACAACGTAGTAGTTGCCCTTCGAAGTGCTGCCATTCGCCCCCATCGATACCAAAGTACCTGCTGAATAATGCTTTTTGTATAACCGGTACTGCACCGGCTGATCATCGGTAATATTCTCGCCTGTGTCCTCATAGGAGGATAACCATGCAGGAATCTCCGGAATCCTAGTATCGTATACCACATACACATCTGCATCAGCAGCCAGATAGAAGGAGAGCAGGTCACTGCTCGTAGCGCTTCTAGATTCCATAGCGGGCCGAATCCATTCCAAACCTTTCAGTGCATCCGGTATGGTTACGAGCTTATACATTTTGGTGCCGGTCGTTCGATCTCCATATTCCACATCGCCTGGCTGAAAATGATGTTGTACCGACCATTTAGACGCATTTAAGCTTCCATTTTTACTATTGTCGTTAATGACGACATTCCTGACCCATTCACCGTCCATACTGGTCTCTGGGGTTGGAGCAGGCGTTGGTTCCGGCTCTACCGGCGGTGTGAACGGCGGACCGGACCATGCCGGCGGGGTTAAGGGATAATGGGCAGGGAAGCCGCCAGCCGCCAGCTCATTCAAATAATCCTCCAGATGCGTATAGCCATCTCCATTGCTGTCACCGTTTCCGTCGCTCAAATCATTCGGATTCAGTCCTCTTGCTTGTTCCCAGACGTCAGGCATGCCATCCCGGTCTGTATCGGCTGGGCTGGATTCTTTTTTCAGCAGAGGGTATCCGCCTACATCATTCTCATGTCCAATAATAGCTCCCGTCTGGCTTCTTACTTGATCAACAACCCGCTGATCAACCGCATCCCTTGCCAGAGAAGATCCGGAGTGATCCAAAACGTGATTGTACGCATCTTCCGGTAATTCGGTATGAATGAGGGGGTATTCAAACCGCTCTGGCACCATAATGCTGGGCCTATCAGCCTCCATCATGCCCGCTCCCGTATCTGTTCCATCCAACATACCATTTTTATTGCTGTCAATACGATTGTTTTGGAGATACAATTGATAGTTCTCATTTCCGCGTACAATGGCATACTCCGGATCTACAGAGTTAATACCTGCAATAAAATAGTTCCCGACGACATTTCCGAACCCTTTGGTACCGGACTCCCCGCCAGCTACATACGGAAACTGTCCCCAGTTGTATACGACATTGTTCACAAAATCGATCTGCCCTTTTGTTTTTGGATTTCTGTCGTTATTGTGGGCATAGAGATTATGATGCATGGTGATGGTATTCATTTCAATTAAACCGCCCATGGAATGGGTAAGAAGAGCCTCCGAAATCATTGACCATTGTACGGTAATATTTTTGGATCTGGGATGATCATAATCTTTGCTCTTAATGGACAAGACTTCATCCGTCGCCCATGAAAAAGAGGAGTGGTCGATGATAACGTTTTGGCAGTCTTCAAAATACATGGCATCATCCTTGACGCTTAATTCACCCATGCGAAAGGTCAAATACCTGATGATAATATCTTTGCAATCAATGAACCGAATATTGTTTGATCGGATAGTCACGCCGTCCCCCGGAGCAGTTTGGCCTGCAATGGTGATATTAGATTTATTTCTCAGAATAATCTGGGGAGCAGTAATTTCTCCCGATATATCGAATACGATAGTGCGCGGCGTGTCCCCTACTGTCGTAAGCGCATCATGGAAGGTGCCCGGACCCGTAAGCTCATAGCTTGTGACATGATAAACCTCGCCGCCGCGTCCTCCTTTTGCAGCATAACCGAAACCTTCCGCTCCCGGAAACGCCTGAAGCACAGTAGCAGCAGCCTTTACTGTAGAATTATGCAACGGGAATATAGATAAACAAAGAACCAAACAAAGCATGTGTGCCAGAAGCCTTTTCATCCTGCACCTCCGCTAAATGATATTTGTTCATATAATAGGAAATTTGAAAATGTAAGCGTTGTCAACATTTAATTTTAAAGTCTATCCGTATACGTTTAGATACCGTATCTAAGTCATCGCTTCCGCCCCCTCTATTTATAGTCACGGTCATCATACCCCTAGCGTTTGAGAGCCGCAATTGCGATATCCTCCACGGAATGCACAATTCGGATATTTAGCAGGATGTATAGATATTGTTTGCTCCAGCAGCGATCGGTTGATCTTCTATCTGCCCAATATTCTTATTTCTTGATACAACTTTTGTATATATAAAGCAGCAATTAAAAACAGCGGCAGCTTGGGACAGGAAAATAAGCCCCAGACTACCGCTGATTTATTGAAACATCATTCTCTTTTGCCACTAAACCTGACTCCAAGCTTCAAGTTTATTTGCTGCATCAGTGGATCGGTACAATAACATCTTTTATTCATAAACGGGAGAAGCCGCCCTCCAATTAGTTGGAGGGCGGCTTCTTGAATACGTTTTATTTGAACCATACAATGCTTCACTTGATGTCCTGACCGAGTTTAACCTGAAACTAGACTTGGATGAGAGCCTTCACAACTTGTTTCACGGCATTATTAGCCGCTTCCTCGACCGAAGAGCTGTTTACAGCAACATCAATTGGCAAAAAGGCTTGGCCGATTATTTCTTGCGCAATGGCTTGGTCGTTGCCGCTCGTAGTGCCAACCAGTACCAAAGCAATAAGACCCGCGTTGTTTAGCAATGTGGCATAACCCGCGATTTGCCGCACAGATTCTCCTAAGCTGTTATCGATTAGCATCGTATGATAACCTCTAGCTACCAACCGTTTCTCGATTTCCTTCGCAATAGCCGAGTTGCCCGACACTGAACCAGTAAGCCAAAGCGTTAATGGCTGCTGCCCTTTTTGCTGTGCACGAACATCTCTTGTGATATCCGTATCGATCCGGTCGGCATTGCCAGAGCTTTGAAGCGCTTCGTCAATGACGCCGCAAGCGGATGTCATATTCGTTACACGATCAATGAGAATAAATCCACCAATGCTTTTATTTTTTTCAAACGCATCAAAAACAATACCATCTGATAATGAAAATTCACATTTAGCCACTTCATTCTTAACCACATGATCGGCTGAAACCGTCTTGCCTGTATTAATATCGATTTTGTGTTTAATTGCCGTCACAGTACCAGGAAGAACCTTTGTACCTACCTTCACCAGAACATTTTTTCCCGGCGTCAGGACAGAATCATCCATCCAAAGAATCGTGGCGCTAAAGCTGTCAGCCTCTTGGAGCTGATTGTCCTTCGTAAACACACAGCCGCGTGAAACGTCGACTTCCCGATCCAATTGAATCGTGACTGGTTGTCCAGCATGAGCCGAATTCCTGTCTTGATCTGTTACAAAGATGCGTTTAACCTTCGCCTTCTCACGGCTAGGCAGAGTTGTCAGTTCATCGCCAACTGCGATGCTGCCGGCTTCAATCTGCCCTTGGAATCCGCGGAATGTGTGGTCCGGTCGGCATACCCGTTGAATAGGCATCATAAACGGCTTCACGTCATCGTTCGCATGAACATCAACACTCTCCAAATAGGGAAGCAAAGCAAGACCCTCGTACCATGGCGTATTGGGCGATTTCTTTGTAATGTTATCCCCTTCTGTTGCAGAAACAGGGATCACCTGAATGCTTTCAAACTGGAATTCAGTCGTGAGGCGAGAGAATTCTTCTTTGATTTCATCAAATTTCTTCGTATCGAAACCAACCAAATCCATCTTGTTTACCGCCAAGACCAGATGCTTAATCCCCATGAGGGCGCAAATCCTTGTATGGCGCTTCGTTTGAGTAATAATCCCTTTGGTTGCGTCCACCAGAATAACGGCAAGATCCGCAAAGGATGCGCCAACGGCCATGTTGCGTGTATATTCTTCGTGTCCCGGTGTGTCCGCTACAATGAACGAACGGTAATCCGTCGTAAAATACCGAAATGCCACATCGATCGTAATTCCCTGCTCACGTTCGGCTATCAGCCCGTCAAGAAGCAAAGAGTAGTCAATTTTGCCGCCGCGGCTGCCCAGCCTGCTGTCCAGCTCCAATGCTCTCTCCTGGTCGGCGAACAAAAGCTTAGCCTCATAAAGCATATGCCCAATCAAAGTGGACTTTCCGTCATCCACACTTCCACATGTAATAAATTTAAGCAGAGTCTTCATCTTAGAAATAGCCCTCCCGTTTACGTCGTTCCATGCTGCCCGCTTCTTCCTGGTCGATAACCCTTGTTGTCCGTTCGGATGATACCGCACCAAGCGTTTCTTCAATAATAGCATCCAGCGTGTCCGCATCTGATTCGGCGCCGCCAGTCAATGGATAGCAGCCTAATGTGCGAAATCTCATCTTGATCATTTCAATCTTCTCGCCCGGCTCGAGCTTCATCCGCTCATCATCCGCCATAATAATCTGTCCATCGCGATTAACGACAGGCCTTTCTTTCGCCAAATAGAGGGGTACAATATCTATGTTCTCTCTGCGAATGTATTGCCAGATATCTTTTTCCGTCCAGTTGGATATCGGGAATACGCGAATGCTTTCACCCTTATTAATTCTCGTATTGAACAGCTTCCACATTTCCGGCCGCTGATTTTTCGGATCCCAGGCATGATTTTTATTACGGAATGAGAAAATCCGCTCCTTCGCACGTGACTTTTCCTCATCACGTCTTCCACCGCCAAAAGCAGCTGTAAATCCATACTTGTCCAAGCCTTGCTTCAGCGCTTGGGTTTTCATAATATCCGTATATGCGGAACCATGATCGAATGGGTTGATCCCTTGCTCGATTCCTTCCTGATTGGAGTGAACAATCATGTTGATTCCGAATTCTTTCGCCTTGCGGTCGCGGAATTCAATCATCTCTTTGAACTTCCACGTTGTGTCGATATGCATGAAAGGAAACGGCGGCTTCTCCGGATAAAATGCTTTCAGCGCCAAATGCAGCATCACAGAGCTATCCTTACCGATTGAGTACAGCATCACGGGATTTTCACATTCCGCCGCTACTTCTCGAATAATATAAATCGCTTCAGCCTCGAGTTGATCTAGATGTGTCGTTTCATCTATGGAATCAAGCATCAATTTGTCCATGAAAAAAGTGCCTCCTTTTAATCCTTACTAAATCTATAGACTATAATTTATATCCTATCAGATTTTCACTTTAATGCAAAGTGGAATAAAGTTTTTTCTTTTATTTTTTGAAGCGTTGTTTTTCATAAAAAGGATACCGAAACTGCTCACATTTCACCGACTAGAAAGTTTCTGCCTCTGGCATAGTCAATCCCAATTTTCTGAGAAGCCGCTCCTTTCTTTCTATATGATCCCAAGCCACATTTGCTATTGGTGATCTACGGACAGCACAAAGCCGCCACCCGGCTTGAAGTGACGGCTTTGTTGCGATAAGAATACAACGTCAGTGCTTAGGGTTTGCTCGCACTCTCAATATCTTTCAAAGCCCAATGGCTGAGAGGGACATCTGTCCAGGATGATTCGACTAAACCGGATTCCTGGAGCTTACGTTCGAACAATCGATTCAGGAATACGGTGCTCTCCGCTCTCGTTACTCCACGGTCAGGAAGAAATCTGCCATCCGGATATCCTGTGAGGATTCCCGCTTGCTGGACCGCTGCTATAACTTGCTCGGCCCAGTGCTCCTTGATGTCCGTGAAGCTTGATACGCTTGTAGGTAGAGAGAGTACCTTTAACTTCTGCGCGATTGCTGCAATCTCCGCCCTCGTAATCACGGCGCCTGGATCAAAGGAACCGTCCGGGTACCCATTCATTAATCCGGCTTGATTTACCTTCGCAATAGAATCAGCTGCCCAATAGGAATTTGGAACATCCACGTATTGTCGATCCTCTGCCATCTCATCCGAACTCGCAGGCAGCAATCTGGCGAGCATTGCAGCAAACTCCGATCTTTTCACGAATTGGTCTGGCTTAAAGCTGCCATCCTGGTAACCAAATACATAAGCGGTCCCCCTGTATTCTTCAAGAGAAATAACAGTGAAGAGACCGAATTTAGCTACTTCGATTTCAATCCCAAGCGGGTTTCCGTGCTCATCGTATTTGATTACACCCCGCTGCAGTCTCTTCTCGCCGTCGCTATACTCGATAAAGACAGAGAGGGAGTTCAGAAAGGCTTGTCGGAGCGCAGCGTTGCCTGGCAAGGAGGTGATCGGGAGCATAACTTTTGTAGCATGATCCTTATAGTTCGTCTCGATCGTAATCGAGCGTCCAATTACGTTAACTTCCTGATCGCCGGCAATCTCTTTAACCTCATCCGCACTCACGGAGCGGTCTGTAATAACTTGCTGCTCTCCCGAATTACGGACCGGAATAAACCGGAAATAAATATCCTTTCCCTCTGCCTGCAGGGCTTTGAGCGTTTCATGCGTCAGTGTATTTAAGATGTCTCCTACTTTTAATTCAACAACGAGCCCTGCTTCGCTCAACTCACGCAGAGATGACCTCGGTAGATTAACCATGATCTCATCAGCCTGACTTCCTGGAAACGGTGGATCCGTAATGATGACTCGCACGGAATGATTGGAAGACCGGTCAGCGCGGTCAATTATTTCCCTTGTTTTACTATAGCTCATATCAACCTTGTCCTCAATTATCCCGTTCGTTCCCTTTCTGACAATGTCGATTTTGATCAAAGGTTTAGCGGGGCCTTCATCCCCAACGAGCACTTCGCCTTGTCTCGTTTGACCTTGCGATGGTGCTGGTTCAGGTGAAGAGACCGATCTGATATTCGAAATAGCTTGTAACGCTTCCTCGCTCCAGTTGCCCGCTTCATCCTGTCCCCTCGCATACAGCGTGGTATTCGTATGGATCACTACAGGCTCGGTATAATTCGTATAGACACCATCTAATCCGAGCTTATATTGCTTCACCACAACATCATCTTCGTAAATTATCGTGGCAGTAACATGATCATAGGTTACTTCCACAGGTGTAACGGTGATTACTGGAATCGATGGGGCGAGTGTGTCCAAGATAAAGATTGCATCATACACCATACTCTTATTTCCAGCTGCATCTATGAATTGAACGTATACGGCTCTAGCTGATCCATCACCGGCTTCAATCTCATAATTCTTAGTAGAGGAGTACCTCTCTATAGCACTCCACGAAGAACCATCCTGTGATAGTCTCATTTGAATGTCCTCTGGATCAGTACCTTCCTTACCATCCTCCACCGTAAGGTCAAGACTCAGCATAAGATTATTAGATGTGGTACTACCATTCTTCAGGGCTATACTTCCCGTTGGAGGGGTTCTATCTATGTTGGCAATCGCAAGCATTGTTTCTGTGCTCCAGTTGCCCGCTGAATCCTTCACTTTGGCATATACATTAGTGTTGTTTTCTACAGTGACAGGCAGGGTATAAGGTTCGAATACGCTTCCCGCTCCATCACCGACTTTAATGTGCCGTTCCACGGCGTCATCCTCCGCAGCCTGATCTAAAAACCCTAAGGTAACCGTTACATCTGTATTGGTCCAAGCCGTTGTGCTCGGCTCAATGATCGGCGCAACCGGCACAAGAGTATCCAAGGTTATGGAAAAAATGACCTTCTCCGTGCCTACGTTACCTGCGGCATCAGTAGCCATGGCTTCAAATACGTGAATGCCATCTTCCAGAGTTATGCCTTTAAGATTGTAACTCCAATCGCCGAAAGCATCCGCAGTTACCGTAGTGATCTCTTCCGAATCGATCCATACCGTTATTTTGCTGAAAGATTCTGCTGCGCCCATCAACTCCTCAAATATCGGATTATTCGTAATTCCAAAATTATTCACGCTTATCGTTGAGGTTTTAACTTCGTTAATCGTTGGCGCATCAGGCTTTGACGTATCGTAGATGATCTTGAATTCGCTGGATCTGGCACTGCTTAGACCAAACTCCAAATCCGTTGCCATTGCACGGTAGGGATTATCCCCTTGCATCATGGAGCTCTGAACCAGCGACCATCGCCCCTCGGCAGTCACAACTGCAGTTCCTGCCGTTACGCTCATACCTAACTCGTTTTTCTTATACACTGTAATCGTAGTCCCTGCATCTCCCGTTCCATGAATGGTGACAGGTCTTTTATTCGTTGCTCCATCAACTGCTACAGGGATAACTACAGAGTCATCCATTACACTGAAGCCTGTAATTACAGGAACAGAAGGGAGTGATGTCTTGATCCTAACAGCAAAATCAGATGATTCCGGGCTTACATTCCCGGCAATATCCGTGGCGGTAGCCTTGAATGTGCGGACACCATCAGCAAGCGTTGTCCCTGTATAGTCGAATGACCATGTTCCATCGTCTGCTGCCGTTATCGTACCGATACTGCTGCTTCCATCATCCAAGTATATCGCGACAATGCTCTTCGCTTCCGCTGTTCCCTTAAGGATTAGGGTATTGTCTGTTGTTATGCGGTCGTCATCCGAATCGTCCAGCACCCTCGTTATTGCCGGAGCAGTAGGAGCGTCCAGATCAATCTCTACGACTTGCGACAGGGATCTGGCTCCGGTGATGTTCAATGTATTCGTCGCCGTTGCGGAGAATGTGTAGCTTCCCGCAGCCAACGTGGTTGCCGTATAATCATAGCTCCACGCTCCGCTCGCGTCAGCAGAAGTTGTTCCTGCAATAACATTGTCCACATATACCGTAACCGTTACAGAGGCTTCAGCAGTCCCTTTAATATACAAGGATTTATCGTTCGTAATATAGTCCGTTCCCGATCTCCCGCTATCCTCCGCAATCCCCGTTATTATTGGCGGAAGCGGAGCGAGATCCGGATTCACTTTTGTTTTCACCAGATACATCTGCGAAGAATTGGTGCTTCCAACCAAGACATATTCATTGTTAGGAAGAGCTTTGATGTCATAGGCAGTGTCGAAGCTCGCTCCTCCGAAATTCGTTTCCCACAGCACATCACCCGAAGCATTGATTTTAAACATATAGATGTCATTAGGACCATTGGTATAGGAGTAGGTTCTGCCCGCTACCATATAACCGCCGTTCGCAGCTTCAATGACAGAAACGCCAACATCGCTGAGACTGCCCCCGACTGCCTTCTTCCAAGCGGCTTCACCAAGACTATTCGTCTTCACCAGATAGGCATCCCCATTAAATGAACCATTAGGCTTCGTCTCTCCGGCTAAAATAAATCCACCATCCGATGTGGCCGTAACGGAGTTGAAGAGCTCCGTCTGTCCGCTTTCACCATAGGTTTGTTCCCAGACGAATTCCCCTGCAGCATCGTATTTAATTAGAACGGCATCAGACGTGTTTGGCGCAGATGTAGCTTTCTTAGATCCGGCAACAACGAATCCATTATCTGCTGTCAGCGTTATGTCAAATACATCATAGCTGTCATCCGGTGATAAGTATTGTTCTTCCCAGAGGATCACTCCATTGGCAGCAAGCTTATACACCTGAATATCATAATTATTCGCTCCGGTATTCGTTCTGCTGAGGACAAGATACCCGTCAGACGTCTCAACGATTCCCCGGCCGGCTTGTTCTCCGCTGCCTCCGAGATGCTTCTCCCACTGCATGTCCCCGGATGCATCCGTCTTCACGACAAAAGTATCATAGTAGGTAGACGCCGAGTAAGAATATCCCGTCATCAGATACCCCCCATCAGAGGTTGCGATTATAGAATTAAACATATCATTGCCTTCCGTACCACCGAACTGCTTAGGCTCGCCGACGAGATCGCCAATTAAATTCGTCTTCAGCCATACTGCATCCGTGTGGCTGGATACAGGATCAGAAACGATCTTCTGCCCTGCAATAACATAACCGTCCGCTAAAGGTATAACTCCGTAACCAATGTCTGATCCTGAGCTTCCCAGTACCTTCTCAAGATCAAGCACCTGCTCAGGTTCGGCTGGTGCTGCTGACATTTGAGCCGCATACAAAGCGAAACTAATAGATACAGTAATCAGTAAAGCAATAAATCGATTTCGATTCTTCTTCATTGTGTTGCCTCCATTGATGTCTTTCTATAAGTCCACCGCAATTTTACCATATTAATCTCTGAATCACTTCCCTTTTTTGATATAAATCGGTCATGCACCGTATGAAGAGATGTACATTCTAAAGTGGTCAAAAAGAAAACTGCCCATTATATAAGAGAGCTGATAAAAGTCTAACTTTTTGTTTAAATGAGCTCTGATAGCTGGAAAAATAAAGGTATAATACAAAAAAGCAGTCCATCTTTATTCGAAGGCGGGCTGCTTTCGTTCATTTAGCTTCACCACCCGCTTTACGTTCACTACGAAAGCGGTGAGGTACGCTTGGATGCGCATGCGGAATAAGCCGTGGTATCTTGCTGTAGCCATACCGTGAAACCTCTTCATTTCCGCATTTTTATGATCAATAATCGGTCTTCGCCGAATCCGTACTTTGAACGTATCGCTGAGTTCGAATTCGATCTGCTCTTTAAAATGTTCCTCTATCATTCGAATGGAATTTCGTGCCTCTTCCAGTCTGGAAGCTCTCAATAGCTTTGATCAGCCCAATTGTTCCAATCGAGATCAAGTCCTCGAGATCCTCCCCGGTATTGTCGAATTTTTTGACTATGTGTGCACAACCTAATGTCATTATTTCATGATGACCTCATCGCTACCAGTGATGAAAAGCTAATCCTTTTTTTCTTATTAAAACCGCTGGCGCAATTAAGATACCGTTTTTACGCGGATAACGATTTCATTTGACATGTGTCTGGAGCCTTGTCATGCACATGCTCTTCTCACACAACAAAAAAGGAAGCACATTTATGAAAACATGCCTCCGATTATTGATTGAAACTTTTTCCCTAAGAAATAATGTCGATTACAAATGATTACTGGATATCACGTATCACTTTTTTGCATCAATCAAACGAAGCAGCATAATCGTCGCTTCAGCCCGTGTAGCAGGATCCGTAGGAGCGAATCGATTACCGTTCTTGCCCTTAATGATGCCCAAATCAGCGGCGGCCGCGACGGACGGAAGCGCCCATGGCTTAATATGTTGCTTATCGGCAAATGAGACCTTTGCGTTCGGATTAAGCTCGCCGTCATAAAGCCTCATGATCAAGACAGCCATTTCGGACCTGCTAATCAATTGGTTCGGTCGGAAGCTTCCATCCGCATAGCCTTTAATAAGGCCAGCCTGTTCCGTTTCCGCGATATAAGACCTCGCCCAAACAGGGATTTTATCTACATCACTGAAATTCAGCGTCATACCGCCTTTAGCTTCGAAATCAAAAGCCCTCGCGGTCATAACAACGAACTCCGCGCGCGTAATCTTCAAATCCGGACGGAAAGTTCCATCACCGTAACCGCTCACAAACCCCATATTGACAGCGCGTTCTATCCCTTCTTTGGCCCAATGACCCGCAATATCCTTGAATGTTCCGGAACTTCCCGCTGCTTGCACTGCGATGTCTACTTTCGTTCTCGGCTTGACAACAGTATCAGTAAGATCGCTTTTCACCAGCTTCACGCGCGTTAATTCTATTGTCGACTTTTCCGTATGATTGCCAATGACTTCGAAAGTGACTGCTGCGAGCTCGACTTTTCCAGATAGGCCGACGACCTTTCCGACCTTCGTATGCGCGAACACGACAAGGCCATCCTCAGGAGCAATCGGTACGGAGAACCCTTGCAGCAAGCTTGCGCTTTTTTTGTACAATAGTTTGTTTTTATCGTACTTCAAATTGATTTCGAAGCCATATACATCGGTAAGATCCGTTCCCGTCACCGTCACCACAACTTGATTTCCCTTCATGGATGCATGATTGGAGATTGATAAGCTAAAGGAAGCGTCCTTGGCCATTGCATACACCGGCAGCACGCAAAGTGCAAGCCAAGCAGCTAGAAGCATCATTCCGACTCGATATTTCAAGCGAATTCCCTTCCTTTCAAGATTTAAGATTTGATCAAGCTAATATTCTCGATTCGAAACGGGCGTAATGATAACGCCATTTTAAATTCCAAAATAAAGAAATGGCGGCTCATAGTTTACTTCAGCTAAGGCCACCATTTCTTTATTTTCACACGTAATTAATTCAAAATTTTACGAGCCAGCATCGAGATATCAACGATGTCAATCTTGCCATCGCCATTCAAATCCAACCCTCTGTACTGATTCCAATTTGAATCTTGATCATTTTTACCATAAGCTGAAGCAACAATCGCAAGGTCACCAACACTTACTCTATTGTCGTTATTGTAATCTCCTTCGATTGCTTTAATCCTTGAATCATTAAAGCTTTGCAGAGCCGCGTGCAGCTTCATGATCGCCTCTTCAATTTCAGCCTGGCTTACTCCTTGAGTCGTCGCCACCGCTTGAGCGGTATCGATTGCTGACTGCAGGGTTGCTTTCGAGCCTGATGGATATTGGCCAGGATTTACGCCTTCAATTGCTGCATCATGCGCACTTTGCGCTTCCGCAATCAGAAGCAACAAGCCCGACTTATCCAGCTTATTAATTTGGACTGCGTGAGTTGCACCAGCCCAATCTGACTCTTGGCCCGCTCCATTAGCAGCCGTTAACTGAGTTACACGAATTGAAGCGATCTGCGAATGATCCGTTGCAACAGCTTTAAACTTAAGCTTAATCAACCCATTCGTCATATTCGTATTTCCAATATTAGTCGCGATGGTTCTAAGCTTGCCGCCCGTATTTACTTCGCCAACTAGTTTGAAATCTTGCTGGAGCGATTCCATTGCTACAAACTCCAGCTTATCCGCATCATAATTAATCGTAATATCCAGTGCTTTGACATCTGTTCCAGAATGCGCCAAGCTGAATTCAACATCAAAGTTTTTGCCGCCTTCAACTGTTCCCGGTCCGGTCAGCAAGGCGCCTTCTTGACCGCTGATTGAGATCAGCGCGCTGCCGCTCATACTGGACCCGCTGGCTTTCGCCGTTACTTTCACGACGCCGTTCTTTTTGGCCGATAGCAATCCCGTCTCACTGATGGTCGCCGCATTTGTCTCCGAACCGTCTTCTGCGGTTACCGACCATACGACGGGTACTCCAGCCAACATTTGCAGCGTACCGTCTTTCGTCGTGATGGAGGTCGCTCCGGCCGCGCCGGAAACCGCCAGCTTCATCTCGTTCACAAGTGTAACCACACCCCATTGTGAACCGTTCGTATAGGACTGTCCGGTCTCGTCATGCCACATGATAATGTCCTGACGGCCACCAGCGTCTTTCGCGTCATTGATCTGCAAATCAAATCCAATTGCACGATCAACCGCAGGAATACCAGCTTTAAAGGGGATTTTAGTTTCAATGTAATAACCGCCATCCACGACTTTGGCAAAAGACTCGAAACCCGTACTGATACTGCCTGGATTAAAGCTTTTCTCATTCAGATAGTTAATGCGGTATTGTCCCATACCTGTGCCGTAAGAGGTTTGTTTACTGTTGGTCTCATCCACAAAGATCTCGACCGAGTCCTTCTCATGCGCGGTGGTGCTGCTGCTGTTCAACACAGCGTCTTTCACACGCACCAGAACATACAGGTTAGCATCGTCCCATAGCAGTTTAGCGGAACCGTCCGTCGGACCGTTCACCATGGTCAGATGCTTAAGGATCGGCAGCGTGGCGGTCGTATTCCAGAGTGGGTCGAGCTCGGAGCCGCCGAGAACCGGCGTACCGTATGCGGCGGTCCCAACTCCGCCAGGTAACAGTTGAAGCGCTTTGATCGCGTTACGCAGCGCGTAATATGAATGATCCGCTGCTGCCTGCCCGATCTCACCGTTGGAGGCAGCCGTTTTGGCCTCACTTAATGCGCTTGCAAAAGCGTTCCATGAATCGCTTGTATACATCGTTTTATCCTTGTCATTGGCGGCCTCAATCAAGGAGGTCAGCAAGGTTTTGTCGACCGCTTGGACGATTGGGTTCGCGGATCCACCACGGCCGGCTTTGACCTCGTTAAAATAGGTTTCAACTTTCGTAATTTCGTCAGCTGTCAACACCCTGTCGTAGATAAGAATCTGCAAGACTCTACCCATGAAGCGGTGAGGGGTTGCAGCTGCCATTGTGTAACCTACTCCAATATCCGATTTGTTCCCTAGAAGGGCCTTAGCGTTCGTTCCAGAGGTGCCGATGACATTGTTATTAACATAAACTTGTCTGTTGGTTCCGTTTAACTGCGCCCGAACGCTAACCAGAGCGTCCGTGGCTGTTGTTGTAATTTGTTGCCCGCCGCCCGATACGCCGCCATCCGCATTACCAAAGCGGACGTTAACTCTATTTGTTCCTACACCGAGACTAATACCGCTCCAACCGTCGTTGGCAGCCCAAGTTTGGTAAGCCTCGTTCAATCCGAAATAAACAAGGCCATTTTGGTCGCTAGAGTTGTTGGCTGTTGTTGTTGGTCTAACCAGCGTGTATATCGTCATCTGTGTGCTGCCGTTATAATCTTTAAAGCCTGCAGCTTTGAGTGGCCTTGAATTCGCGGCAAATTCTACATAGTCGTATACATCTTTCTTTAGCGCAGGATTCCCGATTGGTGTTCCAAGATTATCGCCGCCGCTGCCAGGAACGTTCGCCGGGACAAGCTTCGCCGGGATGTTCCCCATATTTGTCCATCCAGTCACATTGCCGCTGCTATCTGTTTCCACGCCTTCATCGCCCTTGAGCCATAAGTCAAGACCATTTCTAGGAATATCAGCAGGCGTTATATCTCTCACCACAACACGAGCGTGCGACTGACTAAGTACTTCGCCGTCTTCCGCCAGTACATAAATAATGTATGGACCGGGTACCAAAGGCGCGATCATCCCGAGCGCATCGCCGGAGGCTACTGTTTCATCGTCGCCTCCATCAAAATGTCCGCCGCTCGACGAGGAAATCCATATTTTTTTTGTCGCGTCGTCCAAATCGTATGCAAACCTGACTGTCCCGCCGGGGGCTACTGACACGTCAGCCGGGAGCAGCTTATTTGCCACCGATACTGTAGTGTTAAAGTTGACGGTTATCTGACGCGTCGAAGTGCTGCCTACCAAGGTCCAGCTTCCTGCTGTGCGGATTTCATACCCATCCGCCACGGGCGTGCCGTTAAGCGTAAAGGTGTATTCATCACTCAAAGTCAGTTTAAGAGGCTGTACCTTTGAAACTTCGTAGCTTTTCCCATCTTCCACATTGGTTGCTGGCTTGCTCGCGTCGACGAATACCGTATACTTGGAAGTGGCCGTTTCTCTGCCGTCTCCATATACGATATATAGTTTGAATTCTCCTGCGGCAGATGGGGTGTTGATTGTCATTAGGTTGCCGGCAGCTTTTGTCATCGTAATGCCTTCTTTAAAAACAGTTGTGTTCGCAGGCGCGAGCCAAACCGTGTCTTCAGCCTTTAGCAGACCTCTGCGGCTCAGCTTTTCATCGTCTATACCTATAATGACGTTGGAAGCAAGCTCAAACTCGGTATCGGCAATGAGGCTTCTTGGGATCATATGCGTGTATTCGTTGGTAAGACCCGAATTCAATACGATTTCGTTGCCCTTAACCGGCCAAATGCGGGCTTCGCTTTTGTAATTGTCGTAAGTAATCCTAGGGCCGCCATTCTGGTTGTTATTCCCATCCACGTAACCATCGACGGCAATCATATCGCTTTTGCGCTTCCAGTTGTTAAACTCAAAAAGACGGCTCTGTCCGGCAGCATGGGAGAGCTTTGACTGCACGACGTTGCCTATCATCTTGATGAACGTGCTGCCTTCGTCGGGATGGAACCCGTTCGTCCAGTTGTTGGAGGTCGTGGGTTTGCCAGTTGGATTCGGGTCAAGGAAGTTGTAGTTCATCTCGGTGAAATTCGTCCAGTTGTCAGAATGCCAGTTACTATTCTTGTCGGCGACGGGGTTGTTGGTCAAATCGCTGATGGTGTCCCATGTCCCTCCGCCCGGCAAATTACCCGGATCGCCCTGCCGTCCCAGTGAGTAGATGGCTCCGGAGTCGTTAACTACCGTGCAGATTTCCTCTACCCGATTATAGTTTATTTTGTTATTCCTAGAGGTCGTAGAGATTACTGGAGACCTTGCGACGCTCGTTTCATGCGTACCATGGTAGGGACCGCCGGTCTTGTTGGTACCTTGGGCGGTAAAGCCGAACCCATCGTACTCGTCCCAGCCCCAGCCGATACTCATGGCGCCGTAAGTGGAGTCATAAAGGTAGTTGTGCAGTACCTGCATGTTGGTTGTGTAGAAAGAGGTTAGTGAGTTGGCGCCCGGGAATCCGTAGCAGTTCCTGTACAAAAAGTTATTTGTAATAAAAATATTTTCCGGCACGGCTTCCGTACCCGCCGTATATTTCTCTCTATTAACGCCGGCCCAGTTCCTTATTGGCGTGCCAGAGACCGAAACGCTAGATTCATGCTTAATCGGCTCATCGTTTTCATAGATATGCTGCGGATGTCCGACTACAACGCCAGAAGCAAGCGTATCTACGATATAGTTGCCCGTGACTTCGATATCCTTGACATCGTTTTCCACATGGATGCCGTTAAATCCGGTAAGCCCGATCTCGCCATTCAGCACTTTGATGTTCCTTGCCGCGTTGATCATTACCGCTGCCGGCGGTATGTCATACCCACGGTAGAACGTCTCATGCCAGTTTATGCTGCTGGGGAAGTAAGCGGTGTTCACGATAGAGCCTTGAACGGAAGCGTAGCCGCGAGAACTGGTCGTTACCGGTCCGGTTCCGTCGCTTAGTGTATACGTACCCGTCAGTTCATACAGTTTGTAGTCGGTATGGGCAAACTTCAGCCCGTTGAAGGTTATGTTTTTGACACGTCCATCATCCGAGCCGTCCACAGGGCTCAACCGATCTCCTACAGGGATCCCTCTTATATCGAGGACCGTCTCAAGCCTTGGAATGACCACCTCGGCAGTATTGATATCCTCGCCTACAAGCGGGATGTAATAGAGCGTACTTTCCGCCTGGTCGAAATAGAAATCTCCACGTTTGTTGAAAAACTCGAAAGCGTTGCGGATAACTTGATTGTTGCCTGGATTATATTGCGTGTTATTGCTCAAAGACTGTGATATCGCCCCATACGGCATTTGGAACCGGAGCATGACACCGCCAGGCTTGTTGCTTGCTGCCGGCGCTTGTTCGATCGACGCGAAGGTAACAAAAGGCCGCGACCATCTGGCCGTGGAGCCGCCCATGCTTTCCGCTTCGATGTTTTGGGGATTTTTCGTTGCCGTCGTCAGACCTACGCTGGCATCGAATACGATACCCGCCCGGATGTTGCTGCCGTTCTGCCACGCCCAAGGGTTATTGGCAGCGGTAAAGCTGACAGTAGGGGTGCCAGTGACGGTTCTGTTCGCCGTAACGATTTGCGAGCTCAGCGTCATGTTCGCTCTCTTATCGTTTACATAGATCGAGCGCAGCTTATCGCTCCGATTAAGAGTCGTTTTATACGCCGTTAAGCCGCCAGTCTGGGTAAGGCCAACAGCTTCTGTCCATACGCCTTTTTGCAGCATTTCACCGGCGCTGATTACCGGCTTCGCACCAGGCGCCGCCTCATAGCGAATCGTGCTACTTGCACTTCCGGAATCATCTTTGTTAAAAACGAGAGTTTCATCAAGCGAATAATATCCATCCGCAATTTGAACGACGATATCACCGCCAGTCTTAGGCAGAGTCCTTACTGCTGCTTTTGCCTTGGCAAGCGTTTTGTACGGCTTTTCTTGTGTTCCGTCACCTGTGTTATCATTGCCATTTGTAGCCACATAGATCGTTGCACTTGGCGCACTGTCAGCCGCGCTTGTACTTGGCGCACTGTCAGCCGCAACTACCGACCCTGAAAATGGTAGCATGGGAAATAGCATTACCAAAGTCATAATCCAAATGAATGCTCTTCTTCTCACTTTCATAAAACCTCCTTGGATTTAAGTAAAATCATGTGCGGATTCCGAACTTTATTTCATCCCCCCTGCATGACCGTCCTTTGTTCCTCGAGCAGGATTCTGGCTGCCAACCTTTACATTGCCTTGAATGAGCAGTTCGATTTCCAAAATGGAAGCGCTGTCAATCAATGCTTTTATAATACCAGTCTGTATGAATATTCCAAGAGACTATTATTGGACCGTAAGGAAAATTCTCGGGACAATAGGGAAAGATAGAGCGCTGCGCCAGCCTGAAGATACGAAGAAAAAGAAAAGACACCTTGTCAGGTGTCCGTCCCTTCTCCCACAATGCATTCGTCACTTCAGAATAGCGCCTGCAGTCAATGCATTTTCGATCTTTTCGTTGCCTATTAAATAAACGATGATCATAGGCAAGCTGGACAGCAGCATACTCGCGCCGATGAGCCCCCAATCCGTAACTCCCACATTGATAAAGAATCCAAGCAACCCGACTGTTAGCGGCCGGAATTGATCCTTGGAAGCAATAATAAAGGCAAGCGGAAATTCGTTCCAGATGCGAATGAATATCAGAACGCATTGTGTCACGAGCGCTGGCATTACGATTGGAAATATGATTTTAATATACGTTTGATAGACATTCGCTCCATCTATGCATGCCGCTTCTTCCAGCTCCTTAGGCAAAGAACGAAGAAAGGCATACAGCATCAGTACGCAGGAAGCGATGGCGAAGCCGGAATACGGCAAGATAAGACCCAAATAACTATTTTTGATATGCATCCATTTAACCAGCTGGAATAAAGGAATAACGACTACTTCGATTGGGACAATTAAACCCATAGATACATAAAACAGCATCACCGAATTGAATTTCCATTGCATGCGGCTGAGGCAATAAGCAAGCATGCTGCCCGTTGTCAACGTAATAGCGATTGTGCCTGCGGTATAAATTACGCTGTTCTCGAAATACGTATAAAAATGATATTTGGACAGCGCTTCGCTGAAGTTCAGCCAGTCCCAGGAAGACGGTAACCCAAAAGGATTGTCGTAAGCTTCGCTTTTGGACTTCAATGACATCGTCACCATCCAGTACAAGGGAAACAGAAACGTGCATCCCGCGGCTACCCAAAACACTCGACTTAATAATTTCAGAAAGCTCCCCCCCAGCTTAAAACTCCAGTTTTTCTCTGGCAACGTACCTTTGAATGACAAAGGAGATCAAAAGGCATTCCAGAATAAAAATAACGGCGATCGCAGTGCCTTTGCCAAATTCGGAAGTATCAAATGCCGTATAATACATCTGGTAGATGACCGTCCTGGATAGATCTCCCGGGCCTCCTGCCGTCATGACTCGTACATGCGAATAAAATGCCATTGAGCCTAATGTAGACAGAATAAGTACGTATTTGATTACATTCTGCAGCAAGGGGATCGTAATTCGTAAGCAAACTTGAATATAATTAGCGCCGTCGATCAATGCCGCTTCATAGTAACTTTTGGGTATGGTCTTGATTCCTGTATAAAACAGCAACGCGTTCAGTCCTATATATTGCCATAGGAATGTCACTCCGATGCTGGGCATTACCGTTTTCTTTTCCGTCAACCACGAATGCGTCCATGAACTGAGCCCTAACGAATGGAGAATCTCGTTAAATAAACCCCAATTTGGTTCGTAGAACGCCAGCCAAATCTGGGCAACAACCGTGACCGACAAGATAGCGGGGAACATCGCCACCGTCTTGAAGAATCGGCGAAACTTCGGTGTTTGCGCATCCATAAAAAGCGAAAGCATCATGGATAGTGGGAGGCCCAGCAATAATGAGATGGCTACAATGAGATACGTATTCTTATGAGCGGTCCAAAAGGATGGGGAAGCCATCACTTCTTTGTAATTATTTAAACCAACAAAACCCAAACTTCTAAACCCGTCATGCTTATGCAGGCTCATCCAGATCTCCGGCAGCAAAGGGTATACGCAGAATAAGGTAAATAGCAGCAATGCCGGGAAAGCAAACACGAATATAGACACTTTGGTGCTAAAGTACTTGTTCATCGCTCTCTCCACCATTTAATTTGTGTCTAAACCCCCTTGGATTTATTCCAAGGGGATTTAGCTGTTATTGTATCTCTTATTTGTCAAACCACGTATTTTCGCTCCAGATCTTGTTCATCGCCACATTAAAATCATCGGCTGCGTACTCGCCCGTTAATAAATTCGCTCCTTGCGTAGATATTTCGGCAGATGTCCTCGCATCTAGTGAATTAAGAGCAAATGACGCGATTTTATTAGGAATCGGATTGTACCAGTCAACGAACTTCTGCATAAGTGGGCTCCTATCCATTGCTTGGTTGCCTGTCTGCAAAGATATAGGAGCACCAGTAGATTCGAAGTATAACGCATCCGCCATGGCTAGAAATTCGGCAAGCTTGACGGCCTCTTCCGGGTTCTTGGTTTTGCCGTTTACCGCATAACCGTTAATCGGAGAACCCCAGAACTGTACGTTTTCTGTAGGGCTATACTTATCGCTGGCACTTGGGAATGGGAAGAAATCAACCGTTTCGTCTTTCGCGAGATTTGGCAGCTCCCAAGTAAACATCCATAACATAGCCGCTTTTTTGGACGTAAACATTTCCATCGCCGGACCATAATCTATATTGGCAATACCGTCTGGGAACACGCCTTCCTTAACCAGCGTTTCGATGCGAGCCGCTCCTTCCTTGACCGATGGATTGTTGAAGTCCGTTTTGTTGCTGACAAGGTCTGCCATCGCCTGCGGATCTCCGATTTGAATCATTTGCTGAAGCATAAACAGTTTCGGTCCCCACCCGTCCTTGCCGGGAGTCACAGCCGGTATCATGCCTTTGCTCTTGAGCGTCTTCGAGATTTGAATCAGCTCATCGAACGTGGTTGGCACTTGAACCCCTGCTTCCTCGAACATATCTTTATGATAGAAGATGACAGGGGTGAAATACGTATCCGCTCCGGAAGACAAGCTGTAGATTCCGTTATCGACATGCTTTAACGCATCCGGCACCGCGTATTTGTCCAAGAAACCATCTTTGGAAATATAAGGTGTCAGATCCAGAATGCTGCCTGTGCTCTTCAACGGCGTAAAGTAGCCCGCATCATTCCAGAATACGTCCGGCATATCCCCAGATGCATTCAACGTCTTCAATTTGTTTGCCATATCCTCGCCACCGCCGCCGGGCTCAAACTCGACTTCAAGATTAGGAAGCGCTGCAGCAATATTCGGTTTGATGAATTTTTCCATAATGTTGTTTCTATTCTCGTCCGTCGTAAGCGTTATGACTCTCATCTTGATTTTTTTGCTGTCCGTCTTTGTCGTATTCTCGTTATCCTCCTTGCTTGTTGCCGACGGCGACGGATTGTCGGACGGCTGGTTGGACTTTGTTTCATTCCCACTGCTGCATGCTGATGAAACCAGAAGAGTACTTGCCATAAGGAACATAGCTGCTGCCTTTGACTTCGTTTTCATTGTTTACCTCCCCTATTTGTCAAAGCGAATATCGGATTGATTTTAAATGTTGAAAGCGTTATCAACCTTGAGTTAATTTTACGAATCTTCCCAAATTTAGTACAGAGATTATTCTCGGACCAGCAGTAAAATTAACGGCAAAAAAATAGACGATAGAGGCAAAGTTTTCACTTTTCCCCTACCGTCTGCGTTGAAGTATAGACTATTGGATTTGATTCACATATTTGCTAGGCGTGATTCCTATAAATTTTTTGAAGCATTTGCTGAAATAGTTGGCGTCCGCATATCCCACTCGGTTCGCTACGTTTTGGATAACCTTCTCTCCCTGATCAAAAAGCTCTTTTGCTTTAATTATCCGTATTTCGGTCAGGTAGTCATTGATCGTAAAGGTCGTTTCTTTTTTGAATACGAAGCAAAGATGATTGTAATTCATATGAACGCTCTTTGCGATATCTTCGATTCGCAGTTCTTCGTTGCCGTAATGCTTCAAAATATACGCTTTGACCTCCTCAATAACTTTGACGGCTCTATTGGTTTTGCGACTATGCACATGATCCATGGCCTTTAGAATTAATGCGCGTATCCATTCCTCCAACTCGTTGAAGGTTTTCATCCGCTGGACATGTTGGATCATATCGGGTTGTGTCGTATTTCGGAAGACATCTTCAAAGCTTTGCGACGCTTCGGCCAAAAATTCCAGGCATGTGGATACGATTTCGATTCCGGCGAGAAGCAGCATTTCCATAGAAGCTTTTAGGACGCGAGTATCATGAAAAAAACGCGAGAGCCATTCTTCCGTCTCAGTCATGTTCCCGATTCGCATGAACATCAGCAAGCCGCTTCTCTTTTCCACCGAGAACAATCCGACCTTCATCCCGGTTTCCGCAATCAAGGAATGTGCGAACACCTTGTTGCCACCCCATACAAACCGTTGCTTCAAGGCGATTAACGCTTCCTTGTATGAAACCGAAATCGACTCAAACGTTTCGCATCCATTCCCCATGCCGATCGTAACCGTACAGGCCAAATCATTCTCTACGTTCAATCGAATCCGTTCGCAGATCGTTTCCAGCTTGTTGAAGGAGCCGTCAGGCGATCCTATGATCAGAACCAGACGAGCATTATGATCATGACAGCCGACACACTGAAAGGCGCTTTGCATATCTTTTTGAGCGATTTCTTGTACCTTGGCTTTGCGAATCAGCATACCCTCCTCAAGATTCCTCTCCTCGCTTGAATCCAGGTCGACGACAATCGCCAGGTAATGCAACCCTTCCAACTTTATTCCCAAATCATTTAATCGATCCCGTTCGGAACTGGAACTAGAGATCGTCTTGCCCTGCAGCCAACCGTTCAGCACTTGCTCCTTCATGACAGACAAGCCTTCGCTCGCCTGCTTTCTTAAATCGTCCATCTCAAGCTTGCCCAGACGCTCCGTCCGTATCAGTTCCTTTATATCTAGTAAGGAGCTTTGGAGTTCTTCTTCATTAATGGGTTTCAGCACGTAATTAAAAACGCCTAATTGCACGGCCTGTTTGGCATACACGAATTCGCTGTGGCCTGACAAAACCAGAAATTTTGTTCTCCGGTCGCGCGCCTTGGCTTTGTGTATAAACTCCAATCCATCCATAATCGGCATATTCATATCGACCAACACGACATCAGGCTCCACCTCGGACATCAGCTCCAGCGCTTCCGCCCCGTTTTTTGCTTCCCCCGCGATTTGAAAGCCCAGCTCACTCCATGGCAACGAAATTTTCAGGGCTTGCCTGAAGTAATATTCATCATCGACGATAAGAACCTTGTACATGTTCTTTCCTCCTAATCTATTCAATCCTTATCTTGCGGATAATAGAAATGCCAACCTCGTGAATGTGAGCAGGAGCTAATGATGACGAAGAGGCAGCACGATTATAATTTTTGTATATACGCCGTATTCGCTTTCAACTTGCAGTCCGTATCTTTCCCCGTACAGCATTCGGATCCGATTCGATACGCTTCTAATTCCAAATCCGCCAGTTTCGTCAAAAACGGAGGATCCTGCATTTATCCCCTTGGTTTGATTCTGATGCATACCGGCCCCGTTATCGTAAATTTCAATTTCAACATTGTTGCCGCGACGCCTTCCTGTAATGCGTATAATTCCTTTTTCCTTTTTGAGCTTCAATCCGTGATAAATGGCATTCTCCACGATTGGCTGCAAGGTTAACTTCGGTATCGAATAGGTTATAATTTCATCATCAATTTCCATCGTATACTCCATATACTCCACGTAACGCAGCTGCTGAATTTCCAAATAGCTTTCCGTTAAACGCATCTCTTCACCTATCGATATGATATCGTTGCCATTGCTTAAAGAGATCTTATAGAAATTCGCCATGTATTGGGCTGCCTGTATGGCTTGCTTTCCTAAGTCCAGCTTAATGAGCGAGATAATCGTTTCAACCGTATTGTACAAAAAATGAGGCTTCACTTGCGATTGCAGCAATTTAAATTCTATCTCGGCCTTTGTCCTTTGTTTCTCGACGTTTTCGGCCATAAGTGCCTCAATGCGATCCATTAAGCTATTGAAGCCCTCGCTTAAATATCCGATCTCATCTTTTGATTGGTAGGAGCTTCTGACTTGCATCTTTCCCGTCCGGATTTCTCTCATGGTCTTGGCAAGCTGGAAGATGGGCCGTGTGATCGACCGGGACAATAGGAAGGAAACAATTAAGGCAAGCAGCAAACATGCTGCGCCGATCCCGAGGATCAATTGATTGATTTCTTTCCGATCCGAAGAAATGTTATCCATTGGGATAGCGCTTACAATTGTCCATTTCAATGGTTCGAAGCGATGGGTGAATATCAACATTTCATCACTTCCGCTGCCCTGGGTATAAGTTGTGTCTTTACCATTCTCGGGAATGCTTATAGAGACGGCTTCCTTGAAATCCCGGTATAACATGGCTTTATTCTGTGAGGAAATAATTCGGCCGGCGGAATCTACGATATAAAATTCCCCACCCTTATGTTTCCCTTCCTCGTAAATCGAGGCAATAGTCGTTTCTTTCACGTACAAAAAAATGGTGCCAATCTTTTTTCCGGTATCTTTGTGAATGACCGTTTTTGAAACCGCAAATACGCTGTCTTCACCTTCAGACAAAAATCGGAATGTGATCAAGCCTGTCCAAATCGGTAAATATGACTGATCATCCGCTCCATAACTGTCACCGAATATGCGGGAAGCATATGCGTTATCGGCAAACCCGACGTCTACCCATTGATGATTTGAGGTGAGGATGCTTACCGCTTTGATTTTTGTGTTAGGCTCCACAATATTGCTGATCGTCTCTGAAAGGGTTTTTTTCATCGAAAGATTATTTAAACCTTCAACCGGCTTGCTCGCATAGAACTCATTATTTAATAATAAATCGTTATAAAGCACGTTCTGCAATCGATAATCGCTGGCCAAAATTTTTGAATAATCTTCAATTGTAGATACCAAGGTTTGAAGGTTGTTTTTGATGAGCACAAGCTCTCGGGATGAATTATTAATCTCTTTCTTAATAATGGCCTTCTGTGAAATCGTGTTGGCAAAGTATGATTGAGTAGATATAAATACGACAATAATTAATATATTCGCTATGAATATTTTGTTTTTAATGGAAATCCCGCCTATATACTTCGAGAATCCTTTCATAACGCGATTACTTCCTTTCTTTTCAATTCGACAAGGAATATATGGAAATAATAATGATGAAGGAAGGTGATCTGGGTGCGCGGAGAAAGCATCTTTATAGATAAGATATCTATGTGGGGGAGATTACTTTTAAGGATAGCATAGGTTTAATAAGTGTCAAATTGAATCACTGATAAGTCAACAAAGGGTAATTGAAGTAAAAACATGCACATTGTGATAATAGACGCTTCCCTCTAGAATGAAAGCGTAAACATATACCGTTTGCGTGTCAAGTGTCTGAATACGATGCGGGTAAGCCGTAGGCGCACCGGATCGAAAATTAAGGAGGGTTATCATTATATGTCAAAACGATTTAGCAGAATGCTCGCGTTCCTCTGTTGCTTGGTAATGGTGGCGTCGCTAATGCCTGCCAGCTTTGCCGCCGCCACTGACAACATCGAGAACGCAATGGTTAATGAAACGCCGACTGCCATTTTCGGAACTCCCGAACTCGGGTCAGGCGACCCACTGTGGGCCCTGACAATGGAGCATCTCATCAACAAAAGTACTGTGCCCGGCGACTCCAAACCCCATGCCACTGGCACAGCCAGGATCCTTTGGGACTCCGACTACCTGTATGCCCGCGTGGTTGTGCAGGACAGCAATCTATATCAGGGAGCCGGCGGAGATCACCAGTACGATAGCCTGGAGTTTTATGTAGGCACCGGAACCGGAGGCGCAAACCAATGGCGTGTCAGCGCGACGGGCGTGTTTTCAGGGCAGTCCGCTCCGGGCAGAGCTGCTTGGACTCAGATCACGGAAACAGGATATATCGTGGAGATGAGAATACCGAAAAGAACCTTGACCCTGAAGGAAGGCGATTTTACCTTTGATGTTTATATCAATAACTCGTCGCAAACGGGTGGTGACCGCTATGAAGTCGTTTCCAGTTTCGGAGATCCGGACAAGGCTTATAGCAGCGCTGCTTCATATACAAACAGCCTGAAGCTCATTTCAGCCAATGAAGTGGACACCAGATTCTCAATCACCGCCACGGCGGGATCGGGCGGCCGAATAACGCCGAACGCAACAGGCGATGTTCTGAGAATAGCTAGCGACTCAAACAAAGAATTTACGATTACCCCCGATTACGGCAAAATTGTGGATACCGTAACGGTAGACGGCGAGGCCGCGACTCTATCCGATGGCACTTATACCTTTTTAAATGTTAACGCTGACCATACTATTCACGTGACATTCAAAAATGATTCGGCCGCGGAGCTGCTTCCCTTTATCGTATGGAATGACAACTTCGCCAGTGGCGAGTACACGGCGGCTGTAATCATTGACTTGGGCGAAGGAAAGGCGGCGGTGAGCTCCGAGCTTAATCCGGGCTTGTTTACCGTGTCGGCAAGGAACACGACCCTGAACGGCGCCTCGGTGACCTTTGCAGGGACGCGCAAGATCACAAGGGTATATGCCAATGATGAACCAAAGGTGCTCGGCTATCTTGGGACGGTAAGCAATTCACCGGATTATCAAGCCGGACTGGAAAGCGGTCGTTACATCGTAGTTGAGTTTGAGTTTTATTCAGCTGGCGGAGGCACTATAACGCTGGATGGCAGCATGAACTCGACAAAGCAGGTTTACAGCATCGTCCAAAACGGCGCGGTCGTACTGACAGAAGGGAGTCCGCTTAGCTACGTGGTTTTTGAACAGGAAAAAGTTGTGAATCCGATCCTTGACAAGTTTACAACACCAACGGGCAATTCGGTCAATCGCGGGCTCTACCTTCACCAGGATGACAACGGTGAAGTATTGCAAGGATTGCCGCTGTATGTCTATACCCATGGCATGGGACGCGGCGGCACAAGCGCTACGACAGACCAAAAAGCGGCCATGAAATCCGCCAACGGCGCAGTCGCTCTGATGAAGAAAATGGAAGAAGATCCCGGCAAATACGCCAGCCATATTTTGAATATTTCCTATAATGGCACGTCTACTCCCTCCACAGCCAATGTTAAGACGGTTATAGACGACCTGGTTGCCAGCGGCGCAGTAGACCCTAACCGTATTTACGCGGCGGGCTTCTCATGGGGCGGCCAGTATACGAACAGCTTAGTTAACGCCTATCCCGGCTTCTTCGCGGCCGCCGCACCTATGTCTCCGGTAAGCGGCTCACCGAACGCGAACGCCAACAACGTTCACAACGACCTGGCCTATTGGATGTTTATAAATGAACATAACGTTGGAGGATACCAGACTAACCTTACTACCTTCATTAACACCAATATGCCGAAAATGATCAACGCGAGGGCCTCGCGCTTTGAGAGCAATGAGCCTCTTACGTGGCCCTACAATCAATTTGATCAGCCGAATTGGAGGCCGAATCCGGCCAACACACCTGTCCTGGGTGATCAAGTAGCGCATGAAGTTGAAGCGGCGGTTCTTTACAACCAGATAACTATGGGGACTTGGAGCATAGCTCCCACGGCGCAGTCCTCTAACTTGTCGGCTTGGGACAATGATTACACAGACGTCTTTGATTGGATGTTCGTGCAGAGAAAAATGAACGTTCCTGGTGCTCCTGGCGACTTCCGGGCTACGGCGGGCGATGGACAGGTCACATTGAGTTGGACTTCTCCTGACGATCCTGACGACGGTCGCAGCGCGATATTGGACTACAAGGTCTGGTATGGCGACGTGACGCCGATCACACTGGATGCAGCGACGACCGAATATACCTTCACGGGCCTGAAAAACGGCCAAGACTACGCCTTTAAGGTCATCACGGTAAGCGCGAAGGGCGACAGCGCGGAGATGAGTGCAACGGCGACGCCGACAACGACTCCCATTGTGCCCAATCCTTCTGACGGCAATACGGGCAATACGGGCAACACCGGCAATACGGGCACCGGGACAGACGCTGGATCGTCGAAGCCGACCTACACAGTGAACACACCGAAGGATAAGCCCGCGGTCACGGACAAAAACGGCAACACCACCCTGCCCGGCGGCGGCGAGATTGCGACCAAGGGCGGGACGAAGATTGAGGTACCCGAAGGCACAACGATAGACTCAAACGGTAAGGTGACTATTCCGGCGAACAAGAGCGCCGAAGTGACAATACCCGGCGGCAACAGCAAAGTGACCATTCCGGGCGGCTCGACGATAGCGGGCGACGGTACGGTCACAGTGGGCGGCGGAGACGCGCATGTGAACCTGCCGAACGGCAACCAGGTGGATATCCACGGCGGCTCGAAGATACAGAGCGGCGGCGCGGTTGTGGTAGGACCGGGCGGCGCGAGTGTCGGCTTAGACAACGGCATGTCGCTGAACATCCATGAGGGTACGGAGCTTCTGTTCGATGACGACACTCCGCTGGGCTTCCTCGTGACGTCGGGCAATCCTTTCAGGGATGTCAACATGAACGACTGGTTCTATAGCTACGTAAATTTAGCCTACACATACGATCTTTTCAACGGCACGTCATCCACGACGTTCTCACCGGGCACCTCAATGACGCGTGCGATGTTTGTACAGGTACTGGCCAATCTTGAGAACGCAAACCGCTCCGGCTACACGAGTTCCCGCTTTAGCGACGTGACGGACGGGCAGTGGTACACGGCGGCAGTCGAGTGGGCGGCCGAAAGTGGCATAATCAACGGTATAAACGCAGACCTGTTCGACCCCAATTCACCGATGACGCGCGAGCAGATGCTGATGATACTGTACAACTACATGAAGTACAAGGGCTATGAGATACCTGAAAGCCAATCTACGTCCTTCGCGGACGAGAGTGATATCAGCTCATGGTCGTTGGAGGCCGTTCAGGCGCTGCGGGGAATCGGCATTGTATTAGGCAAGCCGGACAACCTCTTTGACCCCAAAGCTACCGGCACCCGCGCCGAAGTAGCTGCTATCTTTACAAGGTTCGTCGAATATCTGGCTAAGTAAAAGCGTAAACAGAAAAATGCGGACCCTTCCGGCTGGACAATATCCAGCCGGAAGGGTCTTCTTCTATTTTACAAAGAAAATCTCCGGTCTGATGCTGCTAAACACACAACAGGTTATTAGCACACACCACTTGTACTTGATCAAGGTTGGAAATCGACTCTTTACAAACACTAACATTTCGCAATATAAAGCATATATCTTCAACTTCGAAAGACTGATCCGCTCTTGTTTTGTCGCTGCTTAACTCAAGCTTCATATTGCTTGTTTTATCATCCGTTACAATACTGGCGGTTACACCCCATCTGACCTCAGTGAGGCAAATTTGCTCGATCGTATAAACTCACGATGGGCTTCCTGAATCGAATTCGTACGCATCAACAGCTCCTCGGAACCACTCTGCTTCAGTTCCCCGGCAATCTGTATCAGCTTAAACGTGTTGTAAAAGTTCGCATCCGCTTTGCTACGACTATGCCGCAATGCGTCCTCATACGCTTGGCGTTCCATCGAGAGGCTCATTGCTTGATCATATATGTGTTCAGTAAAAATCAAGGCCGTATTGCCCTGTATATCAAAAATGCGCCAATGATACCCGCCCAATGGCAGAATGAGCCGATATAAAAGTCCCTCATTCTATTTCTCCTCGTCCCCTTACTTTTTATTCGAATCAGAGCGCCGCGGATTGACCGTGCCAAAGATATGATACGGTGTTATCCCATTTGCAAATAGGCTATCTACCAACTTGACCAATTCTTCCGACGATAGATCTTTGCTGTTGCGTATCCAAAGGCGAAACATAGATATTAATGTTGATATGTAAAACTCAATGATGTATGGCGCTAAGACATCATTTGTTGGAAAGTCCACAATCAATCGCTCAAAGGGAATTTCTCTTTTCAGGCGTTCAACAAAATGAACAGAACCATAGTCGCCCAAGAGGGCTTTAAGAACTGAAATTTCCTCTGCATTTTCCAAGCATTGAAGTGCATCTTGGAAAGTATGTGTAGAAAACTCTCTGCCTGCCATTTCCTCGTTAATGGATTTCAAGACATGCTCTTCAACGCAGTCCAACAACTCATAGATATCCGTAAAGTATTGATAAAAAGTACTGCGATTATATCCTGATTGGTTAGCAATCTCTTGAATGGATATTTTTTCAATTGGTTTTTGGCTATATAAATCACAGAATACATTTATAAATGTTTGCCTTGTTTTGTCCGTAATTTCAGGTTGCTTATTCATTATTTGCCTCCATTTTTCTGTTCAATCGATTATACGACAGAAATTAAAAATCTGATGGTTGATGACCATATAGTGAATCTATACAATAACATTATACAACACGTTGTTTGGTCATTAACAATGATTAATATATATTTTTAGGAGGCAATATGAGAATTTTATTCTTCGGTAGAGGTGTAATATCGACCCAATATGCTTGGGCTTTTGAAAAGGCAGGGCATACAGTTGAGTTTTACGTTAGAAAAGGGAGAAAAGAAACCTTCGGAAGCAACATAGAGCTTGAAATGTGGGACGCACGAAGAGGGAAACAGCTAATAAAAGAAAACTGGAACGTCAAACTGCATGAGGAGATGAGCCCAAATTATGATCTCATTATTGTGAGTGTCAACACGGAACAACTTCCAAAAGCAGCACAATTACTATCGACTGCTGCTGGAAACACCCCTGTCCTAATATTCAATAACGTCTGGCAAGATTTGAAATCATCGATCTCACCATTGTCTATGAACAATGTTGTCTTTGGGTTTCCAGGAGGAGGAGGCGGCATCGCGGACAATAGGCTTAGAGGTGGCTTTTTGAAAATGCTATTTCTGGAAAAACCACGGGAAGGCACTGAACATATTAACAACAAGGTCAAAGAACTATTTGAAAGTGCCCATTTTAAAATTAGTTGGAAAAAGGATATGCAAAACTGGCTATGGAATCACTTTGCCATGAATGCGGCTATAGAGACCGAGGTGTTAAAACTGGGAAGTTTTCCAGCACTCATGAATCATAGTGACTCGTTCGCAAATCTTGGTAAGAATATGAGGGGAATTATCCCTGTACTTAAAGCAAGAGGAGCAAAGATTGATACGATTTCTCTACTGTTAACTAAGATTCCACCAGCACTACTCGGTACGCTTTTTAACAAGGTTATTTTTGCAAAGGGCAGCTTACCACGACTTTTCATCGAATACAACAATAGTAAAGCAGGTTTTGCGGTACTTGAAGTTGTGAGAGAAGCAAAAAAGTTAGGTATACCTTTACCACGTCTTACTGTGGCAATTGAAAACAATGAACAAGACAAAGCTATTGAAAATTCCAAATCATAAAATTTTGCAGGATTCTCTGTCATCATGCGAATCATTTTGGCCTTAGATTCTATTTTGTTCCAAGCCTTTTCTTCATTGAGCTTAGCTTTTGATTATCGTGGTATGCACCGCCCTTATCACAGCATTTTCTATTCCTACTCTATTTAGTCCTATAGACCTTATTCAATTAATCTGTTCATCTGATCTCGTACCCCAACACCATACACCTGATAAACTGTAAACTTGATATTGTTCGGACGAACATCAACTCTACTAATGATTATATAAATCTATTCTCCATTCGACGACGGAAGCCTCATCAAATGCCCTGCACTGAATTAATTACTTTGGTTATAACAAATATAGCCCGAACTTTAGAAGCTTCGGGCAAAGTAGCTATTTATTAAAGCAGGTAAATGTGGCTTCTTAACAATACTCCCTAACCAACAACACACAGCACTCCACATGTGTCAAGTATGTAAACAGTAAAAAACCAAACGACATCTCTGCCATTTGGTTTCATTTATTGAAAAAACATTTGATTTCACTACTACAAACCATAGTACCAAATGTTCTATCAGAGCTCAGATATTTCTTATCGCTTCGCCTTATAAAACTCATGATACAACTTCATGAGCGCCCTCTTCTCAATCCGCGACACGTAGCTGCGACTAATGCCCAATTCCTTCGCTATCTCCCGCTGCGTCCGCTCATCCCCGCCATGCTCGAGCCCAAAGCGGCCAATGACAACTTCTTTCTCTCGATCGAGTATATCCAAATTCTTATATATCTTGCTCTTCTCAATCTTCAGCTGTACCTTATCCACGATATCATCGGCCTCCGTGCCGAGTATATCGATCAACGTAATCTCATTGCCTTCCTTATCCGTGCCGATCGGGTCATGCAAAGAAACGTCCTTCCGGGTTTTCTTAAGCGACCGCAGATGCATAAGTATTTCGTTCTCAATACAGCGAGCCGCGAACGTCGCGAGCTTCGTGCCTTTGCCGGTCTGAAAACTCTCTATCGCTTTAATCAATCCAATCGTGCCGATGGAGATTAGATCCTCTAAATCCTCCCCGGTATTGTCGAATTTTTTGACTATGAGTACACAACCTGATGTCATTATTTCATGACGACCTCATCGCTACCAGTGATGAAAAGCTAATCCGTTTTTTCTTATGACGAATTGTCAAGCTAAGTGCGACACCTCTTCCATGAAGGCTTCGTGAGCCGACTTCCATCCGTGACATTTACGGGAGCGATTGTTAATCAAACGAATGACATCCGCGAGTTGGCTATCGGTAACGGAAGCGAAGTCATGCCATTTGGGGAAGAATTCCCGAAGGAGACCATTGGCGTTATCGTTGGAACCTCTCTGCCAAGAGGAATAGGAAACAGCAAAGTAGACTTTCACGTTGTGCACAGCTTCTAGGCGCGCATAGCAGGCAAACTCTTTGCCACGATCAGTTGTTGCGGTTTGACAGGTGCCAAGTGGGTATTGGCTGGGCACGATACCAAAGGCAATCTCCATCGAGTGAGCCGTACGGTCAGGCATCTTCAGTGCAACGTACAGTCGCGTTTTTCGTTCGATGAAGGTAGGCGCGCAAGCCTTGCTTTTGCCTCGGCTGGAAACGACGGTATCTAGCTCCCAATGACCGAACGTCGTACCCTTATGCACTTCTTTCGATCGCTTGCTGATTGGCGTACCGACGAGGAAACGACCGCATGTTTCCATTGGCTTTTGGCGCTTGCCCCTCCTATGTCGCAGTACGTTGATTCCCGCTGTGAGGCGCCTCTTGATAGCCATCTGTAGATCGTCTTGAAATGAACCAAAGGCTTTCCATCCATACAACGCTTCTCGGCGATCTGCTCAGGAGACCGGGTTTCCTGCAGCTTCAACTGGAGTTCTTCGGCGAGTGCCTTCGTATATTTGCCGACAGGCACGCTAGAAGATCTTCGCTCATAGGATGCTTCGTTGTGGCGACTTCCATTTTACACGAATCCTTTCATGGGCATCTTTGTTTTTAGCTGTCGCACTTCATATTACAATCCGTCAAATAATAAAACCACAGGAATGCCCATTATAAAAGCATTCTTGTGGTTTCACTTCCAAACATGAGATAAAAATATATAACGAGTTGAAATCAACCAAAATATTACGAAATCCCTTGTCGCTACGCTGTTTTTCAACTTCCATTGTTATCCTTTTCGAAGACTTATAGCCCTTCCGCCCGAGCCATCGCTTCGACCAGGATCCGGAACAGCCTCAGATCGTCCTCGAAATCCTCCGGCGTCGTCTTCACCGTGCCGCCATGCGCGACGGCGTCGTAAAACTGCTGGAGCTCCACCGTATACGGGTCCGTGTAGGTCGGCCGTAGAACGGTTTCCTTGTAGGCATCACCCTCCGTCTCCGTTACGGTAACCGTGATCGGCAGATGGCGTATGTAAGGGGTATCGTAATTGATACTCACCGATTTCTCCTCACCAAATACTTCAATGGAGGCGTCAAAGCGTCCCTGTCGGTCGACGCCCGTCTCGTATAGAACATGGAAGCCGTCGTATTGGAAAATCGCGCTCATGAACTGGCCACCGTTCCAGCGGGCTGCCGCAAGAATGCCGGAAGGCATGCCGAGCAACTCCCTCATCGCCGAGAGATCATGGCTGCTTAACCCTCCCATGAAGCGATACGTATGGTAGAATGGCTCGGCAAGCTTCCCGAGCGCCTGCTCCACCTGAGTGCGTCCCCTCCTTTGCCGATCCTCGTCGAGCGCCCTCGGCATATCCGAAAATCGCAGCACATTCGAGCTTTGCCCGGTGAAATAGCTGTTCGGTCCGATAATATCCCGGACGCGGGCGTAATTAATCCGCCCCAGACTGCGAATTTCCCTGGCCGCTTGCGCGAACGCGGGCGCATAACGCCTCATATAGCCGACCATCACCTGCACACCGCTCTCGTTTCTCGTCGCAATGACCCGCTCCGCGTCCCCGATGTTCAGGCACATGGGCTTCTCTACGAATACATGCTTGCCCCGCTTGGCCGCGGCCACGATGCAATCCGCGTGGTACTCGTCGCTGTTCAGCACGAATACCGCTTCGACCTCCGGATCGGCGATCAGCTCCTCCGCATCCGAATACCTGCGCGTCACCCGGTACCGTTCCCCGATCGCCGCGACCAGACCGGGCGATACGTCGCACACCGCAACAAGCTCGAACCTCTCCTCCATGTTCTGGAGAATGGGCAGATGAATCACTTGGGCCACCTCGCCGAGCCCGATCATGCCAACCTTGATTTTCCTCATGTCCGTCATCCTTTCACCCCGGAGAAGGCAACGCCTTTCTCGATATATTTCTGCGACGTAATAAACACGATAAATAGCGGTACCATAGACAGCAGCGAGCTTGCCATCACCATGTTCTGCTGGACGCTGCTCTTGTTCTGAAGATCGTTGAGCGCCACCGTGAACGTCCAAAATTGCGGATTGTTGTTCACGACGAGTGGCCACAGGAACTCGTTCCACACCGGGATGAACGTCATGACGGCGACGACGGTGAATACGGGATAGGAGAGCGGCACGACGATCTGCGAGAATATTCGGAAATCCGACGCACCGTCCACTCTCGCCGCTTGCATGAGCTCTCCCGGGAGCTGGTCGAAAAAGCCTTTGAACAAGAAGATGACGATTCCCCAGGCCGAGTGCGGCAGAATGATAGCGTACAGCGTGTTAACGAGTCCCAGATCCTTCATTAACAAATATTGCGGGAGCAGCAGGGAAATGCCCGGAATCATGATCGTGGCTAGGAAAAACATGACCCAAATGAATTGCCATTTCTTGCTCTTAATGAGGAACGAGATAGCGTAACCCGCAATGCCACCAAGCACCAATTGTATGGTAACGGTAGCCAACGTAACGATCGTGCTATTCAGGAAATATTGGAAAAACCCGAGTGTTCCCGATGCGTCTTGCGCGATTTTGTTTAAGGCAAGGTAGCTGTCAAACATGCGGATCCATGAGAAACGCTCCTCGATGCCCGTCACCTTGCCCTCGACCAGCGGGGTGGACGAATAAAACGATTGGAACTTGCTGGAGATCGCGGCGTCCGATACGAAGAGTCCGTCTGACGCCTGTTCTCCCCCGTCCTCTCCGAACCATTCGAAATCAGACAACTTCTGTTCCCGGATGAACGGAAGCTTCAGATTCATCTGCGTTTCGTTGAACAGGGTTGAAGGCACGATCAAGGGCTGGCCGACATGGAACGACGACGAAATGGTACGGGCTCTATAGATGATCTGCCCATCCCGTACGCCCGTTACCTTCACTTCCCCGATGTTCTCGCGGAGATTTTTCATCCACGGGTACCAGGTCGCTTTCATCGCTTCTTTCTCGTAGAATAGGGCATCCCGCTCCTCCACGCCGGAATAGTCCAGCGTTACCTGCACCGACTGCGGAATGCTCGGCGTCCATTTGGGCGGATAGGCCAGAATGTCGGTTTCCGTTTTCAAGGAAGACACGAGCATCCAGAGTACAGGAATGATAGCCGAGACGACGAAGAAGATCGTAACGACATACGCCGTAATGATCAAAGACCGGTGGCCTTTCTCCACGATGCGGTTCGGTTTCATGGCAATCAATCCTTTACCGAAGAAATTTTGTTCTGAATGATCGTCAAGAGGGCGATGACAAGGAACATAAAGGCCGACATCGCTGCGGATACGCCGAATCGAGACTGTTGAAACGCGGTATTGACGATCAACATGGAGACAACCGTCGTGCTCCCCGCCGGTCCTCCCTGCGTCATGACGTAGATGTTGTCGTACGCCAGCAGGACGCCCGACATGAAGGTGACGAATTGGATGATGATGATGAATTTGATATTCGGCAGCAGCATCGTCCACATGCGCTTCCACGGACCGGCGCCATCCACCTTGGCAGCCTCCAAAATTTCCGTCGGAACGGAGCGGATTGCGGAATAGTAGAGCAGAAGCGAGATGCCGGAGCCCGCGAACAGGCTCGGCAGAACAATCGCCAGCTTCGTGATATCGAGATCGTTCAACCAGAGATAAGGTCCCAATCCGACGAATGATAACCAGTAATTGAGCAAACCGAAATCCGGATTGTACATCCACTTCCAGATGAGCACACCCGCCACCATAGGCATGATGGTCGGCAACTGGTACAGAAACCGGAACAAGGCGTTTCCTTTGCGGATTTCGCTGAGCAGCAGCGCCTGGATAACGGGCACCCAGAACGTCAGGACGAGATAAAGGACGAAGAAGACGAACGTATTTGAGACCGCTTCCCAGAAGGTGGCCGACGTAAGGATACCCGTATAATTGGTTAAGCCCGCGAACTTGCCGGGCGGATTGACGATGCTATAGTCGAATAGGCTGATATAGATCATGTGCAGCAGCGGGTAATATTTGAATAGCAGGAAACAGACAACGGAAGGAAACAGGAAGAGAATAAGCATCCAAGGGATCGAAAACCGTTTTATCGTCATAAGGCATTCCGCTCCTAGAAGAAGAGCGGGACTCCAACCCTAGAGAAGGAATCCCGGCATCCGTTATTTTTGGATCTCGCTATTGTAAGGATCGATGACTTCCTTCTGCGCCAGCTCCTGCGCCGCTTGCAGTATGGCTGCCGGCTCGGCCTTCTCGTCCAGCAGGACGGTCTGGATCGGCTTCACGATATAAGGGCTGAGTCTCGATTTCAGGAAATATTCCAGATGCGGCTCCTTTGCGGCATTCCGGACGCCTTCCACGAGATCGGTCGGCATTCCCTCCACGAACTGCGACATGTCGATATCCGTACGCACGGTGAGCAGGTTAGGGAAGATGCCGTTATCCTTGTTGAACTGCAGGCCTTCCTCCATGACCTCCTTGGACGAGAAGTACATGGCGTACGTAAACGCCGCTTCCTGCTTCTCCACCGAGGCCTTTGGATTAATGATCCAGTAGTTGCCGCCGACCTGGGCCGGGGAAGTGCCCGAAGGACCTGCCGGGAGCGGCGCAAAACCGATGTTCGCTATATCCATGCCCTTCGTGACCATCGTTCCGAACCAGTCGGAGGCAGCTACGGTCGACGCCGACCGTCCGGTATAGAAGTCCTTCTGGTTATCGTCCAAGCTTTGCACGACGTTCTTCTGCGTGGCTTTGTATTTCCATTTTAGATCCTTGTAATATTGCAGAGCTTGAACGGTCGCGTCGGAGGTGAACGTCAGCTTGGCCGTGCCGTCCGCCTGCTTCTCCGTCAAGTCGCCGCCCGCCTGCCAAACGTAATATTCGAAGAACCAATCCGCCCAGTCCATGCCGAGAATCGCGTAGCCGTATTGGTTCTTGGCCGGATCGGTCAGCTTCTGCGCCGCTTCGCCGAACGAATTCCAATCCTTAAGCGCAACGGCCGGATCCAGACCCGCATCCGCGAACATCTGCTTGTTGTACATGAGCGCCGTGACGTACATCGAGCTCGGCACGCCGTAGATTTTGCCGTCCGCCGTACCCGCGTCGAGCGAGGACGGAAGGAAGTTGCCTTTGTCCGGATGGCCGTTCCACAATTCCGTAATGTCCGCCGCGATGCCCTCGGCAATGTATGTCTCCATGTCCGGGTAAGCAGTGAAGTACGCGTCGGGCTGTTCGCCGCCGGCGACGGCCGTCATGAACTGCTCGCGCTCCTTCTCCTTCGTCTGCTCCATGTGGTTAACCTTGATATGCGGATACTTAGATTCGAAATCAGCGAACTGCTTTTCCCGCAGCGCCTTGTTGGCATCGTCCGCGTGCGGTTTGTCCCAGACGACGATCTCCACCGTCTCCGGCGCTTCCGACGCTTGCTCGGTCGGCTCGCCGGACGGGCTGTTAGAAGGCTCGGAAGATGCGTTCCCTCCTGTGCCGTTCCCCCCGTTATTCCCGGAACATGCGGTCATTACTACGAGTACTGCGGTTACCAAAGCCATTAAAGATGTTGTTTGCCAGCTTCTCTTCACCATGGGTTCCTCCTCGGCCTAATGTCTTCTCTTCCTCATTATAGGGCCGCTTCGGCTCCGCTTTAACGGAATATCTTAAGGTCTATCCATGAATATCTTAAGCTCTTGCAGGCTTCTCCCGGTACTGCTTGGGCGTCTCGCCGTACATCTTGCGGAACACGCTGCTGAAGTAAGCCGCATCCTCGAAGCCCACACGCACGGCGATCTGATGAATCTTCAGCTCGCTGTCGCGAAGAAGGAGAGCGGCCTGCTTCATGCGAATGGCCGTCAAGTAATCGATAAAGCTGATCCCGTACTTCTCCTTGAACCGCTTTGAGAAATAATTCGGGTGGATAAAAAATTTCTCCGATATGGATTGGAGGGAAATCGGCTCGCCGTACCCCGAATCGATATAGGCTTTGACAGCTTCCATGATGTCTTTGCCCGCCGCCGAATCCGTGCGCGACTGATGTCCGATAATGTTGTCGGTCATCCGCTTCATCTGAACGACGACATCCCGCCAATCCGTCAGCAGCCCGAGCCACTGCTGCAGATCATCCATCTCGCCAATCACCCATTCCGTGGAGTGTGGGACGGAGAGCAGGTACTTGTGGAGCAGGAGGTAAAGATCGACGCAGAACCACTCTAGCTGCACGTAGACTGAATCGGGATCCTGCGCGATGGAGCCGATTCTCCGCTCCGTCCATCGATGGATTTTGTCCGCTTCCCAGCTCTTCAGCGACTCGAACAGCATTCTCTCGTCTTCTTCGCTGATGATGGACTTGCGGTTTGGATGACCGGGGGCCGGACGGTTCTTGTCGTAAATCCGGTTGCTCCCGTGCAGAATCGCATTTCGGGACAACTGGCGGGCTTCACGGTAGCAAGCCGGAATCGACTGGAGCTTCGATACGTAAGCGCCAACGCCGATCGTGATACCGAGCCGCAAATATTTGTTCATGCCATAAACGATTTCTTCTAGGGCGACCGTCACTCGGGAACGCTCTTCCGCGCTCCGCAAGCCCGCAATGAATACAAACTCGTTCCGATCCAACGCGTGATGGACGAGCAAGCCGGCGATGCTCGCCGATTCGAACCGCTCCATCATAATGTTCTTCATGGCATAGAAAAGAAGCTCCTGCTCCCCGGCTTCGAATGAAAAATGGGGCAGGGTAAACGGCTTGACTTGCAGCACGACAGCTGCAAGTAGCCCGCTCCTTTGCTCCAGCTTCCTAAGCTCCTCGTGATCGAGGGCAGACTCTCCATGCTGAAGGAAGCGGGTTAGCTCCTGCCTGAGGCTGAGCTCGCGGCTAGATTCCTCCAGCGATTGAAGCTGTTCCATGGCGGATGCCTTCAGCCCATCCTTCTCGACCCGCTCCATGATTTCGGATAACGACTCGTGCAGCTGGTCGTCCTCCAGCGGCTTAAGCAAATAATGCTTGACCCCGTAACGCATCGCCTGCTTGGCGTAGTCGAAGTCATCATATCCGCTGACTACGATGAATTCGGTTTCGGGCCATATCTCCTTCACTTCCCGGATAAACGCGAGACCGTTCATTCCCGGCATTTGAATATCGGTAATGACAACCTGGGGCCGGACGGAACGGACAAGCTCAAGTCCAGCAATTCCGTCGGAGGCTTCGCCGACGATCGTTACAGGAAGACCGGTTCGCTTCATCTTGTGCACGATTCCCTGTCGAATGATTGGCTCGTCGTCAATGATGATGGTCCGCATGAACATCCCCCTCTCCGGGCAATTGTCGATGAATCGTAACCGTGAACGTCGTGCCGCGTTCCTCGCTGCTCATGAAGCGAAGTCCGCATGCGTCCCCGTACAACATTCGGATGCGGGACTGCACGTTCAGAAGCCCAATGGAAGATTCCTCCAGATAAAGCTCCCCGCTCCTCACATGGGAGGACAGACGCTTGCTCAGCCACGCCTGTTTCACCTGCATAATCGGGCACCCGTTATTCCATACACTGACTTCAACGCGGCCGTTATCGGCGGCAGTCGCTTCTATCCGGACAACACCGCCTTCCACGCTTGGTCCGATGCCGTGCAGAATACTGTTCTCGACGAGCGGCTGGAACAGCAGCTTCGGAATCGGAACATCCTCGAGTCCTGGCTCCAGGTAAATGGAATAATCCAGCCTGGCATCGAACCGGATTTTTTGAATCGATAAGTATAACCGGATTTGGGTCATCTCCGCTTCCAAGGTGGAAACCGGCTGGCCGCTGATATTGTGGCGGAACATCTTCGCGAGCGAGCGGCTGATCATGGACACGCGGCCGTCGCCGTCCATGGTCGACAGGCTGTCGATTATACCCAGCGTATTGTAGAGGAAATGGGGATTGATCTGGGATTGAAGCGCCTTAATTTCCGCATTCTTCTTCACAAGCTCCGTCTCGTATACTTTCACGATCAGCCGGTCGATCTCCCTCGCCATCCTGTTGAACGAAGTACTCAAATAGCCGATCTCGTCTTTGCTTCTCACGGGCAGGTTAATGGCGTAGTTGCCGACCTCGATCGATTTCATCCCTTTGCTCAGCTCTTTCAAAGGAGTCATCGTTCTGGAGGAGAGAAAGCTGGCGAGCAGCATCGCCACGAGGAGAATCGACGCTCCGATGACGACAGTCCGCTTAGTGAAATCATTTACGGGCTGCATTAATTTATGGGTCGGATACCTCGACATGAGTAGCCAGTCCGTTCCCGTCAGCTTCTGATACACCGCAAGCGAGGAGCCGGCTCCCTTGCCGGAATTGAAATGCCCGTTCGCCCCGCCACTTCTTATCCGGACCAGCTCCTCCGGACTTAGCGCGACGCTCTCGCTGGCTTCCGCGGCCGAGCCATACACGACGCTTCCGTCCTCGCTTCGAACGATGGAGGTTAAGCTGTTGCCGTTGCCTTCCACATCCTTCAGCCATTGCCGCAGCGACACAGGTGACATCTCGTAAATCATAACGCCGATCGTTGGTCCGGGGGAGGACAACGAAATATTGCGTATCGCCTGGACGAAGGCTAACGTAAGTCCGGCATCCACATTCCGGTTGTCGATGCTCGTAGCCACCCAGGCGCCCTTCCCGTTCTGCTCCAGACCGATGTCGATCAACCGATCGCGCTCGCCGGGCACGGTATCCAGAAAGGAGGTGCCCACCCGGGTGCTGAAGCCATCCAGCTGAATCACAGTAACGGAAGTCATAATCGGGTTGTCGTTAATGAATTGGATAAATTTATTCTGATAATAACTGAGCGCGTCGGGGTCCTGTCCCATCGTAAGGACGAATCGCTGAAATTCCGCATCGCCAAAATAGTTCCAGGCGAATGCTTTGGTATTGCCCATATAGGAGTTAAGCGTCGCAGAGGATTGCTGGGTCAGCCGCATCATGCTATCGACGGACTGCGATCTCAAATCTCCCGCCGTACGAAAGTAAAAGTCGGTCATTAGAACGGTAACGGTCAAAACGATGATAAAAAAGAAGGAAAGCAAAATTCTCCGGTACATCGTGCTCCGAAAATAACGAAACGGCGCCAGCAGCATCCATGTTACCGCTTTCATAACTAGTTCTCCTTTCGTTGTTTCCAACGCTACCTGCATCTCCCATTGTAGCACAGCGCCTCGCAGCGTAAATACAAATCACCTTACGCTTCGGGCCGTAAGGTGATTCGCGGGAGCTATGGATTCCAATGCAAATGCAGGGACTCTCCACCGTCGACCGTCAGAGCCGTACCGGTAATGAAAGCCGCGCGATCGCTTGCCAGGAAGGCGACGGCTTCGCCGATCTCGGAAGCTTCGGCAATCCGGCCAAGCGGAATGTTGCTCCACATTCCCCGCTCCTTCTCCGCCCGTTCCTCCGGCGCGGCCCTCGCGAGCCGCTCGTCATCCTGCCGAATTCGAGTCTTGCCGGGCAGCACCGTATTAATCCGGACTCCGTATGGAGCGGCTTCAAGCGCGAGAGCTCGCGACATCGCGATCATGCCGCCTTTGACAGCCGCGTAGACCGAGGCGCCTGGCAGCGTCTGCAGCGCATGAATGGAAGCAATGTTAACGATCGCCCGCTGTTTCGGCTTTTCATGTACGGAAGAACCTCACGGATGCCGAAGAAATGTCCTCTCAGATCCGTTGCCATGACGCGGTCCCAGTCCTCGACGGCCACTTGTTCGATTCTGCGGTAGAAATGAGTTCCGACGTTATTGACCAGAATGTCAATCCGGTTCCAATGGCGAAGCGTATTGCCCATTAACCGCTCGATATCGCGCGGGTTCGATACGTCCGTCGGCTGGAACAAGACGCGATTGCCGGCGTTGGCGCCCCGCTCCTCATGGACGCTCATTTCCAGCTCCTCCGCGGCTTGCCTGCCCAGCTCTTCATTCCAATCCGCGATTACGACGCGGCAGCCCTCCCGAAGCAGCACTTCAGCTATTCCTCTTCCGATGCCGCCCGCGGCGCCGGTAATTATCGCAACCCGATCCTGCATGAAGTCCCTCCCCTTCTCCGGTGCTCTACCAGTCCGCTACCGAACCGTCATCCTCGTGGAACCATCTCGGAGTATCCCAATCCCCTGCGTACAGCTTATCCTTCAGCGCATCTTCGTCGACCTCGATCCCGAGTCCCGGTCCAGTGGGGATCTCCAGGTAGCCGTCCGTGACGACGAACGGCTGCTTCAAATACCCTTCTCCGAGCGACGCATGCTCCTGCGCGAGGAAGTTCGGCACGTTCGCGGACAGCTGGACACTAGCCGCCAGGTTGATTGGACCTAGCGGATTATGCGGCGCGAAGCCCGCGAAATAGACCTCCGCCATCGCGGCGATCTTCTTCCCCTCCATAATGCCGCCGCAATGCGCAAGGTCCGGCTGCAAGATCGCCGCCGCCTGCTTCTCCAGCACATTGCGGAACGCCCACTTCGTGAACAGCCTCTCGCCCGTCGCGATCGGGAGCGTCGTGGAGCGGGCAATCGTCGCCATCGTGTCGACGTTCTCCGGCAGGCAAGGCTCCTCGATAAACGCGGGCTGGAACCGCTCCAGCTCCTTGATCAGCCTGACGGCAAGAGCAGGGCTGATCCGTCCGTGAAAATCGATGCCGAGATCGCAGTCGTTGCCGATTGCGTCCCGGATTGCTTCAATTCGCTCCACCTGCTTCGAGATCCAGGCTGGCGTCTCCATGACATGGGCCATCGCTTCGATGCCGGTCTTCATCATAGTGAAACCCATCTCGCGCCAGCGCTTGGCATTAGCGTACGTCTCCTCCGCATAGCTTCCGCCCACGCCCTTGTACATTCTAATCCGATTGCGCACGGCTCCGCCCAGGAGCTGATAGACGGGAACATTCAATGATTTGCCCAAAATGTCCCACATCGCTTGCTCGAGACCGCTGATCGCGCTCGTCAGAATCGGTCCCCCGCGATAGAACGTCCCGCGGTACATCGCTTGCCACAGATGCTCGATCCGTCTCGGGTCTTGGCCGATGAGATGGGGCTCGAGCTCCTTCACCGCCATCTCGACTGTGCGCGACCTGCCCTCCACCACCGCTTCTCCCCAGCCGGCAATCCCCTCGTCGGTGGACAGCTTCAGGAAGCTGAACCTCGGCCGAACATGGAACATTTCGATCTTCGATATTCTCATGCGTACAGTCTCCTTTCCGCTCATGCCTCGTTATAGCTTTATTGTACTGCGCTCCGCCAGTACCCCCTATGAAATATTCAATCGATTTCCACGAAAATCTTAAGCTTTTTACTAGACGCTTCAAAAGAAACCGCCCCATCCCGTTTAGACGGATAGGGCGGTTGGATAAACCAATTATTGGGTTACTTTTACCGTTATCACCGCGCTGGAGGTACTGCCCGCATCATTCACCAGCTCTCCGCGATATTGATAGGCCCCCCTGCTTCGGCCCTTGACGGCAACCGTGGCGGTCTGCGCGTTCGGTGTGCCAACCTCGAGCTGTTCGGAATGAATGAGAACGCCGTTCTCGTAGAGATTAAACGTGGTTCCGTTCGTCCCCCACCACATATTCATGCGGATGTCGTAGCTGCCGTCTCCATCCCAGTTGTTGCTGGACAACACGGGCATCCCCGGATTCGCCTGGGTTACCTTCACGACAAGCTCCTTGCTGACCGTTGTTCCGAACACATTCGAAAGCTCCGCCCGGTAGTGGTACTCGCCGTTCCGCTTACCTTCGATAGCCGTTGCCGTGGTCTGCGCTTTCGGCGAATCGTCCATCAGCCTTTGAATATCGATCAGCACGCCGTTCTCGTACAGCTTGTAGACCGTTCCGTTGTTGCCGTACCACATATTCATGCTTACCGTGTAGCTTCCGTCCAACAATCCGTGATCATGTCCGTTGTTATGGGAGATGACGAGGGTGCCGGGAACACCGGTCGCTTTGGGCGCATCGATGACTGGGCTTCCGGCGAGCAGGACGTTGTTATATACCTTCGTATCCGCCCAATACGGCAGATTTTTGTCGACCCAGCTCATGTAGTTGTCGCGTTTGCCGTCGCCGTTCGCGTCGTCGTTGGCGCTTGCGTTGAATCCGATCGTCTTCCCTTCCCCCGGAATCAACGCCGTGTAAGGAACGGCGAGTTCCACGATGTAACCGCCTGGCACCATGCGCACTTCGCTCTGAACGGAGGACAAATTAAGCCCCGTCGCAGTGGATTTGACGTTCGCGATATCCACTCTCGCCTGGTAGTCGCCTACGCCCCTAGCGCCGTTCTTGGCGTTCAGCTCGTCGACCCACACCTCCACGGAATCATTATGCTCGTTGGCACCTATCGCGAACGGCGCGGCGTCCGTCATTTGGAACAAATAATAAAGCGCCGTCTCGTCCCAGATGATTCTTGCGATGCCGGTCGTGCCCTGGACCGTCGTATCCATCTGCAGCGCCGTCGAGTACGCCCACACATCGTCAACGCCGCCGTCTATCACCGGCGTGCCCTTCACAGCGACATATTCGCTGCCTTCTCCTCCTCCTCCGGGCGTTCCGTTCAGCATGTCGCTGACGACGTCGGCACCCGCTGCCAAATTGGAGAACGGATGCTTGCCGGAGCCGGTCACCGTATTCCCCGAAATGGTATAAGAACCTATTACGGTGCTTACCAAGCTAATGCCATAGCCCTGCGGATTCGTAATGACATTTTTCTGAATGACGGCGTTCGCCTCCGCCGAGCCTACGATCAGAATGCCGCTATCCGTCGCGCCGAAGATGAAGTTCTGCTCGATCAGCGCGTTGTCGATGCTCGGATTCTTGTATGTCGCCTGCAGCCGGATGCCTCCCTTCTCCGGAATCGAGCCGTTCAAGCTGTCCTTGTAAATCGCGTTTCCGATTACATGCAGGCCATTCACGGTGTACGTCTTGTAGCTTCCTTCGGAAGCGATAAATACGCCTGCCCCGCCTGTCAGAGAGATCTTGTTGTTCTCGACTGCGATGTTCTCGCCGCCGGATACGGTAATGCCCCGGGCATGCCCGCCCGCGACGTCGTTATGGCGGATGGTAACGTTCCGTACCCAGGAGCCGAATTTCTCATAGGACACTACGGCGATCTGATCGTCTCCCGTGTCCCGACTCACATTGTTTTCGATGAGAATGTCATCGGAGAGCCCCGTAATATGAATGCCGTCCGCCAGCGTATTGCGTACCGTGTTGCCGCTGATGATGCCGTGGCTGCCGAAGCTGATGATGCCCGCCGACGTCGCGCCGTCGATGACAGTGTTCTTCACAGAGAAGTTCAAGGCGTTCGGATCGACGAATACTCTGGCTGACACGTCCGTCGACAGGCGGTCCGTCGTCGTAATCGTCGTGAGTTGGACATGGCTGACATCCGATCCGTCTCCCGTTAGTCTCAAGCATTGCTCCAGGGCGTTGATGCTCTTCAAGACCGAGCCATGACCGGAGCCCGTCAGATCCGCTCCATCTAGAACGAGGCAAGCGCTATATAGGAACGTGCCCTCCGGCACGTACACGATACGGCCCTCCGATCGGGCGGAATCGATGCACGCCTGAATCGCTGCCGTGTCGTCCGTGTTGTCATCGGCCGTTGCACCACATTCCGCGATCGACAGCGCGTTCGCTGGCGCCGGCACCGTCGTGTCGGCCGGTTCGGCAAGCTTGAAGGCCATCGCGTCCAGGTTGAAGCCGCCTTCCGCCGTCACGAGCTGCAGCGATTGGCTGCCTGCCGGAAGCGTCATGATCGCGGAGACGGTCTGCCAAGCATCCCAACCACCTGTATTCGGTACCTGCACGTCGGCCAGCACATTGCCCCAGGCATTCTCGAGCTGGAATCGCTTGCCGCTGTTCGGGCTGGCGACCTTGAACTCCACCTCGTACACGCCTGCTCCGGCAGCCTCCACATAGGTGTATTCCATCCAGTCACCGGCATCTAGAGCTCCCACATATTTCCCGGCCCCCACATGCGCTGAGTCTTTGACCTCGGCTCCGCTGCCGAAGTGGAAGGCCTCCACTTCTACTGCGCCAGGGATCTGGAAGAACGGTCCATCCGTCGGATTAGGCTCAGGCTCCGGTTCAATAACCGAGTCGGACACAAATTCGAAGGACAGCCAGTTAAAATTAAAACCGGCGTTCACCACGTAAACCCTCAGCGTCTGCTCACCCGCGGAGAGACTAAGCTTTGTCTCGATATTCTGGTACGCACCCCAATCGCCCGTATTCGGAATGTTGATTGCCGCGAGCGTCTGGTTTGCCGCGTTTCTAAGCTGGATTTTGGAGGTGCCTTCCAGCGGACTTGCGAGACGCAGAGTAGCGGCATAGACGCCCGCCTTCTCCACGTTCACCGTATAGTCCATCCAATCGCCGGCGTCCGTCCATCCAATGTACGAGCTACCACCGGAGTCGTCGGTGACATCCAGCTGAATGCCGCTCATGTCGGCGAAGTCCTCCGCCTCGATCATGCCGGGAATGGGATGCGCCGCAGCCGAATCGGCGGCTGCCATCCCTCCGGCTACGTTCAGCCATAAACTCGAAAACAACGTAAGGCAGAAGAAAAGGTATACCATTTTGCCTGGTCGAATCATCTCGTTTATTCCTCCTCCGAAGGTCCTTTGTCTGCTAGAATCCGGTATTATTGTTTAAGTGAATCGTTCCCTTCTGAATATTCGTCGCGGAGCCTCCCGACCCCGATACCGTGTTGTAGTTGAAGTACACGTCGCCGATCGTTCCGCCTCCCCATACGCCAATGCCGGAATTAACCGCGTTAATGATCAAGTTGTTGTTGAACGTGATTTCGTCGAGATTGCCTTGCGAGCAGTAGACCAGCACGTTCGGATGGCCGCTTGCCGCGTAAGTGCCCGTATGGTCGATCGTGTTGCCGGTCAACGTAATCCGGTCCACGTTCGCCGTATTCCACTCGGCCTCGACGGAAATGTAGATGCCGGCGTATCTCGTGTTGTTGATCTCATTATCCTCGATCGTGACGTCCGCTCCGCCGACTACTGAAATGCCGCGGGCTTCCGAGTCGTAGCCTACGTCGTTGCCAATAATCGTAATATTATGGACTCTCGGTCCGTCAGGCGTGTAGCTGACGACGGCGATGCAGTCATCTCCGACACTCGTAACATAGTTGTTCTCCACGGTAATATAGGAGCTTCCGTGCGTCATATGAATGCCGTCGGCATTCGTGTCTTCCACGGTATTGTTGCTGATCGTGCCGTTCGAGCCGTTGCGGATGAAGATGCCGGCGGTGCTCGCTTTGTATACCCAGACGTTGTCGATCGTGAAATTAGCTGTGTCGTAGAGCGTAATGCTGTTCTTCTCGTTCGCCCCGTTTCCTCTAGGCACGACCGTCGCGTACGTATGCTTCAGGCTCCTCAGCTCGACGCCGTCGCCTCTCAGGTCGATCGAACCCCGCTCCGGATTGGTGGAGGTTAACGTCGTTAACGTCTTGCCCGCGCCGCGTACCGTTATGCCGTCGAACGTGATGATATCGCTCAGAATAAAGTTGCCCGAGGGAATTGAGAGCTCCCGGTCAAACAGCTTAGCCCTTGCCGAACACAGGTTGAATGCCGCTAAATCATCGGTTTGATCATTGGCGGTTGCGCCGCAAGCGGTCACGGAGATTGGGCCTGGAGGCGGCGGAGTCAGATAGACAAAATCGAGCCAATCGATATTCCAGCCTTGCGTCAAACTGTGTATGCGGAGCGACTGGTTGCCGACCGGCAACGAGACAGTCGCGGATACCGTTGTCCAGTTCTCCCATCCGCCCGTATTGTTGAACGTAATGGCCGCAAGTGCAGTTCCGGAGGCATTACGCAGCTCAAATTGTCTGTCGGAGCTAGGTGCCGCGACGCGGAAGACAACCTGATAATACCCCGCCGTTTGCACGTGCAACGAGTAGTTCATGCCGTTCCCCGGCAGCGTGTTGCCGACATAGACATCTCCTGTCCCCGAAGTAAACTGCGCAACTCCATTGCTGGAGGCATAGCTCTCGGCTTGAACCTTTCCGGGCACCGTCTGGTACCCGCCAGGTGTTGGTGTTGGCGTTGGCGTTGGTGTTGGTGTTGGTGTTGGTGTTGGTGTTGGTGTTGGTGTTGGTGTTGGTGTTGGTGTTGGTGTTGGTGTTGGTGTTGGTGTTGGTGTTGGTGTTGGTGTTGGTGTTGGTGTTGGTGTTGGTGTTGGTGTTGGTGTTGGTGT
>NZ_JACHXW010000001.1:0-465932 GCF_014192395.1 Paenibacillus endophyticus | reverse complement strand
GGTGAACCGGTCAACAAAGCATCTCCGAACAAGCTAGGGTTCTGGTAAGCGTTCGCCGTGCCGTCGTTCCAAGCTATTTGGGAATCACGAGTGCCGCCGGTATCGTCGTCGTTAATCATGAGGTCGAATCCAAAGGTCATATTGGAGGTTGGCGTCTTCCCGAGCGTCGACCAAGGAATTTTCACCTCGATTCGGTACCCTCCCGTTCGAAGCGCCGAAGCCACCGTAATACCGGTTGTCGCGTTATGCTTATGCTCTACGAAGGATGTCTCCCCGTAGCCGAACTGATACATAAAATCGTCTGCGCCATATGTCGTGGAATGATTATGATTCATGTCGAAATACAGATCGATTCCATCGTCGTCTGAGATGGTGGAGGAATCATTTTGGACGACATCGTCCGTAATATCAGCCATTACGTATACGTACGAGCTGTCCCACATCACGCCGAAGCTTCCAGACAAGTCGGAGCTCCCAGCAATCGAGCCAAGCGAAACCTTCGTAATCGGCTGTATCACTTTCCCGCTCCAGGCGGCATCCAGACTGCCGTCAACGGTAATAGGCGTTGATGTGGACGGAATGGATACCGCTCCTGGCGCCCCCGTCAACGAAGCATCTCCGAACAGGCTTGGACTCTGGTAGGCGTTCGCCGTACCGTCGCTCCAGGCCATTTGGGAATCGCGCGTGCCGCCAGTGTCGTCGTCGTTGATCATGAGATCGAAGCCGAAGGTCATACTGGAGGACGGCGTCTTCCCGAGCGTCGACCATGGAATTTTCACCTCGATCCGGTACCCTCCAGTTCTAAGCGCCGATGCCACCGTGATGCCGGCTGTCGCGTTATGCTTATGTTCGACGATAGCCGTCTCCCCGTAACCGAACTGATACATAAAATCGTCTGCGCCGTATGTCGCGGAATGGTTATGGTTCATGTCAAAATAAAGATCGATGCCGTCGTCGTCCGAGATGGTAGAGGAATCATTCTGAACGACATCATCCGTAATATCGGCCATTACATATACGTACGAGCTGTCCCACATCACGCCGAAGCTTCCGGACAGATCGGAGCTCCCCGCAACCGTACCTAGCGATACCTTGGCTATTGACTCCGTGACCTTTCCGTTCCAGGCGGTATCCAGGCTGCCGTCCACGACAATTTCCGTCGGCGTGTACGATGCGTTCGCCGGATTGGCGGCAAATACCCGCTCCGGCACATTCTGCGCGAACAGACTTCCTCCCAATAACGCCACGCTTAAAAATACCGCGATTTTCCTCCTTAATTTGTTCATCATCATTGCCTCCCTCATCCCTAGTTATTGGCACGGTCCGGTTTCGTGCCCCAATCCCCCCAAGCTGTCGGCAAAACTCTCGCTGCCCTACGCAAACGTAACATGGTCGAACGACGCTGCTGCGATCACCTCCCCAAACTACTTCAAGAATCCGCTTTCATTTTGGATGCTCTCTCAGTATAAGAGCTTCCTAAACGCGATAATAACGAAAATCTTAACTTTATCAGCCTGAAAGCATGGAATATTTTAAGGTAGCGCCTCCAGAATTATAGATAGCAAATAATAGAGTATTGCGGACTTAGTCGAAAAAACAAAAAAGCCTCTCCCTTCTTGTCGAAGAAAGCGGCTGTATTCAGGAAAAATGCATACATATTTCATGGTGTTCTTGTTTTCTTCGCCAATATAATAATTGATATTAGCTATTAAACGCCTTATTTAATCCTTACGTTTGATTATTCGTTGATTATGAATCGGTAGAGACTTTCAGATATTCGGACCGTCGTCTAGAGTTAGTTCCAACTCACATAACTCCGACTAATCCCCAATTCCTTTGCAATCTCCCGCTGCATCTGTTCATCCCCGCCGTGCAACAACCCAAATCGTCCAATGACGACGTCTTTCTCGCGGCCATCCATTATGTTCAAATTCTTATAAATCTTGCTCTTCTCAATCTTCAGCTGCAACTTATCCACGATATCATCGGCCTCCGTGCCGAGTATATCGATCAACGTAATCTCATTGCCTTCCTTATCCGTGCCGATCGGGTCATGCAGCGATACGTCCTTGCGTGTCTTCTTCAATGAGCGGAGATGCATAAGTATTTCGTTCTCAATACAGCGAGCCGCGAACGTCGCACTTCGTGCCTTTCCCGGTTTGAAAGCTCTCGATCGCTTTGATCAATCCAATCGTGCCGATGGAGATTAGATCCTCTAAATCTTCCCCGGTATTATCGAATTTTTTGACTATGTGTACACAAGCTGATGTAATTAATTCACTACGGTCTCATCGCTGCCAGCGATAGGAATAGGTTAAGATTTAATACGTTGATGTAGGTTAATTCCTTATTAAATAAGGGTTTGTTCCTATAAAATAATGTTCATGTTTCCGCACTCCACATGTGTTGAGTATGTAAACAGTAAAAAACCAAACGACATCTCTGCCATTTGGTTTCATTTATTGAAACAACATCTGATTTCCCTATTATAAACAGTCAATAAAATCGGATGTTCTGCATGAGCTTAAATCAGTCTCAACGCTTCGCCTTATAAAACTCATGATAAAGCTTCATCAGTGCCCTTTTCTCAATCCGCGACACGTAGCTTCGACTAATCCCCAGTTCCTTCGCAATCTCCCGCTGCGTCCGCTCATCCCCCCCATGCTCAAGCCCGAAGCGCCCAATCACAACTTCTTTTTCACGATCATCGAGTATATCCAAATTCTTATATATCTTACTCTTCTCAATCTTGAGCTGCACCTTATCCACGATATCATCAGCCTCTGTACCGAGGATATCAATCAACGTAATCTCATTACCTTCCTTATCCGTACCAATCGGATCGTGAAGCGATACGTCCTTGCGTGTCTTTTTTAAAGACCGTAGATGCATAAGTATTTCGTTCTCAATACAGCGAGCCGCGAACGTCGCAAGCTTTGTGCCTTTACCAGTCTGAAAGCTCTCGATCGCCTTGATCAATCCAATCGTCCCGATCGAGATCAAGTCCTCGAGATCCTCACCGGTATTATCGAATTTTTTGACTATGTGAGCGACTAAGCGGAGATTATGCTCAATAAGCAAGTTACGGGAACGCTGATTACCTTCTGCCATTAATTGCAAATGCTTGGTTTCTTCCTCCTCTTGAAGAGGCTGGGGAAACGCGTTGTTTTTGACATAAGAGACGAGCAATGAAAGCTGCTTAATGAATAGCGCTATCGCTGAGAATAATCCAGGCATTGAACCGTACACCCCCACGTTGTATTTACTTAGTTAATAAGCTCTTCTAAGCAAATTGAAGTCTGTTCTTTAGTGTATGTGGGTAACAGCCTATACGTGCATGTACGCTTGAATCGAGGCAGAATTCACATCATGCTTCGTCCCCTTTAGCTTTGTATCTCTACATATACATTAACATCCATTTCATTTAACTCCTCATCTGCAGACTAGGCCTGCATGCAAAGAAAAGACGACCAGCAAGCCCAAAAGGGAATGACGGCTGTCTCTTTCTGTTACTCGATTTTTTGCGTATATCTCAACCTTTTATTCGATGCCTTGCTCTTTCGCCTTCGCGTTCACTTCTTCGATCATTTTATCGAGTTCCTTGGACCTATAGCCGTCAACAATCTTCTGCCATGTCTTCTCTACGGAATCCTTCGACAACATCACAATCAGCAGGTCGCCGTGATCAACCTCTCATCGAGAATGCGATGACTCACGGCCTGGAGCCGCATGCCAGCGGTGGAAAAGCCATCGATCAAGCGGAGCTCCAGGAAGACAGCCACATGGAGATTATCGTTACGGATGACGGCGTCGGCATGGAACCGGAACGTCTCGAGCAGCTCAAAATCACACCTTCAACATTCAATTCCGTTACGTCATCCGAAATAAAACCAAGCAGGAAGGAGCGGCTAGCCGCAATCCTCCACACACGCGAAGAAAAAGCCGATCCCATCATGTGAACTGTAACCCCGATTATGGACATTTAATAAAAAGTGTTACGCCGAAAGTAGATGGCTCCTGTATTCGTCAGGAGTCATCTTTTTTAACCCTTATTGATAGCGAGATGTGTTGTACTTTAGGATGTATTCGTTAACTCTTTGACGAAGCTCCTCTATGGTTTGGCAGTCTTCATAATCCATCTCATCTTTCATATGACCAAAGAATGACTCCATGGGCGCGTTGTCCCAGCATTTTCCTTTTCGTGACATGGATTGTTTAAAACCTGCAAGCTTTACTTTCTGTTGAAATAGTGGATGAGTATAATGCATGCCTTGATCTGAATGAAAGATTGCATCCGGATGAACGTTGTAATCTAAGCTACTTAGCAGCTGCTCTAACGTCTTCTCTGCAATACTGAGTTCCAAGGATGTGGATACAACATGTGCAGGTATTTGCTTCGTCGCTCCATCCTTCACACAGGAAAGGTAAGCCTATTGGCCTTTTCCGTATCGTATATAGGTGATATCGGTTAGTAGCACTTTACCAGGTTCTCCTTGATCAAAATTACGATCTAAGTGGTTCGGGCACGTTCTATGCTCTTGTGTAGCTTTAGCCAGTTTACGATATGGATTTGCTTGTCGTACTTTGGCAACTAAGTTATATTTGCGCATAAGTCTTCGAATTTTCTTATGATACATGACAACATCATCTTCCCGTTCCAGATGCATTTTAATCGTGAGGGCACCCGCTTTAGCGTTAAGAGCCACGAAGTGTTCCTTAATGAGTTCGTAATCCTGCTCGTCCGCGTACTCACGATCTTGCCTTGACGGTTCCGCCTTTACCCACCGAGAGTATCCACTTCGGCTTACCCCTGCAAGGTTGCATAAATACCCGGTTAGGCCTTTTATATTGTAATTTCGAATAGTAGCTTCGATGAGCTCAAAGGTCTCAGAAGGTGTTAGCGATCGCGCTTCATCTTAGCTTCAGTACGTTTAAGCTTCTCTTCTGGGGTCAGCTCCTTAGAAGTGTGCCGGCCTGTACTAGCTCTGCCTCTGCGATCCATTAACAATCCCTCCTCTCCGTAGCTTCTTTACGAGCTCCTCCAACGGTTTAGTCATTTGTGAGGGTTATTTGTACCGATGACAACAACGTCAAATCCAGCATCAAGGAAAATTTGCATAGGTGCGCTGCCACTCTCGTAAGATTGGACTGCGTGAAGTTTAAACTCAGGTGTATATGAAATGGATTTCTCCGATACGTGAACGACATTGGGATTAGACTCAAGTAATCTCATTTGTGATGGTGTGAAACAGCTACGTTTAGTCATGATGTTAGTATCCCTCGTTCGATTTAGTAAATTTAATTTAAACACAAAAACCCGAAAGATGGGCACTTTTTTTAAAGTGTCTATCTTTCGGGTCACAGTTCAAGGTGGCGCCACTCTTATCGCTTGTTAATCATCCAGCTATCTTTAGATATCCATCACTACTCGAAAACCGCAATTCCCAGTCGAGCTGTCTGGCGTGTTTGAGCTTCGTGCCGCTACCCGATAACGGTTGCAATAGGAGCGATGGCACAAGTATGAACCGCCTCTCATCGACCGGTTGCCAGTCTCATGCAAGCAGCGGGGCTTAATGTTTGAAGTTTGCCTGTGATAATCGGGACTGAACCAATCCGCGCACCATTCCCATACATTTCCTGATACATTATACAAGCCATAACCGTTTGGTTCGAATGACCGTACAGGAGCCGTTCCGACAAAACCGTCGCTTGCATTGTTTTTAACCGGAAACTTCCCCTGCCAGATGTTGCACATATGCTTGCCGCCTGGCTTTAGCAGATCTCCCCAAGGATAGGTTTTGCCCTTTAAACCGCCGCGTGCCGCATACTCCCATTCCGCTTCCGTCGGCAATCTTGTACCCGACCATTCACAGAAAGCCGCTGCGTCATTCCATGAGACATGGACTACAGGGTGATCCAGCCGATTCTCAATGCTTGAATCAGGTCCCTCCGGGTGATTCCAACTTGCTCCCGCTACGACTAGCCACCATGGGACATGCTGCGGTACGTTCTTGATATTATTCAACGTTTCAACGGATACAAGCAGGTGAAACACAAACGATCATCCGAATTGCTCCGCTTCCGTACGGTAGCCGGTTGCCTTCACGAAAGCTTGAAATTGAGCATTCGTCACCGCGCACGTTGACATTCGGAACGAGTCAAGCTCGACGCTTCGAACCGGACCTTCCCCGTCACTTGGAAACCCTTCGTTTGCAGTCGTTCCCATATCAAAGCTGCCAGCAGGGATGACGACCATGTCCAAATTCAGACCCGATCCAGCAACGGCAGCTGATAATCCTTTTGGGGTCAGCAATTCCACGGTTTCTATGCGTTCCACGTCTACAAGCTGCCTATTTGCAGCGCAACAAGTTTTCAAATGATCCATTTATACCTAACTCTCCTCACAGAAACGAATTCAAACTTGATTCAGCCTCATTCTTTTAATATAGAATAATCCCTGCTGCACCTGCTGCAAGAAGGACAACAATCGGATAAAGCTTATACTTGAACATGGCATACAAACAGCCGAAGCATATCAAAAGCGTAACGAATGTCATCCACGTGAAGCCGGTCTCGTCCCCGCTCAGAAATCCAAAATTGAGGGCCGCATAAATGATGAGCCCCGTTATAATCGGCCGAAAGCCATAAAAAACCGAACGAAACCACTTGCTATTATTAAATCGAAAAAACATCGAAGCAAGTAAAATCACTGCGATGAGCGAGGGTAGAATCATGCCTAACGTCGTCACCAACGCCCCAGCTAAGCCTGCCGTTTTATACCCGACTAGAGTCGCGCTATTCGTTGCAATCGGACCAGGAGTCATGCCGGCAAGCGAAATCATTTCCTGCAATTCACTGCTCGTCATCCAGCCATGGGATTCGATTTCATATTGTATCATCGGAATAACGGCATACCCACCTCCAAATGAAACGGAACCGACCTTCAAGAAGGTAAAGAACAATTCCCAAAGCATCATCTAATCCCCTTTCAAATATAATATTCAGGTTCCAGCATGGTCTTCGCACTACTCCCTGCTTTCTCAGTGTTTACGCTGAGGCCGACCAACTCCTTGCCTCTTACGATGACCAAACCAATGACTAGTCCGAAAAGAATTACAAATAGCGGATTCTTGTGCAGCAAAAGCATGGCGAATAGCGCTGCGGCCATCACGCATGCTGTGGAAATGTCAAATACCGATATCTTGGCCATACGATAGGCTGCCATTAGAATCATAGCAATGACAGCAGCATGAATGCCTCTAAGCGCAGCTTCCACCTTAGGCTCATTACGCAAATAAAAATACGCATAGCTAATTGAAATCACAATAAGAAATGTGGGTAGTGTAAGACCTGCAATCGCAGCAACGGCACCTGTGATGCCCGCTTTCCGATAGCCGATGAGCGCAGCCGCATTCACGGCTACCCCTCCCGGGGCTATCCCTGCCATAGAGAGCATATCTGCCATTTCCACCTCTGTAAACCATTGGCGCTTTACAACGATCTCCCTTTCTATTAGAGGCATCATCGCATAACCTCCACCAAAACTAGCGGGAGCGATTTTGAAAAATGCAAAGAAAAGTTGAGCCAATCGACTAATTGCTGCAAGGAAAATTTTCACTATGACCGCCCCTTTCCCATTCATCTTACCACCTTTAACCCATTTTGGTATAAAGTTTTTTTTATGGCAGGGATTAATTAAATTTATTAATCGTTATGTATTAGTATCCCCATAAAACATTTATGTTTACTTACTATTGACCTTCAGTCTAGAACGATACACTGCTTTGCATTACGTAAAAAGGAAACGTACATCCCACTGTTTGCAGGTCATTTTCGTTCACTCTTTGCTTATGTCTCCAAACAAAAACGCGTATAAGCAGCATAAAATACGAATCGTTAATTCCATAAATCCCCACCTATTTAATAAGTTCTTTGAAAGAATTCGCTGGTTCGCTTGCCGTCATCAGGTTTCCGGGATGTACTCTCATTGAAAAAAGGGCGCCTTCGCCATCTAACGGCAAAAGCACCCTGCTTTTATTTTTTTAATATTCGTATTTATTCGTATTTACTCGTATTTATCCGTATTTATTCGTTTTTAATTCACTTTTATTCGTTATTAATTCCTTATTCATACACTCCAACTGCGCTTATACGCAGCTCATGCCCTTACTTCTTATCCACCTGAAGCAATCGCACGGTCTTCGTCGCGTACGTATCCTTTATCCGTTCCTCAGAAATGACATTCAGCTTGAGCAGGCTCGCGATTTTGGACGTATCGGGCTTCGACAGCATCCGCCAGAGCTCGGGATCAGGAAGCGCCTCATACAGTTTATTCTCATCGAATTCCTTGCGCTCCTGCACCACGATTTTAACTTTGTGGCTGCCGATCTCCAGCTCCCCTGCCTCCTGCTCAGTCAAATACGCTAAAATTTGATTGCGCAGGTCAGAGAGCTCCTGCTCTATTTCTTTTTGCTTTTGTTTTTGCTGATAATATCTGCGTACCGTCTTGTCCATGTCGATCACGCTCCTCTTCTATTACATGCATATGAAGAGAGCCGCCAATTTAGGACAGGACAACATCAGCAAATACGGTTAATAAATATCCTTTCGCATGAAAACGGTAAAGGAAACGAGCAGCGAGCCCAGCATCCATACTGCCAACACGGACAGCGAAAAGCCAAGCGTCATGCCCTCAATAGGAGGCGCCGAGCCGCTGACATAATCCATCAAGCCGAGATTGACCATAAACAAATATTTGGCCGACTCCCACGAGGACACCATATTGCTCAGAATAGCTCCTGATATTAAGCAAGCCAGCATCGTACCCATGCCTGCCGCACTGCTCCGCATCAGAATGGACAGCATGAACGACAGCGTGCCGACAACAACCGAAATAAACCAAGCGAGCCCGAACTGCTGGATAATATATTGCCACTGGGATACAAGGCGCACGCCTGAGATATCCAGCTCCCCGCCTTGCGAGGAGAAGCCCGTCAGTACGGGAGCCGCCCAGCCTTGGTTGCCGAACATGACGGCCGAAACGATGTACGAGAGGGAGCCGAATAAAAAAATAACGACCGAGACCGATAAAATAAGCGCGATATATTTGCTCAACAGAATTTTGAATCGGCTCACCGGACGGGTTAGAAGAAGCTTAATCGTGCCCATACTTCGCTCGGATGACACGATGTCTACCGCGATAATCATGACGAGCAGCGGCAGGAACAGCTCCGCGGAGTTTTGCACGAACCCTCTAATAAAGGTTGGAGCGCCCGGCTCCGAGGGATTCACGTCATTGTCCAAATAATACTGGGATTGCTTGATTTGAATCTGGATTTGCTCGCGCCACTGGCCCGAGCTGCTGAGCCGATTCTGCATATCGACGATTTGCTGCTGCAGCTCCGTGCGCCAGTCCACCGTGCCAAGCCGCTCCCGAATGGATTCGGCTTCCTTCGCCTGCGCGTATGTGAACATGGAGAGCAATACGACAATGATGACGGCAATAACCACGAAGCGGCGTTTCCCAACCAGCTTGGTCATTTCATTCTGAACCAGATTAATCAATCGATTCGCCTCCTGTCAGCTCAAGGAACAGATCCTCAAGCGCCGGCAGCTTGCGGTTCATCTCCAGCACGCTTACTCCGCCTTCAACCAGCCTTCGATTCCATTCTCCAACCTCATGCTCAATATACGGTGTCGTAACCGTATCCTCTGTCTCATTGACAATCGATGCAAGTTCCCGCAATATTGCCTTTCCTTGCTCAATCGGCTCTAACCGCCAGACGAGACGCTCTTCGCTCGACAATAGCTGTTGAACCGAATCGACGCGAATAATTTCACCCTTTGAAATAATCGCAACCCGGTCGCACATCAGCTGAATTTCATGAAGCAAATGGCTGGATACGAGCACCGTTAACCCTTCCTCTTCCGCCAAAAAGCGAATAAAGGCGCGCATCTCCCGAATGCCGGAGGGATCGAGTCCGTTCGTCGGCTCATCGAGAATGAGCACATCCGGCTTGCCCAGCAGCGCCTGGGCAATGCCAAGCCGCTGCCGCATGCCTAGCGAATACGTGCTTACCTTGTCATTCATGCGATCCTGCATGCCGACCAAGCGCACGACCTCATCAATCCTAGCCTGCGTGATTCCGCTAATCATCACCGCGAAGTGGCGCAGATTGTCCATGCCCGTTAAGAATGGATACAGCTCCGGGTTCTCGACAATGCAGCCCAAATGCCTCATCGCCTTCGTAAAATGCTTCGCAATATCCAGCCCGCATATATGTATCGTACCTGAGGTAGGCTTGATCAACCCGACCAGCATCCGAATCGTCGTCGTTTTCCCCGCGCCATTCGGCCCTAGAAAACCGAATACTTCTCCCCGTTTCAGCTCGAAGCTCAAATCCTTGATGATCGTCCGTTTGCCAATGACCTTCCGCAGCCCCTGCACCGATAATGTAATGTCGCTCATCGTTGTCCTCCTTCTCCGGCTCCGGCAATTAATGCGGCTACCCGTTCCGCCATTAGCGCGTATCCCTTCTCGTTCGGGTGGAAATGATCCGTAAACAAAAAGTCGTTTACATTCTGCTGGAATAGATCGTATGTAGGAACGTAAACGGTTTTCGCATCCTTGGCGAGCAATTCAGACGCTTTGAAATTCCAGCCTCGAACGACGCCGGACAACAGCTCGCCATTCTCAAATTCGACGAATGGATTGTACAAGCCAAGCAAATATACGGTTGCCTCCGTATTCACAGCACGCACGCCATCGAGAATAGTCTGCAGCTGCAGAAGATAAGCATCCTCCAAGCTAGTTATGCTTGCTTCAGAAACATCAGACAGCGTCTGTCCCCCAAGAAAAAGGTCATTGCCCCCAATGGTCATAAGGATAATATCCGCTTGTCCAAGCTGGCGCCCGATTTCCTTCTCCTTCATTTGCTCGGCGAGCAGCGGCGCGGTTAATCCTTTGATGCCCAAATTGATCAGAGATATTTCCTTGCCCGCTTCTTTAAGCCGGTCGCTCACATAGCCGACATACCCTTTGCCTTCAATATCGCCCGTGCCTCTCGTTAAGGAATCGCCCAACGCGACGATTTTCAGCGCGCCAGTCTCGTCAACCTGATCCTCCTCAGCGGAAGACAAGGGCGCCGAGCTAGGCGTGCCAAGCATATAATCCTTTAACGTCCAGCCTAATCCGAATAACCATAACAGACATGTTAATAGCGCAAAAACAGTTATAAAACGAACCCTTTTGCTGTGCATCCTCCATGATTCCCCGCTTTCAAATATGATCCTCTAGCTGCCAAACCAGTCGCTAACCTTCTGCTGCATCGTTGCCTTGTGCTGCTCGAACTGCTTTTTGCGGTGTCCGTTGGCACCGGAAGGATGCGGCATATCAAACAAGCAGCGTTCTCCGTTCAACCAGCCCTTTGAGACAAAAGCTTGTACAACCTCCGATACGGCTTTGCCGAGCGGTATGATCAGTGCATCCTTCACTTCCTGAAGCTCAGGCAGAAGGATGCTCTCGGCGTAGCGGTAGAGCAGCTCCGATTTCAGAATTGGCGGGCTATGCCCGGTATAGTTTTTTCCCTGCTGGAACACCGGATAGCGAATGGCAGAGGTCGTATGCAGCAAATCTCTCCGTTCCTCGAACAACGCGCGGCAGCTTGGTATTCCCAGGCGATCCGAGAGGGCGATCGCATCAAGCATTTCGATTAGGTTGCTTCTCATCGAGCCCGCAAAGCTCCCAAGCTTCTTGGCACGCTGATCAATGAGCGTAAGCGGCACTCCGCTAAGCAGATCGTCGCGCGCGCTTCGTATAGCGATCTCCATCTGGGTGAAGCCCGGCGTAATGCCGATGATCATGACCTTCGCTTCAGCATTCACATATTCATACGGCACGTAATAAATCGACATATTCGGCTGCTCGTCAAGGAGCAGCTCCTCCACAAACAGCTGCTCCTTAGTCAAGCTGCCCGGTGGGAGCGACATAAGGAACGCTTTGTATGTTTCAATTTGAGTCATCTGCCCCGCTCCCTTCCCTAATCTCGCCATTACATTTTAACCTCTACCAAATTATGGGCGCGTGCTGGATAATCTGTAATAATGCCGTCAATCTCGAATTTAAGCACTTCCCTTAAATTGCGCTCGCTGTTCACCGTCCACACCCATACCTCTCGGCCTTTTTTATGCGCGCGCTCAACAAACGCCTCGGTCAGCATTACCTGCTCAATCGTATAGAAATCCACATCAAGCAGGGAAAGATCACCCACTGCAAAATAAAGAATTTGTCCAATCTTGATATCCGGATTCAGTGACCTTATCTGCTGGAGCGTCTGCCGATCGAAGGATTGGATATAACAATCCTCGATCATATCGAATTGTTCGATCAGCGTTACGACCGCCTTAGCCAGCTCCTCGCCAGCGCCGTATGGCTTCAAATCCACGATCAGCTTCGCTTTTCCCTGCACCTCCGCCAACACTTCAGCCAGCATAGGAATCCGGTCTATTTCATCGCCTTCTTCGCTGCCCGGTCCGATGCTTAGACTTGCGACCTCATCATAGCTTAGCTCGCTCACCTGCTTCGACACGCCAGCCATACGCCGCATATTATAGTCGTGGTGAAGGACGACAACACCGTCCTTCGTTAGCTGGACATCGATCTCAACAGCATCGACGCCCTGTTCCACCGAGCTTCTGACTGCCCGAAGCGAGTTCTCCGGCGCAGCCATGGAATCGCCGCGGTGCGCCGATAAGAGCACGCTCCATTTGACATAAACCAGATTATCATTCGCTGCATAGCTGACTGCAAGGGCCAAAGCCAGATAGACAGCCGTTATGGTAAGGTATAAGACACGCGTGCGGCTTCTTCTCTCCAAGTAGGCGAACAAGCGCTTCTCTAGCGGTCCGAACCATCGGCTCTTATACAAGCGAAGCTGATCGAACGGCTTTACGCCAGGCTGTCGGTTGAACTGGTAATACAGCCTGGTCAGGAAAATCATATTAATGGGCACGAGCAGTAGCGTAAACATATAGGTAAGAACGGTCGAGAGCGTTAATGAATATTGATTCGTGATGAACTTCAACACATTGTTGTCGAGCCAAGAAGGCAAATACGCGATGGATGAGATGGTCATAAAGCCGAGTGAAAACACAAGCGCATTGAGCAGAAACAAATTGATGAAAATCGACAGCCTTTTGCCCTTCGTCAGCACTAGGCTGCTTCTGATTGCTGCGCGAATCGATTTATTCTCGATCATAATGAAGTGAAGAACAAAAATCCATCGCAGCACAGTGTACAGCCCCGCCAATAACAATGCGCCATACAACGCGAGCATCATCATCGATGAGCTCATAATACGGCTATTGAAGAAGATCGGTACGTTAAATTGGGCGTAAAGGGAAGATGAAAGCGGTGAATCGATGAACGGGAAAATAATCAGCAAGAAAAATACGAGCTGGATAATACCGAAACCAAACAGCTTGGGGGTTTGCCGAAGCGTCGTGAGAAGCGCGTCTGAGATGAGCACCTTTTTCCCAAAATAATGCTGCTGGGCGATCGTGATTATGACGCCGAATTCAATAAACAGCACGAGCATCGCCACGAAACAAATGGCAATTAATCCGCCGACGCCTGCATAGCTGAGGCCGATTTTGTAAAACTCGCCGTTCAGCACCGAGCCCGATCCGACCACCCGGATAATCCGGTTAAATATAAATGAGATAATCGGGATAATGACAAAGCTGGTAAGCAGCATGAACAAATATTCGAATACCAAATGTTTTTTGTACGTGTCTCGGAAATCCCGAATACTTCGCCCTAGACGTTGTAGCATGAACATTCATCCTATTCCTTTTGTTGTCAAAAGCACGGAGGCAAGCGGCATATCCAAATGTCTCCACTTTCTATTATAGCGATGACCCCACCCCCGCGTCGAATCGACCCCTGAATCAGCAAAAAGCATCCAGCTTCTTCGCATTGAAGAAGCTGGATGCTTGAACCTTTATTCCACTCTCATGACAGAGTCATGACGCTCTCCTCCAGGAAGCCGAGGAGGAGCAGTAGAACCGTGAGTGTCCGTTATTTCTACGAAATCGAAAGCTGAATCAGCTTATGAATGATGACTGCAGCCTGCGCTCGAGTCGCTGTATCCTTAGGAGCGAATAGGCGCTCGCCGACTCCTTGAATGATACCCGCTGCCTGCATAGCCTTAGCCGCATCCAAAGCGTATCCGTCGATGGCTGCTTCATCCAGGAATGCTGCACTCGGCGCCGTGCTGCCAAGTTTTAGCTGCAACTGCTGTGAAGCGCGATAGGCCATGACCGCCATATCCTGCCTTGATATTTTATCATTCACGCCAAAGCTGCCATCCGCTTTGCCCTGCACGATCCCAAGCTGCTGCGCGGCAGCAATCGAGCTGTAATACCAGCTTCCCTGCTGCAAATCGCTGAGCGTGCTTGTTTCATTGGCGTCTGCAAGATCGAATGCATGCATGAGCATTTTCACAAATTCCGCTCTCGTCACATGTTGTCCGGGCTTAAAGATTTCGTTCCCTACTCCATTAATAATACCTCTAGCAGCAAGCGATTCAATGCTGTCCTTCGCCCAGCTTACATGAGCGATATCCGAAAAGCCTGCTTTCGCGCTTGAAACCGTGTATTGGCTGAAATGGCTCGGAGCAAATACAACCTTGCCGGAAGCCTTGTCGTACGCTCCGTTTTTAACGAGATGAAGCTTGCCTTGCTCATCAATATGATACACCACGATGAAATTCGGATTCTCGCCGGATGCCAGCGCATAGTCAAGCTCCACTTTTACGTTGCCGCCGAAATCCTCGATCTTCTTGCCGTCCACAAGTAGATTCAGATCATACACAGGCTGCGAGGCAGCCGTACTATTGGCTTCCTCGGGTCGTGCAGCTGCTTCGATGATGCGAACCGACAGCTCGAGCTTTGCCGATTCGTTCGTCACGAGTGATTCGAACAGCTTCTTGTTGATCGTTATTTGGGCAAGGCCCAGCCGCACCTCGAACTGATCAATCGCCTTGGCGATGCTGTCCTTTAACGACTGTACTGGTATACTGGCTGTAACTGTCGTGGTTGCTTGGTTAGGCACAACCTCCAGCAGGAGCGACTTTCCTGAAGCCGTGTCCACAGCCTTTGCGATATCAGACGCTTTGAAGTCAGCGGAGGCTTTCCCGTTGTTATCCGCGGATACCGGCAGCTTCACATGACCGTTCCCTGCATTTGTCGTCGGCTGCCCGGTTGAACCGCCGCTTGGCGATTCCGTTACCGCATTTTTGATCGTGTATGTCCATTCTCCAGCAACGCCAGAGCCATCCTTAGCCTGCACACTGACCTTTACCTTGCCCTGTGCAGCCGCAATCAGAAGCCCGCTCTCCGAGATCGTTGCGAGTGTCGTTGCCGAGCCGTCTTCGTTGTATACGGACCAGGTTACCGACTGATCCGTTGCAGCAGCAGGCGTAAATACGGGTGACAGCTGAACTTGCTGCCCGACTGTCCATTCGCTGGATGGAGCGGAGATGCCCAGCTCCTCAGCCTTGATTGTATTCGTTCGAATATTCGGCTGAGATGGCGCTTCCATCTCCGTGCCTAAGAAAAAGCTCGTATGCGGCGGTTGGTTATACCCTGTATTCTGCCAAGCGATACCCGTACGATAAACAGGATCATGCATCAAGGTAGGGATGCGGTGCCCGGTCACATGTGTCGTCGTATAGATCCGCAGCGCGGAGCTATTCTCCGTGCGCACAATGACCTCTTCCCGCCAGTCGCCAAGCAGGTCGGCTTGAAGCACCGGGTTGCCCTTTGTATCATTATTCGAATAGGTTCCGTTGAACTTCTCGAGCGTTACAAGGGCATTATTCTCGTAATCCCACTTGTCGATCTTCGGTATGCCTACCCGCAGCGTATCGCCCTGCCATTCATGATCCAGCAGCTCACGGCTAAGATCGCCATCCCACCAAATCGCGAAGTTGGAGCTCGGAATTTGATTGCTTATTTTCTCCCCTTGCGCGGTGAACAAGCCGCCGGTTGAACTGTTCCATGCACCGTCGATAGCCCATGCTTCCGCGCCTGCATAACGCGGATCAACATCCGCCGACAGTCCCCTGCCCGTATCTATTCCTGTTTGCAGCTGTCCCCACAGCACTCTGCCCGTTCTAGCATCCTTGACGTCAGCCGAGTATTTGACTGAAGTATCCTCTTGCACGGCAAAGAGCTCAAGACCTAATCGATTCGGATCCAAATCGCCTAGATGCATGGCGTCGCCATGACCGAGCCGGGAATTCCACAGCCCTTTCCCATCATGGTCGATGGCCGTTGCTCCCGTAATGATCTCGTCTTTGCCGTCTGCGTCCACATCGGCGACACTAAGCTGATGATTGCCTTGACCTGCATAGCTTTCATTGCCTGGCGTTTTCGAATCGAACGTCCACAGCTTGGTCAGCTTGCCGTCCCTGTAGTTATAAGCTACCAGCACCATTCGGGTATAATAGCCGCGCTGCATAATAACGCTCGGGCGCTCTCCGTCCAAATACGCAATGGCGGCCAGGAACCGGTCAACGCGGTTGCCATAGGCATCTCCCCATTCCGCGACATTGCCTCGTTCAGGCTCGTAGGCTTCCGTAGCCAGCGCTTTGCCCGTGGCGCCTTCGAAGACGGTATGATATTCAGGTCCTGTCAGTATATATCCGCCATCATTCCGGAAATCCGCATTGGCATCGCCAATTACATGGCCTTCTCCGTCAATCGTTCCATCAGCGGTTCGGAAGGTTACCTCCGCCTTGCCGTCGCCATCCAGATCATACACCATCACGTCGAGGTAATGGGCGCCTGCACGGATGTTTTTGCCCAGATCAATACGCCATAGCTGCGTGCCGTCCAATTCGTAGGCGTCCACGTAAAAGTTCCCTGTGTAGCCGCTTTGGGAATTGTCTTTGGCATTGGTTGGATCCCATTTCAATACGATTTCATATTCGCCGTCTCCGTCCAAATCCGCGATGGACGCATCATTCGCTCGGTATGAATACGCCTCCCCTTTAGGCGTTACGCCATCCGCAGGCTTCTGGATCGGCACATCCAGTGAGTTCGTATCCCATACGTCAACGGATTCCGATTGGCGCTGCTCAGTGCCGTCTACGACTGCGCGCACGAAATACGTAGATGCTGAGCTTCCGCCCGCATCTTCGAAGTTCGTGCTACCCGTAATCGGACTCGCATTCACTTTGCTGCCGTCACGGTAAAGGTTGAAGCTGATCGAAGTTGGATCCGTGCCGAGCAGCCTCCAGCCCACATACACATGGCCAGCCTGCTGAACAGCCACTAAGCCGCGATTCAAGCTTTCCATTTGCCGCGCAGCATGCTTGATTGGCACTGCAGTAACCGTCTCCCCGCTGGACTCGGTTATTTCTTCGCCCTCATAGGCAAAAGCGCCTTTAATGACAAAGGTGTATGGCGTGTCATTGATTAAGCCGCCAATCGCCGAGATATAGCGTCCTTTTTCCACGGTGTCTACCAATACGAGAGATTGGTCAACGCTCTTGCGATAGATGCGTGTTTCAAGGTAGGCTGGATCCGCAGGCTCCTCCCACCCGAGCAGCACCTCGGCATCCCTGCCCTCCGCAGCGGGAAAGATCACGTTCGGTGACTTATCCAGCTTGTTGACCGTTACCTTGTACGTTTTGGCAATATCGCTATACGCATTGGAGGCTACGCTAACATTGAAGCTCGTGGAGCTGCCGGTTAAAGCAACTGCCTGTGAAGCCCCGCTTTCCAGACTTGCAGCATCCACCTGAAGCGAAACGCCGCTCGGGTTGCTTGCTGCTGGATTTACCATTACCTCCGACACGTTATAAGGAACTTCAAGCGTATAGCTGCTCACCTTCGGGTCAAATGGCGGTTGAAGGCTCGGAGCGTCATCGCCAGCTTGAATGTTCAGGCTATTCAGAGCCAAATCAAGTGCCGTGACCTTCATATTGGCTAAGTGAAATGCCCCGCCTGCATTCACAAAAAATCCGAAGCTGCTGATTCGCTCGCGCGCGCTGTAGAACGCGTCCGGCCAAACGACCGTCGAATTCGTCGTCAAATCGGTAATGGACACCGAATATTTTTTTTGCGGCGCATTAAACACCATTTTGAACCGGTACCAATGGCTCGAATCATATTGAATTTGATTCTGGGCAGCGGCGTTATGGCGCTTAATGATACCAGCATCCAGCTGATAGCGAAGCGCTGCCGTGTTGGTCGCATTGACCTTGCCTTCCATCACCCATAAGGTTCCGCCATTGTTCGATGGCATTCTCACATCGAATTCAATGACAGTCCCGCCGTCCTGGGCGGCAAATCGCTGTCCGAAATAAGATGAACCGGTAGTTGTATGATGAATAGCCGCATATGTGGAGCCCGTCACCGTATCCGTTTGGAACTGTACGGTGGGAGCCGTTCCTTCCTTTGTCCAATTATTGCCTACGCCTATCACGAAGTCCTCATTCGTGTAGCTGCCGAAATCATCGGATATAAGCGCCGTATCCGCGGCTTGAACGGATGCAAGGTGAAGCGGCATTAGCAGTGACATAACCAGCATACAGCTGAGAAGCTTGGAGAAGAGACGCTTCCCATTCCTTTTACCTGTGTTTTGCATTTCGAAATGTACCTCCCTGGAAATCTGATTGTGCGTTCACGTTTCAAATTCGGTTGGTTCTTTTCAAGCCCGCTATTGCCTCCTCCCTTGCGATGTAAGCGATACCCTACCAATTATATGGAAATCTATGAAACAAACCATTTAAAAACTAGGGCAAATTGTTTAAAAAATAGACTATTTTTCCATCCGCTCTTTTTCTCTCTATCAAAAAGCACAAAAAAGCCCCGGCGATAAATCGTCGAGGCTTTCATGGGAGCCGTTTTACGGCTTCAAACTATTATTTTTCAGCGTATCATTTTTTTTCTGCAGCAGCCTGGCCGTGTATAGCGTGTTGTTCTCGATCAGGTAAGCTGGGGCGCCTGTTCCCGCATATAATGTGGAAATGCCAATGGCGGCCACGTTCGTTTTTATCGTATTCCCTCTTATGGCTGCTTTGAGAATATCATGCTTCTCCGAGCGCTTCCAATAATCGTTGATACGGATTATTTCCAGCTTATTCGAGGTCAGCTTCTCCGCAACAATCGTATTGTTTTCCAGCAGTACATTTTTGGCAGACTGAATGCTGATAGCCTGCGCGTTGCCTAGCAGCTCGAATTTCGAATTTTTGACCGTCACATCTAACTTCGGATGATCTCCAAGCAGCATCGTATTCAGTGTTTCCGGGGATTGAAAGCTGCAGCCGTCGAATACATATTTGCCTGCTAGGGTGAGATTAATCGAGCCAAACTTCCCGCTGCTGGCTGCGCCTTCAAATACGCATTGGTTATAGGTAGCTGGCGGCAGCGATAATCCATAGTCCGTATTGAAACCGATTACCTTCAGGTTATCGAATACTGATCCCTCGGTTGCTCCACCAGTAACGACGCGCAGCTTGCCTTTTCCGTTTATCGTTACGTTTTTTAGACGAATGGGCTTGCCCCATATGGAGAGCCCCGAATCGCTTTTCCCATTATTATTAATCGTCACGTTTGACACGCTTACCCCAAACGCTTTGCTGGCGCTGATGCTAAACAACGAATCGGTAAACGTCATACCGTCGATGGTAATATTCGGTCCGTTAAACATCGTAGAGGAATCGTTCATTTTGTTGCCGATAAACACTGCGTCATGCGCAACAATAATACGTGATCCATCAAAATGGTTGTCTTTAATCGTCGCCCCCGTGAACGGCTCGGATATAGCGAGACCAATGACTCCTTTGGAAGCAAAATGGTTCCCTTCTACTATCGCATCTTTGCCATCATATAGAATGAGATCGTAGGAGGCATTATCATAGAAATGATTATTTCGAATCGTCACGTTGCTGTTGCGGTTTCCATTCTCTCCAAAGCCCCCTTCTAGGTCAATGCCTGACTGGGGCATCGTGCCTTTAATATGGTGAAGCTTATTGTTCTCTATGAGCACGCGGTCCGCTCCTCCAACAGTAATGCCTTGTCTGCGGTTATAAGCGAACTCTGAATTTTTCACTACGACATCCTTGCTCACAGACCGATTCCAAAACTCCATATAAGCGTTTTTCTTGCTTGCTTGCTCGAAAACGAGGTGGAATTGCGTCGCTCCTGCGGGAATTTGAATCAAATCTCTAATTTTGACCTTTTTTAGTTTCTTAATAAATGTACCATTCGATTTATAAAAAATAATATCGAAATTTTGGGGCAGCTTTATAGCATTGGTGAGCTCAAACGTGGTTTCCGTTTTGAAAATAGCGTTTGCGAAGGTCAGCGGCTTTTTCGTGCGAATTTTCTTCGAATTAGAGACGTTTTTCCCTTTATCGTCAATATCTCCGAATATGAAATGTCCTTCGTACAGGTCTTGGGCAAGCGTATTTTTCCCGCCAATTATGAGTCCGTCTCCCGTGAAATTAATCGCTTTGACGCCGTCTATCGTAACGTTTTCAGCACCTTCGGTTAGAATGCCATACCCGCCTTCATGCGTGCCGGGCGTATAGCTGTGTTCTTTTTTGGAGTAGTCATGCGTCTCTTTATCTCCGGCATACGTGCCGCCTCTCAGCGTCACATGATCAATGCCATAACCCAAATACATAAGCGTATAGCTCTCTTTGGCGTTCGTTTCCTTCTGCAGCACCGCATCCATTGGAAGCTCAAAGACCATATGACTGACCATATTGATTTGACTGGCTTTATCGATCAAATAAGTTCCTGGCGGTAGGGACGTTGTGGTTTTTCCGTTCTGGGCTGCCCATTGCAGCGCTTTATTAATCCCTTTCGTCGTTTCTACCGGATGAGTGCCGTCATTGTGAATGCCAAACTTGGAAAGCTCAATTAAATAATAGGCTTGCGACTCGGGCGCGGCCTTCTCTGCGTTTGCCGTGTTCGTTCCGGCAGGCAGCAGCGACAGCGGAATGCTAAGCAGCAAGGTCAGCAATATTTTGACTATGTACAAATCTAACCACCTCGTTTCAGTTAAAAAAGTTCATTCCCGGAAAATGGATCACTATTCCAATCTATTAAATATACCATTATCGATATTCTTAATAAAGAACATTTTTGACGCAATCGTTCGTTGGGCTGAAAATAGTTCTAATTTCCCAGGTAATAAAGCGTTCTTTTTAATCGCAGAAAAAAAGCTGCCCCTCAGCTAAAATAGCTGGAGACAGCTTTCCTTTATTTCAATTCATGCAGTCTAATGATCGTTACTGCTGCCATTTCTCTTGTAACTAGCGCTTGAGGATTGAACATGCCTTGGTCGCCAGTCATTAATCCTTTTTGATAGGCTACGTTAACAAATGGAATTGCCCAAGCTGATACAGCATCTTTATCTTTAATCGCTGCTTGCGGTGCATGATCGTCAACCAAGTCTTTAAGTCGAACAAGAACGGCAGCCATCTCTTGTCTAGTAATCGGAGCATTAGGAGAAAATGTCGTACCGGTCACACCTGACATCAAGCCCTTTTCTTTCGCCGCCGCTACATAGCCATAATACCAATTCTGTTTCGTAACATCCTTGAAGCCGGAATCCGCCTGTACCTGTTCAGCACCCGAATATTTCACAACAAGAGCTGCGAATTCAGCTCGAGTCAACTGCCGTTTAGGCTCGAATTTCGGATTAACTGTGCTTGTACCATTCATGAAACCGAGCTCAGTCGCTTTCGTTACAGCTTCTAATGCCCATGCAGAAATTTCCGTTTGATCAGAATATTCCGTTGGTGTCTGTCCAGGCTGTTGTCCGCCATTCTCCTCTGAGGCATTAGGTGCTCCAAGGTCCTCACCTAAATTTGTTGTGTATTGCCAACGCAACACGTCACCATTCTTTAATGTGTATACGCCTGCGCTGACTTTCGGAAACACTCCGTTTACGGAGTACATCCATCCGCTACCGGCGCCTTTATCGAATTGCGCAAGGCCTCCGATTGCTTGCACATAAATCGTCGCACCAGTACCCGAATAATTCAAAGACAGGCCTTTTTGGTCTAATGCTTTCTGGAGAGCCGCAAACGCTGTGTCGCCTTCTGCAATTGTGAATGCATACGGCGTAACGAAATCGGCTTCATTTATTGAACGTTTCTCTACCGACAGCGTTATGCTTTGCGCAATCGGGAGACCGCCTCCGCCACCAGTCGATAGAGCTGAGGTTGTATAGGCAAGGAACTCAGTAAAATGTTTTGTTTGAATGATTAGATCGCCATTTTGGCTATATGCGTAAACATCATCGGTTTGCACCGTTGAATCGGCATATTTTTTTATTGGCGTAAATACTCCCGCATGGTCAACGAAACCCGCCTCTTTGCTGCCTTGTCCCTTGATCGTCAAAGTCACGTGCTGGCTGAATTGGATATCTCCATTACCGCCTATTTGCAGGCGAGCATCTACGGAATCGATTTTCTTGTTGCTTGAAGCCAGCACCGTATTTAATTTCGCATTTAAACCGCTGTCTTCCATGTTCAACGCTTTTGGAAGCAATAGCTCTTTATTCCATATCGATGTGACAGCTGTATGTGCTGGAATTTCAAGCCGTGTATTCCCTCGTTCGGCTATGATTTTCGGCAAAGCAGCTGATTCGAATGTTAGTTTCACATTGTTTGTCAACATTCCTGTACCTGAATCCGTAACAAGCACTGCGTTTTCATTCTCATTTATCGCAATGGTTTGATCATCATTGCTGCTAATGACGCGGGGAACAATAACAGATATTGATTCACTGTCATTCCCTCCTACTAACGCAGCACCCAATGCTTTTATGGTAACAGCTCCACCTTTAGCCGTACCGCCCAAAGCAATGGTAACTTTGTTGCCGTCTTTAACAAGTGAGCTTACTTGCAGCTCCGTACTGCCAATGTTAATGTCCCAATTGGCGATATCATCAGCTGCTGCTGTAAATTCATCCCCTACTAGTGTCACTTCAACGGATGGGTTTGTTGCCCCGTTTACGATTTGAGCAGCCGTCGAAATGGCTGGCCATCTGCTGTAGTAAAAGCGCACAACATCATCGTTTTTCAGCTCATATGCTGATGCACCGACGCTTGGAGCCACGCCATTGACTTCATACATCCAGCCGTCCCAACCGCCAAACGTGCCTGCTGCTTCCCCATTTATTGAAGAAACATAAGCACCGAAACTGCTGTCCACGATTTTATAGTTGATTTTTGGAGCAGCTTGATCAAGTGCTTGCTTTAACAAATCCAATGCTGTTGCTGGTTCTTCTGTATTTTTGATCGTAACCATCTGTTGATTGAATATTGAACCAGAAATACCATCAACTTGCAGCTTAGCTGCTATCGGTACTCGAATCGATACGATATTGCTGTCTTGCTTTCCTTCCAATGCCATTTTCAAAGCTTGAATCTTGAACGATTTTCCAGATGCTTGCCCAGAGAGATGAATTGTTGCTTGCTGAGCATCGACTTTTTCAATCGACTGTACCGTTAACCCTGAGTCCTCTGCTACAAATGACCAGTTTCCTGCCTCATTCGCTTGTTCTGAAAATTCATCACCAACGAGAGTAATATCGACTTGAGGATCAGTTTGTCCAGCTTCTATCGTTGCCGATGTGGAGATGGCGGGATAACGGCTGTAATAGAATCTGACCTTATCGTTTGGTTGAAGCTGGTAAGCACTCGCTCCAACATTGGGAGCAACGCCATTAACCTCATACATCCAGCCGTCCCAGCCGCTGAACGTTCCGGCTTCTTCACCTGCAATGCCTTTTACATAGGCTCCAAAGCTGCTGTCCACGATGTTGTATTCTACTGGAGGCACTGCTTGATCAAGGGCATTTTTCAGCGCATCAAGCGCAGTCGCTGGTTTCTTGATTTGTGGTACGGTTGTTGCTTGATCAGCATAAATGACATCTGAGATGCCATCAACCTCAAGGTTTACTGTAATAGGCTGTTTCGTTTCAGCGAAACGGTACCATATACTTTTCTGGTATTTGATGTCATTTAATGCAATGAGCGCTTGATTGGTAGCCATTGGATTAGCATCAGTACCCGATTCCATCCATTTAAAAGAACCGTTCTGCAGTTGAAACGCAGAATAGGAATCAAGTACGCTTTTCCCATCAACCATCCATTCATTGGAGAGAAGGTCTTCGCCAACCGCCATTAAACCCGAAACAACTGCCGACATGCTGTTTGAATTATCTCCGTACATAACACGTTCATTGTTTAACTGTTTCGTCTTCAAGAATGACTTTATTCTTGCAATGGATTGCTGAACGGCGCTGTCATTCTGATAATTCCCGAGTGCAAGCAGCCCCATACCTGTCATGTCTGGATCTGAGGTGGAGCCAAAAAATGCAAAGCCGCCATCAGCAAGCTGTTGATCAAGCAAGAAATCGATCGCTTTCTGCTTAGCATTTGCATTCCAATCGCCAACATCGCTTCCTAGCTTTTCGCCTGTTTCAAGGGCATGCATGGCCCACATATGTTTATTAGGTGTGCCAAAGGCGCCCGTACTAGTGTTTTGCTGCGCAGCCAGCTCCGCATAGAGATTACGATCACTCCCCCATGCATGTGCCGGATCTTCACCCATAGCAAGCAGCGAATAAATATAACGAATATGACCAGTATCCGATTCATTCGGATCCAGCTTAGATGCACCAGTTGGTTCTGTAGTTTTCCAGCTGGGAAGCTTCCAGACCCCATCATTCAAATTTTGACCTGCACCCCAAAGAGCTACGATATCCATCCAGGAATCTAATACTTCATCTTTAGCTTTAGCTTTGTAATAATCCACTGTTCTAGCAATCATCTCGTTCAGAGATGCGTTGGCATTATGATCAGCCGCCTTGCTTACTTGCGGTGACCATACGCTGAAAATTAAAACAAAACTTAAAATGACAGGCAAGCTTTTTCTCATAAACTTTTTTAATGTTAGCACTGTTTTCTCTCCTTTTCAGTTCCGTTTTTTGACAACAAAAAAACATCTTTCGCTTCTGGAAGGATGTTTGGGTGGTTATGCGTATAAGTAAGCATAGGTCTAGACCTATCGCCGAAGCACAAATAAACATCTCCCTCCCATCCTCGTGAGAATTATAGAGCACTATTATGGCAGGTCTCCTGGCTTCGCTTCATTGCTGTACGATCTCCTTCCCGTCCAAACCAGACAGTGGATAAATGAATCGTCAGCTCTGCGTTACAGTGGCGGGACCGCGTCGGATTTTAACCGAACTTCCCTATTAAGTTGCCTATGAAACTTCTGTTCACGGCAGCACCATACTAGCTATTCTATGAAATTATATGTTGTTGACTTGTGAATTGTATCAAAAAATTGATGATTAGACAAAGGTTCTGTTAAAATTTATTCATACTTTTATTAAAAAGGAGAATACCCTCTTGCTCATCACCATCGTTCTCTTCATCCTCGCCGGTCTTGCCGAAATCGGCGGCGGTTATATGGTTTGGCTGTGGCTCCGCGAATCAAGGCCGCTTTGGTTTGGCGTTGTCGGGAGCCTCGTTCTTATCGCATACGGCATCATCCCCACCATGCAGAGCTTCCCTTCCTTCGGACGGGTGTATGCTGCCTACGGCGGTGTTTTTATTATACTGGCTGTTTTTTGGGGATGGCTCGTTGATAAAAAAACGCCGGATGCTTACGATTGGCTGGGAGCAGCAATCTGTATCATCGGCGTTTCCATTATGCTTTGGGCTCCTAGGAGCTAAGCCCCTTTTATTCATTCCAACTTAAATCGACCAATCGACTCCCTAAGCTCCGCAGCAAGCTCGCTAACCGATTGTGCCAGTTGCTCGGTCTCGATGGCAAGTTCGTGCTGGCGGTTCGTACCCTCAGCCGATTGCGCAGCATGGGAAGAGGTGTCCCTGGCTACCATCGCCATCGTTTCAACCGATGCACTCACTTGCTCGCTGCCTGCCGCCATTTCCTCCGTAGATGCGGATACATCCTGCACCTGCGAGGATACGTGGCGAGATTCCTGCCAGATGAGATCAAAGGACTGCTTCAATTCATGAATGATGGTCATCCCTTGCTCCATTTCCTGTTCGCCGTTCCGTACAGCCGTTACCGCTTCGGAAGTAGAAGTGAGCACATGGTTGATCGTATCTGCGATATGGCGCGCATTGTCGGATGCCTGCTCGGCCAGTTTTCTAATTTCACCTGCCACGACGGCAAATCCGCTACCATACTCTCCGGCATGCGCTGCTTCAATTGCAGCGTTCAGAGCAAGCAGATTCGTTTGGCTTGCTATTGCCGCAATCGTTCCAGCCATTTCTTGTATCTGCGCGGATTGTTCATTAAGCTGGCCGATCACTTGCGCTACCGATGAAGTTGCTTCGCCAAGTCTCTCCATCTGGGCAACCGCTTGCTCCGACTTTTCATTGCCTACCTCGGCCGCATGAAGCATATCGCCTGCTGCCTTTGACATAATCGAGGAAGAAGCGGCGATTCTACCGACGCTTGCCGCCATTTCTTCCATAGAATGCGCGACCTCGGCAGCCCCATCTGCTTGATTCTCTGCCCCAGCTGCCATTTCATCAACGGAAGAGGCTAGCTGGAAGGACAGCTCTTTGCTCTGATGGGAGCCTTCGCTAAGCGTTATGGAAAAGTCAGATACGGAAGCCGCATTGCTTCTAATTGTCCGCATTAAGCTTTGCATATGCTCGATAAACCGATTGATTTCAAGGCCTAGTATTGCAATTTCATCTGTGCCCTTGTTCACGATGCGATAGGTCAAATCTGCTTCGCTGGAATTTAGATTCACGGCTGCCCTAACGATTTCCCTAAGCTTTCTGCCTAACATGATTTGCGAGAGGAAAAACAATATAACAAGAACAACCGCTACCAATGATCCAAGTTGCAGCAGCACTTTCATTCTTTCTTCAGCAATCCGTGCTTCGGCCTTCTCTTTGGACAATGCAACTCGAACGGCTCCCCAATGCTCGCCGTCAATAATAAGCGGATAGGACACGTCCCATGTTTCAACGGTCTTCCCATCGATGATCCGATCATACTTCTGCAAATACACGTCATCCGTATTTACATTCATGACCGCATTGTAACCTGTTTCATCATTAAATATGCGGTTCGCTCGATAGTTTTGGCTGAGGAACCCTTTGTCGCCCCAAGCGTCGGCAGATTGTTCCCCTTCCGGACTATAAATGCCGTTATGCGTAGCTATATAGCCAGCCCAGTTTGGATTATCCGAGTATGCGGCAGCCATGGCGTAAACTACGTTCTCCTCGTTCAAAAAGCTATCGATAATGCCTTGCCAGCGATCATCGGTATATTTATCATATGCGCTGTCATATTTCAGCTCATATTCGTGCAAAGGTATCGATTCACCGTTATGTAGGGTTATTTTTTTTGTTGCATAATCGGCGTCCTGAGCCCGCGTCTCAGCCGCCGCTATGCTTTGCGCATTAACGGTCAGCTCGTCATGAAAAAGATCATTCCGCAGCTGGTCCCCAGCCCATTTCGTTCCGTCTTGCAATACAACTCCCGTGTTCAAGTCCAGTTCCGTCAAATGCTCAAGCGTATGGGCGAGTGACAAGGAAAGATCACGCCCTTTATCCAAGAGTCTTTTCTCTACATCCGTTCGGATAGACTGCCATTCAAAAACCATAATAACGCTAACAATTAAGATTAAAGCAGCAGCCATTACCAACATGAATTTATTTGTTAACGAGCTTATCCCGACCTTCATATGCAGCAACCCCCATTGCAGTTTTATCAATAGTAAACCAGAATAAGTATTCAGCGTGTGATTTAAATCACATTAGTGAAGATTTCATTCTTTTTGTAAAATAAAGTGTCAATTCCGTTCAATATTTTTACAATAATCCATTCGCTCTTAAAGAATTAATGAATTATTTTATTGCAATGCGCCAAAAAACACCCTAGCCATTAAGGATTCGGCTTCGCGTGTTGAATGGTCTGCTCCTTCATAGCTAGCGGTATGGCGCGCAGACCACGAAGCACTAAAAGGCTGTACTTGTTTAGACGTACTTGTTTAGACGTACTTGTTTAGACGTACTTGTTTAGACGTACTTGTTTAGACGTGCTTGTTTAGCTGTATTTGGTTACCTTCAGTCGGGCCATACCATTGGTTTATTGCATTAAACAGCGAAATACCCTCTGGGACCGCGAAACTAAGGTCCCAGAGGGTATTTTAAATGAGATTAACAGCAATGTGATGGAATGATTCCAATCAAACATTCCTTAAATTCTTCGTTATTAGTCACGGTCATCATCATCGTAATCATCATCATCTTGGCCGTCGTGGCCGTCGTGGCCATCGTGATCGTCGTTGTCGTCGTCGTAGTTGTCATCGTCATCATTGCGGTCATCCTCATAATCAATATCGAGCACTTTCCCGTTTGCAGCAGCAATGTCTACTTCAGCTCTGCCTGCAGCTGTTTTCAGCTTGACCTCGTACTTTTTAATGCCGTCGTCCCAGTCCGTTTCCACTCGGATGATGTCACCTTTCACCTTCTGCTGAGCCAGCTTGCCTGCCTGCTCTTTCGTAATCGACTTTGTACTTGCGCTTGTTGCGCCAGTCGAGTTCGAGGCTGCCGCTTCGCCTGCAGCTGCGACGGCGGCATCGTTAGCTACCGGAGCAGGGGCCACATGTGCTGTATAATTATCGTCATCATTTTTAATGCTCAGCACCTTGCCTGATACGGCCTCCACATGGACATCAACCTCCTGGAAGGTATCTTTGCGATCGATATCCACCTCATAGTATACCGAGTTACGCTTATGCTCCAGTTCAATATCTGTTACGCTACCAGGCGCTGCTAATAGGGCAATTTGCTTCGCTTTATCCTTGCTGATATACGAGCTAGCCGCCTCTGCGGCTACGACTGCACTCGTTCCTCCAAGTGCCACTACAAGTCCTAATCCGATAATCCAGCCTTTTTTATTCTTCATCTTCAACATCTCCTTTAAGATTCTCTTGTTTGTGATCTGCAGGTGCCTTTGCTGCTATATCTATAACTTACACCTGAAATCTAAGAGAACCATTACAGAAACATTAGAATTTGATGATAAACCTAATCATCGTCGCTTTCATCGTCCCATGTGACGGATACGATCGCGCCAGATGCCGCATTCAGCTGAACGTCCGCCTCACGACCATCATTCGTTTCAATTTCAACAAAAAAGTACCATTTACCGCCCTCATTTTCCATATCGATATCCTTAACCTTGCCGGGGATTTTCTTGAGCGCCAGCTCGGATGCCCGCTGTTCGGAAATAAGTATAGTTGGGTTAGTTGTCGGCTTGACCGTCGCTGCGGGTACGGCAGGCTTAGGCGTTGATTCCGGCATCTTCGTCTCTGCGGGTGATGCCGCTGGTTTATCAGTCGGTAATTCCGTGGGGTTCTGGGACGGTTCATCGCTAACCACCCCGCTGTCCGTTGGCACAGGCGATACCGTCCCTGGTGACGCAACAGGATCGCTAGAGCCGAACCGCTCCAGACTTCGAATGTCTGTGATCCCCGCAGGCTCAACCGTCAGCTCATATAAACCCTTCATCGATCGGAGCTGTAGGACATACCCCTCGCCATGCTCCTTGCTGCCAACGATTTCTCCCTCATATTGCCCGAGCACCTCTTCTTCCGCCGCAGCCAGCGTCATTCCATGGGAACGGTCAGCTCGTGACAGGGTGATATATGTCGCCCATGCAAGGATAACGCCTATTGCTATTACTGCTGCAACTACGCTTATTCGCCATTTACGATTGTGCATGGTGTCCCTCCACTTGTTCTTATCCGTCTAGCTTTCTAGTATAAATGACGATTCTTACAATTTGCTGAGAACAATCGGCTGAACTTGCCGATCTGTATGCTTGCGTCATTTAGAAGACAGCGCCATCGACATCCTTCATGGAATCCGAATCGTCGCCGTCGTTCCTTTGCCTTGGATACTTTCCAGAACGAGCTTTACCCCTATCGCATCTGCCAGCTCTTTCCCAAGCGATAGACCGAGCCCCGTACCGCCTATTGGCTCCTGATCTCTGCTGCGGGATTTATCCACGCGATAGAAACGTTCGAATACTTTCGAGAGCTCCTCTGCCGGAATGCCGATGCCGAGATCCTTCACGCGTAGATAACTATCCTTGTCTGCACGCCCCAGTTCGATCTCGATCCTGTCATTGCTGTATTTGCGCGCATTGTCCAACAAGATAAAGAGCACCTGCTTCAGCTTGTCTTGATCGGTCATAACCGTCACACTATCTTCCCCCTGCAAGACCACATGGATCTCACGCCCGTACGCACTTCGGAAAAATGCGACAGCCTGCTCGGCGAATGGCAGCAAATCAAGCGGTTCCCGTTCAATCTTCCACTCGCTGCGCGGCATGGCAAGCAGCAGCTGTTCCGTCAAGCCTTTCATCCGCACGGCCTCCGAATGAATCGCCTCAATAGATTCCTCTAGCAGCTCCGGCCGATCGCGCAATCTTCGCTTAAGCAGACTGGCATAGCTTTCGATAATAGTTAACGGCGTCTTAAGCTCATGTGAAGCATTCGATACGAATTGCTCCTGTCTCATGAAGCTCTCCGCAAGCAAACCGATCATATCATTGAAGGTTTCACCCATCTCCACCAATTCATCACGTGACTTGCCCTCCTGCTTCAACCTCATAAATTGACCGCTGCGGGTAATTTGGCGCATCGTCCGCGTCATAGCCGAGATCGGGCGCATGACAATCCTGCCGAGCAACCCGCTGGAAATAAGCACGGGTACAAGCACCGCCGCCGATACGCTGACTAGAACAAGACGCAATATTTGAAGCAGCTCCATGAGCTCCTCAAGGCTCTCTGTCGCCTGTACATTGGCCACGTCTCCGTTTGCGCCAATGATCGGAATAGACACAAAGCTATAGCTTTTACCTTCTATTTTCAATCGCTTCTGCGTTTGCTCCGCAGAATAAACCGCTTTCTCATTGCTCAGATCTGTCTCCGAGGCAGAGGTTACAAGTATGCCGCTGCCATTCTCGGCCTCAGGCACCCATTGAAGCATGCCTTCCAGCGGCACATAAGCGCGGAGCAGCTCTGTCGTTGCAGCAGGCTGGTCTGCCAGACGCAATGCGGCGGCAGCCTGCTTCGTTTCCGCAGCTAGCTTATCCAGCTCGCGCTCCAGCATCATTTTCGAGAAAACCGTATATACCGTCGCATTGGCAATGAGCAGCAATACCGTAAACAACACCGACGAGTAGAGATGAATCTTGCTGCCCAGCTTCATGTCGCATCCTTAATGCAATAACCGATGCCGCGAACCGTATGGATGAGCTCGGCACCAAAGCCCTCGTCCACCTTTTTCCGCACATATCGAATGTAGACATCCACGACATTGGTATTGCCCGCATAATCGTAGCCCCATACTTCAGCAAGCAGCTGGTCGCGGCTGAGCACCAGTTTTTTGTTGCGCAGCAAATAGGTGAGCAGGTCGAACTCGCGCTGCGTCAACGCGATCGCTTGACCGGCTCGCTCTACTTCGCGTGTACGTTCATTAAGCCTCAAATCGGATGCGGTCAACCACTCGCCAACATGCTGCTCGTCGCTGGCGCGAGCCGATCCTTTGCGGAATGAGGCCCGAATGCGAGCGAGCAATTCCTCCATCTCGAACGGTTTCGTCATATAATCATTAGCTCCAAGATCGAGACCGGTAACTTTGTCCGATACGGTGCTATTCGCTGTCAGCATAATAATTGGTGTATCGCTGTCTACGGCTCGTATGCGCTGCAGCAAATCCAGCCCGCTAATTCCCGGAAGCATCACATCTAATATAATAAGTGCAATTCCCCCTGCTTTATACTCGCCCCAGCCGTCTACGCCATCAGATGCCAGCCGCACCTCATAGCCCTCGCTTTCGAGCTCAATCTGGAGCAGACGAGCGATTCGACGCTCGTCCTCTACGACCAATATCGCCTCATTCAATGATTGTTCCCTCCCGGTATGCGACTTCCTTCAACTAAGCATAACGAAAAGAACATCGTACGTCTAATCGGCAGGAACGATCATGCGGATGATTAGTTCTTAACAAAAAAACACCCTAAGCGATAAAAGCTCCCGCTTAAGGTGTTTGGGTAACTGCTTTGACTACTATGACTAGAAGTCAAGTATTTCGTTCTGTGACTGCTATCATTAGGAGCCCTAGATGCTTTGATGGTAGCTTTGAATAGAGGACCCGCTCTGTTATTTCAAAGACTCGCGAACCTCAAGCGTCCGTTTATTCCATTTCTCCGTTTCCGGAATAAGGCGGTTAATATCGGCTCCATCAAAAATAATTTCGTTCAAAATATTGTTCCAGTTGTATTCGGACCAAGCCGGGACAGTAACACCAGGCTGAATCTTCGCGTTTTCTTTGGCGATTTTTACTGCCTCTTTGTTTTTACCTTCCCACATTGGCGTCTCATCGTAATAAGCTGTCAATTCCGGATCAATGACTGAAGCATTCGCGCCTTGGTCGATTTTCCACTTCTGCGCTTCCTTCGAGAACTGGAAGCTGATCCATAAGAAAGCTTCTTCCTTATGCTTCGAACCGCTTAGCAAGGAAAGCGGTCCGTAGATGCTGTATCCAGGCTGGCTTACTTTTCCTCTTGGGAAAGGCAGTACATCCCACTCGAATTTAGCGTCCTTCTTAAGGCCAGGCAGCACCCAGTCTCCGCCGATTGCGAAGCCAGTCTTGCCGTTGATGAATTCTCTTGTCACATCGCCTGTTTCAGCAGCTTTCGCATTGCTTTGCATGGAGCCGTCCTTCCAAACGAAGTCCGACAGCCATCTTACATCGTTCATAACGTCAGGCGTGTTCAGCAAGCTTTGCGTCAAATCCTCATTCATATAATGGATGTTAGCCGCATGGCCATCCGCAATCGCTTTCGTGCTCAGCACGCGCATTTGGAACTCAGGCTGCGTGGTCAAGCCGTACTCTCCCGCTTCGGGATCCGTAATTTTTTTGGCAACCTCACGGAAGTCGTCATACGTCCAATCGTTAGCAGGCATTTCCACGCCATGCTTGGCGAGAAGGTCTTTGTTGACTAGAATCCACATTGGTACGTCTACAAAAGGAACGGCAAGCCTCTTCTCCTTGTACGTCATCGTATCGAAGAAGCCTTCAGGAAGCTGAACGTCTTGGAACGTCGGATCCTTGTCAATATAAGGCGTTAGATCCTCGACAAGACCCGCTTGGTCGAAGGTAATCAAGTCGCTGTCGATCCACGTTAAATCGGCAGGCGTTCCCGCTGCTTCGAGCGAAGCGATAATTTCCATAATCGGCTGGCTGTTAACCGGCACCTGCTCGATCGTAATCCAAGGGTATTTTTCGTTGAACTTTTTGTAAAGCTCCGTGTAGGAATCCGACCAGGAAATCAACTTCAATGTAACCGGCTCTTTGTTCTCTTCCGGCGCTGGCTGGTTATCCGTCGTTGCCGGCGGATCGGTCGCTTCGGCTGCATTGCTTGGAGCGTTGGTGCCCCCATTATTGCCTGAGCATGCTGTAAGAATAACCGAAAACATAAGTACGATACACAACATCCAAGTAAAGCCGCGTTTGTTTTTCATTCTTTTAACCTCCCAAAAGTTTTGTGTTACAAATACTCATCACATGAGTATTTAAAGCAAAACTCACCTCGTAAGCATGAACCTCGTTTTGTGTTACAAATACTCATCACATGAGTATTTAAAGCAAAACTCACCTCGTAAGCATGAACCTCGTTTTGTGTTACAAATACTCATTACATGAGTATTTAAAGCAAAACTCGCCTCGTAAGCATAAACCTTGTTTTGTGTTCTGCTTTCGTAAGCGCTTACCGCTTCTCTGTCAAGCAAACGCTGCTCCATGAGCCTTCCCCTCGTGTTTCCATGCCGCTTCGAACCGATCTCCGCCGCATCACCTCCTCAACATTCCGCATTCCCTACTCGACAATGCCCGTTCTCTCAATTCCGCTTACGAACCAGCGCTGCAGAAACATGAATACGAGAATCGGCGGAAGAATAATGAAAAATGCAGCCGCCATTTTGGTGCTTTCCGTAATTGGATTCACAATGGTGCGCGTGTTGCCGAGCAGCGATGGATTAAGCACTTCCTCCAGCATGTCGAGGCGAATCGACAGCGGCGTAAAGCCTTTGCTCAGAAACATCGACGGCTCGTAATACATGTTCCAATACCAGATAAACGAGAAGAGAAAGACGACAAGGCAGGCCGATCTCGCAAGCGGAAGCATAATTCCAAAAAACAGTCTTGCCGTCGATGCGCCGTCGAGCTTCGCCGCTTCCTCCAGGCTTGGCGGCTGCGCCTTGAAAAACTGCCGGAAGATCAGAATGAATAGCGCCCCCTTCAGCCCTTGCCCGAATAAGGCTGGAATAAGAAAGACAAATAGTGAATTCAATAGCCCGAGCTTGCTGAAAATGACATATAGCGGAATGATAATGACCTGCGGCGGAATCAAAAAGGTCAAAATGATAAGCGCGGTGAAAAGTCCCTTGAACGGCAGAGCCAGCCTAGCCAGCGCGTAGCCCGTCATAGCGCAAATGATGACTTGCACGAGCGAGCAGGTAACCGAGATTAACGCCGTATTGCGAAGCGCCTCCGGATATTGCAGCCCTTTGAGCGCTTTCGAGATGTTCTCCCAGGTAATTTCACGCGGAATCCACTTCACGGTCGGATCGAGCAGATCGCTCATATTCTTGAACATCGTGCTGACCATGTACAGAATTGGCTGCAAATACAGGTAAGCAACGATGGACAGCAGCAAATAGATGACAAGCTTGGCGAGCAAGCCGTCGGAGAGGCTTCGGCCGAGCACAAGCATTTTCGTTTTTTGCGCCTTTCGGCTCCAAAGCACGCCTCTTAAGCTGCGGCTTGCCTTGGACAGTTCTGACTTCATTGCAGCAATCATGAATGCGCCCTCCTAGTCTTGAGGCTCCGGCTGAACAGCCATAATACGATGGCGATCAGCGCGAAAATAATGCCAAAATAAATCCACGCGAGCGCACTGGCGTAACCATAGCCGGTATCGACCTTAAACATATTGTCTTTGATGTGCTTCAAAACCGGATTAAGCGGGAAGGTGAACAGGTCGATAATCGTATACAGCACATTCAAGCTGATGAACGGTACGCATGCCGGCAGCGTTATTTTCCAAAAGCTGTCCCAAGGCGATGCGCCGTCGATGCGTACAGCCTCGTATATGGTCGGCGAAATCGTCTGAAAACCTGCGATAAAGATAAGAATTTGCACGCCTGAATACCACAGAATAAGAATTGCTTTGCCGAGAACAGCCATAACCGTTTCCGCGAATTGCTTGCCGACATACTCCTCAACCAGCGGCAGCAAATTGTACTGCTCGAGAAACGGAATATCGCCAGCGCCCTGCAGGAACAGCTCGGATAGCACCTGCCCTGTCGCGAAGATGACCGGCAAGAAAAACAATGCCCGATATATGAATCTGCCCGGAAACTTCTGGTTGAGCATCAAGGCGATCAGCAGCGCGAATATGACGATAATCGGTACCATCAGCAGCATTTCCTGGATATACGTTATCAGCTCTATCGGGAAAACATTATCCTTGAGAAACGCGTCGCGGTAATTGCGCATGCCGATCCATTCATATTTGAAGCCGCCGACGGCCACTTGGACTTTGTTGAAGGACATGAACAAGGACCAGCTGATCGGGATGAGCACGAACAGGGCAAACCCGATGATCCACGGCAGCATGAACAGCAGGCCCATGCCGTAGCCTTTCCACAGGTAGAGACGCGCAGCGCGTCCCTTCGCTTTTGCTTGCATTAGGCGCCCGCCCCCTTCTCCACCGTGAATGTGTTCGTACCGTAATCGACAACGACGCGCGTGCCGTCCTCATAAACCGTCGCGAATCTAGACTCCGAAAGCTTCTCATGATCTATGATCGTCTGTGAGAAAACAGGCGCAAGGGAATCGAAATCCGCATATTCCTTCAGAATACGTGACGTCCACTTCTCATATTTGCTGCTGAACAGGAAGCTCGCCGACGTGTACTTCAGCGTTCTGGAATCCTCATGGGTCAGAAAGAAGGAAGGTATCGCGCCGTACTCGATTGCTTTCAAAAACTCGGCCTCCACATCGTTTCGCAAATTTCCGTCGCCGAACGAATACGAAACATAGCCATGCAGCGCAATCGGGTAAAAGGGTACCGTCTCGTCAACCATGAAATCGTAGCTGGATTCCGATGGAAGCCCGGCAATATAGTCGGTCTGGCCGACTGTATAATCGTTGCCGCGGTATACGCCTGCCGAGCCCAGCGTCTTCTGCGCATAAGCGAGCAGACCGTCATACACAGCAATGGTATCCTCGCGGGTTGCAATGCCGGACGGGTCATAATCATGGAACACCATTTCGCCCAAATAATTGAACAGCATACCGGATACGCCTATTTTTTTCAGCTTCTCCATCGTCTGGTAAGCCATCGCAACGGTCCGTGCCGGCTTGCTGATGAACCAGCCTTCGTCGATAAACACTGTCTCATCAATGCCGCGGATGCCATTCGTCTTGCCGGATAAATCCGAGTTTTCCGAATCGATCCATACGAAGTCGTCCTCGAACAGCACATCGACGCCTTTTCCCTTCATCTCGGCCAAGAAATCCTTCGCTGCCGCTTCGCCGCCAAGTGATTCCTCGATCGGAAAACGGTCATACAAATCGTATTCCCCTTGGTTTTGCCAGCCGTAGTAGACGACCTTCATATTAGCGACGCCTTCCTCGCGAAGACCGTTGACGATGCGGGCCGCCTGCGCGAAGGTCGTTGCCGTCATATACTTGATTTTGCTAAAAGCTTCGGTATAGCTGCCTCCCATAATTTTCAGGTAGAGCGGCGTATGCTCCACTGGCTTCAGCTTTTCCTTCAGCTTGCCTGTTTCCGTCAAATAGTCGCGATAGGCTGTCGCCATGCCCACATAATCGGCATCCTCGCCGTTCAGGAATCGATATTCGATTTCCCTGTCCGTTTGCAGGCGCTGCTTTTGCACCGCTTTGAGCGGCGCCGCGAGCCTGCTCATCCGGTACAAATACTCCTCGCGGTAGATCTGATTGGTGTACACGTTGTATAGCCCCGATTTAAGTCCGGGCGGCATCGCGGCGATGTTCGCGGAATCGCCTCCCTTAGTCAGCACGGCCATAAAGGCATTGCTGCCCCGCTTCATGCCGAACACGGGATACGCGATGTTCTCCCGTCTCTCCCCCGAACGGCTCCAATTTCCGGAATTGGTCAATTCAAGGCCGTATACTTGATGGATATAACCTCTGGATACCCCGGCACGCTCACTATCGAAGCGAATCAGCCCGCCTGGGCCGTCCGGCACGAAGATATAACCCTCTTCCTCTGTGGTTGCTGCACCGAAATACGGGAGCAAGTCAACCGTAAAGACCGAATATTCCCCTTCTTCCTTAATGCCCTCGCTTGGAATACGAGCTTTCAGCCCCTGCGGCGTAAGCTCGTATTGAATCGTAAAGCCAAGCTGCTTTTCCGTGAACAGGTAAGAGACCTGCAGCCCGTTTTCGTTTCTGATCAGCGTCGTTTGAACCTTGGGATCGCCGGCGTTAAGCACCTCGCGAATCGTCTGGTCCTTCCCCTGCGTCCTAACGTAGGTGAGCACGAACGGCGATTTCAGATTGGCCAGCAATACCCCCTTAACCGTTTCACCGTTAAGCTGCTCCTCGGCAGGATTGCTGCTCCATCTATACCCGCTCCGTTTGTCTACCAAAGCAATCTGCGTGCTGGCAGGATGGATATAAAGCGCGAAATCATCGTTTTCCAGCGCTTCAGCGAAGCCGTCCGTTTCCGGCTCCGGCTTCCAGGCTTCCCCCTCATAGAGCGGAGATAACGTGGCTGAAGGCTCCTCGATTCCAGCAAGCTCCAGTGCCTTGGCAGGCGACAGCTCGTTGCTCTGAAAAAGGACGATAACCGTTACGATAAGAAGTAAAAGAAACACCGTTGCGGCAAGCTTTACCCGAAGGGAAGTGCGCTTGATGAGCTCAACCATAGAAGGTCACCTCCTTGTAAAGCTGATAGAAGAAATCGTATAAATTGTAAGACAGGCCAAACACGAGGAAAGCAAACAGCCATATCGTGCCGATTGTGAATACGGTAATCGCGATATTTTTGAGCGTCTCCAAAAAGTCGAAGTTATGGATAACCTGCGTCATCACGATCAGCATGACGCCCATCCATAGAAACATGACCGTATTCAGCGAATCAACGATAACCCGCTCGTCAAGCGTGACCAAATTGGATAGGATCAATGCCGGAATGGAGAAGAACAGATAAGGTGCGAGCGCATACGTGCTGCCTTGGATAACCTCCCTGAATTTCCCTTCCCCGTCCTTCACGCTGCAAACCAGATAATTGGCAATAATCCAGGTCAGCCAAGGAACCACGAACAAGCCAAGGCTTCCCCATATATTGATTTGCGACAGCTCTACGGGATGGAAGAGAAAGCCCGTAAGATAAATCGTTCCGACCTTCACAGCAATTACGGCCGCAAGAATGAAGGCAATGATCCAAGCAGATACTTTAGCTTCCTTCAGCTTGTAGAAGCCTTGATAGGGATGGAGCATGACGAACCATAAGTTCCGAATGTCGGCAAGCGGTCGCTGCCATGATTCAGGCAAGGGACGCCGCTTGAACTGTTTGCGGATAGCCTTAACGCCATACTTCAACAAGAGCAGAACCGCAGCGATAGCCGCTGCCAGCCCAATCAAGTGCTTTTGCAAATAATCCAGCCGAATTTCCCAGAAAGCCTTGGAGTAGCCTTTCGTATCGAATGCCGTCTTTAGGAAAGACAAAGCAGCCTCATGATTGTTATCATGCAGATAGACCTTGCCAAGCCCTTGAAAGACTCCATTGTACATATCGTTGCGGGCGTAGACGCGGTCCCAATAAGGCTCGCTTTGTTCGTATTTGCCTGCCAAATACAGCGTGAGTGCCTGCATCACGTCGCTCCCGAACTCGGTCCGAACAAATTTATGGATGGTTCCCGTACGGCTGTCGGATATCCATACGCCAAACTTGGAATCTACGCCAATGCTCGTCGGATATCCAAGTACGCCGTATTGCTGCGTTTCATTGTCGATGAAACCGAAGGCGAACAGCGCTTCCGCATTCTGGTCATAAATGTTCACGCGGCCTGAGTCCATATCCACGTTGTACAAGAAACCGTTCGAATCGCTAGCGACGTCAACGATGCCATGCCCATTAACGAGCGTTTTGTTCTTAAAAGCGTCAACGCCTCCTGCATTCAGCTTGCGGATAGCGCCTTGCCCGAAGCCTGCCGCCGTAGCCGTGAAGATGAATCCGTCTGAATCCAGTGCGACATTCGAAATGGGCCGAGGAAGGCTGGCAAGCTCTTTGGCGAGCTGTTCTTTGTTAAGAATGAGCTTCTTCAGCCAGTTCAACACCGTTTGCTGAGCCTTATTAGCGCCAAAATAGCCCATAAATTCACCTTCGCCATTCATCCGCAATAAGCCCTGATAGGAGGAATTCAAGCTGATATACATGACTCCGCGGCGGTCAACGACCAGCTTGACGGGTACGAAATGCTCCTGCTCCAGAAACGTCGACGCAGGCTTCTTGTAGTCGCGAACGAACTTGCCGTCTGCGCCGAATACGGCAATGCGCTGGTTCCCCGAGTCCGCTACGTAGATAAGGCCTTCCGGTGTTACGAATAGGCCTTCAGGCGCGCTAAGCATGCTCTCTCCCTCTTCAGCGCCGATGGAGAGCAGCAGCTCGCCTTCCGGACTCAGCACGGCGATCTTGTTCGCGCCTTTGTCCGCCACATAAACCTTGTCATCCGCTCCTACTTGCAGGTCAACCGGCTCAGAGAACCGCGGACCCTTCGTCTCCGCCGGCGCATATACCGGCTGAATGCGCAACCAAGCCGCTTGATTGCTGTCATAGTAGGAGGTCCGGTACGGGAGCTCCGCATAAATCGCTTCCGGCGCGGCAAGCATGCAGGTCGCCGCAAGAAGCAGGAATAGTAGAAATCTCTTCATCGTTACGACTTCCTTTGCTTAATGGAATTACTTGATGCCGGAATGAACCATCGTCTCGAGCACTCTTCGCTGGAAGAGCAGGAATATAATAAGGTTGGGCACGAACATGAGCAGTCCAGCGGCTGCGGCAACATTCTGGCCTGATACGCTGTTTTGAAGCCCGCTCAGCAAGCTGTTGACATAGAAGGCCAGCGTCCTCATCGTTTCCTCCTGCATGAACAGCGTGGAGGTTTCCACGTCGCCCCACACGCCTTGAAAAGTGAAAATGGAGATCGTCGCTATGGCTGGCGTGGACAACGGCAATACGATTTTTGCGAATATGCCGAAATGGCTTGCGCCATCAATCTTCGCTGCCTCCAGCAGCTCGCCTGGAATTTGGGATATAAAGCCGACCAGCATGAACACCGCGATCGGTGAAGCCAGTGCGGGCAGGATATGGCCGAAATACGTATTGTTAATGCCTAGCCCGCTTATGATCAAATACCGCGGTATACCGACCGTCTCCGGTGCGAACATCAAGGATAAAGTAATGAGCGCAAGGATCAGCTGTTTGAAATGGAACTGATATTTGGCTAGCACGTACCCCGCCATCGTGCTCACGATAATGACAGCGCCAAGCGTTAGCCCCGCAACGATAAGACTGTTGAACAAATACCGCGTGAACGGAACCGTGGCATTCGACGCATGGAGAATGAGCGATTCGAAATTGCGCATCGTCGGATTCTGAACGAGAAACTGCGGCGGGAACAGGAACAGCTCATTTTGCGGCTTGAACGCATGGTTGAGTATGAAGACGATCGGCAGTGACATGAATGCGGCAAGCGCGGTAAATACGGTCACGAGTATGACTTGAAACGGCGTTATGTTGCGAAATTTCCGAAGCATCGTTTACAGCTCCTCCTTTGATCCGAACAGCCGGTAAGCGAATCTCATGGCGAAATAGCTGAAGATAAGCAGCATAACCGAGACCGCGGATGCATAACCGAGCTCGAAACGGATAAAAGCGTAATCATCGATATGGTTGATGATCAAATGCCCAGAGTAAGAGGGCGTAATCGCCATCCCCGTAAGCTGGGTGGAAATGCCTCCTGCCTTCAGCGTGCCGACGATTGACATAACGGCGCTGAACAGCATCTGCGGCTTCATCGACGGGATCGTAATGTAGAACACTTCCTGCAGCCTGCTGGAAATGCCATCGATTCGCCCTGCCTCATACAGCTCGCGGTTCACCGTCTGAAGTCCGGCCAGCATGGCGAGAAAGCCGACGCTGAAGCTTACCCATAGCGACACAATGATCATAATGTTGAGCAAATATTTCGGGTCCTGCAGCCAAATGACCGGGCTGTCGATCCAGCCCATTCCGAGCAGGAAGTTGTTGAAATAACCGACGCGGTCGCCGCTGAAGGCAGCGATCCAGACGACCGACAAAGCAACTCCTCCCGCCATCGAAGGGGCATAGAAGGCAAGCGTGTAGTAATCGCGAATGCGGATCGGCAGCTGGTGAATGAGCCATGCGAACACAAAAGCCAGAATATAGCCGCCGGGTCCAACGATCAGCGCGAACAGAAACGTATTCGGAATGGCCTTCGTCAGGAAAATGATATCCTGCGTGAACAAGCTGATATAATTGGCTAGCCCGATAAAGTGCAGCGAGCCGAATCCGTCATAAGACGTAAAGCCGAGCGTCGCTGCCATAATGACCGGAATGACGATGAAGAGCAGGAAACAAATGAGGAACGGCGCAAGAAACAAATAAACAAAGGCATCGCGCCGCATCTCACGCCAGAACCGATTCCATTTGGCCCGTATCGCCGTCGCTTTTGACTTCGGCCTCTCTAGGCTGGGAGCAAGCTGCGTATTCATTTCTGCGGTTCCTCCCATTCGTAAGGTTTCGTAATTTGCGGGATATGAAGATCATCGCCGGCCTTAATGCCGAAGTTGCCCTGCCTCCGGTCCATTTCCCGCTGCAGCGACAGCTGCGCCTGCTCCAGAGATTCCTGCGCCGGAATTCCCTCCATTACGGTTCGGTTCCATGCAAATTCCATCTCGCGCGTCAGGAAGTAATAGCCGGGTACGTAAGGCATGTTTTTCGCCCACCTTGCCTGCTCCTGAAGCGCTGCCAAGTCCTCGCTCGGCCAGGTTAGCGCTCTCATCGCATCGGTATTGGCCGTGTTCCATCGGAACTCGATGCCATAAAACGATTCGATGTCCTTCGCATATTGGGACTGTACATTCTCGGATGTCCACCACTCAAGGAAGGCCCATGCATCGTCCTTCCGTTCGCTTTTCTTCATCATCATCGCTGCGGAGATGCCCTGCGGCGACCAGCGCGCCACTTCGCCGTCGCTCTGCTTCATGCCCGGAAGCGGCGCGATCTTCCAATGCCCCGTAATTTCCGGAGCTGCAACGAGCAGCTGCACGTACGTATTGAAGTCCGAGATGCCGATCGGGATATCGCCGTCGCGGAAATGCTGGAAAAACGCCGGAATATCGATGGGCAGATTATATTTGCGGTAAAGCTCGGTCCAGCGGTTGAACGCCTGCTGTCCGGCATCGCTGGAAAGCGTTCCCTTGAGTCCATCCGGCGTATAAGCCTCTGCCCCGTTCTGGAAATATAGAGTGGAGTAGTCGCTTTTCGGATAGTTCATGGTCATTCCGTTTTCCTGAAGCGTCGGCAAGATGTCGAATACATCCTCCCACGTATCCGGCGCCTTTAAATGCAGGCCCTCCAATATATCGGTCCGATAAAAAAGCATTTGGAAGTTTTGCACTTCCGGCAGACCATATATGCCTCCGTCATAGCTAAGCGAGCGGCTTACTCCAGGAATAAACCGATCAAACACTGCTTCGAAACCGGGAAATCCGGATAGCTCCTGCGCGGCATCCCTCATGGCAAAGTCGGCTGGCGTCGATTCACCCACGCCAAGTGCAAGATCCGGCACATCCCCGGCTGCATTGCCGAGTATGAGCATATTGGGATTCGTCATCAGGTTAATATTGACTTCAATCCCCGTTCGCGGCGTGAAGTCCTGATCGACCATCTCGCGCAGCAGCTCCACGTAATCGCGACCGCGCTGCACCCAAATGGTGAGCGCCTCTTTGCGGTTATGCTTGCGTGTATCGTAATCCATGTAGAAGGAGCGTCCGAAATCGGCAATCGAATAAGGGATGCGGGACAGCGTGCTTGCCGTCTTAAGGCCCGTCTCCGCTTCCGGCGTACGCACAACGATGTAATCCAGCAGCAGCGGCTGCTGCGTCAGCGTCGCCATCCAAGTTCCGATATTATTCTGAATCGTAGAGAAGTCATTGATTTTGTTCGGAATTTCGTTGACATCCTCGAGCATTTCCTCAAGGATGGCGACGGAGCCCTTAATCGCTTCCGCCAAATCGGAATCCTTTTTGTTCAATCCGTTTATATAATTGCGGATATCGGTGAGCTGGGTCACAATGCCTGTCATCTTCTGTTCGACATCCGGTTCAAGCCTGCGCATATCCCATGTCCGCGTTGAATCGGTATTGGCATCAAAGCCCGATTTGCTGTAATTGCCCGTCAACAGCCGGATATGGCGGTCGAATGCGGCAAGCTGGCCCAGCGTCTCCTTCAGCGCCAGATAGACCGGCTGGACCATCGAGGAATCGACTGTCATGCGAAGCGTGTGCGATCCCTTTTCGAGATAAAAGCGAAATGGCGTCCCTTCCTCGCTCGCAAGCGTTCCGATTACGAATTCTTTTTCTGTCGGAATGCCGTAATGAAGCAGCTCTTTGAAAGGTGTTTTTCCGTCGATCGAGATCGTCCGGTATGCCTCGAAGCCGTTTCGATAGTTTTGGAACGTTTTGAGGTCCAATTCATACCAGCCGTCGCCTGGCACATTGAGCTCCCATTCGACCCATTCTCCCGGCAGCCGCCATCTTTGCCCGCCAAGCACGTTATAGGTAATCCGTCCCTTTGGGTCAGGCGAAATGTACGGCTCCGACCAAAAATCCGTCTGGATGGCCAAGCTAGACTTCTGCTTGAACTGCTCCGCTTCAATAACGCTGGACCAGCCTGCTTGCCCTGTACCCGCTGCCTGCGTTTCTTCGTTTGGATGTAAGCGCTTGTAGGTTTCGTAATCCGGTATGCCTTCCTTCGGCTTGAAAGTGATCGCTCGTAGGGCAACCGGCTCTCTCACGCCAACCAGCCGCAAGCGATGCTCGCCCTGCTCCAGGCGATAGAGCAGCGGCTCCGATGACGCGGATAGTACGCTTGCCGCCTTCATGCTCCACCCTTCCAGCTCTTGCTGAGGCGGTCTAATTTGCTGGCCGATTTCATTGCGGTCATACGGGAATTTCGAATCCTTCCACAGCCGTTCCAGCTCGATGCGACCAGATTCGACGAACGGATATTGCCCGTCAATCTGGACGCCGCGTACGACGGAGGCATTCCCTCCCGCAAGCGGCTTGTAATCGAAATGCAGCTCATACCAGCCGGACTTAGGCGCCTGGAAAGCCCATTCGATCCAGCCCTGCTCATTCTCCCATCGGATAGCTCCCTGCTCCTCGGCATCCTTATGGAGAACCGCCTCGTCCGCCGCCGCTGCAAACTCCGCCGCTTCGATCGCAATCGGTTCCAAGGCTTCATCGACCGCTGCTGCATCCGGCTGCTCCAGCATCAGCTTCGCGTAAGGCAGCTCCTCCGGCTTGCTCTCGAAGGATAACAGCTTCTCCGTGCTGACGGAGGTTGCATGCAGGACCGGCTCGCCTGCCGTTATCCAGCGCAAGCCTGCGAATAAGAGCGCTAGAGCCAGAGTCAAACGAAGCAAGGTGCTCAGCATCCTCATCCTCTTCATGCTTCCGTTCCTCCAGCAGCCAACGATACTCCGGTTTCCTCATCGAAAAAGTGAACCTTGTTCATGTTGAAGCCGATGACCAGCTTTTCTTCCTTCTCATACACGGTCTCGGGCTCCGTTCTCCCGATCACGGTCTTCTCGCCAACCTTGACATACACATAGGAGTCTGCGCCTGTTACTTCTGTCATCTCGACCAAGCAGCGCGAGAACGCATCTTCCTGCATTCCCTGCTCCTCGCGCTTCAGCTGCACATGCTCCGGGCGTACGCCCATCACGCAATTGCGAAGCGAGCCCGGCTTTGCTGTGAAATGTCGATAATACCGTTCAGGAACAAGCAGCTTCAGCCGTTTGTTCAGGAAATAATAGCTTCCTTCCTCCCGCACGAGACTGCCTTCCAAAAAATTCATTTGCGGGGAGCCGATAAATCCGGCTACAAACAGGTTGGCGGGCTCATCGTAGAGCTGGCGCGGCGGTGCAACCTGCTGGATGACGCCGTCCTTCATGACGACAATCCGCGTCCCCATCGTCATCGCTTCCACCTGGTCATGCGTCACGTAAACCATCGTCCGCTTCAGGTCGCTTTGAAGCTTGATAATCTCTGCACGGGTTTGGGCGCGCAGCTTGGCATCGAGGTTGGACAGCGGCTCATCCATGAGAAACACCTGCGGTTCCCTGGCAATGGCGCGTCCAAGCGCCACGCGCTGCTTTTGCCCGCCTGACAGCTGGCTTGGCTTGCGCTCCAGCAGATGGGAAATCTCTAATATTTTGGCGACGCGATTTACTCGCAGCTCGATTTCATGCTTCGCCGTTTTGCGGAGCTTAAGCCCGAGCGCGATATTCTCGTATACGGTCAGATTGGGATAAAGGGCATAATTCTGAAATACCATCGCAATGTCCCGATCTTTAGGCGAGACGTAATTCACGAACTTCTCATCAATGTACAAGTCGCCTTCGGTTATTTCCTCTAGGCCCGCGAGCATTCTTAGTGTTGTCGATTTGCCGCAGCCGGACGGACCGACGAGCACCAGAAACTCTCCTTCCTCAATCGAAAGGTGGAAATCGTTGACCGCCGGACGCGACTCCCCTTTATAGTGCTTGTAGACATGGCTGAACGTAATGCTTCCCACCCACACTCACCTCTCGTTACTTTTTTCTTCCTCTTGCTACCACTAATGTTAACGCATCGCGCTTGCGGCAAATATGAGGCGATATTTTCTTTTACAGTCAAAATTTAGCCTGTAAAGGTTAATTGTCATGATCTTGCGCCCGTTTTAAGTAAGCGCTTACGTATTAGCTTGATTTGCATTTGCAACCTATCATAAATAACGATCACGACCACGTTGCTCCTCCAAGCACAAAAAAAGAGGAAAAGGCAGTCTTGCTTGCCATCTCCTCCTATTGCTTCTAAACCTGCTGACTTGGTTCTGCGGTATCTGCCCAAGAATGCTTGGGACGCCAGCCGAGCACGTCCTGCGCCAATCGATTGCTCACAATGGCGGTCCGCCCCTCAAAGGAGCTGCGAAGATCCGCAACCTCTGGATAAAATTTCTCTAGCAGCCGCAAAGTTTCCCAGTCGCTAAGCGTATCGCTGCTCGTAATATTGAGGCTGATCGCCCCGCGGTCCTCGACTTGCAATGCCGCGATACATGCGCTTACAGCATCACGTATATCGATATAGCTCCACATAATATTTTTAAACGCTTCCGGCTTCCTGACCGAAAGATGCTTGTAATCGTCAGGCTTCGTTATCATGGAGAAGCGAAGCGAGATCGTCTGCAGCCCGTTTCTGCGGTCGAACATCTCAGCGGTCAGCTCGTTCACTACCTTGGATAAACCGTAGCATTCCTGCGGCTGCTGGGGGTGTTCCTCATCGAGCGGCAAATAATCGGGATCGAAGGGCTGCGGAGCCCAAGCAAAGCCATAGGAGGATTCGCTTGAGCCCATGACGACCTTGCGAATGCCGAGAATCGAAGCCGCTTCCAAAATATGATAGCCCGCAATCGTATTGTTCGCGAAGATATACGGGGTAGTGTGAAAGAGCGGCGCGGGAATAGCCGCCAAATGAATGATGGCATCCGCACCATGAAGCGCAGCCACGACCTGCCCGAAATCGCTCATCTCTACCTTTACCTGCTTGCAGCGCAGCTCATTCGATCGCTGGTTGTCCAAAGACACAACCTGATAGCCCTGCTGCTGCAGCGATTGAATAACCGCGAACCCAAGCTTTCCGCTTCCACCCGTTACTGCAATCGTCTTCATGCTGAATAACCCCTCCGTATGTCGCTTATAGTTACGGACGTACCAAAGTGCCGTCCGCCTTGCGGTCTAGATGATAAGGATTATGATAGGCTGACCGGTTCCAGTCTTCGCCGACGAGCAGCCGTGCTTTCAGCTCATCCAGCTCTATGCCAAGTCCCGGCTTGTTGGAAGGATACAAGTAACCGCCTTTCCTTACGACATGCCCTTCGAAGGCATCCAGCTCCTCCGGCTTGAAGTGGTTGACCTCTTGGATTCCGAAATTCCAGATCGCCATATCCAAATGCACGGCGGCTGCTTGATTGACCGGATCGTTCTCCCCGCCTTCCTGCCAGGCTGTCCGTACGCCAAAAGCTTCGCATAGCGCAGCAATCTTACGGCACGCACTGATGCCGCCAGCCTTGGAGACGCGGACTCGGATGAAGTCAATGAGCCGCTCCTTAACTAGCTCTGTCCACTCCTGCGGATTAACGAACAGCTCGCCTACCGCCTGCGGCGTCGCGCTTTGCTGACGCAACTGCCGGTACCAGCCGATCTGCTCGGGAGCCAGCGCGTCCTCCAGAAAAAACAAGCCATACGGCTCGACGCGCTTTGCCAGCTGAATGGCATGAATCGGAGAGAGATGCTCATGCACGTCATGCGTGAATTGGATGCCCATCCCGAATGTTACCCGAAGCTGCTCGAACATAGCCGGAATGGCATTCAAATACGCATGCTCGTCAAAGACAGGGCCACTCGTCCATGGACGCTCGGGAAGATTCGCTTTGTCAGCGCCAATGAAGCCGCCTCCCCCGTAGCCGCCCATTTGAACGCGAATAACCGAATAACCTTCCTCCATATACCGCTGCACATCTTCCTTCAGCTCGCTGATATCCGAACCTCCAGCATGCCCGTAACAGGCAACAGCAGCACGGCTGGCTCCCCCCAGCAGCTGATAGATCGGCAATCCCGCTTCCTTGCCTTTAATATCCCATAAAGCCATATCGATGCCGCCGATTGCAGTATGCAGAATCGCACCGTTCCTCCAATAGCCGCTCATATACATCGTCTGCCATAAATCCTCAATATTAGCTGCGTCCTTGCCGATCAGCAGCGGCGCCAGCAATTGCTCGATAACCTGTACCACGGCCTCGGGATTGTAAACATCGGAAGCTGATCCGATCCCATATAGTCCGTCTTGGTCCGTCTGAACCTTCACGATCGTCCAAGTGCCGTTTTTACGCGTGCGTATGCAGGAAATTCCCGTTATTTTCGCCATGCCCTCACCATCCCTTTTTTGTATCACGTATAGTGTAAGCGAATGATGAAGCGTTCCAAATGAGGCATCCTTAAACTTTCTGTCCTATTATTAGCCATTACGTTACAAAGTCAGCTTCGCCTTCTCCCTCTCCTTGCGAATGATAGGCTCAGCCTATCGTTATCATACGATATTAGGAATTGTTGTCGCTTTTGCATCGCTATATAATCAGACATGTAGCAGCGCTGCAACAACATACACACAAACAAAAGGAGAGGTTCTATTATGTCAAAAGCAACTTTTTATCACGCAGGATGTCCCGTTTGCATCGAAGCCGAGCAAACCTTTCTCAGCTACTTGGATGTGAATAAAGTTCAGCCTGAAATCGTTCATCTAGGCACGCAGCCGGATCGCATCCGCGAAGCGGAGGTAGCAGGCGTTAAATCCGTGCCCGCAGTCGTCATTGATGGCATCGTATACCATATCAACTTCGGTGCTAGCATGGAGGACGTTAAAAAAGGCTAATCGCAGCATAGGCGAGCCTGATGACCATCTTTTAGCTGCATAGCTTGCTTAACATATAAACGGCAGCCTCGGACCGATAACGTCCTTGGCTGCCACTGTTTATATCGCTGCGATCGCTGTAGATGAGATCTGTTCCATAAACACCTTGCTCGCTGTGCATAAATATTTGTTGCGCCGGTGAGCAATTCCGATCTTTACCGTCATTGACGGCTCCGCGAGGGGAATCGTTCGGATAGCGTTTTGGTTCAGCTGGTTCAAATAGGAGGAGGGCAGAATAGCCGCTCCCGCCCCTTCGCTCACCATGCTGATCAAGCTGTCAAACGTGTTCAGCTCCATGACGATTCGAGTTACCATATGATTTTGCCTGAATAGCTGGTCCAGGTACTGCCTAAGATAATAGGCTTGCTGCAGAGACACCATCGGAATGTCGGCAAGATCCTCCAGCTTCGCTTCCCGCAAGCTTGCCAGCGCATGTGCTTTGGGAACGACAAGGGCGAGCCTCTCTTCGTACAGATAGGTCATTTGCAGTTCTTCATGGGATACCGGATAATAAATGATGCCCAAATCCAGCTCATTATGCAGCAGCTTGTCGATAATTTCTCCATGACGAAGACCAGAGAGCACGAGTTCGACCTGCGGATAGCTGCGGTGGAAAGCCATAATGGCAGGCGGCAGCAAGCGGTTCATGACGGAATGCAGCGCGCCGATTTTCAACAATCCTCTTTTCAATCCTTGAAGCTCACCGATTGCCAAACGTGCCTGATCGAGCTCATGGAACAGATTATAGCAGTGCTTCAGAAGGATATGGCCGGCTTCGGTAATGACTGTTTTTTTGCCGATCCGATCAAATAAGGGCAACCCCATTTCATGCTCAAGAATGCGAATTTGCTGGCTCAGTGAAGGCTGCGAGATTCCCAGCTTCTCTGCGGCTCTTGTGAAATGCAATTCCTTGCATACGCCCATGAAATATTCTAATTGCTTCAAGTCCACGTCTCTCGTCAGCTCCCGATTGTTATTAAGATCTGGCATCTCGATTTTGACATGAACGATACTATGTTCGAGAGAAAAAATCAACCTATAACGTTATCGCAGGAGGGAATTCGATGCAATCAACGCTCGCCGATACAGCTGCCATTCTATCGTTAAATGTAGGCCAACCTATTGTCGTGGAGCATAAAAATAAAGATGTCCGGACAGCCATCTACAAACACCCCGTCCTTCACCATGCCTTTTTATCAAAGCTGAACTTCGAGGGGGACGGACAAGCGGATTTGGAGCATCATGGCGGTACGGACAAAGCAGTCTGCGTATATCCCATCGAGCATTATGCATATTGGGAGAGCGAGCTCGGAGCCCAGCTGAGCCCAGGAGCTTTTGGCGAGAATCTCACAACAAAGGGCATGCTTGAATCCCAATTATGCATAGGAGACATTTTCCGATTAGGCGATGCGATCGTCCAAGTGAGCCAGCCTAGGCAGCCCTGCTTCAAGCTTTCCATTAAATTTAATATGCCCACTCTCCCGCTTTTGGTTCAAACGACAGGTTTCACCGGTTATTATTTCCGCGTGCTTCAAGAAGGCTTCGTACCGAATCAAGCAGAGCTTACCTTAATCGAACGCCATCCAGACGCTTCCCTAACGGTATCATTCGCGAACCGCATCATGCACATGGACAAGCAAAATAACGAAGGCATTGATCAACTGCTTGCAAATTCCGCACTATCCGCAAGCTGGAGGAAAACATTCACAAAGCGCAAAGCTGGGCAGCTTACGGACAGCTCGGCCAGACTGAACGGCAAATGACAGGCATCCCGCATCAGCTTAGCTCGAGAAATCCCGTATTCTCAATAATTGTCTGCACTTGCAGGTCAAGCTTCAGCTTGGGATAAAACGCCGTACGCCAATCCTTCAGCTCTGATCGTGGAATTTTGCTGCGGAAGTATTGCCCTGTCCCTAGAATATCCGCTCCGCTGCCTTGAAGCCTAGCAAACATATGATTGAACTGATGAGTTAGTCCTTCGTTAAGCTCTTTCATGATCATGTCGCTTGTAGGATGCTCCTTCGTTTCCAATATAACGACCTTTAGCTTGAGCTTGCATCTGAGGATCGGAGTCTGGCCATCCATTTGACTATGCACCTCAAGCGAATTGCCGATCACAAGGACACTGGCGTGATGCATGACTTCTATTTTCCCTTGTGTACTCTCGCGTTGAAAAGCGTTAAAGAGCAGCGTCTCCTCCGAATTAATCTGACTGACCATTTTGCCTTTTCTAATAACGGCGGAGCCGATGTGCTGAACGACTGTGGTATCTCCAGATCGTATGATCGGAACCGCTACGTCGCGCGTATACGAGTGAATGCTGCGGTAAACCTCCCAAACCCTCGTTAGCGCAATTTGCGGGTTCCAGCCTGCGTTTTTTTCAAAAAAATCATACAATGTTGTCCCTTTGGGACCCATTTTCTTTTTGACCAAAGAAAAAAAATGGTCCATATCCTCATCGCAGATCGTCACAAGTGTCTTGGGGGAAACATCTCTGCCTCTCATAAAGTCGGAAATAGTATCCTCTAAGCCTGCTTCTGCATATTTTTTATCCAGCACGATGACTTTGACATGGAGCAAATCGACACGATCCTCCAGATTGGCGCTAATATCATCCACGGCATGATTAATCGTGCTGCCTTTTCCCTTCACGATTTTGATCTGCGTCGTGTTCTGCATCGGTTCGGGAATTTGCAAATAAATTAAGTATTCGCCGTCATGCTTGGATACGCCCATCACGACTGGCAATACGCGGTGGTTAATATCGATATTGTCCCAGCACCCGCTGAGAGTAATAACCATCATCGCAGCGGCCAGCAGCTTAAGCGCCCTCATCTTTAATCATCCTTTTAGCACGAATTCCGAGCAGCCAAATGGAGCATGGAATGCCAACCATCACAAAAAATCGCAGCATCGTGTTCCACATCACAAGCGATTGAATCTCATCCCAGTTTGTAATAAACAGGCAGCCTATGAAATTAGCAGCGGCAATCGCAATGACGAAATAACTAGGCTTTACCTTTGGCAAGCAGCGATGCAGAACCTGGCTGAGCTTCCATAGCACCATCGAAATAAACAGCATCGTGAAGGTGACTAAGCAAAGGAGCAAAAACATCGTAATCCGGTCAAACATCAGCCAGTTGATATGTATCGTGCTCATGAGCACAATAAAGGGAAATTTAAATGTCGAGGCTGTTGCTTGCCCGAACGTAAAGAGCGGGACGTACACCGCAATGAAATAAAAAGGGACTAGCGCGGCTACCGTCATTAATACATATTTGGGACGGTAAGCTACATAAGGCTGTATGAAGCCGAGAAACAGGAAGCTCCCAGCGAATGCGGCGAAGCTATGCCAATAGGGAGGCCTGGCCAGAAAAGAAAACTTTTCGTCCATGACCGGGAAGAAATAGCGGAAGTCCACGTTTTGAAACGAGATGCAGATCGTGAACAAAATGACTGGCAGAAACAATATAGCAAGTAAAACGCCCGTTCGAAAGATGGACTCGACGCCATTAAGCGCAATATAACCTGAAAGCGTGATGATAAGCGCCATAATCGCCCATAAAGGCGTGTTGGCAAGAAAGACGAGCGTAATCACCTCCGAGAAAGCCCGAATCGTGATGATATTGGTAATGAAAAGGAAGAAGACAAGCGGCAGAAGAAATAATACGGCCGCCCACTTTCCTACCGCACTATAAATGCTTATAATGTCTTGCTTCGGGAAATAACCAAGCCCTTTCATATAGAGCCAAACCATAACCAAGTTGAGCACGAGACCTATAACGATGGCTAACCAATGTCCCTCAGTCGTACTGGAAATGATATCTCCGGAGTAGAAGAAAAAGATAAACCCAAGCTGAGTCAAACCATACATCAAAACGACATGCAAGCTTTTATCCATTTCCCGATTCACCCTTATTCATGCTTATATTCAAATAGGAAATACCGAAGGTGCTCAAACTTGATAGATAAGCGCATATCAGCACCAGCCCCGCGAGCAAGCCCAGCACTCCATACATCGCGGACATAATGACGATTACATATTTAAATAAGCGAATGGCCAACGAGTTCTGAAAACCGACCACTGTCGAGTTCGATATCGTCGTAGCCGCCAAAATTATAATCAACAAATTGCTGACCAGCTTGGCCGTTACGACCGCTTGGCCGAGAATAATGCCTCCGACCATGGTGATGGTCGGTCCGATGCTTTTGGGCAATCTCGTGCTCGCTTCGATAATAAGCTCCAGGATGATAAGCATGAATATCATCTCCACGATAGCCGGATAAGGCACGCCTTCACGGCTTTGCGCAATCGTTAACGCCAGCTCGATCCGAAGCACCTCCGGATTTACCGCTACGAGCGCAACATAGAGTCCCGGTGCAATCAGCGTCGTAAGCACCCCGACTACGCGGAGAAGCCGGATAACGATCATGAGAGGGAGCGGGTAATTACGGTCATTTTCCAGCGAGAACATATCCCAGATCAGGTTAGGCAATATAAGACCGAACGGCATGCGGTCAATAAACAGGATGACCCTGCCCTTGATCAAGGCGCCTGCAACCTCTTCCGGCAATTCGGTCGTGTTGAATTTGGGAACGGATGACCATGCGGATAGTCCGAGTGCTTTCGTTAAGTTTTGCAAATTATTGATTTCTTTGTCGCTGCTGCTTTCGATTTGTTTAATGACTTTCGCCACCAGCTTGGAATCCGCATGGCTCTCATCATAAACGAGGGACAGCTTTTTATGGCACAAAGAGCCTGCCAAGAAGCTTCTCACCTTGACATGTCGAGAAACGATTTGTTTCCTAACCATACCGATATTGGTGTCGATATCCTCGATAAACGAGCTAATTGCCCCTTGAAGCACGTTCTCGTTCGTAGGCGATTCCACCGCGCGATTCAGCAGGCTCGGATAGGCTTCTGCCAAAACCAATATGCGCTCACTCTCAAAAAAGACAATTAATTTACCGTCCATGAACATCGTGATCGCTTCGCTCAGATCCATTTCCCTAACTTCTCCGATAGCCTCCATCATGGATGAAGCATCGTCTCGATCCGGTTTCCAATTGTCCATATTAGCGTGAAGCGCTTCTTTCGTTCTAGTCAAATCAATAAGCGAAATGAAACCCATTAAGATGACGCTGGCTCTGCCGATCTTCTCCTGCTGGAAAAAAAAATCGTCATTGTCGCCAAGTGAATCTCTTATTTCCTGTATGAATGAATCCATGCTCGCTTCTCCTTCTATGCCTATTATCCTCTTACGATTGTCCCCCTCTGCGTGCTTTATATACGCCAAAGAAGCGTTCCCTCGCGAAGGAACGCTTCTTTGGCCATTTGTTGTTAGGAATATGATTGGCGGTTAATCCGATTTAAGCGGAATGATTCATTGTCCATATCATGACCCTCGAACAACTAAAGCTGAACTGCAATTATTGAGCTTGTGACAAAACAAATGCCTGAAATGCGCCAATGTCACTGAATATGCGCTCCGGTTCGACAAGGTAATGCTTGTCCTGCACAATCGACATCCACTGCGCTGCGAAGGTACGCATGCCTGCTTCTTGGCCAGCCAGCATATCATCATTGCTGTCGCCAACGAATATGGTATGTTCACGCGACCAGCCGAGCTTGTCCAGTATACGATGAATGCCTTCCGCGGAAGGCTTGCGCTTCTCGACGTCGTCACCGGTAATGATATGGTCGAATTCAGTTTCCCAGCGCAGCTTTTCGAGTGAAATGTCAAGCGTTCTCCGCGACTTCCCAGTAAACAAGGCTAAGCCAAAGCCTGCTTCCCGCAGTGTGCGCAGCAGCTCCGCAATCGCCGAGCTGCGTTCTACCAGCTCATCGTGATGCTGCTCGTAATCCGTCAAAAATTCGCTGACTGCAGCCTTGACCTGCTCGCGATTGCGAAGATGCGTTTCGATAATTTGCAGCTCTGTCGGCCCAGCCACGGCATAAATATCCTCAATCGATATTTCGCGCCTGTCATGTCGGCGGAATACGCCTGCAACAGCCATATACATAACCGGCCAAGTGTCCGCCAGCGTTCCGTCAAAATCAAAGATGATATGCTTGATCGTGCCCATGTAATAGCCCCTCTCCGTCAGTTCTTACTAGTATATACAAGAAGAAACGGCTTCGCCATCCTCTGCAAGAGGAAGGTATCCGCTTCTCGTAGAAATAGGAGAATGCTTTATCGTGTGAAACAGATACGTTCATATATATTTGAAAAAAAGGCGTTCCTGCTAGAGGCTGCTGCAATTGAATGCATTGCAACAGCCTTAGTTAGGCACGCCTTTTCATGTAACTCGAGAGTCTGTTTATTGGTGGCTGGTCGGGTGATTCGCGGTAAGCGGTATTTCATTGCTGAACAGCCTTGCAATATCGCCGGTTAAGCGCAAATAGAAATCAGACGATACGGCAACGCCGTCGGCATCAAGGGTAAGAAAATATTGGTTGTTCGGGATCATCGAGCTGTTTGCCGCCGCTTTGGCAATGGCAGTCGCTTCGTCATATTCGTCGAACATCGCAATATACCCCGTATTGACGCCTAGACTTTTTAGATTATAAGCCTGGCGCCACATGAAATCCCCGTGCAGCCTAGGAATTTCGTTGATCGGCCCGTTTTTCATATTCTTCCACGCAAAGCCAGGCCAGATGACAGGCTGATAAACAATGCCGTTCGCCTGCGTAAAAGCAAAATCCGGCTGCCATTGATTCGTTTTGTAATGATCCGCTCCTGCTAGTTGGCTAAATCTGCCGACAAACCACGGAGATAGCATATCCAGTGATTTGTATACGTCTAGGAAACCAGGCTTCGAGTCTTCATTCCCGTTGCGCCAATGAGTAGGAACACCGCCAATGACGTAATAACCTTGGTTTTTGAACCATCCTATGAGCTCAGCCGCTTCGGCTGCTGTACCGGGACGATCGGTAAACCCGATTCCCCATATGCATATGACGGGCTTTCCATCTTGCTTCGCGTATGCGGATGATGCAGTCAAATTCATCGTCCCCACTACATTGTTCGTGAAGTCGGTTTTGACGTTGTTCACCCACTGGGTCGGACTTAGGTCCGTAATATCGTACATCACATAAAATTTCCGTCCGTACGACTCCGCTGCGTTCTTCACCTTCACGGCAACGCTGTCGCGGTTCTGCCTCCAGGTGTTCGGAGCGCTGCTCGCGTCCGCGCCGAATCTTTGCAGTGCGGCGCCGCTTATGTTGTACGTCTGCATCCATTCGAAATGCTTGTTGACCGTTTCCTGGTCATAAGAGGAAAATAGCTTGGCAGGCTGTCCATTGCCCAGATTGCCGAGATTTGTCTGATACAGCTTCGTATACTCGCTGATATCCGGATACATCTCGACGTTTACGTTCGAATTGGGAGACAGATTGTTATTGTTTTTGGACCAATGCGTCCAATTGTTGAGTGGCGAGCCATCGCCCCCAGCAGTGAACCAGCCTTGGTAGCCTGCGAATATTTTGCCGACCACATCGCCGCCAGTCGCAGGTGCTGTGAATTTGAACCAATGTACATTAAAGAGATTTCCGGTTCCGCCTGTAAATTTCAAATACAGCTGATGCACTCCGCTTATCGTATTTACAGAGCAGTTCTTCGTCGTCCAGGACTGCCATCCGCCCGTACCCGTTACGGCGCAGGTTCCCGCCAACGTTCCCGTGGCGCTGTCCAGCCGAATTTCAATATTGCCGCCGCTCGTTTGGCTTGCTACGCGCAGGGAAACCGATGATGCGCCGCTGCCGAAATCGACGTTGTTGAATGCGATATAGTCGCCGTTGTCTACGTAAGCGACATTTTGCCCACCCTCGCTGGAGGATTCCAGCTGGATGCCGAATTGGCTGTTGTAGCTAGAGGCTGCGGTTTGAACAAAGGCCGATACCGCATTTGGCGCAGCCGTTGGAACAGCCGTCGGGGCAACAGTAGGCGATGGTGTAGGCGTCGATGAAGGCCCATATACCTCCAGCTCCGAAATCTGGCCGCCCGTCGCTCCGGTATTCGCCGTCACGTTTACCTTCCAATATCTCGCGCTTGTGCTTGTGAAATTAATCGTAACCGTGTTCGAGCCTGCGCTAAAGGCGTAGTCCGCCGATGCTGCGACTGTTGTATAGCTCGCATCGTCACCGCTTTTTTGAATCGATAGCGTCTGCGTGCGTGAGCCCCACGATACCGGCAGCTTAAGCACGACCTGATTGACCGTCTCGCTGCTGCCAAGATCGACTCTCAGTCCATTCGGATAGCTGTTTGCTGCCCCCTCCCAATAAGTAGCCTGATTCCCATCCGTTGCGTTGGCAGCCGCATAAACCTGCGTGTGACTGCTTGCCGTGACGGGCTTATTAAGTGCTAAGTTTGAAGCGGCGGAAACCTGGGATGGCGAGAATGACAGCTGCGTGGAAATGATCACGAAAGCGAGGGAAATAATGAGCCATATACTTTTTCTGCTTTTTGCGAACATGCTTTTCCTCCTTTAATTGTTATGGCAATCGCGTAACAAGCTAATATTGACGATCCTACCACCTCCTCTCTCCTTTTTTGAAGTCATTGCACGGAGCAGCAGTAAGTCTCTGCCCTGTTCAGAGGCTCGTTAAGAAGGCTCGTTAAAAGGCTCATTGATTAAAAAGAGCCTGGTCCCTGGGGACCAGGCTCGCGGATTAAGGCTGCTGGTTATACATACGATGCAGGAGTAAGGCTGCTTCTTTGCGAGTTGATCCGCCTTTCGGCTGCAGCCTGCCATTCGCGCCTTGGAACAGCTCCGTCTCCACCAGCACTGTTCTTGACGAGATGCGCATACCTTGGGCAATCAATCTGCCCAATCACCAGCTTTCAACAATGTATTCGCTTTCATTTCATTTAAAAGAAGAAGCCTTCCTTCATTGCTTCAGGTCGGCTTCTCTCGTAGGTCAATGATTATTTTTTGGTTGCAAGGAATGCGTCAATTTGTTTTTGCGTTTCGGCAATAATGACATCCAGACCGTTCTTCTTCTGTGTCTCGATATAATCCGCTACAGCCTTCTCCACATCCTTCACGACGCCGAATTCAATCGGTCTGTTCAACTCGTCGCTTGCGGTATCGCGTTTGGCGATCTCGTTCTTCATATTGTCCTCTGCGATAAACAGACCGTCGATCGGAGAGTTCACATTGTTCGGCTTGCTTGCGAACTCCGCTTCCTTCACCCAGAAATCAGGTCCATACGTCATGGTCGGACGCATGAATTGCGGTTTCCAGAATGCCCATTGGCCGCCCCACTCCATGTAGTTGCTCGTCGTCGTTTCCATGCCTTCCGGATACTCCGCCGTTTCACCGTTCAGCACATAGGTTTTGCCTTCAATCCCGTATTGCACAAGGTCATAAAGCGTTTTGTCTGTTTCGATCATATCCAGAAGGCGAAGCACGCGCTCCGGATTTTTGGAATTGCGGTTGATCGCAACAACGTTAGCAAGCGCCGTACGGTTAACAAAGCGTTTGTCTGGATACAGTTCAGCCGATTCCATTTTGAATGCTGGATCGGAGAAGCCTGGATTCGCGCTTACCCATTCATGGGAAGTAACCGTAAACAGTTTTTTGCCGTTTCTCCACTCAGCCGCTTCGTCTGACTTATCGATCATTGCGTCTCTATTAATCAGATTATCGTCATACCACACCTTTGCCAGCTTTGCCGCCTCCAGGTAGAAAGGCTGCTGTTCCACCGCTTGTACCGTAATTTTGTCGTCAGCCAAGTAGAAGCCGAGTCCGTGGAAGTTAAGATCAACCCACTCGTCGCGGATCATAATGAGCGATACGGGCGGCGTCCGTGAAATTCTCTCGTTCGGGTAAGCCTTCTTCAGCTCGCGCAGCAAGCGGTCAACGTCCTCGATTGTCTTAATCGAACCAGCCGGAATATCAAGGCCAGCTTTTTCAACAAGGTCGGAGCGCCAGCCAGTGAACTTGCGCTCGTTCATCTTCATCGTCCAAGGGAGGCCAACGATGTTGCCGTTTACGGTAGCGGCAGCAAGCGTGCCCTGCTCCTCATATTTCTTCATCAGATTAGGCGCAAATTCCGGAAGCAGATCATTTAGCGCCATGTACGAGCCCTTGGCAGCCATCTGCTTGTACGACAGCCAATCGCCGTCGAAGTTCATATCCCAGTTATCGCCCGAAGCAGCCATAACGAGCATTTTTTCCTTGAAATCACCGAACGGGATAAAGTTGATGTCGAACTTCACGTTCAAGCCCTTCGCCTTTACGTATTCGCTGACTTTGGACCATACCTCGTCCGTAGCCGCTTTTTTATCCCCGCCGAAATAGAACTTGAGCGTCACCTCATCCTCCAGCTTCTCGCCGGATTCCCCGGAAGGCGCGTTCGTTGCTTTGCCGTTGCTTGGCGCATTCCCGTTGTTCGAGCTGCATGCAGCCAGTATTACGGTAAGCAGCATAACGGCAGCCAGCAATAACGGCAGCTTCGCTTTTCTTTTTTTCATCTGAATCTCTCCCCTTAGCTTGTGATTTATATACTACACGGCTGAAGCCGACATAGTCATCCTTTTACGGCGCCAACCATTAAACCCTTTACGAAAAAACGCTGAACGAACGGATACAGGAAAATAATCGGCCCGATCGTGATGACCGTAAGCGCCATTTTAATCGATTCGGATGGAATTTGCGCCGAAATGCGCTGCATCGCCGAAGCGTTGCTTGAGCTCTTGAGAAACTCCACATTGGAGATGAGCGTTCGCAGCAGCAGCTGCAGCGGCTGAAGCTCTTGCTTGTCGACGAACATAAGGCCAAGAAACCAGTCATTCCAATAGCTTAGGGCAACGAACAAGCCAACCGTGGCAAGCACGGGCATGGAGAGAGGCATGATTAGGCTGTAAAAGATTTTGAAGTCGCCTGCCCCGTCCATTTTGGCCGATTCGTTCATATCCTCCGGAATCGACAGCATGAAATTGCGAATGAGGAACATGTTGAACGCATTGGCCAGCATCGGCAGGATGAGTGCCCATAACGTATCTTTCAAATCTAGGTATCTGACGCAAATGATGTACCAAGGGACAAGCCCTCCGTTAAAAAGCATGGTGACGATAACATAGATGGACAATATGTTTCTATACTTGAATGACCTTCTCGCCATCACGTAAGCGCCCATGCTCGTGACGAACAAGGAGAGAACCGTACCGACTATCGTTACGAATAAGCTAACGCCATAAGCGTCGATAATTCGGGTGGAGCCGAGAAACAAAATCCGGTAGGAATCGAACGTTACCGTCTTCGGCCAGAGCGTGTAGCCATAGTCCATAATGTCCTTCTCCGTGCTGAGCGAGCCCGAAATGACCATTATAAATGGGAACAGGCAGGATAGGCTGAATAGGGAGATGGCGATCATGATGACCAATTGCGAGATTGAGATTTTTTTGGCTAGCATATAGGTGAACCTCCTTGATGTGAAAAGGCGTTTAGAAAATCGCCGAATCCTTGTCGATTTTGCGGGCCGCGTAATTGCTGCCGATAATGAGCACGAAAGCGATAATCGACTGCAGGAAGCCAGCGGCGGATGCCATGCCGATATCTCCCGATTTGCGCAAGCTGCGGTATACGAAAGTATCAATGACGTCGGTAGTCGGGAACAATAGGGACGCATCTCCGACCATGGCGTAGAACATGCCGAAGTCCGCGTTCATGATTCGACCGACCGCAAGCAGCGTCAGTATAATAATCGTCGGCCTTAGCATCGGAATGCTGATATAGCGAATCTGCTGCCAGCGCGTGGCGCCGTCAATCGAAGCCGCCTCGTAATAAGAATTGTCGATGGAGGTTAGTGCTGCCAAATAGATAATCGTGCCGTAGCCGGTTACCTTCCACCTCACCGCAATCGTCAGGATGAGCGGCCACAAGCCCGCTTCGCTATAGAAGTCGATGGGCTGCATGCCGATGTTTTCAAGCAATCGGTTAATGGCGCCGCTCTCGAAATTCATCAGGTTATAAGCGAAGACGCCAACGACGATCCATGAGATAAAGAATGGCAGGAACGTAAGCGACTGCGTAACCCGTTTGAAATATTTGTTCCGAATCTCGTTAAGCAGCAATGCGAACCCTACCTCGAACAGCAGGCCTACCATAATGAACAACGCATTCAGCAGGATCGTATTGCGAATCGCCCGGAATGCGGTGGAGGAAGAAAACAAGTACTCAAAGTTATAGAGCAGCGGATCCATCCAATCGCTTCCGAATATGCCTTTGGCGAAGTCGAAGTTTTTGAAAGCGATGACCAGCCCTGCGAGCGGCAAGTAATTAAATAGAAAAAGGAGCGTCGCGACGGGCAGGAACATAAGCAGCAAGGTGCGGTTTCGAAGCAATTCCCGAATGACTCCATTTGATTTCATATCGATTTCCCTTTCCCATATGTGATACTTTTATTCTAAAGTAGCGCCATTTGGCTTGCTATGAGTCATTCTTATCCTTTGTTGTTTTGTTTTATCCTCCTCTTTTCTTCTTGGGCTAATAGAGAAAAAGAGCCTCCTTCCAGCAAGTGAATCTGCTGGAAGGTGGCTCTTTGCGGTATGGTTTGGTTTCAAAGGCGGGCTGCTCCGAACCTAAGGCTTACGTCTCAAGCTCTCTCGGAGCTCCATTGTTTTTTTGTTCCAAGCTTCGGTTTCCGGGATAATGCGGCTCACGTCATGTCCTTGAAAAACGATATCATTGACGACATTGATCCAGTTGTATTCAGAGAAGCCTGGGATCGTTGCACCTGGCAGCACCAGACCGTTATCCTTCGTCATCTTGACCGCCTCGATGTTCTTCCCACGCCAAAGCGGAACCTGATCGATATAGGCCGTCAATTCCGGATCGATGACCGAAGCGTTGGCCCCCTTCTCGATCTTCCATTTCTGCGCTTCCATCTCGAATTGAAAGCTGATCCATTTATAGGCCTCCTCTTTATGCTGCGAGCCGCTCAGCAGCGCAAGCGGTCCATTGATATGGAAAGAATATTGATTAACCTTCCCCCTCGGGAAAGGTAGAATATCCCATTCGAACGCCGCTTCCTTCTGCAGCCTCGGCAGCAGCCAGTCGCCGCCGATCTCGAAGGCTGTTTTGCCGTTGGCGAATTGCCTCACGACTTCGCCGTTAGCAGCGGCAGCCTCCCAGGACAGCATGGAGCCATCCTTTGTGACGAATTCCTGCAGCCAGCGCACATCATCCATGATATTCGGCGTGTGCAGCAAGCTCTGGGTCAACCGTTCATTCATATACGCCAAATTAGGCGCATGGCCATCAGCCGCTGATTTCATCGGCAGCAAGCGCATGACAAAGTCGCTGTTCGTCGTCAAGCCGTATTCTCCTGCTGACGGGTCCGTTACGCGCTTCGCAATATCTCGGAAGTCATCGAAGGTCCAGTCATTGGGAGGCATATCAATGCCATGCTTCGCAAGCAGATTCTTATTGACTATAATCCACATTGGCACGTCAACGAATGGTACGGCCAGCCTGCGGCCGTTAAAGACCATCGTATCGAAATAGCCGTCCGGCAGCACTTTGTTTTGGAAGGAACGGTCTTTATCCATATAAGGCTTCAAATTTTCCAGCAAGCCGCTTTCCTCATACCGCAGAAGATCACCAACGACCCAAGTGAGATCCGCTGGCGTTCCCGCTGCCTGAAGCGCAATAATGCGGTCCATGATCGTGTCGTCTCCGCCGTCAATCTGAATCGGCTCAATCGTAATCCAAGGATATTTCGCGTTGAATTTATCATACAGCTCCTGATAAGTATCATCCGCCCAGGTCAGGAGCTTAAGCGTTACGGGAGCTTTAGTCTGATCTTGCTCTGCCTTCTTCGCCTTGTCCCCGTTCTCCACGTTCTTCATTGTGCATGAGGTGAGAACGAGCATAACCATCAGGAGTATACTTAGAACAAATGTAAAAGTACGTTTGTTTATCAAGGTAATGCCTCCTTTGATCCTTATGCTTTGCCCATTCCAATCGAATCCGGTTCCTGGCCCTCCTTCAGGATCGGATGCCTTAGCGTAATTTTGGTGCCAGCTCCAGGCGCTGTCTCGATCTTCAGTTTATAGGCTTCCCCAAAATATAGCTTCAAACGGTCGTTCACGTTGCGCAGTCCGACGCCTCTGCGCGATTGGCTGAATGCCGCGGTTGGTTCCTCCAGCTTCTCCAGCTCTTCCAGAACGGAATCCGGTATGCCTTTGCCATTGTCCGCGAGTTCAATCACGATGTCCTCCTGCTCGACCCTGGACGTAATCATGATTTTGCCTTTGTCGAAATCGTCCCTTACGCTGTGCTGGATCGCGTTCTCTATGAGCGGCTGCAGAAGCAGCCGCAAAAATGGCAAGTCCATCGAAGCATCCTCGCAGGCATACAAGATGCGTACAGCCTTGCCCATCCGCGCCTGCTCAATCAGCACGTATGCTTTTACCTGCTCAATTTCCCTTCGCAGCGTCGTAATCTCCTTGCCTTGGTTTAAGCTGAGCCGGAGCAGGTTGCCGAGCGCGGATACCATCTCGCTAATGTCGCTTCGTCCGTGATTTTCCGCTTTCCACCTAATGGACTCCAGTGTATTGTATAGAAAATGCGGATTGATCTGATGGCTGAGCACTTGAAACTCCAGCGCTTTCTTGTTGCGCTCCGAGAGCGCTGCCTCCTTGATTAACCCCTCAATTCGCTGTACGAGACTGCTTACCCCCCGATACAGCCAGCCAACCTCATCCTTTCGCGACGACCAGGGCAACAGGTAATGCAGATTGTCAGCCTCCAGCCTCCGCATTAAGCGGACCAGATGAGCGATGGGCTGTGTGTAATACGCGGTAATGTAAAAGACCACGCTAATGCAGCAAACGAGATAAACCACAAGAAAAATAACGAGCATGCGGTTGATCTCATCTATGGTTCCAGTCAGCTCGTGCAGCGGGGTAAGGCTGACGATCGTCCACGGATGGTTCGCCATTTTAAGATGGGTAGCAAGATAGGTTTCTCCTTCGACCGCAATGGACGTAGACCCCTCGTCACCTGACTTTATGTAAGAAATGAGCGCTGCGGACGGGAATTCCCTCCCTGTCCATTCATTGGCCGTGGAATCGTAATGTACGACGCCTTGCTCATTAATGAGCAGCAGTTTCTGGTCCTTCAGCTGGTCGGATGGCGAGAAGTAACGTTTCAGGTAATCCTCGGACAAATCGGTTGCGATGATCCCTCTCAGCTTCTGATCGTATAAACCCGAGAATCGTTTCACATACGATAGCAGCGGCTTCCCGTATTTCCCCTGCTTCGGCATCGTTAAATACCAAGTCGGGCTCACCGTCGATTTGGAGCGCTGAAACCAGTATTGATCCCCGATCCGTACCGATTCGTCGATCGTCCTCATATAGGACGGATAGTTCGTTGGTATGATCGGATAGACCTTGACCCTGAACGCATCGATGACCGGCGTCGCTTGATAGAGAGCGGTCAGCAGGCTGACTGTAAACGCTTCCTCTTCTGCGCGGTCCAAAGGCTCCCTCTCCAGCAGCTCCTGAAGCTCCTTATTGCCAATCACTTCATTGACCTGCTCGTTAAGCTTGCCAAGATAGATTTCGAAGTTTTTTCGTGCCTGCAGCAAATAGCTCATCGACATTTTTGTATTCGTATTGGAGATGCCTTCTATGGACTTGATATGCGCGTAATAGGCAAAGAGCAGGAACGGCACTATGATTATCATGAAGAAAATAAGGATCATCCGATTGCGGAAGGATGAAGCGAGCCGAAAGGAAACTTTGTTCATCTGCATGCACCTGCTTTCCGATATTCCCCACTCGCTTAAATAAGCTTGTCCTCGATTTTAACCTTCAATCCTCTGTTGATGCAATATGTATTTCTAGCTTGCTTAGTCGCTTCCTTACGCCTTGAATCACATTCTCCCCCAAAACGATAATAATTCACATTAAAGTTTCGCTTTGCCTCATTGAAGCGCCTCGGGCGATTCTTTACACTAATGGCGTACGATCAAACCTTCCACGGAAAAGAGGAACAACGATGACTGCATCGAAGCGGGTGGTTCATGTCATTTCCCATACCCATTGGGATCGGGAATGGTATATGCCTTACGAAGCCCATCATGTGAAGTTGATTGAAACGATGGACACGCTGCTGGATACATTCGAGAACGATCCTGAGTTCCGCAGCTTCTATCTCGACGGACAAACGATTATTTTGGACGATTATTTGCAGGTATACCCGGAGAAGCGCGAGATCATTGCACGGCTATGCGATGAAGGCAAGCTTTCCCTGGGACCTTGGTATATTTTGCAGGATGAGTTCCTAACGAGCAGCGAAGCAAATGTCCGCAACCTGCAGATCGGACACAACGATGCCCGCAAGTTCGGGCCTATCTCAAAGCTTGGTTATTTCCCCGACTCCTTCGGCAATATGGGGCAAGCTGCACAGCTGCTCCGACAAGCCGGCATTGATACCGCTGTATTCGGCAGAGGCGTCAAAGCGACAGGGTTCAATAACCGTGTCGAGGATACCGCTGGACTCGAATCTCCCTACTCCGAGCTGATCTGGCAGGCGCCTGACGGCTCAAGCGTTCTAGGAATTCTGTTTGCCAACTGGTATAACAACGGCATGGAAATTCCCGTTGATCCGGCACTCGCCAAGCCTTATTGGGAGCATCGGTTGGCCAGAGCGGAGCAATACGCATCCACTCCGCATCTCCTGCTCATGAACGGCTGCGACCATCAGCCGATTCAGACCAATTTGTCCGAGGCGCTGCGCGTCGCCCGCGAGCTTTTCCCGGATTATGAATTCATCCACTCTAATTTCGACGACTACAAGCAAGCGCTGCATGCGGATAAGCCATCCAGCCTCAGCCTGACGCAAGGCGAGCTTCGCGGCCAGAAAACGGATGGCTGGTATTCTCTCGTCAACACGGCATCCGCAAGGGTTTATATCAAGCAGCTTAATCAGCGGAACCAGACGCTTCTGGAGAAGATCGCCGAGCCTCTGTCCACGCTCGCCTATCAGCTTGGCAAGACATATCCGCATGGACTTCTGCAATATGCTTGGAAAACGTTGATGCAGAACCATCCGCATGACAGCATTTGCGGCTGCAGCGTGGACGAAGTGTATCAGGAAATGAAGACGCGTTTTGCCAAAAGCATGGAGGTTGGCAAAGCGCTCATCAGCGAGAGCGCCACATTTATTGCCGAAAAGGTAGACACGACACCCTTCGCTTCATTCGGACCCGACGCTGCGCCTTTAATCGTATTCAATACCAGCGGGTATGAAGGCTCTTCCGTCGTCACCACCGAGGTTGAGTGGTCGCATCGTTACTTCGATCAAAGCGAGAATCCTGTCGCTATCGCGAAGCAGGTGGGCGACCGCACGTTCGCTGAAGGCTATTTAGTCGATGCGGACGGGAAACGCGTGGCGTTCAGCGCCGAGGATCTCGGCGTCCGCTTCGGCTATGATCTGCCGAAGGACAAATTCCGCCAGCCGTACATGGCCCGTGCGCTCCGCTTAACCTTCGAGACCGGGTCATTGCCTTCGATGGGCTATGGCAGCTTCGCTTGGATTCCGAGCCGCGCTGGCGACAGCATCGAATCTACGGCCAAAGAATCGCTCATTACCGGAGATTGGACACTTGAAAACCGCCATCTTCGGCTATCGGTTGAAGCGGACGGCAGTTATTCGCTTTATGACAAAAACAGCCGTCAGCTCTTCCTTGATCTCGGTCACTATGAGAATGTAGGCGATATTGGCAATGAGTATATATTCAAACAGCCAATCTCTGATGTTGCGTTGACAACCAAAGGAAGCAGACCCGAAATCCGAATCGTGGAGGATACCCCCTTCCGAGCAGCGATTGAAATCGTACATCGCCTTGCCATACCCGCTGGGGCGGATGATCGGCTTGATGGCGAGATTCGCACCATGGTCGAGTTCCGCGAGCGGAAGGCTGGAAGATCGGATGAGCTTGTCCCGTTGCTCATTGTAACGCGCCTCAGCCTGGATCGCGAAGGGAAAGGCGTACATGCGCATGCGCGTATCGAGAATCAATCCAAGGACCATCGGCTTCGGGTTCTGCTTCCGACCGACATTATGGCGGACACTCATTTTGCCGATTCGATCTTCGAGGTTGCGCAAAGAAAGAACATTCCCGAGAAAGAATGGGAGAATCCTAGCAATTGCCAGCATATGCAAGCTTTCATCGACGTGCATGACGACCTCCGCGGTTTCACGGTCGCAGGCAAAGGCTTGAACGAATACGAGGTGCTCCAGGATGGCAGAAGCACCATTGCCTTGACGCTGCTGCGCGCAGTAGGCGAGCTTGGCGATTGGGGCGTCTTCCAAACGCCGGAAGCGCAGTGCCTCGGAACAAACGAAGCCGAATGGCTGCTGCTTCCTTATGCTGGCGAAGCTGAACGGTTCGAGGCATACCGAGAAGCATACCGCTACCCGGTCCCTCTTACCGTCATCGGCGCCAGCGTACACGAGGGAGAGCTTCCGCCCGTACATGATTTCCTGAAGTGGAACGGCGAACAGCTCGCCTTCTCCAGCCTAAAGGTAAACGAGGAGCGAGGAGACCGCATGGCTCGGTGGTATAATTTGAGCAGCTCCGACATTCATCTTGCCCTGCATCCGGATGCCTCGACTGGCGCGTATATAAGCACCATTCTGGAGGACAACAGCCAAGATTTGGTCAGCAATACGATTGAAGTCGCCCCTTACAAGATCATTACGATCGGGCTGCCGAGCATTTCGAAATAAAACCGTTACGTGAACTCTGCAAATAAAGAAAGGCAGCTTCCCTAGGTTAATCACAATCTACCTGGAAGCTGCCTCTTGTTGTTCGTGATTGGCTGGATAGGGAAAGGGTTACTCTTCCGCAATGCCTCTTTGTCTCCGATATTCCTTAGGCGTACAGCCTACCTGTTTCTTGAACAGCTTAGAGAAATGCACCGGGTCCTTGTATCCCACCTGATAAGAGATTTGATACACCTTATGCTGAATATCGCCAAGCATGTCCTTTGCCTTCTCGATTCTGATTTCCGTCAAATACTCCAAAAACGTCTTTCGTTTTTCCTTCTTAAACAGCTTGCTTAACCAAACCGGCGTAACATGCACGGCCTGCGCTACGCTTTGGAGCGTCAAGCTCTCGGCATAATCGCGGTGCAAAATTTTCTCCGCTTCGGTGACGATCTGGCTTGGCGTCGCAGACAGCTTGCGGAAGTCCGCGGCGATGGCATGCAGGAACATCTCCGTTTGCTCCCTTAGCGACTGCAGCGTATCGAATTGCTCGAGCTGCTCCCACACGGCAATCGGATTGCTGCCCCACGCCTTATTCGGTATGCCTGCCGAAGCCGCACGGCGGAATACTTCAAACAGCCACTCGAATATTTTTTGCTGAATATCTCTCAGTTGGCACAGCCGCCAGGCTTGGACCATCTCGACAAAACGTTCCATCGCCGCCGTAATGTCCTCGTCGGAGCCGTATTTCACAAGATCCAGCACCTCATCGGGCTCGCTTAGGGATAGATCACCGCCATCCCCCTCGTAATAAAGCCCCTGCTCGGTGAATAGCCGGTTGCCACCATATACCGCTTTCTGCTCCAGCACGTTTAACGCTTCAGCGAACATTTCATGCAAATGCTCGAACGTACAGGGGGTGGTGCGCATCCCCGCACTCGCCTTGACTTTAACAAATTCATTGATTCTTTGAATGCATAGCTGTGCCATGCCCTGACTCTGCTCGGCATGCTCAGGCCTTGGACAGCCGAATATAACAACCCAGCGGCCGCTGCTATCCGTGCAAAGGACGAAGGGGTTCGGATTCTCCTCCTCCAACGTTTGATTCACCACATTGCCGATACCGAAGAGGATCAGATCCTTTTCCCGTGTTTGGCGGTTTTCAATCGCCTTCAAATCATCCGCTTCGATGACTGCCAACGTCAACTGCTGCTCGGCGATCCATTCGAGGTCCAGCGTCTGCAGGCGATGCCGTCTTCTTGCTCCGCGGTAGGGATCATAATCCTGCTCGATCATTTCTCTGAGCAGCTCATCACGCATTTTTGGAATGGCATATTTCACTTGGCTAAGCAGCAGCTGCTCATTATGCTGATCGAGCTGCCGCTTCTGAATACGGTCGATCATGGTGCACACGATCTGGTCCAGCTCTTTCAGATTAATCGGCTTTAGGATGTAATCCAGCACGCCGATTTGCATCGCTTGCTTCACCAGCTCGAAATCATCAAAGCCGCTGACGACAATGGACTCCGGCTTATAATCGAGAACGGGTACCAACCCCCGAAGGAAATCAAGCCCGGACATCCGGTTCATTTTAATATCGGTCACGATGAGATCGGGTCTCTTATCCAGCGCAAGCATAAGTGCCGTATCCCCGTCATCGGCTGTCAATACCTCGTCGATTCCGTAGGAATCCCAAGGAAAGCGGTTTCGTAAACCTTCGCGAATTTCGAATTCATCATCTACGATAAGTACTCGCAGCATCCTTCCACCCCGCCTCTATTGCATATTCGTGAGCCGTGCTCTATTGCTGCTTCATATCTCCATACTACCTGACTCTATTTTGGATTGCACGGGGGTAAAAGCAAACTTTATGGGGTTGTTTTAAATAAATAGAAGCTCTCACCCCGGGAACCCCGAAAAGGTGAGAGCTTCTTCTTAAAACAGCTTCAACAGCGGCTCGTATACGCCGTACAGCAGCAGGTAGAACGCTGCGCCGAGCGCTGATCCTATATAGGCGCCGTTAAGCCGTATGCGCTGCAAATCTGTTTCGACCTTGCTTTCAATAAAGTAAACGAGCTTCTGCTCGGTAAAGCCTTCAAGCGTTTTGCGCACGATAACTCCGATTATGGCATGCTCCGTCTCGATCATTTTATTGACGAATTTCTGGACGTATTGCTCAAGCCAGCCCTTCGTCTCCTCATTGGCTTTGAACCAGTCCCAATACGAAGCAATGAAGTCGTTGATCAGCGCTTTGATATCGGAAGGGTTAACCGTATGTTTTTCTTGAACGGCCAGCTGCAGACTCGGCTCATGAATGAGCAGCTGCTTCATATTCCCAAGCAAAGCTTCAATCGTAGGAAGCAATGAGATTTTGTCGATCATCTCATCCCGCCATTCACTGACCGCAGCAGCGACATCCTCCCGATTCTGCAAATTGTCGGCTAGCTGATAGACCATGCTCTCAAGCAGCACGCGCAGCTCATGCTGCGGATTCCGCAGATCATCGATCAACAGCTGCAAATCCTCGAACAATACGTTTGTGGCATCGTCGAGATTAAGCGCATTTGTCGATTCAGCAATCTCTACCGCCATCTTTTTGAGCCACTTCGAGAAGATGCTTCCTTGATTCACGAACTTCTCCTTCTCTTTCCCAAGCAGCTCCCGGATGATGGGCTTCATTCGCTCATCTGCCGCGCGTTCCGCCGCAAGCTCAACGATCTGGCTAAGCCATACTTGGAAATTGCCTTTATCCATAACCCATTTGAGCGCTTTGCCCGCATATGGGGACAGATTGATCTTGCCAAAGCCGCTCCGCGCTTTCTCGTCTATAATAACCGAGATTCCTTTCATATCGAGCTTGGCAAGCAAGGTGGATACGACTCTCCACCCCTGATCCGACAGCATGCCTGACGGCCGGCGGTCTATCCAAGCAATGCCGATCTCGACAAGCGAGATGTGCTTAACCTTCTCCTTGAGCAGATCCTTGCTCAGCAGCTGCTGCTCGACCATATTCGCGACGCCTTCAATCAGCTTATCGCGGTTTTTTGGAATGATAGCCGTATGGGGAATCCATTTCCAGCCGAAGGGATGGCGGAACAGCACCGTTACCGCGAATAAATCAGCCAATGCGCCTACAAGCCCCGCTTCGGTCGTATAGAGCAGCATTCGCGTCCACCAGCTGTCCGGGAAGACGTACAAGCAGCAAGCGGCAATGACGAATAGGATGGCCAAAATAACCAAGCTGCGATTTGCTTTTTTTCTCATTGCCATTTAAGCATGCCCTCCGATCCAAAACGTTGCAAGATGCAGCACGACGCCGATAAGCGCGCCAACTCCGATACCATTGATTCGAATATATTGCAGATCCTTGCCCGCTTTCTCCTTCACGAGCGAGATAAGCTCCTCCTCAGAGAAATCATTCAGCTTGTCGGTCACGAGCTTTCCGATATAAGAATGCTTCTGCTCCATCCATTTCAACACCGTTGTCTTCACATACTGATCAATGCGCTCAAGCAGCTCGCTATTGCTCTCTAGGTAGCTGACTCCTTCGCGTACCTTATCCTTGATCCAAGGGTAACGTGCAAGCTGGCCCTCGGCATTGTCGGCAGCAGCCTTGCGAAGCGCCTCGAGTCCGCGCTCAATATACACATCCAGCCTAATATCAGATTTCACAGCTGCAAGCAGGCTGAGCTTGCCCGCTTCAATCCGCTCCCGGAGCTGCTCGTCGGTGCGCAGACGAACCACGATTTGTGCAATGAATGCTTTGATCTGTTTGCGCTGGGGATGGTCCTCGTCATGGAATTTCTCCAGGAAGGAAACGAGCCAATCCTGCAATCTTCCGCTAATATTGGCAGCTTCCAGCCCAGCTGTGAAATCAATCAGCTTCCGCCTGAATTTATCGCCTTCATAAGACTTAATCGCCGATTTCACAATTTGGTCTACGACGGAGCCAAATGAGGCCGATTTCACGATTTTGATCAATTCAGGTATCATGAATTCAATAATACGGTCATCATAGCCGTTTCTGATCGTCCAATCTCCGACGTCAGCGGCAATGTTCGATACGGGGATCGAATCAGCATGCTCGAGCAGAAAGGTTTGCACGGTTTTGGCCAGCTCCTGCAAATCGATGGTCGTGATCACATCATTCGCAACCTGCTGCAAAATATCGTTGACCCCTTCTTCGCCGCCATGCTCTTTCAAATACGTCACTAACACCTCGGCAATGTTGTACTCATCGAGCCGCTCCTTAATATTCGGGATGGTCAGCAGATCGTTCTGGACCATCTTGACGAGCTCCCCGATCAGCCTTTCCCGATTGCGCGAAATGATATTCGTCCCCATCCACGCTGGCCATTTGATCCGCAGCGGGTTGCCGAACAAGGCGCTAACGGCGAATGAATCGGCAAGCCCGCCAATCGTCGCCGCGCTAAACAATGAAAACAATAATCCGCCTACAAACGTTTCATGGAACGGAAAAGCGACAAATATGCCGATAGCAGAAAAAAGCAGTGCCAAATCCGCCTTTTTCTTTATGCTGAAATTGTTCATGGCTATGCTCCATTCCTGGTGATCTTTACCTTATTAATTATCCCATAACTTAGGGGTGTGAAACAATGCGGTGCTGGACTTTACTTGAAAGGCATGGCTATTCGTTTGTGTACGCGTTTCGGCATGCTGGAACATATAATAATGGAACGTAAATACGTGCAAGGAGATGATGAAAATGTTGTTTTTTGCTTTTCTATTTATCCTCGTTGCGATACTTCATATTTTTTTCCCTAAATTCGGATGGTTCATGAGATACGGATGGATGGTAAAAGACAGATCCGAGCCCAGTGACGCGTACATTCTCATGACTCGAATAAGCAGCGTAATTGTGCTGATCGTCTTTCTCTTTGTTTTTTTGCCTGTTCTCTTTAACTAACCGCCGCATAGGCGGTTTTTTATTTGGCTCTGCATGTGAACAATAAAAAGCCTTGAAGGGCTGCAATCCATTCAAGGTTCCTTTGCACGTAAATTTACGCCCAAACTATTCCAAATTCTCCGAACGATATTTTGCTCTCTTTTAACCCTATATCATCATTTGTGCCTATTAGATCTATCTCTTTTTTTGATAAAACAATAATCCCCGATGGTCGGGCTATCTTTCGGTTGTAAACGGAAACTAACCATTCAATTTGTTTAGGTAACATATCATAATATTCTATCCAAGCATCAATCGCTATCTCCAAATCCATTAATTGATATTCTAGTAGATGTGCTCCTTGTTCAATAAGAATTTCTTGTGAGTCGATTGAGAAGCAGCGCTTCTCAGTTCCCCAAATTAAAACTTATTCTATATTTGCGGTCCAAGCTATCTAAAGACTCAAACGAAATCAATGTGGATCTAACAAGGCACCATTTCTGTCAGGATAGAAATCTTTTGGCCAAATCGTTTGGCTGTTATATACAGCTCCTTTCAGATTTGCTTCTGATAGACCAATACAATTCATGTTTGTTCCTATTAGGTTGGCATTTTCAAAATTCGAATGGGCAACTCTTGCATTTGATAAATCAGCTTCCATGAAGTTAGATGCTATGAAGTTTGCGTGGTAACAAATGCTATTTATTAAAATTGCTTTATAAAAGTTCACATGACGGCTACCGCTCATGACCAATGACGATTCATTTAATTTTGCAAAACTAAGATTTGCTCCTGCTAATTCAGCGTTGCGCAGATCTGCATGACATAAATTTGCACCAACCATTGAATACCCCACTAGTACCGCCCTATGAAAGTTGTATCCTTCTAGATTCGAGTAATCAAGTGTATCGGCATGGATAATAATAGGCTCATCCAGCGCGGAACTTAAAATCCTTATCACGTACTCGTCCTCCTTGCCTTGCATAAACACAATTTTTTTAGAGACATGCCAATCAAAGTTCCTTGTAGAAACTTTCTTAACTAATACTACAAACACGTTTGTAGTTTTTTAAATCTGGATCTAACTCTTCTAACTTATCTTCAAACGCTTCCCATCCATTTTCTTTTACATAACTCGCTTCATTTAAGGTGATCGGAACTAACCAAGCTTGAACAATAGAAATATCATTTGTTGTATCGTATGTATGAAATGAATCCGGAAAATAAACTGGCGTTGTCACATATAATGCCACTAATTCAGTACCCTCAAATAGCGTTCCAAATGGTCCAATAATATCCCCTCTTAAATAGGCTATTTGAGATCTCAATGCTTTAACTCCTACTTGTTGAAGAATATCAGGGATATTCTGATCTCCAAAAGTTGAATATGAGCATAATATTAGCTCTTGTCTAATTATCTTGTTGGATACTGGAGATGCCAATTTTTCATTACTCAAACCTATAGTTGAATATGTAACAGTTCCTGGATAAAGTCCTCCAGCATACTTCACAACTTGAAATGGAACTTATATACCGTCAGTATCATTACTCCAACCGTATTCAATAATACCCAAATGATTTTCTAAAAAATCGATATATTTATCCATAATCCATTTTGCTCCTCCTATATTTAAATCTTAACTATACAACACAAAAGCTAGGGAGTAGCCACAATCATTCGTATATCTTAAACCGAAGTCGATTTATATTTATCCTTCAAGCAAAGCTTCGCGATATAAAAAATCTGTCCCATGTGCTCCGAATAGTGGGCTGCGCATTGATGCAGCATATCCAGATTTGTGCGCTCGCGGCTTCTCACCTGCTGCGTCATCTCCAGCTGTTCATCACTACCATTTCTGATTGTGTCTATAATGAGCTGGAATCCCGCTTGAACCATGTCTAACAGCTCACCTTTCGTAACGAACGATTTTCCCAGCTCCGCTGCACGGTCTCTTTCAATTCCCTGCTGCAATATCCCATTTCCGATCCGCTCCGCAATGTTGCCGTCAATATGCTTTATCAGCACGGAGATACTGTGACTCAATTCCTCTGGCTGCCAATTCAACTGCTCATCATCAAGTTGCTCGATCGCTAATAGGAGGCGTCTTCTGATTTCATCGAATTTATGCAGCAGCCATTCTCTGTTAAAAGCATAACTCATCCCATTTCCTCCCAAACTTAACAATACGTTAATCCATCGCAACCAACTCACGATAAATCCAGTTAAAAAGCAGCGGCGGCCGTTTTTCCTCAGGACGCCAGCCCTTCCCCATCGCTTCCGTTAAAATTATGGCAACCTCTGAAGGCTTGACGAGCTTTAAGTTCAACTGCTCCACATGAGGAAATTCCACCCAGTAATCGTTAATGTCCGAGGCGATATACACTTCAAGCTTTTGGCCCTTTTCTTCATTATGCTCTGCAATTAATACAATGCGACCCTTTGAGGTTGCAGAAATGTGCCATCTGTATGTTGTATTTCCGACTGTTATCTTCCGCGTACCTTTTTTAGGCATCGTCATGATAGACCCTCCAATTTTGAAAATGAGAGGTAATTTTTTATACTATATAAATAAATAATTACCTCTCATTTCCATCATATCACGATATCCCTCCCATCAGCTTCTGGATTGCTGCAGCACAATGACTTAACCTTCCCCTCTCACTATGCAACATAAAAAAAAGCCCACACATTAATGTGCAGGCCATCTATCCGTAAAATCACTATTCTCTTATCGTCACGGCATACTCGCTGCCAGCTGCCGCCTGCCATACCGCACAACCGTCTTCATATTGCATGTTGCTTAGCTCCTGGCCGTCCTTCGAGATCAGCAACTCTCCGCTTGCAAACAGAACGCATCTATTCGAAGCTGTCGCACGAATGTGCGCTTCCGCAAGCTTGCCGCCTGACCAGCGGATATCCACCTCGAAGCCGCCACGGGCGCGCAGGCCCGTGATCTCGCCGTCTTTCCATGCGGATGGCATAGCCGGCAGCAAGTGGATATAGCCAGCGTGGCTTTGCAGCAGCATCTCTGAAATGCCCGCCGTGCCGCCGAAGTTGCCGTCGATCTGGAAAGGCGGATGATTGTCGAACAGATTGGGTAGCGTCGAGTGACCTAGCAGCGCCTGCACATTCTCATACGCCTTCTCTCCATCCGCAAGCCTTGCCCAGAAATTAATAATCCAAGCACGGCTCCAGCCCGTATGACCACCGCCGCTTTCCAATCTTCGCTCAAGCGTTACTCTGGCCGCCGCCGCCCACTCCGGCGTACCTTTCACTGTAAACTGCTTGCCGGGGTGAAGCGCGAATAGATGTGAAATATGGCGATGACCAGGTTCTGCCTCCTCGTAATCCTCCATCCACTCTTGAATCTGTCCGTGCTTGCCGATCGCAGGCTTCGGCAGGCGCGCACGGATCCGTTCCCAGCGATTCTGCTCAGCTGCTTCCAACCCGAGTATTCCCGCAGCTTCGAAGCAAGCCGTGAACAACTCATACAGAATTTGGCTGTCCATGGAAGCGCCTATGCATAGCGTGCCTGATTCGCCATTTGGCAGCCTATACGTGTTCTCCGGTGAAACAGACGGATTCAGCACGAGCAAACCCTCTTCCGTTTCTGTCAGAAACTCTTCGAAAAATTGTGCCGACTCCTGAAGGATCGGATAGCTCTTTTCCAAGAAAGCCAAATCAAGCCCATACTCGTAATGCTCCCACAAATGCAGGCAAAGCCATGCCGCCCCCAGCGTCCAATAGGAAGCTGGCAAGTAGATGTCCTGAGGCGCCGTATCTGCCCAAATGTCCGTATTGTGATGAGCGACGAAGCCTCCGCAATTGTACATGGTCTTGGCGGTAATCCGGCCCGGCTCCCGCATCCGTTCAATGAGCTCGAACAGCGGTTCATGGCATTCTGCCATATTGCCTGCTTCGGCTGGCCAATAGTTCATCTGCGCATTAATATTTATCGTATATTTGCTGTCCCATGGCGGAAGCATCTTCTCATTCCATATGCCTTGCAGATTAGCTGGCAACGAACCAGGTCGGCTGCTAGATATGAGCAAATAACGACCGTATTGATAGTACAGAGCTACAAGCCCGCTATCCGCATGGCCCTCCTGAACCAGCCTTAACCGCTCATCCGTTGGCAGGCCTGCAACAGCAGCCGTTGATGCAACCGTTAATTGCAGGCTTACTCGACTCGATATACGGACGAAATCGTCGATATGGTTTTTTTTCAACGTTTCATAGCTGAGCTGTGCAGCCTTCGAGCCCGTTTGAATCACATAAGCTTCGGGGTCAGCATGTCGAAATGAGGTGGCAGCCGTTAGAATCAGCGTCACACTGTCAGCTCCCTCGACGACAAGATGCTCGCCAATGATCGTGATAGAGCCGCCTTCGGCAGCCGCGCGCAGCGCCATTCGGAAATCGGAGCCGCCCGAGCCGCCGCATATCCCCCTCATGACAATCGTGTTATCATCGGCCTTCACCAATTCATCGTAATAACGATTGTTTCCGCGAAGAAGACGCGCCGTAAAGCTGATGCCTCCGGGTTTATCCGATGTCAATCTTGTAACGAGCGCCTCATCCGGAAAGCTCGCAAAATGTTCCCGGCGAAAAACCGTTTCGCCTATTCGGAACGAAACCGAAGCCATGCCTTTGTTAACATCCAAGTCACGCACATATTCACTCGTTTCCCCGTTACCCTCATAACGAAACGATAGCTGCAAATCGCCAAGCGGCATATAATGGCGCTGCGTCTCGGGCACGCCTGACAAAGCCATCGCGGACAAATCATGCGCCTCGCGCAGCCGTCCCTCTCTGAGCAGACCTTGAATTTGCTCCAAATGCGGCAAGGCATCCGGGTTATTGCGATCTCGCGGTCCGCCGTACCAAACGCTGTCTTCATTCAGTGCAATGCGCTCCTGCTTCGCATGACCGAATATCATGCCGCCCAGCTTCCCGTTTCCGATCGGCAATGCCTCCTCCCATATTGCGGCAGGCTGCTTGTACCATAACCGGCTTTCCCTTAGTATTGTCATTCTCTTATCCCCTTCCATGAATCTAGCTTTTCTTTGCCCTGGCAATCTATTACTATGAGTGTATACCTACTAAAAACCACCGGACGGCGGTGCACGGCCATGATGAGAAGAAACGAACAGCATGCTTTATCCGATTTGCTACAATCCCTGCAGCTTCAATTGATTATCGCCCATAAAACGCAAGTATCCATGAACTGGGCAGAAACCGATTCAACGCCCGAGTATAATAAGCTGTATTACATTTGCGAGGGTGAGGGCTGGATTCGCATCGGCAACGTCGATTATTATCCGAAGCCCGGTCAGCTTTTTCTGACCCCCGCCCATACCCGCATATCCTTTTCAGCTCGCAATAATCGTCCATACTTGAAATATTGGTGCCACTTCAGCATTTTGGCTGGCCCCTTTGATCTGTTTCAATGGATTGGCGTTCCTTTATGCCTGGATATCGATGATCACTCCCGCATGACAGCCTTATTCCAGGAGCTGATTGCCTGGCATGAACAGCCGACGATTGTAGCCCGGCTCCGCGAGAAAGCGATCCTCCTGGAGATCGTTAGCCGCTACCTTGAATCGGTGCCGATTCAAGTGCTCCAGCATCGTTCGGAGGAAATGAGCCGTTTGAATATTATTCAGCAGTTTGTGGACAGCCGCCTCCATCTGAATATCAGCATCGATCAAATGGCAGAAGCGCTCCATCTGCATCCGAATTATTTCAGCGCGTATTTCAAAAAGCATTTTGGCATTCCGCCGCTCAAATACGTGAACCGCAAACGGACCGAACGGGCAAAACTGCTCCTTACGACCACATCGCTCAGCGTCAAGGACATAGCGGACCAATGCGGCTTCAAGGAAACGAATCACTTTACTAAGTTTTTTCGTAAAGAAACAAGTCTTTCCCCTACGGAATATCGGTCGGCGTACTCCCCATCGGCGCCGATATCGTCGCTGCCTTTATTATAAAAGCGCATTCATGCACTGACGATGGAAGAAACTAAGCATTAATGGGATGAAAATAAGATTTACTTCAAGGTTCATCCCCTAATCGAAACAGAGGCAGTCATGGACGAATGAAAGTCCTTGACTGCCTCTATTTTGCAAACGCCTATTTCCCGCAATTCCAGTTACAAACAATCTTCATTGCCTCGGAATTTCAATTAAGCTTGCACGAACCGAAGCCGCTCTCCCTTTGCTGTTTCGATTGAAATGACTTCACCCGAGAATTGCCGTTCTCCGCTGCTGCTTATACAGCTTGCACCGCTTTCCCAAGGACAATAAATGCTCAGCTTCCCGCCTGCCTCACTGACAATTTCCAGCCACTCCACCTTGCCTCCGACCGCAGCCGCGCTGACCAAAAAGCCGCCTACGGCACGAAGCGTGCTGAACTCCGATGGCTCCGCGAGCGACCAATTGGGAAACAACCGAATGACTCCGTTATAGCTCTGCATCAAGCATTCATTAATAACGGCAGGCAAAGCGAAGTTCTCGAACCAGATCCCCATCGGCGCCATATAGTCGAAATCCGTCGTGTCCGAATACCTTCCGCCCGCTTCCAGCAGCTTGTCCGTACACGTTCCGTTAGGCAGCATGCAATATGCGATCTGGCGTTTGAAGCGCTCCAGATCAAGCTGCCCTAGCCGGGCGCCAGCCAGATGATAGAATACGAGCTCATTGCCGCCCTCGTTCCGGTGGTTACGGTAGGAGTTCACCGCAATCTCGTATTCCTCCGGCGAAGAATGCAGGCCATGCTCTTCGCCAGCGAACACGGTTGTAACGCTATTCGGCACATTGTAAATAACCTCGGCATCTTCCCCTGGGACGGATACGAATACTTTGCCTCTCTGCGACTCAGCGGTTGGATAGTCGGGAAACCTTGCCAGCACCTCGTGCACCTCGGCTAGCAGCTCTGACTCTGATTCCACTCGTTCAAGCTCATCACACGCCTCCGAGAATGCGCGGAATAAAAACTTCGTTAACGTAAGATCAACCAAGCAATCGCTGTTTCGCTTGAATCCAGGCGTCAACTCATACAGCTCCGGCACAACGGTAGGAAAAATATGATAGCGGTCGTCCCCCCAACGCTCGCCCTGCGCTTCCGGCCGCTTCATATAATCAACCATAAACAGCACAGCCTCCTTCATCGGGGTGAAGGCACGCTTCGATAGAAAGGCTTTATCCATCGTGTAGCGGTAATGCCACCATAGGCTTTGTACCGTCCAAGGCGTTTCGCAAATCTCCCATCCCCAATGCGGCACGGGATAAGGCATGACGTTCATTTCGACTGGATAGGCGGAATGCGGATAATAGGCGCCTCTGAGTCCGTAATATTCCTTCGCCCATTTCCGGCTGATTGGGAGCACATGATCAACCATATTCACGTATGCCAGATGCTTGTCGACATGGTTGCTTGAGAATGCTACCCAGAAGGGCTGCTGCGTGTTGTAGTTCATATGGTAATCCCCATGCCACTCCGATCCGATCTTTCCATAGCTCCAATTCGCGAAAATGCCAGGGCAAGTCGCTTCCGGCTTCACGGCGCACTGGAAGAAATACAAATTCCGGTACCATACCTGCTCCAGAAATTCATCCGCCAAGGACACGCCTGAGCGTGACCAGTAGCTGCTCCAAGCTGTGCAAGCAGCGTCAAAGGCTTCCGCGAACGATTCTTTAGCTGGACAATTGCCTTGGTTCATCTGACTCGGAACCGATGCGTCGCTTCCTTCTTCCAATTCGACGCGAATGACAAAATCCTCCGGCATCTCCAGCTTGGCTTCCAGCCTATTCCCGCTTTCCTGAATGACGGCAGAAGCCGAGATACAGGCAGACAGCCGGAATGCCTTGTCTGTAGGATGACCGGCATCGTTCGCGACCTTCTCGTTCGAGAAGGGAAGCTTCTGCCGAAACGATAGCTGGTTGTACTGTCCGTCAAAGCTGCTTTTGAATGGCGGCATCTCTTCTGGTGTATTGGGATCAGCTATGAGCCTAATTCGATTGAAAAAGGAGGCTGCCTTAGGCGATTGATCCGCTCCCTTCATCGTGATCCATAGGCGGTCAGCCTGCTGGTCGACGAAAACCTGTACGGCAGCAACCGCGTCTTCGAGTTGAAAATATATCTCGCAAAGGCCATTCTCGAGCTGAAGCGAATGGCCGAGCACCTCGGCGCTGCGTCGGTCAAAGCCGAGCAGCAAAGAGCCGCAAGGCATCGGACGTGGATAGGGGAAGCTGTAATTCTCGCTAGTCATCGCCACGTATTCACGATACCAAGCCTCTTCGCTTAGCGAAGCGTAATGCTCCGGCACCTCCTTCAGCTTGGCAAATAATTGCTCAAAGGTGCCGATCTGATCCTGATGGTTTTCTGCGATACGAATATCCCAGACGTTATTATGGCCGGAATGAATGACGATTGCGTCCGGGCGAGTCGTCACGACCGCCCCCATTCCCCCGTTGCCGAGCAATGCCCCTTCAAAAAAAGACGGCGCCGGACGTTCGTAACGAATGGCATGCTTGCGTACTCTCTCCAACGTATTCATTGCCTATGCCTCCCGTATATTTCGCTTATCCGCTATCAAAGAATGATTGCGCTTACCTCACGGTCATCATAGCTAAAGCAACAAGTCTATGGATAGGGACATCTACGTCTATTAACGTACACTTCCTCCCCATCGGAATGATAATATCGTTTTATCAAGCCGTTATTTACTTAGTTCCCGGAAAAAGTAAAAGCCAGCCACGCTAGCGGCCGACTTTTCCTGATTGTTATTAAGCTTTTTATTGCTTCATGTTTATCATCATTATTATTGCTGCTCGTTAAACGAAGAAATGATCGTCCAGTCCGCATCGGTAAGCTGATTAATTTGCCAAATCGCGACGCCCTGCAGACCCATGTCTTGCGCCAATCGCATCTTCGCTTGGATACTCTCCGAATTCTCGTACCATAGCAAATGCGTTCCTCGCGTATCCGTAAACGTGATGCGATTAAGGAAGTATGGCAGCTGCATCGTAGAGACAGTCCCCTCGGCTGCAATTCTGCTTTCGACGGCCGCTATGGACGGAGAGCGGAAAAACTCAACCGTTCCGTCTGCAGCAGTCGTCCATTGGTTCGCTTGCTTGGAAATGCCTAGCAGCAGCTTATCCGCCGGAATGTACGCAAGCGCGTTACGTACGGCGTCGCCTACCAGCGTGAGCGGAGCGGAAGGCAAGCCGCTCTCCTCGTGAGTGAATTCGTAAGCCATCAGCACCACCGTGTCAGCGAGCTCGCCAAGCGTTTTATAATCGTAACCGCCATAATAATAGGAGGGCGGAACAACTACCGTAAGCAAAGTTGTCTCGCTTACCGCGCTTTTCACCTCCCGAATGAGCTCGGTGAACGGCTCTTTCAAAGCAGCCGGGACAAGCCCTTCCAAATCAATGGCAACCCGATCAAACCCATATTGCGGATCATGGAGTACATCTGCCAAAGCATTCACGAATGACTTGCGCGCTTCGGCATCTACAACGAATTCGCCCAGCTTGTTCAGCGTCGTATTGCCAAATACCATAAGCGTCTTCTCGGAGCCGCCAGCATCCGCTGCGGCAAGCAGCTGCTTCCAATCGCTAGGAGGCGCAAACGCAAGCGACGCCTTGCCTGCGCCTTCATAGCTCAGCTTGGCCCAATCGAAGATAATCTCGCCGGCATCCGCAAAGCGTTCCGTTTTCTTGTATGGTCCGGACGGTGCATAAAAGGCGGAGATGCCTAGTTGCTTGCCTTTGCTGCGGAAGCTGATCAACCGATCGACCGTAGCAGCCGCTTCACGCCTCGTCAACGATTTGCCTGGAAGAAACCGTCCTTTATCATCGCCTTGCATGATGGAATCCGCGTACGTCCGCAGCACATATGGCGCAAGCTTGCTATCGATTTGCGCCTTATCTGCGTAATTCGCCTGCTTATCTGCTGCCTTCCAATCCGTATTCAGCCATTGCTGCTTCTCTTCTGCGGATTTTCCTTGCAGCAAGGCGAATCCGGTCAACGCAGCAACCTCTTCACGCTTAATCGCCTGTGCAGGATTAAACTTGCCGTCCTGAATCAGCAAATCCAACCAGCCAGCATCATATGCCTGTTTGATTACCCCGTAGGACCAGCGATCCTTCGCCACATCCTTAAGGGCGGCCGTTCTTTCCTTCTCTGCCTTCGGCTTGACCGACTGCGCCAGCAGCTTAACAAACGCTTCTCTCGTAAGTGCCGTATCCGGCTGATAGTTTCCATTCTCATAGCCGGTCACAATGCCCATGGCGACTAGCCGGTAGATAGATTCCGCCGCCCAATCCTGCTCCTTCACATCGCGAAACGGCTTCAATTGCGCTTCGTATGCGAATGCCTGCATGGAAGTCCCTATTAATAATACGACTAGTAATCCGATTAAAATGGCCGTTTTTCCCCTAAGCTTCAACGCATCCAACTCCTCATTAGAGCAAATCTATTACTCTATTCATTTGGTCGATAGTATAATAGCTCATTTCCCATCGAAAGTCCAACTGAACCATATTATGGAGAGGAAAGCGAATCTATCACTTGTTTTAAGCTTCAATGCATCTACGAATCTGCCTTTTTGACTAATTCAGCGGCTTCCATCAGCATGACGCCGCTCAGCTGCACGCTTAATTGGACAGGCAGCTCAGGGTGCTTCTCCCAGGATGGGCCGCATAATCCCCGTTGCTGCTCCAAGCCTTTTGCAGCAAAAACGGCAGCATTGGCTTCTATAACATCCCTAATCACGTTCATATCCGGCGCTTCACGCTGCAGCTCCACCAAATACCGTATCAATATGCCTTTGAACAAGCCCGTATCGTCGATGCCTTCATCAGGAAATATAAGCTGATTCGGTTTCGCGAATCGATCAAAGCAAGTTTCCGCTGTTCGCTTTGCATCCTCCAGATAGCGCGGCTCTCCCGTGCAGCGGTACAGCTCCACCCCTGCGCCGATGAATACCCCTTGGCAATAGGTGAATGCCCAATCATAGTCGATTAGCATATCGCCATTGCGGTTCATACCATCCCAAACGAAGCCCGTCTGCGGGTCAACGAGATAATCCAAGTTCCATTTATAAATGCGAACAGCCCAGTCGAGATCGGCCTCGTTCCCGAAGGATTGATAAAGCCTTGCGGCTAATATGGCAGCTGGCGCATTGGCCGGCGTGTTTTTATAATCCTTTTGTCCCTTGTTCCAGCCCATGCCGCCGCCCATTTGGTCGCTCCAAGCGGTTTGGATATCTGCCCATAGCTCAAGGACGCTGCTCTTGTATTTCTCTTCACGAGTGATTTGATAGATTCTAAGCAGAGCTAGCGCGAGCCACTCCATGTCATCGTAATAATGGTGAAGGAAGGTCCCGCCATTGCTGGCAAGAATACCCTCATGAATCGCCTCAATCCGATCCTGATATTTTCGGTCGTTCGTACGGTTCAGCCCATCGACAAACACGTCGATGACATGCGCCTGCCACCAATAATAATAATTTTCATGAGCCGGGCTCGCTTCCTTCGGATACCATTGATTCATGATCAAAGACTCTTCGTTCCAGTAATGGCTGAACATAGCATCCTGTACGAAGTCAACTTGGCTGTTCATGCTCATCGCTCGTTCTCCGCCATTTTTTCCAGCAGCATGATTCCACTGAGCTGCACGCTGAGTGTAACCGTCTCACCAGGCTTTTCCGTCCAATTGTGGTTAAACAGCGCCTCTCCCTCCGACTTCCCATTCAGCCATAGCTGCTCGGCATTGCGCAAAAGCAGCTGCAAGGCACCCGTATCCCCGGTTTCCTTCACAAGCTCAGCAGAATATCGGATGAGGATGCCTTTGAACAATCCGCCGTCGCCCGTCTCCTCATCCGGCAGTACACTTGTTGCCGGATCAGCAAGCTCTGCAACGGCTGCGCGGAAGGAGCGGCTTGCATCCTGCAGGTAGCTTTGTTCGCCAGTTGCCCGGTAAAGCTCTACGCCAGCCCCGATATAGACGCCTTGGCAGTACGTGAATTTCCATTCTTTATCTACTGCGCCGTCACCGTTTCGATTCATCCCATCCCATACGAACCCAGTCTCTGGGTCTACTAATTTTTCCTTTTGCCATTTGTAGATTTTCAACGCCCACGCCAAGTCATCGCCTGACTTGAACTCCCGGTACAGCTTGGCGGCTAATATGACAGCTGGCGCGTTTGCAGGGGTATTTTTATAATCAAGCTGGGATTTCTGCCAAGCGATTCCGCCCCCCATATGCTCGTTCCAGCCCGTTTTGATATCCGCCCACAGCTCCAACGCTGCTGACTTATATTTTTCTTCCCCAGTTGCTTTATAAGCGCGAAGCCATGCAAGCGCCATCCACTCCATGTCGTCGTAAAGCTCGTTTGGCAATGCCCCGCCGTTCCGCTCAACAATGCCGTTATAGAATTGGGCCAATCTGTCCGCATAAAGAGGCGCTCCCGTCCTAACCAGCCCGTCAACCAATACATCGACCGCATGCGCCATCCACCAATAATGAAAAATCGTGTTGCATATGCCGTTCGGGCATGGCGTTTCGATATTGTACATCTTTATTTCGTCATTCCAGAAAAACTGCTCCAGGGCTAACTGTGCTTCATCGGCCCGCTTCTCCCATACTCCGATTGCCATCTGGCTCATGTAACGTCTCCCCCTAGTTCATTATCAATCTCGCTCATTGATTATCCTTTAATGCCGCTGAATGCGATGCCTTGAACAAAGTAACGCTGCAAGAGCAGAAATAAAATCAAGATCGGAAGTATGGCAACCAGCGCACCTGCCATCATCGGGCCGAAATCCGTTTGGAAATTGTAGGAAAATGCCTGCAAGCCCATTTGGACCGTCGCTTTTGCGGGATCATTCAGTACGATCATCGGCCAAAGAAAGCTGTTCCAGCCTGCCTGAAATGTAAAGATGCCTAGTGTAGCAAGCGCCGGCTTCGTTAGCGGCAAATATATTTTCCAGAAAATCATAAATTCCCCGCAGCCTTCGATTCGCGCCATCTCCAGCATGTCTGTCGGTAAAGTAAGAAAAAACTGCCGCATAAAGAAAACGGCGAACGTTCCGGAAGCGCCCGGGAGAATGATCCCCCAGAAGGAATTCATGAGCCCATGCCCTCCTGAGCCGAGCAGATCATTGCCGCCAAAGAGCGGCAAATGCTGCAGCACGTACACGCTCGGAATCATCGTCACGATGCCAGGAATCATCATCGCCGCCAGCAAAACGCGAAACAAAGGCTGGCTCAGCTTGAATTTCAGCTTAGCGAAGGCGTAACCGGCGAGTGACCCCAGAAACAGGTTAAACAACACACCCGCCGCGGCCAGAACGAACGAATTCCAGAAGTACAAACCGAAAGGAACCGTCGTAAAGGCTTTCTTATAATGCTCGAACGTAATGTCGGTCGGCAGCCACTGGATTGGCATCGCAAAAATGTGCTCGTCTGGCTTGAACGAGGTCAGCACGCTCCAGTAAAAAGGCAAAAACATGACGATCGCAATTAAAGCACTCCCGGCATAATAAATCGTCTTTTTTAACCCCTTGCTGAGAGGAGTACCTCCAATCGTTTCCATTTGCAGCTCTCCTCCCTATATAACGGATTCTTCCGCTTTTGTTATTCTCATATTAATGATGGAGAAAATAAGAATGGCGATAGCTAATACGAACGCCTGAGCTGACGCATAGCCCATTTGCAGCTGGTTGAAGCCTTGCTGGTAGATCAAATAAACCGGTGTTTTGGTCACGTTGGCAGGCCCGCCCTGCGTAAGCACGAATGCTTGATCGAACAATTGCAGCGCCCCGATAATGGATAAGGTGCTAACCAGAAATGTCGTTGGCCTGAGCTGCGGCCAAGTAATAAACCGGAAGCAGTCCACCTTGGTTGCTCCGTCAAGCCTCGCCGATTCATACAAATAATCGGGAACCCCTTGCAAGCCCGCAAGGTAGATGATCATATTGGAGCCGACCGATTGCCACAGCGTCACCATAATAATGGACAGCATTGCGGTCTCCGTCTGGGCTACCCATGCTGGACCTGTAATACCCATATAAGACAGCAGTCCGTTAACTAAACCGAACTCGGGATGCAGCAGCCAAATCCATACGGTTGCCGCCGCTACGGAAGACGTTAAGGTCGGCAAATAATTGAGCGTGCGAAACAGCTTAACGCCCCGCCACGCTCGGTTCATCAGAATGCCTAAGGCGAGCGAAATGATAATATTGAACGGGACGAATATAACCGCGTACAGAAAGACGTTTTTGAACGTTACCCATAATAATTGATCGTCAAGCAGACGGCGGTAATTATCAAAGCCTACCCAGTCTTTGCGGCTCAATACGTCATAGTTGGTAAAGCTCAGATAAAGCGCCATAATGACCGGAATAACCGTAAATACAAGAAACAGCAGCATAGTCGGAGTGATGAACAAGTAGGCTGTCCTTGCCTGATGACGCTCCAGCTTTCTAACGGAAGCCATAAAAACTCTCCCTTCACTTGGAGAGAGGGAGGAGCTCCTCCCTCTCTGATTGACGAACGTGACGTTTATTTCACTTCCAGGTTATCCTGCAGCAGCTTATCGCCTTGATCCTGTGCTTTCTTAAGCGTGTCCTCGATGCTCTGCTTGTTCTGCTGGAACAGCTGCAAATTCGGCGTCAGCGCATCGCCTTCCATCACGGAGTAGCCTGGATGGTTCGGACGAACCTTCGCGAATTCAAGCGTTTCCATAAACGGCTGCCAGAACGGGTCATCCTTGAAGAAAGGGTCCTCCAGCGCAGGCTTGTAGCCTGGAATATTCAAGCTCGTTTTTGCCCATAGCAGCGCATTGTCTTTATTCGCAAGCCACCATTTAATAAATTCCCATGACTCTTCCTTATGTTTCGCTCCTTCGGGAATCACGAGTCCAAAGCCGCCCATTACGCTTGCTTTGTCGCCATTTGGTCCCGCGGGAGGCGGAACGATTCCGAAATCCAAGTCCTTGCCGTATTTTTTATAAGTGCTTAGCATCCAAGGCCCCGTATACTGCATAGCCAGTTTGCCGGTTACGAATGCATCCTGTCCTTCACCCAGCCCTTGCTCAAAGCCTACTTTGTATACTTTGTCCTGGTTCAACATACGGTCCCAATATTGAAGCACTTGTTTTCCTTGATCGTTGTTGAAATTCGTTTTTCCATCCTCAGTAAGCATTTGTCCGCCCGCTTGCTGCAAATACATATTGAACAAACCGACATCGCCAAGCGAGAAGCCTGCTACTTCCAGCTTATTTCCATTCCATTTCGTTAGCTTCGCAGCAGCGTCTGCAAGCTCATCCCATGTTTTTGGCGGCTCCACACCAGCTTCAGCAAGCAGTTTTTTGTTATAGAAGAGCGCGCGCGCATCGACCGTAAGCGGCAGACCGTACAGGTTGCCGTCCAGGGAAAGCTCCTTTAGCGATTCTTCATAATAATCATCGCGCGAGATGCCGTCACGCTCTAAGTACTCATTAATTGGATGCAGCACGTTTTTGGGTGCATAAAGCGAAGTTCGCCAGCGATCCCAGAACAATATGTCCGGCGAGCCTCCAGACGTTGCAGCCGTTAGAAATTTCGTAATCATGTCCTGCTGCAGGACATACTTGACATGTATTTTGGTTTGCGATTTATTGAAGACATCGACCATGGTCTCGAATTGTGCTTGACCCTCGCCGCCCCAATCGCCCCAGAAGGTCAATTCCACTGCCTTTGCGTTTGTTTTATTGCCGCCTTCCGCATTCGTAGAACCGTCTGTGTTATTCTGGTTTGCGTTGTTACCCGAGCATCCTGCAAGAAGCCCTATGACGAGCAGCATCGCTGTCCCTGTCATTAACCATTTTTTCGTTTTCATTGCCGTGCCTCCCTTTTCGTATTTATGTTTATGCTGCGAAAGAGGTTATCCCCGAAAAACCGTAACCGCTTTCATAAATTGAGTATATTAGTATGAGGTGTGTATGTCAACGTGAATTTATTTCGACATTTTACAAGCTAATATATCATTTTAGTTCTATTCAAATGCAAAAAAAAATACCCCTGACCATCAAGGGTACTCTTGGCGTGCTATGGCAGTTGAATCTCCGATAATTAAATCCGCTTCCAGCATCACCTTATTGGGTACGGCTTGCCCTTGCATAATGCGCAGCACATGGCCGACTGCCAAACGTCCCATCTCTTCTTCGTTTTGTCGAATATGTGTAAAAGCATAACCGCCGCCAAGTCCCGTAGGCGGGCTGTCGAAGCAAATGATGGAGATGTCCTGAGGGATGCGGAGACCTGACCGCTCCACTGCCGCTTTCGCAAGCAGCGCAATATTATATTCAATCGCGAACAGAGCCGTAATTTCCGGTCGACGCTTCAAATGTGCCATCAGCCTTTGAACATCCTCTTCGATGTTGTTTTCGTTAAAGGAATTAGGCAGCGTAGAAGTCAGGTCGCTTACCCACAAATCTTTATCTACGGCAATTCCATGCTCGGCAAACGCTTGGATAAAGCCCTCGACGCGGTCCTCAACGGCTGTCGTATCCGTCGGCGGCGGCGACAGAAAGGAAATATGGCGATGTCCCAGCTCGAACAAAAATGCCGTCGCTTTCCTTGCCGCTTCGGCATTGTCCGTGCTGATCGACGCTGCAGATACGCCTTTTAGATGACGGTCGATCAACACCAGCGGAAATCGGCTAATGACCAGCTTTAATATTTCCTCATTGAAATATTCGCCCTGTGCTGGGAATACGATTAAGCCGTCCACGCCTAAATGAAGCAGCTTCTGTATTGAAAGCTCTTCATTGGCTGGAATGCCAAAGGATCTCCGCAGCACGAGAAAGCAATCATGATCCCTGGAAGCCTCCTCCATGCCGTATATCAATCCTGTGCCATAGCTGTTGCCGAAGTCAGTAATGACAAGTCCGATCGTCGTCATTTCCGCTTTGAACGCCGAGGCCGGCGCTTGCGTTGCCGCAGGCACAGGACCAAAGTCCGTATCAGGATCGGCAACAAACGAGCCTCTCCCCGGCTTTCTCACGATCAATCGTTCATTCGTAAGAAGCTCCAACGCCTTTTTGCTCGTGATTCGGCTCACTTTATAAGCTTCAGCCAATTCCTTCTCCGAAGGGATTCGCTCGCCGACTCCATATACGTTCGTTACAATTTGTTTTTTAACGGATTCAAATATTTTTTCGTACAACGGTTTAGATGAAGTTTCGTTCATAGCGAGCCCCTCTTCCATTCCTGCCTATAAGTCGAATACTAATAATATATCATGATATATCATTTAAATCGCTTTTGCAATCGAATTCATCCAGAAACAGCAAACAAGCTAGCCGGAGCGTCCGGCCAGCTTGCTTCGCAACGAAGGTCAAGTCGTTTTTTTCGTATCCTGACGGTAATCCATGGGAAGCCTGCCATACTTTTTTTTGAACATGTCACTGAAATGTCTTGCGTTGTTATACCCGACCTTTTCAGCAATTTCATAGACCATGAGATCGGTCAGGCTGAGCATATCCGCGGCATGACTCATTCGCACCTCGGTCACGTATTGCTTAAAGTTTTGCTTCGTATGTTTTTTGAAGAAGCTGCTGAAGTAGTAGGGGTTCATGAACGCCATGCTCGCCATAGACTCCAGCGTAATCTCCTCTCGGTAATGCTCATCGATATATTGCTTGATCTTGGCAAGCATGATCTTATCCTTATTGCCGGAATCGCTGTCCAGCTCGTTATAGGTTTTCTCGAACAAACCGATTATTACATCGCTCATTCGATCAAACGTTTCAAACAAAGCGAGGAGCTGCTGCAGCTCGCGTTTGTCCAAAGCGCGCTCCGATAGGCGTACGCCTGACTTCGAGAGCTCTTGGATAATAAAGGACACGGAGGAGAAGCAGGTCGAGACGGCAAGTGAACGGTTTCCGAACGTTTCGTTCTTAATCATCTGAAGCCATACGGTCAGCGAAGCTTGAACTTCCGGCCATCCCTTTGCCGTGATACTGCGGATGACATCCCATTGCGCATCATATAGCTGTTTATCGAAGGCATGCGCCTTGCTCAGAGGTACGTAGCTTAACACGCGGTTCAGTCCGACGAAATACTTCATTTCCATGGCTTGATCCGCTTCGGCGTAAGCGTCCGCCAGTTTCAGCAGCTCGCTGACAGGACGCCCAATGGCGATCGATACTTTCAGCTTTAGGAATGTCTCTATCTTCCGCTGCGTGTCCTCAGCCAGCAGAATCGGCACATCCATGTCATCATGGCTGACAACGGCAACATGTTGATTCTGCTTGATGAACACGTAGCCAATGCCGGTATCGATGATGACCTCCTGCAGCACATTGCCAATCGCAAACTCGATGAGTTTTTTTTCCTTCTCTGTCCAGCGGGCCGACTCTTCCATCAAATGTTCTACCTCTACGATTAGGACCGAATAATACGGTCCTTGAAGATGCTCCGCCGTCTCCTGATAAGACCTCGTTTTCACCGATAAATTCCCATCCGTTAATTGAATTAATGCATCCTGCATCTCTTCATGCTTGCTCTTCCGCTCAAGCAGCTGCAGCTTCCCTTTTCGTTTCTGCTCCTCATTCAACTCCGTGATTAAGGATATTGCTTTATCCAGCACGCTTTCAAGCTGCTGCTTGACGACCGGCTTCACCAGGTAATCGATCGCACCGAAGGCAACCGCATCCCGCGCGTAGGAAAACTCCTGATAAGCGCTTATAAAAATCACATGAACAGGCAAGCTTCTGTGCTTAATCTCTTTAATGATATCGATTCCCGTTTGATGCGGCATGCTGATATCGCTAATAACCAGATCCGGCTGAAGCTCCTCAATTAGCTGCATAAGCTCGTTCCCGTCATAGGCATGCCCGACGATTTCCATCCCGAATGATTCCCAGTCAATCAGCTTCCGCAGCCCTTTAATAATAATCGGTTCATCATCGGCCAGAATGAGTCGTATCATGAGGCAATTCCTCCCTTACCGGAAATAGCATCAGCACCGAGGTGCCGACATGCTTGCGGCTGCTTATCGAGAGGCCGTAGCCTTCCCCGCAGACCGATTTAATTCTTTCGTGTACGTTTTTGACTCCGACATTCTTGGAAGGAGCGGCCGCATCGCCCAGCATCAAGCTAAGCCGGTCCAGCTCGTCTTTATCCATGCCGATACCGTCATCATATACGGTAACAGCCAGCTTATCCTCTACGCATTCGATTGATATTTGAACCGTACCCTTCCCTTTCATCCGCAGACCATGCTGGACCGCATTTTCAACAATAGGCTGCAACGAAAGCTTCAGAATCGGCCAATCCATATTCACATCCTCAGCGATGTCGCATCGAAGCTCGAACCGATTCTCGAATCTTACTTGAATAATGTAGAAATAGTCCTTCAGATGCTCCAGCTCACGCTGAATACTCACCCAATCCTCGCCATAGTCAATGACGTATTTCAATTGATTCGATAAGGAGAGAATCATATCCGCAACTTCGTCCGCATCGCTGTGAACGGCATTCATGCGGATAACCTCCAGCGTATTGTATAAATAATGCGGGCGAATTTGGCTCTTCAGCGCGTTCAGCTCCGTCTGCTTCTGCTTGATCTCCGCTACGTAAGCCTCATTGATGAACACTTGCAGGCGGTCGACCATTCGGTTGAAGCCATGCGCCAGCCTGCCCATTTCATCATTGCTTTTCACTTCGATTTGAATTTCCAGATTGCCGGATTCCACCTTGGTCATCTGCTTGATCAGCCCGCGTATAGGTGCGGCAAGGCGCCTGGAGAACCAGGTCCCCATAATGATAAGCACGAGCGAGCAGATTCCGATTGCGATATATACGGCTGTGCTGGTCGTTCCAAGCTGTTTATAAATTTCGGTATTCTCGAATTTAACGAGCAGCTTGCCTTTTATGAACGGAATCTCCTCGCTTAGAATGAGCTTATCCCTGTCTGAATCCGTTGATAGCGGAGATGGGATGGATGCCAATTGTTTATTGCTGAAATAGGGGCGTTCCTTGCCATCGAGCACGTAAAGCTCGTCCTTCTCTCCCAAGTTCAACTCGCGCAGAAATTGATCTGCCACTTTGGCATCCACGTCAAAAAACAAAGTGCCCACGATTTTGGGATCCTTTGTAAGCGTGCCTGACGTATCGATTAAATTGCGACCGATCGTAATAACCTTGTCTTGGGAATTAAAAATATAATAATCGTCATGTGTCGGATAGATCATGAGCCCCGTAGGATCTTCCTTCATCGTATCGAGCCATTCACCGACGGGCAGCTGCTCCGATATCACGACTTTGTTTTCTTTGGTTTGATAGAAAAGCTTTTTGTCAGTCGTGCGCACGAAATAAGCGCTTGTTATATAGCGATCGCTGTACATGATCATTTTGAGAAACGCATCGATGGGAACGGAGTTGATTTGCTGCAATTCATTCACGTTGCGCGTCTGATTGTCCGAGAAGCTGTCCTGCATTCCCTCGTATCGGCCGGTGTACATCAACATGGATATTTCATTGTAATTATTGAATGCAGAGTTCAAATTGTAGCTGATATAGAGAACCATCTGTCGCAAATTATCGTTCGTGTAACGCTCTACATGCCCAGTAAAGGTTTGAACGGAGAAATAGCTCAGCGCGAATAAGGGAATCAGTCCCACTAATATAAAAGCAACCGAAAACTTCACGAACACGCTGTTCCATCTAAGCCGCCATGCTTTCATCCGCACCCTCCTCTCAACCAAGCCGTCCATCCTTTATCTTACCATATCTTGTTCATCCGGATACCCGCTTCCCGAAGACACGGATCCAATAGCTAGAGCCGGAAAGTCCTTGAAAGGAGCTTCCGGCTGTAGGCGATACGCTTCGATTGTTCGTTTGTGCTTAGCCCTTAATCGCGCCCGACGAGACGCCTTTGACGAAATATTTCTGTAGCGAAAGGAATGCAATGAGCACCGGAATGAGCGACATGGTCGTTCCCGCGAATATCATATCCCAGCGCGACGAGAATTCTCCGACATAATAGAATAGCTCCACAATCATCGTTTTGGCTTGGCCTGCCGGAAGCACCATCATCGGCATCAAGAAGTCATTCCAAATGCCAAGTCCTTGAAGGACGACCATGCTTGCCGTAACCGGCCCAAGCAGTGGGAATACGATGCGCCAGAAAATACCGGTTCTGGAGCAGCCGTCAATTTCTGCGGATTCCTCAATTTCTTTTGGAATTCCTTTGAGGAAGCTTGTGTAGAGCAGGACGCCGAAGCCCACTGAGCCAGAAATATAGACAAGGATTGGACCTGTCAGCGTACCGAACAAACCGATCATTTTGAGCTGCTTGAATAATGGTATCATGTAGACCTGGAACGGAACCATCATCCCGAACAGAAAATAAGTAAACACGCTGTTTGTCCATTTGCTGTTTGTCCGCTCTATGGCGTACGCCGCCATCGGGATAACAAGAACCATAGCGACAATCGATGCGAAGGTTAGGATCGCGCTGTTAAGCATAGCGGCTGGATATTGCGTTTCCGTAAGCAAATATTTGAAGCTGTCCAGATACAGTCCTTTCGGGAAAGCGATGGCATCACGCATAATCTCCCCGTTGCTCTTGAAAGCGGACATGATGTTAAAGTAAATCGGGAAAGCGAATATGATCGCGATGACAAATGTAACGGCGAAAACAACGACGTCATTAGCTTTAATCTTTTTTTTCATCCTACATTTGCACCTCTCTTTTCCGAAGGACTTTAATTTGGACCAGGGAGATTACGAGCGTGAGCAGGAACAACACCATGGATAGCGCCGTACCAAAGCCTTGCCTTAATTCACCGAAACCGACTTTATAAATGATGTAGGTCAACGTTTCCGTCGCAAATCCCGGACCGCCGTCCGTCATTACCGCGATTTGATCGAATATTTTCAGCGAGCCGATCATCGACAGCATCAGGCACACCGTCATAGCTCCCGCAAGCAGCGGGAATGTAATACTGCGGAATTGCTGCCAACGGTTCGCCCCGTCAATGCTCGCCGCTTCGTGCAGCTCTTGCGGGATGCCTTGCAATCCTGCCAAATAAATGACCATATAGTAACCGGCTGCCTTCCAGACGGTGGAGAGGATGATCGCTATTAATGCAAAATCAGGATCTCCGAGCCAATCTGCCTTTAGGGAACCGAGACCTATCATATCCAACAATTGATTTAATACGCCAAAGTTATAGTTCATAATGATCATCCAGATGAAGCCCATAATAATACCGCTCATCAATACGGGAAAATAGAAGATGCTGCGGAAAAAGTTGCGCAGCCAACGTACTTGATCCACCAGAATGGCAAGCAGCAAAGCAAGCGCATTCTCCAAAATAACGAGCGAGAAGGCAAATATCAATGTATTCTTAAGTGCGTTGTGTACCCGTGGACTGCTCAGTATTTCCCTGAAGTTCTCGAAACCGATGTAACGGATATTGCTGCTTAGCCCGTCCCATGAGGTAAAGCTTAAATATACGCTGCTCAGCGTCGGGACGATGACGAAAGCCGTATACAGTAGAAATGCAGGCAATATAAACCAGATGGCATAATTTGTCCATTTCTTTTTCTTTGGCTGGGCAATCATGGCTCTCCTACCTCCTAAGTGCTTGATAGAAAGAGAACCTCCGCGTAAGCAGAGGCTGCTCTCTTCTTTTTCTTATGCCGGTTTTTTAGCATTGATTATTGTTGATTTGCTTTCACGTTGCTGTCATATTCGGCATCAGCTTTTTTCATATATTCGGTCACATCGCCATTTGTTAGAACGAGCTCCTGCAGCAGCTTGTAATACCAGTTGCGGAATTGCGGCGGAATCGCGTTGTCGCCAAACCAGTTAGCAAGCCCCAAATATTTGTTTACGGAGGAGTCGCTAACCAATCGCAATACTTCTTTCATTTGCTCGCCTGTTTCATAGGTCACTTCCGCCGTCGTAGTCGGAATTCCGTTAACGGTTGCTAGGTAAGAAGCGTATTGCTCTGGTTCAAAGAAAAACGTGATGAATGATTTCATTGCTTCCACTTTGTCTGGATCCTTGGCGCCTTCTGCCGACAAGGACCAGCCTGCAAGGCTTGGCAGAGCATTGATATTAACTTTGCCGCTGCGATCAGGTATGGCGTAGAAGCCGAATTCAAAGCTTGGATCCGCTTCTGAGATTTGGCCGAACATCCACGGGCCGGAGAATAGCTGAGCTGCTTTTCCGCTGACTAGAATGGATGCAGTTTGGTTATCAGCTGTGCTGAGCCAGCCTTTATCCACATATTTGCTGAATAGCTCTTTGTAATCGGTTACCGCTTGAACCATACCGGCATCCGTGAAGCTTGCCGTTTTGGCTGTGCGCTTCGAGTTCCAATCAACATCCTTTGCATATACCTCGTTAATGAAGAAGTAGTTGGTCCAGAAGCCCATATGGAAAATATCTTTGCCGCCGACTACGATCGGAGAAATACCGGTTGCTGCTAGCTTTTCCTGAATGGCTAGAAACTCATCGTATGTTTTTGGCAGCTCCGTTACGCCTGCATCTGCATACGCTTTCTTGCTATAGATGATGCCTTGAGGCGCTGTTCCTGTGATTGGCGCGTTGTATACTTTTCCGCTGTATTCCGGGAGCAGTGTGAACAATCCTTTGAGATCCTCAGGAAGCTCAACGATTTTCCCTGCATCCACGAATACTTTTGTATCGCGCATTTCGACGAGGTCAGGGAATTGGCCTACCGCATCCTTTGTTTTCAGCCAATCCAAGTAGGAGGCCGATGTCGTTTCGCTATAGTTAACGATTTTAATATTCGGGTTTTTAGCCGTGAACGCATCAATCGTCGTTTCGATTGCTTTCTTCGTAGAGGGATCCCCTGTCGCGTACGCTAGCGTGAAGCTAACTTCTTTCTTTGGCGCTTCGGTTGGATTCTCGGGTGACCCTGCGTTGTTGCTTGGCGCTGAAGTATTGTTCCCGTTATTGCCGCCGCATGCCGATAAAACTACGGTTAGTGCCACCATCATGGTTGCCATTTGCATTAGTGATTTTTTAGCCATTCTCATGTGACCTCCCTTTAATTTCCGCTGTTTAAGTGGAATCTTCATACAAGATGTGCGCATCATCTTGTTCCATTCCGTTTCCTTGATCTAAGATTAACATCAAAATCCGACAGCTTAAATGAAGTTTTTTAAGGCGGATGTGCTGATAATTTAAGATGTTGGCAGGATTCCGATATACAAGCAGCCCCTAGTTGGGCGAATAAACCGGCCTGCCTACCAGAGGTACAAATCATTGCCTTTAAGCTTGAAAATTGCTTCCATGAAGTAATAATCGCCATAAATAATAGCGGTGTGATGATTATTGTTATGATAAGCGGCCGATCCATTCAATAAAATACAATCCGAGTCCATGGTCCAGTCGCTGCGGGATTCATCCAACGTTTTCAGCAGCTTGACTGCGGGTTTCATATACATGTCCTTTTCATGCTCGCCCACTGCTTTGGCAATCTCGATCAACCCGCATGCCGCAATGGCAGCTGCTGTCGAATCCTCGTATGCTGGCTCTTTCGGCTGTCTGAAATCAATCGGAATAATGCCGTTGTCAGGGATGTTGGCTATAAAATAGTGTGCAATTCGTTTCGCGGTATTTAAATATTCCTCTTTACCTGTATGAATATAGCTCATCATGAAGCCGTACAGCGCCCAAGTTTGACCTCTTGTCCATGAGGAGCCTTCTTCGTAGCCTTGCCCGCCATAGGTTTTCACAACGCCGCCATTAAACGGATCAAATTCAACGATATGATTGACGGAACCATCCGGTCTTACAAACGCCGTCATTGCGGTATCCGCATGCTTCATCGCAATTTGCATAAACCGCGGATCTCCTGTCTCTTCCGTTGCCCAGTAGAGAAGAGGAATATTGAACATACAATCGATGATCGCCCAGCCCCGTGTGTCCTGCTCATCCAAGTCATTCCATGCGCGGATAAACCCGCCTACCAGATTGAAACGCCCAGCTAGCAGATTAGCAGCATGCATGGCTCTTTTTTTGGATTCAGCATTGCCCGTTACTTTATAATTCGCAACGCTTGTAGGAAGCCACATGAATCCAACGTCATGATGAAGGCCTTCATATTGAACGAAGCATTCATCCAGCATATTTTCCGAAATATTCGCAATCTCCTTGTACTTTTCATTGCCGGTTTCATGGTGCATCAGCCACATCATACCGCCCCAGAAGCCATTGGTCCACCAACTGATGCCATCTGTCGTATTGCCTGACGGGTTATCTAATCCTCGATTATCATGCTCGCCGTCAATCGTCGTATAAGGTATTTTATGTTTGGATTTCTCGCTTACCCTATCCATTTTCGTCGTCATTTTATCAATTACATCGTTTAACCACATTTGATCCTTGTCATTCAGCATGGATGAATCCTTCTTCCTCTTGTTTTTATTTGACCGTATAAGAAAAATAATCAAAATCCGCATGTTTTTTCGTCCCGTTCAAATCCTGCACGCACAAGCCGACCATAGCCCCGGTAAAGCCGAGCTTACCGCCATATTCGTCGGAGAGAACTCCCATATCGAGCTCGCCGCCGACTGGTTCCCATGTTTCACCGTCTTGCGATGCAAAGAAGTGAAGCGCCCGCTCCTTGACGACTGCTCGCAAATAATAGCTGGGCCAGCCCTCGACATTAAGCTCGCTGGCCCTGTCTTCCCTGTACTTGCCGCTGCTGGAGGATACTACGCCCAGCTTACGTCCGTTGTCTCCGTCATGCGTGACGCGGAGATAAAAATAATCCATCTCATCGTAGTAAAATACTAATCCGGCCATCTGCATAAAGTTCTCAGGCTCATACGCCATAGAGGTCTCAACCGCGCAGCTGAAATGCTGAAGCCGGCGCGCCACCATGCTCTGATGATGCCAAGAGCTCAGCGATTCCCGTCCTCTCAGCCGCAGATAGCCAGGACGCTCCCGCAAGCTGAGCCATGACTCGCAAGGCGGCACGCGCAGCGTCTGATACGGAAGTCCGAGCGCGGGAGAATCAAAGTCATCCTTTGCCGGAAGCTCTGGAAAAGGATAAGCTTTAAGATCAGGCGCAGGAAATGCCATGGCAGGCAGCCTGCCTTCATGAGCGAGACGCAGCCAGCCATCCTCGGTCCAGCGGAGGCGCTGCATCGCTGTTTCCCGGCCAAGCGGATTCAGCTTTGTCCCGGCGAACGGCCTGCTGCAAATATGGCTCATGTACCACTCGCCGTTTTGAGTTTCCACAATCATGCCGTGGCCCGCATTTTGCAGGGGATAATCAGGTGCTCCGCGCGTCGTCATAATCGGATAAGACGGGTCTGTTACATAAGGGCCGTCAAGCGTACGCGAACGGGCTAGCGTTGCGGCATGGTTTATGCCAGTTCCCCCCTCAGCGACCAGAAGGTAATAATAGCCATTGCGCTTGAATAGCTGCGGACCTTCGGTCACGCCAATATCCGTGCCTTCATATATCTTTTTGATCGTCCCAACAAGCTTCTGCTCGCTTGGATCATATTGCTGCAGCAATATGCCTCCGAACCGCGAATGATTGTCCCGGAAATCCCACTGCATATTGAGCACCCATTTCGTGCCGTCATCATCATGGAACAAATAAGGATCAAATCCGCTTCCGTTCAGCGTAACCGGCTCCGACCAAGGCCCGTTCATGCTGTCAGCCGTCACCAAATAATTATAAAGGTCCTTGAATACGCCTTTGCGAGCCTTAACGTCCGTATAGAGCAAATAATAAATGCCTTTGTCGTAGGAGATTGCCGGTGCCCAAATCCCGCCAGAGCTTGGATTTCCAATCAGATCAACCTGAGTAGGACGCTGCAGGGCATGCGGAATGAGCTGCCAATTCGCCAAATCTTTGGAATGATACAGCTGAACGCCCGGAAACCATTCAAAGGTAGAGGTGGCGATATAGTAATCCTCGCCCACTCTCAGTAAAGAAGCATCCGGATTGAAACCGGACAAAATCGGATTGTTTATCATTATTTATCTAACCCTCCATTTGCCATTGCATATTGCACATGCTGCTTATGCATCTAATCCGATTAGAGTCTGCTCGCACATTCGCAAGCCTGAGCTTTATACGAATGCTGTTGCAAGCTTGCATTACGGAAAAGTACAAATTCTTATCATTTGTTATAAAATGGTGATCCAGCGTCTTCATAAATGAAAGAAATCATCAAATAAGAACTATCGTAGCATGTCAAAAAAATTCGTGTATGTATGTTTTTTTAGAATAATGTGCACTTATTTAATCGTTTTTGACTCCGCAGCGCCAGCAGCTTTGTTTCGGTTTCGGGTCGAAAATGTTTCTTCATGCAGGTGTTTTTAAGCAATAACAATATCCAGTTGTGGCACCATGACAAAAAGGACCTCTCGCGAGGTCCTTTTTGCTTCCGTGCTGATCCGTCGCTCTGTTATTGCTGAGCTCCGCTCTTGCTTTGGTTCTCCGTTTGAGTGCCGCCTGGGCTTTGGTTCTCCGACGGACCATTGTTTCCTTGGTTCCCGCCTGGTCTGCCACCTTGGCCTCCGCCAATTCCACCAGACTTGCCTTGGTTCTCGCCTTGGCCTCCGCCAATTCCGCCAGACTTGCCTTGGTTACCGCCTTGGCCTCCGCCAATTCCGCCAGACTTGCCTTTATTCTCGCCTTGGCCTCCGCCAATACCGCCAGACTTGCCTTGGTTCTCGCCTTGGCCTCCGCCAATACCGCCAGACTTGCCTTGGTTCTCACCTTGGCCTCCGCCAGCACCGCCGCCTGCTCCGCCACCAGCACCACCGCCGCCTGCTCCGCCACCAGCACCGCCGCCTGCTCCGCCACCAACACCGCCGCCTGCTCCGCCACCAGCACCGCCGCCTGCTCCGCCACCAGCTCCGCCACCAGCACCGCCGCCTGCTCCGCCACCAGCACCGCCGCCTGCTCCACCGCCTGCTCCACCGCCAGCACCGCCGCCTGCTCCACCGCCAGCACCGCCGCCTGCTCCACCACCAGCACCGCCGCCTGCTCCGTTACCTTTTCCGATAGATTTTGCTTTGCCATTCCATTTTGCTTTGCTTTTTGCTTTCATCGACGCCTTCAAATCAGCGTACGAGTAAGAAATAGATTGTAGTGTTTTAACATCAACCGATCCTGTAGCCGGCAAACCATGTTTTTTCTGATAGTATTTCACGCCGCGCACCGTAGATGCGCCATAATAGCCGTCAATGGGACCGGAATAGCTGCCTAAAGATTTCAGCATCCCTTGAATGACATAGACATCAGGTCCTTTGGCATGCTTGCCGATCGCATGTCCTGTGTGTGGCATACTCATCATCAACGCAATCGCCAAAAACGCTGCAACTATGTACCTTGCTGCAAGCCTACTGAACGTATTGCTGATTTCTTTTGATGCCATCCCCTTTTTACTTTGTTGCATGCAAAATACACCATCCTTCATCTTTTCTTTTTCGAGCACCCCATTACTATCCCCAATTTTTCAATTTCATTCCCATAAAATTTTGCAGCTTTGAAAAGTATTTCACCCTTATTATCCCGCTGAAAGTTTGCTGAATTTAGAAGCAAACAGGTGCATCTTTAGCTGAAAAAGCTGATAATAGACAAATATCTACGTAAAAGGGGCTGCCTACATGATATCCTTCAATGGAATTAAAATATTGCTCGTAGACGACGAGCCGAATATCATCCAGTTTTTGGAGCTGGGTTTGCTGAATGAGGGCTTTGACATTAGAACCGCCCATGACGGGGAAGCCGCTTTGCAGGAAGCTGCTCACTTCCAGCCTCATGTTGTCATACTGGATATAATGATGCCGGGGATGAACGGCTTTGAAGTATGCGCTGCTCTCCGCGCAACCGGAGACAACATTGCCGTCATTATGCTCACAGCCAAAGATGAGGTAGAGGATCGCGTGAAGGGATTGACGCTTGGAGCTGACGATTATTTGGTCAAGCCCTTTAGCTTCAGCGAGCTTCTCGCCCGAATCGGGGCAAGGCTCCGCAACCAATTCCCCAGTCTGCTGGGCGAAGCCTTATATGGGCCGTTCCGATTGGACGAACGAAAAAAAGAACTTGCCTATATGGACAATATTCTGGAGCTATCCCCAACAGAATACGAACTGCTCCGATTCATCATTCTGAATCACGGAGTCGTTCTGAGCAAATCACTTATTTTGGACAAGGTATGGGGTTATCAATTCGGCGGAGAAGAGAACATCGTTGAAGTGTATATTCGGTCTATCAGGGATAAGCTGAATGACAAAGAACATAAACTTATACGAACGCTGCGGGGAGCAGGCTATCGGATGGACTTGTCATGAACGAGGAAAAAAAGCTAACGCTCAAGTGGCTCTTCTCTCCTCGTTCTCTACGCAACCAGCTGCTTTATCGTTCTTTGCTCATCATTGCAGCTTTATTTATGCTCATCGGCATTCTTCAATACATCATCATGAAAGATTTTGTCTATAAGAACAAAGCCGAAGCACTGAATGCTCAAGTCATGTCGATGCCGATGGATTGGTTCTCGGATGGAAATGCTCCTGACTTGGGGGACAGAAGCGGCAACCGTTCCAATCAAAGCGAGGCGACGGCTCCCGCGGATCGGCCGACCAAAGAGCGAAGAGATTCGCCTTTATTCTATCAACCTGGTTTATCCATCCTCTTCATTGACAAGGAAGGTACGGTCACTGAAATTTCTAAGGAAACAAATGGAAGCGCGCCGATTCTTCCGACAGGTGACTATGCGCAAATAACCAAACAATTAGAGAAACGCGAGAAGCTCGATTACCAAATTCTCGATAATGCTGCTGGAATCGAACAGCTTGTCGTATATCGGCTTGCCGGCCCGCCTAATAAAGCAGAAGGTCTCGTACAAGTAAGTACAGAAACCGACTCGCTTACACAGCTGCTTATGACTCAGCTTGCGATATTTGCCGGTCTCTCTGTGCTTGCGCTAGCAGCCGGACTTGCGCTTTATTTGCCGCTGCTTCGCCGTACCTTAACACCGTTATCACGCGTTGTAATCGCTGCGCAGCAGACGGATGTCGGCAGCTTAACGACGCGCATTCCCGAAAGCCAGGGGCAAGAGGAAATTGACCGGTTATCGGATGCTTTTAACGGGATGCTTAAACGTCTTGAGATTTCATTCCAGACGGAGCGGAAAACAACTGAAAAGATGCGCCGATTTATAGCCGACGCTTCGCATGAGCTGCGTACGCCGCTTACTTCTATACATGGTTTCCTCGAAGTGCTGCTGCGGGGAGCGGCCGCCAATCCCGAACAGCTTAACCGTGCGCTTAACAGCATGCAGCTTGAATCGAAGCGGATTAACAGGCTAGTAGAAGACTTGCTTGCACTTGCTAAGCTGGACCAAGCTCCTCAGCTTCAGCTCACCGATACGAGCCTTGATAAGCTGCTGCAGGAGATGGAACCGCAATTGCAGCTGCTTGGCGGCAGCCGTACCGTTACGCTCGAGCTTGCGTCATCCGTTAAAGGTCGTTTCCATGCCGATCAGATGAAGCAGGTCATTTTAAATGTTTTTCTGAATGCCGTGCAGCATACGGATGAAGAATCGGGAACCATTTCCATACAGCTGCTCGAACAGAATCATAAAGCAGTCATCCGCATCACAGACAATGGCGTCGGTATTGCTGAATCGCATTTGCCGCATTCGTTCGAGCGGTTCTATCGCAGCGAGTCTTCCAGAACGAGGAAAAATGGCGGGGCGGGGTTAGGTCTTGCCATTACACAGTCCATCGTGAACGCGCATGGAGGCGTAATTGAAGTTACCAGCCAGCAAGGGGAAGGTACTTGTTTCCAGATCGTATTGCCGCTGAATCTTCTGTATGTAGTAGGTTATCCATGGTCTGACAAGATGCCACCCGATATAAGAACCTAAACCCCAGGTATGGACACGACCTTCCCATTTGTTAATTTCACCAATTCTAAATAAAACTCGCTAGCTTATTGCTCCTTACGGGCAAAAAGCTAGCGATTTTTATTTGTGCAATAAGTACCGGCAATGTTCCAACTCGTCTTTAAACGATCAGCCTTACCTGATCACCTGCGTGAATGACGCCTGTTTTTTGGACCGATGCATACACCCCGAAGTTAAAATTCAATTCTTCGTTGATCTTTCTGAGCAAGGAAGCATCACGCTCAAGTGAATCCGGATCCAGCGTAACCACCGAGCATCTATCGCAATATTTATCGATTTGCAACTCAGCGCCGCCGATGGAGAGACGCTTGCCTATCCACTCCTCCTCGCCAAGTTCACTCCCATCCACCGCTACGACTAGATTGGCTCTAAACCGCCGCGGATCCAGCTCTTTCCCCCATATAGCTTCAAGCTTTTGCAAGCTTGTATTCGTAATAATGAGAAGACTGCCTTCGTCCACCGCTTTAAGCTCCGGACTGGCTGCATGATAGCTGCGCATGAGCATCTTCTTCTCGGAATGCTTCTGCATCTCTTTTAATAAATGGTCGTCCCATTTAAATGTCTCCCCTGCTGGAGAGGTTATGCGAACCGTTGGACGATCTGAGCCCAAGCTCTTCTCATCCACCACTGCCTGATAAGAAAGCATCGCCGGAATGTCCCTTGCGGTAAAAAAACTATCCCATCCCTCTTTTGTTTCATCGTAAAAAGCAAAGCAGCGATCACCCGCCAACCCGTATGTATCGATGTGGCAGCTCGATAGTCTCTCACCTGCCAATGACTTGACCGGATATCTATTGATGCTGCTAATCTCGCCAATCCGCGTCATCCTAAATTCTCCTTTCGAGCAGCATCAATAAGGCAAACTTCTGCCTTCAACAAACGCCTATAAGCCTTCATGGGCCGCTTCATTATAGTATAAACCCCAAACGTACGCGATATAAGCAAAGGCCGCGCAATACCTCTCATCGCGGCCTTTCTATCGATCGTTAGGGGCTATGTCTCCGTTATGGTCCCTCCATTGACATGCAGCACTTGCCCGGATACATATTGAGAATCCTGCGAAGCCAGATAGATATACGTTGGCGCCAGCTCGAAGGGCTGCCCTGCCCTTTTCATCGGAGTATCCGAACCGAAGGTAGATACCTGCTCCGCTGTAAAGCTGGATACGATTAGCGGTGTCCATATCGGTCCGGGAGCGACGGCATTTACCCGTATGCCTTTGTCGACAAGCTGCAGGGACAAGGAACGCGTGAACGATACGATCGCTCCCTTAGTTGACGAATAATCAACAAGATCCCTTCTCCCTTCATAAGCCGTAACGGATGCCGTGCTAATGATCGCGCTTCCTGAACACATATGGGGCAAAGCAGCTTTAGTCAAGTAGAAGCATGGAAAAATATTCGTATGATAAGTATCAAGCAGCTGCTCTCTTGAAATATCAAGTATGCAGTCTTGCGGAAATTGGACAGCTTGATTAATGACCAAAATGTCTATTTTGCCAAATATACTTACTGTTTGCTGTACCGCTTGGACGGATACCGCTTCATCGCGAAGATCGCCCCTTATCTTGATGCAGCGTCTTCCATAACATTCGACTACCCGCTTCGTTTCCTCGGCATCCTCTTCCTCATACAGGTATACGATGGCGACATCGCAGCCTTCCTTGGCAAAACCGACAGCAACCGCTCTGCCAATGCCGCTGTCGCCTCCGGTAATGATTGCCACCTTGTCTTTGAGCTTTCCGCTTCCGATATAATCAGGGTTATCGAATATGGGGCGCGGCACCATCAGGCTCTCGATTCCAGGCTGTCTTTCCTGCTTTTGCGGCGGAAACGTAATCGGTGTTTGCTCGCAGGTTGTTTTGGAGCTGTAATACGGGTAAACCGGGTACAATACCATCCCTCCTAGGCTTCATTTATGGCATCATATTCGCCCAAAAGAGGAGTGGTTCCATTTTTGCCTCGCGAGCTATGCCTGATTCGTTTCATAAGTGAAACGATTCGTTTGAAATGACCATCCGGAATCAGATCAGCTTCTTCCAATGTTCACGGCTTCGGGCATCCATCTGCTCCGGATCGGACAGCTCGAAGCGGCGTCCTTCATTGTCCGTTACGATCCAGCGGCTTTCCGCTACGGGTTGGATGCTTTCATGGAGGTTTTCCATGACCAATGCTGCCGGGCCATAATTCGTATCGGCCTGCAAATGCCACCCGCTGCCTCTTTTTCTAACCGTAAGAATTTGTGTAATGACTGGAATCATATACTTTCGGTCAAGCTCCTCCCGTGCCGCCTGAAGGCTATTTCCATTAAGAAGCTTCACATCCTGTATCATTGCGATTTCATGCCCGTCCGCCGACCGAACCGAGATGAACCTGTCGGGCATTGTATACGGAAAACTGCGAATAAGCGTTACACGGGCCGAAGCCTTACCTTCCTGCTCCAAACGCAAGCTACCGTCAGAAGCCCGGAACAGACGGATTTGACTCAGTTCCGAGCGGCTTAAAAAGTATATCGGGTTCAACTTATCCGACCTCCGATGGTATTTTCGCCGTTTGTTTTTGCGATTCGACCAGGCGATAATAATGCGTTTGTTTCGCGTAAAGCTCTTCATGCGTCCCCATTTCTACAATGCGGCCTTGATCGAGGACGACAAGCCTGTCTGCATGGCGTAGAGTAGATAGGCGATGGGCAATCGCGATGGTGGTTCTTCCCCGAATTAAGCGGGTCAACGCTTCTTGAATTAGCCGCTCCGTTTCCGTATCGACGGATGCCGTCGCTTCGTCCAAGATCAAAATCTCCGGATCAAGCAGCAGCGCTCTCGCAATTGCGATACGCTGCTTCTCCCCGCCCGATAAGCGGTGTCCGCGTTCCCCGACACGCGTATCGTAGCCTTCAGGCAGGCGGCAAATAAAATCATGGGCATTCGCGGCGTGGGCAGCTGCGATAACAGTCTCCGGCGGACTATCCGGACGGCCGTAGGCTATGTTCTCGGCAATTGTACCATCGAACAAAAACGTTTCCTGAAGCACAACGCCGATATGTTTCCGGAGACTCTCCTGCCGGATATCTCTCAAGTCATGCCCGTCAAGCGCAACGCTTCCGGCATTCGGGTCATAAAAGCGGCAAATCATGTTTATGAGCGTCGATTTCCCTGCACCGGAGCGGCCAACCAGTCCGATCATTTCACCGGGACGAATGGTGAGGTTAATGTCTTTCAGTACCGGTCGTTCCACCTCATACCCGTACCGTACACCATGAAAGCGGATCTCGCCAGAAACGGAAGAAAGCTCCACCGCGTCCCGCTTATCAGGGACATCAACCTTGGCATCGATGATTTCGAGAATCCGTTCGGCCGAGCCAAGCGAGCGGTTAAGCCAGCTTAATAGCTGCCCGGAGGCTTGAACAGGTCCGAAGAACATGAGCAAATAGGTCGTAAAGGCGGTCAATGTTCCAATCGACATCGTGCCGGACATGACCGATCGTCCTCCCAAATACCAAACAGCGATGCCGAATACAGCCGTCAGTACCGTGAAAATCGGAGATACGCCAAGCCAAAGATTACCGAAGGAAATCGTGCGATTGATCCACTGATTATTCACCTTGTCAAAACGGTTTTTCTCGGCATTTTCCTGCGCAAAGGCTTTGATGACCCGAATGCCTTGCAGCGCTTCGCCAATTACATTATTGACGTGCAAAGCGGATTGCCATTGCGAATACCAAAGTGAGCTCAGCCTCTTCCACAGCCAATATAATCCGGCAAACAAAAATGGGGTCGGGATCAGGATCATCGCTGCCAGCTGCCCATTCAAATGGAATAGCATAAACAGGATGCCTATGGCGAGCAGCAGTTGCGTGACTAGATACACCATGCCGTTCGTCAAAAATTCTTTTAATTCATCGGTGTCATCCTGGATGCGGCCGATAAATTGAGAGACCTGGCGGTGATCGAAGAAGCGCATCGAAAGCTTCATCAAAGCGCCGAACATATCCCGGCGGATCGCTCCTACCAGTTTCCCGCCTATTCGAACGCCAAGGTAGCTACGAATGACTTGCATCGCAGCAGATAACACCTGCACAAGGGCCAATCCGCTCGCCAGGGCAAAAAGCAATTTCAAGCTTCCAGACGGTTTGGCCACTTCATCCACAATCAATTTGATCAAATAAGGCGGAATCACTTCAATAAATACCGATAAAACAAGCAGCAGCGCGCTTACCAGCATGGGGCTTCGGTACGGGGTGCAGTAAGCCGCCAACCTGCGCAGCATAGTCCATCTGATGCTGCAGGTTAAACACTTGCTTGCTCCGGGAGAGATGGTTTTATCGCATTTTGAGCATCTATATGTATCCGTACTTTCTTCTAGAGCTGGGAGGGTAAGACCTCCGGCTTCATCCCCTTCCGACAGCCAGCTCTTTATCGCGGGAACAGCCTGTCGGAAAGTCTCGATGTACGGAAGCGAGAATCTCGCAGCTTCTATCTCGCCATCACCGGTTATAATAAAAAACGATGCTCCGCCGAGAGCCTCGCGAACGGATACATCGATCATGTTATTCTTATGAAAGGTCATAATGGATTTTCCTTGCCCGTCCACTATTTCCATGGTCAATGACTTAAAAACTACCTCGTAATGCCGAAATCGTCGTTCGGTGAAATCCACATCCGCCCTTAAACGGAGCCATGGATTCTCCGTATCCTGTTGTTCGACTGCGACGCCGTTAACAGGTTTGCCAGCTTCCCGCTTCGCATTCTTCGTTTTCAAATTATAATACTCCTTTGTCAATGTCACTCACCGGCAGTTACAAAAAACGTTCGTTTCTTTCTGCGCACCATCGAATCACTTTGTGCCATTTAGGTACACGCAGAGCCAGTAAAGCGAGCAGCCTGGATCTCCAATGATTCGAAGCTTGAAAACGATTGTTACGGCGAACGCCGGACCATCGTCCCAGAATGCTCGTGAACGGTACGGGATCATCCGGTTCCAAGCATGTATCTCCTTTGAAGATAAATAATTCCTTTGAGCCATCCTTCTTTACGGCGTACAGCCGGTGTCCGGTCAACGCACCTTGGTCGGTAACAAATAAACAGATATCGCCAAGCTTCAATTCTTCCCGCAGCACGGATAGGAATGTGCTTACGTTTCCTTCCTTGATCAAAGGATACATGCTGATACCCGCAGAGGGCAGCTCGATCTTTCCGGTACGCTGGATTACTGCTGACATGACTGGCGTCAAATCATGCATGTATGAGCAGCCCGGCCTCAATCAGCATCTCAACAAACGCTTGGACGTCGCCGAGAACAACTTCCATCTCAACGCCGTATTCGATATGTACTTTATCGGCCAACTCGGAGACAGTTGGATAATCCGGGAGAATCGACCAAATATACCCTCCAAGCTCGTTCACTTTCGTAATGGCGTGGGTGTCGATGTTCAGAAGCAGCCACTCGCCATCCAGCTCAGCCGTCTCGATATTTTCCCGTCTCCGCAATGTTTGATCTGCCAGTAACGTCATGATATCACTCCCCAAAAGGTATCGTTTTTCTGAAAATAAAGCTCATAAGCCGGTACGCCATCAACTGCCTGCTTGCAAAGCGCAATCATCTTTGCCGTTTCCAGCTTGTTATGCTCCCAATAAAAAACCTTATCCAGCAACGAAATCAACGCATCTCCTTTGCGGATAGCTACCCGCCTTACATCCTGCGATTGGATCAGAAAATGAATGCCTGCCAAAGGTCTGCTTGGAAACTCGCATGCTTCTTCCATTTCGCTCCGAAATGGGGAATCGTGGATGGTTATCGAACCATCCGGCTCAAACAATAGGAGCGTAGCCTCATCGGAAAGAATAGGACGGGGAACGGAAAGATCAGCTACCGTCGACTTGCCTGCTCCCGAAGGCCCGGCGAACATCCAAGCGCGTTCATTCTCCACCACGCATGACGAATGGATGAGCAGCCCTGCGCGCCGATGGATCAGCCAGGCGCTGTAGAGATTGATTAAGGCGTGCTTGAGTGCAAGGTCATCGTGAACATACATTTTTGCCTGGCTGTAATCAGGTGTTGTCACGAGCTTATAGTCTGCGCGGATATAGATAAATTCGTCGCCGTTCTCTTGAATCTCGACAGGACCGTCATCGAAAGGTTTCCCGTAAAAGTCGTAGACCTCCACCTGAATGTCAGGCGCTTCAAGATTGCCGCTTGCATCAAAGGAACGAAAACGCGAGGTCAATTCATCATTTAAAAAGGTCGTTTGAATTTGAAAGGCGATCGAACTTCTGCCGACCTGTGTATGCAATGTGTACATCATGATGCACCGCCCGTTCTTCAGAAGTTATTCCTGAGAAGAAAAAGGGAGCAAACTCGATCGTTAGCTCCGCTTCTCAGATCATATCTATCATTGCTTTCTTGTTAACCACCGATATAATGCCTGCAAAACATAGGTTTGAAATTACGTTTTTGGCACCATTCGTAGCCACCGACTTTATCGCTTGGTCTTGCTGTTCCAAATTCGACAGTATGCTGCGCAAGAACTTTAGGAGCTTCATATTTTTTCATTTTGTTCACCCCCTTTCAAGGAATTTATGTCATATTATAGTGATAGTCAATGATATTTATATAATTTAGTAAAATAATACTACAATAAAATGTATATATACCTGCTTTAGAATTTAGAAAACAAAAATATTAAGTTTAATTCTTCTTTTGTTTGGCACGAATGGTTCGAATCCAGAATTGGAGTCTTCTTTTATAGATTTTGGCATAAATTTTGCTCATTGGATCATTCGAATCCGGGACGTCTGAACTATTGGCATACTTTAATAGGTCCAAGGCATAATCTCTTGGCGGCAGCAGTAAATAACGCAGATGTGCCCACTGTTGTTTAACCGAATCGTAGGCGACAAAGGCAGAAAACAGATGGAAGCCATAAAATCGCCAGTTCCTGATCCCGAATTGGGCATTACGCATCAGCTCAATATTCCATAGCGGCCAGCGTCTCCTCACGTTTAGCGGCTTGATTTCATGCAGCTCGGGAAACAAGTCATAGACAATAGTCAGCGCAATTAGTACTTTGGCATAGTTCCCATCGCTTTTTGCCTGTGCAAAGAGCTGGCCGTAGTCTATTGCTGCGCTGCAGCATCTCAGGACGTGCACAATATCGATAACGTACTTCAGTGACAGCATATTATGGTTATAGCCATGAAGGCATAGGTAGTAAAAGGTGTCCTTGGCCGAAAGCTCCTTCACCAATTGATAGGGAGAAATCGGTTCTGCATCCATCCAAAAGCTGCTCATATCCGTATCCGAGACATGTTCGCGCAAAATATTCCAATGCAGCTCCACTCCGAGCAGCGGAAAATCCTCATTCGCATAAAATTTATTCAACAGCATATGGAAATGATCCGCATCGTCTTCTATATACCGGATAAACGCGTGGCGCTCCAATAAGGCAACCGCCATATCCAAATCTTCTGGGCGTACGAGCAGATCGATATCGGATGTTCCCCTGCCCGAAAAATGTCCAAAAAAACGTTCAGACAACCGAATGCCTTTCAGCACGATCACTTGAATTCCTGCACGCTCAAACGCATCAAGAAGCTTGTACATCTCGGAGCGGATCAGCATGTTTTGAAACAAAACAGCATCCACGCCCGATTTAAGCCTGCTTTGGTGCTCGGCAGGCACGGTTTCCAATAAGCCGCTGCTCTTCAATAAATAATAAACTTGGGGAGCAATTTGGAAAATATCGATATCGTCAATTGCTGCTTTTGCCGTCTCCTCGGAATCAAATAACGGATGTTGGTTTTGATAGATCCGGCTTATAAGCGTTACCGCTTTCGAGTGTTTCATGAGCCGCTCCCTTCGCTTTCTCTATAAACTAGTTTCGGATTTCTTATTTCGTTTGTGGGGGTAAGGAACGAAGCCAATTGTGAAATTTTTCTAATCCTCGAACATAAATCGGCTGCCTTTCAACTTTCGATCCAAATCTGGGGATGATAGACTGTAATTATGCAGAAAGAATGGGTTGGTGATTCGATGAACGAAAAAGTGATGGTTATTGAAGACGAAAAAAAAATCGCGGACGCCATTGCCTACGCCTTAAGAAGAGAAGGCTATACCGTCGAGGTCGTAAATCACGGGGCAGAAGCCATGGATAGATTACATGCCTTTCGGCCGGATGCCATTATTTTGGATGTCATGCTTCCCGGCATGGATGGTTATGACATTTTAAAGAGGCTGCAAAATAAAGGCCGCATCGGCGTGATCATGCTCACTGCCAAAGAGGATATCGTCAACAAAATTTTAGGGCTGGAGCTGGGAGCAGACGATTATATTACAAAGCCTTTTGATATGCGTGAGCTGCTTGCACGGTTAAGATCACTGCTGAGAAGAATGCAGGCTGCCGGAGAAAAGCAAGCGCTTGACGAGATTAAGCTGGGTCCAATCATACTCCACGCAAGTAAGCGAGCGGCTTGGGCAGGCGACAACAAGCTTGATTTGACACCTAAGGAATACGATCTGCTCGCGCTGCTGGTATCCAGCCCCGACAGGGTTTATACGAGGGAGCAGCTATTGGATTTGGTATGGGGCATGGATTATATAGGCGGTACGCGTACCGTGGATATTCATGTACAGAGAGTCAGAAAAAAGCTGGGTCCGGCCAGTAGTGAAATGATACAAACCGTTCATGGCGTCGGCTATAAAGCTTCGGGAGGTTACGGTGAGAATCAGCATAAAAATTAAATTCAGCATTTTTTTGGCCGCCCTATTGCTCCTTACCGTTTTCATTTTAAGCTTGCTGGTACTGGAAGGCATTCAAAAAAACCAACAGCTTGAGGTTGAGCAGTATTTGTCCCAGCAAGGCGCAACCGCAAACGTCTATTTTATCCAGAGCCTTATGGCCGAGCCCAATAAAGTGCCTCAAACCTTTCTCGCTGAGAAAGGAAAGGATTTTGCGGGTCAATTGGAATTGATTAGCGGTCATTCGGTCGTCTTGTATGACCAGCAAGGGATTATCATCAATAAAGATCAATCGAACAGCACATCCGGCAGCATAAGCAAAACGTTAGCCTTTGCGCTAAACAATAAAACAGCCTATTTGACGAACAACGATTCGATGTATTACATGACCCCGCTAAAAACAGGCAATGAGCAGGTCGGGGTTGTACAGTTCAATTACTCCCTTGCAAAAAACATTGCCTTTTACAACCAGATCAAGCAAATGTTCATCTATATTGGGACAGGTGTGTTTTTGCTCAGCTTTCTGCTCGCTTATTTTTATTTCAACTCATTCGCCAGTAAAATTATCAGGCTGAACGCTGCGGTGGATCGGATTCGGGAGGGACATTTCGAGACCGACACGCTTGCACGAAGGGATGAAATCGGCGAGCTGAGCGAAGGAATTCGTGATATGAGCGAGCAGATTATGAGAACGATGCGGGATAAGGATCTGGAACGCGAAAAGCTGACGATGGCGGTCCGTAAATTATCCGAGCTTGATCAGCAGCAAAAGCAGTTTATTGGCAGCGTTACTCATGAATTTAAAACGCCGTTAACATCTATTAAAGCGTATATCGATCTGCTCCAGATGTATCCGGATGATGAGGAGCTGCTCGAAACGGCAAAAACGAATATCCAAAGCGAAACGCAGCGGTTGTATGAAATGGTGGAAAAGGTTTTGCAATTGGCCTCCTTGGAAAAATATGATTTTGAATTCCACAAGGAAAAGGTCGACATCCAGCAAGCGATTGAATTCGTGCTGAACAGCCTGAGAGGCAAGCTGGAAAAGTTTGGTTTGCGGTTGGAAACGGATTTAACCGAGGCCTATGTGGAAGCTGATAAAGACTCCATGACCATTGTGCTCGTCAATCTTCTGGATAACGCCATTAAATACAATAAGGCGAATGGCCATATTGTGGTGAAAAATGATTGCAAGAACGGACAGGTTATCATTGAAATCGCCGATTCGGGCATTGGCATTCCAAAAGAAGTGGTTCACAAGATATTCGAGCCATTCTACACCGTCGATAAAAACAGGTCCCGGGAAAATGGCGGCGCAGGGCTTGGCCTTTCGCTTGCGAAACAATATGCCGAATTACAAGGAGGCACTATCGCTCTTGTGAGGACGGATAGGACAGGAACCGTATTCAGAATTTCTTTTCCCGTTTATAAGCCAACATAACCGAGCTATGCATGTGTTTTTTCGATGCATTTGTTTACATCTTGGAAACATTCGTTTGTATTTTGGGTACAATTTCTTGATATTGTAGGTATCGAGGAGGCGATCATGATGAAGAAAACAAAAACAGCCATAATGGGATTTGCAGCAGCATTGCTTGTTCTCACTGCAGCCTGCAGCGCGGAAGATACGAATAGCAGGGTGATTATCAAAGAGCCCGGCGAAACGATAACGGTCATTGAGGATGACGGCAAGGAGACCGGCGAGCCAGATGTTTCCGTTGAAAAAATAGAACCATTTGAAAATGTGGCGTTTACTGACTGGATCGATGAGGAAACCGTCATCGTCTCCAAAGAAAATACGTCGCTGGACAAAATGAAGCTGGAAGAATTGTCGGATTCCTATCCTAAAAGCTTGTATCGGTACAATCTGAAAACCAAACAATACGAGCTGATAAAGGAACAGGAAAACGCATTTTTAGGCGATGCGACCTTATCTTCCGATAAAAAGCATTTGCTGTATCAACTATTCGATTTAGGCGACCCTGTCTATCATGTGCTGAATCTCGAAACGTTGGACTCATTCGCAATTAGTGGGGGGACTATCGGAGGAGCCGTCAGTGCCAAATGGGCGGACGGAAAAACAATTATTGGTGCAGCTTACAGCGGCGGCGCCTACACGGCAAGTACGTCAGGGAGCATCGCTCCGCTCGCAGGCTTGGATGAGGAAGCGTTGGTTATCGTTGAGAAGATAAACGATAAGATTTATTACACTACCCAAACCGATGAATCCTTAATGGTGCTGAACCTGACTACGAAGGAAAAGAGAAGCTTGGGTATGGACCATGTTTATCGCGTAGTCTCCTCGCCCGATGGGAATCAATTGCTCGTATTGCAAACTAATGGCACCAAAAGCAAGTTGATTCTAAGCGACGCAGACGGAAAAAATCAAGAAACGATCGCAGAAGGCACGGAGCTCGGCGGAGTTTCATGGTCGCTGGATCAGCGGATGATTGCGTACAGCGAGAAGGCGGACGTAAACGGAACGACCATAAAAGGGCTCTATGTCTACGATATGTTAACCGGCAAGTCCACCTCGCTTGCGGTAGATGTCGACAATGCAGTGACGGCTTGGAGCCCTTCCGGCAAAGCACTCCTTTATACGGAATGGGATGGCAAACAAACGAACAGCAATATTGTTCATTTAAAGTATTCCATACAGAAATAAAAAACGATCTTTATTCGATTGTTTCATTGGGCAGGACAGCCTAAAACAGCAGGTAAGATAATGGAAAATAAACCGTTCCCCCTTTGCTAGCGCGGGCGGTTTTTTTTCATGCTCCCGGTTCCGGCACTCGCATAAGAATGACGATCCCTACGACAAACAGGATGACGAGGCTGAATACGCCCATGCTCGTGTGGCCGGTAAGCTGCGCGGTTACCCCGACAAGAAGCGGACCTATAATCGAAGCGAACTTGTCGAAAATATTATAAAACCCGAAAAACCGGTTCGCATTCTCCTTAGGCACCATCCGTGCGAAGTAAGACCGGCTCAGCGCCTGAATGCCGCCTTGCGAGGTGGCAACCAGCATGGCCAGCACCCAGAAGTCGAATGCCGATTTCATGAAATAGGCGTAGATGCATACGATGATATAAACGCAAATACCGACATACAGCATGATTTTGCTAGAAAACAGATCAGCTAGACGCCCGTACAACATCGCGAACGGAGCTGCAACTACTTGCGTGACGAATAATATGATAAGCAGGTCCGTCGATTCGATGCCGAGATCGGTTCCATAGGCGGTAGACATCGTGATGATCGTCCCGACGCCGTCGATATAGAAAAAATAAGCGAGCAAAAACAAGAAGATCGCGCGATGCTGCTTGATTTGCTTTAATGTCTCGTAAAGGCGCCTAAAGCTGTTCGCGACGATTCGAGGCTCGCGGTTCAAGTAATGCTTCTGGCGTACGTTGCGGAGCATCGGCAGAGTGAATACGCCCCACCAAAGGGCCGTTATGAAGAACGCAATCTGGCTCGCTGCCGTGACGGATATCGGCAGAACCTCTTGCTGAGCTAAAAGAATGATCGCGATACTGATGATAAATGGTATCGTGCTCCCCATATACCCAATTGCAAATCCGCGGGCAGACACTTTATTCATCCGCGTGTCGTCGGTGACGTCCACGAGGAATGCGTCATAGAACACATTAGAGCCCGCCGAGCCGATCGCAATGAACATATAACAGACGAGCAGCAGCAACCAGTTATCATTCGGAATGAACGTAAGCAGCGCGGTAGCGATGATGCCAAGCATGCTGAAGCCGGCAAAAAACGTTTTTTTGAAGCCTTGGTAATCGGCAATCGTACCTAAGATCGGCCCTAACAAAGCAAGGATAAACGTCGAGATCGCAATCGTATATCCCAAGTAAGCCGTAGAATTCGCTGCGCTAACGCCTGCGTCCTCGGCAGCCGCTTTATAAAAAAGCGGGAACACGGCCGTTGAAATGATAATCGAGTAGGCAGAATGGCCCCAATCGTACCACATCCAGCTTTTTTCTTCCTTTGAAAATGCCCCCATTTGCTTGGCCTCCTGAATGAACCGAATGCTCTTATTGTATAAGAAATGAGGTCTTCCGGGCGCAAAGAACAAAAAATTAACAATACGTTGCTTCGTTAATCATTTTTCTTTACTGTGCATGGATAGAATAAATCGCAATCTTGTGCAGCAACATTCCCGCACTGCTGCTCGTTGTATAGGTAACGATTTCATTAAATGGGGGATATTTCATGGTACGCGCAATAAAATTCATTGCTATTACCGCTGCATTGCTCCTTACAGCCTGCGGCCAAAACACGGAAAAGACGATTACGACAAAGGCTCGTGCCCAGTTAGCTAGCCAAGCAGATACTCGGGTCGCGACAGCCGCGAACGCGTTCGGCCTGTCTGTCATGAAGCAAGTCTACGTTTCTAACAAAGGTAAAAATGTAACCGTCTCTCCCATTAGCTTAACTCAAGCGTTAGCTATGGCCCTTAATGGGGCTAGTGGCGCCACATTTGACCAAATGGCGAGCACTATGCTTATTGATAAACTCTCCCGCGATGAGATAAATAAAGGACAACAAAAGCTAAACGAGCTTCTTCGTCACCCAGGCCCCGGCATCAAGCTGACCAACGCCAATTCCCTTTGGCTCCAAAAGGGCTGGCCCTTTCGAGAGGACTATATCGGACGAGTGAAGGATACCTATGCTGCCCAGTTGAATGAGCGTGATCTAACCGAACCAGCCGTTCGAAAAGAAATCAACAAATGGGTGAACAAGCAAACGAACGGCCTGATCCCGACCATTATCGATAAACCGATTCCGGAAGTTGCGAGGCTGATACTGATTAATGCGCTTTATTTCAACGGAACATGGAAAGAACCCTTTAAACCTGAACAAACCAAATTGGGGAGCTTTACGAACGCTGACGGAGATACGTCTCCAATTTCTTATATGCATCAGCAACAAGTATATGAATACGAGGAGACGGCCGACTATCAAGCCGTTCGGCTGCCTTATGGAGATGAACAGATGGGGATGCTCGTCGTGCTTCCCCAGCCAAATGCAGACCATACCGTTTTAGTTGAACAGCTGCTGTCACAAGACCATTTCTGGACCAAACGCTTTGATTCGTTTCAAGGAAAGCTCACTATGCCGAAATTCCGAATAGAAAACCAGCTTGATCTTACCCAAGCCTTAAAGGCGATGGGCATGAACCTGCCTTTCGACCGCAACAGTGCCGACTTCAGCATAATGGCTGATACAGCTGACGGCAAAGATTTATATATTAACCACATCCTGCATAAAACGGTCATTGACGTATCCGAACGCGGCACGGAAGCTGCTGCCATTACGAAGATAGGCATAGATGCTGGGGGCGCTCCGCCGAGCAAAACCTTTGAGATGGATATCAACCGCCCTTTTATGTTCGCCGTTCAAGATCTCCAGTCAGGGCTGCTGTTATTTGCGGGGATTGTAGAAACCTTATAGATGATTGTCTTGCATGAATAAGTTAGTGCCCACGGGTATGCGCTGCTTCATCAAAGCCTGTCCATTCCCTATTCCTATCAAAGCAATGGCCATTATGATGAGCATGTCCCTGTTATTCATAGCCGCCTTCGGATTCAGGCAAGTTTTTATATTCCGTTCGCTCCTGAACGATTAGATCCACGAATTGGCGCAGCTCCAGCAGCTGCTCAGCTTCGAGCGTTTGGCTGCAATACCGATCGGTCCAAGACATCGTTACAGTTTTCCCATTTACATTGACTTCCCAAATATCTTCATTATAAGGGACGGTTTCACAGCCTTTGACTTCGGTCTCCAGCTTCTTCCCGCTCATGATATCTATTTCTCTCATTTTATTATAAATGCTGCGCAGCTCTTCCTTGGTAAACTTCATTGACGTCGTCGCCGTTCCGTTCGCGATTAAGTCCTTTGTTATCGTGCCTTGAAAGGTGTTAACCTCGTTTTTATTAACCGTACCGTAGCCGTAACGGACCATGAAATCGAAGGTGCTTGGCATATCCTTCGGCATTTTGATCGTTTGCTTTACGGTATTAGTCGCCTGTTGGTCGATTACGGCAACGGAAGCAATTTCCTTTTCATTGCTGCATCCTGCTATGATAAATAGAAAAACGAACAGGTATGAGCTTATTCGTTTCATTCTATCGCCTCCCAAATATTTCTGTGTCAGAAATTAGACGCAAAAAGTCGAGAGAAGTTGCAAGATGGCGAATGTCATGTCCCAAGGTGAAACGGCTGTCGCCATCCTTTGGCGACGCAGCGCGTTTCATACCGAGAAATATAGAGAAAGGATGGCGAAATCATATACTTTCCTATATTTCAAGAAAATAAGAAGCTGTCCGAATTTTACTCGGACAGCTTCTTCCTATTTATATTTTATACGACAGCTTTCTTGCGTCCTGCCAGTACTAGATTCTGATATAGCTTAACAGTCAGCATATAATAGACGAAATAAATAACAGCAAACAAGACTAGCGGTATCCATAGCTTATAATAAGGCTCCTCAAGGATAAAGGCGAACAGCCTCATGCCGACAAGGACATGCAGTACACCTGCGATACCCGGAAAAAGGAAGACCAGGAAGAGCTCCTGATAAATCGAGCGTATCAGCTTCTCGCGTCTCACGCCGATCTTACTCAGCATTTCATAACGTAGAATGTCCTTAGCAGCGCCCGAGAGCACCTTGAACATCAGACAGCTTGCCATCATAGCCAAGAAGGCGATGCCGAGGAAAAAGCCCATAAAGAAAGTTCCGCTCGCGTTGCCCATTGTATTCTGATAATATTGAAATTTGCTCCATGGCATGTAACCATCTTTATGCTTGCTTATGCTCAGCTCATCAAGTGCTGCCCAAGAAGCACGATGGGCTAAAAAGTCATTCGTTTTGCCAATGACGATGGATTTTGCCTCAACCGGTATCGCTTCGAATTTATCTTCTTCGAGAATAAGATAATCCATGGACTGATCGGGAGCGATCGTCCACAGAAAGGAATCCCATTCCGCGCTGCTAGCCGCTTCGGAACCTGCCTCTCCGACAGGAAGCTTCTCCGTTATGCGGATTAATTGGTCCGCATCCTTCTTCCCTTGCATCGATTGCGATTGAATGAGCGGCCTTTGCTTCTCTAGATCGGCACGCGCATAATAGAGCTTCCCATGCTCAACCTTGTAGCGATATTGCAGCCGATCCATAAACGGAATGGCGTTAAGCACCTTTTCTTCCTCTGGCAGCGGATCATGGACAATAATATCATATACGCTGTAGCTCTCGCTTTTTATTTTTGCATCGTTTATAAAAGCCATTCCTCCAGCAATGGCGCCCGCTCCAAGGGCAATCAGCATCGCAACCGTCGCCAGCAGCTTCGTCAACCCGTTAATCCTGAAGCTTAATTGTCCGAAGGTAAAGGCTCGTATGCCCCGCAAGCTGTTGCGATTTTTCAGCATCGCCACAAACGGCGGCAGCAGCACCATAAACAAAAGGTAGGTACCGATTGGTGTCATGAACGTAGCGGTAAACAGTCCAATCTCCCGCAGCTGCTCCATGAAGGTTAAAGAAAAATATCCAAGTCCTAAAGCAATTAGCCCAAGAACACCAAGCACTCTCTTCCACACGCTACTTTTCCACAACTGGTCAGCTTGTGAATGATCATGCACGAGCTGCAGAACTTGAAGCCTTGCAAGCTTCAATTGGTTCCAAAGCGCTGACAAGCCGAACAATACGACAAAGAAAACAACGGTGAATAAAACAGCAGGCCCATATATGGCGTGGTAACCAGTCAAGGTTACTTGAAGCTGCGCAGCCATCAGCCTACCGACTAAAGCGGACAAACCAAAACCTAGCGTTAGACCTATTCCTAACGAAAGGATCCCGACCGCAATCGTCTCGATGAACATAAGCGACCGAATTTTGCTTTTTCTAGCGCCAAGCACCAGATATAAGCCGTACTCACGCTGGCGCAGCGAAAGAAGAAATCCATTTGCGTACAAAATGTAAAAAAGCGTAATCGCCGACAACAGAAATGAACCCATGATATAGACGAGCTGTATAGAATCAATGACAGCATTCGCTTCCGTAAAGCTGCGGTTCCAAGCCATCGTCTGAAACATATAAAAGATAGAGATCGACATGACCAGTCCCGCTAAAAGGATCATATAATCCTTGGCTCTGCTCTTCATGCCTGACAATGCTAACTTGATTAACATAAGTCCACCTCAGCGCCTCTCCTGAGCATAGGAAGCCTCAAAAATTGGACTTGCCGCCGATGCAGCCGCCTTGCCATAGTCGCCGAGCACATCCAATATTTGCTTGTAGAATACTTCCCGGCTGCCGGTGCGGTGCAGCTCCTGAACCAGCCGACCGTCTTGAATAAATACAATTTTCCCGCAATAGCTGGCGCTGAACGCATCATGCGTAACCATTAAAATTGAAATTCGATCTTCTTCATTCAAGCGCTTCATCGTCTCAAGCAGGCTGACTGCATTTTTCAGATCAAGGGAGCCAGTCGGTTCATCGCCAAGCAGCAAAGCCGGCTTATGCACGAGCGCGCGGGCGGCTGCGGTACGCTGCCTTTGCCCTCCGGAGATCATGGCCGGATACTTATCGGCGATCAGAGATATGCCAAGCTTCTCCATGACCTCGTTCACCTTGCTTTTCATTTGAGAGACAGCCATGTTTTGAAGAGAAAGCGGCAGTGCAATATTCTCGTATACGGTTAAGTTGTCCAGCAGATTAAAGTCTTGAAAAATAAATCCGAGCTGCTTGGCGCGAAAATCCGAGAGCTCCCCCGACTTCATGCGGGTAATATCCGTACCCGCAATGCTGATCGTCCCTTCCGTTGGATTGTCCAATGTTGAAATGACATTAAGCAGCGTAGTCTTGCCTGAGCCGGAGGCTCCCATTATGCCAATGAATTCGCCTTCCTGCATCGTGAAGGAAACATCTTTTAACGCATAGAACTGATTTGCAGGACTGCTTCCATATATTTTGGATAGTTGTTTAATTGCAATAACTGGCGTACTTCTCATCTCTCCAGCATCTCCTTCTATTTAGGCAAATAGGTTCGCCTTTCTTTCACTTTAAGTATAGATAAGACAGCTCTAGCAAACGTAATGTAACACTAAAGAAAACATGAAGATTTCCTTAACATTTATACTAATGGTGTAAAGAACGCAAAAAACCGACGTCAGCGCCAAGCGCAAACATCGGTCTATTAGCAGTCATTAAAGAAAAGGTTCAGCCTATCATTGCTGCTGTTTCCATGCGGGCAGCCCCGTTTCGCCCGTTATCCTTGGCAGTGTACAACGCTTTATCACAAAGCTTGTAAAGTGATTCCAGCTTCGTTTGCTCCGTCGGAATGACGGTAACAACGCCTAGGCTTATAGATAGCCTGCTCGCCATCTCGGGAACAAGTAGCTGCATGGTGGACTGCCTTAATGCTTCCACCAGTTGGTCGGCTTCGTACTCATCCGTCTCTGGCAGCAGAATAGCGAATTCATCACCGCCGTAGCGGCTGAAGCAGTCCTTGCTGCGCAGCAGGGAGCCTATGTGCGCAGACAGCTGCTGCAGCGCGCGGTCGCCGATTACATGCCCATAGGTATCATTAATCTTCTTGAAATGGTCAATGTCAAACAGTACGAGAGACAAATGCTCGCCTCTTCTAGCGTGCTCGGCAATTATTCGCATGGAAAATGAAATAAACGTCCTTCGGTTGAGAACACCCGTCAAATCATCATAATTAGCGAGCCTTACCAGCTCTTGATCCGCCTGTTCCTTCAGAAGAAGAACAAAGCCAATGTTGCCGATGAACATAATTAAAAATAACGACAGAAACGTAAAGGTCTGATAGAGGCTTGGCGTGAACATGCCGATCATTTCATGCGTACCAAGCGCAAAGAACGCTCTTCCGAGCAGCGCTGCCAAAATGGAAACATACAGCAAGCCGATTATTCTCTTAATAAACGACGGATTCTGTGAGCGGATCAATATATAGGCTGGTACCGCCATAAACAATGCTATTCCAATCGAAGCCACTGCAATTCTTACATTCTCATGATTGCTTGTGAACAAAACGATATGAAAAGCGGCAATGATAAGGATCGTCAGCATAAGGTATAACATTCGGATCGAATGACTGAAGCGATGCTGAAGCTTCAGCATCGCCGTTGTTTCCAGCGAGAAACCGATAAAGAGCAGCGAGTTTGTCAGCGATATCGTTAACAAATCCGGAATGCCGTTCCGCATGACGATCACCAGCCAAGCAAGGACTTGCGTACCTTTAGCGATTAGAAACATGCTCAGCATGTGATCTTTCATATGGGTACGCCAATAGGCGCTGATGAGAATAACCGAAAAAACATGTCCAAATACTATCAAGACCATAACCGTCTTCATATCCAATAGCATACTCACTCTGGGCACCAACTTATGCAAGGATTTACCGTATGCCTTGATTATACTAGATAGCCAATGTTTTTTCATTTACTTTATTGCATTAATTACTAGATGAACCATCCCCTACGCCTAAACGCGAACACTTATCTTCGGTTAGCCCATGAGCGTGCAGCTGTCCGCCGCTTTCACAGCTCGATTCATCCTTTGCTCGTTATGAATGATATAATTCATGCATGTCCCTAATCTTCTGAGCCATTGAAGCTATCCCTTCTGCAGGCGCGACAATTTTGGCTTTCACCCCCAGCGACCAGATCAGCTCGATGTAGAATGACAGATCCTCTAAGGCAATTGGTACCGCAGCCGTACCGCTCCCATCTTCATTTCGGCTAATAAAGGGCGCAAAGCGCGTATTCGTTTCCAGCTGCCAAACTCCTTGCTGCGTTAGTTCCAGCTTCAGCAGCGTTTGTTCAAGCAGACGCTTATCCGGTTTATCCAGCAGCGTCAGCTGTTCAATTTCTTCACGACTTTCGATATTCGGGTTCATTTCCACAAAAGTCATCCGATCCGCTCTGAATTGCCTGATCTCATCTCGTAAGAAGCAATACGCTGGGCAATACCAGTAACCAGAGCTCGCATACAGTCCAATAGGTTGAATATCACGCAGACTCTCACCGTTGCTGGAACGATATGACACCGATACAACGCTTCGATTCATAATCGCTTGAAGGAGAGATTGCAATATAATGGGGGACATTTCCCGGTAAGGGCTATAGAGTGCGACTCTATTTCTCAGCTGGTCGATATGTTCCTTCATATCCGCGGGCAAGTAATGATAAAACTTATGGAGTGCCAAGCTCGCCCCTTCTCCAAACGGAAGCGAGCTGAAATAATCCAAGGACTGTCCGGCAAAAAACATGGCAACGGCCTCGCTTTCCGTGAAGCTGATCGGCGGAAGCAATCGCTCCCGCAGCAGCCTATATCCGCCACCACGTCCCTGTACGGAATAGACAGGCACGCCAAGCTCGCTTAGCTCGAGCAAATCCCTCGTAATCGTGCGAGTGGATATACCGAATTCATCGGCTAGCTCCTGCACCGTGAATGATCTTCTCGCATTAACAATCATCATTAATTGTATAAGCCGCTGCGACTTCTGCAAAGGCAACCCTCACTTTCACTCCTTTTATTTTAGCTTAATTTGTAAACAAGACAATATCTGTCTTATTTGAAGGATAGGATATAAGTGCAGCACCAATCCAAACGATAGATTAGTGGGGGGAATACACATGAATAAGATCGATGGCTTGCCGCAAGAAGTTGGTTTCGTATTCATCCATGGGGCCGGTTTGAACAGCGGGATCTGGAGTAAAACGGTGGAGAGTTTCGGATATCCTTATTTACTCGTTGATTATCCGAATCGAAGCGGTCGTCATGATGCAGGGAACAAGCTAACTTTGGCGGATTATACGGCGTATATGCATGAGCAAATCAAGCAATGGGGCATTCAGCGATTCATACTCGTTGCCCATTCTTTAGGAGGTGTGCTTGCCCTTCGATTAGCAGAAGCGTTCAAGGAGCGCATTGCAGGTTTTATAGCAATTGGCGCCATTATTCCAAGCAAGGGCAATTCATTCCTCTCGACACTCCCGATGCCGAATAGAATTCTGATGCATGCCCTCCTGCGGATGATAGGAACCAGGCCTCCCAAATCGGCCATTCGCGCCGGAATATGCCATGATCTAACAGAGGAGCAGGCAGCCGAGCTTATAGACGGATATATCCCTGAGTCTCTGCGCGTATATCTAGACCGTTCTGATTCGCCAGTGCCTCCGGTGAAAAAGCTGTATGTGAAGCTAAGCAATGACAAGGAGCTCAGCCCCGCCATGCAAAATAAAATGATTGCCAATCTGGAACCTCATGCCGTGCAAAGCATGAATACTGGTCATCTGCCTATGCTTGGCAATCCCGCACAACTTCGCGAGCTGCTGCAAAGTTTCCTGACTTATTCAGCAGAAGCCCCCTGAATTCAGGCTGAACCTATTTCAGGCTTTTGGCTGGTTCAGCTCCCAAAGCAGCAGTACTTTAAATTTTCACTGCATTCCTGTGTAAATATTCTCAGCCTTTCTGCGGGCAGGGCAGAAGCAGGACAGCAGCAGGACAGCAAAAAGCCTCTGCTCTCGTTGCCGGCAGCAGAGGCGATTGACACGCTTTATTTATAGTGCTTTTTCCGAGCATGGCTCCTCTTTAATCAATAGCACCGAAATATATTGCAGCACGGCCATTGCGAAGAGTACGACAGGCATCCATATCGATTCCAAATCCTTGGCTAGAAAGATAAGCAGTGTAATGGACAACACTCTCCCGACATTAAGGAAGAGCTCCCGCATGACCACAGACTCTACGCGAAGCTGCCCTTTCAACGGCAGCGTGCCGATTAAGCGGTAATAATAAGAAGTCAGCGTATTGACAGCGAGCGGGTTGCAGATGGAGAACAAAATCATAAATATGGCGACTGACCAAAATTCAACTTGGACAAGCAGCAGCGACGAACCAAGTGCCACGCCTGTCGTAGAGAGCAGCACATATTTGCGTACTTGCTCTTTCTGCGCTTTTCTTGATATGACATAACCGGTAGCAACGGTAAGCGAGGAGAAAAACACGCCTAAGTACCCGACCCAATCTTCGCGTCCGACCGTTTGGAAAAGCATGATATTAGGCAAAAAAAGCATAATGCCCTGGAATAGGCCGAGCACGAAAAAACTAAACAATGCTTTCATCCATCGCCGGTTCTTGTTCATAACAAGCCCCATGAATTTCAAATAATACGCTTTGTGATGGGATTGAATCATCGGAATGCGGAAGCTCACAATCGCGGCGATCAGGAACATAATAAACGCCATGGAAAAGATAATGACATACCCCTGCAAGCCTTCGCTGCGCTGAATGATGAACCCGGCTAACGCAGGTCCGGCAAGCCCGGAAGCATTAAACGCGATCATATTGATCGCAAGAAAACGAATGCGGTTCGCTTCGGTTGAGACATCGTATTGAATGACTAAGTAACCGGTCCAATACAAGCCGGCAGCGACTCCGTTGAAAATAGCAAACAGTATGTAATATTGCGCGACATGCTCCTGGGCAATGACGACCATCAAATAAAAGACCGCGATCATCACGATGCCGAGCCGGTACGTAACCATTCGGTCACGACGCTTGGCAATCCACCCGCCAAGCGCGAATGCAGGCGGTGTGAGTAAAAATACGATAATGTTGTAAATTCCGTTGATCATCAAATCCTGCGTTAACCGCCATAAATATAAATTCAAAAACAAGCCTGACATGGATGCCCCGAACTGAAAGCAGCAATGAATAAGCAGTGCCGTGACGGCATTTTTGCTCAGTTTGCTCTCAGGAGATAGCGGTGCACCTTTAAAAAGGTTTAATTTGGTCCAAAATCTGGTCCGATTCCCCATCTGCTGCATCCCCCGTTGTACATCAACTGGATAACGTTTTCTTTTTATTTATTTTATCATATCGATTCCGTATTCCCCTCAGGCAAGAAAGCGCTCTCTTGCTCAAATTAGCCACTAGCCCCCCATATGGCAAGCTGTAGGAAACCTATTCTTTGTTTTAGTTCATTGTTCTCTCGTTTAAGGTTACAGCCTTGACTTGAAAATGTAGGACGAAACAAATTTCGTAATTAAAAATAAAAGAAGCTTAATCACAGAGCGACGCTCCGGATTAATGCTTCTCCATCTTAAGCTCATATCTTGTCAGCCTGGTGAATATTTCTTCCTCTTGGATATGCTGTCGATCAAAGTTGCGGAAATAGGTTCGAAGCTCCAGGTATGCGTCCTTAGCTTGATCCATCTCCCAAACCCGCTGATAGTCGCATAAAATAGGATATACGGGAGCCACCCTATTAATTCGCGGCTCTAATGCTGCGCAAGCCAGCGCAAGCCCTCCGCCTTGTGAACCGCCTATGGCCCCAACGCGATTCGCATCTACTTCAGGCATATCCATCAAAATTCCCGCCAGCTGCGCCGCATCCTCCCTTCTTTCTTTCTGTCTGGCGCGAAAGCATTTCCCTTGAGACAGCTCACGTTTACATGCCGTTTAGGCTAGAGCAGCGCTTCGACTCTGCTGCAGAACGATGCCTCTGTCTCCAGCCCGGACCAATAGGTCAAAGCTTCGTTGAAAAATAGGTTCCACTCGCTTTCCGTAAGACCAAGCTCACTGTTGTATCGAAACGTGGGAATGATTTCGCGATACATGTTAAAACGGGCAGGTCTGTATCCATCCTCATGACCTGCCCATTCCGCCGCCGTTTTCAAGCTGGGCAAGCTTAATGTCTTCTGACGGATCAATAGCTGCGCCTTATGGCTGGTCAGAAAATCAACAAGAACCCGCGCAGCCTCCACATGAGGCGATTGCTTATTCACCGAAAGTCCAATGGAAATCAAATGCGTCGCAGGAACTTTTAGATGCGGGAGCTGTGCCACATCATAATCGATGCCCGACTCGCGAATGCGGTTTAGACTCAAATAAGTCGTAATCATCATCGAAATTTTACCTTGCGCGAATAGCTCCTCTGCATGGAAGTTCGTATCCTGCTTGGGCAGGAGCGATGTCATTCGGTTAGCAATCATGTCCTTATAATATCGGATGCCCTCCATCATGGCTGTTCCGCAAAGCTTAACGCAACCATCGGAGCGCTTCTCGAATATCGCCCCACTCTGGAGCAGAAATACGGCACAACGGTTTCGTTGAGACACGGAAAAATGGAACCCGATACGTTCGTTGTCGATATTCAATTGATTGGCCGCATCGAACAATTCGTCCCAGTCCCAGCTGCCGTCAGGCTCTAACAAGCCTTCCAGTTCGAAATGGTTACGGTTGTAACATAGAATGGCCGGACTAAACATGAAAGGTTGAGAGAGCAATTCCCCGTTGACCCTAAAAACATCCGTCAGAAAGGGATACATATCCGGCATTTCCTCCAGAGGAGCCAGATAGCTTCCGCTATTCGTTTCAACAAAATCCTGAAATTCAGAATCATTTAACGTCATCACATCAATCATGCCATAGTCCATGTAGGGCTTCATGACGTCCGGACTATGAGCGGGAAGGGTTACATCTTGGACTTGAATATGGGGATATTCGTTATGAAAAGCAGCGAGCAGGTCACTTAACCCCGCTTCCAGCAAGGTCGTGCCATGATGGCCGAGCTTTATGGTCATCTTCTGCCGTTCCCCCAGATTCACGACTCGATTGCCTACCCGTGGCAGCTTTTCAATTAATTGCTCATCGACTAATGCATCCAGCACCGTACGCACGGTTTTATTGCTGAGGCCAAACTGGTCAGATAGGCTCTTCTCGGAAGGCAAATATTGTCCTTCTGCCCTCTTCCCCGTAATAATCTCGTTTCTTAATTGCTGCAGCATCTCATCCTGCCGCAAACGAAACGTCTTGCGGCTGTGTTTATTTTTCATCTTATTCTCCCTGAATGAATCGTTGTTGCTTATTGGTTATGCTGTCTACATTATGCTTTCGACCCATCTTGGCCAACCGTCTTCAACCAATGATCCAAAAATAAGTATGCAAGCATGCGCATCCCTTCTGGAAAATCATGACCGCCAGAACCCATCCATGACTGAAACTGGTCCTCTTTGCCTAACCAGCGATAAAGCTTTTTAAGCTCCAGCATCCCTTCCCCGATGCATTTCCAGTGCGGGAAAATATGATCTTCTTGACCCGCATAGCTAAAGAATGGCGTAGGTGCGCATAAAGCTACAATTTCATGAAATTCAAATGGAATCTGATCCTGCAACAAGTCTGCCGATATTTTGGGAATATGCGTGTAGGGGTAGCTTCGGAACGTCCAATGCTCTGGGTTGGGATCACCTGTAAAAGGGCTAAAGCCACAGCTGGACACCACAGCCTTGATCCGCTTATCTATCCCAGCCAAGAAATAGGCATTGTATGCCCCGAATGAATGTCCAAGCGCTCCAATTGCGTGTGGATTCACCACTTCAAGGGAGCATAACACCTCAATCCCTTGAATATGATCCGTTATGTTTTTGGCGATGGTAGACCATTCTGGATGCTGTTCATAAAAGGGTTGGCTGTTGAATGCCGATTGGCCTGGATAGACCCGTTCGCCGGCTGTCAATGCATCCGGTACAAGCACCACATACCCGCGCTGCACGAGCTCGATTGCATACATGCGATTCTTTCTACCAGTTACTAGAGCAATGTCATCTTTTCCTTGCGCTATGGTGGGATGCATCGCAATAACAGCGGGAAACGTTGGCTTGGGAGAATCATTGGAACCGTTTACAATCGGAACGAGTAAATAAGCGGTAATCCAGTCCCCGTACACCGTGTCGTATTCGATATGGTGCCGAACATAACCTGATTCCCTGCTCTCTGATATCCTTTGCAAGCGAACAGGTACCTTGGATGGCACCTCGCCAATGTAATCCAACCATACTTTCCGAATGTCTGTAATCTTCGTTGTCCACTGTTCATCACTATCAATCCCGTCTAAGAGCGGAGGAATGCCGATTTGGTTGAGTTGCGATAATCGATATGCGATAGTTGCTGCCTCCCTTACTTAAGCAAAAAAGTACGGACCTTCAGTCTGACTCACATCTGGTTTATATATCGCGATTATAGCCGCTCGATATCGGCGAGTCAATACACTAGACATGAGTTAGAAAGCAAATGTCTCCCGTATCGGAATAGCCGCAGGAAGATTATGACATACCCTTCTGGGAAGCGTGCCTTTATCATAAAATATTGCACATCCTCCGATACATCTCTGGTGAAACCCCTTGCCATTTTTTGAATACATGACTGAATTGATGAAGGTCTTTATATCCCACGAGCGTGCCGATATATTCGATCTTCAAATCCGACTCTCGCAAATATTTAATAGCTTCATGATGGCGAATTCGCTGTAAATACTGGTACGGTGTTGTCCCGAAGGTTTCTTTGAACAAGCGAATGAAATGATCCTCGCTTAGATTAAGACGATGCGCCATTGCTGAATTAGACCATTGCATATGCATATTCTGATGCAGTTCCTTTGTCAATTCATGAAGCGCCTTGTCATAGGCAGGCAAGGTTACCCTCACGATTTTCTCTTGATGTCTCATTAGTGCGGTAATAATAAGCAGCATCAAACCTCTGCATACCGTTTCGAATTCTGGCCTTGCGGACATAAACTCATCCTTAATGCTATCCATCCAACGCACAATCTCCTGAGGAATAGAAGTATAGCGGCGGGCAAATATAGCATCTCCCTGTCCGTTAACCGGCAGGAAACAGAATTGATCATCGTGTACCGCCTGTTCATCGACAATGACGCCGAGGTCGTTTCCGATATCCAGCTCATCGTAAAAGTCAAAATGAATGCCCAGCAATTGCGCGCCTGGCGCAGATGTAATTTCTATCCGATGATAATCAGCCGACTGCAGAAATAACAGATCCCCGGCATTGTAAGTGATCGGATCGGGCTCATTGCTGAAATGTACGCGCATCTCGCCTGCAATCACATACATAAATTCAAAATCATATAATCTACGGGTCGTTCCGCGCATGCTCAAAACATACTGATTCTGTGCCCAATGTACACTCGGCAACAGTTCCCGGCTCACAAATTTACGAGGTTTAACATGTGAGGCTGCTATGGCTAAATCCCCCCTTCTCCAGAAAATAGATCGATTTATGACAACTTTATCACGGAAACACGCAAATACATCCTCATTTTCGAATGTTACTATTTATGTACCATATCGGAAATAAGCAATAAACATAAAAACTCATGTAGATAGGATGATATGCGATGAGAATCGGTATTATTGGGTACGGCGCTCGTATTGAAGGCATATTCACGCAATTATCAAAGGTAGATCCCAGTTGTCAGATCGTCGCCATTGCCGATCCGCGCATGGAAGAGCTTAAGCTGTCGGCCACATTCGACCATTCAGAACAGGTGCAATGGTTCGAGTGCGCAGATGAACTCTTGGATAACGTAACGTTGGACGGCGTTGTTGTAGGCACACGCTGTAATCTGCATACGGAAATCGCTCTAAAGGTGCTGAAGAGAAATTTGCCGTTGTTTCTTGAGAAACCCGTCGCAACGACTTACGATGATCTATTCCGGTTAAAAGCTGGCTATGAGGCATCCCATTCACAGGTTGTCGTCTCCTTTCCTTTGAAGAACACACCTTTGGTAAAGCTGGCCAAAGAGATTATTGATTCCGGGAAAATCGGTACGGTGGAACATGTCCAAGCCGTTAACAATGTTCCCTATGGCAATGTATATTACCAGAATTGGTATAGAGATGAACAGATAACCGGTGGCTTATTCCTGCAGAAGGCTACGCATGATTTCAATTACATTAATTATCTGGTTGGCCAGCATCCAGCGGCGGTATGCGCTATGAAATCGAAACAGATCTATAAAGGCGATAAAAAAGCAGGATTGCAATGTACGGATTGCGATGAAAAATACAGTTGCCCTGAAAGCTCATTAAACCATGAATTAGGCAAATATTGCAGCTTCGCCGAAGACACCGGTAACGAAGATTCAGGAAGCGCGCTTATTCGTTATGATACCGGCATGCATGTGTCGTATTCGCAAAACTTCTTCGCCCGGCGTGCCGCAGCAAAACGCGGTGCGCGGTTGCTCGGCTACAAAGGCACATTGGAATTTGATTGGTACACAAGTGAATTGAAGGTGTTCATGCATCATGAAGCACGGGTGGAAACCCATCAGCTTGACGCCAACGCCTACGATGGGCATGGCGGAGGGGACACGAAGCTGCTTCTTAACTTCACGAGGGTCATGCGCGGGCTTGAGCAATCCGCAACACCGCTCGAAGATGGATTGCTTAGTGCATTATTATGCTTGAAAGCTAATGAGTCAGCGGACACCAATACGTTCCGTACCATTGATTGGAACAGGTAAACGACTTATTTGCTTGCTGCATGCGGGTTTAGCACCTTTTGCCTCTGCAAAAAAAAGAGACGGGCTCAGCGAGAGGCAAATGCCCCTTTCCTAAACCGGTCTCTTGTTTCATCCGCGAAATAAAAGGTTATTTATCACTTTTAGCGAATAATATGCGTATAGAACCTTACCTTATTACTAGAAAAAGTGGTGAAACAGCTATGAATGCACATGATTATACCGTCATTGACTTTGAAACGAGCGGACTCGATCCGAAGAAGGATCGCGTCATTGAAATGGCTGCAATCCGCTGCGTGAACGGTGAGATCGCCAGCGAATTCAGCACCTTGGTCCGCTATGATGGCAAGCTTTCAGCCAAGATAACGGAGCTAACCGGCATTACCGATGAAATGACCGCAACCGGCATGGATGAGGATACCGCATTCCGCATCTTAAACCGCATGCTTGGCGATAACGTTATTATTGCGCATAATGCCGCCTTCGATCTCGGCTTCCTGCACCATTCCTTGCAACGCATCGCAGGGAGATCGTTTACGAACAGCTTCATCGATACGCTTACGATCAGCCGTGCACGACATGTCTATCCACATACGCTTAAGGATATGTCGGACCGTTACGGCATACCGCTGATCGGCGGACATCGGGCGCTTAACGATGTTATCGCCTGCTGGGAAATCTTCCGCAAGATGGACGAGGAAATGCCTGCTGCAGATTTTCTCAACACGCTTGGTTATCTCAAGAAGTTCGGTCCTCCTGCATGGAGCCCTCCCGGAGCTATCCTAGAGCCGATTGAGCTGAAGTACGCGCCGCGTTAGACGCGCTCCTTGCCTTTATCCGATTCGCCAGCGTTCTTATTCGCTGCGTCACGGTCCTGCTGCATCTCTTCGACCGTCTTCACTTTCAGGCGCGCTGCACCTGCGTAATCACGGGTAGGAAGCAGCGGGCCTTCCGTTTGGCGTTTCTTGGCAGCTGCAATAGATTCCGAATACTGCGGCAGCCATTGCTCCTGCGCCACAAGCATCTCATCGACCATTTGCCAAATTTCATTAGGATTGCAGACAGCGCCAACAAGCGGATCCATCATGAACGCTTGACGCAGCAGTTTGTCGTCGCCATGAATAGCAGCCTCTACTGCCAAGCGCTGCACGGATATGCTGACATTGCATACCGCTGCTGCCCCAAGCGGCAGATCGCCAACCGTTGGCATGGAGATACCATTGCGGTCCACATAACCTGGAGCCTCGATGATTGCATCGTTAGGCAGATTCCCGATAACGCCGTTATTCTCTACGTTGAAATGTCCGCGATACACGCGTCCCGTTTCCAATCCCTCGATAATATAGGAGCCATGCTCATGGCTGCGCAGCTCGCTTTTGAATTCGTTGGCCGGATCCTTCATCCAGTTAGGGAAATCTGTCTCGAACCAGTTGCGTCCTTCCGTGCAAACGCGCAAATAACCGCCAGTTTCTCCGTTAATCCACGAGCTGAGATCAATCCAGTCGTTAATTTCCTCTGGACGCTTCCGGTACCAAGGCACATACTCGCTTAAGTGTCCATTCGATTCCGTGCTGTAATAGCCGAAGCGGCGCAGCATGTCGATGCGTACTTTCTCAGTACGGCTAAAGTCTGGATGCTTCTCGAAGGCTTCCAGCAGCTTGCCGGTCAGATCCTCGCCGTTATGCTTAATTTGGACATACCATGTCTGATGGTTGATGCCTGCACAAATGATATCGACTTCCTCTTGTTTAAGGCCGAATGCTTCAGCGATCTGCCAGTGGCCGCCCTGTACCCCATGGCATAAGCCAATCGTACGCACGCCGCCGTATTTATTGCATGCCCATGTCATCATAGCCATCGGATTGGCATAGTTAAGCAGAAGCACATCCTCCGCTGCAACCTCGCGAATATCACGACAAATGTTCATCATCTCTGCGATGCCGCGCTGTCCGTACATAATGCCGCCTGCACTCAGCGTATCGCCTACGCATTGATCGACGCCGTATTTCAGAGGAATGTCCACGTCTGTTGCAAAAGCTTCAAGTCCTCCGACGCGAATTGTACAAATTACGTACTTCGCATCCTTCAGCGCTTCGCGGCGATCCGTTGTCGATTGAATCTGGATCGAGAGCCCGTTCTCATGAATGTCACGCTGGCAAAGCGCGGTAACCATCTCAAGGTTATGCGCGTTGATATCGGTGAACGCGAGCTCGATGTTTTGAAATTCAGGAACAGCAAGCAAATCCCGCATTAAGCCGCGCGTAAATCCGATCGATCCTGCACCAATGAAAGTTATTTTAAAAGCAGACATGCGAATCAGCCTCCGATTATCGTTTAATAGAGTCGTTCTATCTCCTCTATATTGTAACAACGATAATAAGGAAGCGTTATCAAAATTGTGACTTCATGATCTATTCCTTGTCAGAAATCGTCACTTTCATTCGCATTTTTTTGCCCGCGATAATCCCATATTTGCGTATTTAGCGAGTTCCGATAGGCGATAGGCGTGCTGTCGGTATACTTTTTAAACATCGCGTGAAAGTATTGCCTGCTTCCTACGCCGACATAATCGCATATATCAGCAATCGCGATATCTGTCTCGCGAAGCAGCATCATGGCTTTCTCCATGCGAAGCTCTGTCAAATAGCCGGTTAATGTTTTGCCGAGCTGCGCCCGGAATACCCGGTGCAAATAACCGGGATGCAGGCTGACCGCGGCCGCAATATCTTTGACTTGAATATCGCGGTCATAGTTATGGTGCATGTATTCAATCGCTTGTTTCACGTAACGGTCAATGGAACTCGCGCCCTCTGAACCCGTTTCGCTCCGCAGCCTGGCAATCGCAAGGATCAGCTGGGCAAAGAGCAGCTCCGCTTTCATGTTCAGATTTTTCCCTTTTCGGTCAAGCTCCAGCACCAAGCCTTTGAGCACCTGATAAACCTCGCTTGGATCACGTAAAAACAAATAAGAGGACGGCTCTGTGATCAATTCAGCCACAAATTCGTCCTCCACAGCAAGCTGACGCATAGAAGGGAACGCCGCCTGGCGCTCCCTGAAATCAAATTCCACGTTCAGCATACGGCATGGCCCTCGCTCATCAACCGTTAACCGATGCGGCGTATTGGCGTTCAAGATGACGAAGTCGCCTTTTTTAAGCGTCATATCGCAGCCTTCTGCTTCCGCCGTTCCTTCGAACCCAATTACGCAAACACCAGAAATCACATACATGATTTCGATCGAATCATGTGTGTGAAAGGTCATCGCGTAATCCGACCATTGCTTGAAATAATAGGCGAACACATGCGGATGCAAATCGCCAATCATCCATTCCTTCTTAAAAAGCGTTCCTCCCATTGCATGCGTCCCCCTTGCCCATCAGCTAGGTTGTTACACGGAAGCCAGCTTAGCTACAGCACGCAGCGCCGTGTCAATCTCACGCTCTACCGCCTTCGCAACTAGGTCGGTGTGCGGATCGTATTCACCCGCCAAATCAGCATCCGCATACCCGTCCAGCGCTAGAATAGCGCCAGAGCGCGCGCCGCGAAGCGTTGCAATAATGTAGAGCGCAGCGATTTCCATCTCAACGGCTATCGCTCCCGACTGCTTGTACGCCTTATGGGGAATATCAACGACTCCCGAGAAAAAAACATCCAACGTAACGGTAATTCCCTTCTTCACGATGCCTTCGCTTTCTTGAGCCGCAGCATAAAGCGCCTCCGTAACCTCGCTGTCCGCGATTGCCGGGAAACCGGCAGGCACCAGCTGATGCGTCAAGCCTTCCGCCCTTACAGCGGCCGTGCTTACCACTAGACTGCCCGCGGGATAGTCAGCAGAATAAGATCCGGCCGTACCTACGCGAATAAGCGTCTTTACGCCGCCGCGAATGAGCTCCTCGAAGCATACGGCCGCGCCTGGGGAACCTACGCCATGGCTGACGACAGCCAGCCGCACGCCTTCGTATTCGCCAACGAACGTCCGGTACTCTCGCGCGAACGCAAGCTCTTTGGCATGATCAAGCTTTTGAGCGATTAGCTCCGCCCGGCGCGGGTCTCCGCACACGATGGCATACGCTGGCAAATCTTCTGGATTAACCTGTAATATAGGCAGCATCTTATTAATCAAACTCCTTCTTCAACCATTCGTCCTCAGGCATTTCATTTTCTTCGCTGCTGAAGCGCTGTTCTTTGAACGGATCCGCATAGTTATGGAAGCCGTTGCGCTCCCAGAACCCTTCGCGGTCCTCCTTCATGAATTCGATGCCCGTGATCCACTTCGCGCTTTTCCAGAAATACAAGTGGGGAACAAGCAGCCGCATCGGCCAGCCATGCTTGTCTGTAAGCGGCTCTCCGTCGAAGCGGTGCGCGAGCAATACGTTCTCTTCCAGCAAATCCGCAAGCGGTACATTCGTATCGTAATCCTCGTCAGCGTGAATCATCGCATATTGGGCATCAGGCTTCACCTTGAGCAGCTGCATCAAATCCTTGAATTTAATGCCTTCCCATTCCGTGTCAAGCTTCGACCATCTCGTCACACAGTGAATATCGCAAACCGTCTTCGTCTGCGGAAGCGCAAGCAGCTCCTCGAAGCTGAACGTACGCTCCTCCTCCACCTCGCCAAACACACGAAGCGACCAGCTGTTTATGTCGTATTCGGGCACTTCTCCCTCATGCAGGATCGGGAACCGTTCCGTTACCGTTTGGCCGGGCGGAACACGATGCGCAACCTCTGGCGAAACCGCCGCTTGCTTAATGCTAGTTACTTTTTTTAAACGCTCTGCTTTTTTGTGCATCGTCTTTCTCCTTATCTGCTACCTGGAGCTTTCGTTTGATTTGCGTGCTTCCTGGATATAGCCTTTGTCTTTGAAAAACAGCATAGCGATAATCGTAACGATATACGGCAGCATCATCGTGAAATGCGTAGGCAAGGCAAAGCCTTGCAGCCGGATGCTGAGCGCATCCATAAAGCCAAAGAGCATGCTTGAAGCCATGACGCCGATCGGATTGGATTGTCCGAGCATGGTTGCTACTAGCGCGATAAAGCCCCGCCCAGACGTCATGCCCTCGGTGAACATCGTTACATTGCCTAGGGACAGCTGCGCGCCTGCTAGTCCGCATAACACGCCGCATATGAGCACTGCGCCGTATTGAATCCTTGACACTTTAATGCCAAGGCTTCTAGCCGCGGTCGGGTTCTCCCCTGAAGCAAGCAGCCGGAAGCCGGTTACGGTCTTGAATAAGAAATACTGCAAGCCGATTACAAGCAGAATCGATAGATACACGAGCGGCGAATGCCCTGACAGCACATCCCCGAGCCACGGAATATCTTTGAGAAGCGGAATATCCCACTTCGGCAAACCAACCATATCCTTATTGTAGTATGCGCCTTTCACATCAAAGATTGCGCGCAAGGAGAAGGTGGTGAGGCCAAGTGCCAAGAAATTAAGCGCGATACCGACTACGATTACGTTGGCCTTGAGATGGATGCTCATATACCCGAAGATAATGGAAAATAAAAGCGAGCATAGAACTGCAATCAACACCGCTGCTAATACATTGCCAGTAAAGTGGTTGCCTACGATGGCAGAGAAAGCGCCGATCAGGATTAAACCTTCAAGGCCTACGTTAAACAAGCCGACTCGCGCACATATCGCACCGCCAAGTGCCGCAAGCAGAATCGGAGTTACCATCCGAAGCGTCGAGGCAAATAAAGAGGCATCTAGTAAAAAGTCCATCTTATGACCTCGCCTTCTTGCGTTTAATAAATGAATATGTGAATTTGGCAGATACGAATAAGATGAGTACCGCCTGGATAATGCTCGATACTTCGAGCGGTACCTCCGTGTTGCGCTCCATCCCCATGCCGCCGGTCTGCAAAGCGGCCAGCAGTATTGCGGCAACTGCTGTTCCGAGCGGATGCGATCCCGCTAGCAGCGTCGCCATAATTCCTGACCAAGCATAGCCTGGCGAGGTTAAGGCGCCGTCCAAATAACGATACTGGGTGCCGAGCACCTCAACGGAGCCGGCAAGGCCTGCGAACCCACCGCTTACGAACATGCTGATCAGCATCATCTTGCCGCGCTGCACGCCGCCGTAGCTTGCGAACAACGGATTTCCGCCCAGCATGCGAATTTCGTAGCCCTTCACCGTATAACGCATGAACAGGAACAGCAGAATTGCGCCGACTACCGCCAGTATGAAGCCCGCGTGGAGACTCATTCCCTTGAACAGCTTAGGCAGCCAAACGCTTTGATCCAGCATGACCGTCTGCGCCATCGCGGCTGAGCCTGTTCGGTCTTTGAGCGGATAAGAAACCATGTATCCGGCGAACAATGTGGCAATATAGTTAAGCAAAAGCGTCGTTATCAATAAATTCATTCGGAATCTAGCATCTAGCCATCCCGCAAAAGCTGACCAAATGCCGCCGGCGATAATTCCGGCAATAATAGCTGCAATAAGCTTGACCAAGCCTGAACCGGGTAAATAAATGGCCGTTACCGCGGCGCTTAGCGCGCCAAGCACCATCTGCCCCTCTGAGCCCATATTGAAAAACCCAGCCCGAAACGCAAGTGCAACCCCAAGCCCAATCAGTATAATAGGTGTCGCCCGGCTTAATGTATTCGTCAAAAAGTAAAAGCTGCCGAATGCGCCCTTCCACATTTCAGCATAGGTCTCCATGACGGAGCCGCCAACGATGACGATGGCAATCGCGCCTGCAGCCAGTCCGACAATGACAGCGAGTAGCGGCTGCATCAGCGACCGTCCGAATTGTACCAGCTTATCCAACTGCTTTTCCTCCCGCCATTAACAAACTGATCTGTTCCTCCGTGGCCGATTCCGCATCAAGCTCGCCGACGATTTGTCCTTCATACATGATCAAAATACGATCAGAGAGCTTCAAAATCTCGGTTAGCTCTGATGAAATGAGCAGAATCGCTCCTTTTTCATCTCTTTTCTTGAGCAGCTCGCCGTGAATGATTTCCATAGCACCGACATCCACTCCCCGGGTAGGCTCTGCAGCGATCAGAAACGGCGTATGCTGTGCAAGCTCCCTTGCGACAATAAGTTTCTGCAAATTCCCTCCGGAGAGGAACTGCGCTTTGGTTGATAACGAGCCTGTCTTGATTCCGAATCGCGACACCCATTCACTCACCATTCCGCGAATGCCTGAGCCATTTAGAATACCTAGCTTTTGGTGCCTGTCCGTATGGCCCATTAAGCCGTTTTCCGTTACAGTTGCATCCTTTGCGACGCCCCATTGATAACGGTCCTCTGGGATGTGGGCGAGTCCTCGCTCGCGAATAGATCCGACAGAGGCGCCAGTCACATCCTGTCCAAGCAGCTTGATGACACCATGATCTGTTTTCATTAGACCGGATATCGCTTGAATGAGCTCTGATTGCCCATTGCCGGAAATCCCCGCGATACCCACGATCTCGCCCTCATCAACATGAAGACTGATATTCGTTAGAACTGGCTTCGTTTTCGCTCCTTTTATCGAGAGGCCAGCAACCTCGAGCACCTTCTTGCCTCTGGACGCTTCATTCCGCGATATATGTATCAAATCCCGGCCAACCATTAGCCGCGATAGATCTTCCGCATTCGTGTCCTTTGCATCCACGGTTCCCGTAACCTTGCCATCGCGAAGGACGGTAACCCGGTCCGCAACCTCCATAATTTCCTGCAGCTTGTGGCTAATCAGCACGAAGCTTTTGCCTTGCGCGGCCAAACCTTTAATCGCGACAAGCAGCTCCTTCACTTCAAGAGGAGTAAGCACGCCTGTCGGCTCATCCAGAATAATAACCTCGGCGCCTTGGTACAGCACCTTCAAAATTTCAACGCGCTGCTGCATGCCAAGCGAACAGTCAGCTACCTTCTTCCATGGATCGACGGGCATGCCGTAAAGCTTGCCTATCCGCTCTGTTTCAGCGGCTGCCGCTTTACGGTCAAAGCCGATTCCTTTGGACGGTTCCCGTCCGATAACGATATTTTCTGCAATCGTAAACGTTGGAAATAGCATGAAATGCTGGTGGACCATGCCGATTCTATGCTTGATCGCGTCAGCAGGACTTGCGAACGAAACCGCCTTCCCATCCAGAAGGATTTCGCCGCTTGTCGGGCTTTCCATTCCGTATAAAATGCGCATCAGTGTTGTCTTGCCGGCACCGTTCTCCCCGACCAAGGCATGAATTTCACCGCGGTTGAGCGAGAACTGCACCTGGCTATTTGCGGTTACGCTGCCATACGATTTCGTAATGCTGTCCATTTGCAGCAACATACTCATGATCCTCCCCTTTCCTGCCATAGGCGTTTAAACAAAAAAACCGCTTCCTCCATACTGGAGGAAGCTTCCAAGCAACGAGCAAACCGGCTGCAAAGGTAGCAGCCGGCCAGTAATTCTATTGTGCGAGCGGGTTAACTACTACGATTTTACCAGATTTAATATCTTCTGCAATCGTCTTAACTTTATCAACGTTCTCTTGGCCGATGAATGGGCTAAGTGCAGAAGTGCTGTCTCTTGTTACAAAAGTAAGGCCTACGCCGTCCTCTTTCAATCCATAGTCGGCTACGCCGAATGCGAAAGTGCCGTCTACGAAACTTTTAACCGTTTCGTATGCTACTGCATCCGTACCTTTCAGTTGCGAGAGAACGATATGCTCCGGATCTTCCTCCGTACGGTCTGTATCTTGCCCGGAAGTGAAGAACCCTTTTTCCTTCGCTGCTTCGAATACGCCGTTATCGCCTACTGCAGCCATGCCTGCGATGAAGTCAGCGCCTTTGGATTGTTGAAGCAATGCAAGCTCTTTCCCTTTAACCGGGTCTGTGAAGCTGCCTACATAGTTGATCAGAAATTGCGCTTCTGGATTCGTGCTTTTCAAGCCTTGCTCGAAGCCTGAAGTATATTTGCTAAGCAGCGGCGCGTCCATTGCAACTACAGCGCCCACGATATTTGTTTTTGTAGCTAGGCCAGCAAGTGCACCCATTAGATAAGATGCTTCGTGCTCGCGGAAGTTAACGCTGCGAACATTCGGAAGATCTACAACCGTATCGATAACAGCGAACGACTTGTCCGGATTCTCGGCAGCAACCTTCTTCAAAGCATCCTCAGCTTGGAATGTAGCTGTAATAATCAAGTCATAATCTTCTGCAACCGTTGCACGGAGGTTTTGCTCGAAACCGGCAGGGTCAGTCGATTCGATTGTTTTAACTTCAGCGCCGAATTCCTCGCCCGCTTTTTTGAAGCCTTCATCCATTAATACAAAAAATTTGTTTACACCGATTTTTTCAGGCAGCACAAGCGCGATTTTTTTCTTGTCCGCTTTATCGCCAGCCGTGTTATTCGTCGCTGCGCCGTTATTCGCTGCGTTTCCTGCATCATTTTTGTTAGATCCGCAAGCTGCGACAATCGCAACCATTAGAAACAACGATAGTGCTACTGCAAATGCCTTCTTCATCGTAATCTCCCCTAAACCATTAGATGTATTAATTCCTTTTAATCCTAGTTGTTTTATCGGAATTTGTCAACCTATTTCATTTCGACAAATTTCTAGTTTATTCTACACTAATATTCATCGCAATAATAATGAAATATGAAAATAGTCACGAATTTGTAACATCCGTTTCCATATTTCTGCTCATCGTTTCAAAAAGCTGGACACCTTGCTCCATATCCGCTTCCGACATGCCATCAAAAAGCTTATGCATGATCTTTGAACGGAGCTTCTCGATCAGCTTGACGATGTTTAAACCATCGTCTGTTATTTCAAGCATAACGACTCGGCGATCCTTCTCGCCGCGCTCCCGTTTCACGTAACCAAGCTCGATCAGCCTGTCCGCAATGCCCGTTACGCCACCGCTCGTAATTAAAAGCTGTTCAGCCAAAGCCGACGCCTTCTGCGGGCCCGATTTTGCCAAAATCGTGAGCATTCTGCCATGGGTCATCCCGAGACCGTGAACGTTATAAGTATTCCATTCCGAATTAATCTGCCTGCGTACTTGACGAAAGGATTCGTCTAATTTCCTCATCAATTCAAGCCGTTCCGCACTTGAAGCTTCCAATCGATCACCAACCTATTCTTTCATACTATATTTCATAAAACTCAACTCCCTATAGTTTACGTTCCTCAACGCGATTAAGTAACTTCTTTTCTCAAAAAGGCATGAATGAAGCCCTAATATACGAGCATTGCCACGTTAAGACGGGACATTCGATGCATGCAGCTTATTCGCCCAAAAAGGCCAATCCGCAAGATTCGGATTGACCTTCCTACTTAAAGGATATTCGCATGCGCTAGGAACCTTGCAGAAACCGCAGCGGCTGCTTCTCTAGCAAGCTGGCCCTCACAGCCTCCCACAGCTCCCTCATAAGCTGCTGAAGCGGCCAAGCAGCTGTAGACATCGCCGACACCGCGATCCCAAAGCGATGCGTCAGAGACGCTCCTGATACGAGGTTATGCCCCTCTGGAGTAACAAAGCGATCCAGTTTTTGCTGCAGCAGCTCTAGATGCGAACCGTCCAAACGATCGGAGAACACGTAAAAGGTGGCTGAGTGGGTAAGCTCTTCCCAGCACCCCGCTGCCGCCAGCGCATGCCTCTCCGGCTCGATCTGCTGGCGCTGGAAGAAAATAAGCTCCTCGCCGTAGTAAACGGAAATGGTATTTCGATAGGATCGGTAGCCAAAACGCTCACCCCGCAACGATCGTCCTGGACATAGCACCTCTGCTTGCAGCCAGACGGAGCCCTGGCTCAAGTTAACGCGCGTGTTATTCCGGAATGCTGCATCCTTATACAGCATAACCGGTTCCGGCATATGCTCGACTATGGCATTCTCCGCAAGCTCGAATGTCTGCTGCATGGAGGAATCCTCTGGCGGCTTGCTCGGATGCACTTTGGTATAGGATTGATTGGTAATCATCACATGTGATGATTCGCCGCAAGTCCACTCCAGAGCGTAGCGGTCGCCGCTTAGCAGTCCTGGCGACACATCCATGACAATGATGCCTAGCTGCCCCTCCAGAGGAAATGCTTTTGCAATTTTGATGGGAGCGGTATGAAATTTCGTTTCGACAACCGTGCGCCCTAAGCGACTAGCGAAGGCGGCACGAAGCACTGACGTTCTAATTACGACTTCCCCGTCTATAGATGTTTCCCGCGGCTGTTGATCGGCAAGCTCCATCTAGGTCGCAGTATGGCGCTGCTCAGCGGGTATGGCCGTCAGTTGAATGACATGGGAATGCTCCGTCCCACGGGCATGGGCGACCTCATGCGTCAGCCAGCTTACGATCTCGTCCACGCCATCGCCGCCGAACAGGTTCGAAAATACGAATGGGCGCTCTCCGCGCATTTTGAGCGTATCCGCCTCCATGACTTCAAGGCTCGCTCCAACATAAGGTGCCAAATCGATCTTGTTGATCACGAGCAAATCGGAGCGCATAATGCCAGGACCGCCTTTACGCGGAATTTTCTCTCCTTGTGCCACATCGATAATATAAATGAAACGATCGACGAGCTCGGGGCTGAACGCAGCCGCCAAGTTATCGCCGCCGCTCTCGATAAAGATAAGATCCAGATGGTCGAAGCGCCGCTCAAGCTCCTCAATCGCTTCGAAATTCATCGAAGCGTCCTCGCGGATCGCCGTGTGCGGGCAGCCGCCCGTTTCTACGCCAATAATGCGTTCCTCAGGCAGTACGCCTGTATTGAACAAAATTTTCGCATCTTCCTTTGTATAAATATCATTCGTAATAACGGCAACGCTATATTTGGTGTGCAGCTCGCGAGTCAGCCTTTCCACGAGCGCTGTCTTGCCGGACCCGACCGGCCCGCCGATACCGATACGAATTGGCCTTGATGCGTCGATGGCCGGGCTTTCCCATTCCTGATGCGTATGTCCTTGTCCTTGGCACATAAGTTCATTCCTCCATTTGTTTGTTTATAATAATCAAGACATAAATAACCTTGAGTACAACCGCTCATGCCTCATCATAGCAAGCTCCGCCATCGGCATATTCGAGTAAGCCTCTTCCGGCGCAAGCTTCTCCACGATTTTCATCGCTTCCTCCGTAAGCGGAGTCAGCTTCGCAATAAGGAACTGCCCTTCTGTCTGTCCCATCGACATAAGCCTCAGCGCGCTGTTAATGCACGTAACAATGCAAGTGTAGAAATAGCCCTGGATAGCCCGCTCCTCGGACAGTCCAAGCAGCCAGCATGCATAGCCGTGGGACAGCGGATGGGAAGCGAAGCATGCCCCCGCCCGCAGCGCGTCTGCAAGCGGCGACCAATCCAGCTGCGGGTGGATGGCGGATGCCAGCTGAAGCAGTCTCCTGCCCATCTTCTCCACGCCGCTGCGGGTTTCCGAAGCTACTCTCTGCAGATGGACAAGCCGTTCAACTGACCAAAGCCGTTCCCAATCCGCTAGCGGCGCATCGCGGTACACGGCTTTTATAACCATCGCATCCGAGCTTGCCCAGCTTTGCAGCAGCATGGCCGCGGCATACGCGTACAATTGGCCTGATCGGCTCATTCTGCCGTCTTGGACCATCGTCTCCAGTCCAAAGGAATGAGAGAACCCTCCAATAGGGAGCGCAGAGTCAAGCAGCTGCTGCATAGCCAGCCATTTTACGCTTTCATTCATGACTGTCAGCCCTTCCTAGCTACCGATGCGGTACCGTTCAAGATTTAAAATAAGAAGTAACGCTGCGCCATAGGCAGCACTTCAGCCGGCTCGCAAGTGATATGCTCGCCATCCACCATAACGTGGTAGGTTTCGGCGTCCACCTCAAGCTTTGGCGTTGCGTCATTATGGATCATATCCTTCTTCGTTACCGTGCGGCAGCCTTTAACCGGCTCAATACGCTTCTGGAGCCCGAGCTCCGCTGCTATGCCGCGGTCGAAAGCAGCCTGCGACACGAACGTAATGGAGCTATTGAATACCAGCTTGCCGAAAGACGCGAACATCGGTCTGCCGAATACCGGCTGCGGCGTCGGGATCGAAGCATTCGGGTCTCCCATTTGCGCAAAGGCAATACTCCCGCCCTTCAGCACCAAATCAGGTTTGACGCCAAAAAACATCGGGCTCCAAATGACGAGGTCGGCGAATTTGCCTGCCTCCAGCGAACCTACGAGATGCGATACGCCATGCGTAATCGCAGGATTAATTGTATATTTGGCAATGTAGCGCTTTATTCGAAAATTATCGTTCTGCTCATTATCCGGATGCAGCGGACCTCGTTGTTTTTTCATTTTGTCAGCTGTCTGCCAAGTGCGGATGATGACCTCGCCGACACGCCCCATCGCCTGAGAATCTGAGCTAATCATGCTGAACACGCCCATATCATGCAAGATATCCTCGGCAGCTATCGTCTCTGGCCTAATTCGCGAATCCGCGAATGCGACATCCTCAGGGATGCTGCTGTCAAGGTGATGGCAAACCATCAGCATGTCCAAATGCTCCTCGATCGTGTTGATCGTGAACGGGCGCGTCGGATTCGTCGAAGAAGGCAGTACGTTCAGCTCGCCAGCCGCAATAATAATATCGGGAGCATGCCCGCCGCCCGCGCCTTCGGTATGATAGGTATGGATCGTCCGCCCTCCGATAGCCGCAAGCGTATCCTCCACAAATCCCGCTTCATTTAACGTGTCGCTGTGAATAGCGACCTGCACGTCATATTGATCGGCCGCCTGCAGGCAGGCATCGATCGCAGCCGGCGTTGTCCCCCAGTCCTCATGCAGCTTGAGCCCGATTGCGCCTGCCTCTATCTGCTCGATAAGCGGGGCCGTAAACGAAGCATTGCCTTTGCCCGTATAACCGATGTTCATCGGAAAATGCTCCGCAGCCTCCAGCATCCGCCGCATATGCCACGCGCCTGGCGTAACGGTCGTAGCATTGGTACCCGTAGCAGGACCCGTTCCGCCGCCGATCATTGTCGTCACTCCTGAGGATAGCGCCGTTTCTATTTGCTGGGGGCATATAAAATGAATATGCGAATCCACAGCGCCTGCCGTTACGATTTTGCCTTCGCCGGCAATAACCTCCGTGCTTGCGCCAACGATCATATTAGGGTGCACGCCGTCCATAATGTCCGGATTCCCGGCTTTCCCAATACCGACGATATATCCGTCCTTAATGCCAATATCCGCTTTCACAATACCGGAATGATCGATGATGACCGCATTCGTAATTAAAGTATCCAGCACGCCTTCATCCCGCAGCGCACCGCTGGATTGCCCCATGCCGTCACGGATTACCTTGCCGCCGCCGAATTTGCATTCATCGCCATACACCGTATAGTCATGCTCAATCTCCGCCCAGAGCTCCGTATCAGCGAGCCTCACTGCATCTCCCGTCGTCGGGCCGAACATAGCCGCATAGCTTTTGCGATCCATTCTTGTCATGCTCCGCCACCTTCCCAAGCCTTCAAGCGCTCGCGAACCTCATCTGGCATCGCGCCGTTCACCGCTTTTCCTTGGCTAAGGCCGTTCAAGCCAAAGCTAAGCTTGGCACCGCCTAGCTCAACAAGCGTTACCGGCTTCTCTTCGCCTGGCTCGAACCTGACTGCCGTTCCTGCCGCGATATGAAGCCTCATGCCAAAGGCAGCTTCACGATCGAACATCAATGCACGGTTCACTTCAAAAAAATGAAAATGAGAGCCTACCTGCACAGGTCTGTCACCTGTATTCACTATGATAAGCATCGCCGTATTGCGTCCGGCATTCAACTCAATTTCGCCTGCTGCTGTTCGATACTCTCCAGGATTCATATGCAACTGCGCTCCTCTCTCGTCTAAGTATCGCTAGCTCGTAATCGGATCATGGATCGTAACAAGCTTCGTTCCGTCCGGGAAAGTCGCTTCCACCTGAACCTCATGTATCATTTGCGGAATGCCTGGCATAACCTGCTCCGCCTTTAATATTTGCGTTCCATATTCCATAAGCGCCGCAACGGTCATCCCATCCCGGGCACCTTCCATTATTTCAGAAGTGATGAGTGCTACGCTCTCTGGGTAATTAAGCTTTACGCCGCGATTCATCCGCCGCCTTGCCAAATCAGCCGCAATGGTAATGAGCAGCTTTTCTTTCTCGCGTTCAGTCAACTGCATGTCTTCACCTCTTCATCCATAATACTTCCATTATAGACAGCAAATTATGGATAGTAAATCACTCTGCGTTAGTTTTTATGACATTGAAATAAAAAAATCTAGAATAACTCTTTCGAGTCACCCTAGATTTAACATCATACTTACACTATTATTCACATGCGAATTATCGACATTAATCGACATCATTCAACCTATCGATGGATAAATGTTACCCCACTTGAATACCCAGCTTGCTTTGGATGTGACCAATCAAGCTCTCCAGTCCATCGGTTTGAAAACCATAGTCAAACAATAAGCTCGTTTCTGTAAATCGCTGCTCAGGCGTACGCGCTCCCATAATAACCGAAACCAGGCGTCTATCCGCCTGCTTCGCTGTACCTGTGAAGCAATAGCCGGCTTGAGGGGTGTAGCCTGTCTTTAATCCATCATTTCCCGGGAAAGCATAGGGCATTCCGTTCAGCATTAAATTCGTCGTCTGCAGCTTCTGCGACGTGCTTGCAAGCTTTACGCTGCTCCGACTCGAAACCTCCAGCACCTCGGGGTATTTTTTCAATAGATATCCGGCTAGTAAAGCCGTATCTTTGGCTGTCATGACGGTATCCCGCTGATTGGAAGCTTCTTCGAAAGGAAGCAGATCCTCCGCGCTTAAGCCTGTCGCGTTCGCGAAAACCGTTTGGCTCGATAACCCGAGCTTCTCCGCTCTGTTGTTCATCAGCACGGTAAAAGCAGCTTCACTCCCTGCAATATGTTCAGCCAACGCTACAGCAGCATCGTTGGCTGAATGGACCGCCATCGCTTCAAACAGCTCCCTGACCGTATAGCTTTCTCCTGCCCCGAAGCCGATCTGAGAGCCCGGCACCTCAGCCGCGTACGAGCTTGTCGTTATGCGCTCGCTCCATCCAAGCTCCCCTTCATTAGCCATATCCAATACGAGCAGCTCTGTCATAAGCTTGGACATGCTTGCTGGAGGAAGCGGCTCATTGGCATTTTTCTCATAGATGACCTTGCCGGTCTGAAGATCGATTAATATGGCTGAGCTGGCTTCGAGCTTAAGATCGGACACGGCCGGCTTGCCTTTCAAGGATATGAAGTACATGGTGCAAGCTATTAAAGCAACAGCAATCACTAGGATCTTAACAGTTGCGGTAGCGTTTCTTTTGTACGTTCGTTCTTCCATCATCATGTTTCTCCCTCTCGCTTAACGTTCTATACGATCAGTATAGGAGCATCAGCTTAAGGAGACCGTAATCAAACCATAAGAAAAGCTTAAATATTAGTGAATAATCGGTAAGGCTACCCGAAATGACGTTTGTTCGAGATCGCTTGATACCGATATCATCCCGCCATGCTTCTGGATAATTCCCTTCGCAATCGCGAGTCCGAGTCCCGAACCGCCTGCCCATTGCGTCCGAGATTTATCTACTCTATAGAAACGATCGAAAAGATATGGCAAGTCTACCGACGATATCGGCTCGCCGAAATTGATCACCTCAACGATAGCCGCTCCATCCTCGGCGCTTGCCTTGACGATAATCTGCTTGCCCTCTTTTCCATAATTTATCGCATTGGAAATTAAATTTTCAAAAACACGCACGAGCTTAGCCGGATCCCCTTCAAGCATAACGCTAGCCTTATCCGACACAAGCCTGCTTTGCATGCCTGCTTCTTGCAGCGGCAGCCGGAATTGGACGAGCAGCTGTCCCAGCATCTCAATCAAATTGAAGGTTGTCAGCTTAAGTCCTGACGTATCATGACGCATTCTCGTATATTCGAATAAATCGTTAATCAGCACATTCAGCCGCTGCGATTTGTCATAGGCGATCTGAACGTAATGCCTGAGCTCTACCTCATCACGATACCGGTCCTGCTCAATTAATCCCAAATAGCCAAGCACCGAGGTGAGCGGCGTTCGCAAATCATGCGATACATTCGTGATGAGCTCATTTTTGGTTTGCTCGGCTTTGCGCTCGTCGTCGAGGGCGTGGTGCAACCGTCCAACCAAATTATTAATATTAGAAGCCATCGGGCTGAAGAGGCTGCTCTTGCTCACCTCGATCTGGTAATCCAATTCGTATCTTCCTTCAGCAATTCCGCGAACCGTCTGATTCATTTGACTAAGATTACGGAACATTTGCCATTGCAGCATGAAAAAGTACAAAAAAAACAAAACAATTCCTGTTCCGCCAAAAAGGATGGCTTCGGTGAATATCGAAATCAAATTGCGCGATATATCCCTCACGACCGATATTCGGTCAACGAGATACATGCCTGCGAATATAAAGAAAAATACGGTGATAAACGCAAGCGATGCGCTCACGATCAGATTCAGTATCGAACGGAAGACCAGCTTCAAGGCGATATTATCCTTCAATTTTATAGCCAACCCCCCACACGGTAACGATCATTTTATCCCCAAGCTCCTTTTCCAGCTTATCCCTCAGCTTGCTGATATGTACCATTACCGTATTATTGGAATCGAAATACTTCTCTTTCCATACTTGCTGAAATATATCCTCTGCGCTGAATACCCGGCCCGGCTGGCTCGCAAGCAGGTGTAGGATACCGAACTCCGTGGACGTCAAATGAAGCGGATTCCCTTCGATCTCAGCCGTATGGCTAAGCTTGTCAATTCGGAGCGGCCCCAGTCGAAGCTCCTTCTCCGAGCGTGAATCCATGCTGTTTTCTGCTTGTGCTCCATACTGGTAGGTTCTCCGCAGCAGCGACCGAACGCGGGCTATGAGCTCCAGCGGATTAAACGGCTTGATCATGTAATCGTCCGCCCCGGTCATGAGTCCCATTATTTTATCCATATCCTCAGCCTTCGCGCTCAGCATGAGAATCGGCACCGATTGGTCCCGCCGCAAGCGGCGCGTCGCCTCGAGCCCATCCATGTTCGGCATCATAATATCCAAAATGACCAGATCAAACGGATGTTTCGCATAAGCCGCCAAGGCTTGCTCGCCGTCATACGCCTTTTCTGTGGAAAAGCCCTCATTCTTCAAATAAATTTCTATAAGATCAGCAATTTCTCGCTCGTCGTCGACTATTAAAACGCGTCTTTCCATAAAGATGCAGCCTCCTTCAGCCTGTTGTTGTTTTCTCATTGTGTCCTTTGAGCATACTATACATGAATATTGCGAGGCATGTCCCATGCTTTGGCGCATTATCACAATGTTTAAGGCTTTTTTAATGTTTTCTTAAACTATGCCCGAACCCGCTGCCAATCTCACGTTATAGCCAACGCTTGTCTGTTGTGATAAAATCGAGAGTATTATTATTTTATTATGCACATAGGGGGCACTTACATGGCGGCCAAAAGAATGCGTTCAGACATGATCAAAAAAGGATTCGACCGCGCACCGCATCGCAGCTTGCTGCGTGCCGCAGGCGTAAAAGAAGAAGATTTCGATAAACCGTTCATCGCGGTTTGCAACTCGTATATTGATATTATTCCTGGCCACGTTCACTTGCAGGAGTTCGGCAAGCTAGTTAAGGAAGCAATCCGCGAAGCTGGCGGCGTTCCATTCGAATTTAATACGATTGGCGTAGATGACGGAATCGCTATGGGCCATATCGGCATGCGCTACTCGCTTGCGAGCCGCGAGATCATTGCCGATTCCATCGAAACCGTAGTCAACGCGCACTGGTTCGACGGTATGGTCTGTATCCCGAACTGTGACAAGATCACACCGGGCATGATCATGGGCGCGCTGCGCGTCAACATCCCGACCATGCTCGTTAGTGGCGGTCCGATGAAAGCCGGTAAAACATCAGACGGTCGCTCCATCTCGCTTTCCAGCGTATTTGAAGGCGTAGGCGCTCACCAAGCCGGCAAAATCAACGATGACCAGCTCATGGAGCTGGAACAATTCGGATGTCCGACTTGCGGCTCTTGCTCAGGTATGTTCACGGCTAACTCCATGAACTGCTTGGCTGAAGGCATGGGACTAGCTATGCCTGGTAACGGTACAATACTTGCCGTGGCTCCGGAACGCAAAGAATTCGTTAAAGAAGCAGCTCGTCAGCTGATGAAAATCATCGAGCTCGGCATTAAACCTCGTGATATCGTAACGAAAGATACCATTGATAATGCGTTTGCACTTGATATGGCGATGGGCGGTTCAACTAACACCGTTCTTCACACGCTTGCAATCGCGCATGAAGCTGGCATCGAATACCCGATTGAGCGTATTAACGAAGTGGCTGAGCGCGTACCGCATCTTGCAAAAATCGCACCGGCTTCCGATTACCACATCGAGGACGTTCATAATGCAGGCGGCGTAAGCGCAGTTCTTAATGAGCTGTTCAAAAAGGAAGGCGCTTTGCACGGTGATGTTATGACAGTAACAGGGAAAACACTGCGCGAGAACGTTATTGGCTGTGAGATTCAGGATACCGATGTTATTCGTACAATCGACAATCCGCACACCGCGCGTGGCGGACTAGCTGTATTGTTCGGCAACCTTGCTCCTAACGGCGCGATCATCAAAACCGGCGCAGTAGACAAATCGGTAGGCGGCTACCACAAAGGACCTGCTATCTGTTTTGATTCGCAGGACGAGGCACTGCACGGCATTACGAACGGCAAGATCAAAGAAGGCCATGTTGTCATCATTCGTTACGAAGGACCGCGCGGCGGCCCTGGTATGCCTGAAATGCTAGCTCCAACCTCGCAAATCGTCGGTATGGGTCTAGGCGCTAAGGTTGCTCTCGTAACAGACGGTCGTTTCTCGGGCGCCTCGCGCGGAATCAGCATCGGCCATGCTTCACCTGAAGCAGCCGAAGGCGGCCCAATCGCTTTCGTGCAAGACGGCGATATCGTCGAGATCGACATGAACAACCGGACGATGGACCTTCTAATCAGCGACGAGGAATTCGAAAAACGCCGTTCCGAATGGAAAGGCTTCGAGCTCAAAATCAAACGCGGCTACTTAGCTCGTTATGCGCATCTTGTAACTTCCGCCAGCACTGGCGGCGTAATGAAAATGTAATAAGTCTACACGAAGGTGAAACGGCTGTCGCCGTCCTTTGGCGGCGCGGCGCGTTTCATGCCAAGAAATATAGAGAAAGTTTGCGAAATCATATACTTTCCTATATTTTAAAAAAAGGAATGCAAGCTGGAAACAGCCTGCATTCCTTTTTTATGTTCGCGGCGTACCGATTCTAGCCGGCAACTAGCTTGCCTGCCAGCACGATTTCACCGCGCGGCTGCAAGCCTTTTGCATCGGGCTCATGCGTAATTGCGATCTGGTCGTATTCATCAGGCTTAAACGTATAATAGAGTGCGCCCGTGCCGTCATTCGTTAGGAATGTACCTGCATTAACCGGCTTTCCTTCCTTTAGCAGCCAAACCTGAAACGCTTCGTCGTTCGCAAGCTTAGGTAGATTCTCAGCTTGTACGATCAGATGCAACCCATTGGCATCCATAACGATCGTAGCTAGTCCTTGCGCAACGATATCCGGTATGGCTGGTGTAAGCGAAACGACATGATTGACTTGAATGCCTGAAGACGGCTGCTCTGCCGCAGCCAGCTGTTGCTGCAGCTGCTGAACCTGAGCGGCAAGCTTATCAGAATCGCCGTTTAAGCGACCTACCTGTTGATAAAGCACTCCCGATACCACTAACAGAGCGGCAGCCGCCCCGGCGAGCAAAGGGGTCATCCAGCTTTTTGTTTGCTGCTTAGACAACGATTGCGCTGGAGGCATATCTATGACTGGTTTTACTTCCGAGCTCATGGTCTCTTTTTCTTCTTCCAATGAAGAGGACGATGCTTCCCGCGAGCTTGCACGATCCGCATCTGCGACTGCGGCAAGAATGCGAGCCTTCATTCCAGAAGGAGGGGCTACAGGCTCCACCGTTAACGGCATGATATTAAATAATGCGGACAACTCCTCCATTTTGCTCCTGCAAGCTGCACAGCTTGCCAAATGGGCTTCGAATGCCAGCTTGTCCTCGTCATCCATTCCGCCCAGCACATACATTTCAACGTCTTCACAGCTAACAACATGCTCATTGCTCATGGACTTGCCCCCTCCTTCCACGTCGAATCAAATTTCTTTCTCAGCTGAGTCAGTGCCAGCCTGACCCTGCTCTTCACCGTCCCAAGCGGGATATCATGCCTTTGACTAACTTCTTGCTGCGTATAACCCATAAAATAGATAAGTTCGACAACTTGTTTCTGATCCTCGTTCAACTCGCCGAGCGCTTCTTTCATCTGCTCGCCAAGCATTTTATGCTCAACCTCCTGCTCCGTCGAATAAGGAGCGGCCTCTCGTTCAAGCGCCCCTTCCTCCTTCGTCTCAAGCGGTTTTCTTCCATGCTTTCTAAGCCAGTCGATAGATAAGTTTCGTGCAATCGTAAAGATCCAGCTGCTGATCTTCCCAGCTGCTTCATCCGTGCGCAGTCTGCCTGCAGAATTCCATACTCGGATGAATAATTCCTGCACGACCTCTTCGGATGCCATCGCGTCTCTAACGATTCGAAATACGAAAGCATACACCTGGCGCTCATAACGGTCATATAGCTGCTCCAAAGCGGCTGAATCTCGTTCCGCAATTAATCGGATGAGCAGTTCGTCTGATGCTGACTCCCCCATAAAGGGTTCACCTCCTCCGATATTTCCTGCTATAATCATAGCTTTTTCATAACAAAAGGCAAACCTAACGGTATTCGTTCCTAATAATGACGTTTTTTCACGTCTAAACCAATCAAAAAACAGCCGCTTAAGGTGAATGACCCTAGGCGGCTGTCGGAAATTCGCAAATCAATGATTCCACGTTGTATTAAATGGCTGTTGTTTTCGTACCTAGTTGTGCAGCTTCGTCGGCAGCTGCACTTAATGAACGCTCTACAGCTTCGGTAATATCCTGCATTCGATTAAGCTGTTCTGTTGCGTAACGTCTAACGGTCGTAACGGGCATAAACAGCATTCGCGGTGAAACTGTGTCTTTTTTCTTGTTGCTTTTGACTGTTTTCTTCGTATTGGTAAGCACCTTAATCAATATGCGAAGGTAAACGCGTGTGGATTTGGCGAACAGTCCCTCAGGCAGTTGAAAGATCTCGAAGCCCAAGCGATCCGCACCGCGATGAATCATCGTCACGCCATATACCGCTTTGATATCCTTGGCATCTGAATCGGCGGCAAGTTGATTGGCAAGCAGCGGAAGCGCTTGTTCAACCTCCCTGAGCATGCGAATGCCGGTTGCAACTGGCGATCTAGACGTTGCTGCGATACTCGAGAGCATTTTGTTATCGAAATGCAGCTCGGCTACTCGGTCACCCTTGACGACATTCCCGCCCTCGGCAAACGCGATATCCTCGCCATTATAAGTAATGACCCGGTAATGAAAAGCGGCTTCCGCTTCATTGCCAACCGTCTTAAGCCGGAATAGGAAGTGGAAGAGCTTCTCCCAAGTGAGCCAAAGCGAAACCAGCACCTTTTTCCATATGGACCTATGCATCGACTTGGCTGCTTCTGTCAGCTTAATCATTTCATCGATCGCTATGAATCGGTAGCCTTGCTTCGCGCCTTCTTCCAAATAGGCTTCCAGCGCAATAAGCATGTTGCGCGGCGCGTCCTTGTCTGCTCCGAACGTCATCCCGCAATCATGCAGCAGCAAAACCTCGCCTGGCTTAAGCTTCTTCATCATCCGTTTCTTAAGCCTCTCAGAGCCAAGCCGCGTGCGCCAATCACCAAACATGGCAGACCATAGAATAATTTGGAGATGTCCGAATTTCGCATAATCGAATACGTTTACGATTCCCCAAGGCGGCCGATAATAAGCCGAACGCGATCCTGTCGCATGCTCGATAATGTCTAGCGTGCGTTCAATCTGCCGTTTCACTGTTCTTGGGCGCATGAGCCAATTCGATTTGTGCACATAATTGTGAACACCGAGATTATGCCCTTCATCCTTCATTCGACGCAGCAAGTGCTCCTGGCCTTCAGCGTGCGAGCCCACAATAAAAAACGTCGCCTTCGCATTGTAACGAGCCAGCAGGTCGAGAAGCTGAGCCGTGTAAACCGGGTCTGGACCGTCATCGAAGGTTAAAGCTATCTCTTTCTCTACAAGACCCTTCTTAAAAACTCGAAAGCCAAATGTACGGCTAATTAGTCCAGGAAGAAACGCATAGAAGGTTGCAACGTATAATCCCCATAACAGCAAATTTTCCATTTTGTTTTCCCCACCGTTATATGATTTAGTCGACGAATGAATAGCGGTACAAAACAACAACAGTAGCTTTAATTGTAGCATAATGCAATAAAAAATAGGCATCTTTTTAAAAACTATAGTACAATCTTTATGGAAATATGAATATGGAAAAAGAAGGAGTACCCCTTATGTTGCCCTTTTACAAAAAGTATTGGCGAACCGCTTTTGACATCGCCTTAATTGCTCTCACTGTTTACTTAATTATGTACTCTTTCAGTTATTTGTACCGAATCGCAACACCCATTTTCTTCTCCTTCGTTATTTTTTTATGCATTGAACCGCTGGCAAGGCGGCTGAACAAGCTGGGGATGAAGAAATCAATTGCCTCCGGCATATCTGTACTCGTGTTCACCCTTATCATTCTAGCCGCCTTCTCAGGCGCAGCTTACCTGCTAACGAAGCAAGGCACCCAGCTTGTCAATGATTTCCCCAAATATCAAAAAGTACTCGCTGGCCAAATCGCCAACATTACCGTTGAGCTTCAGCAGCGGTTCGGCACAACGTCAGCTGATCTCGATCTGGTACAGCGGTCCAAGGACTTAATTGAAGGAGCGTCCTCTACCTTAGCGAAATTCGGACAAACCGTGCTCCGCAGTGTAGTCGGTTATGTCTCTTCATTCTCCACCTTCATATTCAATTTTGTGGTGGGGATTATATTAGCTTATTTCTTAAGCATCGAAATTACGACATGGAAGCAGACCGCCGAGGAAAAAACACCAAATACGTTCAAATCTGCTTTCTTTTTCCTTCGCAACAATGTATTCAAAGGAATTGCGCTCTACATCAAAGCGCAAGCCAAAATGATCGGCATTACGTTTGTCGTCATCTTGGCCGCACTGCTGCTGCTCCGTGTCGACAATGCTTTCGTCATCGCAGTGGTATCCGCGATTTTCGATATTTTGCCGCTGCTTGGCGTTGGTACGATCTTCATTCCTTGGATCATCTATTTGATCATAGTCGGCAAAATTTCGCTGGCTATATGGCTATCGGCGCTATTTCTGGTTGTGGTGCTGACTCGCCAAATTCTTGAACCCAAAATTACGGGCGACTCCTTAGGCGTGTCCGCTTTCACGATGCTGGCCTTCATGATCGTGTCCCTTTCGTTATTCGGTATTGCCGGCGTCATTCTTGCACCTATCCTCATGATCCTGATTAAAGCGCTGTATGACCAAGGTTATTTCCATCGCTGGATCCGCGCTCCGCTGGGAGAATTCGATTCGCCTCCAACTGATCCCGGCATCGACCATTTGGAGAAACCAGAGAACCCGACTAAAAAGGTTTAGTTCGCTTCAAAAATAGAAGTCATGCCTTAGCAGAATGAAGAGCTTTCTGCTGAAGCATGACTTCGTTTTCATTTCAAATGAAATTCTTATCGTTGTATATTTATAAGGAGGTATATCAGATGAGCGCCATTGCAAAATTGCCAACGCCGCCTTATTATGCGGTGATCTTTTCTTCCGAGCGTACCGAGGGTGATAAAGGATATGGGCTTATGGCCGATAAAATGGTCGAGCTCGCTTCGCGGCAGACCGGCTACTTGGGTATCGAGTCCGCACGAGATGAAGCACTAGGCATTACCGTTTCCTACTGGGCGTCTCTTGAATCCATTAAAGCATGGAAGGACAACGCCGCACATCAGGTTGCCCAGCAAAGAGGAAAGAGCGAATGGTACCAAAGCTTTGCACTGCGCATCAGCAAGGTGGAACGGGATTATTATTTTGATAGGTGAACATCAGCAAGCTGGATCGAGACTGTTATTTCGATTGGTGAACATCAGCAAGCTGGATCGAGACTGTTATTTCGATTGGTGAACACCAGCAAGCTGGATCGAGACTGTTATTTCGATTGGTGAATACCAGAATGAACGAGCTGATCGTTTACGATCAGCCAGTCCCTACAACTAAACGTTCACTAATCCACTATGCTAGATAATAATCACTAATCAACCTTTGAAGATAATCGTTCGCTAGTCAACTATGCAAGATAATAATCACTATTCAACCGTGGAAGCTAATCGGGCGGCAATGTCCATAACGCCGCGAAATAGTCTTGTCGCCTGGTTCGAACTGCCAGGCGGCTGGTTTTCCACAAGCACAGCAATTGCGTAGCGCGGCTTCTTGACAGGGCCGTAGCCCGCGAACCACTGGTGGTTGCGGTCGATTCCGGCCCGCGTTGTCTCAGCGGTGCCCGATTTGCCGGCAACCGCCCACAGCCCTTGGCGGATCGATCGACCGGTTCCATGGTCGACGACCGCCGCCATGCCGCGCAGCAGCGCATGCGCCGTGGCCGGTTTAATCCGGCCACGGGCTGCTTGCGCCCGCTGTGCGGGCAGCTTGACCATCCGCTGGCCGTTGGCATAGCGGATTTCCGTGAGCAGGCGCGGCTCCATTACGCGCCCGTCGTTCAGCAGCGTTACAATCAGATTAGCCGCTTGAAGCGGCGACATCCTTACATCACGCTGCCCAAGTCCGCTTTGCGCGAGCGTACCGCCGTCAACGGCAGCAAGCATCGCAGCTTGCTCGCTTGCCGCATCGGAGGCGCTGCTGGTCTGCTTCCCCGAATTCTTCTCTCCATTCCCCGCTCTCAGCCCTCCACTTCCCTGCTCTTCATTCCACTCACTTAGCTCCCCGCTTCCCTGCTCTCCATTCCACTCGCTTAGCACCCCGCTTCCCCGCTCTTCCCCACCACCTGCGCTTAAGCGCTTTGCAGCCGCAAACAGCTGCCCGCTCTCCTCTTCCTCGAGCAAACGCAACGGCTCCGAGAATGGGCCAAAAGCCTGCTTACGATGCCAGCCCGCCTGCTGCCCGATCCCAAGTGCATCTGCGGTGCGCTTCAATTGAGCCGGCGTCAGACGTTCTGCGATCGTAGCAAACACAATATTGCATGATTGGGCCAATCCCTCCTGCAACGTCACATGACCATGTCCGCCGTCCTTCCAGCAGGATAAGCCGTATTTGCCATATTCTCCGCTGCAGTAGAAAGATTCATGTTGGTTCGCAACACCAGCTTCAAGTGCTGCGGCTTCCGTTACAAGCTTAAATACGGAGCCAGGCGCAAAAGCTTTCACAGCATGGTTCTCCCACTCGGTCCCATCCGCCGTTGCGAATCGTCCTGGCTTAAGCTGCGGTCTCGATACCATTGCCACAATATCGGCGTTCCGTGTATCCAGCACGACAACAGCCCCCTCCTTCAGGCCATGCGCATCCACATATTCCTCAATCTCGTTTTGAAGCCGCAAATCGATTGTCGTCATCGCCTTCAGCGGGTAATAACGATTGTTCGGCTGCGTAATTCTAACATCCAAGCCATGCAAGGGAGCATTTCGTCCATCCATGAAATAAGAAACCGAGGTCGGTCCAATCCCGTGCAATAGCTTATCCAGCGATTTCTCCAATCCTGAGCCGCCGACCTGATCAGCCAGCTTGCGTTTGCCTTCTTCCAAATCCGCCGCCTGCTGGGCTAACAGCCACTCCGGGTGCTCGCTTGTAAATCCAATGAGATGCTTCGGCTGAAAAGAAGACAAATACCGATTGCGATACGGCAGTACCCGAATGCCGTTCAACGATAACTGCTTAATCTTGCTTACCTCCGCTTGCGACAGCCTCAAGGGCTGCTGCTCCCCTGCTTTTTTCCAGAAAACAGGCTCCCGCACTTCGTCCCACATGTTCATCAGCTGTTCTTTTGTGATGTCCAAAATGCGGCTAAGTGCGATTAAATCTGCTTCATTCCCCCTTATATCATTTCTTACCGGAAACAATGCAAGAGACGAATAGGTCTCGCCTGTTAACGGAGCCCCGTTTCGATCATAAAAATCACCACGACCGGAATCCAATACAAGATTGCGCTGCCGCTGCTGGACAGAAAGCCTTTGCCAGCCGCCTCTGCTTGATTTGTTCGAGAGCGCGGCTGCGGGAGCGCTCCCAGGCATTAATTGCAGCCAAGCCAGTCTTCCAATATAAACGAGCATAATCAGGCTGATAGCCATTGCAGCCAGCGATATGCGTTTTAGTCTTCGGTTCCTCAAGCTGCACCCCTCTTTAAATCCTGTCCTGATTTTTATTGCAATATGGTTTTTATTAACTATTGTGTCCTTCAGTCACCCCGCTTCAAACCTTCCAATCCTTCCGAAAAAACAAAAAAGAGCAATTCAGCAGTAATTGCCTGAAATGCTCTTTCTCAAAAACTAAATTAAAAGCTTCAACTCCTGTATGGCTCACATTTAATCAATCTTAAACTGTGAAAGAGAATCCTTCAGCTCACGGGATACGGTATCAAGCTTCTCGGACAAGCGCACCATCCCGTCGCTTATGCTAAGCTGTTCGGAGCTCAGTGATGCTACTTCCTCAGATGTAGCCGAGGACTCCTCCGCTACCGCGCTTACGTTAGTCATAGCATCAGCAAGCACCGCTTGCGACTGATCAAGCTGTCCGATGGAATCGGTCACGAGATCGAGTCTCTCGGCAAGCTGACCCATTTGACCGGACACCGTTAAGAAGATTTGGTTCGCTTCCTTCACAGAGCCAATCTGCTCTTGGAACAATGGATACGCGTCAGACAAAACATTTACCGTTTCGTCGATTTCTCCTCTAATCTTCTCCGTAATTTGACCGACTACATCAATCGATTGACGGCTTTGATCCGCAAGCTTGCGAATCTCGTCGGCTACGACCATAAAGCCTTTTCCGGCTGCACCCGCACGGGCTGCCTCAATCGTTGCGTTCAAGGAAAGAATATTCGTTTGCTTCGTTAGGTTATTCAGCACGTCCAATATTTTCACAATGGAGCCTGTGCTTACTTTAAGCGCATCGACCTTCTCCACCATTGAACGCGTCATTTCCTCCGTCATGCCCGTTTTTTGGATGAGCACGCCCATATATGTCGTACCTTGCTCACTCGCTTTTTCCACTTCTTGCGCGGAGCGGACCATTTCCTCGTTGGCTGCAATTACTTTTTTCATTTGAACATCAATATTACCCGTCAAGTCTGTGCCCTTCTCTGCTTCAACAGCAAGGCTAGTTGCACCGCCAGCAATTTCTTCGGTTGCCACGGCAATTTCCTTAGCAGAAATCGCTGTTTTTCTCGAAGCTTCGCTTAGCTCTGACGCTGTATGAAGTACATCTTCGGCAGAACGTGTTGTTTGTACGGCTAGTGCTTTTATTTGAGTCATCATCAGATTGAAGCTGTCGCTCAGCTCCCCGATTTCATCCCTGCGCTTCTTCATCTCCGAGCGAACCGTTAAATTGCCGCTAGCTCCTTCATTCATAAGATTGCGGAGCTTAACAAGCGGCTGCGCAATCGTCATAATGACAAGGATGCCGATTGCAATGGCAATGACTGCAGCGATCAACACTGTAATCCAAGTCATATTCTGAATCGCTTTGGCATCTTTCACAAGCTCTTTCACCGGTACTGTACCTACCAGCTTCCAATCCATGGTCGCAAAGGTTTTGTATGCCGCAAGAACCTCTTCGTTGTTTTTAGTCTTCATCTTTACGGAATCCTGAATCGCCTTATCTCCTTCAGACGGTAAAGTGATGCTTGCTTCCTTGCCAATCATTGTTGCATCGGTATTCGTAATGTACGTATTGGCTGCATCCAGAATCGCAATTTGGCTGCCTTCGCCTAAGTTAACATCCTTGTACCGCTCAGCAATCGAGTCAACCGATACTTCCATAAGCAGGACATAAGATGCCTCGCTCGAGGTAGTATCCTTGATAAGACGGCTTAATCCGACCGTACTCACACCTGTTGAGTTTGATAAGCCCTCAGGCTGGGGAGGTATCCAATTTGTTTTCCCTGACAGCTCAACCGTCTCCAAGAACCATGCTGTTTTCAATAGTCGCTCTGCGCTGCTGCTGCTCGCAGAGCCTGCTGTAACGACTTCTAGCTTTGGATTTACGGGTAAAAGCATCAATGAAATAATCGTGTTATTGCCCATTACGTATGATTGCATTTTTTCGCTCAGGTTGCGCGAAGCTTCAAATTTGTTGTAATCATCGACGCTATCCAGCATTTTTCTTACGATTTCATGGAAGCTCTTATCGATTAGAATTTGCAGCGAAAGATCCTCATAGGTCTTATAAATAACGTCCATGTTATTAGCGACTTGCTTTATCGTCTCAAAACTGGCATCAGAAACCTTGCTTTCAATAATTTTCTTCGACTGCGAATACGCCAATAGTCCTACTGTCAATACGCATGCAATAATACCTACAAAAATAATCGTGAACAGCTTTGTTCCTACTGATTTTAACGGATTGGAAAGCTTCGTAGTCATGACAGACTCTCTAGCTGCCTTCGCTGATAGCTTCATAGCCTTCATTCCTGATTGCGCTTTCATGCTGAACTCTGATTTCCCAGCATTTGACCCGTTCACAGCTGATTGTTGCTTCGTTTTCTTCGACTTCTTCACTTTTTGTTCTTCTTCGTTTTTCATTGGGAAAGACACCGCCTTCAATATTGTAAGTCTGAATTAGTTCGTATGCTTCTAGCGAATCTTGCCGAAATATGTATTTACTATATATTATTTTATATCGACACAATCTTGTCAATCCATAATAAGAAAACAAAAAAAAGAGCCTTATTTTTTTTGGTAAAATAAGACTCCAGTCCTGCTATATAGGTTTATTTTCGTCCAAGCTTCTTCCTCATCATGTCCATTGGCTTAACCGGCTTAAGTGTACGGATCCGAATCTGCTGCAAAGGATGCCTCGCCGCTTCCAATCCCGCACCTTCTATGTCCGTCATCTCCGTAACGGTCTGCTTGAAGAACGTGCCCTCCGGGCCGACAAACTCCACTTCCTGGCCAACCTTGAAATGATTACGCTGCTGAATGGTAGCAAAGCTTGTTTTCGGGTCATAATCCACAACGATACCCGCAAAGTCATACGGTGCCGCTTTCTCCTCCGGCTCGTAGATGTGATCCTCCGCTCCAGGCTCATCCAGGAAAAAACCTGTGTTAAGCGGACGATTCGCAGCTTTGTTGATTTCCTCGATCCATTCCTGCTTCAGCTCGAAATGCTCTGGATCCTCAAAGTACGCATCGATCGCTTGCCTGTACACATTTACTACCGTTGCCACATAATGAATGCTCTTCATTCTGCCTTCGATTTTGAAGCTGTCAACGCCTACCTCAATCAGCTCTGGCAAATACTCGATCATACAAAGATCCTTTGAGCCCATTGTAAACTTGTCTTCCTCTTCGTCATACATCGGCATATCATCCACAAACAGATCGTACTTCCATCGGCAGGATTGACAGCATCCGCCACGATTGGAATCTCGGTCGGTGAAGTGATTCGAAAGCACGCAACGGCCAGAAAACGAGGAGCACATCGCACCATGAATAAACGCTTCAATCTCAATATCAACATGTTTTTTTATTTCGGCTATATCCTTAAAGCTGGTTTCACGTGCCAGCACCACCCGTGGCAAGCCCTCTTCCTTCCAAAACTGCACCGCTTGCCAGTTCAGCGTTGACTGCTGCGTGCTCAAATGCACCTCCAGCTTTGGGGCGACGCGCTGCGCTGTTTCGATAATGACTGGATCAGCCGCAATAATTGCAGAGATGCCTGCGTGCTCTAAAGCGCGCAAATACTCCTCAAGACCCTCAACATCCTCATTATGCGCATAAATATTAGTCGCAACAAATACCTTTGCTCCGTATCGCTTGGCGAACTCAACGCCTTCCTTCATCTCCTCGAAGCTGAAGTTGTCGGCATTGGAGCGCAAGCCATATTTCTGTCCGCCAATATAAACGGCATCTGCACCGTAATGGACAGCGAACTTGAGCTTCTCCAAGTTGCCTGCAGGAGCAAGCAGCTCTGGTTTAGCAAGACGATGCCGCTTGCCTTGATAGCGCGGAGTCGTTTTCTCTATAGTCGTCAATGTTGTGCACCTCCTGTAGTTTCGCCAAGCGTAAACGGCTGAAGCCATCCTCTGGCGGCTAAGCTTACGTTTCGCGTAGAAATATAGAGATAGTTGGCGAAATCATATACTTTCCTATATTTCAAGCGTAAACGGCTGTCGCCGTCTTCTGTGGCAAAAGCAGTCGTTTCGCGGAGATATATAAGCACATTTATATGTAACACATATAAATTCTTATATATTAAGCAAAACTTGTCTCGCAAGCCTGTTTCTAACGTTATACCGAGTAAAGGAAGCTCGGCCAAATCCCACTTAATATACCTGTTCCTTATAAAAGAATCCGTAGCTTAGCTCCCGATTGGGATCCTGAATCTGTTGGATAGCTTCCAGCCATTCCTCGTTGAACGCATAAGCCTCAGGATCGGACAAGTATGAATCAATAGCCTGCCGATAAGAGCGCACAACCGTTTCATTATAGTCCATTGATTTCATTATGCCTTCAATCTTCAAGCTGCTGACGCCTGCTTCGAGCAGCTCATGAATATTCTCGACCATGCAAATGTCATCCGAGCTCATAATATGAGTCCCGTTTATGTCTTCATAAATCGGATACCGCTCATCCTGCCGTTCTGCTTCCATCACATATAGACCGCGATCCTTATCCTTTTGCGGCAATCGCTCAGGCTCTGTTTGATGATCTAGGTAGCTCCCGACAAGCGAACGTTTGGAATGGTAAATGTTCGTCATCCCGTGTACCTGTACTTGAACCTCGAGATCAGAAGCGGCTGCTGTATCAATGACTTGCTCCATGTTCAGCTCGCGTGCCAGCACATACCGGGTCGCCCCTCTGCGGCCCCAATAATTTGCCGTCACGTAATTCGTAGACGTCATTTCGGCATTCCAATGCAAAGCGATGCCCGGCGCATGTGACCTAGCAGCCATTAATACCGCCGGATCGCCAAAAACAAATGCATCGACGCCAACATCCGCAAGCGTTGAAACATACGTATTCAAAGATTCAGCCGCTTCGTTATCCATTAAATTATTTAGCGCTGCATAAACGCGGACGCCATGAGGCCTCGCAATCTTTACGGCCTCTGCGATCATTTCTAACGTAAATTCCCCTGCTAACCGTGTACCGTAGCGTGCTTCGCCGATAACGAAAGCATCCGCACCTGCTGCAATGAGCCTTCGAAGCTCCTCTAACGATGCGGCGGTAGCTAACAATTCTGGCTTGTACGCCATGCCTGCTCCTCCTTAAAGCTCTAAGCGGACGCACTTGCATATCCCTTGATCAAGTGACGTCTTACCCAGCGGTCTGATTACTCTTTTCGATGTTTCTTAAATGCTCTTTATACGTTTTTGCAAACAAATGAGATTGGCTGCCGTCTTTTTTCGTAACATAGAAGATAAATTCCGTTTCCTCCGGATACAATGCGGCCTGAATCGATGCCAGACTTGGGCTAGCGATAGGGCCGGGAGGCAATCCTTTGACTTTATACGTATTATATGGACTATCTACCAGCAGATCCTTCTCGTACAAGCGCTCCTTGGGCTTATCGAGCGAATACTGAACGGTAGCATCAATTTGCAGCTTCATGCCATCGGCAATTCGATTGTAGATAATGCCGGCAACGAGTGCTCTTTCTTCATCGACAACGACTTCGCGCTCTACGAGCGAGGCGATCGTTAATAAGTCATGGAAAGATATTTTTCTCTCATCGAGCACATCCATCCAGCCTTCTGGTAGCTCTGCCAGCTTCCTGTCAAGCTCAGAGACCATCCGATTGATAATGTCCTCTTCGGTGCTGTCCTTCTTCATTTCATACGTTTCAGGAAACAGATAGCCTTCCAGGCGCTCATGCAGCTTATCGCTCTCTGGAATCGAACGCACAGCCTCAGCGTCTCCCCAGTTTTTCTGAGCCGCAATCAATCCAATAAACTTTTCTCTGTCAATCAGCTTCTCTGCTGCTAGCTTGTCAGCGATTTGCAGAACAGTGAATCCTTCTGGTATCGTAAAACGGACCGTTTCAGCTGCAACAGTGGAGCCAGTATTCAACTTCTTGATAATCGTTTCCTTTTCCATACCTGGGTTAAGCTCATAGATACCGGCTTGAAACTGACCGCCTTCATCCTTCAGCTTCAGGTAATACTTAAATATAAATGCGTTTTTGATTATGCCCTGCTGCTCCAGTAATTCAGCCACCTTATTGGCTGACGTTCCTTTTGGAACCTCTACTCTTTGCATTTCTCCTGATGAGGTAGGCTGCAGGCTGCTCCAGAAATAAAAGGCGACACTGCCTGTACCGATGATCATTATGCCAAGCAAACTCAAAATAACCCATAGCGTAATGCGGCTGCGCTTCGGACCGCGACGTGAATATTGGTCGCCTTGCTCAGCCTGCTGTGATGTCTTATCCAATCTTAGACCCCCCGCTTTATGATACTTAAATATTTTTTTCTCGAATTGCGCAGGCGAAATGGCTGATACCGCATATATGCAGCTCAGCTTCTGCTTGTATTCAACGACAATTGTACCATAACATGTAAGAAGAAACGCATGACGGCGTCCTTTTAATAGACGCCATCGTTTCTACGAAACGTATAGAGAAAGGATGAGTAACCTCATATCCTTTCCTATACGTGAACAAAAGAGCGGTTAGAAACCGCTCTTTCGTTAACTGCATATGCGCTTACTGAACGTTAAGGGCGCTCGTCGGTCGAGAACAAAAGATCATCATAAGCTTCCGATGCCGCTTCCCATTCCTCGTCATCCTCAATGTTTTCAAGCTGCGGCTCTCCGCCCACTTGAACAACTCGGAAAAGCTCGACATCTTCTTCACCGCGCATCGGATCGGATTGAAGTGCCGCGTAAATACGGTCACCTAGCTGAAATTCAGCCTTAATGTCGTATACTTCTACGCTGCCGTCATCCGCTTCTAGCTCAATTTCATTGCCAAAAGCAGTTCTCAAGCTATTCAGCTTCTTAGGCGCTTCATGCTCATTGCCAGACATTAGTTTTCTTCCTCCATCTCGCCTAGAAGCGTGTTGAACGTCTCCTCGACCATGTTCCACTCTTCTTCATCTTCAATCGTATAAAGCTTCAGATCGTCGCCTTCTTCTTCGTAACGGAAAGCGTAAACCTCATCTTCCTCTTCGTTCTCGCCCGTAAGCGGAACAACCATCATATATTTCTGATCGGAACCATCAACCTCAAATTTCATGATGACTTCGAATTCCTCTTCATTTCCTTCTTCATCCGGGATATAAATAATTTCCGGCTCTTCGAATTCCATTTCTTCTTTTGTCATGGTTACCCTCACCTTTTCGCTTTAGAATCGAGATAATTTTGCAAAATGAGCGTTGCCGCCATTTTGTCTATTACGAGCTTTCGCTTCTTCCGGCTGACGTCCGCTTCAATAAGCGTACGTTCGGCAGCTACCGTTGTCAGCCTTTCATCCCAAAGGTGAACAGGTATGTTTAGTTTCTGCTTAATCAGTTCTGCGAATTCAATACAAATTTCCCCTCGCGGACCGATGGAACCGTTCATATTCTTAGGCAGGCCTACTACGATTTCGCTGACCTCATGCTCCTTGACTAACGCAGCAATTTGGTCAAACTCGCTGCCGTCTCTCCTGCGTTCGATAACCCCGGTCCCTTGCGCGGTCCAGCGAAAGGCGTCGCTGACAGCAACACCGATCTTGCGGTCGCCATAATCCAATCCCATTAATCTCATTTCAAGTCCGGCTCCTGCCTCATTTGTTATTGTTTCTTATGGTTTAGGTAAAACCGGACAAGCTCTTCGATTAATTCGTCTCGTTCTTTTTTGCGAATTAAACTTCTGGCGTTGTTGTGCCGCGGAATATACGCGGGATCTCCGGACAGCAAATACCCAACGATCTGGTTAATCGGATTATACTCTTTCTCGAGAAGCGCTTCATGCACGGATAGCAGAATGTCTTGAGAAGATTCAACCCCCTCCGCCGTCACGTTAAATTTCATTGTTTTGTCCATGGAACTCATCGCCAGCACCTCGCTTTCCAAACCGCTTTTCAATGAGATATACAACTATATCATATCACATTTGTTTGATTAAGAACTAGTTCTTCCGCAAGTTTCAAAGCCTCTTCCAGCTTTGATGTATCTTTTCCGCCCGCTTGCGCCATATCTGGGCGTCCTCCGCCGCTTCCGCCGCAATGAACAGCCGCCTCTTTTACGATTTTCCCGGCATGGAAACCCTTCTTAATGAGATCCGCGGAAACCGCTGCCGCTAGGTTTACTTTTCCGTCCGCAATCGCGCCGAGCACGATGACGCTGGACTCCAGCTTCAACTTCAGCTCGTCAACAATTCCCCGAAGCGCATCCATGGAAGGCGCATTGACTTGCGCGCACAATACCGTGATCCCATCAACGGTTTTGGCGTTTTGCTCAAGCGAACCTGCCTCGATCCGGCTAAGCTTCGCTTGCAGCGATTCATTATCGCGCGTAAGCTCCTTCACTTGGCCGAACAGCGCTTCAATCCGTTTCGGAACGTCATTGGCATTCGCTTTGAGAAGACCAGCCGATTGCTTGAGCAGCTCGAACTGACCTTCCAAATAGTTATAAGCATGCTTGCCTGTAACGGCTTCTATCCTTCTAACCCCTGAACCGATACCGCTCTCGCTTAGCAGCTTAAACAACCCGATTTGCGAAGTATTGCCTACATGGCAGCCGCCGCATAGCTCCAAGCTATAGCTCCCTACTTGAACGACCCGGACCTCATCGCCGTATTTCTCGCCAAACAGAGCCATTGCACCCATTGCCTTCGCTTCATTCAATGATTTAATGTCAATCGAAACGGATGTTCCCAACCAGATTTGCTCATTTACGCGCCGTTCGATTTCGACTAGCTCCTCTGCTGTTATGCTGCCAAAGTGCGAGAAGTCAAACCGCAGCCGTTCCGCTTCTACCAGCGAGCCTGCCTGATTAACATGATCGCCAAGCACCTCTTTGAGCGCCTTATGCAGCAGATGCGTTGCCGTATGGTTCTTAACGATATCGTCCCGAACGACTCTTGTTACGCTTGCTTGCGCAGATTGACCGCTTCGAGCGGTTCCTTCGGCAACAATGGCATGATGCACGCTTTGTCCATGAGGCGCCTTCGTGACATCGAGGATGTCGAGTATAAAGCCATCGCCTTTGATGGTTCCCTTGTCCCCAATTTGTCCGCCGCTCTCCGCATAGAATGGCGTACGGTCCAAAATGACTAGAACCTTGCTGCCTTGCGCTGCACTCTCGACTAGCAAGTCATCTTGAACAATGGCAATGATTTTGGAGTCAGATACCAATTCATTATAGCCAACAAACTCGCTTTTAATCGTGAATTCGCCAAGCGGACCGCCTTGAACCTTCATGCTGCCGGTATCTTGGCGGGCTGCGCGAGCACGCACGCGCTGCGCCTCCATTGCTGCATCAAATCCTTCGCGGTCAACGGTCATACCGTTTTCCGAAGCGTAGTCCTCTGTCAGATCGAAAGGAAAACCATAGGTATCATAGAGACGGAACGCATCGTCGCCGTTAATCTCTTTATTTCCTGCTTTCGTGGCAGCTGCCACTAGGTCAGACAACATTGCGAGCCCATCGGACAATGTCTCGTGGAATCTTTCTTCTTCCGTACGAATGACGCGCTCGATAAACTCGCGTTTCTCGACAACCTCTGGATAGTACACCCCCATAACCTCGCCTACGATAGAAGTAAGCTCATGGAGGAACGGACGGTCGATGCCGATCGTTTTACCATAACGTACGGCACGGCGGAGCAAACGGCGGATAATGTAGCCGCGTCCTTCATTAGAAGGCATAACGCCGTCACCGACTGCGAACGCAACCGTACGAATATGGTCTGCGATTACCTTGAGCGCTACGTCATGCTCTTCATTCGTTTTGTAGGTTACCTTAGCAATCGTGCAGGTACGGTCAATGATCGGACGGAACAAATCCGTATCAAAGTTAGAATCCACATCCTGCAGAATGGAAGCAAAACGCTCAAGACCTGCGCCTGTATCAATATTTTTAATGGGAAGCGGCGTATAGCTGCCGTCTTTATTGTGGTTGAACTGTGAGAAAACGACGTTCCATACCTCTAGGAAACGCTCATTTTCCCCGCCTGGCCAGCATTCCGGATCCGTTAGGTCGCCATATTTGTCGCCGCGATCATAGAAAATTTCAGTACATGGTCCGCATGGCCCTTCGCCGATATCCCAAAAGTTCTCTTCTAGCTTATAGATGCGCTCTTCCGGAAGACCGATCTTTTTGTTCCAGAATTCAAACGCTTCCTCATCCTCCGGATATACCGTGACGGATAGGCGGTTCGGATCAAATCCGATCCACTTCGGCTCAGTTAGAAATTCCCATGCCCATGTGATCGCTTCTTCCTTGAAGTAATCGCCGATTGAGAAATTGCCCAGCATTTCAAAAAACGTATGATGTCTGCGTGTTTTGCCGACATTCTCAATATCGTTTGTTCGGATGCATTTCTGCGAGTTGGTAATCCGCGGGTTATCAGGTACGATACGTCCGTCAAAATAAGCTTTAAGCGGCGCCATGCCTGCATTAATCCATAGAAGTGAAGGATCGTTGTGCGGGACAAGCGACGCGCTTGGTTCGATTTTATGACCCTTGCTTTCGAAAAAAGCAAGCCATTTGGACCGAATTTCACTAGCTTTCATGTTAATAAGCCCCCTTTTCATCATAAAACACAAAAAACGCCCCTGTCATTGACAGGGACGAAAACATTCGCGGTACCACCCTGGTTATTGCTCGCTGCATGCAGCCTGCGCAATCGCCTTCATTAGACGTTAACGGGTCCACCCGGTGAAGTTCATTCACACTCCGAAAAGAGCTTTCAGCCACCCTTCGTCATAAAAGCTCTCTCAACCGACACAATTGACTGGCGGGCAGTCACTGTGAAGAAGCTTTCTCTCTGGTTAACGGGCATTGGCCTACTTCAATTCGTCAACGCTTTATCACCTTATTTTTGACACTTGATTATTTTAAAATTATAGCTACACCCTCTCAACCTGTCAAATAATCTTTCTGCGCACGTAATAAGCGAACATATGCTGGATAATGACCTTGCAGGCCGCGAATATCGGGACCGCCAATATCATTCCAACGATGCCGGCTATTTCGCCACCAACTAAGAGCGCGAATATGATGGACAAAGGGTGCATGTGCAGCGTTCGCCCAACAACTTGCGGAGAAATCACATTGCCCTCGAGTATTTGGCAAAGCGTATTAATGATAGCGACTAAAATGACCATTTTCAAGGATACCGTTGAGGCCATTAGCAATGCCGGGGCAGCCCCGAAAAAAGGACCCAAGTAAGGAATGACATTCGTGATGGCAACAATGCTCGCCAATAGAAGCGCATATGGCATTCCGATGAGCAGATAGCCAAAGTAAGCCAATACCCCGACGATAACGCAAACCAAAAACTGTCCTCTTATGTAGCTGCCTAATGCCGTATCAATATCCTTAAGGAGTCTTACTGTGTTTTTGCGATGCGACTTGGGCACATAGGTGATAACCGTTCGCTCGAATACGTCAAAGTCCTTCAATATGTAGAAGGCAAGGAACGGTATAATGAAGGTGATGAATATCGCATTAACCATAGATCCGATATTATTCACGAAGTTGAATAAGCTTTCGGACAGCTTTTTCTCAATATGGACAAGTGATTTGTTAAGACCGCTGCGAATGCTTTCGGGCAAGAAGGATGTATTGTTAATGTCCGTTACGATATTTTGCGCACGCATGGACAACTCAGGCACGTGACGATTCAATTCTTGCACCTGGTTGATAAACATGGGGATCAGATTAACCAGAAGAACGGTAATGACTGCGCAAAAGACCGCATAAATGAGCAGCACCGCAATCGTTCGAGGCACCTTTCTCTCATGCAGGATCGTCACGATTGGATTAAGCACATAGGAAATAATCATGGCTATAACAAAAGGTGCAAAAACAGCCTTCAAAAAGATGTATATGCTCACGATAAGCGGCTTGATCAGCAGCAATAAATAAATGGATATCAGGCCTAATATCAAATAAACCAGCCAAACAAACAGACGGTTCTTTGTAAAGCGTTCCACCGTCCTCACCCCCGAACCTTCGTTTTCCACCTGCCTCCAGCAAGGCGAGCGGAACTAGTTCAGTATATGTACAAGCGGCTCGATTCATCCGTATACAGCAAAAAAAGACGGCCAGAGACCGTCTCTTCAAAGTCATTGTTATGAGAAAGCACGTCAATTGACGTGAATCTGAGTTATTTCCTCTTCAAAGAACAAGTCGTCAAGCGAGCTTAACGTACCATCCTCTTCTACTTGGTAAACCGACATTTTCTCGCCGTTTACCGTCAGTTCTATGAAGCAGCCCCAACAATAAAACTGGTGGGAACCGATCTTTCCGATATCTTTCGAGTTGCAATTCGGACATCTCATCATCTTTCATTTCTCCCTATCCTCTGAAATTGGAAGCTGCGACAGGCTCCAATTCCGCTTCACTGACAGCAGGAACAATAATCGCGTCTTCCCCGAGTAATACGCTATCCGGATCACTCGGCGCTCTCAGCCATTTGCGCCCTTCCATCAGATCCGAAACAAAACCGTCCGTAAGCTCGTAGCCTACTATTTGTGTACCCTCTTTTGGGTAAAAATAAACATCCGACACACGGCCAAGTTGAATACCGCTAACCGTTACGACGGGCAAATCCTTTAATTTCACTAAGCCGGTGTAAAAGGAACGCAGCAATTGCTTCGACTTCATCCGAAAGATCGACGCTTCATCTGCTATAATGACGGTGTCCTCGCCGCAAGTGAGCACGTGAGACCACTCGACGATCTTAGCAGTAGTAGCAAACCATTTGGGACAATCAAGAATGAGCCCCTTTAGTTGCCAGTGCTCATCAAACCAAGCGTCCTTGACCGTGCCAACCAGCTTGCCCGAATGAATGACGATGACGGGAAGTCCAATAAGCCGTTGAAGTTTAATCACGCTTAAGCGGAGTCCTCCTAGTAGTTATTACGAATACGCCTCACGATTAATCCGATCTTCTGTGCGGCTTCTTCTAATTCCTCCAAAGTATTCCCCAATCCGAAGCTAAATCTTACGGCAGATTGAATTCGCTCCTCAGACAGCTCCATGGCTCTCAGCACATGTGATCGCTCAAGCGCGCCAGAAGTGCAAGCGGAGCCGCTTGCTGCAGCAATGCCTTCCATATCCAAATTCATCAGCATCGTTTCCGTATCGACTCCGATAAAGCTGACATTTACGATATGCGGCAAATAGTCCTCCCCGCTTCCATTAACCAAGACGGGTATGCCAGCATGCTCATGAAGCAGTTCTATCCATCTCTTACGAAGCTTGTCCATAAAAGGTTGCTTATTTTTTCTCTCGTTCACACAAATGTCAACTGCTGCTGCAAATCCAACGATTCCTGCGATGTTTTCGGTGCCAGCCCGGCGTTTTCTTTCTTGTGATCCGCCATGCTGGAGAGGTTCAAGCGGAGTCCCTGAAGCGATATATAGTGCGCCAACGCCCTGAGGGCCGTTGATCTTATGGGAAGAGAAACTCATGAGGTCGATCGGCAGCTCGTTGAGCCGGTAATCGAACCAGCTTAATGTCTGTACGGCATCCACATGGAAGATCACGCCCGCTGCTTTCGCCATTCGTCCGATTTCTTCTATGGGCTGAATCGTTCCTACTTCGTTGTTGCCATGCATAATGCTAATTAGGGCGGTCTCTGGTGTAATAGCCGCTTGAACGGTCTCTGGTGATGTGCACCCTACCGAGTCGACAGGAAGTACCGTTAGAGTGAAGCCTTCTTCCTTGGCCAGCCACTCGCACGTATGAAGAACGGCGTGATGCTCGCCTGCAGAAGTAATGAGATGTGTTCTCCCGCGTTTGCGCTGTGCTCTGGCTGCTCCGATAATCGCCGCATTATCGCTCTCCGTCCCGCCTGAGGTGAACAGCAGCTCTCCCGGCTTGCAGCCGATCGCTGCCGAAATTATATCGCGCGACCGGTTGAGATGGAGCTTGGCCGCTCTTCCAAACGCATGCATGCTAGACGAATTGCCGCCAGGACCCAGCATGACCTCGAGCATCGCTTTGGCGACGTCAGGATGCATAGGCGTAGTGGCGGCATGGTCAAAATAATGTTTTGTCATAGGTTCGCTTCCTTTAGATGTAGAACATGTAGCTGTCAGGTTTGCCCGCGTCTTCGAAATTGATGAGATCCGCGAGCGTCGTCGAGTCAAGCACATCAGCGATGCTGTCCCGTATTCTGAGCCAAAGCTGGCGTTTCGCAGGGTCATCCTCTTCCGTAAAGTCTACCGGTGAAATAGGGCCCTCAAGTATGCGAATGATATCGCCGGAAGTAATGGTTTCCGGATCCTTCGAGAGGATATAGCCGCCGTATGCGCCGCGAATACTTTTCACAAGTCCTGCATTGCGAAGCGGTGCTACTAATTGCTCCAAATAGTGTTCGGAAAGCTGATTGCGCTCCGCTATGCTCTTGAGCGACGTTGGGCCTTCCCCAAATTTAACTGCAAGCTCCATCATAATCGTTAAGCCGTAACGGCCCTTTGTCGATATTTTCAAAGTGGCACCTCTTTAGTTGGTTTTATAGTGGTTCATCCATGTGTCTGCATGCGAAGCTATTAATTCTCTGTATTCCCATTTCACTTATATGTTAACATATCACGCACGCGCCGTGTGCAAAAAGCTTGACTACTTCATGAAAAAGTTTGCTTCCTATGTTACAATAATAATGGTTTGATTTGAGCAAGGTGGTGTTTATGATGGAAAAACCAATCGCATCGACAAGGGTTGTCGTCGGCATGTCAGGCGGCGTCGATTCCTCCGTCACAGCTCTGCTGCTGAAGCAGCAAGGGTACGACGTTGTCGGCATATTCATGAAAAACTGGGACGATACCGATGAATTCGGTCATTGCACGGCGGAAGAGGACTCGGAAGATGTCCGCCGCGTATGTGAGCAAATCGGTATCCCGTATTATACCGTCAATTTTGAACGGCAATATTTCGATAAGGTATTCAGCTATTTCCTTGATGAATACAAGCGCGGGCGCACGCCGAATCCCGACGTCATGTGCAATCGCGAAATCAAATTCGGCGATTTCCTTCAGCGCGCAATGGAACTTGGAGCAGACTATTTGGCTACAGGGCATTACGCTCAGGTCGAGCGCACGGAGGATGGGGTTACCAAGCTGCTGCGAGGCATTGATTCCAACAAGGATCAAACCTACTTCCTCAGCGCATTAAATCAGAGACAGCTTGCGAAAGCGATGTTTCCGATTGGACATCTTCCAAAACCCGAAGTTCGCCGCATCGCAGAGGAAGCCGGTTTGTATACGGCGAAGAAGAAAGACAGCACCGGGGTATGCTTTATCGGCGAACGAAACTTCAAGACGTTTCTTAGCGGGTATTTGCCAGCCCAAGCAGGCGATATGATTGACGTTCAAAGCGGCGAGAAGAAGGGCCGGCATGATGGCCTTATGTATTACACCCTTGGTCAGCGCCAAGGTCTTGGCATCGGAGGCTCGGGCTCGGGCGAGCCGTGGTTCGTCGCTGACAAGGATTTGGAACGCAATATCCTTTACGTCGTACAAGGCGAGCAGCATCCGAGCCTCTATTCCGAGAGTTTGACCGCGAGCGGAATGAACTGGATTTCCCAGCCTTTGCAAGCAGGAGAAACCATCCGCTGCACAGCCAAATTCCGCTATCGCCAGCCGGATCAAGGCGTCAGCGTTACGGTGCTTCCAAACGGAGATGTCCGAATCGTTTTTGATAAGCCTCAAAAAGCGATTACCCCGGGCCAAGCCGTCGTCCTGTACGACGAAGCCGTTTGTCTTGGAGGCGGAACGATCGAAACGGTCCAAAAAATCGATGCCGATGCCATGCTGACTAAGCAAGCGTAATCGAATCAATAAAGAAGGCTGCTTCATACATCTTCAGATGTGAAGCAGCCTTTTTTCTTTTTATTCACACGATGTACTTCATCCATGTTGATGACCTGCTTGCTTCCCCCTGTACTCGTTGTCGTTGATTGCCCGAATACGCAAACGGGAAATGCGCAAATGATCAGTCTCTTCGATAATAAACTCAACGTCATCCCCGAATCGGATGTGTTGATTGCTTGCTGGCGGAAGCTCAATTCTAGAATACATCCAACCGCCGATTGTGTCATAATCGTCCGTATCGATGTCTAGCCCAAAGAAGCTGTTCACCTCCTCGATCAGCATTAGCCCGCTGACCGAATACGTACCGTCATCCATTCGCTCGAGCTGCTCACGCTCTTCATCAAACTCGTCTTGTATTTCGCCGACGATTTCCTCCATAATATCCTCCAGCGTCACGAGGCCTGACGTTCCGCCATACTCATCGATGAGAATTGCGATTTGCGATCTTCGTTTCTGCATCAGTTTTAGCAGCGTGCTAATTTGCATCGATTCGGGTACTGTTGTAATGGGTCTCGTAATCTGTCTAATATCACTTAGGCTTTGGTGCGTATCCTTTAATAAATCCTTGATATGCACAAAGCCGATAATATTATCCTTATCATTCTCGCATACCGGATAACGGGTGAGCATTTGCTCAAGCGCATGCTTTTTGTTCTCCGTTATCGTATGGCTGGCATTCAAGCAAATCATCTCTGTGCGAGGAATCATGATTTCCCTGGCATTGGTTTCTGTAAAATCAAAAATGTTATCAACGAGCGTCAGCTCAGTATTATCAATAAATCCATTTTTATGGCTTTCCTTCATCAGAATGCGTATTTCATCCTCGGTATGCGCTGAATCCTTCTCGTTTGCTGGCTCGATTCCCATTTTGCGAAGGAGCTGGTTGGCCATTTCATTCAATATCCAAATAAACGGGCACATGATTTTATACAAAAAAACGAGCGGTGTAGCGGTTAGCAGCGTTACTGATTCAGCTTTGCGGATAGCAATCGTTTTTGGTGCAAGCTGGCCAATCACAAGATGAAGCACCGTAATAAAGGTGAATGCGAGCAGGAAAGAGAAACTATGAAGAACCCCTTCGCTGCGTATCCCGAGCTGGTTTAGGAGAGGCTCGATAACCCTTGCAACCGCAGGCTCCCCAATCCAGCCGAGACCAAGGGAAGCAAGCGTAATGCCAAGCTTGCAAGCCGATAAATAAGCATCCAAATTTCCAGTCATACGCATAGCAAGCTTGGCGCGGGAATGGCCTTCCGAGGCAAGCAAATCCATTCGACTGCCCCTAGCTTTCACCATTGCGAATTCAGCAGCGACAAAAAAACCGTTCATAAAGACCAACAGAAAAATAAGAATCAGGGACAAACTAATCGGCATCGGGTCATTCAACGAGTTCCTGCCCTCCGCGAACAATCATGCCGTTGCGAAAGCAGGTGCACCTCCTTTGGGAACAAAGATACGGCGATCTTTGTGTAATGTGAGAGCATCTCTTGTTGCTGAGCCGCCGTGTCATGCGGTATAACCGGAGGATAAACCATTTTCAAGACCGTAGTTATTTCTATTCCGCATAGGCTATCCATTATACGCAGTTTTCTAACCATTCTTTGGATATTTAAGCGGTGCTTGGATGGCCCTTCAACAAATGTTCATAAAGCCGTTACGAATTGATCATGAAGTGCCCGGCTGACGCTTGGTGAAATCTGTTATAATGCAATCAGTCTGCCAGTCAGACGCGTCATTAAATTATGTAGGAGGTTTACAAATGAAACGAATATTACTGATTTGCTTAGCCGCGTTATGGCTTCTCCCAAGCGTTGCTTTGGCCCATTCAAAACTTGAGGAGGCAGTACCTGCGCAGGATGCGACAGTCGACGTCCTTCCGGAGCGCATAGAACTGACCTATAATACAAAAATCGAGAAGCTTAGCAATTTCAAGCTGTTAAACGCTGCTGGCGAGGAAATAGAAAAGGACAAGGTTGAGGTTGACGGAATGAAGATGAGCGGAGGCTTGCCGGATACGCTTCCCAATGGCATTTATACGGTGAAATGGGTCATCATTGGCGCAGACGGCCATTCGGTCGAAGGTGACTACGCCTTTACGCTTGATGCTCCTGTTGTGACAGAAGCTCCTTCTCCCGAGCCAACGGCGACTGCTGAGACTGCCACGCCGTCACCTTCGCCGTCTAGCGAAACGGACCCAAGCACGAACGCAGGCAGCGATGATAATCCCTCAGGAGCAGCTGGCGATGATACGAACTATACGCCTGCCATCATCATTGGTGCGATTATAGTTGTTGCGGCGCTCGTCTTGTTGATGCGGAGGCGGAAATAATGATTTACGTGAGCGAAGGCCTTCTTTATGTTTGCTTCGCCATTCTAACAGGATCATTGCTGCTTAAGCTTGTACCGGAGAATAGAAGGCCGTCCATTCAAGTGCCGAATGGCTTGCTGCTTGCATGCGCGATAGCGATTCCGATTTTCTCGTATGTGCCTATTCACAACCTTGCCCTTGTTTTCGGCAAAGATTTCGACATGTCCTACGGCTCCATTCTCAAAAGCATCCTGCTGGATATCAATACAGGCAAAGCTTGGCTATGGACGGCTATAGGTTCGGCTGGGCTGGCTCTGCTTCTTGGGCTAAAAGCATTTCGCAACGATAAGCATATGCCCAAGGTTGCTTTGTTTGTGACCTTTTTGCTGATCGTATGGCTGGGCTATGCGGGACATGCTTCGTCGTTATATGGCTTTAGAGGCTTGATTACGCACTCGTCCCATTTCCTAGCCGTAAGCGTGTGGATCGGCATCTTATTCGTTGTCAGCTGGTTTGCAAAGGATAACGCCAATTGGCCTGCGTTTCTACGGTGGTTCTCTCCCGTAGCTATAGCAGCCGTTGTCGTGACGCTGCTTGCCGGGATCATTCTCATGACTTTCACGACACCTGAATATGTTAACGCGTGGATGCTGCCGTATGGTCAAATGCTGTTGATTAAACATTTATTAATACTGCCGCTGCTGTTATTTGCGTACTCCAATGGCTTTGGCTACAAGAAGGCTGTTAAAAACCATGCAGATTTCAATCCAAAGCGCTGGTTGAGAGCGGAGAGCTTGATTGCCCTGCTCGTGCTTGCCGCTACAGGCGTGCTCGGTCAGCAAACTCCCCCTCATATTGTGAAGGAGACGCTGCAAACCGTCTCGCCATCGCCATTATTCACGACCATTTATAAAGGCAGCTTCAGCCCTGATATCGCGCTTCATTTCAACCTTCAGCTGGAAAGCCTGCTTATGTTTGCGGCTGCGCTGCTAATGGCAGGCGGGCTTCTATGGATGTACCGTACGAATAAGCTGATTCCTGCTTTTCTAATGGGCATTCTAACCGCTGTTTTTGGCTATTATGGACTGATGTTCGCTATTGCATAAAACATTTGTTCTGCCTACATACGAAAGGCTGCCCGAGTTTAATATCTCAGGCAGCCTTTTATTGTATGAGACGATAGAAACTGTTTTATTTGCGTTTTTGCTGATTTTGCCGTATTTTGTCCTCCATGCCCTGCTCCGTCGCTTTGTAGAAGGACATGCTTCCAAGCGTATTGGGCAAATATTGCTGCTTCACGTAATGGTTTGGGAAATTATGCGGATATTGATAGCCTTCATGGCCAAGCTGCTGAGCGCCTTTGTAGTGCGTGTCGCGCAGATGCAAGGGCACTTCCGCACCGCCTGCCCTCTCCATCGCCGCCTCTGCATTGCCGATCGCAATGGCCGTCGCGTTCGACTTCGGGCTCTCTACAGCAAATAGAATAGCCTGCGAGATGTTGTACTTCGACTCCGGCCAGCCAATCTTATGGTAAGCGTCCATTGCCGTAACAGCCTGAATCATCGCTTGGGGGTTAGCTAAGCCAATATCCTCGCTGCAAGCTACGATCAGCCTGCGAAGGAAGGTCATGGGATCCATGCCCAGCTTCTCAACCGCATACAAAAACCAGAAGAGAGCCGCATCGCTAGAGCCTCTGACGCTTTTGTGGAATGCCGACAACACATCGTATTGCGTGGAAAGGTCTGCCCGTATTGAGGGCTTGCGTATGGATTCCTGCGCCACCTCCAGCGTTAATCGCACGGAACCGTCCATCTCCGAAGGCGTCGTAACCGCAGCAAGCTCAAGCGCGTTCAGCGCTCTGCGAATATCGCCGCCTGCCATCGACGCAATGTGACGAAGCGCCTCCTCATCTGCTTGCAGATCCATGAAGCCAAGTCCCCGTTCGCGATCACTGAGTGCCCTTCGCATCGCTTCATAGGCATGCTCCTCGCCAAGAGCCTCCAGCTGAAACAGCGTGGAACGAGACAATAAGGCTCCATTGACATGATGAAATGGATTCTCCGTCGTTGCCCCAATAAATATAATGATTCCCTGCTCAACCGCAGGCAGCAGCGCATCCTGCCTTGCCGTATTGAAGCGGTGCACTTCATCCAGAAAAAGTATCGTCTTCTTTCCGTACATCGCTTTATTCGTACGAGCCTGATCGATAACCTCCCGTACATCCTTTACCGAAGCATCCACTGCGTTCAGCTTTACGAATTCACCCGCTGTTCGCAGTGAAATAATGTGTGCTAGCGTCGTTTTGCCGCAGCCAGGAGGTCCGTATAGCAATATGGATGATACCTGGTCCCCTTCAATGGCTCTACGCAGCAGCTTACCAGTCCCAACTATATGTTCTTGCCCAATATACTCATCTAAGGTTTGCGGCCGCATACGGTCTGCTAACAGCCTTGCACGCGGCATTTCCGTTTCCTGATAAGAGAATAAATCCATTCAGCTTCCCAACCTTCTGCCCTCTGTTACGTCGATCATAGCATACAAGCACATTTGTTCGCTACATTTCCCGGTATTGATCAAGGGTTTGATTATGCAAGGTGAAACGGCTGTCGCCGTCCTTTGGCGGCGCGGCGCGGCGCGTTTCATTCCGAGAAATATAGAGAAAGGATGAGCAAACTCATATCCTTTCCTATCTTTCAAGCGTAAACGGCTGCCAGCGTCCTCTGTGGCAAAAGCAGTCGTTTCGCGGAGATAGATAAGCACATTTAGATGTGAAAACATATAGATGTGCTTATCTATCAAAAAAGCCATGCCAGAACTAGCGTTACCGCTGTTTTGGCATGGCTTTTATTAGAAACTTTGAGTATCTCATCGTTTGAAAAGCAGAAGCTTCGATCCTCGTAAGCGCAAATCTTGCTGTCGGTTCGCTATTAGGCCTCAATGCCGCCAGAGTCAAGCAAGTCTTTGACAACCACGCTGACCATGATGAGTCCCGCAACAGGCGGAACAAATGAATTGCTGGCGGGAGGCTGCTTCGCCTTGCGAATTTCCGGCGCATTCTCCGGTACGATTTGTTTCGTTACATCCTCGCGTGGTTTAATCGGCGTTTCTGTAGAGAATACAACCTTTACGCCGCGTTTAATGCCATCCTTGCGAAGCTTCGTCCGGATAACCCGAGCAAGCGGGTCCGTATGGGTCTTTGAAATATCAACAACCTGAAATTTCGTCGGGTCCATTTTATTAGCTGCGCCCATGCTCGAAATAATAGGAATCTTCCGTTCCAAGCATTGCTTGATCAGATGAATTTTATACGAAATCGTATCCGAAGCATCTACGACGTAATCGAGCGGATACTCGAAAAACTGTTCAAACGTTTCCTCCGTATAAAACATCCGCAGCGCTATGACATCACACTCGGGGTTGATCAGCTTTATCCGGTCCCGCATAAGATCCGCTTTCGGTTGGCCAACCGTAGTAATAAGCGCATGAACCTGACGGTTCACGTTCGTAATATCAACGACGTCCTTATCGACGAGAATAATCCGTCCTACGCCTGTACGCGCGAGCGCTTCAGCCGCAATGCCGCCTACACCGCCAATGCCGAGCACGGCAACCGTGCTCCCCTTCATTAGCGCAAGTCCTTCTGGCCCAATAGCCAGCTCCGTACGTGAAAATTGATGAAGCATCAGGCTGCCGCCTCCTTTGCTTGGATTGCTTATTTTTCAGTTGATTCCGCTGCTGCAACTGCCGCTACGGGCTGCTTTGGCTTTAAAACTGTGCGAATGTGCAGCTGCTCAAGCTGTGAAAGCTCTACTTCGGACGGCGCATCGCATAGCAAGTCGGTCGCGCTTGCCGTTTTCGGGAACGCAATCGTTTCACGCAGATTTGTACGGCCAGTAAGAAGCATCACCAGACGGTCGAAACCGAAGGCAATACCGCCGTGTGGAGGCGTGCCATATTCAAAGGCATCGAGCAGGAAGCCGAACTTCTCTTGCGCTTCGTCCATGCTGAAGCCAAGCGCCTTGAACATTTGCTCCTGTACTTCGCGTTTGTAAATACGCATCGAACCGCCGCCGACTTCATAGCCGTTCAGGACTAGATCATAAGCTTGTGCCCGGATCTGGCCTGGGTCCGTATCGAAGAAATGAAGATCTTCTTCATTCGGACGAGTGAACGGGTGATGTTCAGCTACGTAACGTTTAGCATCCTCATCCCATCCAAGCAATGGGAAATCCACAACCCAAGCGAATTTGAATTTGGATTCGTCGATCAAGCCAAGATCTTTGCCCAGTTTTGAACGAAGGTTGCCAAGCACATCCGATACCACTTTTTTCTTATCAGCAGAGAAAGTGAGCAAGTCGCCGTCTTCTACTTGCAGACGCTCGGTTAGAGCAGCAATTTCTTCCGGCTTAAGGAATTTCACGATTGGACCACGCCATTCGCCGTCCTTCACGGTAATCCAGGCAAGCCCTTTACCGCCGTAGCGTGCTGCGAACGGCTGCAGGTCATCTAGCTCCTTGCGGCTCCAGCTCGCACAGCCTTTGGCGTTGAGCGCTTTAACAACGCCTCCGCCAGCTGCAACGCTTGCGAATACTTTCACTTCGCTGCCGGATACGATATCCGTAATATCTTCAATCTCAAGGCCAAATCGAAGATCTGGCTTATCCGAGCCGTATTTGTTCATCGCATCAGCATACGTAATGCGTTGGAACGGGAGCTCCAGCTCAACGCCAACGGTTTCCTTAAGAAGCTTAGCTGTCAGCTCTTCCATCATGGCAAGCAATTGATCTTGCGAGAGAAAGGAAGTCTCGATGTCGACTTGCGTGAATTCCGGTTGACGGTCCGCACGAAGATCCTCATCACGGAAGCAGCGGGCAATTTGGTAGTAACGCTCAATTCCACCTACCATGAGAAGCTGTTTGAAAATTTGCGGCGATTGCGGCAGAGCGAAAAACTCGCCCTCATGCACGCGGCTCGGCACCAAGTAATCACGTGCGCCTTCCGGCGTGCTTTTGGTCAGGATTGGCGTTTCGACGTCGATGAAGCCTTCGCCGTCAAGGAAATCACGGAAAATCTTAGCCGCTTTCGAGCGAAGGAACAGCGTTTTTTGCATTTCGGGACGACGAAGGTCCAAGTAGCGATATTTCAAGCGAAGCGATTCATCCACCTCAACGCCGTCCTCGATTGGAAACGGAGGCGTTTTAGCCGCGTTCATGACTTCAATATTTGTAACCCGCACTTCAATTTCGCCTGTAGCAAGGTTCGCGTTATACGTTTCTGCATCACGCTCAACGACCGTGCCTTGAATCGCAAGCACGAACTCGTTGCGCGCACGGTCAGCGATTGCTAGCGCATCGCCGGAGAAATCCGGGTTAAATACCGTTTGTACGATACCCGAACGGTCACGCAAATCGATAAAGAGTACGCCGCCAAGGTCGCGACGACGCTGTACCCAGCCGTTTAGAATAACCGTTTGTCCAACGTCCGCTTTCGTTAAGCGGCCGCAATGATGTGTTTTTAACAACATAGTTTTCATGCTCCTCATTCAGTTAGATTATATAGGGGTAATTCATTAACCAATTATTTCATCAGCCAGCTTATCTAAAGCTACGACGCGCTGCTCGCCCTTAGCCATATCCTTAAGCGAAATCTCGCCTCTCTCCAGCTCGTCATCGCCAAGAATAGCCGTATAACGGGCTTGCAAACGGTCAGCAGATTTCATCTGAGCCTTCATCTTGCGTCCCAAATAATCGCGTTCTGCTTTGATCCCTCTCTGTCTCAGCTGATAAACCAGCTTCGTAACCTCACGCTCAGCCGCTTCGCCAAGCGCGACGACATACACGTCGATTTGGCTGGAAATAGGCAATTCGGTCTCTTGATGCTGGAGCAGCAGGATCGTTCTCTCCAGACCTAGGCCAAGTCCGACGCCTGGCTGGTCCGGACCGCCGATCTCCGAGACAAGACCGTTATAGCGGCCGCCTCCGCCAACGGTATCGATCGTGCCGATCCCCTCAGCCTTGTATTCGAAAGCGGTATGGGTATAGTAGTCCAGACCGCGAACGAGACGATGGTTGATTTCGTATGGGATGCCCATATCGGTCAAATACATTTTCACTTTATCAAAGTGAATCTGGCATTCCTCGTCCAAACTGTCCAGTATGGAAGGCGCATCGGTGAAATGCTCTTGATCAACCTTGCAATCGAGTACGCGCAGCGGATTTCGATCCATGCGTGATTGACAATCCTTGCAAAGCAGTTCGCGCTTCGGCTCAAGGAAAGCAAGCAAGCGTTCACGGAAAACGGTGCGAACGGCCGGTGTCCCAACCGAGTTGATTTCAACGCGTACGCCTTTTAAGCCAACCTCCGTATAGAAGGTATAACCGAGTGCGACCACTTCAGCATCGATGGCAGGGTCAACCGAACCTAGCGCCTCGACGCCGAATTGATGCAGTTGGCGGTATCTTCCAGCCTGCGGACGCTCATACCTGAACATGGGACCGATATAGTAGAGCTTAGACACGTCTGGCTCACCATACAGCTTGTTCTCGACATAAGAACGCACTACGCCCGCCGTGCCTTCTGGACGCAGCGTTAGGCTGCGATTGCCGCGGTCAGTGAACGTGTACATTTCTTTCTCAACGATATCAGTCGTTTCTCCCACTCCGCGCTGAAATAGCTCCGTGGACTCAAATATTGGTGTGCGAATTTCGCGAAAGTTGTAGCGCTGGCAAATATCGCGTGCCTTCTGCTCTACATACTGCCATCTCTCTACCGCTCCGGGCAAAATATCCTGCGTGCCCGGCATTTTTTGAAAAGCCATAATTAAAACCTCCTGACTCCATAATCGATTTAGAAGCCGTCGCAAGACGCAAAAAACTCCCGTTCCTAACAGCTTGCGCCATAAGGGACGAGAGTGTATCTCCCGTGGTACCACCCACATTCCGAGCCTGCATCCCATGCATCAGCCCGCTCCAAGACGGTTAACGTCCGTCATCCGCAGTCCAGCTAATGAGTGCCTATCACCAAGCCTATTGCTTGCTTCATGCACACTGTTCGCCGTCTGTTCTCCGGGAAGTCTGTTCATTCTGCCGATATAAGGACCCTTGCAGCCAACTGGCGTCCCTCTCTGGATACAGCGCGTAGAATTACTTTGTCCCATCCATGAATCGCTTATCTATACTGAGAATTAATTTTACCTCCAGCAGCAGTTAAAGTCAAGATCGAGATGCATACCGATAGGTTTTCCGTTAATGGGCAGAAAAAAACCTACAAAACGTGTTTGCAGGTCCAAAAGTAAAATATATTTTTAAAAAGGGGGTCGAGGTCTATTATAGGCCAATGATGTTAAAACAAAGTTAGAGATTGATTACAGAAATATTACAATTTCGAAAGCGTTTTATTGCGATTGCGTTCTTCAAACGAAGCAGCCGCCCGGTCATTTGATCCCCGGACGGCTATAGATGCTCGTTATAAATGATTGGGGTTATCACGGCGCGGTTGCTGTGGAAAGCCTGCCCATTCCTCCGCTGCTTCTATATCGTCCTCTAGTTCAGCGAAAATCTTAGCCTCTCTGCGGTCAGGATGTAGCAGCTTGCGTGATATCCTTTCAATGCCTTGCTCTTTGCGTGACTGATGCATGCGCGGAATACCTCCAATATTACATTCGACTTCTGCCAGACAATCGAGCTGTCTACAGAGCTTATGGTCTATTGTTTCCCGCGATTGCCTTCTTACATACCGCTTTCCAAAATTATCGTGACAGGCCCTGAATTAACGAGCTCCACGTCCATCATCGCTCCGAACCGCCCCGTTTCCACGGTTAATCCCATGGCACGCAGCGATTCATTAAAGCCGTCATACAGGTTCTCCGCCTGATCCGGCTTTGCTGCTGCCATAAAGTTTGGCCTTCTGCCTTTGCGGCAATCGCCGTAAAGCGTAAATTGCGAGACGGAAAGCAGCTGCCCCCCGATATCCAAGACCGAGTGATTCATCTTCCCAGTATCATCCTCGAAGATTCTCAGATGAGCGACCTTATCCGCCATCCACCTCACGTCTGCCTCCGTATCGTCATGTGTGATGCCGACTAGAAGCACTAAACCGAAGTCAATGGCCCCAACCGTTTCGCCCTGAATGACAACTTTGGCTTTGTTGCTGCGCTGAACGACGACTTTCACTGCCCGTTAACCTCCTATATGGCTTGCGCTTGCTTGCGACTATTTTCTCAAAATTATTGCATAATCCGTTGAACGGAATAAATATCCTGCACCCGTTTTATTTTCTCTACAACCGCGTTAAGATGCTCAATATTTCGAATGAGCACGGTAATATGAATAAGAGACATATTCTTAACAGAACGTCCGGTTACAGCCGATATGTTCGTTTTACTTTCCGAAACAGCTTGAAGCACTTCGTTTAACAAGCCTCTGCGATCATTTCCGGTGATTTCGATATCCACGCTGTAGTTGGCGTCAATCGTATCCTCCCATTCGACCTCGATAACGCGGTCGCCTTCCTCGCCCTCTTCGCCAAACGGAATATTCTGGCAGTCCATTCTGTGCACAGAAACACCGCGGCCGCGAGTAATGTAACCAATAATGGTATCACCCGGTACCGGATTGCAGCAGCGGGCAAAACGAACAAGCAAATTGTCGATGCCCTTTACCGTTACACCTTGGTTCATCCTAGGCTTCCGATTACCCGGCGATTTAATTTCCTTAACCTCGCTCGTTAGCTCGAGCTGATTGGCAAGCTCGGCTTCCCTGCGCATTTTCTCTGTTAGCTTCGTGCAAATTTGCGCGGCCGTAATCCCTCCGAAACCAATGGCAGACATCATATCTTCAATGTCATTGAATGCAAATTTCGATGCGGCCTCCAGCAGCTTGTCGTCCTGTAGCCATGCTGACGGCTCAAGACCCAGACGCTTCAGCTCTCGTTCAAGCAAGTCCTTGCCCTTCGTGACGTTTTCCTCGCGTCGCTCCTTCTTGAACCATTGCCGAATTTTGCTGCGGGCATGCGAGGACTGTGCGATTTTGACCCAGTCTTGGCTTGGTCCGTATGAATGCTTCGACGTCAGAATCTCAACGATATCTCCCGTCTTCAGCTTATGGTCAAGCGGGACGATGCGTCCGTTCAGCTTCGCGCCAATTGTCCGGTTCCCAACCTCTGTATGGATGCGGTAAGCGAAATCAAGCGGTACGGAGCCGGCAGGGAGCTCAATGACCTCACCACTTGGCGTAAACACAAATACCAAATCGGCAAAAAAGTCCATTTTGAGCGATTCCATGAACTCGGATGCGTCGCGAGCCTCATGCTGCAGCTCCAAAATTTCGCGGAACCAGGACATTTTGTCCTCGAAGTTGCCGCCCGGAACGAGCGAGCCTTCCTTGTAGGCCCAATGCGCTGCGATACCGTATTCCGATGTACGATGCATCTCCCATGTGCGAATCTGCACCTCGGTAGGCTCGCCATTAGGTCCGATAACGGTCGTGTGCAGCGATTGGTACATATTCGCCTTCGGCATGGCGATGTAATCTTTAAAGCGGCCAGGCATCGGCTTCCAAAGCGTATGAATGATGCCAAGCGTCGCATAACAATCTTTAATATTGTCTACGATAATCCGAATCGCAAGCAGGTCATATATTTCAGTAAACTGCTTGTTGCGGTCGGTCATTTTTTTGTAAATGCTGTACAAATGCTTTGGCCTTCCAGAGATATCGCCTTCAATGCCCATTTCCTCAAGCTTCTCCGTAATGCGGCCGATAACATCCTCGATGAACTGCTCTCGCTCCGCGCGCTTCTTCTTCATGAGATTGGCGATGCGGTAATATTGCTGCGGATTCAAATAGCGGAGCGCAATGTCCTCCATCTCCCATTTGATCGCCGAAATACCCAAACGGTGGGCAATAGGGCAGAAGATTTCAAGCGTCTCATAGGCAATCCGGCGCTGTGCTTCCTCTGACTGGAATTTAAGCGTGCGCATATTATGCAGGCGATCTGCCAGCTTTATAAGAATGACGCGGATGTCCTGCGCCATAGCGACAAACATTTTACGATAATTTTCGTTCTGCTGTTCTTCCTTGGAACGAAACTGAATTTTTTCAAGCTTAGTCAGGCCGTCTACCAGCATCGCGCAGGTTTCGCCAAATTTCGCGCGAACCGTCTGCAAATCTACAGTCGTGTCCTCAACGACATCATGAAGCAATGCCGCAATAATAGACAGCACGTCCATTTGCATATCAACAAGAATATCCGCAACCGCTACGGGATGCAGGATATAAGGCTCTCCCGACTTCCGCACTTGTCCGTGATGGGCTTGCTCCGCAAAGTCATAGGCTTCCTGGATGCGTATAAGGTCCTGCTCTTTCATATAGGCGGATGCCTTCTCGAGTAAATGCTCAATGCCCATGAAACGTCCCTTTCTGATTACACTCCTGGCGGATCCCATTCATGCGTTTTCCGAGTTTTTATAATATTATGCCTGTAATAGCAGCACCGCGTCAACTACCGAAGAGCTTGTGGAATAAAATAAAACCGCCTGGCCTTCCCGCAATAAGCAGTAGAAGCAACAGGCGGTGCATGTATAGACTAGCTTCGCTATGTCATTTATTCGTAGGTCATGAGTGAGAAAACGTCAATTCCGTCAAGCTTCTCGCGCCCGGTCAGGTAAGCAAGCTCGATCAGGAACGCAGCCCCGATGACTTCCCCGCCAAGCTGCCGAACCAGATTGATCGAAGTCGCGATCGTTCCGCCTGTCGCAAGCAAATCATCCGCGATGAGAACGCGCTGTCCCGGTGAAATCGCGTCCTTGTGCATAGCGAGCTGATCATTGCCGTATTCCAAGTCATAGCTTGCTGTAATGGTTTCGCCTGGCAGCTTGCCGCTCTTGCGGATAGGAGCAAAGCCCACGCCGAGCGCAACCGCTAGCGGAGCACCGACAACGAATCCGCGTGCTTCCGGACCGGCAATAACATCGATTTTCATATGTGCAATGGCAGCTCGCATTTCTTCAATCGCTGCGCGATAAGCTCCTCCATCCTTCAATAACGTCGTAATATCTTTGAACCTAATGCCAGGCTGCGGGAAATCGGGAATTACCCGAATGTAATCTTTGAAGTTGTATGTTGTGTTGGACACGAGAGGTCAACCCTTTCCTTTTCAAACTATTCTTTAGCGTTAATGACCGGCTACGGACATTCGTGATGCTTCATACTGTTCTTTGGCCGAGCGATAACGCTCCGAGGCCGCCAAATCCCGCTTCTGCGGTGAGCTTGCAGCGGACATCATACCGTTGCTGCGCTCAATAAACGCCAGCTCCTCGAATACATCAAGCATCAGCTCTACGATAACTAATGATAATCCGCTTTGCTTAGCGATTCGTTCATTTAGACCCGATAGCTGAGCTTGCCCAAGCTGCTTCAACTGCTGATAAACCTTGCCAAAATCCTCGCGTTCAGGGAACATTTCCGCAGTGGGGTCGAAATGCATGTCATGCAATTGCAGCTGCGGCTTTCGCTGCCCGTTCCATTCATTGATCGACAGCTCGCCAATAACATCGACTTTGCTTCCGGGACGCAGTCCCTCTGCCAGTATGCCCATGCTGAACCCGATACCGTCGAGCAAGGGACGCCCGCTCCCAAGCGATAGCTTCAGATGTTTGGAATCCTTGCCAATCGTGCGCCGATCGGCAAGCTCAGCACCTTGGAAGAGAAGTCTCGGGGAAGGGTTCCCCATCCCGAATGGCTCGAGCTGTGACAGCTCGGCAATCGTTTCGAGAGTTGCCTCATTCACGGAGCACATCAGATCGACGGCTGTTTTGGGTATCCAATCATCAGCGCTGAGCCACTCCGACGCCAGCGTGCCCAGACGCTGCTCGAGCTCTTGCAAACGATCGCGATGCAGGCTCATTCCGGCAGCGGCCTGGTGGCCTCCGTAATGATCGAGCAGCTCGTCACATGCTGTAAGCGCCGCATGGAGATCAAAGCCCTCTATAGAGCGTGCAGACCCCTTACACATCCCCGTCTTCTCATCTATCCCCAAAATAATAACGGGTTTATAATTACGTTCCAATAGCTTGGAAGCTACGATGCCGATTACACCAACATTCCAGCCTTCTCCTGCAAGCACGATGACTGGCGGTGAGGCAATGCCAGAAGCTTCAGCCTCCGCCGTTTTCATTTGCCAGAGCTGCTCCGCTTCCTTAACAATGCTCTCTACGACACGCTGCCGCTCTTTGTTCAAGCTATCCAGGCTGATGGCGGCAAGAATCGCATTGTCATAATCTTCTGTCGTAAGCAGCTCTACGGCCCGCTTCGCATGATCCAGCCTTCCGGCTGCATTGATTCGCGGCGCCATGCCGAACGCGACGCCTGTTGAGGTTATCGCTTCAAGCTCGATACCGCCCGCTTCCGCCAAGGCACGGAAGCCCACGCTAGGCTGGCTCCTCAAACGCTCCAATCCATATCGGACCAATATCCGATTCTCATCCTTCAGCGGCATCAAATCTGCTATCGTGCCTAAGCTGGCAATATCCGCCCATTCAAGCGGCGGCCGCTCAAGCAAAGCATGCGCCAGTTTAAACGCTACACCGACGCCGGCCAGCCCCTTGAACGGATAATCACAATTTTCTTGCTTCGGATTCACGACCGCGCAGGCGTTCGGAATTTGCTCCGGAGGCTCATGATGGTCAGTCACTACGACATCGATGCCGAGCTCCCCTGCATAAGCGATTTCATCGACTGCGCTGATGCCCGTATCGACGGTTACGATCAAGCGGACACCTTCATCAGCAGCGAGTTTAATAGCTTTCTTATTCAGACCATATCCTTCTAATGCACGATGCGGGATGTAATAATCAAATTCATAATTCAAGGCTCGAAACAAATGTACAAGCAAGGAAGTGCTGGACACGCCGTCAGCGTCATAATCGCCGTAAATTCGTATTTTCTCGTTATGGGCTGCAGCTTGCCTGATCCTCTCGACTGCCTCTTTCATGCCCCTCAATAAATACGGATCATGAAAATGCTCGACACCGCCTCGCAGAAAACGCTCTGCCGTACCTATTTCATCAAAGCCTCGCTTAACAAGAAGCTTGGCCACTAGCGGCGGTAAACCGAGATGCGAAGCCAGCTTTTTGGCGTTTTCTTCGTCGGTTGCAGACCATGGAGCAAGCGCCCACCTTGTTTTCCGCTGAATCATGCTGCTTTCCCCTCCTCTGCTGTTTGGTTTTGCTTATTGCAGCAGTGTCGGCATCTGCTCCTGATTCGGATCATGATTGGACTTGTATGGATAACCAGGATCATAAGGCTCAACATAAATCGATACGTCCGTTACATGAATAAAACGTTTCATGACAAGCTGCTTTACTCTTTTCGCAATTTCTTGGCCTTCAAGCACCGATATGCGCGGATTAACGCTTATAACCATATCGGCTATAACGTAATGGCCATGTTCCTTCGCCCTCATGGACTGCACCGTAATTACGCCTTCCACCCGCTGTACCAGCTGCATAAGCTCATCCGGATTCTCGTCCAACGATGTTGATTCGCTATCCTTGCGGATAAATACGGTCGCCATCCTATAACCGTTCATGACAACAATAACCGCAATAACAATCGCTGCGGCCGGATCAAAATAATAAAGGGCAGGGACCGAGAGCAGTTTCCCAATAATCGCGCCGCTAGCCCCAAGCAAGGCCGCCGAGGAGCAATAAAGCCCCATCATCCGATCCTTTTCCGGGGAGAAAAGCTGCTGTACGATTAATGAAATGACGATCGCTGCAGTTGCGCTCCAATGAGGCGCTGACGGCACGCCGTCAGCAATATCGCGAATTGCCGAAATGCCAATCTCGAGCCCTATGATGAGAAGGACGACTGACAACAGAATGGTTGTCGCCGCCTCTCCTCTTACATTTTCTGTTTCCGCCGTGGAATTAGACTGAACCAGCTTCTGCTGTCTGCTTGTTCGCAATCCGGATATTGCGGCAATGCCCGCTGCTACCTCGGCAGCCGACCGGAATGCATCTGCAAGCAACGCCTTGCTACCTGACAACCAACCTATCACGCCTTTAAATAGAGCCAGCAGCATGTTTCCCCATAAGCCGGCCCAGCTTGCGGACTCTGCTTTTGCATATCGCTGTGTGGTTGACATTTTTACCTCCTAAAAGATTTTGCGAATGCAAAATCTGCTTCGTGAGCATATGCTTAGATTTTGCGAATGCAAAATCTGCTTCGTGAGCATATGCTTAGATTTTGCGAATGCAAAATCTGCTTCGTGAGCATGTGCGAACTTAGAATTAAGCCGTTGTCTTAGCGACTGCTTTCGGTTTTTGTTTGCCTTTGAGCAGAAGCCAGAGCGGGCTTGCAATACAAATCGATGAATATGCACCGCTGGTAAGGCCGATAATTTTTGCTAGCGCGAACAGCTTGATGGACTCGCTTCCGAAGATAAACAAACAAACGGCAACGACGAGAACGGCCAAAACCGTGTAAACATTTCTCGCCATCGTTTGCCAAATACTTGCGTTTACCATTTCAGAAAGCTGCTCACGGTTTTTGTATTGTCCGAACCGCAGGTTCTCCCGAATACGGTCAAATATAACGATCTTATCATTAATGGAATACCCTATTGTCGTAAGAACGGCCGCAATGAACGGAAGGTCTACCTCAAGTCGGAAGATAGAGAATAGAGCAACCACCACAAACGCGTCATACAAAATTGCGATATTTGCTGCAAGAGCAAAACGCCATTCGAATCGAATCATAACATAAATCATAATGGCGACACTCGCGATCAGAATCGCCCAGATTGTCTTAATGCCGAGTTCCTGCGCCATGTCTGGAGACACGACGTTAACCTCTGAAGAAACCTGATCGCCGTATTTGGCTTTAAAGCCTTCTTGAATTTCAACAATCTTGGCTTGTGTAAGAACCTCATCGAAACGGGCAGAAACGCGATCGCTATCCGTACCGCCTACAGTAGGCGTAATGCCTTCAATTCCAGCTTTTACCAGAATCTCTTTGGCATCCTGCTGATTAGCCGCCTTGCCTACCAATATATCCATGTTTGTTCCCGCCTTGAAATCGACACCGAAATTCAGGCTAAAGAAAAGCAACGACAAGATCCCTACTATAGTCAACGTGATTGAGAACAGAAAGAACTTGTTGCGGTTCCCAATAAAATCGTAACGAATCTTTGTATTAAAGTTCACGGATTTCTGCCTCCTTCACACCATAATAGCTTGGTTTTGTAAATAGATTGCTCTTGATAAGCAGCATGATCAAAAACCGGGACAAGAAAATATTCGTCAGCATGCTGACAAGAATACTGAAGATCATCGTTAATGCAAAGCCGCGAATGGCACCATTTCCGATGAAATAAAGGACCGCGCTTGAGATGATATTTGTGATATTCGCATCCATAATGGTACGGAACGAGTTTTTCGAGCCCGCTTTAAGCGAGGATAGCAAGCTTTTGCCGCTGCGGATTTCTTCCTTGATCCTCTCGTACATAATGATATTGGCATCGACAGCCATTCCGATCCCCAGCACGAAGGCGGCGATACCAGGCAGCGTTAACGTAGCGTTCATTAAATTGAATACAACGAGCAAAAGCCAAGTATAAGTAATGACCGTGATTCCTGCTACAACGCCAGGAATACGGAACAGAATAAGCAGGAATACCAATATGATAACCGTACCAATAATGCCCGCCTCAACGGTATCCTTTAAGGAAGCAAGACCGAGCTTAGCGCCTACGCTTTGGGTATACTTTTCAGTCAGCTTGAGCGGAAGCGCGCCTAGGTTGATCATATCAGCCAATTCATTGGCTTCATCTACTGTATAATTTCCCGATATCTGAGCGGAACCACCAGAGATGGGAAAATTAACAGAGGGTTTAGACAATTCTTTATCATCGAGATAAATTGCCAGATATTGGCCTGTCAAACGTGTTGTAATCTCTTCAAACTTTTTGCTGTCCTTAAGCTCAATGGTAACAAACGGCTTGCTTAGGTTATCATAGCCGATACCTGCGCCGTTTGGCTTGAAATCACTGCCGTCTAGTTCAATTTTGCCGTCTGGGCCGCGGAATGTCAGATTGATTGGTTTAGCGAGAATCTCGCGTACTTCATTCTCATCCTCCACGCCAGCCAAACGCAACCGAATCCGGTTCGTGCCTTCTGTCGTAATCTCTGGCTCAACAATTCCGAGCTCATCGATCCTTTTCTCCAAGCTTCTTGCTGTTTCTTTCAAAGATTCCGGCGTTACAGCCTCTCCGCCTTCAAGAGGCGATGCTTCGTACAAAACCTCGAAACCGCCTTTTAAATCAAGGCCTAGCCTTACGTCTTTCACTAGCGATGGGCTTGTCCAAGCGATAACGCCAAACATAATGACTACGATCGCAAGGAAGGCAATAATTCTCTTCCCGAACATACGTCTAAATCCCCCTTATGATCTCAATATTCCTATTATACAGACGAGGCAAAATCGAGTCAAAAAAAAAGAAACCCAGTTGATCAGAACTGGGTTCCCTTGTATGCGCTAATGGTCATGAAATTCATAAATTTCATCACTTTCAGAGATAGAATGTCGTTAACCAATTCGTGAAGCTCCGGGTGTCCCGTCTTCTTGTATTTCTCGCTGACACACTCCCATACCTCTTGACCCGTAACATGCTCGTACCCTATAAGATGAAATTCTTCCGCTTTGCTTATGCATAGCTCTTCAATCACACGATTTAATTCTTCGTCTGCCATGCTGCGCCTCCTAAAGCCTTGTGACATCAACCATCGTTCGTATAGCAAGATAAGCAGCACACCTTGTCCGACCCATGCCTATACACAAAACGCTTAGTCTGTTTCAGCCACTTTAACTTTTCTAATCCAACTATTCGCTGTTGCACATCCGAATTCCTGCACCGTCTTCTGCAATCTGCAAATTGAGTGACATGGAATCGGACATGCCGAGCATAAAGATGATAGTAAAAGCCTGTCTTAAAGCTTCGTCTGATTGCTCAGGCAGGAGCAGATCAGCTATTCCACAATAGAGAAGAGGGTAATCCAGTATGACGAAGCATAAAAACGCAACCAAACAAACATTCATCAAAGGCGCTATGATTTTGCTTGCCGCTGGCATCATTAACCGGTTGCTCGGTTTCGTGCCAAGAATCGCTCTTCCTCGGATCATGGGCGCGGAAGGCGTCGGCTTATACCAGTTAAGCTACCCCTTTCTTACGGTGATGCTCACCATTATTACAGGAGGTATCCCGCTGGCCGTTGCCAAATGGATTGCCGAAGCCGAATCGCAAGGAGATTCGGCGCGCGTGAAGTATATTTTCCGAACCGCGATGGGGTTAGTCGCCTTGCTTGGCGTTATCATGACCGGAGTCATGCTGCTAGGCGCCAAATGGATTACGACGCATATCCTGCCTGATGCACGCGTTTATCAAACCTTTTTGGTGATGACGCCTATGCTGATGATCATAGGATTATCCTCAGTTTATCGCGGTTACTTCCAAGGAAAACAAAATATGATCCCGACAGCGGTCTCGCAAATCGTCGAAACGCTGATACGCATAATCGCATCGCTAACCTTTGCCTTTTTGTTCCTGCCCTATGGTCTGGAATGGGCTTCCGCCGGTGCAATGCTAGGCGCAGTAATTGGGGAAATCGGCGGTTTGGCCGTCCTGCTTTGGAAATATTACCGGGACCGTCCCTCAACGAAACAAACCGTTAAAAAACCCGGTCAAGCAAAATCAGAAAAGAACATACCCGTATTGCGCAGACTGCTTAGCTTATCCATTCCTGTCACCGGGAGCCGTCTAATTGGTTCTTTCTCTTATTTGCTTGAATCCATCCTTACCGCACGAAGCCTAGCAGCTGCCGGAATAGCTACCGGGCTCGCTACCGCTCAATACGGAGCGCTGCAGGGTATGATCGTACCTTTGCTGCTGCTGCCGACCGCCTTGACTTACTCGCTGGCGGTATCGCTTGTACCCTCTTTGTCCGAGGCTGCAGCACGAGGCGATCATGCCTTAATTCATAAAAGATTGCATCAGTCCATGCGGCTCGCTCTTGTATCTGGTGCCCCATTCGTAGTCATTATGTTTTTGTTCGCCGAGCCTATCTGCCGCATGCTCTACAACCATGCCGATATTGCTCCTATGCTTCAGCTCATTGCTATCGTTGGCATTTTCATCTATCTGCAGGCGCCGCTGCAAGCAGCGCTTCAAGCACTGAACAAGCCAGGTACCGCTTTGATCAATACTTTAATCGGCGCCATCGTGAAGCTGTTTCTCATCGTTCAGCTGGCCTCCGATCCCGAATACGGCATATACGGCGCGCTTATTGCCATTAACGTGAATATTGTCCTCGTTACCCTTTTGCATGCGATAAGCGTATTGAAATTCATCGGCTTCCACATGAAGGTGCTCGACTTTGTCAAAGTGGGGGCGGCGATGGTCATTATGGGAGCAGCAGCCCAGTTTACAATGAACCAGCAGCCGTTGCCGGCAGAATGGGTTAATCTGCTGCTTGCCTGTGCGGCAAGCGCAGTTATTTATTTATTATTGATGGTTATCATGAAAATTATCGATCGTCATGATATGGTACGCATTCCGCTGTTCGGGAATTGGTTTAAATAAATAAGCAATAGAAACGGCGATAAAAAGAGGGATCGCCCTCTCATTATCGCCGTTTCTTGTCATGCGTATCAACAAACAGCTTTCCTTTGTGGTCAATGGTGCAGAAAAATACATCCTTAAAATCGGTAACCCCTTTTTCCTGCAGCACATTCTTAAGCCAAAATCTCGTCTTTTCAAGCTTTTCCAAATTCTCGTCCTGTACCTTGCCGTCCATAATGAGCGGTACCGGCAAAATTTCGAATCGATATTTGGACGGTATTATTTTGGATTGGCTATAGGTTTTAAGATTATCCCCACCCAAGTTTATATGATCATCTTGGCCTCTGCCTTCGTCACCTACAGAATCGTTCGAATCCTCTTTCGGTATGACAGAAAGCTTTCCACTCGTTTCCAGTATTGCGAATTCCACGTCCGACACCGCGCTGATTTTGTTTTCCCGCAATTGAAGCATTAAATCATCCAAATTGTAACGCTGCTTTCGCATTACATCGCTATTTAATTTTCCCTTGTCGATAATGACACTAGGCTTTCCGTCGAACAAGAGCCTTAGTTTACGACTTTTCATCGTTATAAACGCACTTCCAACTTGAATGAGCAGCAAAACAATCATAGGCATTATGCCGCTCCACATGGAACGCTCCATATCCTCAATGACAATTACCGCAATCTCTGCAATCATTACGGAAATGACCAAATCGAATACAGACAACTTTCCGATCTCCCGCTTTCCCATAAAGCGCATAATCAGAAACACAACGAAATAAATAATCACCGTCCGGATTAACAGGCTCCAGAATTCCAAGCGGAAACCTCCTCCTCGACTTGTCATTTGAGCTGCAGTCAGCCCCTTTGTGCGTAAAGGTATTCTCACCTGCGGCGCATAACCTCATACTCTGCCCGCTTATACGAATATATGGCAAGACATGCAAGTAGTTGTACTAATCCGGTTAGCTTGACCATATGGATAAGTAATACGTACCAATCGCTGGGGGGAATTTGATGAGCTCGGTAAAACAAGCTGTTAAACCGCCTTTAATTGCATCACCGCTTCTTGCTGGAGTTTTATTTTCTATTATTTGGCTGGCCGCTGGCGCCTTACTGCTATCCTTGCTTTTACATTTCACGGACATGAAAGAAAGCAGCCTGGCTATGAATGCCCTTCTGGTTCATGGCTTCGCTTCACTTGCCGGGGGTTTTACTTCCGGGAAACGATCCGAGAACAAAGGATGGTACAACGGCGGATTGCTTGGTTTAATTTACGGAGCAATCGTCATTATCATCAGCTTCTTAGCCTCGGACGCCTCACTCTCCCTGCACAGCGCAATGCTGCTTGGAGCTTCTCTTCTCGCTGGTGCTTTCGGCGGAATGATCGGCGTCAATATGAAAAAATAAAAAGAAGCTGACATGCATGCATGTCAGCTTCTTTTTATTATTTTTCCAAATCAACCGTTGCTGATGGTGCAGAGTTGATGATTGTGTTGATTGCACTGCGCTCGAATGTCATTTTAGTTGTATCGTTTACACGAAGTACAACTGTGTCATCGCTAAGCTCGACGACCGTTCCGTGCAAACCACCAATTGTTGAAATTTTATCGCCTTTTTTCAATTGGTTGAGCATCGAAGAACGTTGTTTCTGTTTCTTCTGCTGCGGACGAATAAGCAAGAAATAAAACACCGCGAACATAAGTACAAACGGCCAAATCATTCCTAAAATGTTACTTTGACCTGCATCTGCTGCTAGCCACATCGAAATCCCCCCTTTCAAAATCCTTTCTCATTATCGAACAGGCCGTAGCTTGTGAAGAAGGAATCCCGGAAATCAAGCAGCCGGTCATCCATAATCGCTTGCCGAACGTCCCGCATGAGTTGAAGCAAGAAATGCAAATTGTGGTAAGTCGTAAGCCTCATGCCAAATATCTCATCGGCTTTGATGAGATGCCGTATGTACGCTCTCGAATAATTCGTACACGTATAGCAGGAGCATTCAGGGTCCAGAGGGCTGAAATCCTCCGCATATTTCGCGTTGCGAATAACGAGCCTGCCTTGACTTGTCATGGTTGTCCCATTACGGGCAATCCGAGTCGGCAGTACGCAATCAAACATATCAATACCGCGGATAGCACCTTCAATCAATGCATCCGGTGATCCCACTCCCATAAGATAACGAGGTTTATTCGCAGGTAAAATGGGTACTGTATAATCGAGCACATCGTACATCAAATGCTTAGGCTCGCCTACGCTCAGTCCACCAATAGCATACCCCGGGAAATCCATGGAAGTCAAATCATTTGCGCTCTGAATGCGAAGATCCTTGTACATTCCGCCTTGCACAATGGCAAATAGTCCTTGATCCTCTGGTCTTGCATGGGCTTGAAGACAGCGTTCTGCCCATCTTGTCGTACGCTCCAACGATTTCTTCACATATTCATGTTCGGCTGGGAATGGCGGACATTCGTCGAAAGCCATCATAATATCCGAGCCTAGCGCATTTTGGATTTCCATCGCAACCTCAGGCGATAGAAACTTTTTGTCGCCGTTGAGATGGGAGCGGAAATGGACGCCTTCTTCCGTAATTTTACGCATTTCGCTTAGGCTGAAAACTTGAAAGCCTCCGCTGTCTGTCAGGATCGGGCGATCCCAGTTCATGAACTTGTGCAGGCCCCCTGCATTCCTTACCGTTTCATGTCCTGGTCTTAGAAACAGATGGTACGTATTGCTCAATATAATTTGGGCATCCATCGTTTTCAGTTCTTCCGGACTCATCGTTTTGACCGTAGCCTGCGTGCCTACCGGCATAAAGGTTGGCGTCTCGATCACGCCGTGCGGAGTATGCACGCGACCAAGGCGCGCTCCCGATTGTTTGCATTGTTTGATTAACTCATATTTTACAGCCACGATTCACGCTTCCTATTCCTAGTTAGTAAATAAACATTGCATCACCGAAGCTAAAGAACCGATATTGTTGCACAATCGCTTCTCTATAGGCATGCATAACCTCATCACGTCCAGCCAGTGCACTTACGAGCATGACCAGCGTAGACTTCGGCAAATGAAAATTAGTCAGTAACGCATTAACGAGCTTAAACTCGTAGCCTGGAAAAATAAAAATCGATGTCCAGCCGCTGCAAGCCTCAATTGGATTCCCTTCGAACCGGACCGCTACCGTCTCCAGTGTTCTAGACGAAGTTGTGCCCACTGCAATAATACGGGCACCGCTCCGTTTGGCTTCATTTATTATGGCTGCATTCTGTTCATTCAGCTCATAATATTCCGAATGCATCTCGTGATCCTCTACCAAGTCCACCGACATCGGACGAAAGGTTCCAAGGCCAACATGGAGGGTCACATACGCGAGCTTGACGCCTTTTGCTTGAAGCTTGTCAAGAAATGCATCCGTGAAATGTAGTCCGGCTGTCGGCGCGGCAGCAGAGCCTGCGTGTTTGGAGTAAACGGTCTGATAACGCTCGCGCTCCTCAAGCCTCTCCTTGATGTAAGGCGGCAGCGGCATCTCTCCCAATCGATCCAGCAGCTCCTGAAAGATTCCCTCGTATTCGAAGCGAATCGTTCTTCCGCCCATCTCGCCTTCCTTCTCAATAACGGCCCGCAGCAAAGGATTGCCTTGCCCGTCATCGCCAAAGGAGAGAGCGGTGCCAACCTTGAGGCGTTTGGCAGGCTTGCCAAGCGCCTCCCAGCTGTCCCCCTCAAGCTGCTTCAGAAGCAGCAGTTCGATCTTGGCGCCCGTATCGCTCTTCACGCCAGTCAGCCGCGCAGGAATCACTCTCGTATCATTGAGGACAAGCACATCCCCGGCTCCAACGTACTGTTCCAAATCTGTAAAGCTGTTATGCGTTATTTCGCCCGTCTGCTTATTGAGTGCCAGCAGCCTAGATGCTGTGCGATCAAGCAATGGGGTTTGGGCTATAAGGTTTTCCGGCAATTCAAAGTCAAACCATTCTACGTTCATATCGATTCAATCATTCCTTAGCGATGGTTACATCTTTGTAGTAGTATTTCAAAATATATTGATAGTCATACCCTTGCTGGGCAAGGCTTAGCGCGCCATACTGCGATAAGCCAACGCCATGCCCGTTACCGGTACCGATGAAACGGAATGACGGCTCTTTGGTAGCAGCGCGCAAATGCTTGCTGCCATCCATGATAAATAAATTGGACTGGCTGGCCTCTGTTACCTTGCCGCCGGCACTGATCATGTAAACGGGAGCCGAGTCGCCCAGCTTCGTTCTTGTTGCTGATCCCGAACCTAGCAAAGCAACCTTCGCCGTTTCTTCGATTTGAAACAATGTGCTTGGCAGCGAGCCTTGTACCCCTAGCGTGCTGCGGAGCATATCCGGATAGCTCACCGTTAGCTTTTGGCCATTGGCTGTAATCTCGGTTGCACGGCCAGAAGCACCCTTTTGACTAACTTCCAGCGTACGCAGAGGACCCGATATCGGCGTTTTCACTTTGGCATTTATAACGGTCAGCATCTCTTGGGGCGTATAAGGGCCTCTCACCCAAGACATAGAATTAGACTCCACTTTTTTCTCCAGCACGATAACTTTCGTTCCGCTGTCTGCCGTTGCCACAACTGGAATCGTATCTTGAATCTGCGGATGCTTGCGAACCTTTGTCCCATTCGTATTCACCTGCATAATTGGACTTCCGGCCGCCGTCGTTTGACCAGTCTCATCTAACAAATCATCACGCACATATCCGATTTCCCCGCTGGGAAGAACAACGCGGTACCAGCTGTGCAAGCCTGTTTCGCTGGATGTGTCCGGGCTTTTCACCGGCATCAAATAAGGTACGGCATTGCCCCATATCTCCTTGGCATCTGCTGTCATGCCGCCGCCGCTGGCTGCGAACAATGCCTCAATAACTTTCCCATCGTGCATGGCCACTTCGCCTGCCGTATCATCGACAGCTGCGATTGTAGACGGCTTCTCAGAGCCTGTGCCGTAATAGGCTTGGCTAAGCGTGGTATCCACAACATGAGCGATTTGGAAACCAAAGCCTTTGTTCAATGCGTAAGAGCGCGCCGCAACGGCCTGTGCCTTAAGCGCCTCAGCTGGCCATGAAGGATACATCTCTACACCGACAACGGAATATAGATATTGCTCAAAAGGCAATTCATTGATAACCGCCATCCGCCCATTCATCATACTAAGCTCGAATTGCCCGCGATAGCTGCGATTGCTTCGCTCCGTTAGCTTGATCGGATCAGATCCGACTGGAGAGATTGCTATTTTAGTATCGCTCCCTGCAAACATGTATAGCTCTGAGCTGCTTTCAGCTTTCGCGCTAAGCGTATGATCATTGCGAAGCATGAGATAGGGCAGCTTGGCATCTGCCGTTTTCAGCGCGCCGCCTCCTGCCGCTTTGGATGCAGCAGCCTGCACAATCTGCAGCTCTGCATCTGTTACTGCAGCGCCAACCATAACGGAATAGCTTGCCATTTCTGCTTGGGAGTCGCGGACAGCTACATAAGCATCCAAACCGACCGCCCCAAAGCTGCTGGCAGCTGCTATCGCTTCCGCCTTACCTGCAAGAGGAGCAGACTCCAAATGCAAGGGACCCTGCTGCACGGCCTTATACCCGCCAACCAGCTTGGAGATCTCGCTGTCGGCCGCCCACTTGGTTTGAGCAGCGGCTGCTTCTGCCGCCGTCTTATATGTACCTTCTATGACTTGATAAACGATCGAGCCATTTTTGGATAGCGAAGTGAGAAAAGCAGCGCCCTTTAACGCTTGCAGCCTCTTCTGAACCGCAAGGGCAGATGCGAAAGTTGTCGATTCATACACTTTAACTTTAAAGCTGTCTGCTGCAAATCTAACGCTAGTGCCGCCTGACACATTGAACCAGCTGCTTACGCCATCCGGCTGTCTTGAACCGATGTTCAAGCCTGCAGGCGAAGAAAAGGTTGCCGCAGCAGTTGTATCATCATATTTCCCAGGCAATTGCATGAAAAGAGCAACGCGAATTTGATCCAGCTTCGGTACTGCCGCATGTGACGGAGAGCCCGTCCACGTCGTTGCAAGCACCATAATTGCAACTACAAGCATCAAATATTGCTTGAATGACCGTTTATTTGCCATGTTTGTCTCTCTCCTCTCTGCTCTTCGGCAATTCACAGCCGTTAATGGAACAGCTTTGCTCGGTCGAGCCAAACCATTCGTATCTTCGGTTCGCAACAAAACGGTACATGCGATCGGCAATGCGGCTCATGCCCGGAATGCGATAGAAGGCGGACAGCCAGCCAAAACCTTTTACCGTTCTTAGTATCCTAACAACGCCGTCTGCGCCAGCATAAAGCTTCCCTTGTTCATCGACTACATGCATCTTCTCGTATAACGCTGCAAAATCAAGCTGCGGACTTCGCGGCAATAGCTCGTCCGAGCCTCCAGCTGCTTCCAATTTCTGAATTTGTATGAATTGCAAGTCTGCCTTTGAATGAAGTTCCTTCAGCTTAGCTACGGAAGCAAGGCATAGGTTGCAATACCCGTCATAGATAACATAGAGCTTCTCAGCGTACAAGCCGCGTCTCCTTCCCATTCCTGTTACCTCCCCGGAATGGGAAGCCCCAAATGCCTATAGGCACTGTCTGTCGCGATTCTCCCGCGAGGCGTCCGCTGTAGGAATCCAATCTGCATTAAATAGGGCTCGTAGACATCCTCAATCGTTTGACTTTCTTCCCCGATGGTTGCCGCAATGGTATCGAGGCCAACCGGTCTTCCGGCAAACGTCGTCATCATGGCTTGGAGCATTTTGAAATCGATCAGATCTAGACCCATTGGGTCTACCTGCAGCAGCTCTAGCGCGGATCTCGCTAAATCATGCGTAATAACACCGTCACCGCGAACCTGTGCAAAGTCTCGAACGCGTTTCAGAAGCCGATTCGCAATACGGGGTGTCCCCCGCGACCGCATGGCAATCTCCCCGGCAGCTTCCCCGACTATGCTTACATTCAGAATCTCAGCTGTCCTCGCCACAATAAAAGCCAATTCATCAATCGTATAAAACTCAAGTCTGCTTACGACACCGAAACGGTCTCGCAGCGGTGCCGATAGCAAGCCTGCCCGAGTTGTCGCGCCGATAAGCGTGAATGGCGGCAAATCCAGCCTTACAGAGCGGGCGCTAGGCCCTTTCCCAATCATGATATCCAGAGCGAAGTCTTCCATCGCCGGATACAAGACTTCCTCTACCGTCCGGTGCAGGCGATGAATTTCGTCAATAAACAGTACGTCGCCCTCCTGCAAATTCGTCAGCAATGCAGCAAGATCGCCAGGCCGTTCGATCGCGGGCCCGGATGTCGTTCGCAGACTGACGCCAAGCTCGTTAGCAATAATATTCGATAGCGTCGTTTTGCCAAGTCCCGGCGGCCCATACAATAGGACATGATCCAGCGCTTCCTTGCGCAGCTTCGCTGCTTCGATGTACACCTTCAAATTTTCCTTTGCCTTCGATTGCCCGATATATTCGGCCAGATAGCGTGGACGCAGGCTGAGCTCAACCGCCTGGTCTTCCATCATCAGGTTGGCGGAAATGATTCGATCATCCATTTGCCTTTATCTCCTTCCGTTACCCTTTGAACAGCTGCTGAAGCGCCCGCTTCATTAAGGAATCAACGGATTCCTCCGCCGTTGCGCTATGCTGCAGGCCCAACCATGCTTTATCCAACTCTGCTGCCGTATAGCCGAGAGCCGCAAGCCCCTCTCTGGCTTCCTGCCAAGCGGTGCCAGCTCCTTGACCGGAATGCCTGCTCGAAGTAAGATCAAGCGCTATGCCTGCCGCCGTAAGCAAGCCTCCGTCCAAGCCTGCGCCGATCAGCTTGTCTTTCAGATCCAGAATCATTCGCTGTGCGGTCTTTTTGCCAATGCCGGGAAGCTTCGTAAGGAAAGCGATGTTTTCCTGCTGAATGGCCGCAATAACGGCGTCCGGCCTTCCCCCTGAAAGAATGCCAAGCGCTACGCGGGGACCGATGCCCGATACCTCAAGCAGCTTGCGGAATAGGGCCTGCTCTTCTCTAGTCTCGAAGCCGAACAAAAGGATCGCATCTTCGCGAACACTATGGTGAATATATACGGTTACGGGTTCTTCCTTTTTTGCGAAAGCATAAGGATTCGGTGTAAACACGCGATAGCCGGTGTCTCGAACATCCAGAACGATATATTCGGTTTCCAGATGAACGACATTGCCTCTTAAAAAATCAATCACGAACGCTTCACCTCGCTTATTTTTTGATTCAGAACGAACGAATGCGCATGGCAAATGGCCACGGCAAGAGCATCGGCCACATCATCCGGCTTCGGTACTGCCGATAGCTTCAGAAACATTTTGACCATCTCCTGCACTTGCTTCTTCTCTGCTTTGCCATATCCGACAACGGCCTGCTTCACCTGAAGCGGCGTATATTCGCCAATGGGGAGGCCCCGCTGGGCAGCAGCCAAGATAATCGCTCCCCTAGCCTGTGCGACATCAAAGGCAGTGGTTACGTTCCGGTTAAAAAACAGCTTCTCCACGCCGACGGTATCCGGCTTATATTTATCCATCAACGCGCCCGCGGACTCATACACCTGCAGCAATCGCTGCTCGGCAGGGGTATGAGCTTCCGTCAGAATCGCGCCATATTGAACAGGCGTAAGCTTGTGGCCGATCTTATCTATAAATCCGAATCCAACTATGGCATAGCCAGGGTCAATCCCAAGAACGCGCAAACGCCCATCTCCTCAAATAACTTGCTAATCAGCGCAATCGCTGAAAGTTGCTTCGTCTATTATAGCAAAAGATAGGAGGAATGAGAACGCGCGTTTGATATTTCGGCTTTCAGCCCATACAAATAAGGCCGCGCATCGCTGCGCAGCCTCTCTTTCCTTCCTGTTCTTAGCCTAATAGGCGGGTTGCATAACCTTCTGGTTTTGCTCGATGGCATAATCGCTAAAAGTGGATAGCACGCTGTTATACTCTTCGATATCACTAATACGGATACCTTTAGTAATCTGATCAAGCTTGTCCTGCGGAAGGCTGCTCTCCATATAACGTACATCCAGCTGAAAAAAGGTGCGCACAACCTTTTCTTTTTTGGGGATCCCATCATAAAGATTCAAATTCCCCTGCTTGTCCACACCCATATACGCGTTCGCCTTGCAATGCTCGGATAAATCCTCTATGTGCTGCTCAACACGGACCAAGCTATTCGATACATCCAGCTCCGCCTTCCACTCTGGGTGACCCAGCAAAAGCTTTGCAACTTGCTTACTCATCATTCGGCCGAGGGGCTTCGTTTCCTCGCCGCATACATAAACGCGATGCAGTTCCACCGCATACGGGCTCTTTTCGTTCTCAAGCCTATGGATAATGCTTTCTTCTGTGGAGATATCCGGCGCTGCCAGCACAGGCTCAGCTTCGGCAAGTAAAAGCCCGCCTGCCAGCAAGAAAGGGATGATTGCCCCTAAACTCCATGTCGGCCGGCGTTTTCTTCTGAGCTGCCTTTTTAAGTTTTTCCAAAGGCTGAATTCCATCATAGGGAAGACCCCTTCATTATATTTTTTGATAGTATGCGCCAGTAATAGATAAATATACAAAAAACAAGAAAACCCCCAATGGTTGATGGCAACCATTGGAGGTATCCCCCTTGAATTAACGATTAAGCCACGGCTGATTTCCACGATTTTTCGTTTTATTAGGTCGTGAAGATACTGTCCTAATTACCGCCTTCTTCGTGTTTTTCCGCTGTACGACTATTTTCACGGGTTTATCAAGCTCGGGCTCTGCCTGCTTTGCCGCATTTTGATCCGAACGGTTACCTTTGCATCCGCAATCCGCTTGATTGGCATCATTAGCACCTGCCGTTTGCGGCCAGCCTGGATATGGCGGATAGGCTGGATAGCCATATCCATACCCGTACCCTCCATCATGCTGAGCTTGCGCCGGCATAACCATGCCATGGCCGCCATAGCCATAACCATAATCAGGTTGCATATTTGATGGCGATATAAAGCCTTGGTTCGGATGCATCGCATGCGGCGACACCATTCCTTGGTTCGGATGCATTGCAAGCGGCGACACCATTCCTTGGTTTGGCTGCATCGCTAGCGGCGACACCATTCCTTGGTTTGGCTGCATTGCAAGCGGCGACACCATTCCTTGGTTTGGCTGCATCGCAAGAGGCGACACCATTCCTTGGTTCGGCTGCATCGCAAGCGGCGACACCATTCCTTGGTTTGGCTGCATCGCAAGCGGCGACACCATTCCTTGGTTCGGCATTGCCGAAGCTCCCGCCACCATTTGGCTGTTCTCGCTTGCATCCTGCTGGAGCGGATTTACGCCAGGATAACCATATCCCCAGCCAGGCCCTGCCGCCATCGGCATCGTTGAAGGAGACGGATAACTGCCAACAAATACTGTGCCTGGAGGACAGTCGAACGGCACTTCATTACTATCCCCTAGCGGGCTTACCGTGCTTCCGAAGGGAACCGGCTGCTGCCAGCCGCCATAGCCGTAACCATGCCCGGTTTGTGCCGGCATTGCCATGGAATGGCCGCCATAACCATATCCGCCATATGCAGGCTGTTGCTGGACAGGAGATACGGCTTCAGGCGCTTTGGGAAGATCGTATAGTGATAACGCTTCGGTAGCAGGTATCCCATACTGCTTAAATAAATCGACATTAGGCTTATATTCCGAATGAATAGGCTGCAGCTTCTTCTCAACAGGCTTTTGGATCGGAAGCGCTTTTTTAGCCGGTTCAACCGCAGCTGCTTTTGGCGCCGGCAGCGGAGCTGGTTTCACGGGCTTCACGATAGGCGCCACTGGCTTCTCCTGAACGGGAGCAACGGGGGATGGCGCTATTGGCGCAACAGGCACTGGCGCGATTGGCGCCGTTGGCGTTTTGCCCGCAATCGGTCCGGTAGGTATTTTGCCAGTTATCGGAGCTGTAGACAGCTTCCCTACCCAGCCCTGCACGTTTTGCATAATCGATGTGGGATGCAGAGAACCTGCACCGCCGGTACCTTGGCCCATGCCGTGGCCGGCACCATGCCCGTCGGTTCCACCATGACCCTGATCGCTCACCTTAGGGATGTTCACAACCTCACCGGTAAGCAGCACATTCGGGTTTTTAAGCTGCGGATTAGCTTTGATCATGTCAGCAAGCGGCACACCCCAAGCCTTCGACAGCTTCCAGAGGGTATCCCCCTGCTTCACGATATGCTGATGCATGATGTCCATTCCGCCGCCTGAACCGCCAGTATGGCTTGATGGTATTTTCAGCTTCATTCCTACATCGATGACGTCCGGGTTCGTAATACCCGGGTTCAGCTTTAAAATCTCTTCGAGCGATACATTATACTTCTGGCCGATGGAGTATAAGCTGTCGCCCTTTTTTACAATATGGATTTTCACTCGCCGTTACCCTCCTGTCACGTTCTGAATAACATGGCACTGCTTATGCCTATTATCAATCCTTACATCCTATGCAGAATATGGGCGAGTGTCTCCACTTTCACAAAAAAAATAGTAAAAAAGCCGAGATCACTCCTAAGAGTGAACACGGCTAGCTGCTGTTTAATGCTCCATTATGCGTACGTTCTATTTTTTGAACTCAATAAAGCTTGGATAGCTTCCCAGCACGCGAACCTGACAGCCGATTGCTTCAATTTCCTGCAGTGCGGACGGCAACAGAACCGTGTCGAGCGCCATGTCGATATCGATAAAGAAATAATAATTGCCTAGCTTTTTCTTTGTCGGACGCGACTCAATACGGGATAAGTTGATTTTGCGCCATGCAAAAGCTGCAAGCACTTGATGAAGCGCACCTGGGTAATCCTCGGGCAGCGTAACCAATATGCTCGTTTTGAATTTATCCGATTGCCTAGCCGTGTAAGGCTCCGAGCCAACAAGCAAAAACCGGGTATAGTTGTTGTCATGATCGGTAATCTCGCTAGCGATAACATCCAGCTTCTCATTCGCTGCAGCTGTCTTGGTGCCAATCGCCGCCCAGCCGGCATTCGGATTGTTCTGCACGATTCGAACACCCTCGGCCGTACTGCTGACATGCTCCGTCACCGCGTGAGGAAGATTGGTTCGCAAAAACTGCAAGCATTGCGCGATCGCAACAGGATGGCTGATGACCTTCGTAATTTTTGAATAATCTACAGCACCCTCAGCGCCTTGCGCTTCGGCTTGACGGCCAATTAAATTCTGGATGGATGGATAGACCCACTCTGCTTGTATCGGAATATCGACCTCATGCACAAGCCAATCCATATGTAAGCTCACAGAACCCTCTATCGTATTCTCGATCGGAATAATGCTGTACTCACTAATTCCATTAACCGTGGATAGAAACACATCCGAGATGAGCCTATGATACTTCCAATCGATCTGCTCACCGCCAAAAAAGTATCTAGCCGCCTCATCCGATACCGAGCCGGCAGGTAAAACCGCAATCGTTTTCATACCTACACTTCTCCTTTAATTCGTTCAGGAAGAGGAACCGCAGGCTGCTTCGATATATCCTCAACCGTAATTCGAGGGCCTAGAACGGCAGGCGCTAGCCATAATGTTCTAGCCTCAATGCCTTCCTGCTTGAGTGTCTCCAGCAGAAACGGCTCCAATGCATCAGCATCCCCTGCCTTGTCGTCCACAAAAGCAATCAGCGTCGGTCCAGCTCCGCTTAGCGCAGCGCCCAGCGCGCCATATTCAACCGCGCGCTCCAGAATCGTCGCCATGCCGGGAATCAATGCTGCACGGTAAGGCTGGTGCAGCCTGTCCTTCATCGCATGGCGGATCATGCCAAGCTCGCCGCTTGCAAGCGCGGCGACAAGCAAAGAGCTGCGGCCGACATTGTACACCGCGTCGGCCATCGATAGCTGCGTCGGCAGCGCATGGCGCGCTTTCTCCGTCGACAGCTGGAAGGCCGGGATCGCTACAAGCGTCTTCAGCCGTGGATCCGGCTCCAGGCGAATATAGTCCGCGCGCTCCCCGTCCCAAGCAGAGACAACGATACCGCCGAACATAGATGCGCCTACATTGTCAGGATGGCCTTCTAAAGCCGTTGCCATCTGAAACAGCTTATCGTCCGTCAATGGGCTACCGATTAGCGCATTCGCCGCTACGAGAGCTCCTACAATCGCTGATGCGCTGCTGCCAAGTCCGCGAGTCAGCGGAATGTCGCTGTGCATCGAAATCGATAGTTCAGGCACTTGGACGCCCGCTTCTTTGAATACAAGCTGCGCCACTTTGTAGATTAAATTCGACTTGTCTTTCGGCAAACCCCGCATTTGATCGCCATAGAATTGGTATTCGGTTTGTTCACTGACCCGGAGCTCAATCCATGCATACAGCGAGAGCGCCATTCCCAGCGTATCGAAGCCAGGACCCAAATTAGCCGTGCTTGCCGGTACTCTTACAATAACTCTGCGATTATTCATGATCTTACCCTTCTACGCGGTATACGCTTTTCACTTTATGAACCACTTCAAGCGATTCGAAAGTAGCCAGTACTTTCTGAATAGCTGCTTTATTCGCGTCATGAGTAATAATGATAATTTCCGCCTCAGGATTAGACGGGGTCGGCTGCTGCAGCACAGACTCCAGGCTTACTTCAAAATCAGCGAATACCTGTGTAATCCGTGCCAGTACGCCAGCGCGGTCTGCTACTTTCAAAAGCAAGAAATACTTGGACGAAATCTGATCATCTGTCTTAAGCTTCTTCTCTTTATAGGCTAGGCTGCCTTGCATCCCGTTAACGCCTAGCTTCAGGTTTTTCACGACAGCAACCAAATCAGACACGATTGAAGTTGCAGTTGGAAGTTCACCGGCGCCGGCGCCGTAGAACATCGTCTCGCCAACCGCTTCGCCATATACATAAACCGCATTGAACACGCCGTTTACCGACGCTATCGGATGAGATTGCTTAACCATTGTCGGCTGTACGCTAATGCTGATTAGATCATCCTGACGCTCTGCGATACCTAGCAGCTTCACTTCGTAGCCTAGACGCTTTGCATACAAGATATCCTCTTTCGTAACGGAAGATATGCCTTGAACCGACACGTCCTCCAGCGCTACATTGGCGCGGAAACCGATCGTTGCAAGAATCGTCATTTTCCGGGCTGCGTCAAGACCTTCGACATCCGATGTCGGATCGGATTCCGCATAGCCGAGCTCCTGAGCTTCCTTTAGCACATCCAGATAGGATGCACCCTCCTGGCTCATTTTTGTCAGAATGAAGTTTGTTGTACCGTTAACGATACCCATGATTTTGTTTATCCGATCGGAAGAAAAACCTTCAACGAGCGTACGGATGATCGGAATGCCTCCGGCAACGCTTGCCTCATACATGATATCACAGCGATTCTCCTGTGCTTTTGCAAGTATTTCCGGACCATGCAGCGCCATCAAATCCTTGTTCGCCGTTACAACATGCTTGCCAAGCGCAAGCGCTTCTAGAATGTATTCCTTCGTGAGCCCGATACCGCCCATAACCTCAACGATAACGTCGATGTCGGGATGTCTAATAATATCCCAAGGATCCTCCGTGAGCTTATCCTGATCGATTGCGATATTGCGTGCTTTGTTTTTGTTTTGCACGAGCACCTTTTCAATCACGATCGGCGAGCCTACTTGGCTTGCAAGATCCTCCTGATGGCCTTCCACGATGCGAACGACGCCTGTTCCTACAGTTCCAAGACCTAATAAACCTACTTTAACCGGCTTCATATATACCCTCCATTATTCATTCTGTTATCCTTGTCCGATGACCGAAGCTTTACGTACGCCTGGCAGGCTGCGCAGCATATCGACTAGCGTTGACAGTTCCCCGGAAAGCTGCGAAATATCGACTGATATGACAACGTTAGCGAAGCCTTGGAGCGGAATGGTCTGATTCATCGTCAACACATTGCCCTCCAGAGACGCCACAGCGCTGAGCACATTCGAGAGCATGCCGGAACGATGCTCCAAATCCATGGATATCGTGGCAATTCGCTCCCTCTCCAGCTCATTGAGCGCATAAACGCCATCCTTATACTTATAGAAAGCGCTTCGGCTAAGTCCAGCCCGTTCAACCGCTTCGTGCACGGTTGCCGCTTCTCCCCGTCCCAGCATTTCCTTTACTTGTATCGTCTTCATTATCGCTTCCGGTAAAATATCCTCTCGAACGACATAATAGCGTTTATTCACTATACGTCCTCCTCAAAAAGACAATTGTTCACCTATAGTGGACATTATATCGAAATATTTGGCTTGGGGCAATAGGCAAATAAGAAAAGACGGCTTTCGCCGTCTTCGCTTGTTATTTGAATTTTTCTTTATTAGCCGTTCGGATTATAATCGCTGCCCTCGAAGAATTCAAAAGCAAAATCGCCGATTTGCACCATGTCGCCGTCTTTTGCACCCATTTTGCGAAGCTCGGCATCGACGCCCATTTTACGCATCGTGCGCGCAAAACGCATCACCGCGTCATAGGAGGTCAAATTCATCCGCTTCATGTATTTATCGATGCCTTCGCTAACGATAACATACACTTCGTCTTCCTTATGAATCGCGAAGGTTGTTTCTTCACGCTTCTCGTACGTGTAGACCTTCCGCTCGGCAACATCCTTGACATCCTCGATCTCGACTTCCTCGGAGATCGTATCGAGCACGTCAGCCGCTTTGTACAGCAGCTCCTGAATGCCTTGCTTCGTCAGCGAGGATATAGGCAGAATTTCATAATGGCGGTCACCCCTTGCCTCTGCAAGCTGCTGCTTGAACAATTCAAGCTGCTCCGCGGAGTCCGGCATGTCCATTTTGTTAGCTGCAATAATCTGCGGGCGATCCGCAAGCTTCTCGTTATACAGCACGAGCTCCTCGTTGATCTTCAGCCAATCATCGAACGGGTCGCGTCCTTCGGACGCAGACATATCGATGACATGAATAATGACCCGAGTCCGTTCGACGTGGCGAAGAAACTCATGACCAAGGCCTACGCCTTCATGGGCACCTTCGATCAAACCAGGCAAATCCGCCATGACGAAGCTGCGGCTGTCCCCAACATCCACTACGCCGAGATTCGGAGTAATTGTTGTGAAATGATAAGCACCGATTTTAGGCTTGGCACCAGAAACGACAGACAGCAGCGTCGACTTGCCCACGCTTGGGAAGCCAACCAGACCTACGTCAGCCATAACCTTAAGCTCAAGTACAACCCAGCGCTCTTGCCCTTCCTCTCCATTCTCCGAAATATAAGGAGCCGGATTGTTCTGGGTTGCGAAGCGGATATTGCCCCGTCCGCCTCGTCCGCCTTTCGCGATTACGATCTTCTGACCATGACGCGTCATGTCAGCAATAATCTCCTGCGTGTCGTCATCGACGATGACGGTTCCTGGTGGGATACGAACAATCGTATCCTCCGCTCCCGCGCCATGCATGCTTTTTACTTTTCCGCGTTCGCCGCGGTTTGCTTTGAAATGCTTCTGGTAACGGAAATCCATGAGCGTGCGAAGCCCTTCGTCAACTTGAAAAATCAAGTCGCCGCCGCGGCCCCCGTCGCCGCCGGCAGGTCCGCCCTGCTCGACATACTTCTCACGGCGGAAAGAAACGATTCCATCGCCCCCGTCGCCGCCTTTTACAAATATTTTCGCTTTATCGACAAACATGTTGTGCCCCCGTTCATGCGCGCATTTCCGCTCTCAGCAGCACCTTTGCGTACGGCTGCTCGAAGTTGACCGGCTGCATTGGCGCGCCTTCCAACTGCTGTTGTATTTTTTGCTTCCATTGCTGTTCATTCATTAACTCGCCATCGTAGAAAAACGTTGCGCTTAGCGTATCATTCTCAAGCGACAGCTCCAGCGTAAGAACAGCAGCATTACCATAGCCAGGCTTAGCCGCAAACCGATATGCGTTAATCGTATGAATGAGCGTTTCGGCTATTTGATCGGCATCTGCCGTTAATTCGTTTAAATGAATATCGCCTATAATGACGAGCTGCAGCTCCAGCGAATTCGAAATGGTGCGAAAGGATTGAATGTAGCTGATCAGAGACGGAACGCCAAGCTTGGATATTTGGCTCTCCACAGCCATTCGCTCACTTATTTTTCCCACAAACTCCGCAGCTTTATCCAGCTTCTTGAGCCTGATATAGCCAAATACCACTTGAAGGTCATTCATCCAGTCATGGCGATGATGATTGAGAGTTCGTATTGCGGATCCTTGCAATGACAAGATTGTCCGTGCAGTCCGCTCCGCATGCTCTTTCCGTTCCGTTCGTATCCAGTAAGTTGCAACAGCTAGTAGCCAAACGAGAAAGACAGCAGTTAACCACACTTTAGTGGGCCAAATAAATACTGCGGCACAAGGCAATATGACAGTGCCTGCCGCGTAATATTTCGCCTTTGTTAAGCGTCCCATCGATTAAACCTACTTTCATCGTATTTCCCGAAAACATAAGAAAGCATACCTTTTCCATATCCTTATCTTATATTTCTCCGGCAAAGCTAATTCAGCATACAGAGTTCGCCGATGGCGTTTTTACTTACTTATCCAGTATATCATGCGGTCGTCCCACGGTCATCAGCCTTGAAACAAAAAAACCCGGCCTAGCGATGCAGGCCGGGGCTTGGTGCATATATAATGTTGTATTAAGCTTCTACTGCAGCAGCTACCGGAGCTAGAACAGCTGGATACACGCTCACTTTTTTGCGGTCGCGTCCCCAACGTTCGAACTTCACTACGCCTTCTACTTTTGCATAAAGCGTATCGTCTTTCCCGATGCCTACGTTAGTTCCTGGGTGAATTTTTGTTCCGCGTTGGCGAAACAAAATGCTTCCAGCCGAAACGGTTTGACCGTCAGCACGTTTAGCGCCAAGGCGCTTCGACTGCGAGTCACGTCCGTTTTTCGTGGAACCAACACCTTTCTTCGAAGCAAAAAGCTGAAGATTCAGTTTCAACATAGTTATTCCCTCCTTCTTAAAGGTTTGTGGAGCAAACCTGCTTCGGAAGCATGGACATTAAGGCTTGCGGAGCAAACCTACTTCGAAAGCTTACGCATTAAGAAGTTCATGAATGACGACATGCTTGCCGTATGATTTTGCGATAGTGTCAAGCATAACCGCCATCGATTCCAGCAGCAGCTGCATCCGGCCATCCGAAGCCTCGTCCGCCAGCGTCGGAATATCCGACGACAGCCAGCCGTTCTTCATCTTGGCAGGCAGCTCTTCTCCTGCTAAAGCTTCGATCGCGTTGACGGTACCTACCGAAACGGCCGATACTCCCGCACAAACAATATCTTTGCCGGGCTTCGCATATTTAGCATGTCCTTCGACTGCGAATGATACGATGCGTCTGTCAGCGGCTCTTCGTACAAAAGTAATGGTTATCATGGAAATCCCGCTTACGCTTGGATTTTCTCGATTGTTACTTTTGTGAACGGTTGACGATGACCTTGCTTACGACGGTAGTTCTTTTTGGCTTTGTATTTGTAAACGATGATTTTTTTGGATTTGCCTTGTTTCTCGACTTTACCTGTTACTGTAGCGCCGGATACTACCGGAGTTCCAGTTACAAGACCGTCACCTTTAGAAACCGCCAAAACACGATCAAACGTTACGCTTTCGCCTGCTTCAGAATCCAGTTTCTCGATGTAGATAACATCGCCTTCCTGAACTTTGTATTGCTTTCCGCCTGTTACGATGATTGCGAACATTGTTGGTGCACCTCCTTATTTTCGAAGACTCGCCTAATTCAGGTGGTCTGCAGCTTGCGCCGCATACGCTTGTATACCCAATCGGAGCGGTACTTGTACATCTCATTCCACTGAGGCACGAGACACACACCCAAAGAGTGTACCATACTATGCAAGCTATATCAATTGATCCAGCAAAAAAACGGCGATTTATTTAGATCGGTTGTACAATTACACCTGACTTTACTAGACAAACACACACTCAGTACCGCTTGCCGTTCAAAAAAAAGAAAAACCCGCAACAATCGCGAGCCTAGTCTGCTTGCTATTCATTTGCTATTCATTTGCTATTTATTGGCCTTACATCTTTTTTATTTATAATCACGCCACAGGAAGAGCATCGTTCAGTCAGCAAATGTACGGCTGTTTCACGCGCCTTCTTGCGAGTCATCTCCATAAGCCCAAGCTTGGTCCAGCCGAGAATCGTGCATTTCGTTTGGTCGCTGCGAGTCTTCTCCATCAACCTGTGCATCACTTGCTCACGGTGGTTGTCCAATCCCATATCTATAAAATCAACGATAATAATGCCGCCTACGTCTCTCACTCTCAGCAATCTCGCAATTTCATCCGCAGCTTCCATATTGGTATGGAATACCGTATCCTCAAGGCCCGAGGATCCGATAAACTTCCCCGTGTTGACATCGATAACCGTCAGCGCTTCCGTCTCTTCCCATATGAGGTGACCGCCGCATTCCAGCGAAATTTTGCGGTCGAAGGCTTTCCTAACTTGATCGGTCACGCGGTAAGCATCGAATAAGGGCTGGCCCTTCTTATGCTCATATCGCTTCAACCGCTTGCGAAGCTGGGGCGTCATCTCCTCAAGCAGCGCGGATACCTCAGCGAACCGCTCGCCGTCATCTATCCAAATTTCATCCATATCCATCGTCAGCGTGTCGCGGACCGCTCTTCTTAATAACCCGGCTTCACGATGCAGCTCGGAAGGTACGGCTGCTTCTTCGCCTCGATTAACGATATCCTGCCACAACTCTCTGAGCTGTACGATATCGCCGTGAAGGGACTGCTCGCTTTCGCCGCCTGCAGCCGTGCGCAGTATAATGCCTTCCTCGCCTTGCCTCAGCTTTTCTCCGATGGCACGCAATCGTGCGCGATCGCCCTCTATGCTAATTTTTTTGGATACGCCCACATAATCAGCGGTTGGCATATACACAAGCCATCGGCCAGGCAGTGAGAAATGGGTGGTGACACGCGCGCCCTTGCCGCCGAGAGGCTCCTTCATCACCTGTACGATCAGCTCTTGTCCCGGTTTGACTAAATCCTGGATCATCGGTTTTAAAGCGGGCTGTTTTTCCAAATGCGGGTGAAGCAGCTCATCAATATACAAAAATGCATTTTTGGCTAATCCAATATTTACGAAGGCAGCCTGCATACCCGGCAGCACATTAACCACTCGTCCTTTATACACATTGCCGACCATGCTGCTTGCTTTCGTCTTTTCCATAAAAAAATCGATTAGGCGGCCGTTCGCAAGCACAGCGGTTTGCAGCATCTCGCCCTGTACATGCATCAACATTTGCTTCATACCCGAGTATCACCTGCCAGTACGCTTTTCATCTATTTTAACTGAAAAGTTCCGACACTGCACGATTGGGATTATTTTCAGACAAACAGCCTTCGACAATTTTTTGTTCCGGCAGCACTTTTACTTCCTTGCTGCCTGCTTCAAGCATATAAATTAAATGATACCTTTCCCGTTGAAACAATCTAGCAACCGAGATTATAGATTGCCGTCCGTTTACGATAATCGGGCTCGCAATATGGCCCTTCGAGAGCGCATGCAGCGATATGCGTTCGCGGTACATCAGGAAACGATAAAATAAAAAAGGAACGTTCCGGTAATACGTCCAATTGGTCATAACAAGAAAGATGCCAACGATAAGCAGGTTGAGCTGTATACCGCTGGTGCGCAGCAGCCATGGAAGAAGCGACGCTGCAATCATCAGCAGACTAAATAACATGCTGATGCGTGCAGACCATAGCAGCATTTTGTAATAATTCACAGTATAGCTCAAAGCTGCCTGCAGCAGCTTGCCTCCGTCAAGCGGGTGTATGGGGAGCAGATTAAACAAGCCGATCATCAGATTCGCCTTCCATACATAGGTCGCCCATTCAAGGTCCCAAAGGCCAAGCTGCCCGCATGTCCACGCAGCGAGCCCCATCCAAACATTTTGCAGCGGACCTGCTATCGCCACGATCGCTTCTTCCTTCGCCGGCAGCCCGCCTGCCTCCTCTACCTCAACCACGCCGCCGAACGGGAGCAGCTTGACTTCCCGTACCGTCCATCCGTAGCCGAGCGCTACGAATACATGACCAAGCTCATGCACCAGTACGAGTAAAAATAAGGTAATGAGCTCGGCGAAGTACCCCGTCATGACCGATCCAAGCATAATGATGACAAACAGCGGATGAACCGACCATACGATACCTTTCCATTTAATCAATCGGTATCACGCCCACTGGATCGATATACTGATCATTCTGCTTCACTGCAAAATAAAGTAAGCTCGGCTGCGAGCCCTCTGCCTTTAACAGCCTGCCGATCGGATCGCCGGCCTCTACCCAATCATTGACACTCACCTCTGCTTTGCCAAGCAGCCCATATACGGTAACGCGCTGGTTTGCGTGTTGGATGAGGATCGTCGTGCCCTTGTTATCATCCTTATCCGTCAGCAGCAGAACGCGTCCCGTCTCAGCAGCGACAACCTGCTCTTCCGATCCCCCTGCCAGCTCAATCCCGTTCAACAGCTCTGCAAAGGTTCTAACCAAGGAGCCTCCCTCAAGCGGTGCCACAATCGGCAGCTTGACGGTTCCATCCGCACCAATCGCTGACTCGCTATTATCCTTGAAAATGGGGATAAACGAAGGGGCTCCAGCAAACGTATCCTTGTACCATGCGGCTGCTGCCGCAAAATCGATTTCATCGGAAAGCGCCTCTTTGACAAGCGCTTGTCCCTTAAGCGTGTACGACGTATCATAATGGAACATAGCCCAGACCGCTCCAAAAAGCATAATGGCAATGACCAGCTTCCATTTCAGCTCTTTGCGGAAGGAATGCTTGTTTTTTCCGAAATTCGGGTCTTTTTTATTCGTCAGATCCGGAGGCTTCACAAAATTTTTATTATCCATAAACCCCTTGTCGTCGCTCCAGCTCGCCCATGGGTTCGGATTCGTTTTCCAGACAACCTCCGGGTCAAGCTCTTCTGTCTCGTCTGCCAAAACATACACATGCTCTTCGTTAACCTTTTTCCGCATATCAAATTCCTCCCCGCTTCCAACGTCCTTGCGACAGCTTGTTTCTTTATACATGGATATGTGGGGAGAGAGACAAGTATGCGAACCTCCAAACGATAAAAAACTGCCCCGATACGGATCAAATCCGTCTCAGAAGCAGCTTTATCTGTAGCAAAGCCTCAATCGGCCAGCTCGTATTTTTCTTGATGCGCCTTGATGCTGAAAACAAGCCCTATCGACAGCATATTAAGCAAAAGCGATGTCCCGCCATAGCTTACAAAGGGCAGCGTAATCCCCGTTATCGGCATAATCCCAATCATCATTCCGATATTCTGAAACACCTGGAATACATACATGGAAACAATGCCGATTACGATAAACGAAGCACGCAAATCATAACATTTGAAAGCGATTATAATCATTCGGTAGATGAGCAGGAAATAGAGCAGCAGGAGAATAGCCGAGCCTTGGAAACCGAATTCCTCACCGATTACGACAAATATCGAGTCCGAATACGGGTACGGAACGAAGCCTCCATTTTTCATATCCCCTTGCAAATAACCATCACCGCTCAAACCGCCCGATCCGATCGCAATTTGCGCATTCTCTGATTGATGCTTGTCATTTGCAGTCGCAGTCTCTGGATTGATAAACGTGTTGATCCGCTTATGCCAATGTCCCATATCCCTATCATCCAAATAATCGAAGATTTCCTGATTAAAAGTATTAAATAAAGAAACGAACAGCACTAGACCGGCAACGACGACAGCAAGGCCCGCAATGACATGCGTATACTTTACGTTCCCAATCCAGAGCATCCCGAGCACGATAACCAAGTAAATAATCGCATTTCCTAGGTCAGGCTGAATCATAACGAGCAAGAAGGGAAGAAACGAAAAGGCTGCAATCGGAAGCAGGTCTTTCATGAAGGTAAGGCGCTCGCCCTGTCTGCGTCCCATAATGTAGGCAATCCCGATAATAAGCACAATCTTGACGATCTCGGCTGGCTGAAAGGACATGGTGCCGAGCTTGAACCATCCTCTTGCGCCATTGATGACTGCACCGAAGAAATAGACAAGAATCAGCATGGAAACGCCGATGCCGTAGAGCACATGCCAGCTCTTAAGCACAATGCGGTAATCGAACAACGTTGCTGCGATAGCAATAAAAAAACCCATGCCGTAAAAGATAAGCTGTTTAACGTCCGAACCGGCATATTTGGGGAAGTTGGCAGTAGCGCTATGAATAACAACCGTGCTGATCACCATGAGGAATACTAAAATAATCAAAATTCCCCAATCCAGCTTTTTTAGTTTGTTAAGCAAATCGTAATCATCCTATTCCAAGGAACTTACGGAAGCGCTTGAACGCTCCCGCCTTCTCATCAAGCAGCATGAGTGGAACCATATCGCCTAAGATGCGGCGCGCAATATTCCGGTAGGCGATAGCGGCACGCGAAGCCGGATTCATAACCGTCGGCTCTCCGCTGTTTGCGGCAGAAATTACTTTTTCATCATCGGGCACAATACCCACAAGATCAACAGCCAGCACTTGACAGATTTCATCAATATCAAGCATTTCGCCCGTTTTCATCATGTTTTGGCGAATGCGGTTAATAATCAGCTTGCTTGGTATTTTTTCTTGTTCGAGCAAGCCGATAACTCGGTCGGCATCACGTACGGCAGCATTCTCCGGAGTTGTAATGACGATAGCGCGGTCTGCCCCAGCAATTGCGTTCCGAAAGCCATGCTCAATACCGGCTGGACAATCTATGATAACGTAGTCATGGTCCTTCTTGAGTTCCAATATCATATTTCTAACCTGCTCTGGCGTAACGGAGTCCTTATCCTTCGTCTGTGCAGCTGGAAGCATATATAACTCATCAAAGCGCTTGTCCTTGACGAGTGCTTGATTCAATCTGCAACGGCCCTCGGCAACGTCTACCAAATCGTAAATAATCCGGTTCTCGAGTCCCATGACCACGTCTAGGTTACGAAGTCCGATATCGGTATCCACCATGCATACTTTCTTGCCAAGCAAAGCTAGCGCGGTACCCAGGTTTGCCGAGGTGGTCGTCTTGCCGACGCCGCCCTTACCTGATGTTACAACAATCGCTTCTCCCATATTCTACACTCCCTTAAACATGATAGGATTATGCCGTATGCGGAATAATTGCGCTAGCTTATCGATTTGCATTCTGCCTTCGCTTAAGAAGGCGAACTCCATTGAAGCATCGCCGGTCATCCATTCCTCTGGCGGTCTGCTGATTATATCCGCAATGCGAAGCTGGGTCGGCTTCATGAGCGAAGTCGCGATAATGACGTCCGTTCTTCCTCCGATACCCGCATGCGCTGTGCCGCGCAAAGCGCCCAGCACATAAATGTCACCTGTGCACATCAAAGTGCCGCCTGGATTCAAATCGCCGATTAAAAGTAAATCCCCGTCATGCTCATAGGTTTGTCCCGAACGAATGATAGACGTAAGCACCTGAAGATTTGGCTGATCCCCTTGCGTCAAATCAACCTTCAGCGCTTCTGACTCAACGGATTGGACCATCAGATTTCCTTGTGACCGAATCACGCTTTTGATTCGATCCTTGTCATCATCCGATAGTTGCCTTGAGCCGAGCTTTACGTGTACATGTACGAGCGGGCCTGTGAGCAGCTGCTGATGCGTCTTCTCCAGCTTGTATTGCAATTCATCAAGTAGCGTCGCGAATTCACATTTATCGTCGAGAAGGAACACGAGACCTTCTTTTACACCTTTTATAATTATATGCTGCTTATCGGTCACGTTCGTCCCTCCCCAACCTAATGGATTCTTGATGCGACTAACAAAATCCTGCCTGCGCCATTATTTTATTCATCATCCTTCTCCGCCTTCACGCCAGTCTGGCCTTCAAACAGCTTTCTTGTCGGCACGTAACAGGCAAGCGCGAACGCTAGCTGAAGAAACAAGCTTGGAAGAATATAATCGATAAGTGCCCATGCGTAGCTTTCATTCGTAATTCGAAACACGCTGTATACAAAATAAATAACGCTGTCGTAAAGAAGGCATGCGAAGCCGATAATCGAAATCGCCATCATAATCGTGGAACGGCGGCGCTCAAGTAGAACGCCTGTGAAATATCCCATAAGACCCATAATAAAAGCGTTAATGCCGAGTAAATGGCCAAAATAAACGATATCCTGCAGCAAGCCGAAGCTGACGCCAAGCAGCAGGGCCAGATGCCGGCGGCTGTACAATCCAGAGAAAATGACCATGACGAAAACAAAGTGAGGAATGATCCGATGTCCGAAGCCCGCTGGAACAATCCACGGAATTACCGCTCCCTCAATGACGAAAAGGAGAATCATTAGCAGGATGATTCGGTTCATGCTCATTGATCGGCAGCCTCCAGTTCAGGCACCTGAACGACAAACACCTCGGTCAAGTGGTCAAAGCTGGCTGCTAGTTCAACCGATGCCGTGTATGTAAGCCCAAAATCGCCTAGCTGCTTCGATTCCAACGTACCGACAACCAGACCTCTTGGATACACACCGCCCAAACCCGAGGTGATTACGGTATCCTGAATGGTCATTTTATCCGTCTCTGCGATTTTGGTCATGAGAAGCCTGGACGTTTCCTTATTATAGCTGCTCAATATACCGAAAGACTCATCCTCGCGACCCATGATCGTTACCGCAATCAGATTGAATGTCGGTGAAGATTCATCAAGCTCCGTAATCGGAGTCACAGCCGCAGTGTATGGCGTAACCGAACTTACCAAGCCGATCAGCCCTTTAATCGTCGTGACCGCCATATTCGGCTTAATGCCGTTTTTGGAGCCCAGATTAATGGTCAATGTCCGATTGTTAGCGTCATTGCTGACAGAGATAACCTGCGCGATTAAAAAATTATAATCATTCATTTGCTTCTGGGCTTTTGTGAAATCCAGCTCTTCCTGAAGGCGCTTATTCTCTTTTTCTACGAAATTGTAATTGATCTTCTCTCGAGAGTAGGCGGCAGCGGTAAGACGAAGCCGCTCATTCTCCTCATAGATTGTACGGAGATTGCCGATATCCTCAAAGAAGCCCGCTATAGAACCAGCGGGCTTGTAAAACCATTGCTGCACGTATGCTGCCGTATCCTTCAAAAACTTCTCCGGCCATGATAATTCCTTACGGTCACTTAGCGAAAAGCCGATGACCGCTATGCACAATATAAATCCGATCATAAGCATAGACATACGCTTATTCCGCATTAGCTTAAACAGCTCGATCACCTGCCCATTTCATATCCGTATCCCAGCGGACCTAATTTAGCGTCTCGAACGAGATGCTGAGCTTCTTGCTTTGAAGAGATGAATATTATCAAGCGAGCGGCCTGTTCCAATCGCTACGCAGTCCAGCGGATTGTCCGCAACGATAACCGGCATGCCTGTTTCCCGCTGCAGCAGCTTGTCCAGGTTGCGCAGCAAGGCGCCTCCGCCCGTAAGCACGATTCCGCGATCCATAATATCGGCTGACAGCTCAGGCGGACACTTCTCAAGCGTAACTTTCACAGCGTCAACGATCGCATTAACAGTATCTGCCAATGCCTCTGTAATTTCATCGGATGTAATAGCCAGCGTCTTAGGCAAGCCCGATACAAGATCGCGTCCGCGAATTTCAATCGTCTCAGGCTTTTCAAACGGGAGCGCTGAGCCAATCTCCATCTTGAGCTGCTCCGCGGTGCGCTCGCCGATCATAAGATTGTATTGCCGCTTGATGTATTGCGTAACCGCCTCATCCATTTCATCGCCCGCCACGCGAATGGAACGCGCGGTAACGATGCCTCCCAAGGAGATGACCGCTACTTCTGTTGTACCGCCGCCAATATCGACAACCATGCTGCCTGTCGGCTCCCATACTGGCAAATCAGCCCCGATTGCAGCTGCGAAAGGCTCCTCGATTGTATAAGCCTCACGAGCTCCGGCTTGCTTGGTTGCATCCTCTACTGCCCGTTTTTCTACCGCTGTAATGCCTGAAGGCACACAAACCATTACGTTTGGATGACGTGGGAATAAAGAGCGCTGCTTCTGTGCTTGACGAATAAAATATTTGATCATCGTAGCCGTCGTTTCGAAATCGGCGATCACGCCGTCTTTCATTGGACGAACAGCGCGGATGTTGCCTGGCGTTCTGCCGATCATTTTTTTGGCCTGCTCGCCAACTGCTTCGATTGTTTTTGTATCTGTACGAAGGGCCACTACGGAAGGCTCTCTTACGACGATTCCCTTGCCTTTGACGAATACCAACGTATTTGCAGTACCTAAATCAATACCTAAATCTTTCGAAAAACCACCAAACATGTTGTTGCTCCCTTCTAATTGCCACATCACTTTATTATATTACATATGTCCTTGTTCCTTCAAACTTACGAATCTTCCGTCGCCAATTACGAGATGATCAAGCACTTCTATTCCGACTAGCTGGCCGGCCTCCGCCAAGCGCCGCGTTAATGTGATATCCTCCGGGCTTGGCGTTGGATCGCCGCTTGGGTGATTATGAATGCAAATAATAGATGCGCTGCTGCGGGAGATGGCTGCGCGAAAGACTTCACGGGGATGAACAAGCGATGCATTGAGCGTACCAACGGACAAGGTTTCGCGTCCAATAATGTGATTTTTGGTGTTTAAAAACAAGCAAACGAAGTGCTCCTTCTTCAAATAGCGAAGATCCTCCATCACATAATCCGCTGCATCCTGGGGCTTGCGGACGATAATCGCTTCGCCCATTTGACTCCGTGAAATTCTTTTGCCCAGCTCAATTCCCGCACGAAGCTGAATCGCTTTGGCTGGGCCAATTCCGCGAATGGACGTCATCTCTTCCATGCTCATATCCATCAGGTTACGCAAGCTGCCGCATTGTTTTAATATCGTCCCTGCCAGATGCACAGCAGATTGACGCTGCGTACCCGTACGGAGCAATATCGCTAACAATTCGGTATGGCTAAGTGCTTCTGCCCCATATTTCATCATGCGCTCTCTCGGACGTTCTTCATGGGGGACATCACGCAAAATCATCGGTTGCGGCAACATGTCCCAATCCCGCCTTCTCCCTATTGGTTTGTTTATAGCCTGCCTAATTTTTGAAAAAAAATCCGAACGGCGCTGCAAAACATCCTTTAGATTACTGCGATATCAAAGGAGGCCAGCATGTCGGACAATAGCGACAACGGAAGCCCTACAACGTTGAAATAGCAGCCATCAATGTGGTCAACCATCGTAGCTCCCAAGCCTTGAATACCGTATGAGCCCGCCTTATCGAGCGGCTCGCCTGTTGCCACGTATCTTTTGATCTGATCCTCGGTAAGGGACTTCATCGTGACCTTCGTCATGCGATGCGCAACAACAGCTTCAGAAGTAGAAGAAACGACAAGCGCGACACCTGTAAACACCTCATGGGTTCGCCCTTGTAGGCGCCGCAGCATCGACATGGCTTCTTCCTCGTCGGCTGGCTTGCCGAGCACTTCACCATCAAGCACCACAATGGTGTCGGCGCCAATAATTAAAGACGTTGGAACCTGTTGCTTTTGTTGCAGCATTGGAATCGCAGCTTTTGCTTTTCTAAGACTAAGCGTCTCCACGGCCTGCGCCGGGGACCAGCCTGCTTCGATCGTTTCATCCGTATCAGTAGACAAAATATAAACCGGCAAAGAAAGGTCCAGCGATGCGACCAGTTCTTTCCGGCGCGGTGACGAAGAGGCCAGGACGAGCTGGCTGAACGCTTCGTTGCGTAATTGGTTATAAGCCATCAAATTATTGCTTCTCCTTCATGCTTTCCTTAAGCGGTCAATGGCCGTCTCTCTACATTTTGCGGTACAACCATATTGCAATTACAGCTCCAATTAAGCTGAACAAACTGAATTGCAGATGAAGCGCTAGGTTGAAACTGAGCACATATAGATCAATGGCGGGAGACCATGAAGCCTCAATTGGTTTGGTTAGAAATGATATGCCTGGAACGGGGGCCAACCACCGCGCGACTAATGCGCCGGCTAATAAGCCAAGAATGATAAAAATGAGAAGGATCCAGCCGTTTTTCTTCATCTTTCAACGCCTCTCGCCATGAAATGACACCTAAGACCATTATACGCATGAACCTATTCGTTTACAATGCGCTGATGGACTCAAACCATTCTTTCTGTGCGATGACTGCCCGCATAATTCCAGTTTGCGAAGACCATAAGTGAGCTTGTGAGGGCTTCTTATCATACTCTACCATTGATTCTGCAGCCGAATTAACAGCTTGAATGATCTGCTCCAGATAGGCCTTTCCATCCGCGTCACCTATACCTATTCGCATCGCTGCCGCATTTTCGGTCCATTCTTTATGCTCTGCTTGCCAGGAGCTTGCTGCTGTTTTACTCAAGGGATTGAACGTCGGCTGCTCCAATTGAGCCAATGTCAATTCATCCAGCATTTGGACGAGTATACCAGTCTGTTCAAAGAAGCGCTGTGCGACAGCGGAATCACCTGTGAATGGCAGCTTGCCAGGGGTATCGATCGTTACTTCTTTGACGTATAATTCGATCTCCGGCAGCAAACCCTTGATTGCTTCTGCCTGCTTGCGGTCGCTTCCCAATCCCGCATAGACTCGGTAATCCTTAGCGCTCGTCATAGCCGCCGCCGCCAATCCTTGCTTAGCAAGCTGATCAAGCGCGGCATCCTTCCCCTCCGTATTGCTGAAAACGCCGAATTGCAGCATGAAATAAGTATGCTCCAGCCCTGTCAGGCTGATTGTAGCAGCTGTGCTGCCTTGCTGCCCGCCAGAGCCATCCACCGTTGCCGGTTTAGACGTATCACTATTTTTGTCGATTGCTCCGGTCTCCGATCCTTTATCACCAGCTGCGACACTGCCAGTGACAGGTTGAGCATCCGGCTTATTGCCTGCTTCGCTAGGAAAAAGGCTAGCCCCTGTAAATAAGGACAGCAGCAAATAACCAAATAGCGCTCCCGTTGCAAGCGCTGCTGCTACCGACAAAAAGACATTAAACCATGAAGGTGCGGACGAGCCTCTCTTAATTCTCGAGTATTGCGCTTTTCCTCTACGCGGCTCCTCGTATATTCGCTCTTCTGCATGAGCCTGAATGTCATCCAGCTCCTCATGAACGGGGAAAGCCGCTTCTTCATCTATGGCCTTTTTTTCTTTTTTCACCAAATACAGCTCGTCCTTGTACGGATCTTCTTTTTCTATTCTCTCGATAGGCGGTATAACTGCTTGTTTGATTGCTTTCACATTGTTAGCTGCCGGCACGGTATCCGCGTTCCGAATCAGTTCCTCCAGAGCGGCGATATCCTCTTGAAAGGGGCTGTTCCAAGGGCTGACCTCGCTCATAGAATGCTGTTCCGTGGTTGGATATAGGGGAATTACGTTCTTTTTAGGCAATCTATTAACCTGAGGAGCCGTGCTGCCTGCTTCATCGGGTTTGTTCTCAGAGACATCCCGCTGCTTCTCGAGGCTGTTGCCATCTCCCGTTACAGCTTGTCCATTGCGATCGAAACGATAGGTTATCCGATTTTTTTGCGTCATTCCATCCACTCCTTGTCCCTTTCAACTCGTATCATTCTATGAGAGTTTTACGAGATTTAGACCGAACGGAGAAAGGAAGAATATGGCTGATGCCCCACTGGAATTCAAAAAGCCCGATGACTCCAGCGAGGAATCATCGGGCTTTATCGTTTATTGATTCGACTTCAATGATTTGGCAAGCAAATCCGCTACCTTCCAAATATCGCCTGCTCCCATCGTAATGACGAGATCGCCAGGTACGACGCGTGCAGTCAAATAATCGAGCACTTCTTCCTTTGTCGGCAAATACGTGGTGTTCGAATTGCTGTTGCTCTTGATAAGCTCTACAAGCTTAAGCGAGGTCACGCCCTCTATTTGAAGCTCGCCAGCCGGCGAGTAAATGTCGGTAATAATGACTTCATCCGCCTCCGGGAATGCACGGCTAAACTGCTCGAACAAAAAGAAGGTACGCGTATACCGCTGTGGCTGAAATACCGCAATGATGCGTTTCCCCGTCGCTTTTGCCGCGCTAATTGTCGCTTTGATTTCAGTTGGGTGATGGGCATAATCGTCGATAACCAAAATATCATTGATTTCGCCAAGCACTTGAAATCTGCGTTTAGCTCCCCTGAAGGATTGAATGGCTACGGCAATCTTGTCGAAAGAAAGACCCGATTCCAAACAAGTGATGACCGTTGCCATTGCATTATACACATTGTGCAAGCCTGGGACGGACAGCTCAACCTTGCCGAGCTCTGCGCCTTTGTACGTCATCGTGAAGGCTACCTTACGGTCTCCAAGCACAATGTTCTGGGCTTTATAATCCGCATCGCCTTCAATGCCGTAGGTAACAAGCTGCGATTTGTCAATAACGCCTTTGTATACCTGCGGGATCAGTTCGTTAACCGTCTCGTCATCCGCGCATACGATCGCTTTTCCGTCCGCTTTCACCTGCTGCAAAAATTGCACGTAAGCCGCCTTGAGCTTGCCGAAGTCGCCGTCATAATTTTCCAGATGATCGGGCTCGATATTCGTCACGATAGCGAGCGTCGGATGGTAGTGAAGGAAGGAGCCGTCACTCTCATCCGCTTCTGCCACGACGTATTCGCCCTTCCCTGCTTTTGCGTTAGTGCCTACGTTGACGATTTCACCGCCAATAATGTAGGTTGGATCTGCATCGCAGGATTCCATAACGAGTGCGATCATCGAAGAAGTCGTTGTTTTTCCGTGTGCGCCGGCTACTGCAATGCCTTTGCCTGCATTCATCAATCTAGCCAGCATCTGCGAGCGGTGCAGTACAGGAATGTTAAGCTCCTCGGCCGCTTTCCGTTCCACGTTGTCCTTAGACAGCGCCGTGGAATACACAACCAAATCCGCGCCCTTCACATGCTCAGGCTGATGACCGATATAGATGCTGGCACCATTGGCTGCAAGCTTCTCTGTTAATTCTTGCCTAGCGACATCGGACCCGGTCACCTTATAGCCCATTTCCAGCATAACGCGGGCAATGGCACTCATTCCGTAACCGCCGATTCCGATGAAATGAACGTGTTCTGCCGTATTCAAAGACGGTTCACCAACCTTTTTCAGAATCCGAGTTGTACAAAATGCGGGAGCGAACGTCGGCGATTAAATAGAGCGTGCCTGTTACGACCCCAAGGTCTGTTTCCCCGGTTAACTGTTGTAGTTTTTGTAATGCTGCTTGCCAGTTCTGTTCCACTACAAGCTCGAATGCATGCTCTTCTGGCAGTTGCTGGCGCATTTCCTGCACTAGATCAGCCAAAGCAGCCGCATCCTTTTTCATCCGAAAATCAGGCTCGGTCAAGATAAGCGTATCCACTATTGGTAGTATATGCTTAAGTACATCCTGATGATTCTTATTCTCCAGCATACCCATCATAAGATGTAAACGATCATATTGATAAGTGTTTTTAAGCGCCTCAACGAGCGCTTGCGCGCCTTCTGGATTGTGCGCGCCGTCAATCAAGAGGCGCGGCTGCTCTGACAGCATTTCCAGTCGGCCCGGCCACGCTGCCGCTTTGAGCCCTTCACCAAGCACCTCGTCCTCTACCACCAGAGCGTTATATTGGCGCAGCACCTCAAGTGTCATTACAGCTACTGCCGCATTTGTGCGTTGATGCGCGCCGTTTAACGTTATCGTCAAAGGCTCGATGCTGCGGAAAAGATTATTGAAGCGGAAGGTTTGTTCGTTCTCGCGCGCCGACAGCGTCTCAACGTGAAACTGCTCGCCCAGCAAATAAAGCGTGCTTTTTTTCTCGGTTGCCGTGCGTTTGATCACCTCAATCGCCTCAGGCTGCTCGACCGCGCTTATGACCGGTATGCCGGCTTTAATAATGCCAGCCTTCTCGCTCGCCACAGCTTCAATTGTATTTCCTAGACGGTCCATGTGATCGTGTCCGATATTCGTAATGACCGTTACGACAGGCTGAACGATATTCGTCACATCCAGGCGTCCGCCAAGACCAGTCTCCCAGACGACGTAATCGGGATACGTAACTCTCGCGTAAAATAGAATAGCGAGCGCAGTGGACACCTCGAACATCGTTGGCGAGCCAAGCTCCGTCTCTGCAAGCTCTTCAACGATCGGCTTCAGCTCATTTGCAAGCCTAAGCAGCGTTTCTTCGTCGATATCGACGCCGTTGTACTGGAACCGATTCGTAAATTTGGTAATGTAAGGCGACGTGAACGTTCCAACGTCATAACCTGCCCGCAGCAGCACGCTGGTCAAAAAAGCACATGTCGAGCCTTTGCCGTTCGTGCCTGCGATATGGATGAATTTCAGCCTGCGATGTGGATTATCCAGCAGCTCCATCAGCTTTTCGATCCGTTCCAAGCCCGGACGTATGCCGAATGGAATTAGGCCATTTATCCAATCTACGGCTTCCTTATAGGATTGCAGCGGCTCTGAGAGCCGCTGCTCAAATGGTTGATTCGTCATTCCAATCGTTCCTTCTTCCGTTTTGCAGCGTTAACCGCGCAGCTCCGCAATTCTAGCCAGCACCTTGTCGCGTTTGTCTGCATAATCGTTCATTTTGGCACGCTCTTCGTCAATGACCTTGGCTGGCGCCTTCGCGACAAAACCTTCGTTGCCAAGCTTCTTCTCAATGCGCTCAACCTCAGCATTCAAATGCTGATGCTCCTTCTCAAGCCGCGCAATTTCCTGCTCGATGTCGATCAGTCCTGCGAGCGGCAGGTAAAGCTCTGCGCCTGTCAGGATCGCAGTCATCGCTTTGTCCGGCGCACTAATATGCAAGCCCGTTTCAAGGCTTGACGTACCGCAGAAGCGCTTAATGAATTCTTCGTTGCGGGTCATAATAGCGGCTTCAGCCTCGCTGGACGGCTTGATCAGCATCTCGATTTTTTTGCTCATCGGCACGTTTACTTCCGCGCGGATGTTGCGGACTGCACGGATCATCTCCATGAGCAGTTCCATTTCTTTAACGGCATCCGGCGCTTCAAGGGCCGTGTCGTACACCGGCCATTCGGCCAATGTGATCGTATCGCCTGTATGCGGCAGATGCTGCCAAATTTCCTCGCTGATATAAGGCATGAACGGGTGAATAAGGCGCTGCGTGCGATCCAGCACGTAAGCAAGCACCGATTGCGTCGCTTTTTTGGCAGCTTCATCCGTGCCGTAAAGGCTGAGTTTAGCGAATTCGATATACCAATCGCATAGATCATCCCAAATAAAGTTATATAGGATACGTCCGGTTTCGCCGAACTCATAGCTTTCAATTAAGCGGGTTACATCGCGTACGGTCTCATTCAAGCGATGCAGAATCCAGCGGTCCGCTGTGCCAAGACTCACTTTGATGTCGATGTCGGCCGCTTCCACGCCCTCCAGGTTCATTAAGGCAAAGCGCGATGCGTTCCATATTTTGTTCGCGAAATTACGAGCCTGCTCTACCTTCTCCCAGCGGAAGCGCAGATCCTGTCCCGGCGTGCTGCTTGTAGAGATCATGTACCGCATTGCATCTGCGCCGTACTTTTCAATTACCTCAAGCGGGTCAACGCCGTTGCCTTTCGACTTCGACATCTTCTGGCCATCGGAATCGCGAACGAGACCGTGGATCAATACGTCCTTAAACGGCGACTGCTCTGTAAATTCGAGCGCCGTAAAGATCATGCGCGCAACCCAGAAGTAGATAATATCATAGCCCGTTACGAGTACATCCGTTGGATAAAAGCGTTTCAGGTCCTCGGTTTGATCCGGCCAGCCGAGTGTGGAAAACGGCCAAAGCGCTGAACTGAACCATGTATCGAGCACGTCGTTGTCTTGGCTGAGATGCTCGCCTGCCATATCCTCGCGGGACACATGCATTTCGCCAGTCGACTCGTCATACCATGCCGGGATGCGATGACCCCACCATAGCTGCCTCGATATACACCAATCGCGTACGTTCTCGATCCAGTGCAAATAAATTTTCTCGAACCGTTCCGGAACGAAGTTCACGCCTTTTCCAGCCTTCTGGGCAGCAATCGCTGCTTCAGCGAGCGGTTTCATCGCAACGAACCATTGCGTGGACAGATACGGCTCGACAACAGCGCCGCTGCGCTCGCTGTGTCCAACCTGATGCACATGATCCTCGATGTGGACGCATACGCCTTGCTCCTGCAAATCCTTAACGAGCTGCTTGCGGCAATCAGCGCGGTCAAGTCCTTGGTAAGGGCCAGCTTCGGCGTTCATCGTGCCAGTCTCATCCATTACGATAATCTGAGGAAGGCTGTGACGCTCTCCCATCTCGAAGTCGTTCGGATCATGTGCCGGCGTAATTTTCACGGCACCGGAGCCGAATTCCTTATCCACGTATTCATCGGCAATAATCGGAATCTCGCGTCCGATAACCGGAAGCACGATCAATTGACCAATCATGTGCTTATAGCGGTCATCCTCGGGATGAACGGCCACTGCAGTATCGCCAAGCATCGTCTCCGGACGCGTCGTTGCCACCGTGATGAAGCCCGAGCCGTCTTTGAGCGGGTACTTCAAATGGTAAAGATGACCGTTTACTTCCTTATGCTCAACCTCAATATCGGAAAGCGCCGTGCGTGCGGCCGGGTCCCAGTTGATAATTTTTTTGCCGCGATAAATGAGCCCTTTCTCGTACAGCTTTACGAAAACTTCACGTACAGCCTTGGACAAGCCTTCATCCAGCGTGAAACGTTCTCTCGAATAATCGAGGGAGAGCCCCATCTTCGCCCATTGGTCGCGAATCGTGTTCGCATACTCATCCTTCCACTCCCATACCTTCTCCAAGAACGCCTCTCGACCAAGATCATAACGAGACACGCCTTGCTCGCGCAGCTTCTGCTCTACTCTTGTCTGCGTGGCGATGCCTGCGTGATCCGTGCCTGGCAGCCAAAGCGCATCGTAGCCTTGCATACGCTTCGTTCTAATCAAGATATCCTGCAGCGTGAAATCAAGCGCATGACCGATATGAAGCATACCCGTTACGTTTGGAGGCGGTATTACAATCGTATACGTCTCCGCATCCGGGCGCTTGCCCGCCTCAAAAAATTTCCCCTGCATCCAGTAATCGTACCATTTCTGCTCAGCTGCCTTCGGATCATAGGTTGTTGGCATTGCAGTTGTCGTTTGATTTTCTGACATTCGTTCCATCCTCCATAAATCGATCTACAAAAACAAAAAAAACCTGCCGCCCTCAACATAAAGGACGAAAGGTTTAGCTTCCGTGGTACCACCTTTGTTCCACGCGAACGAAGTCCGCATGGCACTCAAACAGATAACGGCTGTAGCCGGCCTGAATTCGGTAGAGCACAGGTTGCTCCTACTTGGCTCAGGCAACTCCGGGGCGACTCGTAGCAGTCACTTCCTGCGGAACCTCTCAGCGTAACGGTTCCACTCTCTGAAGGCTTTGCTGTCTACTATTCCCCTTCAATGTCGTTATAACGCATATATAGCCTTAATCATACCTTTCTTACACAGCTGAGTCAACCAAACTAACGCAAGAAATGCCCTTATCGCTCATTTTTATGAGCAACAAGGGCATTCCCGTCAAGCATCGCATTAAGGAATATACAATAGCTGTCCTTCCGACACTCCTGAATCTTCTAATCGGTTGTAAATGACGATTTCTCTCGGGTTTAAGCTGTAGCGAGAGGCAATGACATCAAGCGTCTCGTCACGCTGCACGATGCACATCCTGATTTTGCGGAATTCTGTATCCTCTGATCGTTTCCCGAGGAACAGGTTTTTCCATTCAATCTCATCTCCTGATGCTTGCACCCTTGCTTCCTCATCCGCTCGCTGCTGTGCAACCACCTGCTCAGCTGCTTCACGGGCCGCTTGCTCACGCCTGCTTGTTTGCAGCAAGGTCAGTATTCCGACATCTGGCGGCGCGCCAGCCCCGTCTTGAGGCTGCTTGCCATTGAAAGCGATTCGCAGCTCTTGCTTTTCAGCTTCGGGCTCGACTCGCTGCACAGGCAATACTGCTCCAATCGACTCGGATGAAGCTTCCGGTTCTTCCGCTTCTTCTGCCTCTGCTTCTTCCGCTGCGAATGCAATGCGTTCTTGCTCCGATGCCTCTGCTTCTTCCGCTGTGAATGCGATGCGTTCTTGCTCTGATGCCTCGGCAGATTCTTCAACCGGCTTCGCAAAGCCTGCGTTTGTATTCGCATACGTGGATGAAGCAGTAAGCCAGCCTTCGCTCGCGAACTGCTGCGAGGCTAACGTTATTTCCCGTTCATCCTCTGCCGGTCCGACATCTTCTTCTGCCTGTTGTTGCGTCACATCCGCAAAAAGCTGCGAGGTACTCCAGCCAGTATCCGAAGCAACGGAAGAAATTGTAACAATCGCCTCCGATTCGTCCGCCCATTCTTCCTGCTGTTGATAGGCAATTTCTTCTTGCCTGCCATATGGATCTTCTGCTGGTATGTACGGCGTTTCAAGCGCCGCATTCTGTCCATCATACGCTTCCGGAATGCGCTCCTCGTACATTTCACGTTGATGCACAACGGTGAACGGTTCCTCGCGCCAGATTTCCTCCTGTTCCAACACAGGCTGAGCAGAGATGCCCCGCAGCGATAATACGCCTGTAATGTTCAGCGTTCTCGCTGACAATAGATCCACGTCGAAATTATCGATCTCGATTGAAATGTCATCCAGCCGCGATATCCGGTTCATTGGCAGCGTAATTTCAACCGGTATCCAGTGCTCAAGCGTGAGTGAATTCTCGGAATCAGTTTGACTCCGATAAACTCCGCTCAGAAGAAGCTGCCCTCTAAGCACAGCATGATCCCCCTGGTCGATAACCTGAATGCGGGGAACAAGCTCGATTTCCTCCAGCTCGTCAATTGCCGCAACATCATCGGGCAAATGGACGCGCTCATACACGTCAAAGCGTAATCCGTTCGTTTGATCCGACACGCTAAAGTCCTCCCCTCTCCTACTGAATGCTTGGTCTAACTTTACATTCACTACTTATCTATATGGTAGGAGAAGCTGGAGCATGACTATCATTTTGATCGTGCCGGCATCTTGCCCGACAGCTGAGCCAGCCACTGCGGCCATGGGGAAGCGATTTCCACGGCCTTGTCCGTCCATGGGTGGGCGAATACCAGCTTTTCCCCATGAAGCGCTTGATGGCCCAGCAAACGGGAATCGCCACCATACAAGCTGTCACCGACCAGCGGATGGCCGATGTAGCTAAGATGGACACGTATTTGATGCGTGCGTCCCGTTTCCAGCTTCACGCGGATCATCGACATATCGGCATTCGAGGCAATCACCTCATAATGGCTAATCGCCGCATCTCCTTGATCCGATACACGCCTTCTTGAACGGTGATGCCTGTCTTTGCCAATCGGTGCATCGATCTTTCCCTCGGCCTTGGTCATCTGCCCGTGCACAACCGCTATATAATGCCTGTCAATCTGCTTTGCCCGCATGGCTTCGTCAAGCTTCCACTGTGCCAAATCGTTTTTGGCATATAGAACAGGACCGGATGTATCATCATCAAGTCTGTGGATATGGCGAACATTTAACGGATCGCCTTGCGCCAGAAGATGCCTGGCCGCTGCATCATCCAATGTGCCGGCTTGTCCTGGGGACGAACCATGAACAGCCATTCCTGCAGGCTTGTCAAAGACGAGACAGAACTCATCCTCGTAAAGCACCATAGGCAGGAGCTCGGCCGAATCCACACGGATATTTCGATAGACGGCGTCACTGCGCGGATCTACCGGCGGGAACGCGAGCAGTTGAAGCACATCGCCTTCCCAGCGAATCCCGCCTACTGAAAACAACCGATTAACCCACTTCTGCGGAAAAAAGGAATGGGCCAGCAGCCACTGCCGCACGATGTGCGGATGACTGCCAGCCCGTGGCTGTGACAGCTCCGGCGTTGCCGCCGGACTCTTCTCCGAAGGGGAATCAATGGCTGGAGCAGCGGCTATGGCTTGAAGAGCCGCATCATCCAGCTCCAGCCACTTGCCGTTTCTCTTAATATGACCACCAATCATTCCCGTTCCTCCTATTCATAAACCTTCATAAACCTATAAACGACCTAATGCGACATAATGCGCCTCGATCGTAGCGTCGATATCCTCATCGGTATGAACGGCGGATACAAACATGCCTTCGAATTGGGATGGAGCCACGCTAACGCCCAGATCTAGCATCGAAGCAAAATAAGCCTTGAATCTTTCCAGATCCGATGTTTTGGCAGACTCGAAGTTGATAACCGTCGTCTCGGTGAAGAACGGACATACCATGGAGCCCACACGATTGATTGTGCTTGGAATGCCATGCTTGCGAGCATTCGATTCAAAGCCGAGCTGAAGTCTGACGGCTTGACGCTCCAGCAGCTCATAAACCTGCGGTGTCAGCAAGCTTAGCGTCGCATGGCCTGCAGCCATCGCAAGCGGGTTGCCAGACAGCGTACCAGCTTGATAGATGGGTCCACTAGGCGCAATCAGTTCCATTAGCTCACGTTTGCCGCCGTATGCGCCAACAGGCAAGCCACCGCCGATGACCTTACCGAAGCAAGTCAAATCAGGCTTAATATCATAAAGCCCCTGCGCACAGCTGTAGCCCACGCGGAAACCGGTCATAACCTCATCAAAAATAAGCACGGTGCCGTATTGGTTCGTAACGTCGCGCAGTCCCTGCAGAAAACCTGGCAACGGAGGGACAACGCCCATATTTCCGGCAACGGGTTCTACGATAATGCAGGCAATCTCTTCACCGAATTTTTCAAAAGCCAGCTTTACCGATTCGATATCGTTGTATGGAACGGTAATCGTGTGGGACGCGACATGCTCCGGAACTCCCGGACTGTCAGGCAGCCCAAGAGTCGCAACTCCTGACCCGGCTTTGATTAGCAAGCTGTCCGAATGACCGTGGTAGGAACCTTCGAATTTCAATATTTTGCTGCGCTTCGTGTAGCCCCGAGCAAGTCTAATTGCACTCATCGTTGCTTCCGTGCCGGAGTTAACCATCCGGACGATATCAACGGAAGGAACCCGTTCGCAAACGAGCTCAGCCATAATCGTCTCCAGCTCGGTAGGTGCGCCGAAGCTTGTCCCCTTCTCCGCCGTCCGTTTAATCGCTTCAATGACCTCAGGGTGAGCATGTCCCATAATGAGCGGTCCCCATGATGCTACATAATCAATATAGCTATTGCCGTCGATATCATAAATGCGGCTTCCTTGTCCGCGTTCCATATAGACAGGATTTAAGCCTACCGACTTGAACGCCCGCACGGGACTGTTCACTCCTCCGGGAATGACTTTCTTCGCTCTTGCGAAAGCCTCTACCGAGCGCGAGTCATTTCTTAGGTTCGACTTTTCACTCATTTGCTTATACCTCTCCCTTCAACCAGCGTGCCGCATCCTTTGCATGATACGTAATGATTAGATCCGCACCTGCTCGCTTCATCCCAAGCAGCGTCTCAAGCACGATCGATTTCTCGTCGATCCAGCCATTGGCTGCAGCCGCTTTGACCATTGAATATTCCGCGCTTACGTTATACGCGACAACAGGCAAGTGATATTTATCCTTAAGCTGCCTCACGATGTCCAAATAAGCCAAAGCCGGCTTAACCATGAGCATGTCGGCGCCTTCCGCGATATCGGTCTCCGCTTCACGCAGCGCCTCGCGCCCATTTGCCGGATCCATTTGATACGTTTTTCGGTCTCCGAATTGAGGAGCAGAATGGGCAGCATCACGGAACGGACCATAATACGCAGACGAAAACTTCACGGAATACGACATAATTGGCACATCGCTGAAGCCGGCGTCATCAAGACCAAGGCGAATCGCCAGCACAAAGCCGTCCATCATATTCGATGGCGCAATAATATCGGCGCCTGCATCCGCTTGGGATACTGCTGTCTGTACAAGCAGATCCAAGGAGGAATCATTATCGACTTCCGCTATGCCAGACTCTTCATGCACATGGACGATACCGCAATGGCCATGATCGGTAAATTGGCACAAGCATGTATCCGCAACGACAACAAGTTCCGGCGCCCATTCTTTTACCGCACGGATCGCTTGTTGAACAATCCCGTCTGAAGCATAAGCCGAGCTGCCTAGAGCATCCTTATGCTCCGGCAAGCCAAACAGCAATACCGATTGTATGCCAGTGGCAACGACATCGCGAATTTCATCCTCCAATAGATCCATGGAAAGATGATAAACACCGGGCATGGACGGAATCTCTTCCTTAATGTTCGTGCCGTGCGTTACAAAAATCGGATATATGAAATCATGAACGCTCAATGCCGTTTCTCTAACGAGATTTCTAAGCGCTTGCGATTTGCGCAATCTGCGGTTTCTAACTGTTGGAAAACGTAACATTTATATTTCCTCCCTTGCCTTTTCGGCTAGCTGGCTTTGCTGATAATGGACGATTGCTTGAAGCAAGCCGTCCAGCGTGGCCGCTTCGGGCTCAATTGTAACGACTAAACCAGCTTCCAGCGCGGTTTTGGTCGTGATCGGTCCCATGCTTGCAATTGGAATGCCCGCAAGCAGCGCCACCGGATCAGCAACGCCTTTGCGTTTCAGAAGCTCCAGCAGATTCGTAACGGTCGATGAGCTCGTGAACGTAATCATATGAATCTCCTTCTCCAGAATCCACTCAAGCGCAAGCTCGTCCTGCTGCTCAGCAAGAACCGTCTCGTAAACATCAATTTCTGTCGGAACAAGGCCCATTGCCTTCAGCTCCAGCGGCAGCACTTCGCGAGCGAGATCGCCTCGCGGCAGCAGTACTCGTTCGCCTGCCTTAAGCTGCGGCTTCAGCTGTTCAAGCAGGCCTTCCGCGTAAAACTTCATTGGAAGCACCTCTGCAATAAGCCCATGCTCAGCGAGCGCTGCTGCCGTCTTCGGACCTACCGCTGCGATTTTGGCGCCAAAAAACCTGCGTATGTCAATTCTGAATTTACGAAGCCAGCTTAAAAAATAGTTAACGCCGTTCACGCTTGTAAACATCAACCAATCATATTGCTCTGCAAGCTCCAGCTTATCGCGCAACACCTCAACCGCTTCCGGAGACGAAGGCTCGATTGTCTCAATAACGGGAAACTCACAAGGCTCGCCGCCCAGCGTTTCAATCTGATCCGCAAGTTCGCTTGCCTGCGACCTTGCCCTCGTGACGAGTACTCGCAAGCCAAACAACGGTTTGTTCTCGTACCACTTTAGCTTCTCCCGCTGCAAAACAACTTCGCCGACTACGATTACGGCAGGTGGCTGGAAGTTGGCCGCTTTGACGATCCCCTCGATCGTCTCAAGCGTGCCAACCACCGTTCGCTGCTCCACTCTCGTCCCCCAGCGAACGAGCGCTACCGGCGTTTCAGGGGGCTTGCCGTGCTTTATAAGCTGATCGGCAATATAGCCAATCTTGGCTACGCCCATCAGAAAAATAAGCGTACCGGTTGCATTCGTTACTTTATCCCAATGAATGGAGCGATCAAGCTTGTCCGGACTTTCATGCCCCGTAATGATGGAGAGGGAGGATGCGAAATCCCGATGGGTAACCGGAATGCCCGCATAAGCAGGCACGGCAATCGCAGAGGTGATGCCCGGGATGATTTCAAATTCGATTCCGTTATCGTAAAGCAGCTCTGCTTCTTCTCCGACACGTCCGAATATGGTTGGGTCGCCGCCCTTAAGGCGCGTTACGACCTTGCCCTCCAGCGCCAAGTCCACAAGCAGCTGATTGATTTCCTCTTGCTTCATGGTGTGGCGGTCAGGCAGCTTACCAACGTATATCCGCTCAGAGCCCGGCTTAACGTAGCGCAGCAATCTTGGGCTTGCCAAGCGGTCGTAAACGACCACGTCGCATTCCTTCAAGCATTGCAGTCCGCGCACTGTGATCAGCTTGGGATCTCCCGGTCCCGCACCAACCAAGTAAACCTTCCCCTTATCCAATTCCGTCATCCCCCGATATCAGCTAATATACGATCTGCACCGCGTGCAATGAGTGCGGCAGCGACGTCCTTGCCGAGCTGCTCAGGGTCAGATCCTTGCATTACTTCTTTAAGCAAAACAGCGCCATCAGGCGAGCCAACCATACCGGTCATGATCAAATTATAGGTCCCGGATTGGCCCTCCAGCTCTTCACCCCTCATGCAATATGCGCCAATCGGAACTTGGCAGCCGCCGTTCAATGAGCCCAGAAAGCTGCGTTCCGCCCTGACTGTCAGTTCCGTTTCGTTATCATTGAGCAATGATAGCAGCTCACGAATCTGTGCATCCGTCTCGCGGCATTCAATGCCAAGCGCACCTTGCCCTACTGCCGGTAGGCATACATCTACCGGTATATTCGCCGAAATACGGTCCTGCCAGCCCATGCGTGTCAGCCCAGCGGAAGCAAGAACGACCGCGTCGAAACCTTCCGTCTCCAGCTTGCGAATGCGGGAGTCGATATTGCCGCGAATGGACTCCAATTGCAAATCAGGTCTCGCATGCTTGAGCTGGCATGAGCGGCGCAAGCTGCTCGTCCCTACGCGAGCGCCCAGCGGCAATGCATCCAGACCTCCACCCTCACGCGTTACCAAGCAGTCTCTAGGATCTACTCGCTTGGGAATCGCGCCGTTCATCAAGCCTTCCGGCAGCTCATACGGCATATCCTTCATGCTGTGTACAGCCAAATCAATATCCCCGTCAACGAGTGCTTGTTCAATTTCTTTCACGAATAAGCCTTTACCGCCAACCTTCGATAGCGTTACATCTAGAATCCGGTCACCCTTGGTTACGATCTTCTTCACTTCAAACGTATAATCAAAGCCGTGCTCCTCGCTGATCCGCGCCAGCTCGTCAATGACCTGTCCGGTTTGCGTCAATGCCAGCGCGCTTTGCCTTGTCCCTACAACGATGACACGTTTTCCCTGCTTGCCTGCTTCCATTATGTATGCCTCCTGTCTGTACGATGAAGAAGGCTAATCAGCCATTCATCGATGTTCCTATCGTATCTTTTGTACCTGGCAGCATCTTCAGCCGCAAGCTTCAGTATATTCTGTCTTTTCTGTTCATCCTCGACCTCGCCGACTACTCGTTCCCGCAAGCGCCTCAGCGCGGTGCTTATTTCTTCGTACTCTGCTCCATAATACGCCTCTAGCTCCTGTTTAATATGCTGAGACAAAGCGGGACTTGCCCCTGAGGCCGTAACCGCAAACAGCAAGTCCCCTCTTCGCAGTGTAGACGGAGATATAAACGAGCCTTTGCCCGCCTCATCCGCCGTATTTGCCCATATCCCCATACGTTCGGCTGCAGCGGCAGCTTCCGTATTTAGACGTTTATCATTCGTTGCCGCAAATAGCAGCCTGGTTCCTTCGAGATCTCCTGCTTCATAGGCACGCAAACAGCAATGAATAGTTCCTTCGGCTGCTAGAGCAGCAATTCGCGGCGTTACATCAGGACTAATGATCCAAACATCATCCGCTCCAGCATTTAATAAGCCTAGAAGCTTGCGCTCAGCAATCCTGCCGCCGCCGATTATCAAGCAGCGGCGGCCTTTAAGCTGCAGGAACACCGGATAAAATCCATTCATCGGTGTTAGTCTCCTCCTTAGCCGCTTGATTTTAGGTTCGGTCAGTGGAATGAAGAGAAATAATTGGAGAATAAATTCAACAGCAGCAAGCCGAAAGCAAAAATGTACAAACGGGCCAATTGAAGTCCCGGCCGCTTCAGCATCGCTCTTTGATAAACATAAATGCCATATACGATTAATGTTCCGAAGGAAGAAAGCACCTTCCAATCGAGCAATAGCGCAGCTCGTCCTTCGACGAGCAATGAGGTCACAGCGATAGCAAGCGACATGGCAAGCAAGGGAACGCCAATTATGACTGCACGGTCGCCATAACGCTCCATCAGATCGAGACTGGGCAGCCTGCGCACAAAGTTCGTCCAACGCTTTCTTTTCAATTGGTTATGAAGAAATAAATACATGCCTGCGAATAATGCACCGATCGTCAGAGCAGCATACGCGCACAATACTAAGCTGATATGAATATAGAGAAGCTCTCTCGTTGTTTTCCAAAGCTCAAGCGACCCTCCGCTGCCTGGATTGCTGTAGAGATTCAATGCCAACACAGCAAAACCAACGACGTTGACGAAAAATACGATGAAATCAATTTTAAAAAACCGATTGATCACGATCGACGTCGTAACAAGAAGCCAAGAAAACCCCAGCCAATACTCAAACGCCGTGACCGTTGTCATTTGAAGATGCATGACGACCCTGGATATTAAATAACCTGTCTGTAATACCCAAACAAAAATAAGCAGCCCTGTACCCATCCGTTTCGCTCTCTGACTCGCATTCATAAAGTCGGAGAAGTAAAACAGCAGGCTCAGGGCGTAGATATAAAGTATCGCATCATATAAAAAGTTTTGCGTCACCATAGTTCCTCCACCTTGCAGCCCTCTACCTTGTAATAGGTGCTAATACTGCCGCAGCCGCATGGGGTTGAACCTTTTTCTTTTGTGCTGCAGCGACAGTATCCGTTGCCGCTTCAAGCTCGGCTTGACGCGTTTTTTCAAGCTCATTCTCCAGTGCGAACAATTTGACGAACATGTCCATCGCCTCGTCGGCACGTTTCTCGCCGGCCATTTCCTTGATGCGCAAAATCGGGTCCTGCATCATTTGGTTCACGATGCTCTTCGTAAGCTTACGGATGACCTTCAGCTCATGCTCGCCTAGATCTGGCAGCTTGTTGGTCAGGCTGTTCATCGTTTCCTCGTGAATGCCAGCCGCCTTCGTTTGCAAAGAACGGATTAACGGAACGACGCCTAACGTTTTGTACCATTGCTCGAACAACTCGATTTCCTCTGTTATCATGGCTTCGATCTTCGCCGCCTCCTGACGCCGATGCTCCAGGTTGCTCTCCACGATACCTTCCAGATCATCGATATCATACAGAAAGACGTTCTCTACCGCCGCAATCGAAGGATCCAGGTCGCGCGGAACCGCAATATCGATCATAAAGAGAGGTTTCGACTTCCTGCGCTGCATAGCAGTTGCAACCTGCTGCCGTGTCAGAACGTAACCGTCAGAGCCGGTTGAGCTGATAATAATATCCGCTTCATGCAGCCTCTCTGCGGCTTCCTCCATAGACCAAGCAACGCCGTTGAACTTATCCGCCAGCTGCGTCGCTCTCTCATACGTCCGGTTTACAACGACGACTCGCTCGGCACCGTTCGCGTACAAATGCTTAGCGGTAAGCTCGCCCGTTTCGCCGGCACCGACGACCATAACCGTCTTTTTGTTGAATTGACCGAAAATCCGCTTGCCTAGCTCCACCGCCGCATAGCTGACAGATACCGCCGATTCGCCGATTGACGTTTCCGAATGGGCCCGCTTCGCCATCGTCACCGCTTGCTTAAACAACATATTAAACACGGTTCCCGTCGTCTTCTGCTGCTGCGCAAGCAAGAATGCATTCTTTACTTGTCCCAGAATTTGAGTCTCGCCGATTACCATGGAGTCCAAACCGCTAGTCACACGAAACAGATGGTCGATCGCTTTCTCGTCTTCATACATATATAAATGGTTAGTGAAATGCTCCCTCGGAAGCTTGAACCACTTCTCCATAAAGCTGCGAATGTAATGCCCGCATAGATGATGCCTATCTACTACCGCATAAAGCTCCGTACGGTTGCAGGTCGCTACTATGACACATTCCATTATGCTTTGTGTCTGAATAAGCTGGGATACTGCTTCGGGTAAATCCCGTTCCGCAAATGCAAATTGCTCTCTTACTTCCACGGGAGCTGTTCTGTAATTCAGTCCTACTGCGATAATGTGCATGCGCGGTCTCCTGCCTCCTTCTCTTGTGCGTATAAGCCACTGATGTTATCGCTAATTATAGCATAGTTCGTTATTCAGATAATGTTCATTTATGAATAATATTTGAAAACTACAGACTCATTATTCCCTATTCATACAAAGAAATAACCATGGATATTCTCCATGGTTATCTCGCTATGATTAATAAGTTTTAAAGCTCTTAAACGAGCTCAGTTTGTTTCATTTGTGGCTCTTCCACTTGCAGTTCGCCCATACCGCGCACAAGCTTTTTCGCATAAGTCGCTTTTGGCTTCAATACAGCGAGCATGTAGTCGATCGCAAGCTGAGGATCTACAGTTTCACCGCAGGTATAACAGTCTAATGCAGCAAAGCCTCTCTCTGGATACGTATGAATCGAGAGGTGACTCTCCGACAACAGCACGAGTACAGTTGCGCCTTGAGGATCGAATTGTTTTGCTTGAACCGACAATACAGTAGCACCACATGCTTCAGCAGCCTCTACCATGTGTGATTGCAAAAATTCTGCGCTGTTAAGTAGATCAAAGTCTACACCCCAAGTATCAACAGCAACGTGTCTTCCGAAAGTTGAGTATTCCATCTTCCGGTTCCCCCTTCCTAGGAATAAAATGTTTGAAAAATTTCATCCGCTAGGACCTACGTCATTCACTTCTCGAGGGATTAATCTCTCGCAACATAACTATGTCCTGAGTGAATCCTGGTTCCTATTATTATCTTCAACAATCTTTTCAACGAGAATAAAAATAACATCTATCCGAGATAAATGCAATAGTTTTTTTTCGGGAACCCCCGAAGCGCCACTCTGAGTCTACCCCGTTCTCAATGTATGACGCCTGAACTAGTCCCGCAACGGTATGTGGATTACCCCGCCATATTATTTTTCGTATCCCCTTCGCTATAGACCGAAATATGATCAACCTTGCCGGATGACTTCGTAATGGCGAACTTCAATTGATATTGTTGATTGACCTCATACGTATAGATCGTATCAGAGCCGCTGACCGTCTTCTCTTCTGACGTTCCCAGCGCAACTTCAAGATCCTTCAAGGAGATCTGCTTCAGCTTAGGCGAATAAGACCTTACATCAAACACGACCATGCCTTTGTTATATCCGAACGTAACACCTTTGTCCTTATAGGTCGCATAGATGCCTTTACCCGCTGATTCATTCGAATCAGGCTTGCCCCAAGCCTTCTCGATCTCATCAAATAGAGCATCATGAGCCGCATAATCGCTTCCCTCAACCTTGCCTTCCTTGGCTAGGTCATAGATCGATCCGATCAATTCGCCAACCTCACTGCCGCTTTCGGCCGAATCGCCATGATTATCGCCGGACTGCTCTGGTTCCTTCGAGGGCTCCAAAGAAGGCTCTGCGCTCGGCTCAGGCGTCGCATTGTTGTTAGGCTGCTCGCTTGGCATCTCCGTTGCCGGCGGCGGCGTCGAATTCGTATTGGCATCGCTGCTGCATGCCGTCAATGATAAAGCAATCGCAAACGATATGCCGATTGCGAATTGTTTGAACCGCTTCGTTTGATTCATCGTTGTTCATCTCCTATATGCTGTCTGATTTTGAGGCGTCATTTGTTTTCCCTACCCTGCTACTAACTGAAAATCCAACTAAAAAGTTGCACTTTACGGTAAATAAAATATTAACAAATAAAAAAAGAAGCCGCAGCAGCGACTCCTTCATTTAGCTTTTGTATTCAACTTACGCCTCAAGAATGAACAGCTTGCGCGTCAAATCTGTAAGGCGTTCATCGATCTTGCGAATTTCTCCGGCTTCCTTCGTTTGGTTGCGAAGGTCAAGCAGCTCATTGACAGCGCTGTTTAACAAGCCGATCTCGCGCTCGATAAGTCGACTGCGGAATACTCGCTCCAATTGACCTAACGTATCCTTGAATTCGAATACGACTCGCTCTCCCGTTTTGGAGCTTTCGACAATTTGGTGAACAGAACCATTCTTATAATGATAGATCATCGTATAATGACTATAGATTCGGTTGACGATCGCATTGCCGCGGAAAGCAGACAGTGCCTTTCGCATGGCATTGGTCAGCCTCGGTTGCACAAGACGGCAGGATAGTACGCATACATAATAGTCTTGTTGACGTTCAAAGGTCAGTCGGACTTCTTCCCTCCCTGCTACGTCTTCGAGAACGAGCTCTTGATTCCCATTGTCGAGCACCAGCACCTGAAGGTGAATTTGCTGCTCTTCAAATAATCGGATAAACTCAGCCATCTCTTCATTCGTCAATTGCAGTTTGGCATTTACATACTCTGTGGCTAGCCGCTTAGCCATAAAAATCTCCTCAATTCTTTGAACTTGCACGCTTTGGACTTATAACTCTGGTCTCGTTGCTTAAGTATATTATACGTGATCCCAACATTTTATTCCTGCTGCTCATCCCCGATATTCTCGCATATTCCACAATATAACGGTAGAATTCACGAGTAATGCCGACTTTTTCACTGTATCCTCTGCTTTATATAAGAACTTGCTGCTCTTGCTACCTCATGTAGCAATCGCTTCGTTAATAATATCCCAAAGCTGCTCTCTTCCAATACCCAATTCCGACGAAAATAAAACAACGGAATCGCGCGGATCCACTTCAAGCGTTTTTTTGACCATTTTGATATGCTTGTCCCATTTCGACTTCGGAATCTTGTCCGCTTTCGTCACGACGACACAGGTCGGAATTTCGTAGTGCTTCAGCCATTTGTACATCTGCTGATCCTGCTCCGACGGCTCATGGCGGATATCAATGATCAGAAGCTGCAGCTTAAGCGGCTCCCGGCCTTGAAGATACCGCTCAATCATTTCGCCAAACAGCACGCGCTGCGTCTTTGAAACCTTTGCATAGCCATAACCCGGAAAATCGACCAAATAAACCTGATCATTAACCCGGTAATAGTTAAGCTGCTGCGTTTTCCCCGGCTGCGAGCTCGTTCTTGCTAAGTTTTTGCGTAAAATAAGCTTGTTGATCAATGAAGATTTTCCTACATTCGAACGCCCTGCCAGAGCAATCTCTGGCAAGGCGTCTTCTGGATATTGGTGTGGCTTTACTGCACTAATGACGAACTCTGCTTGTGTAATTTTCATAAAATCGATGTACCTGCCTTCTCCTCCGTTTGAACCGGAAGCAACGCATGCTGCAGCACTTCATCCATATGACTGACAGGAAAAAATTGCATATCATGACGTACGCTGTCGGGAATATCCCTTAGATCCCGTTCATTTTCTTTCGGCAACAGTATCGTGCGAATTCCTGCCCGATGCGCGGCTAGCGATTTCTCTTTCAAGCCGCCGATCGGCAGCACACGGCCTCTGAGCGTTATTTCACCCGTCATCGCTACTTCCTTGTTCACGTAACGGTTCGTTAGTGCTGAAATAAGAGCTGTTGCAATGGTAATGCCCGCAGATGGGCCATCCTTTGGAATAGCGCCCTCTGGAATATGAATATGAATATCGTTTTTCTCATGGAAGGATGGATCAATGCCAAGCTCGATCGCTTTCGAGCGGGTATAGCTGAACGCAGCTTGGGCCGATTCTTTCATGACATCACCTAGTTTACCAGTTAACGTTAGCTTTCCGCTACCAGGCATTACGCTAACTTCAATTACAAGCGTATCTCCGCCAACCTCCGTCCAAGCCAAACCGGTCACCGCGCCGATTTGATTCTCGCTCTCGGCAAGACCATAGCGGAACTTAGATGGCCCAAGCCATTCCTTAAGGAGCTCGCTCGTCAGCTCAAGCGGCTCCAAGATTTCAGTTTGCTCCTGGGAAACGAAATGCTTGGCTGCTTTCCGGCACACGGCTGCGATTTGCTGCTCCAAATTACGGACGCCTGATTCGCGCGTATATTCCCGAACGAGTTGCAGCAGCACCTCTTCTTTAATAACCAAATGCTCTTCCGTCAGCCCATGCTCTTTCTTCTGCTTCGGCAGCAAGTAACGGGTACCGATTTGCAGCTTCTCAAGCTCCGTGTAACCGGGAATATACAGGACCTCCATACGGTCAAGCAGCGGACGCGGAATATTATGAAGCGCATTGGCAGTCGTAACGAACATCACGTTGGATAAATTAAACGGCACTTCAACGTAATGGTCACTGAATGTGTTGTTCTGCTCGGGATCGAGTACCTCCAAGAGCGCAGATGCGGGATCTCCGCGGAAATCCATCGCCATCTTGTCGATCTCGTCAAGCAAAAACACCGGGTTCAACGAGCCAGCGGTTTTCATGCCTTGAATAATGCGGCCAGGCATCGCTCCAACGTAGGTGCGGCGATGTCCGCGGATCTCAGCCTCATCGCGCACGCCGCCGAGCGAAATGCGCACGAACTTACGGCCAAGCGACTTGGCGATCGAGCGAGCAAGCGATGTCTTGCCGACACCCGGAGGACCTACTAGACAAAGGATCGGTCCCTTCAGCTGCTTTACAAGCTGCTGAACAGCCAAATATTCGAGCACCCGTTCCTTTGGCTTCTCTAATCCGTAATGATCATCATTAAGAATCGCTTCGGCCTTGCTCAAGCTTAAATCATCATCCGTTGTCTTGTTCCACGGCAGGGAAAGAAGCCAATCGATATAATTGCGAATGACGCCGCCTTCGGCAGAGGTAGACGGCATTTTCTCGAGACGATCGATTTCCTTCTCGATTTTCTCTTTAACCTGCTCCGGTACCCCTGCTTCCGCGAGCTGTGAGCGCAGCTCCTCTACCTCGCCTGCGCGGCCTTCTTTCTCGCCAAGCTCCTTCTGGATCGCTTTCATCTGTTCACGCAAATAATATTCCTTTTGCGTTTTTTCCATTTGCTTCTTGACGCGTTGGTTGATTTTACGCTCGAGCTCAAGCACCTCGCGCTCGTTATTGAGAATATCTAGCAGCTTCTCTAGACGCTCTCCTACATCAACCGTTTCAAGAATATCCTGCTTATCCTTGATTTTGAGCGACAAATGGCTTGTGATCACATCCGCAAGCCGGCCTGGATCATCAATATCGGATACGGCCGCATAGGTCTCAGGCGTAACCTTTTTCGATAAAGAGATGTAATGCTCGAATTGGTTCAGCACGGAACGCATAAGCGCATCAACCTCGGGATCATCCGTCTCCTGCTCCGGCAATTCTTTCACGGACACTTCATAAAATTCATCATTCGGCAAATAGTCCAAAATCTCAGCGCGCGACACGCCCTCCACCAATACGCGGATCGTGCCGTTCGGCAGCTTCAGCATTTGCCTTACCTTTGCAATGGTGCCGACTTTATAAATATCTTCCTCCGTCGGCTCCTCGATGTTCACTTCAGACTGTGAACAAAGCAATATCATATGATCTTCGACCATCGAGCGCTCAAGCGCCCGCACCGATTTGTCCCTACCCACATCAAGGTGAAGCACCATGCTGGGATAAACGAGTAGCCCTCTCAGCGGAAGCAAGGGCAGCCGACGGCCTTTCGTTTTACTAGGTCCCACACCAGCACCTCCAATTGTTAACGTCTATCCTAGTTTATCATTCTACGGAATCAGCCTGCAAATAAGGAACGGCGGAAGCGATAAAAAGATCGGTTCCAAACGGAGCTTCCACCCGTACAGAGGAATTCTCCGCACCAGGAAATACATACTTGAATACTTCTTCTACCTTTTCGACTGGTATCACCTTAAGACCTTCCAGGTCTGCGAAAATCGCCTGCCAATTTTCTCTTGGAATGATGACCGTATTCGCTCCTGCTTGAAAAGCAGCCTCAACCTTGGCCAGTACGCCGCCGACCGGCTTCACATTGCCGTGAATGCCAACCTCGCCGGTCATAGCCAGCTTATTGTCGATGGGTATCCCTTTTATTGCCGATGTGATGGCCGTCGCCATAGCAATGCCTGCGGAAGGCCCATCGATCGGAGTGCCGCCTGGGAAGTTAATGTGCAGATCGAAATCCTGCGGATTCAGACCTATGCGCCGCAAGACGGTAAGCACATTTTCGACCGATCCCTTCGCCATGCTCTTTCTTCTCAGCGTTCGAGACCCGCCGCCGAGCTCTTCCTCATCCACGACGCCAGTAATTGTGAACTGACCTTTGGAAGCAGCCGCCGGAATTGCGCTCACTTCGATTTCAAGCAATGTCCCCATGTTCGGACCGTACACGGCAAGACCGTTCACGAAGCCAACCTGAGGCGCATCCGGCACTTTGCGGTCGGGGCGCGGAGGAATTTGACTGCTGTTCACTACCCACTCAATATCTCCGGCAGCAATACTGTCCCGTTTCTCAGACAACGCCACGCCAGCGGCCAATTGAATGACGTTAACCGCTTCACGGCCGTTCGTCGCATAACGCTTGACAACATCAATAGCTTCAGGGCAAGGCGCAAAGCCAATTTTTCTTACTGCATTTTCGGCAACAAGCCCAATTTCTTCTGCAAGCAGCGGGCGAAAAAACACCTCCATGCAGCGGGAACGGATAGCTGGCGGAATTTCCTGCGGCGAACGCGTTGTCGCGCCGACAAGCCTGAAATCTGCCGGCAGTCCGTTTTGGAATATATCATGGATGTACACCGGGATGTTGGAATCTTCGGAATTGTAGTAGGCGCTCTCCAGAAAAACCTTGCGGTCCTCCAGCACTTTTAACAATTTATTCATCTGTACCGGATGCAATTCACCTATTTCGTCAATAAACAATATGCCGCCATGCGCTTTCGTCACTGCACCAGGCTTCGGCTGCGGGATACCGGCTACACCCATGGCGCCAGCGCCTTGATAAATCGGATCGTGGACCGAACCGATCAACGGATCAGCAATTCCGCGCTCGTCAAAGCGGGCTGTAGTCGCATCGATTTCCGTAAACTTTGCTTCCGGCAAAAAAGGCGAGGATGGATTCTTTTTCGCTTCCTCCAACACGACGCGCGCAGCAGCGGTTTTACCGACGCCTGGCGGGCCATAGATGATCACATGCTGCGGATTAGCGCTGCATAAAGCTGCCTTGAGCGCACGCAGTCCATCTCGCTGGCCGACGATATCCTGCATGGCCTGCGGTCTTGTTTTCTCCGCAAGCGGCTTCGTTAGGGACACGCTTCTCAGCTTCCGGAGCTTGTCCATTTCTTTCCGCGACTCCCGATCGACCGCAGAGCGGTTCGTCTTCTGATTGCGCAGCAAATTCCAGAAATACAAGCCGATTACAACGGCAAAAAAAACTTGGATCAACATCAACACAACACTTAAACTCATAACATTCCGCTCCTTTCAAGCGTAAACGGTCGTAACCGTGTAATAGTGAAGACTCGTTTCGCGTAGAAATCGAAGGCTCATGGAGGTGCTTTTCCTCCATGCTTCTATTTCATGCGTAAACGGTCGTAACCGTGTAGTTGTGGGTATGTGGCCAGGCCCGCACATATCCGGGAATTTATATGGAAATATTGTTAATTTTTCCATTATTATTTTTCAAACATTTTTTAAGAAGCACCTTCTTCGTTGCCAGATGAGCATGCTTTCCGTATTTTCACTCGTAATGGATAGTATTGCCCCTACGATGTGGTAATAACCGTTAATTTCCGTTAATTTTACAACGAGCGCCCCTCACCCCATCCAGGTCATGATGTTCATGAAACGCTTGAGCGGGGCAATGAATAGCGTGATTGGCGAAATGACTGTAACGGCTGGCCAGTCATACCACTTCGAGCCAAGGAGATAAGCCGTCCATAGCAGCATGACCGAATAGACAATAAAGTTGCGGTACAGTCCTTTTTTTATCAATAGCTTGTACCCTATTCCCATAACAACAGCAAGCATCAAAACAAACCATATGGTTATATAACTCATTGCTCAATCTCCTTATTTTTTGCCCTCTCTTAGTTTGTTGACGTTAATCGGCTGATTGCTGAGTCCTACATTCGTAATCGTAATTTCAGCCGACACCTCGAGTTTAATCGTAGAGAAATAATGATCCCAATCCTTCTTCCATTCTCGCCACTGCTTGCGGTACTTTCTATGCGCCATATCGGCAAAACCCACTGCATCGGTTTGCAAGCGCTGAGCCGCTTTCCATCCCGCATTCGTGAACCTTTGCAAATCTTTCTCCGCCGCGGTTTCCAATTCATCAACTATCTCAGGCTTATACAAATCCATGGACGAGCAGTCGGATTGGGAAAGCACAGCTTTTCCTTTAATGCGGGCTTTCACCGTCATCTTTCCTTCATCCAAAGAAGGCTGAAGCGCCGTTGAAGAATCTGAAATTTGCAAAGTCAAATACTTGTTTTCCTCATTCGGACAAGCAAAAGTCAGCATCGTATTCTTGACGTCATTGCGTAGAAACGCTACGCCAAGCGACTCCTTACGCGAGAGCCAACCAACCATTTTATCCTTTTTAATAACGGCTACTCTGCCTAACTTGATCTTGGCTGGCAGGGTTGTGCTTTCAAAAACTTTAAGCGAGGAGGCATCCGATTTCCCTGCTACGAAAACCTCGGGAAGCAGCGCGCTTCCTGAATCGCTAGCCAGATCCATTGCCAGCTGATACAGCTTAACCTCAGGCAAAACAGACGTGAATTTTGACTCCAAGTGATTGATCTCCCTAATGCCGTCTCCAGAAATTTTGGAGATCTGCATCATTTGCTCTAGGATTCTGCGCGCGCTGCCTGGGGCGATAAGCACATCAACGGTTTCACGCGCGTCTGTGTTTCTCAAATAGACGTCTAATACCGGATTCAGCCCCCGGCGTGCCGTCTCTTCGCTGACGATCAAGACCCGGTTATGTGCAAAATAAAGCTTGCGAGGACTTTCAAAAAAACTTCGCGCATTTGCCTCCCTAATCGTTTTCCCCGTGGTCGAATAAACATTAACTGGCGCCCCTGCTCCTCCCCCCGTTATACCGATGCCCGATGAGATAGAAGACGGGATGACGACTTGAAAGGAAATGAGCCAATCCTCCCCTTTCCTATCAACCGAGGTAGCCGACGTTATGGCAAGCTCGTTGAGCTCGATTCGGTTCCAGCAGCCTGCTAGTAGAAGGGCGCAAAGGAAATATACCGCTGCAACACTCCAAATTCGGACTCTTCTCATAGGCCCTCCACAGACGGCGTCGCCTTATGTTTCGTCAAATGCAGACCGAACCAAACCAGCATGCAAATAGCGTAATTGTTGAGCAAAAAGTAGAGGGTCAGCGTCGTATAGCTGAACTCGGCTACGACCACATTGCTTGGCCAGGCAAACAAGGCAGTAGCAAGAATCAATACGCCTCCTGCTGCATAATGGCTGAAATGGGGCGTGAGCTTAAAGGTTTGTTCCGTGAGCTGAAAAAAACCGAACGTAAAGATGGACACCTGAGCAAACATGGAGGCCGTCCATGCCGAAATAAGTAACACGTCAACCCGTTCAATGAAATGCCCAATTTCTACCGTCCCGATAGCCGCAAAAGCTGGATACGAAATTGCACCTATGATCTTGGTTCCAAACACGGCTATCGTGACCATCGAGACACAAACAAATATCGTACCGGATATAACGGTCCCCCAAATCGCCACTTTAATGCTTGAGGTCGGTGTTTCCAAGTAAGGCACAAGCAGCAGCAATACAGCAATCTCTGAGAGGCAGCCGAGTGGCATCAGCATCGCTTCCATATGGTCTGCTGGGGGACTCTCAAAAATCGGCAGGAATTGATTGAAATCGAACTGTCCCCATATCAAAATAATATTTAAGCCTACAGAAAACATAAAAAATAGAAAAACGACAAAAATGACGCGCGATAATGATTCGATTCCTTGTGATGCGATATATACGGAAACAAGCACAATGATTCCGGCCAGCATGGCCATTGGTGTATTCATAAGCGCTTGCTCGGACATGAAATTGGTGAATTGCCTGACTATAACGGCCGAAGCGACAAAATAATACACGCATAGAATTAACCCTAGCCCCGTGGAAATTAATTTACCAAAACGGCTTTGGAGCCATTCAAGCAGCGGCTTCCGATTCCCTTCCATACATACATGTCCGATCACAACCGCAAGCAGCAGTGAAACAGCCAGAGCTAGCAGTACCGAAATCCAGCCGTCCTGTTTCGCAATTTGAATCACAAAGCTTGGTATGTAGAACAAAGAGCTGGGAACGATTGCGATCACGATAATAACGATCGCCTGCAAGGTCGTTATACGCTGCTTCACTGCTGTTCGCCCTCTTTCTGAGTATGCTCATCATCTGTTTCCGTAAGGCTGCTAGGCGTGCTCTGACGCACGGTTCCCGCCTGATTCTGATAGAGGCTCGGCCGTTTCTTCATCGCCCACCACGGAACCCGTATAAAGACATCCTTTAAGTTGCCAGGCACAAGCGGCGCAATCGGCGCCAGATACGGTACGCCAAACGAACGCAGCGCCGACAAATGGGTCAAAATCATCATAAGCCCCGCCAAAATCCCGAAGACACCAAAAGTGCCCGCAAGAATCATGAGCAGGAAACGGATCAAACGGGCAGCGGTGCCCATGTTGACGGATGGAATAACGAAGCTGGCAATTGCCGTAAATGATACGACGATAACCATCGCTGCCGATACGAGCCCCGCCTGAACAGCTGATTGGCCCAGTACAAGGGCGCCGACGATCGATATCGCGGGTCCAATGATGCGCGGCATTCTTACGCCGGCCTCACGCAAGATTTCGAACGTCACCTCCATGATCATCGCTTCAATTAAAGCGGGGAATGGAACCCCTTCCCTTTGAGCGGCAATACTGATTAACAGCTGGGTTGGCAGCATTTCTTGGTGAAAGGTCGTGATGGCAATATAAATGGATGGCAGCAGCATCGATGCAAAAAAAGAAAAGAAACGAATGATCCGCAAGAAGGTGGAAATATCATAACGCTGATAATAATCCTCGCTCGATTGAAAAAACTTAACGAATGTAACGGGGGCAAGCAGCACGAACGGCGTACCGTCTACCACAATCGCGAATTGCCCCTCAAGCAATCCTGCCGCTACAGCATCAGGGCGTTCGGAGTTCTGCAGCAGCGGAAAAGGTGTAAAGGTTTTGTCTTGAATGAACTCCTCGATATACCCGCTCTCCAAAATGCTGTCCGTATCGATTAAATCCAATCTGCGGCGAACTTCCTCGATGACTTTATCGTCAGCGATTCCTTTCATAAAGACGAGTGCAATCGTAGTACGGGTCTGATGCCCTATTATCTTGTATTCCATACTCAAATTCGTCGATTTAATCTTATTGCGAATCAGCGCCGTATTAATGTGCAGCGTTTCAGTGAAGCCTTCCTTCGGACCGCGAACGACAGTTTGCGTACTCGGCTCCTCGACAGATCGTTTTTCCACTCCGCAGGTGTAAGCCGCAATCGCATCCTTGTATCCATCAAGGAACACAATCGAATTGCCTTCAAGCATCGCATGCAGTACTTCGTTTATGCTATCAAGCTTACGCACGCCCCCTACCGCCAGGGATCGGTACATCACGCAATCGAAAGGGGAATCCTCCTGCTCGGAGCCGCTGCTCAGAGGGGGCTCGGCTATCATGCTCATCACTAGCAGATTAACCGCATTCACATCTGTCATGCCTGCTATGTACAGAAGGGCCGCTTTGCTGCTTTTGAACATATGCAGATGCCTAATGATGATATCAGGCTGGGTTCCTAGCTCGTCGGTAACCATTTTGATATTCTGATCCAATTCGGTCGACAATTGTTTTAGATTTTTATCATTTTTAGAATTGTCGTCCTTTTTTTCATTTTTAACGTTGTCGTCCTTTTTCCCACCTTTAACGTTGACGTCCTTCTCATCCTTAACATTTCCGTCCTTTTTTTCCTCACTCATTTCGCATGCACCTTTTCACTCCGTCTCTTTTTGATGATGGCCAGCACAAGCAACAGTACGGGTATCCATATTTGAAGGATGGGAAAATGATATTTTACGTTATATTGAAATCCGAACCACACTTGCTCCATATAGTTCCTGAACAAAAAAGAACCGAAATAGATGATTGCTCCAATAGTCAGAACGGCAGCAATCTTAGGTGCATTCGTCATCTGTCTCATAGCCAGCACTGCTCCGAAATAATAAGCGGTTAGTTTAAAAAACACGCCCGTAAACAGGAGGAGCGCTACCAGCGGATCAATTCTCTCCAGAAACTGAGCGAAATCGATCAAGTTCGTCATTTGCATTAAGGGAATCGTTACGTTGCCGGCAAGGCTCCCTAAGCCCGCAAGAATAAAGAAATTCGTAAACGTAATAAACAAACCAGAAAACAAAAAACATTTTACGACTAGGCTTACCATATTTCCTCTATGCTCTGTGTACTTCCAAAACATCATAAACAAAATGATCTCTCCGAACGGAAATGAAATTAACTCTGGCACAGCAGCTTCCCATACCGGTTTGAATCCATCGTCAAGCACAGGGGTTACGTTCTCAACATGCAGCAGGCCTGACCACGCGACTAGTAAAAACAAAAAAATATAAATAATGATAACGACGGGGAGAATCGCTTCGGCCATTCTGAAGAAAACATCCAAGCCATGAAACACCGTATACGTAGCCAATAGGCAGACTACGAGTATGAGTACGGGCAACGGGGTTTGCGGAAGCAAATACATAATGATCAAATCACCGAACTCTCTGACGTTCCGGATCGACTTATAACAGAAATACAAAACATAGATGATGGAAACCACATAACCGAGAGGCTTTCCCATTAATTCGAATATGATTTCTATTAGATTTCTATGGGGCATCAAACGGTACAAGGATAAATTAACGCCCCATAATATGAGCAAGCCGCAGAGCATTCCAACGATTACAGCAAGCCAAGCGTCCTTGGAAGCATCACTAGCGAGCAAAAACAACGAGGAGCTGCCGATCAGAAACAATACGATCATGGATCCAAGCTGATTGAGACTAATCCGCTCCAAATTCTCCCCGCCTTTATTTCTGAGATGTAATCAATATTTTTCCTTCAATCCCGTAAATTATGCACCCTTGGCAAAAGTAACTGTGTTCACTGCAAATAAAAAATAGGCTTACCGCATCCAAGTTGGATGCAATAAGCCTATTTTTCATTTATGCTGGCGCATGGTGTTTCCGGCCAGGAATTTCTCCGGTAGCTTCGAACACGCGCACAATCTCGTCGATTTCCTTCTTCAGCTCGGCTAGCAATTCAGCTTCAGGCACCTTGCGAATAAGCTCTCCGTAACGGAACAGCATGCCCTCGCCTCTAGCGCCTGCGATACCGATATCGGCTTCCCGCGCTTCGCCTGGGCCGTTTACCGCACAGCCAAGCACGGATACTTTGATCGGCACCTTGATTTTGGAAATATATTCTTCCACTTCATTGGCAATAGAGAATAAATCGATATCAAGGCGACCACAGGTCGGACAAGATACCAGCGTTGCCGCATTCGTTATAAGCCCAAAAGTTTTGAGCAGCTCCCGAGCTACCTTAACTTCTTCAACCGTATCCGCGCTCAGACTGATTCTCAGCGTGTTGCCGATGCCAAGCGCCAGTAACGCACCAATGCCTGCCGAGCTCTTAATCGTCCCCGTGTGCAGCGTGCCCGCCTCTGTAATGCCAAGATGAAGCGGATATTTGATCACTTTTGCAGCCATAGAGTAAGCTGCGATAGCCATCGGCACATCGGAAGCTTTGAGTGAAACGATAATATCGTGGAAATCTAGCTCTTCCAAAATTCCGATATGGAAAAGCGCACTCTCTACCATCGCTTCCGGCGTAGGATAACCGTATTTCTCAAGGAGATGGTTCTCCAATGAACCGGCATTAACGCCGATTCGGATCGGTATTCCTTTCTCTTTACATGCCTTCACGACTGCTTCCACGCGCTCACGACGGCCGATATTGCCCGGATTGATCCGAACCTTATCTATGCCGTTCTCGATAGCAAGCAATGCCAAACGGTAATCGAAATGAATATCTGCTACAAGAGGAATATGAATGCGTTTTTTGATTTCCTTGATTGCTTCAGCTGCTTCTTTGTTATTGACCGTAACTCGGACAAGCTGACAGCCCGCCTCTTCCAGTCCCAAAATCTCCGCGACAGTCGCTTCGACGTCAGCTGTCTTCGTTGTACACATACTTTGAATAATGACTTCGTTACTGCCGCCAATCGTTAGATTACCGACTTTAACCGCCACTGTATCCTGACGCAAATACATAAGCTAATCTCTCCCATGAACGTCAAAGTCCACCCTTTGACTGGCGGCAATGAAGCCGCACGGCTGGGTGGAAACAATGACGGTAGTCAAGCGTAATCGGCAAAGCCGTCATTGGCGACAAAAGCACGCTACGCAGTTGGACTGCGAGCCAAGCAAATCGCCCAAACTCACAGCCCATCTATTTGAACGCTAGCTTACGCGCTCTCTTCCTTCTTCTTGCTTTTCTTAGCAGTGAGCTCCGGCATAATTTTTTCTTGCACCGTTTGCTCCGTGATCAGACAGGTACTCAGATCATCACGCGAAGGCACTTCATACATGACTTCAAGCATGATGCTCTCGATAATGGCGCGCAAGCCACGAGCTCCGGTGTTGCGTTTGATTGCTTCCTTTGCAATGGCATCAAGCGCAGCAGGTTCGAAATCAAGCTTCACATTATCCATTTCAAGAAGCTTCTGATACTGCTTCACAAGCGCATTCTTTGGTTCGGACAAAATCCGAACAAGTGCAGGCTCATCAAGCGGCTCAAGCGTGGAAATGATCGGCAACCGACCTACAAACTCCGGAATAAGACCGAATTTCAGCAAATCCTCCGGCAATACCATCGTTAAGTATTCGCCCGCCTTCAGATCCTTCTGCAGCTCGCCAGTCGAGCTGAAGCCGATCACTTTCTTACCGATACGACGTTTGATCAATGACTCAAGGCCGTCAAACGCGCCGCCGCAAATGAACAAAATGTTCGTTGTATCGATTTGAATAAATTCTTGATGCGGATGCTTGCGCCCGCCTTGCGGCGGTACAGATGCAACCGTGCCTTCCAAAATTTTGAGGAGAGCTTGCTGTACGCCTTCACCAGATACGTCACGTGTAATCGACGGGTTCTCTGATTTGCGGGCTACTTTATCAATCTCATCGATGTAGATAATGCCGCGTTCCGCTTTCTCCACATCGTAATCCGCAGCCTGAATGAGCTTGAGCAATATATTCTCAACGTCCTCACCGACATAACCTGCTTCTGTAAGCGAGGTTGCGTCCGCAATCGCAAATGGAACATTCAAAATTTTCGCCATTGTTTGCGCAAGCAACGTTTTACCAGAGCCCGTAGGTCCTAACAGCAAAATATTACTTTTTTGCAGCTCGACGTCTTCGATCTTGCTGCCGGAATTAATCCGTTTGTAATGGTTGTAAACCGCTACAGACAACGATTTTTTCGCAAACTCTTGACCGATGACATAAGAGTCCAGGATGGCCCGGATATCTTTCGGTTTCGGAATATCCTTAAGATCAAGCTCTTCCTCATTGCCGAGTTCTTCCTCAACAATTTCAGTGCACAGCTCGATACACTCGTCGCATATATAGACGCCGGGACCGGCAACCAATTTACGTACTTGATCCTGCGATTTGCCGCAGAATGAACATTTCAACTGGCCTTTTTCGTCGTTGAATTTAAACATGTAATCACCCCTTCGATTAAATCGTCGATACCGGTGCTGTAATCACCTTGTCAATCAAACCGTAGGCAAGAGCCTCTTCCGCGCTCATGAAATTGTCACGGTCGGTATCGCGGTCGATTTTCTCATATGGCTGTCCGGTGCGATCTACATAAATTTGGTTTAGCTTCTGCTTCGTTTTCAAAATCCAATCCGCATGAATTTTAATATCCGAAGCCTGGCCGCGTACGCCGCCGAGCGGTTGGTGAATCATTACTTCAGCATTAGGAAGCGCAAAGCGCTTGCCTTTAGCTCCCGCAGTAAGCAGAAGCGACCCCATGCTGGCTGCCATCCCCATACAAATGGTGGACACCTCAGGCTTGATATATTGCATCGTATCAAAAATACCCATTCCCGCAGTCACGGAGCCGCCAGGAGAGTTAATGTACAGATGTATGTCTTTCTCTGGGTCGTCGGCCGCCAGAAACAGCAGCTGTGCAATGATAGAGTTTGCAACATCATCATCGATTGCGCTCCCAAGGAAAATAATGCGGTCCTTCAGTAGGCGGGAGTAAATATCGTAAGAACGCTCCCCGCGATTCGTTTGTTCGACTACGATCGGTACCAGATTCATGCGACCAACCTCTTTTCGTTTATGACTTAGGTTACTTACTTATTGTAACACGTAGTCGTAATGATGTCATTTTTCCACTTATACATTATACGACGACGTCCGTTCGATATGTACGGAGATTAACCTCCAGAGCAAGCACAATTTCATATGTAGGGTCAAAATAAGGCACGTACCAATGACGTGCCTTATCCTGAGTGAAGCTTTTTATTCAGTTATGCGTATGTGGCTTATTAAACAGCTTTGCTGTTTTCAAGCAAGAACTTGATTGTTTTGCGAAGCGCAATATCTTCTTGAAGGCTGTTAAGGTTGCCGTTTTTCGAGAAGATTTCACGAAGCTCTTCAGAAGGACGGTTGTACGATTTGGATAGCTTCTCTAGCTCTTCATTCAAATCCTCATCGTTAGCTGCAATACCTTCTGCTTTGGCAATCGCGTCAAGCACAAGATTGTTTAGAACGCGTTTCTCAGCGTCTGAACGCATTTGCTCGCGAAGCACGGATTCATTTTGGCCTGAGAACTGGAAGTACAGATCCATGTTCATGCCTTGCATTTTGAGACGGTTTTCGAAATCCTTGATCATGTAGTCCGTTTCGGAAACGATCATCGGCTCAGGAATTTCAACTTCTGCAGCTGCAGTTGCTTTATCTACAACGGCAACTTCGCGAGCTTGCTCGCCTTCTTGGGTTTTACGCTCTTGAAGCTTGATTACAAGATCCTGCTTGTACTCTTCAAGCGTATCGAATTCGCTGACATCTTTAGCAAACTCATCGTCTAGAGCTGGAAGGCTTTTGCGTTTGATTTCGTGAAGCTTCACTTTGAACACCGCTGGCTTGCCTGCAAGGTGCTCTGCGTGGTATGTCTCAGGGAATGTTACATCAACTTCCTTGAAATCGCCGATTTGCATGCCTACAACTTGCTCTTCGAAGCCTGGGATAAAGGAATTCGAACCCAGCTCAAGCGAATAACGCTCGCCTGCTCCGCCTTCGAATGCTTCGCCGTCTACATAGCCGTCGAAATCGATGACAGTGATATCGCCATTCTGTGCAGCGCCTTCTTCAACGACGGAAAGCTCAGCATGACGTTGTTGAAGACGCTCTAGCTCAGCAGCAATTTCTTCTTCAGTAACTTCAGCAACAGCTGTTTCAACTTCTAGGCCTTTGTATTCGCCAAGTGTAACTTCAGGCTTAACGATAACTTTTGCTTTGAACTTGAACGTTTCGCCTTTAGCGAATTGCTCAACATCAATCTCAGGACGGTCAACCGGCTCAAGATTGTGCTCGCTTACTGCTTCGGAATAAGCGTCAGGCAGCAGGATGTCAATTGCATCCTGGTACAGGCTTTCAATTCCAAAACGGGATTCGAAAATGCCGCGCGGCACTTTACCTTTACGGAATCCAGGTACGTTTACTTTTTGTACGACTTTCTTAAATGCTTGATCAAGAGCGACAGTGACTTTCTCCGCTTCAACCTCCACGTCGATCGACACGATGTTCTTGTCTATTTTTTCCCAAGTTGCTTTCATTTTATGCCTTCCCCTCCGAAAATGCTCATGCATCAGTAGTTATCACGTTTCATAAACCATTCTATTATAAACAAGCTGGGCCAGATTATCAAGACTCTGGTTCTTCATCTCCGGATTGCTGCAGCACAGCAACCTGTCTTAAAGCCTTGCAAGCTTGCTCATAACGGAATCTCAAACCTTCGGTAATGCCGTATGTATCACGAATATCGTCATCGTTCGCCGAGCCGTATACAGTGAGAAGCAGCGTCAAATGCAGCGCAGCAGCGAAATAATCCACCGTATCGTCATCGTCTCTCAGCATCCAATGATATGCAGCCGTACCATACAAAAATTGCAAACTTTCTTTCCACAACTCTCTTGCAAAATGAGGCAAAGTCGGATCATCGACCTCGGCAACCTGCTCAGTTCGCTCCAATATCCGGATGATCGGATTCGGAAACTCGTCCATTGAAAGCGGTATAACCTCCAGGTCAAGCTCAGTTGCCTCCCCGAGCCTCTCCAGCGTAATCGTGCCTGTCGCCCCGCGTTTCCTCAAGCACTGCAGCGCCTTGAACTGCACGACTGGATGAACCTGCTGGGTGACCAGCCAATTTTTGATCGTCTCATCCATGTCCGGCGCCTGAATGTAGGCAGCGCGTTCAAGGGCAAGAATCTGCTGATCGATCATCGGATGATTCTGCATGATGTAGAGCACTTGATTTACATAAGCTTCATCCTGGTCAGGAGGATTGAGAAACTGCTCGCGTATCGTAGCTTCATCCTGTTCCTTTTCCCGTTTGGCTATAATAAATCCCGTACCGTCTTCTGCATTCCCATCCTCAGGGAAAGCCATATCGAGCCATGTCAGAAGACTGTCCCACTCTTCATAATGGCGCGCGTCCTCGCCCTGGCATTGCAGCAAAAAGCGCAGCAACTCCTTGGCCTCCCCGTATTGCTCCGCTTCTAGCATACGGGTTAACTGTACCTGATAATGGTCCAGCATGCTAGGGAACAAATAAACGTTGTCCTTGTTGTCGCTTTGTGCGTCATTGGGAGTTGTAATGATAACACCGCCTTATGGTCACGCCGTTTGTTCATACGTACAATCTTGCATTCGATTATACCATGTACAATCAAAAGAAAAAACAAATGTCGTTTCCCAACGGGTTTTTAAACCGATTTTCATTCAAAAAAGCAAAATTATAAAATAAAGCTTGCAATAAAATATTCTCTTATGATATATTATTGCTTGTGTCCCGGTAGCTCAGCTGGATAGAGCAACGCCCTTCTAAGGCGTCGGTCGGGAGTTCGAATCTCTTCCGGGACGCCATTAAGACCAAACTAGATCATTTTAATGATTTACATAAACCCGCAAAGCCCTTGTTACATAAGGGCTTTGCGGGTTTTTCTTATTCAATTCGAATTCCTAGAATGCGTTTGAATAAGATAGGTTTTGAATTTTTTTTACACATTTTTTACACAAGTGAAACATTACATCCAACCACAACCACACTTTGAAATTCAAATTTAAATAAAAAAAGCCCCTCTGAAATTGAGGGAACTGACTGATTACAAGTTTCTTCTATTAGCTGTTTCCCGATCGGCAGCCTCGTTGAGCTAACTGTCAAATTAATTGAAGAAGTCATATTTTCAATCTATTTTATCCCCAAACTTCTTCCCGAAATGTTCCATTAAATCAATAATGGGGATTAGTTCCTCTCCTTTCGATGTTAATGAATATTCTACACGCGGTGGTACCTCTGCATAAATTTTGCGATTAATTAAGCCATCCGCTTCCAATTCTCGAAGTTGTTTTGTTAGGGATCCTTGTGAAATTCCCCCTAAACGAGTCTTAATTTCATTATATCGATGCGGATTAAACTTTAAAAACCAAAGAATTAGATGCTTCCAACGTCCCGAAAGTATGTTTTGAGTATAGGCGATGCCATATAACTCTCTATGATCTTTCTTACATTCCACACTAAATTCATCCTCATTTATTCTAGAAACCTTAATCACTCATTTCTGCTGTTAGGTACGAAAAAGTGTACTATGTCAATTTTTATTGCCTTCTTCAAATATCCGAGCAACGTATATATATTAGTACATGTATACAGAATGCTCAATCAAGGGACCATGAAAAAGGATATTGGAGGAATGGAAATGAGATTTGGAATTATAGGTGCAGGACCAATTGGATCTAATATTGCGAAAAAATTGGTTGAAAATGGTCATGATGTCAAGATTGCAGACGCTCGTGGGATTGAACACTTGGAAGGAAAAAATCTTACAGGAACACCTGTGATCATAGAAGATGTCATTAAAAATATCGATGTTCTTATAACATCGATCCCTTTCTATGCATTGCCAAGCATTCGCAACATTATAGATAAAGTTGGAGAGGAAGTCGTCGTTGTAGACACTTCAAATTATTATCCTCAAATCAGCGGTAAAATCGAAGACGTGGAGAACGGAATGGTTGAAAGTGTTTGGGTGTCCCATCGTTTGGGAAGACCCATCATTAAAGCGTTCAACAATTTCTTAGCATATACGCTAGAGCATCATGGAACTCCCGAAGGGACGGATGGACGCATTGCTATAGCGGTTGCTGGAGATGACCTATCCCATAAACAAATCATCAGGGGTGTAGCAAACGATCTAGGCTTCGATGTCGTAGATAGCGGTTCTTTAAGCGATTCGTGGAGACAACAGCCAGGAACCCCAGCGTACTGCACCGAACTTACAAAAGAGGAACTAGCTATAGCCTTAACGAAAGCGAACAAAGAAAAAGCGCCACTTCTGCGCGAAAAGGTCATGGAAAAGCTGATAGCTTCAGGTGGAACATTTTCCATTCATGATGTTGTTAAAGCAAATAGAGAAGTATTCAATTCATAAATTACAAATCCCTGTACCTTCAACTAACAGGAGATGTTAATTCGAACATTCAAGCTGTAGAAAAAAGTTTTATTTTCACTTCATGATCTTCAACTATTTCAATGCATGAAGCAGATTTTACACTCATGAAATATGCTGTTTCCATGCAAGGATATACATCGCAATGCCGATGGGCCAATATCATTACACCACAAACACCCAAACACTGACCGCCATCTTCGCATAATCTACACTGTACTCAAGTTGCTGGGAGGTGGATGTTTAATGGGTGGTTATGTCGGTGGTGCTAACAGTATCGGTTTTATCCTTGTATTGTTCATTTTGCTGGTAATTATCTCTCGCGGTACTGGCTTTGGTTTCGGCGGTTACTAATATCTATGAATAGTCATAACGTAACCTCCATGCGTTCGGACTGCTTCATTTCTTAGAATTATATTGCATAGGGCCAATCCACGGACCCTATGCATTGCTGTATCTACAGCGTATTCGAAGTCTAAGCACGTCTGGCAAACTACAATAAATAGGGGTGTTCCTGAAGGAAAATATCCTTTGGAACACCCCGGCGTTTAGATCGGTATCAACAGGCATCTATGCAGTCAACGTTGCTTTCTTCTCGCTAATGAATTGGTATAATTGCTCTGATTTCTCTTCCGTCAGCTCGCCGCTATTGTCGAAAACAAATATGGAAGAATTCGGGATATCCCAGTTAATCTGCGGTACGAATTCAATGCGCTTCTCAAAGTCGCCCCAGTTGTCCAGCTTCCACTGGTCGCGCTCCGTCTGCCGCCCGATAATTCGGTTCTTCTGCAGCTCCATATCCTGAAGCGTCACAACAACAACCTTTATGTCTATCATTTGGTGTGACAAGCCTGCCGATTCAACGACCTCTTCAATCCACTGCTTATTTTTGAGCTCCGCCGTAAACGGGGAGATCATAAACACGTTTTGCCCCGCAGCGAGATTCTCGATGCATACATCCTTCGCCGTGTCATATTCCAAATCGCGCAAATGCTTCTTGTAATACTCCGAATCACGGTCCCGTTTGTCTAGGCCATTAAGCTCAAGTATTGCTTCGACAAATCTGCCCCCGATCGTATCACGATCCAGAAATGCCGCAGGGATGCGATCTGCCAGCTTCCTCGCTACCGTTGTCTTGCCTGTGCCTGCTACTCCCACGAAAAAAACCAACTTTTGCAAAGCGATAAACCTCCACTATTTTTGTAGAAGTATATCATTTTTTGTTCGGTTTTAATAGAACGGGATCATGCTTCATCGATGTAAAGGCTTCAATTTAAATACATTCAAAAAGTCCGACTGCCTCTCGCCAGCGGCCGGACTGCTTGTACCCGCCTATAACAGCTGCATCGATTCAATATGACGCTTCGTCGTTTCGGTTCCATGCTCATGCAGTTTTTGATAAATTTGCTGAATAAGGTCGTCATAACCCCCATTAATCTCGCCGTCGCTCGCTGATCCGAAGGGCGAGTGGGAGAAATGGAACATCTCGGCCTCGTCCATGCTGGATAGCTCGTCAAACAGCTCCCTTAGTTTGATATGCTCCTCCTCGCTCAGGCTGACTTCAAGCTCGTATGCCGCCGCTTGCGGATCCTCTAATATTTGTCCCGCCTGAACGGATACATAATAGCGCTTGCGTTCCACTCCGCCTGCTTCCATATCAACCACAATTCACACGCTCCTTTTTCGCAACTATGCTTTATACAGACACTCCTAGCATCCCCCATCGGACAGACATTTTATCCCTTTTTCCGCATATAACTGATATTATCGCTACTTTGAGACCAGCAAAAGAGAGGAATGAGATCGATGTGTGGAATTACGGGCTGGATCGATTGGAACCGTGATCTGACTAAGCAAAGCGAAAGCTTAGAGAAGATGACCGACACCCTCGCACCGCGCGGTCCCGACGCTTCCGGTACGTGGATATCGGCGCATTGCGCTTTAGGCCACCGCCGATTATCCGTCATTGACCCGGAGAACGGCGCTCAGCCAATGATACGCCATACCGGCGATGACAAATATGTCGTTGTCTATAACGGGGAATTGTACAATGCGCCTGAACTTCGCAAGGAGCTTGAGAGCAGAGGCAGAGCTTTTACGACAAATTGCGATACAGAAGTGCTGCTGGTTGCCTTTATGGAATGGGGCAAAGCGTGCGTGGAGCGTTTCAATGGGATCTTCGCATTTGCGATATGGAATGTTGCCGAACAGGAATTGTTCCTCGCGCGTGACCGGCTTGGCGTAAAGCCGTTGTTCTACAGCATTCAGGATGGTTTGTTCATATTCGGCTCGGAGCAAAAGTGCATATTGGCGCATCCTGCTGTGAAGCCTGAGGTCGGCGCGGAAGGACTTGCCGAAATATTCATTCTCGGCCCTGCGCGAACCCCCGGCCACGGCGTATATAAACAAATTAGCGAGCTTAGGCCTGGCCGCTGCATGACCGTCAATCACTCGGGCGTCAAGACCATTACGTATTGGCAGCTTGAGAGCTCTCCACATACGCAGAGCATCGAGGAAACAGCAGAGCAAGTCAGGGAACTGTTAAAGGATACCGTTGAGCGCCAGCTCGTATCAGACGTGCCTGTATGCACACTTTTGTCCGGGGGTCTCGATTCAAGCGCATTAACGACTCTAGCCGTCCAATACTACAACGAAAACGGGCAAGGAAACGTGCATACCTATTCTGTCGATTACACGGATAATGACAAGCATTTCAAGGCGCATGCCTTCCAACCAAATAGTGATGCGCCATGGATCGAGAGAATGACAACACATCTCGGAACTATCCATCATCCGATTCAATTCGACACGCCGGAGCTGGTCAATGCCTTGAAAGCAGCTACGCTCGCACGGGATCTGCCTGGGATGGCAGATGTCGATGCCTCGCTGCTGCTCTTCTGCCATGAGATTAAAAAGGATGCGACGGTCGCGATATCCGGGGAAGCAGCAGACGAAATTTTCGGAGGGTATCCGTGGTTTCATCGCGAGGAGGCGCTGAATGCAAACACGTTCCCTTGGTCGCTTGCCTCAGTCATGCGCGCAGACCTGCTTGCCCCGGACGTCGCAGCCTGGATCAAGCCAATCGACTATATCGGAGACCGATACGCGCAAGCAATCGGGGAAGTGCCCCATCTTGACGGAGAAAATGAGCAGCTGCGCAAAATGCGCCAAATGTCTTACTTGAATATTACCCGCTTCATGCCAACGCTTCTCGATCGCAAGGATCGCATGAGCATGGCGGCAGGACTTGAGGTGCGGGTGCCTTTCTGCGATCATCGGCTCGTCGAATATGTATGGAACATCCCTTGGGAAATCAAGACATCGGGCGACCGGGAAAAAGGTATTTTACGGAAGGCGCTGCGCGGTATTCTTCCCGACGACGTATTGACCCGTAAAAAAAGCCCTTACCCCAAAACGCATAACCCCAATTATTTGGCGGCGGTCAAAGGACTGTTGCTGGACGTACTGAATGATCCGACTTCTCCACTGCTTCCCCTCATTAATGTCGCAAAGGTTAGGGAGCTTGCCGAATCGGATTCTGCCAAGTCGAATATCCCATGGTTCGGTCAGCTTATGTCCGGCCCGCAGCTGTTCGCCTACTTGTACCAAGTGAACCTCTGGCTGAAGCAATATAAAGTAGTCATAGGTTAACCGTACGCTCTGTTTCCATAGCAAACAAAATCAAACACCCCCAGCTGCCGGGATGCCCGTTCGATGGCATTCTAGCTGCTGGGGGTGTTTCATTGTTCAAGTCTTACGCCTGCTCCAATTGGGGAAGCAGAACTCTCAGCGCTTCGCCGCGGTGGCTGATTTGCTGTTTTTCTTCTTTCGTCAGCTCGGCCATTCCGCGGTTTAAGCGAGGCACCCAAAACAAAGGATCATAGCCAAACCCGCCATCGCCGTGCGGTTTGTCCGTTATCACGCCGTCTACCGTTCCTTCTGCTTCAATAAACAGCCCAGTCGCGGGATCATACAGCGCTAATGCGCAAACGAATTGAGCCTCGCTAAGCAGCTGTGAGCCGTCATCAAGACTGCCCAGTTCCGGCAGGCTGCCTTGCTCATGCAAACGTTTAAGCTCGCGAATAAGCTTCTCGTTATTATCTCCGTCTGACGCGTGCTCTCCCGCAAAACGCGCAGAATATACGCCGGGAGCGCCATTAAGCGCTGTTACGCGAAGGCCTGAATCATCAGCCAGCACTGGCACGCCAAGCGTGTCGCCGGTCGTCTTGGCTTTGATGCGCGCATTTGCTGCAAATGTGTCGCCATCCTCTACAATATCGGGAATCTGCGGGTAATCATGTAAACTTAGCGTTTCCTTGCCAAGCTTCTGAAGCGCATGTGCGAATTCCCTTACCTTGCCCGCATTTTTGGTAGCCACAACAATCTTCTCATGCTGAAGCAGCTGATGCTTTGACATGATGATTAGCCCCCTATACGTGCAGCCATTGACCCAAGAATCTCGCGCTGCTTGCCAATCAACTCCGCGATGCCCGCTTCACCGAGAGCAAGCAGCTGATTAAGCTCCTCGCGTGAGAACGGAGCATCCTCGCCAGTGCCCTGCACCTCTACAAATTTCCCATTGCCTGTCATGACGACATTCATGTCGACCTTTGCTTTGGAATCCTCTTCGTAATTCAAGTCCAGCATTGCTTTCTCCTGAATGACGCCAACGCTTACCGAAGCCAAGAAATCAGTAATGGGGTACTTGGCGAACTGCACCTTCTCCGAAATCTTGTTGACTGCAATCGTCAGCGCGATGAATGCTCCGGTAATCGAGGTTGTACGCGTGCCTCCATCGGCTTGTATAACATCGCAATCCAGCGTAATCGTACGTTCGCCGAGCGCTTGCAAATCAACGACTGAACGCAGCGCGCGTCCGATCAGACGCTGTATTTCCATTGTCCGTCCCGTCAGCTTTCCTTTGGCTGCCTCACGGATGTTTCGTGAATGCGTTGCCCGCGGCAGCATGGCATACTCAGCATTAATCCAGCCTTTGCCCTGCCCCTTCATAAAAGGCGGAACCCGGTCCTCCACGCTGGCCGTACAAATAACCTTCGTTTCTCCGACCTCGATAAGCACGGAACCCTCTGCATATTTGTTGACGCCTGTCGTTATGGTTACCGGCCGAAGCTGGTTCGGTTGCCGACCGTCGTTTCTCATTGTTATTTCCTCCTGAGTCATGCGTAATATTGTTTAGATAATCCTTGGATTCCATCGTACAATCTTTCCTATTCTAACAAAGTAACCTTTGAATTGCATCTGCGCCTGCGAAAAAGATATCCAAGTGCTGCCGTTGGCCTACGAGCCTAATTAAAATACAAAAAGGGTCTGTCCCATAAGTCAGTTGTTTGACGATGTAATATTTTTGTTGTTCAGGTTAAACGGCAAACTGCACATAAACTGCACATTTAAATATTCTTCCGATCGCCATTGCTCAGGGATCCCTTTGAATCAACGAGGAAAGGTTGGAATGAATCTCTTCACAAAAACGAACGCTGACGCTTCTCCAGAATCATTTAAATGCTCCGTTTACTATCATTTGCTAAAGAAATCAGCAAGAGACCAAAATCAAAAACAAGCGTTGCAGAATCGCCCTCTGCAACGCTTGTTAATGCGAATTTTTTCTTATTTTCGATTGCGTGAGCTGCTTCTTCAGGGAGCGACCCCCTTTTGAGTCAGCCTCTTCAGCCGAAATAAGTTTTTAAGCTAATTATGACTTAATGGCGTTAACGTGATGCGGACGGCTTACCGGCTCGCTGTAGGATTGGTCCTTCATGTCCACGATGTTCGCTTCCCCGTTCACTTTAATCTGAACGGCAGCTGCACCAGTGCTTTCAGTAACCGAGAGCACGAGTGCTTGCAGCATCTCAGTCGGCAGCTTCTGTCCTTCTTGATACGCCTCGTCCTTCAAGTCGACAGTCACCGTGTTCCCTTCCCGAACGATGTCGTTCACGAGTACGTCAGGAAGAATAACACTGGTCAGCTCTTTTTTGTTAAGCGGGCCGGAGATCAACTGCTCGAGCGCTGCCTTGGCAGGATCCGAAGAACGCGCGACTAGCCGTGTGACCGGTACATAATATTGCTCATCGTTCAAGGTTTGTGCGGAGAAATAAAGTGTGACCGGCGTCGACTGTCCATAATTGACGCCTTCGGCCGCTTCGATATTAATGCCTACCGCGCGTGTAAGCTTCTCATCAAGTGGATAGCCGTCTACCGGCATTTCCGGCAGCTTGGCGCCTTCATACCAGATTTCTACGCCCTCAATGCCTGTCATAGCCGTCAGTGTCCATGTAATGGCTTCTACGATCGTGCGCTCGTCCTGTGCGTTGTAATCAGCGAAAGGCTCAGAGAATTCAACCGTTGCCAGCTTTTGCTCTTTGTCATAAGAGTAAGACTTTATTTGTGTGCCCTGCGGGATGACAGCCCGGAAATCCTCTGGAAGCTGACTGGCATACGCGCCGTTCTCGACCATCATCTCAAGCGCCTTCTGACCTGCTTGTTCATTAGCGCCAAGCGTAGTCTGCAGAGAGATCGGTGCCAAGTAGCCGTTCCGATCCTCGAGATAAACCGTCATCTGTGTTTCGCCTTCTACGACTGCCTGTCCGGTTTCAGCATTGTCAACACCTTCTTTAACCTCAATCTGCGGCGGATCGATTGACTGGCTTGTCTCCTGAGAAAACAATCCGCAACCGGATGTAAGAATCGGCAACACGAGAACCCCTGAAAGTACGGCACCCCTAATCCATCTTTTTTGAATCATATTGACCTTTCCTCCCTAATCGAGTTTTGCCTGGCGGCTTTGTACAACTCCTTATTTGTAGTACTATGTATACGAGCCCTTCCCTTTTTTAGACCAGTTTTGTCCATAAAATCCTAAGGGGGAACAAAAACATGTCCAATCCCGAAATTTATAGCCTTAACAGCCGCAAAGTGGCGGAGGCTACAGACGAATGGCTCATCAAGCGCGGTGTAACAAAGATGGCGATCGCCGAACTCGTGCATTTCCTGCAAAAGGATTATTTCCCTGACCTGACGCCTGAGGATTGCATCGTTCATGTCGACGCCGTCCTGTCCAAACGAGAGGTTCAGAATGCCGTATTGACGGGCATCCAGCTCGACATCCTTGCAGAGGAAGGCAAGCTGATGGCTCCGCTTCAAGATATGATCAAGCATGATGAAAGCCTTTATGGATGCGATGAAATATTGGCGCTGTCGATCGTCAACGTTTACGGCAGCATCGGTTTTACGAACTTCGGTTATGTCGACAAGCTCAAACCAGGCATACTGGTTAAGCTGAATGACAAAAGCGACGGGGAAATCCATACATTTCTAGACGACATCGTCGGCGCAATCGCAGCATCAGCTGCCAGCCGAATCGCTCACCGCAGGCAAGCGGAGCGAGAAGGCGTAACACAGCCACCGCTCGATTAAACCGGGCCTTCGAAACCGGGTTTTGCTCCGCAAAACCTAAGTGTATGCTTTCGAAGCCGGATTTTGCTCCGCAAAACCTAAGCGTATGCTTTCGAAGCCGGATTTTGCTCCGCAAAACCTTTAGGAGGTTCCCTACATGAATTACGATATATTCTACAAAGGCGCTTTTGCCATGCTGAAGGTTAAGCTTAATCCGGGGGAAAGCGTAAAGGCTGAGATGGGGGCAATGGTCTCCATGTCGCCGAGCATCGATCTCAAAGGCACGACGGATGGCGGCTTTATGCGCGGACTCGGCAGAATGCTAAGCGGGGAAACGTTCTTCTTTCAGGAAATGACAGCAAACAGAGGACAAGGTGAAGTTCACCTTGCTCCTCCTTCCCTTGGCGATATCGAAGCGATTGAGCTGGATGGCTCATACAAGCTTTATGTACAGAAGGATGGCTTCCTAGCCGGCACAAGCGGCATTGAGGTCAATACCAAAATGCAGAACCTAGGCAGAGGACTTTTATCTGGCGAAGGTTTTTTTATCGTGGAGATCAGCGGGAAAGGCACCGTCTTCCTCTCCTCGTACGGCGCTATTCATGCGCTCAACCTAGCACCTGGGGAAGAAGTCATCATTGATAACGGTCATTTGGTTGCGTGGCCGGGCTACATGAATTACACGATTGAGAAAGCCTCCAAAGGCTGGCTCTCCAGCATTACAAGCGGAGAAGGCCTCGTCTGCCGCTTTCGAGGCGAAGGGGTCGTACTTATTCAGAGCCGCAATCCGGCAAGCTTTGGAAGCTGGCTGAAAAAGTTCATTCCTGGCGGCAGCTAACAAACTGGTGATGAGCCGCATGCGTATCCATAACCAGGACTCATAACTTAAAGCCAGCACGTCTCCCGACATGCTGGCTTTTGTCTATTTTAAGCCTAGTAGCCTTTAGTTGTTAGTGATTGCATGCCAAAAGCTCCTCATCCCCGTGCATATGCAGCAGAATAAGGAGCAGGAAATCACGTTGTTAGCGCTGGAAAACTAAACGTTACTTCTCATCCTTTACTTGCGCTGTTCAGAAATGACTTGTTCGGTAAATAATGAAGCGCGCGAACGAAACGAACGGTTTTGGTCTTCGCCCGCATGACAATGGAATGCGTCTCAGCCCGCTGGTCCGGGAAATACTGAACCCCGCCTAGAAACTCGCCCGGCGTCACGCCCGTTGCCGCAAAATATACGTCTCCCGTACCGATCATATCCTCCATCGTCAGAACGCGGTACGGATCCTCGATCCCCATTTGAACGCAGCGATTGTATTCGTTGCCGTCGGCAGGCATCAAACGCGCTTGCAGTTCGCCTCCCAAGCACTTCAGCGCTGCAGCGGCAATGACTCCCTCAGGGGCACCGCCGGAGCCCACATACAAATCTATTCCCGCCTCAGGAAAAGCTGGGGCCATGGCACCTGCAACATCGCCGTCCGAAAGAAATTTAATGCGCACGCCGACCTTGCGCAGCACCTTTACGATAGATTCATGGCGCGTTCTGTCCAGAATCATGACCGTTAAATCCGAAACCTTTTTATTTAAGCCATCCGCCGCTTTCCGCAGCGTTACATCCATTGGATCGGTAATAGACAATTTGCCGACTAAAGCAGGCCCGAAAGCGAGCTTCTCCATATACATATCCGGTGCGTGGAGCAGTTGGCCTTTCCCTGCCACTGCCAGGACTGACATCGCGTTGTTCAGACCCTTCGCGACTATTTCCGTGCCTTCAAGCGGATCTACAGCGACGTCAACCTCCGGCCCGTTCAAGCTGCCTACTTCCTCGCCGATGTATAGCATCGGCGCTTCATCCATTTCCCCTTCTCCGATGACTACCGTGCCGCGAATGGATACGGAATCAAACATGTATCGCATGGCGGAAGTCGCCGCTCCGTCTGCGCTATTCTTATCGCCTCTTCCCATCCACGGTGCCGATGCGAGTGCCGCAAGCTCCGTTACCCTCACAAGCTCTAATGCTAATTCTCTCTCCATATCATCCAGTCTCCCTCTACTCTCATATGACGGAACCGATCATTAGCGTACATGTTTAAGTCATTTCCGTTATTTAATATGTATCATATATTTATTTATGTCGCAATATATATTTCCAATCTTCATTAAATCATCATTAATAGGCTGACGGATACTTATCATCCATCATCTACAGGTTAGAACGACAAAAGAGCGATCCGACACAGAGCAAGCTCTGCGCGGATACGCTCTTTTATCTAATACATCAAGCAGGCTTGATGATCTTTTATTCATAAATCTCAATTTCATATAGGGATGGGCCATACGGCGGCATGGCTTTATCCGTAATCAAAACGCGCACATATCTGGCTGCAGTGCCGCTCTCAAGCGTTACAGCTTCCGTGTACTCGGCAGCACTCAGGCTTCGGTTCAATGAATGTACGGATTGCCAATCCGCGCTTTCAGCAGACAAATCGCTTCCTGCCGCCGCCACTTGAATATCCAAAGATTTTCCGTATGCTGCTTCCCATACCAATACGATTTTGCTTATGTCAAACGTATGATTCAAATCAATATAAACCCACTCCTGGTTGTACGGCGCAGTTGCATTGTCGCTCCACTTCGCTTCCCACCTGGTGCCCGCGTTCCCGTCCGTTAGCAAATTCGCAGGAAATACATCGTTGAAGCTGGATGCTGCCGCTTGTTTGTTCAGCGCCAGGTTCGTCCCTTGTTCTGGTTCTGGTTCCGGTTCTGGTTCTGGTTCTGGTTCTGGATCGGGATCCGGGTTTGGTTCCGTCTCTCCGCCTGAACCGCCGCTCACCCAAGTCCCGTATACCTCGAACTCCCACAAGGAATAACCGTAAGGTGTCCCGCGTGCGCTGCCCAGCATTCGGATATGTCTCGCCTCTTCCCCCTTCAGCGCAATGGGGTCAACGCCTCCGTTTCCTGCAACTTCAGCAAATACGTCAGTCCAGTCATTCTCGCCTGGAACCGCTGCCGAGGACACTTGAAGCCTATAGGCTTTGCCGAAAGCACCTTCCCAGCTAAGCTGTGCGCTCTCCAGCGAGTAAATGGCACCCAAATCAATGGCTATCCACTGCGGATCGGCAACGGCGGACTCCCATCTTGAATTGCTGTTGCCATCAACAGCATTGGCAGCAGGCTGCGGCCCGGTTGAGGCTCTCGCCGCCTTGTGAAGGGCCACGTTTGCAGCTGCGGTCTTCACCTGCTGCTGTACCTCGCTAATCCCGTAGCCAGCAGCAGCAATGGCAATTGCGTACGTTTTAATTGCGGGAAATAAAGCGGCGTTTAGCTTGATTTTGCCCGCTTCCACCGCATAGCTGCCGCTATCCGCGGCTACGCCGTCAATCGTGAGCTTCGCGATCGCTGCACGCCATGCAGGCGAATCCACGAATCCAAGCTCGATCGGCTGACCAACTTTATTGTCAGACGTGTCCGCACTTAGAACGGGCGGAGCAGCAACCTCGCGAATAACAACATTATCCACATAGATAACATGCTCGCCTTCCGGTGTTGCGAAGGCTCCATTCACGACGTTTCCAAGCAGAAACTTAAGTGATAGATTTACGTCGCTTGCCGGTAGGAGACTTTTTTTGTAAACGGCTTGCGGATCACCGGTGATATTGAAAAGAACCGATTGATTGTTGTTATAGCCGCCTAATTCGAGAGCGATCGGGCGGTCAAACGGACCTGGTGCTGGAAGCTCTGCTTCTGACCATGCCTGAAAGCTTAGCTCGTAGACCTTTCCGGCCGTTAGCTTAATGCCGCTCTGTATGAACTGAGTCGACCAGCCGACCGGCACATTCCATTCAGGGTGCATGCCTCCATTGTAATAAATATCGATGCGGGCAGCCCCATCCTTAACGTCAGCCTTCGAATCTCCACCGTCACCGAACCAATGCTCCCAGCTTGCCATCCCGTTCGACATATTGCCATTCAACACGAGATTGCCATCCGCCGGAAAAATGACTTGATTGACGTCGGTGTCACCATAGCCCTCTGCCTTGATTTTAATCTGATAAGAGAGATCGCTCGTAAAAACCGACTGATCGATAATGATAGCACCAGGCTGAACCGTATATCGGCCTTCGGCTATCACGGCACCATTCACTTCAATCGCAGCAATGGCTGATCGCCATGCTTCATGATCGACATAACGCAATTCCACCGCTTCGCCGACACGATTTGCATCCGAATCCGGAATGAGCGTAGGTGGCCTAAGCACTGGAGCATCCTTAACCTCAAGCACCACGTTATCTATAAAAATATCATGTGGACCCGCTGCGCTCCGAGCCGTTTTGCCAAGCAGAAGTTTCAGAGCGACTTTATCGTCTGCCCCCATTTTGAATGAGAATTCAAAATGCTGCATATCATTCGTCAGCATGAGCGGCCCGCTGTAAAATCGTCGCGTATAACCTGCGTTTTCGAGAGCCGCTTCGATATCGCGCCCAACGGTTGATCTGGCATCAAGGGAGAGCGTATACGTCAGCCCCTTAGTCAAGTTTAACTCTGACTGGTTGAGCATGACGTTCCAAGCTTCGCCGCCAACGTTCGTTACCGCAATTTTGGCCGCGCCATTGTCTTCGGTAAAAACAGCCGCGCCGCCTTGCGTGAACGGTTCCCAGCCGTTCAGCCCATAAGAAAAGTCGCCGTTCTGGAGCGGGAACAAATCGACACCCGTGAAATCCACATTCAGATTTGTCGTGCGAACGAGCTGAATATTATCAATCTGGATGGTACCCGTGCTTCCGCCGAGCAAAAAGACCAGCTGCGCCTCTTCATCTGTCACGCCTTCGGGCATCGTAAACGTAACCTTATAGTTCTTATTGTCTGCTGTTAACGAGATGCCATGAGGACCGCTATAGATCATATCGCCGTCCTTGCTCGCGAGCTGTACGCCAATCGGACGAGCCTCCGAAGATTGAGCATCAAAGGTAAGCTCATACATGTCTTTCTGGAGAAGATTAATCCCCTCCTGAATCAACCGCACGCTGGCTTCGTTTGCCCCGCCGTTCGCAATGACAGTACGGAGCTTGCGTGTCATTGGATCAACGCTGAACGTTGCGACCGCAGAATCTGCAGCAAGCGTATTCCAATAAAGCAGACGGTCCATTGTTCCGAGATCAAAGCCCCCGTTATACACATGGTTGCCGTTGTTGAGCGGCTGCTTAGCGGCGCCAGGCTCGTTCAAGGAATCAATAGCTTCCAGACGAACGTTGCCGATCCACACGTCATTCGTATTTTGACCCAGATTGAATTCTACGCGCGCTTTGGCATTTGTATTTGCCGTCATGAGAAAGCGGTATTCATAATGGCCTGTTTGCGTCTTCAAGGCCGCCTCGAAATTGTCGGAATAAATGCCCCAGCCGCTGTCCGCATCGCCGCCGAGCTTGACGCTCATGCTGCGCGGCGCGGATGCCTTCGCATCGAAGCTGATTTTATAAGCCTGCCCCTTCACTAGCGTTACATATTGAATGAGCTGCAGAGAATATGGCACATTTCCGCCATTCGTAATATCCACCTTTGCAAACGGCGAGCCTGCACTAGCATCGACAGATACGCCTCCCGCTCCTCCAAATTCAGCACCGTGAAGAAAATTCCAATATTGATAATCCAGCTCGGGAGCTGTCGTTGTAATATCCTTCACGCCTTGGCTGTAAGTCGTATCATAAATAAGATTGCCGTCTATTGCTGCTTTGCCGTCTTCAGGAAACGTATCCTTTTCAAGCGTCGACTCGGTCGGCTGCTTGTAAGCTCTCCCCGTCAGCTCATAGGCACGAACATAATCAACCTGCATCTCCGCGGGCAGGAGAGAAGGGTCCGGCTTGCGTCCGCCGTCGTAATTGCCGCCTATGGCGAGATTCAAAATGATATAGAATTCTTTGTCGAATGGAGCTGGAAAAGCATATTTCTCCGGTTGATCGGCTCCCCAGCTATGCCAGTCATTAATCGTCTGAAAAAGATTGCCATCCACGTACCAGCGAAGCTCCCCAGGCTCCCATTCTAATGAATACGTATGGTAGCCCGTAATATCCTGGCCCTCTGGGAAATGGTATTGCGCGCCGGTCGCTTTGTTGTTCGGCGCGTTCTTGCCATAATGGATAGTTCCGTCAACCTCGCCGATCGTACGGCCGCGCGCTTCCATGATATCGATTTCGCCGGAGGAAGCCCAGCCGCCATATTCACTGTCCTTGGGCATCATCCAGAATGCAGGCCAGATGCCCTCGCCTTCCGGCATCTTGATGCGTGCCTCGAATTTTCCGAAGGCTTTGCTGAAGGTCGGACTGGTCCATAGGCGTCCCGAAGTGTAAGTCTTCCCGCCAAAGCTCTCATTCTTGGCTTGGATGACAAGCTCGCCGTTCTCCACTTTAATGTTTTCTTTTCTATAATATTGCTCCTCGTTATTTCCCCAGTTGGCTACTCCGTAATCGATCCCGTTGCCAAGCTGATAGCCCCATTTATCAAGATTGACGCCATTCGTATCCACGTTCGTGCCAGCGCCGTCAAACTCGTCAGACCACACGAGGCTCCACATAATCTCCTCTTGGATGTCCTGCAGCGCATGTGCAAGCTCGTAGCCGGCTGATTTAACGGCTATCGTGTACGCTTTTGCTGCTTGAAATACCGATTTGTCGATAGTCAGCTTGCCAGCGGACAGTGAATAAGCGTCCGCCGGAAGCTTGCTGCCGTCTACGATTACTGCCGAAACGGCATTTCTCCAGGCTGCGTTATCCGCAAACGCAATCTCGATATCAATGCCCTTTGCATTGTCCAAGGCATCCGGCGACAACACGGGAGGCAAAGCGAGCGTAATGTCATTTGTGCTGCGCACCTTTTCCCCTGCTGCTTCCTTGGCGCCTTTAAGCTCCAAGCGGACGTTATCGACATACACCTCATGAGCAGCACCTGGTGCTCCCGGTTGGTTGCCCATCAGCAGCTTGAAGCCTGTCAACTCATCCTTATCCAACGTGAATTCGTAGCTGTATGTTTGCGTCACGTCATCCACTTGCACCTTCTCGTTCAAATAGCGGACATACGTGCCGTTCTCTACAACGGCTTCAATGGCGCGCGGTATGGTCGATCTTGCCGCAAAGGTTACGATGTAGGTCTTTCCTTTGGCTAGAGCAAGCGAGCCCTGCTGCAAAATAATGTCCCATGCATTCGCGCCGGTATTCGCAATGGCTGCCTTGGCGGCACCGTTATCCGCCGTGATAGCTGCGCTTGAAGCACCGTCGTATACTCCCTGTACATGACTGGTCCAGTCCTGCATCCCTTCATCGAAATAACCATTTTGGAGCAAAAAGGCTTTGGATCTTGCATCTTTAAGCTCAATCCGGATATTGTCAACATACACGTCATGCTCACCGATCGCACTCGCCCCTTCCAGCTTGCCAAGCAGCAGCTTAAAGGATGGCGTAATGTCGTTTACTGCCTGCAGCTCATAGCTGAACGTTTGCTTCGTTTCCGTGAGTTGTACCTTTTCTGATAAATAACGCGTATTATTGCTGTCGATCACAATTTCCATTTCGCGGTTTTTGGATGCTCTTGCATCTATCGAAACGGTATAAGTATTGCCTTTAAAAAGATCAAAGTCGGTCTGCATCAGCATGACATCCCACGGATTGTTGCCTTCGCTTGCAATCGCCATCTTCAGCTCGCCATCCTGCGCTGCAAATACGGCACTCGAGCCCCAGCCGTCATACCGGCCTTGCACATGTTCCGCCCAGCCCGCCTTGCCACTCGAGAAGTCGCCGTTTTTAACCGGGAACTGATCGTTCAGCGCTAGCTCGCCGATATTGTAGTTGGTCAGACGGACCATCGCTACGTCATCGATAAATACATTTCCCTGCTCGCCGCCGAGCAGAAAGGACAATTGGCCATACAAGTCTGTAGGCTGCTCCATCGTGAACAACAGCGTATGCTCCGTCATCTCCGAGGTTAACGAGAACGTCTCGGGGCTGGCATAGGCGCTGCCATCTTTTTTGCCGATGCCTGCTTGAATCGTTCTCTCGGAAGCGGCTCTCGCTTTGAACGTGACTTTATAGTCATTGCCTTCCACTAGATTCATGCCGGATTGCGTGAGCGTAACAGCATCCCGCTCCGCACCAGCGTCCGTAATCGAAACCTGAAGCTCGCGATCCGCCGCATCTACTGCTGCAGAAGCGCTGCCGCCAAGCGCAGCGAAGTTCCAATAAGTCAGCCGGTCCATCCGTCCGATATCAAAGGTTCCGTTATACACGTGATTGCCATTCAGCGGCTCCTTCGGATCGTTGTCATGGAAAGGGTCCGGCGCAGTCGTTTCTTCTACTTTCACATTGCCGAGCCACACCGGATTCGTGCTTAAGCCCAGATTAAACTCCAGCCTTGCCAGCGTATCTGTTTCTGCCCCCATTTGAAAGACCATCTCGTAGGATTGAATGCTGCTCGACAGCCTTGCTTCAAGGCTATCGGAGTAAGTGGTCCAGCCTCTGTTCTCTCCGCCGCCAAACTTCACCGCCATATTGCGGTTTGCGTTGGATTTGGCATCAAATGAAAGCTTATACCATCTGCCTTTGCCAAGCGTTACGTTCTGGATCAATTGAACGGCGTGGGCGGCATTCCCGCCTGCCGTAATGTCCGCATTCGCGAAAGGCACGCCGTTCAGCTGTTCCACCGCGATGGAACCATTGCCTAGGAAGGTACTGACATGGGCAAAATTCCAAAATTTCGTATCCAGCGCCTGATCCGGCTCCGCGATCGTAGTGAACGGTTCAGCATAGCTGCTGTCATGAACAAAATTGCCAGCGATCGGCTGCTTGTATACGGCTGGATAAGGCTCTTTTTCAAAAGAAGGCTCTACCGGCGTTTTATAAGGCCTGTTCGCAATGTCATAGACCCGCACATAATCCACTTCCATCTTGCTCGGAATGTCCGACGCAGCGGGCAGTCTGCCGCCATCGTAATTGCCCCCAACCGCTAAATTCAGAATCATATAGAACGGCTTGTCAAACGGTGCCGGAAATGCATATTTGGCAGGCTGGTCCGCTCCCCAGCTGTCCCAATTGGTAAGTTTTTGGAATAATACGCCATCGACGTACCAACGGATTTCGCCTGGCTCCCACTCCACGCCGTACGTATGATAATCGGTTATGTCCGTATCCGCGCCGAACTCATATTCCGCGCCAGTCGATTTATTGTTAGGCCAGTTTCTTCCATAATGAATCGTTCCTCCGACCTCATTCGGCAAGCGTCCGCGCGCTTCCATAATATCGAGCTCGCCTGAAGCTGCCCATACCCCATACTCGCTGTCCTTCGGCATCATCCAGAATGCCGGCCATATTCCCTCTCCTACCGGAAGCTTCATGCGGGCCTCGAACTTTCCGAACGTTTTGTTAAAGGTCGGCTCCGTATACAGCCTGCCCGACGTATAAGCTTTGCCGCCGTAGCCGTCATCATCAGCCGTAATCGTCAGCTTGCCGTCCGCAACCGATATGTTCTCGGCGCGGTAATATTGCTCCTCGTTATTTCCCCAGCCGTCCAAGCCGTATTGTGAACCTGTGCCGAGCTGATATGCCCATTTGTCCAGATTGACGCCGTTCGTGTCTACGTTGTCTCCGCTTCCGTCGAATTCGTCATTCCATACAAGCTCCCACTCGTCCGCAGGCGCCGTAGTCGGTGTCGTTGTTGGTTCTGTTGTTGGTTCTGTTGTTGGTTCTGTTGTTGGTTCTGTTGTTGGTTCTGTTGTTGGTTCTGTTGTTGGTTCTGTTGTTGGTTCTGTTGTTGGTCCCGTTGTTGGTTCTGTTGTTGGCGCAGGAGTCGGGGTCGCTCCAGTGCCTCCGCCACCTTGCCCAGGCGTTGCTTGCTGCCCGCTAATCAAGACGCCATTCTGAATAACGGCCTTATCGCCTAACCCAAGTTTCTTGTCATTCACAACGATGTCTGCGCCTTCATTAATAATCTGCTTCACATTCCCTTTTGCGTTCACGTTCGTTCCTACAGCCGTCTCTTCAATCTGCAGCAGCGAGAGACGCGCAGCAGCATCCAGCTCCAGCTGCGCTGTCGATTCAATGGTAAGCTGCTCCGCATCCGTCTTATTGGAGAATAAAACCCTTACCTTGCCAGTCGCTTTGTTAATATTCAGCTTATTCAGCTTGGAATTGATGAAATGAATGCTGTTGACGCCGCCTCCTTGAATATAAACCGTTCCTTTAACCTCCAAATCCGTTAGAAAAACATCGCCCTCTCCAATGCCTTGCGTCAGAAAAAGATTACCGTCTATAACCGCATCGTTGAGTCTAACGCCAGCCGCATTTATCACTGCGTTCCCTGAGATGCGCACTTTGTCATAGCTGCCTGCTTTATTAACAACTTCCACAGCCAAACGGTCCAATAAGGCGATTGCTTCCGCTCTTGTGATTGGCTTAGCAGGCCTCAGCGTTTGATCGGGATAACCATTTATGTATCCGCCTGCCAGCAGCTGCTCAAGCGAAGACTTCGCATAAGCCTGTACCTGATCTCTATCCTTAAAAGAAGCAAGCTTGTCGCCTTGCGCGACTTCAAGCTTGAACAATCCCGAAGCGATCTTTGCAGCCTCTTGCCTCGAAATAGATGCGCCTGGCTTAAAACTGCCATCCGGATATCCTTCAATGAAACCAGCTTCCTTTACTGCAGCGATATCCTGGCTGTACCAAGCGTCTGCCACAACATCTGTAAATGAACTTGCTTCGCTCTTGTTCAAACGGAACACCGCGTTAACAAGCTTCGTGAATTCCGCTCTCGTCACTTGACGATCCGGCTGTATGCTGCCGTCTGGGTATCCGCCGAGCATGCCTTTGTCTATCCACTTCACAAGCGACTTCTCGCCCCAATGGGCTGTGCTGTCATCCGCTGCACTCTCCGCGTTTACGATAGGCAGGATGCTTGCCAGCATCATGAATACGAGCATAATTGAAATAAACCTTTTATTCATTCCCAATCTACTTCCTTTCCATTTAAATTGCCTCTTTGCAAACGCTTACCTAAGTGTTCAGAACAACAGCCTGCATCTTACAGCTCAATAATGAAACTGCAACGTGACAGGCTGTTCGCTCGGTCGATTCAATTATGCTTCCTAGGCAAGAAGCAAGTACTTCTGCAACTGGTTATTTAACGCTGTTATACCAGTCATTAACTTCCTTCGTAATTTGTTCGCCGCCGGATTTTTTCCAGTTGTCAACCATCGTATCGAATGAATCGACAGGCTGCTGGCCATAGACGATTTTGTTGAACGTTTCGTTGAGCAGTTTATTCAGCAGCTCGTTTTTGCTTTGCATCGTTTCAGTCAAAGGACCCATGTAGTAATTTTTCATGCGAATCGCGTTTTGATCCATAACGACCTTCATGGCATCCGTATTTTCTTTCAAACGCGTGTTGAACTCTTGCTTCTCGTAAGGCGTAACCGCTTCAGCGCCGCCTGCGAGCTTCACATGCGTTTCTGCATACAATGTCGGAATACGAGCGCCCTCAAACGTCAGCGTGTAGAATAGCGGCGGTGCCGTTTGGTCCTTCAAGCCAGGGAATAGATCCGGATATTTCGCAATATCAGCCGTGATGGAGCCGTCAGGAAGCGTTGCGTAGTCATAACCCTCTGCAAAGCCCTTCTCGAACTCGCTGCCTGGCTGCGGATTAGCCATATTATCGAAGAACCAGTTATAGTAATGAATGATCGCTTCCGGATTTTTAGCTTTTTTGTTTACGAATACATAACCGTTAGCCGGCGGGTTGCCGCCTGCGGAACCGATTTTGCCGTCAGGACCAGCCGGAATCGGATACGCTTTGTATTTCGCCGATGGAACGTTGTTCAGAAGGTCAGGGAACGGCCATGCTGGAAGCCAGTTCGGTCCGAACATAATGCCCGCTTCGCCTTTAGTGAAGAGCTCCGAGCCTGTTGTTTCGTCAAGCAGTGCGGAATCCTGTGAAATGTAGCCTTTGTCGAGCCATTCTTTTAAATTGGATAATGCCGCTTTGGCAGCTGGATTAATGGAGCCGTGCTCAAGGGAACCGTCTGCCGCTTGATTCCATTGGCCAGGCATGGTGCCGTGCGCGCCGAAGATGAAGCCGATATCGGTCATCCAGTTCGCAAAACCGTTTTTGAAGCCCGTTGCAAGGCCCAGCGTATTCGCTTTGCTGTCTCCGTCTGGATCACTTTTCACGAATGCTTCCATTACCGCTTCCATCTCGGCTAGTGTGGTAGGCGCTTTCAGATTAAGCTTTGTCAGCCAATCCTCGCGAACCCACATCACATGATCCGCATTGTAAGCGTAATCTAGAATCGGCAATGCCATTTTGTCTGCGCCACGGCTGATCGGCAGCCAAATGGTTGGATCAAGATCTAAACCTGCTTTATAAGTATCGTTGGCATATTTGTCTACCAAGTCGCCTACCGGCATGAACTGTCCGGAGTCGATCAGCATGTTAACCGTTTCCAAGTCACCGCGGTAAGTGACCACATCCGGCATTTCCTCGCCCGACGACAGCATGAGGCGCAGCTTCGTTTTGTAAGCGTCGTTCGTGTTCGTTACGACCCAGTTGTATTTAATGTCAATGCCCAGTCTTTCTTTAACAAGGCGAGTATGAACGTTGTCTTCGATCGTTTCGCCTTCCTTGAAGACCGATCCGTTTTGGTTAAGTCCCCACACTGTCGTTAAGGTGACTGGTGTCGTGTACTTGCCATCGGCAAACCCTTCTGCATTGCCTTCTTCCGTTTGTGCAGGCTCATTGCCTGGCTTGTTGCTTGCCGGTGCGTTCGTGCCTTTGTTTGTGTTGTTGCCACCGGAACATGCCGCAATCGCTAGCATAAATGATAGTACCAATAAGACCGAAAGCCACTTCTTCATGCCTTAACCCCCGTAAGTTATATTTTGTTATTAATTACGATATCTGTTATATCGCTTGTTTCCAATATACAGCTCGCTTTGCTGCTTCGATAGACCAACTTTTTGTTATTGATGCCTTTTTCTTGCGCTATTCCTTCACGGCTCCAAGAATGATTCCTTTTACAAAATAACGCTGCAGGAACGGATACACGAGCAAGATCGGAAGCGTCCCGATAAAGATTTGCGCCGATTTGACCGTGCGCTGCGAGATGTGCTTCAGCTCATTGACATCGGGATTTATTTTATTGAAATCCTGCTGAACAATAATCGTTTGCAAAAAAGTTGATAATGGATATTTTCTATAATCTGTAATATATAACAAACCATCAAACCATGAATTCCAATGTGTAACCATTGTGAATAATGATATCGTTGCAAGTGCGGGCATCGATATCGGTAAAAAGATGCTCCACAATGTCCGGAATTGGCCCGCGCCGTCAATTAGCGATGCTTCCTCAAGCTCTTTCGGAACCGCTCGGAAAAAGTTCATAAGCAGAACCATATTGAATACATTGATGGCTCCGGGAAGTACGAGCGCCCAGATCGAGTTCATCAAATCCAAATTGCGGATTAGCATGTACGAAGGAACAATACCACCACTGAAGAGCATCGTAAAGAGGAAATACCACGTATAGACCGAACGGCTCTTGAATGTCCGTCCATCCTTGGACAAAGCGTAGCCCGCTAGTATCATAAGCGACATGCCCACAACCGTTCCGAGCGCGGTACGTTGCAAGCCTACGAGCAGCGCATTATGGAAGTTATCGTTGTTCAGCGTTTTGGAATACGCTTCAAAGTTGAAGCCGATCGGCCATAGCTTGACGAGGTTCGCGTTCGCCGGCGAGCTGGCGCTTAAGCTGACCGCAAGAATGTGTACGAGCGGAATGATGCAGGAAATGCAAATGACGGCTAGCAAAATGTAGTTGAATACCGAGAATGCTTTATACCCTGATGTTTTGTAATACATGCTCTAACTCCCTCCCCCTTTCTCTAGAAGATGCGATAACCTGCGTATTTGTAAGCCATGCGGTAAGAGAACACGATCATGATCAGGCCAATAATGGATTTGAACAAGCCGACCGCTGTACCGAAGCTGTATTGACCGTTCAAAATGGCCGTACGATATACGAACGTATCGATAATGTCTCCTTTGTCATATACAAGCGCATTGTATAGATTAAAGATTTGATCGAAGCCGCCGTTTAGAATATTGCCAAGCGACAGCGTGCCTACCACAACCGCAATGGGAATCATGGAAGGAACGGTAATATGCAGCGTCTGCTTCCACCTCGTAGCCCCGTCTACCTCCGCCGCCTCATAAAGGGAAGGATTCACGCCTGAGAGAGCCGCTAGAAACACGATCGTATTGAAGCCGAAGTTTTGCCAGATGTCACTGACGACGACCGTGAATCGGAACCAGTTGCCTTCGCCGAGCCAGAATACGGATTCTAACCCGAGTGTGTTGAGAAGCTGGTTAACGATGCCTTTGCTTCCGAGCATGTCCGTTAGGATCGCGCCGAGAATGACCCATGAGATGAAATGCGGCAAGTATACGAGCGTTTGAACGACCCGTTTGAAAAACATTTTGCGCACCTCATTCAGCAGAATCGCGAATGTGAACGGCACCACGAGGCCAAACACGATTTTGAGTCCCGAAATGATCAAGGTGTTCATAATAACCTGCTTGCTGTCTGGATACTCGAACATGAACCGAAAATGCTCCAGGCCGACAAGCTTTGAACGAAATATACCGTCATATGGCTTGAAGTCCTGAAACGCCATAATAAGTCCACTCATTGGCACGTAAGCGAATATGAAGGTAATGATCGCTGCCGGAAGCAGCATGAGATGCAAGGGCCAAGTGCGGCTAAATAATTCTCTCGCTCTTTTTTCCTTCTGTTGTTTTGGTTTCGTTTCTTGCTGCAGCGGTTTGTTTAGCGCGCTTTCCACTGGTCTGCCCCTTTCCAAACAAAATTTGATTGTGTTTTATCATCTCTCCTGTATGATTAATTTTATCAGCAGTCTCTCCTGTTCTATAGACCACGATCTTTGGAAGCATGCCACTTTGTAGACATATGTCATTTTATTTTCATAAAAAGAGAGGTCCCAAGCATGCGTTTACGCGAAAATACGTTTGCCAAAATGATTACCTTGATCATCCTGCTGCTTATCCCGATCATCGTTTTGTATACGCTTTCTATTCAGACAAGCATCGGGGTTATCAATGATGAGATGAAATCGCTGAAGCAGAAGGACATTACGTTTCTCGCCAGCGAAATCGATAAAAGCGTGACCACGCTGTCAACGCTGGGCTTCCTGCTCAGCGAGGATATCCATATCCAGCAGCTGCAAAACCTGCATCTCATCGAGAGCGCTTACCAGCGCAATGACGAGAAGCTGCGCATTCTCGAGCGGCTGCGCCTGCTGAACGTCGCCCAGCGCTGGGATACCCAGTACAGCATCACAGCGCCTGCGAGCAAGCAGCTAGTATCCACCAATACGTATTTGTCCTATGATTTGGATTCCATCAAAAAAATATTTACGCCTAACTGGAAATACAAGGAAATGACGATCCAAAGCATAAAGCAAAACCGCTTTGTTCGTCATATCGTCAAACCGAAGCGCTTGGAGGGGAACTTGGACAAAGCCGGAATAATCGTCGAGATATCGTTTCCCGAGGAGCATCTCATCAAGGATCTGGATACGTTCAAGCTTGCAGGCAAAGGCGATCCTTTCCTGCTGCATGCAGATGGAAGCATGATCAAGAACCGCACGGCCGATAAGGAAATGACAGCGAGCATCCAAGCTTTGATGCAGCAAGCGACGGTCAGCGAGGCTTCCAATCAAATCATTACGATTAGAGGGAATGATTTTCTCGTTACCTCCGCGCATGTCAAAACACTGGATTGGTATTTGATCGATTACGTGCCGCTTGCGGACGTTCTGAAGCCAATCGTCAAGAGCCGGAATTTATTTTACGGCTCGGTCGGCCTGCTGCTCATTATGAGCTTGCTTGCCGGTTACCTGCTTTACCGGAATGTACAGCGGCCAATCGGCTTGCTAATTCGCAGTGTGAAGCGGCTTCAAGAGGGGAACTATGCTACCCGGATTACCGCTAATCCTAAAAATGAGTTCACTTATTTATTCCAGCGGTTTAATGATATGGCCGCCAATACCGAGCAGCTGATACAGAAGGTTTACGTGGAGGAGCTGCGCAGGCGCGAGGCTAACGTCAAGCAGCTGCAATCGCAGATTAATCCTCATTTCTTATACAATTGCTTTGCGCTCATCCGCAGCCTCGCCCGGCTCGGCAAGAAGGAATCCGTCATGAAGCTCGCGATGCATCTCTCCACCTATTACCGCTATACGACAAGGGTAGAGAAGCTTACGGCTACACTCAAAGAGGAGCTGCAGCTCGTCGAAAGCTATTTGGAAATTCAGCAATTCCATATTCAACATCTCTCCTACCACATCCAGGTTCCAGAGACGATGCTGTCCGCCGAGCTGCCGCGGCTGCTCCTGCAGCCGATTGTAGAGAACGCCGTTCTGCACGGCATTGAAAGGTTCGATGGAGACGGGCTCATCACGATTACCGGGGAAAGCGATGACCGCTATCATACCATCATTGTCGCCGATAACGGGATCGGCATGACCGAGGAGCTGCTGCGCAAGCTCGAGAAAAAAATAATGAATCCGCCCGACGACTCAAGCGGCTGCGCGCTATGGAACATCCGCCAGCGCATGCTGTTCCAGTTCGGCCAGGAGGCTTCCATCACCTTCCGGATTCGCGATGAAGGCGGCGTTGCCGTTCACCTGTCTTGGCCGCACGAAAACTATTCCAACTAGATGAATCAATAGGAGCTGTGAAGGATGTATCAACTGTTAATTGTAGATGACCAGCCTGATCTGGTAGAGGACCTCGCAAGCAACTTGCCTTGGGAATCCGTAGGGGTTGAAACTGTATATCAAGCACATTCGGCAGCGGGGGCGCTTGAGATCATGAACGCCACGCCTATCGATATCGTCATTACGGACATTCATATGCCCGGGCAGTCCGGGCTCGATCTAATTGCGCAAATACGATCCTCTTGGAGCAACGTCAAATGCATCCTGCTCTCGGGCTACAATGACTTCGAATATGCGCAGAGAGCACTGCAGCATCAGGCAACGGACTACTTGCTCAAGCCCGCCGAGGATGAGGATCTGCTTCAGGCAGTGAAGAAAGCTGCAGTGCAGCTGGAGGAGCATTGGCAAGCGATCAGCTCGCATCATAGCGCGCTGCATTCGTTAAAGGACAACTTGCCGATTCTGAGAAGCCATCTGCTGCTGTCTCTGCTGCAAGGCGAGGCCTTCACCAGCGAGAAGCTGGCAGATAAGCTGGATATGCTCGATTTTTCCTTTACCATGAATGAGCCATATGGCTTGATGCTTTTGCGTATGGAGGATTATTTCTACGAGCAAACCGAGCGCGACAACGCCCTGCTGGAGTATGCCGTATGCAATATCGCCGAAGAAATCTTCTCCGAGGAGTACAAGCTATGGCATACAAAGGACGGCCATGGCTATTATGTCTTTGTCATCATGAGCAAAGCCGAAGCGCAGCAGGAGCAAACGCAGCTGCTGCACCACATGGAACAAAAGGCGGCACAGCTCCAGCACTACGTCAAGCTGTATTTGAAGGGGACCGTCTCTCTTGTGCTAACGAAACAGGATGCTTTCCCGCATGGCATACACGAAACCTATGATTTCTCGTTGATTAACTTCAGGCAGCGAATCGGAAGCGAACGCGGATTTTTGTTAACCGTTACGGAGGAGGCGAAGCATGGAGAGGCCAATTCCCTCTCTCACCTCTACAATCCGCCGCTCTTCATTCATTTATTCGAAGCGGGTCAATGGGATGCAATCGAAGAGAAGCTGAGGCTCGTTTTCGAAGAGCTTGAGCTTAAATGGGGAGAATCGCACGAGCATATTCTGGAAACGTATTTCATGATCGTAAGCTCGCTTAGCTTCTCGATTCACAAAAACAAGCTATGGATGGCTGACATCATGGGAGCCGAGTTCAATCAACTGCTCAGCGGCCCCCATTTCCACACGATCAAGCAGCTTCGTTCCTGGACAGAAAGCATTCTCGCAGCTTATCGGAACCATATGAGCAGCCGCGTGCAGCATTCCCGGTCCAGTACGGTACAGAAGGTACAGGAATACGTGTCCGGTCATTTGGAGGATGCGTCGCTTCAATCGATAGCTGCTCATGTTTTCTTGAACCCGTCCTACTTGTCCAAAATTTACAAGCTGGAGACTGGCGAGGGCATCAGTGAATATATTTCGCGCTTGAAGATGGAAACGGCCGCTCATATGCTTCGTACCGCACCGGATAAAATTTACGAGATCGCGGCGAAAGTCGGCTATTTGAAAACAAGCTATTTCATCAAAGTATTCAAGGATCGATATGGCATCACGCCTCAGGAATTTCGAGATCGCTAGCGACCGCCGCAGAATAGAAACGGGCGCCCTCGATAACCGAAGAAGCGGCCCTGCCCTTTCTCTCCAAATGAACCAAATGCGCAATTGTCTCCGACATCGCGAAACGCAATTGGTGGGCGTTGCCGTTCAGCCTTTTCCCAAACAGAGCCTCGCACATGCCATAGGCAGTGCGGGGTTCTTTACTGAGCATCGCTGCCATTTTGTCCAGCCTGCTGGCATGATGCTGGAGCAGCTCGTTGATTCGTCCGTGGAAATCGGTAAACGGGTCACGATGTCCTGGATAAGCAAGCGCAACCTCATATTCTTTGAGCACAAGCAAGCTATGGAGAAAATCAGCTAACGGATCGCTGTCTTCCCACGGAACGACGCTTACGTTAGGCGTGATATGAGGCAGGACTTGGTCGCCGCATATCATCCATTTCCGCTCTGGCTGATAGAAGCACAGCTGGCCATTCGCATGCCCAGGCGCATCTATCAACCGCCAGCTTAATCCGCCCAGCTGCAGCTGCTCTCCCGCTTCGAAATAATGTACCTGCGGCTGAGGCGTCACCATGGCTACAAACGTTTCGAGGTTATCGGCTATCGCTTCTCTTTCCTGCAAAGGCATGCCATGCTCTTCATAGAGCGATTGCAATTGATGGGAAAAGCCGCTTTTCTCTCCCCAAAGCCTTATGGCATAATCATGTGCAGACCTCGTTATGTATACGGGCGCCCCGCTTCGCTCCTGTACGTATCCAGCCAGCCCGTAGTGATCCGGATGCTGATGCGTCAGGATGACACGTGAAATGTCGCCCCATTGCAGGCCATTTTGTTGCAATACCGCAGTCCATACGTTTATCGCTTCGTCCGTTCGCAGTCCTGGGTCAATGATCGTATAGCCGGCCTGCTCCGGTATCAGGTAGCTATTAACCCATTTCAGAGAGAATGGAACGGGCACCTTAATCTGCTGCCAGCCATCCTGCCAGGTTGTCGTATAAAAAGAAGTGTCTGCTTCGTTTGTTGTTTGCTTTACTCGGTTCCCATGCGCGTTCATCATCATTTCGTCCTTCCGGTCATGATCATTCGCGGGGAATCGATTGCTTCATATTCGCAGCCGTCGTAGTCGCCATATAATTGCTCCAACACAAGTCCCGCATTGGCTAGATTACGCTCGAACCAAGCAAGAGGAAACAGCCTGACACGTTCTAGGTATTGCCTAGCTTTATCCGGATTCTCCAATTCCGTGACCGTAATTTCCTTCTGAACCCAACCATCTGTAATCGAGCGAAGCTCTTGAATATGGATGCCCGCTTCCTCATCCGTCCGATCCGAACTCGGAATAAGCGTCTTCTCCACGTAAGCCGGATTTAGAAAATCAATCAGAAAGGAACCGTTCTTGCGTAGTACCTTTGCGATTTGCCTCAGCACGTTCACGTTATCCTCCTCCAGCGAAAAATAACCGAAGGACGTAAATAAATTGACGGTGCAATCAAAGCTGCCTGGCTCGAAGGGCAGCTCCCGCATATCGCCCTGCCTCCAATTAACCAGCTCTTTCTCATCATGCTTCCTTGCTTCATCAAGCAAGGTCTGAGATAGATCAATACCCGTTACCGAATAACCAAAACCCGCTAACGCCAGTGCATGCCGTCCCATGCCGCAGCCAATATCAAGCATTTGCGCATTCTTCGGGAGTTTCAGCCATGCGATCATTTTACGGGCTTCTTCATTTGCGTTTTCCCAATCCCTATGTTTGTAGACAAGCATATAATCGGAGCCGAAGCTCTGTTCGTACCATGGTTTCATTATGTAGCTCTCCTTCATTATGAACCTTTCAAACCCAAACGATATGATTGCTTCATTGTACTTGAATTCGTGCATAGTCGCAAAACGGATTATGCTAGGCATATTTTATGGTTTTATGTGCAAACTATGGAAGCTTATCCAGTAGTCATTTCTCAAGCAGCATGTATAGAAAGGGGGTCCTACCTATGAACGAACGTATCCGATTATTGTTCGCGGAAGCCGTAGACATCAAGCTCGAGGTTCTGCACAACAGCGAAATGACGATTGAAATCGCATATATCGCGCCGCTTTGCGAGGAAAATAAAATCAATGATTTCATTATCGTCCCTTTCACCAAGGATTTCTACCCGTTTGAAAGCCAACTGAAAACGAATCCTGATTATCGCAAGGTCGACGATGTCGCGAAATGGCAGGATCTTATGCTAAGAGGAAATGTACTCATAGAAGCCGATGGCATTATCTATTCCTTTGAAGCTTCCCGTATTATCAGCATCGAGAATCCGCAAACACAAGTAGAAAGCGCTATACAGGGCCCGCAGCTTGCGCTAAGCGAAGACTTGAACATCTCGCTGAACCTCATCCGCAGCATGTACCCTTCAGCAGATTTGTCCGTAGAGGAGCATACCATCGGTTCTTTATCCAAAACGCCGGTATTGGCTTTATATGATCAAAGACGCGTTGACCCTACAGTACTCGATAGCGTTCGCACGAAGCTCATGACGATCAACGTAGAAATGCTGCATGCAGCAGGAGAATTGGAAAAACTGCTTGTCGGGAAACGCAAGCATTTGTTCCCGACCATCCTTATTACGGAGCGTCCCGACCGAATTACCAAAGCCCTTTCCAAAGGAAAAATCATTATATTGCTCAAAGGAAATATGTTTGCGATTATTTTACCTGCTACCTTTTTCGATTTCATGCATGCGATGGAGGATGATTACGACGCCTACTGGATGACCCGATTTCTCATCTTCCTTAGGTATACTTCTATCGTATTGACGATTACATTACCAGCGCTCTATATCTCGGTTGTATCCTACAACCCGGAGCTGTTTCGCGTCCAGCTCGCTTTTTCGATTGCGGGAAGCCGCTCCGCGGTCCCTTACCCTTCGTTTATTGAAGTGTTTATTATGCTTTTTATGATCGAAACGCTAATTGAAGCGAGCATTCGCTTGCCGCGCTATATAGGCTCTACAGCTACGACCGTTGGAGGGCTTATTCTCGGTCAAGCAGCCCAGCAGGCGGGTTTGGTAAGCAGCATTATGATCATTGTGACATCCGTTGTGGCAATCTCTAACTTTGTCATTCCCGTCAATTCGCTTTCCTTTGCCATACGCTTCTTGAAATATCCATTAATCGGCATTTCCATATTTTTCGGGATTTCTGGCGTCGCGGTTGGCTTGTTCGTTTACATAGCCTATCTCTGCAATCTGAGAAGCTTCGGAAAACCATATATGCGCATCTTCGGGAAATTAAGACCTCTGGAAGGTGATGTCGGGCAGGTGAAAATTAAATGAACCGCTATGTTTTTTATAATTTTATGCTTGTCAGCTTTATCAATTTGATGCTTTACGTCCCCCACATATTAATTCAATACCGTTATACAGGTGCCGTATCATCTATTGTCATCGGCATTCTAATCGGTACGATTCTGGTTTACCTGTATACTAGCGCAATGGCTCGGTTCCCTGGCAAGGGGCTGCCTGAAATTTTAAAGCTGTATAGTCCAAAATGGCTTGTCTCTATCATGATGTTTTTTCTCGCGATCATGTGGTGGTTTGCGACGACAGTCGTAGTCGTAGCCTATGCGGTGTTAATCAACCGCTTCTTTAATCCCGATGCCAATACGATCGTCATTCTGATTATGCTAGTCCTTGCCTGCGGCTATGCGGCTACCAGGTCGACGTTGTCGGTCATGTTTGTCGTTGAGATTGGGCTGATCATCAATGCGCCAATCATCCTGTTTGTATTGTTCAAAGCTGTGCGCAGCACGCAGCTCAGCTGGGATGCCATCCGTATTGTTGCCAATTACGTAACCGCGATGCCTACCTTATCCTGCATTGCGGCAGCATCGTTTATTTTTACGGGTTACATTAATTTATCGCTGTTCAATCGGCTGCTCCCGCCTAATTTCCGCTTTAAATTCCGATTTGTCTATCCACTCTTCGGTGCCATGATCCTGCTGATTACCTTCTTTGTTCCTATCGGCTTTCACGGTACCGAGGGCGTAGCGCAATACATATACGTCTGGAGCCTTACAGCAGACTCGCTGCTGATGCAATATGGTTTTATCGAACGCGTGTTGTTTCTATTCCTGCTCGTCTATTTGAATTTGACTCTCGTTTATACAATGTCAGGCTGGCATCAAGCGATGGAGTTCGTCAAAAGCTGCATCCCAAGCTACAAGCCTGAAATCGACAGTCCCAAAACACCTTTATCCAATTATGTGATTGTCGGTATCTTTGCCCTGCTTAGCGTGCTCTATCTCGTCATGACAAACGAAAAAATCAATATGATGATCACATCCTATTGGCTTATCGTACGATTATTCGTTGAAATCTTCATCGTGATCTGGGTATTCGTATTAAGCAGGAAAGGGGCAAAAGCCGCGTGAGACTATACATCCGAATCTTTCTGGCGTTGTTTGCGGTCTGCCTGCTCGGAGGCTGCGGCTTTAAGGATATCGACAAGCGCTTCTTTGTCGTTGCGCTCGGAATAGACCAGTCTGACAATGAGAAGAAGCCTTATCGGCTCACTCTGCAGCTTGCCGTACCCTCTCCTAAAATCGAACCTGGCGCTTCCAAAACACAAATTGAATCAATTGATTCCCAAAGCATTGCGGAAGGCGTGCGTATGCTGAAAGCCTATGTCGACAAGGAGCTTGATTTCGGGCATTGCAAAGTGTTTCTCATCGGTGAGAAGCTTGCACGAACAGACTATCAGAACTTACTGCAGTGGATGTCCAGAAGAAGGGATATCCAAAGCGTCGCCGACATTGCAATCGGCAAGCCTGACGCGGAGTCTTTGCTGCAGGTGCAGCCTTTGTCAGAGCGATATCCAGGCAACACTTTATTTCTCAGCTTTGGCGCAGACGGAACAGAATCCTCCTACACCTATGTAGAGTCTGTATCCGATTTCTCAAGGCGTGCCTCCGAGAAAGGGCTTGACCCTTTAATGCCTGTTATCTATAAAGATAACAAGGAAAGCTTCATTATCAACCGAACCGCGCTTCTCAACAAAAAACGGGTAAAGCTGGTATTATCGTCAACCGAATCCCAGCTTTTCAACCAGCTTGCCAATGATTTCACCAAATCTTCGATGCATGGCATGTTTGAGGGCATGGACCTCGTCGTCGCCATAACTGCAATCCATTCCAACTTCCGCATCGGGAAACAAAATGGCGAGGACACCATAACGATGAATATTAAGATGAGGGTTGTGTTTGAGGAAGCGCCCAAGGGGCTTTACGACGAGCAGTGGCGACCGATTGAGATCAGTCTTAATCAGGAATATGCCAAATCCTGTATTGCCCTGCTTAAAAAAATCCAAAAAGCGAACGTGGACCCCATCGGCTTTGGGCTGCGCTACCGAGCAAACCATCCGGGAAAGGATGTCTGGAAAGAATGGAAATCCATCTATCCGAATATTGCGTTTAAAGTAAATGCCGATATTCGGATTGAGGGTACAGGGCTTATTAAATAAACAAATTGCCGCTTGGGAGTTTCCCATGCGGCAATTTGTTTAGAAGCTGCTTAATATTTAAGGAGCAGCCTTTTTGTTTGCTTCAGCTCGTTAATTGTTCCTGCTCCAATGCCGAACATCGCTGTTCGCAGCTCGAACTCAATCCGCTCGAACTGCTGGCGAAGCTGCTCCAGCGATAGGATGCTGCTGTCGTTGGCCGCTTGAGGAAGCAGGACGCGTCCGTATCCCGCAAGATCGGCGCCAAGTGCGATGGCTTTGGCTGCGTCAACCCCGCTGCGCAGGCCGCCGCTGGCAATAATGATAGCGCTTGGCAGCCGATCGCGGATTTCTATTACACTCTCAGCTGTCGGAATGCCCCAATCAGCAAATGACTCCGCTGCCTGTCTCCGCAGCTCGTCGCTGGAGCGGAATTTCTCGACCTGACTCCATGAGGTGCCCCCCGCTCCGGCAGCATCGATAAAGGAAACGCCTACATTGGCAAGCGCTTCAGCTGTATCCGCGTCAATGCCCCAGCCAACCTCTTTCACCCCTACCGGTACATGCAGCGTTTTGCACACCTGTTCAATAGCGGGCAGCAGACTGCGGAAATCGGTATCTCCCTCGGGCTGAAATACTTCCTGCATGCTGTTGAGATGAAGGACGAGCGCGTCAGCCTCCGCTATATCTACCGCTCTGCGGCATGATTCTACACCGAATCCATAGTTGAATTGTACCGCGCCAATATTCGCGATGACCGGCACGGACGGCGCGTCGCGACGAATCGAGAAGGAGCTGGCCAGCTCTTCGTTTTCAATGGCTGCCCGCATCGAGCCGAGTCCGATTGCCCAGCCCCGCTCCTCTGCAACGACCGCCAAGCGGCGATTGATCGCCCCGGCCTCGTCAGTGCCTCCAGTCATGGAACTTACGAGAAGCGGCGCGCCCAGCCTCTTTCCAAACCACTCGGTTCCCAAACTAATCTCGCTGAAGGAAAGCTCCGGCAGCGCATTGTGCTTAAAACGGTACCGCTCCAGCCCCGTCTCGATGCCTACGCTGTTTACCTGCTCCTGCAGGCATATTCGTATATGCTCTCCTTTTCGCTTCGCGGTTGCTGCTTGCTGATCAACTGACATGCTCGTACCTCCCAAGCGCAAACGGGCAGCTTTTCTATGGCAATGCCGCTCACATTTCGCTTCTCTATCATTTTATATCTTGTACTGTTTCATTAGCTCCTCGGCGACAAGCCGGCCGCAAAGCGCCACAATTGGCGTCCCGCCTCCCGAATGCGTTGTGCCGCCTGTCAACCAAAGCCGCTTAATATCGGCAGCGCGGTTGCCCGAACGGAAAAAGGCTTGCTTGGCACCGTTTGAGGAAATGCCGTATTTAGAACCTTCCAGCTAGACGATCTCGTACTAGCATAGCATAATTTTCTGTTTCTCGCTCCCAGCTCCATGACTTTGACACATATGGAGCGTTCACCATCTCGAATAGGCTGCTCGCTCCCTCAAGAGCAGCCGTTTAATAGACATCACAGCATAGTATGTTGACAGCTGGGCTTATTGTCGGCTTAAGCGATTTGAGATGATCAGCAAATGCTTCCTTTATTCACAAATGATTTTTACAATCATTAATATGAAGTTTACAATCATTTTATATTGTTAATTCGTCAATTTTCCTATAAAATAAAGATAATGAAATCACCGAGGAGGCATTCACATGGAAATGATCGTTTTTCAAACGCAAGAGGAATTAGACACTTATGCAGCTCAGCTTTTTATAAATCTCGTTAACGAAAAACCTAACGCCGTGCTTGGACTCGCAACCGGATCGACACCTATCGGCATTTATGACAAAATAGTAGAGTCCCACAAAAACGATAAAGTCAGCTTCAAGGACGCAACCTCCTTCAATCTGGACGAATATGTCGGCATAGCGCCTGAGAATGAACAAAGCTACGCGCATTACATGAACAAGCATTTATTCTCCCATATCGATATGCCTGCCCAAAATGCTCACCTGCCTAACGGCATGGCCGCTGACATGCATGAGGAATCTGCACGTTATGATGCGATGCTTGAGGCTCAGCCTGTCGATATTCAACTGCTTGGCCTTGGGCACAACGGCCATATCGGCTTCAACGAACCAGACGTTCACTTATCGGGGGGCACGCATGCTGTCAAGCTGAAAGCAGAAACCCGCGAAGCCAATGCCCGCTTCTTCGCTTCCATGGATGAAGTTCCTGAATATGCGATCACGATGGGCGTAGGCTCTATTCTCAAAGCAAATACGCTATTGTTGGTCGTTCGCGGCGCTGACAAAGCACAAATTGTAAAGGAAGCTTTAACGGGGCCGATTACGACCAGTGTTCCTGCTTCCTTGCTCCAAACTCATGCCCGCGTCATTGTTCTGCTCGATCGCGAGGCTGGAAGGATGTTGGCCTAACCGATGAAAAGTTGTACGAATTGGCTTATTCATAATGTGAATATCGTGCTTGAGGATCGTGTAGCATACGGCAGCGTTGTCGTACAAAATGGCAAAATTGATCGGGTGATTACGGAGGATTCGTCTAATGCAGCTGCTGTAGCTGCTGAAAACGGGCTATCCACCATCGATGGCGAGAATGGACACCTGCTTCCCGGCTTCATTGACGTCCATGTACACGGCGGCTTCGGTGCAGATTTCATGGATGCCGACAAAGGCAGCTTCGATACGATTACTCGTTTTCACGCTTCACAAGGCACGACTGGCATGCTTGCGACTACAATGACCGCGTCTAAAGAAGCGATTGAAGCCGTCTTGCATAATGTAGCTGATTACCGCAGCTCCGACATGCCATATGCGGCATTATACGGCGTCCATTTGGAAGGGCCATTTATTAGCGAGAAATGGCCCGGCGCTCAAAACCCGGCATTTATCAAGACCCCGCAGCTCGAATGGATGCAGCAATGGCAAGCGGCATGGCCAGGACTCGTGAAGCAGCTTACTTTGGCGCCTGAGAAGGAAGGCTCGATTGAAACGATTGCTTGGCTCGCAGAACATGGCATCATTACGGCATGCGGCCATACCGATGCCGTATATGAAGAGGTCATTGCAGCGGCTGACGCCGGCTTGTCGCAGGCGGTCCATACCTACAATGCGATGCGAGGACTGCATCATCGTGAGCCAGGTACGCTCGGCGCAGTGCTGACCGATGACCGTATTGCTGCCGAGCTTATTGCTGACGGCGTGCATGTACATCCCGCAGCGATTCGGCTTCTGCTTGCAGCAAAGCCTGCTGACAAGATTATTCTCATTACGGATGCAATGGCTGCCGCAGGCATGCCTGATGGCGAATACAGCTTAGGCGGTCTAGCCGTTGTCGTGAAAGATGGGGAAGCCCGCCTGCTCGAAGGGAATGCCCTTGCAGGCAGCTGTTTAACGATGATCGGCGCGCTTCGCTTTATGCGAGAGCATACGGCATTGCCGCTGGAGCAGCTCAGCAGGCTGGCAAGCGGCAATGCCGCAAAGCAGCTTGGTATGAGCGAGCTTACCGGCTCAATCGCTATCGGCAAGCAAGCCGACTTGGTCTGGACGGATGCCGAGCTGCAAGTCAAACGAACTTGGGTACAAGGACGTTCGGTATTCGATGCTAGCTCAAACGAGGCTTGACTTAATAGAATGGCAATAGCAAAGAGCACGGGCATACATGATTGCCCCGTGCTTTTTTTTGTACAATCACATTGGATAATCGAGTCGGATAAACGAAGAGCTTGCAGCAAGAAAAAAGACTTCTAGATAGGCTTGTCCAGCCTTATCGAGAAGTCTTCCATTGCTGATTGCCCATGGATCTCAGCTGCCGCTGCAGCTATCCGGTCACATGCACCGAAATATGATGCTCCTTCAGCACCGCTGCCAGCTCCTTGGCAAGCGGGACATCCGTTATAACGCCGCGAAGCTCTGAGAGAGAGGCAATAGAGAATAACGAGGTACGATCTGTTTTGGTATGATCAAATACGGCATATGCCGCTTGCGAACGCTTAATAAGTGCTTTGGCGATTTGCGCTTCCTGCTCCGAATATGTTGTGATTCCTCCAGCTGCGGAAATTCCGTCCACACCGATAAACATCTTCCCAATATGCAGATGGGCAACCATCCCCTCGCCTAGCGGCCCGCACAGCTCGAAGCTGTTGTGGCGCATAATGCCGCCCGTTACGACCACTTGAATATCGCTTCCTGCAAGCTCCATCGCGATGTTAACCGCATTGGTGACGACGGTTATCCCTCTTCGTGCTTTGAGCTGCTTGGCGATCAGGAAATTGGTTGTGCCACCTGAGAGTCCTATCACGTCGCCTTCAACGATCAGTGACGCTGCAAGCGTTGCGATATGCTCCTTCTCCAGAATCGATAGGCCTTCCTTCTCTGCGAATGGCAAATCCCTTACGGCATTCAGGCCGTCGTACATCGCTCCACCTATCGTTCGAATGACAGGATGCTCGGCTTCCATTTGCTCTAAGTCACGGCGAGCCGTGGCTTCCGAGCAGCCAAAGCGCTCCACCATCTCAGGTATCGTCACTTTTCCCTGCTGCTTTAAAAGCTGCAGAACGGCTTCACGGCGACGCTGCCCCTTATTGCCATTTGCTTCAACCATTATCAGCGCTCCACCCATGCTTTGGCGGACAGCCGCTGCTCGACGACGCTCCACTCGGGCAAAGCTTCCCAATCGCCACGCATTTGTACGACCAAAGAGCCATTTATGCTGGCTAATCGCACAGACTCAACCGGTGACAAGCCCTTCATAATGCCAGCCAAAAAGCCCGCGCAGAATCCGTCTCCTGCGCCAACGGTATCTACGACCTGCTCGGCAGGATAGAAGGGCAAGCTCTCTTCCTGGCCGTTATTCAATACGACAGTCGTATCGCCTCTGCCCTTAATAATCGAAACAGCCTTCAGCTGCGTTAATTGTGCTTTCACATGCTCATAGTCATCCGTATCATAAAGAAGTTTCAGCTCGTCCCAGCCTGGCAGGAAGTAGTCTGCATCCGCAGCAAACGGCAGCAGCACTTCTCTGGCCTCTTCGATGGACCATAGCTTTAATCGCAAGTTAGGGTCGAAGCTAATAAGAACGCCTGCTTCTTTGGCGATATCGATAGCGCGACGAAGCGTCCTGCGGCAATCCTCACTAAGCGCCGCGGTGATACCGGTTACATGAAGTAGCTTGGCGCTGCGGATATAATTCTCGTCCAATTGCTCCGGCAGCATGCGGCTGGCTGCCGAATGCTTGCGGAAGTAATGAACGGCCAAACGACCCGCTACATGCTCGCGAAACATCATACCCGTTGGCGCTTCCGTGCTTAGCTGCGCGCGAGATACGTCCACGCCTTCGCCGCGAAGCGTTTTGAGAATGATTTTGCCGAACGGGTCGTCACCTAAAGAACCAAACCAGCCGACAGAGGCGCCCAAACGCGCAAGCCCGATAGCGACATTGCTTTCCGCTCCGCCGAAGCTTTGCTCAAGCGTCGCAGCACGTTCAATCGACTTATGCTCCTGAGGCATAAATAGAGCCATCGATTCGCCAAACGTTACAATTTCCGGTGTTGATACATGCACGTTAATTTCCCCCTACAGCTTTTAATTTGGACGAACATTAGCTAATTTGGTACATTGGGTATTTCATGAAATAAATAATCACAATATATAGAACCAGTACGATGAGACTCATGACACGCGCTTTGCTGATATGCGCGGTTGCGCTTTTTCCTTCTTGGATAGAAGCGACCACGAGCTTAAGCGGCTTCGAGATGATCCCGCCAAGCGCAGCGATGGCAAGGAACAGCAAGACGACGATGATCATCCAGGCTACTGTGTAATCCGCCTTTGAGATCAGATATCCGCCCGTTAGCAATTGTAGAATTAGAAAGTACTGTGCAATGCGATTAGCTGACAACAGTCCCTCTGCAAGACCGCCTTGTCCAACGCCAGCCAGGTTGGACGCTTTTCCTACCATAATTGGCAGCACAATATAAAAGCCCATTCCCACTGCTCCCAATACATGCAAAAACACCATAACTTTCTCCATTTTTACTCCTCCTGTTTTGGTAAAACGTATTCAGCAAACCACACTTGCCAATATTGTGTATATCGATTAGTTTATCAGAAACGAGATTATTTTCAAATAACAACGCTCCCAGTTCTTCCCTATTAAAGCTATAATTCCGAGCTTATTTGGAATCGTTCCCGAAATTTTCACACCTTGCTGGCATTCAGCGTCTGCTAGAAAACGAAGACGTTAGGATCCTTTCAAACCGTACTTGCTCATTACCCCGTGAATGGCGAAATACGTCACCTCTTCCGGCAGCGCGTCCTTAATCGGACGAAGCTTCTCAATGCCCTGCTCGCCAATCGTTTGGACGATCAACTCCTCGTATTCAGCAGGTATGATTCGGCTCCAATCGACCTCCTCGCCCTCTTCGGCGCAGCGAATAATATGACCCTCAACCGTCACTTTGCTCAAGCCGCGTTCCTTTGCAATCTCAGCTGGCTCCTGTCCCGCTTGAAAATACGCGAGTGTCGCCAAGTGGCTTGGCTGCTCGTCGCTGCCGTTCGCTGTCTTCCCTGAAATGGCAGGCTGTCTCGCAGCTCTTGGCTCAGCGGCAACAGAGCTGCCGCCTCCTGCCAACGATTGAATGATAGCGATTAGATCGCCACCGTATTTATCGGCTTTCGCGGCACCGATTCCTTTGACGCCGAGCAAAGCATCGACGCTTTGGGGCTGTGCATTGGCGATTTCCCTTAGCGTTGCATCGAAGAACAGCATAAACGGCGGAACACCCTCCGAAGCAGCTTTCTCCTTGCGCCACTGCTTAAGCGCATCGAATAGCGGAGATGCAGCAGCATGATCGGCTGAAGCAGCCTGCCTTACGGTAGCCCGCACCCTTTGCATAATCGACTCGCGCCCCTCCAGCACCGGAAGCGCGCTTGCAGCCAAAGATACGACTGGATATTGGCCTTCGCTCAGCTTCAAATAACCTTCTGCAACGAGCCAATACAGCCAGTCCGCGATTTCCTTCTCCGGCAGATGGCGCATAAGGCCGTATGTAGTCAAACGATCAAGCCCAAACTCGAGCAAGCGCTTATCCTTCGAGCCCTTCAGCACCTTGGCTGCCATTGTCACGCCGAAGCGTCCTTTCATGCGTCCGACACAGGAGAGCGCCATCTTGGCTTCCTCTGTCCGGTTAACGGGCTCGCTCTTGTCGAGGCAACTGCTGCACTTGCCACAGGCACCTACTCCCGTCTCGCCAAAATAATCAACGATAAACTGCTGCAAGCAGCGCTGCGTGCGGCTGAAATTCATCATCGTGTGCAGCTTGGCAAGCTGAATGGACTTGCGATCCGTATCTCCCGTCCCCTGCTCTATGAGGAAGCGCTGCACCTGCATGTCAGCCGGCTCGAATAAGAGCACACATTCGCTCTCTTCACCGTCGCGGCCTGCCCGGCCCGCTTCCTGGTAATAGGACTCAATATCACTCGTCATCTGCCAGTGAAGCACGAAACGAACATTTGGCTTGTCGATCCCCATTCCGAATGCGTTCGTTGCAACCATGACGCGAATATCATCAAAACGGAATTTTTCCTGCGTGTCTGCTCTTTCGGCATCCGATAAGCCGCCGTGGTATTTGCCGGCTTGAATGCCCCTTCGTGTCAACTGCTCATATACATTTTCCACTTCTTTGCGTGTGGCCGCATAGATGATGCCGGATTGATCTTTGCGTCCAGATAAAAAGTTTTCAAGAAACTTTTTCTTATCAACGCCGGTAACGACGGATAACGATAGATTAGGCCGGGCGAAGCCCGTTACGAATATGCTGGGCTCACGAAGCTTCAGCATATCGGAAATATCGGTCGCAACTTCTGTCGTGGCCGTAGCTGTAAATGCCGCAACGAGCGGCCGGTCCTTCATGCGGGCGATCCAGCCTGCAAGCTGCCGGTAGCTTGGACGGAAATCATGCCCCCATTGCGATACGCAGTGGGCTTCGTCAATGGCTATGAGCGGGATGGCAAGCTGTTCTGACAAGGTTTGGAACATAGGCGCGTCAAGTCGCTCCGGCGCTACGTACAGCAGCTTGTACTCGCCTTGCATCGCCTTGCGCATCACATCCCGGTATTCCGCCGCTCCCAGCGAACTGTTCAAATACGCGGCAGAAACGCCTACTCTCCGCAGCGCGTCAACTTGGTCCTTCATCAACGATATGAGCGGAGAAATAACTAACGATGTGCCTGGCAGCAGCATGGAAGGAATCTGGTAGCATATCGATTTCCCGCCGCCGGTAGGAAGTATCGCAAGCGTATCCCGCCCATTCAATATGCCTGAAATAATATCTTCTTGTCCTTTGCGGAATGAATCATAGCCGTATACCTTTTTCAGTGCTTGTCTCGCTTGTTCGATCAACTCTCCCACCTCCATAACAACTATAAACCTTTCGTGCCGCAAACATAAACAGAGAGGACCCTGGCAGCAATCTGTCAGGGTCCTCCCAAACGCGTTCGTTTATTTCAACCTGCGAGCAGCACATTTATTAGCCTGTTACCACTTGAATGACATTGCGAACGGATTGGGCAGATTTATCGAGCGCAGCTTTTTCTTCCGCGGTCAAATCAAGCTCAATCACCTTCTCGATGCCGTCTCCGCCAATAATGGCCGGAATGCCCATAAACAAATTGTTATAGCCGTATTCGCCTTCAAGCAAAGCGATAACCGGGATAATGCGTTTTTTATCTTTAAGGATTGCTTCTGTCATTTGGACGAGCGAAGCCGCTGGCGCATAATACGCGCTGCCATTGCCAAGCAGGTTCACGATCTCGCCGCCGCCAACACGTGCGCGCTGCACGATAGCTTCAATACGGTCTGCCGGAATCAGCTTTTCAATCGGGATGCCGCCTACGTTCGAGAAACGAACCAGCGGTACCATATCATCGCCGTGGCCGCCCAGCACGAAGCCGCGAACATCTTCAACAGACACGTTGAGCTCCTGCGCAATAAACGTGCAATAACGAGCCGTATCCAGAACGCCGGATTGTCCAATTACGCGGTTTTTAGGAAAACCAAGCGCTTGAAACGCCGCATACGTCATCGCATCAACCGGATTGCTTAGAATGATGACATAAGCATCTGGGCTGGTCAACTTGATGTTCTCGCATACGGATTTCACGATACCGGCATTGGTGCTGACGAGATCATCGCGGCTCATGCCAGGTTTGCGTGCGATTCCCGCTGTAATAATAACGACATCGGAATCCTTTGTATCCTCGTAATTAGCCGTACCGATAATTTGGGCATCAACCCCAAGCACCGGCGTTGCCTCCAGCATATCAAGCGCTTTGCCTTTTGTTGGGTTCTCAAGCGGCGCGATATCAACGAGAACAACGTCGCCAAGTTCCTTCTGAGCAAGCATAAGCGCAGTAGTTGCACCAGTAAAGCCCGCCCCCACTACCGTGATCTTTTTACGTTTAATCGCCATCTTGAATAAAACCTCCAATAAGAGAATTTCGAACCCACCTAAATCCTCCCTTCCAAGGGAGGACCCCGAGGCGCTGCGCCCTCTGGACACCCGCTGGACTAACTTGGCAGATTGATCGGCGCTTGTTAGGACTGTTGAGCTTGGATCGCTCTCGTCCCTTGGGACACGCTTTACGTTCGCTTGTTTGGGAATGTGTCCCTTGGGGACTTGCATTCCCAGATCCACTGCAAGTGAGAGTGCAGAATGGGTCTCTTACGAGACCGACATTCCTAGATCAAAAGCAGTTGCGAAGTGCAGAACGCGTTCCTGCGGAACGCCTGTTCTCGGATCAAGATCAATTACTACTGCGAAGTGCAGAATGTATCCTTGCAGGACACCCATTCCCAGGTCAAGATCGATTACTACTGCGAAGTACAGAATGTATCCTTGCAGGACACCCATTCCCAGGTCAAGATCAAGATCAATTACTACTACGAAGTGCAGAATGTATCCTTGCAGGATACCCATTCCTAGGTCAAGATCAAGATCAATTACTTCTGCGAAGTGCAAAATGTATCCCTGCAGGACACCCATTCCTAGGTCAAGATCAAGAGATGCTGCGAAGTGCAGAATGTGCCCTTTCAGGATACCCATTCCTAGATCAAGATCAAGAGATACTGCAAAGTTCAGCTTGTGTCCTTGCAGGACACCCATTCTTAGAACAAGAGATATACGAATTGTAGAATGTGTTTCTTGCAAGACGTCTATTCCTGGAATGAGAACAAGTTCTAGGGATTGAAGCAAAATGTGCCCCTTTCGGGACACATTCTTTGTGGTTTGAACTATTTAGTTAAAGATTGGACTACATGTTTTTGATGATTTGATCAGCGAACTCGGAGCATTTCACTTCAGTTGCGCCTTCCATCAAACGTGCGAAGTCGTAAGTTACGGTTTTGTTGTTGATCGAAGCTTCCATACCTTTATAGATAAGGTCAGCCGCTTCCTGCCAGCCTAGGTGCTCAAGAAGCATTACGCCGGATAGAATTACGGAACCTGGGTTTACTACGTCAAGGTCAGCATATTTCGGAGCTGTACCGTGAGTTGCTTCGAAAATTGCGTGTCCAGTCAAGTAGTTGATGTTCGCGCCTGGAGCGATACCGATACCGCCAACTTGCGCAGCAAGAGCATCGGACAGGTAGTCACCGTTAAGGTTCAATGTTGCGATAACATCGAAATCAGTTGGGCGAGTTAGAACTTGTTGCAAAGCAATATCAGCAATTGCGTCTTTAACAATCAGCTTGCCAGCAGCTTCTGCGTCTTTTTGTGCTTTGTTAGCCGCGTCAGTGCCTTCTGCTTCTTTAATGCGGTCGTATTCGCCCCATGTGAACGTTTCGTTAGCGAATTCTTGCTCAGCCACTTCGTAACCCCAGTTTTTGAACGCGCCTTCTGTGTATTTCATGATGTTGCCTTTGTGTACAAGGGTAACGGATTTTTTGCCGTGCTTGATAGCATACTCAATCGCTGCGCGAACAAGACGCTGCGAGCCTTCTTTGGATACGGGCTTGATGCCGATACCGGATGTTTCTGGGAAACGGATTTTGTTTGCTCCCATTTCATTTTGAAGGAACTCGATCACTTTTTTCACTTCCGCTGAACCTTCTTGGTACTCAATACCCGCGTAGATATCCTCTGTGTTTTCACGGAAAATGACCATGTCAACAAGCTCAGGACGTTTTACTGGGGATGGTACGCCAGTGAAGTAACGAACTGGACGCAAGCAAGTGTACAGATCAAGCTCTTGACGAAGAGCAACGTTCAAAGAACGGATTCCGCCGCCGATAGGCGTAGTCAATGGTCCTTTAATCGCAACGATATACTCGCGGATTGCTGTAAGCGTATCAGCTGGCAGCCACTCGCCGTATTGGTTGAATGCTTTTTCGCCGGCGAAAACTTCGTACCAAGCGATTTTTTTCTCGCCGTTATAAGCTTTCTCAACTGCTGCATCAAGCGCGCGTTTCGAAGCTTTCCAAATATCGCGGCCAGTGCCGTCACCCTCGATGAAAGGGATAATTGGATTGTTAGGTACGTTAAGAACACCATTGTCAATTGTAATTTGGTCGCCTTCTGTTGGAAGCGCGAATTTTTCGAACTGTGCCATGAATGAAATCCTCCTTGGATTGGGATCTGCTTATCGAGCAGATCAAATGATTGGTAGTGCTTGCAATATATAACCTTCCATATGTACCGCAATATAAAAGACTATATGAACGTCTAGGGAACAAACTGCTTGTTCGCTCCCTAATCATTGTATCTCAAATAAGCAATTAGCGCTGCTCGATTGGGATATACTTCGCGTTTACCGGTCCAACGTAATCTGCACGCGGTCGAATCAGGCGGTTATCTTGATATTGCTCAAGGATATGTGCGCTCCAACCAGACACGCGGCTGATCGCAAAGATAGGCGTAAACAGATCGCGTGGAATTTCAAGCGTTGTATAAACGGAGGCGGAATAGAAGTCTACGTTAGGCTTCAATCCTTTTTGTCCCGTTACCAGCTCTTCGATTTTGACGGACATTTCATAAAGCTCCATATTTCCCGTCAATTTGCCAAGCTCACGCGACATTTTTTGCAAATGCTTCGCACGTGGATCGCCGTTTTTGTAAACGCGGTGTCCAAAGCCCATAATTTTGTATTTGTTCGCCAGTGCGTTGTTAATGAAGCTCTCAACGTTAGCTGCAGAACCGATCTCCTCGAGCATAACCATAACAGCTTCGTTCGCGCCGCCGTGAAGAGGACCCTTCAATGCGCCGATAGCGGACGTTACGCCCGAATAAATGTCCGACAACGTTGCAACCGTTACGCGTGCAGCGAAGGTAGAAGCATTCAGCTCATGGTCTGCATGCAGCACAAGCGCCTGGTCTAGCGCTTTAATAGCAACTTCAGCCGGCTCTTTGCCAGTCAGCATATATAGGAAGTTATAAGCGATCGATACGCCTTGCTTAGGAGCAACAGGCTCTAAGCCTTGGCGAATACGCGCAAATGCAGCAATAATCGTTGGAAGCTGTGCTTGCAATTTAATGGCTTTCACTTGGTTCGCTTCTGGAGACATATCGTTAGCCGAAGCATCGTACAAAGCTAGGCTGGAGACTGCTGTCCGAAGAGCAGCCATGGAATTTGTATCTTTTGGATATAGCTTAATTTGGTCAATTACGCCTTGGGGTACTGCCGCAAATTCGTCCAATTGCTTCTGCAGACCGTCAAGTTCAGAACGAGTTGGCAATTTTCCGTACCACAGCAGATAAGCGACCTCTTCAAATGTAGCGTTTTCAGCGAGATCGTCAATATCGATACCGCGGTAGGTCAGTACGCCATCAATAATCGAGCTGATGGAGGACGCCGCGGCGACAATTCCTTCCAAACCTTTAGTTGCTGTCATCGTTCTCTCTCCTTTAACATGGGATTCGTTAACAATAAAAGGGATTCGTTTTGTACCATCGCCTTTAATCATAAATGATTTCGGCACCGAAGTGAACAAATACGGACATAAAAATGCTTTATCGGCATCATTAATATTTTTTTCGCTTATTATTTCACCACATCGTACCATAGGCTCCAGCAGCATTTTTCCCTATTCGCTCTATTTTTAGCCGCAGCATAAACTAATTTTACAGAAACGAATATAGTGGTAAAATGTCATATAGAGAACAAAACGAGCAAAATTCGCTGTACTTGGAGGCGCTACATGACTAAACAACGCATCGGGATTATTGACATAGGCTCCAATTCAGTCCGGCTTGTCGTATACGAGAGGACAGCTAATGGTGCTCATCGTGTGGCGGATAGCAGCAAACGGCCTGCCAGATTAAGCGAACGTATTGACGAAGACGGCTGTCTTCCACTTTCAGCGATCGACGAGCTCATAGACACGCTGAACCATTTTACCATGATTTGCACACACAATCATACAAGCAATATTCGAGCAGTCGCTACCGCAGCTATTCGAAACGCTCATAACCGCACAGAAATACTAGGTAGGATTAAAGCAGAAACCGGCTTAACCATTGAATTGCTTTCCGGTGAGGATGAGGCTTCCTATGGGTTTTTAGGGATGATCAATTCCCTGAATATCAAAGACGGACTCCTTATTGATATTGGCGGAGGAAGCACCGAGCTTTCGCTATTTCGCAACCGCGCGCTCGTTCGCTCCGTGTCCTTCCCATTCGGATGCGTCAGCCTCAATAAACGTTTTGGCGCCAAAGGCATGCTGCTCGATGAGGAGCTAAAGGCGCTTGAAATGCTCGTCACTGAGGCCGTGAAAAATGAGCCTTGGATTGGCGAGTTGCCTGGACTGCCGTTAGTTGGCGTCGGAGGCACCGTGCGAGCGCTCGGCAAAATGCATCAGGCTGCCTACAAATATCCATTCCCTCAAACGCATAATTATCCTGCTACGTCCGAGCACGTGGATGAGCTGTTTCATCAAATGCGTAAGCTTCCGCTCGACAAAAGGCGCAAGCTGCCAGGCTTGTCCAAGGAACGCGCAGACGTAGTTGTTCCTGGCGTCGCCATTCTTCGTGTCTTGTTTCGTGCTGCGAAAGCATCTTACTACCGCATCTGCGGTGCAGGGCTGCGGGACGGCTTATTCCATGCTACTCGATTTCCGAATCACCCCAAGCTAGATGACGTGCTAAAATACAGCCTGACGAATTTGAGTGCTCTTCATCCTGAAGCGCCTAAGCAGCATGTGATGCAGGTGAACCGCATTGCGCTCGAGATATATGATGTGCTCCATTATGAACACGCTCTGCCTTCGCAGACCAGAGTATTGCTCGACACCGCCTCGCAGCTGTTCCGAATCGGAGCTTCCATTGATTATTACGAGTATGCTCGGCATTCCTTCTATCTGATTATCAATTCCCAATTGAACGGACTTACTCACCGGGAAATGATCATGACCGCCGCCATCGCTTCATACAAAAGCAAAGGCCGGGCACGTCAGCATATATCCGAATATAAAGAGCTGCTGAACGATTCCGACCTTGATATTATTTATAAGCTGGGAGCTTTGCTGCAATTGTCTGCCGCCTTGGATCGCGGGGAGACACAAGCCATTGCGCAGTTGAATGTCCAGCTATCAGGCAACCAACTGCTGCTTCGGCCCGTTCAGCCCCGAGGAACGCTTGACGTAGAACGCCGCGAGGTCGATGAGCTTGCAGCCGAATTCAAAAAGCTGTGGGCGTACACGCCGAGCCTTGATTTTTCGGCTACGCACGTCCCTTCCACGACGATATAACCTTGGCTTCAAACTGGCTGCGGAACGGCTGCTTATCGACGCTAGAGATATGCTCATAAGTACCGTTCGGCTGCAGCTCACGCGCCTTCACGTTATCATCAATATTTAAATGAAGCATCTTAATCAATATTTGTCTAAGCGTTGGATCAAATACCGGACACATCAGCTCTATCCTTCTTGTGAGGTTGCGTGTCATCCAATCCGCGCTGGACAAGTAAACCTCTTCTTCCCCGCCGTTATGGAAGTACATGATTCTCGCATGCTCGAGGAACCGGTCTACAATGCTAATAACCTGTATATTTTCGCTTCGTCCCGGCACGCCTGGACGCAAGCAGCATACCCCTCGCACGATCAACACGATTTTCACACCGGCTTGCGATGCCTCGTAAAGCTTATCAATCATTTCCTGATTGGACAGCGAGTTCATTTTGGCAATAATACGCGCCGGCTTGCCTGCAATCGCATTTAAACGTTCGCGGTCGATCAAACGGTACAGCTTTTCTTTCAAGTCGGAGGGCGCAACGCCAAAGGCTTTCCATTCATAAGGCGACGAATAGCCTGTAACCTCGTTGAACAACGCCGAAGCATCGCCTCCGATAATCGGATGGGAAGTAAACAGCCCGATATCCGTATACAGGGTAGCTGTACTGTCATTGTAGTTGCCCGTTCCAACATGAACGTACCGTCGAAGCGTACCCTGCTCCCGCCTTACGACCAATAATATTTTGGCATGCGTTTTTAATCCAACCAAGCCGTATACGACATGGCAGCCTGCCTTCTCCAGCTGTCGTGCCCATGCAATATTCCGTTCCTCGTCAAACCTTGCCTTCAGCTCGACCACGACCGTAACCTGTTTGCCAGCCTCTCCTGCCTTGGCAAGCGCCTGAACGAGTGCAGATTGGCCGCTGACGCGGTATAAGGTCATCTTAATGGCAAGGACATCGGGATCATAGGCTGCCTGCATAACGAAATCATTTACTGCGTCGAACGATTCGTACGGGTGATACATCAGCACATCACGCTGGCGGATAACTTCGAACATATCATCCGTTTCGTCAAACTCCCGCGGGTAGACTGGCTCAAGCTTCTCGTAACGCAAATTATCATTGCCAGGAACGGCTCCTGCGAATTTCATCAAAAAGCTAAGATCAAGCGGTCCGTCAATCTCGAATAAATTATCTTCAATCTCCAGCTCTTCAGTAAGCATCTCAAGCGCATAAGGATGCATCCCCTTTGCTACTTCTAGCCTTACCGGAATGCCCCAGCGGCGCCTGCGCAGCTCTTTCTCAATCTCTTCCAGCAAATCCTCTGCGTCTTCCTCATTCAGCGTAATATCCGCGTCTCTTGTAAGTCGAAACGGATGAACCGAAAACGGAATATACCCATTGAACAAGGTATCAATAAATTGCTGGATTAAATCCTCAAGCAGCACAAACTCCGTCTTTTTGCTATTGATCCTTCCCGGCACGGGAACAAATCGCGACAATATAGAGGGTACCTGTACGATCGCGAACAACGGTTCGTCCTCCGCTGAATTACCTTCCTGCCTTAAGAGCACCGCCAAATATAATTCTTTCGTGTGAACGAGCGGGAAAGGTCTGCTTTGATCGACAGCCATCGGTGTTAAGACAGGAAATACGATTTCATGAAAATAGTCCGAGACTGCCTTCGTCTGCGTTACGTTAAGCTCTTCGAGCGAACGAATAAATATGCCTTCGCGGCTTAAACCGCGAAAAACTTCTCTGTATGTACGATATTGATCATTTACCATTTGTGTAGCACGTTTAATAAGCCTCTTCCAAAGTCCGGAAGGCGTATATCCAGTAAAGTCAGTTTTAGACAGGCCTGCTCTCATCTGCATTTGTATGCCTGCGACTCGCACGCTCATGAATTCATCGAGATTGCTTGTCACGATGGCTAGAAACTTTGCTCTCTCCAGCAGGGGATTGTTCGGGTCCTGTGCTTCTTGGAGAACTCTTCGGTTGAACTCGATCCAACTTAGGTCACGATTTACATAGTTGGACAAAAGCTTGGTCATTTCTCACGCCTCCTGAGTAATTTTGCGAAATTAACCTGCTTTTATAGCATACGCTTCAGTATGCCTATCAAGACTGCTGCAGGAAACGACAACGATCTCTTTCATTATGAAGCATAACTATTATTTCCATGTTAACCTTTTGTAAATATGACGTAAATATTAGAACCTTCCAATCTTAAAATTGCCATTTCTCATTCTTTTTTCAATCCAATGCAGCATCATTTGCCTATAAAAGGTTCTCGTTGCAGGAAGCAGTAGTGTAACGCCTACAATATCGGATAAAAAGCCCGGCATGAGCAGCAGTATGCCGCCCGCGAGCACGCATAAGCCATCCAGCAAGGTTTGTCCCGGAATTTGTCCGGCCTGCATTTGGCGCTGTGCTTCGCCCCATACTCTGCGTCCTTCCGCTCTGGCCAAGTAGGCTCCGGCAAGTCCCATCACAATAAGAATAAAAAACGTATTCCATCCGCCGATCCAGCTGCCCATCTGAAAAATACCCCAAAACTCAATAACGGGTACGATAATAAAAACCGCCAACAGCCATTTGTACATAATTGGACCTCCTAAAAAGTTGCATAGCGAAATCGCTTCTTAAGGCTTTACTTCGATTGCGAAGCAATTTGCTTCAATAACGTACGCTCACTTTGCGAAGGAAAGCTTTCTTAAATAGTATAAGCTCACTTTGCAAAGGCAAGTTTACTTCAATAGTATAAGCTCACTTTGCAAAGGATAGCTTTCTTAAATAGTATAAGCTCCCGTTGCGGAGTCAAGTTACTTCAATAGTATACGCTCACTTTTCGATGGTAGGCTCTCTTCAATAGTATAAGCTCACATTGCGATAGCAAGCTTACTTCGTAAGCAGTAAGTTAAATAATTCGGGCATCACTTTATTAAGGCGGGCGGGCTGCCAAGAGGCATTCACCCAAACATGCTTGGTACCGCCTTCGACGAGCAATTCACCAGGCAATTGATCGCTACCGGCAAATACTCCTGCTTCGAACTCTTCTTTCCCTACCCTTCTTACCTGCGATTCAAAAGTTACCCGCACCGGCGTGCAAGCTCCAATGCGCGTGCACACAATGACCATATCGTCATAGCGAGCAGGCAAGATGTAGCGGCATTCCAAATCAACAACAGGAAGGAGCAAACCATTGGCTTCAATTTCTTTATAGCTATATCCCGCGTTTCTTATCCATTCTGTACGTCCAATCTCGAACCAGGTTACATAATTCCCATGAAACACAACACCCATCTGATCTGTTTCCTGATACCGCACACGCAGCGGATGCGTAAACCAGCTAGCTTGTGTAAGCATGATATCCCTCCTAAGCATAATTTAACCATATCACTGTAAAGCATGTTGAATTAACAAAAAGCGACGGTGAGATCACCATCGCTTTCGCCTGATTCTTATCTAATTGTTAGAAAAGCACCTTTATGCTTAAAGGACTTTAGATTGGCCGTGATAAACAACGCCTGTTTCACCATAGATGGTAACTTCCATGCCATCTTTAAGCAATTCGGTTGCGTTCGCAATGCCAAGAATAACCGGAATTCCAAGGTTAAGGCCAACAACCGCCGCGTGGCTGGTAATGCCGCCTTGCTCAGTAATTACCGCTCCTGCTTTCTCGAAAGCAGGCATATATTCTTTGTCTGTCGATACCGTAACCAAGATCGAGCCTTGAGTCGTTTTTGCGATGGCTTCTTCCGGTGTACGGGCTACAACGATTTTACCGATAGCTGTTTGGCTGCCGATACCTTGTCCTTGGGCGAGAAGTTCACCGATGTGGTGAATTTTGATCAGGTTTGTTGTACCCGCACGGCCAACAGGAACGCCCGCCGTAATAACAACCGTATCGCCAAGGTTTAGGAATCCAGTGCTCATGCCGCCTTTAACTGCGTTTTCGAACATTTCGTCCGTTGTATCCGCATCAGGACCAAGAACAGCGAATACGCCCCAGATAAGGGATAGACGGCGCAATACCTTCTCGTCAGTCGTAACCGCGATAATCGGTGCTTTAGGCTTGTATTTCGATACCATACGAGCAGTAAAGCCGCTTTGCGTCGAAGTAATGATCGCTTTCGCTCTCAGATCAAGCGCCGAGTTTGCAACCGCTTGGCTGATCGCTTCCGTAACGGAAGTTTGCTGCGCGTTTGCTTGCTTCGTGAACATTTCACGGTATTCCAATGCCGCTTCTGCACGCTCAGCAATACGAGCCATTGTTTGTACGGATTCAGTCGGGTAACGTCCCGCAGCTGTTTCACCGGACAACATAATCGCATCTGTACCGTCAAAAATCGCATTGGCAACGTCGCTCGCTTCTGCGCGAGTTGGACGAGGATTGCGCTGCATGGAATCAAGCATTTGCGTCGCTGTGATAACAGGCTTGCCTACGCGGTTGCCTTTTTTAATCATATTCTTCTGAACGAGTGGAACCTCTTCAGCTGGAATTTCTACGCCAAGGTCGCCGCGCGCTACCATCAAACCGTCAGAAACCTCAAGAATCTCATCAAGGTTGTCTACGCCTTCTTGGTTTTCGATTTTGGAAATAATTTGGATATGTCCTGCATTATGACGCTCCAAGAGCTCACGGATCTCAAGCACGTCGCTTGCTTTACGCACGAAAGAAGCTGCAATGAAATCTACGCCTTGCTCGATTCCGAATACGATATCATTCGCATCCTTCTCGGTAATACCAGGCAAAGAAATCTTCACTCCAGGTACGTTAACGCCTTTTTTGCTTTTGATTGGACCGCTGTTTACGATGCGGCACAAGATTTCAGTTCCTTTAACCTCTTCTACCGTCAAACCGATCAAGCCATCGTCAATGAGAATGGTTGAGCCGATGGATACATCATTTGGCAGGTTGTTGTAAGTAATGGGAACGCGATTGCGATCGCCTAGAATTTCCTCAGTCGTCAACGTGATCGTGTCGCCTTGGTTCAATTCGATAGGCTCTTCTTTCAGCTTGCCTAGGCGGATTTCAGGTCCTTTTGTATCAAGCAAAACCGCAACTGAAGTGCCTAGCTCAGCATTTGCAAGGCGGATGTTCTTGATACGGTTGCCGTGCTCTTCAAAATCTCCGTGGGAGAAGTTAAGACGGGCAACGTTCATTCCTGCATGGATAAGTTTCTTTGTGTTCTCCAACGATTCGCTGGATGGACCGATTGTACAAACGATTTTTGTTTTGCGCATGTTAAGTTTCCTCCGTAAATTGCCTGATATTCTATACTATACTGACACGACACTCCACTGCTTGTACAGCGAAATAATCAATTTTACATATAATTTACTGAATGGTCGGTGTTGCCACCTGTGTCTGAGCGGAGGTTTGCTCCGTATCATCAACCAATTGAGCTTGATTGCTATCAGCAGTCTGCTCGTTTGAAACGTCAAGCGGCTTCTCCGCAATTTTGAAATAACCGACTTTCCGGAACTTATTATAGCGGTCCTCGATCAGTTCTTCGGCAGTCAAAGGGAGCAGCTCCTGCAAATGCAGCCACAGCTTATCCTTGATTTGCTCTGCTTGATAGGCCAAATCCTTATGCGCACCGCCCTGAGGCTCTGGAATGATATCTTCAATAATGCCGAACTCCAGCAAATCCTTAGCTGTGATCTTCATCGCTTCAGCGGCTTGATCCGCTCTTGAAGCATCCTTCCAAAGTATGGATGCCGCACCATTCGGAGAAATGGCACTATAAATAGCGTTCTCCAACATAAGTACGCGGTTGCCGACGCCTAGTGCAAGTGCGCCGCCGCTGCCGCCTTCACCGATAACAATACATACGATAGGCACGCCGAAGCCTGCCATTTCCCGCAAATTGCGCGCAATCGCTTCTGACTGGCCGCGTTCTTCGGCAGTTTTGCCTGGATAAGCCCCCTTCGTATCGATGAAGGTAATAATCGGGCGCTTGAACTTGTTAGCTTGCTCCATAAGGCGAAGCGCCTTGCGGAAGCCCTCGGGATGAGGACTGCCGAAGAAACGAGCAATATTCTCGCGGGTATCCTTGCCACGTTGATGGCCGATGACGGTTACCGGGATGCCGTTCAGCTTGGCTAGTCCCCCCACGATTGCAAGATCATCAGCAAACAAACGATCTCCATGAAGCTCCATATAGTCGGTAAACACCGTTTGAATGAAATCTAGTGAGGTTGGACGCTGATGATGACGCGCCATGTGCATTTTTTGAGCTGGAGACAGCTCGCTGTACAGTTCTTCCTCCAGTTGTTTGCACTTCAGCTCAAGGCCGCGAATCTCTTCGGTGAAGTCAATTCCCTTCTCCACGCTTAAGGTCTTCAGCTCCGTAACTTTCTGCCGCAAATCATTCAACGGTTTCTCGAAAGGCAGCTCACCCGCCATAGGATGTTTCCCCCCTTGCGACATGCATATCAAGCAGCTTCGTTAGCGTAGGCTTCATATCTTTTCGGTGAACGACTTTGTCCAATTGGCCGTGCTGCAAATTAAACTCAGCCGTCTGGAAATCGTCCGGCAGCTTCTGCCGTATGGTCTGCTCAATGACAATCCGTCCGGCAAAACCGATCAGCGCGCCAGGCTCGGCCAAATTGTAATCGCCCAAGCTTGCAAAGCTTGCCGACACCCCACCTGTAGTAGGATCGGTAAAAATCGAAATAAACAAACCACCTGCGCCTTGAAATTTCGAAAGCGCTGCGCTTGTTTTGGCCATTTGCATTAAGCTGATTATACTTTCTTGCATCCGGGCGCCGCCAGAGGTCGAGAAAATAAGAAGCGGCAGCTGTTTGGCGTGAGCCGCTTCAATCGCTCTCGTTATCTTCTCTCCAACGACAGATCCCATACTACCCGTAAAGAAATCAAAGCTCATTACGGCTACAACAACCGGAAAACCGCCGATCAACCCTTCACCTGTGATGACAGCCTCGCGAAGACTCGATTTATTCTTCTGCTGTTCCAGCTTGCCAGCATAGCCAGGGAAGTTAAGAGGATCGACAGATTCCATGTCCGCATCGTATTCTAGCAAATGTCCTTCATCGAGCGTTAATGCAATACGCTCCAATGCCGTCAGTCGGAAATGATGCCCGCAGGAGGAGCACACCTTCAAATTTTTCTCAAGCTCTTTGCTGTACTGAATGGTGCCGCATTTGGAGCACTTATTCATCAAGCCCTCAGGAACCTCGCGCTTGCGCGGCTCCGATGGTATGGTCGCATACTTCTTCTTCGTAAATAGATCCTTTATTTGCACGTGTGACACCTCTCAAGGCGCAATAGTATAAAGCTATCCATCATAAAGGCCTCATTATGGAGTTAAATACTTCCTGTACTTCCTCCAACTCGCCTGATGGAACCAGTATCTCGTATTGCTGTTTGGACAGATTGACAGAGCGGATTTTCACCAAAAATCCTTCCTCCGTTAGCCGCTTCTTGATGTTATCTGCGATTTTAGCTGTTGGTGCGATATAAATGACCGTCCACATCATGGTACCTCCTGAAAACTTTGCTTCCGCAAAGCTCACTTACTAAGCATAGCTATCCCGGTAACAGGCCATATGATCTCACAATGATACCATAGTCATGGCGAATCCGGCAAATCATATCGGATCGCTTTCGGGTCCTGATGCGCAATTCTGGCCGATGCAGCAGCGGCTAATCCGGCAACCAAGTCATCCAAAAACACATGAATGCGCTCGCCTTTCACATTCAATTGACGAATAATACCGGGTTTTACTTTATCCAAATATCCGAAGCTCGTCAATCCAATCATGCCATAAACATTCGTTATGCCAAGCGCCAGCGTCTCATCTACGCCATATAGCGACTCGTCCGTTTCCATGATCGATTGCAGAGGCTCGGGCAATAATTTGCGTTCTGCCAGCTCATCCAGAGCGATTCCCGTATACATGACATATTGAACCTCGCGCTTGTCGAGCACTGCTCTTACGCTCTCCTCGCATTCTTCCATTGTTAAATCAGGATTGTAGGGACGCTGCAGTGTATAAACGATTTCGGATACATCATCGATTGATACCCCTCGTTTTAAGAGCCACTTCTCGATTCCTATCATAGGACTCATCCCTCCCGTAACTGCTTGTACGTCTATCTTGGAAACATTAGCGTGAGTAGATGGCATTGTCCTATTGATCGAGCTCCTCTAGGAAAAGCTCCATTGCCATCGTCACATGTATCTCTAAACATATGCACATACGAGCCCTGACGTGCATAAGAAATACTTTTGTTTGCAAGATCGGGAGGGAGCTTATTTCACAACGATAGTCCCTTGTCCTAGCAGACTCTCAACTGCAGCAATTAGCTGCGTGGACGGTTTAACGCGGTAGCTGTCGCTAAGCGCAATCGATTTCTGACCTTTTTCATAGAATAATACGGTAGCGAGCTGGCCGGAGTAGCTTGCGAGCAGCGCTTTGAGCTGATCTAATATTGCCGGCTGCTCCTTTTCAGATACGATTTTAATATATATGCGCTGCGGCTTTCGATCTGCAGGTGGAACCACGCCTATCTTCCCGCCATTATTAGCTCCTGCATCTCCGTGTTCAGCTTTTGAACCCGGATTGCTGCCTGAGGGTTGTTGATTCCGGTTTGAATAAGCTGTGCTCTGTACGGTTCTCCCTGAAGAAGCAGCGCTCCCACTCGCACGTGATGCCCGCGCCTTCGCCTGCTTCTGCAATCTGGCTACTTGCTCTGCAAGATCCATTCCCCCAGGCTCAATCGGCACGCAATCCTCCACGAGCAGCTTATAATCGTCATCCTGCTGTTGAACGGTAGCTTGTACAATAGCCAGCCCGCCCTTCGTAAGCTTGCTGCCGATCCGCTTCCATATCGTAGGAAAAACGACAGCTTCAACCCGCATAATCCGATCCTCCAGCTCGATGAAGCCCATCGAAAGGCCTTTCTTATTCGTGAATGGCTTGATAGACACAACCATAACGCCGACAATGGCAATTGTTCCATCCTTTACATCGCTAAGCTCAAGCAGCCGGTCAAGGCCGAGTGACGAGAGCTGCTGCTCCGCCGCATCAAGCGGATGTCCAGATAAATACAAGCCAAGCAGATCGCGTTCGAAATCCAATTTCTGTCCCGTCGTATACGGCCGGATATCCGGAAGCTCGACATCCCAGTTCTGGATTTCATCCAATCCGAACATTTCGATCTGCAGCTCTTCGCGTTCCTTGCGCCATTTGACTGCCGTTTCCACCGTTTCCTCAAGCGCTGCAAGCAGCTGGGCGCGGTGTCCCGGCAGTGTATCGAAAGCTCCTGCTTGAATGAGTGATTCCAGAACCCGTTTGTTCACGACTCGCAAATCCACCCTTTGGCATAGATCAAGCAAGCTCTCAAAAGGCCGCTCGCCGCGCTCCTTCAAAAGCGCTTCAATCGCCTGCGTTCCAACGTTTTTGATTGCTGCAAGGCCGAATCGAACAGCCTTATCCGTTGGTGCAAAGGAAACGCTGCTTTCATTGACGTCAGGGGGCAGCACTTCAATGCCCATACGGCGGCATTCGTCCACGTATTCGGCCGTCTTGCGCTGATTCCCGGTAACCGAAGCCAGCATGGAAGCCATGAAAGGGATCGGATAGTTCGCTTTGAGCCACGCCGTCTGGAAAGCAAGCACGCCATAGGCCGCGGCATGTGCGCGCGGAAAGCCATAATCGGCGAAACGAACGATCATATCGTAGACCAGATTCGCCTCAGCTGCCGAATACCCTTGGGCTATGCTCCCTTTCACGAAGTGAGCACGCTCCTCATCCAGCACCTCCCGCTTTTTCTTAGAAACGGCGCGGCGCAGAAGATCGGCTTCGCCCAAAGAGAATCCCGCCATCAGGGATGCGATCTGCATAATCTGCTCCTGATACACAATGATTCCGTACGTATCCGATAGAATCGGCTCGAGCGAGGGATGCGGATACTCCACCGTAACCAGGCCGTGCTTGCCTTGAATGTATTTCGGAATAAATTCCATAGGTCCTGGACGGTATAGTGCAAGCACCGAGACAATATCCTCGAAATCCGTTGGTTTCATTTCTTTGAGCACTCGCCTTACGCCAGCTGACTCTAGCTGGAAGATGCCAGTCGTATCCCCGCGGCTGAGCATCGCATACGTCGCGGGATCATTATCGCTAATTGTATGAAAATCGATAACCTTGCCGTGCTGCTCCTTCACCGCCTTTAGCGCGCGCTCTAGAATAGAGAGGGTGCGCAGGCCGAGAAAATCCATTTTGAGAAGCCCAATAGCTTCTAAATTCTCCATCGAATATTGCGTAAGCGGTATTTGCTCGCTACCTGCTTGTATAGGCGTATAGTTCGTAAGCGGCTCTTGGGAGATGACAACGCCCGCAGCATGCGTAGAGGCATGCCGAGGCATGCCTTCAACCTTAACGGCCATTTTCAACATGCTCGCTGTTCGGGGCTGCCGCTCGCTTGCCTCACGAAGCTCGCTGCTCAAACGCAGCGCTTCATCCAGCGTAATCCCCAATTGGTTAGGGATAAGCTTAGCTGCCCGGTCCACCTCTTGGAATGGGACGTTCATCGCTCGCCCTACATCCCGAACGGCAGCCTTTGCCGCCATCGTTCCGAAGGTAATGATTTGGGCGACATGCTCATCTCCATATTTGGCTGCCACATATGCGATAACCTCATCGCGGCGCTCATCGTTGAAATCGATATCGATATCAGGCATCGAAATCCGTTCAGGATTTAAGAAACGCTCGAACAACAGCTTGTATTTCAGCGGATCGACATCCGTGATGCGCAGCGTGTAGGCAACTAGGCTGCCCGCAGAGGAGCCGCGTCCGGGGCCTGTTCGAATCCCTCTTTCGTGAGCGAAGCGAATAAAATCCCAAACGATCAAGAAATAATCGCTGAATCCCATCTTGTCGATGACGGACAGCTCATATTCAAGGCGCTGTTCCGCTTTTTCTCTGAATCCGGCCTCATCTGCCCATTCCGGCAAGCCCGCATATCTTGCCGCCAAGCCGTCTTGGCATAACGCGATCAAATAGTCCGAGGAGCTCATCCCTGCCGGCACCGGCCGAAATACCGGAAGCGCAGCACGCCCAAGCGTCAGCTCCAACTCGCATTTATCCGCGATCTCGACTGTATTCGCAATGGCTTGCGGCACATGCCTGTACAGGAGCGCCATCTCTTCCGTGCTCTTCAAGTACATCTGGTCTGAAAGCATGCGCAGACGACCTTCATCCTCCGTCGTTTTGCCTGTACCGATACAAATAAGCACATCCTGCATCTCAGCGTCCTCTGCCTGCAAGTAGTGAACGTCATTCGTTGCTGCTAATTTAATTCCCGTGGCGCCTGCCAGCTTAATCATATCCGCATTGACCTTCTTCTGATCCAACAAGCCGTGATCTTGCAGCTCCAAATAGAAATCATCGCCGAAAATCTCTTTATAACGGAGTGCGCTTGTTTGCGCTTCCTCTATTCGATCATGCAGCAAATGCTGCGAAATTTCGCTTCCAAGACATGAACTAAGGCAAATCAAACCTTTAGAATGGCTTCGCAATACCTCAAAGTCTACGCGGGGCTTATAGTGAAAACCTTCCAAATGACCGATCGAGCACAGCTTCATCAAATTCCGGTAACCGGTTTCGTTTTTGGCAAGCACGATCAAATGATAAGTAGGATTGTCCTTCCGCGCTCCCTTCTCAAACCGTGAGCCTGTCGTCATATAAAGCTCGCAGCCAATGATCGGTTTAATGCCATTCGCCCGACACGCTTTATAAAAAGGAATGGCTCCATACATTACGCCGTGGTCAGTCAATGCCAGCGCCTTCATGCCAAGCTCCGCTGCTCTTGCTGTAAGGTCACGGATTCTAGCTGCGCCGTCAAGCAGGCTATATTCGCTATGAACATGCAAATGTACGAAAGATTGTTCGTTCTGACTGCTCATCGCATCCGATCCTTTCCGCTTCGTCCAAATAAGTTAACTCTATTTTATCATAATCACAGTGGACACGCCCATAGAATGGTAGCAGGGCGTACGGCGCAGACTGTCGTGATCCAACATTCATAATCATGGAGGGATATAGATGAGCTACTTCTTGTCCAAAGCAGGGCTTGATTTCTTTATTGCATTTGGCGTTGTCATTGGGGGGGCTACGCTTGCGGCGATCGGTTCCGTCTTCATGCTTCTTCCTCCGGCGACAACCATGCTCGACACGGCTGCAAGACTGAAGATATGGGCGATCGTTGCCGCCATTGGCGGCTCGATCGATCCTGTCCGCGTCATCGAAAGCAATATTATGGAGGGGCATTTGTCTCCTGCGGCGCAGCAGATTTGTTTTATCATCATCGCATTTCTTGGGGCGCATTTAGCAACGGAGCTCGTTCGTTTAATATGCAAAGGAGCCGCGTAAGATGCGCTTGCCGCCGTTTGAAAGGTTTGTTAGAGGATTGCAGATGGCTGGCGTTCTGATATTAGGCATGATCATTGGCGCCATTATATACAATTCTATCTTTATTGCGCGTTTCGAGGCATTAATCAGCTTGAAGAGTGAGCTTGAGGTAAAGCTGGAGCAATATGAGCAGGATATGAAAAATTTAAATGAATTTAAGAATCAGCATACGGTTATTAAGAGCCTTCTGCCGCGCATCGAGAAGGAAGCAGGACAGGACTCTAAGCGGCCACGGCTTGACAAGGTTACGGAAGCGGAGCTTATTAAGCGAATTAAAGCGGATCTCAAGATTTTCATAGGCAGAAGCATTTATGAGATCGATTCTGACGCAAGCTTGGCGCGCAGCCTGCTAGAGCAAAAAGTATATTTGGATGTATACAATAAAGATTACACGATCGAAATGAAAACGGTTCTTGTCGTAGACAATGTTCTACAGCTATGGGTTGAGGTTCGGGGCTATACAAAGCCGCCTGCATAAGCAAACGTCCTTCATTCGTGATACAATAGTGCTGACTATTCGCGAAAAATGGCTGTTAGAACATCAATTAAAGGAGCTGCATGGCTTGGATCAACTTCTGCAATGGGTGCTCGTTCCGGGCATTCTTATTACGCTTGTGCTTTCAGCAATATTCAGCTTCAAATCCCGTCGTGCCTCAGATGCGAGAACGAGAGGCCTGTTCTCTGCGCGAATGAATATAAGCATGGGCATCATGCTTATGTTTATCGCACTGGTACAGCTGTTCCTGTCTGGAGAGTCTACGCTCCGCATCGTTATTGGCGCAATCTTCTTGGTCATCGGCGTCTTCAATCTATTCGCCGGGCTCCGCAACCTTGGCGCGTATAGTGCCTCCAGGCAATAACCGCTAATCAATAGGGATCAATCATTTGGGCCGTCATCATCGCTTTGGCGGCCAACCCCTTGGCATCCTTAACCTCAATCTCAAGCTTCGTAAACTTCCGGCTCATCTCAAGCGCCCTCGGTATAATCGTCACTTCGCTATCGATCTGCACCGGTCTCACGAAATACGTCGTCATGCTCTCCAGCAAATAATCCCGCTTGGCTGTCTCTCTAATCATTCTGCGAGCCGCTTGTGTCATAAGCGTTGCGAGGAGACCTTCCGACACCATGCCTAACGCTCCTGACATTTGAGGGGTAATCGTACCCTTGTAGGCTAAGCCCAGCTCGTCTTGCCCTGCTGCGCTCACGTTTGCCGTTGCCATAAATCCAGTCCACATCAAATCCTCGAAGGTTTCACCTGACTCGGGCTGTTTTCCTGCAAATCGCATCGCATCCAGCACCTCCTGCCTCGTAACAACACCGAGAAGCTTGCGGTGCCGATCCACGATGGGCAGTAAATCTATGCCCTCAGCCGCCATCGTATGGGCAGCAGAGGTGACAGTTATATTGGGAGCTGCCGTTATCGGATGTTTCGTCATCACTTTATCGATTGTACCATCCTCGGGCGAGCCAACTGCATCCTTAGCTGTCATCATGCCTACGACCTTGCTGCGATCATCTACAACCGGGAACCGAGAGTAGCCCGTATCGCGCGACAGTCTGTGGAACTCTATAATGGATTGTCCCATTCGAAGCACGTCAGCCGGCTTGCTGAATGTTACAATATCTTCTATCAGCATAATCTTGCGTTTGATAAGGCGGTCATACATCGCTCTATTAATCATCGATGCTACGGTGAACGTGTCATGCCTTGAAGAAATAATCGGAAGCACGCGGTCATCTGCCAGCTTGATAATTTCCGCGCTTGGCTCAAAGCCGCCGGTGATGAGAACTCCTGCTCCCTCTTCAAGCGCGCAGCGGTGGGCTCCGATTCGGTTCCCTACGATAAGCAGGCTCCCCTCGTCAATGTAGCGCAGCATGGCGTCAAGCTCCATCGCTCCTATGACGAATTTGTGCAGCGACTTATCAAGCCCTGCTGCTCCGCCAAACAATCTGCCCTCAACGATCTCGGCTACTTCCCCGAACGTCAGCTGGTCTAACGCCTCTCTGCGCTTACGGTCGATTCGAACCGTTCCGATCCGCTCTTTCGTACTGACGAGCCCCGAGCTCTCCGCTTCCTTGAACGCCTTGTATGCTGTCCCCTCGCTTACGCCGAGCACCTTAGCGATGGCTCTAACTGATATTTTCGTCCCAATCTTTAGCCCTTGAATATAATTTAGAATCTGCTCATGCTTCGTGCTAGTCTCATTTCCCGGTATGATTGGAGCCAATTTGTATCCTCCGTCCAACTTGCCATCTTAAGCTCCTATTATAAGTGAAAGAACGGAACAAGTCATGTCTGCGCCTTCTGTACGGAGTTAAAGCTGCCATTGAAGCAGAACCCGCTCCACCTTCAACTTCCCGTCAACAAACTGTTCGCCGGAGCGCTCGAACCTCCATTTGCGAAACAGCTGTTGGATCGTTTGTGCATTGATCGAATCCTCTGCGCCCGACATAATAAATGCCTGCCAGTCGTATTCGATCGGAAGCGGATAACGCAAGGATTGAATCGGATGTTGATCATATTCAATCACTTGCACCGGAATCTCTTCATAAATATTAGAGAATAAGAATGAGCTATGCTCGCTATATGGCCTAGAGATTGGGTCCGATTTCAGATCAAGCACATATTCTACGATTTGGGTATGGGGATTCACGCGACAGCTGAAGGAACCGCGGGCTGTTACTGCTTTATCCACGCGATGAGACAAGCGATAGGTAAACTGAACCAGGAAGGGGACATTATTGTAATACGCGCGAACTTTTCTGAAAAACTCGAATTCATCAACCATGGTGCAACCTCCTCGCATCAACCATTTGCCCTATGTTATCCTATCATCAATATCCGAATTGGTAAATTGATCCTTAACAGGTAATCATAATAATAGAATGATACTTTTTTACACAATTATAGTAAAGAGCCCACCTTTTAGTCAATGACTATAGTAACTTTTATTATTATGCTCTATAGAACGTTGTTGATAGAGTACTAAAGTTTTATCGTTAGGCTGAGGTGAAATCATGAGTGAAATCGCGGGGCTTGTTGGAGAAAACATTCGTCAATTGCGCAAAAAAAGAGGCTTCAGTCAGGAGCAGCTCGCTTTGCGTGCTGACATAAACGCATCCTATATGGGTCAGGTTGAGCGCGGCGAGAAAAATCCAACCATTGATGTGCTCGGCAAAATTGCATTCGCGCTTCAAACGCCGTTGGAAAAGCTCGTTGACGTCGTTTCCTTATCTGACCCTTCCCAAGAACCTCTGGAGGATGAATATGCGACAAAAGTAGTTCATCAAATGAACGGTCTCAGCTTAAAGGAACAGGAAGCCATCTACCGTTTCGTTAAGCAGCTCGTGCAATTTAAAGAGATTCAATAAAGATTCAATAAACGAGAATAATAGGAATACGCATATACAGAAACAGGGGCTGTCCAATCGTCATCATTGATGTCGATTGGACAGCCCCTGCTATTGCATGCATTGAAAGATTCGTCACCCGCGCTTATTTCCAGCCTTATTCGACCAGTTCAAGCTGCAATCAGCCTAACCCCGCGCTCTTCTCGAAGCAGAAGCTTTCTGAATGAGCTTTTGTTCCCATAGCAATGCCTTCGCCTTCTTTATGCGAGCCAGCTCTTTCCGCTTCTCTTCGCCCATTAGTAGCGCATTGATATTGGCAATGATAATTAATGATGCGAACACGAGCCATACCAGCCCAAATACGCTCAACAAGCTCCATGGCGCGCTCAGCTCCAAACGCGGAAATGCATATACGAGCATCGCAAGCGCAATAAGCAAATACAATACGTGACGTCCTTTTCCTGAAAACATTTAAGCACCTCCATCGGGTTGTATACGTCCAAGTCTACTTGTCCGCATAACCATTCTATGAAGGAAGGACAGGTTATATGACTGCCGTTAGTCCACGATTGATTTCAGCACGTCAGACATGATCCGATTCACATCCTCGAAAACCACTGCAAAACGGCGTTCGGCATCCAGCAGCTTAGCGATCAGCGGATTAAGCGCAATCACCTCGTAAAGGGCGTTCATCTTCTCCATATCCGCTGCTGAAGGCTCTTCTCCAGCCATCATTTTCTGCTGCAGGAACGTTTGGCGTTCACGAAAATCGTCCAGCATCCCCTTTGCTTCGGGATCCGCTTCTGCTTCATCCTTAGCTAGCTTCAGCAGCTTGGCCTCCTCGCACTCCTTGAGCACCTTCGCTAATTCATAAGCTTTGTCATAAACATTCATTCGTATCACTCCCATTCCTTGTTCCCTAATAATCTAGACTCTTTTTCGATTCACAAAGGGATAGATGTCCTCATATGATGAAGTAATTCGTGTAAAACACCCATAGACCGCTGTCCACTTATCGTCACCTCCTGCTTGGAAGGAGATTTATGATGCTCAAATCGAAAGTAGCCGTACAGGTGATCAGCTCCGGCATGCTTCCGGAAGATACGCTCATGCTTGGCGAAGCTCAAGTGAAGCAGTGGAAAATCCCTCAAGGCCAACATATCATCTTGAAGTTCGGCGCGTTTCGGCAGCATGTGAAGATCATCCCCGTCGCAAAGTATGACGGAATGAGAATGAGCCAAAGCTTAGCCAGACTAATGGGAATAACAAGCGGCACCGCTGTACGGCTGCAATACAAAGCCAGTACAGCGACGCTTGTTCTGGGACCTTTGATCGGCGTGCTAGTCAGCCGTGATTACCCGCACTTGCCGGATAAACCCTTTGGTTCCATTACGATGTTCTGCAGGGAGCTTGTTGAAGCCTGTACGGCGCAAGGCGCATACGTTTATTTTTTCACGCCAAACCAGATCGGCCCCAGTCTCGATAATATCGACGGCTGGATTTATTCAGACGGTTGGCGCAAGGTCACGATGCCGGTCCCCGACGTCGTCAATAACCGTCTAACCACTCGGAAACTGGAGAATAGACCCAGCGTACAACATTTCATGAAGGAAGTAAAACTGAAGCATCAGACGACCGTTTTCAACGAAAAGTTTTTGGATAAGACCGAGGTTTTCGACGCGCTCAAAAAGGATGAGACATTGGTTCGGTATTTGCCGGAATCCCATTTGCTTCGCAACTTCACGATGCTGAAATCGATGTGCTCGAGGTACAGCAACGTGTTCCTCAAACCCGTTCGCGGCAGCTTGGGGAAAGGGATCATACGGATAACGCGGCTCGAAACCGGCGGCTACCAAGCGATGTATGCAACCGCAGCCGGCACTCGGAAGCAGCCCTACACCAGCCTTGTAAAGCTGTTCTCTACCATCTCGGTCAAAATGAAAACCGTACGGTATCAGATTCAGCAGGGGCTGCAATTGATTGAAATCCAGAAGCGGCCGGTTGATTTCCGTGCTCTCGTCCAAAAAAATGCAGCAGGGAAATGGACGATCACATCCATCGTTGCACGAACAGCAGGAAACCACCATTTCGTCTCCAATTTGGCGCGCGGCGGGACGCTCAGCACGGTAGGCGAAGCTGTAGCGAAGTCCAACCTGCAGGCCGGGGTCAGCAGACAGGATGCTGCACACCGACTCCAGCAAGCTGCGCTGAATATCGCACGCGGCGTCGATACGCAAATTCCGGCTCATTTCGGGGAACTTGGCATCGATCTTGCCATGGATACAAGCGGACGTGTGTGGCTGCTGGAAGTCAACTCCAAACCGTCCAAAAATGATAATACGCCGCTGAATGACAACAAAATCCGTCCGTCTGTCCGCATGATGATCCAATACTCCAGATTTTTATCAGGCTTTTAACGGAGGTGCCTATGCGTACACAACAAATCAGTTTCGGCATCATCGTCGCATCCATTGCCATTGACCAAGCAGAACAGCCAATCATGCCGGAGCCTTCGTTCTACAAGGCGCTTTGCCTGACAGGCAAGAAGCACGGTATCGATGTGTACGTATTTGACGCAGCGGGACTCCCTCCGCATACGAACGAGCTGCACGGCTGCCGCTGGGAGGATGATCGCTTTATTCGGCAGCCGGTTCCGCTGCCTGATATTGTTTATGACCGCTGCTTTTTCATCGATGCAGCACAGCAGCTTGCTTGCCGGATCATGCTGGGCAGGCTGGCAGCTATCAAGCCTTACCAGCAGCTTAACGGAAGGCTGCCGTCAAAGCTCGACGTTTATGAATCATTGAAGGAGGACGGGGCTCTTGCGCGGCATCTGCCTCATACCCATTCCTTCCAAACGGCTGAACAGCTTCTGGCCCTCGCTAAGCGCCAGGCTCTAGGCATTATCCTCAAGCCCTCGTCCGGCATGCAGGGCCGAGGGATCCTCCATGTCACGCGAAATCCGCTTGAGGGGACCTTGCACGTAAAGGGACGCAGCCGTCAAAATCGTTCCTTCACCTTGGCTTTTTCCAGCGATGATGCGTTCAAGCATTGGTTATCCCGCTTCGTTCATCACGCCCCGTATCTGATTCAGCCTTATTTGGAGCTGAGCGGCGAAGACAGGAAGCCCTTCGATGTAAGAGCGCTTATCCAAAAAGGCCAGAAAAGCGATTGGCTGGTCTCTGGCGTTGCGGTCCGCTCAGGCATAGCCGGCTCGCTCACCTCCAATCTGCATGGAGGTGGTGTGGCTCATCCAGCCGCACAGCTGCTTTCTGCCAAATTTGGAAAGGCTGAATCCGAACGTTTGCTAGAACAAATCCATACAATAAGCAAGCAAACCGCCGAACAGCTGGAAAGTAAATTCGGCAGACTTGCCGAGCTCGGATTAGATTATGGCATTGACCGAAGCGGCCATATTTGGCTGCTTGAAGCGAACGCCAAGCCCGGTCGCTCTTCCTTTCAACGCAATGGCGACCAAGAGGCCGAGCGGCTTTCAATCGAGAGACCGCTTCTATACGCACGCACACTGACTAGGCGCTTATCACCGTCCTTTGTAGCCAATGAAACCGCAAACGGCCGTCTTCTTCACGCAAGCCCCAACAACCTATTACGGCCTTTCAACGTTCAGGAGGTTCATCGATGAGTTTGACAACTTGTAACGTACATTTCTCGCAGCAAACGAATAAAATCGTTTATCTATCCAGTCCGCTCCTCAAGCAGCTGAAGCTCTCCGGCAAAAAATCGATTCATCTCAAGCTGGGCAATGAGGTAATCGTAGCGGAAATCAAGCAGCTCAAGCGGCCGGGCAATCATCTGTATTTATCCGCAGGCGTCCGCCAATCCATCAAGGTTCCCAAGTCCGGCAACGTGTATGTGCTCAATTCCGGAGAAAACGAACTTCAGCTCGGACCTTTGGTCGGGATACTAAGCGACAACCCGATCCGATCCGAGAGCAATCCTTTCGGTCCAAGAACCGGCTTTATTAAGCAGGTCATTCGGACTGGTGAGCATAAAGCCTACCTATTCGGCTTCACGCCAAGCGACATCAACTGGCAGCAGGAGACGATTAACGGTTATTTCCTCAATCCTCAAGGCGGCTGGTATCGTAAAATCGTACCGCTTCCGGATGTTGTGTACAACCGATTGCCAAGTCGAAAAGCAGAAACCTCTGCTTCCATCAACGCGCTTCGCGAACGTTTCGTACGCCGTAAAATTCCGTTCTTCAATTGGAGCTTCTTCAACAAAGCTGACGTCTATAAGCTTCTAGACAACGACCCGGAAGCGCTGAACCATCTACCTGAATCCGTGTCCGGTCCGTCAGCTGAGAAAATGAAGGAAATGCTTGAGAAGCATCAGTTTCTTTATTTCAAGCCTACTGCCGGCAGTCTGGGTATGGGCATTTACCGCCTAACCTATCATCCGAAACGCGGCTATTTCGCCCGCTACCGCAAAGGCAGCCAAAACGTGCTGCTGCGCTTTAACACCTTCAGCAGCCTCATGCGCATGCTGCAGGCAAAGCACGGAAGCAGCTTGAACCATTACGTCGTGCAGCAAGGCATACGCCTCGTTGAAATTGACAGCTGCCCGCTCGACTTCCGCTTTCATATGCATAAAAACGGCAATAACGAATGGATACCTGCCGGTATTGGCGCAAAGAAGGCTGGACGCGGCAGCGTCACGACCCATGTCAAAAACGGCGGCTCGCTCATGACACCTGAGCAGGCGCTTAGCAAAACATTCGGCTCCGAAGCAGATGCCGTGCTTGAGAAGGCAAAGCTTGCATCCATCAAGCTCTCGGAGGCAATCGAACGCAATTACCCCCATCGCCTAGGCGAGCTGGGGCTTGATCTCGGCATAGATAAAGACGGAGAAGTATGGATGTTTGAAGCCAACGCGAAGCCGGGACGCTCGATCTTCAAGCATCCGGCACTGCGCTCCGAGGGGCGTGCATCGCTATCCTATATTCTTGAACATTGCTTATATCTTAGCCGCTTCCAAGGTCAGGGAGGTAATGGCTGATGGACAGCATACTTCCAGATGACGCCGACTACAGAGAGCTTCGTGCAGGACGAAACGTTCTCGCGATTCTTACAATCGAGGATGACGCCCAGCTTTTTCGCGGCAACCGCAGCAACTTCATTGATTTAATTCGGACCGGCCAGTCGATGGGCTTCATCGTCTATGTGCTGACCGTGAAAAACCTTCTGCTCACGAGACGCAGCTTGAAGGGCTACGTTTACAATGAATCCGAGGATATTTGGCAGCTGCGTTTGCTGCCTTTCCCGGATATCATTTATAACCGCATTCCTTTGCGCGAGGATGAAATCCAGCCTTCGGTCAGAATGAAGATTAATGCCTGCAAAAAACATCCGCGCGTTACTTTGTTTAATCCTGCTTTTTTTAATAAATGGGATTTGTTCGAATGGCTCCGTCTTTCCAAATCGACTAAACCCTATATTCCTACCACGCGCAAGCTGATCTCTGTTTCTGGCCTTGGCCGGATGATGCAGAGGCATCCTTACCTCTATCTGAAGCCGGAAAGCGGGAAAGCAGGCAAGGGCATCATGACCATTAAGGTTCATGCCGAGAAGCAGCTTCCTTATCGCTTGAAAATTCAAGAGAACAAAAAGAGCGCCACCTATAACTGCGCGACGATCTATAAGCTCTGGAGCCGGATTCAGAAGCAGAGCGGCGGAGAGGCTTACATTGCACAGCAAGGCATCAAGCTCGCCTCTTTCAATGAGAGAAGGTTCGATCTTAGGGCGCTTGTTCAAAAAAACCAGCGGGGCCAATGGGACATTACCGGAATAGGTGCGAGAATTGCCGGTGTTTCCAGCATTACGACACATGTTCCTCGCGGCGGGATGATCGAGGACCCGGAGAAGCTGCTCGTTAATTCATTTAATGAGGAACAGGCGCGTAAACTGCTAATAAAAGCGAAAAACACCGCCGTATTGATTGCCAAACAGATCGAGCGCGCTTCCGGACAGCTGCTAGGCGAAATGTCGATGGATATTGGGGTGGACAGCGCGGGAAATATGTGGTTTTTCGAGGCGAACTCCAAGCCAATGAAGTTCGACGAGCCGCATATCCGCCAAAAATCACTGGAACGCATTTTTCATTACGGGGCTTATTTAGCAAGATTGAAAACAGAGAAAGCAGGAGGCGCGTAACATGGATCTAGAGCTGCTTACACCTGAAACATGGCTGGCGGAACAAAAAAGACTAATCGGCTTTTCCATTCGGTTCGGAGATAAGCGGCTTGCGGTTTCGACCATCCATGCGCTTCGCAAGCTAGACCCCTCCTTGCTTCAGCCTGATTTGAACGGACAATGCGGGGCGGCGGCTATCATTGCTAAACATGGCAGCCGCATCGTCGGTTTTGGTTTTGCAGAAGCAGGTGGCGAGGCAGCCTGCATGGTCGTCGTTCATCCAGAAGCGAGAAGCCTCGGAATCGGCAGTTCCCTCGTTCAGGCCATGATCAAGCGCCTAGGCAAGCTAAGCTGCAATGTTGCGGTGGACAATACCGCCAGCATGGCGCTATGCTTTCGGCTTGGCATGACTGCCGTATCCATGCACAGAGGTCCGACAGGCAAACCGACGCTTCGTTTCGAAAGGGGAACCGCCCATGACTCAACCCGTCCTAGGCATCCTGACTTTATACCTCAATGAAGCAGGGTATCTGGAGGAACGATCCATTTATCAAAAAATGACCGCCGCTGGGCATAAGCTGGGCCTTAGCATCTTCGTATTTACGCCCAAGGATGTCAACTATACACAAAACAAGATCCATGCTCACTTCTATAATGTAGAGACGAAATCTTGGTCACGCAAATGGACCGCTTTCCCGAATATGATCTATGATCGCTGCCGAATTCAACGAACCTATCGGTTCGAGCAGCTCCTTAAATTCCGCAGCAAATATGGCCACTTAACGTTTTTGAACCGTCCGCTTCGCAACAAATGGACCATTCATCGCGTATTGTCAAAGGACTCGCGATTTCGCGGCTATCTCCCTGCTACCAAATATATTGACGACATCAGCGACGTGTCCGACATGGTTCGAAAGTATTCGCTTGTTTACCTGAAGCCGATTAACGGTACTGGCGGCAGAGGCATCCTTCGGATTGAAAGGCGCAAAGACGGACAGCTGCATATCCAAGGTCGCGACCATGAAAGGCGTATTATCAAGCCGCAGCAAATTTCGGCTGCCGGACTAAACGATTATTTGGTTCCGTGGCAGCTCAAGAGCAACCGATATATAGCCCAGCAGGGTATTCAAATAAAGCTTGAGAGCGGACGTGTGCATGATTATCGGATGCTTGTTCAGAAAAACGGCGAGGGACATTGGGAAGTGACTGGCTGCGCAGGCAGGATCGGCGCCGCTGGCAGCATCACGTCCAATCTCCATGGCGGCGGGCATGCCGCGACGATGACCGCCTTGCTGAAAGAATGGCTTCGCGATGAAGCGCGAGTATCGCAGGTCAAAGAAGAAGCGGAGAAGTTCGGAGTTGCCGTAGCCTCCTATTTGGAGAATAACTACGGAAGGCTGTGCGAGCTGGCGCTTGATTTAGCTATCGATCGCAAAGGCGGTATCTGGCTGCTGGAGGTCAATCCGAAGCCCGCAAGAGAAGTATTCTCCCAAGCCGGGGAAAAGGAAGTCTACCGCAAAGCGATTATTCGCCCTCTCGAATATGCGCTCTGGCTGCACAATCAGAAGAAGCGAAAGAAAAGCAAAGATAAGTCAGCGGCTGTTTCGGATGTCAGGTCGGAATATGATTACGATTGGAATTCAGACTAGACGCCTGAAGCCATTATCTTCTTTTATAATATCCACCCAAAAAACACCTGCCGGTAAGCAGCGCGAAAACGCAGCATACCCGGCAGGTGTTTCGACGTGATGCACGACCGTCCCCCATCAGGCTTGGTCTCCCATTCCCTGCTATAGCTCATAGCCATTCATTAGCAAATGCGCCTTGAACATTTCTTTGGTCGATGGCATGTCCTCGGCAACTGGCCAGGAGTCCGCAGACCAGATGCCTGAGTGCTTGAGCGCACGCGGACAATGGATAAAGCACTCCTGCACCTCTACCATAACGGCCAGCTCAGGTGCTTTCCCGGTCCAGCCCATGCTTTCAATCAGCTCTGCGTCTTTCGTAATCGAAGCGCGCCCATTGATGCGAAGCACCTCCTGCATCCCAGGAATGACAAACAGCATGCCGACCTGAGGATTTTGAATGATGTTAAGCAAGGAGTCGATTCTACGGTTGCCTGATCGCTCCGGATAGATGAGCCTATAATCGTCGAGCGACTTCACAAAGCCAGCCTCGTCGCCGCGCGGAGACGTATCGCAGCGGCCTGAAGCGTCTGACGATGACAAGAAAAATAAAGGGGATAATGATAAGAAGTGTCGAATATGTTCTTCCATTCGGGATACGCTTTTTTGGACAACCGCTTCATGCGGCGTGCCTACAATTTCCTTCAATTGATCCGCAGTCATAATAAGTTCCGTTTCTTTACTTGCTTGAACCATGTTAACGCTCCTTCAGCCTCGCACTCCATCCGCCAGCTGCCGGTAGAGCCGGGATTAATCCATTATGTATCCAGCAGCTTTATCAGCTCGCGGAAATCGCCAATCAACGCATCTGCCCCATCCAGCTCGGCAGCTCGGCCATAGGTTGCATAGGCACACCCAATTGCCTCCAAGCCATTTCCTTTGCCTGCCTCCACATCGGAGGATCGGTCGCCGACCATCCACGCCGATTGGATGCCATGGTCTTGCAGAAGACGCGCAACCAAATCAACCTTGCTTGCGGTCGCGTATTCACCCGCGCTGTACAAGCCGTCGAACAGCTCAGCTATGCCCTTATAGCGCGCAACGCCCTTCACGTAATCCTCAAGCCCATTGCTGGCTACAAACAGCTTCATTCCGCGCTGCTTCAGCTCACGCAGCGTGGCCTCCACATGGGGATAAAGCTCCCCTTCACCGGATGCAAGGCCTTCGAGTTCGTACTGCAGCAGCAAAACGTCCGCGCGCTTTCTTGCCGCTTCCGTGCTATCTGGCATAACCTGACGCCAAATATCCTCGAGGAGCATGCCCAAACAGCTTAACAGCCGTTCTACCGGAGGCGTTTCATGCTCGTAGAGCCGCTCTTCTCTTAATGTCTCGAACACGCGGTGATGAACGGGGACAAGCAGCGTATCCGTCTCAAACAGCGTGCCGTCCATATCAAATATTAACGCTTCCGGCAATCGAAGCTTTCGCTCGCTCATGGCCCAATCCTCCTTCAAAGTCTGCTCTTATCATACTGGAATTCATGAATTATCCGCAAGCCTGCAGCACTATTTAGGGCCGAACAAATAGACCGGCAACACCGCAATTCTAGCCATCACATATGGCCCGAGATAGGCTCCGCTTGTTAAGAAGACCGGGTTAGCGAGCACGCGGTGCACCTCAGTCATAAATACCGTATCATGCAGCAGCGTCTGTGCCAACGCATCGGCCGCAGTTACAAAAAACAAAAAAGCAGCAGCAACCGCGATGCCGTCAAATATTCGGCTCGCCATACCGCTTTGTCTGCTAATCCACACAAGCAAACCTGTTCCGGCTGCAAGTGCGGCACCAATCAAGATCATCATATTGATCATCACCTCTAGTGACAGGATCGGTTATTTGCTTCCGCCTTAAACTACGCTCCCGCCATCATCTATTCAGGAAACGTGAATAAATGGAGGCGGAATGGTTTACATATGATACAAGAAGCTTTAGCAAACAATGAAATGATGGAGGGATCGACTATGAAAAACAGCTTTCGATGGTTGAATACCATTGGTCTCGCTGCCGTGCTAATCGTAAATGGGCTAGCACAGTGGCTTCCAATCAATGACAAAACGACAGGCGAGTTGTCCGCTAAATATCCTGTACTCTTTACCCCAGCACCTTATGCATTCTCGATATGGTCGGTCATTTATTTGCTGCTCATTGGTTTCGTTGCTTATCAGCTAATCCCGAAAGGCGCAAACAGCCAAATCGTTCAGCGAATTGGACCTTGGTTTCTAATCAGCTGCCTGCTGAACGTAGCCTGGATTCTCGTATGGCATTACGAAAAACTAGGCAGCAGCGTATTCGTCATGCTGGCTCTCCTGCTTTCGCTTGTCTCGATCTATACGGCAGTGAGAAAGGGGAAGCAGGCACCCACATGGGGCGAGCGCTACCTCATTAGACTTCCATTCAGTATTTATCTGGGCTGGATCAGCACCGCTACAATTGTGAACATTACAGTTGCATTGTCTGCGACCGACTGGAACGGCTTTGGCCTGTCAGACGTCATATGGACGATTATTTTACTTGTCATCGCCACACTGCTCGCCGTTACGATCGGTTTCGCCTACCTTGATCCTGCGTTTATCCTTGTTTTTATTTGGTCCTTCATCGCCATCGCCGTCAAGGGCGGCCAGCAAGCCGATGTCACTTTAGCGGCTTTTATCCTCGCGGCGCTTCTGGCAGCAACTGCTGTGTATGTTCTAATCATCGCGAATAAAAGGAAAGCGGCAGCATATTGAAAAAAAGAACCGGATATGTCACACTGTGTGTTGGGTATCAGTACGATTGGCCCAAGCAGGAAAGGACGTGACGGTTCACGTATGATGAAATGGCTGCTTCGTTCCATGACAGAATTAAGTTCTCGCAAGTGGATATCCCGCATCACTGGCAAATTGGCGCATTCGTCTGCCAGCCGCCGATTTATTTCACGCTTCGCCGCAGCTTACGGCATAAAAACGGAGGAAGCAGAAATGCCTCTGTCTCAATATAAAACGCTAAATGAGTTTTTCACCCGTCGGCTAAAACCGGGACTCCGGCCGGTCCACGAAGGCACAGATGCATTAGTAAGCCCGGTAGACGCGCTCATTACGGGCGCTGGGGAGATAAACAGCGGGACGATTGTCAATGTTAAGGGACAGGACTATACGATCGATGAGCTGCTTAACCGATCGCCGCGTACGGCCAATTACATGAACGGTTATTACCTAGTCCTTTATTTGAGTCCAACCGATTACCATCGCATTCATACCCCAGTAAGCGGGCGCATCGTTGAACGCGAGCATATTGCGGGCAAAGTGTATCCCGTTAACGACTTTGGTCTCCGTCATATGCGCCGGGTATTAAGCCGAAACGAGCGGCTTATCACTTATATGCAGCATTCGGCAGGAGAGGTCGCAGTCGTTAAGGTCGGCGCGATGAACGTCAGCAGCATTCAATATGTGCAGCCGCTTACAGAAGAGATGCATAAAGGCGACGAGCTGGCCTACTTTGAGTTCGGCTCCACTGTCGTTCTGCTGCTTGAGGACAGCACCTTCACGCCGCGAGAGAACGGCTTGCTTGGCGCAAAGGTCAGAATGGGCGAGCCGCTTGGCACCCTCCACGAGGAATAAAGCAAGAGCAGCTTCCCCAAGAACAACGATAACGGTCTAGTCCATTACGTACACAAAAAGAACCTTCGACACCACTACAAGTGGAGCCGAAGGTTCTTTTTAATCCCCTATTTATGAACAAAGCAGGCACTGACATTTCCAAGAGGGCTCTTAGGATATCCCTTGTGCTTGTTATCTAATTTCTGACGGGCTCCGCCCCGTATACTGCTTAAACTGGCGGCTGAAGAAAAAGATATCGCGATACCCCAGCGCATCCGCTACCTCCGTTACGTTCATCCCCGCATGCATCAGCAAATGCTGCGCGCGTTCAATTCGGGTGCGGATCATGTAGGTTTGCACGGACATTCCAATCAGCTCTTTGAATTTCATCGAAAAATACCGGGGCGAAAGCTGGGCACGCATGGCCAAGTCTTCTACGCGATGCGCAATGCTCGGGTTCTGGCGAACAAAGTTGGCTACCTCGTGAATGGCCTCCGTGAGTTGATTGCTTGCTTTCTTCTCGACGGGGAGCTGCTTGTCTTCCCTAAGCAGATGAATCATCAGCTGCTTCAGAACGAGCTGCGCTTCTTCCTCTGCCGCATACGTCTGTACGAGAAACAGCCTGACATATCGCGAGAGCATATATTCAAAATCAACGGTATCATGCAACTGCCTGTAACGGTTCGGTACCGCTTCTATCGTTTCGCTTACTGCAAAATGAATATAGGATAAGACGAGCGGGCGCTGAGGATTATGGGTAGCGCTTGTATAATCGCCGGGGCGGAATAAAAAACAGCTTCCCGGTCCGACCTCGTAAGGGGTACCGTTAACCTCAACTTCCCCTTCGCCGCTCCATACATAGAATAAGTCAAAATTAGCCATTGGCTTCTCACGTCTCGCCCATCTCCAGCCAGGCTCGCATACGATCTTGGCAAAGGCAGGCAGTAGTACGAAAGAGTCCGGCGAAATGTGCAGCATCATGCAACCTCCTGTACAAATCTATGCCGTCATCATACAACAGCTGCAAAGTTTTGCGCAAGCCGCATAAAGTTACGAAAAAATTTGCTTTGAGAATGGTTTGCAGCTCCGAAAAAATGTTATAATAGCACCCGACAAGCGAAAACGGCTCAGGCCTAATAATACCCAATTCAAATGAATGATTTCGGAAGGATGGAATAAAGTCCATGAACCCACTTGCTCAGCAGTTAAACGAGACGTTGCAATCGGAGAGTCCGAACGTCTATGCGATGTTGTCAACCTTAGGCAAAGCGATTTATTTCCCGAAGGAGGGCATACTCAGTCAGTCCGCCGAAGCGAAAACGAAAGCAACTAAATTTAACGCAACGATCGGAATTGCAACAGAAGGCGGACAGCCCATGCATCTCAAGGTTATTCAAGAGACGCTCACTGCTTACAATCCGAAAGATATATATGAATACGCGCCGCCCGGCGGGAAGCCCGAGCTTCGCGCTGCTTGGCGCACCAAAATGATGCAAGACAATCCGTCGCTTGAGTCCAAGAGCTTTGGCAATCCTGTCGTAACCAATGCCTTGACCCACGGCTTAAGCATCGTAGCCGACTTATTCGCGGACGCTGGCGACGCCGTTATTATTCCAAATAAAAACTGGGAAAACTACGAGCTTACATTCGGAATCCGCCGCGGTGCCGAGATCGTGGAATACCCGCTCTATAATGAACAAACCCGTTTCAACAGCGCGGGTCTTCGCGAGGCATTGCTCGCTCAGAAGGACAAAGGAAAAGCCATCGTGGTGCTGAACTTCCCGAATAATCCGACAGGCTACACGCCAGGAGTTGAAGAAGGCGATGAAATTGTCGCTGCGATCCGTGATGCCGCTGAAGCCGGTATTAACGTAGTTGTCGTAACCGATGACGCTTATTTCGGCTTGTTCTTCGAGGATTCCTTGCATGAGTCGCTGTTCGCCAAGCTGTCCGATCTTCATCCTCGCGTTCTTGCGATTAAGGTGGACGGAGCAACGAAAGAGGAGTACGTTTGGGGCTTCCGCGTAGGTTTTATCACCTATGCATCTGCCTCAGCAGCCGTTCTTGCCGCACTGGAGCAGAAAACGACAGGTATTATCCGGGCAACGATTTCAAGCGGTCCGCATCCTTCGCAAACATTCGTGCTGCGCGCATTGACATCGCCTGATTTTGAAGCACAGAAAGCGGAGAAATACGATATTATGAAAGGCCGCGCCAACCGCGTCAAAGATTTGCTCGACAGCGGCCGCTATGGCGACGTTTGGGATTACTATCCGTTTAACTCCGGCTACTTCATGTGCCTGAAGCTACGCGGCGTTACTGCAGAAGCGGTGCGCGTTCACTTGTTGAATCAATATGGCATCGGTACGATTGCGCTCGGAGAAACGGATCTGCGCGTTGCTTTCTCTTGCATAGAAGAAGAAAATCTTGAAGAATTGTTCGATACCATATTCAAAGCCGTCAATGAATTAATCGCATAATAACAACTTGCTTACAAAAAAACGTGCTCGAAGCTTGTCCAATGACAACCTCTCGAGCACGTTTTTGTTATGATTTCCACTTTAAAGCGCCATCAATCTTCTTCCTCTTCTAACGCAAGCTTCTTCCGCAGGCGGCCTGGTCGAATCATCAGATAGACAGCTGCAAGCGCTGCTGCGACAATCGAAGGCATGTACACGCCTGACAAAGCAAGAGGTAGCGCCGCGAACAGCCAAAGCAGCGCCGTGCACAGCAGCATAGCGAATCGATCTACCTTTAGAGATTGATCGATTCTTTGCTTTTCCGGTAGCGGGTATACATGCTTCCATACCGAGTAGCGATGGACATGCCGCAGCCCGCCTAATTGAACGGCTATCAAGCCCATAAACACGGCGAACGAGATGACGCTCCCGTACCCTGACAGCGAAACCGCCTCAGCAAACCAATACGTAATCAAGCAGCCGAGGAAGAGCAGCCGAACGATAATGCCGCCCATTTCTGTTCTCATCAACGATGCCGAGTAGAGAAAAACGAATGTATGGCGATTCGTATAGCGGATCATACGGAGCAGCCAAGTCAAATAGGAACGTTTGGCTATGCTCGATGGCAGCGTCGGCACATCAATGAATAGTCCGAAAAAAGCATAATAGCGTTTCCGCGTCCGCGCTTCCTCGTCAATAAGCCTCTCCCATGGGAAACGATGCTTGCTTGGCAGCCTGTAGAGCATCATGTAGAGAACTCCGAGAAGCAGCGTAAAGACAGCCGCATGCCATAGTACGCTAGTGAGCCAAGCTGCAAGGGTTAAAGCCGTCAGCGCCCAGCGCAGCGCGCGAAGAAGCCGTCTCATGCCCGGCCAGCTCATCTGGCGCTCTTTCCATGCTCCCCATACATTGGCAGCCTTCAAGCCCGCAGCAACAGCAGCAAGCATCCATGCCCCGTTAAGCGCTGGACCTTGTGAGTAAATAGGCAAATACAGAAGAAATACGATTGCTGCCAGAACGGAACAGCCTATCGTCGTATAACGGAACGACAATCGTAAATATCCATTCATCTCCGCTTCCCTCGGCATAAGAAATACGGTATCGCCGGCAGCGAGCCAGGTTCGAAGCGGACTCCAGCACAGCACAAGCGTCAATGCGATTATGCCTACCGCGGCAAAAGGGAAATCAGCGGGCATATTTCGAATTAATCCGATATAACCGATAGCCGAGGAAATAACGAACAAAGACATAAAAGCAGGAAAGCCGCTCTGCCCCATGTAGCGAAAATACGGAAATGTTTCCTCACGGAACGCCTTCCCCCGGCGATGCCATAACGCTCCAAGCGTCCGATCATTGTCCATTACGCATTGCCTCCTGTAACGAGCTTATAGAAGGCATCCTCCAGCGAACCGCCGCGCATCTCCATTCCCGCCGCCCTTCTGACATCCTCCAGCGTGCCAATCGCAACGATTCTCCCATGGTGCATGACGATAAATCGATCGCAATAGGCTTCCACGGTGGATAAAATATGCGAGCTCATAAGAATGGCTGCGCCTTTTTCCTTCACCTCAACAAGCCGCTCAAGCAAGGAGCGAATGCCGAGCGGATCAAGTCCTAGAAAAGGCTCATCGATAATGTACAAAGGCGGCTCCGCTAGCAGCGCGTTCATAATCATCACTTTCTGCTTCATGCCCTTTGACAAATGGGAAGCAAATGCTTTGCGTTTCGGCACCATTTGGAATTGCTTGAGCAGCTCTTCCACCCGTTCCTCGTAATTAGCATCCTTGACGCTGTAAGCCATGCCAGTTAAGCGCAAATGCTCCTCCACTGTCAGCTCATCGAACAGCACTGGCGTTTCCGGAACGTAAGCAAATGCGGATCGGTAACGCTCTGTTTCCTCCTCTAGGGTCACGCCGTCAATTCGCACTTCGCCGGTTTGCGGCTTCATCAGACCTAATAAATGCTTGATCGTCGTGCTTTTTCCTGCGCCGTTAAGCCCGATCAGCCCAATCATTTCCCCTGCTTTTACCTCGAAGGTAATATCGTGCAGCACGGGTCTTCTTGGGCTGTAGCCCCCGGTTAATCCGCTAACCTTTAATATGGATTCCATTCTATCACCTTCAACATTGCAAATTGGTATAAGCTATTTAACAGCATACCGAATTATGGAGCCAATATCAAAAAAACAATGTTTTCGGTTCCTAGAACAGCCGTCGAATGCATGCGCCTTATTGACCAAAGATGCTGAACGATTGGTTGATCATGTCCAGCTTGTCGGTTAGGACGAGAATGCCCATCGCAAGCAGGATGAAGCCGCTGATAATGGATAGCTGGAATATACCTAGATAACTTTTTCAAATAAAGAGTCAGGCGATCAACAAGCAGCGCCGATAGAAAGAAAGGCAGACCCATGCCAAGCGAATACAAGGCTAACAGCAATACCCCCTTCTCAATCGTGTCCATGCTGCCCGCATAGATTAGAATCGTTGACAGAATCGGCCCGATGCAAGGCGTCCAGCCCGCTGCGAACGCCATGCCTAGCAAAAACGAGTTCCATGTTTTATTAGCAGGCGCGGAAGGCATAAACCTTTTCTGCGCATACAAAAATTTAATTTTAAACAGACCAATCATATGTAATCCAAAAATAATAATGAGGATGCCTCCGACCTGTCTGATCAGAACCATTTGACCGGCAAATAGCTTGCTTATCGAGCTTACGGAAACGCCTAATACTATAAATACAAGTGAGAAACCGATAATAAAAAATACCGATTTGGCGCCTGCGTTTAATTTTGCTTTACCCGAATCCATTTCCGGAAGCGAGGAGCCAATGATGTAGCTTAAATAAACAGGTATGAGCGGAAGCACGCATGGTGACAAAAAAGACAGCAGCCCCGCCGAAAAAGCCAATAAATAGTCCAACCCTCTTCCCCCTATATGAAATCTCGTCAAGAAGCGTTCTAGTCTAGGCAGGTCGTAAAAAACAAAGAATGGGCGGTATCGGCCGCCCATTCTCCTGTATACAGCTTTTTAAAAAACATTAATCGAACAATGCTTCATCTTGTCATTACAGATTAGCAAATCTCTTCTACGGCCGTGCCGGAATCAGCAGGTGCCGAAGAGGAGCCTGACGAGGAGGATGAGCTTGAGGCAGCTGGAGCTTTAGGCTGCGCCGCATCTTTTTTAATAATTGTAACTGGTTTTTTCTCTTCTTTTGGTGCCGTTTCAGCCGGAGCGGCTTTTACTTCTTCCTTCACTACAGGCGCTGCTTTCACTTCTTCTTTCACAGCAGCTGCTGGTTTTTCTTCTTTAACGACCGGTGCCGCAGTCGCAGCCGCTTTCGGCGCGCTCACTTCTTTTACTGCAGGTGCAGGTGCAGCAGCTTTAGCTGTTTCTTGTTTGGCTGTCGGTTCGCTTGCTTTTGGCTGTGCCGTTTCTTTCACTACAGCTGCAGCTTTAACTTCTTTGGCTGCGGAGTTCTTTTGGCCGGCACTTGCGTCCGCTTTCGGTTCTGCTGCTGCTTCCACTGCTTTTTCTACCTGCGGAGCAGCCTCTTCTACGGCTACAACGGCAGCGTCTGCCTGCGGTTTCGTTTCTTCAACGACTGCTGCTGTTTTCACCTTTGCCGTGTCAATCACTGCAGGCGTTTCTTCTTGTACGGGAGCAGTAACAGCGGTGCTGCTTTTCGGAACCGGAGCTCCTTGGGCTTGTTTCGCAGATACAGCTACGTAAGTTAGTGCCGAGAAAGCTACCGTTGCGGAGATCAATGTTAATGTCAGTTTTTTCATGTGTGTGAATATCCCTTTCGCTTCGCTCCGTGAGCGTCGTTTTATTGTTGTTACATTCATGCTTGTTTGGTGCAACCCTTTTGAGAAATACAAATGTTGTTTAAAAGGCCTGTGTTCTTCCCCCTTGCTTAACTTTGCTTGGATAAAAAAAAGGAGACTCAACAAGCCGCCTCATGGCGCGCTCATCGAATCTCTGGTGGTCCAGTAGATTATTCTTCTTTTGTCATCCTACAAAATGGTTAGCCAACGCATTTTGATTACATGTTTATTCTATTACCCAAAGAATGCCATGTCAACGATTATTTTAATTTATCCCATCGTTTTTGTCGGAATTGTAATATCGCCTAATGTTCCCGCCATTTCCGCTTCCTTTATTACGTTTCAAATGAAAAGGAGCATCATCGATTGCGATGATGCTCCTTCATAATCATTATTTAATTTCAATTGCTTTTGCCAAGGCATTATCGCCTTTTACCAACACCAGCTGTCCTGGCTTCAACAGCGAAGCATCTCCGGCAATCGTTACATTGGCATCCACGTTATACGTCAGCATAACGGTTTGCGAATTCTCAACCCGCGAGATGGAAATCGTCGCAAGCTTCGCCTGCGCATTAAATGTAAGTGAATTAATAACGCCTAGCTCCGAGAATGCCGTTACCACAGGAGCGGATTTCGTTACCTCTATAAATACGATTTTGTTCTGATAGGTGCGGACAAGAACCTCATCGCCTGCGCGCAATGCGCTCAGAGGAGCCTTCTTGTCATCGCGGAAAATAAATACGTTCGAATCAATAGCAAGCGCAGCTTCGGACTTGTCGGCTTTGACAATAGTCAGCTTGCCGCTTTCTGGAGCTGCTTTGAGCGTGCCCGTAATAGCTTGTGCATCCTGATCCGGCATCTCTGTATCTGTACGATCCAGTAAAGCCGCCAGCTCTGCGCGGGTAACCGGCTGATTCGGACGGAATGTTTTGCCATGCTTGTCATCGTAGCCGGTGATGATGCCTTTTTTGAGTGCAAGAGCGACATAGCCAACAGAGCCTGCCGGTATCTCTTTCGCATCCTTAAAGTCCAGCTTCGTATTGTTGAGCGCTTTCGCCTCATCTTCCAATTTAAGCGCTTTTACGAGCAGGATCGTAGACCACAATCTTGTTGCGTTCGCCTCCGGCTTCACTTCCGTTTCCGACTCGGAGAACAGATCGTTTTCCAGTGCTACCGCTACATAGCCGACAGCCCACGGATATTTTTTCTCGATTTTGTCAGCATCTTTGAACTGCAGGTCAGTGTTCATTTCTTCTGTCGATTCTGCTTGCGCGCGCAGCCCCATCAATCTAACCGCCGCAGTCAAGGTTTCAATTCGGCTAATTTTTTGGTTCGGCTTAAAGGTCCCGTCTTCATAACCGGTGAATACACCCTTTGATGCAAGCCGCATAATGTATTCCATAGCCCATTTCAGGTCGTCCTCGTCTTCAAAGTTCCATGTTACTTTATAGTCACCATCTTTATCGTTCTTGTCATTCTTATCCTCGTGACGGCCTTTATCGTCGTCACGGCCGCCTCCCTGCCCTTTGCCTTTGCCACCGCCATCTGCAAAAGCTGACGTTGCTCCGCCTGCAAGCATAAGCAGCGCAAGCGAGGATATTGCTGTCTTTTTCCACATCGTTTGTTTCATCAAGAAAGCCACACTCCTTTTTCGATTGCGGGTTTTGCCGCATTTTTTACCTTCGCCCATAGGTTTCGGGGGAGGCAGTTCGATTTAAGAGGGTGGCTATCCATTTTTTTTATTTTATTTTTCTTTTTCGGCCTCGCGCTTGGCTTTCAACCATTTTGGCGCGCCTTTGTTTTTCCCTTCGCGCTTGCGTTCCACTTTCTTTGGAGAAGGCTTGGGAGCCGCTTTCGCTGCGGCCTTCGGTTTAGGAGCCGCCGTTGCTGCATGAACCTCAACAAGTTTTGTTTCCTTGACCGGAGCAGTTGCTGCTTCCGGCGCCTCCTTGCGCTCCTGCAATCGCTTGGACTGAACTTCCGAGCGTTCAGCCAGCTTCGCTTCATGCCGTGCAGCGAATGGGCGAGTGGCTTCCCTCAGCTCCTCCGCAGACAGAAGCTTGCCTCTGAACATCGTTCTCTCCGAGAGATCGATGCCAAGCTGCTTGCGGAATTTCTCCATAATAAACAGCTCCTGCGGCATGACGATGGAAATGACCGTCCCAGCTCGTCCCATACGTCCCGTACGGCCTGCACGGTGAACGTAATGGTCCGCATCGGCTGCTGGATCCAGCTGGATAACGAGTGGCAAGCCCTCAATATCCAAGCCTCTTGCAGCGACATCGGTAGCGAGCAGCAGTTGGCAGCGGCCCTCGCGAAACCGAGTTAGCGTCGCCGCTCTGCGCTGCTTGTCGGCATCTCCGTAAAGGGCCTCGACCGTAAAGCCCTCATAGCTGAGCTTCGATTCCCAGTTGGAGATGTTGTCGGTATCGTTCAAGAAAAGCAATGCCGACGAAGGATTCAGCAAACGCACGAGACGGCGTGCCGTATCCGTCTTATCGCGTTTATCGCTGACTACGAAATAATTATCAATCGTTTGAGACACCCTATGCTCCGGCGTAATTTGAATGCGCACCGGATTTTTCATCCAGCGCCCTTCGAACCGAGCCATTTGATCCGGGTATGTGGCCGAGAAAAATGCGATTTGCCGCCCCTTGCCCATATTGTGAAGAATCACTTCGACTTCTTTTGTGGAGCCCAGCTGGAAAACTTGATCCGCTTCATCCACGACGACATTATTGACGTCGGTTAGCTTAAGCTTACGTATTTTGAGCAGCTCATGGATACGTCCCGGCGTTCCGATTACAAGCTGAGGACGAAGCTTAAGCTTCTCAACCTGACGTTTTAGCGCCGCACCTCCTATTAGCTGTTGCACGCGAATATTAAGCGGCTCCGCATAAATCTCCGCAACGCGTACAATTTGCATGGCCAGCTCCTGTGTGGGAGCAAGGATGACGCCTTGTACCGCATTCGAATACGAATTCAGCTTTTGCAGCATTGGCAGCAAATAGGCTAGCGTTTTGCCCGTGCCAGTCTGGGATCTTGCTGATACGTCGCTTCCTCCGAGCAGAATCGGAATCGTCTCTGCTTGAACATCTGTCGGTTCCAAAATCCCGTTCGCCGCAAGCTTGCTTTCAAGCAGCTCATTAATACCAATCTCATTCCAAGTGTGCTTACTCATTCTTTAATCCTCTCTCAAATAGACCTTTATTTTCGATTCAGCATACCGCCGAAGAGCCGATCAATCGTGCGCGGCAGCAGTTGGTAGAGTCTGATGGCGACTGCCGCTTTTTTAGGTAGATCCAGTTCGTCTTTTCGACGTTCAATCAGCTTCACAATCCGATCGACTACATACTCTGGCTTCATCATAAACCAACTGACGTTTTTCACGTAAGAGCCGGAAGGATCAGCCAGGGAGAAAAAAGGCGTATCAATCGGGCCTGGATTAACGGCCGACACCTGTATGCCGCTTCCGCGAAGCTCCATTCTAAGCGAATTCGTGAATCCGAGCACCGCATGCTTCGTAGCCGTATAACTGGTTGATTTGGCTGTGCCAATCTTTCCTGCCAGTGATGCGATATTAACAATATGCCCGATTCCGCGATTCACCATATGCGGAATAACTGCTTTTGTGCACCGCACGACGCCCATGTAATTGGTATTCATCATTTGTTCGAAATGGTCGACAGGCATGCTCGCGAAAGGCTCAAATTGTCCGTATCCGGCGTTATTCAACAACACATCTATTTTACCGTATTTCGCAATGACGGCTTCGACCGTTTGCTGCACTTGCTTATTGTCGGTTACATCCATTTGATAATAAGAGACTTTGCCTTTTATGCTCATGGCAATCTCTTTCAGCTTCTCGACATTCCGGCCGGTCAGAATGGGTATTGCACCGCGTTCCGCTAGTTTGATAGCCGTTAGCGCCCCGATCCCGCTCGATGCTCCTGAGATGAATATAACTTTATCCTTTAACATCCAACATCACCCATTTACAAGTTTACTTGATTGCTTCTACAGACGCAAAAAAAGCTCCCTAAGGAGCCATTTCTGTGCTAAGATGCGATTAAAACTTGGATGTCAAGCTCTCCGATTCCATCCATAATAAGCGGAATGGTAAGTGCCTTCTGCGCAGTGAAGCCTGCTGATTGCGCAGATTGGATAACCTTCGGCGGCGTAATGTCGACGCGCACTCCTTGATTAAACAACATGGTACTGGCATTCCCGCTAATCATATTGCCGAGCTCAGAAATAGCGCTTTTCACGATTTCGTCGATTTCAGAAATTACGTATCCGCCCATCATCGCAGAAACCATTTTCATAGCTACTTCTTCACTTAGCCCGAATACAATGTCTCCGTTCATCTGTCCATTGAGTCCAATTTGAATCCAAATATAGTTCTCTACAAACTTGATATCCTTTAGACCAAGCTCACCGGTCGCAGGACGTATTTGAACGACTTGTTCAATCACGATCTTTGCGGATTCAAGAAACGGGTTAATGTATTCTGCCTTCATAATGAAGATACGCTCCTTTTCGACAAAATTCGCGGTTTGTCTTGTTTAATTTATATTATACTTAATTCATTAGGACAAGTATACTATAAAAAAAATATATATACCTAAAGAACTATATTTATTTTTCGAAAACGGTAAACTGCCGTAATGACTGGAGGGTTCTCTGCTTGCCAAACGTATGGGCTCATTTCATATTTGGACAGCTTGTGCTTGAACAACTGGGTGAAAGCGAGCTTCTTCAATTGAAGGAGCATAAAAACATGTTTAATTTGGGTTGTCAAGGACCTGATTTTTTGTTCTATCACCGTTTCTTTCCTTGGCAGCGCAGCGTTGCTTTAAACCGTTTGGGCACCGAAATGCATAATTTTTCCTGCGGCCCTGTCCTACTCGAGCTGCTTGATAGCGTCAATGGAAGGAAAGCCTGCCCTAAAAGTCCTGATCCCTCTATCCTATACACACTTGGTTTTGTTCTCCATCATGTCCTAGACCGTAATATGCACCCCTATGTTTTCAGTAAATCCGGTTTTCGCAAATGGGATCATCAACGTTTTGAGATCATGATGGATACGATCATTGCGAGAGAATTGTGGGGAGTCGAAACGAATAAAACCGCAGTCTGGAAATACGTGGATATTAACGGAGCGTTTCCTTCGCCTGTTTTGGATGCGTTCGAGTCCATTGTTTCGAATTACTACAGCGATCTTGCGCCAATGATCAAGCGGGAAGATTTCAATCAAGCAAGCCGCGACTTCATAGCTGCCCAGCGCCTGTTCCACGATCCTACCGGAATAAAAAGGACGCTCACTTTCGGCCAAATTGAACCCTTCGTCTTTAAGAAGGAGCCCTTTCCCTTTGATGTCTTAAACGTAGCAGAAGAGCCTTGGCTTGATCCGGTAAACGGAACTTCCTACAACCACGGGAGCGCATGGAGCTTATGGGAGGATGCCATTTTGGATGGTGTCGAGGTCATTCGCGCTATCCTCGTTTGGCTAAGAGCTCACGAGGGCCCTCAGCTAACGAAGGAGGATCGTTCATCCGTGCGCGAGCTGCGTGAGCAAGCAATTGCCATTATCAGCAACCGCTCTTATGAAACCGGGCTTTCATGCGAGTCTGATACACGCATTCGATTCGCAGAGACTGTCTGGCCTGATCAAATAGGGATAACAAAGGCGTCTTCCTAGCGAAGACGCCTTTGTTATCAGCACCAATCGATTCAGTTCCCCGTTCGGTTACACAGCTTTGCTCGCCAAGCTTCTCCGGAAGCGCAGCCTAATCAAACGCAAGCGTTCATATAATACATCAACCGGCTTACCTAGCTGCGACGCCTCCGTTGTTCCATACACCTGCTGCAGCACCGGCTTTAAATATTTATCTCCGACCTGTGACAGCGCCTCCCATACCAGAATCTGCTCGTCCTCCGATACGGAATGGAGTTCCCTTGAAATTAAGGAATCCATATCATAGCCTTCCTGCTCCAACTGCTCGATCCGGTCCATCAGTTCTCGTCTGGAGAGCTCCAGCTCAGAACCTAGCTGATCAAGCGATCCGCCTTGCTGCACAGTCGCTAGAATGTGCTTTTTAACCAATTGCCGATCCATCTGCGTCTTGTACTTTGCTTCTTTCTGCTTATACAGCCACTGTGTGTATATGCCTGTATCCAGCTTCTCCGCTACCCATTGCAGCGGGAAGGACGTTTCTCGTTCCGTTTCCTCCATGATCGCGAGCATTTCAGCACCATAGGCGGCATGCTTCGCACTGCCCCATCCAGGAATCTGAGACAATTCATCCTCTGACTTCGGAATGAATGTACTGATCATCCACAACATGCGATTCGTTGCAACAAGATATGCAGATCGTTTCTCTGCGATTGCTGTGGCACGCCGCCATTCGCGAAGCTTCTGGAAAAGATCAGGATTGTGATTAAGCTCGCCGTAGCACTGCAGCATCGTCACGAAGCTGCCCGATGAGGGTCTGCGATCATCCAGCATGCCATCGATAACAGGCGCATAGCCTTCTCCCATAACCCGAGCAATCCCATGCCGAAAGGCTACGATCATTTCCTCCCATGACGTTCCCTCAAACCAGGTATGCGGACTCCCGCTCTCATCCTCGCCTTCCATCCAATGTACGGACCAAATGCCTTGGCTTTCGCTGATGGAAAGCTGCGCGCTTACGATCTCTTGTTCCACGGTTGGTTTCTCGAACGTGTTTAAAAATACGATTTGCATGTTATCCTCAATCCTCCAATAAGTCATGAATTCGCGAATGGCTTGAACGGGGGCAGCCGCTTCAAATGAAAGAGGGAATGCCGTAAAACAAAAAAAGCACCTCCTTTGCCCTAGGGCAAAGGAGGTGCTTCCTCCACGTTCAATGATTCGATTGCCTTCATGCTATCATAATGATTTCTTTATTACAAGCATTTTGTTATTGTATAATGACTGTATTAATGAAGTGGAGGCCATACAACATGCTGTTGCCTGATTTTGATTTTATGTCCGATTCAACGGAAGAGACTTCCACCCGATATGTAACATTTATCGGCCCGAGTCTGAAGCGCTTTGATCTTGCCATCACTTCGACAAGCCGCTTTTATGGAAAGAAACTGATAACCGATCTGCAGTTTGGCAAAACCGCAATTATCGGCCCCGACGATCTGGAGGAAGAAGGCTATCTGGAACATACCTTTAAGCTGACGGAAGAAGAAGCTTCCGAGCTCGCACAGTTTCTGTACTTTGTTGTCGGAACGGTGCATTTTACCGATTAATCAGGGTACACTGAAATGGTAATAACATACCGTTTTGGGAGGAGTCTGCTGATGGATCGATTTATGAAAGAAAATCGCCAGCCGTATACCGATGTTTCGACGGTAGAATCGCAGCGCAACGACCTGATTCCGGAGGAATTTCCGGATGGCCCGTATGGCTCTGACCTACTCATGGAATCGCTGGGCAAAAGCACGCCTTGGCGAATAGACCAAAGGCCACCAAACCGTTTTAACTACGAGAATAGAGCCCTGCACGACGGAATGCCGCGAGATTATCCCGGTGAAGACGAATACGACCATTCCTTTCCCGAAGTGCACGACGAACCATAATTGCACATCGTCCCTGCCCACACGCTTCAAGCGTGCTTGGCTGGGGCTTTTTTTCAATTCGGGCTCCTTCCTGTATACTACGCTTGGACTAATAAAAGAGACAAGCGTAAACGGCTGAAGCCATCCTCTGGCGGCTAAGCTTACGTTTCGCGTAGAAATATAGAGAAAGTTGGCGAAATCATATACTTTCCTATATTTTAAAAAACCGCTGCCAGCACATGCTGGCAGCGGTTTAATCGATCCTAACATTAAGCTGGATTAAGCTCCAAGTCGTCCTCGTCTCCACGATTGAACGCTTCGCGATCAAATTCTCCTTCGGAATCCGCAACAAGCAATGCGGTTACAGTCGTACCGGTTGCATTAACCGCTGTACGTCCCATGTCGATAAGAGATTCCACGGCTACTACAAGCGCGATCCCTTCAAGCGGGAGACCAACTGCCGTCAAAACAACCGTTGTCGAAATGGATGCCGGACCAGGAACGCCCGCAACGCCGATTGAAGATATGACGCTAACAACTACGATAAGAACATAATCGGTTGCAGTAAGTGCCACGCCGTAAACCTGAGCTACGAAAACGGACACAACCGCCGGCCACACGCCGCCGCAGCCGTTAAAATTCATTGTTGCCCCAAGCGGAGCCACAAAGCTCGCAATCTTCGGCGATATGCGCAGGCGTTTCGTCATTACTTCCAAGTTGATTGGCAGCGTTGCAAAGCTGCTCCGCGTCGTAAACGCAACTGCAATCGTCGGATATGCTTTTCTGAAAAACTTCAGCGGATTAACCTTTGCAACAAACGTCACCAAGCCGCCAAATACGAATATGAAATGAAGAATAAGAGCGATATAGCTTACAGCAATCAGCATAGCCAGCGGCTCGAGCGTTTCCCAGCCGTATTTGGCTGCCATAACCGCAATCAGAGCGTACACGCCATATGGCGTAAAGCGAAGTACAAATTTAACGACCTGATGCAAAATAACCGTTGCGGATTGAATAAAAGCTTTGAAAGGCTGAACGGAATCCGGGTTTTTGGCTCCTACCTTGACAATCGCAACCGCGATGAAAAGGGCGAATATGAGAATAGGCACAACTTTCCCTTCAGCCGCGTCGCTAATTGGATTGGATGGAACTTGATCCAGTATCACTTTGAAAAAACTCGGTACTTCACGAGCTTCGAAGTTTTCAGGAGTCGTTAGTTCAAATCCAGCTCCTGGATTAATAGCAGATGCAACGAGCAGCCCGATAATCGTCGCTACGCCTGTCGTAGCTAAAAACCAAGCAATTGTCTTCACACTCAGCTTGCGTAAAAACTCAATGTTTGTTATCGAGATAATGCTGTTGATGACAAGAACAAACACGAGCGGGATAACGATCATTCGGATAAGGTTAATGTAGATCGATCCAATCGTGCCTACGCCTTCCGTTTCCAATTCAAAATTGTTGAATAGAATGCCCGCAACCAATCCAAGCCCAAGCGCGACTAGAACCCTCGTACCGAAACCGACACGTTTCTTAGCTAGAAAGTAAAGCCCGCCAAGAAGCACCGCTGAAACGAGCAGCGTAATCCAGTTGTTTTCAAGCGCCGTTAATAAATTATTTTCCATAATGCGACAATCTTCCCTTCTGTCTATTTTCTATCAAGCAACGCACTAATTAACTTTGAAATTAATTAAATATAATTCCGATAAGGTTACTGCGCTTTACTCAAAACAATATATCACCACCATTTCCTTTGTGTCAATATGAATTTTCTGCAAAGCTGCAACACCCAAATCGCCCTTCAACTATCGTTGCTTGCCTAGAGACAGCAAGAGACGCCGTACAACCGAAACGAACCGGTTGTGCGGCGTCTTTTGTTAACCTATTAAGCAATTAATAAACTTTGTCTAGAAAGCTCAAAGTAGCTTGCAATGCTTCTGACAAATATAGCGTCGTGCCTTCATAAGGATGCCGTACACCGAACACATGATCAGCGCCTTCAATGGAAACGAAGGTTTGCTCTGGATTTGCTTCCTTAAGCTGCTTATTAACCGCTAGAAGCCGTTCATTATCGCTGCTTCCTTGCACCAGCAGCACCGGTTGCTTCAATGATCCGAAATGCTCCAGTACGTTAAAGCGAGCTTTATTGGCTTCCGCGTCTTCCGCCACCGTCTGCTGAAGCAGCGTTGCCTGCTGTTCTGCTGCAGCACCGGAAGGTGCCGCTCCTCCATTCCAAACGACGACAGCCTGCACATCCGCTGGCTGCTCGGCTGCTAGAATTAAACTGCTGCTGCCCGCTCTGCTATGGCCGATCAGTGCAACTCGTTTAGAATCAGCCCGTTCGCTATGCGGCAGCAGCTTCTGTTTCACGTGCTGAAGGATAACATCCAGATCCGCAAGCTCCTGCGAGACCGTGCTCGCTTTTGCGATGACGGCCTCATCGCCTCCGGCTTCCTTTGCCGTAATTCGAGAGAAATCAAAGCTTATGGTATAGAACCCACTCTCAGCCAGCTGGTCCGTTACTTCCGGCCAGAATGCCCAATCCTGAAAACCTCTATAGCCATGCCCGACAATAACGACAGGCCTCGCTCCCTCGCCCTCAAGCGTCTTTACCTTCCCCCGCAAAAGGAGCTGCTCGCTAAGCCTAATCTCAAAAACTTCTGACACGATCGTTTTCTCCGCCATATTTACCACTCCTCCATTCTGAATAAAAAACGGAGGTTATCCTTTAGAAAAGGACACCTCCGTTTTAACGGTCGTATGAAAGCATATGAGATCATCATTAAACCAAATGCATAATATCGCATAGAATTACTTGGTTATATTCAAATATTACCAACTGCCTTTCATTTTGTCAACGTTAATATGGGCAGTTTGTTGTTACGCGCTTCCTACGAGTTATTGTCTGCAAATGCCTATTTCAACTCGAAGCTTGGTTTTACGTTCAGGAAATCCCGATTTTCGCCGCTTACCATCAGCCCCATGCCCCAGTCAAAATGCACCTGCTCGGTTGGCTTATCGTCGGCATCACGATATTGGAACAAAATATTTCTGCGTGTTCTCTCGCTGCGATTCACATCCGAGCCATGGATGGTCAAATAGTTGAAAAACAGCACATCGCCCGCTTTGGCCGGGCAAAGCTTACCCGAGGAAATCGGATGCTCCTTATGATTGAGGTAGTATTTCCCAACATGCGGCAGCGGTCCCTGCAAATGCGAGCCTGGCACGACAGCCAAGCAGCCATTCTCTTCATCCGCATCATCCAAATGGACGCTGGCAGCCAGCATGGAATGATTGGCATGCGGGAAATACGGATAATCCTGATGCATAGGGAACGCAGCACCGTTAGCTGGAGGCTTAACGAGCATTTTGGAATGATGCAGTTGAACATTCGGACCGATAAGGTCATTTAATACCTCTACCATCCGTGGATGAATCGCCGCTCTCGTGAAAGCCGCATCATGATAATGCACATCATGGAACCCTTTCAGCACAAGCTTCTTCAACTGCTCCGGCGGCAAGAAATCACCCTGCCAGGCATGATTGTCATCCGCTTGCGCCAATGCTGCCCGCTTAACGATCTGCTCGACCGCAGCTCTCATTTCTTGAACTTCGCTTTCATTATAGACACCTCGCGCCAGCAAATACCCATTTTCTTTATAAAATTGCGCATTATCATTGACGGACATCCTCATTCTCCTTAATCTATAATTAGTTTGAACATACTTTGATTATAGACAGTACATAAGGAAAACGTATTTGTCTGACAAAGACTACTATTTGCACAATTACGCCATAGGAGCTGATGCTACAGATGTATGCCTGGGCTAAAAGCGAGGAACGCTTAAACCGTTATGCACGGTTGCTGCAAGGTGAGAGCTTAACGATACATGTTTATTATTGGGGAGCGGTTCAAAGCTTAATAGTGAATACTAGGCATAAGCATTCCTTTTACGAGGTTTGCTACGTTGCTGGGGGAACTGGCGTTTATGAAGAAAACCATGTGGAATATGACTTGCGGGAAGGCGTTTTTTTCTGCTCAAGGCCGGATGTCCTGCACCAGATTCGGGATGTCGATCAATTGGACTTATTATATGTTGCGTTCGAGCTCGACAAGAAGTTGTCCAAGCAAGATGAATACGACTATTTCAATCAAACGCTGAGCAGCGGTCCCATCTGGATTGACATGCAGCAGCATTCTCCTACTTCTCATATTTGGCATTCCTTGCTTATTCCAAGCGATGATTGCTTTGCTATTCCGATTTCGATCATGCAGCAGCTCGCTCATTCGCTAATCATTAGCTTCCAGTCGGTTGTCGGCGGAAAAAAAGGCAACCCCGAAACCCTATTGCCTGCTTCCAACGCCGCCATGCTGATTAGCCGTGCCAAGCTGTATATACGTGATAATTTAGGGGCTCAACTGAGCTTAGCGGAGGTTGCCGGCTATATAAACATCTCGGAGCGGCATTTGTCCCGGCTATTTTCCCAAAGCGTGCATGAATCATTTTCTATTCTTGTCCGGCATGAGCGAATTCGGGCCGCCGAGCAACTGCTGTCCGAGACCGCCACACCGATTAAAACCATCGCAGAAAGCTGCGGCTTCTCGTCTGTCCATTATTTCACAAGAACCTTTACGGAGGCTAAGGGCCTTCCTCCAGCTGCTTATCGGAAGGCAAGGCGAAGCCAGTCTGACTGATCTATTTTCATGCCCTGCGCTTTGTTTATGTATTATAGCTGGTGCAGCGTAATTTCGCTTCGAACCATAAAGCGTGCATTGACACCCGCTTGCCCGATTCCCTTGGATATATAATAGAAGCCGTTCTCATCCGAATGGAGCCCTTTGTATATCCCTTTCGCGGAAAGCGGGCCTTTAGGTTTAAACGTGAAAAAGAATGGCACATTCAGCTGCTTTCCATGCAAGTGGCCTGCCATTAAATAAGCGTATGGGCGCTTGAGCTTTAGTACGACATTAGGATCATGGGTAATGATGACGATTGGCTTCGAGTCGTTTACGTCCTGAAATGATTTGTTGATTTTACTGTGTCCCGTACCGTAATCATCGATTCCGACTAATTGGAAATTCCCTACGGACACCGATTCATTTCGGAGCAGCTTAATCCCATAATGATCAAACAACCGAAGCAGCTTGTGCAATTGGGGAAGCTCATAATCATGGTTTCCTAATACGGCATATATAGGAACGCCGCAATCCGCAAACATTTTGAAATAGTGGGCTGCATAGGATAGGTATCGCTCCTTATAGGTGAAATCCCCCGTTAAAAAAATATAGTCAGGATTGCTCTCCTTAATGACCTTCTTAATACGGATTGCCGGAACGCGCAATCTATCGAAGTGAAGATCACTGATTTGCAAGATCGTTTTGTTTATGCCGATAGGCTGTTTGACCGTCTCAAGCTTTAACCATTGCGTTGGAAATATAAAAAATAAATATAGGATAGCAACAACTGCTAGCAGTGCGAAATAAATCAGAAAACTCCCCCCCCTTTTCACCGAACATGGCACAACCTTATGATCTAGTATATGCAAGTCATTAACCAATCTCAACTTCAAGGCAACAGCATGCTCCAACAAACAGCACCGCTTCTTATTGTATACATCCACTCCCATTCTACAAAAAAATACACTTTATAAATTAACTTGTTGACAACGAATCAGCAGAGATGGTAACCTAAGCACAAGTTCTTTATAAAGAACAAAAACGAAAAGAAAACGAACCGGTCTTACTCAATTAGAGAATGCATGTTAGATGTTATTCTCTTTGTTAATAAGCTTTATTTGAAACTGACGGCAATGTTCTTAAATAAGAACATTCCTTTCATTAGAATAAGGATTTATCCGTTTTTGCTTGACAAGTGACAGGAGGAAACAATGAGCGCCATCGTCGGTATCAGCCATCTCAATCATGAACCTATAGCTCCACAGCTTGGCATGCATATGCTGGAGCAGCTGCAGCAATTTCCTGCCGATCATATCGACGCTTGGTATGCTGAGAGTGTATTTCTCGGTTGCCATGCACAATGGATTACTCCTGAATCCGTAGGCGAAACAATGCCCTATTATGATTCTTCAAGCTGTCTTGCCATTACTGCCGATGCCATCATCGACAATCGCCCTGAGCTTTTTGAAAAGCTTCAAGTAAGTACATTTGACCGCAAGGATATGACAGATAGCGCTTTAATTCTCCTTTCCTATCAGAAGTGGGGCAGAGAGGTTCCGAAGCACTTGATTGGCGATTTCGCTTTCGTCATCTGGGATGAGCATAATCGCACATGGTTTGGAGCGAGAGACTTCTCCGGCAGCCGCACCTTGTATTACGCAAAGACGAGGAACCTCTTCGCTTTCTCGACCGTTATTCAGCCGTTATTGTCCATCCCTGGGATAGACAAGCAGCTCAACGAGCAGTGGATGTCCGAATTTCTTGCAATTCCGATTACGACAGAAGCCGTTGATCTATTCACTACCGTGTACAAAAACATAGGCCAGGTTCCGCCTTCGCATTCCTTCACGGTTTGCAATGGCGAGCTAAAGTTTTCGAGATATTCCACCTTGGTTAGCGAACGCAAGCTCAAGCTTAAATCGAATGAAGAATATGAAGAAGCTTTCCGAGATGTATTTCAAACCGCCGTCTCATCGCGGCTTCGTACACATCGCCAGGTGGGGGCTAACTTAAGCGGCGGACTCGATTCCGGCTCTGTCGTAAGCTTCGCTGCCAAAGCGCTGCGCGAGCAGAACAAAAAATTGCATACGTTCAGCTACGTTCCCCTTGAGGACTTCCATGATTGGACACCTAAGAGCCGGATCGCGAATGAACGCTTCAATATTCAATCCACTGTCAATCATGTGGGCAACATCAATGAACAATATTTGAATTTTCCTGATAAAAACCCTTTTACTGAAATTGATGAATGGCTTGAAATCATGGAAACGCCCTATAAGTTTTACGAGAATTCCTATTGGGTCAAAGGGATTTATCAGCAAGCGCATGTCCAGAACCTCGGTGTCCTTCTTACGGGCAGCCGCGGCAACTGGACGATCTCTTGGGGGCCAGCCCTCGATTATCAAGCAAGCCTGCTGCGCAAGCTGAAGTTGATTCAGTTCGCCAAAGAGTCCCGCCTTTACAGCAAAGAGCTAGGCGTCAAGCAATCGCGCATCCTGCCAATCGTCGGAAAAAAGGCTTTTCCAAAGATGGCAAAGCTCATGTTTACCAACAACGAGCCCGAACTTCCAGACCTGATTAATCCGGAATTTGCGCGAAAAACGAATGTTTATGAGCGGCTTCAGCAGCATGGCTATGATTTCTGGGGAAATCCTTTCCAAGACGTATACGAGGTACGCAAAAAACAGTTCGAAATGCTCTATTACTGGAATATTACAGGTACCGTCGGCTGCAAGCAATCGCTTCGCTATTCGGTGTGGGAACGCGATGCAACGAATGACTTACGCGTCATACGTTTCTGTTTATCCGTACCCGAGGAGCAATTCGTACAAAACGGTTTTGATCGTTCACTCGTACGGCGTTCTACCAAAAACTATTTGCCGGAAGATATTAGATTAAACCAAAAGGTACGCGGCATACAAGGTGCGGACGGTCTACACCGAATGCTTCCCTCCTGGGATATTCTAATCGATGAGCTGAAGCATGTCGTAAGCGATCCTATCGTTTCGGAGTACCTTAATATTAAAGAGCTGAAACGCGCTTTAGCCGCTATCGAAAAAAATCCGCGGCCGGAAAACGTCTTTGAGACCAATTTCCGAATATTAATGCGCAGTCTCATTTTTCGTAGATTTATTAAAAAACAAGCTTGAAGGGAGGTGATTTCTATGCAAAACCAAGTGAAAAAAGCGTGGCAACAACCTGCTTTGGAAGTGCTTAATGTCAATATGACGATGGCTGGACCAGGGCTCGCGACACCAGATGCGGTTCAACCCGATCCAACTGAAATTATTAACTTCAGCTAGTTTCATATCCAACCGCTTTCCATACTTAGAATACAGGTGCCTATCTTCACAAGTAGGCACCTCACCCCAAATTTCGCATCACGATCCGGAGTGATACCCATGTTAGAGACCTTAAACACAAACAGCTATTTTTCCTTTGGTTTCCGTATCGACAGCTATATTCCACTGCCCGAACTGCCCCCTCTAATCGAGCCTATCACGAATGATGACCATGCCGTCCAAGTCACTAGCATGGATCTCACAGCACACTGGTGCTCCGCTTCCTCTTCTAACGAATATTTTGCTGTTACAGAACATGGGGTGCTCATCCGCGTTCCTGATACCGGCATATTCTGTATGAGCAATGGAAATTCCATCATTGTTTCGCCGTTCAAAGGCTTCAATGAAGATAAAATACGCTTGTATATCCTTGGCACATGCATGGGTGTCATTCTGTTGCAAAGAAGAATCCTCCCGCTGCACGGCAGCGCAATTGCCATTAACGGGAAAGCCTACGCAATCCTTGGTGAATCAGGGGCTGGCAAATCCACCCTTGCATCCATTCTGCTTGAAAAAGGCTTTCAATTATTAAGCGACGATCTGATTCCGCTGTCACTGAGCCATAATGACGTACCCGTCATATCTCCTTCCTATCCGCAGCAGAAAATGTGGCAGGAGACGATCGACCGCCTTGGCATGAGCTCTGACCGCTTCCAGCCGCTTTTTGACAGGGAAACCAAATTCGCAGTTCCGGTAGCCTCCCATTTCTGCAGCCAAGCACTGCCTCTCGCCGGTATCTTTGAACTTGTAAAAACAGAAGCTCATACAACGATCATACCCATACAAGGCCTTGTTCGTTTCCAAACGCTGCTTAGGCATACCTTTCGCAATTTCCTACTTGAGCATATGAGTCTCCAAGACTGGCATTTCACAACCCTTGCACGATTTATCAATCAAATCGATATGAACCAATTGCAAAGATCATCTTCTTATTTCAGCGCGCATGAGCTTGCTGCCTTATTATTGAATACCATCCCCAAGGAGGAATAATGAAATGATACATACAGAATCCATCACACTCAGCGATATGATCGTAAGCTGCGAGCAAAATATCGTAAGCGACATGGGCGGCGAGAAAGTGATGCTCAGCATTCGAAACGGCAACTATTACAATCTGGGAACGACTGGCGGCCGTATCTGGGACTTTCTTGGCGAGACGATTTCTGTTCAAGAAATCGTAGACAGGCTATTGTCCGAATATGACGTGGATCAAACGGAATGTGAACGGCAGGTTATTGCTTTTTTGGATCATATGAGGAAAGAAGGTCTCGTTCTTGTTACACAAGAAACTAAAGTTAATAGCGGCACTTGATCGCCATACTTTTCTCTTGTTTTGCGAGTCTTATCTATTCTTGGCTTGGGCACGCGTGCTCATGTTCAGACCATTCGCCGCAATTGCGCCAAAGCTCGGCGACAAAACCGAAGAAACCGCACATCACGCCGGAATTGCGGATTTGCGAAAGCTGCAGCGTATATCACAAGCTCTGATGGTGGTTAGCCGTTACACGTTCTGGGAGAGCAAGTGCCTGGTAAAGGCGATTGCCGGCTCAAAGATGCTAGAGCGAAGGAAGATCGACAGCACCCTCTATCTCGGTACCGCTAAGGATGAAGAGGGCAAGCTAATCGCTCATGCCTGGCTGCGGAGCGGTCCCATGTATATAACAGGGGCAGATGTCATGGAGAAATTCATTGTCGTACAGAAATTCGCAAAGAAAGCAAGCTGAGCTTTCTCCTCAGATTCAATAGGAGGAAGCTAAGTTTGCTATCGGCAGTTCCCGAAAGGAGAAGGAAATGAATTATATATTGCATTTTATGAAGCGCTTGAATCGTTTCTCTGGAACCGCCCTATATGTTAATCTATTCGGAATGACGATCTCCAGTTTTTTGGAGAGCATCAGTATTCTATTATTAATTCCTATGCTAGGTCTAATCGGAATCGTAAGCCTCGAAATTGATAATAGCTACTTTTCAAGTCTTTCTGCTTATGTGCAGGACCTCTCGCCTACTCTGTCTCTTATGATCATTCTGGGAATCTACGTCATGATCGTATTTATCCAAAACCTCATCCAGAGAAAAGTATCTATTCGCAACGTCGAGATCCAACAGCTTTACAGCAGGCAATTGCGCTATGAAACCTATCATTCCATATTGCAATCAAACTGGTCTTTTTTCTTAAAAAAAAGATCATCCGATCTAATCAATTTATTAACCATTGAGCTTGCCCGCGTGCTGGGTGCTATCAACCTGTCTCTGCAGCTCGTTACTTCTCTTATTTTCACAGTAATCCAAATCGGAATCGCATTCTGGCTCTCCCCCACGCTCACCTTATTCGTCTTAGGCTGCGGCATTGTTCTTGGCGTCTTCTCTAGAAAATTCATCAAAGAAGCCAAGCAGCTCGGCAACCAAACCTCGCAGCTGTCCCAAAGCTATCTTGCAGGAATAACCGATCAATTAAACGGAATGAAGGATATTAAAAGCAACACGCTTGAAGCTTCGCGCCTAAAATGGTTATCCGTTTTGACAAAAGGCATGATGCAGGAACAAATATCATATGTACGGCTCAGAATGAACTCCCAGCTCGTTTATAAATTATCTTCTGCGCTGCTCATTTCTTGTTTTATATTAGTCTCGTTCAAACTATTCAAAACGCAAAGCATGGAGCTCTTGACCATTACCGTCATTTTCGCACGCTTATGGCCGCGTTTCACCAGCATTCAATCTAACTTGGAGCAGCTTTCTTCCATGATCCCAGCTTGCAAAGCGCTGATACTGCTTCAGCAAGAATGCGGTCATTCAGCGGAACAGCTCGATTTAAACCATGATAAACATGCATCATTACGGATTGCGCATGGAATTGAATGCCGTAATGTCAGCTTCCGATACAACCAAGATGAGTACGCCTGTACGCTGCATAATATCAACCTGTTTGTTCCCTCCAACCAGATGACGGCCATTGCAGGCCCATCAGGAGCTGGCAAGAGCACGCTCATAGATCTCATTATGGGATTAATGCAGCCTGAGGCCGGCCAAATATTAGTAGACGGCATTCCGATCGACAACAAGCAATTAGCAGCATTCCGCCAGTCCATTAGCTATGTAGCGCAAGACCCCTTCTTATTTAACGCGAGCATCAGGGAAAACTTTTTTATGGTCAAGCCTGACGCAACGGATGAAGAGATGTGGGAGGCGCTGCAATTCGCATCCTCTGCCGAGTTTGTTCATAAGCTTCCCGAGGGGCTTGATACGGTTATTGGAGATCGAGGTATCCGCCTCTCGGGCGGAGAGCGCCAGCGCATCGTTATTGCGCGAGCTATTATACGCAAGCCTTCTATCCTCATATTGGATGAGGCCACCAGTTCGCTTGATACGGAAAACGAGAAAAAAATACAAGAAGCTATCGAGCGGTTAAAGGGCAAGATGACGATCATTGTGGTTGCCCATCGGTTATCGACAATTAGGCAAGCGGATCAAGTGATCGTCATTGATCAAGGAGCGGTAGTGGAGCAGGGCGAATACCATCAGTTAGCCGCCGATTCAAGCAGTTTGTTCGGCAGCTTGCTGCATAATCAATCGGTGGCCAGCGCATAGGATATATATCCGGATCAAACAAGTTGAAACGGCTACCGTCATTTTTTGCGGCGCGGTGCCTTTCATTGGTTTGATATTTTTAAAGTTACATTCCATTGTTTTTTGCTAAGGAGATCAAGTGTATTTAAAATATGATAAAATCGGAAAAAGGCTGCCGCCAGGCAGCCCTTTTGTTATTTAACTATCATTCCCCGATAACGAAAACGTCACTCATTACCCACCCTTTAATAGTCATATATTCAAACGATTCCTTTTTAGTTATTTTCAATATTTACGCTTTCGAATCCATGAGACCGATGAGTTCACGGTTCGACTGTCGTCTATATAAACGAAGGCATAAGTGAACACAAACTAATTTGACGAAGAGGTGTTTTGAAAATGGCATTAACGTCCGCATTCACGAGCTTCAACCTGCCTGTAAAAAATGTGGAACAATCGAAAGCGTTCTTCACCGGACTCGGATTCGAGCTCAACCAGCAATTCCCCGATAACGAGAATTCGGTTGCCATCGTGATCGGAGATAACCTGCAGGTCATGCTGATCAATCAAGCATTCTTTAATACGCTCACGGAGAAGGAATCCGTCGATACGAGCAAGTATGCGCAGATGACGATCGCATTGGCCTTCGAGAGCCGGGAAAAGGTCGATGAAATCGTGAATACCGCAGTCTCCTTAGGCGGGAAATTGCACGCTGATCCTGAAGATCATGGGTCCATGTATCATTGGGGCTTCGTGGACTTGGACGGTCATCTGTGGGCCATTAACTACATGAACATGGCGGCGACACAAGGTTAAGGCAAACGCTGAGCACGCTCCGACTAGGGTTCAAAAAGAAAGACGCCGGGCATCTTCCCCGGCGTTTTCTTCGCGATGATTAGTTTTGTTCGGTAAAGGCTTTGAAATTGTCCATGATCGCTTGCCAGCCTGCTTGCTGGAACTCGACGGGATTGGAGCTTTCCGCGTCGAACGTTTCAATGACCTTCGTCTCATTTCCTTGATCGACGAAAGCAATATCCACTCTTCTTCCGTCTTCCATGGTGTAGCCGATCGCCTCATGTCGACTCACGACATCGTAGATGCCGCCAAAATCAAAGCCCATGCTGCCATCCTTTGCTTCCATCCGTGTCAGAAACTTGCCGCCGATCCGCAGATCGTTTTCGGCTCTCGGCGCATGCCAGTCCTCGGACGCTTGATTCCACTTCGTGATGTGATCCGGCTCGGTCCAATAGCGCCATACCTTCTCTACAGGGGCTTGAATGACGGCTTGCACGGTTACTTTCGTCGGTTGATTCGTTTCCATTTTAAATAAACACCTCTCTCATGATATTCGTCGTTTGGTTATTCTCAATAATATAGACGTAAGACAATGACGAAATTCATTGGTCAATTCGCTCAGGCAGCCCAAATCGCGAAAATAATGGCTTATGAATGAAGTTTTGAACGTGCAGAATTTGATTTTCTTTGGTTTCGATGACGTGGATGCCCCAGGGTACCAGGCCATCGCCCTCTTTACCCGGCATATACTGGGCCAATGCCGGATAACCGCCATTCACCGTAATGGGCACAAATCGCGAACCCTCGCAATGCCAGCGAGTAAGCGAATAGAAGGCCGACAAATCTTCCTTGCCACGAATCCACATCTCGAAGGGCGGCATCGACATACAGCCTTCCTCGTGGAACAACGCGACGAGCGCAGCAATATCGAATTGCTCGAAGGCCTCCACATACCGGGACAGCAGCTGCTGCTCCGGTAGAACGTCCATGCTGCTGAGTTCATCCGAGCGAAGCTCCGCCCGGTCCATCGTCTCTCGGGCTCTTTGCAAGGCGCTGTTCACCGCTGCCGGCGACATCGCCAACGTTTCCGCTATCTGCTTGGAGGACCATTCAAATACATCCTTCAAAATGAGTACCGCGCGCTGCCGCGGAGGCAAGGTCTGCAGGAGAGCGATGAAGCACAGTTGAAGGGTATCTCTGCGAACGAGCAGATCCTCCGGATTGCCCCCAAAGTCGGGAGACGGCCAGATCCAGGCAGAGTCCGGCAGCGTGTCGCGCGGCTCGACGATGGAGACGGCCGGGTCGAACAGGTCAACGGGAAGCGCGCGGCGTTTGGATTGTCTCAGCTTGTCCACGCACAGGTTGGAGGCAATCCGATATACCCAGGTTTTGAACGAGGAATCCTGTCTGAACATGCTCCAGCTCTGCCAGACCCGAATACTCGTCTCCTGTACGGCATCGTCCGCATCGTCCATGGAGCCTAGCATTCGGTAACAGAACGAGGTTAAGCCCGGCTTCAAGCTTGCAAATAATGATTCGTCAAATGCGGTCTCGTTCATCGCGGCCTCCCTTAACTATCTCCCCGAAGGGTTGTACCTTCATTATATGCAATGAAGCAGAAAGCCTCAATCCGAATAAATAATCAGGATTAGTACTCATGGATAAAAATTATTTGAAGTAAGACAATGTAGGGACATGATTTCCAATATTTCATTTCATAATAGGGTTTCCTATAATGCCACGCCCGCAACTCAATGGCCGCTGTTTCAACGATCGTTCCTCATCTACGCAATAAGAGATATTAGTTTTGGTAGCATTTCTCATATTCGAATTTCATCAACAAACTCTTACAAGCTAAACCATTTTCATGATAAATCTCTTTGCCAATTTTTAATTTGATAATTCTATTCGAATTTGAATAATTAGAATCGTCATTTAGAATGTACAGAAGAGCCCTATTATTCATTTCCCAATTATACCCTAATACGCAGATGACAAAGGTGTTGTTGCGTTAAACTGCTAACGAGGCTTCCTTTCTATGCTGGCAGCCTCGTCTTTGTGAACGTTAAGCTCGTTTCGTTGTATGAGTTTTGGCTTACCCATATTCAAGCATAGCAAAAGGGCTTACCCGTCGGTAAGCCCTTTTGCTATACAGGTTGAGCGTCTAAAAAGTTATTTCATAATATTCCTATGTTAATATCCAATATCATACATAAGTGGCGGCTAAAAAGCTTTCGCTATCCTTAATAATTCGTTATAATAAGGTCTAGTCTACAACGATGTAATGACGGAGGAGTTAGTTATGATCGGAGAACGCATAAAAGCGCTGCGCAAAAGAAATGGCTTATCATTGACTGAGCTTTCACAAAGAGCCGGTGTTGCGAAATCTTACCTAAGCTCCATTGAACGCGGCCTTCAACAAAACCCTTCCATTCAATTTCTCGAAAAAGTAGGAGCGGTGCTTAAGGTTCCCGTAGAAGAATTTCTCAACAGTGACCAGTCTGAGCAAAAGTCGGAGAACCTTGATCTCGAGTGGGCCGATCTCGTAAGAGAAGCAATGGCATCCGGCGTAAGCAAGGATCAATTCAAAGAATTTCTTGAATTCAATAAATGGAAGATCAAACGCGAGTAAACCATATCTTGTTTATACTGCTGTATCTTGAATGTCGTCCTTGCTGCTTTCTTTCAGAACGAGGATCGCTTTCTGAACATCTTCCCTGCTGTACCCTAATGCACGTGCCTTCATAATTAAAGCTACCCATTCCGTATCTAAGTCATGATTATGATCTGATTTAACTAGTGCCATTTTCACATATCCCCCATTCGAATTGGGGCGGTTGCACCACTGACTCCATGCGTTTAAGGTGCCCAGATACTAAACGCATTTCAACGTCTCCCTATGCTTGTCATTCACTTATAGATGTATTATAGATCATCCTATTCGCGTATGCTGTCGCTTCATGTCCGACAAAATTGATGGATATTTACAACTTTTGTCGAAAGTTATTAAGGTTTGTTAAATGAAATGGTATCTGTTAGATTCAAAAACCAACCCGATCGGAATGTATTGGCACCCTACTTATTATTGCGCTGCGCTTATGTAGTCTAGTGATTTCTCCATCGATTCATCATGTTCATTCTCGTCATAACCGTTTGGATTCATGTATTGCCACCGCCAGGAGTCTGCGCACATCTCATTTATTCCCATCGTTGCTTCCCACTTCAATTCCTTATTTGCTTTCAACGTATCCGCATAGCAAATAGCAATATCTCCAGCTCGCCGTGAAATAAACGTATATGGGATTTCTCTGCCGGATACCTTCTCGAATGCAGCGATCATCTCAAGCACGCTGTAGCCGCGTCCCGTTCCGAGGTTGAAAATATCTACCCCCGATTTCTGCAGAATCTTCTCCACTGCCTTCAAATGCCCTTTAGCAAGATCCACGACATGGATATAATCTCTAACCCCTGTTCCATCAAGAGTTGGATAGTCACTGCCGAATACGTTAACCTGCTTTCGTTTACCTACCGCAACTTGTGCGATATATGGCATTAAGTTGTTCGGTACACCGTTTGGATTCTCGCCGATTCTACCGCTTTTATGCGCGCCAATCGGATTGAAGTACCTTAGTATCGATATTCCCCATTGCTCATTCGATTCAGCCAGGTCTTGAAGAATTTGCTCAAGCATCAGCTTCGTCCACCCATATGGATTAGTTGCGCCCAGCGGGAAGTTCTCCGAGATAGGCACCTGCTCCGGAAGGCCGTAAACGGTAGCCGATGAGCTGAATACAAGCTTATGGACATCATATTTTTTCATTACTTCGCATAATACAATTGTGCTTGTAAGATTAGTATGGTAATAGGAGAGCGGCAAGCGAACCGACTCCCCCACCGCTTTAAGACCAGCGAAATGGATGACTGCTTCTATTTCATGTTTAGCGAATACCGTATCAAGTCCATTCCGGTCAAGCAAATCCAGTTTATAAAAAGTAAATTCCTTTTTCGTAATTTCAGCAACTCTGTCCAATGAGGTTCGGCTGCTGTTACACAAATTATCGACAATGACAACCTCATATCCCGCTTCCAAAAGCTCCACGCAGGTATGGCTTCCAATATAACCTGCTCCGCCAGTTACTAAAATGGCCATTTCATTAACCCCTCTCCATTTGTTCATTATAAAATACTATTATATTCTTTATTAAGAACATTATATCAAAAATATACCCTGCAGCGTAGATCCTCTCCAGGGATTTTTTTATCAGCCTGTTAGGCCGTTCCTAAATCGGTATTATCCACCAGCCTTATATAAGGTGCTGTGCCTGTTACCGTTACACCTTTGAAAACCGACTTTGCAATCGTAATCGATTGATTCTGCCGCAGCCAGTGGAAATTCAATTTACTATTCTCCATATAGGATTGTGCAATTACGGACTTGTTTGCATTGTCTATTTTGCCAACTGCTGCATTTACGAAGGTTGTGCTCGTCACGGTCGCATTCCCATCAAGTACAAGACCTAAGCTGTGAAACAATCCGTTGCGCAGCGTAATTTGTCTCTTATATTTCGCATCATTGGAGCCTAACTGGATGTCTGTGCTCCCCAATGCAGGCGTCTTTGCTCTCATAAACTCACTTTCACTGATATGGCAGCCTTCAAATCTAGCAGATCCTTCAATTACCGTAAGTCCATCAATAATATTCGGCCGCCCTGCATAATCTGCTGGAACCAGTACCGCCATATCATAGTTTTTAATCGTGATGTTTTTGATAACCGCTCCTGCAGCAAGCAGATTAAAGTTCGGCGTTAGCGCGTTGTCCTTGCGCCATTCCCGTTCTACCGTAATATTCGATAAATAACATCTGCCATAATTAAATCTGGCCACATGAAAACCTGCTTCGCCGGCGTCTTTCACTGTCACCGGTGAGCCTCCCAGCGACTCAGAAACCTGGAAACCTAATGCCGATACGTTGACGGTATAATATAACTTATCCACGCTAATGCCAGTCGGCACTTTCCCGATCCACTGCTCAAAGGATACCTGTGCGCCATTGCCCATGCCGTGTGCGGTTTTGAAGGTAAATGTACCCGTTGCGGTGTTTACAGCTGGTGAGCCGAAGTAGCCATACACGCTTGAGCCAACTAATGCGCCGTTCATGAGCTTGCAATTTTGAACAACCGCACCCCTTGCATCAAGAATCTTCAAATTCCCGTTTTGAATAACTGCACCATTTACGAAATTATCCCCTTGTACCAACAGATCGCAACCGATAAACGTATTATTGATAAATTTAACATAAGGGAAAATAGGATTCGAGCTTATTCCTCCTACATTCCAACCCTCAAACGTATTGTTCTCTAAGGTAACATCCGTTCCATCCGAATTAACGAAATGCCCCCGCACATTGCTATAAATGTGATTATTAGATAAACGGATTCGGTAATTTAGCTCGAGCCCGTTTTGACGAACAGACGATTTGATTGGAATATTAATCTCTCCGTACATAGATTCGATATCAATGCCAAACATGGGTGGAGTACCATTTCTAAAGTTTGTCGTTACGCCGTCATCATCATAGCCGATATGGTGAATCTTATTTCTGTAGACATGCGTATCATTTGATGCACAAAGCGATATACCCTGCCTTCTGCAGTGATGGATATGGCAATCATGAATGAGGATATGCTGCCCCATTTGCTTCTGCGTATACTCCGCTGGATCGAGCTGGTACTTCTCCCAGCCGGTTATAATTCCATCGCCGACGCAATCCGAGATTTCGATATTATAAATTTCTATATAATTGGACCCAAACGATCCAATACCATGTCCTCCTTCATGAGTGTAGTAGGAGTTGTCTACTTTAGCTTGGATTCCTGAAATTTGACTATCGGTGAGCGATGAACTCAAAGGTACCGTAAATATCATTTTATTGTTCTTACTCACGTCTCTATCATCGTTAAGGAACCAACCTCTTCCCGTGCTGCCTGCGGGTGCAAATACGCCATTCGTGCGAAAGCCCGTCAAGGTTGCTTTGGAAACCGTATCCTTGTATTGATAGAAGGAGTAGGCAGAGGCATTAACGCCTGGAATGGTCCAGAGCCTGAAATTATTCAGCAGTCCCGGATTGGCATAACGATCGATCACTTCGCTGCGTATCCAGTTCGGATCATCATTCAAGGTCCCGTCCGCATTCACTCCACCTCTAGCAAATTTCACAAAAATCTCGTAAACATGATTCTTCTTATCGCCAACAATCTTCCCGCCTGATACCTTCGCATTCATAATCGCTGTCATATCGATAATGGAATAATTGGGCGAAGAATTAGCCTCTAAAACAACTTCACAGCCATTCTCTAATTCTAAATGAATGCCGCTTTGCATCTTAATGGCGATTAGTGTCCCCGGATCTAATCGGACACTATAGGTTCCGCTTGGAAGCACAACATGCGAAAAGCCCTCCTGCTTGGCCCATATGAGCGCATCATTAATTCCCTTAGCCGTTTCTGCCGGATTCCGTCCCGTGTTGCTAACTTTAAACCGGTCAAGCTCTATGCGGTAAGACGTATGCTGATTCATAGCCTTCACCTTCCTTTTACTGCTATTGTATGTAGCTTGTCAGCAAAAGGTTACTTATTTCCGCCAACCTCCAAGCTTTGACGGCTTTGTTTCTGCTTCCTAATTCGTCCGTGAAGCTTTGGAATTCTGTTCAATAGTCCCATAAATATCGTCTTTAAATAGTAAAATTGCTCCGTCTGATAGAACACGATAACATAGATCAAATTGACCATAACCACACATACGAGTCCCTTCATCGCGAGCCATAGAAAGGTCGAGGATGGGAGTAAGCTATTAATAATACCAACGAGTATACATACTGTTATGCCCAATAATGTATAGAGCAGATAGCTCTTGTAGTATTGCCATATGGGCTGGCGGAACACATTGCGGTAAACAAGCATTGGCGTATACCAGAATGGTACGGCTAGCGCACTCACAATGCTGCCGATAAACACGCCTAATATACCCAAAAAATGAACTAGAATTAATGACACGGCTAAATTAATCACTGCTTGTATTATCGGTGCGAATCGATCCTCATGAAAAATACCTGCAGTCGATTTCACCGCGCTCAGCGAATTTCTCATTCCCCTCTCATAAAACATAACGACAAGCACAAGCAAAACGGCATTCGTCATTGCAAATTCCTGTCCTAGCCATAGTGTGATAAGCGGCTCAACGAGCAAATAAAGACCGATAGATAGAAGCGAATACAGCCAGAAATTAAGCAGATACGTAATCTTGAATATGCGATATACAGCATCCGAGCCTTCCTTCGCGATCAAATTGCCTAGACTATGGTACATATTAGCAAATACCTGATTGAGCAACGTCCGGCAAATATCGATTAGCATCTTATAATTTGAATAAAGCCCGACCGCTGTAATGCTGACGAAGGTGGAGATCAGTATGCTGTCTACTCCGAAAATAAAATAATTGCCTACGTTTTGCAAAATGATGGCTTTCATATTTTTGATGAAATTAGCCTTGGTCTCGGGATCTAGCTTTTCTCGCACCTTCTCCTTGAGGAAAGGGTACATCTTGTTTACTAGAAAAACGACAAATGCCGACGTTATAATCGAGAAAAAGCTTTCTACAATCAAATATAAAATATAGTTCTCGGTATAAAACAAGATCGCGATCTTCAAACCGGTGGATACGATAGACGAAACCGAAAATATCGAGGTGACGATATAATTTTTCTGATTGACGTTCAGGAAGGAGTGTTTATAGACAAACAGATAGGGGGCTGCGGTATTTACAAGAAACAGCAGGTAAATGATAGAAATGTTTGCAATACTTGTTTCCTTGATGATTACATCAAGAAACGGCATGACTCCTAGTCCCAGTAGCATAACAAGCCCCGCGATAACCAGATATGCTTTCTTGTATAAATCCATGAGCGCCAATATTTTAGGTCTATTGTTTTCAGCTACGGGCTTATACAAATTGTATATAATGCTTGAGCCAATTCCTGCCTCTGCAAGGGACAGCATAGCAAGAATACTCGTAAATAGGCCATTAACGCCTAAGTATTCAATTCCTAGACTATTAATAAAGACTGTTCTTGACACAAAACTCAAAATGGTAATAACAAGCTGGCTCCCCAGGCCGGCAGAAATGTTCAGTAATGAGCTTTTTACCCTCATGTGAATCTCCTATCTGACAAAGCCATTTGTAACTAGCAATTCCTTATACATATGTTCCTTTTTTTCATTCGTAATACTTCCATTTAAGGTAAAGCTCACGTCATACTTAGGCTGTTCTTCAAATAATTTTCTTGTACTTTGCGTGTATGCTTCAAGATTCATAATTTCTTGTGCGGGGCTTCCCCCAAAAATATAACCTGGTGGAACAGATTTTGTTACGATGCTGCCAGCTGCAATAATGGATCCTTTGCCAATTGAAACGCCTGGCATTATAATTGCTCTAGCACCAATAAATACATCGTCGCCAATTGTGACATTTCCGATCTTAGTGTAGCCTGTTGCGCTTTTGCTACTCGCATCATGAGCTAAAATGTAGGCATGCGGTGCAATTGTTACATTATTGCCGATTGATATTAACCAACAATGGGAATAGTCAAACGTTACACCTGGTTGTATAGTACAGTTTTCACCTATTTTCATACCAAGCTTCACATAATCCTCCATCCATATTTCCTCTAGTAACCATTTCCTTAACCGTGCTCTTGCAAACGCAATAGTCTTCCTAAGCATAATGTCACCTTCCCATTTCTCTTGAATGAAAATTGGCAATTCGGATGCAGAAACCTTGCGTGAAGGGCAATATGTTAAATAACATCGAATACACGCCAATATCTTTCGTATCGCCTTGTGAGAAATCAACGGCACCGCTTCTTCTAGTAACCTTCATTAAATAATGAATAGCCCGCTCAGATCCCTCTAAACACTCCTCTGAAAGTTCATTGAGCTGAGAGGCCTGTAATAAAAACCAAGCTAAAGTTGCAGTAGTAGAAGAGTCCGCTCTTGTTTCTTTCCGTGTCACCGTCCAGTTCCAGTTTCCATCCGAATGTTGAAACGCTAGCATCGCTCTTGCAAATTTCAGTACAAACTGGTTCAGACTTGACTTGAACTCATGTTCCTTAGGTAATTCACCCCATGAGTCAATCAACCCAATTGCAAGCCAGCCGAGTCCCCTCCCCCAACCATATAATCCTAAAGGCATGGCATTGTCAGTATGATATGCATGACTTGGTATGAAATGATCTTCTAGCATGCCAAACTTTTCATATTGCTCCAGTTGCCTGATTGCCAATTGTACACATTCCGGCTTGTTGTACTTTATCCCATACCTCACTAGAAACGGACAAACAAACCCAATCGTATCTACATATCTGTATTTATTCATAAATTTACGATACTGTACGGTTCCGTCTTCTCCAATATGCGATTGAATGAGCTCCCATGTGCTGTCAAACGCAAGTTTGTAATGTTCGGTATCCACTTGATCCAACTTCAATACGCCGTATGCTAAAATTGCAGAATCTATGTACTCAGGCTTTACTCTCCATTGACCTTTGGCATCAAACTTAGATTTAAGAAATTGCTCGATGCTCGTATCCATCTCTTTGTTAGAACCATTCTTCATACACTCAGAGAGTCCCAATAATAAAGAAGCCTCCTGCCAGTGCTGAATAGCGCTTTTAGAATAATTTCCTTTGACCATATCTATCGCAACTAACCTTACATTATCCGTAACTTTAATTTTAGGTGTATGATTAAGCCAATTAACGCCTACTTGCGTTATGGAGTGATTCCATTCTTGTTTGTTACGGTATCTGCCAATATGAATTCTGCTTAACCAATCCCAGCTCATTGGCAGTATGTCAATCAGTATGACCATCATCACTAATCCTATAAATACAGCAGCTAGAATTCCTAGCATTATGCTCGCTCCCTCGCAAATCGTTATATTAACGCATACAGTTTCTCGATCTCCAACTCACTTCCCAGTTTCTCCAGTGCTAGTTGTTCCTTGAGATAAATCCTCATCTCTTTGTCATCAATCAACTGTTTAATTCCTTCGGATAATGAGGCTGCATTCATCTCAACGATTAGTCCATTTTGCTTATGTATAATTTGATCTCTCGCCGTGCTAAAGTTAGTAACAACAATGGGTTTTTGCAATATTTTGGCCTCGTCGATTGAAATGGATTTCCCTTCAAATCGTGAAGGCTGAACGTAAATATCAGCATTTTGGATATATGGATATGGATTTTCCTTTAAACCAATAAGATGGAAATACCGATCAAGCCCGTATGAGTCAATCAACTTTTCTAAATGGATTCGTTCTTCTCCTTCACCAATGACGTACCAATTAAGGTCATAGCCTTGTTCGACCAACGTTTTACAAGCTCCAATAGCCATTTCAAATCCTTTTTGCGAAGTCAAGCGCCCAATAGAAACGATCGAAATACCATGACCTGCATTAATGTCAACATCCATTCTTTCTGTCGACATTTTATGTATAATAGGAGGCGATATGATGTTATGAATAATCTTAATCTTCTGTTTAAATTGTGGAAACCGCTGATTCAGAACCTCTCCGCATCCATCAGATACCGTTACCAAATGGTCTAATTTAGTGAAAAACGGAAAATCTATCCGAGAATCCATTTGCAGCTTGTCATAATCATTATGTATAAATCCAATTTTTTGATTCGCTTGAACTTTTTCAATACAGAAATAAACCGGATTTTTCTCAAGAAAACCGATAGCTGCATCGTATTTTTGTTGTAGCGCTGGCAGTCCTACGGATAAATATTTCCATACTCTTTGTTCTCGCCTAGCAGCATTTTTTTCGGTAGAAAGGATAAAGCCTGCAACAATTCTACTTAACGCCAACTTCACATTTCCACTTTTCAAACAAGAGTATACGGCTTTCCGAATCGACATATCAAAATATCGATAACCTGTCGGCTCCTCCAGTATATGAACGGCCTCGGGAAGCTTATCAAAAAAAATACCTTCATGCTTGAATAAATAGAGATCAACGTCAAACTTGGAAAGGTCAATCGTTTGCAACAAGGATAGCAGAGATTTCTCTGCACCTCCGCAGTTCAAATTGTTCATGACGAACAAAATTTTTTTTTTCAATTCGTTTCCGCCTATCCTAATATTTGATAAAGTTTTTCAATTTCACTTTCTGTCCCGAGTGTAAGCTCTGCTAAATGCCTTGTTATTCGTGAGCGAAGTTCAGTATTGTGGATGAGGTTTGATATGCCGCTTGCTATGGCCTCAGCATTCATCTCGACTATCAACCCTTCAATACCATCCTCCAACTGATCCTTAGCTGTACTAAAGTTCGTAATAACGATTGGTTTGTTTAATATTTTGGCCTCGTCAATTGCAATGGCTTTTCCTTCATATATAGATGTCTGTGCATAGATGTCTGCTTGTTTAATATAAGGGTATGGATTAGATCTTAATCCAAGAAGCTTGACGTGGTTGCTTAGTCCTAGAGAATCAATGAGCTCCATCAGCATAGCTCTTTCTTCTCCTTCTCCAATAATATTCCATTGAAACAAATAACCGCTGTCGAGCAACCGCTTTGCTGCTCTTAAAGCATGCTCAAAGCCTTTCTGCGGATGCAGCCTACCAATTGATAAAATCACGATTTCATCATTTTTCCGACTATAAACATCCTCTGAAACCATATTAGCAAGTCCTTTTATTATTGTTGGAGATACGATGTTATAGATAACCTTCACTTTTTCTTTCTGATTAGGAAATCTTTGCTGCAAAATAAGGCGACACTCTTCGGAAACCGTAACGATATAATCCAACTTATTGAAATAATTTTGGTCGAAGTGTGGATTCATGCCCAGCATGTCATAATCGTTGTGCACCCAACCTATTTTCTTATCTGCTTTCACTTTCTCCGCACAGAAATAGATAGAGGATTTCTCTAGAAAAGCGATTGCGATATCATATTTTTTTTCTAATGTAGCAAAGGAGCAAGAGATATATTTCCAGCTTTCTTGTTCCTTTACGCTGGTGTTGCCAGATATTCTGTTTTTGTAGCTATACATAATTCTACTGTAAACCAACTTTGCGTTCCTTCTCCACAATAATCGCGATACAGCAGGAAGTATCGGTTTTACAAATTGGCTATAAGTTTCCGGAAGAGGCAGCACCTTAACCTGCTCAGGTAGCAGCTCCAGAAAAATTCCTTTGGGGCTGAACATAAACAAATCTACATGATACTTTTCGAAATCCAATTGTGTAAGCAGGTTAATTAAACTTCTTTCGGCACCTCCGGCTGAAAGGCCTGGAATAATGAACAATAAGTTTTTTTTCATTTCCACCTCATGCTAGACTGCTTAGGTAGTCTACTGCTTTGTATGACATCTTCTTAATACCAGGTATAGATTGCTTAAGCTGCTTGATTATCGATTCTTCTTCATGAGTCATCTCATTAAACTTATTGATCAGTAGCTTGCTATCTGATATTTCTTTAATATCGAGAACCAGCTTTTCTTCACCAAATATATCTTTGGCGATTCCCTTTGATTTCACACTATAACCAAGTACCATGGTAGGTACGTAATTCGAATAAGCTGCAATTGTCGCATGCGTTCGAGCACCTATAAAAAATCTCATTCTAGCAATATAACCTTTGTATTGAATTGCCGTTAAATTATCTGGCAATAGCATTACTCTGCCTGTATGCTTATATTTCTCGAAATAAGCGCTCAAAACCTCATAATCGTTGTTGCCATTGATAATGACGTGAGGTGTTAATGCGATTGACATATTGGATGATTTCAATATATGTATGATCAATTCATCAACAGCGGCTTGCGATTGTTTGTTCCGTTTCCAAACTAACGGGCTGAAATTTAAACCAATCGTATTTCCTTCCTGCCAGCCTTGCGGTAGCGGCAGTTCTTCCTTCTCCATCGTAAAAGCCGAATCAGCACATAACTTAACGTTCTTAAGCCCTTTGCTTTGCAGCATCTGGTAAGTAATGGATTCGCGGGACAAGATGAGATCAAAAGTGCTAAGATCCTCTAGCTTTCTTTCCGACATATCTTCTTCACCAATGGAACACCCCCATAATACAAGCTTCTTCCCTTGAGCTTTCACACGTCTGTTAATTTCATACCAACCTGGCTGTTCTCCATAGCAATAGTTGTCTCCCCCTATGGAAAGGCAGACATCCATATCCTTTATATTTTTAATAATGTTATGGTGAATTTTACCGAAAGCATAGGATTCATCCTGAAATAGCTTAACCTTCATTGAGGATAGAAACCAATCATAGGAATACTTTTTAATTGCAAGAGTTGAACCATCGTACACGCCATCCAGCTTGGCGATAACTTGATCCGTCTCTGGCTTAGTCGATGCCAAGTACACTTGGGCATCAGATAATCTTTCCTTTATAATTGCAGTTGATGAACGAACAATGGCTTCGCAGCCTCGATTAAGACTGCCATCATGTGCAAACATCATTATCTTCATATCTATAACCTCTTTCACTTAAATTTAGTTATTCCTAATTCTGCTATATGTAACTCCACATATTAATCCAAATATAAACCTTGCTCTTATCATGTTAAGAATAAACTTCTCATAACGGCCTAATGAAACCTGCATCTCAGCAAAATATATTGGAATTGCTTCCCTTACATAATGATTGTTAATCATTCTTTTAATATAGGAGTACCTTTTACTAAAGCTGATTTCTTTGCTTGGCCTGATATATAAGTTGATGTAAGAGATGGTACTATTAATAAGTCTAATAGACTTAAACCTATTAACAATCGTTTTGGATATTACTTCACTATACACAGCGGGAGGATCCATCAAGTAGACCTCTAATGCGTTACCAAAATAATCCATCTTTGTTATATTTCGGCTTGCACTTCCAAGCACTTCCCTGTAGTAATAGCCATTGTATTTTATATAGGACATTGTTGATGCGAATCCAAAAAATAACATATTAAAAATTGCATCTTCTCCTAATGCTGTTTTTTGGGGGAATGAAATTTTAAGATTTATAATCAGTTCTCTTCTATAAAGCTTGTTCCAAACTGAATTCAAGTCATCGGCTTTTAAAAAGTAAGGCATTATTTTTTGTTCGATATATTGACGATCTAAAAGTTGGTCAGGCGGGAAGGGAAATTGCGTTGTACATTTACAACCATCAAGTACACTCTCAAAATTAGTAATAACAACATCACATTTTTTTTGTTTGGCAGTTTCATACAATTTTTGATACATATCAGTTTTAATAAAATCATCAGCATCTACGAAACCAATGTATTCTCCAGAAGCGATGCTAAGCGCAGCATTCCGAGCTTGACTAACACCTTGATTATCTTGATTCAAAAGAACAATTCTATCGTCCATTATTTGATAACCTTCAATGATTAATCTGCTCGTATCGGTGGACCCATCGTTGACGAATATAAACTCACAATCTTTAAGAGTCTGATTAATCAATGATGTGATACATTCATCCAAGTACTTTTCAGCATTGAACACTGGTATTACAACACTAACTTTGTAGCTCACAGCTGATTTTTCACCTCTCTTGCTTGTATTACTACATAATTATTTGGTATAGCTTCATTAGTTCATGGCTGTTACTGAAATCCTTGTCTTTAATGTTATTCTCAAGTACACTCTGCAGCTCTTTACTGCGGTATACTTGTTCAATTGCAGTTGCAATACCATCCGGACTAAGCTCGCAAATAAGTCCGTCTACGCCATTCTCCACTTGGCTTCCTGCTGTTGGATAATTAGTAATAATAATCGGCTTACCTAATATTTGCGCTTCCGTAACCGTTACCGCTTTTCCCTCATATCTAGACGGCTGTACATAAAGATCACAATCTTTTATGTAAGGATACGGGTTAGTTTTTTTTCCTAAAAGCACAAACTTGCCTTCCAAACCATATTCAGCAATCAATGCCTTTAATTCAGCCTCATAGCCGCCATAACCTACCACATACCATTTCAAAGCAGTTAATCCTTTATCATGCAGCTTTCTCAATGCCTGGACTGCCATGTCAAAACCCTTTACATAAGAAAGTCGCCCTACAGACACAATTTGAAAGCTCTCCTCCAAAGCTACTTTATTCTCATATAATTCTTCTGCCATCCTTTTTATGAAATTTGGTGAAGTAATGTTCTCAATAACTGTAATTTTATTCTTTAATAAAGGATATTTCAGCAGAAAGGACTCTGTGCAAGCCTCAGATATGGATGCAATGTAGTCGAATTTATTCCAAGCAATCAAGTCTAGCTGATTATCAATTTCCAGCTTGCTGTAATCGGTATGAATCCAAGCGATCTTTCGCTTTGATTTCACCTTGTTTGCTGCAAAATCATGTGGCCAAGCATAGCTAATTGTAAGATCATACTCTTTGGTTATAGGCGGGATAATGTAAGAGGTGTATTTGCTAGTAAGCTGCATCTGAATATAACCAGATCCTTCGCTCAATTTACGCTTTCTTGCTTTCAGAATCGCTGCATTCTTGCAAACTAATCGAATCAATGTTGCCATATAGTGGCCTTCTCGTAGGCATTGCTTAAGAGGTTTTCGAAACACACTGTATTGGCTCTTTTCAGGCAGTAAATTAACCATACTTGGAATGAGACTCATAAACTCTCCTTGATGGCTAAATACCAATAGATCCACATCATAAGTTTCGTAATCAAAGCTTTCCAGCATATTGATTAAGCTTCTTTCAATTCCGCCAATCTCCATGTCATATACAGAAATTAATATTTGCTTTTTCATATCGATTCCTTCACTTGATACAAATTATTAATGGTCGATTTGGGTTCCTTATAGCTAATATGTTTATTTTCCCTCTTATTTAAAAACAACGTATTTGCAGGGATATTTCCCTTTACAACACTGCCAGCAGCAATAACTGCGTTGTCGCCTATGTACGTATCTCGAAGAATGACGACGTTGGATCCGACCCAAACGTTGCTGCCTATAATAACTTCTCCTTTAAGAAGATGTTCACCATCCACAGACTTATAGTTGTGATCATGATCATTAATGCACACATTAGGCGCTATCTTCGATCCTTTTCCAATCATTATTTTATGGACGCAATTAATATTACAATTATCATTTATAAATACTTTCTCACCTAATGTCAGCTTGCCATCAAAGTCTAAACGTATACTTACATTCTTTCGTATGAACACGAAATTTCCAATGTCCACTTTGGCACGCTTGTTAAAAATTTCAATGGTGCTGTTTGCCTGAATGGTGAATAAAGACGCATGAATATTGTTGAAATAGAGCAGTTTGTATAATAATCCTCTCAGCATTCCGAAGAATTGGGAACGATTCATAGCAATAGAACTTATTAGTCCCCTACTACGGATTTGACTGATTATCGTACTAGCAATTTTTCTAAATATGTTCATTCAAATCCACCTCGCAATCGGCTAATCTATTTCTCCAGTTCTTTTCCTGCCTGCTTAGCTGACCCCCTTCGAATTTTCCTCCACCCCCAAATGAAAGGACGAAGAGGGAAATAGAGAAAATGGAGCGCTTTGGGGAGCGGCAGCGTTTTGGCGTCTTCCGGATAAGGGTACAGAAAGCTTGCGAGAAACATGATCTTCTGCCTAATCGTAAGCAATCCAAAAAGATACTTCCTATGATAGCGGTCTACTTCCTCCGACAAGGGAGGATTATGTAAATTAATCATTCGATGCACGTAGAACATGGCATCCTCAGCCGACCATTCTGCTCTTCTATCACTTAACAAGGGCTTCATTTCCTCACGAAGCGGCACAGCGAACAATCTGGCTATTAACAGTAAGGCCTGCCCCCCGATATGCGAGAACTGATGCTTGCGAAGAAGGTAAATCAGCTTGGTCCAATCTACTTTCTGTTCGAGCAACTGTTTAATATCCAGCAGCCACCGAAGCCTTGACCAGCCGTGACGCGCACCATGTGAGACTAAAAACATGAATAGATCCTCTCTGCCCAAATAATAGATAGGGCGCGAGATTAATGAGCTTTGTCTTCTCCTCTCCCAAAGATCCTCGAATTTCGGTTCCTTAGCTGGAGCTGGATTGAGTCTCCAATGGACCTCTACCTTAATCTTTTTGTCTGGATGCATAAAGGAAGTATGATGATGGCGCCATTTCCAATCGTTCAATACGGTCAAAATATAATCATCCTTCACATATCCGCAAGAGAGGAGCAGGTTTTCCGTTCTCTCTAGATCATCAATGGGTATGAGCAAATCCAAATCACATGAGGTTCGCAGCGATACATCTCCGTACAAGTCGGCGGCAATTACGGGTCCCTTTAGAAATAATGAACGTATGCCATTGTCAGAGAACAATTTGGCAAGCTGCTCCATTTCTCCGCTTAATGTGAGCATTTGCAGCGTATTCCGATAATAATCGCGCTGAAACAATTGCGACACAAACACAGGGATACCATTCGCTTTCAGCTTCTGCAGCTTATGGTTAAGTGACGGAAACACCCTGTGATGCCTGGCCAGCTCAATAAATCGATCCCAATCCGCATGACGGAGCAGCTCCTGCAGATCGAAAGTGATCTCGGCCTTATTATCCATGGAAAGAATCGAGAGCATGAGTCTCAATTCATCAGACAAGTCTTCATTATGGAGAGTGACATCGTTATTCATGAATTTCTCCTTCATACTAATTAGCCAGTAGCGAACAAAAAATAATTTTTGTTCTTTAAAACGAACACAAGTACAGATTAACACCTTCCCTAATATCTGTCAATCGTCATTCTCTCTTTACGCTTACAAAAACAACCTAATATCTGCTAGAATGAAAGAGCCGTTTGGAACGACTATATGCAAGGAGGCATTAGGGATATGAAAAATATTATCGTATTCGGCGCTGGCGGTCATGCCAAAGCCGTGATAGATACCATTGAGAAAACCGGCATATACCAGATCGTCGGCATCATTGACGGTCTGAAGCCCTCTGGCACATCCTTTTATGGCTATGAGATTCTAGGCAATGAGCAATGTCTGGTACAGCATGAAGCGCTTGCGAGCAGCGGGATTGTCGCTATTGGCGATAATTGGACACGAGCAGCTGTCGTCGAAAAAATCAAAAATATTCTACCGCGCTTTTCCTTCATCACGGCAGTCCATCCAAACGCATCAGTAGCCAGGGGTGCACAAATTGGAAGCGGTACAGTCATTATGGCTGGCAGCGTCATTGGCAGCGATACACGAATCAGCGAACATTGCATCTTATACGCGAATAGCGTTGCCGAGCATGATACAAGGATCGGAAACTATGTAACGTTGGCGCCGGGTGCGTGTACAGGCGGAAACGTTCATATTGGCGACTACTCAGTCGTATCGCTGGGAGCAGCCATCATTCATGGCAAAACAATCGGCGAGCACACCGTAATTGGCGCTGGCTCTACCGTCTTAACCGACATTGCAGCATATATGGTTGCTTACGGAACGCCTGCTAAGGCACTTCGTGCAAGAGTACAAGGCGAACGATATCTCTAGGCTTCTCCTAAGCAGACTGTACGCTTTTTTCGACTGCTTTATCAAATACCACATTCATGCAGTCCATCACTCTCACCTGATCAACGAATGACATGCTGGAACCTGACGGCAAACAAAGCCCGCTTTCGAACAGCCTTTCGCAGACAGCTATCTCGCCCGCATGGGCATAAAAGCGAGTACCTTCGAACAGCGGCTGCAAGTGAAGTGGCTTCCATAACGGGCGCGCCTCAATATTCGCAGCTTCCATCGTGGCCAGCAGCTCTGTAACGGTTGCATCCGTCTCTTCCTTGTCCAAAACGAGGGTCGACAGCCAGCGGTTTGAGCGCGTACCGTTCAGCTCAGGCATAAAGCTTACGCCTTGCCTAGCCGAGAATGCCCGTACATAATTATCGAATATCGCTCTTCTAGCCGCGACGCGATCGTCTATTACCTCAAGCTGAGCCCTTCCAACACCTGCCAATATATTGCTCATCCGATAGTTGAATCCCATGCTGCTATGCTGGTAATGCGGTGCTGTATCTCTTGCCTGCGTAGCAAGGAAGCGTGCTTTTCTAAGGAGCTCCACATCATCAGATACGAGCATCCCTCCGCCTGACGTCGTTATAATCTTGTTTCCGTTGAATGAGAAAATGCCTAGCTTCCCGAATGATCCGCTCTGTTTCCCTTTGTACGTAGACCCCAGCGATTCCGCTGCGTCTTCAATTAAAGGCACTTCATACTGCTCACACAATGCCATCAACTCATCCATCTTGGATACTTGCCCGTACAAATGTACGACGATAACGGCTTTCGGCAGCTCTCCTCTGCGATCGGCATCTTCGAATGCCCGCTTTAATGCCGAAGGCGACATATTCCAGGTTTCCGGCTCCGAGTCAATAAATACAGGCTCCGCATGACAATACCGAATCGGATTAGCGCTTGCTACAAAAGTGAAACTGGAGCAAAACACCTTATCTCCCGTACCTACGCCAAGCAGTTGCAAAGCTAGATGGATCGCAGCCGTTCCCGAGCTAACTGCTACCGCGTCTGCCGTCCCCACATAAGCCGCCATTTGTTTCTCAAAGGCATCAATGTGCGGTCCCAACGGTGCAATCCAATTGGTTTCAAAAGCCTCGTCAATATAGCTCTGTTCCTTCCCGCTCATATGCGGTGGAGATAAATAGATTCGTTTCATTTCATTTGTCGACACGCTGCCACACTTCCTTTTCCAATAAAATAAGCCATTCCCCAAGCTATGCTGCCGCTTGAGAAATGGCTTTACCCTTCACTGCTTGTCGTCGTACCTTGAAATACAGGCATCGTGACATGATTGCCATTCGAGACCCCTTCAGACCTAATGACCTTCTTTACCGTCATGGCCAAAATTTTGAGATCCAGCATAAAGCTTTGATTCTCAACATACCAGACATCATGCTGGAATCTTTCTTCCCACGAAACCGCATTTCTGCCATGTACTTGCGCCCATCCTGTTATGCCTGGGCGTACTAAGTGACGTTTAGCCTGTTCGGTGTTGTACAGCGGCAAATATTCCATTAGGAGAGGACGCGGCCCAATGAGGCTAAGCTCGCCTTTCAGGACATTTACAAGCTGCAGCAGCTCATCCAGACTGAATTTGCGCATCAGACTGCCGAAAGCTGTAAGCCTCAGATGATCAGGCAGCAGCTTGCCCATACTGTCTTTCTCGGAGGTCATCGTACGAAGTTTGTACACGTAGAACGGAACGCCATGCAAGCCAGGACGCTGCTGCTTGAACACAATCGGTGCCCCCAGCTTGAAGCGCACAAGGATTGCGGTTAATGCAATAATCGGGGAAAGCAGCACCAAAAGAACAGCTGAGAGGACGAGATCAAATAATCTTTTTATCATCGATATGAGCTCCTGATATTGAAATAATGGCTTTTAATTGGAAGAGAGCAGCTTTCTCATTTTGGAGATGACTGCTGGGCCGACGACGCGGCTTACGGCCTTCTTTACTTCGCCCCTAAAGCGAACATGCGCAGGCAGCCAAGATTGAGCGAAATGATGAATGGTGTAGCTGTCATTAGTTATGTAATTACCGCCATCGATATAATCATATGGGCTGAAATATGTACGAGGATAAAAGGTCACACCGTTAGACAATACTTGAAACTCACCGTTTAATTGAAGATCATGCCGGCTGCATATTTCAGTTATAACGGCCGTGTTGGTCGTTGTATCGAGCTTCCCTCCAGGAAGTAAAAAGCTTCTCTTATCGTAATTATCAAGTAACTCTTTGATCCACGGATGCTTTTTCGCTGCTCCCATTGTACCTGATTGTAAAAAGCGTTGATCTTCAAAGCCTGAGAAAGCCTCATGACCAAGAAACTTATCCAATGGCTTGATTACTTCAACATCGGTGTCCAAATAGATGCCTCCGTGCAAATATAACGCATATAAACGAACATAATCACTCACGAAAGCATATTTGCGCGCTTCATACGCTTCTTTCACATATCGAATGGAAGAGATATCAAAGTTGTCTTCATTCCACTCTATGACTTGAAAATCCCCTAGATGCTTTTCCCAGCTTTTCATGCACTTCACGATTTTCCGAGGTTTCTCCCCCCTGCCGAACCAGCAGTAATGCAATATGCGAGGAATTTGTTCCGCTTCGTTCACCATTCTGCCTCCTTTAAGATGGCCATTTTAAATAGTCGCTTGTATATCTGATATCAAGCGCAACAACACTTTCAAAATAAAAGAACAGTAAATAAAAGATCAATATGGCGAAATAAACCAATTTTTGGTCCTTCTCTCGAAATATCTTCACGATCCAACCAATTAAAATTAATTGATAGAGATTAAAATAAATCGTCATTCTAGCAAATATCCAGTTTTGAGTCGAGATAATCATGAGCACAATTCCAATAATAGATAGATTCACTAATATATCAACTTTTGGAAATAATGATCTCAGTTTCTCCCTTCCCAAGAAACATATTAGTAACGGAACTGCATATATGAATACACGAATGATGCTCGCTCCGCCTTCTTGGAAATTTTGATAATGGGCGTATTGTGTTCCTTGAATTGCTTGAAATAATAAATCAGAAAATTGATTAAAACCAACAACAACCATAATTGCTATTGACAATAAAAAAAAGGTCGTCCCTGTCCAAGCTTTTCTTCTGACAATGAAGTAAAGAGGTAACATGACGAGAGCGCTCTGATGAAAAACCGCAGCAAATAACACAACTGCCATATATGTTTTCATTTTCCCGTCAAACAATGCTTTCGTTGCTGCAAATACAATAGCTGCAGCTAGAAATTGCCTAAGACCATTCATAGAAACGATAAATGCTCCTGAGGTTATGTATACATAAATGCTCAATTCATAGAAACGAGAATATTTATACATTACGATTGCAATCAGCATATTTGTTACGAATGCAGTTGTCATAAGCAGGATTTGTGGATCATTAGAGATTTGTTTGAGAAGAAGCTGCAATATGCCAAATCCCATATCCTTTTTTTGAATAACAGACTGCCAATCAAACCTATCCACCGTATAAGCATGCATATAGAAGAAGGTATCTCCTATATTGTTTCTTAAACCTGAAACAAGGATAAGTGTTAAGGCAGCAGCTGCTGCCATTATTTTGTTAGGCTGTAGAAAGGTTGGACCGACTGCTGCCTTAACAGCAAAATATCTTGAAATAAGAGCAAATGAAAATACGACGATTAAGTTAAGCCATAGGATAGTCATTGGCCATCCCTTTCAGCACATATTCTCTACGCGTTTTTATCTTGATATAGCCAAACAACAGCAAACCCGGTATTAACGCCGATACAATCAATGCCTTGAAAGGCATTTCTTTCAGCATGTTCTTGTTCCTCGATAACAGACTGCTCGATACATAATGAACAGCTTGACGGTATTTGAATCCAGTACTGCCAACAGGCAAGTTTATCAGAGACTTTCGATAAAACGCGAACCCTTTTGGGTTTCTCCGATATTGCTTAAGCATATTGCGTGAAGACCCGTCCGCTAAATATTCCACATGGCAAAGTACTTCATTTAGCAGCAGAAGCTCATATTGCTGATTCAGCAAATGATACTTATAATCGAGACCCACATAGTTTTCCCCTTCAAACAGCGGGTATGGATGCAGCTTAGTCAGTGAACTACGATAGACTAACTTCTTATCGCCTATTACGCCATGTTTATGATATAAATCAAACAAGGTTGAGCTAGCAAGATGAAGCGGAAGCTTCGAACCGACAGTTTCACCATTTGTATAAGCATCGAGCCCTGCGAAACCGCAAAACTTATCGCTGCGATGTTCGTTCCAGAAGGTAACAATATGCTCCACCGCATCATCGGGCATATAATCATCAGAATCAATGCAAACGTTCAGTTCCGTTTCGATCCTCTCATATGCTGTATTATGTGCTCCATGCATGCCTTGGTTCTGCTGAAACACATAGGTAATTGGTATATGCTGCTCTTCTATCCATCCGGCAACCAATTCCTTTGTATTGTCGCTCGAGCCATCGTCTATAATAAGCCATTCAAAATCAGTGCAAGTCTGTCGTAGCAAACTCTCATAGACTTGATGCAAGCAGTAAGCCCGATTATAAGTGGGCGTAAAAACCGTTAACATCTTCATGATTCACCTCGAATTGATTTAAATAAAATGATGTTGCTACTTGTACCGTTTGTTTAATATCGTATCCATTGTTGGAAAAGGCGGTTAACGGGACCATACGCTTAGGTTTTTTAGCTGCCTCAAGGATTTCACTTAAACCTGATGCCTCATTCTTTAGAGAAAAATACTTGATCAAACCAATTCCGATATCGACTTCCTCGGTAATCTGATCGGATATCACGCAAGGCAGCCCAGCAGCTTGTGCTTCTATTAACGTAACCGGAAGTCCTTCATGATGCGAAGGAAATACAAACACATCAACCGCCTGGAGGATACGATGGATATCGCTTCGAATTCCTAGAAAGATGACTTTATTGCGAATGCCAAGTTCCGTTGCCTTTTGCTCCATTTCTGGCCGAAGCGGACCATCACCAACTAGCAGGAGTATACTGTTCGGTTTCTCATTCTGCAATTGATTAAACATACTTAATAACTGTGCATGATTTTTCTGTAAATTGAATCTTCCAACATGCCCTGCCACGAAACAATTTTCTGGGATATCGAGTTCTTTACGGATACTTAAGCGAGTTTTTACTGAATAGGCAAACTGTTCACAATCAATGCCGTTTTGTAAAATAAGAACGTTGTCCTTCTTCTCATGAAACATCCAACGAGCCGCTGCTTTTGAGCAAGCAACATAATGCGTCGCTGCCGACTCCACAAAAGTTCCTGCATACCACTTATAGATGCGTGAAGGAACGCTGCCTTCGCTGCTTGTGTTGTGGCTATGTGCAATCCGCATCGGAATAGCTGCTCGACGAGCGGCCCTCAGTACAAAACCGCTCATTTTATCCATGTGCGAATGAACAACCTTATAATCTGCATGAGTGAGAAAAAAATGGTCCAAACCTTTCAAATAACCTCTGTGTCCAGCCTCCGTAATATAAGGGATGCGATGTATAATTCCGCCTAGGCTTCGAATCTCATCATCAAATACGCCATCTTTGCATGTTAGAAAATCAAACTGAATTTTGGATCGGTCAATATGACGATACATATTCATCAGCAGGGTCTCCGCTCCGCCGCGATTCATATTTACAACTACGTGCAACACCCTTAAAGGACCACCCATTGCAACCTCTCCTTATTGTCTGCCTGCGGCTGTTCCATTAAAGATTTGTAAATATCGTTCAATTCTAACGCCACTTGCGCTAGAGAATATTTCTTAACCATTACTCCGCTTTTCTCCCCTAACTCTTCTCGTAACGACTTAGACCTGCTAAGCTCAACCAACTTGTTTGCAAAAACCTTTATTTGATTTTCTTTCACCAAATACCCATTCTCTCCATCCATCACCAGCTCCGAATGTCCCCTATTCCGTGTCGCGACGATCGGCAGGCCGCAAGCCATTGCCTCCATAATGTTGACGGGAAGTCCTTCCCGCAAGCTGGATGCGACAGCGACATCGCACATCGGCAGAAGCTTGTCGATATCCGTTCGGTACCCTAGGAAATGAACCATGGCACCAACACCGAGCTGCTCGGCGAGCTGCTTGCTCTCCTCCAGCAAAGCGCCTTTCCCCGCCAGCAGCAGCCTAGCATGGGGCACCTCTTCTTTAATCGCAGCCATTGCCTGTATTAACAGCTGATGGTTTTTATTCTTATTGAACTCAGCGGCGTAGAACATGAGGAAATCATCTGTTCGGTAATCAAGCTCCTGACGCAGCCGCCATTTGTCGATTTTGGACATGGGCTTATAGTTTGAGGTATTCACGCCAACGCCGTGAACATGGGCAATTTGCTTCGCTTTGAAGCGCCTCGAAACGGCCAACTGGTAATCCTCGTTGTTAATCGTAATCAAATAATCTGTCAGACGCGCAAAGTATTTCTCAATTGGATAATAAAGAATCCAGTTTAGCAGAGAGCCGCCTTTGCAGAAATGAAACCCATGTGCCGTATAAATAACCTTTGTGCCTTTTTTTCTAGCTTCCTGTGCAGCCAAGCGGGCAAGAACGCCGCCAGTCGGCGTATGGCAATGAATGATTTTATACTGCTGCTCGTTAATGATGGCCTTCAATTCTCGGTAAGCTGCTGAATTGTTCATATGGATAGGAGATCTCTCAATCGGCAAATTAAACTTGCGGTCAGCAAAAGGGAGCTCCATATCACCTTTAGCGGCGATATGAACCTCCCAGCCCTGCTGCTTGAACCATTCCATAACAGGCAAATGAAAAGCCTTGAAGTGGTAGTCAACCGTTGCGCAAAATAATATTTTATTTGGCATGCTCATACCATCCTATACTAGAATTATTTTCTAGCTGCTTCTCGTTCAACCATCGTGGACAAGTAGTTTAAGAGGTCGTAACGCAAATCCTCACGCTGCAGAGCAAACTCAATTGTCGTTTGTATAAAGCCCATTTTCTCACCCACATCATAGCGCTTGCCCTCAAATTCATAGGCGTACACCGCCTCCGACAGGTTTAATGCTGCAATCGCGTCCGTGAGCTGTATTTCCCCGCCTGCACCCGGAGTCTGATTACCCAAAATATCAAAGATTGCCGGGTTCAAAATATACCGTCCCATGATCGCCATATTCGATGGCGCAAGCTCTCTAGCAGGCTTTTCAACCAAATGCCTAACCCGGTGGAAGCCATCCTCCATCAACGTTCCATCGACGATGCCATATCTGGACACCGCTTCGTCCGCTACGCGCTGCACGCCGATTATCGAGGTATGGTACTCCTCATACTTTTCGATCATTTGTTTGATGCAAGGCTTCTCCGCGGAAATGATATCGTCCCCAAGCAGCACGGCGAATGGTTCATCCCCAATAAATTTGCGGGCGCACCAAATGGCATGCCCCAGTCCTTTGGGCTCCTTTTGGCGAATGTAATGAATATCCACCATATCCGCCGATTTGCGAACCTCGCTAAGCAGGTCGAACTTATGCTTGGCCGTCAATATTTGTTCCAGCTCAACCGAATTGTCAAAATGGTCCTCGATCGCCCGTTTGCCTTTTCCCGTCACAATAATGATATCCTCAATGCCGGATTCAATCGCTTCTTCCACGATATATTGAATGGTCGGCTTATCTACGATAGGCAGCATTTCCTTAGGCATCGCTTTGGTTGCGGGCAGAAATCTTGTGCCGAGCCCCGCAGCCGGTATAATCGCTTTTCTTACTTTCATAGCTTCAACATCCCCTTTTCATATTAGCCCGTAACAGAGGCGAATTCCGGCAGTTCAACGACATTGTTCGCGAGATCAAGCAGCCGGATGCGCAGTTCTGCTTTGTTCATACCGCCATGAAGAGCGATGATTTCTTCGATTTGGTCAAAATATATTTCCGATGACTTGCCTATGTATATTTTCGGATATACTTGCTTTTCGTTCATTTCGTTATCCTTAAGCATTTCTTCAAACAGCTTCTCGCCCGGCCGAATGCCTGTATAGTGAATACCAATCTCCTCGACCGTAAAGCCCGACATTCGGATGACATTTTGCGCGAGATCGGTAATTTTGACCGGATCGCCCATGTCCAGTACGAATATTTCTCCGCCTCTGGCGAGCGCGCCTGCTTGAATGACGAGCCGCGAAGCCTCGGGAATGGTCATGAAATAACGAACCATGTCTGGGTGGGTTACCGTGACCGGCCCGCCCTTTTCAATCTGTTTCTTGAACAGCGGAATAACGCTGCCCCGGCTGCCCAGCACGTTGCCGAAGCGTACGGCTACAAATTTGGTATTGCTCATACGGTCCATGTGCTGAATGACCATCTCGGCAATGCGTTTAGTCGCGCCCATCACACTAGTCGGGTTTACCGCCTTATCCGTGGAGATCATAACAAACGTATCGACCTTTGCCTGGTTAGCGGCTCTAGCTGCATTCAAAGTGCCCATCACGTTGTTTTTGAACGCCTCCTCCGGGTTTCTTTCCATGAGCGGCACATGCTTATGCGCAGCCGCATGATACACAACCTGCGGACGATGCGCCTGCATAACAGTCAGCATTTTGGCAGCATCCTGCAAATCTGCTATTTCCGTTACAAACTCAATATTCGTATGTCCGTAAAGCTCTCTCAGCTCCATCTCAATGGAATAAATGCTGTTCTCCCCATGTCCAAGCAAAATAAGCTTCTCCGGCAAAAACCTTGAAATTTGGCGGCAGACCTCAGATCCGATCGATCCCCCTGCACCCGTCACCATAACGACTTTCTGGGTAACGTAGCCGGAAATGCTTTCTATATCGAGCTCGACGGGCTCCCGTCCAAGCAGATCCTCGACCTGAACATCACGAAATTGACTAACCGAAATTCTTCCGGTAGCCAAATCCTCAAGCATCGGTATAATTTGCGTTTTCGCTCTTGTTTTCGCGCATTCGCTGAAGATGGTGTTCAGCTGCTTTTTGCTTAACGATGGAATAGCGATCACGATATTGTTAATATCGAGTTCTTGCGCCGCTTTAGCAATGCTAGATACGCCGCCTCTAACGGGAATTCCCATTATGTCTAGACTATGCTTATTGACATCATCATCAATGAATGCGATTGGCAGCAGCTCTGTATCGTTGTTGCTTAGCAGCTGCCTTGCAAGCATCGTGCCTGCAGAACCTGCGCCTACAATTAAGGTGCGTTTTCGCATCCCGACATTTTTATGATAGCCGCCTCGGAATATGCGCCAGCACAGTCTCGAGCCGCCGATTAGAAGCATATGGATCATCCAAGTGACTGCTAGCAGCCTGAAAAAAACATCCTGCATCACAACCTGCTGGATGAGCGCTGCCGCTATGATCGAGAACGTAACGGCCTTTGTAATAATGAGCAGCTCCCCGACACTTGCGTATTCCCATGCCTTCTTATACAGCTTGTAATAAAAAGAAAAGAAATGATGACTTAATAGAAGTGTAATCGAGCTGATTACAATCGGCGCCGTCACCACATCGAGCGAAGCGCTAAGTAAAAACCTGCTGAAAAAAATAGCCGTTAATACGATAAAGGAGTCAATAAACATTAAAAAAGACAGTCTTTGCCTGTACGTCAATACCTTTCACCCTTTCCTATCATCCTTCATATCAAGTTAATGTCTACAACTACGCAAGCCCTATTGGCTCATCGCGTACTGAATACCGCAACACTTTAGAGTGTTTAACTAAAAGGTTTTGGCAAAACCGTTTAGTTAAAAACCCTAACGCAGAAATCAGGGCATTCAACCCCGCCTCACACCACACTCCTGACGACTCGCGTCTAAGGTTTGACCTAACCCACAGCATGGCCGAGTGCCTCCGTTGATAACGGTTAGGAGACATCACCGTACATTAAAACATTCATAATCAGAATATGGTGTTCTTTATAAAGAACGTTTTGCCGCAAGGTGAAACGCCTGTCGCCATCCTTTGACGGCGCGGCGCGTTTCATACCTAGAAATATAGAGAAAGGTTGGCGAAATCATCTACTTTCCTATATTTTAAAAAAAGCGCTATCCGATAGCGATCATCAAACGCTTTTCATATTTAATATAACACCAAGAATATTGGCTTTGGCGAACAACAATGCCCGCTTCGCTTCGAGTGCAAGCTCCTGCTGTGTTTTCCCACTTCCTAGAAGCAATACAACGCCATCACATTTGCTTACCAGCGCATTCGTATCCGATACCCCGAGAACTGGCGGACAATCGAGCAGCACCATGTCATATTGCTCGGACGCATACGACATTACGTCAGCCATCACTTGCGAATCGAGCAGCTCCGTTGAGTTGAAGAGGCGCTGACCGCTTGGAAGTATATCGAGTCCTTCAACCTCGGTATTGTAGATGGCTTCGCGGATTTCAAGCTGTTGACCAAGTACGTTCGACAGGCCAGGCGAGGTTTGCACATTGAAAACTTTGTTGATAATCGGGTTTCTGAAATTTGCATCAATAATAAGCACGCGGTCACCGCGCTGAGCCATACACACCGCTAGATTGATAGCTGCCGTTGATTTCCCCTCACCTTCAGATGGCGAGGTCACAAGCAAAGAACGAATTTTTTTGCCGTTAGCCGCATATTGAATGTTATTGCGAATGGTACGATATTGTTCGGATATGAAACCGTGGGGATTAATGTAGGATAGCAAGCTTCTGTTCACAAATGAAGTTGATGCCTTTTGACGTTCACGAACCAATGGTTTCACCTCTCACAACGATCGTTTTTCTTTTCTTCAAATATCTGGAATAGTCTTTCCGTTTTATCTTGGTTACTTGACCAAGCATCGTTAAGCCCAGCAACTCTTCAATCTCTCGTTCCGATTTGATAGAATCATCAAGCGAATCTAGCAGAAATACTAAGCCTATGCTCAGAATTAAACCAAACATAAAACCGATAAGCACGACCGTATTGCTTTGCTCATTAATCGGGATCGGGTTTTCTTCGGCCTGCGTTAAAAGCCGAATGCTCGTAACGCCTAATGTCTCGCTCGCGACTCGCTTATAAATCTCAACACCCGTATTTGCAATTTCTGCTGCTAGCTTAGGATCAGAATCGACTACCGAAACAACGGTAACCAGCGAGCCGTCTACGCTGTCGATTCGAATTTGTCCTCTGAGCTGTGCAACGGAGCGGTTTATTCCAAGCTGTTCAATAATTTCATTCAGAACAAGGGGCTCCCTGAACAGAACCCTAACCGTGCCAATCATATCTGAACTTGCGGCAACGATCATTCTAGAGTTTGATGCATACATGAGCGGTTCAGGCCTATTGTTATAGAGGCCTGCCAAAAACGTTACTGCAATCGTAATGAGTGCGATTAGCCAAATGCGTTTGCGAATGACTGCGTATAATGCTTTAATGTTGATTTCTTTTGTTTTTTCTTTTTCTACGCGGACGGATTGCGAGTCATCTAATTGACTAACGTACATGTAAACACCTGCTATCGTTGTTTTTTATAAAGAACAATAACACAATATTAGTTCTTTATATAGAACATGTCAATACCATTTTACAGCCTTTTTGTTCTTCATTAATTATCGATGTGAAGAATGATGATATTCGATGTTTTCTTTTTGCTACCTGATTGAGGATTCACTTCAAGCCTATTATCCTTCCACATATTCGAGCGGATCAGGTCTTTCAACGCTTGGAAATCTCCCTTGCTCATGCCCTCATCTACCGCATCCTTAATAATCGAATGCCATTCCTCGTCAAGCATTTCTTCATGGTTAAGTTTTGGTAAATGTTCTTCTCCAAGTAAATATTCAATGTTAGAATCCAAAGGCGCAGCGATTTTTGCCATTACCAGTAGTGAAGGGTTGTTCTGCATATTGCGTTCAATGTAGCTCAAATAGGACTTGGATACGCCTGCTAAGTCGGCAAGCTTCGTTATCGAGTAGCCCTTTTTTTCCCGTAGACTCTTAATCCGTTCTCCAATCATATTATTCTCCTTCGGCCAGTTTAGATCCTAACAATTTGCAAAGCGCTTCCAATACAATAAACTTTATAACAGACAATAAGTATATTTTAGTTCTTTAAAGAGAACAAAGTCAATACCATTCCTTTTATCACCTTCTCAGTTTGTCGCTTTGGCACCTCAACAGCATAAGAAAAAGCGCCAAAATCTAAAGATTTCGGCGCTTTTTATCATCCTATAAGCGAACAAGCTACACATCGTATTCTAAACGTTTCCGTGCTTGAACGATGAAATCAAGCGGCGTTGCGATCGATTCCGGATGATATTGAACGGCGCTCATCGTAAGTTTCAGTTCGACTCGGTATTTTCCAGCGAATTCGACCGAATTAAATGATTCCGTCTTTTCCCTTAACCGCTTGATGACGATATTAGCGCCGTCATCATCGGTAAAGAGGAGCATCCCCCAAGTTGGCGTTTCCGTGTTCAGCATGTAGAGAGAATCATTTAAGCGGATACTGGTCTCATTTAGCTTGGAAACATCATAAATCATCTCCGTCATCTGGTCTTGGCTGATCATGCGGCTTAATTCATCCCAATATTTCACCGTCACTACCAATAAAGTGAGCGGAATTTGGTAGCGCGTAGACAGCGCCATAAACACGGTCGCATCCTTTTGAAAGGAGCGGCTGTTTTTCAGGTTCGTGCGCTCGTCCATTGTAGCCAAAGAAACATTTTGCTTAACCAGCAGGTCCTTCTCCGCTTGAAGCTGTTTGTTCGCAGCGGTCAGCATCCAAGTCACCGCCGTAATGATCGGAGTCATGATTAGCCAGAAATAATGCTGAACGCTTACGACATCGCCTACAGCCACGGTCTGATACAACGTAAACGTGCCGTAGCCGAATATAAATACGATATTTAAAATCAGCCCCGTGGTAACCGTCGTGAAATAGGTGACGATCGCGATTAGAAAAGCGACATTCAGTAAAATAATATTTAGAATATACTGGTCGGAGTTGCCTGCCGTGAACATCATGCTTATCAAACAAACCAAGAACAAGAGTAAAAAAGCAATGTCCGACATTAAGCTGCTTTGATTACGTTTCATCGCTCTCCCTCCGCTTCATGCGATATTTGCGTATGAGCAGGATAAGCGAAAGCAAGATGACAACAAGAACTAATCCAACAGCTATCATAAACCCAAGCACGTCGCTCCTTTGCATTACGTCTTCCAAAACCGTGGTTTGCTCTTGCCCTGCCTGTTTCTTGAATCGGAACGCTTGAATGTTGCCGTCCTTGTCCGTTACAGCACCATCCCCGAATACCTTCCACTTCGTGCTCTCACTCGTAAGCAGCTTGGACGCCATGAAATAATACTCAGAGCCTGCTCCCGTGACAGCCATTAATCCAAGTCCAGCCTTAAAAGGCGAATCAATCAGCTGCAAAGTCCCAATACGCTTTCCATAATCGGCGTCTATGCTCATTTTCTCATTGGATATGATGGAGTCGCCGGATTGATTGTATTGAAAATAAAGCTTGCTGTTCTGATCGCGAATGACCTTGTTGTTCTTATACGTGCCAATTGCAATAATATTATGGTTCTCCAGCTGCGCTGCATCCGCGCCGTCTTCATAGAAGCTTATGTCTCCCGCATTGCTCTCGGCAAAACGACCAAGCATATTGAAGAGGCTGGAAATGGTTAGATAGGTATAGCGGTCACGCTCCTCGGGGAGGACGACCGCTACTTGATTATAGGCACCGTCTCGCAAAAACGGATTGGGATAGTTGTTGAATAGCAATGATGTTTTGTCCATCGTATTCAACTGCATGATCGAGCTTTTTTCTATGAAGGCCCACGGCATTTGATCCCCAGGCTCGATACATCCCGCATTTTTCAATTCGAGATCAAAGGCAACCGTAATCGAGAAATTGCCCGTTATATCCTGGTTTTTCGGAATAGGCAATGTTAATTGATCTCCGTTGGCAAGCTCAGCGCTCAGCTTCTTGCTGCCAATCGGCGTATCATTGACCAGTACCGTTACCATCGATCGGTCAAAATCAAGGTTGCCCGCATATCGCATATCTAGGCTGATTTTGCTTGCCTCCGCTATGGAACGATTTGCCGGCAAAGCGATAAAATAGGTTCTCTCTTGATGTGAAAGGCCCGTTAGCCGATCGCCTGTATCGGTGAGCGCTACGTTTTTGTTCACATTCACCGCAGGCGTGTCCACCTCCGTTTGCTCATCCACAAGCTTCAGATTGCCGCTTAGCTGCTGTACGAGTCCTTGATTGGACAATAGCCGCCCAGCCTTCACCAGCATTCCCGCATCCGCGGAGGTTACGACAAGAGCCTGCTGCTTGCCTATAGACATTACTTGGATCAATCCTTTATTGCTTAGATCTTGACCCTTTAATTGCAATTTCACTTCAGTGGGCAATCGGTCGAAAAGAGCTACGATGGCAATCATCGATTTCTTCTGCAGCATATCCGAATTCCATTCCAGCAAAGGTATGCTGTCTTCCTGGCTCGGATTGGCCTTGGCGAATCCTGACAGCACATGAACCGCTGCTTCCAGCTCGGCAGAATCGCTGTTTTCCGGAACGGCTATCGCATTCATTCCCGCACTAACCGTATCCAGCCCAACGAACTGCTCAGTGAAGCCATTTATACTGCCGTCAATTCCTGCTTTCGCGTAAACGATCGATAGGTTGGAGGTCTTATACAGTTGAAGCCAGCTGTCCCGCTTATCAACCGCCACACAGGCATGATCCGGTTGCCCTGTCCGTATTAGCCCCTCGACGGACAGCGTGTTGCTCCCGGCAAGCAATAAATCCTTCGGCACCGCTATGCTCAAACGTTTCTGCTGCCTCTCGCTTTCCGTAGGACGAAAGGAATAAAAGTTGCTGCCATTCACAGCAAGCGTAATACTTGATTGCTCACCTTGTGCAAGAGGAGTGGCTTGATAATCCAGATTAAGCATTACCGTCTCTACTTTCCAGTAATCTTCAAGTTCGAAATAAAAGGGCTTCGAAACGACATTTCCAGTTAACAAGGAATCCGTGCTCGCCAAAGACATTTCATAATGCTGCCTATTTCCCGTTTCCGCAGCGGCTGCGACAGCATGTCCATTCTGTGTGAATAATAAAGCAAGGCAGAGCAAGCCAGCTACCAACCACCACCTATAATGCATTGCCTCTCCCCCTCACTTAGTAGCGTTCCGTTTTATACCACTTGATTTCTCTTTTTAGAATGAGATCTTTCATATAGTTGAATAGTCCATATGCTGCAACGACCATCCATAATTGACAATACGTAATATACATCAGCATGATGATCCACACATTGGAAAGGCGCATTTCTCCTTTTTCGGTGATCAGTGTAATAAAGGTTCCCGTTATAAATAAAATAATGGCCAGCACCCATAGAAAAAGGCTATACCCCGCTATAGTCGTATGCACATATCCAAGTGCATGCAAAATCAACAATATATCCGACGTGATCAATGAGGTTAAGAGTAGAAAATAGATCGATATGAAATACAGAATGTCGAAATGAATGTTTTTCGCTGAGCGATTAAACAATAAGGGCGTATTTTTCACAATCACATATATATTTCCCTTTGCCCAGCGTGTACGCTGCTTAAACCATACTTTAAGGGTCTGCGGTTCCTGCTCCCATGTCACGGATTTCGGCTGAAACTTGATTCGATAGCCCATCATATAGATCCGGAAGCTAATCTCCGTATCCTCCGCAATCGCCTTCACATCCCAGCCTCCAATTTGTTCTACAATGGAGCGTCTCATAATAAAGTTCGTTCCCGGTATGGTACAAAGTTTAAAAAGCTTCCATCTGCCAGCCTGTGCCATCCATTGAAACGACAAGGTTTCGATATTAATGAAACGGGTTAAAAGGCTCGCATTGCGGTTGCGGGTTCTGAATTTGCCGATGACAGCCCCAAGCTTGCTATCATGCAGAATCTCCCCTACAAGGTAACGAAGCGCTGTTTTCTCCGGCGTATTGTCCGCATCGTAGATAGCGATCAGCTCTCCTTTGCTTTGTGCAAAGCCAATGTTGAGCGCATTGGATTTGCCTTTCCCGCCGGTAACCGCATCCGTGTTAATCACGATCAGCTGCCTGCCGGCATGCTTCTGCTGCAATTTCCCCAGCAGCTCGCTGCTGTTGTCCGAAGAATTATCATTAATAACGATGATCTCGTATCGTTCATGCGGATAATCCAGCGCGAGCAGCGCTTTAACCGTTTCTACGATTACGACGCCTTCATTATGTGCCGGCACCATGATCGATACGAATGGCGCTTCCCCCTTTATAGACGGAACCGTTCTTCTCTCGTTTTGCAAATAAAAGAAATATCCAGCGATAATAAGCATGACGTTTACAAGCAGCAGCGACCAAATACAAATCACCGCGATCAGCATCAATATATCGGCTAGAGTCATTTCTTGCTCCTCACTTAAAGTATTTGCGTCTATACATCCGGGAGCCTAAGAAAAACAGTACCGCGAAAACAGCGATGGCGATCAAAATAATGCCGATAAAAAGCTTGTTTTGTACGGCAAACCATTTCTCAAAGCTTACTGCTTGTTCCGGTTCGTATATGTAGTCGGAGTCAATGCTCGTCCTCTCGCTTACGAGAGACAAGCTTTGTCCATTGATTTGCAGGATGCCGTTACGGGAAACTATGCTATTCTTGGCCGTCTTAACGCTATGCTCTCCGGCTTTAAAATCAGCAAACATAGTCCAACCGTCAATAAGCTTCTGTACTTCTTCATTAAGCACTGCTTCGTTCTGAGCGAAATCAAAGGTTAACGCTGTATCCATAGGCAAAGGCTTCATCAGCTTCTCCTTGTATTCGTAAGCCTCCAGATCATCTGGCTGCAAGCTGTAAACCGAAGAAGCAAACGGCTGTGATGTATTCGTTCGCGACTTGTGCATAAGCTTCTCATTCGGGAATAATAGCGCTGAATCAAATAGAGACATTGCCTTCTCCACATAATAGCTGTCATAAGACCAATACAGCTCTGCTCCCATGCCAAGCGGTGCAATGCCATAATCAGCCAACACGTCGATAAAGCTCTCCATCTGGCTTCTTAAGTCTCGGTCAAGCTCGCTGATGGTTGAAGCAACCGCAGGCGCGTGTATGAGTATTGTGCCATTTTTGGATTGCACATATTTTAATGCCTCCAAGTAACGCTTCATCGCCGGATAATCCGTATTGCTCAGCACAGGCCTTACGCTAGCCATAAACGGAATACCGGCACCGTAAAGCTTGTCCGCCAGCTTAACAAGCAGCTCTAAATCAGAAAAAGGATATATTTCTTTGAATACAACATAATGTTCACTTGGCTCAGTCATGCCAAGCCAGTCTTTCAACATATAAGACATTGCGATTTCACTGAGATTGCCTTTCTCAAAGAACGAAATGTAGGCTATTCCATCACGGATCATGCCATAAGGTGACGGCTCTTCATTGCCGTCTGAAACCACCTTGCCATAAGGCTTTCCTTCCGCTTCTGCGATATAGGCGATCTGCTTTACTTGAATAGCTTGCTCCATGAATGGTCCAATGGACAAACGAATGGATTCTTGCCCGCTTATCTGCAGCTTCAGGCTCAGCTCGTCCTTGACCTTCGCAGGCACATTGCCGCCGATATAAAGAAAATCGCCTGGATAAGCTTCAAGATCGTTAGCGAATGTGCGACTAGCCTCAGGCAGCTCCGGCTCATTCACAAGACTAATGACCTTCTCATACTGGAACATCGATCCTGATTGGTAGTCCCCTTCGGATTGTACGGTCAGCTTCACACCGAAAGAGGCAAGCAGACGCTGGAGCGCTTCAACATTCCCTTCGTTTTCCGTACCGATTGCCAAGCTGTCATAGACGAGCAAGGCTGCAGCTGCGTTCTCGTTCTGAAGCGCCAATACACGAGGTAGGGGATATAAAAGAATGAAGCCCATCATGAATAGAATGACTTTTGAAGATACACGTTTATACACTTGAATCGCCGCCTTAGAAACCGAATCATGCTGAGTGGCTAATGGTTTGGGATTTCTGAACGCTCATGTTATTCCATAAACTTCCTTGAATCGCATCGGCAACAACCGCAAATGTCACGATATCGAAAGCGAGCGTAAACAGAAACTCATGCTTGGATAAATCGGCATCGCCAGCCCCAATGATGGATACGAGAATGCCGGATAGGCCCATTGCGATCATACATAGCATCTGCGGCAGGCGCAGCATTTCGCGTATATTTTTATTTCTCCAGGCACTTATAAAAGAAGGCAGATACAGACCGATGACAACGATCATCCATATCACGATGAACCCGAAGGTTTTGGGAGCTAGCGCTTGCTTGACATCACTATAGACGGAGAAAAAGTTGGTCTGTGCGCCAAATGCTTTCCCAGCCGATTGCTCGTAATTCCCCATAGCGGGCGGTCGGATCGTAAAGGCATTTTTAGCGGCAAGATCCAGCATCTTCCCGGCCTGCTCCGGGTGAGTCGCATAAAAAGCAACGATTTTCCCAAAACCGTATTGCGTATAGAAATGATTCTGCAAAATTTCCGAGTCGACATCAATCGTCGTGAACGGCTCGTAATAGATGCTTTTGTTCAATACAGAGAACTGCTTGTCTATGCCAAAAGACTCCAAAGCCGCTTCGGGGTCCTCCGACTGGAGCATAACGCCTCGTGTCATCGCATGGTATTTGTTAATGTTAACGAACTCTTGGGGAATAAGAGCATACGTTGCAATACCTGCTGCGAATACGCATACGAGCGACGAAGCGACGAGAACCCGGAACGGCCTCTGCCTGCGGACAAAAAACAACAGAATACTCATTACTGCAATAATGACGCCTACCGGAGCATTTTGCTGCTTGCTCGTCGTTAGTATTAAACCGCTAATCAAAAAGATACCGATCAGAACATAATCATTGAACCGATTTCGGTAGAGCAGCAGTACCGCTGCAAACAAATAAATCATCATGGTCAGCACGATGCTTTCACTGAAAAAGGAATTGAAAAAGGCCGTGTAAGCCGTATCTCCAAATATAAAAATAGCGATCACGGCTATTATATAGCCTTGCATCGCTTTTAACTTCCAAGTTAAGCCCTCAATCAGCAAGTAAACGGCCCCCGTATAGAGAAGCGTAAACAACGCGGCTTGAATGCGGATATCAAATACACTCGGGCTGAATAATTGGTTAATCCACATGGACAGCCTTATGAACATCGATTGTGATGATGATAAGGTTGCCCCATTTTCGTTGAAATATTGAAATATCCCATAACTTTTCACAAAATGGCCCAAATACTGACTGTCATAGTCTGGCGCATTGAAATAAAGCCCGTTGCTGTATAGGATACGGAAATAATCTCCGTTATCCGCCATTCCGATGTACGGGGGGACAAACAGGGCCAATATGGTTATAGCCAGCACCCCTGCAGAAGCTAGGACGGCCGGGGTTGCAAAACGCAAAAAAACAGTCCATTTCGGTTTTTGTTTCATCTTGGTGTCAACGACAGACATGCTGTATGTCTGCCCCCTTTCTGCAAGTCGCTTTAGTAGGCATATGCTAATAATGCCATTAGATTATCGAACGAGTAGGCCTGTCCGGAAGCTTGATCGGCGAAGCCGCCTAGAAACGGACTATTCGCTTCGATGATTCGGAATTGATTCATCCGTTCCATGCTGTCCTCATAGAGCGCTTTGTCTTCGGTCTCAGCTCCAATCATGCCCGCAATAGCATAAATCGCCGTCGATTGTATTTGGTTTTGAGCGACGCCCGACCTCGAATATTGACCATACAGCGTACCGTCTTTCACTTGCTTCTTCACATAACGGATACTTTCCGGATTGTGCATGTTCATCTCGGACAACGCTAGTATCGTCAGAAGCGACTCCACTGTGTTTATGTTCTCAGAGGCATAATCGTTTTTTTCATACGAATAACGTGTCTCATAGAAAGGAAACTGGTCGGAGAGGTAGCCGTTTCGAGCGATGGCAGCCATGTTTTCCATGAGCTTGTTCCCTTCCTTCAAGGAGAGGGGAAGCAGCTGCAGCGATTTCAAATCGATATAGCATAAGGTTATAAACTGATTGGTCATTTGATAGCTTTCATCATAAAAATCGAACACATAGCCGTCCTTTACGTTGTGTTCGTAGAACCTGGTTCCGTAAGTGCTCGCTTCTTGCCCATAAAGCGGCAAGTTGAACGCAGCCACCGCCTCATGCAGTGCACGAATGATCCTTAAATCATCGACTGCCGCGTTAAGCTGATATTTCTTATTGAGCTTCGGACTGTATCGGTAGCTAAAGCCGCTTTTCAGATCAAAGCTTCGTTTCGCACGCTCCCACTCTCTGTCAAAAGCTTCACGCTGCCCCATCCGTGCATAATATCTCATCAGTAAACCAGCTGATTCGCTTAGCACCTCATGCCCCGATGCCGCATCGGCCGATTGCCCGGTTTCTATATAATTGGTATATACCCCTTCGCTGCCGGACAATTGTTTGGTAATAAAGCTTAATAAAGCTTCTCTGTTCGATGCTTGCTTGAAGTCGTCTCCGTAGCGGCTCTTTTTAAGTATCGAAGTGCTCGAATGAGAGTCGGTCTGCGTTTTCCCGCAGGCTGCAAGAACGCACAGCGACAACAGGATAACAAGAACAATCGCATGCTTGCCCATTTCCGAAGCCTCCTTCAACTTTATATACCTTAAAGACAATGTCCGCGAAACATTTTCTGAACAAGTTCATTCCATAGTAGCATGTATGTCTTGTGCAGACTAAATCCAATATAAGTATATAGATCTTATATCCCAAAAAAGGTTCCGTGCTTCTTTCCTATTCGCGATACGCCTCTGCCTCTTCAATAACCCAACTCACAAAAAAACTGAATGGCATAAGATTCATCCCCTTTTCGCATACTGTTACTACTATTTATTTCAATTACAAATTAAATCACATTATCCCTGTGAAGCAATCATAGTGGTCTATCATGAAACGATGGGAAGTATCAGAACGATATGGATAATCCAAAAACAGCAGTGAATACCCTCACGCAAATGATACATGCATTACAAAAATCGTCTGATTTCAAAACGAATACAATCGCTTTGCCCTATCAAGAGATCTTTATCTCCTATTTCATAACCTTGATTGACGAGACGAAATTACAGGAGTCCTTAATCCTCATCCTGCAGCGAAGATCTTCTGAATCTCCTATCAGAAGCACGGAAGAACTTCTACCGTTAATTCCGATACATGAACTGGAAATTACCGATTGTCTAGAAGTCATTCATCAAAAGCTTTTCAAAGGATATGTCGTTATTCGCTTGAACGAAGACGATCAAAAATGTGCGTTAGTCCATATCCCTAATCAAATTGGTTTTAGAAATAGCAATGATACGGAAAACGAGTTTAGCGTGGTTGGGCCGAAGGTTGGCTTTATTGAAGACTTGGATACAAATATTCATCTTCTAAGGCTTCAAATCAACGTGCCCTCCTTAATCGTCAAAGAGATGACCATTGGAAGCATGTCCCATACTCGAGTTGCCATTTTGTATATTGACGGAATTACGAATGAAGAGATCGTTAGTCGGATAGAAAAAAGATTGAAAGAGATTGATTTCGATATTGTTTTTGACTCCAGCCAGCTGGATCAAATCATTGCGGACAATTCTAATACGCCCTTCCCCTTGTTTATGAGCACAGAACGAAGAGACCGAGTCGTGTATTCCCTAATAAGCGGGCAAGTCGCATTTATAAGCGATGGATCTCCGTATTTCATTACAGGTCCCTCGACCCTGTTTGATTTTTTCATTTCACCTGAAGATTATTATTTACCATGGATACTAGGTTCTTTCTTCCGGCTCATTCGGATTTTCGGGGTCATATTCTCCTTATTCGCCAGTGCGCTATACGTGGGTGTGATGACTTTTCATTATGAGGTCGTTCCGCATAGCTTGTTAGGCCCTTTAATTTATTCCAGAATCAACGTCCCGTTCACACCTCTTCTGGAGGTCCTGTTTCTGGAAATCACGATTGAGTTTTTAAGGGAGGCAGGTGCGAGGCTTCCAACGAAGATCGGTCAAACATTAGGCATCGTGGGGGGCATCATTATCGGTCAGGCTGCTGTTGAAGCGGCATTAACCAGCAATATATTGATCATTATCGTCTCCTTGTCGGCGCTAGCCTCATTTGCAACGCCTATTTACAAAATGGCCAATACCATTCGGTTCCTACGTTTCCCCATTATCGTTCTAGCATCTATTTGGGGCGGCTTAGGCATATTCATTGGGGTATGCTTCCTGCTCGTACATATTACCCGGTTAAAATCATTAGGCTTTCCGTATACAGTGCCTATCTATCCTTTTAGGGCAGCGGGCTTCAAGGATAGCTTCTTGCGTTTGCCTTATCAGATCAACCATTCAAGACCCAGCTATTTGAGACCAAAGCTACTCCAGCGCTATAAACCAAAGGATGTCAAAAAGCACAAACAAGAGTGGGACGAAAACTAAAGCCATGAAAAAGGGGTTTCCGCATTGGTAAAATCTTTGTTTAGGTCAATCATACCTCTCACGCTGTGCCTAGTCTTAACCGCCTGCGGAAACGAAAAACTAATTAACGAAATTATGCTGGTTCAGACATTAGGATTCGATAGCATAGGCAGCAACGTAAGAGGGAGCATCCTAATAGGGGATTACCGAAAAAAAGGCGAAGTTAATGCTGCGTTATTAGATACGGTAACGACATCAGAGCTCGACATTATTCATGCGCTGAACGCAAAAGCAAAAAGCCCTCTTGAATATGGACAGCTTGGGATCATTGTGTTCGGCAATGAATATTCGCGTCAAGGCGTGGATGCCGTCATTGAAAACCTGTGCCGTGACACTAGAATTTCCACAAGGATGCAGCTTGCCGTGACGGACAAAAGCGCCTACGACCTGCTTCATGCAGCGAAAAAGATGAAGGATGCCTATATGTTGTCCGATATGATCGAACAAAGCATGGATAACGGAAACTTGCCGAGCACTAACCTGCAGCAAGCATTATATAGCTTTTATACGAACGGGCGCGATTTGTACTTACCCCATCTCACACTCGAGCGCAATGAGCTCAAAGCGGATGGGGTCGCTCTATTTAAAGATGAAAAGTATGTGGTTCAAGTCGGACTCGAGCAGTCATTGCTTCTAAAGATGCTGCTGGAGAATACGAAAAACGGCAGCTATTTAGTTCCTGATTCCATCAAAAATGGCAACGGCGGATTGACGCTGCTGCGAATATTAAAGTCGAAGACTAAATACAGCCTAACGAAGCGTCCATCCAAACCATTAATGACGATTGAACTGCTTATAAACGCCGAAATCAGAGATGTGCCGAACCGCGCACAATATCACGCATCAGACCTCATTCCGCAATTTGAGCATCGGATCGAAGCTTATATCGCAAACGAAATTAATAAATTGTTGGCCTTATGCCAAAAATACGAGACAGATCCCTTGGGTCTTGAGGATATTGTCATCAGGAACTCACAGCCTCCTATGGATTCATCGCAAGGAGACATTTCTGGATTTGACACTGAAGTTAAGGTGAAGCTGGATATTATTAGCCAGTAATGGCTGTGAAATCGAATATGGAGTGTATAACACAGTGAACAATGAAATGAAGGACAAGTATCAGCTTTCGCCTATCTTGCTTTACTTTCTCCTGTTCGTGAGCATAATCGATCTAGGAATTCTGTCCTACCAAAAGACCATATTACATTTCGCGGGCTACAACGCCTGGATTTCTGTCTTCATCACCGGAATAGGCGTTCATGTAATCGTGTGGATGATCTATCGCATCCTCTCGTCCTTCAAAAACGAAGCAATGGACGTTATCGATGTGAATCGCATTTGCTTTGGATTGATTATCGGAAAGATATTCGATGCGATGATCATTTTTTATTTCTTTTACGGAGCCTTTTTGATGTTCAGAGGTTATCTCTCCATCGTCCAAGTATGGTTATTTCCGGGCATGCCAATCTGGCCGGTAAGCTTGGTATTGATCATTTTAATATACTATACCGTGACTGGAGGCATTCGGACTATAAATGGCCTGAGCTTCTGGGGGATGCTTGCTGTCATTGCTTGTGTGCTTCCGTTACTCTTCATGCTAACGAAATACCTTCATCCTCTTAATTTGAAGCCGCTGTTGAATCACTCCGTAACCGAGATTATGTTGTCTTCCAAAAGCATGGTCTTTCAATTTTTGGGAGTCGAGTCACTGCTCATGATTTATCCTTTTATTCAGTCACCTGCAAAGTCGCAGAAGTGGGCTCACTTTGCTGTGTTAACCTCTACCGCCTTATACGTTTTGCTGCTTGCGATTACGTTTATGTTCTACAGTGAAAACGAATTGAAATTGCTCGTATGGCCCACCCTTCATATGTATATGATTCTCCATGTCCAATTTTTCCAACGGTTAGAGCATGTGGCCGTCTCTATCCTCTGTATCACGATCATTGCCAACCTATCGCTGAGCTTATGGATGGCAAGCCGTGCGGCAAGGAGAAGCTTTAGCATTAAGCAGCATCGCAGCATCTTGGTGTTTCTCTTTGCGTTTCTCCTTGGTGCTGTTTTTATCAAAGATTATGATAACTTAATGGCGTTTATAGATCCTTATTCGGCAACCGGATTTTATCTTTTATTTGGATACATCCCTATTTTGTTTGTTATGATGCAATTCAAAAAAAACCGCAACAAGCCGTAATACCGTTAATTCAATGATTTGGCGTCTTCCGCGACACGCCTACTATCGTTCTTTAGGAAGTCGGATAGCAATCTTCGGTAAATGTTTCAATTGACTATTAGGTTTTAATTGATATAATAAAAATGAACGGTCTGTCTTTTTTATAAATGGAGTAACCTTTTTCAATAATAGCTATTCGGATTTCGCAAGCAATCAACGTTTCATCATCTAAGGAGGAATTAATAATGAGTAAAGTATGGTTCATTACAGGCACATCAACGGGATTCGGCCGACAATTTGTGGAGCAGCTGCTTCAAGCAGGCGATAAGGTTGTTGCTACCGCTCGTACGATAGAAGCCATTGCCGATTTCAAAGCGTTGTCTCCTGACCATGTTCACATTGCGGCACTGGATGTCACGAACAAGGATCAAATCAAGTCAGCCGTTCAAGAAGCTGTTGACCGATTCGGAACAATCGATATTGTCGTCAATAATGCAGGTTATGGGCTCTATGGGATGATGGAAGAATACACGGATGAGCAGATCAGAAAACAATTTGATGTAAACGTGTTTGGTGCATTAGATGTTATCCGTGCAACCCTTCCTACATTCAAGAAACAAAACTCAGGGCATTACATCAATATTTCATCCTTTTTTGGCACATGGGCCATGCCGCCATTCAGTATCTATGCGGCATCCAAATTTGCCGTAGAAGGATTCTCGGAAGCAATGTCCATTGAGCTTGCAGGCTTCGGCATAAAGACTACAATCGTTGAACCGGCCGTATTCGCAACCGACTTCTTGGGACATTCGCTGCAGCACACCGATCGGAAACCCGAATATGATCCGGTGTACAAAGCCTATGACAATGGCATTTCTTCCATGAAAATAGGTGATCCGATCAAAGCGGTGAAGACGATTATCGAAATGGTTAATAGCGAGAATCCACCTCTTCATTTCCCTGTCGGTTCCTTCGCATCCCACAGTATCCGGAACGCTTTTACCAAAAGAATCGAGGAAATTAACGCTTGGGAAGCATTATCGAAGGACGCTGATGAGCAGGATTAAAAAAAATACTGGTGGAAGACTGAAAGCAAAACAACCGCATCGGCTGAAGCCGAAACGGTTGTTTTTGCTTTCCTTAGTTTGAATCAGTCAAGCAGGTTGCCGGCTGTTCCATCGTATTTGCGAGTAGTGTTTCTAATGAAATATCATGATTATTGCCTATGTTTTCGGAAAATCCTCTATATCCGAATCCCTTGCCAATACGCAATGATTGTTTTTTACGAACCAACCGTTTATTGTTAAAATAAAATGAACGTTTAGTCTCGAATGGAGGGAACGAAGATTCGGAAAGGTGAAAAAACAAAGCAGTCTGTCATCGAAAAGACTGCTCTATTGCTGAACCGTCAAGGCTATTTGACAACCTCTTTAGCCGAAATTACCGATGCAACGGGATTGCAAAAAGGTGGGTTATACAACCATTTCAAAGATAAAGAAGAGCTTTTGATCGAATCATTCAAATATTGCTGCACGCTTGTGGATGAGCGTATTAAGGAAACGCTCGATGCGGAACAGACTCCCGTTAACCAACTGCTCGCATTCGTTGAATTTTATTTCGGTTTGGATTTCCCTGGCGGATGTCCGATCGCGAACGCCGCTGTCGAAGCGGATTCAGCTTCAGCTCCTCTCTTTCAGCAGGCGCAAGAAGCGATGAATCGGTTACTGGACTTGCTTGAAGGAATCGTTAAAAAGGGCATCCAACTAAACGAAATTCGGCCTCTTGCCGATTCTAAAGAGGCGGCTTTGTATATCCTTTCCACTGTGGAAGGAGCACTTCTCATGCGAAAGCTCTTTCCTGCAAGCTCGTCCATAACCGTAGTTAGAGACCAGCTTTTCCAATATATAAATGAAGATTTAAAGCAAGCATAGATGCAGATGCAGTTTAACCAAACCAAAAAGGAGCATGTACGCAATAGTTCTCACGCACATGCTCCATTCGCGGCAGCATCATCAGTATCTATATCAGGATACGCAATCTAAAGAAAAACGTCGTTGCCATAGTCCGTCGAAAGCTTTTTGCCCAGCTCTGTCGATAGCCATAAGACGGATTCGATCGGACTTTGGGTAACGGAGAGGCGAGAAATCATTCCATCATCATTTTTAGTCATTGCGATCATGCCATGCAATGCAAGCCCACCTAGCAATTCAGCATCGTATTCAATAAACTCACGGTTGTCCAATGAGTCATGAAAGCTGCGAGACAGGGATGTATAGTAGGAAACCACTGTTTGTATGATATGAATGACGGATGCCCTTCCCGCGATGCTTCCCTTTAGAAAGGTAGACGTAAGTATAACATCGTCGGCAAGGAGATCAAGAAAGGCCGGGCGATTATTGGTATTCATAGGGTTCTCCTTGTCTGAGTAAATGAGGGCTGCTATGATGAACGGCATCGACAAGCGATAGATCAATGCTAATTCATGCTTTTTGGAAAAATTCGATCCATTCCTCCTCGGGTCCATATATGAAAAAGTAGCGAATTCCGCTTGGCATCGATGCAATCTCTTCATTAATAAACGCTACGCCAAGTTGCTTGATCCGGTTCCATTCATCTTCGATATTGTCAACGGAGAAGGCGACGTGATGTATTTTGCCTTCGGACGGCAATTGATCCTTAAGGCCTTGAATCATTTCAATTACGGTCTCATCCTCCAATCCATACCCTAGGAAAGCTACCTCTAGCCCACCCGCATGTTCGCTTCTCTCCTTCACTTTGAGCCCAGCCACTTCCGTATAGAACCGAATGGATGCGTTTATATCCTTTACCATAATCCCAACATGATCAATTTTTCTAGTCATATGAATTCCTCCTGTGAATCGTTGATGTTGTTTTCAGAGCAGCGCACTATATCGAGAAAACTTCTTTTGTTTGTAAAAAGCGTATTTGTATGCGGTCTTGTCCACTTTTGGCCAATCGATTTGGGATGTCCGATGTCTCCGTATAGATAGGCGGATGATGGGCTGCCTTATAGTGGATCGGAATGAGCGTCTTAGCTCCTAGAATCTCCGCAGCCGTAACTGCTTGCTCAGGCGTTAAGCAGATTGGCTGATCGCTGGGTGGTGTGACTCCCGGGAATTGTGTTACGGCTCCGTTAACAGGCAGGCATGCGACATCAAACTTGCCGAACGCCTTTACAAACTTCCACCAGTAGCCGTGCCATAATGTATCGCCTGCATGAATAATTTGCTTGCCGCCACCGCGTACAATCCAAGACACCTGCGGATCACCCGAGCCGTCCACTGCATGAGCTGCAAGGAATGTAAATGGGCCAATGGTGCAGGGTACGCCGATTGCAAGGCCAGTTACGCGGGTCAATCCGCTGCTAACCGCTATATCGACGATTTCCTCGGTGACGAATACCGGAACGTCAGAACCATAAGCCGCAATAATCGCTCGTGGATCAAAATGATCAGGATGTTGATGCGTGATCAGCACGGCAGCGGCTGGCCCATATGCTTCTAAATGAAAAAACGACTCATGCGGCTCGCCTAGCTTTTCAGGAAAATGGTAAAGCGGATCGATCGCAATAGCCGTACTTTCTAATTCAACTCGAATGCCAGCCCAAGGAAGCTTCTGAATATTCATAATCGCAATCCCTCTCCCTCTATTTAGCCCTATTGATGCTATTCTCGTCAGTTCTATCCATATGCTTTTTTACAAAATAATAGGCATGTAACCATCCTTCATAAATTGGGAAAAGGATAAATGGCCGCCATTCCCTTCGCTTCCGACCAGTTGAACCCCTGCCTGCCGAACCTCTTCCACCACATCAAAAGCTCCCGCGCAAGCACCACAGCCTCCCTTGATGATGCCTGTCTTCATCACTTGCTTATATAAAGGATTGAGAAGGTGATCCGGCTTCGTGAATTCGTTAGGCCACTGCGTTCCTGCTCCGTCAAAATAGATCTCAACTTCCATCCCTGCCTCATGCAGCTCTTGGCCGTACAATAGTCCATGCATCGCTTTCCCCATGTCTTGCTGATTGGCTTGTATGATAATCAAATATTTATTAGTGCTCATATGAATGCCTCCCTATAATGATTTATGATCTAAAGCTGTAACAATCCATTCCGTTCGTTCTGAGTTAACCGCTCACCTCCTTTCATGTGCGTGCACCGCTTCGCCTCACGGATTGTAGGGAGACAATTCTGTATCCTCCCAATGCATTTCAGCAGCGTTATTTAATTGAACAACTTCTTCCGCGACAAATTGCACGAGTCGTTCTGCACCTCGGAACTGTGCTGATTCCTCCTCATCCCAAATGATTTCAGCCTTGCCGGTCAGATGAAGCGAATGACCATGTTCGTAGTCTATAAACAATAGGCCCGAAGCAGGGTTCGAATAAATATTGCCCAGCGTGTTATACATCGAATTGCCGTAATAGTCTGGAAACCTGATCGTCTTCGCATCGATCACCTGCAGAAACCCAGGATTACCTCCGCGGTGCGAGGCATCCATTTCTCCGCTTTCGCTCACGCTGCCAATGTAGAACGTATCCGATTGGGCGATCCACTCGCGTTGCTGCTGACTCAGTTCACTGCTTCGATGCATCGATTTTAGTTGCCTATGGGCATCTGAATCCGCTCGAAGCGATCTTTTTTGAATATATTTAGGACAATTCCCATAAACCTGATGAGCAGTCACTTTCAGTTTTCCCTGCTCGACATGGGCTGTTCCGTTGATTCGAAGCCTAATTCTTCTTTTCGTATCGATGATGAGCATCCCTATTTGTTCCTGGTTTAGCCACATGGAACCAAAAGGATCGTCCACAATAATGATTTCATCATGGATCACCATTGTATGCTCATCCATTACCTCGGCAAAGCCTGCTTCTCCAGTCAAAAATGTCACCCAAACGTTTCCTTTGCGATCCGCGGATGACAAAACCGCGAACTGTTGCGATTTGAGAAACTGGATGATTCCATTGGAAAATTGATTGCTGATCATTTTTGCGTTCTGGTCAGCAATCTTCCCTTCACCCGTTCGTTTTTGTACGTACAGCTCGCCCTCATGATACACGTCCATCATGCTGTCTACCTCCAATCAGAACCAGAATGTCGGATACTTGCGTTTCTTATCCATATTGTTAATAAGCAAAGCCATCACTACGATAAGCACGGATCCGATCAATACGGGCGTAAGCAAAAAAGTCCAGCTGCTGCCGCTTAGAATAACAACCAACGGATCTGCCCCTGCAGGCGGATGCGTGGTTTTACTGAGCATCATCAAGCCAATCGACAAGCCTACAGCTGCTGCCATTACCCAGATGCTTTGTCCAAAGAAATGTAAGCAAAGCAGCCCAACTAACGTTGAAATAACATGCCCTCCGATAATGTTGCGCGGCTGAGACAAAGGTGCATCCCATAGCCCGAACGCTAGAACACAGGTTGCGCCAAAAGGAGCCATCATCCACGCACTTGCTGTCAGCTCGGATAATAATGCTAATACTGCAATTGCGGTAAAGCCGCCAATCGCTCCGATCAGCGCATTTCTCGGAACGACCTTTAAAGGACTCCTGCCTTTGCTTCTCATCTTCAACCAAAACCCAGCTTCATCCACCTTATTCAATGTGTCCACCACCATATATACATTTAACTAGTTAACTAGTTATATAACTTTTTTAAAGCATTGTCAATCATCTTTTCGTTTATCTTTCACTTAACCCATTTGGATTATGTGTAAATCAAGGTTATAATATAACTAGTCAACCATGAAATGAGGTGTCTAGTATGGAAGAAAATCAATATATCCTTCAGGCTAATCCCCATTTAACCTTTAATGTAAATACGCAAATCAAAGAGCAGCTCAAATGGCTAATCGGAATTGGACAAATGGAAGCTGGCGATTTGCTTCCTTCAGCAAGTCAATTAGCGGATGAGCTCGAGCTTAATCGGAATACAGTCAACTGGGTATATACCCAGCTGCGTAATGAAGGCCTTGTAACCATGCAAAAGGGCTTCGGGACACAGATCACCGGCGGAGTTGAAACCAAGCAGCTTATGGAGCAGCGTAAACCGATGCAGCAGCTTTTGAACGCGACCATGAAAGAGGCTTCCGCCTTGGGATTTGATTTGCAAGCTTTTTTTATGGCGGGCCTCGCTTACTCTTTGCTGCAGCCTCCTAACCCAGTCGGCAAGCTTCGCATTTTACTTGTGGAATGCAGCGGACATGATCATCCTTTTTATCGCCAGCATATTGAACGGGCAACCGAGGGTGAAGTCGAGACTTTTTTTCTGAATGATAGTTCCACGACTGATGAAAGCGTAAGAGAAGCGGCACTTCGCTGCGATGTAATCGTTACAACGATGAACCACGCCGAAGAAGCCAAAGCTCTATTTGCCAGCTTTGACAGTAAGGTTATTGTGATTGGAGCAACGATTGAAACGTCTCTGCTGCTTGATATCGCCAAGTTGAAGCAGGATACGCATGTCGCGTTTGTGTGTTTGGGGAAAATAGGAGGAGAATGGATGGCCAATCGTGTTCGAGAAGCCGGAATTAACCAGCTTCACTTTGAGACGATGGGATTGAATGAGCATGAGCGCCTGAATGAGGCGGTCCCTAGTTTGGACAAAATATATGCATCTGCCGCCGTATTTCAGGAACTGCAGCAAATGTTTCCCGAGAAAACAGAGCTGTTCCCAATGAAATTAGAAGAGAGCAGTAAAAACTTATTACAGGAGCTCGCAATGCATCCTGACGTAAAAGGTGGGCGAGCATAGCCTCCTATCAATACCTGAACAAACGCTGCGCATACCATTTGTATTAGAAGGATCTACATTAATGCGAGTAGCTGCACCCGCGAACGGGGTTATAAAGCCTGATACGCTCCTCTAAGCCTTGCAGGTTTATCCTTTCACTTTCCTAGCGCAAGAGGAGCCTATCATCCAAGGACGGGTCGAACTCATCTTTTTCGATTTGCATTTGAGTGCTGGAATCGGTTATATACGGAAAAACGCCTCAGACGTCGCTGTCGTTGCTGCCGCAACCTCCTCCTCTGATTTGCCCATGCATCGCGCTACTGCTTGAAGAATATGAGGCAAGAATGCAGGTTCGTTCCGACCGTCCTGCGGTTTCTCCTTCATGTCTCGCGGAGTCAGAAAAGGCGCATCCGTCTCGATCATGAGTCGGTCCAGCGGAATCATACGGACAAGGTCCCGCAAATGCCTGCCTCTTCGCTCGTCGCAAATCCAGCCAGTGATACCAATGTGGAAGCCCATTTCAAGATACGCCTTAAGCTCTGATTCCGTCCCTGTAAAACAGTGGACAACCGCCTTTTTCACCGCATGTTCCTTAAGCATCGCCGAAAAATCCGCAAATGCCTCCCGTTCATGCAGAAAAAGCGGCATATCCAGCTCAAGCGCCAACCGGATTTGTTCGGTGAACCAGCTGCGCTGCACGTCACGGGGCGAGAAATCCCGGTTATAGTCCAGACCGCATTCCCCGATCGCCACTACTTGCGGCAAGGCTGCCAATTCTTTTAATTTGGACATCGTTTCTTCGTTGCAGCTCTTTGCATCATGAGGGTGAATACCCGCGGTACTATACAGATTCCCCTTATAACGTGATATAAAGCGAGCTGCTTCCATACTGTTTCTAAGGCTTGTACCCGTAATGACAAGCGGGGTAACGTTGTTTGCGACTGCCCTTTGGACAACCTGGTCCCGATCCTGCCGAAATGAACGATGCATCAAATTAACGCCAATATCTATAATTCGCTCACTCATGATTCTCGCTCTCCTTCTCCTGAGGGTGCCATACAGAGCAGCTTTCCGACGGAACATGATCTGCCAGCCACACCTCATTACCCGCGTAATAGAAAGTGACCCCTAGCTGCGCGGCACTTAACGTATCCACCTTCAAAATAATCAGCTCGCCTCTGCGGCTGCCGGCTAATGTTGCAAAATCGGTGCCTTCCGACAAATGAACATACTGTCTGCCCATCGATCTTAATCCTTCTATCAGGATAGATGGCAGAGCCTTCTTATTCGTTCCGTGATACAAAACGGCTGGCTGCTCGCCAGGCGCATAGCTGATTTTATTATGGCTGTGCCCGTATCTCGCTCTTATGCGCCCGTTCTTTATTTCAAACCGCTGCTTCTCCGAGTTCCGTACGACCTGCTCTATATCTTCCTGCTTAACCCATGACCACTCTGACTCGGCATGAATAGTTTCAAGCAGATCATTCACTGTACATGAGCCGTCCTCAGAATCCAGGACAAGACCGAACTCCTCTGGCGTATGCCGCAGCAGCTTAGTCATCCATTTGCTTAACCTTTTTTCTATGGTTTGATCTAACATCACTTTCACATCGCTTCCTAATCCTTCTTTTCCTTCTTTTCCTTCTTTTCCTTCTTTTCCCTTGACTGCATTATAACCAATCTGAATGCTGCGGGCTGGGAATTTTCAATTATAATCAAATACTTCGGATTCCCAATCTCCAATCGCCGCTGAAATGAGCAAACGACTTCATAAAAAAACAGCTAAATCAACGCCGAAGCGGATTAGCTGTTTTGTTCAGTGCTATTTAACAATGATAGGCTGTCCCAACAATTTGATTAGGCTGCCGAATTCCAGCTCATCAAACTTTCGAACGACTGTTTCCGTGTCCATGTTCCACAAGCATTCTAGCAATTCGCATGCTACGGGCGCATTGAGTTGTATCGTCGCCAAATCGCGTGAGAGATGAAGCATGTCCAAATCCGCTTCAATTTTGGCACGGATCGTCTTGGATACAGATTCCAAATTAGCAAGCAAGCCTTCAATGGAACCATGCTCTTGAATGAGCTTATGCGCTGTTTTCTCGCCGATCCCTTTGACGCCGGGATAATTATCGCTCGTATCGCCCATCAAGCCTTTAATATCAATGATCTGAATCGGCGTCAGCTGGCGTTCCTCCATTAAGCTCACCGGTGTATACACCATATAGTTGCCAATTCCTTTTTTCATGATAGCAACGGAGACACGATCATCAACTAGCTGCAGCATATCATGATCCCCGGTTACGACAAATATATGCGCTTGATCTTTAAGCGCAGCCGCCAACGTGCCGATACAATCATCCGCTTCATAACCCGCAATGCCAATGTTCGGCACGTTAAAGCTTGCCACAACATCCTTCACGAGATCGAATTGTGGAATCAAGTCTTCCGGAGCTGCAGGTCGGTTCGATTTGTAGCCATCATATTGCTCCGTTCGGAAAGTCGTGCTTCCCATATCCCAGCAGCATACGACATGTGTAGGATTAAAGGTATGAATAGCATCCATGAAATAACGTACAAAGCCGTGCACCGCATTCACCGGTACGCCCGTGCTCGTCCTGCGAATGCTTCCTCCGAATGATGTAGCGAAATATGCCCGAAATAAAATTGCCATGCCGTCAACTAACAGCAGCCGTTGCTCACTCATGATTTTAAACCCTCTCTCTCACTATTGCTTGCTACTACCTTTTATGCCCACGAATAAAGTTTCCAATCCTTCTCGCCGCTTCTTTCAGACGCTCCTCATTCTCCACAAGCGCAATTCGCACGTATCCTTCGCCTTCGGAGCCGAAAGCTTCGCCCGGAACGACGACCACTCCGGTCTGCTTCAGCATTTCCTGGGAAATTCGCCGTGAGTTCCAATGCTCATCCTGTACCCACTGCATAGGCGGCAGCGGCGCCCAAATAAACATCGTAGCTTTGGGAGCGGCAACTTCCCAGCCCTCTTCACGCAGCGCTTCCAGAAACACGTCGCGGCGACGCTCGTATAGCTTGCCTGCCTTCGGCTGGTCTGGACTCTCGATTGCTTCACGCAATGCAACGATACCCGCTTCCTGAATAGGATCAAATACGCCGTAATCGATATTCGCTTTCAGCTCGCGAAGAGCCCCGACGGCTGCCGCGTTGCCAGCCAAGAACCCGATGCGGCAGCCAGCCATATTGAAGCTTTTGGACAAGGAATGGAACTCTACAGCCTGCTCGATTGCCCCCGGTACCTCCAATATGCTGGGCGGCTCGCAGCCGTCGAAGCCCATTTCGGAATAGGCCAAATCATGCACAACCAATACCCCATGCTGACGGGCTTTGTTAATGAGCTGCTCAAAAAAAGAAAGGTCCGCGACAGCAGAGATCGGATTGTTCGGATAATTCAACAAAATAAAAGAAGCTTTGTCCCAATCCTCATCCGGGATCGCTGCTAAGTCAGGCATGAAGCCATTCTCTTCCCTTAATGGCATAAGCTTCGCTTCCACCCCTGCTAGCGCAAGCGAAGCTGCATAAATCGGATAACCCGGGTCAGGCAGCAGCGCCATATCGCCTGGATCGCAAAGTGCCATGGCGAGATGGGCCAGCCCATCCTGAGAGCCGAGAAGGGTAACGATATCGCTCCCTGCATCAAGCTCAACGTTGAATCGATGCTTCATCCAAGCCGCGGCTTGCTGGCGAAAGGGCAGTCCGCTCTTCGTTGCCGGATAGGCATACATATCCGAGCGTAAAACCGCTTCGCTTAGAGCTTGCTTAACGGCTGGCGAAGGTGGCTGATCCGGACTGCCGATACCAAGATCTATAATATCTAGCCCGCTCTCCGCAGCGGCAAGCTTCCAAGCCGCGACCTCTGCAAAGATCGACGATCCCAGCTGTGACAGACGGTTTGATCGCCATTTGATTTCCGACATTGTCCATTCACCCTTTTCTAGTATTCCAAGCTTGTTCATATTGCTCTTCCTTGTAGCCAACCGTGACCTTTTCCCCATCCGTCACGATAGGACGCTTGATGAGCATGCCGTTCGAAGCGAGCAGCGCATATTGGTCATCCGCTGACATAGCCGCCAGCTTGTCCTTCAGTCCTAATTCCCGGTAGACATCGCCAGAAGTGTTAAAAAACTTTTTGAGCTCCAGCCCGCTGTTGGCTACAAGTACTTTCAACTCGTCTGCCGAAGGCGTATCCTCGACAATATGGCGTGTCACAACGTCATTTCCTTTATTTTGCAGCGATTTCAACGCCGCTTTGCATGTGCTGCATTTGGGATATTGAATAATGGTTAATGGCTTTGACATTCTGTTGAATCCTCCAATATGGATATAAACGTTCCGGTGTTATGTTGTAAGCTTCTGCTCTAATCGTGCAAGCTCAGGGGGGAGATCTGCCTGCCACTCCATCCATTGCTTCGTGATAGGGTGTGTGAAGCCCAAAATTTCGGCATGCAATGCCTGTCTGCCAGCTTCTAGCTCCCACTCCTCAACGCTGCCCTGCTCGGATCCATACATTTTGTCGCCAATCAATGGACAGCCGATGTGCTTCATATGGACGCGAATCTGATGCGTTCTTCCCGTCTCCAGCTTCAGACGGACGGCTGATGCCGGTCTATTGGACGTTTCATTATAGCTCGCCAACGTCTCATAATGCGTGACCGACGGATAGCCCGTTGGCGTGACGATTCGAATATGCGGCCGCTCAGGGTCACGGTCAATCGGTTCATCAACCGTACCCTGCACGGGTGCCGGGCTTCCGTACACATAAGCCCGATAAAGCTTCAAGAAACCGTTCGCCTGCATTTGCTCGGATAGCTGCTGATGCACGTATGAAGTTTTCGCGATTGCCACGAGGCCGGAGGTTTCTTCATCCAATCGATGCACAGGTCTAAATCGTACCTGTTCGCCTCGCTCCTGCCAATGGAAAACAACGCCATTCGCAAGTGTCCCCGTATAATGGCCATGCGTTGGATGTACGATCATACCCGCTGGCTTATTCACAATTAAGAGATCCTCGTCCTCGAACACGATTTGAATCGGAATCGGCTGCGGTAAAATATCCTCCGAAATTTCCCTTAGCATCCTTACGCGAATCATATCGCCGGCAGCAACAGGTGCTGTCGTGTAGGCGCGGACCTCGTTAACCGTCAGTCCGTGCTCCGTCAGCTTCACCTGCGACAGCAGCTTTCGGGAAACGCCAAGCTGCCGCTCCAGAACGGTACGTACCGTTTTGCCATGCTCCGCCTCCCGAACAATCGCTACTAAGGGCCGATAATAAAGCTTTTCGAATGGATCATTCATTTCTTCGGCATCCCAAATACATGTGCGCTTCGCACATATTCGGTGTCATTCACGCCAAGCTTGGCATTCGCGGCTCTTGCCGCTGCAAAGAAAAAGTCAGACAAACGGTTTAAATAACTGAGCACGTCTTGATTGACAGCATGCTCGCCCGCTAGCGTAACGACGCGGCGCTCTGCGCGGCGACAAACCGTCCTGCATACATGCAGCAGAGCAGACACCGAGCTTCCCCCTGGCAGTATGAATCTCGTAATTTCCGGAGCTTCGCTGCTATATTGATCAATCCAGCCTTCTAGACGAAGCGCCGGCTCAGCTGCTATTTTCAAAGGAGCTCCCGGGGCCGCATAAGCAAGATCAGATCCGCAATCAAACAGCTCCTGCTGAATATCGATAAGCAAAGCAGCCATCTCCGCAAGCTCATCATGCTTGCTCGCCTCTGCCGCTGCTTGCCCGACGAAGGAGTTAAGCTCATCAATTGTACCGTATGCCTCGACGCGAGCGTCATCCTTGCGAACTCTCCCGCCAATTAAGGAAGTTTGGCCGCTATCTCCTGTTTTCGTGTATAGTTTCAACCTTTTCAGCTCCTCATCCATTCCCGGATCGTTAATCATGCAAACAGCAGGCCGGATAATCTCCTGACCTGCTGCTCAAGTAAATAAATAGTTCAACCTGGAATTAGCCCTGCTGCTTCAAACGGTGGACAAAGCCGCCGATCCGCTCAAGCGCTTCGGTTAGATTGGTAACGGATGTAGCGTAGGAGCAGCGAAGATGTCCTTCGCCTCCAAGCCCGAATACATCCCCAGGTACTGCGGCTACTCCCGCTTCATCCAGCAGACGCTGTGCGAATTGTTCGCTCGTTAAGCCTGTTGAAACGATGGACGGAAATGCATAGAAGGCTCCTTGCGGCTCATGGCAGTCAAGGCCAATATCCCGAAAGCCCTTTACGACTAAGCGGCGCCGCTGATTATAAGCTTCTACCATGCGGTCCTTCTCTTCCAAGCCGTGCTGAAGCGCTTCAAGAGCCGCATATTGCGCCATGATTGGAGCGCACATCACAGTATATTGATGAATCTTCAGCATCGCCGCGATCAGATCAGGATGGCCGCATGCATAGCCCATCCGCCAACCCGTCATCGCAAACGCCTTCGAGAAGCCGCTGACCAGAATGGTGCGGTCCTTCATGCCCGGCATAGCGGCAAAGCTGACATGCTTCGAGCCGTAGGTCAATTCCGCATATATCTCATCCGAAATAACGACAAGGTCATGCTCCTCCACAAGCTTCGTAATCGGCAGCCAGTCCTCATAGGTCATCGTCCCGCCGGTTGGATTGCTTGGGTAACATAGAATTAGCACTTTCGACTTCGGCGTAATGACCGCTTTTAGCGATTCTGCTTTTAGCTTGAACTCATCCTTGGCATACGTTTCGATGCCTACCGGCTTTCCGCCCGTAAGCGCCGTAATTGGCGAGTATGAGATATAGCAGGGCTCCGGGATCAGAATCTCATCTCCAGGAGCAATGAATGCGCGCAGCGCGAGATCAATCGCTTCGCTTCCTCCAACCGTAACCAAAATTTCGTCCGCAGGATTATACGCTACAGCGAACTGGTCATTTAAGTACTGCCCGATCGCTCCGCGAAGCTCCGGCATACCTGCATTCGAGGTATATTGCGTTTTCCCCGTTTCAAGCGCATAAACAGCCGCTTCCCTTACATGCCATGGCGTAACAAAATCAGGTTCGCCTACGCCAAGCGTTATGACATCCTTGCGCGTGCTGACCAAATCAAAAAACCGGCGGATCCCCGACGGTTTAATGTCCCGAACGAGCGGAGACAAGTAATCGGCCATCGATTGGCGCCGCACAGGTGTGGAGGGTTGTTTCTCTTCGTCTTTAATCATTGCCATCACCCTTTTACGGCGAAACCATCAACCGATGATCCCCTTCATGCTCCTCGAAGATAATGCCGTCCTGTTTGTATTTTTTCAAGATAAAAAACGTTTTAGTCGATAATACCGCATCGATCGGCGATAATTTATTCGAAACAAAAGAGGCAACCTCTTTTAGGTTTTTCCCTTCAACCTCAACCAGCAGGTCGTAAGCACCGGACATGAGATATACGGATTTTACTTCCGGATATAAATAAATGCGCTCAGCGATTCCTTCGAATCCGCGACCGCGTTCTGGTGTTATTTGAACCTCGATAAGTGCCGTTACCTTCTGATCATCAATCTTGCTCCAATTCACAACGGTAGCATACTTCACGATAATATGGTCGTTCTCAAGCTCAGCGATCGCTTGCTTCACTTCCTCTATAGGTACAGCAAGCATAGTAGCGATCAACTCGGCGTCCCTTCGCGCGTCTTCCTTTAGCAGTTCGAGCACTTTCAACTGTAATTCGGTCATTGTATAACTCCTTCCAGTACGACTGCGATTATAAAGAATATTTTACAACTTTTTCGAATCCCGCGCAATCAAAGGCTTTTGGGAAGACGCGGCATTTCCAAGCATCGTCCGCATGCAACAGCTTGTATATTTTCCGATTATTTCCTTGTTATATTTCGATGCTTCCTATTTTTATTTTTGCTGGTTGCCTGCGATTATGATGTTAGCCTTATAAATGAAAGCAACCAAAAAAAGACCCGCTAGGGGTCTTTTCTGCTTACATATAATGCGTCTGTCCGTTTTGCTGTTGCTGGCTTGATTGTTGCATTTGCGGCGTGTATAAGGTTTGGCTTTGCTGGCCGCCTAGCGTTTGCTGTAAAAACTGATTCGTTTTTTGTTTGGTTTGCTGATATTGCTTCGCTTGTTTATCGAGCTCTTGGCGAAGCGCAGGTGAGGCCGTATTATACATATTGGCTTGCTGCATCGCTTGGAACATTTGTCCTTGAAGCGCCAGCGTATTGTCTGTCAGCTTCGTAAACAGCTGGCGAATATCGGGACAAGTCGACTCGGTTGCGGCTGTCGCATATTCGCGAACAATCCTCTTTAAATCAGAGAGAATGCCGCCAGCCAAATCTTCTTCCGTTAAGACGGATTGTTTTTGCTGCTGTTGTTGATACATATCGACTTACCTCCTATGCCTATTATGGAGTTCTTTTATTGCTGAGGCTGCGTGGGAGCCATTTGCTGATGGTGCGAAATCGCATGCAGCAAAGAATCATAATGCTGCTGATGCGTTTGAATCATTTGTGAAGCTAGGCTCGTGAGAGCAGGGGTTGTACCCGTTGCTACCAAGGCTGCACATTGCTTTATTTGAGCATCTTCGTTAGACATAGAGTCTGCAATATACTCCAGCTCTTTCGCTGTCATTGGCTGAATCATCATTCATCCTCCTTGTTTCGTTATGAATTGCTTAAGCACCGCGGACCCATTATTTTCGTGCCAAACGTATTATGAGCTATTTTTCCTTTATTTATGTATCGCTGTTTAATTCGAAATTGCCGGAATGAATGAGCTGAAAGGTTGTTTTAAACTCCACTTGCTCCTCTTTCGGCATCCAATTCTCTCCTTTGCAGTGCTGCTTCCAATAGGCGTTATGGTATCGGTAAAGATGATGCTCGAGACCGAACACATCCATTCCCTTCGCCTGTCCCTTGCGATACGTTTCTAACAGCTGCTGCTGAGTCTTCTCTGCCACCGCTGTCTCTACCTGGGACTGCGCCACTCCAACCTGCATCTCTGACATATCTCCACCCATTTTCACAGCGAGTATAAAATGAGGAACTCCGTTCTTGAAAGTAACGTTTATTTTCGCTTTGGAGGAGGTGACCGTTACCGTTGCCGTGCCGTTGTTGACTTTCACTCCGAATAAAAAATGCTCAAATTCCGGATTTATCCATCTTAGCCCTTCTGCCTCCGGCTCCGGCATAAATCCTATATACCTAAACTCCCGATATACAAAGACGCCGTCGATAAATTGTATTTTAAGCGGCTGTTTTTTTCTTTTCCAATAATCCTTATTAGCCGAAAGTGATGGAACTGTCGTCGTCATAGCTGGTTCATTTAAGGATTGCACAGCCAACTGAAGAGCATGCGGACGAATGAAGCTTCTTTGAACATTAAGAGGGGCAGGCATGTACATAATGCTATTCAACGGCGATTGGTCAAAAAAAGTATCGGTCGTAAAAAGATCATCGATCGGGGATTTTGTCCCAAACAATATAGAAGTATACCTGGAAGCCCTTTGACGATTGAGACCATCCATAATATCCTCCATATGCGTCATCGCCCTTTCTTGCACGATGACAGATTTCAAATGCTCCAAGCTAAGAATCGCTTGCCCTGCCTTCGTCAGATCATTTAATGCAAGCAGGATGGAATCCCCTTTGCCTTTGCCGATCCAAACAGGGTTCGGGTCGGGCTGAATCGATTCCGTCTTCGCAATTAACCCGAACTTGATCATTTGGGCGTAAACCTCGTAATGCCCCTCCTTGAAATCAATGCCAAGCGATGAGATATAGCTCATGTCCTCGAGGTTGATTTCATCCCAGCAACCTTGGAGCAGAAAGGAGCTTAATAGCACGCCAAGCAGCGCCGTCCGCTTCGCTCTTTGACGTCGCAGCATCATCCACCGGGAAAGCATCACTTGTCCCTCCTTCCGCTTCGCAGCTTCCAAGGCAGCTGTATAAGCGCAGGAATAAGCTGCTTTAAGCGAAATGGTGCAAGCGGCTCTAAATAGGACCTTCCAAACGATTCAAGCGTGCATAAATAAATGATGACCGCGAAGGTGCCTACAAAGAAACCGAAAATACCTAGGACTGAGGAGCAAAAAAGAACGAAATAACGAATAACGCTGACCGAACCGCTTAATGATTGATTGACAAGCGTGAACGTAGAAACGGCAGTTACAGCGGCCATGACCAGCATGGTCGGCGAGGTCATTCCCGCTCGTATCGCAGCATCTCCCACAATTAAGCCCCCGACAACAGAAACGGTCTGTCCGACTGCTCTTGGCAGCCTCACCCCCGCCTCTCGAAAAAGCTCGAACATCGTAAGCATCATGAACATCTCCATGGTTGCAGACAAAGGCAAGCCAATCCTGGATATGGTAATGGTTGCAAGCAAGGTAAACGGAATTTGATCCGTATTGAATGCAGACAAAGCAATCCAGAATCCAGGCAGACAAATGGAGAAGATGAGGCCAACAAATCGCAGCAGCCGCTCCATCGATACGTAATAAAAAGGCAGATGTGCATCCTCGGGCGACTTGATAAGCAATAACAATGTTCCAGGCGCAATCAGTGCGGAAGGCGAGCCGTCCAGCAGAATCGCTACCTTCCCTCGCAGCAGTGACTGTACGACATAGTCCGGCCTTCCTACATATTCAACAAGCGGAAATAAAGAGAGACGGCGATCCGACAATAGCTCCTCCAGCTGGCTGCCGCCTGTTATGGACGGAACTTCAATTCGGCTAAGTCTTCTTCTCGCTTCTTCTACAAGCTCAGGCTCCGCAATGCCATCCATGTAGATCAACGCGATTTCCGTTAAAGATTCACTGCCGAGCCGATTGTATTCAACCTGCATATCCGGAGTGCGGAGACGCTTGCGTACCAGTGCAACATTCGTGGCCAGCTGCTCTACAAACCCGTCACGCGGACCTCTGATCGATACCTCCATCGTAGATTCCTCAGGACTTCTGCCCGGCTGATCAGCAATGTCGTACTCATATAGCCCCTCTAAATTCTCGAATGAAAGGATCACGCTGCCTGCAAACAATCGAGCAAATAAATTGCTGCCGTCTGGTCCGCTCTCTAATTTACTGAACAGCATACTGGGTTTATGGATATCCGTCTTGGTGTCTTTCGGGAAAGCTCTAAGCTGCTCCGCCCATTGCTCAAGCTGGGGAAGCAGGCCCAGCTGCATCTGCTGGTTATCGATCAAGCCATCACAGTAAAACAAAATCACCTCTAACGGTCCGTGGACGTCCAGCGTTTGCCTATATTCAATCACGTCATGGCAGCCTGCTAAATAGCTTCTGAACTGATCTACATTCATGTCATGGCCATCCGCATTCCCTTTCCATTCTTGCCGGACGATATGTTTCATGTCTGCTCTGCCTCCTCCGAGCCGTTTATCGCGATACGTGTATTTCCTTTCGCTCTCTTTCCCTTTTTAAAGAAGGAGACGAACCAAATGATGCTGGTTAATGCAATGACAAATACTCCGACGTGCTGAAAATAAACCATGAACAACTCTTTAATGAAAATCATATGGTTGATACCAATACCTGAAGCGATGAGGATAAGCACTCCCAACACCGCAGATGAAAGCCACTTTCTTCTCAATCGCCGCATCGGTCCGAACTCGGATAAAATATGTATGGATAACGATATTCGAATGAGCGCTCCGGACATCCATTGATAGATCGCAAAAAAATCAACATGCTCGAAATATTTGCCAATCGACACCAATCTCCACTGCGAAAAAGCGGGATAACGGAGATCTTCCGCTTCCTCCGGCCCGAATTGGGTAATGGCTCCCGTCACAGGCCCAATCGTCAGCAATGCCAAAAATAGGACGAGTACAATGAAATGCCAGCGTTTGAATGTCCCTTTCACATGGTGCTGAATAAATAGCAGACCAAACAGCTCGCAAGATGAGGTCACGCAAAACAACACACCATGCAAAACGGGCATCGGTCCTCTCTCAAGCATTGGCAACAAGTAATGGTAGTCCTTATGCGGCATGTTGGCTGACATGACGAAATCGCCCAGCAGTACTACAATCGGCAATAATATACAGCTAACATAGGCAATCACTCTTAGCCCGGATATAGAGGCAAACATGCATAGTCCTAAGAACACCGTACACACAACAATCGAAGGGGTGTTTGGCAGGTAGGTTGTGGCGGTCCAAGAGGCCGTCGTAATGAGCGTCTCGAGCGCCGTGCATAATTGGACAAGCAGCAACATGCCGATTAGGAATGCTGCCAGCCACCGAGGAATATATTCCGCGAGCCACTTGTCGATAGCCATCCCATTCATTCGTTTTAAAGTTCCATATATAGGTAGCAATACCCATGGCAAAACAATAGCGAGCTCTGCTAACACCGATATCCACGCGTCACGTTTGGCAACATCAAGCAGCAACGGAACCACCAATACATGATTCACGAGACCGACAGACAAAATCAGCATAAACATGGCGGGTAAAATGCCAAATGGTTTTATCTTCATTACCAATCACTTCCTTACACAGTAATGTTCCCTTATTGCCATTCATAATGCATCCAAATTTCGTTTTTACATGAGAGTGTAAACGGCAGTCGCCGCCCTCTGTGGCAAAAGCAGTCGTTTCGCGGAGATATATAAGCACATTCAGATGTGAAAACCTATAAATTCTTATAGATCAAAAAAAGATGCTTAAGCCGTTTGCCGGCAAAGCATCTTCTTGTTTTAAGGAATATGAACGGTTTTGACATGATCAAAATGAAGGAAAACAGCATTCCCGCTGGCATTTGCCAGCTCTATCATATTTTGATCGACACTTTTGAGCACGCCGATCTTGTTCGAATTCTCGCCTAAATCAAGAACTACAAATTCTCCGATAAGCTTGCGAAGCTGTTGATCGAGGGTTCTTGCCAGTGTTAGCGGGGATGGCTTCAGAGGGAACTGCTCAGGTGTCAACGTATAAGGAGTAACATTCGGTGTATACGGAATTAAATATTTCATATGATGCAGCGAAACGATTACCGTATGGTAAACGGGCGAGTAGAAAACGAAGAAATCGTTCATTACGGTTGTTAGATAGCCATGTATAGACTGGTTTCCTGTAATATAAATTTCCGAGAACATGCCTTTGGCGTTCATCAACATTTTGCGATACGAAACAGGCTCGTTATAGGGCTCAAAAGGTGTCTCCGGGACTTCGTATATTTCTTCAGCCTCTCTTGTAGAGAGCCGAAGCTGCTGCAAGTGAATAAGCGGAATATAAAGAAATTGCGTTCCGTTGTGCAGCACTAAAATATCTTGACCAAATTCAATCAGTTTACCTCGTATAGGCGCTACTTTTCCTGAAATCTCCAATTCGACCTGCCGGTCAAGCAGCGGATGACGGGTTTTCATGCAATCAACCTCCTCTCATCCGATTAGGATTGAGCCAGACAAAGGATCAACACTTTGTCTGGCAACAACCATTAGCCTTACTTAACCGACCGACGTGGAGCCTTGGAAACCATTTTGACAGAAGCTGCGTTTGCACGGTTTTTTCCACCGCTGCGGTTGCCTTGCGATTTGTTGCTTTTGTTTTCGTTTTTGTTGTCGTTTTTGTTGTCGTTTTTGTTGTCGTTTTTGTTCTTGTTGCTGTCGGAATTGTTTGCTGTGCTGTTGTTGCCGCCCGAACGGCCGCAGTTCACTTCTTTAATCGTCTTGATATGGTCGATTTGAATTTGAATGGCTTCTCTGCCTGATACAAGCAGAACGGAGTTGTTGTTTACTTGAGCTAAGAAGCCTTCTACCCGCTCAGGTCCGCCCCAGTTGATTTGTACGAACGTTTGATTCAATGCACGGATAACCCCACGGAAATTATTCGCTTTGATAAAGCTAGGGTCGCGGTGTCCGCTTTTATGACCGCCGCTTTTGTTTCCTCCGCTCTTTCCGCCGCTTTTGTTGCAAGCTACTTCAGTAATGCTTTTAACATGACTTTTAGCTACATAAACAACGCCTTCTCTTGTGTTCACTACGAGATAATCGCTTTTTACTGCAAGAAGCTTGCCTTGAATGGAATCCGGGCCTCCGCGGTTGATTTTCACGTTTTTGCCTACCAAGCTTTGAAGAAAATCATCGTTTTGTCCATTGCCATTGCTTCTATGACATCTGTGATTGTTATTCGAATCCATTTGACCAGCAACGTTCTGATTGTTACAGCAATAACTCATAAATAAATCCCTCCGATAATATCATTAGTAGATTGGGGCCTTACCGAGAAAACGACATCTGACTGAACGCTATCCTTCTGTTCTTCTAGCTTTGCATCCCTCCCACGCGTCTTTCACTCCATCTATCATGATGCTCGATATGTAATATATTTATATGTATCCCCTATAGTAGCGGTACTAGATTACTATCTATTTATTTAAAGTTGTGCCTTTTGTCATTACTAGAAATAGAGTCATTACGGACATATATACGATACTGGTAAACATATCGTCATTTGCAGTTCCGAGGCTGTGACCATCTGGGCATGTGCTGAATACGGTAATAAGATCAAAAGCCTATCGTTATGAGGTGGGCTGTATCTTTTGCCACGGGAGATGATGGAATGGCTGCTGCCTTGCCTGTGCGTACGATTCGGATCACAGACTCAGACTTGCAGGAAATTAAGGGGAATGCATGGGGGAAAGACTTCAAGCCGGCTGAGCTCGGAATGGATGAGCATACGTACAAAGCAGAATTCGGCTTGCGGGGAGGCCATACGCGCAACTATGCCAAAAAATCCTATGAGGTTCGGCTGGAAGATGGCAGAACGCTGCATTGGAATGCCGAGTATGATGACCCATCCATGATACGCAATGCGCTTTCCTTTCACTTTTTCAATACCATCGGCGTGCCTTCGCCTCGAACAAACCATTTCTGGTTAATCATCAACGGGATTGCGCAAGGCGTTTATTTGGAAATCGAAGCCGTTGATTCGCTCTTCTTTGAGAAACGAAGCATTCGCAGCAAGTCATTGCTCTACGCAGTGAATGACAGTGCTGATTTCAGCTTAATCGACCCGGTAACGAAGGATAGGAAGCCTTCATTATTTGACGGCTATGAGCTTATGAAAGGAAAAACGGGGACAAAAAGCAGGCTGGTGTCGTTTATTCGAGGCTCGAATCGTTTATCGGGAGAGAAGCTGCACAAACATACCGCAAGAAGACTCGACATATCCCAATACTTATTGTGGCTAGCCGGAGCGGTATTAACGGGAAACTATGATGGATTTGATCAAAACTATGCTTTATATGAGCATGTGCCAAGCGGGAAATACAGAATGATTCCATGGGATTACGAGGGAACTTGGGGAAGAAATTGCTATGGGAAGCCCTGCGGAAGCGATCTCGTACGGCTGCAAGGCTACAATACGTTGACAGAAAAGCTGTTTACGCTTCCTGCTTGCCGCAGAAAATACAAGTCCATTATGAAAGGGCTGCTGAAAACCGATTTCACATTGGAGAAGCTTGAGCCCGTTATGTCCAGCATGCATGAGAGCCTATCTCCAGCGATTCGGAGCGACTATACAAGAAAGGCAAGCTACGATACGTTTCTATCGGAGCCTGCCTTCTTCCGCACCTATATTCAAGAGCGGCGCATCATTGTGAAGCGTTCGCTGCAGGAATGGACATAAGAGCGGCCCATGACTAATTTAAAAGATATCCATGCTCATGTAGCGTTCTCCCGTATCCGGCGCAATGCAGAGCACGCGTTTTCCGGTACCAAGCCGCTTTGCGATTTGCATGGCTGCCCATACGGATGCACCGGAGGAAGGCCCTAGCAGGAGGCCTTCTCTTGTGGCAAGGTCCCGCATCGTCGTTAGTGCATGATCATCGGACACTTGAATAATCTCATCATAAACCGAAGTGTTAAGAATGGCCGGCACGAATCCGGGACTTGTTCCAACCAGCTTATGCGGTCCCGGAACACCGCCTGATAATACGGGAGACCCCTGAGGCTCCACAACCGCCACATAGAGATTCGGCATCGCTTCCTTGAGCGCTTCTCCTGTACCGGTTATCGTCCCCCCAGTGCCTGCCGTTGCAACGAACGCATCAAGCTTGCCATCCATTTGCTCCACAATTTCAACGGCAGTCGTTAACCGATGAATATGCGGGTTCGCTTCGTTCTCGAATTGATTCGGAATATAGCTGCCGGGACGGTCTGCTTGAAGCTCTTCTGCTTTGCGAATAGCGCCAGGCATTCTTTCTGCGGCTGGGGTGAGTACAACCTCCGCTCCGTAGGCCTGCAGCAGCTTAATCCGCTCCGCAGTCATATTATCCGGCATGACTAGAATCATTTTGTAGCCTCTTGCTGCCGCGTTCATAGCGAGTCCAATGCCAGTATTGCCGCTTGTTGGCTCAATTATGGTATCACCTGGCTTGATTAATCCCCTTTGCTCCGCATCATTGATGAGAGACAGGGCGGCTCGATCCTTGACGCTTCCGCTCGGATTAAATCGCTCCAGCTTGACGTATACCTCGGCGCTTCCCTCTTCCGGCAGGCGTCCCAGCCTTACGACCGGCGTATTTCCAATCAATTGCGTAATATCGTTCACGATTCTAGGCATTGTAAGTCCTCTTCTCCACTTATGTTAAGCGCTTTGCTGCTTCAAGAACGGCTTCATAAACCACCAGCCCGCAATCGGAACCACCCCGACTGCGAACAGAAGCCATGTAATGGCGGTTGTCGAATGATTAAGCGGCAGTACGATCAAATATGATGATAAACCAATGACTCTTCCGAGTACGAGGCCCGCTTCTCGCAGCACAATAAACTCTTCCCGCTCCCGTGCGCTCTCTTCGGATTGCCCAATCAGATCGAAAACTCGCGAGGTCATCGGAATAATATAAAACGGCATAAAAAGCGACGTTCCGATACCGAACATCAGCAGCGTGCCATAGGTTACTTTCCAGAACAGCGGCAAAATGACGATTCCGATCATTACGGCTCCGAGAAGCATGGCCCGTTTGCGATTGTTCTGATTAAGCCTCTTTCCGATGAACCAAAAGCTGACAAGCGCGACAAGAGAAGTAATCAGCGAAAACGTGCCAAGTTTGCTCTCGTTTTGGGTAGCTATATAGACGGTAAGTCCCACAAGAAACATAAAAACCCCCTCGCGTACGCCCTGCGCCGCTATCGCAGGAAACATGCGCCGCCAAGGATTTCCTTTCTGCCTGAGCTGCCGCCAGCCATGCAGCCAGCTGTAGCTGCCTTCCGCATGCCGCTTCTTAAGCCAAAAGCTCAACACGACGCTAATTGCGAATATAACGAGAGATATCGTGAAAATGAGCCGATACCCTTTCTCGCCTTGCATGGAAGTAATGAGCAAGCCTGACACCCATGGCGCTATAATGCCTGCCGCCGATCCCAGCAATCCGGCCCAGCCATTGTATCGATCGCGATTATCGGGATCGGTCACCTCGAAATAAACCACATTGAATGCGATCCAAAAAAAACCGAGCGCCATACCATTCAAAAGCCCTAGTGGCACATAATAAAGCTTTGCTTGCGTACCAAGCAGCAGAACGGTGCAATAAAAAACGCCTGATAATACGATGCCTGCACGCAGGCTGTTCATTTTGTTATGCTCTTTCACCCATTTGCCCGCGACCCAAAATGTTAATCCACTCATTACATATTGGCCCATGGTGAACCAACCAATCAAGGAATAGGACTGGCTTGCTTTCCATAAGTACACGGGAACAAACGTCCCTGACAGAGCATTCGCAACGCCGTACAGCGCTTGAACGATGAGCAATAAAACAGCTTGTTTGTCTAAGGTTTTGGCCAAAACGATTCCTCCTGCCAAAAAGGAAGGACCTGTTTGCCATGTCCTTCCCTTCGCGTTTCCGAATTACGTTTTGTAAGATTCCCTCTTTCCGCACAAGCCATGCCCGACCATTTTATCCAGCCGCAGCTACTCGTTTGGCGTTAGCCGCTTCAGCATTTGCTCCCGGTCGCTTTGACTTAGCAGTGTGGACGTGTGGTAACAGGCAGGACAGACATACAATGCAAGCTTGAACGGAGTCGTAAGCACTGGTCCGCCAAGTGAAGGAGCGATTCTTGCCTCGAATTGCTGCTCGCCTACGAGCTGTACGCCAGCCTCAATCATATAGGAGCGGCAAACCGGACATTCCGGCACCTCGTCTTGATCGTCGAGCACCCGCTGTACGGTTTCCTCTACGGCAAATCGAGCCGTATCGGCGCTGCGGTAACCATCATCCTCTTGCAGCCAGCGTTTATGGCCAGGATCATCGGAATCATGCTCCTGCTCATCTTCATCCCACTCTTCTTGGTCCGAATCAGAGTCGTTTTGCTTCGCAGCTCGGTGCGTATCATTAATTTTCAACGCTTGGACTGCTCTTTCATGCTCGTCAGCTTCTACCTCATCCTCGTCATAGCCAAGCTCTATCGTCCGGTATGCGCTTAACTCATTGTCGCAATGAGGACAATGCGATTCAGGACCGATTTCCTCATCCCATACGATTTCTGTCAAACACCATGGGCAAATCAAATGCTCTTCCATTGTTTGTCTTCCCCTCTAATTGTTCAATAGATAAACGACGCCAAATGCAAAAAACAAAATAGCGACGACGATTAAAATTTTCCATAATACATTCAAAATGATTTCCTCCGGATTATATAATGACCGTTGCTCCGATGACATAGGATAGCGATACCGAGATAATCATCGCAATAAGTCCCACCGCGCGATTATCGCGGGCGATTTCATCATCAATTCGGAATACAGGCGTTAGAAACTCGAATAAGAAATATGCGGCCATCAGAATAACGAACCCAAAAGCTCCCCAGATGAGGCTTTGATAAACCGAATCATTCGATTCAATGGAGAACCTGAATATATTGCATATGCCAAATATTTTCCCGCTCGTCGCCATTGCAACGGCTACATTGCCCTTCTTGATTTCGCTCCAGCATTTGTATCTGGTCACAAGCTCAAAACAAGATAAAAAGACGATAAGGGACAAGACAGTCACTGACACATAAACGAGCGAGGCTGCGTAAGGATTGCTTAGCAGATTATCGACTTCATTACTCATTTCCTGTTCCTCCATATCAGGCGATCTTGGGCACCTGACGGCTGCAGGCTATTTCAGTTCCGCAACCGTCACGCCAACGCCGCCTTCGCCATAGTTGCCGAGCCTGAAGCTTTTGACATGGCTGTGCCTGCGCAAATATTGCTGAATGCCGGTGCGGAGCACTCCCGTGCCTTTGCCATGAATGATGGCAACCTGTGCGAGTCCCGACAAGAAAGCCTCATCCAAAAAGCGGTCTACCTCTAGAATCGCTTCTTCCAGGTTATCGCCACGCAAATCCAGCTCCATTTTGAAATTCTCTTCTTTGGAGCGCTTAAGGGTGGCAGATTGCTTCGGCTGCTGCGTTTTCGTGGAAGCTGACGCCTTCAAGAGCTCCAGATCATCAAGCGCAACCTTCATTTTCATAATGCCCAGCTGAACAGTAGCATCCGATCCGTGGATTTCCACGACCGTCCCCTTCTGGTTCAGGCTGTACACCGTTACTTCGTCTCCTGCTTCAATCTTGGCAGCCTTCGCTGCGGTTTTGGTACCGCCGCGTTTGGATTTCTGCAGCTCCGGTGCTGCTTCATCCAGCTTGCGGCGCGCTTCGATCAGCTTGTGCTCCTTAACCGAGGCTCCTTCTTCCATCGCAAGCTTACGCAAATCGGCAATAATTTGCTCCGCTTCGCGCTTCGCCTTCATGACAGCTTCACGCGCTTCCTCCTGCGCTTTCAGCAGAAGCTTTTCCTTCTGCTCCTCGAACCGTTCGCGATCTGCTTCGTGGCGCGCACGGAGCGTTTCCATCTCGCGGCGCAGCGATTCTGCCGTTTGGCGCTCGGTTTCCGCTCCCAAACGATTCTCTTCAAGTGATGCAATCATGTTCTCAACCCGTTGATCCTCTTCGCTTACCTCGCCTCTTGCATGTTCAATAATCGTGCGGGGAAGTCCGAGCCGTTCAGCAATTGCGAACGCATTGCTTCGTCCCGGCACGCCGACAAGCAGGCGATAAGTAGGACTAAGCGTAGCGACATCGAATTCCATGCTCGCATTAATGACTCCCTTGCGATTATAAGCGTATGCCTTCAGCTCGCTGTAATGCGTTGTTGCTACGATACGGCTATCCATTGCATGCACATGCTCAAGAATCGCGATCGCAAGGGCTGAACCTTCAGCAGGATCGGTACCCGCTCCAAGCTCATCGAGCAGCACAAGGCTCTTCGAGGTCATCGTGCCCAGAATGCGGATAATGTTCTTCAGATGGCTTGAGAATGTGCTTAAGCTCTGTTCAATGCTTTGCTCATCGCCAATATCGGCATAGATGGCATCGAATACGCAAAGCTGGCTTCCGTCCTCTGCCGGAACGAATAAACCGGACATTGCCATTAAGCTAAGCAAGCCAATCGTTTTCAAGGAGACCGTCTTGCCTCCCGTATTCGGCCCCGTTACGATAATAGCCGTGTATTGATTGCCGAGCTCAACATCAATAGGTACGACAAGCTCAGATGCGATCAACGGATGGCGGCCGCGTTTGAGCTTAAGAAATCCTCTGTCATTCATACGCGGCTGCGTCGCTTTCATGCCATGGGCAAGTCGTGCCTTCGCATAAGCGAAGTCAATACGACCCAGCAGATCCATATTAAAGATCAAATCCTCGACGTAATCCGAAGCAAGGGCGGTAAGCTTCTGCAATATTTTTTCAATTTCGCGCAGCTCGCCAGCCTTTAGCTCACGCAGCTTATTGTTCATGGCGACGATTGCTTCCGGTTCAATGAAAAGCGTTGCACCGGAACCGGATTGGTCATGCACAATGCCGCCGAAGTGAGAGCGGTACTCTTGTTTTACGGGAATTACATACCGATCGTTTCGCAGCGTGACGATGGCGTCCTGCAGCATCTTTTGGACGGAGGACGAACGAACCATTTGATCCATTTTCTCGCGGATGCGTGATTCGCCGTTTCTCAGCTCGCGCCTGATGGATGCGAGCTCAGCGCTTGCGCTGTCCATGACCTCTGCTTGATCGTCAATGCAGTCGAATATCGCGTCCTCAAGCTGCTTATGCTCACTGATTTGGTCTGCAATTTGCTGCAGCATCGGAATCGGATGATCCTCATGAAGCAAGCCGATATGTTTCTTTACGCGGCGTCCGCCTCTGGAGGTAGCCGCGATGTTAAGCAGCTCTTCGGGGTTAAGCGTACCCCCGATGCGGGCGCGATGAAGCGGCGCAGTAATGTCAACAACGCCTCCGAACGGTGCGCTGCCCTTCAAGCGGTCTGCCGCATAGGCCTCGTCAGTTAGCTGCAGCGTTGCTTTGACCGTTTCCAAGTCCGACAGCGGCTGAAGCGCTTCTGCAATCGTTTTCCCGAGGGATGTTGCCGCATGCTGTGACAATCTATGTATGATTTTGGGATATTCAAGTGTCGTCAAAATTTTGGTGTCCAACAAATAACACTCCTCTCGCCTTCCTATTATAGCCGAACCGCGGCTGCGATGCACGATCTGAACCTTTGTTTCATACATAAATGATGCGCATTTGGTCACAATAGTATTGAACGAGCTTTCTTACAATGCAGCTTTCGCTACAAACGGCGAAAAGATCCAGCTTGGCTGAGGTTTTCTCGCACAATAAAAGGAGGTTTGCGCAATGACTTTTTTAGGACATGTCATCCGGTTTATCGTGGCCGCGCTGGTGTTAATGCTGGTAGGGTTTATCGTGCCCCAATTTAGCGTAGGCGGTTTCTGGAGCGCCTTTTTTCTTGCTCTTGTTATCGCCGCTCTTGGCTGGGTTATTGAAGGGATATTTGGCAAGAGGGTTACCCCCTTCGGCCGCGGCATCGTCGGCTTTATCGCCAGTGCAGCCGTCATTTGGATCGCTCAGTTTATCGTAGGCGGCGTTAGCGTCACGCTGCTCGGCGCAATATTGGCTGCGCTTGTCATCGGTATCATCGATTTGTTCATCCCGGTGAGCACACCGTATGAAGCAGGCAGACGCGACCGCAATTAATGAATCAGCTTCCATGCAAAAAAAGCCCTTGATCGCCTTCCAAAGCGTTCAAGGGCTGCTTTTTGCGATTAGGAGCTTTACCTGATTTCATCATACATTCACAGCTTATTCAAAAGTTTGCCATATGGTCATGTCTGCAATGTCCGGAATTTAGGCTACAATAGAAATAACTCGGCCTTGCAGCACATGCCGGGAATAGAAGGGGGAAACTTACTCATGAAAAAATGGTTACTATTTGCAAGCGCGCTTTGCCTTGTATTTGTCCTCGCGGCTTGCGGAGCAAATACCGCCAAAGAAGACAACAAGGAAGCTAACACTACTGCCGCAGACAGCGGTTCAGCGTCCGATCTAGTCGTAACCGCATCCAACTGGAAGTTCGACCAAAAGGAATATAAGATCAAAGCCGGTGAAACGGTCAATCTTAAATTGGATTCCGTTAGCGGCCTGCACGGCTTGCAAATCCAAAAAACCGACTATCAGATTGCAAACGGCAAAACCGTTGCCGTTAACATAAGCGAGCCAGGCAGCTATGAGATGATCTGTACGGTACCATGCGGCACTGGCCACAGAGAAATGAAAGCTACGCTGGTTGTTGAGTAATTGAAAGAGAATGAAAGCAAGGGCTGTGCCGCGGATCTCATCGATCAGCCGCACAGCCCTTGCTCTTTCCATCCGTTAAACTGTAATCGCTTCACACTTTGTTTCACGCTACCCCTTAACGGCTCCGACCGTCATGCCGCCGACAAAATATTTTTGCAGGAATAGAAAGGCTACGAGCAGCGGCAGCGCACAAAGGAAGCAAGCCGCGAACAGCACATTCCACTGCGTCGGATTTTGCTGATCCCCCAGAAAGCCGAGCATAGCCAAGGGCAGCGGAGATTCAGCGGCTCTGGAAATGAAGATCATATTAAAGAAGTAGTCATTCCATATCCATACGCCTTGCGTAATGATAACCGACACCGTAACCGGCAGGAGCAGTGGGAATACGACAAGCCAGAACCTGCGGAACAACCCGGCCCCATCGATATGGGCAGCCTCCTCAACCTCCTCAGGCACGCCGCTCCTAATGAAGCCTGTGTACAGAAACGTAGAGAACGGCAGGCTGCATGTGATAAACATCAGAATCGGCGTATATTGCGACGTCGGGATATGAAGCGAGTTAATCATCTGCACAATCGGGATAAGCACCATTTGGGAAGGTACGACTAAGCCCGATAGGAAAAATAGATACAGGAACTTGCTCCATTTGGACTGGAGGCGAGCCATCGGGTACGCAGCCATAGCCGCCAGCAGCACGACTACAATGACCGATATGCCGGTAAGGATAATGCTGTTCATAAGCGCTTGCGGGAAATGCATTCTCTCAAACGCTGTACGGTAGCTCGCAAAGGATATTTCGCTGAATAATTGAAGCGGATTGGCATTGTTGTTCGGATCGCGCAGCGAAGTCGACAACGCAATAATGAGCGGAATTAAATTAACAGCCATGACGATAATAACCGAAAGCTGCACGAGCGTCTTTTTGGTCAAGGAACCGATGGTCATGCCGACACCTCCCGTTTGTTCATGCGGATAACGAAAGCGGCCGTCAGAACAATAATCAGGGCAAAGGAAATAACGCCTAGCGCCGATGCCTTGCCGAACAGCTGCTCCGTAAAGGCCATCTTGTAAATGGAATAAATCAACGTATTGGTAGACGTGCCTGGACCGCCGTTTGTCATAATGAATGGGAAATCGAACGCCTTCAAGCCATTGATCAGACTTAATGTTACATTAATCGTGATCGCAGTCGCGAGCAGCGGCAGCTTTACATGCTTCAATAGGCGCCAAGGGCCGCAGCCATCCATTTTCCCCGCTTCAAGCAAATCATTCGGTACCGTTTGGAGACCTGCAAGGAAAATAATCATCGTTGTACCTATGTTTTTCCAAATTTCAACAAAAATAATGGCATATAATGCGGAGGAATAGCTGCCTAGAAAATTCAGATTGTCGTCGTTGATGCCGAATTTATCTAGGAAGGACGAGATCATGCCGTAATCAGGCATATATACGTAGCTCCAGATGAATCCGACTACAATTGCGCTGAACAAAGTCGGAATATAAGCCAAGGAGCGGTAAATCCCTTTTCCTCTAATTTTCATATTTAGGAGCAATGCGAGCGCAAGGCCGATAATATTGCCTAGCACGACCGTGACGAGCGTATAGATCAACGTGTTTTTGACGGAAATACCGAGTGTATCTCCATTAAAGAGAGCCTTGTAATTATCCAGACCGATGTAGTTGTAAGCCTGCGAAAAGCCGTTGTAGTCCGTGATGCTGTATTGAAACAATCTTAAAATCGGAAAAATCCAAAAAATCAGGTAGAAAACGAGTGCCGGTATTGCAAAAAAGTACATTGTTTTTTTCATTACAGTCGAATTCATGTTGCTCCATCCTCTCCGGCTAACCTCATACCGGCGGGGAAGACGGCTGTCTTCCCCCCGCTGCTGCTACCCTTTAATCAAAAAATTATTTGTTTTTCCAAAGCTCTTGGAACTTCTCATCCATCGCCTTCGCCACATCTTCCGGCGTCGCTTTTTGACCGCCGATAATTTCAGCAAACTTCGATTGCATCACATCGGAAACGCCAGCCGGCCACATTTGGTTGCTGAAGTATACCGAGTTGCCGTTCGTTTGATAGTTATCATTCACCGTTTTGAACAGCTCATTAATAAGCGGAACGTCTTTATAGACGCTGATCGAGCTGTTGGCGGCAACAAATGCTTTGAACAAATCCGATTCTCCGTCAAACAGATAGTTCAAAATTTCTTTCGCAGCATCCAGATTATTCGATTTGGCATTGATGCCATAGCCGGCAGCTGTCGCCGCAGAGACAAAAGTTGGCTTGCCTGCCTCGTTGCCGGGAAGTGAATCGAATCCGCGGGTAAACTCAGCAGCGCCTTTCGACGTCATGGAAGCGTAATCCCAAGTGCCCGTGAATGTCATCGCTGCTTTGCCGTCAATGAACAATTGGGAAGCCTGCGCGCTGCCTACTCCAAGCGAGTTTTTCACGACATAGCCTTTGTCATAAAGCTCTTTGTACATCGAAATGGTTTTTACCCATTTCGGATCATTCAGTGATTTCTCGCCGTTTTGCACCTTTACGTCAAAGTCCATCTCATCTGGGTAAACTACGTTCGCCGCAATGGGATACATGCCGAATTGAATCACCCAAGGATCTTTATCGCCAAGCACGATTGGAGTTATGCCCGCATCCTTCAGCTTCTGGCATGCTTCAAGGAAAGAAGCCCAATCTTTCGGGAATTCGGTTACGCCTACTTGCTCCAGCATTTCCTTGTTATAGTAGACGCCCAGGTAATCCAAGCCTTTCGCTACGGCATAAGGCTTGCCTTCATAAGACATATCATCTTTCGCACCCGTTCCGATGTTGTCCCAGAATGTCAGATCGGACAAGTCGGCCGTAAAGCCTGCTTTCGCGAAATCTATAACGCCGCCGGCTGCATTTTTAGGGAAAACCAAGAAAATATCAGGTCCTTGCCCCGCTGCCAGCTTCGTGCGAACGGAAGTGTTGTATTGATCATCCGGAAGCTTCTGCACTTCTAGCGTGATGTTCGGGAACTTCTCTTTCACGAGGCGCGGAAGCGTCTCTAGTTCAAAATCTTCGCCTTCCGATGCTTTATTGCCGGACAACATCATGGTCAGCGTAATCGGCTCGGATGAAGCTGCTTCTTCCTCTTTATTTCCCGAATCGTTTGCGCTGTCCGTCGCGGCCGGTGTATTGGTCGCATTCGAAGCTCCGTTATTGGAACCGCAGGCACTGAGTAGAACGAAACAAAATACTAGAATTGCGAGTCCCATTGTTTTAACCGATTTCATTGTACAATTCCCCCTGTTTTCATTGTTTGTGTCGCAGGCTGGCTCTCTCCTGCTTTTCATGAAACGCTATTGCCTTGAGCACACTTTTATAATAATGTGAGAAACAGTATAAATGCTTTGGCTCATTTGGTGCACTATTTTTAGATTAGACAAACGAGGAGGATACGTGTATGCTCTTTTTTAATATTAAAACCAAGCTGTTTCTCGTGCTTGTCCTAGTGTCCATTGTGCCCATTATTGTGGTTAGCGTAAGCTCTTACCGCAGCTACACCAAGCTTGTCAATGAACAGACCTCGCTTGTCGCTTCAACAACGATCAACAACTCGGTGAAAAGCATTGAGGATATTTTGCAAAATATTGACCGAATCTCGATTACGGTGCAGCAGCAATCCTCAACCGCAACCGCTTACACTACCGTTAGCGACGAGCTCAGAAAGCTGCGCAACACGAATGACCAATACGAAATATTCATTACTCGAGCTAAGCTGAAGCTTATTTTCGAGAATATTTTATTGGGTTATAATTACATTAATGGTATTTATCTTTTTATGCCTGATGGGAAATTCATTAGCTACGGCAACGGAACAGATCTTATGGTCGACTACGTTCCTTTCGCTGACGATTGGTACAAGCAGACTATTGCAAGCAAAGGCGACCTGTTCATCGGCGAGGTTGAAACAAAGCCCTACATCATTAATGCGAAGCCTTCCATCGGCTTTTCAAGAGCGCTTTATGATCCCAATTCCAATGAATTTCTTGGCGTATTCATGCTGGATTGCAGCATGAACATCTTCGCCGGGGTGAACCGGAATCCCGCTCCAAGCATCTCCAATATTTACTTGGCGAATGAGAAAGGGAAAATATTGTTTGACGGCACCAACAGTCTCTCCGGTGAAGATCTGCCAGAAGAGCTTCTAAGCAAGACACTTGCCATGGCGGGCACCAAGCAGCAGTTCAACGATGCCAAGAGCTTAACGGTTATCCAAACGATTCCGAGCAATAACTGGAAAGTTATCGCCAACATTTCCGTCGCCAAGGTCTATGAAGAGTACGGAATCTCGCAGAAGCTTATCATTTACGTTTCGGTTTCATGCGCCGTCATCTTCCTGCTCCTTTCCTTCTTCTTGTCCAATTTAATTACGAAGCCGATCATACAGCTGACGAAGGTTATGCGCAGGAATAAGGCAGAGCGTATCGTCACGATCAAAGCCGACAACAAAAGAGTCGACGAAATCGGCATACTGTACCATGAATTCGACAAAATGATGAAGGATATCGATACGCATATCCGCGAGAGCTACCAAAACAGGATCCTCACGATGGACTCGCAAATGAAAGCGCTTGAAGCTCAAATCAACTCGCATTTCCTGTACAACACGCTTGAGTCCATTAACAGCATCGCCGAGATCGAGGAGGTCGAAAGCATCGTTGTCATGACGAAAGCGCTGGGCGATATGTTCAGGTACAGCATCAAAACCGATAGCGAGCTAGTAGCTGCTTCCGAGGAAATTCAGCATGTAGACAACTACATGGCGATTCAGCAAATCCGATACGGCGATAAAATTACGTTCAACAAACAGATTGACGAGCAAATCTTGCAGGTCAACATGCTGAAGCTTCTTTTGCAGCCGCTCGTAGAAAACGCCATTTATCACGGTTTAGAAAACAAACGGGGCAAAGGCAGCATCACCATAAAAGGCTATCAGCGCGAAGAAATGGTCTTTTTCGAAATTTGCGATGACGGAGTCGGCATGTCGCACGAGCAAGTTTCAGAGCTTAGGCTGCTGCTGTCCCAGCCTGCTGAATTTTCTGCGATCGGACAACGGTCAAGGCAAAGCATCGGCATTAAAAACGTACATTCCAGGCTGGCGCTTTATTATGGCTTGGAGAACGGCCTGACCGTCACTAGCGAGAAAAACATGGGCACCACCGTCAAAATTGCCGTTCCGTCTAAATGGGAGAAGAGGTGACAACAACATGTACTCATTCATTATCGTAGACGATGAGCCCTTGATTCGGAAGGGGCTGCTCAAAAAAATTCAATCCTATGCCGAGCCGCTCGCCTTCGCTGGCGAAGCCGATAACGGAGCAGATGCTTTGGAGCTAATCGGCAGCCAAAACCCTGATATTATTTTTACGGATATGCGTATGCCCGAGATGGATGGGAAGTCGTTAATGAAAACCGTCCATCAGCTCTACCCCGACAAAAAAATAATCGTGATCAGCGGGCACTCGGACTTTGATTACATGAAAGAGGCGATCTCGGCTAAGGTCGTCAGCTACTTGCTTAAGCCGTTCAGCCGCGAAGAGATTCACCGCACGCTGGAGCAAGCGATCGAAGCGATTGAGAAGGATCAGAGCGTCAAGCAGGAGGTTGTGCAGAAGACCGCCGAAAATGAGCAGATCAGCTACCATTCCGATGTGCAATCCCTGCTCAATCTGATAATCGGCATTCACCAGCGGGATAAGCTGCCCACCTTTCAATCCGCTCGCTTGAAGGAAGCTCTAGCAGCTTCCGCTTTTATTCTGCTTACCGTATACGCGCCTGATTCGAATGCGCAGCATATCGATGAGCTGCAGCCGGAATATGTGTATATTCCCCATTCCCAAAGCGAGAAGCTGGCTTTTATCCTTATTCCGCTATCTGCCGAGCAGACCGATTCAGAAAAGCTTGCATCCGCCAAACGGACAGCAGATCAGCTCATTAACGCCGTAAGCGTGAGAAAAGGCAGCGAAGGCTGCGTGGGCATCAGCAATGTATTCCACGACATCGGCATGCTTCGGCAAGCCCATCACGAAACCATTAACGCGCTCGATCAGCGGTCGATTGCCGATTTCGGCCGCTGTTACATGTACGAAAAGCAAGGCGAATGGCCTGATGTCATGCTGTGGGAAAGAACGCATGAGCTGTTATTTCTGGTAGAGTCGGGCAAGAGCCTAAAGGTAAAGGAGCTCGTTCTCGACTTTTTCGCCTTTTATATCCGTCAGCCCGCCGTCTCTCTCGCCCAGCTGAAGGAGCAAAGCCGGGATATGATTCAAGAGGTTAAAAAGATGCTGTCCGTCTATTTGCAGACACATGCCGACGGCGCCCCCTCCTCAAGCCTGGAATCCGTGCTGAACATCTCCTTTGATCTGGATTCGATTCGTGAGTATCTGCTTACGGTCTTGATGGGCACCGCCGACCTCTTGAAGGAAAGCTCTGTCTATGCGTCCGAAAATGTGATCGAAAATATTAAAACCTATATCCACAAAAATTACACCAAGGATCTCACTCTTGAAAAAATATCATCGCTTTTTTATCTCAATCCAAGCTATCTCAGCTTCTTGTTCAAAGAAAAAACATCGCATAATTTCACCGATTATATTAACCAGCTTCGAATCGAGCAAGCAAAAGCGCTGCTTAAAAACTCCGATGACAAGGTTTATAAAGTAGCCAAGCAGCTTGGCTTCGACAATCCGAAATACTTCTTCCGGGTATTCAAGAAAATCACTGGCGCGACACCCGAGGAATTTAGAAAAAGCTGATCATTAAGGTGAAACGGCTGTCGCCGTCCTTTGGCGGCGCAGCGCGTTTCATACCGAAAAATATAGAGAAAGGATGGCGAAATCATATCCTTTCCTATATTTCAAGTGTAAACGGCTGAAGCCGTCCTTTCTATAGACGCCATCGTATCGGCGAAATGTATAGAGAAAGGATGAGCAAAGTCATATCCTTTCCTATACGTCAAGTGTAAACGGCTGAAGCCGTCCTCTGGCGGCTAAGCTTACGTTTCGCGTAGACATATAGAGAACGTTGGCGAAATGATATCCTTTCCTATATCTCAAGAAGAAAAGGATACCCTCCTTTGCAAGAGGAGGGTATCCTTTTCTAGTAGAAATAGAAGAATACTTTATCGCCTGAAACATATTAAATCTTATATTTGCAGCAAAAACAGCCTGCCCTCAAACGAGGAGCAGGCTGTTTTCTATCTACTATTTTACGGGATCAAGTTCACGATAATGCCTTGGGTACGGAGGGCAACAGCAGCCAGCTCCGCACGGGTAATGGTACTTGCAGGCAGCAATTGCTGCGCAGGCGTCCCTTTGAAAATGCCGTATTTGATAGCAATAGCCATTGCGTTACGGTTCTCTTTGGAAATGTTGGATGCGTCCTTATAGCCTTGGAGCAGCTTGCTGACCTCTGCATCGCTCAGCGCAATGTCAACGCCTGCATGCTTAAGGGCGTTAGCAAGCACAGCAGCCATTCCTTCGCGCGACATTGGCGTATCGGATGCCAGAGTAGAATAATCTACCAGCTTAAGCTGGACCGCCGCTCTCACAACCGCATCATACCATTTCGTATCGGAAGTGCTTGTAATTGGAGCTATGCCGAGCACGTTAAGCGCAACCATTAGCGTTTGTGCTTTTGTGGTAGGAGCACTCGGCTGCATCGTCGAAGTCGTCACGCCATTGATTAGCAGCAGGCTGTTCGCCTTCGCGATCTCACTGGCGTACCATGCACTTGCAGCCACATCGGTGAACTCGCGCTCGGAAGAAATGGCTACATAGGTGCCGCTCTTAGAAACGAGCGCTTTAATGACAGTCTTCCCATTTGCATCCGTCGTCAGCTTGCCAGGCACCGGTGTCAGCGTGCCGTCATCGGCAACCAAAGCGAGCGCCGTCACCTTTTTGCCGGCTTCTTTCTCTACGGTAACAGTCGCTGTTGCATAGGAGCCGTTCACTTGGTTGACTTTGATGCTTACCGGCGCTGAAGCTACGATAACGCCATCTGCTTTAACATTGTTCACTTTCGCAATATCAGCAGCGCTCGCGGGCGTAACCGACACGGCTGGCGTTGCCGTGACCGGGGCGCCTCCTCCGCCATTTGTTGGAGCTGCTTCAATCGCAACAGTCAGCTTATTGCTGTCCGTTACATTGCCGTTAAACGCAGCAGCTTTTGCTTGCATGCTGATCGATGCAGCTTTCGCTGTTCCATTGAGCTGAAGCGCTGCTTCTGTGCCTGATTCATTTACTTGAACAGAAGCCAGCGCAAGTCCGCTTGCTGCTGCATCAAAGCTCCAGTTATCGGTGTTAGAAGCCGCACTCGCAAAAGGAGCGTTGTCGCTTTTAATTACAATAATAGGATTTACTTGCCCTGCTGTGAGTTGGCTGGCTGTGCTGACAGCGGCTTCGCTCTCGAATGCCAAGCTGTCGATACGTAGGTCAGCCGATTTGAATACGACATAAAGATTATGCTTGCCCTTCAAGCTTGTGTTGCTCAAATCTGAATGAACGTCAACATAACCAAGCTCTGTTACCGGAACGGCTGCATTTGCAATCGTATAGGATCGAGGCTGTGTGGCTGGAACCTCAATCATTGCGATCGGCGCGCTGCTAGGGGAGTCCGCATGCAATGTTATAATACCGCCTGCAGCATCGGATGCAACGGATGCGCTCACGCGCAATGCTCCTGTCATATCTACATTAGGAATGGCAACGTATGAGCCATTTTGCTTGGATCTAACCGCATAATAGCCGCCTACGACATTTTTCGCTTTCAGGTTTTGTGCCGTACGCTCTTTGGACACCTCGTGATAGATAACCTCATTCGAGACAAAGGAATGGTCAAACACATTAAACGGAACATAAACCTTCAGAGCAGCAATGTCTTCGCCACTGATTTGAATCGTCTTCTCGCCGTGGATATCTTGGGAGGAAGACCCTGTCAGTAATGAATAAACGCCATTTTCAACAACGAAGCTATTTTGGTTCACATCCCAAATACCAAAGTCGCTTGCGTCAACCGTCAATGTAACGGTACGGCTCTCTCCAGCAGCCAAATGAACTTTCTCAAAGCCGACAAGCTGCTGCTTGGGAGCGGAGTCGCCATAAGCGGATTGCTTGTTTTTAATATACAGCTGAACGACTTCAGAAGTATCCACGCTGCCTTCGTTTTTCACCTTAACGGAAACGGTAAATGTATCATCCCCATTTGCGCTCACTGGAGCAGCGAAATCACTGTATGAGAATGAGCTGTAAGAAAGACCGAATCCAAATGGATACGTAACCTGCGCATCTGTATACATATAGGTAAGCTTGGACTCGATTGGATCAGCATTCGTCATGTCAAGCGTAAACCTCGGATCAATTGTTGCTAGAGAAGCGGTTTTGTTTCCTTCTGGAACGACATATTTATGAATAGCCGGGAATGCTGACATATCGGCATACCAGGTAGAGGTCAAACGGCCTGTTGGCGCATAGTCGCCGTATAATACTTGTGCCAGCGCTTGCGAATCATATTGGCCGCCATAAGGCTGATATACGATAGCCGCAACATTCGTATTGTTTTGAATTTCTTCAATGCCTACCGGGAAGCTGCTTTTCACCACAACAACCGTTTTTTTGCCTTTTGCCGCGAAAGCAGCCGATACCTTATCAACCAGTTCATAATCGGCATCACCCATGTACAGGCTCGAGCGGTCATTGCCTTCGCCCGCGCTATGGCGCGGAACTGCGCCGACGAATACGACAGCGTAATCGTCAATCGCTGCACGTGCAACCGTATCCTCGCCAACTTCCTTCACTACGGTTTCCTTGAATTTCACGTCTGCGCTGCGAACAGCTGCGTTCGCGGCATTGCCGAGCACCGCTGACGCTGCCTTCAGCTTAGCGTCCGCGCCTGCCGTAATGAAACGGCCATTCGAGTAATACCAGTTCGTGAAGTCGCCGGAGAAGCCGCTTCTGTATCCGTTCGCTACGAGGGAGATCGTCTGATCCTCGTTGTTTTCAATGCGAAGCCTTGGCGGAATCGCGCTCGTATTGCCAAGCATAGCCGCAAGATCCCAGTCATTATCAGTCAAGTTCAATCTTGTAGCATCCGTATTGCCTACAACCGCATTGTTCGCGGTCGGTGAAGTCACCCAGCGGTTGTTTTTGAGCGAGAGCAAGCTGGAGCCTTCCTGACCCCAATCGAATACCTCGAACAATTGGGCTGTATCAGCTGGATTCACCGGATCAGCCGTCGTGATAAGCTGAGCACCGCTTGCGGTAACAGCCGGGTCATATACGTTGGCCGTAACCGTCTGATTATTGCCCATAGCCGTAAGAGCTATGACTTTGCCTGCTGGTTCATACGAGACATGGTTCGCGCCGTTCGCATTGATGATCGCCAGCAACGGTGAGATTCCCGATTGCGGAAGCGTAGGCGTCGTGCCTACCGAATATGTCGTTTTGAACCTCGCATCCGCATACACACCGGACACGGCCGCATTTTTATTTTTCGCGAGCGGCAGCACGCCGTCATTTTTGAGCAACACGATGCTTTCTTGTGCCGCTTGCAGCGCAACTTCCTGATGTTCCGGCAAGCTATAGGTTGCTGCTGCTGCCGTACGCACGTCTTTAGCGTCTTGGGCAAATGGATAAAACTTCGGAATGCCGTTCTCATCCACCTCGTTAAAAATGCCCACGCGCACCATCTGGTTCACATGCGATCTCGCAGCTTTGATGAGATCATCGGCAGTTATGCCATACTCGCCCTTGTTCACGAGCGCAACAAGATCAGGAACATCCGCAGGCGTCGTCCCTGACGGACGGCCGGCATTCGCTTCAGCGAGCGCCATAAGCACAGTCGCATGGGTACGGTCTACTGCATAGTTCGCATCATAGCCGTTGCTAAGGTTGCCGGAGCTCGAAACGTGGGCGTCGCCGTTAAAGTCAGGCGAGCTGTAAGCCCCGTATTTGGAGAAATCATTTGCATGAAGCTGCAGCGGCGAAAGTATGTTGGGAATACCGTTCGTACGTCCAAACGATGTCATAACGCCCGCAATAGCGCCAGATTCCAACCCTTTGAGCGGACTCCGCGTTTGGTACTCAAACATGGCTCTTGCCCCAGCGCTGTTGTTCGCGCTCTCGCGGAACCACTGCGCATTATATACTGAATAATGTTTCGTGCCTACAGCTGCACGCATCCAGAAGCCGTCTTCGCTGGCTGGCTGGTCGATACCGCTTAGTCCAGACGCCATCTCGTCAATGAGTGTCCCGGCCATATACGGATCCTCGGAGTAGCCTTCGTCAAACCGCCCACTCAATGGGTTGATCCGCATATCGCTGACGACCGTAAAGGCAACCGTCGCAGATGCATTGGCGCCGCCATGAATGTTGGATTCACCCTGCTTTACTTTGAGCAAGCTGATTTTTTCGTTCCCCATCACCTTGCCAATATTGGCAAGCAGCTCCTTATTCCAGGTTTGTCCCATTCCGACCAAAGCTGGAAAGTCGGTTGATACGCCTTGCACGTTATCCGCGGCAGCCAACGCGCCAGGAATGACTTTTCCCGCATTTGCTCCTTGGGTGAGCGTGTAATGATTGCGGGAGCCCGTCACATAAACCGCCGGACCCTCTAGACCCGTATACTCGAAATAAGTATCCACATAAGCGTCCAAGTGTTCCGGATTGCCATCAAACAACGGCATCCCGTTGAAGACCCCTCCGACCTGTGTTTTAAAAACAATACTTTCCGCCGCATAGACAGGCGTTCCGGCATGTGCTGACACGCTGGTCACGAGGACCCCGGCAAGCACCATTGACAACATCTTTTTTCCCCATCTTCGTTGAATCGTTTGATTCATTCTTCCGCACCCTTTCTCTCGTCAATTTGCAACCGCTTTCATTTTTGACCCATGCTCATTATACAATTGCAAAGGGTACACTTTGTTTTTACCTTTTGGTGCAATAATTTTAGATTCAAGCCAGGCCTCGCATTCCGATCATGATTGCTCTTTCCCTGCGGCTTCACCTCTGATAAGATATTCACAAATGAACAGCGAATGGAGGAATGGTGATGGGCAACCTACACAATCGAGTCGCCATCATTAGCGGAGCTGGAAGCGGGCTGGGGCGCGCTGCATCGATTTCTTTTGCAGCCGCTGGCGCGGAGGTCGTATTGTTGGGAAGGCGCTTATCCAAATTAGAAGAGACGGCAGCACTCGTTAAGGCAAAGTCTCAGAAGGAAGCGCTCATTTTGCAAACGGATGTTGCGGAGGAGCAGCAGGTGCAGGATACCGTCGCAGCTGTCATCGAACATTTCGGACGCATCGATATTCTGCTGAACAACGCTGCGGTATTCGAATCCGGTACCGTTCTCGAGCTTACCTCCGAAGAATGGCAAAACCAAATCGCAACCAATCTAACAGGTCCCTTTTTGTTGACGAAAGCCGTACTGCCAGCTATGCGCAAAGCAAAATACGGGCGCATTATCAATATAACTTCGGGACTATCGTGGAGCGGCGCTGGCGGCTATGCCGCTTACAGCGCAGCCAAGGCTGGATTAGAATCTTTGACGCGCACGCTCGCGGGCGAGGAGCATGAGCACGGTATTCTAGCCAACCTCTATAATCCAGGTACGCTTCGCTCAGAAATGCATGCGACAGGCAAAGATCCTGCCGTTGTGACGCCTGACCTGATCCGGTTAGCGAGCTTGCCTGCTGGCGGACCAACAGGCACTATCGTTTCTTATGGTTGATGCAGCTTTTCCTTGATTCAAAACAGGGACAGTCCGAAACACACCAGCATGTCTGCCAATCGCATAACAAACGCAAAAACCCTTCAGCACCACTATAAAAGTGGAGCTGAAGGGTTTTTAACCTTATATGATTTAACGAGTGGAAACTAAAATTTCTATTTCCTGCTTTTATTACCGGCTTTTGAGACTGCCTCGTTTATATTTCAACGTTTGCCAAATGAACGGTTAGCTATGCTCTATGAGCTCAATCCACTCATTATATTCCGTCTGCAGCTTCGAATACTCGTTTTTCAACTTATGGTGCTGTTCCTGCAAGTCGGCATGATCTTCTGCAAGCTTCTCAGCAGAGCGGGTTGCTTCATCCCGCTCAAAGGAGAGTGACTCCAGTGCGCTGGCAGCCGCTTCACGCTCTCTGGCAAGCTTCAGTGCATGCTCGCTTAGCTCCTCTTTGAGCTCAGTGGCTGCTGCAGCCTCTTGCATGGCCAGCTCAAGCCGCTCGCGCATGGCGCTCTCCTCCGCTTCACGCGATTGCTTCTCGCGCGCAAGCCGATCAGCTTCAGCTGCGGCCAGCTCCGCGAATTGCTGCTGGTCTTGCAATTGGCTGCTAAGCTCGCGTTCGCGAGCCGAAGCTGCTTCAAGCTGCTGTGCAGCAATCCGCTCCCTGGCAGCCGTCCATTCAAGCTGCTCGGTAAGCTCCTGCTCTCTAAGCTGCATCTGCTCCATCTCCGTCTTCATGGATTGCTCCACATGGGCTGCGGAAGCCGCGATTTGCTCGATTTGGTCCAACTGCGCCTGCAGCTTCTGAAGCATTCTCTCGTAATCATGCTGCTGCTGCAGAAGCAGCTCCTCTTGGTTTGCTGCCAACTGCTTAAGATGCTCGTCTTGCTCAGACTCCAATTGAAGAATGCGTTCTTCCTGCTCTTGTAACAGCAAGGCCCGCTCTTCCTCCTGTTTGGCAGCAAGCGCAATGTATCGTTCCTCATATTGGTCAACCAGCTGCTCGGAGCGGGCTGACTGTTGTGCCGCGTAAGCTTTGGCCTTCTGCTCGTACTCGTCAGCCAGCTGTTTGTTCTGCTTCTCATGCTCGCGAATAAGCTGATTCACGTGCTCCTCTTGCTGCAACGCTTGCTCGAGAAGCTGCTCTTCATATTGAGTAACAAGCTGCTTCTGCTGAGCTTCGAACTCGGCACTATTCTGCCCTAGCTGCTCTTCATATTGATTGGCAAGCTGCTTATTCTGACCTTCATACTCAGCGCTCTTCTGCCCTAGCTGCTCGTCATGCTCGCGAGCAAGCTGTTTCACCTGCTCCTCCTGCTGCAGCGCTTGCTCCAGGAGCTGCTCTTCATATTGATTGGCAAGCTGCTTATTCTGACCTTCATACTCAGCGCTCTTCTGCCTTAGCTGCTCGTCATGCTCGCGAGCAAGCTGCTTCACCTGCTCCTCCTGCTGCAGCGCTTGCTCGAGAAGCTGCTCTTCATATTGGTTGGCAAGCTGCTTGTACTGACCTTCGAATTCAGCATTCTTCTGCCTTAGCTGCTCGTCATGCTCGCGAGCAAGCTGTTTCACTTGCTCCTCTTGCTGCAGCGCTTGCTCGAGAAGCTGTTCTTCCAGCTGTTCAATCAGCTTCCTGCCTTGCTCGGCCTGATCGGCATCCTTCTGCTGAAGCTGTCTCTCAAATGCAAGAGATAGCTGTTTACGCTGTTCCTCGTTTTGCATTTCTTGCTCCAGCAACTGCTCCTCGTGGCGATTAACAAGTTGATTCTGCTTGGCTTCATGCTCTTCCGCCAATGAGGCAAGGCGAGCGTCGCGCTCTGCAGCAAGCTGTTCATAGCGCTCGTTGCTCTCAGCGGATAGCTGCTTGAACAGCTCATCGCTTTCTGCCTCGACGATTCTAAGCTGCTCCTCGTGTTCCAAGCGCAGCGTTCTAGCCAGCTCGCGCTTCTCTTCCTCCATCGCAGCCAGCTGCTGTTCATGCTCTGCTTGCAGCAGGTCGCGCTGATTCTCAAGCTCGGTGCGCAGTAGAGTTCTCTGCTCGTCCCTTTGCACCTGCTCGCCAAGCGCCTTCTCCTCTAACTCAAGCTGAAGCTGAAGCACCTGTTCCTCTAGCTGTTTTTTCAGCTCTTCAAGCTGTACCAGCTCCTGTCCTTGCTGCTGCTCGCGCTCCAGAGCATCCTTCAGACGCTGCTGCAAGTCCGAGGCCCGCTTATCCGCAGCAGAGACATGGCTGCGTTCATGGACAAGCTTCTGTTCAAGCTCTTGGACCTGAGCAGCCGCCACAGCAAGGCTTTCGCGCAGTTCTTCAACCTGCAAGGCCGTCTCTGCAAACTCGCTTTGAGCAAGCTGCAATTCGGTTTCTTTATCTCCTAATCGCATCTCCAGCTCCGCGTATGAGGTTCGGGACGCTTCTTCCTGCTCCATCGCCTGAACGATTTGCTCCTCTGCCTCCGTTATGCGCGCTCCGAGCGTATCCTTGTCTGCCGTCCAACCTTGCTGGAGCTCTGCAATCTGCGTCTGCAGCCTGCTTCGCTCTTCCAGCCAACCGTTTCTGCGGCGCTCCAGGTCTGCACGGAATGCCTGCTCCGCTTTTGCGGCTTCAGCCCTCCAAGCCTGCTCCCGCTCCTCGCTGAGACGCGCCAGCTCCAATTGCGATGATTCCGCATGAGCAAGCCAGCTTAGCTCCCGCTCATCCCACTTGGATTGCCAGCCCTCCGCGAGCTCGGCGAGCAGCTGCTCCTTCTCTCCGATTGCCGCTTGAAGAGCTGCTTCATGCGCTGTTGTCAACGTGCTTAGCTGCTCGTCTTTTTCCTCGCGCAGCGCTCTGAGTTCATTATCCTTCATGCTTTCAAGCTCTGAGAGCTGGATGTCCTTCTCCAGCTCAAGCTCCTGCTGCAAGCTAGCTTTCGCTTCCTTCAGCTCATAAATCTCAGCTTCCGTTACCCTTTTCAGCTCAGCAAGCTCGGCTTCTCGCTGACCTTGCAGCTCCTCCAGCTCTAATTCCTTCATGCTTTGCAGCTCTGCTAGCTCAGTCTCTTTTTGGCTTTGCAGCTCTGATAGTTCCGTCTCTTTTTGGCTTTGCAGCTCTGCTAGCTCCGATTCCTTCTGGCTTTGCAATGCGGCAAGCTCCAGCTGAAGATGGCTTTTCTGCCTCGCAAGCTCCGCATCCTTCGTGCTTCGCACCTCAGACAGCTGCGCTTCCAGCGTCCGTTTCAGATCATTCAGCTCTGAATCCTTTTTAGACTGAATCTGGGCCAACTGCTCGTCCTTCTTCGTCCGCAGCTCGGCAAGCTGCTCCGCATGCTCTTGTGTCAACAATGCAAGAGCAGCCTCCTGCTGCTGCATCGCCTCGGCAGCGGCGGCTTTCTCCGCGGCAGCCTGCTCCGTTGCCAGCGCCAGCATTTCGGCCAGCTCGGCCTCCGCCGCGTCCTTCGCTTGCTGCAGCTGCTCGCTCGCCATGCGCTTCGTCTCTGCAAGCTCCGCCTTCAGAGCCACGGCCTGCTCGCTGATCTGCTCCAGCTCTCGAATGAGCAGGTTCAGCTTCGCTTCCTCCTCCAGAAGCCGAACGTTATCACGACGAAGCCGGAACACTTCCTCCGTAATTTGAACCGCGGAGAGCACCGCAAGCTTTGGCATATCGAGGCGTGGATATCCTTTTGCCAGCTTCTTCATGCTCTCGTCTATCGCTGTTGCAACTCTCTTCATATATTCCACATTGGAATGACCTTTTAATTTATATTGAACTCCATATATATCAACCGTAACTACCGTTTGTTCAGCATCCATTAAGGCGAATCCTCCTATTGTCCAAGTAGAGCAAGCATAGACGTCTATCGTCCAGATAAAGGAGCTGCTTTCTTTTCGCGGTGAATGAAAGGCATAAATCGACCTGCATCGTGCGTTATGCCTCATGTTCAAAAGGAAAAAAGCCGCATCATTAGCTCACTAGGAACTATTTCGATGCGGCTTTAAAGGTTTCCTGCCTACTTGCGCAATTCAGCAGCAAAAGATTGTTCTAATTGTAAAACGACCTTGCCGTGCAACTCTGTTACCTCTTCATCGGTCAGCGTGCGCTCACCATGACGGTACACGAGGGACAGCGCTACACTCTTTTTGCCCGCGCCAAGCTTCTCTCCCGTGAAGACGTCAAAGATGCGAACCGACTCCAGCAATTCGCCGGCAATATCCCATGCGACGCCTGTCAGCTTGGCAGCGGCTACCTCATGATCCACCACGACTGCAATATCACGCTGCATAGACGGATAACGAGGAAGCACCTTATAAGCAATCGCGGAATCTGCTAGATCGTAAACAAGATCAAGTCCGATTTCAAGCACGTAGGTGTCCGCGAGATCAGCTTCCAGTTGAAGGGCAGGATGCAATTGACCCACATAGCCGATAACCTCGTTGCCTTTCGGCGTATGAAGAATGACGGCTGCCGTTCTGCCAGGGTGGAAATGCTCCGGCTGCGCCGCCTCATAAGATACGCTTGCCGTTAAGCCAAGCACTGCAAATACCGTCTCAAGGATGCCTTTTGCATCATAGAAATCTACCTGAGCAGCCTTCGCGTTCCACTGCGCGTCCGAGCGATTGCCTGTAAGCAGCGCTGCAAAACGGTGCTTCTCCTGCGGCAAACGCGTAAGCTGAGCTTCATCGGTATGGAATACGCTGCCGATTTCAAACAACAAAGCGGATTCATTTTTGCGATTGCGATTATAAGCGGCTGTTTCCAGCAGCTGTGCAATCAGCGTCGTACGCAGTACGCTTCGGTCTTCGCTCATTGGCATTGCGAGCTTAACGGGCTTAGCTTGATCAGCAAGTGCCGGGAAAAGCTTTGTACGCTCAGGACCCGTGAAGGAATAGCTGACCACTTCATGCATTCCCGCATCCGATAGACGCTTGCGCAGCTCGCGGCGGATCGTCTGCGGCTTCGTCAAAGAACCAGGTACCACGTCACCGTGAATCAATGTTGTCGGAATTTCATCATAGCCGTGGAGACGAGCGACTTCCTCGATGAGATCAACCGCACGTGTAATATCGCCTCTGCGCGATGGCACGTTCACGGTAAACACATTGCTGTCAGACAGCTCATACTCAAAGTGCAAACGCCCGAATATCGTTTGTACCTCTAGACGGGATAGTTCCGTTCCAAGGTAGCCATTGATTTTGTCCAGCGATACCGCTACTTTGGCCGGCTTCGCTTCCGCTGACGCAGCCTCTACGATTCCTTCCGTGACTAAGCCTTGCGCGAGCTCGGCAATAAGTGCAGCGGCACGATCCAGCGCCGGAATAACGCGCGCAGGGTCAACCTCTTTCTCGAAGCGGATGCTTGATTCCGAACGAAGGCCGAGCTGACGGGATGTTTTGCGTACCGTACCGCCATCGAATTTCGCCGATTCCAGCAATATATTAACCGTCTCGCCCGTTACCTCCGTGCTAGCTCCGCCCATCACGCCTGCCAGGGCAATCGGCTGTGCTCCGTCAGTAATAACGAGCATATGAGGCTCAAGCTTGCGCTCCTGATCATCCAACGTTACCAAGGTTTCCCCCGATTTCGCAAGCCGGACATCAATACGACCGCCTGGCAAACGATCCGCATCGAATGCATGCAGCGGCTGGCCATATTCCAGCATCACGAAGTTGGTCACATCCACGACGTTATTGATAGGGCGAACGCCTGCAGCCATCAGACGGTTCTGCAGCCATAGCGGCGATGCCGCAATCTTTACGCCTTTAATGTAACGTGTGGAATAGTGCGAGCATTGCTCTGGCGCGCTGATGCTCACCGATACCAAGCTGTCCGTACGTACTGTCGTATGATTAATATTGGCATTCGGAAGGCGAACCTCGCGACCGGTCAATGCGCCGATCTCATAGGCTACACCCAGCATGCTAAGGCAGTCTGAGCGATTAGGCGTCAAATCAAGCTCAAGCACCTCATCGTTAATGCCAAGCACATCGCCAATAGGCGTTCCGATTTTGGCCGATTCCGGCAGGACGAGAATGCCTTCCTGCTGCTCCTTCGGCAGAAGCTTCTCATTCAATCCGAGCTCCTTTGCCGAGCAGATCATGCCTTGCGACTCTACGCCGCGCAGCTTAGCGCGCTTGATCTTGAAATCGCCTGGCAGTACCGCGCCGATAACGGCAACAGGAACGAGCTGGCCTGCATCAACGTTTTTGGCGCCGCATACGATCTGCAGCTCCTCGCCTGTACCCACATCCACCTTGCATACGTTCAATTTATCGGCATCCGGGTGCTTTTCCTTCGATTTCACATAGCCGACAACGACGCCGTTCACGCCTTTATTGCGGGATTCGACAACGTCGATTTCGATGCCGCCGCGCGTCATCTTCTCCGCCAGCTCCTGCCCTGTGAAGCCGGACAGGTCGATATATTCGTTTAACCAATTATAGGATACATTCATTTGTTATCATCCTTTCTCTCATTGCTACATTCTTGCGAATTGACTTAAGAACCGCAGGTCGTTCGTATAGAAATGACGAATATCGTCAATGCCGTATTTCAATAGCGCGATACGCTCAACGCCCATACCGAACGCAAAGCCGCTAACCTCTTCTGGATCATAGCCGCCCATCTCAAGCACTCGCGGGTGAACCATGCCGCAGCCAAGAATTTCAAGCCAGCCCGTTTGCTTGCACATCCGGCAGCCTTTGCCGCCGCATTGCACGCAGGTAACATCAACCTCGGCGCTAGGCTCCGTGAACGGAAAGAAGCTTGGACGAAGCCTGATTTGCGCTTGCGAGCCAAACATTTGCTGCACGAATTGCAGCAGCGTACCCTTCAAATCGCTCATCCGGATGTTTTTGCCGATGACGAGTCCTTCGATTTGGTTGAACTGGAATGAATGCGTCGCGTCGTCGTCATCGCGGCGGTATACCTTGCCTGGGCAAATAACCTTAACCGGCGTCTGGCCGTTCATCGCCTTCATCGTGCGAACCTGTACCGGTGATGTATGCGTACGCATCAGAATGTCGTCGGTCACGTAGAAGGAATCCTGCATATCGCGAGCCGGGTGGTTCTTGGGCAGGTTTAACGCTTCGAAATTATAATAATCCTCTTCAACCTCTGGTCCTTCGGCTATCGTGTACCCTAGGCCGATAAATACATCCTCAATCTCCTGCGCCACTTTATTGAGTGGATGCACGGAGCCTGTCGGCAGCTGCTTGCCGGGAAGGGTAACATCAAGGGTTTCCGCCAACAAGCGATTATTGGTTTCGGCTTGCTGGAACGCTTCCTGCTTCTCGTCAATAACCGTTTCGATCGCAGCGCGAACATCATTCGCTACCTGGCCGATAACCGGGCGCTCTTCGGCGCTCAGTCCGCCCATCCCCCGCAATATTTCAGTCAAAGCGCCTTTTTTGCCCAAATACTTTACGCGCAAATCGTTAAGCTGCTGCGGAGTGTTCACTTGCTGAAGCTCCTGAAGCGCTTCGACGCGCAATCCATCCAATCTTTCCTTCATTATTCTTCGCCTCCATGTCTTCATCCCTATTTCTTGACACAAAAAAAGGCCCTCTCTCCCTGAAGGGACGAAAGAACCGTGGTACCACCCTAATTCGGACAACGCTCGCGCCATCGCCATTAACCTCATTCGGTCAACGCTTGACTGCTAAAGCGGATTGTTATCCCTTAGCCCCATAACGGCGGGAACCGGACACTCCCTACTCGCGCCGTGCGGCAAGCCGCTTGCGGCGTTTCAGGCGTCTGCTCCGGAGTGAATCTTCGGCAGCCTGTTTCCGTAAAGACGCTCTCAATCAACGGCGTCTTCTCCCTGTACGAAAGTACTGCTTACTCTTCTCCATCATTGCTTTGCTGCGAATATGAAACAATAATCTATATTATATGCAATCTGACGAATGCTTGCAACCGGAAAGCATGCTTTCCTGCTAAGAATCAATTCGCATCATCATTTCTTCAAGCAGCCTGATGCGGGCAAACGATGCGCGAAGCAAGCCAATTCCGATCTCCGGATACAGCCGTATGAGCCTAGAAACGTTTTCGCCGAGAAGCTTCAGCATCTTGACGTCGCCGAGCAAGGACTGCGCCGTTACGGTCGAAGCCGTATTGTCGAGCGCAGATGTTACGCCGCAAACGTCTCCAGTGCCCAGTACGCCGATCGTTCCTTCCCAGCCGGCTGCCGAGATGCTCGTTAGCTCAATATTGCCGTCAACGATGACGTACATGGCCGGATTCGGCTCCCCTCGCTCCAGCAGGTTCTCTCCGTCCAGGCAAATATGCTCCTCCGCAATATTAGCGATCAAGCCAAGCTCCTCCAGCGACAGATCAGCGAAATAAGGAACCTGCCGAAGAAAGATAACCTTATTCAAGCGGCTCATCATCTGCTGTTCGCTTCCCACTTGTGTTTCCTCCTCTACTAAAGCCGCAGCGGCAATCTCCCGCCACCAATCATCATTGCCTTGCTTTGCATTCTCCAATTGCGTGATTGCATCGGAATCCGAATCGACGGCTATGCCTTCTTCCCCGCGTTCAAGGACGGTGAGCAGGTACTGGGAAAGTCGCCGTTCGCCCATTCCTTCCGCCAATACTTCCCACGCATTGCTGCGGATTTCTTCATCCTCATCGGCTGCGGCACGCCTGATCGCATCGACGACCTGTTCGTCCGCAAGCTTCGTCAATACAGCCCATACCCCTTCAATAATAAAGGTGCGAACCTCGCGCCAGCGCCGCAGTGCAAGTTCCGCAAGCTCGGATTGACCGAGTCGCTGAAGCGAAGCGGAATAACCTAAGGCCGCTTCCAGCTGGCTAAGCCGCTTTAGCGCCTCATCGGTAAGCACCGTACGAACCTGATCGTCCGGCAGCAGCATAGAGAGAGCAGACATCGCTGAATTCCAGTGCTTCGGCGGGGAGTCCGGCAAGCTGTCGAGCAGCGGCCGAACCGCGCCATTCCCCATGGCGATAAAGCTCTGCGTCGCCGTTCTCAGCATTTCCTGGTCCATAAGCGGCAGCTTTTCGAGCAGCATGGGAATAATCGTGACGACCTGCAGCCGTCCAAGACAATCAATTGCCGCTACCCTTGCTGCAGGATGCGCCTCTTCAGCCAGCCGTTCGACCTTAGGAATGAAGTTTCGAAGCTCCAGCTCCGCAATGACACGGCAAATATAAACAGACGATTCTCCGCCTTCATCCAAAATCCGGTCAATCACCTCCGCGCAGGCTTCAAGGCTTGGGGCATTATTAAAGGAATACATCGCTTTGACGGCTTCCGCGACGACGCTCGGATGGTGATCGAGCAGCTTTTGACGCAGGAAGAAAAACGCCTGATGCTCCATATGCTTCATTCTGCCGATTTGCCTGACGCCTTCCGCGCGCATCTCATCGTCTGGATCCTCGAGAAATGCCGCAACCTTGACCATTGCATGCAGGTCGGCACTCTCCAAATTCATAGCCCTTACCGCAGCGACCCTAATACGCGGATTCGGATTGTCGATAAGCTCCAGCAATTCGGGAACGTCATTCGGGTTTTGCAGCCTTGCCAAAATCTGCAACGCGATCTCTTTCGCTGAGTCAGCCGGCAGCTTTAGCATCTTTTTAACCTCGGCAATCGCTGCATCGTTCCGGCCGAATTCATCGAATTGCTCGGCCAAATCCTGCTCGCCGATCGTTTGCACGCTGCTCACAAGCTCGCGCATATAAAACCTTCTGCCGAACCACGCCAGCACGAAAAGCAGTACTGCTCCCGCAAATCCGACAAAGGATAGCACCGTCCAGGATAAGCCGAAGCCCGAATGCAGAAACTGAAGCCCCGCCCCGATCATGATCCCGGCTGATGCCGCAATGCCTTGGGCTGCATAACGGTAGCTGTCGCGCTGCGCAAGCGGAAGCGTCTTGTAGAACAGCTGGTACGACGGCTCTGCAGAGTAATACAAAAGCAAATACAGCAGCATGTAGCCGACCGATATAATCGGCAAAGCCGCCGTGCCGCCTACGAAAAACAAAGCAGCTGCAAAGGAGAGCACATATACGCCGGAAATGGCCGTGAGCATCTGGCTCGCGCCAAGCCGCGCCATCAGTTTTCCGGATACGATTTGCAGCAGGAACGCAAGCACGAACAATACCATCGTAATCATTCCGAAGAAGCGGCTAAAGGCCTGCTCGCTCGGGAAAGACAGCTTGGTTACATTCAGAAACTCGTATTCCATGAGGAAATACAGCGCCGGCATGAGCGTCATCAGCAGGATGACAGTCAGCAGAAAAGGAGACCTGAGCGCGTGCTTGAACACGGCGGTAGTTGTGACAGGCTCCTCTTCCTGCGCGTTAGCCTCCATTTTAATAGATAGAGGAACCAAATAACGATTGATAACTTTGCGGTAATTAGGCATAGCCGCAAGCAGCAGCAGCCCTCCCGCTGCATACACGACTTCAGGCCCGAAAGCTAAGCTAATGAGCTGAGCGAGCAAGCCAGCTGCTACTCCGCCAAGCGTGGCGGAACCCACGAACACTGGCATCAGCCGCTTCGCCTGCTGCGTGGAGCATAAGTCTACAGCAAGGCTCCATAGCAGCAGCGTCTGCTGCCGCACAACGAAGCTCGAAGCGATGAACAGAATCGGGTAGTAGGCTCTTGCCTCCAGCCCAAAGCCTTGCAGCACTAACAGTACTGTGGCGTTAAACAGCACAATGCCGAGCAAAATGCCATACAATACCCGCATCAGCTTTGGTTTGGGCAGCTTTGCCGCCAGCCAGGACAGCAGCCACGCCTCTAGCGGCAAAATAACCGCTTCCGCTGCGTAGACATAGGGCAAGTATTCGCTACCGAACCGTTGATTGAAAAGTGTCATAAACCCGTTGTAATTGAGCATCTCCGATATGCCGCAAATAAAAAAAACAGGCGCCATCATAAGCAGCTTACGCTGATCTTCAGGACGGGCGCCGATTGCACGCAATATTCTTTCTATGTTCATTTCCCTTTAAACCAGCTTTCGATGATAGATTAACCGGTCTTCCCCTTCGTAGTAATAATCCGGGCATCTGCCGACTAGTGTAAATCCACTTTTCTCAAAAACCTGACGAATCCGGTTATACTCCGGCAAATCGCATGTATAAGTGACCAAATATCTGGCTTGCTTCGCTTTCAAAAAGTCATACATTTGCTCCATCAGCATGGCTGCGACGCCTACCTTGCGGTAATCATGATGGACGACCATATAATCCCAGCTATAGCCGCCTGTTTTTTGCTCGTTTTCCGCGACACAATTAATTCCGATAATATTGCCGTCCTCGTCCTCTGCATACCAGAAATAGATTTCTTCTTTTAAAGCTCGGTAAGGAAGCTCATGGAAATGGACCAACTCGCCTGGCGTATAGCGTGTATCGTCAAAGGAATGATCCGATAATAAAAAATGAACGATTTTCTCGGCTTCTTCTGCCGTAGATAAGCGATTTAATCGAATTTGTCCCACAAGCATATGCCCGCCTCCCTTGTATGTTGGCACTAAACAGCCAGCGTTCCATTCCAGCCCTCTGTCGAGCCTTTCTGGTAATATTCATCGCAAAGGTAGAAATACAACTTTGCAGCTTTGTCGAAACGGTTGATTTTGATAACCTCGATAAAGGTTTCCCTTGCGTCGAAGAAACGGCCCTCCTGGCAAAGCATAATGCCCTTCTCGAACATCGTTTTCGTCCGGTCCTTCAAGCCCCGCTCCATATCTGAATCGCCCTCGTACACATCGATCAGCTCAATCGGCTCATCCTTGCCCTCGATCCGAACCCGCCCAAGCTGACGGAAACGGAAGCGCTCAGGCGCGCGCAGCTGATCGAAGAAAGTGCGCGTTACGAGAATCGATGCGCCCATCGTATCCGACATCCGCTCCAGCGTTGCCGTAATGTTAACATCATCCGAAATCACGTTGCCCTCCATGCGCTGCTCCTCGCCCACGATGCCGAGCATCAGCGGTCCCTTATGAATCGCCATGCCAAGATCGACGGGAGCGTAGCCTGAAGCCTTCAAGCTCTCGTTATAAGACACAAGTTCTCTGCGAATGGATACCGCCGCACGCAGGGCGTCCTCATTGCGGGCTGGGAAAAGCGCCATGAAGCCTGCTCCCAGATACTTGCTAATGAGGCCTTCCTCCGTCCGCACGAATGGGCTGAAACGCTTGAGGAACGCATTCATGAAATCAAAATTTTCTTTAGGAGACAGCTGCTTGGACAGCTGGTGGAATGAGCGGATGTTCGCCACCATAACGGTCATATTCTGCTGTACCTGATCGCCAAGATGGATATCCGTGATGCCCTTTTTACCCAGGTATTTGAAAATCTGCTGCGGTACGAACCGGTGCGACGCCTCGCTAAAGGATGTAATATCCTTAATGTAAGTCCGGATATGGACGGCCATTCTGTTGAATTGCTCGCCAAGATCACCGACCTCATCCTGCGAGCGAATATTCACCCTTACATCCCAATTTCCGCTTGCCATCTCCATCACACTTTTGCGAAGCTTACGAAGCGACGACAACAAGTAATAGGTAACCGCGAGTACCAGCACGATCAACGCCACGCTAATCAGTCCAATATTGCGCATAATGCTCTTATAAATGGTTTGATTGGATTGATATAAGACGTTGACATCGCGGCCTGTTTCATAGACACCTACGATCTTGTTCGTGGAATCATAGATCGGCCCGATCGCATAGAGCCACTTTCCTGTCGCGTCCTCCCAGCGATCCGTCACAACCTCGCCGTTCTCTACGACAAGCCGGTTCAGCTCGTTTACAGGAAACGGCTTATACATGTTTACGCCGTCATCATCGTCCATGATAATGAAGATTTCACCGTTCTCATATCTGTAAAGCGTGCTGTACAGACCTTTGCGGTTGGCAGGATCCTCGCTTTCGAACAAGAAATTCATCTTGCTTCGAATCGTTTGATAGTCCTTGCTCATATAGTCATTGGGCGATGTCAAACGGTTTAACTGGTCGCCGTTAATTATATTTTGTCCGTTCCGCGCAAGCAGCGAAAGCTGCTTCTGCATCTCGTCCTCCATTTTGCTGGAGAAGCTGTTGTAAATAAAATTCGATAATAGGATCATTGCGACAATCAGGATAGGTACGATAGCGAAAACCTGTTTGAAAAACAAAGAAATTCTGCGATTCAGCACGTACACGTAGAGCAGCCTGATCAGAAAAATCAAGATGATGAGCAGCGCCGCGGCGCCCAGCCACGTCACCCAGCCCTTCACTATCGTGCTTCGATCATAGGTTAGCTTCATTAGTACCTGAGCCGGACTCTTATCCTCGCTAATCGTAACTTTGCTGTCGCCCAGTATGAGCTCCATGCGTCCCGCAGCATCAAGCGTTAAATCCATGATGTCGAGGCTTTCTGCGCTTGGTGCCAAAGCACTTAAGCCAGCTTCGTCGATGACCGTAATTAAATCACTGGAATCCGACGCATTCATGCTTGAAACTGCATTTACGAAACGGTCAATGAAATAGAGTCGCCCATTCTCTCCGAGCAGCAGTCCTTCGGGAAAGTTTTTGCGCGTGCGGTCCATTCCCTCAAGCGGGTATGACATTTCACTAACGCCGTCCGCCTTCACATTAAATATGGCCCCGCGCTTCGTAGAATAATAGATTTGCCCCGCTTCATAGCCGACAATCTCCGACAGATAGCGATCTGCCGGCAACTCGAACGCCAGCGTTTGCTCAGGCTTGCCTCCAGCTGCGGACAATCGATTCAAAGTGACGCTTGTGCTTTCATTTATGTAGAAATAAATACTGTCGCCGGCAACCTGAAGTCCTTTGATCAGGCCGACACGCTTGTTCGTTCCGCTTCCCTTATAGGTATAAAGAAGCTTTCCCTTCGTATCGCCAGGCGTATAGCTAACGATTCTTTCCTCTTGGACATAGAGACCGTAGCCATCCAATATCGTATCCAGGACATAAATAGTGCCATCGGCAGCAACCGCAATTTCCGTAAAATCATGCCTGCTTCCATCACTGGAGTCCTGCCTTACCAGCTCTTCAATAGAGCCCTCGCTGCTCATCCTTACAATTTCTTGACGGGAATCGCCAATAACAATGGTGCTCCCTTCTGGTCCGGCAGCTACTTTCGATAAATAAGTAAGTGGTTTTTCTGTTGTATACGGGGGAGTTTGGAAGTGATCGGCATTCGGATACAGCCAAAAGCCGAGACCGATTGCCATAAGTAACAGCAGAGCTATTCCCAACGTGGACCTTCGCATGCGCACCATCGCTTTCATCTTGCAAAATTCTACTATTTCCATAGTACTACAAGTTTAGCCATTTCGCATCAGTATACTTGTTATAATTCATCGAATGTTAGCTATTTTAGTAGGTTTTTGTTGATGGTCCTATTGGCTTATAGTACTATTAAAATAGTAGAACATAGGAGGGGCCAGCTATTGAATGCCCACTCACGGAAAGGAAATTTATGGGACAACTTGTATGCGGCGGAGCTACGATGCAATGCTCCTTCGGAGCAGCTCCAGGAACGTTAAACGTGCTGCCTGCCAACCGTGTTCTGACGGCTATGCCGATCGCGAACATCATGGATAACAAGCCAATGGTTAATATCATGCCTTTTGGCGTATGCAACTCAATGGCCAACCCGATGGTGGCAGCCGCTACGGCTGCAGCACTCGGAGCACTCACGCCCCAACCTTGCATTCCAGTCACTGCCGCTCCATGGGCTCCGGGCTCCCCGACCGTGCTGGTCGCGAACATGCCCGCACTCAATCAAACTTCGAAATGCATGTGTAACTGGGGAGGCGTCATTCAGTTCGTCAATCCCGGACAGATGACGATACAGGTGCCATGATATGATTGAGCAAATTTTAAATCCCATTATAAAGCCGATTAAACGGAAGATTATCGCCCCTCTCAAACGCGCCAAGACGCTACCGAAGCGTGCGCTTGCCGTCATACGCAGATGGCTGGTTACCGCCATATTCGGACCGCTGCGCTCGCTTAACAATTATTTGCGGGTTGGCAGTTACTTCATTGCGAAGAAGCTCATAGCACTCATATTGATTATTACGCTTTTCATCGTTTATTTTGGCTTTATTAGTCCGCCGGCGTTTATAAACAAATGGTTCGGGCGCACGCCGCAGCTCGAAGCGAGCGCCGCAGCCGACAAAGGCTTCACGGGGCCAGCTTCCATCATGGACGCCGATGGCAATCTGCTGTTCAAAGGACAGCTTGAGAATGGGCAATATACCGGAAACGGCAAGCTGTTTTTTCCAGATGGCAAGCTCCGTTATCAAGGAGACTTTGCTAAAGGAATGATGGAAGGAGCTGGCGAGCTCTATACCGCTGAAGGCATTCTATTATACCGCGGAGCGTTCGCAGCTGACCAATACAGCGGAGCAGGAACACTGTTTTATCCCGATGGGCAGCCTAAGTACGAGGGACTATTTCTAGCAGGAGCCTATGAAGGCGCCGGTACCGCCTTTGCCGCCGATGGCAGCATGATCTATTCAGGCGCTTTTTTGAAAGGCGTATTTAGCGGGGACGGCAAGCTTTATAGCGGCAAAGATAAATTGCTTTACGAGGGCCAGTTCAACAATGGCATCTACGAGGGAGCCGGCAAACAATTTGACGGCAATGGCGTATTACTGTACGAAGGAAACTTTCTTGCCGGAAAGCTCTCAGGACCCGCCAAGGAATATTTCCCTTCCGGTTTCGTGAAATACGACGGCGCTTTCCTGCTCGGCAGCTACCATGGTGCCGGCAGTCTGTTTAATGAAACCGGTTCAACCGTTTATGTAGGTTCTTTTGCGAATGGCGTGCAGAATGGCAGCGGACAAGCGTTCAATGCCGCCGGAGGCGTTGTTTATGACGGCAAGTTCGTAAATGGCAAATACGAAGGCGTAGGTACGCTCTTCGACGCGGACGGCGCACCGCTGTACAAAGGTTTTTTCCGGCAAGGCAACCTGTATGCAGAAGGCTTTATAAGCCTCTCGCTCGTGAAGCTGCAAGAAACGTTAGGCGCGCCTGATGCGCCAGTTCTTCCGCTAGAGGAGGAGCCGCTCGAAGATGGAACCGTTATAGAAGGTACTTTGCCGGACGATGCCAGCGATGCGAACGGATCGGTGATCTCGCCGTTGCCGTCTGCTGCTCCAACCGCAACGGATCAAGGAGCTATCCAGCCATCTGCAACGCCAACCGCAACGGATCAAGGAGCCATTCAGCCATCCGCAACGCCAGAGGCGAGTGCTGTACCTTCTTCATCGCCGACTCCGAACAATGAGGTTCAGACGTTATCCGCTTCTAACGAATCTGTCACGATTGCAGATATCGCCACGATGACGGACGCTCCTGCATCAGATAGTGTACCACCTATTGAAGGAGAAATAGGCGAAGAGGTAATTTTACCTCAAACCCTAACCTTTAGCGCGATGCAGCTATCCTTTGTTCTTGAAGTTGATGTGGACAATCCTGAAGCTTTTTATGTCCAGAGGCTTACGACATGGAATCCGGTCATCATGGAGCAAACTTACAGCCGCTTGCTGGCAGCCAAGACCGTATCAGCCAAGGAGCAGCTGGAAAATGGACGGACAAACCTTATTTTCAAATCAGGCACTACGCTGCTTACTTTTTTAATGAACAAGAACAAGCCTGTGCGGCTTGAAATGTCATCCATCCTAACGGGATCCGAATAAAAAAGGCAGGCTGAGAACGATTATGAAGTGACCCCTTAAAGTTAGACAAATATTTTTTGTTCAACCTGTTGGGCATGAGCTCGGTACTGTACCGGGCTCATGCCTTTTAATTTTGACTTGATACGTTTGTGATTGTAGTAATCAATGTATCGTTCTAGTTCTTGCTTAAAGTGATCTACACTTTCAAACTCATTAAGATAAAGAAACTCCGACTTCATAATGCCAAAAAAGTTTTCCATTACCGAGTTATCGTAACAATTCCCTTTGCGCGACATGCTTTGGGTAATTCCTTGTTTCTTCAAAGCATGTTGATACTGCTTCATCTGATAGTGCCAACCTTGATCCGAATGCAGGAGGAGTTCATCCTCGCCAGATAAGCGTTTAAAGGCCTTATTTAGCATCTCAGAGACTAAGGAATAGGTAGGGCGAGTCCCTATTGTGTAGGTGATAATCTCGCCGTTAAACAAGTCCAGAACAGGTGATACATACAGCTTTTCACCAAACAACTTAAATTCCGTAATATCGGTAACCCACTTCTCATTTGGCCTATCTGCTTGAAAATTACGATCCAGCACGTTAGGCGCAGTTTTACCTACTGTTCCTCTGTAGGAACGATATTTCTTCATACGTACCACAGATTTCAAATCTAATTCTTTCATGATAGGTTGCACTTTTTTATGATTAACTCGGTGGTCCCGATTAACTAGTTCATCACGAATACGACGATATCCATAACATCCCTGATGTTCCTCATATATGGATTGAATAAGGAGTTTCAGTTCTTCGTCTGGGTCTGGCTTCCCAAACTGTTTCACCCAGTAATAAAAGGTGCTACGTGGGACTTCAGCGAGCTTTAGCAATTCAATCACCGGGAATTTGAGCCTTAATTCATAGACTACTTGCGCTTTGTCTTGTTTGGTGATTTTTCCTTGTTTTGAACTAAGGCATTCAACTTTTTTAAATAGGCGTTTTCCATGCGCAAACGTTCTAATTCAGCTTGTAAAGCTTCAACTGAGCCCTCGGCAGGTTCTTTTCTTTTGGTTCTCT